>NZ_JALIEA010000017.1 GCF_022869005.1 Corynebacterium kalidii | reverse complement strand
TGATTGCTTGTTAAATATCGTTCTTTTCTTATTGTGCTGCTGGTTGGTGTTGATGTTTGTCGGCTCGTGCCACCCCCCGTGGTGCGGGTTGATGTTGATTGACATTTTTTGTCAGTAGTTCAGTATATTTTTTTGTTTGCCAGTATGTTCAGGCTTTTTGTAGGGCTGATATGCTTTTATGGAGAGTTTGATCCTGGCTCAGGACGAACGCTGGCGGCGTGCTTAACACATGCAAGTCGAACGGAAAGGCCCTGCTTGCAGGGTACTCGAGTGGCGAACGGGTGAGTAACACGTGGGTGATCTGCCCTGCACTTCGGGATAAGCCTGGGAAACTGGGTCTAATACCGGATAGGACCATCGTTTAGTGTCGGTGGTGGAAAGTTTTTCGGTGCAGGATGAGCCCGCGGCCTATCAGCTTGTTGGTGGGGTAATGGCCTACCAAGGCGTCGACGGGTAGCCGGCCTGAGAGGGTGGACGGCCACATTGGGACTGAGACACGGCCCAGACTCCTACGGGAGGCAGCAGTGGGGAATATTGCACAATGGGCGCAAGCCTGATGCAGCGACGCCGCGTGGGGGATGAAGGCCTTCGGGTTGTAAACTCCTTTCAGCAGGGACGAAGCTTTTGTGACGGTACCTGCAGAAGAAGCACCGGCTAACTACGTGCCAGCAGCCGCGGTAATACGTAGGGTGCGAGCGTTGTCCGGAATTACTGGGCGTAAAGAGCTCGTAGGTGGTTTGTCGCGTCGTCTGTGAAATTCCGGGGCTTAACTCCGGGCGTGCAGGCGATACGGGCATAACTTGAGTGCTGTAGGGGAGACTGGAATTCCTGGTGTAGCGGTGAAATGCGCAGATATCAGGAGGAACACCGATGGCGAAGGCAGGTCTCTGGGCAGTTACTGACGCTGAGGAGCGAAAGCATGGGTAGCGAACAGGATTAGATACCCTGGTAGTCCATGCCGTAAACGGTGGGCGCTAGGTGTGGGGGTCTTCCACGACTTCTGTGCCGTAGCTAACGCATTAAGCGCCCCGCCTGGGGAGTACGGCCGCAAGGCTAAAACTCAAAGGAATTGACGGGGGCCCGCACAAGCGGCGGAGCATGTGGATTAATTCGATGCAACGCGAAGAACCTTACCTGGGCTTGACATATGCAGGATTGGCACAGAGATGTGTTGTCCCTTGTGGTCTGTATACAGGTGGTGCATGGTTGTCGTCAGCTCGTGTCGTGAGATGTTGGGTTAAGTCCCGCAACGAGCGCAACCCTTGTCTTGTGTTGCCAGCACGTTATGGTGGGGACTCGCGAGAGACTGCCGGGGTTAACTCGGAGGAAGGTGGGGATGACGTCAAATCATCATGCCCCTTATGTCCAGGGCTTCACACATGCTACAATGGTCGGTACAGTGGGTTGCGATGCCGTGAGGTGGAGCTAATCCCTTAAAGCCGGTCTCAGTTCGGATTGGAGTCTGCAACTCGACTCCATGAAGTCGGAGTCGCTAGTAATCGCAGATCAGCAATGCTGCGGTGAATACGTTCCCGGGCCTTGTACACACCGCCCGTCACGTCATGAAAGTTGGTAACACCCGAAGCCAGTGGCCCAAACTCGTTAGGGAGCTGTCGAAGGTGGGATCGGCGATTGGGACGAAGTCGTAACAAGGTAGCCGTACCGGAAGGTGCGGCTGGATCACCTCCTTTCTAAGGAGCTTTTTGGTTGCAGGCCTTTCTTGCCTGCCTGTCACTGTGTTGTGGTGGGTGGGGGTTTGCGTAGTCTGCGTGTTGAATCCGGGTGGAGATCATTGCCGGGTCATCGTTTGTTTGTCGCACAGCTTTTGTGTGGTGTGGTGGGGAGTGCTTGGGTTTGTTGCGTTGTTGGGTGTCTGGGGCAGCATGCTCCTAGTGTGTGGGCATCTTCTTGTCTGTTGGCTGCGCCTGTGTGGTGTGGTTGGTGGGTGTGGGTGTCGTGTTGTTTGAGAACTGTATAGTGGACGCGAGTATCTTCTTTATTTTATGCAATTTTGTAGAGTCATCTTTTGTTTGTTTTAGTGTTGTCTGTGAAGGGCGCACGGTGGATGCCTTGGCACAATGAGCCGATGAAGGACGTGAGAGGCTGCGAAATGCCTCGGGGAGTTGCCAACTGAGCGTTGATCCGAGGATGTCCGAATGGGGAAACCCGGCCGTGGTTATGCGCGGTCACCCGCTGGTGAATGTATAGCTGGTGTGGAGGGAACGCGGGGAAGTGAAACATCTCAGTACCCGTAGGAGAAGAAAACAATAGTGATTCCGTGAGTAGCGGCGAGCGAAATCGGATGTGGCTAAACCTTGTGTGTGTGATACCTGGCAGGGGTTGCATGTGGGGTGTTGTGGGGTCTTGTGTGGTGGGTCTGTCAGCCTGCCGCCTGTGTGTGTGGTGTTAGCGGAAGTGGTTTGGAATGGCCTGCCGTAGACGGTGAGAGTCCGGTACGTGAAAGCATCATGCATGTGGGTTGCAAGTGTCCCCGAGTAGCAGCGGGCTCGTGGAATCTGCTGTGAATCTGCCGGGACCACCCGGTAAGCCTGAATACTTGTTGTGACCGATAGCGGATTAGTACCGTGAGGGAATGGTGAAAAGTACCCCGGGAGGGGAGTGAAATAGTACCTGAAACCGTGTGCCTACAATCCGTCAGAGCCTCCTTGTGGGGTGATGGCGTGCCTTTTGAAGAATGAGCCTGCGAGTCAGCGGCACGTCGCGAGGTTAACCCGTGTGGGGTAGTCGTAGCGAAAGCGAATACTAACTAGTGTGTTGTTAGTGGCGTGTCCTGGACCCGAAGCGGGGTGATCTACCCATGGCCAGTGTGAAGCGACGGTAAGACGTCGTGGAGGCGCGAACCCACTTAGGTTGAAAACTGAGGGGATGAGTTGTGGGTAGGGGTGAAAGGCCAATCAAACTCCGTGATAGCTGGTTCTCCCCGAAATGCATTTAGGTGCAGCGTCGTGTGTTTCTTGCCGGAGGTAGAGCTACTGGTTGGTTTAGCGGGACTACCATCTTAGCGACATCAGCCAAACTCCGAATGCCGGTAAGTGAGAGCGCGGCAGTGAGACTGCGGGGGATAAGCTTCGTAGTCGAGAGGGAAACAGCCCAGATCGCCGGCTAAGGCCCCTAAGGGTGTACTAAGTGGAAAAGGATGTGGGATCGCGAAGACAGCCAGGAGGTTGGCTTAGAAGCAGCCATCCTTGAAAGAGTGCGTAATAGCTCACTGGTCGAGTGGTCCTGCGCCGACAATGTAGTGGGGCTCAAGTACACCGCCGAAGCCGCGGAGCTCACCTTTTGGTGGGTTGGTAGGGGAGCGTCGTGTGGCGAGTGAAGGTGCGGGGTGACCCAGTGCTGGACGCTATGCGAGTGAGAATGCAGGCATGAGTAGCGAATGATGAGTGAGAACCTCATCCGCCGGATGACCAAGGGTTCCTGGGTCAAGTTAATCTTCCCAGGGTGAGTCGGGGCCTAAGGCGAGGCCGACAGGCGTAGTCGATGGATAACGGGTTGATATTCCCGTACCCGTGTGTGTGCGACCATGGTGAATCAGCGATACTAACCGCCCTGAAGCGTGTGGTGGCCTACTTTGTGGGTTGCTGTGTGTGGATGCGTGGGACCTGAGTTGGTAGTAGCCAAGTGATGGGGTGACGCAGGAAGGTAGCCGAGCCACTTATTGGATTGTGGTGTAAGCGTGTGGCCCGAATCCTAGGTAAATCCGGGGTTCATTGTGGGTGAGGCGTGATGCGTACCCGTTTGCGGGGATGTTGGTGATCCTATGCTGTCGAGAAAAGCCTCTAGCGATGTGCACATTCGGCCCGTACCCCAAACCGACACAGGTGGTCAGGTAGAGAATACTAAGGCGATCGGGTGAACTGTGGTTAAGGAACTCGGCAAAATGCCCCCGTAACTTCGGGAGAAGGGGGGCCCGTGCTGGTGAAGGCTTTTTCGGCTGGAGCTGGTGTGGGTCGCAGAGGATAGAGGGAAGCGACTGTTTACTAAAAACACAGGTCCGTGCGAAGACGGTAAGTCGATGTATACGGACTGACGCCTGCCCGGTGCTGGAAGGTTAAGAGGACCTGTTAGGTGTTTTCACCGAAGCGGAGAATTTAAGCCCCAGTAAACGGCGGTGGTAACTATAACCATCCTAAGGTAGCGAAATTCCTTGTCGGGTAAGTTCCGACCTGCACGAATGGCGTAACGACTTCCCTGCTGTCTCAACCACAGGCCCGGCGAAATTGCAGTACGAGTAAAGATGCTCGTTACGCGCGGCAGGACGAAAAGACCCCGGGACCTTCACTATAGCTTGGTATTGGTGTTCGGTTCGGTTTGTGTAGGATAGGTGGGAGACTGTGAAGCGGTCACGCTAGTGGTTGTGGAGTCGTTGTTGAAATACCACTCTGATCGTGCTGGATATCTGAACCTCGGCCCATGATCTGGGTTAGGGACAGTGCCTGGTGGGTAGTTTAACTGGGGCGGTTGCCTCCCAAAGAGTAACGGAGGCGCCCAAAGGTTCCCTCAGCCTGGTTGGTAATCAGGTGTTGAGTGTAAGTGCACAAGGGAGCTTGACTGTGAGACTGACAGGTCGAGCAGGTACGAAAGTAGGGACTAGTGATCCGGCACCGGCTTGTGGAAGCGGTGTCGCTCAACGGATAAAAGGTACCCCGGGGATAACAGGCTGATCTTCCCCAAGAGTCCATATCGACGGGATGGTTTGGCACCTCGATGTCGGCTCGTCGCATCCTGGGGCTGGAGTTGGTCCCAAGGGTTGGGCTGTTCGCCCATTAAAGCGGCACGCGAGCTGGGTTTAGAACGTCGTGAGACAGTTCGGTCTCTATCCGCCGTGCGCGTTGAAACTTGAGAAAGGCTGACCCTAGTACGAGAGGACCGGGTTGGACATACCTCTGGTGGGCCAGTTGTCACGCCCGTGGCATGGCTGGTTGGCTACGTATGGGAGGGATAACCGCTGAAAGCATCTAAGCGGGAAGCCTGTTTCGAGATGAGGTTTCGTTTGAGGTTCCCTGTAGACGACGGGGTTGATAGGCCGGATCTGGACAGCATGTGAGTGTTGGAGGTGACCGGTACTAATTGACCGAGGATGACATTATTGTAATGGCTTGAAGTTGGCTTGTTGCGTAAGTTGTTGGTATTCGCGTTCATTGTGCAGTGTCTGGAACGGCACAGCACACCACTTGGTTTGTCGGGTGGGTGTGTGTTTTGTTCTTGTGTTTTTGTCGGTGGTTTTAGCGGCGGGGTCACGCCCGGTCCCTTTCCGAACCCGGAAGCTAAGCCTGCCTGCGCCGATGGTACTGCACCTGGGAGGGTGTGGGAGAGTAGGTCGCCGCCGGCATTGTTCTTTTGTGTGGTGTGTGGTTGCAGCAATCGTTGTGGTTGTTGTGGTCACACACCACTTTTTTTATGCGTTTTTACAGCGCACAGCGACAGCCGGAGACACCTCACGGTTGGTCTCTGCGCGTCCCTGACCTAGAATCGGTCAGGAATAACAACTTCTAGGAAGAGGTAGTCACATGAGCGAGTCCTCCGGCGGCAGCGGGTCCCGCGGTCACCACCGTGGTGGAAACCAGTCATCCAACACCGGACGACGGGGCCCCGGCGGCCGCAGCGGACAGGACAACCGTGGCGGGGGACAGCGTGGCTACGGTAGCCGTGGCGGCAACCGGGACGACAGTCGTGGACAGAGCTGTGACGGGGGACGCGGCGGCTACCGGGGGCGTCGCGACGACGACAGCCGCGGCGGCTACCGGGGGCGTCGCGATGACGACAGCCGCGGCGGCTACCGGGGACGTCGGGACGACGACAGCCGCGGCGGCCGGGGCGGACGCGACCACCGCAATGGAGGTCGACCCAACCGGGGCGGCCAGGGTCAGGGTGACGACCGCCGTCGGGACCGTCACAACGGCCCCCACCGTAGCGGCTACCGCGAAGAGCGCATCACCCAGCGCAACCAGGAACCCGAGATCCCCTCGGACGTCAGTCCGAAGGAGCTTGACCCCGGCATCCGCCAGGAACTCCGCAGCCTGTCGAAGGACAACGCCGACAAGGTCGCCGGGCATCTGGTCATGGCTGCGGCGCTGATGGACAAGGACGCCGACCGGGCCCTCGCCCACGCCCGCGCGGCCAAGGACCGGGGCGGACGTGTCCCGATCACCCGCGAGACCCTGGGTATCGCCGCCTACCATGCCGGCCAGTGGAAGGAGGCGCTGACGGAGCTCCGCGCCGCACGTCGTATGGCGGGAGGCCCAGGTCTCCTCGCCGTCATGGCGGACTGCGAACGCGGTCTCGGCCACCCCGCGAAGGCCGTGGAACTCGGACGTTCGCCCGAAGCAGGTGAGCTTGACCCCGAGGGCCGCGCGGAACTGGCGATCGTCGTGGCCGGCGCACAGCACGACCTCGGCGACAACGACGCCGCCCTCGCGACGCTGCAACCCGAGTCGGAGTCGACCGACCTCCCGGCGGTGACCGCGCTCCGTGTCACCTACGCCTACGCGGACGCACTCCTGGCCACCGGTGACACCGCCGGCGCCCGGGATTGGTTCGAACGGGCCATCGAGATGGACACCGAGAACGTGCTCGACGCAGAGGACCGACTGCGCGACATCAAGGACGCCTGACATATGGCGGGCCTGCGCGTACTGGACGACTACGACGTCCTGCTCGCCGACCTCGACGGCACAGTCTTCAAGGGCGGCGTCGCCGTCGACGGCGCCCACGAGGCACTCGACGGCCGGGAGATCGTCTACATCACCAACAACGCCTCGCGGTCCCCGGGGCAGGTCGCGGAACATCTGCGGCAGATGGGGTTCGACGCGGACGCCGGGCAGGTCCTCACCTCCGCCCAGGCCGCGTGCACGCTGGCCAACGACATCCTCGACGACAAGGGAGTCCCGCAGACTGGTCGTCGGGCCTACGTGGTCGGCGCGGACTCCTTCCGTGAGCTCGCCGTCGAGGCCGGTTTCGAGGTCGTCGACACCGCCGACGCCGGCCCCCAGGTCGTGTTGCACGGTCACAGCCCGGAGAACGGGTGGCGGCAGCTGTCGGAGGCGGCGTTGAGCATCAGGGCCGGCGCCGAGTACGTCGCGTCCAACCTGGACACCACGTTGCCGTCGGAACGCGGGTTCCTCGTGGGCAACGGCTCCCTGGTCGCGGCCGTCGTGAGCGCCACCGGGGTGACCCCCCGGAGCGCAGGTAAACCCCTGCCCGAGATGTTCCGCCGTGCCGTCGCCGCGTCCGGGGCACGTCGTCCCCTCGCGGTGGGTGACCGTCTCGACACCGACATCGCCGGCGGGATCTCCGCCGGGATCGACACGCTCTGCGTACTGACCGGTGTGGCGACCCACACCGAACTGCTCCACACGGACGTCCGTCCGACCTACATTGCCGCGAATCTCCGCGACCACCTGCCGGGCTGGTCTGCCGCACTCGAGGACGACCGGGTCGTCGTGTCGTCCGGGGCCACCGGGGACGCGGCGGTCATGGCGGCGGAGGCCGTCGCCGTGGCAGCACCGGTCGTCTGGCGGGAAGCGGACCGCGGCGGATCCCCCGAGGTCGTCGCCGCCGTCGGTGACGGTGCCGCACACACGGCTCTGGAGGGATGGCGGTGAACCCCGACGACGGTGCCGCCGGAGCGGCCACCCCGGGTGACGGGGCGTTCGACGCGGACGCTCTCGTCGCCCGTGTCGACGCGCTGCTGGCCTCGGATGCCACGGGCCCGGAGGAGGCCGAGCTCCTCGAGCAGGCGCACCACCTGATCAACGACGCGATGGAGGGCCGCTGACGATGGCGAAGCCGAACAGGAACCGTCGGCTCCAGCGGCTCGACGCCGAACTGGTGCGACGCAAGGACGCCCGCTCCCGCGAACACGCCCGCGAGATGATCCTCGCCGGACGGGTCAGCGTGAATGGGATGGTCGCGGTCAAACCGGCGACGGGGGTCGACGGTGACGTGTCGATCCGCGTCGCGGTCAGCGACGACGACCGGTGGGCGTCCCGGGGAGCGCACAAGCTCCTGGGCGCCCTGGCGGCCTTCGAACCCCTCGGGCTACGGCTGGAGGGGCGCCGCGTCCTCGACGCAGGCGCGTCCACCGGCGGGTTCACCGACGTGTGTCTCGACCGTGGCGCCGCCGAGGTGCTCGCCGTCGACGTCGGGTACGGGCAACTGGTCTGGCGCCTGCAGAACGACGACCGGGTTACCGTGATGGACCGGACCAACGTGCGGACGCTGACGCCGGCACAGTTGGGCGGCGCCGCGGACGCGATGGTCGGCGACCTGTCGTTCATCTCCGTCGACCTCGTGCTCGCGGCGCTCGCGGACTGCATCGTCGACGGCGGTGACCTGTTGCCGATGGTGAAGCCGCAGTTCGAGGTCGGCAAGCACCGGCTCGGGCACGGCGGGGTGGTGCGTGACCCCGCCCTGCGTGCGGAGGTGACCCTCGACGTGGCCCGCGCGGCCCGGTCGCACGGGTTGTCCACCCGGGCGGTCGTCGCCTCGCCGTTGCCCGGTCCCAGCGGAAACGTGGAATACTTTCTGTGGTTGGTCAAGGACGGAGGCGCCGGTGCCCCCGACGAGGAGACGCTGACCGACATGGTCGACAAGGCAGTGAAGGAGGGTCCCCAGTGACTGAAGAAGCCCCCCGGGTCCGCGAGGTGCTCCTCGTCGCACACACCGGTGCATCCGACAAACTCAACATGGCCGCGGCCGCGGCACAGCGGTTGTCCGACGGCGGCCTCACCGTGCGTGTGATGTCCACCGGCGACCCCGCCCCGGTGGCCCGCCACGAGATCCTCGGCCGGTTCCCCCGCTACGGGCACACGACGGAGGCGGCCAAGGGCGTGGACCTCGTCCTCGTCCTGGGCGGGGACGGGACCTTCCTGCGCGCGGCGGACATCGCCCACGCCCAGGACGTGCCGGTGCTGGGCGTCAACATGGGCCACATCGGTTTCCTCGCGGAATGGGAGCAGGAGTCACTGGAGGAGGCGCTGGACCGCGTCATCGCCGGCGACTACCGGATCGAGAACCGGATGACCCTGTCCATCACCGCCCGGGACATCGACGGCCGGGTCCTGGGCACCGGGTGGGCACTGAACGAGTGCTCCGTGGAGAACCTGAACAGGCAGGGTGTCCTGGACACCATCCTGGAGGTCGACCAACGGCCCGTGAGCTCCTTCGGCTGTGACGGTGTGCTGGTCTCGACCCCGACGGGCTCGACCGCGTACGCCTTCTCCGCCGGTGGCCCGATCCTGTGGCCCGAGTTGGAGTCGATCCTGGTGGTCCCCTCCAACGCGCATACGCTGTTCGCCCGCCCGCTGGTGGTCAGCCCCGACTCGACGGTCGCGGTGGAGACCAACCCGCAGACCTCCCCGGCGACCGCGGTGATGGACGGTTTCCGGCAGATCCACATGCCTCCGGGCGCCCGTGTCGAGATCCGGCGTGGACCGCAGGACGTGCGGTGGGTGCGGCTGGACACCGAGCCGTTCACGGACCGGCTGGTCCAGAAGTTCCGCCTGCCGGTGACCGGGTGGCGTGGACCGCGAAGGTGACGGGGATGCTGAGGGAACTCCAGATCCGGAACCTGGGTGTCATCGAGGAGGCCGTCGCCGAGTTCACCGAGGGCTTCACGGTGGTCACCGGTGAAACCGGCGCCGGCAAGACCATGGTCGTCACCGGCCTGAAACTGCTGTCGGGGGCGCGTGCCGACAGCCAGCGGGTGCGGTCCGGCACCGACCGTGCCACCGTCGACGGGATCTTCCACACCGACGGGGACTCGCCGGCAGCGGCCCTGGTCGAGGAGGTCGGCGGCTACGTGGAGGACGGTGAGGTCATCGTCTCCCGGTCGGTCAGTGCCTCCGGCCGTTCCCGCGCGCACCTCGCCGGACGGACGGTCGCCGCCGGGGTGCTGGGGGACTTCTCGTCCCGGCAGCTGACGATCCACGGGCAGTCCGACCAGCTCCAGCTGCTCGACCCGACCCGGCAGCTCCGGAACCTCGACAGGTTCGCCGGCCTGGACGAGGACCGGCGGCGGTACCGTCGTCTGCGCCGCGAGTGGGCCACGCTCGCCCGCGACCTCCACGAACGCACCGAGAAGCGCCGTGACCTGGCCCTCGAGGCGGAGACACTCCGCCGGTCGCTGGAGGAGATCGATGCCCTGGACCCGCAACCGGGTGAGGACGAGGAGCTGAAGGTCACCATCAGCAGGCTGCAGGACGCCGACGAGGTCCGCGATGCGGCGCTGACCGCCCTGGCCGCGATCGACGGAGGTGACCCCGACGCGGCCGTCGAGGAGACCGCTGCCGTGGAGGCGCTGGCGGTCGCGGCGTCCGCGCTGTCCGGCCGGGCGTCGGCCGAACCCCGCTTCGGTGAGCTCGCGGCGCGCATTAACGCCGTGGTGACGGACTTGGCGGACATCTCCGGGGAGATCGGTGCGGCGTTGTCGGACGTCCCGTCGCCGGAGAGCCTGGAAGGGCTGCTGGCCCGCCAGCAGGATCTGCGCGAACTCCGTAAGTACGCCTCCGACATCGACGGCGTGCTGGCGTGGAGGGACCGCGCCCGCGAGAGGTTGGGCTCGATCGACGTCTCGGGCGACGCGCTCGAGGAACTGCGGGGACGGGTCGAGGACGCGGCCGGGGCGATGCTGACGGCCGCCCGGGAGCTGTCCTCGGCGCGCGCCGCGGCCGCCGACCGGTTCGCCGCGGCGGTCAGCGCGGAGATCGAGGGACTGCAGATGACCTCCTCGCTGCGTGTCGACGTGCGTAGCGCCGGGGGACGGGGTGCCGCGGCCGCCGAACCCGCGGAATGCCTCGCCGACGGCGTCGACGAGGTCGAGTTCCTGCTGGTGCAGGGGGGCACCCCGAACTCACTGGCCGCCACCGCGTCCGGCGGTGAGCTCTCCCGGGTGATGCTCGCCCTCGAGGTCGTGCTGGCCGGACGCGGGCGGACCATGGTCTTCGACGAGGTGGATTCCGGTGTCGGCGGACGCGCTGCGGTGGAGATCGGCCGCCGGTTGGCGCGTCTGGCCGTCGACAACCAGGTCATCGTGGTGACCCACCTGCCGCAGGTCGCGGCGTTCGCGGACGCCCACGTCCACGTCGCCAAGGCGGCGTCGGACGACTCGGTGCGTTCGAGTGTCCGCACGCTGGACGACGCCGAGCGGGTCGAGGAGCTCTCCCGGATGCTCGCCGGGCTGGAGTCCGACACCGGGCGGGCCCACGCGGAGGAACTCCTGGAGACGGCACGACAGGCGAAGGCGGAACTCGGGGCGGACGCGTAGGCTGCCCGGGTTTCCCGGGCCAGCCTCGCCGCGTATCGGCGCGCCTACCCCGCACCGGCGGTCCCAACCGTCACAATGGTGCGCATGATCTTCTCCCGTACTGACACCCCCGGCATCCACGGCCACACCCGGGACTGCACCGGGACGAACGGCACCGGTCGCCTGTCCGAAGGCGACATCGTCGTCATCGACCAGCCGGACACCGGCCGTGCGCTCGCCCAGAAGTTCATCGACGCCAAGGTCGCGGCCGTGGTCAACACAGCCACGTTCTCCACGGGCAATGTGCCGAACTTCGGGCCGCAGATGATGCTGGACGCCGGTATCGTGCTGGTGGACAACGCCGACCCGTCACTGACCGAGCGGTTGAAGAACGGGCGCAAGGGCCGGTTGCACGAGGGGAAGATCCTCTACGGTGACCGCTCGATCGGGAAGGGCGTGGTCCTCGACGAGGACACCGTGGTCACCCGCTTCGACGAGGCACGGGAGACACTGGCCGACCACATGGAGGCGTTCACCGGCAACACCGCCGAATTCGTCCGGACCGAGGCGCCGCTGTTCATCGACGGTCTCGGGGTCCCCGAGGTCGGGGTCGACATGGACGACCGCAAGGTCCTGGTGGTCAGCCCCGACCCCGCCATCGACGACAAGATCAAGTCGCTGCGGTACTTCATCCGCGAGTACGAACCGGTGATCGTCGCCGTCGACGGTGCGGCGGACACGGTGCTCAAGCACGGTTACCGTCCCCGCGTGATCGTCGGCGACCCCGAGATGATCAGCAATGACGCGCTGAACTCCGGGGCGACGATCGTCCTGCCGGCGGAGCCGGACGGGCACGCGGCGGGCCTGGAGCGGATCCAGGACCTGGGCGTGGGCGCGATGACCTTCCCCGCGGCGACGTCCGACTCCACGGACCTGGCGCTGTTGCTGGCCGACTACCACGGGGCGTCCATGGTGGTGACCCTCGGTCCGATCCTCGACCTGGACCGTATCTTCGACACCGCGCAGTCCCCGGACACCCCCTCGGCGATGCTGTCGCGCCTGCGCGTCGGCGGCCGCCTGGTCGACTCCACCGCCGTCGCGGAGCTCTACCGGGTTTCACGCAGCGGCGGTGGCTGGTGGTGGGCCCTCGTCGGCGTGCTGCTGGCTGTCGTGGTGATCGTCCTGATCGCCGGGTTCAGCGGGTCGGGGACGTTCGCGGACAACCTCGTCGACACCTGGAACAACATCGCCCTGCGATTCCAGGACCTGTTCTGATGAGCACCGGGAAGACGACAGGGGTCCTGGCTCTCGGTGTCGCCGTCGGTACGGCACTGGGGTTCTACATCCTGGCGCCGAACGTGGAAGGCGGTCCGGCGGCGGTGGACTCCGAGGCGCAGGCACGCCTCAGCGCTGAAACCGACCGGGCCGACCTGGCCACCGCCGAAGGGGAGGCGTCGGACGCCGTCCTCGACGACCTCGCCGCCGATGCCGTCGGCGACACCTTGGAGGGCCGGTCCGTCCTGGTCATGGCCACGGCCGACGCCGACGACGGTGCCGTGGAGGCCGTGGGCCGGCTGATCGGCGACGCCGGGGGAGAGACGGCCGGCACCCTGCGGTTCGCCCCGTCCTTCACGTCGCCGGAGTCCGGCGACGAGCTCAAGTCGCTGGCGGCGGGCAGCCTGCCCAGCGGTGCGTCCCTGTCCGAGGAGCGTCTTGAGCCCGGTTTCCACGTCGGTGAGCTGCTCGGCCAGTCGCTCCGCAGTGGACGGGACGAGGCCAGCGCCTCCGACCGGGGTGTGGTGCTCGGCGCACTGGGCAACGCCGGGTACTTCGCCGGCGGGCAGGACGACCTCGCCCCGGCCGACGCCGTCGTCGTCGTGACGGGTGGCGCGTCCGGAGGGGACGGGGACGGGAACTACTCGACCCGGTTCGTCGCCGACCTGGTGGCCGGGCTGGACGACACCACCGGCGGTGTGGTGTTGGCCGGCGAGCGCGGGTCGGCGGCACGCGAGGGTGCCGTCGGGCTGGTCCGCGCGGACGCCGCGGCGACCGAGGACGTCAGCACCGTGGACAACGTGACCACCGTCGCCGGCCGCATCACCGTGGTCCGTGCGGTGGCCGGTCAGCTGGACGGGGACGCCGGTGCCTACGGTTCGGCACCCAACGCGGCGGCACCGACAGTGGAGTAGCGGCCGACATCTGTTAGGCTGGAGCCCCGTAGGTTTTAACAGTTCCAACCACGGGAGTCGATGTGTCTCAGGGTCGCAGCGAGCAGCACACCAAGTTTATTTTCGTCACCGGCGGCGTCGTCTCGTCGCTGGGCAAGGGCCTGACCGCCGCAAGTCTGGGCCAGCTGCTCGTCGCCCGGGGGTTGACGGTCACCATGCAGAAGCTGGATCCGTACCTCAACGTCGACCCGGGGACCATGAACCCGTTCGAGCACGGTGAGGTGTTCGTCACCGACGACGGCGCGGAAACCGACTTGGACCTGGGCCACTACGAGCGATTCCTGGACCGGGACCTCACCCAGAACGCCAACGTCACCACCGGCAAGGTCTACTCCACGGTGATCGCCAAGGAGCGTCGCGGCGAGTTCCTGGGCAAGACCGTCCAGGTCATCCCGCACATCACTGACGAGATCAAGTCCCGCATCCTGGCGCAGGCACTGCCGGACGCCGACGGTGTCCGTCCCGACGTGGTCATCTCCGAGATCGGCGGCACGGTCGGCGACATCGAGTCCCAGCCGTTCCTCGAGGCGGCACGCCAGGTGCGTCACGAGGTCGGCCGGGAGAACATCTTCTTCATCCATGTCTCGCTGGTGCCGTACCTGGCCCCGTCCGGCGAGCTGAAGACCAAGCCCACCCAGCACTCGGTGGCGGAACTGCGCAGCATCGGCATCATCCCGGACTCCATCGTGCTGCGCTGCGACCGTGAGGTCCCCGAAGGGCTGAAGTCCAAGATCGCGATGATGACCGACGTCGAGGAGGAGGGCGTGGTCTCCTGCGCCGACGCCGCCTCGATCTACGACATCCCGCGGGTGCTCTACCGCGAGCACCTCGACTCGTTCCTGATCCGGAAGCTGAACCTCCCGTTCCGCGACGTGGACTGGACGGTCTGGGGCGGGCTGCTCGACCGGGTCCACTCGCCGTCCGGTGAGGTCACCGTGGGTCTGGTCGGCAAGTACATCGACCTGCCTGACGCCTACCTGTCGGTGGCCGAGGCGATCCGTGCCGGGGCCTTCGGTGAAGGGGTCAAGGCACACGTGCGGTGGATCGCCGCCGACGACTGCTCCACCCCCGAGGGCGCGGCCAAGGCGCTCGCCGGTGTCGACGCCGTCGTCGTGCCCGGTGGCTTCGGGATCCGCGGCATCGAGGGAAAGATCGGCGCGGTGACGCACTGCCGCGAGAACCTGATCCCGATGCTGGGCATCTGCCTGGGTCTGCAGTGCACCGTCATCGAGGCCGCGCGCAACGCCGGCATCGCCGACGCCTCGTCGACCGAGTTCGACGAGAACACCCCGTCGCCGGTGATCTCCACGATGGCCGAGCAGCAGGCCGCGGTCTCCGGTGAAGCGGACCTGGGCGGCACGATGCGGCTGGGCGCCTACCCGGCGGTGCTGGCCGAGGGCAGCGTCGTCGCCGAGGCCTACGGTGAGACCGAGGTGTCCGAGCGCCACCGTCACCGCTACGAGGTCAACAACGCCTACCGCGGGGACATCGAGGCGAACTCCGACCTGGTCTTCTCGGGTACCTCTCCGGACGGCACCCTCGTCGAGTTCGTCGAGTACCCGACGTCGGTCCACCCCTACCTGGTGGCGACACAGGCGCACCCCGAGTACAAGTCGCGTCCGACGCGTCCTCACCCGCTGTTCAGCGGACTGGTCCGTGCGGCGGTACAGCGCAAGGCGAAGTAGGGGACGGGGCCCCGGTGGACTACCGCACACTGTCCAGTGAACGCCTGGTCGACGCGCCGGTCATGGCCGTCCGACGCGACCGGATCACGACGTCGACCGGTGCGGCGGTGCGGGAGGTCGTCGAACACTTCAGCGCCGTGGCCGTCGTCGCCGTGCGGGAGGTCGAGGGCCGGCGTGAGGTGATGCTGGTGCGGCAGTACCGGCGTCCGGTCGACCGCTACCTCTGGGAACTGCCCGCCGGCCTGCTGGACGTGACCGGCGAGGAGCCTCTCGACGCGGCCCGTCGTGAACTGGCCGAGGAGGCCTCGTTGGCGGCAGGACGGTGGCACCTGCTCGGCGACATCTGTCCGTCGCCGGGGGTCAGCGAGGAGATGTGCCGCATCTACCTCGCCGAGGACGTCCGGCCGGCGACGGCCGGGGACCCGGGCGCCGGGCAGGAGGCCTCCGGGGAGGAGGCGGACATGACCGCCCGTTGGCTCCCGGTCGACGAGGCGGTGGCGTGGGTGCAGGACGGCCGCATCGAGAACGCGGCGGCCGTCGCCGGCCTGCTGCACCTGCAGGCCGGCACCCGTAGGGACGTCTCGGAGCCGTTCGCCTACCGCTCCGGCCTCGCCGAGCGTCGGGCGGTGGGCCGGCCGGCGGGGACGGACATGAAGCATGTCCGGTGACGGACCCGTGGAGCCGTCGGACGCCGACCGTCGCCGGGCCCGGGCGTGGATGCGTCATCTGCGGACCGAACGGGGACGCAGCGCGAACACGCTGAGCAACTACCACCGCGACGTCGAGCGCTACCTCTGCTGGCTCGCCGCGGAGGGCCGGGACATGACCACGGTGACGACCCCGGACATCGAACGGTTCGTCGTCGACCTGCGTCGTGGCTGCCCGGTGACCGGAGGTCGGCCGTTGGCGCAGAGCTCGGTCGCCAGGATCCTCAGCGCGGTGCGGGGACTGCACAAGTTCACCGCCAAGGAGTCCGGGCTCCCCGACGTCGTCGCGGAGGTCCCCATGGCCCCTGGGCGGCGTGACCTGCCGAAGGCCCTGACCACCGACCAGGTCCTGCGGCTCATCGGCGCCTGCCCGGACGGGGAGGGTGCCGGGCCGCTGGACCTGCGGGACCGGGCGCTGGTGGAGTTGCTGTACTCCACCGGCGCGCGGATCAGTGAAGTCACCGACCTTGACCGCGACGACATCGACAGGAACAACGGTCTTCTGCGGGTCCGGGGGAAGGGCGGCAAGGAACGGATCCTCCCGGTCGGGGCGCCCGCGCTGGACGCACTCGACGCCTACCTGACGCGGGCGCGCCCGGCGCTGGCGCAGCGCAGTCGCCACGGTGCGGACGCGGCCGCCCTGCTGCTGACGTCCCGGGGCGGCAGGTTGTCCCGGCAGGCCGGGTACAAGATCGTCTCGGCCGCGGCCGAACGGGCCGGGATCGGGGAGATCTCCCCGCACAGCCTGCGGCACAGTTTCGCCACCCACCTCCTCACCGGTGGGGCGGATGTCCGGGTGGTGCAGGAGCTCCTCGGGCACTCGAGTGTGTCCACCACGCAGATCTACACCAAGGTCACCTCCGATCTGCTTCGGGAAACCTGGGCGGAGTCGCATCCGCGCGCGTGATAATCTGAGTCGTGTGATTCGATCATCGCGGTGGCGTCATGCAGATCGCCCGGAAACACCGGGGAAGGACGCCGAAGAATCAAGGAAGGGAGCTTGACGGAGATGGCTCGTTCGTCGGAAGGCCTGTTCGACAAGCCCCAGCAGGGCCTCACTGGACGCCCGCTGCGTGAGATTCCCCGCCCCGCACCGCTCGACCGGCACGGTCCGGCGACGGTGATCGCGATGTGCAACCAGAAGGGCGGCGTCGGGAAGACGACGTCGACGATCAACATGGGCGCCGCCCTGGCCTCCTACGGCCGGCGCGTCCTCTTGGTGGACCTGGACCCGCAGGGGGCGCTCTCCGCCGGGCTGGGCATCGACCATGAACAGCTCGACGTGACGATCTACAACCTGCTGGTGGACAACACCGCGACGATCCACGAGGCCCTGCACCGCAGCCCGGTCGAGGGGCTCGACGTGGTCCCGGCGAACATCGACCTCTCCGCGGCGGAGATCCAGCTGGTCAACGAGGTCGGTCGGGAACAGGCGCTGGCACGTGCGCTGCATCCGGTGATGAACGACTACGACTACGTGATCGTCGACTGCCAGCCGTCACTGGGACTGCTCACCGTCAACGCACTGAGCTGCGCGGACAGCGTGATCATCCCGATGGAGTGCGAGTACTTCGCGCTGCGCGGACTGGCCCTGCTCACCGACACCGTGGAGAAGGTGCGTGACCGGCTGAACTTCCGCCTCGAGGTCGCCGGTATCCTGGTGACCATGTTCGACCGGCGGACCAACCACTCCCGTGAGGTGATGGAGCGTGTCGTCGAGGTCTTCGGCGACAAGGTCTTCGACACCGTGATCACCCGGACGGTGCGGTTCCCGGAGACCTCGGTGGCCGGCGAGCCGATCACCTCGTGGGCCCCGGCCTCTGACGGCGCCCGGCAGTACCTTGACCTTGCGGCCGAGGTCATCGAAAGGACCTGACGGTGTCCACAGTCGTGGACGGGACGGAGCAGGTGGCGGCCGGGCAGGCTGGCGGTCCGGGGCAGGCTGAGCAACCTGAGCTCACCGGGTTCCGCGTCGCCCTGGCGAACTTCGACGGCCCCTTCGACCTGCTCCTGCAGCTGATCCACTCGCACAAGATGGACGTCACCGAGGTCGCCCTGGCGACGGTCACCGACGAGTTCATCTCCTACACCCGCACCCTGACCGGCAGCGTCGACGACCTCGACGAGGTCACGGAGTTCCTCGTCGTCGCCGCGACACTGCTGGACCTCAAGGCCGCCCGTCTCGTCCCCCGCGGGGAGGTCGAGAACGAGGAGGACCTGGCGTTGCTGGAGTCCCGGGACCTGCTGTTCGCACGCCTGCTGCAGTACCGTGCCTACAAGTCCGTGGCGGGCCTGTTCGCCGAATGGCAGCGCGACGCCGACCGCAGCTACCCTGTCCAGCTGTCACCGGAGGAGCAGTTCACCGAGCTGATGCCGCCGGTGGAACTGGGGATGACCCCACAGGAGTTCGCCGAGCGTGCCGCGGCGGTCTTCCGTCCCACACCCTCGGAGGTCTCGACATCGCACCTGCATGCCCAGCAGGTGTCCGTGCCCGAACAGGCGGGTCACATCCTGTCGACCCTACGGGTCGCCGGTGCCGACACCTGGGTGAGTTTCAGCACGCTGATCTCCGACTGCGATGTGTCGATGAAGGTTGTCGGACGGTTCCTGGCGTTGCTGGAACTGTACAAGGCACGGGCGGTCGGCATCGACCAGCCGGTTCCGCTGGAGGAGATGACCGTCGCGTGGACCGGTCTGGACGTCGACCCCGCCGTGGTCGCCGCCAGCAACTGGGACTGACGACCGGCGGCAGGCGACGGGTACCGACCACGAACACACACGACGAGCGAGGATGAACACGATGATGCCGATGGAACCGGTCAGTGTCCTGCGCAGCCGCCTGGAGTCCCTGCTCCTGGTGGCCGATGAACCGACCTCCCCGGCGGACTTCGCACGGGTGCTCGATGCCCCGGTGGACGAGGTCGCCGCCGAGCTGGTGGCGATCGCCACGGAGTTCTCCGACCGGGGTATGGGCTTCGACCTGCGCGAACGCGACGGTCTCTGGCGCCTGTACACCCGCCGGGAGAACTCCTCCACGGTGGAGGCCAAGATTCTCGACGGTGCCCAGCAGCGGTTGTCCCGCGCGGCCCTGGAGACCCTGGCGGTGGTGGCGTACCGGCAACCGGTCACCCGCTCCCAGGTGGCGGGGGTGCGTGGCGTGAACTGTGACGGGGTGATGCGTACCCTCACCCTGCGCGGACTGATCGCCGAGGTGGGGGTCACCGGGGAGGTCGGCGGGGCACACCTGTACGCCACCACCGACCTGTTCCTCGAACAGCTCGGGATCGGTTCATTGGAGGAGCTGCCGAACCTGGCACCGCTGCTGCCGGACGTCGACAGCATCGACAGCATCGACAGTGTCGACAGTATCGACACGGCAGGCCGGACCGACTAACCGTTGTCGGCCGGAAGGGTTAGACTGGTCGACTGACATAACTGAACACCCTCGACTGATTGATGAGGACCTTCGTGAACACTCCCGCTCGCCGCGACGGCACACCGGAACAGGATCCAGGTAAGACCCCTGCAGACCTGTACGTGTCCAATGCACGCCCTGCCCGCCGGCAACACGTCCCCGACCGTAAACCTCCGCAGGCCGCGTCCGCCGGCACGTCGTCCTCGGGTGGCAGGAAGGACGGCGGCCAGGGCGGCAAGTCCGTCCGGCTGCAGAAGGTCCTCGCCGCCGCCGGTGTGGCGTCGCGCCGGATGAGCGAGAAGCTCATCGAGGCAGGACGTGTCGACGTCAACGGTGAGACCGTGACCCAGCAGGGCATCCGGGTCAACCCGGACCAGGACGTGATCCGCGTCGACGGTGATCGGGTCATCGTCGACGAGAACCTGGTGACCTACGCGCTGAACAAGCCCCGGGGTTTCCAGTCCACGATGAGCGACGACATGGGCCGTCCGTGCATCGGCGACCTGGTCGGTGAGCGCGTCGCGGCCGGGCAGCGGCTCTTCCACGTCGGACGGCTCGACGCCGCCACCGAGGGACTGCTGCTGGTGACCAATGACGGCGAGCTCGCCAACCGGCTGATGCACCCGCGCTACGAGGTGTCGAAGACCTACCTGGCGACCGTGCTGGGGGAGGCCGACCGCCGGTTGGTCAACCAGCTGAAGAACGGTGTCGACCTCGAGGACGGTATCGCCCGCGCCGACTACGTGCAGATCATCGACGTCTGGCAGGGCAAGTCCCTGATCAAGCTGGAGATCCACGAGGGCCGTAAGCACATCGTGCGCCGCATGCTCAAGGAGGCGGGTTTCCCCGTCCAGGCGCTGGTGCGCACGAAGGTCCACACCGTGCAGCTCGGTGAACAGAAGCCCGGCACCCTGCGCGCCCTGAACCGTTCCGAACTGACCAGCCTCTACAACGCGGTGCAGCTGTAATGACCAATGAAAGGAACGACGTGACTGACGTGACCGACCTGAGCAGGGTCGACAACATCGCCGGCGGTGGTTTCATCGTCGCCGTGGACGGGCCCTCAGGTACCGGCAAGTCCACGGTCAGCCGCCTCCTCGCCCGTCGGGCGGATGCGAAGTACCTCGACACCGGGGCGATGTACCGGGTCGCCACCCTGCACGTCCTGCGTGCCGGCATCGACCCGGACAACACCGACGCGGTGGTCGCCGCCACGGCCGACCTGCCGTTGCTCGTCAACGAGGATCCGGCGTCGACCGAGGTCCTCCTCGACGGTGAGGACGTCTCCGCGGAGATCCGGGGCGAGGAAGTCACCGCCCACGTGTCCGCGGTGTCGGCGATCCCGCAGGTCCGGGAGAACCTGGTGGCGTTGCAGCGGTCGCTGGCCCTGCGTGCCGGCCGCTGCATCGTCGAAGGCCGTGACATCGGCACCGCGGTGTTCCCCGAGGTCCCGTGCAAGGTCTTCATGACCGCCAGCGCCGAGGTCCGCGCCCGGCGGCGGTACGTGCAGGACGTGGCTGCGGGACGGGACGTCGACTTCGACAAGGTCCTCGCCGACGTCGAACGTCGCGACGCCGCGGACTCGTCGCGGGCGGTCTCCCCGTTGCGTCCGGCCGACGACGCCACGGTCCTGGATACCGGCGACCTCGACGTCGAGGAGGTCCTCGCCGAGATCACCCGCCTGGCGGCGGAGTCGGCGGCCCGTCCGGTGCAGCTGGACGGTGGCGACGCGGCCCCGGCGGGGGAGACCCTGGTGTTCCGGACGACCGAGGGTGAGGTGCTCACCGAGAACGACGACACCGAGGACTCGGCAGGGACTGACTCCGAGGACGAGGCTGACACCGACGACTCGGTGATCGACGACGCCCCCGCCTCGGAGGAGGACTTCTTCGAGGAGTTCGACGACAGCGACTTCGGCGACATCGTCGACGACACCGAGTTCGCCGACTTCGACCTGCTGAGCGCCGATGCAGAGGACACCGACTGGGATGCCGTGGAAGAGGCGTTCGGGGTCCTCGGGGACGACCGTGCCGAGCAGGAGGCCCTGTGCACCGTGGCGGTCGTCGGGCGTCCGAACGTGGGCAAGTCGACACTGGTCAACAGGTTCATCGGGCGGCGTGAAGCCGTCGTCGAGGACTTCCCGGGCGTCACCCGTGACCGGATCTCCTACCTCGGTGACTGGAACGGCCGCCGCTTCTGGGTGCAGGACACCGGCGGCTGGGACCCGGACGCCAAGGGCATCCACGGCGCGATCGCCCGCCAGGCGGAGACCGCGATGGCCACGGCCGACGTGATCGTCTTCGTCGTCGACACCAAGGTGGGCATCACCTCCACCGACGAGGTCATCGCGCGTAAGCTGCAGCGTTCCGAGGTGCCTGTGGTGCTGGTGTCGAACAAGTTCGACTCCGACTCCCAGTACGGGGACATGGCGGAGTTCTGGTCGCTGGGGCTGGGGAACCCGTTCCCGGTGTCCGCCCAGCACGGCCGCGGGGCCGCCGACGTCCTCGACGAGGTCCTGTCGCAGTTCCCCGCGACGCCGCGTCAGGCCTCCGTGGTCTCCGGGCCACGACGGGTCGCCCTGGTCGGACGCCCGAACGTCGGGAAGTCCTCGCTGCTGAACAAGATCACCGGCGAGGAGCGGTCCGTGGTCGACAACGTCGCCGGGACCACGGTCGACCCGGTGGACTCAGTGGTCGAGCTCAACGAGCGCACCTGGCGGTTCGTCGACACCGCCGGTATCCGCAAGAAGACCAAGACCGCCCGGGGCCACGAGTTCTACGCTTCGCTGCGTACCCGCGCCGCGATCGACTCCTCCGAGGTCGCGATCTTCCTCGTCGACGCCTCGGAACCGATCGCCGAACAGGACCAGCGGGTGCTCCGCATGATCCTGGACTCGGGTCGGGCGCTGGTCATCGCCTACAACAAGTGGGACATGGTCGACGAAGAGCGTCGCGACGAGCTGGAGCGGGAGATCGACCAGCAGCTGGCGCACGTCCCGTGGGCACGGCGGGTGAACATCTCCGCCAAGACCGGCCGGGCGGTGCAGAAGCTCGAGCCGGCGATGATCGAGGCGCTGGACAGCTGGGACCTGCGTATCCCGACCGGGCAGCTGAACACGTGGCTGCGGGCCGTGATCGCACAGACACCGCCGCCGATGCGTGGTGGGCGGCTGCCGCGTGTGCTCTTCGCGACGCAGGCGTCCTCGGAGCCCCCGGTGATCGTGCTGTTCACCACCGGATTCCTGGAGCACGGCTACCGCCGCTTCCTGGAGCGCCGCCTGCGTGAGTCCTTCGGCTTCGAGGGCTCGCCGGTCCGCATCGCCGTGCGGGTGCGGGAGAAGCGCAGCCGCAAGAAGTAGCCGGTGTGACGCCCGGGTGGGGGTGAGTCACGGTGAATGGATTCCTGGTCCCGTGACCCCGGCAGGCCGTAGGCTGCGCCCATGACCGCTGGACACCCCACACCACCGGAACCCCCTCGGCAGGACCCGCTGCAGCACGTCCTGGAGGGGTATCGGCGGGCTCAACCGGTGCTTCCCGACACCCGCGCCGCCGCCGGGCCGCCACGAGGGGTGTCGACACTGTGGTGGTTTCCGCCGGTGGTCAACGACCGGGCGGCACGGAGCACGGCGGTCCTCGTCGTCGGCCTGACGGTGGTCGTCCTAGTGCTGTCACGGTGCGGGTGGGACACCGCGGCTGCGGTGGCGAACGGCGTGCTCTTCCTCGGATTCGTCCTGAGGACACTCGCCGGGCCCCGGTTCGACCCGTTCGGCCAGCTGTCCGTCCGCGTCCTCGCCGAACGTCTCTACGGAGCGCCAGTCCCCGTCGCCGGTGCGCCCAAGCGCTTCGCCCAGTTCATCGGCGTGGTGGTCTCCGGAACGGCGCTCGCGGTGCGGTCCGCGGGGTTCAGCGTGGCGGCGGATACCGTGCTGCTGGCGCTGCTCGGTGCCGCGGCCCTGGAAGGTTTCCTGGGGTACTGCCTCGGCTGCAGCCTGTTCAGCCGGCTCCAGCGCTGGGGTCTGGTGGACGACGGTGTCCGCGCGGACTGCGCGCTCCGCCCGGAAAAGACCGGGGGAGCAGGTCAGGCCGCCTCGAAGACGCCGCAGGCCTGACGTCCGCCGGCGTCACCCGTCGACAGGGTGTCGTCGTCAGGCCCGTCGGGGGCGTACCTCTCGGGGATGTTCCCGTAGTTGTCCGGCCCGTCGTGGACGATGATGGCCGAACCGTCGTCGTCGAGCAGGACGGACTCCTCGATCCGGTCGGTGGCGACGGTCATGTGTCCCTCGCCGTTGTCGTTGACCAGGAGGGCCGGCAGGTCACCACCGTGATCCGGGTGCTCATGCCCCTCGGACCCCAGGTGACCGCCGGCGGAGAGGAAATCACCGGTCTCCGGGTCGGCGGAGTCGTCGCCGGGGGCGGTGCTGTCGGGTTCACAGGCCCCGACGGTGTGCAGGTGCATGCCGTACATGCCCGGCTCCAGACCCGAGAAGGAGACCTTCAGTTCGGTGGTGCCGGCGTCCTCGCCGTCGGGCGCCGAGAGTTCCGCTGTCCCGACGTCGTCGCCGGCGGCGTTCTTCACCGACGCGGTGGCGATCGGGGCGGACGCGTCCGCGGTGTCGTCGGTCGGTGGGTTGCCGTCGCCGTCACCGTCGGTGGTGCAGGCGGACAGCGCGAGGAGACCGGCCGCACCGAGGGCGATCACGCCGCGGCGACGATTCACGGCGCCGTTCCGACGGGATGTCCTGGTGGAGTCGGTTGCGGGGGAGTGTGATGTGGTGGTGGACACGTCGTCCTCTCTGCCAGGTAGGGAACGGTGTTGTCCTGCCGAGCGTACCGAAAGGGCGTGTCCCGGGTCCTGCCGGTGTCGGTGGCTACCTCGGGGGACTGGGCATGATGATCCACGCCACCAGGTAGAAGACGGCCTGCGGGCCGGGGAAGATGAAGGACAGGACGAACAGGAGCCGGACGGTGTTCGGCGACCAGCCGAGCCAGTCGGCGATACCACCGCAGACCCCGGCGAGGACTCTGTGGTCGGGTGAGCGTTGAAGTCGGGCCATATGGCCCAGGATACCTCCGGCACGTCCCCTGCGTGCCCTGTTTCCCGTCGGTGGTGAGACGTTCAGTCACGACCGGGGGAGCCGAGGCCGCCGAGACGATCGAACTCGGCCCGCATTATGCGGGCTCGGGTGACCAGGTCCTCGCTGTCCGTGTCGACCGCGGCGGCCACGTAGTCACGGACCGCGATGCGGCGCGACTCCCACCACTGCTTCTCCGCCTCGGTGCTGGCTGCCCGACGGCGGTTGGAGTAGGCCACGCCCAAGGCGGCGGACACCGACTTCATCAGGTCGTACTCGGCGAAGTAGATCGTGCCCTCGGTGGGATTCATCAACATACGACAACCTCCCTGTGGTTCCCTGTCATGATGTGACGGGGAACCATCCACCGACAGTGAAAACGACGGGAGCGCGTGTTCACGACCTCACGGGGACGTACATCGAGGGGGCCGTGCCACCTCCCACTCCCACAGCTGTGCGAGTTCCCGCGGCGCGCCGGGCTCGACTCGGCAGCGACAGCGGACGGACGTCGGCTGGAAGTTGACGACATTTTGGCCTTGTTTTGGCCACATCCGGCGCATATTCCTGCCCGTTCCCGACCAGCCCTTGACTCAGTCCCCCGTATGCGTCAGGCAAGAATCCTTGCACGTCAAAGCACATTCCCCCTGGTCAAGAAACAAAAAATCCCACCCCCGAAGGGGTGGGAAATTTGTCGGACTGACAGGATTTGAACCTGCGACCCCTACACCCCCAGTGTAGTGCGCTGCCAAACTGCGCCACAGTCCGCCGGTCCATCGCTGGACCTCGCATAGATTACAACACCGGTATTCCAGTGCGCCAATCGCCTGCTCGGCGACGGTATGGAGGGGTCTTCCGGGGACTATTCGGGGGCGGACACGGGCGCGTCCGTGACGACGATCCCGTCGGCGTCGGCGTAGGCGATGTGGCCCGGGACGAAGTCGACCCCGCCGAAGCTCACGGTGACGTCCCGCTCGCCGGCGCCGTCCTTGGCGGACTTCCGCGGGTTGGTGCCCAGCGCCTTGCAGCCGAACTCCATGGCGCCGACAGCGGCGGAGTCCCGGATCGCCCCGTTGATGATCACCCCGGCCCAACCGTGGTCGACGCCGAATTCGGCGATCATGTCACCCATCAGTGCGGTGTGGACCGAGGCGTCGCCGTCCACCACGAGCACTCCGCCGGGGTTGTCCTCCTGGAGGATCTTCTTGACCAGCCCGTTGTCCTGGAAACAGCGCACGGTGGTGATCGGGCCGCAGAAGTCGGTGTGCCCGCCCAGGTCGCGGAACTGCGTGTCGCAGCTGCGGACGTCGGCGCCGATGACGTCGACGAGATCGGCGGTGGGGATGAAGGTGATGTCGTTGCTCATAGTGAGTCAGCCTAGCGCGGCCTGGCGGTCACCCGTGACGGATGTACGGATCGGCCCATGTCGCGATCATCTGGCCCGCTCGTTGCGCGGACCCCCGCCACGTGAGCAGGTGGTCGGCGTCCGGAAGGCTCATCAGGTCCTTCGGCCAGGATGCGGCCCCGAAGATCCGGGTGGCGTCGGAGACGGGAACGGTCTGGTCGGTCGGGGAGTGCAGGACCAGCAGCGGGCGTCGTATCCCGGCGATGTCGGCGGCGACGCCGGCAGGGTCGGAGACCTCGGCCAGATCGCTGAGGAAGGAGTGGGACACGGCGATGTCCCGCTCCGCCAGATGGACGGTACGGACCTCACCCGGACCGATGTCCGCACAGGAGTCCTGCAGCGATCGTGCGGCCGAGGCGGGACGGAACGGCGCGCCGACCGTCGCCACCGCCTGCACGGTCGGTAGATCACGGGCGGCGCGGAGCACGGCGGCACCGCCGAGGGAATGTCCGACCAGCAGGGACGGTGCGGCGAGCCGTTCCCCCAGCCACGCGGCCGCGGCGCGGAGGTCGGCGACGTTGGACGAGAAGGTCGTCGCGGCGAAGTCCCCCTGTGATTCCCCGAGACCGGGGAAGTCGAACCGCAGACAGGCGATACCGGCGCGGGCGAGCGCTTTCGAGACACGGAACGCCGCCGGCACCTTCCTGTGGCAGGTGAAACAGTGGGCGAACAGGGCGACCGGGACGCCGGCCGCGCGGAACTCGGCGGGGGAGAGCTCGCGGGCGTCCCCGGGAAGGTCGACGGTTCCGGCGAGCACCGGCCCCGGCGCGCCGTCCACCCCACCGCCATGGAACTCGACATCGACGGAGGTCACACTTCGGGAAGTCACCCGGGTCAGTGTAGTCGTGGCGCCTCGCCGTGCCCGTCCGGTGTCACGACGACTATCCTTGCAACGGAAGCGTGCGGAGCACGACCCCTATTCATGAAGTGTGCGGAGGCGAGGATGGCCGGGTTCGGTTGGTTCTGGAAGGCCATGGGTTCGTCGGCGACGGCGAACCAGAAGAAGTCGAAGACGATCGTGTCCGAGGCGGCGAAGGCGGTCGACCGGCTGGCCCAGGCCTCGGACGCGGAGGTGGTCGACATCGCCCGTTCCTGTGTGACCACCGGCGACGACCCGTCGGTCGACGACGCACCGCTGCTGCTGGCTGCCGTACGTGAGGCGGCGGAGCGCACGGTCGGTATGCGTCCCTTCGACGTGCAGCTGCAGGGTACGCTGCGCATGCTGGTCGGGGACGTCGTCGAGATGGCCACCGGTGAGGGCAAGACCCTGACCGGTGCGATGACCGCGGTGGGGTACGGGCTCCAGGGGCGCAGGGTGCACCTGATCACGGTGAACTCCTTCCTCGCCGGCCGCGACGACCAGTGGATGGGGCCGCTGCTCGACTTCTTCGGTCTGAGCCACGGTGCCATCTCCGAGGAGCACGGTGCCGACGAGCGCCGTGACATCTACTCACGGGACGTCATCTTCGGGGCGGTCAACGAGATGGGCTTCGACGTCCTGCGTGACCAGCTGATCACCCGTCGGGCCGATGCCGTGCGCACGCCGGCGGACGTGGCGATCATCGACGAGGCGGACTCGGTGATGGTCGACGAGGCGCTCGTCCCGCTGGTGCTCGCCGGGTCCGAGCCGGGCCCCGCCCCGGCGGGCAGGATCACCGACCTGGTGCGTCGGATGGAGGAGAACCGGCATTTCACCGTCTCCGGCGACCGCCGCAACGTGTTCCTCACGGATTCCGGGGCACGGTTCGTGGAGAACGGGCTGGGGATCGAGTCCCTCTACGGTGCCGGAGCCTCGTCCACGGCGCCGGACCCGGATGCGCCGGACGGCGCAGAGGCCGCTGAGTCCGCTGAGTCCGCTAAGTCCGCTGAGACCGCCGATGGCCCCGGCACCCTGCTGTCACAGGTGAACGTCGCGCTGCATGCACAGCACCTGCTGACCCGCGACGTGCACTACATCGTGCGCGACGGCAAAGTCGCCCTCATCGACGGTTCCCGGGGACGGGTCGCGGAACTGCAGCGGTGGCCGGATGGCCTGCAGGCCGCCGTCGAGGCCAAGGAAGGCCTCCAGGTCACCGACGGAGGCCGGATCCTCGACCAGATCACCGTGCAGGCCCTCCTGGGCCTGTACCCCAGGAAGTGCGGGATGACCGGTACCGCGGTGGCCGCCAGCGACCAGCTGCGCCAGTTCTACGATCTCTCGGTCAGTGTGATCGACCCGAACATGCCGGCACAACGCTTCGACGAGGCGGACCGGGTGTACACCACCGAGGAACAGCGCGACGCCGCCGCCGTCGACCACATCGTGGAGGTCCACCGCACCGGCCAGCCCATCCTGGTCGGCACGCAGGACATCGCGGAGTCGGAACGGGTCGCCGAGGCGTTGGCCGGGCGCGGTGTGGAATGCAGCGTGCTCAACGCGAAGAACCACGAGGCGGAGGCCGCGATCATCGCCGAGGCGGGACGGGCCGGCCACGTCACCGTCTCCACCCAGATGGCGGGGCGCGGTACCGACATCCGTCTCGGAGGGCGTGACGAGGAGGACCACGACCATGTCGTCGGACTCGGTGGGCTGCACGTCGTCGGAATCGGACGGTTCCGCTCCCAGCGGCTCGACAACCAGCTCCGCGGTCGCGCCGGGCGTCAGGGCGACCCCGGCTCGTCGGTGTTCTTCGTCTCGTTGGAGGACGACGTCGTCGCCACCGGTGGCGCCGGTGAGGAACTGCGCGCCGACCAGGGGGAGGGTGGTCGCCTGGAGCAGCGCAAGGTCCTGCAGTTCATCGACCACTGCCAGCGGGTCGCCGAAGGGCAGATGCTGGACATCCACGCCACGACGTGGAAGTACAACAAGCTGATCAACGACCAGCGGGAGATCGTCGACGACCGTCGGGGCAAGGTGCTCGACACCGACACCGCCTGGCAGGACCTGAGCTACCACGACGTGGAGAAGGCCGGGCGTCTGCAGTCCGAGGGCATCCCGCAGGACGTGCTCGACCAGGCGGCGCGGGAGATCATGCTGTTCCACCTGGATCACGAGTGGAGCGAGCACCTGGCCTACCTCGACGACATCCGGGAGTCCATCCACCTGCGGGCCATCGCCCGGGAGAGCCCGATCGACGAGTTCCACCGGATGTCCATCGCCGCTTTCGGTGAACTCGCCGAACGGGCCGTGGACCGGGCGCGGGCGACCTTCAGTGAGATCGAGATCACCGCCGAGGGTGCCGACCTGGGTGCTCAAGGACTGCATAAACCCAGTGCGACCTGGACTTACATGGTCAACGACAATCCTCTGTCGAGTTCGGGCGGAAGCGTCGTCGGGTCGATCGCGGCGATGTTCCGCTGAATCCGGGCGCCGAATCGCCGAGGCTTTCCACCGAGCGTCGGGGCGTCCGGGTAGTATGGTGGAGACGGCATGCGGACCACACGTCCGCTTTCCTCAACGGCTCCTGCCGCGACCTGCGGTAGGGAGCCCATGGTCACACTGCAACAGATTCCAGGAGGAACTGAAACATGAGCGACAACACCGGGATCCCGGAAGCATCGGTCGAGACGACCTCGGTCTTCCGTGCTGACCTCCTCAAGGAGATGGAGACCGGTGCGCAGTCCGAGTCCGCCCCTGCAGGTGTGGAGGGTCTACCGTCGGGTTCTGCGCTCCTCGTGGTCAAGCGTGGGCCGAACGCCGGTTCACGGTTCCTGCTCGACCAGGACACGACTGCGGCCGGCCGTCACCCCGACAGCGACATCTTCCTCGACGACGTGACCGTGTCGCGTCGCCACGCCGAGTTCCGTCGCAACGGCGAGGAGTACGAGGTGGTTGACGTGGGAAGCCTGAACGGCACCTACGTGAACCGGGAGCCGAAGAACTCCGCCGTGCTGAGCAACGGCGACGAGATTCAGATCGGCAAGTTCCGTCTCGTCTTCCTCAACGGAACCAAGGACGCCTGACACCGGGGCTCGTGTAGTATCGCCTCTGTCAAGACCATGCCACCGGATTCGTTTCCGATGTGAGGAGTACTGTGTCAGCGAGTGCCGCAGCCGCAGGGCAGTCACAGCCTGAGCCCCGCCCGGCCACCGGGCGGGTCCTGCCCACGTCGTCCATCGGGGACGTCCTCAAGCAGCTCCAGGGTGACTTCCCCGATGTCACGGTGTCGAAGATCCGGTTCCTCGAGGCCGAGGGCCTGGTCACCCCGCAGCGGAGCAAGTCCGGCTACCGGCGCTTCTCCCCGGAGGACATCTCCCGGCTGCGCTACATCCTGGCCAACCAGCGCGACAGTTTCCTGCCGCTGAAGGTGATCAAGGAACAGCTCGAGGCCATGGACTCGGGCAAGGTCACCCCGGTGGACGCGCGCCGGTCGGTCGCGGGGACCGTGACCCCCGACCAGTTCCGGCAGGCCACCGTCCGTCGTCTGACCCGTGCCGACGTGGCCTCGCGCGCCGGTGTCGAGGAGTCGTTCATCGCGTCGTTGGTGAAGATCTCGCTGCTCACCCCGGATGCCGCGGGGTTCTTCTCCGTCGACGACGTCGACGTGGTCCGGATCGCCGCGAAGATGGGGGAGTACGGGATCGACAACCGTCACCTCAAGACTCTCGCCACGCAGGCTCAGCGGCAGGCGGACCTGGTCAACCAGGTCGCCGGCCCGGTGGCCCACGGCCGCGACGAGAACGCCCGCGAGCGTTCCGCCGAGCTCAGCAGAGAGGTCAGTGCGCTCGTCGTCTCGCTGCACGCCGCGCTGATCAAGGGGAAGCTTCCCCGCTGACGTCACCGAGCAGTACGCTGCCCCGACCGCCCGGCACTGGTCGGGGCTTTCTTCTGCCGGGACGACACGCGTGTTGTTACAGGCATGTCGACTCCCCAGGGTGTTACGCTTAGCCTCAACCTCAACTTGAGGTTCAGGGATGAGGGGATCATCCCCGGTACCGTCCGCGGTCTCCGGTTGACTCCCCGGCTATCCCGTCTAGTCTTGAGAGCAGCGAATCACAGGTGTGCAAGCGGACACGCCGACCAGAGGAGAATCAGCATGGAGCGGAGCGACGCCCGGGGCATTCCGGACAAGGACAAGGGTACAGCGCCGGACACCGCCGACGCCGTCCGGTCGCCGCGGCAGGACGCCTTGTTCGACGTCGACGGTCCCGACCAGGAAGTCGGGTACCGGGTGACGATCGCCTGCCAGGTCGCCGGCATCACCTACCGGCAGCTGGACTACTGGGCGCGCACCAAGTTGGTCCAGCCCTCCATCCGGACCGCCCACGGCTCCGGCTCCCAGCGCCTCTACTCCTTCCGTGACATCCTCGTCCTGAAGATCGTCAAGGGACTGCTCGACACCGGGATCTCCTTGCAGAACATCCGGCGGGCCGTCGACAAGCTCGGCAACCTCGGCGTCGATGACCTCGCCGGCATCACCCTGGTTTCCGACGGGAAGACCGTCTACGAGTGCCGTTCGGCGGAGGAGGTCATCGACCTCCTCGCCGGCGGGCAGGGTGTCTTCGGCATCGCTGTGCCTGGCCTGATGAAGGAACTCAGCGGGACGATCACCGCCTTCCCCTCCGAGCCTGCCGAGCCGGCTGCCCAGGCCGACTCGGCGTTCCACCCCTCCGACGAGCTCGCTGCCCGTCGTCGCAGGAAGTCCTCCTAGAGTCCGTTCCCTGCTCTGTTCAGCGGGACCCCGGCCAACGCCCCGGCAGTCTCCGTCAACGACGGGGATGCCGCGACAGACGTGACGGAGTCCGCACCGTCGGCCCGTGAGGCGAAGTCCGCCGCCGCACGGGCCGACTTCTCGTCTACTGCTGGTGATGAGCCGAAGGCGACGAGCGGGAACACCACCTCGCCGACCGTCCGGACATCCTCCGCCCGGTCGCCGGCACCGTCCAGCAGACCTGCCGCGGTCAGCACCGGGAGATTCTGCCCGCGGGCGGTCGGCAGGTCAGGACCAGGCTGCTCCGGGGGAGCGCCACGTCCCACAGCCTCGGCGGCGAGTGCCGACACCATCGACTCCGCACCGGTGGGCAGCACCGCTGCCGACGGTTCCGGATCCGCCCCGGCGGGCACGACGTGCACCAGCTCGTCGGTGCCCACGACCTCGACCGTCTCGGGGGCACCGGACAGGCCGGGGATGAAACCCGTGCCCGCGGGGATCCATACCGGGGCCACCCCGGGCTCCACCCTGCGGTACGCCGCGGTGGCCTCCGCGGTGGACATGACCTCGACGACGGCGGTGACACAGCGGTCACGGACGACATGCTCCCCGGCGTTGTAGCTCTCGGCCAGGGTCCGGGCGACCTCCTCGGCCGCCGGGTCGGCCCACACGGTGAGTTCCTGTTCGCCGTCGATGCAGGCGTCGCCGGCCTCGTCGTCGCGCTGGCTCCCGACGAGGACGAACCAACCGACGACCACGGCGACGACCAGAAGCACGGCCACGACGGCGGCCCAGACCCAGCCCGCCACCCGGACCGTCGAATCAGGTGCGCTGTGTCGTGCCATGGCCGTGCCCCACTTTCCTTGTGCCGTCGGTGGTGCCGGCGATGTCGAAGAAGACGTCGATCAGGTCGATCAGCGACCGACGGAGTACCTGGCCGCGTGCGGCGAAGTCCCGCTGACGCCGGACGTACTCCGCACGGCCTTCGGGGGTCTCGACCGCGACGGGAGCGAAACCCCACTGACGTAGATCATAGGGGCTGGCCTCCATGTCGGTCCGGCGGACGTCGCAGGCCAGGCGGAACGTGTCGAGCCAGAGGTCTCCGGGTACCAGGGGGCCGAGCTTCGTCGCCCACTTGTACAGGTCCATGGTGGCATGCAGACACCCCGGCTGTTCCATGTCGACCTGCGTCTGCCGCGTGGGGTGCAGCGTGTTGCGGGGGACGGCGTCCTCGGTGAAGAAACGGAAGGCGTCGATATGGGTGCAACGTAAGGTACTGGCCTCGACGACGTCGTCGGTCCCGGCCCGTCCGAGGCGGAGCGGCTCCGGGTGCCGCGGTTCATCGTGGTACACCATCGCCCACTCGTGCATGCCGAAGCAGCTGAACCGCGGGGTGTGGTCCAGGGTTGCCGCCAGGAGGCGGCGGATGAAGCGGAAGCTGTCCCCTCGGCGTCCCAGCAGGGCGTCGGCGTCGAGCTCCCACAAGGGAGTGCCACCGGTACCGCGGGTGTCCCGCAGGCTCCCGGTGAGCCCGGGACGCTCCCCGTCGTCGGCGACGAGCGAGACCCCGACGCCGGGGTTCCACCGCCCGAGCTTTCCCGGCGTCACGGGGTAGTAGGAGAACATGAAGTCCCAGACAGGGTGGCGTTCCCCACGGGACCGGCGGGCCCGGTGGCCGGCCGTGAGCTCGTCGACGGCTCGGCGGTGCTCTTCCTGGTGAGCGCGCCAGACCTCCGGCTCCAGCACGACATTCCTTTCTTGCATGACGTCTACCGTACGCCCCGACACTCAGTTCGTTGAACGTAGCGTGATCAGCCCCGTGTCCACTATCCGGGGGTCGGGCCCAGGGGACACGCACTCAACCAGGTGTCATCTACCCGCGCGGTGGTCCCCTGACCTCAGAACTTCGAGTGCCTCGTGAACAGTCGCCCGACTCTTGGTCAGACGCTCGATCCGTTCCTCGATGACATCCAGCTGTGTCTCCAGCAGCGTGACCCGCTCGTCGTCCGGCAGAGTCTCCCAGTCGCGCAAGCGGGTCTTCATCTCCGCGAGCGAAAAACCGGCGTCCCTTCCCGCCTGGATGAGACCGAGACGACGTAGAGCGTCCGGACTGTACACCCTGTAGCCATTGGACGCACGTTCGATCTGGCCGGGACCGAACATGTCCTCCTGCTCGTAGTAGCGGATCGCTGAAGGGGAAAGCCCGGTTCTACGTGCGACTTCACTGATCCTCATGAATCCTCCTTGACCTTCAAGGTACTTGAATCTCTAGAGTCCGAACCAGTCCTCGTCTCCGGCTATCCTATGGAAGGCTTCCTATGGCTGACCCCCTCTTCGTCCTCGCGGTCGTGCTGTTCTCCGCCCGACTGCTCCTGCTGTTCCTACTGCAACTGTTGCCGGGCGGTGTCGATCCAGTCCGCGACCCTGTCAGCGACTACGCCGTCGCCGATGCGGCGCGGACTCGGGTGCTGGCCACGACAGCATCATGGGCAGCGGCTATGGCGTGGATAGCCCTGGGCTCCGCGGTCGTGCTGCACACAGACCTCGGCGACGCGAGAGCCGGCCTGGGGTTCTGGCTTCTCGCCCTCGGCCTGCTCCTGGCCGCGATGCCTCTGGTCCCGACTGACAGGACGGGCTCGCAGACGACGCTACGCGGGCGTGTGCATCTCCTGGCCGCGGTCCTCTGGTTCACCCTCGCGTACTCGACCATCGGCCCATTGGGTCGGCTCGTGCGCGACCCAGCCGGACAGATACTCAGTGTGCTCGATGTTGCTGCAGGTCTTACGCTTGCAGCGCTCGTCATCGCACTCGTCCTGCGTCCGCTCCGCAACTGTGCGTTCGGAATCGTGGAACGTGTATTCATACTCGTTGTCACCGTCGCACCCCTCGTCGCGAGTATCGACCTCGCATCTCGATAGGTGGTGTTCACACCGCGCCCGTGCCCCCGGCCAACTGACAAGTCGGGAACAGGATTAGAGCGCTTACCCCTTGTTCACGATGGCGGTATGCCGGACAGTCTCGCCGCCGTCGCGGATCTCCCAATGAATCGACACGCTACCGTGCGGGTACCGGGCCGCTTCCGCAATGTCGTGGTCGATACGGTACTTCGCCGACGAAAGAACGAGAACAGTCGTCGTCATCTGTCCGGTCGAGTGCACGAGCCTCGCCGCAGTGTGGGCAACTTCGCCTGAAGGCGTGGCCGCAAGGACCTTCGTCGTCACCGGGTCGATGTAAATCTGACCCGTCCGCGGGTACAGGCCCTGATCGGTTGTTGCAGCGTTGGCGGCCGGAGCGGCCACGCCGATCGTCGTTGCGGCGGCGACAGCGGCCGCTGCGAGCTTCATAGAACGCTTCATGAGCTTTCCTCTCGGTCAGATGGATGATGATCTATATATATCTGCCCGGAGAGTGCCATGCAGCATGAACTGAGTATCGGAGGCGCCGCACCTGCGGTTCAGTCGTCATGGGTCCAGTCCCGCACGGTTCCCACGAGCTCCTCGATGACGTCCTCGAGGGTGATCACCCCGACCACGGTGCCGTTGTCGGAGATCTGGGCCATGTGCGAACTCGTCCTGCGCAGCTCCTTCATCGCGTGGTCGAAGTTCACCCCGCCCTCCACGGTGATCAGCGTGCGGATGTCGTGCCGGTCGACGAGCTGGTCGGGCCCGGTGGCGGGATCGAGCAGGTTGTCGAGGACGTCCTTGACGTGGATGTACCCCAGGTAGTCGCCGGACGGCCCGGTGACGGGGAACCGTGAGTAGCCGGTCTGCGACACGGCGTCCTCGACCTGACCGACGGTGATCCTCCCGGTGGTCGGGTCGACCGGGATGGTGTGCACGGCCGAGCGGGGGATCACGACCTCGCTGAGGGTGCGCTTCGAGGAGTTCAGGGCCTTCGACAGGCGCGTTGCCTCGGACGGGCCGATCAGTCCCTCGGACCGCGACTCGGCGATCATCTGGGACAGCTCCGACGGGGAGACCGTGGAGTCCAGCTCGTCCTTCTGCTCGACCCCGACCATCTTCAGGGTGATCCTCGCGATCCAGTTGAGCAGTGCCATCACCGGGTGCACGAGACGGCAGAACAGCAGGTGCGGTGCCACCAGGACGGTGGCCACCGACTCCGGGCCGGCGAGGGCGATGTTCTTCGGCACCATCTCGCCGAGGATGATGTGCAGGACCGTGACGATCAGCAGCGAGATCGCGAAGGACACCGGGTGCAGCAGGTTCTCAGGGAGCCCCGCGGCGTGGAACGGCGCCTCGATCAGGTGGGCGATGGCGGGTTCGCCGACTTTGCCGAGGAGCACCGAGGCCACGGTGATGCCGAACTGTGCCCCGGCGAGCATGATCGTGAGGTGTTCGATGGCGTACAGGACCTTGCCGGCACGGCGGTTGCCTGCGGCGATCATGTTCTCCAGCCGGTCGCGACGCGAGGAGATCAGGGAGAACTCCACACCGACGAAGAAGGCGTTCAGACCCAGCAGCAGGACGGCGAAGGCGATGGCCCAGAGGTCATTCACGGTGCTCACCGTCCCCGTCCACGACGTGGCTGTCGGGGACCGGGCGCAGCTGGACCCGGTCGATCCGTCGGTTGTCCATGGACACCACGGCCGCCTCCCACCGGACGGGGTGACCGTCGGTGACGCGCTCGACCAGGTCCCGTTCGCTCGGTGGCAGCAGGACGCGGTCTCCTTCGGTGGGGATGCGTCCCAGCGTGGCCATCACCAGGCCACCGAGCGTCTCGTAGGGACCGTCGGGGGCGGCGTACCCGCAGGCGTCCTCGAGTTCATCGCACCGCACCAGTCCCGAGAGGTCCCAGAACTGTCCGCTGCGCTGGACCTCGGAGTCGGTCCGGTCGTCGTGTTCGTCCCAGACCTCGCCGAGGATCTCCTCGACGACGTCCTCGATGGAGACGATGCCGGCGGTGCCGCCGTACTCGTCGACGACGAGGACGAGCTGGGATCCGGCGGACCGGACGAGGTTGAGGACGGCGTCGCCGCCGAGACTCGTCGGCACGGTGGGCACCCGCCGGGCCAGGTCGCGCACCGGCGTGGTGGCGCGCTCGGCCGCCGGGATCGTCAGGGCGTCCTTGACGTGGACGACGCCGATGGTCTCGTCGAGGTCCCCGTTGACCACGGGGAACCGGGAGTGCCCGGACTCGTGCGCCTGGCGGATGAGGTCGAGCGCGGAGTCGGTGGTCTCCAGGGTGTCCACGGTGGAACGTGGGGTCATGAAATCCTCCGCACTGGCGTCGCCGAACTTCAGGGACCGGTCGAGGATGCGCACCTTGGACTGGTCGAACCCGTCGGCGCCGGTGGAGTGCCGTACAAGCGCCGAGAGCTCCTGCGGGGACCGCGCCGAGGCCAGTTCATCGGCGGGTTCGACGCCGAACCGGCGCACGATGACGTTGGCGGCGTTGTTCATCAGCTGGATGAACCGGTGGAACAGGGTGTTGAAGATCCACACCGGACGTGTCAGCAGCCGCGCGGTCTGCAACGGATTGGCGATGGCGAGGTTCTTCGGGACGAGCTCGCCGAAGACCATCGACAGGACAGTGGCGATGACCAGACTGAGGATCAGCGCCACCGATGTCGACGCGGACGCGCCCAGGCCGACGAGTTCGAGCACCGGGGTGAAGTACCTGGCGAGGATCGGTTCGGCGAGATAGCCGGTGGCCAGGGTCGTCACGGTGATCCCCAGCTGCGACCCGGAGAGCATGAAGCTGAGGTCGCTGTGGGCCCGTCTGACCATCTTCGAGGCGGCGTCGCCGCGGACGGCGACGTCGTGCTCGATCGTCGAGCGTTCCAGACTGGTCGTGGAGAACTCGACGGCGACGAAGACCCCGGTGCCGGCGGTCAGCAACACGAAGCCCGCCAGACCCAGGATGCTGAGCAGGAGGTCCATCCCCGTACTACCTGTCCAGCCCCAGCTCGCCGAGGTAGGCGGTGACGCCGTGGCGGTCCAGCACCCATTCGGTGGGGCTGACTCCGGCCTTGCGCATCATCTGCTCGGTCTCCCGCCGGGTCTCCGCGGTGGTCAGTGTCAGGACGGTACCTGCCTCACCGGCCCGCGCGGTCCGGCCGGCACGGTGCACGTAGGCCTTGTGCTCGGCAGGGGGGTCGATGTGGACGACCAGGTCGACGCCCTTGATGTCGATCCCGCGCGCGGCGATGTCGGTCGCGACGAGGACGGTGGCCCGTCCGTCGGAGAACTCCTCGATCGCGCGGGTACGCGCGCCCTGCCCCTTGTTGCCGTGGATGCCGACCGCCGGGACGCCGTCACGGACAAGCTTCTTCACTTGACGGTCGACGGTGTGCTTGGTGCGCATGAACATGATCGTCCGGGTGGACGCGCGGCCCAGCTGGAGGACGACGTCGTTCCTCGCCGGCTTGTCGTCCACCACGCCGAGGAAGTGCGACATGGTGTCGACCTTCGCCCGGACCTCACCGGTGGAGTGGGTGACCGGGTCGTTCATGTACCGCTGGACCAGCACCTTGATGTCACCGTCGAGGGTGGCGGAGAAGAACAGGTGCTGGGCGTCGGCGGGAACGTGGTCGACGAGGCGACGGACCTGGGGCAGGAACCCCATGTCCGCCATCTGGTCGGCTTCGTCGAGGGCGATGATCTCGACCTCGCCGAGGTTGAGCGCCTTCTGCCGGATGAGGTCCTCGGCACGGCCCGGGGTGGCGACGAGGATGTCGACCGGACGGGCGAGTGCGGTGAGGTTGCGCTTGATGTTGACCCCACCGACGACCTCGATGATCCGCTGTCCCACGGACTCCGCCAGCGGACGGAGCCGACCGGCGACCTGCTGTGCGAGCTCGCGGGTGGGGACCAGGATCAACGCCCGGGGTTTACCGGGGCGGGAGGCCGCACCGGTGAGCCGGGTGATGACGGGGAGTCCGAAGGTGAAGGTCTTGCCGGAGCCGGTGGGACCCCGTCCGAGCACGTCCTTGCCCGCCAGGGCGTCCGGGATGGCCGCGGCCTGGATGGGGAAGGGGTGCTTGAGTCCCTGTGCGGAGAGCTCCTTGACCACCGGGTCAGGCAGACCCATGTCGGCGAAGAGCACCGAGGTGTCGACCCCGGCGGCGGGGCCGGTGGGCACCGGGGTGACGGGGGTGGCAGGGGTGGCACGGGGCTCGGTGCCCTGCGGCTGCCGCTTCTCCTGGTGGATCCGCGGCTGTTGGGGACGACGCCGGGAACGCGTCTGGTTGTTCCTGTCCTGCGGACGGCCGCTCTTCTTCTGCTGTGAACGCTGACCCCGGCCCGAGCCCTGCGGGGACCCTGAGGAGGATCCCCGTGACGACCCGGTGGCCTCCGCCGCGCGGCTGCCGCGGACGACTTTCCGTCGCCGGTTCTTCGACCCGGCGTTGGTGTCGCGCCGTCCTTGCTGTTGACCTGACACGGGTTACGCTTCCACCTCACTGCGGTCGCCGGACCAGAGGGTGTGGAAGTGGCCGTCCCGGTCGGTGCGCTCGTAGGTGTGCGCACCGAAGAAGTCGCGTTGGCCCTGGATCAGCGCGGCGGGGAGCCGCTCGGACCGCAGCGAGTCGTAGTAGGACAGCGAGGAGGCGAACACCGGGATCGGCAGGCCGAGCTGGGTGGAGGCCACGACGACCCGTCGCCAGGAGTCCACCAGGGAGCTGACCTCGTTGTTGAAGTAGGGGTCGAGCAGCAGGGACTGGACGTCCGGGTCGGTGTTGTAGGCGTCGACGATCCGGTTGAGGAACTTCGCACGGATGATGCATCCGCCGCGCCAGATCGTCGCCAGGTCGCGGGGGTCGACGTCCCAGCCGTGTTCGTCGGAGCCGGCCTTGATCTCGTCGAATCCCTGGGCGTAGGCGACGAGCTTCGACGCGTACAGTGCCCGACGGACGTCCTCGACGAAGTCGTCCCGGGACACACCGAGGGCCTCGAGGGTGGTCAGTGCACCGGAGGGGAGGTTCCCGGTCGTCGCGGCGCGCTGGTCACGGGCACCGGACAGCGCACGGGCGAAGACGGCCTCGCCGATGCCGGTCGTGGGGATGCCGAGGTCCAGGGCGGCCTTGACCGTCCAGCGGCCCGTACCCTTCTGCCCGGCGGCGTCGACAATGACGTCGATGAGGGGCTTGCCGGTGGCGGCGTCGGTCTGCGAGAGCACCTCGGCGGTGATCTCGATCAGGTAGGAGTCCAGGTCGCCGTCGTTCCAGGTGCGGAAGATGTCGGCGATTTCGGCGGGCTCGATTCCGGCGGCGTACCGCAGCAGGTGGTAGGCCTCGCCGATGACCTGCATGTCGGCGTACTCGATGCCGTTGTGGACCATCTTGACGAAGTGGCCGGCGCCGTCGGGGCCGATGTGGGTGCAGCACGGGGTGCCGTCGACCTTGGCGGAGATGTCCTCGAGCAGCGGGCCGAGGGACCGGTAGGATTCCGCAGGGCCACCGGGCATGATCGCGGGGCCGTTGAGGGCGCCCTCCTCGCCGCCGGAGATGCCGGCGCCGACGAAGTGCAGGCCACGGGCGGACATCTCGGCTTCGCGGCGGATGGTGTCGGTGTACAGGGCGTTGCCGCCGTCGATGATGATGTCGCCGGGCTCCATGGCGTCGGCGAGCTGGGAGATCACCGTGTCGGTGGCGGGGCCGGCCTGCACCATGATCAGCGCCCGGCGCGGGCGTTCCAGCGAGGCGACGAACTCGTCGACGGTGGCGGAGGGCACGAAGCTGCCGGTGTCGCCGAAGTCGGCCATGAACGCGTCCGTTTTGGCGGCGGTGCGGTTGTAGACGGCTACGGTGTGGCCGTGGTTCGCGAAGTTCCGGGCGATGTTGGAGCCCATCACTGCGAGGCCGACAACGCCGATCTGTGCGGAGGATTCTGTCATGGTGATCCATGATAGCCCCCGGTGCGCCAACTCCGCCCGCCGCGGGGCGCCTGTCGCTAGACTCTGCGGAATACAGGACGCACGGACGCGAGGAGACACGGACGATGACACAGGCGGCACAGTCGGCAGAGTCGGCAGAGGGCGCGGCACAGGGGACGGACGGGACGGGGGTGCCGGACGGTGCGCTGGAGCGGATGCTGGAACTGATGACGTCGGCGAGTGCCGGTGAGCTCAGCGAGGGACAGACCGCGGAGCTCTCGGAGCTCTTCAGTTCCTCCATCCCCTCGCTGGACCGCACGCTCGGGCTGCGGTACGTGGAGTTCGTGCCCGAGGTCGTCGTGGAGTTGACGGTGGCCGAGGCGCACGTGCAGCCGTGGGGGATCACCAACGGCGGGGTCTACGCGACGATGGGGGAGTCGGCGGGGTCCTTCGCCGGTTTCATCGCCGGCGGCGGGGGGATGGTGATGGGGACGACCAACTCGACGAACTTCCTGCGGCCCTCGACCCCCGGTGACGTGATCCGGTCGACGGCGCGTGCGGTGCACACGGGGCGGACCAGTCAGCTCTGGCGCATCGAGCACGTCAACGCCGGCACCGGGAAGTTGTGCGCGACCACGGAGCTGCGCACCGTGGTGGTGCCCCGCGGGTAGTTCCCCCGCTAGGGCTGCCGTGGCCAGGTCAGCGGCGGTGGGCCTGGTCGAAGAACTCGACCTCCCAGCGGGCCGCGTCGAGGAACGCGCGGGCGGCTTCGGCGCGCTGGCGGGGGCCGGCGGAGGCGAACGCGTCCTCCACCAGGGAGACCGCCTGGCGTACGCTGCCGGTGAATTCGTCGCCGGAGTAGGTGTCCAGCCAGGCCGAGTAGGGGTTGTCCGGGGTGGAGCGTCCGGCGAGGTCCAATCCGACCTCGGCGTAGAGCCAGTAGCAGGGGAGGACGGCGGCGGCGCCGACGACGTGGTCGCGGGACTGCACGCAGGTCGCCAGGTGCGAGGTGTAGGACGCGGTGACGTGTGACGGGGCGGCAGGTTCGGCGTCGCCCAGCCAGGAGCGGTGCAGTTCGGCCTCCTCCTCGAGGCATTCGACCGCGCCGCGGACCCAGAACAGTGCGGAGGTGGGGTCGGGTGCGCTGGCCCCCAGGGAGGCGAGCGCGGGGGAGTAGCGGGACAGGTAGACCGCGTCCTGTGCCAGGTAGAAACCGAAGTCCTCCCGGGACAGGGCTCCGCTGCCCAGGTCGGTGATGAAGGGCAGTTCGGTGACGGCGGCGAGCAGGGGTGCCTGGGCCTGCCACAGGGCCGCCGTCCAGGGGCCGGCGGCGGGGATGCGGGCGGCGGGGGCCGTCGTCCCGCCCACGGCCGCGAGCTCGTCCGGGGTGTCGAGGGCCCCGGGGACGGATGTGGACAGGCTCCACGGGGTGGTGTCGGCGGCGCGGGCCAGTCGTCGTGCCCGGTGGGTGTGGTCCACCGGGCCGTTGCCGGTGCCGACGTGCAGGTCGTCGGCGTGGCGGATGGCTTCGGAGAGCCAGCGGCTGGACCACCGTAGTGCCTCTGCCGGGCTGTCGCCTGCGGCGAGCCGTGTGGCCAGGGCCGACGACAGCGAGCAGCCGGTGCCGTGGGTGTTGTGTGTGTCGACGCGGGTGACCGGTACGGCCGTGACCTGGCCGTCCGGTGAGACCACCGCGTTGTCGGCCGCGGTGCCGGACAGGTGACCGCCCTTGACGACCACGGTGGTCTGCAGCCCGGCGGCGAGCCGGCGGCCCTGGTCGAGTGCCTCGTCCAGGGTCGTGGCGGTGGTGGTGCCGCCGAGGGCGGCCAGTTCGGCGAGGTTCGGCGTGATCACGTCCACGGTCCGGCAGAGGTCACGCAGGGCGGCTTCGGCGTCTTCGGTGAGCAGCCGGTCGCCGCTGGTGGCGACCATCACCGGGTCGACGACGGTGACCGGGACCGGGTGGCGCCCGAGGTACTCGGTGACGGTGCGGGTGATCTCGGCGGTCCCGAGCATGCCGATCTTGACCGCGTCGACGGTGACGTCGTCGAAGACGGCGTCGAGTTGGGCGGTCAGGAAGTCGGTGCCCGGGGTGTGGACCTGCCGGACGCCGTGGGTGTTCTGGGCGACCAGGGCGGTGACCACGCTCATGGCGAACCCCCCTGCGGCGCCGATGGACTTGATGTCCGCCTGTGCACCGGCGCCTCCGGTGGGGTCGGTGCCGGCGATGCTGAGTACGCGGGGGATCATGCGGGGTCCTTCCGGTCGGTGTGCGTGAACAGGGTGTGCAGGTCGTCGGCTGCGGTGGTGGGGTCGTCGGCGGCCATGACCGCCGAGACCACGCAGATGCCCGCCACGGCGGTGCGCCGCAGGGCGGCGGCGTTGGCGGTGGAGACACCGCCGATCGCGACCGAGGGGATGCCGAGTTCCAGGGCGTGGCGGGCCAGGTCGTCGACACTGCCCGGGCCGGTCACCCCCAGGGCGCGTCCGGTGTCGGTCTTCGTCGGTGTCAGCTCCACCGGGCCGAGGCCGAGGACGTCCGGCGGGCGCATCCCGTCGGCGACGAGGCTGCTGAGCCGGTCGATCTGGGAGTGGTCGTCGACGGAGAGCCCGAGCATCAGGTGGTCGGGCAGCAGGTCCCGGGCGGTGCGGACGTCGGTGTCGTCCTGGCCGATGTGCAGGTGCAGCCCCAGCCGACGGGCCACGTCGATCCGGTCGTTGACGAACAGGGGGACCCCGGTGCCGGCGAGGACGTCGGCGACGTCCGCCGCGCGGTCGGCGAAGGCCCGGTCGTCGAGGGTCTTGTCGCGCAGCTGGACGACGCCCACTCCGCCGGCGACCGCCTGCTGGACGATGCCGGCCACCGCGTCGCGTCCCCCACCCAGTTCCGGGTCGGTCACCAGATAGAGGCTCCAGTCGACCTGCTCGGCGGTGGGGTGGCCGGGGGTCACCGGCCGGTCTCCTCGACCGCGACCAGGTCCGTGATGAGCGACGGGTCGGCCGCGACGGTGTGGAGCGCGTCGAGCCAGGCGACGGCGAAGCTGCCGGGGCCACGTCCGCCGCCGTCGGCGTCCCGGGCGGCGAGGGTGCCGGCAGCGCCCACGTGGGCGTGGGCGGCGAGCACCGCGTCGTGGTCGGTGAGCTCACCCGGGGTGGCACGGGCCGCACCCAGGTAGGCGGCGGTGAGTGCGCCGAGGGAGCACCCGGTGCCGATGACGAGCTGCAGCAGCGGGTCGCCGGAGTTCAGCCGGCTGGTCCGGCCGTGGGAGACGACCAGGTCCTGTGCCCCGGAGACGGCGACGACACCCCCGGTGCGGTCGGCGAGTGCGCGTGCGGCGTCCAGCGCGGCGTCGACCTCGTCGGTGGAGTCCACTCCGCGCCCACCGCCCGGTGTCCCGCCCTCGAGTGCGATCACCTCGGAGGCGTTGGCGCGTACGGCGGCGGGCCCGTGCGTGACGATGTCCCGGCAGAAGCCGGTCCGTGCCGCCGGCCCGCCGCAGGCCACCGGGTCGAGGACCCAGGGGGTGTGCGCGTCCGTGGCGCCACGGACCGCCTCCCGCATGGCGACGTACTGGGCGGCGGTGGGACTGCCGGTGTTGACCAGGACCCCGGAGGCGACGGCGGCGAAGTCCGCGGCCTCCTCGGGGGTGTCGACCATCGCCGGCGCGGCGCCCGCGGCGAGCAGGACGTTCGCGGTGACCTGGGGGACGACCTGGTTGGTGATGCACTGGACCAGCGGGGTGCGCTGACGCAGGGCGTGGACGGCATGGACGATGGTGGTGAGCGTGTCTGGCACGGACCATCCCTTCGCTAGTTCGAACTAGAGCAGGTTCAACGGGTGTGTTCTCAGCGCGAATGACCGCGCACCCCGTGTCTCGTGGTGTCCAGCCTACCGTGTGCCTCCGGGCGGATACGCCGGACCCCGGGCACGCCCACACCGGATGCGTGCCCGGGGTCTGATGCGTGCCCGGGGGAGGAGGGTGACTAGTCGGCCACGGCGCGGGTGTCGCGGCCGTCGCCGAACTTCAGGTTGTCGCGGACCTCGATGGAGCGGCTCTCCTGCTCGTCCTCGAGAGCGCGCAGCTTCCGCAGGGCGTTGCGTGCGTGCAGCTGCTGGCGGGTGGCCACCAGGTGCCACCGGTTCGGCGACAGGGTGTTCAGGCCCCAGCTGTAGGCGGCGACGAAGCGGTTGCGGAAGCCGACCATGAACATCAGGTGCACGGCGAGCCACATGAACCAGCCGACCGGTCCGGAGATCTCGGCCTTGCCCAGCTTCACCACGGCGTTGAAGCGGGACACGATGGCCATGGTGCCCTTGTCGAAGTACTTGAAGTCGGGACGCTCGGTGCTGCCCTCCTCGACGCTGGCGCGGATGATCGAGGCGGCGTGCTCGCCACCCTGGATCGCGACCTGGGCGAGGCCCGGCAGCTTGTCCAGGCTCATCATGTCGCCGATGACGAAGATCTCCTTGTGGTCGCCCACGGAGAGGTCCTTGTTCACCGGCACGCGGCCGGCGCGGTCGGCCTCGACACCGTCGATCTGGTCGGCGATGTGCTTGCCCAGCGGGCTCGCGGCGACACCGGCGGACCAGATCTTGCAGTAGGCTGGGACGGTGGTCTCTTCGTCGGTCTTCATGTTCTTGAAGGTGACGCCGTCGCGGTCGACGTTGGTGACCAGCGACTCGGTGACGACCTCGACGCCGAGCTTCTCCAGGGTCTTCTGTGCCTTGCGGCCGAGCTTCTTGCCGAAGGGCGGCAGGACGTGCGGGCCGCCGTCGACCAGCAGGATGCGGGCCTGCTCGGTGTCGGTGGTCCGGAATTCGTTACGCAGGGTGCGGTGGGCCATCTCGGCGAGCTGGCCGGCGAGCTCCACGCCGGTGGGGCCGGCGCCGACGATGACGAAGGTCAGCTGACGGGCCTTCTCGGCGGGGTCGTCGGTGATCTCGGCGCGCTCGAAGGCGCCGGTGATGCGGGCGCGCAGTTCCAGGGCGTCGTCGATGCTCTTCATGCCCGGGGCGAACTCGGCGAAGTGGTCGTTGCCGAAGTAAGACTGGCCGGCGCCGGCGGCGACGATGAGCGAGTCGTACTGCAGGACGACGTCCTTGCCGCCGAGGTCGGCGGTGAGGACCTTGTCGTCGACGTCGATGTCGCGCACCTCGGCCTTGATGACGCGGGCGTTGTTCTGCTTGCGCAGGATCTGGCGGATCGTCGGGGCGATCTCACCGGAGGACAGCACACCGGTGGCCACCTGGTACAGCAGCGGCTGGAACAGGTGGTGGTTGGTGCGGTCGATGATGGTGACGTCGACGTCGGCCCCGGCGAACTTCCTGGCGGCGAACAGCCCACCGAAGCCTGCGCCGACGATGACGACGTGGTGACGGCCGGACGGCCGGAAGGGGGTGGCGGTTGTCATATCAGCGAAACTCCTCGTTCTGCGGTGACTGCGGCGCACTCGTCGGTGTCGGCGCCGGCGGGGTCATCACGTGTTCTCTCTGCGTTGTGTCTGTGGCACTGCTGCGTGTTCTACAGGGGGTCGGTGGACGCCGGTGTAGTGTCGTCAGCCGACGGACCTCCCGGTCGCGTCGGACCTGGGTGCCCATACTAGTGCCTGTCGACGGTGTACTCATCACGCGGGCAGCATGCGGTCAGCTCTCGTCGGGCCCCTTTCTGTTTCGGGTGCAACCGGGGGTGAGTGATAGTTTTACCCAGGAACGCATGATACCAGCGAGGACGGAGGCGGAGGTGGCACCAGCTGTCGACGACGGCCGACGCCGTCGCGACCCGCGCGACGGTCGGGAGGCCTACATCGACCCGGAGCGCTGGCCCGGCGTGGCACGCCTGCCCGAGGCACCGTTCCTCGGGCGGCGGGCGGTCAACCTGCAGCAACGGCTCGAGGAACTGACCCAGCGCCATGGCGTCGCCCTGACCGCCGGAGCGGTTCCCCGGCTGGTGGTCGACGACGGCCTGGTCCTGGACCGGGTCGTCGACGCCGGCTGGCTCGGCCTCGCCGAGGGGTACATGGCGGGGGAGTGGACCGCCGAGCCACTGCCGGACGTCCTGGGGGTGCTGCTGACCCAGCCCCTGGAGGGCGGCCTCGGACGGACGTTGTCCCGGCGACGCCGGAGGGTCTCCGGTCACGTCCGGGCCGGTGACCTGCCGGACGCCCTGGTCGACATCTACACCGGCCGCTACCGTGCCACGGGTTCCGCCCTGTTCGCCTCGGGGACCAGGACGTCCGAGGTGGAGACCCCGGACCAGGCCGGGCACGCCACGGCGGTGACGGTGCGGTACTTCGACGCGCCGACCGACCCCGGCCTGGTCGAGCGCGCGGACCTCGACTCCGCACAGCGGCACCGCATCAACGCCATGCTGGACGAGGCCCAGGTCGGACCTGGGCACCGGGTGCTGGAGCTCCCGTCGTCGGGCGGGGCACTGCCGGTGATTGCGGCCCAGCGCGGCGCCCACGTCGACGTGCTGACCTCGGACGTCGATCATGCCGAGAGGGTGCGCGCCTACGCCCACGACGCCGGGGTCGGCGGGGCGGTGCGGGTGCAGACGATCCGCGGGCCGGTACCGTCCCCCCGCCAGTGGGCCGGCACCTACGACGCCGTCTTCAGCGTGGAGCGGATGGAGACCCTCGGCGACGACGGCACCATCCACTTCCTCCGCGCGGTGGAGCGCATGCTCGCCGCCGACGGGATCGCCGTGGTCCAGTCGGTGGTGCGGGTCCCGGACTCCGGGCTGCCCGACGAGACCGTCGGCGACAGCATGGACGTGATGCGCGCCTACGTCTGGCCGGCCGTGGAGTACCCCACCGACGGGCATGTGCTGACCCAGGCGAACCGGGCGGGGCTGCGGTTGACGGCACGCAACCGGATGGGCTCGCACTACGCCACGACGTTGGCGTTGTGGCGCAGTGCGTTCAACGCGCGGGAACGGGCTGCGGCGGCGGCCGGTTTCGACGCCGTCTACCGCCGGCTCTGGGACTACCAGCTGGCCCTGCACGAGGCCCTCGCCCGCGCCGGGGCGTTGGACTGCGAGCAGTTCGTGTTCCGGCGCTTCTGACGGGGAGGTTCCCCGGCGCGCGACACCGTGTGGCTACACCGTGTAGAGGTCGGCGTCCCGGGTCTCCGGCATGAGCCGGATGGCGACCAGGCTGACCAGGACGACGACCGCGAGGTAGGCGCCGACCGCCCACGGGCCGTGTGCGGTGGCCAGCGCGACGGCGATGAACGGGGCCACCGCCGCGCCCAGGATGGACGAGACGTTGTAGGCGATCCCGGAGCCGGTGTACCGGACGTTCGTGGGGAACATCTCCGGGAGGACGGCGGACATGGAGCCGAAGATCAGGCCCATGAGGAACATCCCGATGGCCAGGAACACGCCGGCCTTGACCTCCCCGGAGGTGGCGGGGTCGAGGAACGCCTGGAAGGCGCCGGAGTAGATGAGCACCAGGACGGAGACCACGGTGAGGTAGCGGCGTCGTCCCACGGTGTCGGAGAGGTGGCCGGCCAGCGGGATGCCCACCACGAAGAACAGGACGGTGATCAGCTGGATCACCAGGAAGTGGTTGTAGGGGATCCCCAGGCCCTCGCCGGCGTCGCGGTCGCCGATGCCGTAGGACAGGAACCAGGTGGTCACCAGGTAGAACAGGGTGTAGGTGGAGACCATCACGAAAGTGCCGAGCAGGACCGGACGCCAGGCGGTGCGGAAGACCTCGACGGTGGGGACCTTGACGTCCTCGCCCTTGTCCAGGGTGTCCTGGAAGACGGGCGTCTCCTCGAGCTTGAAGCGGACGTAGAGCCCGATGACCACCATCACGGCCGACAGCAGGAACGGCACCCGCCAGCCCCATGTCATGAATGCGCCGCCGGGTGCACCGTGGGTGTGGTCGAGTGCCAGGACGAGGATCAGGAACAGCCCGTTGGCCAGGATGAAACCGAACGGTGCCCCGAGCTGGGGCCACATGGCGGCGCGGGCGCGTTTGCCCTCTTCGGCGTTCTCGGTGGCCAGCAGTGCCGCGCCGGACCATTCGCCGCCCAGGCCGAGCCCCTGGCAGAAGCGCATCAGCGCCAGCAGTGCCGGTGCCCACAGGCCGATCTGCTCGTAGGTGGGGAGCAGGCCGATGATGAAGGTGGCGATGCCCATGGTCAGCAGGGCGCCGATCAGGGTGGCCTTGCGTCCGATGCGGTCACCGAAGTGGCCGAAGAGCACGGACCCGACCGGTCGTGCCACGAAGGCGAGTCCGAAGGTGGCCAGGGACGCCAGGAGCCCGATCGTGGAGTTCTCGTTCTCCGGGAAGAACAGGTGGGGGAAGACGATGATCGCGGCCGTGGCGTAGGCGTAGAAGTCGTAGAACTCGATCGTCGTGCCGATGGTCGAGGCGAAGATCACACGACTCTTCTTGTTGCCGGTGGCCGTGACGGGCGGCACCGGTGCGGGTGGATCGGAGTGGTCGGTGAGGGACGTGGTCATGGAGCGGCTGCGATTCTCTCTTCGTGAACGTGGATGTGTCGTGACGACGATCTGTGAAACTACGCTTCCCACACAGCGAACGCAAACGTCCGCTGTATGGGATAAATCGGTTGGGTGCCCTGCCCTCCGCGCAGCACCTAGACTGCTTTCGTATGGGAGACAAGCAGGTACGCACACCAGAACACGCAGCGCCACCGGTGATCGTCGTCGGTGCCGGACTCGCCGGGCTCGTCGTCGCCTACGAGGCGGAGAAGGCGGGACGGGAGGTGCTGGTCCTCGACCAGGAGAACCGCGCCAATCTCGGCGGACAGGCCTACTGGTCGCTCGGCGGGCTCTTCTACGTCGACAGTCCGGAACAGAAGCTCATGGGCATCAGGGACTCCGAGGAACTCGCCTGGCGTGACTGGCGGAACTCCGCGGACTACGACGACGCCGACAACGACCACTGGCCCCGGCAGTGGGGCCGGGCGTACGTCCACTTCGCGGCCACGCAGAAACGCGACTACCTGCGCTCCCTGGGGCTGAATGTGCTGCCGACCGTCGGCTGGGCCGAACGCGGCAGCGGCGACGCCTCCGGGCACGGCAACTCGGTGCCGCGGTTCCACCTCACCTGGGGAACCGGGCCGGAGGTCGTCCGGGTCTTCCGTGAACCCCTGCTCGAGGCGGAGAAACGCGGGACGGTCCGTTTCGCCTTCCGTCACCGGGTCGATGAACTGGTCGTCGAGGACGGTGCGGTGACCGGCGTGCGCGGGAGCGTGCTGACCCCGTGTGACGAGCTCGGGAGGGGCGTGGCCTCACCACGCGAGGTGGTCGACACCTTCGAACTCCGGGGAGCGGCCGTGGTGGTGACCTCCGGCGGAATCGGGGGCGACCTCGACCTGGTGCGCCGGTCGTGGCCGACGCAGCGGTGGGGGGAGTGCCCCGCCGACCTGGTCGCCGGGGTGCCGGCGCATGTCGACGGGCGGATGATCGGGATCTCCGCCGCGGCCGGTGCCACCACGGTGAACACGGACCGGATGTGGCACTACACCGAGGGGATGGCGAACTGGGACCCGGTGTGGCCGAACCACGGCATCCGGATCATCCCCGGTCCCAGCACGTTGTGGTTCGACGCGGAGGGTCGGCGGCTGCCGACCAGGATCTTCCCCGGCTCCGACAACCTCGCCTCCCTGGAGCACATCGGACGCACCGGCCACGGCTACAGCTGGTTCGTCCTGGACAAGACCATCGCCGACAAGGAGTTCATCTTCTCCGGGTCGGAGCAGAACCCGGACCTCACCGACAAGTCCCTGCGGAAACTCGCCGGCAAGGTCGGACCGGGGACCCATGTCGCGGTCCGTAACTTCATGGACCACGGGGAGGACTGGGTCATCGCCGACGACCTGGAGTCGCTCGTGGAGGGGATGAACAACCTCACCGACGACGGCGCGCCGGTGATCGACCCCGGGGAGCTCCGTGACCAGATCGAGGACCGCGACAGCCAGCTCGACAACAGGTTCTCCAAGGACGCCCAGGTCAACTACCTGGGCACGGCGCGCAAGTTCCTCGGCGACAGGATCGTGCGCGCGGCGAAGCCCCACCGGATCCTCGACCCGGCGCACGGCCCGTTGATCGCGGTGCGGCTGAGGATCGTGACCCGCAAGACGCTCGGCGGGATCGAGACCGACCTGTCGGGACGCTGCCTACGCTCCGACGGCACCGTCCTGCCGGGCCTCTTCGCCGCCGGCGAGGTCGCCGGATTCGGCGGTGGCGGCATGCACGGGAAGAACGCCCTGGAAGGGACGTTCCTCGGCGGCTGCATCCACAGCGGGAAGCGCGTCGGCGAGGCGTTGGGGCGGCGTGAGGGCAGTGCCGGTTAACGCCGGTTAACGCCGGTTACGAGCCGTCTACGACGCGTCGCCGCCGGTAGGCTCGCCCGACGGGGTGATGACCGGGAAATCCGACCAGGGGAAGTCGATCCACTGGTCGGTCTTCTTCCACACGTAGTCCGGCTTGATGATCGAGCGGGACTTCTCGTAGATCACCGCGGTGCGTGCCTCGGCGACGGTCTCGGCACAGAACTCCTGGACGAGCTCCAGGGTCTTGCCGGAGTCGGCGACGTCGTCGGCGATGAGGACCTTCATCCCGGACAAGTCGACGGCCTCCGGGGTGGGGGGAAGCATCACCGGCTGGTCCAGCGTCTCGCCCACGCCGGTGTAGAACTCCACGTTGATCACGGAGACGTTCTTGATGCCCATCGCGTAGCCCAGGGCACCACCGATCAGCAGCCCGCCACGGGCGATGGAGAGGATGAGGTCGGGCTTGTAGTCGTCCACGACCGTCTGTGCCAGCTCCTTGATGGCGGTGCCGAAGAGGTCGTAGGTGAGGATCTCGCGTTCAGTGTTCGAGGGGCTCGTGGGGCTCATAACGACTCATCGTATCGTGTGCCCGTCGCGCGCGTGACAGACTAGTCCCGGTTACGGCCCGGGGTCGCCGGAGCGCCGTCGGCGCCCCCGTCCTGCCCGTCGGCGCGACCGTCGGGCGTCCACCCGTCGGCCCACGTGCCGGAACCGTAGTCGTAACCGACGTCGTTGCCGTCCTCGTCGGTCCGCCGGTACCAGTCGGTGACCCGGTCGGCGGTGGAGTCGAAGTGGGCCCCGGCACCGGTGCCGTCCTCGGTCCTGGAGACGGACAACTCGAAGTCGTCACCGTGCTCCTGCATGCCCTTGACCACGGCGTTCTGGATGGCCGAGCGCGCGTAGTCGCGCCGGATGGCCGCCGGGTCGGTGGAGAGGTCCTTCACGAAAGCGACCGCCAGCACGATCAGCACCACGGAGAACGGGATCGCGATGAGGATCGTCAGGTTCTGCAGGCCGGTCAGCGCGGTCTCCCCGCCGGTGAGGAGCATGACCACGGCGATGCCCATCATGCACAGGCCCCAGAAGACCACGACCAGCTTCCTGGGCGACGGGTTGCCCTTCTCCGACAGGGTGCCCATCACCAGCGACGCCGAGTCGGCGGAGGTGATGAAGAAGACCGCCAGCACGAAGACCAGGATGAACGGTGTCAGCGAGCTCAACGGGAGGTTGTCGAACACCGCGAACAGGATCTGCTCGGGCGAGGCGTCACCGGCGACACCGTCCTTGCCCTCCCTGAAGAAGGTGATGGCCGTGCCGCCGAAGACCGTGAACGCGAGGATCAGAATGAAGGTCGGGGCCAGCGTGGTCACCAGGGCGAACTCGCGGATCGTGCGGCCGCGGGAGATCCGGGCGATGAACAGTCCGACGAACGGGGTCCAGGCGATCCACCACGCCCAGTAGAACGCCGTCCACACGGACTGGAACTCCAGCGTGTCCTCGCCCCAGGACAACGAGCGTCCCATCATGTCGAACATGTTGTCGGCGTACGCCATGATGCCGGAGGGCACGAGGTTGAGCAGGAACAGCGTGGGCCCGAGGAGGAAGGTGAACAGGACCAGCCCCAGGGTGAGGGTGATGTTCAGGTTCGACAGGTAGCGGATACCGCGGGCGGCACCCGAGACGGCACTGACGATGAAGCACAGGGTGAGCACGGCGATGATCATGATCAGCACCGTGTTGGTGACCTCCGAGGCGCCCGAGACGATCTGGATCCCCTCGCTGATCTGCAACGCCGACAGTCCCAGTGTGGCGGCGGTACCGAACAGCGTGGCGATGATCGCCATCATGTCGACGAGGCGACCGGCGATCCCCGACGTCTGGCGTTCACCGAACAGGGAACGGAAGACCGAGCTGAACAGGGAGACGCGGCCGCGGCGGTAGGAACTGTAGGCCAGTGCGCCGCCGACCATGGCGTAGAGCCCCCAGATCGCCAGGCCCCAGTGGTAGTGCGCCTGGGCCAGACCGCGGTGCAGGGCCTCGGGGGTCTCTGGGTACGTGGTGTGCGGTGGCGGGTCCATGTAGTAGGTCAGCGGCTCGGAGGGGCCGAAGAAGAAGATCCCCACGCCGAGGCCGGCGCCGAACATCATGGCGATCCACGCGAAGCGGGAGAACTCGGGTTCCTCGCCGTCGGTGCCCAGTGTGATCTGCCCGAACCGGGAGAAGGCGAGGTAGATCATCAGACCTGCGGCGGAGACCATCACCACGTTGAGGAGCCATCCGACGTTCCTGATCGCCCAGGAGAACATCGTCGAGGAGACCGCGGACACCGACGACGGGCTGGTCACGCCCCAGGCGATGAAGGAGAGGATCAGGGCCGCGGTGATGAAGAACACGGCCTTGTCGAGACCGAAGCGGTTACGTTGGTCGTCGATGCTGATCCCGGGGACGAGCCCGGGGTGCATGTCGTCGGGGTAGAGCCCGGTCTCCGGGGCGGCCGGCGCGTCCGGGGCGTCCGGGGCGTCTGGCTCTGCGGCCGGGGCCGGTGGGGTGGAGGAGGCGGAGAGAGGGGAGGAAGGCTGGTCCGGTGAATCCGGCACGGAGTCGTTCCGTTCTCCACCCGGTAGTACCGTGCCCGGCGAACGGGCACAGGTGCACGGTACCGGGCGGTGTAGAGGTCAGTTCGCCGGGTGATGTTACGGGACGGGCCCCGGATAGTCAGCCTCGACCGATCGCGGGAAGGCTGCGTGCCTCCAGGTCCGCCACCGCGCGGGAGTCCGCCGGAATCACCCCACGATCAGCCAGTCTGTGCATCAGCTTCGACGCCTGTGCCAGGTAGCTCGACTCCTCGGCCGGGGTGGTGGCCGCGTCGGCGTGTCGGAGGAGTTTGAGCGCCCGGTCCGCATCCCCCTGCAGCGCGTCGCTGAGGTCGTCCACCCCCGTGCGCCGGGCGTTCTGCTCGGCGGCGCGCCAGGCCCGTGACAGCACCGACACCGCGGCGACGTAGGCGTCCACGGCGGTGGCGTCGGGGTGGCGCCTGTCGCCCGGGATGTTCTCGGTCCGCAGCTGCCCGGCGCGCTCCAGGGCATCGTGGAAGTCCTGGTTGACCGGGAGCGAAAGATCCCACAGGGCGGGGAACCGCAGGAGCTTCTCCGGGTCGAGCTCCCAGGCGCCGTAGTGCTCCAGGACCGAGTCGTGGGTGGCCACCGCCGTGGTCCAGCGTCCGACCGTCGCCGTGGCGGAACCGGCAGGGCTGGCAGTGCGTGAAGAACCGGCGGGGCCGGCAGGGCGCGCGGAGGTCCGGACGACCAGCCACAGCATCACGGCCGCCGCGAGAACGCCCCCGCCCACCGACGCGCCGGGTGCCGACACCCGTGACAGCACGAACAGGCCGACCACCCCGAGCACGGAGAGGACGGCGACGGCAGCGGTTCCTGGCGTGACGCCGGGCGTCACGCCTGGCGCGCCGGTGGCCGTAGTGCGGGTGTGTGCCATGTCTGAACAATGTACCGGACCGGTGACCTCGTCCGGCACGGGGATACGAGGGGATAAGATACGTCCGTGACCGACCACAGAAACACGCGGGAGCCGTCCCCGGCGCCCGTGACGAACCGGCCCGGTGCCGGATGGGTACTGCCGGCTGTCGGGGGTGCGGCGGCCGCGGCGCTGCTCGTCATCGCCCCGACACTCCCCGAGGGAGCGGGACGGACCGCCGCGTACCTCGTCGCCGCCGTCGCCATGGTGGCGGTGATCACCGGGTTCCCGCTTCTCCTGCGGAGACACCACGGCAGCGCCGGGCCGGGCCCCCGCAGTGCGGTGGCCGTCGGGACCTTCCTCGGACTCTTCGTCGGCGGGCTCGTCGCGGTCGTTCCGGCGGGGTTGTCGACCGGGCAGGAACAGCCGGGCGCCGTGGCGGGCGGGCCGCCCGGTGGTCTGGCCGAGATCTGGGAGTCCGCCGTGGCTCTGGCGGACGGGACCATCGAGGCTGGTTCGGAACGGCTGGTGTCCTTCGACGTGGACGACTTCATGGAACGGTCCGCCAGCTTCTCGTTCATCGGTGACGACGGCACGGTCTACAGCTCGAACTGGTCAGTCTCCGACGGGTGGGGCGAGGTCCGTGAAGACACCACCGGATCGTCCCCCTACACCCGGCGCGACAGTTTCGGGGCGGCCCAGGTCTCCGCTGATCTCGACGAGGTCGCCGCGGACGCGCTGGAGGCGGGGGCCGGAGTCGTCCGGGGGCTGACGTTCCTGGGGGTCGAGATCGAACGGGCCGACCCCGGCCTGGTCGTCGACGTCCCGGGGCGCGAGCACGTCGTGGGTACCGACGGTGCCGAAGCGGTGATCGGTGTGTCGCTGCGGGACGACCCGGACACCAACATCGGCGTGTTGACGGTCCAGGCCGACGCCGCCGGCGGACTCTCCGCCGCGTTGGCGTCCCCGGCGGACCCGGTGGCGACCTTGGACCGGGTCGAGACGGCCTACCGCGCGGCCGGGGTGGACCCGGCGGAGGTGCGGCTCTACGAGTTCACCTCCATGGGCGACCTGGACCGGGAGTCGAGGATCGCTGTGGAGGTCCCGGGGCGTCGTTACTACCTCGACTGGGCGACGGGCGGCTTCGCCGAGCTAGAGGTCGCCGACATCACCGGTGGGGCCGAGGGGCCGGTCCTCGCCGACGTCGACGCCGCGGCCCTGGGGCGTGCGGTCGACGATGCCCGCGCCCGGGGGAACCTCGATCCGAAGGAGCTGGACGACGTCTCCGTCGACATCAGTGACCGCCTGGGCGAGGACGCCTACGCGGGACGGTTGACCGCGCGGGTCACCGTGGCCACGGACCCCGACGCCAGCGGCATCTACGGTGTCGTCGGTGACGAGGCGGGGCGCTACCTCGGTCCGGTCTAGTTGCCGGGGGTTGTCGCGATAAACGTAACCTGTTACGGTTATGTCAGACGGGCTCCTGGCGGCGGGTTACCTGCAAAGTATCCCCCCGCTGCCGACGCCTCCTCCGGAGGAGATGACCGTCGAAAGGATCGAGCACCCGCGGGTTCCTGCTGTTCGCAGATTCCCTCCGGGTGTCCAGTTGTCTGCGGCCCCTTCCGTTCACTGCACCACCGGACCTGGGAGAGGACACCATGCAGAAGAACCCGCACCGTAACCACTCCGACCGTGCCGACGAGACGGTGTCGGGGCGCGCCTCGGCGCTGCTCGGCTACACCACCCGGCAGACACCGCAGGACGTCCCGGCACCCGGCCGCGGCGACCAGGTCCCCAACAGTGCCGGCGGGCACGTGTTCGAGGTCACCCCGGAATCCCGCCTCGACAGGTTCCTCGTCCTCGGCAGTGACGGAGGCTCCTATTACGCCACTGCGGCGGGGCTGACTGAGGACAACGCCCGGTTCATCCTCTCGGACCTGCAGAGTCGCGGGCGTGGGGTCGTCGACCAGATCGTCGCGGTCTCCATGGCGGGGCGCGCACCGAAGAACAGCCCTGCACTGTTCGCTCTGGCCCTGGCGGCCAGCCACGGGGAGGCCGACACCCGCAGGTACGCCTTGGGGAACCTTCCGAAGGTCGCCCGTACCGCGTCGCACCTCTTCGAGTTCCTGGCCTACCTCGACAACCACCGTGGTTGGGGCCGGCAGGTCCGTGACGCCGTCGCGTCCTGGTACCTGGACAGGGACGCCGAGGCGATCGCCTACCAGGCGGTGAAGTACCGTCACCGGTCCGGCTACACCCACAAGCGAGTGCTCGACAAGGCCCACGTCGCCGATGCCGTCGGTGCCCACGCTGACGTGCTGCGCTGGGCCCGGTACGGCAAGGCCCGCGACGGGGTTCCGGCGGTGATCCGCCAGTTCCGCGAGGTGGCGCAGTGTCCTGAGCGGGCAGTGGAGGTGATTTCCCGCGACGGGTGCCAGCTGTCCTGGGAGATGCTGCCGAACGAGGCACTGTCCGTTCCCGCCGTGTGGCGTGGCCTGATCGAGGCCGACCGCATCCCGGTGACGGCCCTGATCCGGCAGCTGACGCGGCTGACCAGGCTGGGGGTGTTCGACGACCCGGAGATCTCGCGCACGGTCGCGGGGCGGGTCACTGACGTCGACCGCCTCGCCCGGGGCCGGGTCCATCCGGTGAGCGTCCTGGTCGCGCTGCGTACCTACGCATCCTGCGAGGGGGCGGTGCCGCGGATCATCGATGCCCTCAACGAGGCCTACATGGCGGCGTTCGGGACGCTTCCCGGCATCGACGCGAGGGTCGCGCACGCTGTCGACGTGTCGGGCTCGATGCACGGGAGCCCGTTCCGCGGTGGACCACTGACGGCGGCGGAGGTGTCTGCGGCGATGGTCTGCACGGGCCTGAAACAGAACCCCGATGCGCACGTCTGGGCGTTCACCGGCGGGCAGACCGAGGGCGGCGCGTGGAGCCGCAGGTCGCACATCGAGAGGTTCTCCGGGTTGTCCGCCGGTCAGCGCATCGACGATGCGGTCGACACCCTGCGATCGGCCCGGTGGGACGGCACCGCCACCGACGCGGCGGCGCCGATACTGCACGCCCTGGACAACGACATCGCGGTGGACACGTTCATCGTCTACACCGACAACGAGACCTGGGCGGGGGAGATCCACCCGTACCAGGCCCTGCGGCGGTACCGGGAGGCCACGGGCATCGACGCGAAACTCGTCGTGATGGCGATGACCTCCACGGGATTCACCATCGCCGACCCGGAGGACGCGGGGATGCTCGACGTCGTCGGGTTCGATGCCGCGGTGCCGACGGTCGTCGCCGACTTCGTCTCGGGGAGGTGAGGTACAGCCGTGCCCCGCTCTGCAGGACCGCAGCTCCCGAACGCGGTCGCCCGGCAGCTCCGTGACGCCGTCTCGTCGGCCCAGGACGCCCGCGACCGCGCGACGGAGCTCCGTGTACGAAGGAACGAGGCCGTACGCCACGCTCACGAGCTCTACGGGTGCGGGGCCACCGAACTGTCACGCCGCAGCGGGCTCGGCGTGGAGACCGTGCGGGCGATCCTCTCCGGACGGACGTAGGGGACAGGACCACCGCGGCCACCGCGGGCGGGAACTCGTCCGGGGAACATGGATGTCATCCTGCCAGACGGGCCGTCCGCCACCGTGTGAGGGCCACGGCGCACAGGACCACCACGATGCCGACCGTCACCCCGATCACGGTCTCGGCGACGCGGGCCGCCAGGAGCTGTCCCACAGGTTGCGGATGGGCCAGGTAGACCATCAGCAGGGCCAGCGGGGTGATGAACACCAGCGCCAGCGAGTAGTTCCTGAGCACGAACAGTTCGGCGAGGAACTGCATCAGGACCACCCAGACGACGACCTGCCAGGGCTGGCTGGGGAACGACAGCAGGAACGCGGCGACGGCGACGCCGAGGACCGTCCCCACGATCCGGTGCAGGCCGCGCTCCACCTGCTGCAGGCGCCGGGGTGCCGACAACGGCACCACGGCGGCCACCTGGGCCCAGTAGGGGGACGGGATCCCGGTGAGCGTGGCCACCGAACCACCCACCAGGGCCGCCGTGCCGTACCGGAGGAACTCGCGGCGCCGGTCGGCGACCGGGACGAACGCCGGCGGGACGTCCCGGGCGTCGGCGTTCGCCTCACCGACCCACCGGGACAGCACACCGAGCAGCACACACCACGTGGCGGACGCCGCGGCGATCGCCAGGGCCAGCCACGCGGGGACGCCCACCGGGGTCGAGGCCACCGCCGTGGTGGCGAACACCGGGAACACCGCACCGGCGGGCTGCAGGCCGCGCACACTGACGAACGTCGCGGACCCCGCGGCGACGAGTGTGCCCGCCAGTACCGTGACCCACGCGTGTACGGCACCGGACCACCCGGCGCCGAACTGGGCGATGACCCCGCCCAGCCCCACGCACAGCGACAGCATGACCCCGACGCAGAGCTGCTGGCGCACCCGCGTGCGGGGCGTGGTGTAGCGGCCGTAGAGCGAGGAGAACGCGCCGAACGACGCGAACAGCGACCATTCGATGCGGTCGGTGACCAGCAGGAGGGCCACCGGTACGGCCAACGACAACGTCACCCGCACCGCCGGCACCAGGTCCGCCCGCGCCGGCCCGAGGGTGACCAGGCTGCGGGCGGTGGAGGTCACCATCGCCCGGGACGGGTGGTTCACGCCCCCTGCCACACCGTGTCGAACGGGGTGTTCGCGGTGACACGGTGCTCGATGCCACGGGTCACCAGGTCCTTGGCCTTCTGGACGGCCTCGACGATGCCGGTGCCCTTGGCCAGCTCCGCGGTCAGGGCCGCGGCGACGGTGCAGCCGGCACCGGAGACCCGCTGCTCACCGATCTTCGGGGCGGAGAACCGGGTGATCGTGTGACCGTCCCACAGCACGTCCACGGCCTCGTCGCCGGGCAGTTCCACGCCGCCCTTGGCCAGGACGTAGGGGACGTGCTCGCCGATGCGCCGGGCGGCCTCCTCCAGCTCGTCGACGGTGGTGATGCTCTCCATGCCGGACAGGGTCTGGGCCTCGAACACGTTCGGGGTGACGACGGTGGCCAGGGGCAGGATCTTCTCCCGCAGGGCGTTGTCGGTGTCCAGCGCCGCACCGGGCTCCTGGCCCTTGCAGATCAGGACCGGGTCGACCACCAGGTTCCTCCAGCTGCGTTCGGCCAGCTTCCCGGCGACGACGTCGATGGTCTGCGGGGTGCCCAGCATGCCGACCTTCGCGGTGTCCATCGCCTCGACAGGGTGGGTGGCCAGGGCCGCCTCGAACTGCTCGGCGATGACGCCGGGCTCCACCGGGTGGAACCGGTGGCCCCAGTTGTCGGCAGGGTCGAAGGCGACGATGCAGCTCAGCGCGCCGACACCGTAGACACCGAGTTGCTGGAAGGTCTTGAGGTCGACCTGGATACCGGCTCCACCGGTGGCCTCGGAACCGGCGATGACGAATGCGACGGGAGGAGTGTTCAGGGAAGTCTTGGACATCATGGACATCATGGTAGGTCAGCGGGCGTGGTGCGGGACCACACGGTGTCAGTTCGCACCGTGCACGGCGGCGAACGGGTCCCACCCCGGGTCACGGTGGACATCGAGCTCGATGTCGTCGGTGATCCGGTCCGCCACGGTCGGCCCGGCCAGCGCGGTGACCAGGGCGTGCGTCATGTCCATCCCGGCGGCGACCCCGGACGAGGTCCACACCGGTGCGTCGGCGCGGTCGTCCCCGGTGGGGGTCCCGGTGTCGAGGACCCACCGCGCCTGCGGGATCCAGTCGACCCGCTCTCCCTGGGAGGTGGCCCAGGCCCACGACTTCTTGTTCGACGTCGCCCGGCGCCCCTCCAGGACACCGGCGGCGGCGAGCACCGCCGAACCGGTGCACACCGACGTGACCACCGTGGCGTGTCGGCAGATCCCGGCGATGTCGGCCAGGACACCGGCGTCGCCGACGAGGGTCCGGGTGCCGATGCCGCCGGGGACGAGCAGGATGTCGGGCCCGTCGGGTGCGCGGCACAGGTCGGCGAGCCCCAGGTCCGCCTGGACCTGCGCGCCCTGTGCACTGCGGACCGGGTCCCCGGCTTGAGCCGCCACCCCGGCGTACACGACGGTCCACCCCGGCACGTGGGAGAGGATCTCCACCGGTCCGAAGACATCGAGGACCTCGAAGCCCTCGTAGAGAAGCACGGTCACCGTCCTGGTGGCTGCCGGGTCTCCGGTCGTCACCATGCCGGGACCTCACCGTCGGCGGGGGTCACGCGCAGCTCCGACCGGGATACGGCGACGTCGTTGATGCTGGCTTCACGCCGCGCCATCAGTCCGTCGTCGTCGAACTCCCAGAGCTCGTTGCCGTAGGACCTCCACCACTGGCCCTGCGCGTCGTGCCACTCGTACTGGAAGCGCACGGCGATCCTGTTGCCGCTGAATGCCCAGAGGTTCTTGCGCAGTCGGTAGTCGAGTTCGCGGGCCCACTTGCGGGTGAGGAAGTCGACGACGGCGGCGCGGCCGACGACGTGTTCTCCCCGGTTCCGCCATTCGGTGTCGGGGGTGTAGGCCAGCGCCACCCGCTGCGGGTCGCGGGTGTTCCAGGCGTCTTCGGCGGCCTGGACCTTCGCCAGGGCGGTGTCCAGGGTGAACGGGGGTGTGGGGTGGGTTGTCATGGTTCCGACGCTACGGGGTGGACACCGGCACGGGTGAGTGGCATAAATGACCTGTGCCGAACATTACGCGCCATTCCGCGGGCGCCCATCACGTCGTCATCCTGGCGCTTCCCCATGTCGTGGCCTTCGACCTGTCGACGGCGGCCCAGGTCTTCGGCTTCCGGGAGGAGGACGAGTACCGGACGACGGTGGCCGGCAACGCCCCCGGGGAGGTGGAGACGTCCACCGGGTTCACCGTCGGGGGTGTCTGCGGTCCGGACGTTGTCCTGCAGGCGGACACGGTCGTCGTCCCGGGGTTCAACAGCCGCCTCGACACCGCTGACCCGGGGACGCGGGAGGTGCTCGATCTGCTGGTCCGGGCGTCGGAGGCGGGGGTGCGTATCGTCTCCATCTGCACAGGGGCGTTCGCCCTCGCCGCCGCCGGGCTGCTGGACGGCCTGACGGTGACCACCCACTGGTACCGCGCCGGGGAGCTGCAGGAGACCTACCCGGCGCTCACCGTCGACCCCGGTGTCCTCTACATAGACCACGGACATGTCGCCACGAGCGCCGGCGTCGCCGCCGGGATCGACCTCTGCCTGCACCTGGTGCGGCGCGACATGGGAGAGCAGGTCGCGACGCGTATCGCCCGGCGGATGGTGGTCGCGCCGCACCGGGCGGGCGGCCAGGCCCAGTTCATCGAACGTCCCGCCGTACGCCCGGAGACCGGGATGGCACCGGTGCTCCAGTGGATGACCGAGCACCTGTCGGAGCCGCTGACGGTGACCGACTGCGCGCGCCGGGCCGGGATGTCACTGCGCCATTTCCAGCGCCGGTTCACCGCCGAACTCGGGGAACCGCCCGCCACCTGGCTCATCCGGCAACGGGTCTCCGAGGCCCGTCGGCTCCTCGAGGTCACCGGCCTCACCGTCGACGCCGTCGCCCGTCGGGCGGGCTTCGGTACGGCGACGACGATGCGCCGGCACATGGTCGCCCAGCTCGGGGTCACACCCACGGCCTACCGCCGGAGTTTCGGCGGCCCGTCCTGACGGTAGCCGGCCAGGAAGTTCCCGAGCCGCTCCATCGCGGTGGCCAGCACCTGCTCCGGGGGCAGCAGCACGATCCTCAGGTGGTCCGGGGCCGGCCAGTTGAAGCCGGTGCCGTGGACCAGCAGGATGTGCTCCTGCTCCAGCAGGTCCATGACCAGCTGTTCGTCGTCGTGGACCGGGTGGACGGCCGGGTCGAGCCGCGGGAAGGCGTACAACGCCCCACGAGGGGTCACGCAGCTGACCCCGTCCATGCCGTTGAGCGCCGAGCTGACGGTGTCACGCTGCCGGGCGAGCCGTCCAGCTGGCCCGGTGAGACCGGTGATCGTGTCGTCGGCGGCGCACCCCTCGCCACCGAGCGCCGCCACGACGGCGTGCTGCCCGGGGACGTTGGGGCACAGACGTGTCGACGCCATGAGATCCAGGCCGTGCAGGAAGTCCGTGGCGTGCTCCTTCGGTCCGGTGACCACCATCCACCCGGCGCGGTACCCGGCCAGGCGGCTGCTCTTCGACAGTCCGGAGTAGCTCAGGGTCAGCACGTCCGGGGCGACCGCGGCGAGATGGGTGTGGACCGCCCCGTCGTAGGTGATCGTGTCGTAGATCTCGTCGACCAGCAGCGTCAGCGAGTGCCGGCGGGCGATGTCGGCGATGCCCCGGAGGATGTGCGGCGGGTAGACGGCGCCGGTGGGGTTGTTCGGGTTGATGACCACGATCGCGGTGGTGCGGTCGGTGATCCGGGACTCCATGTCCGCCAGGTCCGGGTTCCAGTCGTCGTCCTCGTCGCAGGCGTAGTGCACGGCGGTGCCGCCGGCGAGGGTCACCATCGCCGTCCACAGCGGGTAGTCGGGCGCGGGGACGAGGACCTCGTCGTGGTTGTCGACCAGTGCCTGGCAGGTCATGGTGATCAGTTCACTGACCCCGTTGCCGAGGTAGACGTCCTGCCGGCGCAGCTCCGGGAAACCGGACACCGCACCGTAGCGGGCGATGACCGCGTCCAGGGCGGCGGGGATGCCGTGGGAGTCGGAGTAGCCGTGCGAGTCGGGCAGGGCCTGCGACATCCGTGCGGTGATCTGCGGGGGCGCGGCGAAGCCGAACGGTTGCGGGTTGCCGATGTTGAGTTTGAGGACCTCGGTTCCGGCGCGTTCCATCGCCGCGGCGCGGGCGGCGACCGGTCCACGGATCTCGTAGAGGACGTTGCGGAGCTTCGACGACTGACGGACGGTCCTCGGTGCTGTGGTTCGGGGGTGGTTCACGGTTTCTCCTCCATGGCGGTAGGTGGTTGGGACGGTGTTGTCCGGGTTGTCCGGGTTGTCCGGGCGCGGACGGCGGTTGTGGCGCAGGCGATGACGAGAAGGCCACTCAGCAGGGTGGGCAGGGTGACGTGTTCCCCCAGCAGCAGCACGGCCCAGGCGATGCTCAGCAACGGCTGGACCAGCTGGACCTGACTGACCTGGAGCATGGGCCCGAGGGCGAGGCCGCGGTACCAGGCGAAGAAGCCCAGGAACATGCTCACCACGCCGAGGTACCCGAACGCGGCCCAGGCGTCGGGGCTGACCGCCGACCATGCCGTCCCGGCCGACCCCGCCACCGACAGGAGGGAAAGGACGGACAGGACGGCCATCACGGGTGACCCCAGGACCAGCGCCCAGCAGATGGTCTGCCAGGACCCGAGCTCGCGGGAGAGCAGTCCACCCTCCGCGTAGCCGACGGCCCCCGTGGCCACGGCGGCGAGCAGAAGGAGGTCCGCGCCGTGGAGGCCTCCTCCGGTCCCGCCGCCGTGCAGGACGCCGGCGGTGGCGGCCGCGGCCGCTCCCAGTGCGGCCGCGGCCCAGAACCTCACGCCGGCACGTTCCTTGGTGCGCAGGACGGTGACAGCGGCGGTGGCCGCCGGGAGCGCCGCGATGACCACGGCACCGTGGGCGGCCGGGACGTCCTGGAGGGCGAACGAGGTGCAGACGGGGAACCCGACGACGACGCCGCCCGTGACCAGGCCCAGCCGTAGCCACTGCCGGGCGTGGGGTCGTCGCCGGTACTGGCCGGTGACGAGGAGCGCGACGCCGGCGAGTACCGCGGCGACGACGGCCCGTCCGGTGCCCGTGAACACCGGGGACAGACCTCCGGTGACGGCGACCCGGGTGAGGGGGACGGTCAGGGAGAAGGCGAGGACACCGAGCGCTCCCCACCACAGCCCCGGCGGCAGGATCGGCGGCAGTATCGGTGGACCGTTGCCGGCAGTAGCGCTACTATGATCATTCATGTCTCAGAGTAGCAGTACGCACCTCGTGACGGAACTCCGCCGATGGATCGACGGGAAAGCCGTCGGAACCCCACTACCGGCCACCCGCGCACTGGTCCGCGACCACGGCGTCGGCCCCGGAACCGTCCAGTCGGCGCTGCGCACCCTCGTCGCCGAAGGCCTCGTGGAGACCCGCCCCGGAGTGGGGACCTTCGTCGCCGCAGGCCCGGCAGGACGACGGATGCACCCCGCCGACTACTCCTGGCAGGCCGGGGCACTCGGCGCCCCCACCACCTCCGGGGCGACTGCGGCGACTGCGGCAGCCGCGACCGCCGCCGGCAGCGGCGGCGACGGACCACTGCGACCGACCCCCGAGGACGCCGTCAGCCTGCACAACGGATACCCCGACCGACGCCTGCTACCGGAGAAACTCGTCCGGCAGGCCCTGGCCCGCGCCGCCCGCAGCGACGCCGCGGTCACCGCCGCCCCACGCGCCGGGATGCCCGGACTCCGGCACTGGTTCGCCCACGAACTGGCCCAGGATACCCCCGCGGGGACCACACCGGCAGCGGCAGCCGACGTCACCGTCCTGCCCGGAACCCAGTCCGGCCTCGCGGCGATCTTCCGCGCCGTCGCCGCCCCCGGCGACCCGGTGGTCATCGAGTCACCCACCTACTGGGGCGCGATCCTCGCCGCCGGCGAGTCAGGGGTCCGCCTGGTCCCCACCGTCGGCGGCGACAGCGGACCGGACCCCGTCGAACTCGACCGCACCCTCACCCGCACCGGAGCCCGCGCCTTCTACGCCCAACCCCGCCACGCCAACCCCACCGGAATCACCTGGGCCCCGTCCCGCCGACGCGAGGTCACCGACATCCTCACCCGCCACGGCGCCTTCCTCATCGAGGACGACTGGGCCCGCGACTTCGGCATGACCGACCACCCCGAACCCGCCCCGATGGCCGCCCACGACGACGCCGGCAGGGTGATCTACCTGCGGTCCCTCACCAAGAGCGTCTCCCCGGCACTGCGGGTCGGCGCCGTCGTCGCCCGCGGCCCGGTCGGTGAACGCATCCGGGGCAACGTCGCAGCCTCGGCGATGTACGTCAGCCCCCTGCTGCAGACCGCGGCCCTCGACGTCGTCAGCCAACCCGCCTGGCGCACCCACCGCAACGCCCTCCGGGGCCACCTACGCTCCCGCCGCGACCTGCTCGCCGACGCCGTGCGCACCCACCTGCCGGAGGCCGTGCTGACGGGGCTCCCCGGCGGCGGACTGAACCTGTGGGTCCGGCTACCCGACGACACCGACCTGCACCGGCTCGTCGTCGAGTGCGAACGCGCCGGGGTGATGATCGCCTCCGGCGACGGTCTGTTCCCCGCGGAACCCACCGGCACGTTCATCCGGCTCAACTTCGCCGGACCGGACCCGGGACGTTTCGACCCTGCGGTCAGGACGATCGCCGGGGTCCTGTCGCAGTGTCGCTGACATTGTCACGGACACCGTCGCTGAGCCGCTCGAGCACCGACGCCACCCCGTCGTCGTCCGCCGCGGCGGTGACGTCGTCGGCGACGGCGAGGACGGCCGGGTCCGCGTTCGCCACGGCCACGCCACGCCCGGCCCAGGCGAGCATCCCGACGTCGTTGAGCCCGTCGCCGAACGCCAGCACCTCACTGCGGTCGATGCCCAGGTGGGAGCACAACCGGGACAAGCCGGTCGCCTTGTCGACCCCGGCGGCCATCACCTCCACGAACGGTGCACCGGAGAGGGTGACCTCCACCTCGCCGAGTCCCCGGGTCACCCCGGGCTGCCGGGCGACCCGGGCGAACAGCTCGGACGCGGGAAGCGTGGGGTGGCGGAACACCAGTTTCCCCGCCGGCGCGGCCGCGAGCGCGGTGACGTCCGCCCGCTCCATCGTCGCCGGGTCACGGCTGTGGTCCGCGGTGACCGCCAGGCGGGCGTAGCCGTCCTCGGCGAGGAAACGGGCACCGAGGTCGCGGACCACGGCGAAGCGGACGTCGGGCACACGGTCCCGGACCGTCGCCATCACCCGGGTCAGGGCGGCGGTGCCGATCTCGGCGGAGAACAGCGTCTCGGACGTGTCGAGGTGCACGGCACACGCCCCGTTGCCGCAGACGGCCCAGTCGGAGAACGCGGCCTGACCGTTGACGGCCCTGACCCCGCGGACATTGCGCGCGGTGACGGGGACGACCCGGACCCCGGTCGACCGCACGGCGGTGAGGGCCGCGACGGTCCGTCGGCTCACGGTCCGGTCGCCGCGCAGCAGCGTGTGGTCCAGGTCGGTGGCGACCAGCCGGACGGGCGTCATCCCCGGCTGGTTCCGGGGGCGTCGCCGGGGACGAGGGTGCCCAGCTCCTCGCCGTCCCGGCCCAGCACGCCGAGGGTCCCGTCGCGCAGTTCCACGGTGGTCACGCCGAGCAGCCACTGCGACCAGCCGTCGCCGCAGGCCATCATCGTGGTGGGGAACGGCTCCACCGTGGCGGTGGTGCCCTCGACGGTGTAAGTGGTGGTGATGCCGTTGCAGGCGTCGCTGCCGGTGATCCCGCCGTCACCGTCGAACGTCAGGTAGCCCTTGCCGTCGGGGTCGACCCAGGTGCCGGTGAAACCGGCGGGTGTGGCGGGAGTGGTCACGGTGGAGGCCTCCGTCTGTGTCGTCTCTGTCGTTGGCGTCGTCCCGGTGTCGCCGCACGCCGTCAGCCCGACGGCGAGCAGCGCCGCGGCGACGGCGGCGGTGCCGCCGCGTCGCGTGCGCATCACAGGTCCGGACGCAGCACGCCGAGCACGCCGCCGTCCTCACCGTGGACCACGAGGACGGCACCGTAGTGGTGGACGGTGGACACACCCTGCAGCCACGGGCTCCACGGCCCGGTACAGGCCATCAACGTGGAGACGAACGGCGCGACGTCGGCGACGTTGCCGTTGACGGTGTACGACGATCCGACGCCGTTGCAGCCGTCCGTGCCGGAGACCCGGCCCCGGTCGAAGGTGAGCTTCGCCCCGCCGACCGGGTTGACGTCGACCCACGTGCCCGAGAAAGGGACCGCAGGGACCGACGAGACCGGCACGGGCGGCTGTGCCGCAGCCGAGGGTCCACCCGCCAGGCCGGCGACGGCGAGCGCCGCGACGGCACCGGTGACGATCTTTCGTGTGAGGGTCATGACGTTCCACTCCTTCTGGTTCTGCCGACTCCATCGCCCCGGGACGTCGGGACGTTAGCCGGTGACCTCGTCCAGGGCACCGTCACGCAGGAAGTCCCCGGCCATCTCCACGGCCGGTCCCGAGGAGTCCGCACCCTCGATGAACACGCAGAAGGCGAGGTCACCGACGCTGCCGACGAACCAGCCGTGGGCGGCGCCGTCACCGATCTCGGCGGTGCCGGTCTTCCCGCCCAGCCCGTCGATGTCGCTGAGGGACGAGGCGGTCCCGGAGGTCACCGTCTCGCGCATCATCGCCCGCAGCGCGTCGACGACGGCCGGGTCCAACGGAGCAGGGGCACCCTCGGGCCGGTCGCTGGTGGTCTCCTCGCCCTGGACCACCGACGGGGTGACCATCCTGCCGCCGGCGGCGACCGACGCCTCCATCAACGCCAGGCCGAAGGGGGAGGCCAGGACCTCACCCTGCCCGATCGCCGACTCGACCCGGGCGGCACCGGGGTCGGTGACCGGGACCGACCCGGTCACGCTCGTCATGCCCGGCGCGCCGAAGTCCACTCCCAACCCCAGTTGGGCGGCGGTGTCCTTCATGTCCGAGGGCTCCAGACCCCGGGAGATCAGGGCCTGGGTGGTGTTGCACGATTCGGCGAACGCGGTGTGCATCGGGACCGTCCCCAGGTCGAAGTCGTCGTCGTTGGGGATGACCCGGCCGTCGACCTCGACCTGGGCGGGACACTCGACCTCGTCGTCCGGGCCCACCGTCCCCCGGGACAGTGCCGCGGCGGTGGTGACGGTCTTGAAGGTCGATCCGGGCGGGAACTGGCCGGTCATCGCCGGCGTGCCCTGGCGGTCGGCGGCGGCGTTCTGCGCCGAGGCGACGAGACCGCCGGTGGACGGGTTGATCGCCACGATGGACGCGGCCCGGTCCCCGGCGGATCCGGCATCGACGGCGCGCCGTGCGGCGGCCTGCACCCCCATGTCCATCGTCGTGCGCACCGGCTCGCTGTGGGCAGGTTGCTTCTGGCCGAGGACCTCGCCCTCGAGTCCGCGTTCGTCGTCGCCGGTGGTCGTCAGCGTCCACCCGGCGGTGTCGTCGAGACGCTTCTCCCAGTAGGCCCGCAGGTCGCCGTCGACGGGCGACGCCGTCCCGGTGGGCGAGAGCAGCCGGCCCTCCTCCCGCGAGGTCACCCCGGCGACGCTGTCGAGAGCCCCGGCGACCGTGGCGGTGTCCTCCGGGCGCAGCGCGAACAGCGTCGCCCCGTCCTCCCCGGCGTCGGCGATCTGTGCGGCGACGCTGTCGGTGTCGAGGTCGTCGATCACCGGACGGACCGCCTCGGCGATGGCCGACGCCTGCTGTCCGGGGTCCGTCCCGTCGTCGGGGGTCGCGGTGAAGACGGTGACCGTGGTCCAGGACATCTGGGTGTCGTTGCGTGCGTCGAGGACCGGGAGACCGTAGGTGCGGTCGTCGGAGTAGGACACCGCGGTCTCCGGGGTCAGTGAGGAGGCGAAGATCGCCGGGTCCCAGACGACCGTGTCGTCGTCGGCCGTCGACAGGGACCCCTCGGAGGTGACCTCGTCGCCGGACGGGACGGTCCAGGTGGTGGTCGTCGACCCGTCGTCGACGTCCAGCTGTGCCGACGTCTCGCCGATGGAGCCGTCCATCTCGGTGAGGTAGCGCTCCGCGGCGTCCGGGTCGTCGGTGTACCCGGCGGCCCCGGCCCAGTCACCGTCGTTGACCAGGGAGACGAAGCTGTCGGTGGGGGAGTCGCTCCACGGGGCCGAGCACCCGCCGAGTACCAGGGCGGTGGACAGGAGGGCTCCGGACACGGGGAGGCGGAGACGGCGCGTGAGGGAAGTCATGGCACCAAGTTCACCCCCGCGGGCGCCGTGATGCAAGGCACCGCCGGGAAAGGGTGGTTTCGGTGACAGAACCGACACGGGAGGTCTCCGGACATGATCGAGAACAACTTCTACACCGCCCAGACACAGGGGCCCTACGTCACGGCGTCCATCGGCCGCCTCGACCTCGAGGAGGGTGGGGTGATCGAGGACTGCTGGCTGGCGTACGCCACCGCCGGGACCCTGAACGAGGCGATCGAGTCGGACCCCGGTTTCGCCTGCGGCGAGTACTCCTCCCACACCCAGGTCGCGGACGGCCTGCGCCGCCAGGCCCACCTGTGGGCGGTCATGGGGCTGTCGACCGAATGGTGGGAGAGGGAGGCCTGGCGGGGACTCGGACTGGAGTCCCCGAGGAGGTGCTCACGGACTTCCTGGACCCGTTGTTCATGTCGACGGATCCGAACACACTGCTGCACGACGCGTGGAAATGGCAGCGGGGTGATGTGTCCCGGCACACCGGCGGTGACCTCGCCGCTGCGCTCGGCCGGGTGCGCGCCACGACGTTCGTCATGCCGATCAGCGAGGACATGTTCTTCCCTGTCCGCGACTGCGCCGCCGAACAGGAGCTGATCGCGGGAAATGAACTGCGGGTCGTCGAGGATGACGCCGGGCATCTCGGCCTGTTCGACATGAGCCCGGACTACGTGCGCCAGGTCGACGCCTACCTCTCGGACCTTTTCGCCCGTCAGTAACCCGGCTCCGCGAACCGGCCCGGGGGCAGTCACTGGAGGAACGCCAGTGCCGTGGGTGCGGTGTTCAACACCACGACCACCCCGACGATGCCCACCGCCCAGGAGAACGCACCTGCCGCGCTGCGGATGCTCCAGTCGTGGACGCGGGTCAGCACCCCGTCCAGGTGCCGTCCGGCGAATATCCTCGCCGCGGCCAGCAGCGCGGCGGGAGCGACCATGAGCGCGCAGTAGGCGGCGAGGAGGACCGCCGCCCGGCCGATCCCGGCACCGCTGTCGACGATGACGCCGATCGCCGCGAGGTACGGGACCATCGTCGCCACCTCGGCCAACCCGGCGAGCAGCGCCAACCCCGTCAACGCCCGGTAGCTGAGGCTCGCCGTGCGCACCCGCTCCGCCCAGCGTCGCGCACCGGCCTCCGGGTCGCCGCCGCGCTTCCGGATCGCCTTCGGGTCGATCCGGAACGACCACACCACCAGCAGCACACCGATGACCGCGTACACCGTCATCGCCCCAGGGGAGGCGAGTGCGTCACCGAAACGCTCGAGTAGCGGCAGCGCGCCCGCGGCCAGCGCAAGCCCCACCGCCCAGTAGAACAGGCCGATGACCATGAGGTAGTAGACGGTCGAGGTGGCGATCCTCACCGCCCCCACCCCGGCTCCTCCGACGACGAGGAGCAGGACGGGGACCACGAGGGTGCCGATACTCGTCGAGTCGACGAGTGCCAGGACCGCCAGGGTCAGGTAACTGAAGGACTCGGGGAGTGTACTCATGGTCCCCATGCTCGTCGGTCGTCGAGCCCGCCGATCTCCTCCATCGGTAGGAGATTCCCGTGTCCGGGTCCCTTGCTAGCCTGATGTCCATGGACGACGGAGGGCATCCCGGGATCGGCAGGAGTGACGTCCGTGCCGCGGTGGTCTACGTGGTCACCGTCGTCGTCCTGTACCTGTCGGGGGTCACCACGCAGTCGTTGCTCGGTGGTGCCGGGGTGGGGACGTGGCCGGGGCCGGTGTCGCTGGTGCTCCTGCTGTGCGGGGCCGTGGCGACCGTCTTCCGGTCCGCCCGCCCGGTCGTCCTCCTGGTGCTCGTCGTGCCGGTGAGCCTGCTGGAGTTGTCCTTCGGCGCACAGGTCAGCGCGTATGTCCTGCTGGTGGAGGGGCTGTGGGCGCCGGTGGCGCGGGGGAGCAGGGCCGCGGCGAGGGCCGCCACCGGGACCGGCGTCGCCGTCGGCGCCCTGATTGCCGTGGCGATGCTGGTGGGCTGGGACGACGGCATCCCGCTCGGTACTGCCCTGGTCTTCGGGGCGTTGCTCGTCGTCGCGATGGTCTTCACCCCGCTGGCATGGGGATGGGAGGTCCGGCACCACCGGGTGGCGCAGGAGGCGGCCGAGGAGCTCGCCCGTACCGAACATGAACTCGCCGGGGAACGCGCCACCCGGGAGGTGCAGTCGGACAGGTTTCGTATCGCCCAGGACCTGCACGACGTGGTGGCCGGGCACCTGAGTGCGGTCGCGCTCCACACGAACCTGGCGTTGGAGCTGGACGACCCGGCCACCCGTGCACGGTCGCTCACGACCGCCCGGGACAGCGCGGAGGCCGCACTGGGCGATCTCCGGGACGTGATCGAGGTCCTGGCCGGCGGCGGGGCGGGGGACAGCAGGCAGACTCCGATGGCGGTACCCACGCTGAACTGGGAGGTTTTCCGGCAGCGGCTGGGTGACGGCGCCGTCGTCGAGGTTGACCCGCGGGTCGACGACCCCGCCGTGGTCCCCGACGGGGTGCGCTCGGCGCTGTTGCACATCGGCGCGGAGGCGGTCACGAACGCACTGCGGCACGGCACCGCGCCCCGGTCCCTCCGTGTGTCGGTCCGCGCCGACCGCGTGGAACTCCTGTGCCTGAACCGGCACCGGGCGTCGGAGGCTCCGGAGGGCCGGACAGCAGGGTCGGTCGGCACCGGGGTCTCGGGGCTGCGCACCATGGACAACCGGGCGCGGGCACTCGGGGGAACGGTCGAGGCCGCACCCGCCGGGGACCCCTCGGACCGGTGGCAGGTCAGTGTCCGCCTCCCGCTCCACGGGCCCGACAGGAAGGGGAACTGATGCCCAGCGCACCGATCAGGGTCGTCGTCGCCGACGACCAGCCCGCGTTCCGGGCGGGGGTCGTCACGTTGATCGGCACCGCCCCCGACATGAGTGTGGTCGGGGAGGCCGACGACGGGCCGTCCGCCGTCGACGTCGCCACCCGCACCCGTCCGGACGTCGTCCTGACCGATGTGCGTATGCCCGGTGCCAGCGGTATCGACGTCACCCCGGCCCTGTGCGCCGCCGGGTGCCGGGTGCTGGTGATCTCCGCCTTCGGTCTCGACGGGGACGTCCTCGACGCCATCGGCGCAGGCGCCGACGGTTACCTGGTGAAGACCGAACGCCCCGCCAACATCCTCGCCGCGATCCGGTCGGTGGCGCAGGGGGATGCGGCCCTGTCCAACGAGACGACCACCGCCGTGCTCACCGCCCTGCGCCGTCGCGCGGAGGCCACACACTCCCCGCGGGAGGACGGTAGCGGGGCCGGCACCGCGAACAGTGACGTCCACCTGACCGGACGTGAGGAGGAGGTGTTGGCGCGGGTGGCCGCCGGCCTGTCCAACCACGAGATCGCCGTGGAACTCCACATCGGCGACACCACGGTGAAAACCCACCTGGGGAACCTGTTCGCCAAGATCGGCGTGGTCTCGCGGCTCCAGGCCGCACTGTGGCACAGGGAACACCGGGTACGGTGACAGGTACAGTGAACCGGGTGAGCGAATACGCAGACGTCAGCGCCGTCACCTCCGTCGGCGACCACCGCTGGACCGCCCGGATCGACCCTGGGTGGACCATCCTGGGCAACCCCAACGGCGGCTACCTGCAGACGGTCATGGCACGTGCCGCGGTCGAGGAGGCCGCCGCGACAGCAGACGACGGTGTCCATCCGCACACTGTCGCCGTCTCCACCCACTTCCTGCGGTCGCCGCGCCCCGGCGCGGTCGACCTGAGCTCCGAGTTACTCCGCAGGGGCCGGACCACCACCCAGGTCAGGGTCCGGATGAGCCAGAACGGCCAGGTCACCGGGGAATCGCTGTTCACCCTCGGAGCGCTCGGGGACGCCGACGTCGATTGGGCCTCACCTGAGCTGCCCATACCGGGTGTGACGAAGGACGAGTGCTCCCGGTACCTCCCACCGGCCGAGGCGTTCCCCGTCGAGATCCTCCGGCACGTCGGGTTGTACCTGCATCCCGGACAGACCGCCTTCACCTCCGGCGAGCCGCGTGGGCGGGGCGAGGTCCGCGCGTGGGTCGAGCTGCCCGACGGCGAGGACTTCACCCCAGAGTCGCTGCTGCTCGCAGCGGACGTCCTGCCTCCGGCGACCTTCGACGTCACCCCCGGTGGCTGGGTACCCACCATCGAGCTGTCGACCTACGTGCGGGCGGTACCTGTCCCCGGACCGGTGAACGTCCTGCTCTCCGCCGGCATGATCAGGGGCGAACGGGTCGATGAATCGGCGACGGTGTGGGACTCCGCCGGCAATCTGGTCGCCCAGTCCCACCAGCTCGCCGGTATCCGGGTGGGATGACCGTGGCGGACACCCCGACCTACACACACGGCCACGGCCGCGCGGTCCTCGACAACCACCTGAGCCGTACGGCACAGGACTCGGTGGCGTTCGCCCTCCCGTACGTGCGCCGGGATTCCCGCGTCCTCGACGTCGGGTGCGGGCCGGGGTCGATCACGCTGGACCTGGCGGCGGCGGTCGCCGGTGCCGGCGGTGCGGCATCCCAGGTCATCGGGGTGGAGAACGCCACGGCGCCGGTGGAGGCGGCACGGGACCTCGCCTGCCGGCGGGGCATCGGTGCGGTCTTCATGACCGGGGACGCCCACACCCTGCCGTTCCCCGACGGCACATTCGACCTGGTCGTCGCCCACCAGGTGCTGCAGCACCTGGCCGACCCGGTCGCCGCCCTGCGCGACTTCGCGCGCGTCGCGGCCCCCGGCGGCGTCGTCGCCGTCCGGGACGCCGACAACGGCGGCATGTTCTTCCACCCGCAGCCCGACGGGTTGCTGGAATGGCGGCGCGACTACCGCCGTCGCGCGGGGGACAACGGGGGAGAGCCGGACGCCGGCCGCCGCCTCACGGCGTGGGCACGTGCCGCCGGGTTCGGTCCCGGCCAGGTGACCTACAGCACCTCGAACTGGCACTACAGTGCCGGGGCGGGTGCGTCGTGGCTGGCGGACAGCTGGATCCGCCGTACGCGCGAATCCGCCGACGCCGGGGCCGTCGCCACCGACGTCGCGTCCCGGATCTGCGCCGGCTGGACGGAGTGGGGCGCCGACGGTGCCGCGGTGTTCGTGATGCCCCACGGGGAGTTGTTGATCCGGGTGTGACCGGATGGAAGACTGGCAGCATGAGCAACCAGCAGCCCTACCGTCCGGACCCGAACCGTGGCTACGGCCAGCAGTACGAGCCGACCCGGCAGTACGCGCCACCGCAGCCGCAGCAGAACCAGGGCTACCAGCAGCAGCCCGGTTCCGGTCGGCAGCCCGGTACGGAGGGTCTGTTGGCGGGACGGTTCGACACCAGGAAGGTGATCGTCAACCTGGTGATCCTCGGTGTCCTCTGCGCGGTGATCTCATTCGCGCTGCTGCTGGTGGTCGACCTCGTCGTCTCCGCGGTGACCGGCTGGGCAGCCCAGGGGCCGGGCGTGGCGGTCGTCTACGGCGCGATCGCCGGCATCGTCGGTGTCCTCGCCGGCCTGCTGTACATCCCCGTCGTCGGCACCGGTAACGAGAACCTCTTCGGTGCCGCAATCCTCGCGCTGGCGATCGCCGCGGGCGTGGTCTACGTCCTCCTCGGCGGTCTCCTGGACGGCGACTGGAACACCCTGCTCACGCTCGGGGCGATCCTGTGCACCGCCGGTACCGCGTATGTCGCACCGACGCGTATCGAGTCGGCCCGGGTGCGGTAGGGGAGCGGACGGCATGACCGCGGATCCCTCGACACCGGACAACGCCGACGCCGCCCGCGTGGTGGCGGCCACCGGACTGGACTGGGACAGGATCGTCGGGGCCTTCGAGGCCGCCGGTGGGGCAGAGGCGTCCCACACCGACCTGGCTGCCGCGGTGCACCCGCTGATGGTCGGGTCGGGTGTCGGGAACCCGGGGTGGTGGGGGCAGGGCGCGACGGTCGCCTACGAGAAACAGATCGGCCGCCGTGTCACCGGGCAGTCCGGCGCGGGGGACTTCCAGGTGTCCGCGACCCGCACCGTGCGGGCGACCACCGGACGGGGCGAGCTCCGGGACGCCGCCGGTGCCGCGGTCACCGCCAGCGGGTTGGTCACGGTGGTGGATCAGGCGCGTGTCTCGGACACGCCGAAACGGTCGTACTGGCGTTGTTCCCTGGACGGTGGGCCGGCACTGCAGGTCGCGGTCGAGCCGAAGGACACCGGGCGGTTCACGGTCACCCTCACGGTGACCGGTATGTCCACCGCCGCGCACCGTGAGGCCATGCGTCCGGTGCTGAAGGAGATCCTCTCCGACCTGTGACGGCGGTGTACGATGATCTGCGTCACCGCAGGATGAAGAAAGGTACACCGTTGACGGCCACGCTGCTGGACATCCCCCTGATCGACGTCGCGGAATGGCGCACCGCCGAACCGGGGCGGCGCACCGAGCTCGCCGAGCGTCTCGACCGGGCGATGAAGGACTCCGGCTTCTTCATGGTCAGCGGGCACGAAATCGAACACTCTTGGTCGGCGGAGCTGCGTGCCGCGGCGGCCGAGTTCTTCCGGCTGCCGGACACCACCAAGGAGAAGTACCGCACGGTCGTCGGGGGACGCGGCTGGATCCGTACCGGGGACGAGGCCAACGCCTACTACGGCGAGGAGGCCGACCCCGAGACCGCCGACCTGAAGGAGACGCTCACCTTCGGCCGGGACCACCGCACCGGTGATGCTGAGATCGACGCGACGTACTTTCGTCCGAACGTCTTCCCCGGTGAGGTCCCGGCCCTGGAGCCGTTGGTCACCCGCTGGGCGCAGGCGGCACGTGAGCTCTACCGGGACCTGCTGGAGATGCTCGCCACCGCGCTGGGCCTGGACGAGCGGTACTTCGTCGAGCGGGCGGAGGATTCGCCGCACACCTTCAACATCAACCGCTACCCGGCGTTGTCCGTGGTGGGCCGGGCACGGGAGGGGCAGTACCGGATCGCCCCGCACACCGACTGGGGGCTGGTGACGATCCTCGACCGTGAACCCGGCTACGGCGGCCTGCAGGTGCAGACGGCGGACGGGGAGTGGCAGGACGCCCCGTATGTCGAGGGGGCGTTGACGATCAACATCGCCGACCTGCTGGCACGGTGGACCGGGGACAGGTGGCGTTCGACGAGGCACCGGGTCCTGGCCCCGAGCGAGGACGCCCCGTCCGAGGAGCTGTACAGCATCATCGCGTTCATGGAGCCGGACATGACCCAGGTCGTCGAACCGCTGGCGCCACCCGCCGGGGGCGGTGCGGACTATGCGCCGGTGCGTGCGGCGGAGTACTTCAGCGAGCGCAACGCCGCAGCCGCTGTGGGGTGACCGGGACGGTCACGTACCGTCGTCGATGTGGCTGTCGAGCCGCTCGACCTTCCCGGTGATCTCGCCGGTGCGTCCCGGACGCAGATCGGCCTTGAGCACCAGCGACACCCGCGGGGAGTACTCGGCGACGGCCTCGCAGGCGCGTTTGACCACCGGCATCACCTCGTCCCACTCACCCTCGACGGTGGTGAACATCGACGTCGTCTCATGGGGGAGACCGGACTGGCGGACGACCTCCACGGCTTTGGCCACGATATGCGCCATCGAGCCGTCCGGTTCCGGGGTCGTCGCCGGTGCGATGGAGAAGGCGAAGAGCATGTCGCCTACAGTCCCAGCTCGTCGAGGGCGGTGCGGAGGCGGTCGACGGTGCCGTCGACGTCACCGAGCTTGTCGAGGCCGAACAGTCCCAGGCGGAAGGTGGAGAAGCTCTCCGGTTCACCGCACTGCAGCGGGACACCGCCGGCCACCTGCACGCCGGCTTGCTTGAACTTCGCCCCGGACTTCACGTCCGGGTCGTCGGTGTAGGCGACGACGACGCTGGGGGCGGCGAACTCGCCGGTGCAGATGGGGGAGATGCCGCGTTCCTCGAGCAGTGCCCGGACCTTGGTCCCGAGGTCGATCTGGGCGGCACGCAGGTTCTCCAGCCCACGGTCCCGGGCTTCGGCCATCAGGGCCGCGTTGTGCGCCAGGCCGTCGGTCGGCAGGGTCGCGTGGTAGGGGGTACGGCCCTCACCGTACTCGTCGGTGATGAAGAGCCACTTCTTCAGGTCCACCGCGAAGCTCGTGGAGGTGGTCTTCTTCACGGCGTCGTGCCCTGCCGGGCTGAGCATGACGTAACCTGCGCACGGCGTACCGCTCCATCCCTTCTGCGGTGCGCTGACCAGCACGTCGACGCCGGTGTCGGTCATAGACACCCAGGAGGCGCCCGAGGCGACGCAGTCGAGGACGACGAGTGCACCGACCTCGTGGGCGGCGTCGGCCATGGCGGTGATGTAGCTGTCGGTGAGCTGGATGCCGGCGGCGGTCTCGACGTGCGGGGCGATGACGACCTCGGGGCGTTCGCGGCGGATCGCGGCGGTGACGTCCTCGATCGGGGCCGGGATCCAGCGGGCGGTCGGCTCGTCACCGGTCTGCCGTGCCTTGAGGACGGTGACGTCGTCGGTGATCCGGCCGGTGTCGATGATCTGTGACCAGCGGAAGGAGAACAGGCCGTTGCGGACGATCAGGGTGCGCTTCCCGGTGACGAGCTGGCGGGCGACGGCCTCCATGGCGTAGCTTCCGCCGCCGGGGACGACGGCGACGGTCTCGGCGTCGTAGGTCTCGATGAGGATGTCACGGATCTCCTGCATGACCGAGGTGAACCGGGCCGACATGTGGTTGAGGGACCGGTCGGTGAAGACGACGGAGTACTCGAGCAGCCCGTCGGGGTCGATATCATTGTGTGGGAGGTTCATGGGGTTATTCTCCCATAGGGTGATCTGTTTCTCAGCGGGAGGGGTGACATCGGCCAAAGTGTCATAATGTATATTATCGGCGGAATGGGACAGGAGGTGGGGACGGTGGACACGGGCCCTCCGGGTTCCCGGAGATGCTCTGGCGCCCGTGGGTCTCACTGTCGTATGTCTGCCGCTTGTCGTCGGCCGTCGCCCATCCTCGTCCGCCGTCACTCACTGCCGCGTGGATTCTCCGTGTCGGCCGCTGTGTCGACGGGCTATGTGCTGTACGCGGTCCTCATGTGTCTCGCTGTGTCCCAAGGTGGTCCGGGACGTCCGACGGCCCGGCGTTCCGGCGTTCCGGTGGTCCGGGCACGTTGCGTCGTGCCGCGGTCCGTCGTATCTGGCGCGCCGATATACGGACCACCTCCTGCGCCCTGCCTGCCCCGGAATCCCGGCCTATTTACGTCACTGTGACGTAAATAGGCCCGGCTCCTCCCTCCGTCCCGGACATGCTCAGAGCATGCTCGCGAGGATCACCTGGGCGATGCTGAAGTAGATCACCAACCCGGTCGCATCCACCAGAGTGGAGACCACCGGTGTCGAGAACACCGCCGGGTCGACGCCGATCTTGCGTGCGATCAACGGCAACACGCCGCCGACGATGCACGCCCAGGTGCAGATCCCCACGATGGTCAACGCCATGACCGCACCGATGCGCCACTCGTAGATCAGCGCGATGAACGGGAATATCAACGCGCCGAGGAAAATGCCCAGAAGGAACCCGACCCGGATCTCGCGCCAGATCACCTTCCAGATGTCCCGTGGGCGGACTTCGTCGACGGCGAGCGCGCGGACCACCGACGACGCCGCCTGCGAACCGGCGTTACCTCCGGTGCCGGTCACCATCGGCACGAAGGTCGCCAGGACGACCACCGAGGCCAACGTGTCCTCGAAGAACGACATCACGTTGACGGTGAGGACGGCGGTCACGATGAGGACCAGGAGCCAGACACCTCGCTTGCGGGCCAGGTCGAACACCGTCGCCGTGAGATACGGCTGCTTCAGCGGTTCGGAGCCGCCGGCGCGGTAGACGTCCTCGGTCACCTCCTGCTCGAGGATCTCCATGGCGTCGTCGACGGTGATCATGCCGAGGAACCGTCCTTCGTGATCCACGACGGGCAGCGCCAGGAGGTCCGCCTCCTGCACGAGGCGTGCCGCGACCTCCTGGTCCTCCGTCGCGCGGACCGCGTGGGTCTCGACGTTCATCAGCTCCGACACCGGCGTGCCGTCCGCGGCCGTCACCAGGGACGCGAGGTTGACGACGCCCACGAGCTGCCGGGTGGAGTCGGTGACGGCGAGGACGGCGATATCCCGGTTCCGCAGCTGGCGCCCCCGCAGCTTCTTCAGTGCCTGTTCCCTGCTGTTGCCGACGTCGATCACGGTGGGAACCGGGGTCATGATGCGGCCGGCGGACTCGGCCGGGTAGCCCAGCAGCTCCGCGGTGACGGTACGGCGGTCCGTCGGAAGGTCGGTCATCATGCGCGCGGCGACGGCGGCCGGCATCTCGCCGAGCAGCTGCGCCCGGTCGTCGTCCGGCAGAGTGAGAAGGAGGTCGGCGAACCGGGCTTCCCTCAGTCCGGTCAGCAGCTCCGCCTGGTGGGTGACATCCAGGTACTCGAAGACCTGGACGGCGCGGTCCTTGTCGAGGAGCCGGAAGATCACCGCCTGCTCGGCGGTGTTCCGGCGGGACATCTCGTCGGCGACGGCCACCGTCGTCATGTCCTTGAGCTCCACCTGCAGCGTGGCTACGTCCCGACGCTCCAGAAGCTCGTCGATGCCGTGTCCCATGGCGACTCAGGTCCGGTACCGGTCGTCCCGGTACAGCTTGAGCAGCTGCCAGACGGTGAGGCCGAGAAAAGCGACGCAGACGACGGCGAACACGTAGCCGAGGGTTCCCCCGGTGAAGAGCATGAACGCCGCGGCCGCGACGAGGGCGACCAGCCGGATCCACCGGGTGAAGAGCATGACGTCTCTGTCCATGGCGATGTCCTCTCGGGGTCAGTTCTGCAGGCCGAAGACCAGCAGCAGGTCCACTGTTCCTTCTTCGGCGATCTGTGACGCGACGAACTCCGGGGACACGATCCCGAAGGCCTCCCGCTCCACCGGCACCTGGCCCTGCACGATCACGTTCTCCCCGGTCCGGAGGACGGACAGGTCGGCGCTGACCTTGTTGGTCTTGCCGTGCATGGTGAGTTCGCCGTTGACGGTGACGGTGTCGACTGTACCGTCCTCCGGCAGGGACGACAGGTCGACCGGGTCTGTGACCGTGAACGTCGCCTCAGGGTACCGGTCGGTGTGGAGGATGTTGTCCCGGACGTGGATGTCCCGCTTCTCGATGTCGGACTCGATGCTGGCGGTGTCGACGGTCACCGCCCCCTCCCGCAGGACCCCGTCCGAGACGACGAGGGACCCATTGACGGACGCCGTCCGCCCCGAGGTCGTCTTCTCCTGGCCCGGGAGGACCTCGTCGAAGGTGTAGCCGGCCTCCGTGGAGTTCTGCCCCACTCCGCCGACAGTCTCCCAGTGGCCGTCCACCCCGACGGTGGCGGGTTCGCCGCTTCCCTCCGCGATGGATGCGGTCTGCAGCCCCTCACTGGTGAGGAGCTTGTACACCGGGGGGCCGACAAGGGCGATGGCCAGAGCGACGACTGCGACGACAACCAGCGTGACGATACCTTTCCGCATGTCTGTCCATGCTAGCCCCCTTCCGACCGTGAGCCCTATTCGCTTCTCCCCCGGACCCCCTCCGCGGCCCTGGCGAGGGCGACGAGTTCCTCGCAGAGTTCCAGGATGCTGGCCGAGGGCTCGCCGTCGTTGACCGCTTCGCGGATGTCCTCCGCCGCACACCGCACCTCGAAGAGGCGGTCGGTGAGCTCCTCGGCGGCGGCCCTGGGGAGGATGACGGAGTCCACCGGGATCGTCGTGTCCTTGAGCGACTGGCGTTGTTCATAGGCGCGTTGGCGGCAGGATTGGCTGCAGTACCGTCGGCGACGGCCCGGGCCTTCCTGGGCGATCTCGCGGCTGCACCATTCGCAGCGGTGACCTGACGGCCGTTGTGGGTCGGTGACATGGTCGGTCATGTAGTCCATCATTGCACTTCTGAGGTAGTGTGGTGTGGTTGAGCACCGTGGTGGCGCCCGGGAATTATTCGGGCACCTCGTCCGTTGAGGAGGAGGAAGGATCCACCACGTCCGCATGATGAGAAGGGTGATGCACCGATGGCAGATCGTGTACTGCGTGGCAGTCGAATGGGAGCGGTGTCCTACGAGACCGACCGTGACCACGACCTGGCCCCCCGGCAGATGACCAAGTACCAGACCGAGTCCGGTGAGATCTTCGAGGTCGCGTTCGCCAACGACGCGGAGATCCCCAGCGAGTGGATGTGCAAGAACGGTCAGCTCGGTCAGCTCATCGAGGGGGTCGGCCAGGACGCGAAGCCGCAGAAGCCGGCCCGTACCCACTGGGACATGCTCCGTGAGCGCCGGTCGCTCGAGGAGCTGGATGTTCTCCTCGAGGAGCGTATCGAGCTGCTGCGTAAGCGCCGTCGCACCGCGATGAAACTGATGAAGGAGCAGTCCGCGAACTCCTGAGTCACGCGGAACTGACACGGTCGTCGGCCCTCCGGTGATATGCCGGAGGGTTTCGTGTGTCAGCCGCGGAATCGAACACACGTTCGATAATCTCGGTTTCCTCCGGTTCTGCGTCCGGGGTTGTCGGTAGTGTGTTCGACATGGATGATTTCCCGCTGGTACCCAATCCCCCGTCCTTCGAGGTCAGGTTCGTCTCCGGTGTGGTCGTCGACATGGGGCGCCAGGACTGGCCGTCGGAACCGCGCCGGCGGTGGTCGATCGAGACGTCGACGGACCCGGCTGTCGTCGCCGTCAGGAGGGCGAACCGCTCCATCGTGGAGGCGGCGGTCCAGTGCGCACCGTCCGGCGGCGCAGACGTGGTCGCCCATCATGCCCGTGTCCAGGCGAAGCTGTCGGTGACACGGTCGCGTGCCGAGACCTACACCGACATTGGTCTGCTGTGCGAGCGCATGCCACAGCTCAAGGCCCACCTCCGCAAGGGGATATTCAGCATCGACCACCTCCGTCTCCTGGCACGCAGTGTCGACGGTGTCCGGCACGAGGACACGGCCCGGGCGGAGGAAGCGCTGATCGAGGTACTCACGCCCCGTCGGGACGGGCAGCAGGTCCCCGGCCCGCGGGCATTGTTCCGGAAGGTCACCAAGGCTATTCATGGCGTCGACGAACACGCCCGGCCTGTCGACCACACCGATCCCGACCCGCCTGCGGTGACATGTGCCGAGATGATCCCCGTCCCGGACGGCGACGCGGTACCTGAGGTCGACCCGCCCGCCGGCGTGGACCCGAGGGACGGCGGGACGTTGACCCGCCGGGTGAGTGTCGACACCTACGACCCCACTGCGACGGTGATCACGGTGACCCTCCCGCCGGAGGACGCCGAGGAGGTGGTCGCCATCCTCGACGCGGTCTGCCGCGAGATGTCCTGTTCCCGCGCGGACGGTGTGCTGCATCTCGCCAGGGGTACCGTCGACACCAGCGTGACGTTGAACCTCTACCGTGAGATCACCAGTGACGTCGCGGCGACCTCCGGCGGTCACTGGCTCGACGCCATGGCCACCGACGCGTTCATGGAGCGGGTCACCCACCTGCGGATCCCGGGCCACGAGGCCACGGAAGCGTACACGCCGACCCGTCGCATGGTGGAGTTCCTCGAGGGGGTCTACGTCACCTGCACCTACCCCGGGTGCGAGGTCCCTGCAGACCGCTGCGACGTCGACCATGTGAGCCGCTACAACCACGCGGACCCGGACTCCGGAGGGCCGACGGACACACGGAACCTGCACCCCCTGTGCCGGGGCCACCACCAGCTCAAGACGCTCGGCTGGATCGACGCGACGAAGGCCGACGACGGTGCGGTGATGTGGTCCAGCGTCGACGACGGGCACATCTACGTCACGGAACCGACCGGACCCCTGGCCGGGTACGCCAGGACGAGTTTCGCGGCACAGGCGAGCAGACGGTTCCGGACCGTCCGGGAGCACAACGAGCGACGGCAGGCGCAACGGGCGGCCCAGCAGGCGGCACTCGCCGCGGCGCGGACAGCGGCCACCGAGGAGGTGCCGTTCTAGCGGCCCAGCTTCTGCTGCACCGAACCCTTGCCCAGCTGCCAGAAGGCCCCGACGAGAGTGCCGATCTGGGCGGCACGGTGGCGGATTCCCCATGTCGTCACGACCATCAGACTGTCCTTGATGAAACTGCCGGCCAGCTTCGACTCCCCAATCTCCCGCTCAGTGAAGGTGATCGGCACCTCGTCGACGGCGAAACCACCCTCGACAGCGCGGAAAGCGAGGTCCACCTGGAAGATGTACCCGGCGTTTGACAGTTCGTCCAGATCCAGGGACTCCACCAGCACCCGACGGTACGCACGGTAACCGGCGGTCATGTCGGAGAGCCCGGCGCCCAGGGCCAGCGAGATGTAGATATTGCCGGCCTTCGACAGGAACCACCGGTTCCACGGCCAGTTCACCACCTTGCCGCCAGGGACGTAGCGCGAGCCGATGACCAGCTCCGAACCGGCGTCCACCTGGTCCAGGAGGCGGTCGAGCTCCTCGGGGGCATGTGAACCGTCCGCGTCCATTTCGCACAGCACCTGGTAGTCACGCTCCAGGCCCCACCGGAACCCGGCGACGTAGGCGCCGCAGAGGCCACCCTTGCCCTCACGGTGCAGCACGTTGACGTGCGCGTCGGAGGCGGCGAGTTCGTCGGCGAGCTCCCCGGTACCGTCCGGGCTGTTGTCGTCGACGATGAGGATGTCCACGCGGTCGGGCTCCGCCGCGCGGAGACGGCCCACGATAAGCGGAAGATTCTCCAGCTCCTCGTAGGTCGGGATGATGACCAGGGTGCGGTCACTGGGGTGAGTCGGATGTCCCGTAGCCAACCTCTGCCTACCTCTTCTTCTGACGGAAACCTGCGTAAAGCACGAACACGGCGCCGAAAGCCACGAGGATCCACTCCCCGACCGGGCCGATGCGTGCCGACAACGTCTCAGTATCGCGCACCGGAACGTCCTCCTGCAAAAGACCCGCCCGGAAAATCTCTGTCCGGTCCGTCACAGCCCCCTCCGGCGAGACGATCGCCGAGACACCCGACGTCGCGGCGACGATCACCGAGCGGTCGTACTCGATCGCCCGCATCCGGCTGATCGCCAACTGTTGGAAGGTCATGTCCGTGAACCCGAAGGTCGCGTTGTTCGTGGGGCTCGCGAAGACCGTGGCACCTGCACGGGTGGCGTCACGGAAGGCGCCGTCGAAACTGACCTCGTAACAGGTGGCCACCCCGACAGGAACGCCGTCCATCCGGACCACGCCGTCGCCGTCGCCGGCCTTGAAGTTCCCCGCCATGTCGACATAGGGGCTCACGTGGCGCAGCAGGTCGCGGTAGGGCATGTACTCGCCGAACGGCTGGAGGAACTTCTTCACGTGCTGGTCCCCTGCCCCGGTCTCCGGGTCCCACACCACCGCGGTGTTCCGGGAGCCGACCTCGTCCCGGGTGAGCGTGCCGACCAGCAACGGTGCCCCGACGGCCTCCGCGGCGGCGCTGATCTGCTCGGCGGCACCGGGGTTGGCGAACGGGTCGATGTCGGAGGCGTTCTCCGGCCAGATCACCAGGTCGGGTCGGGGCCGCTCCCCTGCCTCGATCTCCTCGGCCAGGCGGAAGGTCTGGGTGAGGTGGTTGTCCAGCACCGCGGCACGTTGGGAGTTGAAGTCCAGCCCGAGGCGCGGGACATTGCCCTGGACGGCGACGACGTTGAGCGTCTCGTCGACGTCACCGCCCCAGGACGTCGGGACGACACCGAGGACGAGACCGCCGCCGAGCGTGGCCGCCACGGCGGACACGGCGGTGATGTAGCGCCGCTGCAGCAGCAGGGCCACCGCCAGTCCGCAGAGCACCACGGCGTAGGTGACGAGCGCGGGGCCGGCGACCGTCGTCCACTCGGCCAGGGGGCCGGTGATCTGCCCCCACGCGACCCGTGCCCAGCCGAACCCGCCGAACGGCCACGACGACCGCAGCCATTCGGTGGCGACGTACCACGCGGGGACCGCCGTCAACAGCAGGACGGTCCACCCGGTGGCCCGCGATCGCCTCGTCCGCCGGGCCTGGACGACGCAGACCAGGCCCAGCCCGAACCCGAAGAGCAGACTGTACAGGGACTGCAACAGGGCCAGACCGATCCAGGCGATCGCGCCGACGTACTCGCCGACCCAGGGCAGCAGGAACAGGTAGCACACCAGCCCCTGGACCCAACTCAGCCACATCACCCGCCGACGGATCCTGCGGGGGCCGGTGGCGTCACGCGGGACGTCCGCGACGGCCCTGGCCACGACGACGAAGAAGACCGTGAACCCCAGCGGAGCGGCCCACCACAGTCCGGTGGGCTGGTAGGAGGCGAACTGGGCCACCCCCGCGGCCGCCGCACCGGCCGTGAGAAGGAGGAGACGGATCACGCCCTGTCGTCCCTGCCGTCAGCGGCATCGCTGTCGTCGCGCCCGTCGAACTCGTCGCTACGGTGGTCGATGACCTCACCCCAGCCGTCGACGTTCTTCGTCTGGGGCATGCTCACCCCGGAGACGGTGGAGAACGACGCCCCGCCGAAGCTGGTGATCCGGCGGCGCAGGGCCTCCCCCAGGCCCCGGCGGACCAGCGAGCGGGTCGGCGGCAGGAGCAGCACGATACCGAGGACGGCGGTGAAGAGCCCGGGCAGGGCGACGAGGACCGCGCCGACGGCGCTCAGCGCGGCGTCCGCGGTGAGACGGCCGGGGTGCGACTGGTCGGTCAGCGAGCGACGGACCAGTTCACGGAACTGCCACCCGGCGAGCAGCATTCCGCCGATGAACGTCGCCACCACCAGCAGGACCGTCCACCCGAACCCGATCCAGAGTCCCAACAGGACGAACACGAGGATCTCGGTGGCGATGTAGAGCAGAGGCAGCAGTCGGGGCATACCCCACAGCCTACCGTGGCGCCCGGCGCCACAGGGCCCGCGGGACCAGCGGCATGATCCGGGCGAGCAACGCGAGCCTGCGCGGGACCCACACGTCCGACGTGCGTGACGCCAGGCCCTGCACCGTCGCCTCGGCGACGACGTCCGCGGTCACCGACATCGGCGCCGGGTCCATCCCCTCGGTCATCCGCCCGATGACGAACCCCGGGCGCACCACCGTCAGCCGTACCCCGGTGCCACGCAGCGCGTCCTGCATGCCCTGGCAGAAACCGTCGAGACCGGCCTTCGCCGAACCGTAGACGTAGTTGGGCCGTCGGACCCGCGCGCCGGCGATCGACGAGAAGGCGACGAGGTCGCCGTGACCGCGGGCCACCATGCGGGTTGAGAGCTCGGTGAGCAGGACGGCCTGGGCGGTGAAGTCGGTGTGCAGGACCCGTTCGACCTCGGTACCGTCGCGCTCGGCGAGCTCCTGGTCGCCGAGGACACCGAACGCGGCGATCGCCGTGTCGATCGTGCCGCCGGCCTCGACGGCGTCCAGGACCCCGGGCTGGCCGGCGCAGTCGGTGGCGTCGAAGAAGACGGTCTCCACCGTCCGTGCGCCGGCCTCCCGGCACGCGGCGGCGAGGTCGGTGAGGGCGTCGGGCCGTCGGGCGGCCAGGACGATGTCGTTGCCGGCGGCGAGCCGGAGGATGATCTCGGCACCGATCTCGCTGGTCGCGCCGAACAGGGCGATCCGTGCCGGGGACGTCGTGGCGTTCACCGGGCCACCTCCGCGGCGACGAGGTCGTGGGTGGTGGTGTTGAGCGGCACGCAGCCGTCGCCGGTGAGCACCACGATGTCCTCGATCCGTGCACCCCACCGGCCCGGCACGTAGATCCCCGGTTCGATGGAGAACGCCATCCCCTCGGCGAGCACGGTGTCGTCGCCGGCGATGATGAACGGTTCCTCGTGCCCGGAGACACCGATGCCGTGGCCGGTGCGGTGGGTGAAGTACTCCCCGTACCCGGCGTCGTCGATGACCCGGCGGACCACGCCGTCGAGGTCGCCGGCGGTGATCCCGGGGCGCGCCGCGGCACGTCCCGCGGCCTGGGCGTCACGCAGGACGGTGTAGGCGTCGCGCTGCTCCCCGGACGGGGTGCCGAGCACGTAGGTGCGGGTGCAGTCGGAGTGGTAGCCGGAGTCGAGCGTGCCACCGATGTCGACGACCACGACGTCCCCGTCGGCGAGGACACGGTCCGAGAAACTGTGGTGCGGGTCGGCACCGTGCGGGCCGGAGCCGACGATGACGAAATCCACCGTGACGTGCTCGGCGAGGATCATCGTCGTCAGCTCCTCGGCGACCTCGCGCTCGGTACGCCCCGGCCGCAGCAGACCGGGGACCCGCCTGTGCACCGCGTCGATGGCGTGCCCGGCCCGGGTGAGTTCGGCGATCTCGACGGCGTCCTTGACCATGAACACCTCCCGCAGCACGGTGGTGGCGTTGCGGGTGCCCACTCCCCTGGCCTGGAGGGCCAGGAGGTGGTCGGCGGTCATCGCGGCCGACACCGCCACGGTCGCGCCCGCCGGGAGCTCGAGCAGCGCCAACGGGTCCTCGCCGTCGGTCCACGGCACCACGCGGACACCGGCGGCACCGGCCACACCGTCACGCAGGGCGGCGGCGTCCACGGCCGGCACCACGACGTGACGGTCTGCGGGGGTCACCACCAGCGCGGTGAAGCGCTCGTGGGTGTCGATGTCGCTGTCGAGGAGGAAACGCAGGTCGGCACCGGGTGTGAGCACGGCGGCGTCGAGGCCCTGCTCGTCGAGGAGCCGGGCCACGGTGTCGAGGCGGGAGGTGTAGGTGGGGACGGGAAAGCTCATGGGAAGCCAGTGTAGGCCAGAGCAGGTCCGCTACGCGCCCAGCTCCACCACACCGCGGCGGATCGCCGGCACGGCTTTCCGGGCCGACGCCTTCACCGACAAGGAGTAGCCGGTGTGGCGGATCTGCTCCAGCAGGTCGACGACACGGTTGCACCAGCGGACGAAGTCACCGGCGCTCAACGTCGCACCGGACGCCTCGGCGGCACGGAGGCAGTAGTCCAACGGCGCACCGGCGGCCCACTGGTGCACGGCCGTGGCGAAGCCCATGTCGGGGTCACGGGTCAGCGGGAGACGGTGCCGGGCCTCGTCGGAGACCAGCTCACCGTGGATACGGAACACCGCGGACACCGCGTCGGCCAGGGCCTCGGTCGGCACACCGTCCGCGTGGCTCCCCTCGGTCTCCCGCCGGTTCTCGAAGACACAGGTCGACACCACGGCGGCGAGCTCGGCGGGGTCGAGGTCGTCCCACACCCCACGCCGCAGGCACTGGGCGACGAGGAGGTCCGCCTCGTGGTGGACCTGTGCCAGGCGCCGTCCCTCCGCGGTGATACGGGTGCCGGTCCGGTCGCCGTCCTGTCCACCGTCCTGTTCGACGTAGTCGAGTTCCCCCAGGAGGTCGAGGATCCGGTCGAAGGTGCGCGACAGCGACTCCGTCTCCGGGGCGGCGGCCTCCGCCTCACGTTCGAGGGTGCGACGTGCCGCGACGACGCGCTCCGCCGGACGGACGATGTCCTCACGCTCGGCCAGCAGGTGGACCGGGTGGACGTGCACCCGGTCGCGGAGCTCGGCGGCTTTCCGCGACCCGCCCTTCGCCTTCGGCTTGAGGACGCGGGGACGGTCCACCTTCTGGCGCCGCAGGTTGGACGCCACCGCGCGGGAGTGCCGCTTCGGGCTACGCTGCACGCCCTTGTGCAGCGACATGTGGCCCAGCGGCACCGGCACATTGCCAAACGTCTCGGCGGTCACCGGACCGCACCAGCCGTCCTCGGTGATGATCCACGGCCGGGGGCGGCGGTGGTCGGAGTCGCTGCGGGCGACGGTCGCGATCTGCGGGTGCCGTCCCGTCGGCAGGGCGATGATGTCGCCGACCGACAGGCTCGACAGCAGACGGGAGGTCTCCACCTGACGGTCGGCGGCCGAGTCCTTCTTCGCCCGACGCTCCTCCAGCGCCAGGTCCCGCCGGAGTCCGGCGTAGGCCACCGCCTCGTCCGCGCTGACCCGGGCACCCTTCAGGGACGACAGGGTGGTCGCCAGCTCGCGCTCCAGGCGGGCCAGCTCGCGGCGCCGGCGGCTGACCCGCTCGGCCTGCTCCACCACGGTGGACGCCGCCTGGTACTGGGCGAAGGACCGGTCCAGCAGCCGGTGGGACTCGGTGTACCCCTTCGTGGAGATCAGGTTGACCGCCATGTTGTAGCCGGGGCGGAACGTGGAGTCCAGCGGGTAGGTACGGGTCTGGGCCAGGTTCGCCACCGCGTACGGGTCGATCCCCTTCGACCACAGCACCAGGGCATGGCCTTCGGTGTCGATGCCACGCCGGCCCGCACGCCCGGTGAGCTGGGTGTACTGGCCGGGTGTGAGGTCGACGTGGGTCTCGCCGTTGAACTTGACGAGTTTCTCGAGCACCACCGTGCGGGCCGGCATGTTGATGCCCAGCGCCAGGGTCTCGGTGGCGAAGCAGACCTTCAGCAGCCCGCGGGAGAACAGGTCCTCGACGATGTGCCGGAAGGCCGGCAGCATGCCGGCGTGGTGGGCCCCGTAGCCGTTGCCCAGGGCGCGCCGCCACTGCCGGAACCCGAGCACCCCGAGGTCCTCGGTCGCGATCCCCTCGACCCCCCGGTCGACGGTTGCGAGGATCTCGTCGCGGTCGGCGTCGGTGGTCAGCCGCACACGGTCGACGAGGAGCTGGCGGACGGCGCCGTCGCAACCGGCGCGGGAGAAGATGAAGTAGATCGCCGGGAGCATCGAGGCACCGCGCATCTGCGCGACGACGTCGGAGCGCTTCGGCCCCTGACGGCGGCCGGACTCCTCCGCCCGGGTGGCCGCGGCGACCACGGCACGGTTGACGTCGGCGTCACCGTCGGCGCCGCGCCTGTCGTCGTAGAGCGGCATGATCTGCGAGCCCACCGTCATCGACTGGTGCAGCGGGACCGGCCGGTGGGTGGTGACCACCAGGTCGGTGCGTCCGCGCACCGTGGACAGCCACGCGCCGAACTCCTCGGCGTTGCTCACCGTCGCCGACAGACTGACCAGGATCACCGCCGGGTCGAGGTTGAGGATGGTCTCCTCCCACACCGGGCCGCGGGACGGGTCGGCGAGGAAGTGGACCTCGTCCATGACGACGTGGGTGAGGGTGTCGAGGCGGTCGGAGTCGGCGTAGATCATGTTGCGCAGCACCTCGGTGGTCATCACGACCACCGGGGCGTCGCCGTTGATGCTGACGTCACCGGTGAGCAGGCCGACCCGGTCCTCGCCGTAGCGGGCGACGAGGTCGTGGTACTTCTGGTTGCTCAGTGCCTTGATCGGGGTGGTGTAGAAGCAGGTGCCGTCGAGGCGGAGCGCCTCGTGGACGGCGAACTCCCCCACCACCGTCTTGCCGGCGCCGGTGGGGGCGCAGACGAGGACGCCGCGGCCCTCGGCGACGGAGGTCGCGGCGGTGAGCTGGAACTCGTCCAGCGGGAAGGGGTATGCGGCCGCGAACGCGGCGACCGGTGCCGGGAGCGTCCCCGGGTCAGAGGAGGTCATCGAGATTGCTGTCGTCCATCCTGGTCGATGTCGGGTGTGGGGGTGCCTGTGGGGTGGCGCGGGGGACGTTGACCGGGGCAGCGGGTGCGATCGACGACGCGGTCTCGTCGTCCAGGTCGTCGGGCACGGTCTCCAGCCCGTCGAGGCCGGCCTTCTTCGCCCGCCGTCTGTCGTTAATCCGGGTGACCTGGATCGCGATCTCCATCATCAGGCTCATCGACAGGGCCAGGATCAGCATGGACACCGGGTCGCCGCCGGGGGTGACGAAGGCGGAGAGGACGAACAGGACCAGGACGACGTACCGCCGCTTGTCCTTCAGGGTCTCGTAGCTGAGGATGCCGATGACGTTGAGCATCACCGTGATCAACGGGACCTCGAAACTCACGCCGAAGACGAGCATGAGCGTCATCAGGAAGTTGAAGTAGGAGGTGCCGTTCAACGCGGCGATCTGGGTGTCGTCGCCGATGGTCATCAGGAACTCGAGGCCGAAGGCGAGCACGAAGTAGGACAGCACCGCACCGAGCGCGAACAGCAGGGTCGCGGCGGACACGAAGACGCGGGTCCACATCTTCTCGTTCTTCCTCAACCCCGGGGTGACGAACCCCCACAACTGCAGCAGCCACACCGGGGCGGACAACACCAGGCCGGCGAGGAAACCGATCTTCAGCCGCAGCATGAACATCTCGAACGGGCTGGTGGCGAGCAGCCGGCATTCGCCGGTGAGCTCCCCGCCGAACCGCTGTTCGGGCGGGAGCTCGCAGTACGGGGCCTTCAGCAGTTCACCGAGGCTCGGGGTCCCCAGGACGCCGTGGCCGTACCACAGGTACCCAAGGATCGTGCCGACGCCGATCGCCGCGAGCGCGACGAGGATCCGCCGCCGGAGCTCCTTGAGGTGCTCGACGAGGGACATCTCGGCCTCGGTCGGCCGACGACGCTTCCTCGCCAGACGTGTGCGGGGCACCCGGACGCGACGGGGGGCGTCGGGAGAACGGTCAGTCATTGCGGGTCGGGGTGGCCTTCAGGTCGTTCAGGTCGGTCGCGGTGACCGGCTCGTCCTCCACGGACGCCGCCGGCGCGGCGGCCTGCTCGACCTGGGGTGCCGCACCGTCCTTCTTCATCTCGTTCATCTCGGACTTGAAGATGCGCATCGACCGCCCCAGCGAGCGTGCCATGGTCGGCAGCTTGGAAGCGCCGAACAGCAGGACGACAACGAGGACGATAATGAGCAATTGCATGGGTCCGGGCATCATGTGGTGATCACTCCTCGGCCGGTCAGGCCTGGTTCTTCTTGGTCGGGTCGGTGACCGGGTCAGTAGCCGGCTTCGTCGCCGGGTCGGGGACGACGGTGTCGGCGGCCGGCGGTACGGCCCCCTCGACGGGCGACGGCTTGCCGTCGTTCTTCATCTCGTTCATCTCGGACTTGAAGATACGCATCGACCTGCCGGCGGACCGGGCGAGGGTCGGCAGCTTCGCCGCCCCGAAGAGCAGGACGATGACGAGGAGAATGATAAGAATCTCAGGCCAACCGAGGGATCCCATGGGGCAGTGCCTTTCCGTCGCGTGGGTCAGTCATGGATGAGCCATGACTCAGTCAGGGATAACCCTACGCCAGTGAGCGGTAGGCATCCACCGCAGCGCGGGCCCGGGCGGCCACACGGTGTCCGAGATCACACCCCGGGGTGTCCTGCAGGCCGTCCGGGGCGACGACCCCGCGGATCGACGGTGCGTAGGCCAGGAGGAAACGCTCCAACCAGTCCCCCGTGTCCGGGATCGCCGCGCGCAACGGGCCGGGGCCGTCCACCTGCCAGATCGGCAGGTACTCGAACATCCAGGCGGCGTCGTCCTCGAGCTCGATCACGGCCCAGCGCTGTCCGTCGCGGTCGAAGCCGAACGGGTCCTCGGCGTCGACCGTCCGTTCGCGGGCCGGGGGCGCGGGCCGGTCGGTCACCCGGACCGACGACATCCGGGAGACGTTGAAGCACCGCTGGTCGACCGTGTCCGGCGCGTCCCCGCGGGCCCAGAGGTAGGCCTGCCCGTCGATGAACTCCAGCTGGTCGGGAACCAGGGTGCGTGGGGTCACCGAGTCCGAGGACGCCGACCGGTAGGTCAGCTCGATCCACCGGCGCGTCGACAGCGCCTCGCGTAGGGCCGGCAGGTTCTCCGCCAGCACCGGGGCCGTCCCCTGCCCCGGGCCGTCGCCCGCCACCGTGGGCCGGGACGCGGTGGTGAACTCGTCGGGGACGAACCGGTCGCGGCGGTCCCGGACGTCCTGCTGCAGGTCACGGATCATCTCCGCGGCGGAGTCCACGTCCGCCCGGCCGGGGCCGGACATCACGCTGGCCAGGCGTTCCAGGCTGAGCAGCAGGGCCCCCGACTCCGCCGCCGTCAGCGACGGTGCCCGGTCGAGGCCGAGGGAGGTGACGACGTCCACGTGCATCCCGGAGGTCGAGAACTCCAGCAACGACCCTGGCAGGTACGGCGGGAGACCGCAGGTCGCCGCCTGGGTCAGCTCGTGGCGTAGCTGGGGCACGGACACCCCGAACTGGGCCGCCGCGCGCATCAACGAGCCGTCCGGATGGTGCCGGAACCAGGCGATGACCGCCAGGACGCGACGGACCTGCCAGGTGGTGTAGCCGACGGTGCGTCGGCGGGGAACGGGGTCGGTCACGGCCGGTGCTCCTCTCCCCCGAAGGTGCGCACGGCATCCTCCAGGTGCGTGACGATGTCGGCGACGACGTCCGGCGGGTCGACGACGAGGCAGTCCGTGGCGTAGGAGGCGGCCGTGCGGACCAGCCACCGCCGGTCGACCGGGCCGACCAGGCCGTCGGGAGACGCCAGGGCACGGAGTTCCTGGGCGCCGTCGGTGAGGAAACGCACCCGGGCGGTGACCATCGTCGAGGAGGCGCGGAGCCCCTCGGTCACCAGCTCGGCGACGGGACGGTCCGGTGCGGGGTGGCGGATCAGGGTGGCGGCGGCCTCCAGGTCGGCGATGCGCGAGAGCCGGAACGTCCGTTGGCTGTCCCGGTCGAGGTCGAACCCGGTGAGGTAGAGCCTGCCGTCGACGGCGGCGACACCCCACGGGTCCAGACGGCGTAGCTGCGGATCCTCGGTCAACGCCGGCCAGTAGTGGAACCGCAGGCTCAGGTTACGGTCCATCGCCACGTTCAGCGCCTCGATGTCGGCGTCGGTGAGGTCGACGGCGTCGGGCACCGGGGCGGAGAACCCGGGGCCGTCGTCGAGGTCGGACGCCGGTGCCACCGTCGACAGTTTCTGCAGCGCCTGGCGCACCGGGGCGGCGAGCGACTGGTTCGGGACCCACTGCGCGGCAGGGCGCAGGGCCTGCCACCGGGCGTCGGTGACGGCGAGGTCGGGCAGGAAACTCGGGGCGGGGTCGATCCCGTACCGGACCTCGGGGTGTCCGTCGTCGTCGGTGCCGGCGGTTTCCACGACGACCAGGCCGAGCTCGTCGAGGAGCGGCCGGTCGCGGTCGAAGCGCCGGCGGACGGTCTCGACGTCCCCGGAGTAGCCGTCGACGTGCGTCCGGATCCACTGGAGCGACCGTGACCGGTCCGTCAGGGCCAGCACGAGGTTGAGCAGCCGCGACGACGCCGGGTCCCAGTGGATCTCCGCCGGGCGGTTCGCGGGGCTCACGGCGAGGGCTCCGCGAGGATGTCGAGGAGGTGCTCCAGCCCCTCGGCGGTGGGGTCGAAGGGGTCGGGCAGGACGATCTCGTCGCCGCCGTCGCCGTTGACCTTCAGCCGCGTCCAGTCGACCGTCGTCTGGCGGTGGCTGTCCAGCGCCGCGGTGAGGAACCGGCCCCGGGCGGCGGCGCGCGTGGTGGTGGGTGCCGTGTACGTCGCGGCGGTGATGTCGTCGGGGTCGACGAGGGTGGCGACCTCTCCCCTGCGGGCCAGCAGGTGGAACAGGCCGCGGTCCGGGTTGATGTCGTGGTAGGTCAGGTCGACCTGGGCGAGCCGCGGGTCGGTGATCTCCAGACCGCCGCGCTCGGCGATCCGGTCGAGGAGCTTCTTCTTGATCACCCAGTCGATCTCCGTGTCAACCGCGGAGAAGTCACCGGACTCCGCCCCGTCGAGCACCCGGCCCCACAGGTCGACCACCGGGAGCAGCTGGTCGCGCGGTGTCCCTGGGGCGCCCTCGGCCGGCTCCGGACGGTCCTCCATCCAGCGCACCGCCGCGGCGTGGAAGTCGCGCTGGATGCCCAGCGGTGTCGCGGTGCCGCCGTCGCGCAGCGCCAGCGGGGTGGTCCCCGTGGAATCCCGGGCGATCTCGCGGATCGACCGGATCTCGTTGGACAGCTCGCGGTCCGGCAGGTCGACCCCGGCCTCGATCATCTCCAGCACCAGGAGCGTCGACCCCACCTTCAGGGCGGTGGTCGTCTCGGACATGTTGGAGTCGCCGACGATGATGTGCAGCCGGCGGAACCGGGAGGAGTCCGCGTGCGGCTCGTCGCGGGTGTTGATGATCGGCCGGGAGCGTGTCGTCGCCGAGGACACCCCCTCCCACACGTGGTCGGCGCGTTGGGACAGGCAGTACCCGGGCCCGAAGTTCTCGTTCGGGGCGCCGGCGGTCGGCACACTGATCTTGCCGGCCCCGCAGATCAGCTGCCGGGTGACCAGGAACGGCAGCAGTTGGGCCGACAGGCTCTTCAAGGGCATGTCCCGGCCCACCAGGTAGTTCTCGTGGCAGCCGTAGGAGTTGCCGACCGAGTCGGTGTTGTTCTTGAGCAGGTAGACCTTGCCGCCGATCCCCCGCTCCGCCAGCGACGTCTCACAGCGCGACGCCAGGTCGTGGAAGATCTGGTCCCCCGCCCGGTCGTAGGTGATGAGTTGGTGGAGCGAGTCGCACTCGGCGGTGGCGAACTCCGGGTGCGCGCCGACGTCGAGGTACACCCGCGAGGCGTTGGGCCAGTAGACGTTGCTGCTGCGGTAGCGCTCCACCACCGGGGCGAAGAGGTGCCGGGCGACCTCGTCCGGGCCCAGCCGCCGGTGGCTGTCCAGGACGCTGGTGATGCCGAACTCGGTCTCCAGGCCCATGATCCGGCGGGTGAACACGGCCGCCGTGACTACTGCCCGCCCTTCTGGACGTAGGACTTCACGAACTCCTCGGCATTGGACTCCAGCAGGCCGTCGATCTCGTCGAGCAGGTCGTCGGTGCCACTGACCCTGAGCTGCTCCTGGCCGGAGGCGACGGGGTCGGTGGCACCGGCGACGTCACCGTCGTCGGGCCCGCGCCCCCCGTGGACCTGGTTTTGGCTGGAGCCGCCCGTCGAGCCTGATCCGGCTGCCATGGGGAACCACTTCCTTCACGAGTGCTAGAGCGATGGTGGAATCTGTGTTCCGGTGCCTACAGGATATCAGTCGACACCGCCGAGGGAGCCCGGGAGCAGCTCCCCGAGGACCCGGACGAGCCCGGCGGCGTCGTCGACGTCGGCCAGGGCGTCCTGCAGCTGCGCCGCGGTGCCCTGCAACGGGTCAGGGAGCAGGACGCGGGTCGTCGACGACGCCCCGTAGGGGGTGTCGAGGACCAGGGTGTCCCAGTTCGCCGCGAGCAGGTCACCGGAGAACCGGCGGGCCACCTCGCCACGCAGCCAGGCCCGCGTGTCGGCCGGGGCCCGGGCAGCCGCGGCGGCGACATCGTCGGCGGGGACGAGGGTGCGCATCCTGCCCTTCCGGACCAGGGCGTTGTACAGGCCCTTCGCCGGGTCGATGTCGTGGTACTGGATGTCGACCACGGCCATCGTCGGGTGGTCCCAGTCGAGTCCGCGGGCGCGGTAGGCGGTGAGCAGGCTGAGCTTGGCGGTCCAGTCCAGACGGTCGGCGGTGCTCGCCGGGTCGCGCTCCAGGTCGTCGAGGATCTCCCCCCACACCTCGAGCACGAGGTCGTCCCCGTCGTGCCGGTGCGCGGCCGGGACGGCCTCGACGACCCGACGACGGATCTCCCGCTGGATCTCGACCGCGGTGCGCTCCACGTTGCCGTAGAGCCGCACCGGTGCCGAACAGTCCAGGTCACGGGAGATCTGCCGGACGGCGGCGACCGGTTCGTACAGGGCCAGGTCCGAGAAGTCCGCGCCCGCACCGACGGCGTCGAGGACCAGCGCCGTGGTGCCGAGCTTGAGGAAGGTCGCGTACTCCGAGAGGTTCGCGTCGCCGATGATGACGTGCATCCGGGCCCAGTCGTCGCCGACGTGGGACTCGTCGCGGGTGTTGATGATGCCGCGGTTCAGGGTGGTCTCCAGCGACACGGTCGTCTCGATGTAGTCGGCCCGCTGGCTGATCTGGAAACCGGGGGTCTGGCTCTCGGCCCCCAGGCCGAGCCGTCCGGCCCCGGTGTAGACCTGACGGGTCACGAAGTGGGGAATCAGCGCGGCCTGCACCGCCTCGGCGTCGTAGGACCGGGGGTAGAGGTAGTTCTCGTGGGCGCCGTAGGAGGCGCCCTTGCCGTCCACGTTGTTCTTGTGGATCGTCAGCGCCGGCTGGTCGTCCACCGCCGCGGACGCCTGTGCGGCGGTGTGCATCACCAGCTCGCCGGCCTTGTCCCAGATCACCGCGTCCCAGGCGTTGGTGGTCTCCGGCGACGAGTACTCCGGGTGCGCGTGGTCCACGTAGAACCGGGCGCCGGCGGTGGTGACCACGTTCGCCGAGCCCAGCGCGTTGGGGTCGACGACGGGGGCGGTGCGGTAGCGGCGCAGGTCGAAGCCGCGCACGTCGCGCAGCGGCGACTCGGCGTTGTAGTCCCACCGGGTGCGTCGGTTCACCCCCAGCCCCGTGGCGCCGGCGTAGGCGACGACCGCCTGGGTGGAGGTCTCGATCGGGCTGGCGTAGGGGTCGCCCGGGGCGATGATGCCGAACTCGGTCTCGGTGCCGATCAGCCGGCGTGGTGCGGTGCTCACCGGTCGGCCCCCCGGTCTGCGCGCCGGTCTGCCCGTCGGTCTGCCATGGTGATCTCCACGACGCGGCGGGACGAGTGGCCGGAGATCCTGGCCCACTCGGCGGGGTTGGTGGTGTCGGGCAGGTCGTCGTTGTCGCGGCACTCCTCGTCCACCGCGGCGTCCACGTGGGCTTCGGTGACGCCGTCGCCCTCGCCACGCAGGACGTCCTTGATGGCGAGCTTCTTGACCCGGTCGACGATGTTGGCCAGCATCGCCCCCGAGGTGAAGTCGCGGAAGTAGAGGTCGGAGTGGGTTCCGTCGGCGTAGTGCAGGGTGAGGTACGGGCGGTCGTCGGAGTAGAGGTCGTCGATCACCCGGGCGCGCAGCCGGGCGGCCGCCGCGTCGGCCCCGCCGGCGGCCTCGAGGAGCGCGGCGGACACCGGGACCGCGGCGGTGAGGTACTTGCCCAGGATGTCGGCGGCGGCCGCACGGTCGGGCCGCTCCACGCGGATCTTCACGTCGAGCCGGCCGGGGCGCAGGATCGCCGGGTCGATGAGCTCCTCACGGTTCGAGGCGCCGATGACGATGACGTTGCGCAGCCCCTCCACCCCGTCGATCTCGGCGAGCAGCTGCGGGACCACCGTGGACTCGACGTCCGAGGAGACACCGGTGCCACGGGTGCGGAAGATCGCCTCCATTTCGTCGAAGAAGATGATGACGGGCTGGCCGGCGGAGGCGATCTTGCGGGCGCGCTCGAAGATCAGACGGATCTGCCGCTCGGTCTCGCCGACGAACTTGTTGAGCAGTTCGGGGCCCTTGATGTTCAGGAAGTAGGACTTCGCGTCCGGGGTTCCGGCGTCGGTGTTGATCTTGCGGGAGAGGGAGGACGCCACCGCCTTGGCGATCAACGTCTTCCCGCAGCCGGGCGGCCCGTAGAGCAGCACACCCTTCGGCGGCAGCAGGCCGTAGTCGCGGTAGAGATCCGGGTGCAGGAACGGCAGCTCGACGGCGTCGTGCAGCTGCTCGATCTGGCTCTCCAGTCCACCGATGTCGGAGTACGAGACGTCCGGCACCTCCTCGAGGACGAGGTCCTCGACCTCGGCCCGCGAGATCACCTCGAAGGCGTACCCGGCGCGCCGGTCGACGATGACGCTGTCTCCGGGGCCGACCTGCTTGGCGGCGACTTCCGAGGTGAGGGCGCCGGCGCATTTCATGAGGGTCTCTTCGCCGAGCTTGTCGGCGACGACGATGCGGGAGGAGTCGACGACCTCGACGACGGTGCCGATGTCGCCGGAGTCGGCGTATCCGCAGACTTCGACGACCTGTTGGCCCTCCCCCAGGCGGACGAGGGAGCCGGGGGTGAGTTCGCCCGGGGACACCCGGGGGCTGACCGGCAGGCGCATCCGGCGTCCGGCGGTGTGGACCTCGGCGGTGAGGCCGTCGGGGCCGGTGTCGAGCAGGGTGCCGTAGGTGCTCGGGGGTTCGGCGAGCGCGTCCAGCCGGGAGTTCAGTTCGTCCAGCTTGTCGCGGCTGGACCTGAGCATTTCGGTGAGTTTCGCGTTGCGGGTGCCCAGGGTCCGGTTGGCCAGTTGCAGCTGGCGGTAGGACTCAGGGCCGGAGTCGACCCGTGAGGTCGGTCCGCCGTGGAGATTCTGGTCCGTGGTGTGCTGCGTCATAGAGGGCCAGTCTACATGTGGGGCAAAGGTAGCCTATCCAGAACCACGGAACCGCCTCTGTGCCACCCCTGTGCAGGTTCCCCGGTCACGTGCGGGGGTCACGTGCGGGGGTCACTTGCGGGCGCGGCGTTGGGGCTTCGGGGCGACGGTGCCGTCGGCGAGGCGGCGGGCCCAGACGAGGAAGGCGGTGTGGGCGTTCATCCGGTGTTCGGGGCGGGTGGCCAGGCCCTCGACCTTCCATTCGCGGACGAGGGACTCCCAGGCCTTCGGTTCGGTGAAGCATCCCAGTTCGCGGATGCCCTCCATGACCTTCATCAGCTGGGGGACGGTGGCGACGTAGGTCATGAACACCCCGCCGGGGATCAGCAGGTCGCGGACGGTCTCGAGGCATTCCCAGGGGGCGAGCATGTCGAGGATGACCCGGTCGACCGGGCCGTCGGTGTCCTCGACGGTGACGTCCTTGAGGTCGCCGAGGCGCAGGTCCCAGTTGGCGGGGTGTCCCCCCATGTACTCGGTGACGTTGTTCTCGGCGTAGTCCAGGTGGTCCTCGCGGATCTCGTAGGAGATCAGCCGGCCGTGGTCGCCGACGGCGCGTAGCAGGGTCATCGACAGGGCGCCGGAGCCGGCGCCGGCCTCGAGGACCTTGGCGCCGGGGAAGATGTCGCCTTCGACGAGGATCTGGGCGGCGTCCTTGGGGTAGATCACCGCGGCGCCGCGGGGCATCGACAGGACGTGGTCGACCAGCAGGTGGCGGAAGCAGAGGTATTCGCCGCCGACGTGGGAGACGGCCACGGTGCCTTCGTCGCGGCCGATGATGTCGTCGTGCTTGATCTCGCCCTTGTGGGTGAAGTAGCTGCCGCCGGTCTCCAAGGTGATGGTGTAGTGGCGACGCTTGGCGTCGGTGAGCTGGACCCGGTCGCCGGGCTGGAACGGGCCGGAGTAGGCCACGGGGTTCCCCTTTACGTTGGTGCGGCTGTGGACCCGATCAGTGTAACGGCCGGCGGGCCGAGGCACGTCACGGGGCTCACTGGGGTCACAGGGCGGTGGGGACCCCGCAGACCCCGGCCCGGCACACCTGGACCAGTGCCTGCCCCTCCCCCGCGTCCGGGGAGCCCAGGAGCCGGGCACCGTGTTCGACCGGCAGGACCAGACAGGACGTCCCGAGCTGCGCGCGCAGTGCCGCCACCTGGGCGGGGTCGGCGGCGGAGACGGTCGCCTGGACCGGTCCGGCGAGGTGGCATTCGAGGGCGCACAGCCAGCCGCCGGCCTGTGCCAGGTGCTGGTCGACGACGCCGGTGTGGGCGTCGAGGATCCGGCGGGCCTCGGCCGACCAGCGTGCGCCGACGGCCCGGACGTCGGCGTCGTCGAGGGAGGTGGCGAGGGTGCCGGCCATGCTGAGGGCTTCGGCGAGGACCGCCACGGCGGTGGGGGTCGCGCCGTCGTAGGGGTCGCGGGGGCGTACACCGGTGCCGGCGACGGGTGTCGCGGCGTCGTACCAGGTCCCGGCGGCGCGGTGGAAGGTGACCTGGGTGTGGCGCACCAGTTCCGACACCGCCGCCGGTACGTCCAGGCCGTCGTGGGTGTCGCCGCGGTGCTCCCACAGCCGGACCAGGGCGAGCAGCAGCCAGGCGCAGTCCTCGAGGGTGCCCGGCGCGTGGGGGGACCCGGTGCAGCGCACCACACTGCGGACGGTGCCGTCGTCGTCGACGGTCACGGCGTGTTTCCACAGGGCGGTGGTGAGTGCCGCCCCGGCCTCCGGGTCGCCGGCCTCGGTGAGGGCGACGGCGGCCATGGCGTTCCAGGCGGTGACGACCTTGCCGTCGACGGCGGGGCGCGGCCGGGTGGACCGGGCCTGGCGCAGGGTGTCGCGAAGGTCGTCGGGCAGGGGCATGCCGTCGCGCCGGGCGAGGACGACGCGGCCGTCCACGTCGCCCTCCCCGGACAGCCCCAGGTCCTCCAGTTCGCCCGGGGCCCAGGTGTAGGTGTAGCCCTCGACCCGGGTGCCGTCGACGACGGTGTCGGCGTCGAGGCCGCTGGCGAGCAGATGCGGGTGCTCGGTCGCCAGGCCGTCCGTGAGGAAGGCGCGGGTCAGGTCGACGGCTTCGGCGACGAGGGCGTCGTCGGGCCGGTGGGTGCGGTAGGCGGCCAGGGCGCGCAGCAGCAGGGCGTTGTCGTAGAGGGTCTTCTCGAAATGCGGCACCGTCCAGTCGCCGTCCACGCAGTAGCGGTGGAATCCGCCGTCGACGGGGTCGGTGAGCCCGCCCTGCAGCATCGCGGTGGTGGTCCGTCCCACGATGTCGAGCACCTGGTCCCTGGCGGTGGCGGAGTCGGTGCGTTCGGCCCAGCGCACCAGGCCGAGCAGCGTCGCCGACGGCGGGAACTTCGGGGCGCCGCCGAAACCGCCGGTGGGGTGCTCGGAGGCGCGCATCTTCTGGACGACGCGGGTCGGCAGCTCCGCGGTGGCCTCCTGCGCGGCCCAGGACGCGGTGCCGCCGTCCCCGCCGTCCCTGCCGTCCCCGTCTTCCCCGCCGGTGGCGATCGCGTCGTTGAGCCGGGCGGTGAGCCCGTCGACGCGGTCGCGGTCGGACTCCCAGGTGCGCGACACCGCCTCCAGGACCTGACGGAACGACGGCCGGCCCTGCCGCGGGGCCGGCGGGAAGTAGGTGTCGGCCAGGAACGGGCGTCCCGCGGGGTCGGTGAAGACGGTCATCGGCCAGCCGCCCTGCCCGCTGAGGGCGAGGGTGGCCTGCATGTAGTACGCGTCGACGTCCGGGTGCTGCTCGCGGTCGACCTTGACCGCCACCATCCGGGAGTTGATGATCTCGGCGACCGCCGGGTCGCTGAAGGACTCCTCGGCCATCACGTGGCACCAGTGGCACGTCGCGTAGCCGACCGACACCAGCACCGGCACGTCACGCTCGCGGGCCTCGGCGAAGGGGCCGGGCCCCCACGGTTGCCAGTGCACCGGGTTGTCGGCGTGGGCCAGCAGGTAGGGGGACGTCGATCCGGCGAGACGGTTGGAGTTCATGCCCACCACGGTAGCCGGACGTCCCCGCCGACCACAGGAGCGACGAGGGGCGACTACAGTGGCGGCAATGACGTCCCGACAACCCTCCGGAATCGCCGGGCGGCTGCGCCCGGTGCTGTCCGGGTCCGTGACCGACGACCCGGACGTGCTCGCCGCCCACGCCACCGATGAATCGCTCTACAGTCCCGTGGGCGCCCCGGCCGCCCTGGTCCGCGCCGCCGACGCCGACGACGTGGCCGCCACCCTGCGCTTCGCCCACGCCCACGGCATCCCGGTGGTGCCCCAGGGCGCGCGGTCGGGCCTCTCCGGCGGGGCGAACGCCGTGGACGGCTGCATCCTGCTCTCACTGGCGGCCATGACCGACGTCGTGGAGGTCGACGAGGCGAACATGACCGTCACCGTCCAACCGGGGATCGTCAACAAGGACCTCAAGGACGCGCTGCGTCCCCACGGGCTGGCCTACCCACCGGACCCCGGCAGCGTGGCGATGTGCTCGATCGGCGGCAACATCGCCACCAACGCCGGTGGCATGTGCTGCGTGAAATACGGGGTGACCCGCGAATACGTCCGGGAGCTGACGGTCGTGCTGGCCGACGGAACCGTGACCCGGCTGGGCCACCGCACCGTCAAGGGTGTCGCGGGCCTCGACATCGCCGGACTGTTCACCGGCTCCGAGGGCACCCTCGGGGTCATCGTCGAGGCGACCCTGAAGGTCGTGCCGCTGGGACCCGACCCGCTGAGCGCCCTGGCGACCTTCCCCACGGTCCGGTCGGCGGCCGAGGCGGTGTCCGCCTACACCGCCACCGACGCCAGCCCGTCGATGCTGGAGATGATGGACGCCGCCACCATCGCCATGGTCAACGACCTCGGTGACTTCGGCCTCGACGACACCGTGGGGGCACTGCTGCTGATGCAGTCCGACTCCTCCACCGCCGCCGCCGACACCGAGGAGTTCGCCGGCGTCGCCGAGGCCCACGGCGCCCTCGACGTCGCCTTCGCCGACAACCCGGTCGACGCCGAACTCCTCGTCGCCGCACGCCGCTCCGCCCAACCCGCCTGGGAGCACCACGCCCGGGCCCACGGCGGCGGCCAACTGCTCGACGACGTCTGTGTGCCGCGCACCCGGATCGCCGAGTTCTGCGACCGCGTCGAGGACATCGGCAAGGACACCGGAGCACAGGTCGCCGTCATCGGCCACGCCGGCGACGGCAACATGCACCCCTCGGTGTTCTTCGACACCGCCGACGATGCCTCGGTCGCCGCCGCCCAGGACGCCTTCGACCGGATCATGGCCCTGGGCCTGGAACTCGGCGGCACGATCACCGGGGAGCACGGCGTCGGCAACCTCAAGAGCCGGTGGCTCGCCGCCGAACTCGACCAGGGCAACCGCCGCCTGCACCGAGAGATCAAGAACGCCGTCGACCCGACCGGGGTCCTCAACCCCGGCAAGATGCTGGAGCACCTGTGAACACCACCCCCACCGCGCCGGGCCGCTCGGCCGACGTTGCCGACCTTGCCGACCTTGCCGCTGTCCTCGTCGGCTCGCTGAGCACCGATCCGGACATCCTGGCGACCTACGCCACCGACGAGTCCGTCCACCCCGGCAAGGACGCCCTGGCGCTGGTCCGTGCCGCCGGGGTCGACGACGTCGTGGCGACCATGCGCTTCGCCCACACCCACGGCATCCCGGTCGTCCCGCAGGGCGCACGCTCCGGACTGTCGGGCGGCGCGTGCGCCGAACCGGGCTGCATCCTGCTCTCGGTGGCCGCCATGACCACCGTCCTGGAGGTCGACGAGGCGAACATGACCGTCACCGTCGAACCCGGCGTCATCAACAAGGACCTCAAGGACCTCCTCCGGCCCCGCGGGCTGGCCTACCCACCGGACCCCGGGAGCATGGCGATCTCGTCGGTCGGCGGCAACATCGCCACCAACGCCGGCGGGATGTGCTGCGTGAAGTACGGCGTGACCCGCGAATACGTCCGGGAACTCACGGTGGTCCTCGCCGACGGGACCGTGACCCGCCTGGGCCACCGCACCGTCAAGGGCGTGGCGGGCCTCGACCTGGTGTCGCTGTTCACCGGCTCCGAGGGCACCCTCGGGGTCATCGTCGAGGCCACCCTGAAGGTCGTGCCGCTGGGACCCGACCCGCTGACGGCGTTGGCGACCTTCCCCACCGTGGCGGACGCCGTGCGGACCGTGTCGTCGTACATGGCCACCGGGGCCAGCCCGTCGATGCTGGAGATGATGGACGGCACGACCGTCGGCCTCTTGTCGGAGATCGGGGACTTCGGCCTCGACGACACTGTCGGCACTGTCGGCGCCGTGCTGATCATGCAGTCCGACTCCCCCACCGCCGCCGCCGACACCGAGGAGTTCGCCCACGTGGCCGAGGCCCACGGCGCCCTCGACGTCGCCTTCGCCGACAACCCGGCCGACTCCGAACTCCTCGTCGCCGCACGTCGTTCGGTACAGGTCGCCAACGAGCGCTACTGCTCGTCACACGGCGTCGGGCAGATGATCGACGACGTCTGTGTGCAGCGCAGCCGCCTGGCCGATTTCTGCGCCGGCGTCGAGGCCATCCGCGAGGACACCGGCACCATGGTGACCCTGGTGGCCCACGCCGGGGACGGCAACGTCCACCCCTCGGTGTTCTACGACCTCTCCGACGAGGCGTCCGTCGCCGCCGGGATGACCGCCTTCGACCGCATCATGGACCTCGGGCTCAGCCTCGGCGGCACCATCACCGGCGAACACGGGGTCGGTGCGCTCAAGGCCCCGTGGCTGCCCCGCGAACTCGACGACGGCAACCGGCACCTGCACCGCGTGATCAAACACGCCGTCGACCCGACCGCCATCCTCAACCCCGGAAAGATGCTGGAGGCCCTGTGACCCGCCGCCCCCTCGCCCTGTCCCCGTCGCGTGTCGGCGACTACCGGCAGTGCCCGCTGCTCTACCGGCTCCGCGCCATCGACCGGCTGCCCGAGCCCAGTACGGTCGCACAGGTCAAGGGCACGCTGGTGCACGCCGTGCTGGAGGACCTGCACAACCTGCCACGTGACGAACGGACCTACCCCGCGGCGGTGAAGATGCTCACCCCGCACTGGACGGCGATGAAGGACGCGGACGCCCAGCTCGGTAAGCTGGTCCCCGAGGAATCCACGACGGACTTCCTGGTGGACGCCCGCTCACTGGTCAAGGGCTACTTCCAGATGGAGAACCCCGCCGGTTTCGACGCGGAGTCGGTGGAGAAGTACGTCGACACCACCCTGCCCAACGGCGTGCCCGTCCGCGGGTTCATCGACCGGGTGGACGTCGCCCCCACCGGCCAGGTCCGGGTCGTCGACTACAAGACCGGCAAGAAGCCCATCCCCCGGTTCTCCGCGCAGGCGGTGTTCCAGATGCGCTTCTACGCCCTGGTGTGGTGGCGCATGTTCGACCACATCCCCGAACAGCTGCGGTTGATGTACCTCAAGGTCCGTGACGACATGGTGCTCTCCCCCACCCCGGCGGAGCTCAACTACGTCGAGCGCGACCTGGAGGATGTCTGGACCAGGATCGGCGAGGACGCCCGCAGCGGGGACTTCGCGCCGACGACCTCGAAACTGTGCGGGTGGTGCTCCTTCCAGTCCCTCTGCCCCGCCTTCGGCGGGACCCCGCCGGAGTACCCGGGGGTGCCGCAGGAGTTCGCCTGAGTAGTGGCGGGGGTGGTTGCGGGGGTGGTCAGTAGATCCCGACGGCGTCGATGAGGTCGAGGAACGCCGGGGCGACCTGGGTCCGCCACACGACGTCGGCGGTGCGGTCGGCCCGCCCCGGTCCCCCGTTGATCACGAAGACGGGCCTACCCTGCCTGCGGGCGTCCAGCACCAGCCGGTAGCCGCTCATCACCGCCAGGGAGGAGCCGACGACCACCAGGGCGGAGGATTCGGACAGCATCCGTGAGGCCTGTTGCTTCCGCTCGGTGGGCACCGGTTCGCCGAAGTACACGACATCGGGTTTGAGCAGTCGGGAACCGCACCGCAGACAACCGGCCATGGAGAAGTCACGGACCGCCGCGTCGTCGAGGGTGACGTCGCCGTCCGGGTTCACCAGCGACGGATCCAGGTCGATGCTCTCCAGGTAGCCGGGGTTCCTCTCCGCCAGCCGGCCATCGAGGGAGTGCCGGTCTTCGGTCCTGCCGCACTGCAGGCACACCACCTGGGCCAGGTCGCCGTGGAGGGTGAGCAGGTTCCGCGTGCCGGCCCCGGCGTGCAGACCGTCGACGTTCTGGGTGACCACCCCGGTGACCAGGCCCGCCTGCTCGAGTTCAGCGAGGGCGTAGTGCGTGGGGTTCGGCCGGGCTGCAGCCATCCGCCGCCACCCCACGAAGGACCGGGCCCAGTAGCGGTGCGAGGCCTCCGGGTCGTGGCGGAACTCCTGGTAGGTCATCGGGCGGTGCCGGGTCAGCGACCCGGACGGCCCCCGGTAGTCGGGGACGCCGGAGTCCGTGGACACCCCGGCGCCGGTGAGCACCAGGGCCGGTGCCGCGAGCAGCTGGTCGGCCACCGCGGACAGGGCCACCTCAGGGGGTGTGGGGGTGGCGGTCTCGGAGACCACGCGGGCGATGGACCGCAACGCCGACCGGTGTGCCGGAGCCACGAGATCAGGGAGCATCCCCTCAGGCTACCCCTGCAGCTCCAGCCGGGACCACGGTGAGTCCGGGTGGTTCAGGGCCACGGCGACGTCCCGGACGAAACGCAGGCACGAGTCGTCCAGCCGCCCGTCGGCCACCGCGCGTCCCACCACGACGCCGTCGGCGTACTCCGCCCACGTCCGGTAGACCGACCGGGCCGAGTCGAGGGCGCGGGCCAGCAGGTCGGAGCACTCGTCGCCGGTGACCAGACCACCGCCGTGGGCCAGCCAGAGCAGGTGGACGGCGACCGAGACGTCCCACGCCGTGGTCTCGGCCGGAGGCACCTCCGGGAGCGCGGCGACGGCCGTGTCGCTGAGGAACGGGACGACAACGTGGTGGTCGGCGGGGTCGACGGTGCCGAGGACGGTGTGGGCGGCGGGGCGCTGCCCGGCCGGGGTGGAGCACAGGGTGGCCAGCAGTCCACGGTGGGCGCGGTAGCGGGGGTCGCCGCCGGTCGCCAGGCGGGCACGCACCGCCTCCAGGGCCTCACGGGCGGTCCGGATGCCGTAGACGGTGGCCAGGTGGTGCCGGTGGGCCTCGCCGGGGTCGACGACGAAGAGCTTCTGGAACCCCGTATTCGGGAGGTGGGCTTCGGCGGGTCCGTTGACGACGCGGCCGTCGCCCAGGCCGTGCGGCAGGCTCAACGCCCAGGCCCGGGAGGATTCCGGGGTGCGGTCGTCGTCCCAGACCAGACGGAGCGCCGCCCCCGTGGGCGGAAGGGTCAGGAGGGTCGAGCGGTAGGTGGTGGTGTGCGTGGTGGTGTCGACGGGGTGTGTCACACCAACTACGTTAGCCCGGTGAACTACCGAGGGTCGTCGACGACCCGGTTCCCCCCTTGTTCAGGGGTACCCGGGGAACACCCCCGGTGTCCGGGGCCGTCGGTCGCCGTCGGTCGCAGTCCGTTCAGGACTCGACGTACAGCTTCCCGCGCCACACCGGGTGCAGCAGGTTCTCCTTGCTGAGCACCTGGTCGAGGGTCTCCTCGTCCAGCAGCCCACGCTCGAGGACGACCTCACGCACGGACTTGCCGGTACGGGCGCACTCCTTGCCCACCAGGTCACCGTTGTGGTGGCCGATCAGCGGGTTGAGGTAGGTCACGATACCGATGGAGTGCTCCACGTACGACCGGCACACGTCCTCGTTGGCCGTGATGCCCACCACGCACAGCGTGCGCAGCGTGGTGCAGGCGCGGGCGAGCAGCCGGATGGACTCGAACAGCGACTGCGCGATCACCGGCTCCATCACGTTGAGCTGCAGCTGGCCGGCCTCCGCGGCCATCGAGATGGTGACGTCGTTGCCGAAGACCTTGAAGCAGATCTGGTTGACGACCTCCGGGATCACCGGGTTCACCTTCGCCGGCATGATCGACGAACCGGCCTGACGCTCCGGCAGGTTGATCTCGTTGAGGCCGGCGCGCGGGCCGGAGGAGAGCAGGCGAAGGTCGTTGCAGATCTTCGACAGCTTCATGGCCACACGCTTGACCACCGAGCTGGCGTTGACGTACGCCCCGGTGTCGCTGGTGGCCTCCAGCAGGTCGTTGGCGGCGAGCACCTTGAGTTCGGTGACCTCACGCAGCGCGGCGACGACCTGCTGCTGGTACCCCGACGGGGCGTTCACCCCGGTACCGATCGCCGTACCGCCGAGGTTGACCTCCAGCATGAAGTCCGCGGCCCGGTTGAGCTGGGACTGCTCCTCGGAGAGGTTCTGGGCGAAGGCGGTGAGCTCGTCGCCGAGGCTGACCGGCACGGCGTCCTGGAGCTGGGTGCGCCCCATGGTGATGACGTCCCGGAACTCGTCGCCCTTGTTGGAGAAGGCGCGCTCCAGGGCGCTGAGGTGACGGATGAGGTCCTGGAACGCGGTGTGGATGCCCAGCCGGAACCCGGTCGGGTACGCGTCGTTGGTGGACTGGCTCATGTTGACGTCGTCGTTGGGGTTGATGATGTCGTAGCTGCCCTTGGGCTCCCCCAGGTACTCCAGCGCCAGGTTCGCCACGACCTCGTTGACGTTCATGTTCGTCGAGGTGCCGGCCCCGCCCTGGTAGACGTCGATCGGGAACTGGTCCATGCACCGGTGCTCGAGCAGGATCTGGTCGCACGCCCAGACGATGGCCTCGGCCTTGTGCCGGGGCAGGGCGTGCAGCCGCTGGTTCGCGATCGCAGCGGCCTTCTTGACCTGCACCATGCCGCGGATGAACTCGGGCAGCTGGTTCAGGGTCGTCCGCGAGATCTGGAAGTTGTCCACCGCGCGCAGGGCGTGGATCCCGTAGTAGGCGTGCTCCGGGACCGGCATCGTGCCCAGCAGGTCCTCCTCGGTCCGGAAACTGGTGGCGGCGTGCGCACTGAGCGAGTGCGTCTCCGCCGCGGTGATCAGCTGCGTGGACGAGGTGACCGGGGTGGATTCCGGACGGAACTCAGGGACAGTCATGGTGGTACCGGCCTTTCGTGGTGACGGACGACTCGTGGTGGAGCCGTCAGATACGTGCGATGCGGATGTCGCTGGCGAGGATGGCCTCAGCGCCCAGGGCGGAGAGGTTGTCCATCAGGGTGTTGGCGTCCCGTCGGGGCACCATCGCCCGGACGGCGACCCAGTTGTCCTGGGCCAGGGGGGACACCGTCGGTGCGGACAGGCCGGGGGTGACGGCGGCCGCACGGTCGAGGACGTCCCGCGAGCAGTTGTAGTCGAGCATCACGTAGTTGCGGGCGTGCAGGATGCCCTCGATCCGCTTGAGGAGCACCCGCTGACGGTCGTCGACGGACGCCCCGCGACGCCCCACGACCACGGCGGTCGAACTGATCACCGGGTCGCCGAAGGGACGCAGGCCCTGCTGCCGCAGGGTCCGCCCCGTGGACACCACGTCGGCGATGGCGTCGGCCACGCCGAGGCGGATGGAGATCTCCACCGCGCCGTCCAGACGGACGACGGTGGCGTCGATGCCACGGGACCGCAGGTCCCGGCGCACCAGGTTCGGGTAGGACGTGGCGATCCGGCGCCCCTCCAGGGCCTCCACCGTCCACTCCTCGTCCGCGGGGGCGGCGTAGCGGAACGTGGAGTCGCCGAAACCGAGCTCCAGGAGCTCCTCGGTCTCCTCACGGGTGTCGGCGGCGAGGTCGCGGCCGGTGATGCCCATGTCCAGGTGCCCGCTGGCCACGTAGATCGCGATGTCCTTCGGGCGGAGGAAATAGAACTCGACGCCGTTCTCGGCGTCGACGACGGTCAACGACTTCGAGTCGCCACGCCCCGGGTAGCCGGCCTCGGCGAGGATCTCGGTGGCGGTCTCGGACAGCGACCCCTTGTTCGGGACGGCGACGCGCAGCAGGTCAGGAGTACTCACGGCAACCCTCTCAGAGGAACTTGTAGACGTCGGACGGGGTGAGGCCGCGACCGACCATCACCACCTGCAACCAGTAGAGCAGCTGGGAGATCTCCTCGGAGAGCTCGTCGTCGGACTGGTACTCGGCGGCCAGCCAGACCTCCCCCGCCTCCTCGACGATCTTCTTGCCCTGGAAATGCACCCCGGCGTCGAGTGCCTCCACGGTACCGGAGCCGGCGGGTCGTTCCGCGGCACGCTGGGACAGTTCCTCAAACAGGGAGTCGAAGTTCTTCACGGGACTCATTCTGTCACATCCTGCACCGACGTGGTGACGCGGTCACCCTACACGCAGCCGCCCGATCCGCTCCCAGAATCCCCGCAGGTCGGCGACGGTCAACCCGGCCAACCCCGCCTGTCCGTCGCGCAGGGCCGTCACCGGCACCGCCCCGTCGGGAACCTCGGCGTCGGCGGAGGGCAGGCCGACGACCCGGCACCCCGCCCGCACGGCCGCCGTCATCCCGTTGGTGGAGTCCTCGAACACCAGGCAGTCGTCGGGGGCGACCCCGAGACGACGGGCGGCGGTGAGGTAGCAGGTCGGGTCCGGTTTGCCCGCCGGTACCTCGTCGCCGCAGACCGAGCCGACGAAGTGCTCCGTACCGATGGTCTCCAACGCCTGGTCCGTCAAGGAACGGAAGGTGTTGGTCACCACCATCATCGGCACACCCGAGGCGCTGCCCTCCGCCAGGAGGTCGGCGACGCCCGGCAGCAGGTCCAGACCCTCGGCGAAGAGGCGGGACACGTGGTCGTAGACCCACCTGATCCACTCACCGACCTCCTCGTCGGTGGGGTCGAGACCGGCCCACTGCGCGCACAGGCGCACCGTCCCGTCCGCCGTGCCGCCGACGGTCGTCGCCCTGACCTCGGGGGTCAGTTCACGCCCCATCTCGGCGGCCATGGCGTAGGTCGACTCCCCCCACCGTGGCTCGGTGTCGACCAGTGTGCCGTCCATGTCCCAGAGTATCGCCTTCACCCTTGCCATCATGCCTGGGCCGATAGGATCGCACACCATGAGCTACATCACCGACGCATACTTCCTGCAGGGCGCCACGACCGCCGACGACACCGGGACCCCCTGGACCGCGTACACCGCCACCGAGCACACCGTGAGCCCCTGGGGCCCCGACTTCCAGCACGGCGCTCCCCCGTCCGCACTGGTCACCCACGCCATGGAGGGCATCGCGCCCGACGGCGGCCGGCTGGTGCGGGTGACCACCGAACTCCTCGGGGCGGTGCCGGTCGCGCAGCTGCACGTCACCGCCCGGGTGGTCCGCCCCGGCCGACGGGTCAGCTACCTCGAGGCCGTGGTCGTCGACGGGTCCGGTCGCGAGGTCGTCCGCGGCAGTGCCTGGTGGGTGCGCAGCGACGACACCACCGACGTGGAGAACCCCGGTGTGCCGGCTGCCGCCGCGATGGTGCCCCTGTCGCAGGCCGGCGGGCCCGACGCCGACACGTCGTTCCTGGCGACCTGGTCCGGGGCGTTCATCGACTCCCTCGACTTCCGCCCCGTCCCGCCGACGGTCGGCGGACAGCTGTGGGTGCGCAGCCGGATGGCGGTCGTCGCCGGGGTGGAGGACACCCCGTGGAGCAGGCTGATGTCCGTGGCCGACGTGGCCAACGGCACAGACCGGGTGCTCGACCCGCGCGAATGGCAGTTCATGAACACCGACCTCACGGTCTCCCTGCACCGGCTGCCGGTCGGCGGGTGGACCGGGATCCAGGCCGAGGCCAACTTCGGGCCCGACGGGACCGGATTGACCATCGGCCGCCTCTTCGACGAGAAGGGCCCGGTCGGGTCGACCACCCAGTCGCTGCTGCTGCAGCGGCTCGGGTAGCCTACTCCTGCTCGATGATGCGGTCGAGGTCGTCGAGCACCTGACGGGCGTCCGCGCCGACCTCCTCGCACAGCACCGTGACCAGCGCGCGGAAGTCGGTGACCTCCTCGTCCTCGTAGACGGCGCCGGCGTGGCGGTCACTGAGCGCCCGCAGGGCGTCGTGGGCCGAGATCACCTGCAGGACGACCTCCCCGGTGGGGTCGGCCCGCACACCGGAGATCAGGCGGTGGAGGATCTCGGCGGCCTCGTCCACCACGGTGGTGGGGTACGGCGCCTCCCAGAACTCACGGTCCTCCTCCCGCAGGTAGCTGCCGGTGGCCATGGCGTTCAGGTTATCGATGAACTCGTGGCGGGCGGCGTCGGTCGCCGCGGCGAAGCTGTCGGAGCTCACAGTGCCACCCCCAGCAGCGACGCGCACAGCGTGCGGACCCGGTCGCCGGCCGAGTCGTCGGGGGTTTCCGGGCTGTCAGGGCCGTCAGCGGCGGTGACGTCAGCGGCGGCGGTGACGTCCGTGACGTCCCGGCTCCACGCGTCGATCAACGCCAGTGCAGCCGGGGTGTCGAGGTCGTCGGCCAGGGCACCGCGGACCTCCCGGACCAGGCCGTCCACCTCCGAGGCAGGACGCTGCCCCGCCGCCGCGACCGCCCGACGCCAACGCTCCAGCCGCTGCTCGGCGCGTTCCAGGACCTCCGCCGACCAGTCACGGTCACTGCGGTAATGGTCCTCGTACAGGCCCAGCCGCACCGCCGCGGGGTCGTGGCCGTCGGCGGTCAGCCGGGAGACGAACACCAGGTTCCCCAGGGACTTGCTCATCTTCGTCCCGTCCAGACCGATCATCCCGGCGTGCACGTAGTGCCCGGCCATCCGGTCCACACCGTGTGCCGCCTCGGCATGGGCGGCGGAGAACTCGTGGTGCGGGAACCGCAGGTCGCTGCCGCCCCCCTGGACGGCGAACGTCGCCCCCAGCCGGTTGGTGGCGATCGCCGAACACTCCACGTGCCAGCCCGGGCGCCCCGGGCCGAAGGGGGACTCCCACGCGGGCTCGCCCTCACGGTGGGCACGCCACACCAGGGCGTCCATCGGGTGACGCTTCCCCGGACGCTCCGGGTCACCGCCGCCCTCGGCGAAGAAACGGCTCATCGTCTCCGCGTCGTACCGGGACTCGTAACCGAACTGCGCGGTGAAGGTGTGGTCGACGTAGACGTCGGGGAACTCGTCGTCCAGACGGTAGGCCGCCCCGACCGCGAGCAGCCGCTCCACCATGCGGACGACCTCGTCGACGGACTCCATCGCCCCGACGTAGTCGCGCGGAGGCAGCACCGACAGTGCCTCCATGTCCGACCGGAACAGGTCGATCTGGCCGGTACCCAGCTCACGCCAGTCCACCCCGTCCCGGTCGGCACGCTCGAACAGCGGGTCGTCGACATCGGTGATGTTCTGCACGTAGTGCACGCCGTGCCCGTTGTCGAGCAGCTGACGGACCACCAGGTCGAAGGCGACGTAGGTCGCCGCATGGCCGAGGTGGGTCGAGTCGTACGGGGTGATGCCGCAGACGTACACCCCCACCTCCCCCGCGTCCGTGACCATGCCGGTGTCGACCGGCAGGACGCGGTCGGCGGCCGTGTCGTGGAGTGTGAGGGGGACACCGTCACCCGGCAGGGCGGGGACGTCGGGGGCGGACCATGAACGCATGGTGCCAGATTCTAGTCACCGTACGGACCGGCCCGCCCACCGGTCCGGCCGTCAGGCGCTGATGGTTCCGGTGGCCAGCAGGATCAGCACAGCCACACCCACCGGGATCCGCCACAGGGCGAACCAGGCGAACGAGTGGTTGGCGACGAACTTCAGCAGCCAGGCGATGGAGATGTAGCCCAGGACGAAGGCGATCGAGGTGCCGACGGCCAGCTGCAGCCCGGTGGCGGCCTGCCCGGACGCGGGTTCGAAGGCGTCCGGCAGGCTGAAGAGCCCGGACGCCAGGACCGCCGGGATCGCGAGCAGGAAGGAGAACCGTGTGGCGACCTCACGGTCGAGGTTCAGGAAGAGACCGGCGGACACCGTCGCCCCCGAGCGGGACACCCCGGGGATCAGGGCGAGGCACTGCGCGAAGCCCATGATCAGCGCGTCCTTCATGGTCAGTTTCTCGTAGGTGCGCTTGTGGGAGCCGACCTTCTCCGCCCAGATGAAGACGAACGAGAACAGGATCAGCACGATCGCGGTGATCCACAGGTTACGCAGGTTGTCGCGGATGAGGTCCTTGGCCAGGAAACCGATCAGGCCCACCGGGATGGTCGCGGCGATGACCATCCACCCCATCCGGTAGTTCAGGTTGTCCCGTTTCGCCGGGTCGAAGACGCCGGCGAACCACGCCGACAGGATGATCCAGATGTCCTTCGCGAAGAACACCAGCACCGCCAGCTCCGTGCCCAGCTGGACCACGGCGGTGAAGGACGCGCCGGCGTCCTCCCCCCACACCAGCTGCGAGACGATACGCATGTGCCCGGACGACGAGACCGGGAGGAACTCGGTGAGCCCCTGCACGATCGAGAGGATGATGGTCTGCAACCACCCCATGTCGGTGGTGGTGACGGTGCCGCCGGCGTCGGCGGCGAGATACGAGGAGAGCTCCATGGCAGAAGAGCGTACCGTCCCGGAGCCCGCCGCCTCATGTCGGGCGGGGACGGCGTGGCGTCCGGTGTGTAGTAGCGTGATCCCCGTGAGAAGCCTGGTGAACCGGCCCCCAACGTGGCCACGCAAGAGGATGGCGGCGGTCGTGGCACTCCCGGCCGCCGCAGCCCTGACACTGACCGGATGTGCCGAGCAGATGTTCGGCACCGACGGCGACGACGGGCCCGACGGGGAGGGAGAGGTCGTGGTGGGGGTCCCCGCCGAACCCCTGGACTCCCCCGACCGGCCCGGTCCGTCGGAGGCGACCGGGTCGCTCGAGGACGGTGACGAGGTCCTCGGCCTCGTCCGCGCCGGCCTCGTCCGCGCCGGTCTCGGCGACGGGGTCTCCGCCGACTCCCCCGCCCCGGTCGCCGCCCTCGAACAGGGGCGGCTGTCCATCGGCACACTCGGGGACGTCGCCAGCGGACGTGCGACCACCGTCGACGTCGACGACTCCTGCACCACCGTCAGCGGCGCCGTCGACGGTGTCGTCCTCGGATGCGGGACCACCGTGCGCGTCCTGGACGCCGAGGGCGAGGAACAGCGCCGGGTCGACGCGCCGGGTGAGGTGACCGCGGCCGCCGTCCACCCCGACGGGTCCCTGGCGGTGACCGTGGAGTCCGACGCCGACGTCCACTGGTTCTCCCCCGACGGCGAGTCGTCCGGCTCCGAGCACATCACGGACAGCGCCAGTGCGCTGCAGCTCGTCGGCAACACCCGCGACGGCGACCCGCAGTGGCGGGCGGCGCTCGTCGACGCCGCGCAGACCAGCGTCACCGACATCGACATCGCCGACCGGAGCAGGCTCGCCGCGCTGCGCATCGGCCAGGGCGTCGGCACCGTGTCCGCCGGGACGCGGCCCGACGGGGTGCTCGTGGCCTCCGACCCCCGGCGCAACCAGGCGTTGGTCTACACCCTGACCGACGTGATCAGGCACACCCAGTCCGTGCCCACCGGCGACGGCGCCTGGGCGGTGCTGTGGGACTCCGACCGCGAGTTGATGTGGGTGTCCACCACCGGCGACAACACGCTGACGGGCTACGACCTGTCCACCGGGACCCCGGTCGCGGTCGGTGAGGTCACCACCGCCCCCGACGTCCGGCACATCATCGACGACGGCAGCGGTGACCTGCTCCTGGTGACCGCCGACGGCACCCGTGAGTACATCCCCTCCGACGACCTCCCCCGAAAGGACTGACCCATGACCAGCTTCCGTACGATCCGGGGAACGGTGTACGACGCCTCCCTCACACAGCTGTTCCGGCTGCGTGCCGAGCGGATCCACGGTCTGATGTCCCGCGCCCTGGTCGCGGCCGCCGGGTCGGCGACCGCGCGGGCAGCGTTGCGACGGAGCCTCGTCGTCGCCGACCCGGTGCTCGCGCAGTCGGTCGGCGGGGTGCACTTCCCGCGGCCGCTGGGACTGGCCGCCGGTTTCGACAAGAACGCCACCGAGGTCGATGTCTGGGGTCCGCTCGGGTTCGGGTACTCCGAGGTCGGCACCGTGACCGCGGTCCACCAGCCCGGGAACCTCACCCCCCGGTTGTTCCGGCTGCCCGACGACCGCGCGCTCCTCAACAGGATGGGCTTCAACAACGACGGTGCCCTGGCCGCCGCGTACCGGCTGCGGGACCGGGTCGAGCCGGAGCCCGTGGGTGTCAACCTCGGCAAGACGAAGAACACCCCGGCCGACCAGGCACCCTCGGACTACTACGAGTCCGCCCGGGCCGTCGACGCCGTCGCCGACTACCTGGTGATCAACGTGTCGTCGCCGAACACGCCGGGCCTGCGGGACCTGCAGGCCGTGGAGAGCCTCCGGCCGATCGTCGACGCGGTGCGCCGCGCCAGCAACCGTCCGCTGTTCGTGAAGATCGCCCCGGACCTCTCCGACGCCGACGTGGACGCGGTGACCGACCTCGCCGGGGAACTCGGCCTGACCGGGCTCATCGCCACGAACACGACCATCAGCCGCGACGGTCTGCGTACCCCCGCCTCCGACGTGAAGGCACTCGGTGCCGGCGGAATCTCCGGGGCCCCGGTGGCCGAGCGTTCGCTGGAGGTGCTGCGCCGGATCCGTGCCCGCGCCGGCGACGAACTGGTGCTGGTCGGTGTCGGCGGTATCGAGACCGCCGAACAGGCGTGGGAACGCATCGGTGCCGGCGCGACCCTGCTGCAGGGCTACACCGGCTTCATCTACGGCGGTCCGGACTGGATCCGGGACATCCACCTCGGGTTGGCCCGGCAGGTCCGGCGCCACGGGTTGTCGAACCTGTCGGAGGCCGTGGGCGCGGAGCTGCCCTGGATGGAGTGAACCGGCTGAACTGACCGTGAGGGGCGGTCAGTTCTCCGCCCACCCCCACAGCAGCCCACGGGCCGTGGCGGTGAAATTGAGGTTGAACCCGAGGATCGTCGGTGTCGACCGGTCGTCGATCTCCAGGAACGTCGGAAGGGCGTGGACGGCGAAGATGTAACGGTGGGGGCCGTGGCCGGCGGGGGGCTCGGCGCCGTAGTAACCGTGGCTGCCGGAATCACCGCGCAGCGCCACCGCCCTGTCGGGCAGCCCGATGAGCTCGGCGTCGCCGGTGCCCGCGTCCAGCGAGGTGACGGACGCCGGGATGTTGAACACCGCCCAGTGCCAGAACCCGGACGTGGTCGGTGCGTCCGGGTCGTAACAGGACACGGCGTAGGACTGTGTGCCCTCGGGTGCCCCGGACCAGGACAGCTGCGGGGAGACGTCGTTGCCGCCGAGCTGGGCGGTGGGGAGACGGTCACCGTCGTTGAAGTCCGCACTGGTGACGGTGAGGGGCGGGAGGTCGGTCAGCGGCGCGTAGGGGTCGGCCGCGGGGAAGCGGTCGTCGATGTACGTGGGCCGGTGGTGTCGGGGTGAGTCGTTCATGGGACCCAGTATGCCGCACGTCTTCGTACAGCGCAGAAACTATTTCTGTTGATATATGCAGGTGGCCTGTCGCCTGACGGCCGTCTGCCGGGCGGTGCGGCCGTGTGCGGCACGACCGGCGGCGAAATGCGGTTGACCTGTGGTTATCCGGGTCGCTGCGGTCCGATTTGTCACCGCAGCGGTGAATCATTATAGTTACCGGAGTGCGACGGACACGGGGTTGAAAACCTGAACCGTGTTCGGCGTCCGCATCCATGTCCGGGTGGCGGAATGGCAGACGCGCTAGCTTGAGGTGCTAGTGTCCTATTAACGGACGTGGGGGTTCAAGTCCCCCTCCGGACACCACAGAAAGAGACCCACTACGGTGGGTCTCTTTTTTCGTTCCCGCGGCACGGTCCCCGGGTGACCACGGCAGAGACAGGACAGCAGGACATGGGCAGAGACCACCGGGCGTCGCTCCTAGGGCTCGCCGCCCTCGCCGTCGTGGTCCTCGCCGCCGCCGTGCTGCTCCCCACCCCGGACCTCGACACGATCCGCGCCGGCGTCCGCGGCAGCGGTGCACTCTCCTGGGCGACCTTCCTGGTCCTCATGGTCGGCGCCACCCAGCTCCCGGTGCCCCGCACGATCTGGACCGTGGCCGCCGGCGTCCTCTTCGGTCCCGTCGTCGGCAGCGTCCTCGCGCTGGCCGGCATGGCGGTGTCGGTCACGCTGTCACTCGTGCTCGTCCGCTGGATCGGTGGTGCCGCGGTCCGACGGGCCGAACAGGCACCGCGGTTCCGGGCGCTGCAGGGCGCCCTGGAGGACCGGGGCTGGGTCGCGGTCCTCGGGCTCCGGATGATCCCCGTCATCCCCTTCAGCCTGCTGAACTACGCCTGCGGGCTCAGCCGGGTGCCGCTGCTCCCCTGCGTCGTGGCCACCGTCGCCGGCTCCGCCCCGCTCACCGTGGCCGTCGTGGCGTCCTCGGACGTCGTGGTCAACGGCGGGGAACCGTGGTTCCTCGGGGTCAGTGTGGCGCTGGCGGCCGCCGGTGCCCTGCTGACCGTCACCGAATGGCGCAGGATCCGGACCCGGATGGCCGTAGAACCCGGGACGGTCAAGCCCTCACCGTAGACGTGGACTGTAGGATGGCAGGTATGTACGCCGTCCACGCAGCCTACCGGGGAAACTCACTCCGTCGGGCCGACTACGTCCGCCAGGTCGCCGAGGCGCTCGGCAACGCCCCCGACGTCGTCGACGTCCGTGTCCACGGGCCCGAGGACCTCGTGGTCCTCGCCGCCGACGCCGACAGCACGGCGGGGGTCGTGATGAACCTCATCCAGGCCGTCGACTTCGCCATCGGGATCGGCGCCGTCCTCGACGACGGCGCCGGCGAGCCGACCGAGGACGCCACCCTGCGTGAGCACCTCATCGCCGCCGCCGGCCGCGCGGTCCAGGGTGTCCGCCGCTCCGGGGTGATCCGGGCGCGGGTCGAGCTGCCCGGCCCCGGCGGGGTCCAGGCCACCGGACTCGGCGCCGACGTCGCCGGCGACATCGCCGCCGCCTTCACCCTGGTCTCGCACCTGCTGAGCCGCCGCACCGCCGAAGGGCGCGAGGCGACGGCCCTGGTCCGGCAGGGCTACCTGCAGAGTGAGGCCGCCGAGATGGTGGGGATCTCGAAGCAGGCCATGTCCCAGCGTCTCGCCGCCGCCGGCTGGCAGGCGGAGCAGGCGGGCTGGCTCCTCGCCGTCCACATGCTGGCCAGGACCGAAGGTCTCCTACCGGACTGACGGGTCTGTCAGGCCCGGCTCCGTGACGAAGTCGACCAGCCGCTCGACCGCCCCGATCAGCGTGGCGTCCAGGTCACGGAAGGTCTTCACCTTCGAGTAGACGTGCCGCCACCCGTCCGTCGGCGTCCCCCATCCCAGGCGCCGGCAGACCCCGGTCTTCCAGTCCTCGCCGTACGGCACCTGCGGCCACGCACGGATGCCCACCGTGGCGGGCTTCACGGCCTCCCAGATGTCGATGTACGGGTGGCCGGTGACCATCACGTCCGGACCGAGGCCCCGGGTGAGACGGGTCTCCTTGGAGCCCTCCACGAGGTGGTCGGCGAGCACCCCGACCCGGCGTCCCGGCCCCGGCCGGAACTCCGCGAGCATGTCCGGGAGGTTGTCCAGCCCCTCGATGAACTCCACGACCACACCCTCGACACGCAGGTCGTGCCCCCAGACCTGCTCGACGATGGCGGCGTCGTGCAGGCCCTCGACCCAGATGCGCGACGGTGCGGCGACCTTGGCACGCACGTCCTGCACCCGTCGTGACCCGGAGTTGGACCGCTGCTGCCGCGGAGTCTCCGACGGGGCGACGTAGCGGGTCAGGGTGACCGGACGGCCGTCGACGAGGAACCCCCCGGGACGCATCTTGAACAGCCGGTCGCGTCCGTGCCGGTCCTCCAGCCGCACGAACTCCCCGTCGTAGGTCTTCTCGAAGCCCACCACCGCACCGACCCAGCCGCCGTCGGCGACCTCCACGACGGTGCCCGGGGCGGCGGGCACCTCGGGCAGGTCGGGACGGGGGCGTCCACCGGCGGAACTGGGGGCGTGGGGGGATCCGGACCCTCCGAGGATGTCACGGCCGTACCTGTCGTTGAAGCTCATGGACACCGACTCTAGGCTAGGAGCAATGTCGTCCAGAAACCCCGCCGGTGACACCGGCACGATGAAAGCCACCCCACTGCGGGAGCAGCTGTGGTCCCCGGTGCAGAACACCACCGTATGGTTGGGATGGTGGCTCCACGGGCTCGTCTCCGCCGATGACGTGATCGACGCGTTCCAGGACGTCCAGGGCCCGGCCCACACCCTGCTCGTCGACCCGGGCGGCGAGGACCCCTTCGACGGACGTTTCACCGACCGTCCCACCGGCCTGGTCGACCTGCTGCACGCCGTGCGTGAGGTGACACGCGGTGCCCCGTCCGAGCTCTCGTCCCGGCCACTGGTCGGTCTGGTCCTCGCCGGCCCCGGCGACCCGCCCGCCCTCCCGGCCGGCACCCGCGGGGCCACCGCGGTCTCGCAGGCAGGTGCGGGGATCGCCGTCGCCGACGAGGATCCGTCGGTGACCCACGTCCTCGTCCCCTGGGTCGTGGACACGTCCCTGGTGCAGTGGACCTGGTACCGCTGCGTCGGACAGGTCCGGGCCGGGGAGTTCTACAGTCCGGGCGAGGCCGACACGAAACTGCGGGAGGCGACCGAGGCGGCGGCGTCGCTGGTCGAACAGTCCGGGAACCTGCCGGTCAGGCACCGCTCCCCCCGCCTCGCGGTGGGCGCCCTGTCGGACTTCTTCGGTCTTCCCGGTCTGCCCGCCGGAGTGGCCCCGCGGGCCGAGAAACTCATGGCCCGCGCCGATGTCGTCGCCTCGGTCATCGAGGTCACCCGCTCGACGGACCAGGGCGCGGCCCTGGACCCCCACCTGCTCCCCCTCGCCGGGGCCGTCCGGACGGCGAGAATCACCGCAGTCGACCACGCGATGCGTGAACTCCTGCGGTGACGCTGCGGCCGGTCGTCCGGCCTACCCGATCATGCGCACGGCCATGGGCTCGATGCCGTCCCAGCGCACCGGCGAGACCTTGACGACGTCCCCGGACTGCGGGGCCTCGAGCATCGTGCCGTCGCCGAGGTAGAGCGCCACGTGGGAGCTTCCCCCCGGGCCCCAGAAGAGCATGTCGCCACGCTGCGCCTCGGCGACGGGGAGCTGCGTGCCGGAGGTGTACTGGTAGCCGGAGTACTTCTCGAGCTGGATCCCGGCGGCCGCGAACGCGTAGACCATCAGACCGGAGCAGTCGAAGCCGACCTTGGAGTAGTCGCCGTGGGCGTCGGCGACGCCGCCGTCGCGCACACCGAGGGTGGGGCCGTCCTGGTTGCCGCCGCCCCAGGCGTAGGTGACACCGAGCTGGGTCATCCCGCGCTCGATGACGCGTTCAATCTTCTCCTCACGGGTGCCGGACGCGTCGGGCGCCACCGGCGGCTGACCTTCTCCCGGGGCCCCCGGCAGGATGCCGCCCTGGCCGCCCTGCCCGTCCTGGCCCTGCGGGAGGTTGCCGTAGGCCTCCGCGGCAGCGGCGCGTCCTGCGTTCGCCGCGGCCTCGAACGCCCCGTCCGGGTCACCCTGCAGGTGGGAGTTGATGCCGGCGAACGCGGCCTGCCCGGCGGCGTTGATCAGGCCGTCGATCGCCGCCTGGCGCCGTTCGTCCCCGGCCGTGCTTCCCTCGAAGCTGCCGGGAACCGCGTCGAGCCCGGGCAGGTCGACCGAGGACTGCGCGCCGGCCGGATCCTCGGTGGCGGGGTCGGTTGCCGGGACGTCGGCAGGGGTCCCGGCACTGCCCTCGACGCCTTCCTCGAGACTCCCGGTGGCTTCCGGTGCCACCCCGGTGGCGCCGGACTCGGCGGTGTCGGCGGAGCTTGCGGCGTCCTCCCCCGGACCGGACTGTCCGGCTGCCGCGGCGGGGCTCTGCGGCCCCACCTCCTGGTCCTTCGTGTCGACCGGGGCCGGGGTTGCCGGGGTTGCAGGAGTTGTTTCGACGCGTTCGGCGGCGGCCTCGGCGGCGCGCCGCTTGTCGAAGGAGCTGGCTCCCGCGTTCGCCGACACCCGGTCCACGGCCTTCTTCGCGACCGCGAGACGTTCCCTGGTGTCGGAGAGCGTGTTCCTGACCCGGTCGAGCTCCGCGCTCTTCGCGGCGATCGACGACGTGGCGTCGGTGTAGGCCTGTTCCGCCGTCCGGTGCGCGTCCAGCGCCTTCTGGACGAGGCCGTCCGCCTGGTCGCGCGAGTCGCGCAGCGACGCCTCTTCGTTCGCGGCCTGCGTCCGGGCGAGATCGAGGCGGTCGATGTCCGCCTGCTTCTTCTCGGCGGCGAGCCGCATGTAGGTGGCACGGTCGATGGTGTCGCCCGTGGCGTCGGAACCCGACGCGAGGACGACGGGGGATGACTCCCCGCCGCGGCTGTACGCCGACCGCGCGAGCTCGTCGAGGGTGGACTGCGCGTCCTGGACATCCGAGTCCGAGTCGTCGAGACGGCCACGGGCGTCGGTGACCTTGTCCTGGGCCTCCTGGGCGGCGCGCTGGCTCCGGTCGACGTCGACGCGGGCCTTGTTCACCGACTCCCGCAGTCCGCCGAGTTCGAGTTCCAGGGAGGAGACCTCGCCCTCGGTCCTGGACACCTCGCCGACGAGTTCGGCGAGGTAGGCCTCAGGGGACTGGTCGGACGCGCTCGAGGAGGTGTCGGACGGGGCCGCGACGGCTGTCGCCGCGGGGACGGTGAGTCCCGCGGCCACCGCGAAAGACAGCAGTGCCCGAGTGGACCGGACGGTCGACCTACGGACAGTGCCGCGGGCGTTCAGTCGAAGTGCCACGGTGAGTCTCTCCTTGGGGATGGCGTACCGGGTCATCAAGTTCAAGCCGTCGTCCTTGACAGCTTCCTGGTACGGCCGCCTGTCCACCGCGCTTCCCCGCGTGGTGGTCCAGGGCCCGAGGGCCAGGTTCCGGTGGGCCGGTTGTTCACCGCCGGAATTGTCACGAACAGGTCTCGTTCCGATATCGGATCGTTACCAAATGACGACAACTGAACCGTAAGACACTCGCGACCCATGCGAAACCCGGACCCCACTATTCACATAAGAATCACGAAGAACATGTGTCACGCTGAATGCCTTGACCTGCACCGGGAGGCGGAGACTCACAAAGTGTGATCTTCGTCACATCGGTGGCGCTGTCGGCGTGTCTCATTGCGGTGATGACCTCGGCCGTACTCAAACTCTGAACCTTGACTTGAGCATCGACAAGTCGACACCCTTGACCGTGTATGGCTGGATCATGCCACCGCGACGGCGGGTGTCGGTCGGGAGGGTGTCGGAAGAGTAAAGGCCCTGGGCTGGAACGGGCTGGAGCGGTCAGCGCCGGTAGCCGAGCCGCGCGAATGCGGCGGCGACGGCGACGGTGACGAGGACGCCGACGAGGACGGCGACATTGAGCGCGGTGAAGTCCGGCTCGGCGGTCTCGGCCCCGGCCAGGAAGTCGACGACGTCCTGGGGTGCGGTCGACCCCTGCAGGATCCCCTGGTTCGACTCGATCTGGAAGCGTGACATCGAGTCGCTGACGACCTGCGCATTGTGCGGTGCCCGCACGATGACCGTCTGCGCCCCCTCGGAGCCGTCCGGGCGCGTGGAGTCCTTCACTGTCTGCGCGAGGTTCCGCAGCCCGGTGCCTTCCGCGGAGGTCCCGTCGAGGATCACGACGTCGACCCCTTGGTCGGCGAGATCCCGGTAGCCGGCGACGTCGTCCGGGCTGAGGTCGTCGCCGGTCTGAGAGGTGGAGAACCCGGACTCGGCGATGTCGTCGAGGATCGCCTGAAGGTCGATGTTCTCGAAATCCACGGGTGACTCATTTCCTGGCAGGGCCGACAGTTGTTATCTCGCTGTATAGATTTCTAGCATCCACACGGGCTGTGCGGCGGTGCCGACACGCGGGCGGATGGAGGCCTGAATCACGTCGTCCTGCGGTTATGAAGCATTACGTTCGTACTGTTACACTGGTTCCGACGGAATCCGCGATGACTGCTGACACAATGGAGGTAGTCCGCGTCGGCGCCAGTCTTCCCGGTGCCGGGGACGAGGCCGAGACGAGGCCTGCAGGTCCGCGCGGCGGGATGACGTCAGACGAACGTCGTACAACTCGACGACGATAACGAGAAGAGATTCAGGAGCACTGTCGTGACTGAAAGCAAGAATTCCTTTGGAGCCGAGGGGACTCTCGAGGTCGGTGACCGGTCCTACACGATGTACCGCCTCAGCGCGGTCCCGGGCATGGAGAAGCTGCCTTACTCGCTGAAGGTCCTCGGCGAGAACCTCCTGCGCAACGAGGACGGCGCGAACGTCACTCGTGAGCACATCGAGGCCATCGCCAACTGGGACCCCTCCGCCGACCCCAGCATCGAGATCCAGTTCACCCCGGCCCGCGTGATCATGCAGGACTTCACCGGTGTGGCCTGTGTCGTCGACCTGGCCACGATCCGTGACGCCGTCGTCGCCCTCGGTGGCGACGCCGACCAGGTCAACCCCCTGAACCCCGCAGAGATGGTCATCGACCACTCCGTGATCATCGAGGCGTTCGGTGACGAGAACGCCCTCGAGCGCAACGTCGAGATCGAGTACCAGCGCAACGAGGAGCGCTACAAGCTCCTGCGCTGGGCCACCGGCGCCTTCGACAACTTCCGCGTCGTCCCGCCCGGAACCGGTATCGTCCACCAGGTCAACATCGAGTACCTGGCCCGCTCCGTCTTCGACAAGGACGGCCTGGCCTACCCCGACACCTGCGTCGGCACCGACTCCCACACCACCATGGAGAACGGCCTGGGCATCCTGGGCTGGGGCGTCGGCGGCATCGAGGCCGAGGCTGCGATGCTCGGCCAGCCGATCTCCATGCTGATCCCCCGCGTCGTCGGCTTCAAGCTCTCCGGTGAGATCCCCGTGGGCGTCACCGCCACCGACGTGGTGCTCACCATCACCGACATGCTCCGTCAGCACGGCGTCGTCGGCAAGTTCGTCGAGTTCTACGGCAAGGGCGTCGCCGAGCTGCCGCTGGCCAACCGTGCCACCATCGGCAACATGTCCCCGGAGTTCGGCTCCACCGCCGCGATGTTCCCCATCGACAAGGAGACCATCGACTACCTGGCGTTGACTGGCCGCGACCAGGAGACCCTGGACCGCGTCGAGGCATACGCCAAGGAACAGGGCATGTGGCTCGACCCGGAGAACGACGCCGTCTACTCCGAGTACCTCGAGCTGGACCTGTCCACCGTCGTGCCGTCCATCGCCGGCCCGAAGCGTCCCCAGGACCGCATCGAGCTCTCCGACTCCAAGGCACAGTTCCGCAAGGACCTGCACAACTACGCCGACAGCAACTCCGGCAACCAGGAGGCCCAGGACTTCGTCGCCGAGGGCGGCAACGTCGGCGGCCACACCGGCACCCCGGCGAGCGCCGCGGACGCCAAGGGCAACGTGCCCTCCGCCGCGACCGGCAACGAGGGCCGTCCGTCCAACCCGATCAAGGTCAACTACGACGGTCAGGACATGATCCTCGACCACGGCATGGTCGGCATCGCCTCCATCACGTCCTGCACCAACACCTCGAACCCCTCCGTCATGGTCGGCGCCGGCCTGCTGGCCCGCAAGGCCGCGGAAAAGGGTCTGAAGTCCGCACCGTGGGTCAAGACCTCCATCGCCCCCGGCTCCCAGGTCGTCACCGGCTACTTCGAGAAGGCCGACCTGTGGAAGGACCTCGAGGCCATGGGCTTCTACCTCGTGGGTTACGGCTGCACCACCTGCATCGGTAACTCCGGTCCGCTGCCCGAGCCGATCTCCGAGGGCATCAACGAGGCCGACCTGGCGGCCACCGCCGTGCTGTCCGGTAACCGTAACTTCGAGGGACGTATCTCCCCCGACATCAAGATGAACTACCTGGCGTCCCCGATCCTGGTCATCGCCTACGCCATCGCCGGCACCATGGACTTCGACTTCGAGACCCAGCCGCTCGGCCAGGACAACGACGGCAACGACGTCTTCCTGCGCGACGTCTGGCCCTCCACCGAGGAGATCGAGTCGGTCATCAAGTCCTCGATCACCAAGGAGCTCTACTCCGACGACTACGCCGACGTCTTCAAGGGCGACGAGCGCTGGCAGTCGCTGCCCGTGCCGGAGGGCAAGACCTTCGCCTGGGACGACGCCTCCTCCTACATCCGCAAGGCACCGTACTTCGACGGCATGTCGACGGAGCCGGCCCCGGTCTCCGACGTCGCCGGCGCCCGCGTCCTGGCCCTGCTGGGCGACTCGGTCACCACCGACCACATCTCCCCGGCGTCCTCGATCAAGCCCGGCACCCCCGCCGCGCAGTACCTGGACTCCAAGGGTGTCGAGCGCAAGGACTACAACTCCCTGGGCGCCCGCCGTGGTAACCACGAGGTCATGGTCCGCGGAACCTTCGCGAACATCCGTCTGCAGAACCAGCTCCTCGACGGCGTCTCCGGTGGCTACACCCGCGACTTCACCCAGGAGGGCGGCCCGCAGTCGTTCATCTACGACGCGTCCGTCAACTACCGTGAGCAGGGCACTCCCCTGGTCGTCCTCGGTGGCAAGGAGTACGGCACCGGTTCGTCCCGTGACTGGGCCGCCAAGGGCACCCTGCTGCTCGGCGTGAAGGCCGTCATCGCCGAGAGCTTCGAGCGCATCCACCGCTCGAACCTGGTCGGCATGGGCGTCATCCCGCTGCAGTTCCCGGCCGGCGAGTCCTGGAAGTCCCTGGGCCTGGACGGCACCGAGACCTTCGACCTGGCCGGTATCGAGGCCCTGAACGAAGGCACCACCCCGGACACCGTCCACGTCACCGCAACCAAGGAGGACGGCACCACCGTCGAGTTCGACGCGGTCACCCGCATCGACACCCCCGGTGAGGCCGACTACTACCGCAACGGCGGCATCCTGCAGTACGTCCTGCGCAACATGATGAGCAACAAGTAAGAACCGTGTTCATTCCCCGCCCGCCCCGCGGTTGCCGTGAGGCGGGCGGTCGCGTACCGGAAAGGGGCACTGTCCATGCCTAAGGTCAGTGAAACCGACCTTTCCGAGCGGCGCACCGACATCCTGCGCTCAGCCAGGACCTGCTTCGTCACCCACGGGTACGACGGAGCCACGGTCTCCCGGCTGGAGAAGGAGACGGGCAAGTCACGGGGGGCGATCTTCCACCACTTCCGGAACAAGGAGACCCTGTTCCGGGAGGTCGCCCACCGCGACATGGTCCGGATGACCGACCTCGCCGGCAGCCGCGGCATGATCGGGCTGATCCGGCACCTCCTGGAGGACCCCGAGCTCGCCGAATGGTGGGGTCTGCGGGTGGAGATCACCCGCCGCATCCGCCACGACGACCAGCTCCGGGAGGTCTGGGAGCAGGACCAGAACGCACTACGTGCGGCGGTCACCGAGCGACTCGAGGAGCAACGGCAGTCCGGCCGGCTGCGCACCGACATCTCCACCGCCACCACGCTCCAGCTCCTGGAGCTGGTGTTGGAGGGGGTCATGGCGCACCTGGTCTCGGACCGCGAGAGCGGCCTGCTCCCCGAGGCGCTCGACATCGTCGAACAGTCCCTGCGCTCCACGGAGAACCGGGACTGACCGGGGGCCGCGTCGTCCCCCACGCACCGCTCGGCACACGGCACCCACCGACCACGGCCCGTCCGGCCCGGTGGGTGCCGTCGTGCGCCCGGCAAGTAGCATGGGGACCCATGATCGCGATCATGACCGTCACCGGACGGGACCACACCGGAATCATCGCCGCAGTGTCGACCGCCTGCGCCGACCTGGGGATCAACATCCGCAACGTCTCCCAGACCATCATGGACGACTGGTTCACGATGATCCTGCACGTGGAACTCCCCGACGCACTCCCCGTGACCGACGTCAACACCCGCATGTCCACGGTGGAACAGGCCGAGAAGCTGGTCATCACCGTCCAGTCCCAGGCCATCTTCGACGCGATGCACGAGATCTGAGGCGTCCCGGACATGACTGCATTCCTCCCGTCGTCCTCCGTCCTCGAGACGATCGCGATGATCCAGCGCTACCGGTTGGACATCCGCACCGTCACCATGGGGATCAACCTCCTGCCGGCCGTGCGCGCCACCCCGGAGGCCACCTGCGAGGCCGTCTACGACCTGGTCACCTCCCGCGCCGAGCAGCTCGTCCCGGTGTGCACCGGGATCGAGGAGGAGCTCGGCGTCCCGATCGTGAACAAGCGACTCTCCGTCACCCCGGTGGCGCTGGTGTCGTCGGCCGTCCCCGGCTGTGACCCCGTCGACATCGCCCGGGCCCTCGACCGTGCGGCCGTCGCCGTCGGCGTGAACTTCATCGGCGGGTACTCCGCCCTCGTCGAGAAGGGCGGGTCCGCCGGCGACAAGCGGTTGATCCGGTCCATCCCGGAGGCGCTCAGCGAGACCGACGTGGTCTGCTCCTCGGTGAATATCGCGTCCTCGCGCGCCGGCATCAACATGAACGCCGTGCGTGAGATGGGACAGGTCGTCAAGGACTGCGCCGAGGCGACCGCCGACCGCAGCTCCATCGCGTGCGCCAAGCTGGTCGTCTTCGCCAACTCCGTCGGCGACAACCCGTTCATGGCCGGCGCGTTCCACGGGATCGAGGAGCCCGACTGCGTGGTCAGCGTCGGTGTCTCCGGCCCCGGGGTCGTCGACCGCGCTGTGGCGGCGATGGGGCCGGACGCGTCCCTCGACGAGGTCGCCGAGGAGATCAAGAAGGCCGCGTTCAAGGTGACCCGCACCGGCCAGCTCGTGGGCACCATGGCCGCCGAACGCCTCGGCGTGCCTTTCGGGATCGTGGACCTGTCCCTGGCCCCCACCGCCGACATCGGCGACTCCGTGGCCCATATCCTGGAGCACATGGGCCTGGGACAGGTCGGCGGCCACGGCACGACCGCGGCCCTCGCACTGCTCAACGACGCCGTCAAGAAAGGCGGCATGATGGCCTGCTCGCGGGTCGGCGGACTCTCGGGGTCCTTCATCCCCGTCTCCGAGGACGCCGGGATGATCGACGCGGTGCGTGCCGGGAACCTGACCATCGAGAAGCTCGAGGCCATGACGGCGATCTGCTCGGTCGGCCTCGACATGGTCGCCATCCCCGGCGACACCCCGGCGTCCGCCATCGCCGGCATGATCGCCGATGAAGCGGCGATCGGCGTGATGAACCACAAGACCACCGCGGTGCGGGTCGTGCCGGCGGTGGGATCGGTCCCCGGCGACGACGTCGACTTCGGTGGTCTGCTCGGCCACGCGCCGGTGATGCCGGTCAGCACCGTCGACAGCTCGGCGTTCATCGCCCGCGGCGGCTACATCCCCGCGCCCGTCCACGGGTTCCGCAACTGAGGGAGGTGGTCGGACGCGTGCCCCGGATATTCACCCACGCCCGTAGCGCCACCGCCATCGCCGACCCGGGTGGCCTCATCGAGGACGGCGCCGCGACGGGACGCTTCGCGGCCCCGTGTCCCCTGCCTCCCGACGACGAACGCGTCACCGCGGCCCTGCGCGGATCCGGGACGATGCCGGTCTCCGGTGCGCGTCTCCTCGGGCTGGCGACCTCACAGCTCGTCCTCGCCGTCGCCGCGTGCGGTGTCCTTCTCGTCGGCGCCCTGCTGCTCGGCGCCGGGTCGGTGTCCGGCACCGGCGTGGGCGTCGTCCTGCTGCTGCTGGGGGCCGGGATACTGGGGTTCACCTGGACCTCGGCGCGCGGTAGGCGGCGCAGGCTGCTGGCCCTGGCGTCGGCGTGGCAGAACGGCTGGCTCCGCTTCGCCCCCGCCCGCGTGGGAGCCGTGTGGGTCGACCGGCAGGTGACCCACGGCAGGGCGAACAGCCAGGGCGCCAACCAGGACAACCGCTACTGGTTCCGTGCCGTCGTCGAGGTCCACCCCACCGACAGCACCCCGGTGTTCACGGTGGTCACCGACCCCTTCCAGGCACTGGCCGACCACGAGGGCGCCCCGCACGACCTCGTCAGCGCCCCCAACCCCGTCGACGCCTTCGAACCGGAATGCACCAACGGGTGGACCGTCGCCCGCTACCTGGCCGGGGACGACGAGACCCGGTTCGCGTCCGCCACGGTCACCACGAACCTGTCGGTGGCGCAGATCTCGGCCGCGCTCACCGCGGCGGGGGTACGCTGACGGGCGTGCCGCAGGGACACTCCCGCCGCAGCTCCGTCCGGCGCAGTGAGGCGATGTCCGACGCGCCGGTCAGCGCCATCGTCAGGTCCAGCTCGGCCAGGACGTTCTCCACGACCTCCTGGACGCCCCGCTCGCCCGCCACCGCCAAGCCGTACAGGTGCGGCCGCCCGAGCAGGACGGCGTCCGCGCCGAGGGCCACGGCGACCGCCACGTCCCGCCCGGTCCGGACCCCCGAGTCCAGCAGGACGGTGGGGCCGTCACCGAGACGCTCCCTGATCTCCACGAGTGCGTCGAGGGAGGCCACGGCACCGTCCACCTGCCGGCCCCCGTGGTTCGACACGACGACCGCATCCGCCCCGGCCTCGAACGCCCGCTCGGCGTCGTCCGGGTGCAGGACCCCCTTCACCACCACCGGGAGGTGGGTGCGGTGCCGCAGGGTGGCCAGCATGTCCCAGTCGAGACCGGGATTGGAGTAGATGTCCAGGAAGGTCTCCACCGACGCCCGTGGTTCGGGCGCAAGGAGGTTGCGCAGGGTGGGACCCGGGTGATGGCGGGCGATGGAGAACAGCGACGCCACCGCCGCGGGGGTGACCCGGACCCCGGCCGTGCCACCGGACGTCCGGTCGCGCAGACGTCGCCGGACGATCTGGAGGAACCGGTGGTCGGAGGTGTACTGGGCGATGCCCTGCCCCCGGGAGAACGGCAGCGACCCCAGGTTCAGGTCCTGGGGGCGCCATCCCAGGACCGTGGTGTCGAGGGTGACGACGAGCGCCCCCGCCCCGCTGTCCTCCGCGCGGGCAATGAGACTGTCCACGAGGGTCTCGTCCGTCGACCAGTAGAGTTGGAACCAGTGTCCAGCATTTCGGCTTGACTCAGTGGTGTGACGGGCGTTCCGGTAGGTGCTGGCGATCTCCTCCAGTGGCGAGCTGCCCTGGTTGCTCACCACATACGGGACATCCGCCCGGGCGGCGGCGCGGGCGATCATCAGGTCACTGTCCGGGTGGACCAGCGCCCCCGCGCCGACCGGCGCAAGCAGGACCGGGGACGTCAGTTCCTGGCCGAGGATGGTCGTCGACAAGTCCCTTTGCTTGACTCCGTGTGCCATTCGCGGGACGATCCGGTACCTGTCGAATGCCTCCCGGTTGTTGTCCCGGGTCCGCCCCTCCCCGGCAGCACCGTTGACGTAGGCCCAGGCCTTGCGGGACATCGCCCGGCGTGCGGCGCGTTCCAGCCCGGCGGCGTCGGTGGGGACCTTCGGCCGGATGCCGGCGACGCCGGAACGGTAGATGGTGTCCTGGCGGGCCCGGCCGGGGCCTGGTGAGGTGGCGTTGGTGCGGGCGGTGCTGGTGCTGTCCGTGCTGTCCATGGCGCGATGGTATCTCCGGAGAAAGGAACCCCAGGGGCGTTCGGCGAAATCAGCGTCGCCTCCGCTGGGGACGGAGCAACCCGGGAGGTTGGCCACACCGGCCTCCGGGGTTGCTCGCTCCTCCGGTGCGGAGGGAGCTCGGCAGCCGTCGACCGGGCGGACATGGGCTGGGGCACTACGGTCGCGTGTTCGGGAGGGCCCGTCGCCTCCGCTGGGGACGGAGCAACCCCGGAGGATGGTCACACCGACCTCCGGGGTTGCTCGCTCCTCCGGTACGGAGGGAGCCCGGCAGTCGCCGACCGGGCGGACACTGGCTGGGGAACTATGGTCACGTGCTCCGGAGGGCCCGTTGCCTCCCCTGGTGACGGGGCAACCCCGGAGGTTGGCCACACCGGCCTCCGGGGTTGCTCGCTCCCGCAGGATGGATGCGGGACCAGGGGATGATGACGACCTGGGGAAACCCGGTCTAGCTGGGGTTTAGTCAGGCCAGCTCCACGATCTCCATGTAAGCGTCCGACCACAGGTCCTCGTCGCCGTCGGGCAGGACGATGACCCGCTCCGGTTCTAGCGCCCGGACGGCGCCCGGGTCGTGGGTGACCAGGATGACGGCACCGGTGTAGGTGCGCAGGGCGTTGAGCACCTGTTCACGCGACTGCGGGTCCAGGTTGTTCGTCGGCTCGTCCAGCAGCAGGACGTTCGCCCGGGAGCTGACCAGCGTGGCCAGGGCCAGACGGGTCTTCTCACCACCGGACAACGTACCGGCGGGCTGGTTGAGCTGCTCGCCGGAGAACATGAACGCCCCGAGGAGACCACGCAGATCCTGCTCGCCGGCTTCGGGGCAGGCCTGGATCGCGTTCTCCCAGACGCTGGCGTCGGGGTCGATGGTGTCGTGCTCCTGGGCGAAGTACCCGACCTTCAGACCGTAGCCGCTGACGATGCCGCCCTCGCCGTCGGTGCGTTCCACCCCGGCGAGGAGCTTCAGCAGCGTGGTCTTGCCCGCGCCGTTGAACCCCAGCACGACCACCCGCGACCCACGGTCCACGGCGAGGTCGACGCCGGCGAAGACCTCCAGGGAGCCGTACATCTTCGTCAGGCCCTTGGCGTTCATCGGGGTCTTGCCGCACGGTGCCGGCTCCGGGAAGGAGATGTTGGCGTACTTGTCCTCCTGGCGGACCTCGTCGAGATCGTCGATCATGCGGTCGGCACGGGCGATCATCTGCTTGGCGGCGGCGGCCTTGGTGGCCTTGGCACCGAGTTTCGCGGCCTGTTGGCGCAGTGCACCCGCCTTCTTCTCGGCGTTGGCCTTCTCCCGGCGGCGACGTGCCTCGTCGGTGGCACGGGCGTCGAGGTACTTCTTCCACGTCATGTTGTAGACGTCGGCCTCGCCCCGCACCGCGTCGAGGAACCAGACCTTGTTGACCACGGCCTCGAGGAGCTCGACGTCGTGCGAGATCATCACGAGACCACCCTCGTGACGCTGCAGGAAGTCACGCAACCACGTGATCGAGTCGGCGTCGAGGTGGTTGGTCGGCTCGTCGAGGAGCAGTGTCGTCGCCGACCGGCCGGAGCCCGATGTGGCGGCGAAGAGGATCTGGGCGAGCTCGACACGTCGGCGCTGTCCGCCCGACAGTGTCTTGAGCTGCTGGTCGAGGATCCGCTGCGGCAGTCCCAGGCCGTCACAGATCCGGGCGGCCTCGGAGTCGGCCTCGTAGCCGCCGAGGGAGGCGTAGCGCTCCTCCAGGCGGCTGTACTTGATGATGGCGGCATCCCGCTGGGAGTCCGTGCCGGTCTCCATGAGCTCCTGCTGGCGGTCCATCGAGGACCGCAGCTGGTCGAGCCCCCGGGCAGACAGGACCCGGTCGCGGGCGGTCTGCTCGATGTCGCCCTCCTTGGAGTCCTGCGGGAGGTAGCCGATCTCGCCGGAGCGGGTCACGCTTCCGCCGTAGGGCTCGCCTTCACCGGCGAGGATGCGCATGGAGGTCGTCTTGCCGGCGCCGTTGCGGCCGACGAGTCCGATGCGGTCGCCGGGTTGGACGCGGAGCTGCTGACCGGGCGCGTTGAGGAGGGTGCGCGCCCCCACCCGCACCTCGAGGTCCTGAGTAACAATCACAACGGTCCATCGTATCACCGGGGCACAGCAGTTGTGGGGGTGGGCGCCGCGCTCTCCTTCTCCCCCCTAGGGAGAGAGCCGCGTCGTACCTCGCGCCGAGGTCCGAGGGCAGCCCACCCGCCACTTCCGCTGTGGTCCGGTGCAACGGTTCCCCCCGAGCATCCGGACATCAGGTCCCACCGGCCGGGGCCCGTCGGACAGATCTCAATATAACCATTCGCCACCGGTTCGGGGCAGGGTTTGTAAATGATATTTACCGGCGGCGTTAAGGTCGGGGGTAGAATACCGTGGGTGGGTGTGGGGCGGCCGGCTGCGGTCGTCGACTGTTGCCGCCTATGAGCGTATCTTTCGTAGGCAGTTAAGGAACGAGCCAGGAGTGCCCCGGGCCGGGGGTGCCACGACGCCGACCGTCGGACTCCCCTCCCCGTCGTTGACCGATCAAGCCCAGGAGCCCCGCCACCATGCACATCGCCGTCGTCGGTCTCGGTCCAGCCGGGGCGTTGCTCGCCCACCGCGCGGCGGGCCGCGGATGGACCGTGGACGCCTACGACCCGCGGTGCGAGACAACCTCCGACGGGGTCCTGCTCCCCCGGTGGACCAGCACCTACGGTGTCTTCCTCGACAGCCTGCCGGCGTGGGCGCGGGACGTGCTCGCCTTCTCGTCGGTCACCGGGGACCTGGAGGTCCACACACCCCGCCGCAGGACGCTGGGTCGGCGTCCGTACGGTGTCGTCGACCGCGACCTCACCCGTCGCCGGCTGCGGGAGGTGGGTGGGCACCTGCGCCTGCACCGCCGGAAGGTCGACGACCTGAGCCCCGGGGCTCTCGGGGTGGACGTCGTCGTGGACTGCCGTGGCGTCGTCGACCGGGTCGGGGATATCCGGCAGATCGCCTACGGAGTCGTCGTGCCGTCCATGCCGGAGACGCACCAGACGCCGCAGGCGCCTGTCCCCTCGGTGTTCATGGACTGGCGCCCCGCGGGGGGCCCGGGGCACGCGGACCCGCCCAGTTTCCTCTACGTCCAGCAGGTCGACGGCGGAACGCTGTACGAGGAGACCATCCTGGTGACGAGGCAGCGGACCCGGCCGATGCTCGACCTCCTGGAACGCCGGCTCGCCGCCCGGTTACCGGGGCTCACCGGCTGCACCGCGACCGAGACCGTCCATTTCCCGGTCGACCGCCGGGTGCGGGGCTGGTACACCGGCGTGCGGGACGGGGTCGCCGTCTTCGGTGCCGCCGGCGGGCTGACGCATCCGGCGACGGGATACTCGGTCGCCGAGTCGGCGGCCACGGTGGACCGGCTGCTCACGCTGCTCGAGCGCGGTGCACTCCCCTGGCGTGAACGCCTGTCGGCGGCCTGCGCCTACCGGCTCCGGTTGTTCGGCGCCGAACTCGTCACCGCGGCGGACGGGCCGACGCTGCAGCGGTTCTTCGACGCCTTCTTCGCGCTCCCCCCGCACCGGCAGACGGCGTACCTCACCGGTCAACACGGTGGCCGTGTGGCGCTGACGATGCTGGCCCTGGCGAGGTACCCGCGTCGCGTCCTCCCCTTCCTGCGGCCCCTGCCCCGTGTCCTGTGGGCCATGGCCGTCGGCGGCCGGCGTCCCCGGGGTGCGACCCGCCGACGCGGAGAAACCACCACCCGGGGTACGCCTACGGGTCCGTAGGTGTACCCCCGGGTGGTGGTCATGTGCCCGGGTGGGCCGAGCTGTGCGGTGTCACACGCTGAAGCCGAGGTAACGCAGCTGCTCGCGGCCGTCGGCGTTGATCATGTGCGGACCCCACGGCGGCGACCACACCCAGTTGATCCGCAGGGCGGAGATCTGCTCGATCCCGTCCACCACCGCGGTCGTGGCCTGGTCCTGCAGGATGTCGGTCAACGGGCAGGCCGGGGACGTCAGCGTCATGTTGATGACCGCCTCGGTGCCGTTGTCGGTGTGCTCCACCCAGATCTGGTAGACCAGCCCGAGGTCCACGACGTTGATCCCCAGCTCGGGGTCGATGACGTCGAGCATCGCCTCCTCGATCTGGTCGGAGAGCATCACGTCCTCCGGCGGGATGTCCGCCGGTGGTTCCGGCACCGCGTCCAGCGGGTTCGGGTCCATCTGCGGGGCCGTCGGCTCGGCGGCCCGGTCGGGCGCCGCGCCGGTGGTGTCGTCACTCATGGTTTGGTCCTCACTTCTTGTTGGTTGACTCGCTGGTGGCGGCCTCGAAGGCTTTCCACCCCAGCAGGGCGCACTTCACCCGGGCGGGGTACCGGGACACGCCCGCGAACGCCACGCCGTCGCCGATGACGTCCTCGTCGCCCTCGACGGTGCCCCGGGAGGTGACCATCTTCTCGAACTCCGCCAGCTTCGCCATGGCCTCGGGCACGCTCAACCCCGTGAGCTCCTCGGCCATCACCGACGTCGCGGCCTGGCTGATCGAGCACCCCGTGGCGTCGTACGAGATGTCGGCGACGGTGCCCAGGTCCTCCGAGAGGGTCACCCGCAGCGTGACCTCGTCGCCGCAGGAGGTGTTGACGTGGTGCACCTCCGCGTTGAACGGCGTCCGCAGGCCGGCGTGCTGCGGGTGCTTGTAGTGGTCCAGGATCACTTCCTGGTACATCTGCTCGAGCTTCACTGGGGCTGCCTCACGTTCTGGTCCTCCTCGACGGCGGTGCCGAAGAACTGCTGGGCGGCGCGGATGGCGTCGACGAGGGCGTCGACCTCCTCCGCGGTGTTGTACAGGTAGAAACTGGCGCGGGCCGTCGCCTGGACACCGAGGGCACGGTGCGCCGGCCATGCGCAGTGGTGGCCGACCCGGATGCACACGCCGTGGTCGTCGAGGACCTGGCCGAGGTCGTGCGGGTGGATGCCGTCGACGACGAAGCTGACCGCCGAGCCGCGGTCCACGTTCTCGGCCGGACCGACGATGCGGAGCCCCTCGACCGTGGACAGCCGCTCCAGGGCGTAGCCGGTGAGCTCGTGCTCGTGGGCGGCGACGGCGTCCATGCCGAGCGCCTGCAGGTACTCCACCGCGGCACCGAGGCCGACGACCTGGGACGTCATCTGGGTACCGGCCTCGAACCGCTGCGGCGGGGCGGCGTAGGTGGTCTTCTCCATCGTGACAATCTCGATCATCGACCCGCCGGTCAGGAACGGCGGTAGCTCCCGCATCAGCGAGGACTTCCCGTAGAGCACCCCGACGCCGTTCGGCCCGAGCATCTTGTGCCCGGAGAACGCGGCGAAGTCGACGTCCAGGGCATGGAAGTCCACCGACATGTGCGGCACGGACTGGCAGGCGTCCAGGACGAACAGTGCACCCACGGCGCGGGCACGCCGGACGGCCTCGGCGACGTCGAGCTGCGCACCGGTCACGTTGGACTGGTGTGTCAGCGCCACGACCCTGGTCCGCTCCGACAGCCCGAGACTGTCGAGGTCGATCCGTCCGTCCGGGGTGGCCGAGTACCAGCGCAGTGTGGCACCGGTACGCTGCGCGAGCTCCTGCCACGGCACGAGGTTGGCGTGGTGTTCGATCTCGGAGACGACGATCTCGTCGCCGGGGCCGACCGCGAGGTCACCGGCGCGGGGGTCGCCCAGCACGTAGGCGACCTCGTTCAGCGCCTCGGTCGCGTTCTTGGTGAAGGCGATCTCCTCGTCGGCGGCACCGACGAACCGCGCGATGGCGTCGCGTGCGGACTCGTACGAGTCGGTCGCCTCCTCGGCGATCTCGTAGGCACCACGGTGGACCGGGGCGTTGTGCTCCGTGAGGAAGGTCCGCTCGGCGTCGAGGACCTGGAGCGGCCGTTGCGCGGTCGCACCGGAATCCAGGTACACGAGTGGACGACCGTCCCGTACCGTGCGCGACAGGATCGGGAAGTCCGCCCTGATGGCGGCGGTGTCCAGTGGGGTCATTCGGTATCAGACCTTTGCGGTGAATCGCTCGTAGCCGTGCTCCTCGAGGTCCTTGGCCAGCTCGGGGCCGCCGGACTCGACGACACGTCCCTTGGCGAAGACGTGGACGAAGTCGGGGGTGACGTAGTTCAGGATGCGCTGGTAGTGGGTGATCATGATCAGGCCACCGTTCTCACGCTCCTTGTAGCGGTTGATGCCCTCGGAGACGGTACGCAGGGCGTCGACGTCGAGACCGGAGTCGGTCTCGTCGAGGACGGCGAACTTCGGCTTCAGCAGCGAGAGCTGCAGGATCTCGTGGCGCTTCTTCTCGCCACCGGAGAAGCCCTCGTTGACGGAGCGCTCGGAGAACGCCGGGTCGATCTCCAGCTCGTCCATGGCGGTGCGGGCCTCCTTCACCCACTGACGCAGCTTCGGGGCCTCGCCGCGCACGGCGGTGGCGGCGGAGCGCAGGAAGTTCGCCATGGAGACGCCGGGGACCTCGACCGGGTACTGCATGGCCAGGAAGAGGCCGGCGCGGGCGCGCTCGGAGACATCCATGTCCAGCAGGTTCTCGCCGTCGAGGAGGACCTCGCCCTCGGTGATCTCGTACCGGGGGTGGCCGGCGATGGCGTACGACAGGGTGGACTTGCCGGAGCCGTTCGGGCCCATGATGGCGTGGGTCTCGCCGGACTTCACGGTGAGGTTGACACCGTGGAGGATCGGCTTGGGATCCTCGTTCTCGTCCTGCGGGACCACCTGTGCGTGGAGGTTCTTGATCTCGAGAGTGCTCATGATTTCTGTGTTGTTCCTAACCGGGGTGTGGGTGGATCAGAGGACGGTGTTGGCGAGTTCCTGCTCGACGACGTCCTCGAGGTTCTCGCGGATGCCCTCGACGGGGACGCGGCGGATGACGTCGGTGAAGAAACCGCGGATGATCAGTCGGCGGGCCTCTTCGTCGGAGATGCCGCGGGACTTCAGGTAGAACATGTGCTCGTCGTCGAAGCGTCCGACGGTGGCGGCGTGGCCGGCACCGACGATCTCGCCGGTCTGGATCTCCAGGTTCGGCACGGCGTCGGCACGTGCGCCCTCGGTGAGCACGAGGTTCTTGTTGGTCTCGTAGGTGTCGGTCCCGGTGGCCTCCGGACGGATCAGCACGTCGCCGATCCACACGGTGCGGGCCTCGGAACCGTGGCGCCCGGACTCGCCCTGCAGCGCCGACTTGTAGAGCACGTTTGAGCGGCAGTTCGGCACGCTGTGGTCGACCAGCAGACGCTGCTCGAAGTACTGGCCGGAGTCGGCGAAGGAGACCCCCAGCAGCTCGGCGTCGCCGCCGGGGCCGGCGAAGCGGACGTGCGGGACGGAGCGCACGACGTCGCCGCCGAACGTCGCGACGGTGTGCCGGACCGTGGCGTCGCGGCCGACGAGGATGTGCGAGTTGGACAGGTGCACCGCGGTGCGGCCCCAGTCCTCCCACACCACGGCGGTCAGGCGGGCGCCGTCACCGACGACGAACTCCAGGTTGTCGGAGTGCACGCCCTCGCCCTGGTAGCGCAGGACGACGATCGCCTCGGCGTGCGGCTCGAGCTCGATGACGGTGGTGCCGTAGGTGGTCACGTCGTCGCCGGCGCCGGTGACCGTCACGGTGACGGGGGCCTCCAGGACGGTGTCCTTCGCCACGAGCACGTGGTCGGCCACGGAGCTGTTGACCCAGGCCTCGGCGGCCGGACGGTCGACGGGCAGGCCGGCGCGGCCGGTGCGTTCGTCGTCCATGGCCAGCTCGGAGTAGGTCACCCCGGCCTGGTCGCCGGTGTCCACGGTGACCGCGGGACGGGCCGCCGGGGCGGCCTTCCCCGCCGACGCGTCCTCCAGGCCCCGCAGGCGGCGCAGCGGGGTGAAGCGCCAGTCCTCGTCCTTGCCGTGCGGGACCGGGAAGGCCGCCGGGTCGGTGGACTGGAACCGGTCGCCCTTGGTGGGCATGCTGTTGGCGGGGGTTGTCACGGGAGTGGTCATCGGTTAACCCACCGATCCTTCCATCTGCAGTTCGATCAGTCGGTTGAGCTCCAGGGCGTACTCCATCGGGAGCTCCTTGGCGATGGGCTCCACGAAGCCGCGGACGATCATCGCCATCGCCTCGTCCTCCTCGAGCCCACGGCTCATCAGGTAGAACAGCTGGTCCTCGGACACCTGCGAGACCGTGGCCTCGTGGCCGAGGGTGACGTGGTCGTTACGGATGTCGTTGTAGGGGTACGTGTCTGACCGGGAGATCGAGTCGACCAGGAGGGCGTCGCACTCCACGTTGGCCTTCGAGTGGTGGGCCTCCTTGTTGATCTGCACCAGGCCGCGGTAGGCGGCGCGCCCACCGGAGCGGGCCACCGACTTCGAGACGATGTTGCTGGAGGTGTGCGGTGCCATGTGCACCATCTTCGCGCCGGTGTCCTGCACCTGGCCCTCGCCGGCGAACGCCACGGACAGGACCTCGCCCTTGGCGTGCGGGCCGGTCATCCACACCGCCGGGTACTTCATCGTCACCTTGGAGCCGATGTTGCCGTCGACCCACTCCATGGTCGCGCCCTCTTCGGCACGGGTGCGCTTGGTGACCAGGTTGTAGACGTTGTTCGACCAGTTCTGGATGGTGGTGTAGCGGCACCGGCCGCCCTTCTTCACCACGATCTCGACGACCGCGGAGTGCAGGGAGTCCGACTTGTAGATCGGCGCGGTGCAGCCCTCCACGTAGTGGACGTAGGCGTCCTCGTCCACGATGATCAACGTGCGCTCGAACTGGCCCATGTTCTCGGTGTTGATCCGGAAGTAGGCCTGCAGCGGGATGTCGACGTGCACACCCTTGGGCACGTAGATGAACGAGCCGCCGGACCACACGGCGGTGTTGAGCGCGGAGAACTTGTTGTCGCCGGCGGGGATGACCGTGCCGAAGTGCTCCTTGAACAGCTCCGGGTACTCCTTGAGCGCGGTGTCGGTGTCGAGGAAGATCACACCCTGCTGCTCGAGGTCCTCACGGATCTGGTGGTAGACGACCTCGGACTCGTACTGGGCGGCGACACCGGCGACCAGGCGCTGCTTCTCCGCCTCGGGGATGCCGAGCTTGTCGTAGGTCTCCTTGATGTCCTCCGGCAGGTCCTCCCAGGTCTGGGCCTGCTTCTCCGTCGACCGCACGAAGTACTTGATGTTGTCGAAGTCGATGCCGTCGAGGTCGGCGCCCCAGGTCGGCATCGGCTTGCGGTCGAAGGTCTTCAGGGCCTTGAGACGGCGCTCGAGCATCCACTCGGGCTCGTTCTTCTTGGCGGAGATGTCGCGGACGACGGCCTCGGACAGGCCGCGCTCGGCGGCGGCACCGGCGGCGTCGGAGTCGTGCCAGCCGTAGCCGTAGGCGCCGATCGAGTCGATGATCTCGTCGTCGGTCTGCGGCTTCGTCGGCGCCTCCGCGGGCGTCTGGGCCTTGTTGTCGGGTAGTTGTGCAGCTTGAGTCATGTCAACTCTCCTTCGTGGATGAAGGGTGGATTGTGGTCAGCGGGATATGTGTCGTGCAGATACCGTTGCCGTCGGCGATGGTCGCCAGGGGTTGGGTGTGGTGGCCGAGGAGGTCGGTGACCACACGGTGCTCCGCCGCGCAGAGTTCGGGGAACTCGTGGGCGACGTCCTGGATCGGACAGTGGTGGCGGCAGATCTGGACCCCGGTCGCCGCCTCGTCGACGGTGGCCGCGTAGCCCCGTTCGGTCAGGGCCTCGGCGATGCGGCCCGCACGGTCCACGACGTCCTCCGGCACGGAGTCGTCGACGGTCCTGAACAGGTCCTGCATGCGTTGGTCGGCGAACTCGGCGACCGCGTCGTCACCACCGGTGTCCCGGAGGGCCCGGAGGGCCAGGAGCGCGAGTGTGTCGTAATCATGGCCGAAACGGCCCCGTCCGGCGTCGGTCAGCCGGTACAGTCTGGCGGGACGGCCGCGCGTGCGGCCACCGACCGCCCGTGGCGCCTCGGCGGTCTCGGCGAGTCCGTCGGCGACGATGTTGTCGAGGTGCCTCCGCACACCGGCGGCACTCAGTCCGAGCGCCTCGCTGATGTCGGTGGCGCTGACCGGTCCGTTCCGGAGGATCTGCGCCAGAACTTCACGGCGTGTGTCCCGTTCGCTCATGAGCTGTTCCCTCCTCGACGACAGTTGTGACAGCGGGTCATGATTAGACAACACGAGTGTCGCGTAAATCATTCCCGTTGTCTAATAAGGGCAGGCTGACCTGTTGTTTCGCTGCTCTACCGATCCCGGCATTTCCGCAACACCGGGCGTCCCGTGCCCGGTGTCCGCGACCCGGCCCGTAGAATGCCGGTGTGACCCAGCCACCTCCCTCTGACAACACCGTCTCCGGTGACGGGCCCCGCCGGGTCCGCGGGCTCGGGGGCATGTTCGGGCTCCTGCCGAACATCGGCACCGCGGGCTCGCGCAGCGCCCTGCTGCACACCGCCAGCCCCGCCGCCTCGACCCGCCGCTTCACCTCGTCCGAACTGCTGAGGCTGCGGCTGGGGATCTTCACCGGCATCGTCGGCTCCGTCCTCATCGGTGTGGGCGGCATCGGCGCCGGCGCACTCCCGGTGGTCGGCAACTCCCTGTGGTCGCTGCCGGTCAGCGGCTTCCTGTCCCGCATGCTGCACTCCACCACCGTGGCGGTGTTCGTGGGGATCAGCCTGCTCATCGTCGGCTGGCTCCTGCTCTGGCGCTACTGCGTGCCGTCGAAGGACACCCCTGCCCCGCTGCTGCCGATGGCGTCGCTGGTGCGTATCGGCGTGCTCTGGGTCCTCCCCCTGCTGGCCACCGCTCCGATGTTCACCCAGGACATCTACTCCTACCTGGCGCAGGGCTCGATCGCGGCGCAGGGGATGGACCCGTACTCCGCCGGGCCGGTGGACCTGCTCGGGGTGGACGACGACCTGGCCCGGTCCGTGCCCTTCGAATGGTCCCACTCGCCGGCGCCCTACGGGCCGGTCGCCGAGGGGATGGCCGCGGTTATCTCGAAGGCCACCGGCGACGTCATCGCCGCCGGCGTAATCGTCCACCGGCTCATCTCGGTCGCCTGCGTCTTCGTCGCGGCCTGGGCCGTGGTCCACCTGGCACGGCGGTGCGGGGTGCACCCCCAGGCCGCGCTGTGGCTCGGGATCCTCAACCCGCTGGTCTACCTGCACCTGGTGGCGGGCGTGCACAACGAAGCGGTGATGATGGGGCTGCTGCTCGCCGGCGTCGAGTGCGGGCTGCGCGCCGTCGACCCGGACCGCGCCACCGTCGCCGGACGGTGGATGTGGGGCGCGGTGGGTGTGGTCCTGATCAATTCCGCGGGGATGGTGAAGGTCACCGCATTCCTGGCGCTGGGGTTCGTCGGCGTCGCCCTGGCCCGTCACCTGGGCGGGAGGTTCCGCGACCTGGTCGTGGCCGCCCTGGTGTACGCCGTCGGGACGGCGGCGGTCGTGGCGGCGGTGTCGCTGGGCTCCGGGCTCGGCTTCGGCTGGATCATGGTGCAGGGCGGGGCGACCGAGGTCATCAGCTGGATGTCCGTGACCACCGACATCGGCCTGCTCACCTCGAACACCGGACAGTGGCTCGGTCTCGGCGACCACGGTGAGGCCGCCCTGGCGACCGCCCGGCTGATCGGCCTGATGATCGGGGCCTTCTGGGTGGTGCGCATGCTCTGGGCCGCGTTCCAGGGGCGGGTGCACCCCGTCGGCGGGCTGGGGGTGGCGACGTTCTTCCTCGTCGTGTTCTTCCCCGTCGTCCACCCCTGGTACGTGCTCTGGGCCGTCATGCCGCTGGCGGCGTGGGCCAACCGCGCGACGTTCCGCGTGGCCGTGGTCGCCTACTCCGCGGTCCTGAGCTACTTCATCCTCCCCCGCGGCCTGAACCTGCCGCCGTCCACCGTGGCGGTGATGTACCTGATGTCGGCACTGTTCTCCGTGGTGCTCATCGTCCTCGGCTGGCTGCTTTACCAACGCCGCAAGGCCACCGGCTAGACTCTGGGCCGTGGATAGCGCTGGGATGGACGCCGACGGTCGACCTGCACTCCGCCTGCGGGGCGTGGTCAAGAGGTACGGGGACCTCACCGCCGTCGACGGTCTGGACCTCACCGTCGGGCAGGCCGAGGTGCTCGCCCTGCTCGGCCCCAACGGCGCCGGCAAGACGACGACGGTCGAGATGTGCGAGGGGTTCCTCGTCCCCGACGCCGGCACCGTCGAGGTCCTGGGCACCGACCCCGCCCAGGACACCGACCGGCTGCGCGGGCGCATCGGGGTGATGCTGCAGGGTGGCGGGGCGTACCCGGGGATCCGGGTCGGCGAGATGCTGGCGCTCGCCGCGTCCTACTCCGCCGACCCGCTCGACCCGGCCTGGCTCCTGGACACCGTGGGGCTCACCGGGCACGAGAAGTCCAGCTACCGTCGACTCTCCGGCGGCCAGCAGCAACGGCTCTCCCTGGCTCTGGCCCTGGTGGGGCGTCCCGAACTGGTGTTCCTGGACGAACCGACCGCCGGGCTCGACGCCCAGTCGCGTCTGGCGGTGTGGGACCTCATCGCCGCGCTGCGCAACGACGGGGTGTCGGTGGTCCTCACCACCCACCTCATGGACGAGGCCGAGGCCCTGGCCGACCAGGTCGTGATCATCGACCACGGCAAGGCCGTGGCGCAGGGCACCATCAGTGAGCTCACCAGCAGCGCCGACCCACGGGTCGCGGTGGCCACGGACCGCGAGATCGACCTGCGCGTCCTGTCCGACCGCCTCGCACCCCTGGGGGCCACCGTCTCGGTGACCCGTCCCACCCTGATCACCGTCTCGGCGCCGGTCACCCCGGAACTGATCCGCGAGATCACCGACGAAGCCGCCCGCCAGGAGGTGCTGGTCACGTCGCTGGACGTCGACCAGCGCAGCCTCGAGAGCGTCTTCCTCGACATCACAGGAAGGGAGATCCGGGCATGATCCGGTCCCGACAGACCACGGGGCGTTTCACCCCCGGGCAGTTCACCCCCCGCCCACGGCAGGCACCGACCGGACGCATGCTCCTGGCGCAGGCCCGCATCGAGACCCTGCTGTTCCTCCGGCACGGTGAGCAGCAGCTCCTGTCGCTGGTGATCCCCCTGGGGCTGCTCGTCGCGCTGAGCCTGATCCCCCTGGTCCCGTTGGACGACCCGGTGCAGAGCATCTACCCGATGACCGTCGGCGTCGCCCTGATGAGCGCCGGCTTCACCGGACAGGCGATCGCCGTCGCCTTCGACCGCCGCTACGGCGCCCTCAAACGCATCGGCGCCTGCGGCGTCCCCCGTCACATCCTGATCAGCGGGAAGGTCCTGGCGGTCGGTGCCGCGGTCCTGGTGCAGCTCGTAGTGCTCACCGTCGTCGCACTGCTGCTGGGCTGGTCCCCGAGCGCCACCGGGGCCCTGCCGGCACTGCTGTTCACCGTGGTCGGCGTCGCCACGTTCACCGCCCTCGGCCTGCTGCTGGGCGGCACGCTGAGCTCGGAACTCGTCCTGGCCCTGGGCAACACCATCTGGTTCGTGCTGATGGGTGCGGCGGTCCTCACCACCATGGACACCGACATCCCCGGACCGGTGGAGGGCGTCCTGGGGGTGCTGCCCTCGGTGGCGCTCACCGACGGCCTCGTCGACTCCGCCGCAGGGTCGTTCAACCCCGCGGCACTCGCCGTCCTCGCCGCCTGGGGCGTGGTGGGTGGCGCATTGGCGGTCCGGTTCTTCTCCTTCACCATGGACGACGACTGACCGGTCGCCGGGACACCGTCCCGTCGCTGATTACGGTCGCCGTGCCCGGGGGCGATAGACTGGACGACCGTGAAGGTCTCGCAGAAAACCCAGGACAACAGCCCTCCAGCCAGTGAGAACAGTGGGAACCAGGCCACCGCAGCCAGGGTGGGAGACACCACCCTGCCCCGGATGCGCGCCCGGGTGGACGCCACCGGCCACCCGGTCAACCGGTTCCTCCTGCGCCTCTACACCGCGATCCTGGTGTTGTGCGCGAAGACCCCCGTCCCCACGGTGCGCCGGCAACGCCTGTACGCGGTGATCCTCATGGTGTGCCAGGGAGGGATCACCTTCACCGGGTCCCTGGTGCGCGTCACCGGCTCGGGCCTGGGGTGCCCGACCTGGCCGCAGTGCCACCCGGGGTCACTGGTCCCGGAGTCCGGCACCACCCCGGCCATCCACCAGGCGATCGAGTTCGGTAACCGGATGCTCACCTTCGTCCTGATCATCGCGGCGTTGGTGGCCTTCCTGGCCGTCCTGCGCGCCGCCCGGCGTGACTCGATCCTGCACATCGCCTTCCTCCAGGGGCTGGGCATCATCGCCCAGGCGGTCATCGGCGGCATCACGGTGCACCTCGACCTGGCCTGGTGGATCGTGATGGCGCACTTCCTGCCGTCGATGGTGCTCGTGTTCTTCGCCGCGGTGATGGTGGTCAAGATCGGCGAGGACGACGACAGCCCCCGTCGCGCGACCATGCCGAAGGCCCTGCGGTGGGCGACGTGGGGGTCGGCGCTGACCCTCGCCCTGACCCTGGTGACCGGCACCATGACCACCAGCTCCGGCCCGCACGCCGGTGACGAGGCCATCCAGGAGAGCGACCGGCTGCAGCTCGCGCTCTTCGAGATCGCGAACCTGCACGCCCACGCGATGTACCTGTACATGGGCATCACCATCGGTCTGCTCGCCGGCCTGCTCGCCGTCCACGTCGACCGCCGCATCAAGACGGCCGCGGTGGTGCTGATCATCGGGATCATCCTGCAGGGCGTCGTCGGCGTCGTCCAGTACAACCTGGGCGTGCCCCGGTGGACGGTCCCGCCGCACGTGCTCGGCTCGGCGGTCGTCGCCGCGGCGACGGGGCTGCTGTGGTCGATGCGGTTCCGGCGCGGTGAGGACGCCGCCGACCGGGACTACGACACCGAGGACGCCGTCGCACAGCGCTGAGACTCTCCGCTGAGCCACGCGAGACGACCGACGCCCCGTCCCCCACCGAAGGGGGACGGGGCGTCGCTCGTCGTACCGGTCAGAGCCGGGCGGAGCGGGTCAGAGCCCGAGCAGCTGCGGGACGGTCTCCAGTCCGAGCACGGCGTCGACGGACAGGCCGACGAAGAGGACCGAGAGGTAGTTGTTCGACAGGAAGAAGAGGTTCATCGGCTTGACCTTCACACCCTTCTTCACCCCGTTGTGCAGGCCGTGTGCCCGCAGGATGAACCACGCGCCGCTGAGCAGGGCCACCACGGTGTAGACCCACCCGGTGGCCGGGACCAGCAGCAGGGAGGTGACCACCGTCGCCCAGGTGTACCAGAGGATCTGACGGGTGACCTCGAGCGGAGGCTTCACCACCGGCATCATCGGCACACCGGCGGCCTCGTAGTCCTCGCGGTACCGCATCCCCAGCGCCCAGGTGTGCGGCGGCGTCCAGAAGAAGATGATGAGGAAGAGCACCAGGGCCTGGGCCCAGGACAACCAGCCGGCGTTGAAGGAACCGCCGTCGGCCTCGGTCACGGTGGCCCAACCGACCATCACCGGCATACAGCCGGCGGCACCGCCCCAGATCACGTTCTGCCAGGTGCGCCGCTTGAGCCACTTGGTGTAGACGAAGATGTAGAACCAGATCGTCAACAGGATGAACCCGGACGCCAGCCACGAGTCGCAGAGCAGGCCCAGCCACAGCACGCTGCCGACGGTCAACGCCCAGGCGAAGATCCTGGCCTCGGTCTTGTTGACCGTGTGCTTGGCCAACGGCCGGCGGTGGGTACGACGCATCTTCTGGTCGATGTCGTAGTCGGCGACCATGTTGAAGGTGTTCGCCGCGGCGGCACCCATCCACCCACCGACGAGCGTCAACAGGATCAGCCCGAGGTTGATCTCCCCGCGCTGCGCCTGGAGCATCGACGGGATGGCGGCGACAAGTAGCAGTTCAATGACCCGGGGTTTCGTCAGCGAGATATACGCCTTGATCTTGTCCACCGGTCAGTCCGCCTCCATAAACGCCATCGGTCACCGTGCATCCCTGGTCGTCGGGACGCACGGATCTGCCAAACGGACAGGTTACCTGAGGCAGTGGTGGGACCGGAAACCGTTGTCGCCGAGCCAGGTGACCACCGGCCCCGCCTGGGTCCGGCCGGGGTCTGCCTGGGTCCGGCCCGGGTCCGCCGGTGACACGGCGGACCCGGGGACACTAGACTGGTCCGGGTTACACGGGCTCCGCCCGGCGGCCAGCCGTGGTCGCTGTGCCGGTCGCTGTGCCCGTGTCCCCTTACGCCACAGACGACAGGAAGGCTACCCAGCGTGACACTCCCCAAGGACCTCGAAGCCCGCACGGTCCGGAAGTACCCGGACGACTGGACCGAGCTGGACACCCGGGCCGTCGACACGGTCCGGGTCCTCGCAGCCGACGCTGTCGAGAACTGCGGCTCCGGGCACCCCGGCACCGCCATGTCCCTCGCCCCGCTGGCCTACACCCTCTACCAGCGGGTGCTGCGCCACGACCCGTCGGACCGCAACTGGCTGGGCCGTGACCGGTTCGTCCTGTCCGCCGGCCACAGCTCGCTGACCCAGTACATCCAGCTCTACCTCGGCGGCTTCGGTCTGGAACTGGACGACATCAAGGCGCTGCGCACCTGGGGCTCCAAGACCCCGGGCCACCCGGAGGTCGGCCACACCGACGGGGTGGAGATCACCACCGGTCCCCTGGGCCAGGGACTGGCCTCGGCGGTGGGCATGGCCCTGGCCGCCCGTCGTGAACGTGGGCTGTTCGACCCGGAGGCCCCGGAGGGCACCTCCCCGTTCGACCACCACATCTACGTCATCGCCTCCGACGGGGACCTGCAGGAGGGCGTCACCTCCGAGGCGTCGTCGTTCGCCGGCACACAGCAGCTCGGCAACCTCATCGTCTTCTGGGACGACAACAGCATCTCCATCGAGGACAACACCGACATCGCCTTCGGTGAGGACGTCGTCGCCCGCTACGAGGCCTACGGCTGGCAGACCCTCGACGTCAACGCCGAGGACGTCACCGCCATCCTCGAGGCGGTGGAGACGGCGAAGGCCGACACGACCCGTCCGAGCTTCATCCGCGTGCGTTCGGTGATCGGCTACCCGGCGCCGACGAAGATGAACACCGGTGCCGCCCACGGTGCCGCACTGGGTGCCGAGGAGATCGCCGCGGTCAAGGAGATCCTGGGCTTCCCCACCGACGAGAACTTCCCCGTCGAGGCGGAGGTGGTCGAGCACACCCGGCAGCTGGTGGAGCGTGGCCGCGAGGCCCACGACGCCTGGCAGCGCGACTTCGACGCCTGGGCGGAGAAGAACCCCGAAGCCCGCGCACTGCACGACCGCATCGCCGCCCGCGAACTCCCGGAGGGCTTCGACGCAGACCTGCCGTCCTGGGACGCCGGTGAGAACCTCGCGACCCGTAAGGCCTCCGAGGCCGCCCTCCAGGCACTGGGTGCCACCCTGCCGGAGCTGTGGGGCGGTTCGGCCGACCTCGCCGGCTCCACCAACACCATCATCAAGGGCGAGAAGAGCGTCGGCCCGGAGTCCATCTCCACGGACACCTGGTCGGCACACCCCTACGGCCGGAACCTGCACTTCGGCATCCGTGAGCACGGGATGGCCGCGATCCTCAACGGCATCGCCCTGCACGGTGCGACCCGTCCCTACGGGGCGACGTTCCTGCAGTTCGCCGACTACGCCCGTGGTGCGGTACGCCTCGGCGCCCTGATGAGCACCGACGTCTACCACGTGTGGACGCACGACTCCATCGGCCTCGGCGAGGACGGCCCCACCCACCAGCCGGTCGAGCACCTCGCCGCGCTGCGTGCCATCCCGAACTTCGCGGTGATCCGTCCGGCGGACGCCAACGAGACCGCCCAGGCATGGGCCGCGGCGCTCAAGGCCCCCGCGGGCCCGAAGGCACTGGTGCTCACCCGTCAGGGTGTGCCGGTGCTCGAGGGGACGAAGGAGAAGGCGGCCGAGGGTGTCGCCCGCGGCGCCTACGTCCTGGTCGAGTCCTCCACCGAGACCCCGCAGGTGATCCTGATGGGGTCCGGCTCCGAGGTGCAGCTGGCCGTCGAGGCCGCCGCCGCCCTCGAGGCCGAGGGTATCGGCACCCGCGTGGTCTCCGTGCCCTGCATGGAGTGGTTCGACCAGCAGGACGCCGACTACCGTGAGTCCGTCCTCCCCTCCTCGGTCACCGCCCGGGTGTCCGTCGAGGCCGGCATCGCCATGCCGTGGAAGGGCTACACCGGCACGGCCGGACGCACCGTCTCCCTGGAGCACTTCGGGGCGTCCGCCGACTACAAGACGCTGTACCGCGAGTTCGGCATCACCGCCGACGCCGTCGCCGCGGCCGCCCGCGAGATCCTCTGAACCTGCACCACCTCCGACGCCTCCCGCACGTCGGGACTCTGACACCCCTAGAGCAGAAAGCTGGTTGATCACCCGTGAACCACGTACATGAACTCTCCGCCGCCGGTACCTCCGTGTGGTTGGACGACCTCTCCCGAGACCGGCTGACCTCCGGCAACCTCGCTGAACTGATCAGCGGGACCGGGATCGTCGGGGTCACCACCAACCCGGCGATCTTCGCCAAGGCGATGTCGGCCGGCACCGCCTACGACGAGCAGATCGGGGCGCTGAAGGCGGCCGGCGCCGGTGCGTCCGAGGCCGTGTTCACCATGGCCGTGGAGGACGTCCGCAACGCCTGCGACGCCTTCGCCGCCGTCTACGAGGCGTCGGGAGGCGTCGACGGGCGGGTCTCCATCGAGGTCGACCCCGGTCTCGCCGACGACCGCGAGGGCACCGTGGCACAGGCGAAGCAGCTGTACGCCGACGTCGCACGCGAGAACGTGATGATCAAGATCCCCGCCACGGAGGCCTGCCTCCCGGCCATCACCGAGGTGCTGGCCGCCGGGATCAGCGTCAACGTCACCCTGATCTTCAGCGTCGAACGCTACCGTCAGGTCGTCGCCGCGTTCATCGAGGGCATCTCCCAGGCCCAGGCCAACGGCCACGACCTGTCCCGTATCCACTCGGTGGCGAGCTTCTTCGTCTCCCGCGTGGACACCGAGGTCGACCGCCGGCTCGCCGAGATCGGCACCGCGGCGGCCCTGGCAGTGCAGGGCAAGGCGGGTCTGGCCAACGCACGCCTCGCCTACGAGGCGTTCACCGTCGACCTGCTGCAGGACTCCCGGTGGGAGCAGCTGCAGGCCGCCGGCGCGCACGCCCAGCGTCCCCTGTGGGCCTCCACCGGGGTGAAGAACCCGGACTACCCGGACACCCTGTACGTCACCGGCCTCGTCGGTCCGCAGACGGTCAACACCATGCCCGAGGACACCCTCGACGCCACGATCGACCACGCCACCGTCACCGGTGACACCCTCACCGGCACCGGCGACGACGCGCGCGAGGTCTTCGCCGCACTGGAGGACCTGGGCGTCGACCTCGCCGACGTCTTCCGCGTGCTGGAGCACGAGGGCGTCGAGAAGTTCGTCAGCTCCTGGCAGGAGCTCCTCGACACCATCGGGGAGCGTCTGTGAGTTCCGGATCCCCGCTGTGGGAGAACCCCTTACGCGACTCCGCGGACCGTCGTGTCCCCCGGATCGCCGGTCCCAGCGGCCTGGTGATCTTCGGGGTCACCGGTGACCTGGCACGCCGCAAACTTCTCCCGGCGGTGTACGACCTGGCCAACCGGGGCCTGCTGCCCGCGGGCTTCAGCCTGATCGGTTACGGACGCCGGGACTGGACCAAGGAGGAGTTCGAGGCCGAGGTCCTCTCCGCGGTCCGTGACCGGGTGCGCACTCCCTGGCGTCAGGCCGTGTGGGAGCAGCTCGCCGCCGGTATCCAGTTCGTCAAGGGCGATTTCGTCACCGACTCCGCCTTCGACGACCTGGCGGCGATGACCCGCCGTATGGACGAGGAACGTGGCACCGGCGGAAACTGGGCCTACTACCTCTCCGTCCCGCCGCAGTACTTCTCCGAGGTCTGCAACCAGCTGGAGCGCTCCGGGCTGGCGGACTCGACCGACGGGTGGAAGCGCGTCGTCATCGAGAAGCCGTTCGGGCACGACGAGGAGTCCGCCACCGAGCTCAACCGGATCGTCAACTCCGTGTTCCCGGAGTCGTCGGTGTTCCGCATCGACCACTACCTGGGCAAGGAGACCGTCCAGAACATCCTGGTGCTGCGGTTCGCCAACCAGATGTTCGAGCCGTTGTTCAGCTCCGGCTACATCGACCACGTGCAGATCACCATGGCCGAGGACATCGGCCTCGGCGGCCGTGCCGGCTACTACGACGGCATCGGTGCCGCCCGCGACGTGATGCAGAACCACCTGCTGCAGCTGCTGGCACTGGTGGCGATGGACGAACCGGTGACCTTCTCCCCCGACGAACTCAAGGCGGAGAAGCTCAAGGTCCTCAAGGCGACCCGTCCGGTCGGCCCGTTCGCCCAGACCACCGCCCGCGGCCAGTACACGGCCGGGTGGCAGGGCTCGGAGTTCGTCCCCGGACTGCGCGAGGAGGACGGTTTCGACCCCGCCTCCACCACCGAGACCTACGCCGCGGCCACCTTCGAGATCAACTCCCGTCGGTGGGCCGGGGTGCCGTTCTACCTGCGTACCGGCAAGCGCCTGGGCCGTCGGGTCACCGAGATCGCCCTGGTGTTCAAGGACGCCCCCCACCAGTCCTTCAGCCCGGAACAGACCGAGGCGCAGAACTCCAACGTGCTCGTCATCCGGGTCCAGCCCGACGAGGGTGTGCTGCTGCGCTTCGGTTCGAAGGTCCCGGGATCGGCGATGGACGTGCGCGACGTGAACATGGACTTCTCCTACTCCGAGGCGTTCACCGAGCAGTCCCCGGAGGCCTACGAGCGACTGATCCTCGACGCCCTGCTGGACGAGGCCAGCCTGTTCCCCACCAACGAGGAGGTCGAGGAGTCCTGGCGGATCCTCGACCCGGTGCTGAACTACTGGGCCACCGCAGGACGCCCCGAAGACTACGAGTCCGGCACCTGGGGCCCGTCCGGTGCCGACCGGATGCTGTCCAGGCACGGCAGGAAATGGAGGCGTCCCTGATGCCATCGACAACATTCATCGACGCCGGCGACCACGCCGCCGTCGTCGACCTGGGTACCACCACCACCCACGAGCTGACCGACCGGCTGCACCGGCTGCGGGAGGAACGCGGCGAGATCGCCACCGGCCGGGTACTGACGCTCATCGTGTCCGTACGGTCCGAGGAGGACCTCGACACGGTGGTCAACGCCACCGTCGACGCCTCGCGGGAACACCCGGCCCGGGTGATCTTCGTCGTGCACGACAGGTCGACCTCCCAGGTCAGCATGGACGCGGCGATCCACCTGGGCGGTACCGCCGGTGCCTCCGAGATGATCCTGATGCGTCTGCACGGCGAGCTGGCCGACCACGCCGACAACGCCGTGACCCCCCTGCTGCTGCCGGACACCCCGGTGGTGGTGTGGTGGCCGTTCACCTCGCCGCGGAACCCGGCGGCCGACTCCCTCGGCGCGTTGGCGACCCGCCGGATCACCGACAGCTTCGCCGACGCGGCGGCCGGACGCGGTGCCGAGGCGATCTTCCGTCGCCGCATCGGCTACTCGCTGGGTGACTCGGACCTGGTGTGGAGCCGGATCACCCCGTGGCGTGGGCTGCTGTCCAGCGCCCTGGACCAGCGTGCCGGCGACACGGTGCAGTCGGTGGAGGTCTCCGGCCCCGCCGACGACCCGGCCGTCGACATCGCCGCCGGCTGGCTGGCCGACAGGTTGAACGTCCCGGTCACCCGCTGCGCCGACGGGTCCCCGGCGGTGCCGCTCGACGACGAGGACGAGCCGATGTTCCCGATCCAGCGCACGGTGATCAACTGCAGCGGTGGCACCGTGGAGCTCACCGTGCTGAACCACCGTTCCGTGCGGGTGAGCACCGGTGTCGGCACCGACACCGTGGTGAACCTGTCGCGTCGTCAGGTCGGCGACTGCCTCGCCGAGGAACTGCGGCACCTGGAACCGGACCGCGCGTTCGGCCAGGCGCTGCACGGCCTCCCGCGGGTCCGGACCCCGCGCGACGGCATGAGCGCCTCGATCCCCTTTTCCGCCCAGGAGAGCACCCGATGAACGATCCGACGAATGACCCGAGGAACCTGCACGTCAGCGGGTGGGACACCCCCGACTCCCTGGCACAGGGGGTCGCCCGCGAGATCGTCGAGCTCGTGGCCGGCGTGCAGCGCGACGGCGGGGTCGGCGACGACGGCTACGCCCGGATCGTCCTGACCGGCGGCGGCGCCGGTGGCGCGGTCCTCCGCGAGCTCGCCGCACTCGACCACGCTGCCCGCGTCTCGGCGGACTCCTTCCCCGTCACCGCGGTCGACTGGGCGAAGGTCCACGTCTTCTTCGGCGATGAGCGGTTCGTGCCCGCCGGGACGACCGGGCCCACCGCACGCAACGACGAACTGGCGGACACCGAGCTGCTCTCCCACGTGGAGATCCCCGCGGCGAACGTCCACCGGGTCGCCGTCCCCGGTGACGACGGACCGGCCGACGGTCCGGCGCTCGACGCCGCCGCGGCCGGGTACGCCGCCACCCTCGCGGTCTTCGCCCCCGACGGTTTCGACCTGCACCTGCTGGGCATGGGGCCGGAGGGGCACGTCAACTCCCTGTTCCCGCACACCGCGGAACTCGCCGCGGCCCCCGGGACGTCCGTGGTGGCGGTGCGTGACTGCCCCAAGCCACCGGCGGAGCGGGTGTCGCTGACCCGCGAGGCGGTCCACCGGGCCGCGGAGGTGTGGCTGTTGGTCACCGGTGAGGCCAAGCGGGAGGCCGCCGCCGAAGTGGTCTCCGGAGAGGATCCGGAGCAGTGGCCCGCCGCCGGGGTGTCGGGGTTCCGTCGCACCGTCCTGCATGTCGATGCGGCGGCCGACCCCCGCTGAACCGGCGACCGGGTAACCGGGACGTCGGCCGGCGCCCCACCACGATGAAGGCCGCCCCCGGTCACGGGAGCGGCCTTTCTCTGTCGCGGGGACTGCCCGGTGTCAGCCCACGTTGTAGTGGACGACGAGGTTCAGCCCGACGATGGCGGCGATCCAGATCACGGCGGTGGTGACCGTCAGCCGGTCCAGGTTCTTCTCCACGACCGTGGAGCCGGAGAGGCTGGACTGCATCCCACCACCGAAGAGGCTGGACAGACCGCCGCCCTTCCCCTTGTGGAGAAGAACGGACAGCCCCAGGATGAGGCTGGTGACCACCAGAACGATCTGGAGGGTGAGAACCATGCGAACTGCCTTACGTCGGTCGGGGCCATGCGGTAACCACACCATCATAGCCCACGTGGGGGAAACGGGACACCTGCGACACTACCCGGAGTTACGCAGCCCCGTCGCCAGGCCGTTCATGGTCAACCGGATGCCGTCGAGCACGTCGTCGCCGCGGTCACCGGCACGGTACCGTCGCAGCAGCTCCAGCTGCAGCAGATTCAGCGGCAGCAGGTACGGGAAACGGTTGCGCACCGACAGGGCCAGGGCCGGGTTGTCGGCGAGCAGGCTGTCCTGCCCGGTGATCTCCAGGCACATCCGCAGGGTCAGGTGGAACTCCTCGACGATGGTGTCGTAGATCCGCCGGGCGTCGTCCCGGTCGGGCACCAGCTCCGAGTACAGCTCCGCCACCGAGAGGTCGGCCTTGGCCATAACCTGCGCCATGTTCGACAGCACGGAGCGGAAGAACGGCCAGGTGCGGTGCAGCTCCTGCAGGTACCCGAGGCGGCCCTCCCCCTCCGCGGTCCAGTCACGCAGCGCCGATCCCACGCCGAACCAGCCGGGCAGCATGATGCGGGACTGCGACCACGACAGCACCCACGGGATGGCGCGCAGGTCGGCGATGCTGCTGGTCTGTTTGCGGGAACTGGGCCTGGAGCCGATGTTCAGGTTGCCGATCTCCTCCAGGGGCGTCGAGGAGGTGAAGTAGCCGATGAAGCCGGCGTCCTCGTGCATCAGCGAGGAGTACGCCGCGCGTGACAGCCCGGCGATCTCGCGCATGGCGGTGTAGGCGCGGTCGGGGTCGTCGATCCGGTCGACCGGCAGCAGGCTGGCCTCCAGGGTGGCCGACACCAGTGCCTCGAGGTTGCGACGGGCGACGGAGGGCACACCGTACTTGGCGGAGATGATCTCCCCCTGCTCGGTGATCCGGACGCTGCCCTGCACCGCACCGTCCGGCTGGGCGAGGATCGCCTCGTGGCTGGGGCCACCGCCACGCCCGACGGTGCCGCCGCGGCCGTGGAACAGGCGCAGACCCACCCCGGCGTCGCGCGCGGCGTCGACGAGGGCCAGTTCGGCGTCGTAGAGCGCCCAATTCGCCGCGAAGTAGCCGCCGTCCTTGTTGGAGTCGGAGTAGCCCAGCATGATCTCCTGGACGCCGCCGCGCTGGGCCACGTAGTCACGGTAGAAACGGTGGCCCCACAGCTCCTGCACCACCGCCGCCCCGTTGGCCAGGTCGTCGATGGTCTCGAACAGCGGGATCACGTCCACCCCGCCGGTGACCACCCCGTCGGTGACGTCGATGAGCCCGACCTCCTTGAGCAGGATCATCGGTTCGAGGATGTCGGAGACACTCGAGGCCATGGAGATGATGCAGTGCGGGACGGCGTCGGGACCGAACCGGGCGACGGCGTCGGCGGCGGCGCGGAAGATCCCGAGTTCGCGTTCGGTCGCCTCGCTCCACCGGGCACGCGGGTCCGTGAGCGGTCGCGGTGAATGCAGCTCCCGGGTCAGCAGGTCGACGCGCTGCTGTTCGTCGAGTGTGCCGTAGTCGCCGGTGCCGTCGGTCACGCCGGCGCGGGCGAACATCTCGGTGAGGATGTCCTCGAAGCTCTCGGAGTTCTGCCGCAGGTCGAGGCTGCTGAGGTGGAAGCCGAAGGACCGGGCGGCGGCGATGACGGTCGCCAGGCGGTGGTCGGCGATGAGACCGTCGGCGCTGGCACGGAGCGAGGCGTCGACGGTGTGCAGGTCGGCGAGGAAGTCGTCGGCGTGCGCGTAGGGCTCGTGGGGGCCGAGGGAGGTGATCTCGGCGGCGACGGACCCGCTGATGCGGGCGGTGGCTGTGGCGGCGATGCGGCCGCGGATGCCGTGCACCGCGCGCCGGTAGGGTTCGTCGGCGCGGGACGGGACGTCGTTGTGGCCCCGGTCGGCCAGTTCGTCGAGCCCGGCGGTGACGACGGTGAAGCGGCTCGACAGGCTTAGCTCGTGCTCCAGGTCGTGGAGCTGGGTGAGGTACCAGTCGAAGACGGTCTGCGCCGCGCGGGAGGTGGCGTAGTCCACGGTGTCGCCGGTGACGAAGGGGTTGCCGTCGTGGTCACCGCCGATCCAGCTGCCGGGGCGCACCACCGGGGTGGACGGGACCGAGTCGCCGTAGCGTTCGCGTAGTTCGCGGGTCACGCGCCGGTTGATCTGCGGGATCTCCTGCAGCAGGCTGATGGTGAAGTAGCGCAGCCCCACGTTGATCTCGTCCTCGATGCGGGGACGCACCGAGCGGATCAACGCGGTCTGCCACAGGATGGTGACGCGGCGGCGGATGTTGCGGTCGATGCCGGCGAGCCGTTCGTCGCTGCGGGCCGTGCGCCCGGCGGTGAGGATCCGGCCCCGGTTGCGCATCAGCCGGGTGATGTCCCACTGCACGTCGAAGACGGTCCGCCGACGGGTCTCGGTGGGGTGCGCGGTGAGGACCGGGGCGACGTAGGCCGACTCCACCGCACGGGAGACCTCGGTGGCGGTGACACCGCCGTCGTCGAGCGCCTTCCACGCCGCCTGCAGCGACGCCCGGCTCGGGGGTTCGCCCTCGTCGGCGAGCCGTTCACGGAGGCGTTCCTCGTGCAGGTCCTCGGCCAGGTTGGCCAGCAGGGCGAAGTGGGAGAACGCCCGGATCAGCGGGAGGGACCGCTCGGCCGGGAGGTCCCGCAGCCGGTCGGCGAGTCCGGAGAGCGTGCCGTCGCCGTGCCGGACGCTGAAGGCGGCCCTGCGGGTGTCCTCCACGAGCGCGAAGACGTCCTCCCCCTCCTGCTCCCGGATGACGTCGCCGAGGATCGCGCCGAGGTACCGCAGGTCCTGCCTCAGCCCGGGGACGATCTCGGGTTCCTCCCGGACCGGTGGGACGACGGGGATCGCGGTGCCGGGCACCGTGGTGTCGGAATCATCGAGGGGGGAAGTCATTCCCCCATTGTGCCCTCAGCGACCGGCCTTCGCAGCGGCTGCGCACAGGCGTGCGAAATCCTCGCCGTCGAGGCTGGCCCCGCCGACCAGTCCGCCGTCGACGTCGGGCTGGCCGACGATCTCGGCGACGGAGTCGGTCTTGACCGAGCCACCGTAGAGGATGCGCACACCGTCGGCGGTCTGCTGGTCGGCGAGCTCGGCGACGAGCCCGCGGATCGCCGCGCACACCTCCTGGGCGTCCGCGGCGGAGGCGACCTTGCCGGTGCCGATGGCCCACACCGGCTCGTAGGCGACGACGACCTCGGCCAGGTCGGCGGCGGACAGCCCGGCGAGGGAGGCGCGGGTCTGCTCGACGACGTAGCTGACGTGCCCGCCGGACTCGCGGACCTCCAGGGGCTCACCGACGCACACGATCGGTGCGATGCCGGCGCCGAGGGCCGCCTTGGCCTTCGCGGCGACGGTGGCGTCGTCCTCACCGTGGTACTGGCGACGCTCGGAGTGCCCGACGACGACCCAGCTGCAGCCGAGCTTGGCGAGCATCGTGGCGGAGACCTCGCCGGTGTAGGCGCCGGACGCGTGGACGGAGACGTCCTGGGCACCGTAGGTCAGCGGGATCTTCTCGCCGTCGACGACGGTCTGCACACTGCGGATGTCGGTGAACGGCGGGATGACCGCGACGTCGACATGCTCGTAGTAGTCCTTGGGCAGCGCGAAGGCGAACTTCTGGACCACCTGGATGGCCTCCAGGTGGTTGAGGTTCATCTTCCAGTTGCCGGCGATCAGGGGGGTGCGTGACATGGTGGGTGCTCCTCAGTTCTCGAGAACGGTGATACCGGGCAGTTCCTTGCCCTCGAGGAACTCGAGGGAGGCCCCGCCGCCGGTGGAGATGTGGCTGAAACCGTCCTCGTCGAGGCCGAGGGTACGCACGGCCGCGGCGGAGTCCCCGCCACCGACGACGGAGAAGGCACCCGCGCCGGTGGCGGCGATGATCGCCTCGGCCACTCCCCTGGTCCCCTCGGCGAAGGCCGGGAACTCGAAGACGCCCATCGGGCCGTTCCAGAAGACGGTCTTCGCCGCACCGAGGGTCGCGGCGAAGGCGGCGACGGCGTCCGGTCCGATGTCGAGGCCCATCTGGCCGTCGGGGATCGCGTCGGCGGCGACGGTGGTGGCCGGGGCGTCCGCGGCGAACTCGGGGGCCACGACGACGTCGGTGGGCAGGGCGATGACGTCACCGAAACGGTCCAGCAGGTCACGGCAGGTGTCGACCATGTCCTCCTGCAGCAGCGAGCTGCCCACGGAGTGCCCCTGCGCGGCGAGGAAGGTGAAGCACATGCCGCCGCCGATGATGAGGGTGTCGACCTTGGGGGCGAGCGCCTCGATGACACCGAGCTTGTCGGAGACCTTCGACCCGCCGAGGACCACGGCGTAGGGGTGCGCCGGGTCCTCGGAGACGGTGCGCAGCACCTCGAGCTCGGACTGGACCAGACCGCCGGCGTAGTGCGGCAGCAGGGCGGCCACGTCGTAGACGGAGGCCTGGCGGCGGTGCACCACGCCGAAACCGTCGGAGACGAAGGCGCCGTCGTCACCGGTCAGGGCGGCGAGTTCGGCGGCGAAGGCCTGGCGCTCGGCGTCGTCCTTCGAGGTTTCACGGGCGTCGAAGCGGACATTCTCCAGCAGGAGGATGTCGCCGTCGTTGAGGCCGTTGGCCCGCTCGTGGGCGTCCTCGCCGGTGACGTCGCCGGCCAGCGGGACCCACTGGTCCAGGCGCTCGGCCAGGGCCTCGGCGACGGGCGCGAGGGAGAACTCCGGGTTCGGCTCACCCTTCGGACGGCCGAGGTGCGCGGCGACGATGACGCGGGCGCCGGCGTCGATGAGGCGGCGCAGCGTCGGCACGGAGGCGTCGATGCGGCCGGGGTCGGTGATGTCGCCGTCCTTGAGCGGGACGTTCAGGTCGGCGCGGACGAGGACGTGTCGTCCCTCGACGCCGTCGGCGATGAGGTCGTCGATGGTCTTCACGGTCATGGCTTCAAAGTCTCCTGGGGTGCGAACGTGGGGGTCGGACAGGGTGGTCGGACAGGGTGACGGCGGGTCGGCATGTGCCGACCCGCCGTGGGACCGGAGGAACCGGCCGGTACAGCTACCAGACTACTGGACGGACTAGAGCCGCTCACCGACATAGGCCGTGAGGTCGACGAGACGGCGGGAGTAGCCCCACTCGTTGTCGTACCAGGAGACGACCTTGACCTGGTTGCCGATGACCTTGGTCAGGCCCGAGTCGAAGATCGAGGAGTGCGAGTCGCCCACGATGTCGGTGGAGACCAGCGGCTCGTCGTCGGAGTACGCCAGCACGCCCTTGAGGTCACCCTCGGCGTGCTTCCTGATGGCGGCGTTGACCTGCTCGACGGTGACCTCGGAGGCGGCCTCGAAGGTCAGGTCGGTGACCGAACCGGTCGGCACCGGCACGCGCAGGGCGTAGCCGTCGAGCTTGCCCTTGAGCTGCGGGAGCACCAGGGACACGGCCTTGGCCGCGCCGGTGGAGGTCGGCACGATGTTCAGGGCCGCGGCGCGGGCACGACGCAGGTCCTTGTGGGGGGCGTCGTGCAGGCGCTGGTCGCCGGTGTAGGCGTGGATGGTGGTCATCAGACCCTTGACGATGCCGAACTCCTCGTCCAGGACCTTCGCCATCGGGGCCAGGCAGTTGGTGGTGCACGACGCGTTGGAGATGATCGTGTGCTTCTCCGGGTCGTAGTCGGTGTGGTTGACACCGACGACGAAGGTCGCGTCCTCGTTCTTCGCCGGGGCGGAGATGATGACCTTCTTGGCGCCGGCGTCGATGTGCGCCTTGGCGGCGGTGGCGTCGGTGAAGAACCCGGTGGACTCGATGACGATGTCGACGTCGAGCTCGCCCCAGGAGAGGTTCTGCGGGTCGCGCTCGGCGGTGACCACGATGCGCTTGCCGTCGACGGTGATCGACTCGTCGTCGTAGCTGACCTCGGCGTCCAGACGGCCCAGGATGGAGTCGTACTTCAGCAGGTTGGCCAGCGTCTTGTTGTCGGTGAGGTCATTGAAGGCGACGACCTCGAGGTCAGCGCCGCTGTCGCGGAGAGCCCGGAAGAAGTTGCGGCCGATCCGGCCGAACCCGTTGATTCCTACCCGTACCGTCACGATGGATCTCCTGTTCTCGATGAGTGGTGAGTTGCCGCCACCAGACTACAGCGGAATCAGGCGGGGTGTCGGGAAGCTAGTCGGTGTCGGTGTCGTCCGAGGTCGACCGGTCGTCCCCGGGCTCGCCGGTCTCGGCAGGACCGTCGGTGCCGTCACTGTCGTCGAGGTCGAAGATGTCGTCGGTGACGGCGGCGTGGGTGTCGGGGATCCCGAGCTCGGAGGCGCGGTGGTCGGCCATGGTGAGCAGCCGGCGGATCCGGCCGGCGACGGCGTCCTTGGTCATCTGCGGGTCGGCGAGCTGACCGAGTTCCTCCAGGGACGCCTGGCGGTGCTGGACGCGCAGGGTACCGGCCTGCACCAGGTGCTCGGGGACGTCGTCGCCGAGGATCGTCAGCGCCCGGTCGACCCGCGCGGCGGCGACGACGGCGGCCCGGGCGGACCGCCGCAGGTTGGCGTCGTCGAAGTTGGCCAGCCGGTTGGCGGTGGCGCGCACCTCGCGGCGCATCCGCTGTTCCTCCCAGTCCAGGCGGGTGCGCTGGGCACCCATCCGGGTCAGCAGGTCGCCGATGGTCTCCCCGTCGCGGATGACCACGCGGATCACCCCGCGGGTCTCCTTCGTCTTGGCGGTGACGCCGATGCGGCGGGCGGCGCCCACCAGTGCCAGGGCCGCCTCGTTGCCGGGGGTGGTGACCTCCAGGGAGGACGACCGGCCGGGTTCGGTCAGCGAGCCGCGTGCCAGGAAGGCACCCCGCCAGGCGGCCGTGCACTGGTCGGCCGTGCCGCCGATGATGTAGGGCGGCAGGCCGCGCACCGGACGTCCCGCCCGGTCGATCAGGCCGGTGCGGCGGGCCAGCTCGGTGCCGCCGCGGGCCCACCGCAGGACGTACCGCGAGGAGTTGCGCAGGTTCCCCCCGCTGACGACCTGCAGCTCGGCGGTGAGGTCGAAGAGGTCGTCGACGAAGCGGGCGACCCGCCGGGCGGTGGCGCCGCTGTCGACCTCGGCCTCGACGACGACCTGCCCGGCGACCAGGTGCAGCCCGGCGCAGTACCGCAGCAGACCCGAGACCTCGGCGGTCATGACCTCCGGCCGGGTCTCGGTGACCCTGGCCAGTTCATCCTTCACCTCAGACGTCAGTGCCACTGTGGCTGTCGCCCCTTTCCTCCGGGTGTCCCGGCTCGTCGTGTGTACCGGGTGATCCTACCGTGGCGGTGGCGGGACGTTCCCAGTCGGCGAGCTCACGCAGGACGCCGGCGAGCTTCTCGGAGGAGTGGCGGTCGGTCCACCGGCCGCGGTCGTCGTCCTCACGGACGTCGCGGTACAGGACGGTGGCCCCCAGGCGGGCGGCGGCGCGTTCCATGTGTCGGCGTTCATGGCCGGGCAGCAGCACGGAGGTGTCGACCACGACCACGTCGACGCTGAGCGTGGGACAGTGCTGCAGCAGCATGTGGATGTGCCGTTCCATGGAGAACCCGCTGGTCTCCCCCGGTTCAGCGACGAGGTTCATGATCACCGCGCGGGTGGCGGTGGTCTCGGCGAGGGCCTCGACGATGCCGGGCATCAGCAGGTGCGGGATCACCGAGGAGAACCAGGAGCCGGGCCCGAGGGTGACCAGGTCGGCGTCGAGGATCGCCTGGACGGCCTCGGGGGACGCCTCGGGGTCCTGCGGGATCAGGCGCACCCGGCGGACCTGGCCGAGGGTGGAGGCCACGGCGACCTGGCCGCGTACGGAGTTGACCTCGCGGGGGTCGTCGCCGATGCCCTGGACCTCCGCTTCGAGGTCGAGCGGTTCCGGTGACATCGGCAGGACGCGCCCGCGGATGCCGAGCAGGTCACTGAGTTCGTCCAGGGCCTCGATGCTGGAACCCAGCACCTCGGACAGGCCGGTGAGCACCAGGTTGCCCACGGCGTGCCCGGCCAGCGCCCCGTGCCCGGAGAAACGGTGCTGGAGGGTGCGTTCCCACAGGTGTCCGCGCGGGGTGTCGCGGACCAGGGCGGCCAGGGCCATACGCAGGTCGCCGGGGGGCAGTGAGCCGAGTTCGCGGCGCATCCGGCCCGAGGAGCCGCCGTCGTCGGCGACGGTGACCACCGCGGTGACGTAGTCGGCGGCGGCGCGGGCTGAGCGCAGGGTCGCGAACAGGCCGTGTCCACCGCCGAGCGCGGTGACCCGTCCGAGGGCGAAACCGGGATCGTCGGTGGAGTCGGTCGAGTCGGTGGGGCCGGTCATGCGTTGGTCTCCTTCCCCGCGCTGGTGCGTCCGGGACGCCCCGGTTCCAGGTCCCGGTGGATCGTCCGGACGTCGAGGTCGGGGTTCGCCGACAGGCGGGTGGCGAGGGCCTCGGTCACCGCCGGGCTGCGGTGCTGGCCGCCGGTGCAGCCGATGGCGACGGTGATGAACCGTTTGCCTTCCCGTCGGTATCCGGGTAGTGCGGTGGACACCATCGCCTCCAGCAGGTCGAGGTACTCGGTGGCCTCGGGCCGCGACAGGACGAAGTCGGCGACGGGGGTGTCCAGTCCGCTGTAGTCGCGCAGCTCCTCCTCCCAGTGCGGGTTGGGCAGGAACCGTGCGTCCAGCATGATGTCGACGTCGCGGGGGGCGCCGTTCTTGAAGCCGAAGGACTGCACGGTGATGTGCTCGCGGCGGTCGGACAGCGCCTCGAAGTACCCTTCGAGCGCCCGGCGCAGGTCGTGGACACTGGTGCCGGAGGTGTCGATGACGAGGTCGGCGCGCTGCCGGATGCCCTCCATCATCTCGCGCTCCCGGTCGATGCCGGCCTGCAGGGTCTCCCTGCCCTGCAGCGGATGGGTGCGACGGACCCGGCCGTAGCGGCGGATGAGGGTCCTGTCGTCGGCGTCGAGGTAGAGCACCACGGGACGCCGGCCGGAGTCGTGCAGGCTGGAGAGGACGTCAGTCAGGGAGCCGACGAAGTCACGGGAGCGCACGTCGGTGACCACGGCCAGGCGTTCGACCGGGGAGTCGGACTCGAAGCTGAGCTCGACCATGCGCATGATCAGCTCGGGCGGCAGGTTGTCGGCGACGTACCAGCCCATCTCCTCGAGGACGGTGGCGGCCTCCTTGCGGCCGGCCCCCGACATCCCGGTGATGAGGACCAGCGACGCCTCCTGCTGGTCAGGTCGCGTGCCCGTGTTTCGGGTGGCATCGTTCATGACACGATTCTAGACCGAACCCTCCGGCTCCGTCAGTGCGTCGACCACAGCCTGGGCCAGGGCCGGCCCGAATCCCGGGACCTGCGATATCCCCTCCACGCCGGCCTCGCGGACCTTCGCCACCGACCCGAAGTTCCGCACCAGCTCGGCACGTCGTTTCGGCCCGAGTCCCTTGACCTCGTCGAGGGCCGAGCGCGTCATCCGCCGGCCCCGGCTGGAGCGGTGGAAGGTGATCGCGAAGCGGTGGGCCTCGTCGCGCAGCTGCTGGATGAGGTACAGCGCCTGGGAGTTACGGGGCAGGATCACCGGGTACTCGTCGCCGGGCACCCACAGCTCCTCCAGACGTTTGGCGACCCCCACCAGGGTGACGTCGGTGACCCCGAGTTCGTCGAGCACCGCCTGGGCGGCATTGACCTGCGGTTTCCCGCCGTCGACGACGAAGAGCTGCGGCGGGTAGGCGAACTTCCTCGAGCCCGCCTCGACCTGCTCCACGGTGACCTCGCCGTCGAGCAGGTCACCGCCGTCGTCGCCCTCTGGCACGGCCGTGCGGTCCTTGTGGTGGCGCTTGAAACGGCGCCGGACGACCTCGGCGATCGAGGCGACGTCGTCGGAGTGCCCGTCGCCGGCGGCCTCGCGGATGCGGTACCGGCGGTAGTCGGACTTGCGCGGCAACCCGTCCTCGAACACCACCAGGCTGGCCACCACGTCGGTGCCCTGGATGTGGGAGATGTCGGTGCACTCGATGCGCAGCGGGGAATCGTCCATCCACAGCGCCTCCTGCAGCTCCTGCAGCGCCGCCGAGCGGGTGGTGAGGTCACCGGCGCGGGCGATCTTGTGCTGCCGCAGGGCCTGGGTGGCGTTGGTGGTGGCGGTCTCCATGAGCGAGCGCTTGTCCCCGCGCTGCGGCACGCGCAGGGTCACCCGGGCGCCGCGCAGGACGGTGAGCCAGTCGGTCAGCCGGCCGGCGTCGGTCGGCTGCACCGGGACGAGGATCTCCCGCGGTACCGGTTCCAGGGTGACGCCGTCGGGCTCGCTGACCCGGGAGTTGCCGCCGACGGCGGATTCGGTGGCGTCGGCGAGTTCGGCGTTCTGGCCGTAGAACTGGGTGAGGAAGTCCTCCAGCAGGGTGGGCCACGTCGGGTCGGAGCCGTCGGTGCCGTCGGTGGCACCGGTACCGTCAGTGCCCCCGGCACCGGTGGTGTCGTCGGTGGACGCCTTCTTCTCCACCACCCAGCCGCGCTGGCCGCGGATCCGTCCGCCGCGCACGTGGAAGACCTGCACGGCGGCCTCCAGCTCGTCACTGGCCACGGCGACGAGGTCGGCGTCGGTGTCGTCGGAGAAGACCACGGCCTGCTTCTCCACCGTCTTCTCCATCGCCCCGAGCTGGTCCCGCAGCGACGCGGCACGTTCGAAGTCGAGGTTCTCGGCGGCCTCGGTCATCTCCCCCCGTACCTCGCGCATCACCCGGTCGGTGTTGCCGCCGGCGAGGAAGGAGCAGAACCCGTCGACCAGCTCGCGGTGCTCCGACGGCGAGACCCGCCCGACACAGGGTGCCGAACAACGGTCGATGTAGCCCAGCAGGCAGGGGCGCCCCAGCTGCTCGTGGCGCCGGTAGACCCCGGTGGTGCAGGTACGGACGGGGAAGACACGGGTCAACGACTCCAGGGTGTCCCGGATCGCCCACGCCTTGGGGTACGGCCCGAAGTAGCGCACGCCCTTCTTGCGCGGGCCCCGGTAGAGGAAGGCCCGCGGGTACTGCTCCTTCACGCTGACAGCCAGCATGGGGTAGGTCTTGTCGTCCCGGTACATCACGTTGAACCGGGGGGCGAACTTCTTGATCCAGGTGTACTCGAGGTTCAGTGCCTCGATCTCGCTGCCGACGACGGTCCACTGGACGTGGTCGGCGGTGTGCACCATCGCGCGGATCCGCGGTTCGAGGTTGCCGGGGTCCTGGAAGTAGTTGGACAGCCGGCTCCGCAGGTTCTTCGCCTTGCCGACGTAGATGACCCGGTCGTCGTGGTCGCGGAAGGTGTAGACCCCCGGACTGGTGGGGATCGTTCCGGGGGCGGGGCGGTAGGAGGCGGGGTCGGCCATGAACTCGAAGCCTACCCTCCTACTCGTCGGGCATGTAACGGTCCTCCAGGACGCGGAACTCCTCCACCTTCGCGGCGATCGTGGACTTGTCGGCGACCTGGAAGGCCATCATGGGGACGAACTCGAAGTCCGGCAGTTCCAGCCGCGCCCAGCGGGCGTTACGGGGGAACGAGAGGCCGTGGATGATCGACCAGCGGTAGAACTGGGCGCCGAAGATGTTGCGTACCTCGACCCCGTCCTCGTTGACGCGCACCCGGGGGCGCAGCAGCATCAGCACGACACCGGAGATGATCACCCCGATGCCGATGAAGGACCACTGGTCGACGGTGCTGACGGTGGCGCCGGTGTCCCCCACACCGGAGACGACCGCCATGAAGACGTGCACGGCCATGACCACCACGGCGCCGATGACCGCCCACCACCGCAGGCTGGTGGAGGTGACGGTCAGCAGCCACTCGCCCTGCTGCCTCCCCGTGCCCTGGTGTGCGCTGACGGGCGCCGGAGCGGCGTCCTGTCCGGCGACGGACTCGGCGGTCTTGGACACTGATTCAGAGCTGCTCACGGCTCACCAGCCTACCCCCGCCGTTCGACGACGGCGAAACCATACGGCGGAACGGGGACGGTGCGGGCACCCCTGAGACCCCTACCGTGCCGAGCGGATGTCCCGCAGCACCAGCAGGGAGTGCAGGGCGGCGCGGGCGGCGTCGGCGCCCTTGTCCTCCAGGGCCCCCTCGCCGCCGGACCGGGCGACGGCCTGCTCCTGGTTCTCCACGGTGAGCACACCGTTGCCGACGGGCTTGCCGGAGTCGAGCGACACCCGGGTCAGCCCGTAGGTCACGGCGTTGCAGACGTGGTCGAAGTGGGCGGTCTCCCCACGGATCACGCAGCCGTTGGCGACGACGGCGTCGAAGTTCTTCGCCGCCTCCGCGGCGACGACCGGCAGTTCGACCGCCCCGGCGACCCGCCACTGGCCGACGTAGGCGCCGGCGTCGCGCAGCGCGGAGACGGCGTGGTCGTGCAGCCGGTCGGTGATCTCCGCGTTCCAGGACGCGGTGACCACGGCGACGCGGTATCCGGCACCGGAGTCACGGGTGAGGGTGATGTCGGCGAGTCCGTCCGAGGGCATGGTGTCTCCTTCTCAGGGTGCGGGTGTCAGGGTGCCGCGGGGGTCAGTGAGTCGATCTGGTGGCCCATCCGGTCACGCTTGGTGCGCAGGTAGGCCTCGTTCTCCGGGTTGGCGGGCAGCTCCACCGGCACCCGGCGGGTCACCGGGATGCCGTGGCGCTCCAGGTCAAGCCGCTTGCCCGGGTTGTTGGACAGCAGGGCCACCGAGGTGACCCCGAGGTCGCGCAGGATCTGCGCGGCGGCACTGTACTCGCGCGAGTCCACCGGCAGGCCCTGGGCGGTGTTGGCGTCGACGGTGTCCATGCCGTTGTCCTGCAGGTTGTAGGCCTTGAGCTTGGGCACCAGGCCGATACCGCGGCCCTCCTGGCCGCGCAGGTACACCAGCACCCCGCGGCCCGCCTCGGTGATCCGGTCGAGGGAGGCGGCGAGCTGTTCACCGCAGTCGCACCGCAGTGAGCCGAAGATGTCGCCGGTGAGGCATTCGGAGTGGATGCGCACCAGCACGTCCTCGCCGTTGTCGGCCCGTACGTCACCGGCGACGAGGGCGACGTGCTCGACGCCGTCGACCAGGCCGCTGTAGGCCACGGTGTGGAAGTTGCCGAAGCGGGTGGGCAGGCGTGCCTCCACGCTGCGGGTGACCACCGGGGTGTGCACCCGGCGCCATTCGGCGAGCTGCTCGATGGAGATCAGTGACAGGCCGTGTTCGTCGCAGAACCGGCGCAGTTCGGGCAGCCGGGCCATGCCGGTGGGGTCGTCCTCGGAGACGACCTCGCACAGCACACCGGCGGGACGTAGTCCGGCGGCGCGGGCGAGGTCCACCGAGGCCTCGGTGTGGCCGCCGCGCTGGAGCACGCCGCCCTTCTTCGCCCGCAGCGGGACGACGTGGCCGGGGCGGTTGAAGGACTCGCGGGTGGCCGTCGGGTCGGCGAGCAGGCGCAGGGTGCGGGCACGGTCGGTGGCGCTGATACCGGTGGTGATGCCCTCGGCGGCGTCGACGGTGACGGTGTAGGCGGTGCCGCGGACGTCCTCGTTGCGGGCGACCATCGGCGGCAGCCCGAGCCGGTCGGCCTCGTCGTCGGGAATGGCGGCGCAGATGTAGCCGGAGGAGTGCCGGACGGTGAAGGCGACGGTCTCCGGGGTGGCCATCTCCGCGGCGAAGATGATGTCGCCCTCGTTCTCCCGGTCCTCGTCGTCGACGACGACGACCGGCTTGCCGGCGGCGATGTCGGTGATGGCGTCCTCGACGGGGTCGAGCAGGCTGACCCGGTCGCCGGCGGGACGGGTGGTGTCGTTGAGGTCGCTCACTGGGCGTCTCCTTCTGCCTGGGCGAGCCGGTCAAGGTACTTGGCCAGGACATCGCACTCGATATTGACGGTGTCGCCGGCGGCGAGGTCGCCGAGCATGGTGTCGGTGAGGGTGGTGGGGATCAGCGAGACCTCGAACCACGGGTCGGTGACGGGCCCGACCTCGGCGACGGTGAGCGAGACCCCGTTGACGGCGATGCTGCCCTTCTTCGCGATGTAGCGGGCCAGACCGGCACTGTCGGCGGAATTGTCTCCGTCGGCGAGGGTGAAGCGGAAGACCTCCCACTCGCTGCCCCGGGTGCGGGACACCAGTGTCGCGGTGCCGTCGACGTGTCCCTGGACGATGTGGCCGCCCAGGCGCCCGCCGGCCGGGGTGGCGCGCTCGAGGTTGACCCGGTCCCCGGGGCGTGCGGACCCCAGGGCCGTGTAGTCGAGCGTGACCTTCATGCAGTCGGCCCAGAAGCCGGTGTTGTCGAACTCTGTGACGGTGAGGCACACCCCGTTGACGGAGATGGAGGCCCCGTGGGTGGCGTCCTGCACCACGTGGTTGCAGGAGATGCGGATACGCTGGGCGTCTGCGGTGCCGTCGACCTCGGCGACCGTGCCCGTCTCCTCGACGATTCCGGTGAACATAAGTGTTCAGTCTAGGGCAGGACGGCGCCCCGATGTACAGCGGGGCACGTCACTGCCCGGGGCTGTGCGCGACCTGGACCACACGGGCCACACGCGACCGGTCAAGCCATTGCGCCCGGCCGGGAGGCATACGGCGGAACTTCATCCCGGGCCAGATCTGCCCTTCCTGGAGGGCGCCGGAGAGCTGCACGCCGTTGGCACCGGTGGTGTTGTTGGTCGAGCGCCGTGATCAATCTGCCGTTCGCCGGCCGCGCGGGTCACATGGTCAGGATGGTCGGCGTGGACGCCGAGCTAGCCAGGATTCTCCGACTTGTCCCGTGCCGATCCGACTGGGCCGCGGGCGGTGGTAGTGGCCGGGTCTCCACCACCGACCACGGTCCGTTCAGGGGGCCGGCACGGCTCAGGGATAACGAGGGTCCCAGCTACTGGATCCGTAGGTGTTCTCTGAGTGGAAAAGCGCAATCGACGGAGGTCGTCAGCATTCAGGCCAATGAGCCTCACAATCACAGACCGGGTAGGCAATGCGTTTCTACTGCATTTGACGGATAGGCCGGGACCTTTAACGTCCAGATCGGCGCTGCTTGGCAACTATGTTGACCCTTCATCAGTATAGAAACGTGATAACTAACCCGTTCCGATTCATAAAAATCAACAGAAACTCCGCCCCTCGTCGGCACCTTAACGTGGATTGCACGCCCGCGTCGTCACGGTCAGCACGTCCCCGCCGATGGTCTCTGCCGACCTCAACGTGAACCGCTGGATACCAGCCATCGTCGTGGTCGTTCCCGGGCCGGCCACCACCGCAGGAAGACCCGCGCCCAGCAACGCCGGAGCGGTGTACGCCTCCACCGCGTGGACAAGGCCGGCGGCGATGAACGCCGCCGCCAGATGCGGGCCACCCTCCACGAGTACGTCCACCACACCCCTGGCCGCAAGCTCGTCGAGCACGACCTCCAGGTCACGGGTCGGCACATGCACCGCCGGGTGGATCGCCGCCTGCCCCGGGAGACCGGTCAGGCCCACCACCACACGCAACGGCTGGTGGTCGTAGAGGCTGCCGTCCGGCCGCCGGGCCGTGAGCCGCGGATCGTCCGCCGCCACCGTGCCCGTGCCCACCACGACCGCGTCCCGCCGGGAACGGTCCAGGTGCACCCGGGCACGCGCCGGCTTCCCGGTGATCCACTGCGAGGACCCGTCCGTCGCCGCGGCGAAACCGTCCATCGTGGCCGCGTACTTCAGCGTGACATGCGGACGCCCCAGCCGGCGCGACACCAGCCACGGCTCCACACTGAACACCGGCATCCCCACCGGGAGGTCACCGTCCTGCAGCAACGGGCCGACGACCTCCACCCCACGGGCCCGCAGGTACCCGGCCCCGCCACCCTCGGCATCCCCCGGGTCGGCGAAGACGTACACCACCCGGCTGATCCCCGCCTCCAGCAACGCCTGGCTGCACGGACCGGTCCGACCGGTGTGGTTGCACGGCTCCAGGGTGACGACAGCCGTGCCACCCCGGGCCCGCTCCCCCGCCTCCGCCAGGGCCACGACCTCGGCGTGGGCACCGCCCGGCGGATTCGTCGCACCGACACCGGCCACCGTGCCGTGGGCGTCGAGGACCACCGCACCCACCGGAGGATTCGGCGAGGTCGTCCCCCGCACCCTGTGGCCGGCCGCGTCCGCCTCGAGTACCGCGTCCGCGAGGGCCCCGGCCTCGTCCCGACCGACCCCCGCCGCGGTGAGCAGAGGCAGCAGTGCCGCCGCCGTCATGCCCCGGCGACGGCCGCTGCCGCGGTGGTGCGCAATTCGGTGACACGCGCCTCCGGCTTCTCCGCACCGAAAACGCTCGATCCGGCGACGAACACGTCCACCCCCGCCTCGGCACTGACCCCTACCGTGTCCGGGCCGATGCCGCCGTCGATCTCCACGAGCGTCCCCAGCCCGTCGGCGTCGATCCGGGCGCGCAACGCACGGACCTTGTCCAGCACCTCCGGCATGAACGACTGCCCGCCGAAGCCCGGCTCCACACTCATCACCAGCACCGTGTCGAACGCGTCGAGGTGGTCCAGCAGCGGCTCCACCGGGGTCCCCGGCTTCACACTCACCCCGGCCTTCGTCCCCGCCTCCCGCAGCGTGGTGGCCAGTGCGACCGCGGCGTCGACGTCCTCCACCGCCTCCAGGTGGAAGGTCACGTTGCCGAACGCGGCGTAGTCCGGCGCCCACCGGGCCGGGTCCTCGATCATCAGGTGCACGTCCAGGAACGTGTCCGTGGACCGGCGCACCGCCTCGGCCACCGGCAGCCCGAAACTCAGGTTCGGCACGAAATGGCCGTCCATCACGTCGATGTGCAGCCAGTCCGCCCCCGGCACCAGGGCGATACTGCCCCGGAGGTCGGCGAAATCGGCGGCGAGGATGGACGGGGCGATCAGCGGTGCTCGGCGTGCGGAACTCATGCCCGCGATTCTAGCCGGTCGCTGTCGGCACAGGCCGGCGAAGCACGGCGAAGAACATCGCGTCCGTGCCGTGGCGGTGCGGCCACAACTGGACGAACGGGCCGTCGACACCGGTGAGCTCCGGGAACAACGCCGTGGCGTCCTCGATCACCGCACCGGTCTCCTCGGCCACCGCGCGCACCACCTCCGTGGTCTCCGCCGGGTGCGGCGAACAGGTCGAGTAGACCGTGACCCCGCCCGGCGCCGTCGCCGCCAGCGCCGAACGCAGCAGGTCGCGCTGCAACGACACCAGCGGCGCGACATCGGCGGCGTCCTTGCGCCAACGTGCCTCCGGGCGCCGACGCAGCGCACCCAGACCCGTGCACGGGGCGTCGACCAGCACCCGGTCATACCCCGGCCGGTCGCCGGCCGGCACGTCCAACCCCTGGATCCCGGACAGCTCGCGGCCGTCACCCACGTGCACCGTCACCGGCAGACCGCGGGTGGCCGTCCGCACGAGCTCGGCACGGTGCTCCGCCGGCTCCACCGCATCCACCCGGGCACCGTCGCCCATGGCCCACGACGCCAGGAACGCCGTCTTGCCACCGGGACCCGCGCACAGGTCCAGCCACCGGCCCCGGTCGCCGTCCACGGCGGCACGCAACAGGGCCAGGGCGATGAGCAGACTGCCCTCGTCCTGCACCGACGCCAGGCCCTCCTGCACCGGCTCGAGCGTGCCCGGATCACCCTCGGGCAGGTACACCGCGTACGGCGACCACCGGCCCTCCTCGCCGCCGGTGACCAGGGCCAGCTCCTCGGCGGAGATCTGGCCCGGCCGCGCCGCCAGGTGCACCTGCGGACGCTGGTCGTCGGCGTCCAACGCCGCCTCCAGCTCCTCCGCCGGGGACTCCGTCGTCCCGCCGAGGGCACCGTTGAAGACCTCGGCGACCCACAGCGGGTGGGCGTGGCGCAACGCCAACGCCGCCAACGGCTCCGCCCCGGCGGTCACCGTGTCCAGCCACTCCTGCGGCGACGACCGGGTGATCCGACGCAGCACACCGTTGGTGAACCCGGCGGCCTTCTCCTCACCGTTGGCCTTGACCAGCTCCACCGTGGTGTTCACCGCTGCATGGTCGTCCACCCGGGTCCGCAGGATCTGGTAGGCGCCCAGACGCAGGGCATCCAGCACCGTTTCGTCGATCTTGCCCACCGGCCGGCCCGCGGCCTCGGCAATCACCGCGTCCAACAGCCCCCGGGCACGCAACGTGCCGTAGGTGAGCTCCGTGGCGAACGCGGCGTCGCGTCCCGACAGGCCGGCGGACTTCAGCGCCCCCGGCAACACCAGGTTGGCGTAGGCGTCCTGCGCACTGACCTGCCGCAGCACCCCGAAGATCACGTCGCGCACCCGGTCGCCCGACCCGCGGGCCGAGCGCTTGTCCTCGTGCTCCTTGCGGTGCGACTCACTGCGCCGCCGGTAACCGGCGGTCCCTTTCTGCCCCGGGCGCCCCTTGGCGGGCTCGCCGGACGTCGACCGTGCGCGGAAACCCGCCATCAGGACACTCCCTCTGCTGTGCTGTCGAATACCACCGTACGCCCCTGGCCGAACAGGTCCGACCGGCCACGGGCCCAGTCGGCGGCGGCCATCATCTTCTTGCCCGGCGGCTGGACCCGGGTGACCTCCAGGACACCGTCGCCGGCGCCCACGAACACCGCGTCCTTCGTGGCGTGCACCTGGCCGGGTGCGAGCGCGGGTGTGCTGTCGGTGCTGTCGGCACTGTCGGTGACGCGCATCAGCCCAAGCTTGTAGCGCTCCCCGTCGAGCACCGTCCACGGGCCCGGTGCCGGGGTGTGTGCCCGCGCCGTACGCTGCACCACCGCCGCCGGGGCACGCCAGTCGACCCGGGCGTCGGCACTGGTGATCTTCGCGGCGTAGGTCGACTCCTCCTCCGACTGCGCCACCGGCACCACCGCGCCGGACTCCAGGCCCGTCAGCGTCTCGGCCAGCAGTACCCGCCCGGAGTAGGTCAGCCGGGTCAGCAGGTCGTCGGCGGTGTCCTCGGGCCCCACGGCCTCGGTGACCTCCCCGGTGACCGGGCCGGCGTCCAGCTCCGGGACGATCCGGAACGTCGTCGCCCCGGTCGTCTGGTCCCCCGCGGCGATCGCGGCCTGCACCGGCGCCGCACCACGCCACCGCGGCAACAGGGAGAAGTGCAGGTTGATCCAACCGTGGGTGAAGATGTCCAGCACATCCCCCGGCAGGATCTGGCCGTAGGCCACCACGGCCACCGCCTCGACACCGTCAGCGGCGTACCCGCGCAGGATCTCACGGACCTCCGCGGCGTCCTCGTGGCCGGGCTTCAGGGAGGTGAACTTGTGCACCGGGACCCCGTGGGCCCCGGCGACCTCGGCGACCTTCGACGGGTGCAGAGTGCGGCCGCGGCCGCGTCGGGCGTCCGGCTGGGTCAGCACGGCGACGACCTCGTGGTCGGATTCGTTGAGCAGGTACTCCAGCGTCACGGCAGCCGGCTCCGGGGTGCCGGCGAACAGGATCCTCATCGGTTGAACCACCCACTCGCCCGGATGTCCGCCATCACCGCACGCCGGTCGGTCGGCTCCATGCGCTGGAAGAACATCACCCCGTCCAGATGGTCGGTCTCATGCTGGACACACCGGGCCATCAGGCCGCTGACCTCACGGTCCACCGGCGCGCCGTCCACCGTGACACCGGTGACACGCACCCGGTTGTGACGGGTCACCTGCCCGCCGGCGTCCGGCACCGACAGGCAGCCCTCCCGGGCGGTCTGCACCTCGTCGTCGAGCGCCTCCCACACCGGGTTGATGATGTGGCCACGGTCGCCGTCGCAGTCGTGGACGAAGACCCGGCGGGTCACGCCGACCTGGTTGGCGGCCAGGCCCACCCCTCCGGCAGAGTCCATGGTCTCCAGCATGTCGTCGATGAAGGCGGGCAGGGAGTCGTCGCCGGTGGGGTCGTCCACCGGGTCGGCGACCGTGCGCAGCACAGGGTCACCGAAGAGACGGATATCGAGAACGGTCATGGCGCCACAGTCTACCGTCGCCGGGTCACGGCGCCGCTACCGGTCCGCTGGCCCCAGACCCGGATGCCACCACCACACCTCGCGGTCCGTCGGCAGCTCGCGGGTCCGCAGCACCCGGGCCCGCGGGTGCGCCAGATTGTGCTCCACGGTGTCCAGCACCTCGGCCACGACCTCGTCGAGCGCGATCTCGACACTGGCGTCCGGGTACCGCAACAGCGTCCACCCCCACCGCACCGCCGCATTCCCCTTCCACCGGTCCTTGATGAAGTCCTCGGCCGACGCAGTCTCCGAGGAGTGGTACAGCCGGCTGTCGATCTCGACGCACACCCGGGCCTCGGGGATCACGATGTCGAAACGGTACCCCCTGACCAGCATGTTGACCTCCACACTGACCTCCAGCCCGTCGAGCGCGGTCATGAGCGCACGCACCACCTGCAACTCGAGGTAGCTGGCCGTGCCCGTGACCAGGCCCGCGGTGAGATCAGCGGCTCGGGCGCGGTCCGTGGGGCCCAGGGCCGCGAGGTCCGCCGCCAGCCTCTCGTTACCGCGCACCCCGGTGTAGGCCTGCTGCAGGAAGTTGCGCCGCCGCCAGACCGCGACCTCCCCACAGGCGACGGCGGTGGCCAGCGGTGTCAGGACCGGCAGACCGTCCACCACGACCCCGCGCGTCCGTCCGGCGCCCGACAACCGCAGATACCGGCCGCCTTTCCTGCTGGTACCCCGTGGCACCGCCGCCTCGGCCGGCCAGACCATCGGCTGTAGCCCGTGCAGGAACCCCGCCGTCCGGCCGGTGTAGACCAGCCCGGGCCGGGCCCACACCAGTGCGGCGAGCCGGACCAGGTCGGTCGGTTCCTCCGTGCCGTAGATGCCGTGGGCCATCCTGTGGATCTCCCCGCGCCGGACCGCCCCGGCGATCTCGTCGGCGCTCTTGCCCGCCGCCCGCAGTTCGCTGGTACGCCAGAACCTCTTCTGCATGGACTTCCCCCTAGTTTCCCCCGAGAGCCGGCCCCCTGCCGCTCCTGGTGCCCCCGACGATAGCCTCCCGAGCCGTCGTCGGGTACCGGAATCCGCGAACCGGTGACGCCGGACGTCGAATCCTGGCATCCATCACCGGGGGTCCGACCCGGCTACCCCACCCGCACCGGGTCGACGACGATCCGCAGCGGGTCGGTCTGACGCCGGGTGGCACGCAGGGACTGCGCCGCACGCAACGACGCCCCCAGCGCCTCCACCGTCTCGCCCGGGGCCTCCGCCGGCACCGGCACCCGGATGATCAACCGTCGCGCCTGGTCCGCCTCCCGGTCGCCCAACCCGGCCGGAAGACGCACCCCCGGCGGCAACTCCACCGGGCCGAGGCGCTCGACCCCACCGACTTGCTCCGGCGGGGTCCAGGCGGCCTCGAACTGCTCCAGCGAGGTCGACGTCCCGTCCACCGCGATCAGCGTCACCGCCGGCGGGAAGGACGCCTCCCTCCGTGCCGCCAGCTCACGGGCGGCCGCACCCTCCGGGTCCCACCGGATCAGCGCCTGCACCGTCGGGTCGTCCGGCGCCACAGCCACCACGACCTCACCACCGCGTTCCCGCGGCACCGCCAGACACGACGCCTGCATCCACTGCCGCAGGGCGTTCTCCCCGGCACGCAGATCCTCACGGCCCAGGGTCAGCCAGGTGTCCAGCACCACCACCGCACCGTAGCCGCCACCGTCGACGACCGGTTCCGCCCCCGGAGTCGCCACCACCAGACCCGGACGGGACGGGACACCGGTGCGCGTCTGCCCGCCCCCGGAGACCACCACCGGCACCCCGGGGAAGGCACGGCCCAGCTCCTCGGCGGTTCGCTCCTGGCCGACCACCGACATACGCAACGCGTGACCGCCACACCCGCCACAGGTGAAGTGCCCCTCTAAGGCACCGCACCACCGGCACCGCGGGGAGACAGGCATGGCCCCGCCGGATCCGCCTGACCTGTCCGACCCCGCCGGCAGCTCCAGCGGCCCGTTGCACCGCCGGCACCGTGCCGGGGTGCGGCACGTCGCACACGCCACCGCCGGGGCGTACCCACGCCGCGGCACTTGCACCAGGCACGGCAGACCCGCTTCCAGGCTCCGGCGCATCGCCTTGACCACCGTCGAGGACAACCGGGCGTGACCGGCGTGGGCGTCGTGGATGTCGTCGAGGGCGTGAACCCACGGCATCCGTTCCCGGAGCGTGCCCTGCTCCGGGCGCAGCGTCGGGGTGAACCCCTCCTCGACCCACTGCTGGACCTCCGCCGACCGGTGCGCCCCACCGACCAGCAGGGCCGTGGACTCCAGCTCCGAGCGCAACCGCAGCACCTCCCGGGCGTGCAGGTACGGCGCCCGCGGGTCCACCAGACTGTCGTCGGCCTCGCCCAACAGCACGATCAGGCGCAGATCCTGCACCGGGGCACTCGCCGCCGACCGCGTGCCGACGACCACCCGCCCCTGGCCGGCGAGGACCGACAGGTACCGCCGGTAACGGGCGGCCGGGCCCACCTTCGCGCTCAGCTCCGTGATCTGCGCCGCCGACAGGTACACCCGCAACGCGGCGACCAACCGGTCGACGTCCCGCTGGTCCGGGGCCACCACCAGCACCCCGCCCCCGGCCCAGGCCACCGAGGACACCGCCTCCGCCACCCGGGCCGCCCAGTCCTCCCCCGGGGCCCACAACCACGACGCGCGGGCCTCGCGCCCGGCATGCACCGCACGCAGGAAACTGTCGGCGTGCCGGTACCCCGCCCACCCGGACACCGCCGCGTCACGCGGTGCGGCCACGAGGTCGTCCCGGGACACCAGCGACCCGTACAGGTCCTCCCACCCGGCGCCCCCACCGAACAAGCCGTCCTTCTCCGCCGCGGCGTGCCGCGCCGGCACCAGGGCACGGATCACGTCCGAGCGGGTGCCGGCGTACCGGTCGGCGAGATGGTTCACCAGCGACCACAGGCGCGGCGGGACCAGCTGCACCGGGCTGATCACCCGGTTCAGCGGCGCCAGCGTACCGACATGGTCGGTGGTGCGACGCCGCTCCACCAGCAGCGCGTCCACCAGGCGCCCGGCGAACCGCACCCGCACCTTCACCCCCGGACGCGCCTCGTCGGCGAGGGCAGGCGGGACCGCGTAGTCGAAGAGCCGGTCCAGGTGCGGCATACCGAGCAACGGCAACACCCGGGCGACCGGGTCGGTCACCCCGGGTACCGTCCCCGCGGCCGTGTCGGAGGAGTCCGCCACCGGGTGTGCCTACTGCGCCACGGTCGCCGCGACGATCCCCTCGACCGCCGCGGTCAGGGCCCCGGCACGGTCGGTGTTCTCCCACGGCAGGTCGACGTCGGTACGGCCGAAGTGGCCGTAGGCGGCCGTCTGCGCGTAGATCGGGCGCAGCAGGTCCAGGTCACGGATGATCGCGCCGGGGCGCAGGTCGAAGACCTCGCTGACAGCCTGCTGGATCTGCTCGTCGGTGAGTCCGTCGCGCGCGGTGCCGAACGTCTCCACGTACAGGCCCACCGGGCGGGCACGGCCGATGGCGTAGGCCACCTGCACCTCGGCGCGGCGGGCCAGGCCGGCGGCCACGATGTTCTTCGCCACCCACCGCATCGCGTAGGCGGCCGACCGGTCGACCTTGCTCGGGTCCTTGCCGGAGAACGCGCCACCGCCGTGGCGGGCCATGCCGCCGTAGGTGTCCACGATGATCTTGCGCCCGGTCAGCCCGGCGTCGCCCATCGGCCCGCCGAGGATGAACGAGCCGGACGGGTTGATCAGCAGCGTCAGCTCACCGGTCACGAAGTCCTGCAGGCCGGCGTCCTCGATGACCCAGTCGACCACGTGGGTGCGCAGGTGCTCGGCGAGCTCCGCCTGGCTGATCTCCTCGTCATGCTGGGTGGAGATGACCACGGTGTCCAGGTGCGACGGGCGGCCCTGCTCGTCGTAGGCGAAAGTGACCTGGGTCTTGCCGTCCGGACGCAGGTGGTTGACGATACCTTCCTTGCGCACCTGGGTCAGCCGGCGCGACAGCCGGTGCGCCGTGGCGATCGGCAGGGGCATCAGCTCGGGCGTCTCGTCGGTGGCGTAGCCGAACATCAGGCCCTGGTCGCCGGCACCTGCCTGGTCGACGTCCTCGTACTTGTCGTCGGCGGCGCCGCTGCGGATCTCGTGGGAGGTGTCGACACCGTCGCCGATCTCCTGCGACTGCTCGCCGATGGCGATGTTGACCCCGCAGGTCCGGCCGTCGAAGCCCACCGACGAGGAGGTGAACCCGATGCTCAGCAGCGTCTCGCGGACCAGCTTCGGGATCTCGACGTAGGCGTCGGTACGGACCTCGCCGGCCACGTGCACCTGGCCGGTGGTGACCAGGGTCTCCACGGCGACGTGGGAGTGCGGGTCCTTCGTCAGCAGCGCGTCGAGGATCGTGTCGGAGATGGCGTCACAGATCTTGTCGGGGTGGCCTTCGGTCACGGACTCACTGGTGAAGAGACGGGGGCTTGCATTGGACGAAGTGGTCACTGTCCTGACTTCCTGACTTCCTGTCGCGATATGTCTTGTGATTCCTGAGCGTGGTGCGCGCCCGAACGTCACCATCCTAGACCAAGCAGTCTGTAAGGTGGTGACACAGGGGCGGCCCCGCCGTGTCCCGGCCGCGGTGTCAGCCGGGCAGCAGCTCCTCGAGCGCGTCGACGATGTACGAGGCCACGATCAACTTCGAGGCCTCCGGCACCTCGGTGACCTCCTCGGCCCCCGGACGCTCGCCCGGGGTGAGGATCCAGCCGCGGCTGTCGTCCTGGCCGAAGACGACCCCGTCACCTACCGCATTGCACATCAACAGGTCGCAGCCCTTACGCTCCAGCTTGGCACGGGCGTGGTCCAGCGGTGAATGACGGTCGTCCCCGGTCTCGGCGGCGAACCCGGCGATCACCAGGTCCTCCGGCAGACCGCCGGCACGCCGGCGCTCCACCAGTCCCCGCAGGATGTCCGGGTTCTCCGTCAACGGCAGGGTGGACAGGTCGTCCTCCCCGCCCTTCTTCAGCTTCGCCCCGGCCGTGGTCGCCGGACGGAAGTCCGCCACCGCCGCGGCCATGACCACCGCGTCCACCCCACCGGCCAGCTCGCCGACAGCCTCGTCGAGCTCCCGGGCACTGCGGACACGGGTCACCCGGGCACCCGACGGCACCGGCAGATCGTCGGTGACCCCGGCCACCAGCTCCACCTGGGCACCACGCTGCACGGCGACATCGGCCAGGGCGAAGCCCTGACGTCCCGAGGACGCGTTGCCGAGGTAACGCACCGGATCCAACGCCTCGTGGGTACCGCCGGCGGTCACCAGGATGCGCCGGCCCGCCAACGACTGGCGGAAGACACCGAAACGCTCCCGCGCCGCCGTCGCCAACGCCCCGATGTGCTCCGGCTCCGGCAACCGTCCGGCGCCCGAGTCCGTCCCCGTCAACCGGCCGTGCGCGGGTTCCAGCACCGTGACCCCCCGGCGGCGCAGGGTCGCCACGTTCTCCCGGGTCGCCGGATTCTGCCACATCTCGGTGTGCATCGCCGGAGCCAGCACCACCGGACACGTGGCGACCAGCACGCTGGCGGTCAGCAGGTCGTCCGCCCGGCCGTGCGCCAGCCGCGCCAGCAGGTCCGCGGTCGCCGGGGCCACCACGATCAGGTCGGCGTCCTGCCCGAGCCGCACGTGACGGACCTCGTCGACGCCGTCGAAGACCGTCGTCGACACCGGGTTGCCCGACAACGCCTCGAAAGTCGCCGCACCGACGAAACGCAGTGCGGACTCGGTCGGGATGACGTGCACGTCATGCCCGGCCTCGGTGAAGTGGCGCACCAGGGCACCGGACTTGTAGGCGGCGATGCCGCCACCGACGCCGACGAGCACGTTCAGATTGTTTTCACTCACGGGTCACCAGCCTAGCCCACCGCCCCGCGCCACCGTGGGGCGGGAACGGGTCAGGCCCGTCACCGACGTCCCCTCCCCCGGTGACGGGGGACGACGACGTCCGTGACGGGCCCGGACACGGCGGAGGGCGGTGTCAGCCCTCGGTGTGCTCCAGCAGGTCGCCCTCGATCTCACGCAGCGCCACCGACAGCGGCTTCTCGTGGGCCTCCGGCGTGACCAGCGGGCCGACGAACTCGAACACGCCGTCACCGACGGTCTGGAAGTAGTTGTTGATCTGGCGCGCGCGCTTGGCCGCGAAGATCACCAGGGCGTACTTCGAGGACACCTTGGTCAGCAGATCGTCGATCGGCGGGTTCGTGATGCCGACCGCCGGGTCGAAGACGGTTGAGTTGTCGTTGGTTTCCACTCCACACCTTTGTTTCTCGAATAGTCTTACTGTGCGCGTCCGGTCAGCAGTGCGCTGATCTCGGCGACGGCCTCGGTGACGTCCCGGTTGACGACCACACGGTCGAACTCGTCCTTGGAGGCCAGTTCCTCCCGGGCGGTCTCCAGGCGACGACGGATCACGTCCTCGCTCTCGGTACCGCGGCCGGTCAGTCGTTCCACCAGGTCCTCCCAGGTGGGAGGCGCCAGGAACACCGTGAGGGCTTCGGGCATCATCTGCTTGATGTTGCGGGCACCGGCCAGGTCGACCTCGACCAGCACCGGGCGACCCGCCTGGAGGGCCTCGGTGACCGGCTGCCGGGGAGTCCCCGACAACTGCAGCCCACCGTGGATCTCCGCCCACTCAAGCATGAGACCACTGTCCACCTCGTCCCGGAAACGCTCCCGGGAGACGTAGTGGTAATCCCGTCCGTCGACTTCACCGGGACGGGGGTCCCGGGTCGTCCACGACACACTGAAGAAAAGGTGCGGGACCGTCGCCTTCAACTGTGCGACGACCGTGGACTTCCCGACCGCCGACGGTCCCGCCAGGACGACCAGGTGCGGTCCGGACACGTCCGTGCCCTGCCCTTCGGCCTGTACTTGCGGGGTCAAGGCTCCTAGACCTCGAAACCGAAGCGCTCCAGCAGGGCACGACGCTGACGGTCACCGAGACCGCGGAGGCGACGGGTCGGGGCGATCTCCAGCTCGGTCATGATCTCCTGCGCCTTGACCTTGCCGACCTTGGGCATGGCCTCGAGAAGGGCGGACACCTTCATCTTGCCGATGATCGCGTCATCGTCGGCGTCAGCAAGGACCTGCTTGAGGTCGGTGCCTCCACGCTTGAGCTTCTCCTTGAGCTCGGCACGGGCCTTGCGGGCCTCGGCGGCCTTCTTCAGGGCTTCTGCACGCTGCTCCGGGGTCAACTGGGGAAGGGCCACGGGTTCCTCCGTCTTGTTCTGTGGTTCGATGTCACTTGCTCTGGGGTACTTCAGGTGTTTCAGCCGGCCGGAACGACGTCCGACCGTCAGCCTCGACGAATCCTAGCGATGCGCTGTGCCGAATAGCAACAGCCCCACACGGAAAGTACGCGCCTGGTGCTTGTCGGGCGCCCGGCGACCCCCTCCCCGCATTGCCACGGGAGGAGCGCCGCAGGTCGCGACCATGAAACAACGCGCCAAGTGTAGCACTACGACCGGGGGAAGTTGAACAAACCCCCAGTTCGCACTGCGCCGGGCGGTGCCGGACAGCGCGCTCAGACCTGCGGGAACGCCGCCGACGCCTCGACGACGGCCCGGCGCAGATCCCCAACATCCGGGCCCGCCGAGAGCACGGACCGCGAGATGTTGGGGCTGGCCCACTTCTCCGCCGTTCCGGCGATCCGGCGGATGTCGTCGGCCGCCCCGCCCTGGGCGCCGACCCCGGGCATCAGGACGATGCCGCCGACGTCACACAACTCCGGCGGGTCGGTGACCGTCGCACCGACGACCACGCCGACGTTGCCGCCGCCGGCGTGCCGCGCGTTGTGCGACGCCGCCCAGTCGACCACCGATTGCGCCACGCTGCCGCCACCGGGGGTCGTCAGGGTCTGGAACTGCGGCCCCTCGGGGTTGGACGTCGCCGACAGGACGATCACCCCCCTGCCGGTCGCCTCGCCGGCGTCCAACGCCGGGGCGAGGGAATCCAGGCCGAGGTACGGCGACACGGTGACCGCGTCCGCGCACAGCGGCGAGTCGTCCGACAGCCACGCCCGGGCGTACCCGGCCATCGTGGAGCCGATGTCACCGCGCTTGGCGTCCGCGATGACCAGGGTGCCGGCCCGCCGCAACTCCGCCAGGGACTTCTCCAGCACGGCGAGTCCGTCCGACCCGAAGGCCTCGTAGAAGGCCACCTGGGGTTTGACGACGCAAGCGGTGTCGGCGAAGGCCTCCACACAGCGGCGCGAGAACTCCTCGAGCCCGGCGACGTCCACGCCCAGGCCCCAGGACTCCAGGATGCCCGCGTGCGGGTCCATGCCCACGCACAGCCGGCCCAGGTCCCGGGAGCGGGCCAGGTAGCGTTCGCCGAACGTCCCGTCAGAAGTTGTCATGCTTGACGTCCTGGATCGCGCGGACCACGGTGGTCGAGCCCTTCAGCGCCTCGATCCCCTGCACCGCGGCGACGGCACCCTGGACCGTGGTCACGCAGGAGACTCCCTGGCGGACCGCGGCGGCACGGATGTCGTAGCCGTCCCCGCGGGCGGCGGCGGTGCCGGCCGGGGTGTTGAGGATGAAGTCGATCGACCCCTCGTCGATGAGGTCCACGACCGACCGCTTGCCGGGCTCGGCGGCACCGGACTCGATGTCGGTCTGCTTGGCCACGACCTCGCACTCCAGGCCGTTGCGCCGCAGCATCGCCGCGGTGCCCTCGGTGGCGACCAGGTCGAACCCGAGCGACGCCAGCCGCTGGATCGGCAGGATCATGGTCCGCTTGTCACGGTTGGCCACCGAGACGAACACCCGTCCACTGGTGGGCAGGGAGCCGGTGGCGGCCTCCTGGGACTTGGCGAAGGCGGTACCGAAGTCCGAGTCCAGGCCCATGACCTCGCCGGTGGACTTCATCTCCGGGCTCAGCAGGCTGTCGAGCATGTCGCCCTCCGGGCTGCGGAAGCGGTTGAACGGCATGACCGCCTCCTTGACCGCGATGGGGTGGCCCAGCGGCAGCGAGCCGCCGTCCCGGTCCCCGGGGATCAGGCCCTCGGCGATGAGTTCCCGGATCGGGGTGCCGGTCATGATCCGCGAGGCAGCCTTGGCCAGCGGCACACCGGTGGCCTTCGAGACGAACGGCACGGTGCGGGAGGCGCGCGGGTTGGCCTCGATGACGTAGAGGATGTCGTCCTTCAGGGCGAACTGGATGTTCATCAGGCCCTTGACACCGATGCCGTGGGCCAGTGCCGCGGTGGACCGGCGGACGTTCTCGATGTCGCCCTCCCCCAGCGTCATCGGCGGCAGGGCGCAGGCGGAGTCACCGGAGTGGATGCCGGCCTCCTCGATGTGCTCCATGACCCCGGCGAGGTAGACCTCCTCGCCGTCGCAGAGGGCGTCGACGTCGATCTCGATGGCGTTGTCCAGGAAGCGGTCCACCAGCACCGGGTGGTCCGAGGTGATCTCGGTCGCCCGCTCGATGTAGTCCTCCAGGGAGGCCTCGTCGTACACGATCTCCATACCGCGGCCACCCAGCACGTAGGACGGGCGGACCAGCACCGGGTAGCCGATGCGGGACGCCACGTCGCGCGCCTCGGCGAAGCTCGTCGCCGTACCGAAGGCCGGCGCGGGCAGCCCCGCCTTCTCCAGCACGGTGCCGAACTCGCCGCGGTCCTCGGCCAGGTTGATGGCCTCGGAGGTGGTGCCGATGACCGGGACGCCGGCGTCGGTGAGACGCTGCGCCAGGCCCAGCGGGGTCTGGCCGCCGAGCTGGACGATCACGCCGGCCACGGTGCCGGACTGCGTCTCGGCGTGGTAGACCTCCATGACGTCCTCGAAGGTCAGCGGCTCGAAGTACAGGCGGTCGGCCGTATCGTAGTCGGTGGAGACGGTCTCCGGGTTGCAGTTGACCATCACGGTCTCGTAGCCGACCCGGGACAGCTCCAGCGCGGCGTGCACACAGGAGTAGTCGAACTCGATGCCCTGGCCGATCCGGTTCGGGCCGGAGCCCAGGATGATGATCTTGTCGCGGTCACGCTGCTCGGCGACCTCGGACTCGGCCTCCGGGTCGAGCTCGTAGGCCGAGTAGTGGTACGGGGTCTGTGCCTCGAACTCGGCGGCGCAGGTGTCCACGGTCTTGAACACCGGGCGGATACCCAGCGACCACCGCAGGGCGCGGACGCCGTCCTCGCCGGCGAGCTCCGGACGCAGGGCGGCGATCTGGGCGTCGGACAGGCCCATGTACTTCGCCTCACGCAGCAGCTCCTCGGAGAGCACCGGGGCGTCCTCCAGCTCGGCGCGGAAGTCCACCAGTGCCTTGAGCTCGTGCAGGAACCACGGGTCCACGCCCACCGAGGCGCGGTGGACCTGGTCCACGGTCGCGCCCAGACGCAGGGCGAGCTCCATGTCGTAGATACGGCCCTCGGTCGGACGGCCCAGGTCGTCGAGCACGGCCGCGAGGTCGGTGGCACGGTCGCCCGCGAAGTACTCGTCGCTGGTGGTCCAGAACCCGGCAGGCTTGGTCTCCAGGGAGCGCAGCACCTTGTTCAGCGCGGCGATGTAGTTGCGGCCCACGGACATGGCCTCGCCCACGGCCTTCATGGTGGTGGTCAGGGTGTCGTCGGCGCCGGGGAACTTCTCGAAGGCGAAGCGCGGTGCCTTGACGATCACGTAGTCCAGGGTCGGCTCGAAGGCGGCCGGGGTGACCTGGGTGATGTCGTTGCGCAGCTCGTCGAGGGTGTAGCCGATGGCCAGCAGGGCGGCGATCTTGGCGATCGGGAAACCGGTGGCCTTGGACGCCAGGGCCGAAGAGCGCGAGACGCGCGGGTTCATCTCGATGGTGATCAGGCGGCCGTCCTCCGGGTTGACGGCGAACTGGATGTTGCAGCCACCGGTGTCGACACCGACGGCGCGCAGGATGGCGATGCCCTGGTCACGCATGATCTGGTACTCACGGTCGGTGAGCGTCATCGACGGGGCGACGGTCATCGAGTCGCCGGTGTGCACGCCGAGGGCGTCGACGTTCTCGATGGAGCAGACGACCACGGCGTTGTCGTCGCCGTCGCGCATGAGCTCCAGCTCGTACTCCTTCCAGCCGAGGATGGACTCCTCGATGAGCACGTTGGCCTCCGGGGAGGCGGCCAGGCCACCGCCGGCGATGCGGTCCAGGTCCTCGTAGGTGAAGGCCAGGCCGGAGCCCAGGCCACCCATGGTGAACGAGGGGCGCACGACGACCGGCAGGCCCAGCTCGGCGACGGTGTCGTGGACCTCGTCCATGTTGTGGCAGACCCGGGACCGTGCCGAGTCGCCGCCGATGGAGGCGACGATGTCCTTGAACTTCTGGCGATCCTCACCACGCTCGATGGCGTCGATGTCGGCGCCGATGAGCTCGACACCGTACTTCTCGAGGATGCCGGCGCGGTCCAGCTGGATGGCGGCGTTCAGCGCGGTCTGCCCGCCGAGGGTCGCGAGCACGGCGTCGACCGGGTGGCCGGCCTCCTTCTCCGCGGCGAAGATCTTCTCGATGTACTCGGGCTGGATCGGCTCGATGTAGGTGTGGTCGGCGAACTCCGGGTCGGTCATGATCGTGGCCGGGTTGGAGTTGATCAGCGAGACCCGCAGGCCCTCGGCCTCCAGGGCGCGGCAGGCCTGGGTGCCGGAGTAGTCGAACTCACAGGCCTGGCCGATCACGATCGGGCCGGAGCCGATGACGAGGACGTGGTTGATGTCGGTGCGCTTCGGCATTTAGTTGTTCCCTTCCATCAGTTCGATGAACTGGTCGAACAGCGGATTGGCGTCGTGAGGACCGGCGGCGGCCTCGGGGTGGTACTGGACGGAGAAGGCAAGGCCGTTGTCGAGGGCGACACCCTCGACACAGTCGTCGTTGAGGCAGGTGTGGGTGACCTGGGCGGTGCCGAAGTCGGTGTCGAAGGGCTCACCGGCGCGGCCCTTCAGGGCGAACCCGTGGTTCTGTGAGGTGATGTCGATCTTGCCGGTGAGGTGGTTGAGCACCGGGACGTTGATCCCGCGGTGGCCGAACTTCAGCTTGTAGGTGTCCATGCCCAGGGCACGGCCCAGGATCTGGTTACCGAAGCAGATGCCGAACAGGGGGATCTTCTTCTCCAGCACGGTACGGACCTGCTCGACCATGACGTCGGCGGTCGCCGGGTCGCCGGGACCGTTGGAGATGAACACGCCGTCCGGCGAGTACTGCTCGATGAGCGGTTCGACCGGGCTGTTCGCCGGGACGACCACGGTGCGCACGCCACGGGCGGCGAAGTTGCGCGGGGTGTTGGTCTTGATGCCCATGTCGTAGGCCAGCACGGTGAACCGGGCCTCGGCCCCGTCCTCGGGTTCCAGGACGTAGTTCTCGTCGGTGGAGACCTCGGTGGCCAGGTCTGCACCGGCCATCGACGGCTGGGCGTTGACCTCGGCGACGAGGTCCTCGACGGGACGCCCGGCGGCCTCGCCGCTGAAGACGGCGGCGGCCACCGACCCCTTGTCCCGCAGGTGCCGGACGATCGCGCGGGTGTCGACACCCTGGATGCCGATGACCCCCTGCTTCTCCATCTCCTCGGCGAGGCTGCGGTCCGCCCGCCAGTTGGACACGGTCCGCGACAGGTCGCGGATCACCAGTCCGGCGACCCAGATGTGGTCGCCGTGGGACTCGCCGTCCTCGTCGTTCCAGCCGGTGTTGCCGATCTGCGGGGCGGTGGCGACGACGATCTGCCGGTGGTAGGACGGGTCGGTCATCGTCTCCTGGTAACCGGTCATGCCCGTGGTGAACACGGCCTCGCCGAGGGTGGTGCCGGTGGCGCCGAAGGCCCGGCCACGGAACACCCGTCCGTCGCCGAGCACCAGCAGCGCGGGGGTGCGGGAGGAAGTCACAGCAGTACTCTTCTCTGTCGTATCTGTCGTATCTGTCATATCGGTCATTTGTCGCTCACCTGGCCGTCCCGGCAGGTCACCTTGCCGCGCAGCAGCGTGGTGGTCACCTTCACGGGCAGGTCCATGCCCTCGTAGGGGGTGTTGGAGGATTTCGACGCCATCTCCCCGCCCCGGGCGGTCCACCGGAGCCCCGGGTCGACCACGCACAGGTTCGCGGGTTCGCCCACGGCCACGGGACGGCCGTGGCCCGGCAGCCGCAGGATCTCGGCCGGCCGCTCCGACATCACCCGGGCCACGAACCGCCAGTCCTGGCGCTCCTGCCCTTCCGGCGGGTCGGTGACGAAGAGCTGGGCGATGACCGCCAGCGAGGTCTCCAGGCCGAGCATCCCGGGGCGCGCCTTGTCGAACTCGCAGCACTTCTCCTCGGAGCCGTGGGGGGCGTGGTCGGTCGCCACGCAGTCGACGGTCCCGTCGATCAGGGCCCGGCGCAGGGCCAGGGTGTCGCGGGTCTCGCGCAGCGGCGGGTTCACCCGGAAGTGCCCGTCGTAGGTCTCCAGCTTCTCGTCGGTGAGGATGAGGTGGTGCGGGGTGACCTCGGCGGACAGCGGGATGTCGTGCTCGCGGGCCCAGCCCAGCAGTTCCACGGTGCCCTCGGTGGAGGCGTGGCAGATGTGCAGCCGGCCGCCGTAGTCGCGGGCGAGCAGGGCGTCGCGGATCACGATGGACTCCTCGGCCACCCGCGGCCAGCCGCGCAGGCCGAGGCGGGCGGCGGTCTCGCCCTCGTGGGCGACGGCGCCCTCGGTGAGGCGGGGCTCCTCGCAGTGCTGGGCGAGCAGCACGTCCAGGCCGCCGGCGTACTCCACGGCCCGGCGCATCAGCCGCGGGTCGTCGACGCACTTGCCGTCGTCGGAGAACATGCGCACCTTCGCGTCCGAGTCGGCCATCATGCCGAACTCGGTGAGTTCACGGCCCTGCAGGCCCCGGCTGATGGAGCCCACCGGGTGCACGTCGCACAGGTTCGTCTGCTGGCCCTTGAGCCAGACCATCTCCGCGATGGCGGGGGTGTCGGTCACCGGGTCGGTGTTGGCCATGGTGAACACGGCGGTGAAACCGCCCCGGGCGGCGGCGGCCGACCCGGTGGCGATGGTCTCGGTGTCCTCACGGCCGGGTTCGCGCATGTGCACGTGCATGTCGACCAGCCCCGGCAGCAGGACCTGTCCGTCCAGCTCCAGGACCTCCGCGGCCGGGGCGTCCACCGTGCCGGCGGCGGCGATCACGACGATCACACCGTCGCGGACCAGCACGTCCTGCGGCTCTCCTTCGCCGTAGGGCCGGACGCCGCGCAGCAGCACCTCGCCGTCGGCGGCCGGGTGCAGCGCACCGGTGGCCGGGTAGTCGTTCACGTTCTTCTCCTCCGTGATGGGTGTGGTCGTCATCGGTTCTCCCCCGCCGTCGCGCCTGCGCCGACGGTGTCGCCGTCGCCGCCGTCGGTGCCCACCAGCAGGGTGAACAGGGCTGCCATCCGCACGTGCACACCGGCGGTGACCTGGTCGAGGACCACGGTCTGGGGTGCGTCGGCGACGGCGTCGTTGATCTCCATGCCGCGCAGCATCGGGCCGGGGTGCAGGACGATGGCGTCGTCCTTCAGCGACTCCAGCCGCGCCGCGGACAGCCCGTAGCGGGTGGCGTACTCGCGGTGGGACGGGAAGAACCCGCCGTCCATGCGCTCGGCCTGGACACGCAGCATCATCACCGCGTCCGCGGTGGCGATGGCCTCGTCCATGTCGTGGCTGATCCGCACGGTGCCGGTGGAGCCGGGGTGCGGGTTGACCCAGTGCTCGATACCGGGGGCCAGCAGCGTCCGCGGGGCGACGAAGGTGACGTCGACCCCGAGCGCGGTGAGCAGCAGGGCATTCGACCGGGCGACACGCGAGTGCAGGATGTCACCGACGATCACCACGTGGGCGCCGTCGAGGGTGCCGAGCCTGTTGCGCAGGGTCACCGCGTCGAGCAGGGCCTGGGTGGGGTGCTCGTGGGAGCCGTCACCGGCGTTGAGCACGCTGATGCCGTCGCTTCCCTGCCCCACCCAGTTCGCGACCTGACGGGCCGCACCGGACGACGGGTGCCGCATGATGATCGCGTCGGCCCCGATAGCCCGCAGAGTCAAGGCGGTGTCCTTGAGGGACTCCCCCTTCTTCACCGACGACGAGGAGGCCGAGATGTTGATCACGTCGGCGCTCATCCACTTGCCCGCGGTCTCGAAGCTGGACCGGGTACGGGTGGAGTTCTCGTAGAACAGGGTGAACACGGTGCGGCCGCGCAGGGTCGGCAGCTTCTTGACCTCGCGGTCGCGCAGGGAGTCGGCGAAACGGTCCGCCTCGTCCATCAGCAGCGTGATCCCGGCGGCGTCGAGGTCGGCGATACTCAGCAGGTGCTTCATGCGTGGTCTCCTTCGGGCGCCGTGTCTGCCGGGCGCAGGAGCTCCACGCGGTCGGCACCGTCGATCTCGGCGAGGGAGACACGGACGTCTTCACTGGTGGAGGTGGGGATGTTCTTGCCGACGTAGTCTGCCCGGATCGGCAGTTCGCGGTGACCGCGGTCGACGAGGACGGCGAGCTGGACGATGCGGGCACGGCCCACGTCCTGCAGGGCGTCCAAGGCGGCGCGGATGGTGCGCCCGGAGTAGAGCACGTCGTCGACGAGGACGACGGTGGCGCCGTCGATGCCGTCGCGCGGGACGCTGGTGGGCTTCAGCGCCCGGTGCGGGGTGGTCGTCAGGTCGTCACGGTAGAGGGTGGCGTCCACGGAACCGTGGAAGACCGAGACACCGCTGAACTCCTCGATCCTGGCCGCCAGTCGCGCCGCCAACGGCACGCCCCCCGACGGGATCCCCAGGAGCACGACCCGGTCCGACCCGGGGCTGTCCAGCGCTGTCTTCTCGATGATCTGGTGCGCGATGCGTGCGACAGTACGTCCGACGTCGTCCGCGCCCATGAGGGCGACGGTGGTTCCGTCGGAATGCTGTGTGCTCATCGTGACCTCCTTCCCCGCCTCACTGGACGGATCGTTAAAGGTGGTCGGCGCCGGCTCTCACCGACTCCTTGTTCCGTGCTGAAGTTTAGCACGGAACCGACGTCACTTCCCGCCGGTCTCCCCCGCAGGGCCCCGGTCGTCCGGGTCCTCCGGCCGGTCGGTGTCCTCCGGGACGATTCCGGCGATGAGGGACTCGGCCTCGGCCCGCTCGGCATCCTGCGCCGCACGCGCCTCGGCGGCCCTGCGCTCGTCGTCGGCGAGACGCTTGTCCCGGGCGATACCGTCCAGGACGGCGTTGATGTAGCCGGGTGCCTTGTCGTGGGAGTACTCCGCGGCGAGCCCGATGCCCTCCTTGAGCGCCACCCGGTCGGGGACCTCGTCGTTGTACATCAGCTCCCAGGCCGACACCCGCAGCACGGCGCGGTCGACCGCCGGCAGCCGGTCCAGCCGCCAGGTGCTGCTCAGGTGCGCGGCGATGGCCGTGTCGAGCTCGTCGAGCGCCGACGCGACCCCGGGGACGATCCGGGACGTGTACTCCGGCACCGGCTTGACCTGGTTGGACTCGTCGCGCGCCAGCTCGACACGGTCCTGCACGATCTCAACCGGGTCGATGTCGCGGAACTCCGCCTCGAAGAGGATGTCGACGGCACGCTGACGGGCCTTGAACCGGGCCCCGTGGCGGCGATAAGACTCGCCGGATTCTTTGTCTGCCATGGGGTTCTAGCTGTTGACGCGGGAGAGGTACTCGCCGGTACGGGTGTCGACCTTCACGACGTTGCCGGTCTCCAGGAACAGCGGGACCTGGATCTCGGCACCGGTCTCCAGGGTGGCCGGCTTGCTGCCGCCGGTGGAGCGGTCGCCCTGCAGGCCCGGGTCGGTGTGCTGGATCGCCAGGTCCACGGAGACCGGCAGCTCAGCGAACAGGATCTCGCCGTCGTGGAAGGACAGCTGCACACGCATGTTCTCCAGCAGGAAGCGGCCGGCGTCACCGAACTTGTCGGCGGCGACCTCGAACTGCTCGAAGTCCTTGTCGTCCATGACGACGAAGTTCTCGCCGTCGTTGTACAGGTAGGTCATGTCCCGACGGTCCACGGTGGCGGTCTCGACCTTGACACCGGCGTTGAACGTCTTGTCGATGGTCTTGCCGGAGACGACGTCCTTGAGCTTGGTCCGGACGAAGGCGGGGCCCTTGCCCGGCTTGACATGCTGGAACTCGATGATCTGCTGCAGCTTGTTGTCGATCTTCAGCACAAGACCGTTCTTGAAATCCGCGGTTGTCGCCACGTGTTTGCTCCCTGGATATCTCGGTTGGGTGGTCAGCCGAACAGTTTAGCAGCCCACCGTTAGACCACCTGTAACGCGGTGGACGAGGGGTTCACCGACTCCGCACCCTGCGCGGTGACGATGTAGGTGTTCTCGATGCGCAGACCGGTGCGTCCCGGCAGGTACACACCCGGTTCGATCGTCAACGTCATCGACTCCGCCAGGGTCTTGTCCCGCGGGGTCCGGGACGCGGCGTACGGCGCCTCGTGCACGTCGAGGCCCACGCCGTGGCCGGTGGAGTGCACGAAGTACTCGCCGTAGCCAGCGTCGGCGATGATGTCCCGGCACACCTTGTCCACGTCGAACAGGCCCGCCCCGGGGCGAACCGCCTCGACACCGGCGCTGAACGACCGGTGGACCAGGTCGTACAGTTCGCGGGACAGTTCGTCCGGCTCCCCGACGCAGACCGTGCGGGTCTGGTCGGAGGCGTAGCCGTCCAGCCACACCCCGAAGTCGACGGTGACCAGGCCCGGCACGATGACGTCCCGGGAGACCCCGGCGTGCGGCTTGGCGCCGTTGACACCCGAGGCCAGGATCGTGTCGAAGCTCAGGCCGTCCGCCCCGGCGGCACGCAGGCGGTGCTCCAGGTCCGCGGCGGCCTCGATCTCGGTGATGCCCTCGCGGATCCCGCCGGCGGCGATGAACTCGGTGAATACGGTATCCGCCAGGCGTCCGGCCTCACGCAGGGCGTCGAGTTCGGCGTCGTCCTTGACCAGACGGGCCGCCTCGACGGCCCCGGTGAGGATCGGCGGGTCGCCCAGTTCACGGGCGTCGGCGACGGACAGTCCCGGTTCGATGGCGAAGGTCCCGGACCCGGCGACGTCACGCAGTTCACCGAGCAGGTCCCGGGTGATGCGGATGTCGACCCCCGGGGTCCCGGCGGTCTGCTGACGGACCTGGGTGTCGTACCGGCCGTCGGTGGCGACGGTGACGTCCCCGGAGGTGTCGAGGAGCAGGGCGGCGTTGGATCCGCTGAACCCGGTGAGGTAGCGGACGTTCTTCAGGTCCGTGACCAACAGGAAGCTGTGGCCCGCGGTGGCGACGGTGTCGGCGACGGCCTGGCGGCGGCGGAGAAAATCTGTCATGCCGACCAGGTTACGCCCCGGCGTCCGCCTGCCGTACAAGGTGCTCCAGGGCCATGGTGTAGCCCGCGGAGCCGAGCCCGGCGATGACCCCGCGGGCGATCGGCGAGAGGTAGCTGTGGTGCCGGAACGGCTCGCGTGCGTGGATGTTCGACAGATGGACCTCCACGAAGCCCGCCCCGTCGGCCACCTCGGCCAGGGCGTCGCGCAGGGCGACCGAGGTGTGGGTCAACCCGCCCGGGTTGATGATCACCGCGTCGCCGTCGTCGGCGGCCCGGTGGACGCGGTCGATCAACGCGCCCTCGTGGTTGGACTGCAGGAAGTCGATCTCCACGCCCAGCCGGGCGGCGTCGGCGCGGAGGCCGTCCTCGATGTCGGCGAGGGTGGTCGACCCGTAGATCTCCGGCTGGCGGCGGCCCAGGCGGTTGAGGTTGGGCCCGTTGAGGATGACGATGCGCATGACGGTGTTCCTGTTCTACAGGTCTACTGGTGGTTGTCGGTGGTGGTGTTGAGGTAGGCGGCGGTGAGGTCGTCCTGCGACGGGTCCACCAGCGTCCGGGGGACGTAGGAGCCGGTGGCGTCACCGACGACCACGATCCGCAGGCTGCCGTCCCGGTTCTTCTTGTCCCGGGCCATGACCTCGGTCAGTTCCTCCAGGGAGGCGTTGCCGTAGCTGGTGGGCAGGCCCACGCTTTCCAGGATGCGGCGGTGCTGGTTGACCGCCTCCCCGCTGAGCAGGCCGGCGGCGTGGGCGAGCTCGGCCTCGAAGACCATGCCCACGGCCACGGCGTGACCGTGCCGCCACCGGTAGTTCTCGTGCTGTTCGACGGCGTGACCGTAGGTGTGGCCGTAGTTGAGGATCTCCCGCAGCGACGACTCCCGCAGGTCCTGGCCGACCACGTCGGCCTTGACGGTGATCGCGGCCTCGATGAGGTCGGGCAGCGTGCCGTGGGGGTCGCAGGCGGCGGCTGCGTCCGCCTCGTACAGGTCGAGGATGCGCGGGTCGCGGATGAACCCCGCCTTGATGATCTCGGCGCTGCCGGCGACGATCTCGGCGTGCGGGAGCGTCTCGAGGACGTCGAGGTCGACGAGCACCGCCGACGGCTCGTGGAAGGCGCCGACGAGGTTCTTGCCCGCGGCGGTGTTGATACCGGTCTTCCCGCCAACCGCGGCATCGACCATGGCCAGCAGCGTCGTGGGGTACTGGACGACGCGGACGCCGCGCATCCAGGTCGCCGCGATGAAGCCGGCCAGGTCGGTGGTCGCTCCCCCGCCGACGCCGACGACGACGTCCTGGCGGGAGAGCCCCGCCCCGGCGCAGACGTCCCAGCATTCGGCTGCGCCCGCGACGGTCTTGGCGGCCTCGGCGTCCGGGGTCTCGTACAGGAACGGTTCCACACCGGCGGCCCGCAGGCCGTCGGCGACGCGGGCCGCGAGACCGGCCAGCGGCGGCTGGTGCAGGACCACGGCACGGCGGGCGCCGGGGACACTGTCCGCCACCGCCGTGGTCAGGTCGCGGCCGATGACCACGTCGTAGGGACTGTCCGTGGCGACATGGACCGTCCGGGTCTGGTGTGCGTTCACAGGTGTGCCCCTTCCCCGCTGTCGGGATCGTGCTGGTCGTCGTGTACCCCGATCAAGGCCAGGACCTCCGCCACGGTGTGACGCGGGGTCCTGCCGTCGGCGTCGACGACATGGGTGGCGACGCCCCGGTAGAGCGTCTCGCGCTGGGCGAGGATCTCCTGGTAGCGCTCCCGGGGGTCGCCCCCGTCGGCGGCGGCCAGCACCGGCCGGGTCGCCAGGTGGGCGGTCCGACGGGTGCCTTCCTCGGCGGAGACGCGCAGGTACACCACGGTGTGGTCGGCGAGCAGCCGGCGGGTCGCCGCCGACAGCACCGCCCCGCCGCCGAGGGAGACGACCCCGTCGGAGTCCAGGGCGCGGGCGACGTAGGTCTCCTCCCGGCGCCGGAACTCCGGCTCTCCCAGTAACGTGAACAACTCGCCGCAGGACATGGCGTTGTCGCGTTCCAGCAGGGTGTCCGAGTCCACGACCCCGCACCGCAGGACCTCACCCAGGGCCTGCCCGACCGTGCTCTTGCCTGCCCCGGGAGGGCCGACCAGGACGACGCGTGGCAGCTTCTGCTCGGTCATCTACGCCTCGTCCCAGGTCAGTCGGCTGTCTACGTCATCGAGGTAGGCCAGGTAGTTGCGGCGGGTCTCCGCGACGCTGTCACCACCGAACTTCTCCAGGACAGCCCGGGCCAGCACCAGGGCGACCATCGACTCGGCAACGACGCCGGCCGCGGGGACCGCGCACACGTCGGAGCGCTGGTGGATGCCGGTCGCCGGGCGTCCGTCGTCCATGTCGACGGTCGCCAGTGCCCGCGGCACCGTCGAGATCGGCTTCATCGCGGCCCGCACGCGCAGCTGCTCGCCGTTGGTCATGCCGCCCTCGAGACCACCGGCACGGTTCGTCCGACGGCTCACCCCGGCGGTGCTGTCGAGCCGGTCGATCTCGTCGTGAGCCTCCGACCCGCGCCGACGGGCCTCGTCGAAGCCGTCACCGATCTCCACACCCTTGATCGCCTGGATACTCATCACCGCCTGGGCCAGCTGCCCGTCCAGGCGGCCGTCCCAGCTGACGTGGGAGCCGAGTCCGACCGGGAGGCCGGACACCACGACCTCGACGACGCCGCCGAGGGTGTCGCCGGACTTCCGGGCCGCCTCGATCTCGGCGATCATCGACTTCTCGTGGGAATCGCCGTGGGTGGTGAACGCACGCACCGGTGAGCCGTCGACCGCGTCGAGGTCCCCGGGGGTGGGGGCCGGGCCGGTGTAGGTCTCGGACGGTCCGATGGACAGCACGTGGCTGACGACCTCCGCGCCGGTGACCTCACGCAGCAGGGCCCGGGCGAAGGTCCCGGCAGCCACGCGGGCGGCGGTCTCGCGGGCGCTGGAACGCTCCAGGACCGGACGTGCCTCGTCGTGGCCGTACTTGACCATGCCGGAGAAGTCCGCGTGGCCGGGACGCGGGCGGGTCAGGCGTGCACCGCGACCGGAGTTCATCTCCTTGACCACGTCCTCGTCGGACATGTCCAGCGGGTCCGCCGACATGATGGTGGTCCACTTCGGCCACTCGGTGTTGCCGATCATCACCGCAACCGGGGACCCGATGGTCGTGCCGTGGCGTACACCACCGAGGAACGTCACCTCGTCGGCCTCGAACTTCATCCGGGCACCGCGGCCATAGCCGAGGCGCCGTCGGGCGAGTTGGCGGGACACTTCGGCGCGGGTGACTGGCACCCCGGCGGGAATGTCCTCGACAACGGAAACAAGGGCCTGGCCGTGCGATTCCCCGGCAGTCGTCCATCGAAGCATGCCCCGTATTATCTCATGATCGCCCGACGGAGGTCACCACCACCCGCCATTTATGACCCCGGTCACCACCGCCGTGGCGACGAGCATGCCCGGACCGTGCGGCAACGACCCGCCCCGGACCCCCGGGAACAGGCCGAAGAGCAGGGTGACCACCGAGGCCAGCGCCACCGTCCACAGCAGTCCGGCCACACCCCCTACCGCCACCGCGACGGCCCCGAGACTCAGCCCCAGCTTCGCGTCGCCGCCTCCGGCGCGCAGCCGTGCCGACAGACTCCCGGGAAGACGGCCCGGCACGGTGCACAGCAGGAACCAGGCGATCCCTCCCAAGACCGCCCACCCGTGCCCCAGGGCGACCAGCACCGTCCACACCACCGCACACCCCGGCAGCGTCAGCCGGTCCGGCAGCCGGCGGTCACGCACGTCATGGACGGTCAGCGCCCCCGCCCACGCCAGGACGACCGCACCCCCGAGAACCAACCCCCCGACTCCCCCCACGGGCGTCTAGTCCCCCGACTCCGCCGTGTCCCCCGGGTCCGCCGCGTTCGCCTCCGCGGTCCGCCGGTGCGCCCGCAGCAGGCGGTACATGCCCTCCGTCGACGGCGTCTCGCCGGTGAACTGGCGGAACTGCTCCACACCCTGCCCGGCGAGCATCAGCAACCCGTCCGACACCGGACGCCCGGCCCCACGGGCGGCGAGCATCAACGGTGTGGGGTACGGGTCGTAGATGACGTCCACCACCGCCGCGGCCATGGCCAGCTGCTCGCCCACGGCACCGGCACCGGCGGCCGGGATGGTCGAGACCACGACCTCGGCGGCGGCGCAGACCTCGCCGAGGCGGGCGTCGTCCAACCGGAGCCAGTCGAACTCCATGCCGTAGGACTCCACCAGGTTCTGCAGGTTCAGGGCCCGCTCCGACCGGGCCAGGACGGTGACCGAGCTGAAGCCCGCGGCCGCCAGCGCCGCGACCGCCGGACGCGCCGTCCCGCCGTTGCCGACGACCACACCCCGTCCCGAGCCCGGGTCCTCGTCGAGGACGGCCCGCAGACAGGCGGAGAGACCGTCGACGTCGGTGTTGTCGGCCACCCAGCTACCGGTCGGCTCCCCGGCGTCGTCACGCACCGGCACCAGCGTGTTCGCGCTGCCGATCAGCGCGGCACGGTCGGTGACATGGTCGGCGAGGTCGTGGGCGGCGGACTTGCCGGGCATCGTGACCGAGAAACCCCGGACACAGGCCGGCGACTGCTGCAGCAGCCGACGCACCTCCGAGGGCTCACCGGCCTCGACCCGCACGTACACCAGGGACTCATTGCCCAGCATCGCGGCGCTGCCCAGGTGGATCACCGGCGACAACGAATGCCGCACCGGGCGCCCCAGCACGGCGCACAGCTGTGCGGGCGTCTCCCCCGCCGCCGCGGCGTCCTGCAGTTCGGCCGCCAGCGAGAGGAACTCCTCCACGCTGTAGACCTCGGGCGCGTCATTCCCGGTCCCGTTCACCATGGTCCCATCCACCTCACGTTGTCCGTCTGTCGTCGATACACGTTCACGTGCCGCGCTGCGGCACTGGAGCTCTACAGCTCTACAGCTCTAGAGCCCTACAATCTTACCGGGCGCTGTCGAGCACACCGTTGCGCCGCGACTCCTCGATGGCCGCCTCGTGGTCGGCGAACGAACGGTTGAACACCGTGCGCCCGTCCATGTCCACCGTCACGAAGTACAGCCAGTCGCCCTCCGCCGGGTGCTCGACGGCCTGCAGCGCGGTGATCCCGGGTGAGGCGATCGGGGTGTCGGGCAGCCCCTTCTTGGCGTAGGTGTTCCACGGCGTGGTGCGGGCACGGTCGTCGTCGGTCGTCGCGACCTCCTGGGCGGCGACGTCGTAGTTCACCGTGGAGTCGAACTCCAGCTTCTGGTCCTCGGCCAAACGGTTCAGGATCACCCGGGCCACCTTGTCGAAGTCGCCCTCGGGGGCCTCGCGCTCGATCAGCGACGCGGCGGTGATCATCTGGTACGGGCTCAGCCCCACCGTCTGCGCGGTCTCGAGCAGCCCGGTGCCCTCGTAGATCTCCGCGGAATCCTGCACCAGCGACGTCAGGATCTCCTTCGGGCCGGCGGTCGGGTCGAACAGGTGCACACCGGGGGCGATCAGGCCCTCGATCCGCCGGGGGTCGTCCCCACGCGCCTCGACGCTGTCGACGGCCCACTCCGGGACACCGAGTTCGGCGGCCGGGGTGGTGGCGATCGTCTCCCGCAGGTCGTCGACGCTGACGCAGTCCTCCAGGCCGTCGGTCAGCCCCTCGCGGCAGGAGTTCTCGGCGATCGCGGTGAAGATACCGGACCGGGTCTCCCCGCCGACCACGGCGACGTCCTCGAGCGTCACACCGGTCGGGATGTCGATGACACCGAGACGGCGCTCGTCGTCGGTGAGCGCCTGCATCGCGGCGTCCGCCGACATCTTCTGCTGGAGGGCGTAGTACCCGGCCTCCAGCCCGCGGGTCTCACCGCGCTGCTCGGCCTCGTCGGCAGCGGTGATCATCGCCGAGCGGGACCCGACCACGTCGTCCTCGAGCAGCTGCGGGACCAGGCCGGACACCGTGTCGCCCTCGTCCACCCGGACGAGCACCACGTTGCCGTTGCCGGCACCGTCGTAGTCCCGGGTCCCCACGACCTCGCGCTGGTAGTAGACGTAGACCACGACAAAGACGAGCAGGAGGACCAGTGCGAGGCTGATCGCTATGGACCACTGTCTACGACGGCGGTACCTGGGTTCGGTCCTGATCTTTCGAGGCAAGGTTCACTCCCACGTCTCTACTGTGTGTACAAGGTGTCACTACGGCAAGAAAACACTGTTGCGCGTCATTCTTGCACGAGATGGCCGGAAGTCATTGATCAGACACCCGATTACGGGCGCTCCGGGCATCGAGCCACCCCTGCAGGATGTGCACCGCGGCAGCCTGGTCGATACGGGACCGGCCCTTGCGCTCACTGACTCCCGAGGCCCGCATCGCGCCGGTCGCGGCGACGGTGGACATGCGTTCGTCGACGAGGCGTACCGGGACGGTACCGAGTGCGTCGCGCAGCGCCGCCGCGTAGTTCTCCGCCCGGACCGTGCTCTCGGTCGTGCGGGAACGCAACGTCACCGGCAGCCCGACGACGACCTCCACCACGAAGTTCTCCTCGACGAGCTCGATGATCCGGGGGAACTCGGAGCCGGGACGTCGACCACTGCCCTTCTCGGCGGCGACGGTCTCCAACGGAGTCGCGAGGATACCGTCCGGGTCCGACAGCGCCACACCGATGCGCACCGTACCCACGTCCAGTCCCAGACGACGGCCCCGGCCGGGGTCGTCGTCACCGGGACGGTCCGGGGTCGTCATCACTTGTCCCCGGACAGGACCGACTCCACGTGGGGACGCACCGCGGCGACGGCCGCGTCGACGCCCGACACGTCGGTGCCGGACCCCTGCGCCATCGCCGGCTTCCCGCCGCCACGGCCACCCACCAGCGGGGCGATCGCCTTGACGATGTCACCGGCGGCGAGGCCGCGCGCGACCGCGGCATCGGTGACCGCGGCGATGAACGGGACCTTCCCGGACTCCGGGTCGGCCGAGGCGAAGACCACGACGGCCTCCCCGGTCCCGAAGCGGGCCTTGGCGTCGTTGGCCAGCGTGCGCAGGTCGCCGCCGGACACCCCGTCGGTGACACGCGCGGTGACGACCCGGACGCCGTCCACGGTGACCGCCTGGGCCACGTAGTCGCCGACCTTGGCGGTCAGCTCCGCGGTGCGGAACTGGGTGATCCGCTTCTCGGCGGCCTGCAGACGCTCACTGATCTGGGCGAAACGCTCAGGCAGCTCCTCGGCCGACACCTTCAGACGCGAGGCCAGCGAGCCCGCGACGGCGTTCTGGTCCGCCAGGAACCGCATCGAGTCCATGCCGGTGTACGCCTCGATCCGGCGGGTGCCCGAACCCACCGAGGACTCACCGAGGATGGTGACCGGCCCCACCTGGGACGAGTGGTCCACGTGGATACCGCCGCACAGCTCCATGGAGAACGGGCCACCGATCTCGACGACACGCACCCGGGAACCGTAGTTCTCACCGAACAGCGCCATCGCCCCCATGGCCTTCGCCTCGTCGAGGCTGGTCTCGATCGTGTTCACCGCGTAGTCGGTGTCCACGGCCTCGTTGGAGATCTCCTGGATGCGGCGCAGCTGGTCGGCGGTGAGCTGGGTCCCGTAGTTGAAGTCGAAGCGCAGGTACCCCGGCTTGTTCATCGACCCGGCCTGGACGGCGGTCGGCCCGAGGACCTGGCGCAGCGCGGCGTGGATCAGGTGGGTGCCGGAGTGGGCCTGGCGGGCGGCGTGCCGCCAGGCGTGGTCGACGTGCGCGGCGACGGTGTCGCCCACGGCGAGTTCACCACCGGTGACGCGGACCCGGTGCAGGGAGACCTTGCGGCCGGTCTTCTGCACGTCCAGGACCTGGCCGACGCCGCCGGGGCCGGTGACGGTACCGCGGTCGGCCATCTGGCCGCCGGCCTCGGCGTAGAACGGGGTGCGGTCCAGGATGACCTCCACCTCGCTGCCCTCGGCGGCGCGGTCGACGAGGGCCCCGTCGGCGACCAGGCCGAGGATGCGGGCCTCGGCGTCGGTGGTCTCGTAGCCCAGGAACACCGTGGGGTGGTTGTCCACGAAGGAGCGGTAGACCGAGACGTCGGCGTGCACCTGCTTCTTGGCGCGGTTGTCGGCCTTGGCGCGCTCACGCTGCTCGGACATCCGGGCGTCGAAACCGGCCTTGTCCACGGTCAGTCCGGCCTCGGAGGCCATCTCGACGGTCAGGTCGATCGGGAAGCCGTGGGTGTCGTGGAGGACGAAGGCGGCGTCGCCACCGAGCTCGGTACCGCCGGCGGCCTTGACCTTGGCGGCTGCGTCCTCGAACAGGCGGGTGCCGGACTCCAGGGTCTTGAGGAAGGTCGTCTCCTCGCCCACGGCCACCGCCCGGATACGCTCCCAGTTGTCGGCGATCTCGGGGTACGACGGGGTCATGGTGCCGCGCACGGTGTCCATGAACCTCTCCATGGTCTGCCCCGTGGCACCCAGCAGGCGGGCGGACCGGATGATACGACGCAGCAGACGCCGCAGGATGTAGCCACGACCCTCGTTGCCCGGGGTCACCCCGTCCAGGATCAGCATCAGCGCGGTGCGGCTGTGGTCGGCGATCACGCGGAAACGCACGTCCTCCACGGAGTTCTCGACCCGCCCGTACACCGACCCGGTGAGCTGCTCGGCGACCGCGATCACCGGGGCGAGCAGGTCGGTCTCGTAGACGTTTTCCACGCCCTGCAGGATGCAGGCCACCCGCTCGATGCCCATACCGGTGTCGATGTTCTTCTGCGGCAGCTCCCCGATCGGCGGGAACCCGTCCTTGGGGCTCTTCTCACCGCGGATGTCCTGCATGAACACCAGGTTCCAGATCTCGATGAACCGGTTCTCGTCGGCGGCGGGGCCACCGTCCGCGCCGTACTCGGGACCGCGGTCGTAGAAGATCTCGGAGCAGGGGCCACCGGGACCGGGGATACCCATGTCCCAGTAGTTGTCCTCGCCGCCACGGCGCTGGATCCGCTCCAGCGGCACCCCGATCTCCTCGTGCCAGATCGCGGCGGCCTCGTCGTCGGAACGGTACACCGTGGGCCACAGCCGCTCGGGGTCCATCCCGAAACCGCCTTCGGCGACGGGGTTGGTCAGCAGGTCCCAGGCGAACCGGATGACCTCGCGCTTGAAGTAGTCGCCGAAGGAGAAGTTGCCGGCCATCTGGAAGAAGGTGTTGTGGCGGGTGGTGATGCCCACCTCCTCGATGTCGAGGGTGCGTACGCACTTCTGGATCGAGGTCGCCCGCGACGACGTCGGGGTCTGCTCGCCGAGGAAGTACGGCTTGAAGGGGACCATACCGGCGTTGACGAACAGGAGGTTCGGGTCGTCCAGGATCAGCGAGGCGCTGGGCACCTCGGTGTGACCTGCCTTCACGAAATGATTGAGGAATCGCTCGCGGATCTCATGAGTCTGCACAGTTACGGAACCTTCTTGATAGCTGGATCGTCGACACGGTGTCTTAACCGGAAACAGTCTACCCGTTGCCCCGCACGATCCCGCGAAGGGTCTCCAGCCGGGGCTTGAGGGTGTGCTCACGGCCGTGGTCCGTGGGCAGGTAGTACCGGGCGTCGGCGAGGTCCTCGGGCAGGTAGTCCTGCCGCAGGACGCCCCGCGGATCCTCGTGCGGGTACCGGTAGCCGACGGCGTTGCCGAGCGCCTCGGCCCCGGAGTAGTGCCCGTCCCGCAGGTGCGGGGGCACCACCGGGCCCTTGCCCTCCCGCACGTCGGCCAGGGCGGCGTCGATGCCGCGGATCACGGAGTTCGACTTCGCCGCCGTAGCGATGTGCACCGTGGCCTGGGCCAGCGGGATCCGGCCCTCCGGCATGCCGATGAAACTCACCGCCTGGTGCGCCGCCACCGCCGCCTGCAGGGCGGTCGGGTCGGCCATGCCGACGTCCTCCGAGGCGTGCACGACCAGCCGGCGGGCGATGAAACGGGGGTCCTCCCCCGCGTCGATCATGCGTGCCAGGTAGTGCAGTGCGGCGTCCGGGTCCGACCCCCGCAGCGACTTCACGAAGGCGCTGGTGATGTCGTAGTGCTGGTCGCCGTCCCGGTCGTAGCGGGCGACCGCCCGGTCCGTGGAGGCACGGACGTCGGCGGTGGTCAGCACGGTCCGGTCCCCGAGCCCCTCGACGGCGGCCTCAAGGTAGGTCAGCCCCCGCCGGGCGTCGCCGGCGGCGAGGGCGGCAAGCAGGTCACGGGCCTCGTCGTCGAGGGTGACCGCGCCCCCGTAGCCGCGCGGGTCCTCGACGGCACGGGTCAGCAAGGTGGCGACGTCCGCGTCCTGCAGCGGCCGCAGCTGCACCAGGAGCGACCGGGACAACAGCGGTGAGACCACGGAGAAACTCGGGTTCTCGGTCGTGGCGGCCACCAGCAGGACGGTGCGGTTCTCCACCGCGCCCAGCAGTGCGTCCTGCTGGGTCTTGGAGAAGCGGTGGACCTCGTCGATGAATAGGACGGTCGACTCGCCGCGGGCGAGGAGACGACGCGCGTTGTCGATGACCGCGCGGACCTCCTTGACCCCCGCGTTGAGCGCCGAGAGCGCCTCGAACCGGCGGCCCGACGCACCGGCCACCAGCGAGGCGACCGTGGTCTTGCCGGTGCCGGGCGGCCCGTAGAGGATCACCGAGGAGTCCCCGCGGCCGTCGATGAGCCGCCGCAACGGCGAACTGTCGCCGAGGACGTGCGCCTGGCCGACGACCTCGTCCAGCGACCGGGGCCGCATCCGCACCGCCAGCGGGGCGTGGGCACCCGGGTGGAAGTAGGAGTCCGACGAACGGGTCGGGGCACCCGGGGTGTCGTCACCGGCCCCGGGGACGTCGAAGAGGCTGTCGTCGCCGTTCATGGCCTGTCCCTGGGGGTCAGCGGACCTGCGGCTGGGCACCGAGCTTGGCCAGGGTGGTTAGCAGGCCCGCGGCGAAGTCGCGGACGGCGGTGAACCGCTCGTCCAGCTCATTGCGCTCGGCGAACCGGCGGACCGCCTCCACCGTCGTCGCGAGGTCCGACAGGTGCTCGCGGGGCATGCGGTCGAGTCGACGCACACCTTCGGCGGCGGAGCCGGACGTTTCGATCACCGCGAGCGTGCCGTGGTAGAGCAGCGACAGGCTCATCAACGCCCACCCGACCAGGGAGGCCATGAGCGCCTTCTCCAGGCGCCCCTCCTCACGGACCGCCGGCCAGACCACCGAGACCTCCGTGGACCAGGACTCGATGAACTCGCGGAGCTCCTCGGTGTCCAGCAACGGGGTGGTGATGTCGTGCGGGAACCCGGCGATCACACAGGCAACGTCCGAGACGATGTCGCGGAACCCCGCCCACTCGTAGTCCAGGAAGACCACGGAGTCGGCCAGCATGATGTTGTCGGGGGTCAGGTCGAACGGGGTGAACGCCTGCACGCGGGAGCGGGACTGGCGGTGCCCGGCCTCGTGCGCGAACTCCTCGACGGTGGGGTCGACGGTGACCCCGCTGCGACGCAGCAGGTCGAGACCCTGTTCGACCAGGGCGGCGACGTCGACGTCACGGTCGTTGACCCGGGCGGCGGGGATGTTGTGCCGGGAGTGCAGGCGCCGGTTGAGGATGTCGAACGCCGCCTGGCCGTCGGCGGTGGCGACGTGCATCCGTCCCAGCGCCCGGCCCAGCTTGCGCAGCGCGGCGGCGCGCTCCATCTCGCCGTCCATGGTGAGGATGTCGGAGTAGTTCCGGCCGTCACCCGAGTCGGACAGCACCATGATGCGGCCCTCGATGTCGTGGGCCAGCAGCTGCGGTCCGGGGCGGTGCTCCTCGGCGAGGGTGTTGGTGTACTGGTACGCCACGACCTCGCGGATCATCGCGGAGATGGCCTCGGTGTCGGCCTCCCCGGTGGTCACCGGTGGCAGCTGCTTGATCACCACCGTGCGCTCCTGGAGGAACGGGTTCGGCGACACCTTCACCCGGACCACGAGCGACTCGCCGCTCCCCCCGAGGTTCTCGGGGTGCGTCAGCTCCTGGGTGCCGCCGAAGCGGTTACCCAGCAGGTGTGTGGCTCGGTCCAGTGCGTCCTCGATGCTCAGCACGGCGTTGTCCTCCCTCGGACGTCCCTCCATGAGTGGCGGGACTCAGGCGTTCTTCTTGGGTTTGGCGTCGATCCCGGATTCCTTGCGCTGCTGCGCGGTGATCTCGCCGGGAGCGTCGGTCAGCGGGTCGATGCCGCCACCGGACTTCGGGAAGGCGATGACGTCACGGATCGAGTCGTAACCGCCGAGGAGCGAGACGATCCGGTCCCAGCCGAAGGCGATGCCGCCGTGCGGCGGGGCGCCGAAGGCGAAGGCGTCGAGCAGGAAGCCGAACTTCTCGCGGGCCTCCTCCTCGGAGATGCCCATGACGGCGAAGACCCGCTCCTGGATGTCCCGGCGGTGGATACGGATCGACCCGCCGCCGATCTCGTTGCCGTTGCAGACGATGTCGTAGGCGTAGGCGGTGGCCTCGCCGGGGTTCTCGTCGAAGGTGTCGATCCACTCCGGCTTCGGGGAGGTGAACGCGTGGTGGACGGCGGTCCAGGCGGAATTGCCGAGGGCGACGTCACCGGAGGCGGTGGCGTCCGCGGCGGGCTCGAACAGCGGCGCGTCGACGACCCAGGTGAACGCCCAGTCCCCGTCCTTGATCAGGCCGAGGCGCTCGGCGATCTCACCGCGGGCCGCACCCAGCAGCGCGCGGGACGACTTGACGTCGCCGGCGGCGAAGAAGATGCAGTCGCCCGGCTTCGCGCCGACATGGGCAGCGATGCCCTCGCGCTCGGCCTCGGTGATGTTCTTGGCCACCGGGCCGGAGAGGGTGCCGTCCTCGCCGACGAGGATGTAGGCCAGGCCCTTGGCGCCGCGCTGCTTGGCCCAGTCCTGCCAGGCGTCGAGGGTCCGGCGGGGCTGCGAGGCGCCGCCGTCCATGACCACGGCACCGACGTAGTCCGACCTGAACACGCGGAAGGTGGTGTCGGCGAAGAACTCGGTGCACTCGGTGATCTCGATGTCGAACCGCAGGTCCGGCTTGTCCGAGCCGTAACGGCGCATGGCGTCGGCGTAGGTGATGCGCGGGATCGGGGCGGTGATCTCGTAGCCGATCTGCTTCCACACCGCGGCCAGGATCTGCTCGGCGAGGGCGATCACGTCCTCCTGGTCGACGAAGCTCATCTCGACGTCGAGCTGGGTGAACTCCGGCTGACGGTCGGCACGGAAGTCCTCGTCGCGGTAGCACCGCGCGATCTGGAAGTAGCGTTCCATGCCCGAGACCATGAGCAGCTGCTTGAACAGCTGGGGCGACTGCGGCAGGGCGTAGAAGTTGCCCGGGCGCAGGCGTGCCGGGACCAGGAAGTCACGTGCACCCTCGGGGGTGGAGCGGGTGAGGGTCGGCGTCTCGATCTCGGTGAAGTCCTGGTCGAGCAGGACGCCGCGGGCCGCGGCGTTGACCTTGGACCGCAGGCGCAGGGCGCGTGCCTGGTTGTCGCGGCGCAGGTCGAGGTAGCGGTACTTCAGGCGGGTCTCCTCGCCGACCTCGCCACCGCTGGCGGAGTCGTCGATCTGGAACGGCAGTGCCGCGGACTCGTTGAGGATCTCCAGGCCCGTGACGTTGAGCTCGACGTCGCCGGACGCGAGGTTCGGGTTCTCCGAGCCCTCCGGACGTGCCTCGACGACGCCGGTGACCCGCAGGCAGTACTCGCTGCGCAGTGCGTGGGCGCGCTCGGCGACCTCGTTCTCACGGAAGACCACCTGGGCCAGGCCGGAGCGGTCACGGAGGTCGATGAAGATCACTCCCCCGTGGTCCCGTCGTCGGGAGACCCATCCGGTGAGGGTTACCTCCTCGCCGATGTGGTCTGAGCGAAGGTCACCACAAAGATGGGTCCGCAGCACGTCGCGTTGTCCTTTCGGGTAGTTCGGAGAAAGACCGGGCGACACAGTAAGGGGTCGCCGGATGCTCGATATCAGCGGCCCAGTGTACTACCCCGCCGCCATCCGCGGAACAACGGTGGCACTCTGGAGGGTGAGGTCGAACCTCGCCCCGGGATGACGCCGGGACACCACCGAGACGAAAGGACGGTCATCATGGCACTGAACGGTTCCCCGACACCCGACGACAGGGGACGTCCCCGGGAAACGCCGCGCCACCCCGACTCCGACGGCATCCCCGACGACGTGACCGTCGAGGACACGGTGGTCACGCCGCTGGACTCGCGGGACCCCTACCGGCTGTTCTGGTTGAGCAGCCAGGTCGTCCTGTACGTCTCCACGGTCCTGGCCGTCGTGTCCCTGGTCTTCGGCCTGGCGACCGGCACGGAGAGTTCGTGGATCAGCGGGATGGCACTGCTGGGCATCAGCATGCTGTCGATCATCGGCCTGCTGCTGGCACGGCTGGGCAGCGACCTGAAGTCGGCCGGCGTCATCTGAGGCCGACGGGCGCCGCCGGTCCGGCTGGCGCCCGTGTTGGCGCGTGACTAGCGCCGGGGCGGTGCGTCAGGCGCCGACGCCGGACCAGTCGATGCGGCCGAGGGTGGCGTCGTAGATCTGCTGGGCGATGCCCCAGTTGTTGTACGCGGCCCAGTCCCCTGCGTCGAGGGCCTGCTGGGTGAGTGCGACGATATCCATGATTCGGGTTCTCCTGCGGATCGTTGTGGTCGCTGACAGTCAGCGCTGCCGTCAGACACGGCAGTTCTGATGTGAAGTATAGACGCTCGGAACGGTCAGCGCAGTTACCTGCTGTCACTTCAACCCCTCTAGTCACTCCAGTCACATCGATTCCGCAGGCTACGGCGGGCCCCGGCAGTCCCCGGCACCGGTTCACGAAGAGCTCACCGGGTCTACACCCCGACGACACCGCGACTCCACCGCGGCCATACCCCGGCCTCCTAGGCTCCCGGGTGCACGACGACACCCCTCACGAACCGTCCCCAGGGAGCATCCACCATGCCACGACGCCCACGTCCCACCCCGATCCTCTCGGCCCTCTCCGTCCTCTCCTCGTTGTCCCTGATCACCGTCCTGACTGCGGCGCCGGCGACCGCGGTCCCCGGAAGTTCGGGGAGTTCGGGGGTCCCGGAGATCCCCGGGAGCTCCGGTGCCGCGGCGCCCGAACGCTACGAAGGAAGCGTCGAGGTCGTCGACGGCGCCGCCGAGGACCAGGAGGTGATCACCGGGCAGGTCTTCGACGACACCGACCGCGACTCCAGCCTCGGCACCACCGAACCCGGGGTCGCCGGGGTCCGGGTCTCCAACGGAGTCGACGTGGTCACCACCGACGCCGACGGCCGCTACAGCCTCCCCGCCAGAGACAACATGTCGGTCTTCGTCACCCAGCCCGCAGGATGGCAGGTCCCCGTCGACGCGTCGAACTTCGCCCAGTTCAGCTACGAGCACTACCCCGAGGGATCCCCCGACCTGACGTACGGCGGCCTCGAACCGACCGGCCCCGTCCCCACCGCCGTGAACTTCCCCCTCGTCGCCTCCGAGACCACCGGTCGACCCGACCAGTCCTGCGCCATCGCCGCAGACACCCAGACCTACGACAGGACGGAACTCGGCTACGCCGCACGCGGCGTGCCCGCCGACCTGGCCGCACGCGACGACTACGCCGGCTGCGGTGTCCTCCTGCTCGGCGACAACGTCGGCGACGACCTCAGTCTGAACCAGGACATGAAACAGCTCTACGCCGACGCCAACGGGCCGGTCCGGGCGTTGCCGGGCAACCACGACATCGACTACGACGCCGCCGACGACACCAACTCCACCGACACCTACCGCCGCGACTTCGGCGCCCCCTACTACTCCTACGACGTCGGCGACGTCCACGTCGTCGCCCTGGACAACATCGTGTACCACGGCGACGACGGCACCGGTAACGGCGGCTACGACGAGAAGATCTCCGCAGAACAGCTCACCTGGCTGCGCAACGACCTCGCCACCGTCGACGACGACACCCGGGTCGTCGTCGCCGCCCACGCGCCCATCGTCAACTACACCGAGGTCGTCACCGACAACGCCGCCGAACTCTACGAGATCCTCGCCGACCGTCCGGACGCGGTGACCGTCGGCGGCCACACCCACACCAGGGAGTCGCTCCTGGCCGGTGAACGCCGTGCCGAATGGGCCGACCACGACCAGAGCCCGGTCCAGCAGCTTCCCCACGACCAGTTCGTCGCCGGGGCCGTCTCCGGCGACTGGTACTCCGGGGAACTCAACGCGAACGGCCTGCCGCACGCCTACACCCAGGACGCCGCGGAGCCCGGCGTGCTCACGCTGCAGTTCACCGGGACCGACCTGCGCGAGTACTACACGGTCCGCAACGAGGAACCCACCCACCAGTTCCTCACCGGGATCAACTCGCCGACCTGGCGGACCTGGGCCGCCGACGCCCGACGGGGGCAGGACGCCGACAAGGCAGGCGAGGCGCCCGCCGCGATCGACCCGCTGGACGTCCCCGTCGCGGACCTGGCCGGCGGTGACAGCTACCTGACCACCAGTTTCTTCAACGGGTCCACCGACGCGACCGTCTCCGTACGCATCGACGACGGCGAAGAGCTCGAGGCCAAGCTGACCCAACCCGCCCAGGGCGAAGCGCTGAACAAAGGGTGGGAGTACACCGAGACCGTCTCCGCCACCCACAACCTCCGGTCCACCGGGAACGTCGCCCAGGCAAGCCCGCACGTCTGGCGCCTGGCCCTGCCGTCGGACCTGGAGGTCGGCCCGCACACCGCCGAGGTCACCGGGACCGACCGCCACGGCCGGGAGTTCACCGAGACCGTGGAGTTCACGGTGACCGGCTAGCGGGGCCAGCGGCTAGACTTCCACCCATGACCTTCAACAACAACCTGTCCGGGATGGGTGGACGGGCCCGGTCCGGCGGGAGTTCCGGCGGCGGCGGAGGATTCGGCTTCGGTGGGGGCGGTCGCGGAAGCGGCGGCAACCGGGGCGGCGGGATCCTTGGCATGCTGCTGATGAGCACCGTCGGGCGCCGGTTCGGCATCCCCGGGATCCTCGTGGTCGCCGCCGTGCTGTTCTTCGCCAACGGCGGGACCGGCATGTTCGACGGCGACACCCCGCCGGACCGGGCACAGGCCAACGGCCCGCGACCAGGCGGCACCCTGGAGCACTGCACCAGCGTGGAGGCCGCCAACACCTACGACGACTGCCGGATCGAAGGCACCGCGATCTCCCTCGACGGTGTCTGGTCGTCGCTGCTGCCCGACCAGGCCGGCATCCGCTACACCGAACCCGGGTTGGTCATCGGCGACGGCCGGGTCAACACCGGGTGCGGTACCGCCTCGACCGCCCAGACCGGACCGTTCTACTGCCCCGGCGACACCACGGTGTACATCGGCGACGACTTCTTCGCCCAGCTGGCGGACATGGGCGGCTCAGCCGGCCCGTTCGCCCAGATGTACGTCGTGGCCCACGAGTTCGGCCACCACATCCAGCACTTGGAGGGCAACCTCGGACGCTCCGACTACAACGACCCTGGCCCGGACTCCAACGCGGTGAAAATGGAACTGCAGGCGGACTGCTACGCCGGGGTGTGGGCCGCCCACGCGGACAAGGGTCAGGACGCAGTCCTTGACCCGGTGACCCCCGAGCAGGTGCAGCAGGCGATCACCTCGACCCAGGCCATCGGCGACGACGCGATCCAACGCGCCGGCGGCGGCCAGGTCAACCCGGACGCCTGGACCCACGGCTCGTCCGAGCAGCGCCAGCACTGGTTCAGCACCGGCTACGGCGCCGGGACGATGGAGTCCTGCCGGCAGGACTTCCGCTGACCGCGTAGCCCCCGCTCAGGCCTGCCGGATCAGGTCCGCGGCACGCTCACCCAGGAGCATGCACGTGATGTTGGGGTTGACCGCCACCAGCTGCGGCATGACCGAGGCGTCGACCACCCGCAGGCCGGAGACACCCTTGACCCGGAGCTGCGGGTCCAGCGGCGACATCGGGTCGTCCACCGCACCCATGCGCACGGTGCCCGCGGGGTGGTACACGGTATTGTGCGTCCGCGACACGTAGTCGGCGATCTCCTCGTCCGAGCGGACGTCGGCGCCGGGGAACAGCTCACGTCCGGCGTACTCCTGCATCGCCGGCTGCGCGACGATCTCGCGGGCGAGCTTGATACCCGCCACCGCGATGCGCATGTCGTAGCCGTCCTCGTCGGTGAAGTACCGCGGATCCACCTTCGGCTTGTCCCGGAAGTCGCAGGACCGCAACCGGACCGTCCCGCGGCCCTTGGCGTGGGTGATGTTCGGGGTCAGGCAGAACGCCTCGTCGGCGGTGGGGTACCCCTGCCGACGGGTGTGCATGTCGAAGGGCATCGACCCGTAGTGCATCATCAGGTCCGGCAGACCCAGACCGTCCGCACCACCCTCGTCGACCATGTCGAAGATGCCGATCTCCCACCACTGGGTCGAGTCGCGGGTCATCGGGACCTTCGACTCCCAGGAGATCACCGCCTCCGGGTGGTCCTGGAGGTGCTCACCGACGCCGGGAGCGTCGACGACGGTCTCCACACCGACCTCGGCGAGATGCTCCGCCGGCCCGATCCCGGAGAGCATCAGCAGCTTGGGGCTGTCGATCGCCCCCGCCGAGACGATGACCTCGCGGTCGGCGGTGAGGGTCTTCAGGCGCCCGAAGGGGTTGTCGAGGTACTCGATGCCGGTGGCCTGCGGGACGCCGTCGTCGCCGGTGGAGAAGACGACCCGTGAGACCTGACGGTCGGTGAGGATGTCGAGGTTCTCCCTGTCCATCACCGGGTGCAGGTAGGACACCGACGACGAGGAACGGATGTTCTCGTCGGTGGAGTTGATCTGGAACCAGTCGGCACCGTGGTTGACCGTGACGCCTTCGTTGAACGGCGTATTGGGCAGCCCCTGCTGTTCACATGCCTGGATGACCGCCGAGCCGACCGGGTCGCGCGGCGGCACCGAGCGCAGCCGGACGGGACCGTCGTGCCCGTGGTGCTCCCCGTCGCGGTCGTTGTTCTCGAGCCGCTTGATCAGGGGCAGTACGGTCTCGGAATCCCAGCCTTCCGCACCGAGGGCGACCCAGTGGTCGAGGTCCTGCGCCGGGGTGTGGAACGCGATGCAGGAGTTGTGGGAGGAGCACCCGCCGAGCACCTTGGCCCGGGCGTGGCGCATGTGGGAGTTGCCGTTGTCCTGGGGTTCGATCGGGTAGTCCCAGTCGTAACCGGATTCGAGCAGCCCGGGCCATTCCGCGAGGTTGAGGACCTCGGGCTTGTCGACGTCGGTGGGGCCTGCCTCCACCAGTGCGACGGTAACGGTGGGGTCTTCGCTGAGGCGGGAGGCGACGACGGCTCCCGAGGACCCTGCTCCGACGACGATGTAGTCGTAGTTGTCTCGCATAGGGGTTGTTGTCCTTCCTGTCTTCGTGACGTGGTGACGTCGTGACGTCGTGTCTGGGGTCTACTTCCGGGGGAACCAGCCGGTGGCCGCCGGCTCGGTGTTCTCGTAGATGTGCTTGGCCTCGCGGTACTCCTCCAGGCCGGCGAGGCCGAGTTCGCGCCCGGTACCGGACGCCTTGAAACCACCCCACTCCGCCTGAGGGACGTAGGGGTGGTAGTCGTTGATCCACACCGTCCCGTGGCGCAGCGCACGGGAGACGCGGTTGGCGACGCCCCGGTCGGTGGTCCACACCGCACCGGCGAGCCCGTACTCGGTGTCGTTGGCGGTGGCGACGGCCTCGGCCTCGGTCCTGAAGGTCTCCACGGTGATGACGGGGCCGAAGCCCTCCTCGATCACCGCGGGGTTGTCGGAGGTGCAGTCGTCCAGCACGGTGGGGGCGTAGAAGCAGCCGTTCTCCAGGTCAGGGCCGCCCCAGTGGCCGCCGCACCGCAGGGTGGCTCCGGCGTCGACGCCACGCCGGACGTAGTCGGTGACCTTGTCGCGGTGCTCGGCGGAGATCAGCGGGCCGGTCTCCGCGGCCTCGTCAAAGGGGCCTCCCATGACGACGCCCTCGGCCCGGCGGACCAGCTCGTCGACGAACCGCTCCTTGATGCCCTCCTCCACGATCAGCCGGGTGCCCGCCGAGCAGACCAGTCCGGAGTCGAGGAAACCGGCGTTCAGGGCGTTGTCCACGGCGGCGTCGAAGTCCGCGTCGGCGAAGACCACGTTCGGGTTCTTGCCGCCGAGTTCCAGCGCGACCTTCTTGACCGTCGGAGCTGCTGCGGCAGCGATGCGACGGCCGGTGACCAGCCCGCCGGTGAACGAGACCATGTCGACGTCCGGGTGGGAGGACAACGGCGCCCCCGCCTCGGCTCCAGCGCCCAGCACCAGGTTGGCCACGCCGGCGGGCAGGCCGAGCTTGTCGAGCACGTCGATGATCAGGATCGCGGTGTGCGGGGTCAGCTCCGCCGGCTTGAGGACGAAGGTGTTGCCGGCGGCGAGCGCCGGGGCGATCTTCCAGCTGGCCTGCAGCAGGGGGAAGTTCCACGGGGTGATCATCCCGCAGACGCCCACCGGCTCGTAGACGATCCGGGAGATCACCGAGGGGTCCCCGGCATCGACGAGCCGGCCGGGGTGCTGGTCGGCGATCTTGCCGAAGAAGCGGAAGCAGTTGATGATGTCGTCCATGTCGCCTTCCGCCTCGACCAGGCGCTTACCGGTGTCGAGGGCTTCGGCGCGGGCGAACTCGTCCTTGCGCTCCACCATGGCGTCGGCGACCTTGAGCAGCAGGTCGCCGCGGTAGGCGGCCGACGTCGCCGACCATTCGCCGGCGTCGAAGGCGCGCCGGGCCGCCGCGATCGCCTTGTCGGTGTCCGCGGAGGTCGCCTCGGAGACCTCCGCGATGACGGTACCGTCGGCCGGGCAGATGACGGTGCGGGTCCCGCCGTCTACTGCACCGATCCAGTGACCGTCGATGTAGAGGGTCTGTGGTCCGTTGGTCATGGGTGTTCCCTTCCTGTTGTTCTGGATGTCACTCGTCGTCGTCCCCGACCGTCCACAGTGCCGGCGCCGTGCCGTGCACCTCCGCGGTCGGTGTCCCCCGGTCGCCGGTCAGGGACATGTACTCCACGTGCATGTCGTAGGCGTCCAGGACATCGGCGATGACCTGTTCCTTGGTGTACCCGAGGATATTGTGCCCGCGGGAACCGGTGGCGGAGAAGATCTCCAGGGTGAAGTAGACGTCGTCGTCGACATTGAGGTTCACGGCGAAGTTCGGCACCTGTCCGGGCACCGGGTACGCCTGGTACTTGAAGTCGTCCTGCCCCGGGAACTTCACCAGCAGGTCCACGAAGTCGATCGCGTACTCCGGATGACTGTCGCGGGTGCAGGTGACGTCGAGACCGAGCTCCCGGAGCTCCTCGGCGACCTCACTGATCGCCGGGGCGGCGGTGGTCTCTACGTACGCCTGAGTCTCGGCCTCGGTGGGGAAACTCATCCGGCGTTTCAGCCGGTTACGCCACGCCAACCGGGGCTGCGGTGTCCCGGCACGGTCCGACAACGCCCCGGGCAGCGACAGCGACCGGGACCGCAGCCAGTGCGCCTCCGCCCCGAGCACCCGCCAGATGCTGAACATCAGCAGGTACATGATCACCGAGAACGGCAGCCCGATGAGCACCGTCGCCGCCTGCAGGGTGTACACCCCGCCGATGAGCAGCATCACCAGTGTCAGCGCACCGGTGAGCACCGCCCACACGATCCGCAGCCACGGTGGGCCGTCGGAATCCTCCACCGTCGGGGTCGAGGTGATGTTGGCCATCACCAACGACCCGGAGTCCGCGGAGGTGACGTAGAACAGCAGCCCGGTGACCACGGCGAGTGCGACGGCGAACGTCGCGCCGGGGTACTGCTGGAGCAGCAGGAAGAACCCGGACTCGGGGGTGTTCACCGCGGTCTCGAGGAACTCCTCGTCACCGTCGCGGAAGAAGCCCAGCGCAGCGTTGCCGAAGACGGATATCCAAACCGCGATGAAGCTGAACGGGATGACCAGCACACCCAGGATGAACTGGCGCAGGGTGCGTCCGCGGGAGATCCGGGCGAGGAACAGCCCGACGAACGGTGCCCAGGCGATCCACCACGCCCAGAAGAACAGCGTCCAGTCCGACTGCCACTGGTCCGCGGGCAGGTCGGCCGCCCCGTCGCTGTAGGCGAAGGTGTTCATCAGCATCGAGGGGAACCGGGCGACGAAGTCGCCGATGTTCTGCACCAGGGCGTTGAGTAGGTCGGCGGTCTTGCCCATCACGACGATCCACACCATCAGCACCAGGGCCAGCCAGACGTTGAGCTCGGACAGCCGGCGGATGCCCTTGTCCACCCCGGACACCGTGGAGACCACGGTGATCAGGACGGACAGTCCGATGAGGGCGACCTGCACGCCGGTGCTCGTGGGGATACCGAAGATCTCGGCGAGCCCGTAGTTGAGGAACACCACCCCGATGCCCAGCGACACGGCGATACCGAAGGCGGTCCCGATGGCGGCGGCGACGTCGACGCCGTGCCCGACGGCCCCGTGGATCCGCCGTCCGAACACCGGCGCCAGGGCGGAGCGGATGCTCAGCGGCATGTGGTAGCGGTAGGCGAAGAGACCGAAGGCCATGCCCATCAGGGCGTACATCGCCCACCCGGGCACCCCGTAGTGGAACATCGTCCACAGCGGTGCCATGCGCGCCGCCTCGTCGGAGAGTTCGGCCGTCTCCGGCGGTGTGAGGAAGTTCGTCGCCGGTCCCGAGACACCGAAGAACATCAGGTCGACCCCGATGCCCGCGGCGAAGAGCATCGCGCCCCAGGTGAACAACCCGAAGCGGGGCTGTGCGTGGTCGGGGCCGATCTTGGTGTCACCCACGCGCCGGAACGCGATGACCAGGACGAACACCACGACGATGCCGGCGGTCAGGACGTAGTACCAGCCCAGGTTGGTGGCGACCCAGTCCTTCACCGTGTTGATCACGGTGTCGGTCTGCTGCGGCGCCACGGACGCCGCGATGACGAAAGCCGTCATCAGCCCCGCAGAGACTGCGAACACGGGCCAATTGACGGCAGAACGTTTCTCCGGTGTGGAAGGATCCTCACCGTCGGAGGAAGAACATTCATCCATGAAATCACTCCTGAAATATCAGTTTCGTATCCCTGATGCACATATAAATATCAGGGAGCGGAACCGAGGGTAACGCACAGGAGCGGAGAAATCCTCCGATTGACGAATCAGCCCTGGGCCAGCGCCTTCGCGACCGCCTGCTCGACATCCTCCAGGGCGACCTCGTGCTGCTCACGGGTGGCGAGGTCACGCACCACCACGGTGCCGTTCGCCAGCTCACTCTCGCCCAGCACCAGGGCAAGAAGGGCTCCGGCACGGTCCGCGCCCTTCATCGCACCCTTGAGGCCACGGTCGCCATAGGACATGTCGACGCTGACACCGGCCCGGCGCAGGCGGTCCACGACCACCGCCATCCGGCGCTTGGCGTCGGCACCCATCGGCACACCGTAGACGTCGACACGACGGCCGGTGGTCGGGGAGATCCCCTCCGCCTCCAGCGCCAGCACCGTACGGTCGACACCGAGCCCGAACCCGATACCGGACAGGTCCTGGCCGCCGAGCTGGGCCATCAGGCCGTCGTAGCGGCCACCGCCACCGATACCGGACTGGGCGCCGAGCCCGTCGTGGACGAACTCGAAGCAGGTCTTCGTGTAGTAGTCGAGGCCACGCACCAGCCGCGGGTTGAGGGTGTACTGCACCCCCATGTCGTCGAGGGTGCCGGTGACGGTCTCGAAGTGCTCACGTGCGGAGTCGGACAGGTGGTCCGGCATCAGAGGGGCGTCCGCCATCATCTCACGGACCTCGGGACGCTTGTCGTCGAGCACGCGCAGGGGGTTGATCTCCGCCCGGCGGCGGGTCTCCTCGTCCAGCGGCAGCGAGAACAGGAAATCCTGGAGCGTCGCACGGTACTGCGGCCGGCAGGTCTCGTCACCCAACGTCGACAGCTCCAGGCGGAAACCGGAGAGCCCCAGCGCGCGGTAGCACCGGTCGGCCAGCGCGACGACCTCGGCGTCCAGTGCCGGGTCGTCCACCCCGATCGCCTCGACCCCGACCTGCTGCAGCTGACGGTAGCGGCCGGCCTGGGGACGCTCGTAGCGGAAGAACGGGCCGGAGTAGGTCAACTTCACCGGCAGCTGACCCCGGTCCAGGTTATGCTCGATGACCGAGCGCATCACCCCGGCGGTCCCCTCCGGCCGCAGGGTGACCGACCGTCCGCCACGGTCCTCGAAGGTGTACATCTCCTTGGAGACCACGTCGGTGGACTCCCCCACCCCACGGGCGAACAGGGCGGTCTCCTCGAACACGGGCAACTCGATGTGGCCGTACCCGGACTTGTGGATGACCTCCTCGAACGTGCTGCGTACAGCGTGGAACGCCGCCGATGTCGGCGGGACGTAGTCCGGCACCCCCTTAGGGCCGGCGAACCTCTGGACCTGTCCGGTGGAACCGGTGCTGTTCGTGTCACTCACGGGGTCCAACTATAGCGGCCCGGTGACACGCTCACACCACGCCCTGCAGGAACCCGTTCTGCGCCTTCTCCTGCCCCACCGTCGTCGCCGGACCGTGGCCGGGTACCACCGTGTCCGCGTCGTCGAAGGTGGACACCAGGCGGCGCAGGCTCTCCACCATCTCCGCAGGTTCCGAGAACGGCAGGTCGGTGCGGCCCACACCACCGCGGAAGAGCACGTCGCCGCCGAGCACCAGGCCCTGGCCGTCCACCACCCCACGGAACATCACCGACCCCGGGGAATGCCCCGGCATATGGTGGGCGGTGAAATCGACCCCGCAGATCGTCAGGACGTCGCCGTCCTGCACGGGGGTCGGCGTCTCGGGCGTCTCCATCGTCGCGACGTCGTGTGCCTGGCCGGTCGGCCCCATCGCGTCGAGCACCTCGCGCTGCAGGAAGACGTTGTCCGCCGGATGCATGTACGAGCCCACCCCGTACGCCGCCTGGACCTCGGGAAGGTCCCGGACGTGGTCGATGTGCCCGTGGGTGAGCACGATCCGGTCCACCTGCAGCCCCCGGGACTCGACCGCCTCCGCGACGAGGGCCGCCGCCCCCATCCCCGGGTCGACGACCGTCGCCTCGACCCCGTCATGCAGCAGCAGGCAGTTGGTCTCGAAGGGGCCGGTGGGCAGTACTTCCACAGTGAGGTTCGCCATGACCGCCACCCTACCGAGTACGCCGCCCGGGCACCCACGACGGATCCTCCCGGGGCGCGGCACCCCGACAGTGGCGTCGGTGGCGTCAGTGGAGTCGGTGGCGTCGTTGGTGGAGTATGCGGCCCCGGGGTGGAACAATGGTGCCGTTGATCAACGACCACCCCCGAGGGAAAGGCCACGGAGCTTTGTCCGACAACTCCTCCCGCCGCGATGCGGCACTCAAGAATCTCGACAAGGAACTGAAGTCGCGGGCCCGCCGCGAGAAGATGCGTCCGCTCGGGGTCACCCTGGCCACCCTGGTGGTGCTCGTCGTCATGGTCGGCGGCATCTACTTCGCCGCGACCCGCGGTGGTGACGACGCCGAGAACCTCGCCGACGACGCCGCCACCGAACAGCCGACCACCCCCGAGCAGCCGACGGGCCCTGAGGCGTGCGCCTACAACGAGGCCGGGGAAGCCACCAAGCAGGTCTCCGCCCCCAGCGCCGACAACCTGCGTGAGGACGGCACCACCGACGTGACCCTGGCCACGAACAAGGGCGACATCGGCATCACCCTCGACCACGGCCAGGCCCCCTGCGCCGCCAACAGCTTCGAGCACCTGGTCTCGGAGAGCTACTTCAACGACACAGTCTGCCACCGTGTGGTGGTCAACGACGGCATGAAGATCCTGCAGTGCGGCGACCCCACCGGTCAGGGCACCGGCGGTCCGGGGTACACCTTCCCCGACGAGTACCCGGTCTGGAACGAGGACGGCGAGAAGATCGAGGACCAGGGCCTGTACAAGCGCGGTGTGCTGGCGATGGCGAACAGCGGGCAGAACACGAACGGTTCGCAGTTCTTCCTCGTCGACGACGAGACCCAGCTCCCCAATGACTACACCATCTTCGGCACCATCTCCGAGGACGGGCTGAACACCCTCGACTCGATCATCGAGGAGAACGAGGGCGAGAACCAGGACAACAACGGCGACGGCGCCCCGGTGAACGAGGTCCGGATCGAGACCGCGACCGTCGACGCCTGACCGTCCCGGCCGGTACCCGGCCCGTCCCGGCTCATCCCCGGAGAGCCGGGAGCCTTCACCCTCCGGTCGTCACGCGGTAGACGTCGTAGACGCCCTCCACGTTGCGCAGCTGGTTCATCAGGTAGCCCAGCTGTTTGGTGTCGGAGACCTCGAAGGTGAAACGGCACATCGCCACCCGGTCCTCGGCGACGTGCGTACTCGTCGCGATGATCGGGACCTTCTGCTCACTGACCACCCGGGTGACCTCGCTGAGCAGACCCGTCCGGTCGAGACCCTCGATCTGCAGGGTGACCACGAAGACCGCGTCGCGGACGTCGGACGCCCACGCCACCTCGATGAGCCGGTCAGGTTCGGAGTGCAGCTTCTCGGCGTTGGTGCAGTCGGTGCGGTGCACCGACACCCCGCCACCCTTGGTGATGAAGCCGAAGATCTCGTCCCCCGGGACAGGGGTACAGCACTTCGCCAACTTCGCCGAGAAGTCCGAGTTGCCCTGGACCAGCACGCCGGAACCGTCACCGCGCCCGGCCTGCACCTGCTGCTGCGGGGTGGTACGGCGCACGGCGGGCGCCGGGCTGACCGGGGAGTCATCCTCGTCGGCGTCGCCCTGGTAGATGTCCTGCAGCAGGTGCACCACGTGGCCGGCGGTGACGCCCCCCTTGCCGATGGCGTCGTAGAGGTCGTCCACCGAGTCCCGCGACAGTTGCGTCGCCACGGTGCGCAGCGCGGCGGCGGTGACCAACCGCTGGAGCGGGATGCCGGTGCGCTGTGCCTCGGCGGCGAGCACGTCCTTGCCCTTCTCCAGCGTCTCCTCGCGGCGCTCCTTGTTGAACCAGGCGCGGATCCGGTTGCGGGCCCGCGGCGAGACCACGAACTTCTCCCAGTCCTTCGACGGCCCGGCGGAGGAGTCCTTCGAGGTGAAGATCTCCACCTTGTCGCCCGTCTTCAGCGGCGACTCCAGCGCCACCAGCTTCCCGTTCACCTTCGCGCCGATGCACCGGTGGCCGACCTCGGTGTGGACGGCGTAGGCGAAGTCCACCGGCGTAGCGTCGGTGGGCAACGTCACCGCGTCGCCACGCGGGGTGAAGACGAAGATCTGGTTGGTGGACAGGTCGTAGCGCAGCGAGTCGAGGAACTCGTTGGGGTCGGCCGCCTCCTTCTGCCAGTCCAGCAGCTGACGCATCCAGGCCATCTGGTCGACCTCTGCGGTGTCGCCCCGGTGCGAGCCCCTGGTCTCCTTGTAGCGCCAGTGCGCGGCGATACCGTACTCGGCCTGGTAGTGCATCTCATGGGTGCGGATCTGCACCTCCAGGACCTTCGCGTCCGGACCGATGACGGTGGTGTGCAACGACCGGTAGACGTCGAACCTGGGCTGGGAGATGTAGTCCTTGAACCGCCCGGGCATCGGCTGGTACTGCGAATGGACCGCGCCGACGGCGGCGTAGCAGTCACGGATCTCGTCGACGAGGATGCGGATCCCCACCAGGTCGAAGATCTCGTCGAAGTCACGGCCACGCACGATCATCTTCTGGTAGATCGACCAGTAGTGCTTCGGGCGCCCCACCACCTCGGCGGTGATGTGCGACTCACGCAACGTGGACTGGATCTCGTTGATGACCTTCGCCAGGTACTGGTCGCGTTTCGGGGCGCGGTCGGCGACCAGCCGGACGATCTCCTCGTACTTCTTCGGGTAGAGGATCGCGAACGAGAGGTCCTCCAGCTCCCACTTGATCGTCGCCATGCCCAGGCGGTGCGCCAAGGGGGCGATGACCTCCAGGGTCTGCCGCGCCTTCTTCGCCTGCTTCTCCGGCGGCAGGAAGCGCATCGTGCGCATGTTGTGCAGCCGGTCGGCGACCTTGATCACCAGCACCCGGGGATCGTGTGCCATCGCCACGATCATCTTCCGGATGGTCTCCGCCTCCGCCGCCGAACCGAGCGCGACCTTGTCCAGCTTGGTCACCCCGTCGACCAGGAGGGTGACCTCGGCGCCGAAGTCGGCGGTCAGGTCGTCCAGGGAGTAGTCCGTGTCCTCCACGGTGTCGTGCAGCAACGCAGCGACCAGCGTGGTGGTGTCCATCCCGATCTCGGCGGCGATCGTCGCGACGGCCAGCGGGTGGGTGATGTACGGTTCACCGGATTTGCGGGTGACACCGGCGTGCAGGCGTTCGGCCGTGGTGTACGCCTGGTTCAGGATCTCGATGTCCGCCTTGGGGTGGTACCGCCGGTGCACGGCGATCAACGGACCCAGAACCGGGTTGATCCTGCTCTTGCCGGTGAGGCTGCGCGCGATCCGCGCGGCCATCCACAGCGAGTTCTTCTCGTTCGTCATGCCTCACCGTTTCCCTACTGTGTGCAGCGTGTGAACGACAAGCCTACTGTTCGCGGGAAACCACGTACAACGGAAGGTCCCCCAAACGTTTCGCTCCCTCAAGTTCCTGCACTTCGAGAGCCACGGCGACCCCGGCGATCTGTGCGCCGGCATCCTCCAGCAACGACCGGGCCGCGACGAGCGTGCCGCCGGTGGCGAGCACGTCATCGACCAGGAGCACCCGGCGGCCCCGCAGGTCGAGGCCTTCCGACGGGATCTCCAACGCCGCGGTCCCGTACTCCAGGTCGTACTCCTGGCGCAGCACCGGTGGCGGCAGCTTCCCCGCCTTACGCAGTGCGAGGACGCCGACGCCTAGCTCCAGGGCGACCGCCGAGCCGAGGAGGAAACCACGGGCGTCCAGGCCGGCGACGACATCCACGTCGAAGACGCTGCACACCTGTGCCATCTCGGTGACGATGGTGCGGAAGGCCGCACCGTCCGCCAGGACCGGGGTGAGATCCTGGAACACGATCCCCTCACTCGGGAAATCGGGGACCAGCCTGGTCTTCGCCGCCAGGGCGGTCCTGGCGTCCGGGTAGTTGCTCACGGTCTCGGTGTTCATCGGTCCTTCATCGGTCGTCATCGGTGGTCGTTGTCGGTCGGGATTCCACGGGGAAGTCCGGGGAGGCCCACCGGTCCATGTTCCAGCTCATCCCGGTCTCGCCGGGGTTGTCGACGACATTCGACAACCCCTGGTCCACCGCCACCGAGCGCGGCTCGGCGGTCAGCGGTATCGTCGCGGTCTCGTCGGCGAGCGTGTTCTCGGCGTCGCGGAGATTCCGGATGGTCGCGGCCCCCGACGCCCCCGACGACGCCGGGAACGAGACCTGCGGGTTCTGTCCGAAGGACGACCGGGTCTCCAGGAGGACGTCGTAGTCCGAACCGAGCCCACCGAAGTCCCCGACGCCCAGCGGCACCGGCTCCACGGTGACACCGGCGGCCGCACAGGAGTCGACCAGGGTGTCGACCATCGCGGCGTACCGGGCGACGTCGGCGAAATAGCCGACGCGGACGGTCGTCCCGCGGAGCCGGTCGGACGTCGGTCCGGTGTCGGTGTCGTTGTTGCGGGCGGCGACATCGCCGAGGTTCTCCCCCTCCTGGGACCCCGGTGCGACGATACGGAACGGCGCCTGGTCGACGGCGATCCCGGACTCGGCCTTCACCGCCTGCGCCACGGCACCGCGGTCGACGCACCTGGCGAACGCCTGGCGGTTCTCCCTGGACTCGAAGATCCCCGACTCCGACAGCCTCAGGCCGTCGACACGGGTCCCGGAGTCGCGGGTGACCGCGAAGCGGCCCGCCACATCGGTCGCGTCGGACAGGTCCGGGGCGGTCTCGTCGGTTCCCGCCCGGATGCCCTCGCCGTCACCACTGCCTGTCGCCGGTTCCGAGGGGTCACCCGTGCCGGTCTCCGTGGCAGTGCCCGACGCCGACCCGGATTCCGGGGACGAGGTGTCCGCGGCAGCCAGGCCCGCGGAGACCGGGTCGGTCTCCGGGGGAACATCGGCGACGTACAGCTGGTGGTCGGCGGCCAGGCGCGTGAAGTCCGGCCCTTCGATCCCGGCACCGGGACCCGACCACATCACGACCTGGTCGAGGCCCGGACGCACACCCCTCCACTCGGGGTTGACGGTGAGCACCAGCGAGCCGTCCTCCCCCCGCGACGCCACCCGGAACGGCCCGTAGGTGGGCATCTCCGCGGGATCGTTGTCGGCGACGGTGAACGTGGACGCCCACGTCTCACCGAGCTCCGCCAGCTGCCCGGTGTCACCGGAGTTGATCGCCGCGACCACGTCGTCGACCCCGGCACGCTGACCGACGGTGTGGGAGGGCAGGACCTCCCCCACGCTGAACAACTCCCGGTACCGGCTGCCCATCCCACGGTCGAACTCGATACTGAAGTTGCGGTCACCGGCGTCGCAGGTCATGTCATTCACCCGCGCCGTCAGGCCCAGGTCCGACGAAAAGAGGTCCGGGTACTTGGAGGCGACCCACGTCAGCAGGAAGTCGTCGCAGACCACCGGGGCACCGTCCGAGTAGGTGGCGGTGTCGCTGATGCGGTAGTTGACGATGTCTCCGTTGCCGGGGTCCGGTGTGGCGGTCACCAGGTCGGTGTTGGGCAGCAGGCGGCCGTCCGGCCCCGTGAGGTAGGCGCCCGGGTAGAGCCGGGCGGAGACCTTCGCCGCGTCGGTCGCCGCACCCGCACTGCTCGCGGCGTTCAGGGTGACGATCGGACGCGGGAGCGCGTACCCGAAGAGAGGGTCGGATGCCTCCTCGACGCCGTCGTCGGAACCGCAGGCGACCATTGCCGAGGTGAGTGCCACCGCGGTGACCAGGGCCGCGGGGCGGCGGAATGCACGCATCATGGTTTCTCCGGCTTCCTCTACATGCCGGGCCGCCAGGTGCGGCCCCCGTCCCAGTCGTTGCTGCCAGCGGCGCCGTCGGGTCCCGCACCGTTGTCACGGACACGCGGAGGCAGCGTGACGGTGCGCTGCGGGGTCCCGGAGGTACCGGTGGAGCCGTCACCAGCGTCCCCGCCATCGATGCCGTCGGCACCGGCGACGCCGTCGGTACCCCGCTCCGCGGCGAGTTCGCGTGCCCGTGCGACCTTGCGGTCGTGCTCGACCATCTTCTTCTGCCGGCTCTTCAGCGTCACGAGCAGCGGGGCGGAGAAGTAGATCGAGCTGAACGTACCGGCGATCACGCCGACGAACTGGACGAGCGCGAGGTCCTTCAGGGTGCCGACGCCCATCAGCCACACCGCCACGACCAGGAGCGACGCGATGGGCACCACGGAGAACAGCGAGGTGTTCAGTGACCTCATCACGGTCTGGTTGATGGCCAGGTTGACCTGTTCGCCGTAGGTCGACCGCGTCGAGCTGAACACGTCCTGGGTGTTCTCGTGGACCTTGTCGAAGACGATCACCGTGTCATACAGGGAGTAGGCGAGGATGGTCAGCAGACCGATGATCGTCGCCGGCGACACCTCGAAGCCGACCAGGGAGTAGATGCCGGCGACGAAGACACCGTCGAGGATCAGGCTGACGATGGCCGAGATCGCCATGTCACGTTCCATCCGGATGGTGATGTAGACGAACACGATCACCAGGAAGACGACCATGCCGATGACCATGCGTTCGGTCACCGACTGACCCCAGGACTCCGAGACCGTGGAATCACTGATGGCGTCGGGGCTGGGCTGGCCGGAGTGGTCGTTGGGCTGGAACTCCTCGTAGAGGGCGACCCGCGCCTCACGGATCTGGTCGTCCGAGAGCCGCTCCGACGCGACCTCGATGCTACGGCTGTTGCCGGAGCCCACGGTCTGCACCGACTGCGGGGTCACCCCGGTCGCCTCCTCGACGACCTCGGTCACCGAGGATTCGGTCGCGCCGTTGGCCGGCGGCATCGTCAGCTTGGTGCCGCCCTCCAGGTCGATGCCCAGGGTGAAGCCCTTGAGGGCGATGACCAGGAAGCACAGCACGGTCAACAGGGCGTAGATCCAGTACCACCGGCGGCGCTTGGCCACGAAACCGAAACCGGCCTCACCGTTGTACACCTTCTCGAAGAAGCCGGCGGGCTTCTGTGCGGTCGTCGCGTTCATGCTCACTGGTCCTTTCCGTTCTCAGTTGAGGACGCAGGGCCGTCCTGCGAATCGCCGTCCACGCCTGCATCCGCGGGGACCGGCTCGGCGGCACGACGGCGTTCCGCCGAGCGGAAGGCCGAGTGCAGTCCGTTGAGTTTCGGCGAGGCGAACTTCTCCGAACGGGACATCAGGATCACCAGCGGGGCGGTGACCAGGAAGGCGACGACCACGTCGAAGACGGTGGACAGTCCCAGGGTGAACGCGAAGCCCTTGACGTCGCCGACGGCGACGAAGTACAGCACCAGCGAGGCAACGATGGACACCACGTTTCCGGTGATGATCGTGGTGCGGGCGCGCTTCCAGGCCCTCGGGACAGCAGAGCGGAAACTGTGGCCCTGCTGGATGACGTCCTTGATCCGCTCGAAGTAGACGACGAAGGAGTCCGCGGTGGTGCCGATACCGATGATCAGGCCGGCGATACCCGCCAGGTCCAGGCTGTAGCCGATCCACCGGCCGAGCAGGACCAGGGCGCCGTAGATCAGCGCTGCCGAGGCCACCAGGGAGAAGACCGCGACCACGCCGAATCCGCGGTAGTAGATCAGCGACCAGATCGCGACCAGCACCAGGCCCACCAGACCGGCGATCAGGCCGGCCTGCAGTGAGGCGGTACCCATCGTCGGGGAGATGGTCTCGGCGGTGCCGCCCTGTTCACCGTTCTCGCCGGTGAAGCTGAGCGGCAGGGCGCCGTAGCGCAGGTTGTTGGCGAGGTCGGACGCCTGGCTCTCGGTGAAGTCACCGGTGATCTCGGAGTCACGGCCGGGGGGCGTCGGCGACTGCATCACCGGTGCCGACAGCACCTGGCTGTCGAGGGTGATCGCGACCTGCCGCTGCGCGTACTCCTGACCGATGCGCTGCCAGGTCTCACCACCCGGGGTGGCTTCCCCGGTCTTGAACCGGAAGGTGATCTTGATCTGGCCGGACTCGGTGTCGAGACCGCCGAAGATTTGGGAATTCGTGTCGATCATGTCACCGGTCAGACGCGTACCGTTCTCCTGGTCCTCTTGCCCGTTGAGCAGCGGAGCGGGCTCCAGCAGAATCGGCTGTCCCTCGCTGCAGCTGACCAACGGCTTGGCCGGGTCGTCGGCACCAGCCAGCGGGTCGGTGTCCGCCGAACAGGTCATCAGGAAGGACGCGGCGATCTGGACGTTGGTGTCCTCGGACTGCCGGTCCTTGCGCAGGACGTCGATGATCTCCTGCCGACGTTCCGTCTCCTCGATGGAGTTGGCCGGCTCAGCGGGCTCCTCGGCACTGACGCTGACGTCGTCCGATGCCTCCATCCCCATCTGCGTCAGCGTGGCGGCGGCATCGTCCAGCTTCTTGTCGGCCTCCTCGGTGGTGAGGATCCCTGTGCTCACCCACCGGTCGGCCATGTCGGCGAGCACGTCCTCGAGGCCGTCCTCGGGCATGCCGCCTTCCATGACGGGACGGAAGAGCAGCTGCGAGGTCTGCCCCAGTGACCGTGCCTCGGACGAATCCTCGCCCGGGACGGTGATCACCAGCGTATTGCCGTCGGACACGACCTGTGCGCCGCTGACACCCATGCCGTTGACACGGTTCTCCAGAATGCGGCGTGCCTGGCTGAGCTGGTCACTGGTGGGCTCCTCGCCCTGCGGCACCAGGGTGACCCGCGTCCCTCCCTGGAGATCGATTCCCAGTTTCGGGGTGGGGCTCTTGTCTCCGGTGAGGAATACCAGGCCGTAGATGATGACCACGGTGGCGACGAAGAGCAGCAGTGCCTTCTTGGGCCACGTTCTGGCGCGCGCGGCCGTTGAGCCCTGTGAACTCACTCGGGTTACTCCTGAAGTCTCGGGGATGTCGGCGATATAGGCATGAGGGAAGAACCATCGCCGTGTCGACGACTGAGTCTAGACCCTCTGTCGATCGATGAGGGTCCCGGTGGTGCCGTACGGCGCCGAATGCGCTGCAGACGGACGCCACCACGGCATCACGACTTCGGCGTGTCCCCGGAGTCCCGGTCGTCTTCCCCGCAGTCCTCGGACCCCTCGACGCGGCGGTCAGCGGTGGTGTCGGTCGAACCCGTGCCGTCGGTGGAACCTCCGACGGGGTTCTCGAAGGGGGCCACGGTGTCGAAGTCCTCGAAGCTGGACTCCTCGACCTGCTCCTGATCCTCGACGGTGTCGGCGTCAGGGGTCTCGACCAGCTTCAGGACCGCGCTGCGGTCCCAGGTGGTGGTGACCCCGGGGGCCACCTCCAGGTCCACGGTCGTGGTGCCGACTTCCGAGATCCGTGCGTGGATGCCGGAGGTCATCTGCACGATCATCCCGGGTTCAAGCTGAGCCTGGAAGGACTTGATCTCGTTGATCTGCTTCGACTGCTTGCGCATCGACAGGACCGGCAGACCGAGAAACACCAGGACAATGAGAATGAGAAGGATGAATTCCATGCCGCCAGTCTGCCATACCGGACTTTCGTCACCTATCAGCCGGTTGTTCGACGCCGAGGTGCCGCCACGCGGCGGGGGTCGCCGTACGCCCCCGGGGCGTCCGCGAGACCATCCCGGCCCGCACGAGGTACGGCTCGCAGACCTCCTCCACGGTGCTCGACTCCTCGCCGACCGCCACCGCGAGGGTGTTGACCCCCACCGGGCCACCGTTGTGACCCCGGACCAGGGCATCGAGAACCGCCCGGTCGAGACGGTCGAGACCGAGCTCGTCCACGTCGAAGATCTCCAGTGCCGACCGGGCGACCTCGACGGTGATGATCCCGTCGCCCTCGACCTCGGCGTAGTCACGGACCCGGCGCAGCAACCGGTTGGCGATACGCGGTGTCCCCCGGGAGCGCGAGGCGATCTCGACGGCCGCGTCGTCGGTGACGGTGACCCCGAGGATCCCCGCCGCGCGGGTGACGACCCTGGTGAGGTCCAGGGTGTCGTAGAACTCCATCTGGGCGGTGAAACCGAACCGGTCACGCAACGGGCCGGTGAGCATGCCGGCGCGCGTCGTCGCGCCGACCAGGGTGAACTGCGGAAGCTCGATGGGGATGGACGTCGCCCCCGGCCCCTTGCCCACGATGACGTCGATACGGAAGTCCTCCATCGCCATGTAGAGCATCTCCTCGGCAGGGCGGGCCATCCGGTGGATCTCGTCGATGAACAGGACGTCACCCTCGATGAGGTTGGACAGCATCGCCGCCAGGTCGCCGGCGCGCTCCAGGGCGGGCCCGGAGGTCATCCGCACCGACGAGCCGAGTTCCTGGGCGATGATCATCGCCATCGTCGTCTTGCCCAGCCCCGGTGGGCCGGCCAACAGCACATGGTCGGGGGCGACTCCGCGGGCCTTGGCACCGCCGAGCACCAGGTCCAGCTGGCTGCGTACCTTGGGCTGGCCGATGAACTCGCGCAGTGACCGCGGACGCAGCGACAGCTCGGCCTCTCCGTCGCCGGGCTGCGGGGTCGGCGACAGTTCACCGCCCGGACGGGTCTGTGACGGGGCGGGAAGGGCGCCGGTGTCGAATTCAGTGCGCTCGATGTCGCTCATGGTGTCCGGGTCCTTCCCTACCGTCGTCCGCCGAGCCGAGCGAGGGCCTGCCGCAGCACGGCGGCGGTGTCCTGCCCCTCGATGTCGCCGAGCTCACGCAGGACGTTGTCGGCGTCGCGCTCGGTGAAGCCGAGCCCGGTCAAGGCCTCGGCCACCTGCCTGCCGGTGTCACCGGCGGCGCCGGCACCGCCGGCGACGTCCGGCCCGTGCCCCGCTGCCGCGACCGGCGCCGCAGCGTAGCCGTCGAGCTTGCCCTTGAGGTCCACCGCCATGCGTTCCGCGAGCCGCTTGCCCACCCCGGGCGCGCGCTGCAACGCTTTGACGTCACCGTCGGCGACGGCGCGGGAGAGCTCCGCGGGGTTCAGCACCGACATCACGCCCATGGCCAGGCGTGCACCGACGCCGGAGACGGACTGCAGCAGTCCGAAGACCTCCCGCGACGGGACGTCGGGGAAGGCGAACAGGGTCTGGGAGTCCTCCCGGACGACCAGCGTGGTGAGGACGAAGGCCTCCTCCCCCCGCGCCAGGGTGGCCAACGTCGGGGCCGTCGCCTGGCACAGGTAACCGACGCCGGCGCACTCGATCACGACCGAGTCGAGGCCCTTGTCGATGACGGTGCCCCTCAACGAAGCGATCACAGTGCACTCTTCCTCTCTGATACCTCTGATACCTCTGACACCAGCGCCGAGAACGGCGAACGCCAGCAGTGGCACACGGCCAGGGCCAGGGCGTCCGCCGCGTCCGCGGGCTTCGGCGGTTCCGACAACCCGAGGATACGGGTGATCATGTTGGTCATCTGACGTTTGTCGGCGCGTCCGTTACCGGACACCGCCTTCTTCACTTCGCTGGGCGTGTACTGGTGGACCGGGAGGTCGCGGCGCGCTGCGCTGAGCATGAGCACGCCCACCGCGTGAGCGGTGTTCATCACCGTCGACACATTGCCCCGTTCGAAGACCCGCTCGATGGCCACGACATCCGGACGGTAGTCGTCCATCCAGCTCTCGACGGCGTCCGAGAGCCGGCGCAGCCGCACCGGCAGCGCCTCCTGCGCCGGGGTACGCACAACACCCACCGCGACCGGGACGACGGAGCGACCGTGGCCGGAACGGACCACCGACAGACCGCACCGGGTCAGGCCCGGATCGATACCCATCACCAGGGAACCGTCCGTCCGTGATTGCGTCGCCACTCTCCGGCACCTCCTCGCCCGTCTCGGCCCATCGTCCACCAGTCTCCTACCGGTCGTCACCGCAGGGCACGAATATAGCACACATGTGCGAAAGACCGGAGCCGCGGGACCGGGCACCCGTTCCGCGGGTTTCCTACTTGCGCACCGGGTTCAGGTAGCATCATCGTCCGATGACTCCTCTGAAAATATACCGGACCTCCGCCATTATCGAAGCCGTGACCTGGGGACTCCTGATCCTCGGCATGATCCTCAAGTACACCGGCGTCACCGACGCCGGGGTGTCCGCCGCCGGCCCCGTCCACGGCCTCGCCTTCCTGGCGTTCGTCGTGGTCACCGTCCTGGTGTGGGTGAACAACCGCTGGAGCGTCGGAGAGGGCCTGCTGGGCCTGTTCTCCGCCGTCGTCCCGTTCGCCACCGTGCCCTTCGAGAAGGCCGTCGCCCGGCGAGGCGGTCTCGACGGGCCGTGGCGCACCGACGTCGCCCCCGGCGCCCCGGCCCAGGACCGGATGCTCGCCGTGCTGGTGGGACGCCCCTACGCCTCCGCCGGCGTCCTGGCGGTGGTGGTGCTCGCCGTGTTCGGGACGCTGCTGGTCGTCGGCCCGCCCTTCGGCTGACCGGCCTTCCCCACCGTCGGGGTCCCTCCCCGACCCCCTCAGGAGGGATCCGTGGCTCAGGCGTCGAGCTCGGCGAGGACCTCGTCGGAGAGGTCCATGTTGGTGAAGACGTTCTGCACGTCGTCGGACTCCTCGAGTGCGTCGATGAGGCGGAGGATCTTCTTCGCCCCCTCCGCGTCCAACGGCACCTCCACGTCGGCCCGGTAGTCCGGGTCCGCCGAGTCGTACTCGATACCGTTCTCGACCAGCGCCTCGCGGACGGCGGTCAGGTCTGACAGTTCACTGACGACCTCGAACTTCTCCCCGAGGTCGTTGACCTCCTCGGCGCCGGCATCCAGCACCGCCATGAGGAGGTCGTCCTCGGTGTTGTCACCCTTGTCGAGCAGGATGACACCCTTGCGGTTGAACAGGTAGGACACCGAACCGGCGTCCGCCATGTTGCCGCCGTTCTTGTTCATCGCCGTACGCACGTCGGTGGTCGCACGGTTCCGGTTGTCCGTGAGGCACTCGATGAGGACAGCCACACCGTTCGGCCCGTACCCCTCGTAGACGATGGTCTCCCAGTCGGCACCGCCGGCTTCCTCACCGGAACCGCGCTTACGGGCGCGCTCGATGTTGTCGTTGGGCACCGAGGCCTTCTTGGCCTTCTTGATCATGTCGTCGAGGGTCGGGTTGGCCGACGGGTCACCGCCGCCGGTCCGGGCTGCAACCTCGATGTACTTGATCAGCTTCGCGAACTCCTTACCGCGCTTCGCGTCGTTCGCAGCTTTCTTGTGCTTGGTCGTCGCCCATTTCGAGTGGCCGCTCATCGTCTACCTGATCTCCCTTTGTCGGGTGCTTGACGAACCCATGATAGTGCACGGGAGCAGGAGACCGGGTCACCGCACCTCGTCAGGCCGGAATCGCCCGGTGCCCGGCGACCATCCGGAGGAAGTAGCGGTGCAACCGGTCGTCGCCGGTGAGCTCTGGATGGAACGACAACCCCAGCACAGTCCCCTGCCGCACGGCCACGACCGCGCCGTCCGCCGGGCCACCGTCGCTGACCCGCGCAAGGACCTCGACGTCCGCCCCCACCCGCTCCACCCACGGAGCGCGGATGAAGACGGCGTGGACCGGACCGTCGGCGACCCCGGCGACATCCAGGTCCGTCTCGAAGGAGTCGACCTGACGCCCGAACGCGTTGCGGCGCACGGTGACGTCCACGGCCTGCAGACAGTAGGCGTCCGCCCTGGTGTCCAGGATCTCCGACGCCAACAGGATCAACCCGGCACAGGTACCGAAACACGGCAGCCCGTCGCGGATGAGCGAGCGCAACGGCTCCAGCATCCCGCCGAGCTCCATCAGCTTCGACATGGTGGTGGACTCACCACCCGGGAAGACCAGTCCGTCCAGCCCCTCGAGATGCTCCGGACGGCGCACCAGGCGGGTGCGCGCCCCGCCCTGCTCGAGCATGCGGACGTGTTCGACCACCCCGCCCTGCAACGCCAGGACACCGATCAACGGGTTCTCGTCCATCTACTGCCCCTGGAGGTCGGTCTTGACGGGGACCGACTGCTTGCCCTCGGCGAGCGTCCTGGTCAGGCCCTCCTGGGTCACCGAGGCGACCAGGTCGCCGTTCTGGTTGAAGATCCGGCCCGTCGTCAATGCACGGCCGCCGTGGGCGGACGGCGACGACTGGTCGTAGAGCAGCCACTCGTCGGCACGGAACGGACGCATGAACCACATCGCGTGGTCCAGCGACGCCTCCTGGACCGGCTCGTTCTCGTGCGGGACCAGCGCCGACCCCAGCAGGGTCATGTCCGACATGTACGCCAGGGTGCAGATGTGGAACTTCTCGTCGTCCGGTAGCGGCACCTTCGACTTGAACCACACCACCTGCTGCGACGCCGCACCGGGGCTCTTCTCCCACATCTCCGGAGGGACGATCCGGATGTCCCAGTCCTCCCAGTCCTTGGCGAAGGCGCGTCCGAGCGTACGGCCGTTGCCCGTCGCCGGGGTGATGTCCTCCGGCGGCGGGACCCGACGCACGAGGTCGGAGTGCTCCGGCCCCTCGTCGTCGCGCACGTGGAAGCTCGCCTGCATGATGAACAGCGTCCGGCCGTCCTGCACGGCGCGCACCGAACGCACCCGGAACGAGCGGCCGTTGCGTACCTCGTCGACGAGGTACACCGTCGGCCGGTCCGAGTTGCCCGGACCGACGAAGTACCCGTGCAGCGAATGCACCCGGTACTCCGGCCCCACCGTCCTGGTGGCGGCGACCAGCGACTGCGCCGCGACCTGGCCCCCGAACGTCCGCGACAGGGCCGACGGGATCACCTGGCCACGGAAGATCCCCAGGTCGATCTGCTCCAGGTCGAGCACATCGGTGATCCGGGGACGGCGCCCGTCGAGCGCCTGTCCGTCAACGCCGGAGGACATCTACCAGCCCCGCTCTGCCAGACGGTGCGGCTCCGGGATCTCGTCGACGTTGAGACCCACCATGGCCTCACCGAGCCCACGGGAGACCGACGCCACCGTCGCCGCGTCCTCGTAGTTCAAGGTGGCCTGCACGATCGCACGGGCACGCTTCTCCGGGTCGCCGGACTTGAAGATGCCCGACCCGACAAAGACGCCCTCCGCACCGAGCTGCATCGTCATCGCGGCGTCGGCCGGGGTCGCGATGCCGCCCGCGGTGAACAGGACGACCGGGAGCTTGCCGTTCTCGGCGACCTCGCGGACCAGTTCGTACGGTGCCTGGAGTTCCTTGGCCGCGACGTAGAGCTCGTCAGGGGCCATGGAGGTCAGGCGGTTGATCTCCGCGCGGATGGTGCGCATGTGGGTGACGGCGTTGGAGACGTCGCCGGTACCGGCCTCGCCCTTCGAGCGGATCATCGCCGCACCCTCGTTGATCCGGCGCAGTGCCTCACCCAGGTTCGTCGCCCCGCAGACGAAGGGGACGGTGAAATCGAACTTGTCGATGTGGTTGGTGTAGTCGGCCGGGGTGAGGACCTCCGACTCGTCGATGAAGTCCACCCCCAGGCTCTCGAGGACCTGGGCCTCGACGAAGTGGCCGATCCGGGCCTTCGCCATGACCGGGATGGTCACGGCCTCGATGATGCCCTCGATCATGTCCGGGTCGGACATGCGGGACACGCCACCCTCGGCGCGGATGTCGGCGGGCACCCGCTCGAGCGCCATCACGGCGGTCGCACCGGCGTCCTCGGCGATCTTCGCCTGCTCCGGGGTGACCACGTCCATGATCACTCCCCCCTTGAGCATGTCGGCGAGACCTCGCTTCACGCGACCGGTTCCCCGTGCGCCGACGGTGTCGGGACTGTTCTGCGTCATCATGACCTCTGATTCTCGAGTTGTCTCGGTAGCCTAACGGTGATCACCGCGCATTCTACCGGGCACGACAGACAATGCGGTCCATAGGGTGGTGCTCCGGCTCACACCGAACCGTCACCCACCGACATCGCCTCGTAGTAGGCCGGTAGCGGAGCCGACCCCGCCAGGCGGAACACCCGGACGACCGGCCGTTTGCGCAGGTCACGGGTGTCTCCGACGGCATCGTTGTAGAAGCGTGCCGCGATGTCCACCTTCACCGAGGCCTCGACCAGCGCAGGGTTGACGAGGTCCTCGGCGCTGAGCTGCCGCAGGAGGATGTTCTCCGAGTCCGAACGTGCCCCCATGTCCGAGGCCTTCAGTGCCACCGCCGTCGTCCGGCCGGCCGCGCGCCCGAGCTCCGGACGGATCGCGGAGACCACCGCGGAACGCGCCTGCAACGCCCCTTCGAGGCTGAGGCGTGCCGCGTCGGTACGGATGTGCAGTCGGTTGAGCCGGGACGCCGTCAGCGACAGCCACAGCCCGACGAGGGCTGCCACGGCGATGACGACGACCAGGAGGAACGCCCACAGGGGGATCATGACCGCCGCACCTTCCGTCCGTCGGCGACGACGGTGTCGTACACCCGCTCGACCTGGGTGGTCACCCGGTCCCAGTCGAAGTCCCGGCTGCGTTCGTAGCCGCGCTCGACCAGGAGTCTCCGCCCGGCGTCGTCGAGCAGCACGTCGGTGACCGCCCGGGCCAGCGCCCGGTGCGAGCCGTTGGCGAACAGCCGGCCCGCATGCCCGTGGTCGGTGACCGCGGCGAACGCGGGGATGTCGCTGGCGACCACGGCCGCACCGGCGGCCATCGCCTCCACCAGGACGATCCCGAAGCTCTCGCCACCGGTGTTCGGGGCGACGTAGACGTCGGAGGCGGCCAGGGCCGCGGCCTTGTCCTCCTCACTGAGCCGGCCGAGGATGCGCACGGTCGCGGGCGGACCGTCGGGGCTGCCGACCCCTTCGACGTAGCTGATGCCGCTGCGGCGCAGCGTCTGCGTGAGCTCGGTGGTGTCACCGCCACCGACGACCACGACCTCGACCTCCGGCACGTCCCGGATGATCGCGGGGAGCGCCCGCAACAACAGGGGGAACCCCTTGCGGGACTCGGTGAACCGCCCCAGGAACATCAGCCGCGGCCGCGACGAGTCCAGGGACGGCATCGGCTCCGCGGCGCGGTAGGCACCGGTGTCGACACCGTTCGGGATCAGGACCGGGTCGCCGGAGAGCATCTCGACCTGCCACCGCCGCGCCTCCTCCGACACGGCGATGCCGCCCTGGATCCGCTCCAGGAAGGGACGGAGCACCGGCAGGAAGATGCGCAGGATCAGGGACTCGCTGGCGGACGCGTGGTAGGTGGCGACGATGGGCCCGTCGGCTTTCGCCAGGGTGATCATCGAGTAACTCGGCGAGTTGGGTTCGTGGACGTGGACCAGGTCGAAATCGTGCCGGTCGATCCATTCCCCCAGATGACGCCAGGTGGACGGGCCGAAGGCCAACCGGGCCACGGACCCGTTGTAGGGGATCGGGATCGCGCCACCGCCCAGGTCGACGAACTCCGGGACCTCGGCGTCCTTCCCGCCCGGGCCGATCAGGCTGACCTCGTGCCCGCGCCGGATCAGCTCGGTGCACAGGTCGATGGCGTGGATCTGGACGCCACCGGGTTCGTCGAAGGAGTAGGGACAGACCATGCCGATCTTCATGACGGACTCTTCTCCTCACCGGACTCGCGGGCGTCTAGTCCCAGGCGTTGACGTCGTGCATCGGAGAGGTCGGAGAACCACAGCGGCTGGAGCATATGCCAGTCCGCCGGCGCGGTCGCGATGTTCCGGGCGAAGATGTCCGCCTGCTGCTGGACGATCTCCTGCAGTGGCACGTCGGTGTCCAGTTCCTCACTGATACTGGACCGCCAGCCGCCGTCGACGTAGGACGAGTGGTAGACCATCAGCGCCGCACCGGTCTCCTGGGCCAGACGGGCCGCACCGGCGGGCATCGAGGTACGCTCCCCGAAGAACGACACCTCGACGCCACGACCGGACAGGTCCCGCTCCCCCAACAGGCAGACGACGCCGCCGTCCTCGAGCACCTCGCGCAGCCGGGCGAACGGCGGGGCCTCACCGCCGGAGAGTGCCAGGACCTCGAATCCGAGGGACTCCCGGTACTCCACGAACGCCTCGAAGAGGCTCTCCGGCTTGAGACGTTCGGCCACCGTGGCGAACTGCCCGAAGTGGTCGACGAGCCAGACACCCGCCATGTCCCAGTTGCCGGAATGGGGCAGACTCAGGACGACGCCACGGCCGCGGGCGATCGCCTCGTCCAGCCGCCGGACATCGGCCTCGTCGAAGCCGGCGTCCACCCGTGCGGCCAGTTCAGGCCCGGCCATGCTCGGCAGCTGGAAGGCCTCCCGCCAGTAGCGCATGTACGACCGCATCGCGTCGCGCACCAGCTCACGGGTGACGTTCGCGTCGCCGACGACCCGTCCGAGGTTCGCCCGCAACTGCTCGGGCCCCCGTCCGTCGTGGGAGACGCGGTCGGCCAGCCAGGTGAACAGCCGGTCGGCGAACCCGGCCGGGAAGCGACGGGTCACCGCCCACCCTGCCTGGTAGCCCATCGCGCTCAGCCGTTCAGTGAAGGAACCGGTGTCACTCATGGGACCTGCTTTCCCCGCCCCGGGAACCGAGCGCGCCGCGGTCGTCGTCGGTGTCGTCGCTGTCGTCACTGTCGTCGTCGAAGCTACGCGCGCCGGTCGGCGGCGCGATACGTTCCGCGGCCGCGGCCGAGCGTGAGACGATCACCAGCCGCTCGAACACGGTGTACACCGATCCGACGGCGAGGATGATGAGACCGGCCCCCAGGATGTAGGGCACGCCGAGGCCGGAGAGCCCGAGCGAGACCAGACCGATGATCAGCCGCTCCGGGCGTTCGATGAGCCCGCCGTCGACCTTGATCTGGGACGCCTCGGCCCGGGCCTTGACGTAGGACGTGACCTGGCTGGCGATCATGATCACCAGCGCGGCACCGAACAGCCCCTTGTAGGGCTCGTGGTCGTGCTGGAAGGCCATCCACCAGGCGATGGCGCCGAAGAGCACGCCGTCGGTGATCCGGTCACAGGTGGCGTCGAGGGTCGCCCCGAACCTCGTGCCGCCGCCGAGCATGCGGGCCATCGTCCCGTCGATCATGTCCGTGGCGACGGTGATGCCCAGCAGGACACCGGCGAGGAAGTGGTGGCCGGTGGGGATCAGGGCGACAGCCAGCACCACGGCGACCGTCGTCGAGGCGACCGTCACGGTGTTGGGGGTGACACCCCAGTTCACCAACCGTCGGGCGATCGGTTCGATGACCACCGCCGCGGGCCGGCGTCCACGAACGCTCAACATGTCTCAGGTCTCCTTGCCGTGCTTGCTGCCGTGCTTGCTGGCTTCATTGTCGCCGATATTCTCTCAGTTCGGTGTCAGTCGAGCTGTTGCCACGCCGTAGCGAGGAGTTCCCGTGTCTCACCCAACAGCTGGATCAGCACCTTGGACCCCGACAGCACCGTCATGAAACTGGTGTCTCCCTGCCATCGCGGCACGATGTGCTGGTGCAGGTGGCCCGGCACCGACCCACCGGACGCCCGTCCGAGATTCATCCCGACGTTCAGTGCGTCCGGCCCCGACACCGCCCGCAGCGTCCGGATGGCCTTCTTCGTGAACTCCGCCAGTTCACGGGTCTCGGACTCGGTGAGGTCCTCGTAGGACGCCACCTTCCGGTACGGCAGCACCATCATGTGCCCCGGGTTGTAGGGGTAGAGGTTGAGGATGCAAAACACCTCGTCGCCCCGGGCGACGATCAGCGCCTCCTCGTCCGACTTCCCCGGCAGAGCGAGGAACGGGTCGTCGGGGTCGGTGTCTCCGCCACCGGAGGAACCACCGTCAGCTCCCTGCTCGCCGAGGTACGCCGAGCGGTAGGGCGCCCACAGACGGGCGAGGCCGTCCGGGGACACGTCAGCTGAGTTCGCCAATGTTCTCTCCGTTGGGCTGCTCGTTGCGACGTCCCCGGATCCAGTCGGTGATGATCCGCACCGCCTCAGCGCGCGGCACACCGTTGACCTGGCTGCCGTCGAGGAAGCGGAAACTGACCGCCCCGGCCTCGACGTCGCGTCCCCCGGCCAGCAGCATGAACGGGACCTTGCCGGTGGTGTGGTTACGGATCTTCTTCTGCATGCGGTCGTCGGAGGTGTCGACCGTTGCACGCACACCCTGGCTCCGCAGGTCGGCGACGATGTCCTCGAGGTAGTCGACGAACTCGTCCGCCACCGGGATACCGGTGACCTGGTGCGGCGCCAGCCAGGCGGGGAACGCCCCGGCGTAGTGCTCCAGCAGCACGCCGAAGAAACGCTCGATCGAGCCGAACAGGGCGCGGTGCACCATGATCGGCTGCTTCTTCGTGCCGTCCGGTGCGGTGTACTCCAGGTTGAAGCGCTCGGGCATGTTGAAGTCCAGCTGGACGGTGGACATCTGCCAGGTCCGGCCGATGGCGTCCCGCGCCTGGACGGAGATCTTGGGGCCGTAGAACGCCGCGCCCTCCGGGTCCGGGACGAGTTCGAGACCGGAATTGGTCGCCACACGCCGCAGGGTCTCGGTGGAACGCTCCCAGATCTCGTCCGACCCGACCGACTTCTTCGGGTCACGGGTCGACAGCTCGAGGTAGAAGTCGTCGAGGCCGTAGTCACGCAACAGCGAGATCACGAACTCCAGCACCGAGGTCAGCTCGTCCTCGAGCTGGTCCTCCGTGCAGTAGATGTGCGCGTCGTCCTGCGTGAAACCACGGGCACGGGTGAGCCCCTGGATCACGCCGGACTTCTCGTAGCGGTAGACGGTGCCGAACTCGAACAGCCGCAGCGGCAGCTCCCGGTACGACCGTCCCCGCGAGTCGAAGACGAGGTTGTGCATCGGGCAGTTCATGGGCTTGAGGTAGTAGTCCTGCGGCTGCTTGGTGCAGTTGCCGTCCTCGTCCCATTCCCCGTCGGCCTGCATCGGGGGGAACATCGCGTCCTTGTAGAACCCCAGGTGACCGGAACGCTCGTACAGGTCGCCCTTGGTGATGTGGGGGGTGTTGACGAAGGAGTACCCGGCCTCGATGTGACGACGACGGGAGTGCTCCTCCATCTCCAGGCGGACGATGCCGCCGTCCGGGTGGAAGACGGGCAGACCGGAACCCAGGTCGTCCGGGAAGCTGAACAGGTCGAGCTCCTGCCCCAGGCGCCGGTGGTCACGCTTCTCGGCCTCCGCCAGCATGTGCTGGTACTCCTCCAGCGCCTCCTTCGACTCCCAGGCGGTGCCGTAGATGCGCTGCAGGTCCTCGCGGGACTGGTCACCACGCCAGTAGGCCGCCGAGGAACGGGTCAGCGCGAACGCCGGGATGTAGCGAGTCGTGGGGATGTGCGGGCCACGGCACAGGTCCGACCACTCCACCTCACTGGTCCGCGGGTTGAGGTTGTCGTAGGCGGTGAGTTCACCGGCACCGACCTCGGTGGCCTCGTCCGAGTCGGGGTCGACATTGCCCTTGTCCTGGATGAGCTCCAGCTTGAAGGGCTCGTCCGCGAGCTCCTCGGCCGCGGCTTCGACCGAGTCGTAGACCCGCCGCTCGAAGCGCTGACCCGACTTGATGATCTTCTTCATGCGCTTCTCGAGGGTCTTGAGGTCCTCCGGGGTGAAGGGCTCGTCGACCTGGAAGTCGTAGTAGAAGCCGTTCTCGATGGCCGGACCGATACCGAGACGGGTTCCCGGGAACTCCTTCTGCACAGCCTGCGCGAGGACGTGGGCGCAGGAGTGCCGGATCACGGCACGGCCGTCCTCGGTGTTCGCGGCGACGGCCGTGACCAGGGTGTCGACCTCGGGGACGAACGCCAGGTCCCGGGGGGCCCCTTCGCTGTCCTTGACGCAGACGACGGCGTCGACGCCCTTGTTCGGCAGTCCCAACGGACGCATCGCGGCCCCCGCCGACTCTCCTGCGGGGACGGTGAAGGTCACCGGCGCCCCTGCGGCGGAGTCCTGTGCTGCGTCCAGTGCTGATTCACTCACGGGTGTTGTGCTCCTTAACACGGAAGATGATGGCGGTCACATACCTGGTGACAGCCAGAAGTCGAGGACCACCTTACCTGCCGTCGCACGGTCGACGGCCACCCGGTGCGGACCGGGCCTCAGGAGCGTCGCGTGCCGTTGTCGCCGTCGGCACCGTGGGTACCGTCGTCACCGCTGCCGTCGCCGGAGGACATGTTCCGGAACCGTGCGATCGCCAGCACCAACGCGCCGAGGACCACGATCACCCCGGCCACCGCCATCGCTGGTGCCGCCCATGACGGCAGGCCCTGCTCCTCCCCCGACTCCTCGCCGCTCGCGGTCTCCCCGGCGTCCCCGGCGTCACTGCCGGCCGCACCACTGCCGGTGTCCAGGGTGAAGGTGTAGCTGCCGCGGGTCGCGTGGCCGTCCGACGAGGTGATCTGGTAGCCGACGGTGTACTCCCCGTCCGTGGCGGACACGTCGGAGGGGATGTCGAGGGTGATGAAGCGCCCGTCGAGCGTGGGTTCGCCGGTGGTCAGCACCTCTCCGTCATGTGACAGTGCCACGGTGTTGAAGTCGTCGCGGGGGATCCCGGAGAACTCCAGTTCAATGGAGTCCGGCATCTCGGTGACGGTGCTGTCCTGCTCCGGGGTCGCCCCCACCATCGCATCGTGGGCCGATGCCTCGGGAAGCCCGGACGACCACGCCCCTCCGAGGACGACGGGGGCTCCGGCCAAGGCGACCGCCACCGCGGGTGCGACGATCAGTCGGCGTCCACCTGCACCGCACCGGGCTGCCGGGCGGTACGGACGACGGGAGGGAAGGCGGAACATTACTGCGGTCCTTTCGCTCGACGGACGCCCGGGCAGTTATATCCGCAGGCGTAGGACCCCAGCCTAACCGTGTGACCCGCCGGTACACCCTCCCTCGCCGTGCCCCACCCCCGGCCCATGCGAAAAGCCCCCGGCGTAACAGTGCACGGCACTGCCCGTCGGGGGCGTCGATGTGGTCCCAGCTGGGATCGAACCAGCGACCTTTCCGGTGTGAACGGAACGCTCTTCCACTGAGCTATGGGACCTCGTGTGGAACGAGAGGTAATCTATCACCCCACCTACCGGTGTGCGCAACTCCGCACGTCACAGTCGTGGAACCCGTGAATCCGGGTCACTGCGACCACGACCGCGTCAACCGTGCCGGCACCGGCACCACGGCAGCACGACACCAGGCTCCCGCCCTCCCGGGCGACCGGCCGACACAGAGGGTCGTGTGGCGGACAGGTGGCACAGGCACCGCGCCGTCCCCCCTCCTACTGATCGTCCCGTCCTTCTCCGCCACTTCTCCGAAACCTCCCCGCCTAGCCGCCCTCTCCCGCACCCACACCGTCAACCCACCGCCACCGCCGTCCCCGGCCCGGTGGCGCACCCGGTCCGTTCTTTCGAGCCCGGCAACCGGATCCGTCGACCGCCCCCCGTCAGCCGGGTTGAATGACAACGGTGAAGTTCGCCCCGATCCGCCCGATCCCCTGGAATGCGCGTCTACCTGGGTGTTTGTGTGCGGGAGCCGGAACCTATAGAGTTTTGGCTCGCACCGGTACTACACGGTGCTTGCGGATGTAGCGCAGTTGGTAGCGCATAACCTTGCCAAGGTTAGGGTCGCGAGTTCGAGTCTCGTCATCCGCTCTGGTTCTTGATTTCGTCCTCCGGGTCCCACCCGGTAGGGTCGAGAACCTGCACGAGGCGGCGACGCCACGGTGGAATGGCTGAGTGGCTTAGGCAACGGTCTGCAAAACCGTGTACACGGGTTCGATTCCCGTTTCCACCTCGCACCACGCGCGTTTAGCTCAGCGGGAGAGCGCTTCCCTGACACGGAAGAGGTCACTGGTTCGATCCCAGTATCGCGCACGAACAGTCCCTCCCGGGGCCTGCTCAACAGTTGAATAATGCGGATGTAGCGCAGTTGGTAGCGCATAACCTTGCCAAGGTTAGGGTCGCGAGTTCGAGTCTCGTCATCCGCTCCACTCCCCCGGTCTGCACCGTTTCGGTGTGGCAGGGTGTGAGAACCGCGCGTTTAGCTCAGCGGGAGAGCGCTTCCCTGACACGGAAGAGGTCACTGGTTCGATCCCAGTATCGCGCACGAACAGTCCCCCCGGGGCCTGCTCAACAGTTGAATAATGCGGATGTAGCGCAGTTGGTAGCGCATAACCTTGCCAAGGTTAGGGTCGCGAGTTCGAGTCTCGTCATCCGCTCCAGTACCGCAGGGCCCGCCGACCACGTGTCGGCGGGCCCTGCGGCGTATCTCCACCACCCCGGCGGACGATGCGTGGCGGTCCGCGGTTTCCGCCGGACAAGCACTAGAATTGCCACGGTGACTGCTCAGAGGACCTCAGGCGAGACCACCGGCACCGGATACACCGACAGCACCCGTAACGACGGTGACGACCGTGACGGCCGGCTGGCCCGTCACCTCCGGACCCCTGCCGGAATCGCCACGATGGCCGCATGGCCGCTGGCGTTCTTCACCATGGTCCACCGGATGTTCCTGCACCCGCAGAACAACCACCCCACCGACGACTTCACCACCGTCTGGGACGCCCTCCACCGGTTCGTCGACGGTGTGCCGGTCTACGACGAGAACTACAGCTTCGTCGACCCGCACTACCTCTACTCCCCCGGTGGCACGCTCCTGCTCAGCCCACTGGCGCTGCTGCCGTCGTGGGGCGTGGGCCGGGTCCTGTTCATCGTCGCCAACGGCGTCGCGGTCCTCCTCGCACTTGCCCTGCTGACGAAACTGGCCCGTCGCCCCCTCAACGGGCCCGTCCTCCCCGTCGCCGCCTTCCTGGTGTTCGCCACCGAGTCGGTCACCAACACCCTGCTGTTCTCGAACATCAACGGCATCCTGCTCTTCGTCGAGGTCGTCTTCCTCTGGCTGTTCCTGGTCGGGGCCGGTGACGTCTCCTGGAGGTTCGGCCCCGGCACGGGGACCCGCAGCACCACCGCCACCGTCCTCGCCGGAATCGCCGTCGGTCTGACGATCACCGTCAAGCCCCAGTTCGCCGTCCTGCTGTTCCTGCCGTTGGTGAAGCGCCAGTGGTCCGCGCTGGCATCCGCCGTCGCGGTGCCGGTGCTGTTCAACCTGGCCGCCTGGCCGCTGATGGAACAGCCCGGCGACTACGTCAGCAAGCTCATGCCCTACCTCGGCGAGATCCGCGACTACGCGAACTCCTCCATCTCCGGTGTCGGGGTCTACTTCGGGATGAGCGACTGGTTCATCCTGGTCATGCGTGGGATCGCGGCCGTGGCCGTCGCAGTGGCGGTGCTCGGTCTGCTCCGTTGGCGCAACTCCGATCCGCTGATGTGGGCGTCCACCACCACCGGCATCCTCATGACCGGGGTCTTCCTGGTGAGCTCGCTGGGGCAGATGTACTACTCGATGATGCTCCTGCCCATGATCTTCACGGTCTTCTGCCGCCTGTCGGTGATGCACAACCCGGTGACCTGGTTCGGGATCTACTGGTGCATGTCCGGCGACTCCTGGAACTCCGACCGGTGGGAATGGCCGGGGCGTATTGTCGAGTACACGCGGGGCACCGTCGGATGGGGACTGATCGTCCTCACCGCGGCGGCGACCGTCGTCGTCTGGCTCGTCACGGACTGGCGTCGCCGGGACCTCGGCCGTGCCGACGCGACCGACGCGCCCGGCACCCCGGGACAGCAACTGGAACAACAACCGGAACAGAGGTAACAACGATGACCGAGAACCGGCCCGATATCCGTCCACTCGAGGACTTCTCCGCGCTCAGCGACGATCAGTGGCGTGAGCGGCTGACACCGGACGAGTTCCAGATCCTGCGGAGATCCGCCACGGAACGCCCGTACACCAGTGAGTACACCGATTCGGAGGCACCGGGCGTCTACCTGTGCCGTGGGTGCGGTACCGAGCTCTTCCGCTCCACCGAGAAGTTCCACTCGCACTGCGGATGGCCGTCCTTCTTCGACCCGGCGGACTCCGACGCCGTACGGACCCGCGTGGACGACTCCCTCGGTACCCGCAGGACCGAGGTCGTCTGCGCGACCTGCGGTGGCCACCTGGGCCACGTCTTCGCCGGGGAAGGCTACGACACCCCCACCGACCTGCGTTACTGCATCAACGGGATCGCCCTCCGACTCCAGGAGGACTGACGCCCCGTACCGTCCCGGTCATCGCGGGGGGTACGGGGCGTGCGCCGGCCCGGAGGAGCGTCAGGGCAGCTCGGCGATGAAGCCTGCCAGCTCGGCGGAGTCCCCGTTGACCCGGCGACCCGTGAAGAACGGCACCTCTTCCCGGACGTGCCGACGTGCCTCGGTGTACCTCATCTTGTACATCAGGTCGACGATCCGGTCCAGGGTGGGGCTCTCGAAGGCCAGGATCCACTCGTAGTCCCCCAGGGCGAAGGCAGGCACCGTGTTCGCGCGGACCTCGTCGAAACCCCGTGCGGCCATGCCGTGCTCGGCGAGGATCGTCCGCCGCTCCTTGTCCGGCAGCAGGTACCACTCGTAGGACCGGACGAACGGGTAGACGGAGATCCACTCGCCGGGCTCCTCGCCCATGATGAACGAGGGCAGGTGGGATTTGTTGAACTCGGCCGGCCGGTGGAGCGCGGAGTTCGACCAGTAGGCGTCGCAGCACCGTCCGACGGTGGTCTCCCGGAGGAAGCGGCGGTAGGCGCGCTGGAGGTCGTCGAACTTCTCGGCGTGCCACCAGATCATGATGTCGGCCTCGGCGCGCTGGCCGGTGAGGTCGTAGACGCCCCGGACCGTGAGCTCCTCGTCGTCGAAGGACGCCAGGAAAGCCTCCAGGTCCGCCGCCGCAGCTGCACGGGCCTCGTCGTCCTCCGGCAGCTCACCGTTACGGACGGTGAACACCGACCACATCGTGTACTGCAGCTTCTCGTTGAGCTCCCTGAAATCGAGCTTCGCCATGATGAGCGACCACCTGTCCTTCTCCGTCGACCTGTTGGCGTCGACCTGTTGATTGTCTCCCCGTCGATCTTAGTCGCCGCCGGCCGGGCATCCCGGCGGCGGGAGCGCCGGGACCCCCCGTTCAGAGCTGGTCGGCGATCTTACGTGCCGCGTCCCTGCCGCTCGCGGCGCACGCCGGCACCCCGACCCCGCGGAGGTAGGCGCCGGCCACCGCGATCCGCGGGACCTCGTCCACCGCCGCCTCGGCGATAGCCATCAGCTCGGTGTGGCCGACCCCGTAGACGGGGAGCCCGCCCCACCAGCGCTGCACGAAGGTCTCGGTGGGCCGGCGGGTCACCCCGGTGACCTGCTTCAGGTCGTCGATGGCGTAGCGCACCAGGGTGTCGTCGTCGGCGTCGAGGAGCCCGGGGTCACGGTAGGTGCCGAAGCTGGCCCGCACGAACCCGCCGCCCTGCCCGTGGCGCTCACCGATGTGGGGCCACTTCCGGGAGGAGAAGGTGAAGGCCTTGGCGTGGGTCGGGCCGTCTTCCCCGATGAGGATCCCCGAGCGCTCGGGCAGCCCGACAGACACACCGTCGTCACCGTCTCCCCGGTAACTCATGCCGACGACCACCGAGCTCGCCAGTTCGACACCGCCGAGGATGTCCGCGGCGTCCGGGACGAGGTCGTCGAGCAGCACCGAGGCCGTCGGTGCGGGGGTGGCGACGATGACGGCGTCGACCGTACCGACCGGTTCCAGGTAGATCCGGCCGTTCAACCGGCCGATCTCCTCCACCTGGGTGTCGACGTGGATGTCCGCGCCGGACAACTCCGCCAGCCGGGTGATCAACCTGCGGTACCCCGACGCCAGGGAGTTGAACACCGGGCCCGTCCCCTCCCCGGATGCTCCGGCGGAGGCCCGCAGCGCACGCGCCTCGGCGACCGCCGTGGACAGGTAGACGTCCTCTCCCCTGGCCGCCAGGTCGTCCATCGCCTCGGCGACCGCCGGCACGGTCGCCCGCAGGCCGAGGTCGTCCGCCGAACAGGAGTACACCCCGCCGAGCATCGGCGACACCAGCCGCTCGACGACCTCCGCGCAGTAGCGGCGGCGCACCAGTTCACCGACGTTGACGTCGTCACCGACGACCCACGGCATCGCGGCACCCTCGCGTTCAGCGTCCACCGCGTGCCGGCCCTGCTCACTGAGTACCGCGGCGACGTCGTCACCGCTGTCGGGGATCCCCATGATCGTCGCGGACGGGATGTCGACGAGCTCGCCGTCGACCAGGAACGCGCTCGGGGCACCGGACGGCGTCCGCAACTCGTCGCCGAGCCCGAGATCGTCGACCAACTGCGCCATCCCGGTGTGGCGGGTCAGGAACGCCTCGGCCCCCATGTCCACCGGTCCGGCGGCGAAGTCGACCGTCTTGAGCTTGCCGCCCAGCCTGCCGTACGCCTCGAGCACCAGGATCTGGGCCCCGGGCCCCAGGCGCCGACGCAGTTCCCAGGCGGCGAACATGCCGGAGACCCCGCCGCCGATCACGGCGACCCTCGGCCCCCCGGCGTGCCTGCTGTCCGTCATTGTCCGTGCACCTCCGCGAATGCCCTGGTGATCGCGTCCGGGTCCGTCTCGGGAAGGACACCGTGGCCGAGGTTGAAGATGTGGCCGCGGGCGTCACCGGCGGCGACCGCCCGGTCGGCCTCGGCGCAGACGCGCGCGACCTGGTCGCGGATCACGTCCGGGCCGGCCAGCAGGATCGCCGGGTCCAGGTTGCCCTGGATCGCCCGGACCCCCGGGCTGCCCGGGCCACCGGCCTCAACGTTCTCAGCCAGGGACGCGGTGACCCGCCGCGCCGCCACGTCCAGCGGCGTCTTCCAGTCCACGCCGATCACGTCGGGGCCCACCGCGGCCATCTCGCCGAGCAGCTCCCCGGTGTTCACACCGAAATGGATCACCGGGACACCGTACGGCCGCACCGCGTCGATGATCCGGCGTGAGTAGGGGGCGACGAACTCACGGTAGTCACGCAGGCTCAGGAAACCGGCCCAGGAATCGAAGAGCTGGACGGCGTCCGCCCCGGCCTCGATCTGGACCTGCAGGAAACGCACGACCGTGGGGGTGAGCTTCTCCATCAGCGCGTGCCACAGCTCCGGACGCGAGTACATCATCGCCTTGGTCACCCCGTGGTTCTTCGACGGGCCGCCCTCGATGAGGTACGACGCGAGGGTGAACGGGGCCCCGGCGAAGCCGATGAGCACCTGGTCGTCACGCAGTTCGCCGAGGATCCCCCCGATCCCCTCCACGACGGCCTCCAGCTGCGAGGGCTCGACGACCGGCAGTGCGCCGACGGCCTCGGCGGTGCGCACCGGCGACTCCAGCACCGGACCGCGCCCGGCGACGATGTCGACGCCCACCCCCGCCGCCTTCAGGGGCACGACGATGTCGGAGAACAGGATGGCGGCGTCGGCGTCGTGACGGCGCACCGGCTGCAACGTGATCTCGGCGAGCAGGTCGGGCCGGAAGCAGGAGTCGAGCATGCCGACCTCCCGGCGCAGCTCCCGGTACTCGGGCAACGACCGGCCCGCCTGGCGCATCATCCACACCGGACGGCGCGAGGGGATGTCCCCCCGGACCGCCGCCAGCAGGGGTGCGTCGGAGGAGGCACGACGGGCGGCGCGCGCGGTGGCGATCGCCTCGTCGGTCGGGTGGAGATCGGCGACGCCGACCGGGGACGGATTCTGGTCAACCATACCTCCAGATTATGCCAGCCCGACGGCGAAGTTCCACGAAGTGGAGCACCGACGGCGCGCCTGCACCAGATGCCGACCACCGCCGGTTATGTTGACCCCTGTGAGCGTTGATTCAGAGACGACAGGTACACCGGGTCGGGCCGCGGCGGCCGACGGCACGGACGCTGTTCCCGGCCCGTTCCGGGACGCGGTCACCTCCATGCACTCCGCGCCGGTCCGGGGCGGTATCACGGTGACCGACATCCGCCCGCCGCGGAAACTCGCGCCCTACAGCCACGCGATCGGTCTCGAGGTGGACCGATTACCGGCGGGCACCGAGCCCCCGGGGACTGCCGGGCACGACGGTGGGGAAGCCGCCGTGCCCACGGACTCCGAGGGGGACGCCTTCGGCAGGCTGATCCTGCTCCACGACCCCAAGGGTGCCGAGGGGCCGGGGATGATGAAGCTGGTCGCCTACATCCAGGCCGACCTGGACTCCGCCGTCGCCGAGGACCCGCTGCTCCCCGAGGTCGCCTGGGACTGGCTGACCGAGGGGCTGGCCGGCAGCTCCTTCAGCGACCTCGGCGGGACGGTCACCGCGACCGCCTCGAGCAGGTTCGGGGACATCGGCGGTCCGGCCAACGCGTTCCAGCTGGAGATGCGCGCCTCCTGGACAGCCGCCGGCACCGACCTCTCCGGCCACGTCACCGCCTTCTCCAAGGTGCTCGCCAATGTCGCCGGGCTTCCTCCCGAAGGGGTGACCTCCCTGCGCGGTCGGTAAGCTGACTGTCGTGGCTGAACACCTCTCCTCCCCCCGCGGCGGCGTGCCCGCCCTGTCCGACACCACCGCGTCGGTCCAGGCCGTCACCGAGTCGCTCGCCGGCGGGCGTGGGCCGGTCGCCGTCGACACCGAGCGGGCGTCCGGGTTCCGGTTCAACGACCGGGCCTTCCTGGTGCAATTACGCCGTGACGGGTCCGGCACCCACCTGGTCGACCCGGCCGCGGTCCCGCAGGCCGGGCGGATCCTGGCCCCCGTGATGGACCGGACCCCGTGGATCCTGCACGCCGCCCACAGTGACCTGCCCGCCTTGACCTCGCTCGGCTGGACGGCCCCCGAGCTCCACGACACCCAGATCGCCGGACGGCTGCTCGGGTACGGCCAGATCGGCCTGGCGGGCATGCTCGAGGAGTTCCTCGGCGTCACCGTGGCCAAGGACAAGGGCCGCGAGGACTGGTCGGCCCGTCCTATCCCGGACGCGATGCTCTCCTACGCCGCCCTGGACGTGGAGCTGCTCATCGAGCTGCTCGACGTCACCCTGGCCCGGCTCACGGACCTCGGTCGCGGTGACTGGTACCGCCAGGAGTGCGAGCACGTCCGCACCGCCTGGTCCTTCCCTGTCCCGGAGCCGGACTGGCGACGCCTGCGCGGCATCGGTCACGTCCGGGACCCCCGCGGACTGGAGGTCGTGCGCCGGCTCGTCGCGACCCGCACCTCGGTGGCCCGCGACAAGGACGTCCCCCCGGAGCACGTGCTGCGGAGTTCGTCGATCCTCGATCTCGCCCAGGAGCCCGGACACGCCGACCGCCGGCTGCGCCACGAGGTCGCCGGGGCGTCCCGTCTGGCCCGGTCGTCGAAGGGCACGACCGTCGCACGGGAGTTGACGTCCGCCCTGTCCGCGGCGTTACGCGAGGCGTTCTCGACGGAACGCTCCGACCTTCCCGAACCGTCCCGTGGCTCCGGGGGACGTCCCGACCACCGCACGTGGGAACGCGACTACCCGGTGGCGCACCGCCTGGCGGAGGGTTTCCGTGACGCGGTGGCTGCGGTGTCGGCCCGGACCGGGATCCGGCCGGAGGACCTGATCACCGTGCGGGTGCTGCGCGCGGTGGCCTGGGACGTCTCCTGCGCCCTGGACGGGGGCGGGAGCAGCGCCCTGTCGTTGCCTGAGGCGGCGCCGGACGACCCGGTCAGTGTGCTGGAGGACCTGCTGGGCACGGTCCTCGAGACCGGTGGTAGCCGTCGGTGGCAGCGGGACCTGCTCATCGACGCGTTCCTCCCCGTGGTCGCCACCGAGCTCCGGTGACACCGGCCAAGTGACGCCGGCCAGGTGACCCCGGTCAGTTGACGTCGGCGGTCCCGGTCCGGCGCTGGACCTCCTGTGCAGCCCAGGTCCGGACCCGGTCCACCACCGAGGCGGTGTCCAGGCCGACCTCGGCGAGCACCTCGTTGCGTGACCCGTGTGCGAGGAAGCGCTGGTCGACGCCGAGATAGCGCACCGGTGTCGACACCGACGCCTCGGACGCCGCACGCGCGAGCATCTGGCCCGCACCACCGTGGACACCGTTGTCCTCGACGGTGACCACCAGGTCGGCCTCCCTGGCACGGTCGACGACCGAGGACGCCACCGGGGTGACCCACACCGGGTCGATCACGGTCGCGCGGTGCCCGTCGGCCACGAGTGCCTCCGCGGCCGCCAGCGACTGCGCCGTCAGCGGACCGTAGTTGACCACCAGCACCCGGAGCGACCCGTCGGACGGCGCGTCCTGGCCGGCGGCGTCTGCACCGGCGGTACCGGCTGTACCGGCGAGCACGTCGAAGTCGTCGAAGGACTCCACGGCCTCGACGTCCTCCGGGACCGCCCCTTTGGAGAACCGGACGACCGACGGGCCGTCCGACACCTCGACGCAGCGGTCCAGGGCCTGCACCAGACGGGCGCCGTCCCGGGGGGCGGCGACACGGATCCCCGGCACCACACCGGTGATCGACAGGTCCCACATCCCGTTGTGGCTCGCCCCGTCGGAGCCGGTGATGCCTGCCCGGTCCAGGACGAAGGTCACCGGCATGTGCAGCAACGCCACGTCCATGAGCATCTGGTCGAACGCACGGTTGAGGAAGGTCGAGTACACGGCGACGACCGGGTGCAGCCCACCGAGCGCGAGGCCCGCCGCCGAGGTGACGGCATGCTGCTCGGCGATCCCCACGTCGAAGGTCCGCTCGGGGAAGACCTCGGCGAACCGGGAGAGGCCGGTGGGCCCCGCCATCGCCGCGGTGATCGCGACGACGTCGTCACGGCGACGACCGATCTCGATGAGCTCCTCGGCGAAGACGTCCGTCCACCCACGGGCGCTGACCTGCACGGCCCGTCCGGTGACCGGGTCGATGACGCCGGTGGAGTGCATCTGGTCGGCCTCGTCGTTCTCGGCCGGGGCGTACCCGTTGCCCTTCTTGGTCACCGTGTGGACGATGATCGGACCACCGTAGTCGCGGGCGTAGGACAGGGCCGCCACCAGGGCACGCACGTCGTGGCCGTCCACCGGCCCGACGTACTTCAGGCCCAGGTTGCTGAACAGCTCCTGCGGGATGACGGCGTGCTTGACCCCCTCCTTGAAGCTGTGCAGCAGCTTGAAGGCGTGCTCCCCGACCGCGCCGAGACGTCCCAGGGAGTTCTTGCCCTGCTCCATGACCTTGTCGTACGCGGGCTGCATCCGCATCCCGGCGAGGCTGTGCGCCAACCCGCCGATCGTCGGTGAGTAGGACCGGCCGTTGTCGTTGACGATCACGGTCAAGGGACGGTCCTTGCCCTCGGCGATGTTGTTCAACGCCTCCCAGGCCATGCCGCCGGTCAGGGCGCCGTCGCCGATGACCGCCGCCACGCGACGCTCGGACTGGCCGGTCAACTCGAAGGCCTTGGCCAGGCCGTCGGCGTAGGACAGCGACGCCGAGGCGTGGGAGGACTCGGTCCAGTCGTGGGGGCTCTCCGCCCGGTCCGGGTAGCCGGACAGCCCGTCGCGTTGACGGAGCGTGTCGAACAGGTTCCGACGCCCGGTGAGGATCTTGTGGACGTAGGACTGGTGTCCGGTGTCGAAGATGAGCGGGTCCGCCGGCGAGTCGAACACCCGGTGCAACGCGATCGTCAGCTCGACGACGCCGAGGTTCGGGCCCAGGTGCCCACCCGTCGCCGAGACCTTCTCGATGAGGAACTCCCGGATCTCACCTGCCAGGGTTTCCAGTTGTCCTGGAGTCAGCGTCCGGAGGTCCGCCGGTGACGATATCTTTTCAAGAATCGACATGCCCGTTCTCTCTTCTCCGTCCCTGTCGCCGTCGACACCGGCACCCGTGATCGGGGCGACCGGGGCCGACGGACGACAACCTACGCTTCGCTCTTGCCGCCTGAGTCACAGGCACTCCGCCCATCTTACGGGCCCGACGCGCGTTCACATCATCGGACCTCAATATTACCGGCGGGCGGGCGCTTCCCCACCGTCACGCGGGGGTCGTCCTGACATAACGGACGAGCACCTCGACATGGTGGGTCAGACCGAACGCGTCGACGACGGTGACGGCGTCCGGACGGTACCCGTTGCGGACGAACTCCGCGGCGTCCCGCGCCGCCGTCGCCGGGTCACAGCCGATGTGCAGCACCGTCCCGGGGCCCTGCCCGTCCTGGCGTCCCTGGCCCGTGACCGCGGCGACCACCGCCGCGCCCGCGCCGGTGCGCGGCGGGTCCAGCACCACCACCGACGGGGGTGTACTGCCAGCGTCCGCCCCGCGCAGGCCGCCGAGGGTGGCGGCGACGTCGCCGGTGACGAACCGGACGTCGCGCCCTGCCAGGCCCTCACGCCCGGCCGCGGTGGCCGGCGACGCGATGTCCACGCAGTCGACGCTGATCCCCGGGGCCGCGTCCCCCAGCGCGGCGGCGAAGACACCGGCCCCGCCGTACAGGTCCCAGGCCAGCCCCGCGTCGGACGGGGTGTTCTCATGCACCCACGCCGAGTACAGGTCAGAGGCGGCGTGGTGTGCCTGCCAGAAGGCCTCGACGGGGATACGCCAGGAGACCCCGGCGACGGTGCGCAGCACCTCACCCGGACCGTCGAGGACCCGGCGACGCGGGGTCTCCCGCCTGCCGCGCTGCCTGCCCTTCCGGCCGCCACGTGCCCGGCGACCTCCGTGACGGGGAACCGGGGGCACCTCCACGATGCCGCGGACACCGTCGTCACCCAGGGCGACGCACACCTCCGCCCCGGGGGTCAGGTCGTGGCCGGCGAGGACGTCCGCCAACCCCTCGGCCAACGCCGGGGCCCACTGGGCGCACCCCTGTCCGTCGAGGGGGACGACCCCGTTGCCACTGCGTTCACGCAGCCCCGTGCGCCCGGCGTCGTCGACCCCGAGACGCACCCGTGTGCGGTATCCCGCGAACGGCTCCAGGGACACCGTGCCCGGACCCGCACCGTCGCGCAGGACGCCGAGGTCGACATGTCCGATACGGCGGAACTGCTCCACGACCACCTGTGTCTTGTAGGCCAGTGACCCTTCACGGTCCACATGGTCCAGGTCGCAACACCCCGCGCCCGCCGCGGCGGCCGGGCAGAGCGGGGCGACCCGGTGCGGCGAGGCCACGGCGATCGCCGCGGCGTCCGTCACCGAGGCGGTGCGGAACCGCTTACCCGACGCCGGCCCGTCGAAACGGACCGGAACACCCGTCTCCCCGGGCAGCGCACCACGGACGAACACGACCTGGCCGTCCACCCGAGCCACGCTGCTGCCCCCGTGCGCGGGGCCGAGGATGTCCACCGTGCCGGTCATGCCGCACGCTCCGACGCCGAGGCCTTCCGGACCGCCCAGACGGTGACCAGCACCACCACGGCGGTCAACGGCAGACCCATGGCGATGCGGGCTACGCCGAGTGCACCGACCGCGTCGTCCTGGACGTAGAGCCACCGCTGGACAACGAACCGTCCGAAGAACACCACCGCCCAGGCGAACGTGGCCAGGCTGTAGACCCGTACCGCGGTGCGGTTACCGCGCCACCGGTGCCCCGAGCCGTTCACGCCGTGCCAGATCACCGCGACCAGGGGCCAACGGGCCACGATGGACACCAGGAAGACGATTCCCGCGACCAGCGAATACCAGATCCCGTAGGCGAAGTAGCCCTTGGCGTCGCCCAGCAGCCACGCGATCAACGCGCACAGGCCCACACCCATCAGGCCCGAGACCGCCGGCATCAGCGTCTCCTTGCGCGCCAGGCGCCACAGGAACACCAGCACCGACACCGCGACCGCGGCGACCAGGGCCGGGGCCAGGCCCCACCGGGAGTTCACCGGCACCAACACCAGGACCGGCAGCACCGAGGCGACGAGTCCGGAGAGCCCGCCGAGTTGCTCGAGCACGGTCGGTGCGGCGGCCTCCCCGTCGTGCCCCGGCTCCGCAGGGCGCACGTCGTCGGTCACGCGCCGTCCTCCGGCTTCGCCGCCGCGTTGTTCCCCTGCTGTTCCTTCTGCCGCTGTTCGACCAGCTTCCGGAGCTCCTCCGCCATCGCGGCGGGAATGGTCACCGGCAGCGACTGCCCCGCCGGCAACGGGGCGTCCCCGCGGTAGACGAACGTCCGGGAGATGACCTCGTAGGCGAGCTCGGCGAGCTGGTCGGCCTTGTCCGCCGGCCCAGCCAACGTCATCCGCAGCATCCAGCGGGGACCGTCGACACCCACCACACGCATGGTCCCGGACTTCATCGTGCCGACGATCTCGGTGCCCCAGAGGTTCCGGTCCTGCCGCACCTCGAGTCCGTCGGCCGTCATGCCCTTGGTGACCTCGGGGATGTTCTCCTCCCACTGCCGTCCGGACCGCGGTGCGGCCAACGCCACCGGGGTCAGCCGGCCGAACGGCGTGAGGATGTGGATCATCTGCGGCCCGTTGGGGCCCATCTCCACCTGCACCTCACCGTTGTGTGGCACCGGCACCCTGAGGGAACCCAGGTCTAGGCCGCTCTTGGCGAAGTCCGAGTAGTCGAACGCCGCGTAGTCCACGCGGTCGCCGTCGAAGGGGCCGAAATCGCCGTTCACCGGGTCGTACACCGGCTGCTCCGCACCGGTGTCCGGGACATCCGGGACATCCGGGCTGTCCTGGGGCGTCCGCGCAGCCGGCTGCGGTGCCGACCCCTGGGGTGCGGCGTCGGCGGCCGCCGGACGGGAGGGCTCACCGGTGCCGGCGTCGGCACCGTCGTTCTTCTTGCTGAAGGGCCACATGGGACGGAAAGACTCCTCGTTGCTGGGCTACTGGGGTTGTTCGGGCTCGCCTGGGCGGTCCCCGGGCGTACCGGGGCGGGTGGTCGTCAGGCTCCGGTGGAGCCGTAACCGCCGGAACCGCGGACCGTACCACCGAGCTCGGCGACGTCGGACACCTCCTCCACCTGGCAGAGGGAGACCTCCTGCACCAGGAACTGGGCGATCCGGTCACCACGGCTCACCGTCGCAGGCACCGCGGGGTCCAGGTTGATCAGACAGACCTTCACCTCGCCACGGTAGTCCGCGTCCACGGTTCCGGGGGCGTTGACGATGGAGAGACCCTTCTTCCAGGCCAGCCCGCTCCGGGGGTGCACCAGGCCGACGGTGCCGTGCGGGAGGGCGACGGCGATACCGGTACCCACCAGGGCACGCTCACCCGGGGCGAGGGTGACGTCCTCGGCGGAGTGCAGGTCAATGCCCGCGTCGCTGGGGTGGGCCCGCGTGGGCAACGGCAGGTCGGGGTCGAGTCGCGCAATGCGCAACGGTGCATCGAGACTGTCAGTCATGGTCATGCAGTGTACCGGCGCCTCCCGGTTACTGACAGCAGCGCCCGCAGGATAGACTAAGGGACCGTGAGTGAGCCCGAGCTGACAGGAGACGACGTGCCACAGGATCCCGGAGGGACCCGGCCAGGAACGACCGGTCCGGCTGTTCTCTACCGCGAGCGCCAGCGCGTCCCGATGTCCTGGTGGCTGATCGGCCTGGGACTGAGCACGCTCGTCGGGTTCCAGGGACAGATGAGCCGCGAATGGTACTGGGGCCTGGGCATCGGGCTCCTGGTCCTGGCCGCCGTGGTCTGGGCGCTGCTGCACCTGTCGAGCAACGAGCTGGTCGTCGAACGCGACGCCGACGGGGAGACCTGGCTCCGCGCCGGCGAGGCGTCACTGCCGACGTCGGTGGTCAGCCGGAGCCTCGCCGTCCCCCCGACCGCCCGCAGCGCCGCCATGGGCCGGCAGCTCGACCCCGCCGCCTTCGTCTACCACCGCCCCTGGATCCCGTCGATGGCCATGCTGGTGCTCGACGACCCGGACGACCCCACCCCCTACTGGCTCGTCTCCACCAACGAACCCGAGCAGCTGCTGACCGCCCTGGGCACCCCTCAGGTGTGACCCGTACGTGACCCCGGGGCGTCGCCCCGGACACACAGGCAGCGGCCCCGACCGGGGCTCCCCCTGGGGAGCCCCGGTCGGGGCCGTAGTCATGTGCGGGTGGGGCCCCACCCCACCCGCCTGATCACGCGCAGTCGACGCAGACGAGGTTGCCCTTGCCGTCGTCTTCGGCGATCCTGCTGCGGTGCTGCACCAGGAAGCAGACCGAGCAGGTGAACTCGTCGTTCTGACGGGGGATCACCGAGCCACTGAGTTCCTCACCGGACAGGTCGGCCATCGGCACGTCGATGGGTTCGACGATGTCGCCGTCATCGGTGTCGTCGACGACGGGTTCGGCCTTCTCCGCGGCCTTGAGCCCCTCGAGGGAATCGGTCTCGATCTCGTCCTCGGGGCGGGTGCGGGGGGAATCGTAGTCGGTCGCCATGATGATGCTCCTTGGTTCCCTTATCCGGGCGGGGCGGGCCCGTTGACGAATAAGGCGGTGAAGTTAGAGATGTGCAGGTGTGGTCACGTGTCGGCGAGAGCCGGGTCCCCTACGAGTCACCCGGAAACACTCACCCAACGACCGGGGAACACCCCTCCTGCAACGAAGCGTCATCGGCGGATATTCCCGGCGTTTGACGCGCATAGTAAAGCAGCGGAGTTCCGTTGTCACTTCGCCTCCCCGACCACCGTCCCCGACACCCCACCAACAGGCACCTGACCTGCCCAGACGTCACCGCTCACGGGTGCACCTCAGAGGAGGCGAAGGTGGCCCCCAGCACCCTGTCGGCGAGATCCCCGGCGATGCCCGGGGCAGCCGCGAGGATCCCCACACCGTCGTGGTGGCCGCAGTGCAGCGGCGGCATGAACACCACGGCCCCGGAGCGGGCCGCGATGAGACTGCCCGCCGCGTGGTCCCACGCCCCCAGCCCGTGCTCGTAGTACGCGTCGAGCTGACCGACGGCCACCGAACACAGGTCCAGCGCCGCCGACCCCATCCTCCTGATGTCCCGGACCTCGGGCAGCAGGTCCATCAGAAGCGACGCCTGTGCACGGCGCCGGGACGCCACATAGGAGAACCCGGTGCCCACCAGCGCCGCCGACAGGCGGTCGACTGACCTGGCCACGGTCCCGGGCACGGTCCCGGCGCCCACCTGCTCCACACCGCCGGTGGTGACGACCGGGTCACCGCCCGAGCACGCCGAGTACACCGTGTCGTGGGAGATGTCCGCCACCGCCCCCGCCACCGGGACCCCGTCGACGCAGGCCGCGATGCTCACCGCGCTCGCCGGGATGCCGTAGACGAGGTTGACCGTGCCGTCGACCGGGTCGACGACCCAGGTCACGCCCGTGTCCGCCAGGGCACCACCGTCCTCCTCCCCCAGGACCGCGTCCGGCCCGGCACCCCGGTCCGTCAGCTCGCGGAGGCGACGGCGGATCAGCCCCTCACTCGACCGGTCGATCGCCGTGACCGGGTCCACCTCGGACAACTTCGTGTCCTCGACATCGAGCCGCCCCACGCCGCCGACGGCCTCCGCCCGCGCCTGGCGGACATGGCGTGCTGCTTCAGTGGCGACGGTGACCGCGACGACCCGCAGGTCCTCCGGGGACCTGCCGGCGAGGTCGTCCCGGACCGCCGTGGGGTCGGCGTCGGTGGTCCCGCGGTCGAGCCGGATCGACGTCGGGGTAGCCGTCGCGTTCTTCTGTTCCGTGCGTCCCGTGGTGTCTGCCATGCCCGTCATTGTGCCATCACCCTGGCGCCGGGGACGGCCCCTCCGTCCTGCGGTATCATCCGAAGCCATGACGTCAACAGCCGGGAAAAGGCCACAGAACACCGCATTCGGGGTCGACATCGGGGGCAGCGGTATCAAGGGGGCCCTCGTCGACCTCGACACCGGCGAATTCGTCGGCGACCGGATCCGCATCGACACGCCCCGCCCTGCGACCCCCGAGGCCGTGGCCGACGCCGTCGCCGGACTCCTGGCCGAGGCCGGCTGGAGCGGACCGGTCGGTCTCACCGTGCCGGCGGTGGTACGCAACCAGGTGGCCGTCACCGCGGCGAACATCGACCCCGCCTGGATCGGCACCGACTGCCGGCGCCTGTTCGGCGAGCGGCTGGCCGTCGACGGCTCACCCCGTGGTGTCAGCGTGCTCAACGACGCCGACGCCGCCGGAATGGCCGAAGCGATCTACGGTGACATCGACGCGGACGAGGGCACCGTCCTGTTCCTGACCTTCGGCACGGGGATCGGCTCGGCGCTGCTCTACAACGGAACCCTGTTCCCGAACTCCGAGCTGGGACACCTGAACTTCCCCGCGATGGACGCCGAGAAGTGGGCGTCGTCCGCCGTCCGCGACCGGGAGGACCTCACCTACCGGGAGTGGGCGCGGCGGGTGGACCGGCTGCTCCAGGAGTACGTGCGCATCCTGAACCCGGCGCAGATCATCGTCGGCGGCGGGATCTCCAAGAAACACCACAAGTGGGTCCCCGAGCTCACGGTCGACGCAGAGGTGGTGCCCGCGACGCTGCTCAACCGGGCCGGGATCGTCGGAGCGGCCGTGGCCGTGCACGACGACATGAGGCCCTGAACAATGAAATTCACTGCAGCTGGGTTATAATTGGGGGTCGACTGTGCTCCTGACCAAGGACCACACACTGCAAGTCCCCTGACCCCGCAAGAAAGGTCTTTCGTGGCGGCCCACACCAGTTCCACCTCCGGTAACGACACCGAGGGCACCGACGCCCCCGGCACTTCGGCATCGTCGGCCGGTCGAAGGGTGGCCAAGAAGACCACCGCGAAGAAGGCCGTCCGCACGGCCACGCGCAAGGCAGCGACGCCGGTGACGCCGACAGCGTCCCCGGCGGCTGCACCGTCGCAGGCCGCGACCCCGGCCGCCTCAAGCACCCCGGCAGCCTCCACCGCCGCCTCCACGGGTGAGGAGCAGCCGAAGAAGACCGCGGCCCGGAAGGCGACCGGCAAGGCCGCGGCGAAGAAGACCGCCAAGAAGACGGCCGCGAAGAAGACGGCGAAGAAGACCGCGGCCCGCAAGACCGCCAAGAAGGTCGCCGGACGCGCAGCGGTCACCGCCGACACCGACCTCCAGACCACTGCCGAGCAGACCCGTCGTGACGCCAAGGACACCGGTGCCGGCACCGGCACCGACCGTGACGACGCCGACGCAGTCGACGAAGGCTTCGACGACATCGAGGACATCGACGACGACCTCGAACTCGACGAAGACGACGTCGATGATGTCGACGATGTCGACGATGTCGACGAGGACGACGACGAGACCCCCTCGCCTGCGGTCGTCACCCCCGCCGGGGCCGTCACCGACGGAGACGACGATGACGAGGACGGCTCCCAGGAGGCCGGCAACTTCGTCTGGGACGAGGACGAGTCCGCCGCCCTGCGGCAGGCCCGCAAGGACGCCGAGCTGACGGCGTCGGCGGACTCCGTCCGCGCCTACCTCAAGCAGATCGGCAAGGTCGCACTGCTCAACGCCGAGCAGGAGGTCTCCCTGGCCAAGCGCATCGAGGCCGGCCTGTACTCCCGTCACAAGATGGACGAGCTCAAGGAGAGCGGCGAGAAGATCTCCCCCATGCAGCGGCGGGACTTCCGTGAGATCGAACGGGACGGCCGCAAGGCCAAGAACCACCTCCTCGAGGCCAACCTGCGTCTCGTGGTGTCCCTGGCGAAGCGTTACACCGGCCGCGGTATGGCGTTCCTCGACCTCATCCAGGAAGGCAACCTCGGCCTGATCCGTGCCGTCGAGAAGTTCGACTACACCAAGGGCTACAAGTTCTCCACCTACGCCACCTGGTGGATCCGCCAGGCCATCACCCGCGCCATGGCCGACCAGGCCCGGACCATCCGTATCCCGGTGCACATGGTGGAGGTCATCAACAAGCTCGGCCGTATCCAGCGCGAGCTGCTGCAGGACCTGGGCCGTGAACCCACCCCGGATGAACTCGCCCGCGAGATGGACATCACCGTGGACAAGGTGCTGGAGATCCAGCAGTACGCCCGCGAGCCCATCTCGCTGGACCAGACCATCGGTGACGAGGGCGACAGCCAGCTCGGTGACTTCATCGAGGACTCCGAGGCGGTCATCGCCGTCGACGCCGTGAGCTTCACCCTGCTGCAGGACCAGCTCCAGGACGTGCTGCACACCCTGTCGGAACGCGAGGCGGGCGTGGTCAAGCTCCGCTTCGGTCTCACCGACGGCATGCCCCGCACCCTCGACGAGATCGGCCAGGTCTACGGGGTCACCCGGGAGCGTATCCGCCAGATCGAGTCGAAGACGATGTCGAAGCTGCGCCACCCGTCCCGGTCGCAGGTGCTGCGCGACTACCTCGACTAGTCGCCCACCGGGTCGGCCCCATGCGATGACCCCCGGGTCGTGTCGGTTCCCTCACCGGAGAACCGGCACGACCCGGGGGTCATGGCGTACCCGAGGGTGTACTCACTCGCCGTCGCGGTGGTCCTCCAGGCACTGGCGGATGTCATCGCCCGACGTCGACCGGCAGTCCTCCAGCACCTGGGCGGTACTGTTGGTGACCACCCCTGCCAGAGCGACCGCGACGATCGCGAGGGCCACGGCGATCATCGGGTATGACCTGCTCAGCACCGCCGAACGGAGCGCCACGATCAGGGAGACCAGCGCCACCAGCAGGACGACGACGCCGATGACCAGCCCCACCCAGGGAAACAGGGCCGCAGGCAGGGCCAGCACGGCCAGGACCAGCGCGACCAGTCCAAGTCTGCCCTGGGACCGCCTCACCGGGGCACCGGGGTCAACTGGACGCGTGGAGGTGTTCTTCGCCATGGGGCCAGTGTAACCGACGCGTTCGGACGCCCCGTCGGCGATCACCAGTCCCGGAGGTAGGCGATACGGTCGCGCAGCTGCTCGGCGGTGCACAGCGCGGTCGGGGGGCCACCGCAGTTCCGGCGGACCTCGTTGTGGATCGCACCGTGGGGACGCCCGGTGCGCTGTGACTTCGCACCGACCAGGGCATTGAGCTTCTTCCGCAGGGCCGGGAGCTCCTCGCTGGCGACCTTCCGGGTCTGCTCCTCCATCGGCTCGGCGGCCTTGACCGCCTCAGCCTGTTTCGCGGCCCGGTCGCGGTTGTCGAGCTGGCTGGACTGCCGGGCACGGAGTAGCGTCTTCATCTGCTCGGCGTCCAGGAGCCCAGGCAGACCGAGGTACTCCTGTTCCTCCGCCGACCCCGTCATCGTCGCGGTGCCGTAGGTCGACCCGTCGAAGATGAGGCTCTCCAGCTCCGCTTCCGCACCGAGGGTCTCGTAACCGCCGAGTTCGTCGGGTTCGTTCTCCTCCTTGTTCGCCTGGGCGAGCAGTTCGTCGTCCCACCCTTCGTTGGGCCGGTCCGGCTTACCGAGGACGTGGTTGCGCTGCCGCTCCATGTTCGACGCCAGGTCGAGGAGCACCGGGACACTGGGCAGGAACACGCTGGCGGACTCGCCCGGGCGGCGGGACCGGACGAACCGGCCGATGGCCTGCGCGAAGAACAGCGGGGTCGACGCCGACGTCGCGTAGACGCCGACGGCGAGCCGCGGCACGTCGACGCCCTCGGACACCATGCGCACCGCGACCATCCACTGGTCGGTGGAGTCGGAGAACTCCTTGATGCGGTCACTGGAGCCGGCCTCGTCGGACAGGACCACGGTCACCTTCGTGCCGGTGAGCTTCTCCAGGATCGCGGCATAGGCACGTGCGGTGGTGGTGTCGGTGGCGATGACCAGACCGCCGGCGTCCGGGATGGACTCCCGCAGCTGCATCAGGCGGGTGTGGGCGGCGCTGAGCACCGCCGGGATCCACTCGCCCTTCGGGTCCAGGGCCGTCTTCCAGGCGCGCGCGGTCTGCTCGGCATTCAGCGGGGTACCCAGCCGTGCCTCGTATTCCTCGCCGGCGCTGTCGCGCCACCGTGCCTGACCCGAGTACGCAAGGAAGACCACCGGGCGCACGACACCGTCGGCGAGCGCGTCCGAGTAGCCGTAGGTGTAGTCGGACTGGGAGACCAGCGACCCGTCGATCTCCTTGTAGGTGACGAAGGGGATCTCCGAGTCGTCCGACCGGAACGGTGTACCGGTCAGCGCCAGTCGTCGTTCGGCCTGCTCATAGGCGAATCGGACGCCGTCGCCCCAGCTTTTCGCGTCGCCCGCGTGGTGGATCTCGTCGAGGATCACCAGGGTCTTGCGCGCCGTGGCGACCTGGTAGTGCTTCGTCGGCTTCATCCCGACCTGGGCGTAGGTCACCGCCACACCGTCGTGGGCGTTGTTCACCGCCGAGGAGTTCGTGAACTCGGCGTCGATGGAGATGCCCTGGCGTGCGGCGGCCTGGGCCCACTGGATCTTCAGGTGCTCGGTCGGCACCACGATGACCAGACGTTGCACGACCCTGCTGTCGAGCAGCATCCGGGCAACCGTCAGGGCGAAGGTCGTCTTACCTGCGCCGGGGGTCGCCACCGCGAGGTAGTCCTGCGGGGCGGTGTCGATATAACGTCGGAGTGCGGCCTGCTGCCAGGCACGGAGCGTGCCGTATGCGGTGGCCTGACTCACTTCTTCCGGAGCCCCTGGTAGATGCTCTCGCAGTCGGGGCAGACCGGGGAGCCCGGCTTCGCCTGCTTCGTCACGGGGAAGGTCTCGCCGCAGAGGGCGACGACCATCCTGCCGTTGATCGCGGAGTCGACGATCTTGTCCTTCTTGACGTAGTGGAAGAACTTCGGGGTGTCGTCCGAGGTCTGGTCTTCGGTCCGGACGTCGGGCCGCTCAATCGTTGTCGTTCCAGGAGTAGTCACGCCCCCATGATGCCCTCCCACGGCCGTGTTTTCCACCCGCGCCGGTCGACGGATACTTCCTGTGACGGTACCGGAGGTTGTCGTCGACAGGCGCGGGACTACGGTTGTGGCCATGTCCCAGCACCAGTCCCGTCGTCGCCGAGGCAGCGACATCTCGGTCATCACCGATGCCCGACGGTCCCCACTGGACGACTGGCGGCACCGTCGCCGACTTTATGCGGCGCTGCAACTGGCGCGCATCCCCCTCCTGGGCGCCGCCGTCGCCGCCTACGCGTGGCTGCACAGCCCCGTCCTCGCCGCCGTGTTCGCCGTCGTCTCACTGCCACTGCCCTGGGCCGCGGTACTGCTGGCGAACGAGAAGACCGACGACCGGGAGAAGGGCCAGCCGAAGGTCTACAAACCCGCACTGGCCCGCCAGTACCGGGACAGCATCACCGAGCCACAGCTGGGTACGTCCGTCAGCGGCGAACTGACGGCCCCGGACCAAGGCACCGGGTACACCGTGATCGACGCCGACACAGACGACCCGACCGACACCGACACCGACGGACCCCAAGGACATCACGGACATGACGACACCGACCGCTGACCCCCATTCCCCGAGTATGGGCGACCTCGTCCGGGCCCTGGCCGCCATGGACTACGGCACCCCGTTGCTGCTGCGCAGTCTCGGCCGTGCCGGCTACGCCGAGGCGCTCGCCGGCAACCCCGGCGGGGCAGCCTGGCACCTGGACCAGCACTCGGGACCGGGCGACAGCGCCGCCGGCGTCACCGGCGTCACTGCCCGGGAGATCCTGCTGACACGTGCCTTCTTCCTGCGGATGCCGGTCCTACGCGCCGAGCTCGGCGAGGTCCTGGGCACCGGGCTCGTCGACGACCTGGTCGCCGCAGGTGCCCTCACCGCCGTCGCGGAGGAGTCGGACGGGCCGGAGGAGCCGGACGCCGCGGGCTCCGTCCGTTCCCAGGTCGACGTCCGTCCGGTGGCCCACCCGGTCCACCGGCCGGACGGCGGCGAAGCCCTCGTCGTCTCCGACCCGGACTCCTCCCTCGAGGACCGCTCCCCCGGCCCCGACCACGTGCCGGGTGTCGGCCAGGCTCCGCTGACCCTGCTGAACCAGGTCCCGTCCACCCGGGTCGGCCGGCTGCTGGATCTCGGCACTGGCTCGGGGGTGCTGGCGCTGACCGTCGACGCCGAACACACCGTGGCCACGGACATCCACGACCGTGCGCTGGATTTCGCACGGGCCTCGCACCGCTCGGTCACCGACCGCACAGTCGACTGGCGGGCCGGCAGCTGGTTCGACCCGGTCGACGGCGAAGAGTTCGACCGGATCATCTCGAATCCGCCGTTCGTGGTCGGCCCCGCCGTCGACGGGCAGATCTACCGCGATTCCGGTCTGGGCCTGGACGACGCCACCCGGACCGTGGTGCAGGGTGCCGCGGAACACCTCTCCCCTGGCGGGACGGCCCACCTTCTCGGGGCGTGGGCGACCTCGTTGTCCGAGTCGGCCGCCAGCCGCGTCGCCGGCTGGATCCCCGCCGAGGGGATCCGCGCCTGGGTCGTCCAGCGCGACGAGGTCAGCCCGTCCGTCTACATCCGCACCTGGACCACCGACGCCTCGATCGACCTGCGTACCGGGCCGGGGCAGGCCCGGGTCCGGAACTGGCTCGACTACCTCAACGACCACGACATCGCCACAATCGGCATGGGGTACGTCCACCTGCAACGGATCGACGGCCCGTCCGAGGTCACGTTCGAGGTACTCGACGCACCGGACCTCGGGCACTTCGGCGACGAGGTTGCGGAGTACTTCACCCGCGCCGAGTGGTTGGCCGGACAGGACGCCGACGACATCCTCGACACCCGCTACCAGCTGCGCCCCGGACTCGCACGGGAGTACGTCGAGGTGTCCCGCGCCGGGCAGCCCGAGGACTCCGGCCTGACGGAACCGGGGTTCCGTCAGCAGGTCATCCGTCTCACGCGGACCGACGTCCCCGGCTTCAGCCACGACATCGACGACGCCCTGTCCTCCGTGATCGCCGGGCTGTCGCCGCTGGGGCTCAACCTCCGCGACGTCGCCGGCCTGTACTGCGCGGTCAACGACCGTGACGACGAGGAGTTCACCCAGGCCCTGGTGCCGCTGGTCGTGGACCTGGTCCGGCACGGCATGGTGCTGCCCGTCGACATCCTGGAGGACCGGCGATGAGGGCCGTGGTCAGCACCGTGCACGAGGCGAGCGTCACGGTCGACGGCGTCGTCGTCGGGGCCGTCGACGCCGACCGCGACGGCTCCGGGCGTGGCGCCCTGCTGGCCCTCGTGGGTGTCGGGCGCCACGACGGGCCGGACGCCTGGAGGACGGTGGCGAGGAAGATCGCCGAACTGCGGATCCTGCCTGCCCGGGGTGAACCGTGGGACGGCGCCCGCACCGCCGGGGCCCAGGACAACGGCGCCGAGGTGCTCCTGGTCAGCCAGTTCACCCTCATGGGTGCCACCGCGAAGGGACGGCGTCCGTCCTGGTCGGCCGCGGCACCGGGACCGGTGGCCGAGGAGGTGCTCGGCTGGATCGTCGAGGATCTGCGCGGCCGCGGCCTCCGCGTGGAGACGGGTGTGTTCGGCGCGATGATGGACGTGCGGTCGACCAACGCGGGCCCTTATACCGTGGTCGTCGACGCCGAGTGAGAATCCGGCACCCCGCCGGGTGAAAGACCCCCCACAATAGGGGAACGAGAACTTCTTTTCCCGGGCCACTCACCTGCATCTTCGAGTGACGGGCGACACGGAACCAGGGGCAGAACCTTAGGCCCGGAACAATTTCCTGGCCCGACCCGTTGGACAGTCTAGAGCTTCCGCCACCGAACCCAGGAGGTCAACGAGATGGGCACCCGCACGACGAAGAACTCCGGCACACCGGACGAGAACGACATCCTGGCGACCACCCTCGACACCGCAGACACCCCCGCGGAGATCGACGAGCTCGAGGATGCAGCGGATACGCCGTCCACGAACGCTGACGACTCTGACGACGTCGAGGACCACGAGGCCGCCGAGGATTCCGAGGGCTCGGACGACTCCGACGACGCTCCCGAGGACAAGGGTCGTCGGCGCGGGAACAACGAGAATCCCTCCGCGGACCTGGTCCGCGTCTACCTCAACGGGATCGGCAAGACGGCGCTGCTGACGGCCGAGGACGAGGTGGAGCTGTCCAAGCGCATCGAGGTGGGCCTGTATGCGGAGCATCTCCTGGAGAACGGTGACAAGCTGACCCGTGCAGCCAAGCGGGACATGAAGGTCCTCGCCCGTGAAGGCCGTGCGGCGCGGACCCACCTGCTGGAGGCGAACCTCCGGCTCGTCGTGTCGTTGGCGAAGCGCTACACCGGCCGCGGTATGCCGCTGCTGGACCTCATCCAGGAAGGCAACCTGGGCCTGATCCGGGCGATGGAGAAGTTCGACTACGCCAAGGGGTTCAAGTTCTCCACGTACGCCACCTGGTGGATCCGCCAGGCGATCACCCGGGGCATGGCCGACCAGTCGCGGACGATCCGCCTCCCCGTCCATCTGGTGGAGCAGGTCAACAAGCTGTCCCGGATCAAGCGGGAGATGTACCAGCACCTCGGCCGTGAGGCGACCAACGAGGAACTGGCGGAGGAGTCCGGGATCGACGAGTCGAAGATCGAGATGCTGCTCAAGCAGTCCCGTGACCCGGTGAGTCTCGACATGCCGGTCGGCTCCGACGAAGAGGCCCCGCTCGGCGACTTCATCGAGGATTCCGAGGCGACCGATGCCGAAGCCGCCGTCGTCGCCTCCCTGCGGCACTCCGATGTCCGCGCCGTCCTCGACACCCTGGAGGAGCGCGAGCAGGACGTGATCAAGCTGCGCTACGGCCTGGACGACGGAATGCCCCGCACCCTGGACCAGATCGGCCGGAGTTTCGGCCTGTCCCGCGAGCGCGTGCGGCAGATCGAGCGTGAGGTCATGACGAAGCTCCGCGAAGGTGACCGCGCAGCCCGGCTGCGCGAGTACGCGGTCTGACACGGGGGTGCGCGGTCCCGACCTGTCCTGCTGCCTGGGCGAGTCGGACCGCTCAACCATGTCCGCCGGGAACCGTGTAGGTTGTAGGTCACTAATGTGTGAATAAAACCCGTGAATGTGACCGTCGGTATTTCGCTGGTCGCATACGTCGTAGAAAGGCCATGGTCGAGTGAAGGACCTCGTCGATACCACTGAGATGTACCTCCGGACGATCTATGAACTGGAGGAGGAGGGCATTCCTCCGCTCCGCGCCCGGATCGCCGAGCGTCTCGACCAGTCCGGACCAACCGTGAGCCAGACCGTGGCACGTATGGAGCGGGACAACCTGCTGTGGATCGCGGACGACCGGTCCCTGAAGCTCACCGAGGAGGGCCGGGCGCATGCGACGGCGGTGATGCGCAAGCACCGTCTCGCTGAGCGTCTGCTCGTCGACGTCATCGGCTTGCCGTGGGAGTCTGTCCACGACGAGGCGTGCCGGTGGGAGCACGTGATGGGCGACGAGGTCGAGCGGCGGCTGCTCGCTGTCCTCGAGGACCACAACACCTCGCCGTTCGGTAACCCTGTCCCGGGTCTGGAGAAGCTCGGTCAGGCGTCGGTCGGCAACCCCGACAACTCGCACCGTGCCTCGGACCTCGACCTCAGCTCCCCGCGCAAGGCCACGATCGTCAGCTTCAACGAGATCGTCCAGGTCGAGCACAAGGTGATCGGGAAGCTCGGGCAGTACGGCATCCGGCCCGGCACCACGGTGACGATCCAGGACACCCCGGACGGGCTGACCCTGCAGACCCCCTCCGGCGACAGCGTGGTGGTCCCGGAGGAGCTCGGACACGCCATCCGCATCGTGGTCGAGGGGAACTAGCTTCTGATGGGACTTGTCGAAGGAAGCCATGTACTGGTCACCGGCGGTGCCGGCTACGTGGGCAGCGTCTGCGCAGCCGTACTCGTCGAACAGGGGTACCGCGTCACGGTGATCGACGACCTGTCCACCGGCAACCGGGAGGCCGTCCCGGCCGGGGCGGCGTTCCTGGAGGGTGACGTCCTCGACCGGGCGCCGGAGGCCCTGGCGGACGGTTGCTCGGCTGTCTTCCACTTCGCCGCGAAATCACTGGTCGGTGAGTCCGTCGAGGCCCCCGACATCTACTGGCACGGCAATGTGGTCACATCGCTGCGGCTGCTGGACCTGATGCGCGGGCACGGTGTCGACAACCTGGTGTTCTCCTCGACGGCGGCCTGCTACGGCGAGCCGGCCTCGGTACCGATCACCGAGGACATGCCGACCGCCCCGACCAACCCGTACGGTGCGTCGAAGCTCTCGATCGACCAGATCATCACCTCCTACGCCCGGGCCTTTGGGCTCGGCGCCACGAGCCTGCGTTACTTCAACGTCGCCGGGGCGTACGGGGACACCGGGGAGAACCGTGTGGTGGAGACCCACCTGATCCCCCTGGTCCTACAGGTCGCGCTCGATGCCCGGGACCAGATCATGGTCTTCGGCGACGACTGGCCGACACCCGACGGGACCTGTGTCCGCGACTACATCCACATCCGTGATCTCGCCGACGCCCACCTGCTGGCGGCCCAGTCCAACACCGCCGGGGAGCACCGTGTCTTCAACCTCGGGTCCGGGGACGGCTACAGCGTCCAGCAGGTCATCGACACCTGCCGGGAGGTCACCGGTCATCCGATCCCCGCGCTCGTCGCACCGCGCCGCGCAGGTGACCCGGCGACCCTGATCGCCTCCTCGGCACGCGCGATCGAGGAGCTCGGCTGGACCCCCTCGCGCAGCGACCTCCACACCATCGTCTCCGACGCGTGGGCGTTCACTTCCCGGCTCGGCGACCGAGCACATTTCGCACGGCGGTAGCCGCCCTGCGGTCCAGGACCGTCTCCACCAGCGCCGTGGCACCAGCAGCACCGGCCGGCGGAGCGGTGACCGTCACCGCGTCAAGCTGGGCGAGACCTTGGTCGAGGATGCTCTGCACGGCTCGGGCGGCGGAACCGTCGGACACCCCGTCCCACAGGATCCCCGCCAGGGACATCGTCAGCAGGTCGTCCCCGAGTTGCCCGGTGTCACCGTCGATGCCCGGCACACGTCCCACCCCACTGTCCTCCGCCGTCTCCTGCAGGCACCGTCGCGCCGCCCGGTGCCCCAGTGCACCGTGGTTCCCGCACCACCCCAGCACCGCGATCAACAGGAGGGCCCGGCTACGCAGCGAACACCTCCCCAACGCCGCGACCTCGAGGAGCAGTGCCATCACCACCGTCGCTCCCCCGCCGGCGGCGAGGGCCACCAACGAGGGAAAGAGCCGGACGCTGGTGCAGAAGGCGAACACCTGGCCGGCGGTGCCCTGGACCGTCAGCGCCCGACGCACCGCACACCGTGCGCGGCGCAGTGGCGCGTCCTTGTCGGTGCCCTGCGCGGCGATGTCACGGTTGATCTGCGCCACCAGTGCGCAGATGTCCGCCGGCGACAGCGAGTCCCGGCCGGTGCCGGTGTCCGCCCCCGTACTCCAGCTCGCCGGGAGCACCGCACGCACCTTCTCGTCATCGACCGGGTCCAGCTCCCGGTCCATCTCCTCGGACGTACCCCCGGTGTCGTGCACCGTCGTCTGCCCTGCCGACAGGATCGGGCTGACCTGGGGGTCGGCGAGCGTGCCCTGGCGTCGGATCTGCCACCGGCCTCGTTGCCCCGACGGGACGATCTCCCGCCACAGGCCACCGTCGCGCATCGACTCGGTGACGTAGACCCCGGACACGCCGACGGCGTTGTCGCGGAGTTCGCACAGCACCGTCCTCACCACCTCTACCGTGCGTCCGCGGACAGGCCAGGGATGCGGCTCCACCACGATGACCGCAGCCCTCGCGTCGGGCATGTCGTAGACGGCCCCGCACAGCGCGTCGGCACCGGCTGCGGCGGCCCCCGGGACGAGGTCGGTTCGCACAACCGGTCCGATCGACTCGAGCTCGTCTCCGTGGTAGCTCAGGCCGATGAGGACGACACTCGCGGTCGGGGTGAAACCGAGGAGCCCCGGAACCGCGGCGATGAGTTCGTCCGGCCCGCCGTCGAGGACGACGGGTCGTCCGGGGCCGGGAATGCCGGGACCGTGCGGGCTGTTGTGCTGAGTGGAAGTCATGGAGACATCCTCCACCGGGGAACCGACCGCGGTACCTCCGCTCCGCCGGTTCAACCAGGAGCATGTGGACAAGCCGCACCCTGTGGAGATCCCCTGGTGCGGGAATAGCGACTGGTAGGATGGTTCCACTGCGTCGCACGTCAGTGAAGGGAGCACACGAAGATGTCCGACAGTGATCGTATGTACGAACTCGAGTACCCCGGCCCCTCGGCACAGTCCACCGACGCCGACGACGGACTGTCGATGGTCATCGCTCTCCAGGGCTACGCCGACGCCGGTCAAGGGGTGCGGCAGGCCAGCCAGCACCTTCTCCAGGCTCTCGACCACGCAGCGGTGGCGACGTTCAACGTCGATGAACTCATCGACTACCGGTCCCGGCGTCCGGGGGTGACCCTCGACCACGGCCGGGTCGTGGACCGCGAGGACCTCGCACTGACCCTCTACCGTATGGAGGATTCCGACGGCCAGCCGTTCATGCTGCTCACCGGACCGGAACCGGACCTTCGTTGGGAGGCGTTCAGCAGGGCGGTGGCCGAGCTCGCGTCACGCTCGGGTGTCGACCGGACCGTCACGTTCTACGCCGCACCGATGACGGTGCCGCACACCCGTCCCCTCATCGTCACCGCACACGGTTCCGACCCCGCGCAGATACAGGGCCTGCGGACCTGGGAGTCCCGGATGATCATCCCGGGCGCGGCAATGCTGGACATCGAGTTGCTGCTGTCACGGGGCGGGCTCTCCACCCTCGGTTTGACCGCCCACGTCCCCCACTACATCGCGGCGTCGGACTATCCGGAGGCCGCCTACGGACTGCTGCACACCCTCGAGTCGGTCGCCGACCTCAACCTGCCGCTGCGGGCACTGGAGGCCGACATGGACAAGGTCCGCCAGCAACTCGCCGAGCAGGTCGACGACTCCGCCGAGATCGCCTCGGTCGTCGGTGCCCTGGAACGGCAGTACGACGAGGACCAGTCGCGTCAACGCAAGCGCAGGGACAACGCCCTGCTGGCTCCCGGTCAGGAGGTGCCGTCCGGTGAAGAGATCAGCGCCGAGGTGGAACGCTTCCTCGCCAGCACGCTCGACATGTCCGACGACGACGGCGACAACGGTAACGAGGACGACGGCGAGGACCGCGACGCCGACACGGACGACGTGCCCGGGTACAATCCAGACGACAACCCCGACGACCCCGACAGGTAAAACCACAGGTGACGACGCCCGCTACTGACACCACCCTTTCCGCCCTCCTCCCCGACCTCGACGAGGTGCCGGAGAGCCTGGTCGACGACGCGGTCCTCGAATCCTTCCTCGCGTGGGCCCGCGACCGTGGACTCTCCCCCTACCCTGCCCAGGAGGAAGCCGCGGTAGCGCTGGCTGCCGGTGACAACGTCATCCTGGCCACCCCGACCGGGTCCGGGAAGTCGCTGGTGGCCACCGCCGCCCACTTCGTCGCCCTGGCCCACGGGAAGCGTACCTTCTACACCGCCCCGATCAAGGCGCTGGTCAGTGAGAAGTTCTTCTCCCTCTGCGAGATCTTCGGCCCGGCGAACGTGGGCATGATGACCGGTGACGCCACCGTGAACGGAAAAGCGCCGGTCATCTGCGCCACGGCAGAGGTCGTCGCGAATATCGCACTGCGCGACGGCGCCGAGGCCGACATCGACCAGGTCGTGATGGACGAGTTCCACTATTACTCGGAACCCGACCGTGGGTGGGCGTGGCAGGTGCCGTTGCTCAGCCTGCCCCGGGCACAGTTCCTCCTGATGAGCGCGACGCTGGGCGACACCACCTGGCTGGAGAAGGACCTGACCCGTCGCACCGGCCGCACGACGAACCCGGTGACCGGCACCGTCCGCCCGGTCCCCCTGGAGTTCGACTTCGTCTACACCCCGGTGCACGAGACGCTGCAGGAGCTCATGGAGGCCGGCAAGGCACCGGTGTACATCGTCCACTTCTCGCAGCGTGAGGCCGTGGAGCGTGCCCAGGCGCTCACGAGCATGACCTTCGCGGACAAGGAACGGAAGGCGGAGATAGCCACAGCCATCGGCGACTTCCGCTTCACCTCCGCGTTCGGCAAGACGCTGTCGGGACTGCTACGTAAGGGCATAGGCATCCACCACGCGGGGATGCTGCCGAAGTACCGCAGGCTCGTTGAGAAGCTCGCCCAGCAGGGCCTGCTCAGCGTGATCTCCGGCACCGACACCCTCGGTGTGGGGATCAACGTGCCGATCAGGACGGTGCTGATGACCGGGCTGGCCAAGTACGACGGCATCAAGCACCGGATCCTGAAGTCACGGGAGTTCCACCAGATCGCCGGGCGTGCCGGACGCGCCGGTTACGACACCCAGGGCACCGTGGTGGTGGAGGCGCCGGAGCACGAGATCGAGAACTTCCGGCTGCGCGAACGGGCCGGTTCGGACCCGAAGAAGCTCAAGAAGCTCCGGAAGAAGTCCGCGCCGGAAGGGCGTGCCACGTGGACGAAGTCCACCTTCGACAGGCTCACCACCGCGGAGCCCGAGGAGCTCGTCAGCCAGTTCCAGATGTCGCACTCGATGCTGATCAACGTCGTCGCGCGGGACGAGTGGACCTACGCGGCACTCAAGGGACTGCTGCGTGACAACCACGACACCCGCGCCAAGCAGAACCGGGACATCCTCACCACGATCGACCTGTACCGGGGTCTGCTGCGTACGGAGATCGTCGAGGAGTACGACGCCGACACCCCGTCCGGGAAGGATGCCCGGCTGACCCGCGAGCTGCAACGTGATTTCGCTCTGAACCAGCCCCTGTCTCCGTTCGCGCTCGCGGCCTTCGACCTCCTCGACCCGGAGTCCGAGACCTACACCCTCGACCTGATCAGCACCGTCGAGGCGATCCTGGACAACCCCCACCAGGTCCTGTCCGCCCAGCAGCGGGAACGTCGTGGCCAGGAGATCGCCGCGCTGAAGGCCGAGGGGGTCGACTACACCGAGCGTATGGCGATCGTGGAGGACATCACCTGGCCGAAGCCCCTCGAGGAGGAGCTGGAGCAGGCCTACGACATCTTCTGCGAGTCCAACCCGTGGGCGAGCGAGTTCGACCTGGCGCCGAAGTCGGTGGTACGGGACATGATCGAGAAGGCCATGACCTTCTCCGACCTGATCGCCACCTACCAGCTGGCGCGGTCGGAAGGGGTCGTACTGCGCTACCTCACCGACGCCTGGCGGACGTTGTCGCACACCGTGCCCCCGGAGCGTCGCAACGACGAGCTGGAGGACATCGTCGTCTGGCTCGGTGAGCTGATCCGGCAGGTCGACTCGTCACTGGTCGACGAGTGGTCGGCGATGGCCGACCCCGACAAACCCGTCACCGAGGAACAGGTGGCCGAGCACGCCTTCGGGGTCGACGACCCGACGAAGCTCAGCGCCAACCCCCGCGCACTGCGCCGGATGGTCCGCAACCACTTCTTCCGCCACGTCGAGCTGTTCGCCTTCGAGAAGGAGAAGGAACTGGCGGAGTTGGACGACTACCTGGCCGAGGCGCCGGACTGGCCCGCGGAGATGGACGCCTACTTCGACGAGTACGCCGACATCGGGGTCGACGCCGGCGCCCGCTCCCCCGACCTGGTGCTCATCTCCGAACAGGGGCGTCACTGGGAGGTGCGGCAGATCCTCGATGACCCGGAAGGCGACCACGGGTGGGCCTTCGAAGGGGTCGTGGACCTCGATGCGTCCGATGAGGCCGGCGAGGTCCGGCTCAGTGAGCTCAGGGTCATCCAGGGTTGAGCCGGGCGTCCAGCACGCCCCGGCCGACGACCGCACCTGCCTCGTACGCCTCGGTGACCACGTCACCGACGGTCCGGAAGGCCTCGTCACGTGTGGAGCTGGACCGGTAGCTCAGGTTCACTGAACGGCCGGCGGTCGCCGCGCCACCCTCGAACGTCGCCAGCGCCACCCCCGGACGGTCACACTCCGCGGCGACCGCGCTCATGGGGACCAGGGTGCACCCCAGACCACCGATGACGCACTGCACGACGGTCGACAGGCTGGCGGCTCGGGTGACCGACCGTGCCGGGTCAGCGGTCAACGACACCGAGCGGCAGAGGTCCAGCACCTGGTCGCGGAGGCAGTGGCCGTCGTCCAGCAGCAGCAGGTCGAGGGTGTCGAGCTCGTCGAGGGTGACGTCGCGCCGACCGGCGAGCCGGTGCCCCTCGGGAAGGACGAGGACGAACTCCTCCCGGTAGAGCTCGATCTGCTCGATTCCGGCCCCGGTGACCGGTGATGCGACGACCACGGCGTCCAGACCCCCCTGTCGCAGGGAGTCCACGAGACTGCTGGTCTTCTCCTCCACGATCTTCGGTTCGAGCTCCGGGGCGACCGAGGGCAGTGAATGCAGGAGGAACGGGAGGATGAACGGGGCGATGGTCGGGATCATGCCCAGCGCCATCGAACCGGTGAGCCCGCCGTGTGCGCCTCTGGCCTGACTGATGAAGGTGTCCAGGCTGTCCAGGGTCGCCTGTGCGTAGGGAAGCAGGTCGCGACCGGTGTCGGTGACGATGACCTTCCGCGTCGACCGCTCGATCAGCTGGACACCCAGCCCGTTCTCGAGGGCTGCCAGGCCCTGTGACAGGGACGGCTGGGAGATCCCCAGCTGCTGGGCCGCGGACCCGAAGTGTCCGTGTTCCGCGACCGTGGCGAAGGTGCGGAGTTGGGCGATTGTCGGCCGGTACGCTTTATTGACCATGCCTATCACACTACATTATCCACGAAAGTTAAACCTATCCACTCCGTCCCATAGGTGGCACCTATGGCGGGGTCGACATAGATCAGTTATACCTTTGCATCGTTTCTAGTTTCATGGCATAATCGGTCTTGCTCACGCACGCAGCGAGCACACTAATCTCACGACCCCAGGAGGCATTCAGCGTGTCCATTCTCACTGTCGGCGACCAGTTCCCGGAGTTCAACCTCACCGCACTCAAGGGCGGCGACCTGCACGAGGCCAACGCCCAGCAGCCGGACGACTACTTCGAGAACGTCAGCCTCGACAAGTACGAGGGCAAGTGGAAGGTCATCTTCTTCTACCCGAAGGACTTCACCTTCGTCTGCCCGACCGAGATCGCCGCCTTCGGCAAGCTCGACGAGGAGTTCCAGGATCGTGACACCCAGATCCTCGGCGGCTCCACCGACAACGAGTTCGCTCACTTCAACTGGCGTGCAACCCACCCGGAGCTCAAGGGTGTCCCCTTCCCGATGTTCGCCGACGTGCGCCACGACCTGATCCGCGCCCTGGGCGTCGAGAACGCTGCCGGTGTCGCGGACCGTGCGACCTACATCGTCGACCCGGACAACGTCATCCAGTTCGTCTCCGTGACCCCGGACGCCGTCGGCCGCAACGTCGACGAGGTCCTCCGCGTCCTCGACGCGCTGCAGTCCGAAGAGGTCTGCGCCTGCAACTGGCAGGCCAACGACCCCACCAAGAACATCAACAAGATGGACGTTGTCCAGGAGGCACTGAAGTAATATGTCGATCGACAACCTGAAGTCGGGTCTCCCCGAGTACGCCAAGGACCTGAAGCTCAACCTCAGCAGCCTCGCGCGGTCCACGGAGCTGACCGAGCAGCAGCTGTGGGGCACCTTCGTCGCCACCGCCGCGGCGTCCCGCAACGACCAGGTTCTGTCCGAGATCTCCGACGAGGCCAAGTCGCACCTGTCCGACGAGGCGTACAACGCCGCGCTGGCCGCCGCCTCGATCATGGCGATGAACAACGTCGCCTACCGTGCCCGCGGATGGCTCGGCGACGACTACGCCCAGGTCCGGATGGGCCTGCGGATGAACGTCATCGGCAAGCCGGGCATCGAGAAGGTCGACTTCGAGCTCTTCTCCCTGGCGGTCTCGACCGTCAACGGTTGCGAGCACTGCACCATCGCACACGAGAAGACCGTGCGCGAGGAGGGCCTGACCAAGGAGCAGGTCTTCGAGGCAGTCAAGATCGCCGCTGTGGTCCAGGGTGTCGCCCAGACCATCGAGATCGAGGACGCACGCTAGAAGCGTCCCGGTCGGCCCGTCGTGCACATGGTGTACGGCGGGCCTTTTTCGTGTCCGGTGGTAGGATCGTCGGGTGGTTTCCGACGAAGACAATGCAGGTGACAGCAGGCCGACGAACCGCCGGAAGGGCAGGAAACGGCAGCGCGGCCCACGGTCAGGACGTGGTCCACGCCGCGCTCCGCGGTTGAATCTCACCGAGAACCTCTCCTACCCCGAGTCTCTCCCGGTCTCTGCCCGTCGGCACGAGATCATCGAGGCGATCAGGGACAACCAGGTCGTCATCGTCGCCGGCGAAACCGGGTCAGGGAAGACGACCCAGTTGCCGAAGATGTGTCTGGAGCTCGGTCGGGGCGTGGAGAAGCGGATCGGCCACACGCAGCCGCGTCGTATCGCCGCCCGGAGCGTCGCCGACCGCATCGCCGACGAGCTGGGCGAGAAGGCCGGCGAGCCAGGAAGCCGTGTCGGTTACAAGATCCGCTTCGACGACCATGTCCACCGGTCGACCGCGGTGAAGCTGATGACCGACGGTATCCTGCTGGCCGAGATCCAGCGGGACCGGCTGCTGAAGGCCTACGACACGATCATCGTCGACGAGGCACACGAGCGCAGCCTCAACATCGACTTCCTGCTCGGGTACCTCCGGGAGCTGCTTCCCAAGCGTCCCGACCTGAAGGTCATCATCACCTCGGCGACGATCGACCCGGAGTCCTTCGCCACCCACTTCGCGGACTCCGACGGCAACCCCGCACCGATCATCGAGGTCTCCGGCCGTACCTACCCGGTGGAGATCCGGTACCGGCCGCTGACACGTCTGGTACCGGACGGCACCGACGGCGAGTCCTTCCGCGAGGTGGAGACGGACCCGATCGACGGCCTCCTCGACGCCACACGCGAGCTCATCGCCGAAGGTCCGGGCGACATCCTCTGCTTCTTCTCCGGTGAACGTGAGATCCGGGACGCCGCGGACGCCCTGCGGGACGAGAAGTTCCGCGGCGTCGACATCCTCCCGCTGTTCGGCCGTCTGTCCGCCGCCGAACAACACCGGGTCTTCTCCCCCGGCAGCCGCCGACGGATCATCCTGTCGACGAACATCGCGGAGACCTCGCTCACGGTCCCCGGCATCAAGTACGTGATCGACACCGGGTACGCGCGGATCTCGCGGTACTCGCACCGGACGAAGGTCCAACGGCTGCCGGTCGAGGAGATCAGCCAGGCGTCCGCGAAACAACGCTCGGGTCGCTGCGGCCGTACCTCGGACGGTATCGCGATCCGGTTGTACTCCGAGGAGAGTTTCGAGGCCCGCCCGGAGTTCACCGATCCGGAGATCCTGCGCACGCACCTCGCCAGCGTCATCCTCTCCATGGCGTCCCTCGATCTCGGCGACATCCGGGAATTTCCGTTCCTGCAGCCCCCGGACTCGAAGTCGGTCCGCGACGGCGTGCAGCTCCTGCAGGAGTTGGGCGCGATCGAGACGTCGGGCAGGACGTCGTCCGGTGCGCCGACCCTCACGGACACCGGTCGCGACATGGCCCGTATTCCGACGGACCCGCGGCTGGCGAAGATGCTGTCCGCGGCACACGCCAACGGTGTCCTCGAACAGATCGCCGTCATCGTGGCGGCACTGAGCATCCAGGACGTCCGGGAACGGCCGTCCGAACACCAGGCCCGTGCCGACCAGCTGCACGCACGGTTCGCGGCGGACTCGGACTTCATCTCTGTCCTCAAGCTATGGAACTACCTGCAGGAACGCCGGAAGGAACTCTCCGGGAACAAGTTCCGCAGACTATGCCGCGACGAGTTCATCCACTACGTGCGTGTCCTGGAGTGGATGGACCTTGTCAGGCAGCTTCTCACCGTGATCCAGGAGCTGAGGTGGTCGGTTCCCAACGTCCGCCACTTCCGTGAACTCACCTTCGACCTCGCCGACGACCTGGATGCCTCGGCCGCGCCCGATGAGACGGCGGTCCACAAGTCACTGCTGGCCGGTCTGATCACCAATGTGGGGATGCGTCAGGGCAATTCCCGCCAGTTCACCGGAACCCGCAACACCACGTTCGTCATCCACCCCTCGTCCCACCTGTCGAAGAAGCCACCGCAGTGGGTGATGGCGGCGGAGCTGGTGGAGACGTCCCAGGTGTTCGCCCGGACGGTGGCACCCGTCGTCCCGGAGTGGATCGAGGAGATCGCCCCGCAGCTGATGCGGTACTCGTACTCGGACCCGTTCTGGTCCAGCAAGCAGGGTGCCGCCCTGGCCGTCGAGAAGGCGTCCATGCTGGGGCTCCCCGTGATCGGCGACCGGCGGGTGAACCTGTCGAAGACCGACCCCGAGGCCGCACGCGACATGTTCATCCGGAATGCACTGGTCGAGGGCGACTGGCGCACCAACCACCGTTTCTTCCGACACAACCAGCAACTGCTCGCTGAAGCCGGCGAGCTGGAGGACAAGGCGCGTCGGCGCGACATCGTCATCGACGACGACGCCATCTACGCCTTCTACGACGACCGCCTACCGGCAGGCGTGGTGTCCGCGCGTCACTTCGACTCCTGGTGGAAGAAGGCGAGGAACAAGGAGCCCCACCTGCTGGACATGACCGCCGACGCCCTGATCGGGTCGGACGGTGGAGCCGCCGCGGCGCGGGAGTTCCCGGACACCTGGCGCCAGGGGTCGATGGAGTTCGACCTGACGTACGTCTTCCGTCCCGGCGACCCCGCGGACGGCATCACGATGCGGATTCCGCTTCCGCTGCTCGCCGGCGTGACCGACGACGACACCAAATGGCTGGTGTCGGGCATGCGCGAGGAACTCTGCGTCGCGTTGATCAGGACGCTGCCGAAACCGTTGCGGACCTCGGTGGTCCCCGCCGCACAGTTCGCCCGCACCGCACTGGAGCGGATGACCCCGTACGACGGTCCGGTCGACCAGGCCCTGGCCGACGCGCTCCGTTCTCTGGGAGGCAGCGGAATCAGCGCCGGCGACTTCGACTGGAACCGGGTGCCCGACCACCTCCGGATGACCTATGCCGCGGTCGACCGCCGTGGCAAGGTGATCGCGACATCCAAGGATCTCGGTGACCTGCAGGACCGGCTCTCCGGCGAGATCACCCAGTCCATCGCCGCGGCGACAGCCCGGTCGTCGCGGGGCGCCTCGGACAACCCCACCCCCCGGGACTCGGCTGCCCACCGGCCGTCAGGCTCGAAGAAGCGAGCCTCCGGGAACCCCTCCTCGGGTGGCGGCGGCGGGGTCCTGGCCCGCTCCGAGCACTGGACCGCCGAGGATATCGGCACGATCCCCGAGTCGGTGGAGACCGTGGTCGACGGCCAGACGACCTCGGCGTACCCGGCGCTCGTCTCGGCTGCACCGGGGAACCGGGGCGGGTTCGTCCTCAAGGCCTTCCCCACTCCCCAGGCCGCGGCAGGTCAGCAGTTCTCCACCGTCCTGGAGATGATGGTGGCCGCCTGCCAGGTGTCCACCAAGCAGATGATCAAGGGGATGCCGCTGCGCCAGCGCGTGGCGGTCGACACGTACCCGCACGGTGGTCCGGACGCGCTGGTGGACGACTGCCGTGTGCTGGCCTGCCGTGAGTTGTTGGACCGGTATGGTCCGGTGATCCGTGACCCGGAACGCTGCGCAGAGGCCGTCGCTGCGGCGAAGGACAAGGGACCGGGACTGGTCCGCCAGATCTTCGTCGCGATCGCACCCGCGGTGCTCGCGGTGTCCGATATGTCGCAGGAGCTGGACGCCTGGAGTGGCGAGGCGATCGAGGAGATGAAGGGCCAGCTCGAGTTCTTCCTCGGCCCTCACCGTGTCGCGAGGAACGGGGTGGAGAATCTGCGCCATGTACCCCGCTATGTGGCGGCCATGAAGTCCCGCCTGTCCCTGATGGAGTCCGACCCGGACCGTGAGGCGGCACTGGATGACCAGGTCAGGGAGTGTACGGAGGCGATCGCGGAGACGCGTAAGCGGATTCCCGCCTCGCGTGCGGCGTCACCGCAGTTCAAGGAGGCCGAGTGGTTGGTCGAGGAGTTCCGGGTGTCGCTGTTCGCGCAACACCTCGGTACCTCGCGCCCCGCCAGCGCGGCCCGGGTCAAGAAGGCCCTGGCGAAGATCCGGTGACGCTATCCGGCGGTGCCGTCGTGGTGCTGCCGGAGGGCCCGGATCTCCTTCTCGAAGTCGTCGGTGGACCGGAACGACTTGTAGACGGAGGCGAACCGGAGGTAGGCGACCTCATTGAGGTTACGGAGCGGTTCGAGAATCGCCAGGCCGATATCGTCAGCGGCGACCTGTGAACCGTGGGACGCCCGGAGTGACTGCTCGACGTCATGGGCGAGGATCTTCAGGTCGTCCGTGGAGACCTCGAGTCCCTGACAGGCCCGGCCGACACCCCTGATGACCTTGTCACGGCGAAACTCTTCGGTCACGCCGCTGCGTTTGGTGACAAGCAGCACGGAGCGCTCCAGGGTGGTGAACCTGGTCCGGCACGACAGGCACTCGCGCCGCCGTCGGATCGCCGATCCGGATTCCACCGTGCGTGAATCCACCACCCTGGATTCTTCGGAGCGGCATGCAGGACAGAGCACGGGGTTCTCCCTCATCGAGATAGGTGGAGCAGTACGGCCCCACATCCTACCCCCAGGACGGTCCACGACACCGAGTGCGGTCAGTACACCGGCACGATCACCTGTCGGGTCGTCGAACCGTCAGACTGCCCGAGGTCACGTGGACCCAGGTCCCCGGTGCCGGTGATGCCGTTGAGCGAGGAGATCCGCGCCACCGTGTCCCCCACCGGGGCCCCCGGCACATGCTCCCGCGCGATGTCGGCGAGGCTCTCGCCCTCGTCCACGGTGACCGTCGCTGTCGTGGTCGGCGTGACGACACCTTCGTCCGTACCGGTCAACACCGGCGATGCGGCGATCATCACGACCACCGAGGCCAGCGAGACCAACGTGACCCCCGGGGACCCGAGGACAGATGACGCCCGGCGACGGAGCCTGGCGCCACGGGAGCCGTCCTCGAACGGACGTTCCTCGGAGCAGCTCCGCGAACGCCCGCGCGCAGACTGAACCGGGGACGGCCGCCGGGCGGCACCATCCCCCCAGGTGTTCGATCCACCGGTCCCGCACACCTGTGCCCACTCCGGACGACGGTAAACAGGACGGCGGACGGCGTCGCGGCGATGATGTACCGGTATCGTGCTCATGACAACCCTCTTTCCATGGGAACGGCAGTGACTCGCGGGATCTGACAGGACAATGACATCACCACCACCGGACACCATCCCGCGTCCCGTGCAGACTCTTCGTCCATGTGTTCGAACCGCACTCTCTGTCGCCGAAGATAGCACGGGTGTTCGAGGAAGTCCACCGTTCCAGCGACACTTTCGAACACCTTGATCAACGATGTCCGCCCATTCATGTAGTGTCGGAACCACGATCGACACAACGAAACCAGGAGTGGGTCAGATGTCAGGGAAGCAGAAGTCCTCCGCGGGAGCGGTGTCGGGCGGCAGGAAGCGGGCCGCGCCGACCGGACTCGGAACCAACGACGGCGACAAGGGCAGGGAGAAGCTCTCCGACCGCCAACGCCGCATCATGGACGTCATTAAGGACGCCACACGCTTCCGCGGGTACCCGCCCAGCATCCGGGAGATCTGTGACGCGGTAGGCCTGAACTCCACCTCCTCGGTGTCGTACCACCTGCGTGAACTGGAGCGGAAGGGATACCTCCGGCGAGAGGACAACAAGCCCCGCGCCGTGGACATCCGTGACTTCGACGGCGACTCCGCTCCCCGCCCCGGCCCCAAACCGGCGACCACCCCGGTCCCGGAGGGGATGCCCTCCCCGTCCTTCGTCCCGGTGGTCGGCCAGATCGCCGCCGGCTCGCCGATCCTGGCCGAGGAACACGTGGAGGCACACTTCCCCCTGCCGCAGGAGCTGGTGGGCAGCGGCGAGCTCTTCCTTCTCCAGGTTGTCGGCGAATCCATGCGCGACGCCGGCATCTTCAACGGGGACTGGGTCGCTGTCCGGTCTCAGAAGGTCGCTGAACTGGGGGACTTCGTCGCCGCGATGATCGACGGCGAGGCCACGGTGAAGGAGTTCCAGAAGGACGGTAACGGGGTCTGGCTCCTCCCCCACAACGACCTCTTCGAACCGATCCCCGGGGATGACGCGGACATTCTCGGACGCGTCGTCGCCGTGCTCCGCAAGATCTGACCGCGCCTCCGCCCCCACCCCCGGACGCACGGACAGGACGGCTACAGGCCCAGGACCGCCGCAGCAGCGACCTTGGCTTCCTCGGCCCCGTCAGCGTCGAGCGCCGCGGCCGCCATCTCCCGACAGACCGCGAAATCGACCTCACCGAGCTGTGCGCCGACCGCGGCTAGTGCGGGCGGGGCAGCGGAGAGCGACGTCACACCGAGTCCGGCCAGCACACAGGCCAACAGCGGGTCGGCGGCCGCCTCACCGCACACACCCACGGCGGTCCGCGTCACCGCACCGGCACGACAGGTCGTGTGCACCAGCCGCAAGACCGCCGGCTGCCACGGGTCGGTCAGATGCGCCAACGACGCCGACATCCGGTCCGCCGCCATCGTGTACTGGGTCAGGTCATTGGTACCGATGGAGACGAAGTCCAGGTGCGGCATCATCTTGTCCGCCATCAGCGCCGCCGCCGGGACCTCGATCATCGCGCCGGCGACCAGGCCGCGCTCGTGACACAACGCAGCGAACCACTGGGCCTCGTACACGGTCGCCACCATCGGAGCCATCACCCAGGTCTGTGCCGACGAGTCGGTACGGCCCGACTTCTCCAGTGCAAGGGCGATGCCGTCGAGCTGACGTTCGAGCAACTCCTGGTTCGTCCGGGCGATACGCAGACCACGGACACCCAGAGCCGGGTTCTCCTCTGTCTCCGCCATCACGTAGGGAACCGGCTTGTCCGACCCGGCGTCCAACGTGCGGATGACGACCTTCCCCTCCGGGAACGCCTTCAGCACCTCGGCATAGCGCTCCGCCTGCTCCTCCACCGACGGCTCGGTGGTCTCACTGAGGAAGCCCAGCTCGGTACGGAACAGCCCCACCCCCTCAGCCACGGACTCCGCGGCCTGCCGCGCCGCAGCACCGTCCTGGACGTTGGCGAGCAGCTGCACCCGGTGACCGTCGGCCGTCTGTGCCGGCCCGTGCCAGCCGCGCACCTTCGACGCGAGCTCGGCGGCTGCCGCCACCCTCTTCTCCACGTCCGCCGGGTCCACCCCGGTCTCCACCGTCCCCGCCGCAGCATCCACCAGCACCTCGGTGCCCGCCGCGATGGACTGCAGTGTCGAACCCACCGCCACGACGCAGGGGATGTCGAGCTGACGGGCAATGATCGCCGTATGGCTCGTGGCCCCGCCCTTCTCCGTGACGACAGCGATGATCAACGAGGGATCGAGGGTCGCGGTGTCCGCCGGCGCCAGGTCGTCGGCGAAGAGGACATGCGGCGAATCCACCTCGGGGATCCCCGGTTCCGGCTCCCCGCGCAACTCGGCGATGACCCGGTCGCGGACGTCCATCAGGTCGGTGACCCGCTCAGCCATCACGCCACCGGCCTTGAGGAACATCTCGACGAAATCGTCGGTGGCCTGCTTGACCGCGTAGAGGTTCGTCTGTCCGCCGTTGACGGACTTACGGACCTTCTTGGCCCAGGCCCGGTCCTTGGCGATCGCGACGGTCGCTTCAAGGACCTGCCGGGCATTGCCCTCGACCGTGGCGGCACGTGCGCTGAGACGCCCGGCGACGGTGTCCACCGCCGCGGTGAAGGCCTCGAACTCCGCCTCCCTGTCCCCTTCGGCGACCGTCCTGTCGGGCCCGGGCAGTTCCGGCCGGTCCGTCACCCAGGTCACGGGTGCGAAGACGGTGCCGGGAACGACTGATTTTCCCTTCAGGACGACGGGGTCACCGTCAGCCGAGGGGGTGGAGGAATTCGTGTCTGCCATAGTGTCTGGTCTCCCACGGGTGCTCAGAGAACTCTTCTGAAGGAACATCGGTTGACGTACAAAGGTTGGCCTCCACACTACCCGCTTCCCCACCCCGTAGTTCAGGTCCACCGCCGCCGTCCCGGCCTGCCCGCGTGCCGCGCCCACCCCCGAATCGGCGTCCTCCACCCCTCGGCCGCCGCGCGACCCCATAGAATGCACACCATGAACTCAGAGGAACGTCGTCGGCAGATCGCGTCACTGACCGCAGTCAACGGGCGTGTCACCGTGGTGGAACTGGCGGAACGTTTTGCCGTGACCCCGGAGACCATCCGGCGTGACCTGACCGTGCTCGACAACGACGGGGCGCTTCACCGGGTCCATGGCGGCGCCGTGCCGACCAACACCTTCCAGACCCGGGAGACGCCGATCGAACTCCGCAGCACCACCTCCACGGAGGCGAAGATCCGCATCGGGCACGCGGCGTCGGACCTGCTTCCGCGGACCGGCACCGTGTTCCTCGACGCCGGGACCACCACCGCCATGCTCGCGCATGCGATCGCCGAGACGGGACGCCCGGACGAGACCCCCTACCGGAACCTCACGGTGCTGACGAATTTCCTTCCCCTGGCCGTCCGTCTCTCGGCGGCGGGCCTGTCGGACGTGCAGCTCATCGGCGGGCATATCCGCCCCATCACCCAGGCCGTCGTCGGCGACATCGCCCTGCGCACCATCGGGGTCCACCACGCCGACATCGCGTTCATCGGGACCAACGCCTTGTCAATGGACCACGGGTTGTCGACCGCCGACGCCGAGGAGGCGGCCGTGAAGAGGGCGATGATCGCCAACTCCGACCGCGTCGTCGCCATGTGCGACTCCACGAAGTTCGGGCGGGACTACCTGGTCAGCTTCGCCAACGTCGCCGAGATCGACGTCCTGGTCACCGACGACTCAGCACCCCCGCAGTACCTCGAGGCCTTCGACTCCGAAGGCGTGACCGTGGTCACCGCCTGATCCGGAACCCGTGCAACGGAGGGGACGGCACGGGTGGCGCACAACCCCGGCGGCGTCGGCTACTCTGTCTGTGAGAGAGTGGGGCGCTCCACAGTCGATGCGACCGCACTCTGGACCACACGATAACGACGAACCGAAAAGGACCTGAGAACCATGGCCTCCACCACTGTCACCGTCGGCTCCACCGTGGGCCTGCACGCCCGCCCCGCCACCATCATCGCGGAAGCGGCCGCCAACTACGACGACGAGATCCTCCTCTCCCTGCCCGGTGAGGACGACGACGAGCCGTCGGACGCCTCGTCGTCGCTGATGATCATGGCCCTGGGTGCAGAGCACGGCGACGAGGTCACGGTGACCTCCGACAACGCCGAGGCCGTCGAGGCCATCGCGGCGTTGATCACCAAGAACCTCGACGAGGAGTAGGCCACACCCGGGGCCCCGCGCCCGGGCCCCGGCTCAGGACTTCAGGTAGTAGTCCCGCACCGAGAAGTCGCGTCCTTCACCGACGTTCTCGAACAGCCACCTCAGCACCGGGTACCCGACGATGATGCCCACCGAACCCCAGGCGATGCCCTCGAGTTCCAGTGACCCGATTTGCAGGGTAAGGTTTCCGATCCCCGCGATCAGGGCCACCGCGGCAGCCGCCAGGTTCACCGGGTTGGTCAGGTTGACGTTGTTGTCCTGCCAGATCCGGATCCCCAGGAGCCCGATCATCCCGTAGAGCACCATCGTCGCCCCGCCCAGCACCCCGGCCGGGATCGTGTTGATCACCGCGCCGAACTTCGGGACGAAGGCGAGGATCACCGCCGTCGCCGCGGCGACCCAGTACGCCGCCGTGGAGTAGACCCTGGTGGCCGCCATCACGCCGATGTTCTCCGCGTAGGTGGTCGTCCCGGATCCGCCGAATCCACCGGCGAGTGTGGTCGCCAGGCCGTCACCGATCAACGCGGGGCCGGCCTCGTCGTCGAGATTCCTCCGGGTCATCCCGGCGACGGCCTTGACGTGGCCCACGTTCTCGGCGATGAGCACCACGATGACCGGCAGCGTCAGCAGCACCGCGCTGGCATGGAACTCCGGGGTGTGGAAATCGGGCAGGCCGAACCAGGCGGCGTCCCCGATGACCTCACCGGCGTCGTCGGCGAGGTTGCCGGAGACGACCGCGAAGAGCCACCCGATGCCGACGCCGATGAGGATCCCCAGGCGTCCGACCATGCCCCGCCCGGCGACGGTCACCACCAGGACCGCGCACAGCGTCACCGCGGCGACCAACGGCTGCGCCGCGAAGTTGGACGTCGCCGCCGGGGCCAGGTTGAGCCCGATCAGGGCGACGATCGCCCCAGTCACCGCCGGCGGCATCACGGCGTCCAGCACCCTACGTCCCGCCACCTTGACCAGGACGCCCACGAGGATCAGCAGCAGTCCGGCGACGAACACCCCGCCGAGCTGCGCGGCGAACCCCTCGGCCTGGGTGGCCGTCAACGGGGCGATGAACGCGAAGGAGCTGCCGAGGTAGGACGGCACCCGGTTCCTGGTGACCAGCAGGAAGATGACGGTGCCGATACCGGAAAACAGCAGCGTGGTGTTGACCGGGAACCCGGTCAGGACCGGGACCAGCAGTGTCGAACCGAACATCGCGACGACGTGCTGCATCCCGATCCCTGTCGTCCGGGGCCAGCTCAGCCGTTCATCGGGGGCGACGACCGCCCCGGGCCTGATGTTGCGGCCGTCGCCGTGCAGTGTCCACCCGAAGAACCGGCCGCGCGGTGGCTCGCCGACGGGGCCACCGGTCTGTGTTGTCATCTCGTCCATTCGGACGAGCTTATTCTGTCCCCCCGTCGGCCGCGATACGCAGGTCCGCCAGTTCCGCGGCAATCACCCTGGGCAGGCGAACCTCGACGCGGGTGCCGTCCTCGGTGTACTCCTGCCCCAGGACGGTGCCGTACTCGTGCAGACGGGAGACCACGTCGCCCCGGTCGAACGGCACCTGCAGCACGACATGGTCGTCCAGCGAGTTGAGGAAGAGTTCCAGCCGGCTCTCCAGCGCCGCGACGCCTTCGCCGGTGGATGCCGAGACGAACACGACGTCGTCCAGCCTGCTGTGCAGTTCGGCCAGCACCAGCGGGTCCGCCGCGTCGACCTTGTTGACCACCAGGATCTCCGGCGGCGCGGAGGCACCGGTCTCCTCGGCGATCTCGCCGATGACCTTGTTCACCGCGGCGATCTGCTCCATCGGGAAGGGGTCGGAGCCGTCGACGACGTGCAGGACGACATCCGCGGCCATCACCTCCTCCAGGGTGGACCGGAACGCCTCGACCAACTGTGTCGGCAGGAAGCGGATGAACCCCACGGTGTCCGAGAAGACCACCGCGCGCCCGTCCGCGAGTTCCGCACGTCGCGTCGTCGGGTCCAGCGTGGCGAACAGCGCGTCCTCCACCAGGACGCCTGCCCCGGTGATCGCGTTGAGCAGGGACGACTTGCCTGCGTTGGTGTAGCCGGCGATGGCGATCTGGGCGATCGCGGAGGTGTCCCGGCGGTCACGCTTGACGTCCCGGGCCTTCTTCATCCCCTGGATCTCGCGGCGGAGCCGCGCCATCTCGCTACGCAGCCTCCGACGGTCGGCCTCGATCTTGGTCTCACCGGGGCCACGCAGTCCGACACCGCCGTTGGAGCCCGCCCGGCCGCCGGCCTGACGCGACAGCGCCCCGCCCCAGCCACGCACCCGCGTGATGAGGTACTCCAGCTGGGCCAGCGCGACCTGTGCCTTACCTTCCTTCGACTTGGCGTGCTGGGCGAAGATGTCGAGGATCAGCATCGTGCGGTCGATGACCTTGACGTCGAGCGCCTTCTCCAGGGCGATCATCTGGCCGGGGCTGAGCTCACCGTCGGCGATGACCGTGTCGGCATTGGTCTCGACGACGATCGCCTTGAGCTCCTCGACTTTGCCGGAGCCGATGTAGGTCCCGGCGTCCGGCTTGTCCCGACGCTGGTAGAGCATGTCGGCGATGTCGGAACCGGCGGTCTCCGCGAGCGCGGCGAGCTCCGCCAGGCGGGCCTCGATCTGCTCGAGGGTGCCCTCGGTCCACACGCCGACGAGAACGACCTTCTCGAGACGGAGTTTGCGGTACTCGACGTCGTAGCCGTCGTCCTGCTCGGTGGAGTGGATGTTCGTCCCGCGGCTGAGCCGACGCAGACTCGACCGCTGCTCGAGGTCCAGCTCCCCGACGGTGGTCTGCTCGTGGATCTCTTCGGGATCATGGTTCATGCTTGTCATTGCCCTCCATCTTTCCACGAGCCCGGGCCACGGAGTAGAGTCACACCCATGATTCCGGAACTGAAGAGTGTGGGGTTGGAGTTCAGCCGTTGGCAGGACGCTCTCGAAGCGGCGTACGGGACGGGGGCGTTGCGGGTCACCGGGGAGGTCCGGGACGGACAGGTTCTGCAGTACGACGACCCCAGCGGGGCACGCCTGGTGATCCTGGCAGTCCCGCCCTACGGTTCCTTCGCGAGTTTCAGCGGTGGCGCGGAGAGCTCGGCGCACCTGAGCATGGTCGACGACATCGTCGGCGTGCTCGACATCGTCGCCGACTCCCCCATGCTGCAGGTCCGTGCCGAAGGTGCCCCGGTGATCGCGTCCGTGACCGCCACGATCGCCCAGGGGCCCCTGCTGTCGGAGGAAGGCACCCTGACCTACCAGCCGATGCAGATCACCGCCCTCGCCGGTGACGTCTCGGTGTACCGCACCCGCGACGACGCCGCCCGTGCCGGCATCCTCCGCGTCGGTGCGGTGGAGTCCACCGGTCTGGCGGACCTGAACTCCGGTGCGGTCGCACCCCACGCTGCCGGCACCGTCGCCGTCGAGGTCACCGCAGCGGAACGTCGTACCGCGGCGCTGACCGGCCAGTCGTTCTGGGTGTGCACCGTCTCCGCCCCCTTCGAGTTCAGCGTCGTGTTGCCCGACAACGGGGAGGACGCCCTCCCCGCGGGGACGATCATCGCTGGACCGGTCCAGTTCACCGCCACCGCCGTGGACCCCGCGTCCTGCTCCTCCGGCGGCTGCGGCTGCGGGTCAGGAGGTTGCGGAGGATCCTGTGGTTAGGAGTCTGCCCAAGACCCTGATCATCACGGCATTGGTCCTGACGCTGTCGTGGATGCTGATCGGCACCCTCGGCCGACTCGGGGTCGTCATCGCCGTCCTCCTGGTCATCACCGCCACCGTGACGGTCATGCGCCAGGACTCGGAGCGTGAGATCGCGTCGCTGCGACGCTCGGTCGACCTCTCCGCCACCGACATCGCGACGATCCTCGACGACTGGGACGAGTTCCGCTACTCGCGCGACCCCGCGCGTATCCGGGACCGTCAGCTACACCGTCCCGAACTCTGCGACACCGGGTCCGGGATCTCCAGCGTGTCGCGGTTCCACGCCGCGGCAGGCTCCTGTGAGCGTTTCCTGCGGCATCTTCCCGAACGCACCAGCTCACTGACCACCGTGGCCGCGCTCACCGAGCTCCTGCACGAGACCGACCAGCGTGCCCTGAGCCTGCAGCGGCTGTGGGACCGCGCCCGCCAGGACTCCGCCAACTCCCGCCACCACTGAGCCGGTCTCCGCCCGGTCTCCCCCCCGGTCTCCGACCGGTGTCCGCCAGGGTCGCAGAGGTCACGGGGCGACGGTCAGTGGTCTCCGTCAGGACCTCCCGGCACCTGCCGAGGAGAGGTCCAGCGGTACGACGGTGGTGAAGACCAGCGTCGACGGCCCGCGGAGTGTGGCCGGGGTCAGCCGACCGTCCGCGTCCGCGCCGACGGTGACCGCCACCTCCCCGCCCGGGATGACGACCCGGACCGTCTCCTGCCACGCCTCCCCGCGCCGCGCCCGGTCGTCGATCCGGTCCTCCAACGCCGCGACGGCGGCGGCGACTGTCCCGGTACCGCACGACAGCGTCTCGCCGACGCCACGCTCATGCACCCGCATGTGCACGCTCCCGTCGGCCAACGGAGTCAGCAGCTCCACATTCACGCCCGTCGGGAAGAACCCGGCGTCGTACTCCGGCTCCTGGCCGACCCGGAGCGCCGCCAGTCCGGACGCGTCGAACCCGGGGACGACACAGGCCAGGTGGGGGTTACCCATGTCCACGCCGAGACCGTCGTAGCGGGTGCCGTCGAGGGTGGCGCTCGACCGTCCCGTGATCACCGGCACGCCCATGTCGACGCTGACCTCGGCCTCGGCGCCGGAGACATGGTGGATCCGCACGTCGCGCCGACCCGCCCGTGTGCCGACGGGCACGGTGCCGTCGTCGTTGAGGTAGCCGGGCGACGTCAGGTCCAGGGCGCTGAGGGCATGGGCGAAGACCCTGACCCCGTTGCCGCACATCTCCGCCACCGAACCGTCGGCGTTGCGGTAGTCCATGAACCAGTCACCGTCCCGCACCCCGTCCGGGAGGCTGTCGAGGACGCCGTGCCGGGCGAGGGCGCCGGCCGTCGCGATCCTGATCACGCCGTCCGCGCCGATTCCACGGTGGCGGTCGGCCAGTGACCGCACCAGGTCGTCGGTGAGGTCGACGGTGACGTCGGGGTCCGGGACCAGGAGAAAGTCATTGCCGGTCCCGTGTCCCTTGATTACCTCTGTCTGCGTGCTCGCGTCCATGGTCGAGAGTCTATCCCCCCGCGGTCCCCGCCGACGCCAGCGCGGCCGCCACCACCCGGTCGCCGGCATCCGGGGCCGCCGCGTCGACCCAGGTGATCCGTGGGTCGCGTCGGAACCACGCACGTTGCCGGCGGGCGTAGCGGCGTGTGCCGGTCACGGTACGGTCGACGGCCTCATCCAGCGTGAGCTCCCCGGCGAGGTGGTCGAGCACCTGGGCGTAGCCGATGGCCTGACCGGCGGTGGAGTCCCGGTGCAGCCCCCCGCCCTGCAGCCCCCGGACCTCGTCGACGAGTCCCTGGCGGAACATCCGCTCCACCCTGGTCTCCAGCCTCGGGTTCAACCATTCCGCGGCGGCGGACAACCCGATGATCGTCGTGTCCCAGCGGGTCGGCCGGTCCTTCGGCGGCTGCGACGCGGCGAAGGGCCGCCCGGTCAGTTCGATGACCTCCAGCGCCCGCACGGTCCTACGCCCGTCCCGGACCTCGATGACCCGGGCCGCGTCCGGGTCACGCTCCGCCAGGACCTCGTGCAGCTTCTCCACGCCGAGACGCCGGCACTCCTGTTCCCAACGGTGCCGGACCGTCGCGTCAGTGGGCGGCAGGTCCCAGTCGTCGAGCAGCGCCTGGACGTACATCATCGACCCGCCGACGATCACCGGCGTCCGGCCACGGGCACGGATGGCCTCGACGTCGGCGATGGCCGCGTCACGGTAGCGGGCCACCGACGCTGTGGCGGTGACCTCGAGGACGTCGAACTGGTGGTGCGGGATCCCGCGCCGTTCCCCGGGCGGCAGTTTCGCCGTGCCGATGTCCATCCCCCGGTAGAGCTGCATCGAGTCGATGTTGACGACCTCGCCGTCGAGCGCCTCGGCCACGTCGAGTGCGGCGTCCGACTTCCCGGACCCGGTCGGGCCGACCACCGCCACCGGACGGGGCGGTCGCTGGTGTTCTGTCATGGCCCCTGAGTCTACGTCCGGTTCCGGCGGCGCGGTAATGGCCCCTGGCGGGGTCTGCCATAATGTCAGGCAGCACAGTCACTCGACCGAAGGACCACCGATGAACGTCCCGAAGCCCGGCCCCCGACCCGGAGCACGTCCCGGACCCCGACCGGGCTCCCGACCGGGGGCTCAGCCCGCCGCCCCCGTGAGCACCACCGTCGCCCCGTCCATCGAGGACGCCACGGCCCACGGCCGGATCGACGCGGACGGTGTCGTGTGGCTCACCGTCCCGGATACCGACGGGTCCGGCGGCTCCACCGAACGTCGGGTCGGCGAGTGGAAGGCCGGGACCGTGGACGAGGGCCTCGCCCACTACGCCCGCCGGTTCGCCGACCTGGCCACCGAGATCGAGGTCCTGGTGGCCCGGCTGGGCACGCACCCGGAGGACGTCACCCGGGTGCGTGCCGACGCCCGCCGCCTGCGGGACGGGTTGCCGGACGCGGCGGTGCTCGGCGACGTCGCCCGCCTGGAGCGTCGGCTCGACGAGCTGCTCGCCCGCACCGGCCAGGTCGAGCAGCAGGTCGCGGACCGTCGTACGGAACTTGTGGCAGAAGCCGAGCGTATCGCCGCCACCGGGACCGACTGGAAGGCCGACGGCGACCGGCTGCGGGCGATCGGCGAGCAGTGGAACGCCGCCGGTGGCGACCGTGCCGCCGGGCGGGAACTGGCCTCGCGCCTGCGCAGCGCGCGGGAGGCCTTCAACGAGCGCCGGGAAAGCCACTTCGCCGACCTCGACAAGCAGCGGGACACCGCCCGACGGGTGAAGGAGAACCTGGTGGCCCGTGCGGTGGCCCTGCAGAACTCACGGGACTGGAACAACACGGCCCGGGCGTACCGCGACCTCATGTCCGAATGGAAGGCCGCCGGGCGTGCCCGCCGCGCCGACGACGACCGCCTCTGGGCGGAGTTCCGGCACGCCCAGGACGTGTTCTTCGGTGCGCGCGAGGAGGACAACCGCCGTAAGGACGAGGAGTTCGAGCACAATGCGGAGGTCCGCCAGGCGCTGATCGACGAGTACGACGGACGTATCGACCCGGCCGCGGACCTGGACCGTGCCCGTGAGCTGCTGCGCGAACTCCAGGACAAGTGGGACGCGGTCGGATACGTGCCCCGCGACCGTGTCCGCGAGTTCGAGGACAAGATCGGTGCGCTGGCCGCGCGCGTCAGCGACTACGCCGAACAGCAGTGGCGCAAGACCGACCCCGAGGTCGAGGCCCGGGTGGCCCAGTTCCAGGCGAAGGTCGACCAGTTGACGGCCGACGCCGACGCGGCCGAGGCGAAGGGCCGCCAGAAGGCTGCGGCGGACCTGCGTGAGCAGGCCGAGCAGTGGCGGTCCTGGGCACAGACGGCGGCCGAGGCGGCCCGGGACTAGTTCTCGGTGGGGCCCTCCGGGTCCACAGCGGACCCGGGTCCGGACTCGTCCGAGGGCCGGTCCGTCCGACGCCGTCGTGCCCGGACCTTGTCGCGGCGGTCGTCGACGAGATCGACGTCGTCGCGCGGTGCCAGGCCGGTGCGCAGCACCAGCTGAGCGGCCCGTGACTCCTCGTCCTTGCCGGCCTCAGCGCGCCGCTTCTCGGCGATCGCCTTCTGCACCGCCCCACGCCGCAGCAGACGCGCGGACAGGGCGATGAAGATCACGACCATGCCGACGGCACCCATGACCAGGCCGAAGGACGGGCCGTCGCCGGGCTCCGTCGGCGGACGGGACTGGCGCATCCCGATCGCGAGCACCGCGTAGACCCAGCCGATACCGGTGAGGATCCAGTTGATCCACAGCACCAACGACGAGCGGGAGACCACCGTACCCAGGGTCATCATCACGCCGCCGACGAGCGCGAGCCACGCGTAGACCCGCTCAGGCAGGGTGGTGACGTAGGTCTGGGCGACGTCGGAGAAGAACAGGACGTCGTAGCCGCGCACCGCACCGGAATGCGGCATGAAGATCGACACGAGCACCACGATCAGCCCGCACAGGAGCACCGGCAGCGAGGACCCGAGGACGACCGTCCCCGCGGCCTGCCGTTCAGCCTTGGCGAGGTCACCACCGGCGCTGCGCTCCAGTTCCGCCACGTGCTTCTCCAACGCCTCGGCACGGCGCCGGTTGACCGCCTCCCGACTCCCGTCGGTCTTTCCCACACTGCTACTCACAACCGCATCCTCCACTCTGGGTCGCCGGTGTCGCGGGTCGACCGATCCCGGGCAGTCCGAGGCCGACACCCACCGGTGCAGTAGTCGGCACGGTACCTGCCTCGGACATGTCCCCCGCCACGGTACGGCGGTGGGTGTGCACGGGGGAATCCGCCAACAGGAAGTGCGGGGCCGAACCGGTGACGGTGACCTCCACGACATCGCCGGGACGGATCGCCGTGTCCCCCGGTGAGAAGTGCACCAGACGCCCGTCGCGTGCCCGGCCCGACATCCGCCGCGTCGCCGCGTTCTTGCGTCCGCCGCCGGCCTGGACCAGGAGCTCGACCCGTCGGCCCACCTGGGCGGCGTTGTCCTCTCCGCTGATGCGCTCCTGCAGCTGCTCCAGCCGTTCATAACGGTCCTGGACCACGGCCTTGGGCACCTGGTCCGTCAGCGTCGCCGCGGGGGTGCCGGGGCGCGGCGAGTACTGGAAGGTGTAGGCGCTGGTGAACCGTGACTCCTCGACCACCCGGAGGGTCTCCTGGAAGTCCTCCTCGGTCTCCCCGGGGAAGCCGACGATCAGGTCGGTGGTGATCGCGGCGTCCGGCATCCGGTCCCGGACCTTCTCCAGGATGCCCAGGAACTTCTTCGAGCGGTAGGAGCGCCGCATCGCCTTGAGGATCCGGTCGGAACCGGACTGCAGCGGCATGTGGAGCTGCGGGCACACCGCGGGTGTCTCGACCATGGCGTCGATAACGTCGTCGGTGAACTCCGCCGGATGGGGGCTGGTGAACCGCAGTCGTTCCAGGCCGTCGATCTCCCCGCAGGCACGGAGCAGCTTCGAGAACGCCGTGCGGTCGCGGTCCAGGGAGGGGTCGGAGAAGTTCACGCCGTAGGCGTTGACGTTCTGCCCCAGCAGGGTGACCTCGGTGACGCCCTGGTCCACCAGGGCCTTGACCTCGGCGAGGATGTCACCGGGGCGGCGGTCCTGCTCGGCGCCGCGCAGCGACGGGACGATACAGAAGGTGCAGGTGTTGTTGCAGCCGACCGACACGCTCACCCACCCGGCGTAGGCCGACTCGCGCTTCGCCGGCAGCACCGACGGGAACTGCTCGAGGGAGTCGGCGATCTCGACCTCCGCACGGTCGTTGTGCGCGCTGCGGGACAACAGGGTCGGCAACGACCCCATGTTGTGCGTCCCGAAGACGACGTCGACCCACGGGGCCTTCTGGACCACGACGTCCTTGTCCTTCTGCGCCATGCACCCCCCGACGGCGATCTGCATGCCGGGGTTCTGCGCCTTGACCTCCTTGAGCTGACCGAGGGTCCCGTAGAGGCGGTTGTCGGCGTTCTCCCGCACCGCACAGGTGTTGAAGACGACGACGTCGGCGGTCGAGCCGCCGAGGGCGGGGACGTACCCGGAATCCTCCAGGAGACCGGAGAGCCGCTCGGAATCGTGGACGTTCATCTGGCACCCGAAGGTGCGGACCTCGTACGTTCGGGCACTCCGGTGGCCAGGCCGGGTCATTTCTGCAGTGCTTCGGGATTCAACCACGGTCCCCGAGTGTAGTCCAGCACCCCCGGGCGGACCGAACAGCCACCCACCGCCCACCCTCCCGGAACTGCGGATACCCGGCGTCCGCCAGGCGACGGCGTGACTCAAGCCTCACCAGGTTATCCAGGATGGGCCAACTAACATTAGACTCCCCCTATGACTGTTCACGAGAATGCACCAAGCATGATCACCCTCACCGGGGTGAACAAGTACTTCGGCGAGTTCCAGGCATTGAAGAACATCAACCTGGACATCCCCTCCGGCCAGGTGGTGGTCGTCCTCGGCCCCTCCGGCTCCGGGAAGTCGACGCTGTGCCGGACGATCAACCGGCTCGAGACTATCGACACCGGCGAGATCCACATCGACGGGGAGCTCCTTCCCGAAGAAGGCAAGGGCCTCGCCCGCCTCCGCTCGGAGGTCGGCATGGTGTTCCAGTCCTTCAACCTCTTCAGCCACATGACGATCCGGGACAACATCACCCTGGCCCCGATGAAGGTCCGCAAGACGTCCCGTGGCGACGCCGACAAGACCGCCGACCGGCTTCTCGAGCGTGTCGGTATCGCCGTGCAGGCGGACAAGTACCCGGCACAGCTCTCCGGCGGCCAGCAGCAGCGTGTGGCGATCGCGCGCGCACTGGCGATGGAGCCCAAGGTGATGCTCTTCGACGAGCCGACCTCGGCACTGGACCCCGAGATGATCAACGAGGTCCTCGACGTGATGGCCGATCTGGCAGCCGGTGGCATGACGATGGTCGTCGTCACCCACGAGATGGGCTTCGCCCGCCGCGCCGCGGACCGCATACTGTTCATGGCCGACGGCGCGATCGTCGAGGACACCGACCCGGAGACGTTCTTCACCAACCCGTCCTCCGACCGCGCCAAGGACTTCCTGGCGAAGATCGTCGGACACTAGCGGGAGAAGGTCACCCCATGAATCACTACACACGACTGCTCCGCCGCATCGCCGCCACCGTCGTCGTCGCCGCCGGCGCCGTCAGCCTGGCGTCCTGCGGCAACACCGAGGCACGGTCCCTGCTGGCGGACATCGAGAACGGCAGTGTCGTCCTGGGCACCAAGTACGACCAGCCCGGACTGGGCGAACGCACCCCCGAGAAGGATTTCGTCGGCATGGACGTCGACGTGTCGCGCTACGTGGTCACCTACATCGCCGACAAGAACGGGTGGGACGTCCCCGACATGCAGTGGCGCGAAACCCCGTCGGCGCAGCGCGAGACGCTGATCAACAACGGCGAGGTCAACATGATCACCGCCTCGTACTCCATCAACGCCGGACGCCTCGCCGCCGTCGACTTCGCCGGCCCCTACATGGTCACCCACCAGGGGCTCCTCGTCGAGTCCCAGACCGGCATCACCGGGCTGGAGGACGTCAAGGACGGCATGCGCCTGTGCTCGGTCTCCGGCTCCACCCCGGCGCAGAAGGTCAAGGACGCCCTGCCGGGAGTCCAGCTCCAGGAGTTCGACACCTACGCCGCCTGCGCCGAAGGCGTGAAGCAGGGCGTGGTGGATGCGCTGACCACCGACTCGACGATCCTCGCGGGATTCGCGCAGCGCTACAAGGAGCGCTACGACGACGACTTCCGTGTCATCCAGCTCCAGAACCCCGATGGCTCCTTCTGGACCGACGAGCACTACGGCATCGGCCTCCCCAAGGGCGACGGCGCCGACCGCGAGGCGGTCAACGAGGCACTCGAGGAGATGTACGACTCCGGCGCCTTCGACCGGATCGTCAAGGACAACCTCGGCGAGGACTTCGAGGTCGGGCCGAAGCCCGCCATCGGCGACCTCTCGTTCGCGGACAACTGAACCCACCACTGACAGAAAGGAGGTACCGACATGAATCCCGATCTCTGGGCCGAAATGGGCCCTCAGTTGCTGGGGGTGTTCTGGGTGACGATCAAGCTCACGCTGTGGTCCGCCCTCGGGTCGCTGATCCTCGGCACCGTTCTCACGGCGATGCGGGTCTGCCCCGTCGGCATCCTGCGCACGGTCTCCACCGTGTACATCAACACCATCCGTAACACCCCCCTGACCCTCATCGCACTGCTGATGTCGCTGGGGCTCTACTACCAGCTCAATCTCCTGCTCGCGTCGAACTCCAGCGAGAGCTTCATCGAGCAGCAGAACTTCCGGCTGGCGGTGCTGGCGTTCATCCTCTACACCTCGACCTTCGTGGCGGAGTCACTCCGGTCGGGCATCAACACCGTGCCGTTCGGCCAGGCCGAGGCGGCACGCTCGCTGGGCCTCACCTTCATCCAGAACTTCCGGCACGTCGTCTTCCCCCAGGCGTTCCGCGGCGCGATCGTGCCCCTGGGCAACACGCTGATCGCCCTGATCAAGAACACGACGATCGCCTCAGTCATCGGTGTGGGTGAAGCCTCCCTGCTGATGAAGACCATGACGGAGAACTACGCCAGTGACCTGCTCGTCATCTTCGCGATCATCGCGGCCGGATTCATCATCCTCACCCTGCCCACCGGAATGCTCTTCGGCTGGGCCGGCAAGCGTTGGGCGGTGAAGCGCTGATGTCCACCCGTGCCACAGTTCTCTACGACACCCCCGGCCCCCGGGCCGTGCGGTTCAACCGCATTCTCACTGTCGCCACCGTCGTCGTCCTCCTGCTGATCCTCGCCTCCGTGCTGTGGAAGCTGGGAGACGGCGGACAGTTGGACAAGGCCAAGTGGGAGATCTTCCTCCAGTCGTCCACGTGGACGACCTACATCCTCCCCGGGCTACTCAACACCGTGCTCGCGGCGGTCTTCTCGATCGTCCTCGCCTTGGTGATCGGTGCGGTTCTCGGCATCGGACGACTGTCGACGGTCCGTGCCGTGCGGTGGATCTGCGGCGTCATCGTCGAGTTCTTCCGCGCCATCCCCGTTCTGGTGCTGATGCTGTTCGCCTATTCACTGTTCGGGCTCTACGCGGTGTTCCCGTCCTCGATGATCGGCTTCGCGGCGGTGGTGTTCGCGCTGACGATGTACAACGGTTCGGTCATCGCCGAGGTGCTGCGCTCGGGTATCGAGTCGCTGCCGAAGGGCCAGTCCGAAGCCGCCTCCGCACTGGGGCTCTCGTGGGGCCAGACGATGCGGAAGATCCTCCTTCCGCAGGCCGTCGCCGCCATGCTCCCGGCCATCGTCTCGCAGATGGTCATCGCCCTGAAGGACTCCGCCCTGGGGTACATGATCGGATTCGTCGAGGTCGTGCGGTCCGGCCGCCAGCTCGGCGAGTTCTACGGCGCGATGCTCCCGGCACTGCTGGTGACCGCGGTGATCATGATTCTGATCAACTTCGCGCTGTCGAAGCTCGCCGAGCGTATCGAGTACCAGCTGCGTGCCGGTCGCGCCCGGAAGAACATCGCGGCGAAGGTCCCCCACCAGAAGGACCAGGGGATCGACACCAAGGATGTCGTGAACGTCGACTGGCATGCGCCCGGCCACAAGGACCTGCGGCCGACGACCGACTAGCTGAACCCGGCGTCACCGGTGGCCGCGCGTGTCACCTCCGGAGCTCCTCGATCCTGAGATCGAGGGCCTCCCTGGCGAGTACCAGGCACCGCCCCTCGGGGAACCCACGCCTGGCCCCGACGCCGACGATCCGCCGCAGCGCCTTGTCGTACTCACGGCGGTCAGCGGGCACCTGGGAGACGGTGCCCGCTTTTTTCGTGACCAGCTCCCGGAGGATCGCCTCCTGGTCGTCGTCACGGACCTGTTCCAGCGCCTCGGCGATGACCGGGGCCGGCACCCCCTTGTCGGTAAGTTCGCGACGTAGGACCGACACCGACTTGCGTTGGTTGAGGTGACGTTGCCTCACCCACTCGTGGGCGAACCTCCTGTCGTCGAGCATCCCGTTGGCGATGCAACGCTCGACGACGAGGTCCACCAGCTCCGGGTCGGCGGTGTCCCCGTCCTGCCCGGTGGTGTCGGCCAACCTCCGACGCAGTTCCTCGACGGACCGGTCGCGGTGGCTGATGAGACGCGTCGCCTTGTTCTTCAACGGGGCGAGCCGCTCCTCCAGCTGTTCGTCGACTATCCCGCCGTCGCCCCCGCCCTCCTGGATCGCGGCGACTGCGCGCCGGAGCTGGTCGATCGTCGAGAGCCCACGGTCGTCAGACTGAGACATCCGTGGTGCCTGGCCTAGTCGTCGTCCTCGTCATCGAACGTGGGGACCACGCTGATCGGGACATTGTCGGAATCCTCGACACCGGGGACGTCCAACGCGCCCTCGCCCTCTGCCGCGGCATCTGCGGCACCGGCCCCCGCATACGGCCCCACCTGCAGGGTGCGCATGATGCTGTCCTCGATCTCGGCGGACAGGTCGGGGTTGCTCTTGAGGAACTCACGGGCCTTCTCCTTGCCCTGGCCCAACTGGTCGCCCTTGTAGGTGTACCAGGAGCCGGACTTCTTCACGATGCCGTTGTCCACGCCGAGGTCGATGATCGAACCTTCGCGGGAGACACCCTCGCCGTAGAGGATGTCGAACTCGGCGATCTTGAAGGGCGGGGAGACCTTGTTCTTCACGATCTTCATCTTCGTACGGTTACCGACGGCGTCCTGGCCGTCCTTCAAGGTCTGGATCCGTCGGACATCACACCGCACCGAGGCGTAGAACTTCAGTGCCTTACCACCGGTGGTGGTCTCCGGGGAGCCGAACATGACACCGATCTTCTCGCGCAGCTGGTTGATGAAGATCGCCGTGGTACCGGTCTGGTGCAGGGCACCGGTCATCTTACGCAGCGCCTGGCTCATCAGACGCGCCTGGAGGCCGACGTGGCTGTCCCCCATGTCGCCGTCGATCTCGGCCTTCGGCGTCAGCGCAGCCACGGAGTCCACGACGATGATGTCGATGGCGCCCGACCTCACCAGCATGTCGGCGATCTCCAGCGCCTGCTCACCAGTGTCGGGCTGGGAGACCAGGAGGTTGTCGGTGTCGACCCCGAGCTTCTTGGCGTAGTCCGGGTCCAGCGCGTGCTCGGCGTCGACGAAGGCGGCGATACCGCCGGCCTTCTGCGCCTCGGCGATGGCGTGCAGCGCCACCGTCGTCTTACCGGAGGACTCCGGGCCGTAGATCTCCACGACGCGGCCGCGCGGGAAGCCACCGAGCCCCAACGCCACGTTGATGGCGATGTTCCCCGACGAGATGACCTGGATCGGCGGGCGGGTGTCGTCGCCGAGACGCATCACCGCACCCTTGCCGAAATCCTTCTCGATCTGCGACATCGCCAGATCGAGTGCCTTCTGGCGGTCAGCACCGGCGTTACCGGACGCGCTCTTCTTCTTGGTGGCCATGTGCCCTCATTTCCGTTCTCGTTCTCGACACTGCCTGTCGGCAGCGCCCGTGGGCCTCTCCGAAACAGAGAGACTCTCCCGGGCTCCCGGAGGTTCCCCGGGAGGCTGTCGGCATCGCAGACTATTTCTACCGTGCCGAGTGGACACACCAGACAATACACGAACCTGTGTTCGAAAACAGGTGACACACCCCGACAGGGCCGGCAGACCCCTCAGATGTCCTCGCCGAGACGACGTTCCGGAGGGACGTCGAAGTCGTCGCACAGCGCCAACCAGACCCCGCGGAGGTCATGCCCCTGTTCGATGAGCTCCCCCGGCGTCGCCCCGAGTGCCGCCAGGACATGGCTCCCGGCGATCCAGCTCCCGAAGGAGTCGCCGAATTCCCCGTGGACCAGTCGGTCGAACTCCGTGCGTCGCATGCCCACCACGCTAACAGACGCACCGTCACCCACCGATCTTGAACGGCGTACAAGTCTCGGACTAGAGTTCTTCACATGATGAACTCACCGACCCGGCGACGGACCGACGTCGCCGCACGCCGGATCACGGCCACCGACATCGCGCTTATGGCGACCTTCGCCGCCCTGATCATCGTCCTCGGCGGCGTCACCGTCCCTGTCGGGTCCCTCGGGGTCCCCGTCGTCCTGCAGAACATGGGCGTCGCCCTGACGGCGATGATCCTGGGCTGGAGACGCGGCACCATCGCCGTCGCCCTGTTCATCGCCGTCGGCTTCGTCGGTGTCCCGAACATGGCGGGATGGAAGCCCGCACTCGCCGCCGTCGCGGGCCCGACGGTCGGCTACGTCGTGGGGTACGTCGTGTCCGCCCTCGTCATCGGGTTGGTCGCCAGCGTCGCGCCACGGCAGCACCTCGCCCGGACCGTGGTCTTCGTCGTCGCCGGACTCCTCGGTGTGTGCGTCCAGTATCTCTGCGGCAGCATCGGGCTGGTGTTCCGCACCGGCATGGACTTCGCCGGTGCCCTGGCGTCGAACGCGCCCTTCATCCCCGGCGACGTCGTCAAGGTCGTCGTCGCCGCGCTGATCGCCGCAGCCGTCCTGCGCGCCGTCCCCGACCTGGTGCCGTCCCGGCGGCACGCGGGGGCGGTCCAGTGACCGTCAACTACCGCGACGCGACCGTCACCGTCGACGGCCGGACGATCCTGCACCCGGTCACCCTGGACCTCACCGAACAACGGGTCAGCGTCATTGGCGCGAACGGCTCCGGGAAATCCACGCTGATCCGGATGATCAACGGACTGACCCCGGCGAGCTCCGGCACCGTGACGGTCGGCGGTGTGCCGGTCGGCCGACGGGGCCGCAAGGTACGCGGCGCAGTCGGGTTCCTCTTCTCCGACCCCGACAACCAGATCATCATGCCCACCGTCGCCGAGGATGTCGCGTTCTCCCTGCGCGGAACCGGGCTCACCCGTGCCGAGGTCAAGGACCGTGTCGCCGGTGCCCTGGCGGCGGTGGGGCTGCAGGGCAAGGACGAACAGTCGCCCCACCACCTCTCCGGCGGAGAGAAGCAGATGCTGGCGCTGGCCTCCATCACGGCCCTCTCCCCCGAGGTCATCGTCGCCGACGAACCGTCGTGCCTGCTCGACCTGGTCAACCGCAACAAGCTCCGGAAGACCCTGGACGGGCTCTCCCAACAGGTCATCACCGTGACCCACGACCTCGAACTCGCCGCCGACGCCGACCGCACGCTCTGCGTGGACCGGGGCCGCATCGTGGACGACGGCCGTCCGGACCAGGTCATCGCCACCTATGTCCGCCGGATGGAGGAGGCGACGGCACCATGATCAGCCCGTCCCGTGTCCCCCTCGGGGTCTACTTCCCCGGCGACTCCCCACTGCACCGCACCACCCCCGGGGTCAAGCTGGCCGTGCTCGGCGTCTTCCTCGTGGTCTCCGCGGTCACGGTCGCCACCTGGGTCGGCGGCGTCATCTCCGTCGGACTCGTCGCCCTGGCCGTACTCGTCGGGCGCATCCCGCCCCGGCTCATGGCCCGGCAGCTGAACGGCGCCCTGCCGCTTCTCGTGTTCCTCGGGCTCATGCTCTGGTGGAGGACGGACGGACACCAGGCGGTCACCATGGTGCTCGTCCTGTTCGCCGCCGTCAGCGCTGCCCTCACCCTCACCCTCACCACCCGTGTCTCCGAGCTGATGGACACCTTCGACCGGCTGCTGACGCCCACCGCCCGCCTGGGGGTCCCGGTCGACCAGGTCAGCCTCGCGCTGACGCTGGCGATCCGGCTGATCCCCCTGCAGGTCCAGGCGGTCAACGACGTCCTGGACGCACGGCGTGCCCGCGGAAACCCCTCCGTCGGACTGTCCCTGACCGCGTTCGGGGTACCGGTGATCGTCAGGTCGATACTGCGTGCCCGGGGAATCGCCGACGCCCTGCGGGCCCGCGGCGCGGCAGACTGAATCCCCGGGGCGACGGCACACGCGGCCGTGCCGTCTCAGGAGCCCGTGATCTCCCTCCTACGGCGAGGCACACGCCTGACTTCCACACCACCCATGACGGCGACACCGCGCACCCGGACCACGGGGCATCCCCCGGCAGGTCACGTGAACTCCGTGTCACCGACGTCGCGCGCGCACTGGTGAAACCGCCCATCAGTCCAAGACCGTGCTCGACGACGCGCACGTCCTCCGGCACGAGCACCTGGACCCCGCCCATCACCGCGGTCACGGTGATCACCGTCTCCGGCGCCTCGAAGACGGCGTCACGGAGGTCGACGAGGGCTCCACCCATGACCGCCGCCACCCGGTGTGAGCGGCTGCAGGCCCATTCCCCCTTTTTCCCGGCGTCCGACATCACCGCGACGGTCCAGGCGGAACCCGGTCTACCGGTGGTGCGGGCGTCCACCGCCCCGACGCCCGGCGTCGCCCCATGGACCGGTGTCAGGCCCGTGGACCGTCGGTCCGGCTGCGGCAGAGCCACACCGGGCATGTCTCCGAGAACGACCGCCATCGGGTCGACGACGATATCGGCCACCAGATCGGCGAGGCCTGCACGCGACGGCGTGCTCCAGGCCACCGCGGACCGTTCATCGAACTCCCCCAGGTCGATCTGCCCGCGGGCTGTCGCATCGGACAGCTCCGCCAGGACACGCTCCCTGTCTGCTGTTGTGGCGCGCAGGGACCGCTCCCCGTCCGTTCCGGATATACGGTCACGCTGTGTCGCCATGTGACGAACACTACCCCACCCGGCCCGCTGTCCCAGTCCCCGACAGCAGGCGGAGCCGCTACTCGCCGCGGAGCTCCCGCATCTTCTGTGCGACCGCGTCGTTGTTGACCGCCTGGGCCTGGGGCTGTGCCTGGTTGATGGCGTGCTGCGCGCCGGCGCCGCCGGCCACGGCGTTCTGGCCGTTGTCGGCACCGCTCATCTCGGCACGGAGCTGCTCCAGGCGGGAATGACCGGCCATGCGCACGCCGGCCTGCTCGACTTCAGCCATACGACCCTGGACGGAGTTCTCCGCGAGCTCGGCCTGCCCCAGTGCGTTGGAGTAACGGCGCTCGATCTTCTCCCGCACCTGGTCGAGGTTCGGGGAATCCGCACTGGCGGCACGGTCCATCGACTGCAGCGACTCCGCGACCTTCTCCTGCATCTTCGCCTGCTCGAGCTGACTCAGCAGCTTGGTGCGCTCGGCCACCTTCTGCTGCAGCTGCATGGAGTTGCGCTCCACGGCCTTCTTCGCCTGGTCCGCCTGCTGCAGGGACTGGTCGTGCAGCTGCTTCATGTCCTCCACGGACTGCTCCGCGGTGACCAGCTGTGCGGCGAACGCCTCCGCGGCGTTCTCGTACTCGACCGCCTTCTGGTTGTCGCCCTCGGCACGCGCCTTGTCGGAGAGTGTGAGCGCCTGCTTCGTGTTCGCCTGCAGCTTCTCGATCTCCGCCAGCTGGCGGTTGAGCTTCATCTCGAGCTGCCGCTGGTTACCGATGACCGCGGCCGCCTGCTGCGACAGCTGCCGGTGCTGGTTCTGCGCCTCACGGATGGCCTGCTCGATCTGCACCTTGGGGTCCGCGTTCTCCTCGATCTTCGAGTCGAACAGGGCCATGAGGTACTTCCAGGCCTTTGAGAACGGGTTTGCCATGAGTCTGAACGTCTCCTTCGGACGGGGCGGGGCGGTCGCAGGGTTGTTGTGAACCTGGAAAGTATATCAGTGGGAGGCCACGGACACCGGTTCGACCGGTGTTGCCGCAGTCAGTTCGGCGGCAGCCGCGTCGAACGCCATCATCGCCGCGGCCTCGATGATCACCTGGGACACCCGGATGCCCAGTGCCATGCAGACGCTGGCCAGCAGCTCCGAGGACACCTCTTTACGGCCACGCTCGAGTTCCGAGAGGTAGCCCGGGCTGACGTTGGCGGCGACAGCCAGCTCGCGGAGTGTCCGGTGGGAATCCTCCCGGAATCCGCGCAGTGTCGCCCCCAGTGCCTCGCGCAGGAGAGGTTCGGCGAGTGGGGTCGGGACCGTGTCGACGCCCGCCAGATCGACGTCCGGCCGTTCTTTCTCGAGTACCGAAGTGTTCTTTGCCATCACCGTCTCCAACGGTTGGGGATCCCTTTTTGTTCCCGGTCAAGTCTAGACCACCGTCGACGTCGCCGTCACCGGCACCCGCATTCCCCTGTCCCGGGCCGGCACCCCGGGGACATGGCACGGCGTCAGTGGCCGTCCTCGTCCACCGCGGTGAGGGCGTCCAGGGCGTCGACGGCGTCGACCGCCAGGGACAGGGCGCGCGCGGTCGTCGCCGAGCGGATCAGTGCCCGTCGATCGGACACCGTCCCCGAGGAGTCGCCGACCCTACCGGAGACCTCGACGTCGTCGAGAGACACCACATGGTCGATCGCGTCCTCCCCCTGGCGCGGCGGCGACCAGACGGCGATGTAGACCTCCCCCACCGGATGACCGTCCTGACTGTCGGGGCCCGCGACCCCGGTGACCCCCAGTCCGATGTCGGCACCGCAGCGGGTGGCCGCACCCTTGGCCAGGCCCCGGGCGACATCAGGGTCGACGGGACCTCTCGTGGCCAGGAGCGCGCCGTCGACGCCGGCGAGCGTCTCCTTGAGGTCGGTCGCGTAGACGACGAGTCCGCCCCGCAGGACAGCGGAGGCTCCGGGGACCGCGGCGATCGTCGCAGCGATCTCGCCGGCGGTCAATGATTCGGCGGTGGCCACCGTGACCCTGGCAGACGCGCCCGACGACACGAGGCGACGGGCGAGGATCCCCGACAGGGACGGGCCGGTGGCCTCAGGCATCGGGGCGGTTCCGGGAGTCGAGGAGGTACTGCACGCCGGTCACCACGGTCACCAGGACAGCGAGCCCGACCAGCGGGTACGTCAGCCAGTTCGTCCACCCGGGCAGCGGGGCGATCACCATGGCGACCGCCAGGGTCTGCAGCACCGTCTTGAGCTTGCCCCCCTTGGAGGCGGGCACGACCTTGCCCTTCCGTGCCAGGACCATCCGCCACACGGTGATCCCGAGCTCCCGCACGACGATGACGACGGTCACCCACCACCAGAGGTCGCCCAGGAGGTTCAGGGAGACCAGCGCCGAGATCATCAGCGCCTTGTCGGCGATCGGGTCGGCGAGTTTCCCGTAGTCGGTGATGACCTCGTAGCGGCGGGCCAGGAACCCGTCCAGCTGGTCGGTCGCCATCAGCACACAGAAGGCCAGGAGGGCCCACCAACGCAACCCGCTGTCGAGCTCCCTGTCCCCCGCCAACGGGCCGGCGGCGAGCAACAACCACACGAAGACCGGGATCAGGACGATCCGGACGGTGGTCAGGACGTTCGGCAGGTTGTACCGGTGGACGGCACGACCGAACTGGGACCTTCCGGCACCGGTGGCTACACCGTGACTGCCGTGGTCGTCCCTGCCGTCAGTGTTCTGCGTCTCTTGCACGCTTCACATCCTACCCAGCAGCCGTAGGAGATGGTGCACCGACGGCCGCCTGTGTCAGTTGCGGTCCGGGTCACCGCTGGTGTCGGACGCCTCGGCCACTCCGGTGGTGCCTGCGGCACCGTCACCGGCGCGGTCGGCGCCCACGCTGTCCGCAGTGGCCGGAGCAGCTGCAGCATCCGCAGCACCGGCGTCAGCGGCACCAGAGTCGGCGTCGGCGTCGTTCTTGCCGCCGTCCCGCTTCGACTTCCAGAGGCTGGCGAGCACGGTCACCGTCAGCACACCGACGATCACGAGCAGGGAGACGACCGTCTGGACCTCCGGTGCGTCGTGCACCGGCTCGCCGCCGTTGATGAAGGGCAGGCCGTTCTCGTGCAGGGCGTGCAGGACGAGCTTGACGCCGATGAACGCCAGGATGATGCCCAGGCCGTAGGGCAGGTAGACCAGACGGTCGAGCAGACCGTCGAGCAGGAAGTACATCTGCCGCAGGCCCAGCAGGGCGAAGGCGTTGGTGGTGAAGACGATGTACGGCTCCTGGGTGATGCCGTAGATGGCGGGGATCGAGTCCAGGGCGAACATCAGGTCGGTCATGCCGATGGCGACGAGGCAGACGAGCAGCGGGGTGACGGTCAGCTTGCCGAGGCGACGCACCAGCAGCCGGTCGCCGCTGTAGTCGTCGGAGACGGGCACGGCCTTGTTCAGGACCTTGATCAGCTTCATGTCACTGGGGTCACGGGCGGGCTCGTCCGACACCTCGTCGCGGATCACCGTGTAGGCGGTCCACAGCAGCCAGATGCCGAAGAGGTAGAACACGTCCGACCAGGCCTCGATGGCGGCCGCACCGAAGGCGATGAAGACACCGCGGAAGATCAGCGCCAGGGCGATACCGATCAACAGCACCTTCTGCTGGTACTGACGGGGCACCTTGAACGTGCCCATGATCAGCGCGAAGATGAACAGGTTGTCCACGCTCAGTGCCTTCTCCGTCACGTAGCCGGTGAAGAACTCGACGCCGTGGCCGTGGGGGTCACCCGGTTCACCCCAGGTGAACCAGAGGAACACGCCGAAAGCACAGGCGAGCGCGACGTAGAAGAGGCTCCACCAGGCGGATTCCTTGATGGAGGGGGAATGGGGGGTACGCACGTGGGCGTAGAAATCGAAGATGAAGAATCCTGCGATCACCGCGATCGTGATGACCCAGGTGAGAGTGTTCACTTCCATGACGGTAAAGACCTCCGGTCGGCTTGGTTGACCGGAGGTCTCCCCCACCACCGGAGTCAACTCCAGATGGCCGGCACGACCGGGGGACCGAAGGCGGTCACCGTGTTGACGATCAGTGCCGTGGGCGGGGTACTCCCCTCCTGACAGGACAGCACTCTACCAGAAACCAGCTAGAACGCACCCGTCGTGTGCGAGGAGTCCGCCCGGACCACCCTCGTCTGACCGTCGTCGACGACCGGGATCTCCCCGGTGGCGTCATTGTCCTGGCCGGAGTAGCCGACCGGGCCGGCGTCCGCGGCGTCCTCGTAGCCGCCGTCGCCGTAGTCGTCGTACTCCGGGACCGGGTCGCCCTGCAGCTCCTTGGGTGCCTCCGCGGGGTCGGCACCCTTGAGCATCCAGATGACGGTGTCCAGCTCCTCCGGCTTGACCAGTACGTCCCGCGCCTTCGACCCCTCCGACGGGCCGACGACACCGTGGGTCTCCATGAGGTCCATGAGCCGGCCGGCCTTGGCGAAACCGATCCGCAGCTTGCGCTGCAGCATGGAGGTCGACCCGAACTGGCTGGTGACGACCAGCTCCACCGCCTGCAGCAGATCCTCCAGGTCGTTGCCGATGTCCGGGTCGATGTCCTTCTTCGACTCGGCCGCCTTGTCCTCGGTGACGCCGTCGGTGTACTCGGGCTCCGCCTGGTCCTTGGCCGCGTCGACGACGGCCTGGACCTCCTCGTCGGTGACGAACGCGCCTTGCATACGCAGCGGCTTACCGGCGCCCTGCGGGATGAACAGCCCGTCACCCATGCCGATCAGCTTCTCGGCGCCACCCTGGTCGAGGATCACCCGGGAGTCGGTCAGCGAGGACGTCGCGAACGCCAGGCGGGACGGGACGTTGGTCTTGATCAGACCGGTGACCACGTCCACCGACGGACGCTGGGTCGCGAGCACCAGGTGGATACCCGCGGCACGCGCCTTCTGGGTGATGCGCACGATCGCGTCCTCGATCTCCTTGGGCGCGGTCATCATCAGGTCGGCGAGCTCGTCGACCACGCACACGATGTACGGGTACGGACGGTACTCGCGCTCCGACCCCGCCGGGGTGGTGATCTCACCGGACTTCACCTTGCGGTTGAAGTCCTTGATGTGGCGCACGCGGGTGGACTTCATGTCCATGTACCGCTGCTCCATCTCCTCGACCAGCCAGGTCAGCGCTGCGGCCGCCTTCTTCGGCTGCGTGATGATCGGCGTGACCAGGTGCGGGATCCCCTCGTAGGGGGTCAGCTCCACCATCTTCGGGTCGATGAGGATCAGGCGCACGTCCTCCGGGGTGGCGCGGGTCAGCAATGACACGAGCAGGGAGTTGACGAAGGCGGACTTACCCGAGCCGGTCGAACCCGCGACCAGCAGGTGCGGCATCTTCTGGATCGAGTGGGCCACGAACGTCCCCTCGATGTCCTTACCTAGGCCGATGAGCATCGGGTCGGCGTCGCCGCTGACGTTGGGGGCGGTGAGGACGTCGCCGAGCCGCACCATCTCACGGTCGATGTTGGGCACCTCGATGCCCACCGCCGACTTGCCGGGGATGGGCGTGAGGAGACGGACGTTGTCGGTGGCCGCGGCGTAGGCGAGGTTGGACTGGAGGTTGGTGATCTTCGAGACCTTCACACCCGGGCCCAGTTCGATCTCGTACCGGGTCACCGTCGGCCCCCGGGAGAAACCGGTGACCTGCGCGTCGATCTTGAATTCCTCGAAGACCTCGGTGATCGCCTCGATCATGCGGTCGTTGGCCGCACTGTGGGTCTTCGCCGCCTCACCGGGCACGAGCAGTTCCGTGGACGGCAGGAGGTATTCCGCCGAGGTGACGGCACTGTCGGGTCCGTCGTGGTCCCCGGCGTCCCCGCCTTCCGACCCGGGGGTCGCCTCGGCGGTCGCCGCAGCCGCCACCGGGGTGACGGCCGGACCGGACCGGGCGAGGATGCGGCGCCGCATCTCCTCGCGCTCGTCTGCCGCCGTCGTCTCCCCGTCGCCGTCACGGGCCGCCTCCGCCTGCTGTCCGCCCTGCGGTGCCTGGGTCGGACGGATCCGCTGCGTCGGCTGGACCGCCGGCCCCGCGGCCGCCTCAGCGCCGGGCGACGCGAACAGGTCGTCGTCGATGGACGTGTCCTTGTCCACAGCCGGGCGTGCGCGGCGTGCCGGGACGGGGGCGCTCGCGGCGCGCGGTGCAGGGGTCGCCGAACCGTCCAGGGTCGGGGCGTCGAGCCCGTCGGCGTCGTCCACCTCGTCCGGGTGGTCCACAGCGTCCGCCGCAGACACCGTGGCGCCGCTCCCACGGAAGACGAGGGTGGCCTCGTCGTCGGCACCCGGATCCAGCGGGTAGTTGTCCATCGGGCTCGCCGCCCGCGAGGGACGGGCGGTGCCGGGCACCGGGCGGCGCCCCGTCTCACGCGCGGACGCCGCCCCGCCGCGACGGCTGCGCGACGTCGCCTGCGGCGCGCGGTCATGCCGTACCGCATCCTCGAGCTCACGGTCCACCGACGCGTAGTCGTCGTACTCGTCGTACTCGTCGTAGCCTGCGTCACCGGCGTAGTCGGCGTCGCCGCCGCGGTGCCCACGGGCCCGGTACCCCAGCCAGCCGGCCAGGGCACCGACGAGCTGCTTGACCGTCATTCCGGTCAGCTGCAGGCCGCCGTAGACGATCACCATCACCAGCAGCGGGACAGCGACGTACTCGCTGAAACCCACCGCCATCGGGGTCCCGACGAACTGACCGACGATACCGCCGGCCGCCGCGCGGTTCTCGACCGTCCCGGGCTGTCCGGCCAGGATGTGGATGATCCCCAGCACAGCGAGGACGATAATGCCGACACCGATGCCGAGCCGTACCCGTGAACGTTGGGTGGTCTCCACGCCCACCATCAGCACCCATGCGGCACCGACCAGCAGGACCGGTACCAGCAGCGCCGCCGCACCGATGACGTAGGTCAGCAGGAAGTCGATGCCGCCACCGACTGCGCCTCCGACGCCGAACCAGGACGTTCCGGCGACGATCAGCGCCAGGGCGAGGGCACCCAGGGCGGGGCCGTCGGAGTGACCGCCCACACGCACCCGGCCGTCCTGGCCGGTGTCCTCGTGTTCTGTCGTCGGATCCCCGTCCTCCGGTGTACCCGGCTGGTCCACGTCCGCGTCCGCTCCTTTCGACTGCCCGCGTGACTTCTTCTTTCTGGCGTTCGCACGGTCCAGGACCGTGGTCGGCAGCTCGTCCGGCGTGTCGTGGTCTGCCGCCGGCTCGTCCGCATGGGGGGCGTCGGGGACCTTCACGGACAACTTACGCACCAGGCCGCCCAGTCCACGCGACATTCCCCCGACCATCGACCCCACCGAGGAACCGACGGCACCGAAAGCCCCGCCGGTACGTTCGAAGTCGGTGGTGTCGTACGAGGGCGCCCGCCGTGTACGGGCAGTGGCTGCGGCCGATTTCGTCGACGAGCCTGCCGAGGGACGGGTGGAACGCCCAGTGGAGCGCCGGGACGTGGTCCCGGGAGAGGTACGCGTGCGACTGGTCGTTGACATGCGCGCCAGTTTAGCCCGAGAACACCACCATTAACAGTCGCAACACGCGTCACACCAGTGACACGCACAACACCGTCGGTCAGAGGCTGATCCGCCGGACGGCGTCCTCGTCGCCCTCCACGGTCACGTCACAGTCCTTGATTCTCCCGTAAATCCACAGGAGCAGTTCGCAGGCCTCCCCGGTCACGGTCACCCCGGGAGTGCCCTTCCCCACCGTCACCGATTCGCCCGCCCCGTCGGTCCGGACCAGTGTGACGGCGACCCCGGAACCACGGATCAGGCCGCGGGCGATCTGCCGGACCGCGGCCCACAGGGTGTCCCTCATGTGCCGCGGCAGGTCGCGTGGGCTCCACTCCCCTCCCCCACGTCGGACGTCCTCGTGGTGCACGACGTTCTCGCCGAGGTTGATGAACCGGTCGCCGAGCCGCATCGGGTTCCAGACCGGCGGACCGGCACGGTAGAGCTCCACGAGCTCGGCGTAGTCCCGTTCCCGGTACCGCCGGGTCAGGGTATCCAGGTGCCCACCGAGCGGCGGCAGGAACATCCCGGCCATCGCGTCCGGACGGTACTCCCGCAGGACCAGGTGGACGGCCATGTCACGGGTCGTCCACCCCTCGCACAGGGTCGGCGCGTCCGGCCCCAGGGACAACAGAAGGTCCGCCAGTGCCTGGCGTTCATCGTGGGAGACTGTCATGCCTCCCGATGCTACGCCGACATCCGACGGACCGTCTCGGGGATCGAACGGTGCGCCCTACAGGGACGGCACGTGATCCTCCGGGTCGAGCTCCTCGACGATCTCGCTGGTCATCGGGACCACGGTGGGCACGATGAACGGCTCGCGCTTCCACTTGTCCTTGACGAACTTACCGACCTTGCGGCGCAGCGTCTGCGCCATCCGGTAGGGGTCGTTCTCGCCCTGGCCGGAGAGGTCGAGCATCACGTTGTCGACCAGCTCCGCGACCTGCCGCATCATGTCCTTCGAGGAGTCCGAGAAGCCACGCGCCTGGACCTGCGGGTCCTCGAGCGGTCGACCCGTGCGGTTGTCGATGACGACCGTCACCGAGATCAGGCCGCCCTCGGACATCGCGGTACGGTCCTCGAGCTCCTCGGCTCCGACGTCGCCCATGGTGACGCCGTCGACGTACAGGTTGCCGACCGGGATCTGCCCGACAACCGAGGCGTGGCCGTTGACGAGGTCGACGACGACACCGTTCTGCGCCAGCACCGTGTGGTCACGTGCCACGCCGGTGGAGATCGCCAGTTCGCGGTTGGCACGCAGGTGGCGCCACTCGCCGTGCACGGGCATCGCGTTGCGCGGACGGGCGGCGTTGTAGAGGAACAGCAGCTCGCCGGAGTAGCCGTGGCCGGAGGTGTGCACCATGGCGTCCTTGCCGGTGATGACCTCGGCGCCGATCTGGGACAGCATGTTGATGACCCCGAACACCGCCTCTTCGTTACCCGGCACCAGCGAGGACGACAGGACGATCAGGTCGCCCGGTCGGACGGTGATCTGGCGGTGCTCGCGCCGCGCCATCCGGGACAGGGCCGCCATCGGCTCACCCTGGGTACCGGTGGTGATCAGCACGACCTTGTGCGGTGCCATCCGGCTGGCCTCGTCCATGGTGACGATGGTGCCGCGCGGCGCGGTCAGCAGACCGAGACGCTCGGCGATCTCCATGTTGCGGATCATCGACCGCCCGTTGAAGGCGACCTTGCGCCCGGCGGCCACGGCCGCGTCGACGGCCATCTGCACGCGGGCGACGTTGGAGGCGAAGGAGGCGATGATGACGCGCTGCTTCGCCTCGGTGACGATGCGGCGCAGGTTCGGGCCGATCGCCGCCTCCGAGGGCGAGACCCCCGGCGTGGTGGCGTTCGTGGAGTCGCAGAGGAACAGGTCGATGCCCTCGTCGCCGAAGCGCGACAGCGCCGGCAGGTCGGTCGGACGACCGTCCGCGGGCGTCTGGTCCAGCTTCACGTCGCCGGTGTGGACGACCAGTCCCGCACCGGTCTTCAGTGCGACACCGAGGCACTCCGGGATGGAGTGGCCGACGTTGAAGAAGCGGATGTCGAACGGGCCGCGGCTCTCGTGGGAGGTGTCGTCGACCTCGATCAGCTTCGGGCGCAGACGGTGCTCCTGGCACTTCGCGGCGATCAGCGCACAGGTGAAGCGGGAACCGATGATCGGGATGTCCGCACGCTGCTTCAGCATCCACGGGATCGCGCCGATGTGGTCCTCGTGACCGTGGGTGACGACCAGGGCCTCGACCCGGTCCCACTTGTCGTCGAGGTAGGAGAAGTCCGGCAGGATCAGGTCCACGCCCGGCTCACCCGACGAGGGGAACAGCACACCGCAGTCGATGATGATGATGCGGTTGTGGTACTCGAAGACGGTCATGTTGCGGCCGATCTCGGAGATACCGCCCAGGGCGATGATCCGCAGGCCGTCCTTCGGCGCCTTCGGCGGCTTCGGCAGCCGCTGGGTCAGGTCCGCGCCCTGCATCGTCTGCACGGCGTTGCGACGGCGGTCGCCGCCCTGGTTGTTGCGGTTCCCACGGCCACGGTTGCCACCGCCCTGGTTACCCTGGTTGTTCTGGCCGCCCTGGCCCCGGCCACCACGGCCACGGTTGTTGCCGCCGTTGGCGGAGCCGTTGTTGCCGCCGCCGTTGTTGTTGCCGTTGTTGCCGCTGCCGCCGTTGCCCCGGCCGCGTGAACGGCGCGAGCGCGAGCGGTTGCCTCCGGCACCGTTGCCGGAGTTCCTGTCGGTGTCCGACGAGCCGGCGTCGGACGACGACGCGGTGGTGTCGGTGGTCTGCGCATCGGCGGCGGCCGCCTGGCCGCCGTCGTTGAAGGTGGCGGTCACGTCCGCGGCACTGGTGTCAGCGCTCGGCGGAGCTGCCTTCCGGGTCACCTTGCGTGCCCGGGAACGGTTCTCAGTCATAGTGTCCTTATACCCCTGCGTCTCGCAGGTCTTCTGCCAGTCGGTCTATCTCCGCCGACGTGGGCTCGATGATGGGCAGGCGCGGTGCGCCCACCTCAATTCCTTGGAGTGTGAGTGCCGCCTTGGCGAATGCCACCCCACCGAGCCGTGCCTGGGCACGGGTCAGGGGGGTCAGGCGGTTGGCGATCGACCGGGCACCGGTGATGTCACCGGCGTCGACGGCGTCGCGGAGAGCGCGCAGCTGTGCGGCGGCGACATGTCCGATCACGGAGATCATGCCGGTTGCGCCGACGGCGAGCCACGGCACGTTCAACGGGTCATCCCCGGAGTACCACGCCAGTTCCGTCTCCTCCAGCAGCTGCATCGCCGCGGGAAGATCACCCTTGGCGTCCTTGACCGCCAGGATGTTCGGGTGGTCGGCGAGACGACGGATCGTGTCGGTCTCGATCGGGACCACGGACCTCGACGGAATGTCGTAGAGGCAGATCGGGGTGTCCACCGCATCCGCGACCGCGGTGAAATGCCGGTAGAGCCCCTCCTGACTCGGTCGGGAGTAGTAGGGGGTGACCACGAGTAGGCCGTCCGCACCGGCAGCAGCCGATGCCTTCGACAGCTCCACGGAGTCCGCGGTGCTGTAGGTCCCGCTTCCGGCGACAAGCTTGACCCTGTCACCGAGCTCGGCGCGGACCGCCTTGAGCAGGTCGATCTTCTCCGAGGGACGCACCGTGGGGGATTCACCGGTGGTGCCGCTCAGAACAAGAGCGTCGCAACCCTGGTCGACCAGGTGCCCCGCCAGGGACACTCCGGCGTCCAGGTCGATGCTGCCGTCCTTCGTGAAGGGCGTCACCATCGCCACAGAGACCGTGCCGAAGAACTCGGCTCCTCTTGTCGCTGTCATACCTGTGCTCATGTCAGCATAGGTTACCGCCCATGGACCCCGATGTGTACCAGGACCCCCGCCGACGCGCCGGTGCGGTCAGATGTCGGCGACGTAAGGGCTGGTCGCCATCAGGCTGCCGTCCCGAAGTTCGGTGATCGTGAAATCGTCGAAGATCTCCGGACTGACCCCCCGGAGCAGCCCGAGACACCGCACCGCGACCCGCCGGATCTCCGGGTCGGCGTGCTCTGCGGCACGCATGCCGATGAAATGACGCCAGGAACGCATGTTCCCGGTCATCACGAAGCGGGTCTCGGTCGCGTTCGGCAGTACCGCGCGTGCCGCCTGGCGGGCCTGCTTCGCCCGCAGCACGGAGTTGGACTCGCCGGTGGTCCGTGCCTCGATCGCCTCCAGGAGTTCCTCATAGGCGTCCCGTGCGACGTCGGTGGCGTGGAGCAGGAGTTCGGCGATCTCCGGGTCGGCGGCGACGGCGTCGGGCACCACCACCTCCGACTGCTCCGCGGGGACGTAGCGCTGGGACAGCTGGCTGAAGGAGAAGTGCCGGTGCCGCATGATCTCGTGTGCGCACGAGCGGGACACCCCACGCAGGTACACCCCCGCGGAGGCGTGCTCCAGCAGGCTCAGGTGACCGACGTCGAGGATGTGCCGGACGTAGGCGTCGTTCTCCGCGGTATGCGGGTTCGGACGGTCCCACGTCTCGTAACACGCACGACCGGCGAACTCGACGAGGTTCGAGGCGTCCCCGCCCGCCGGGGACGGCTCCCAGGGGACGTCCTCCGGGGGGATGAACGTGGTCTGCGAGATCAGCCTGGCGGAGAATTCCGAGGTGGTGGGCATCGGCGGAACTACTCGGCGGGGACGCCGAGGGTGTCCAGCCCGAGGAACTTCTCGAGACCCACGGTCAGCCCCGGCGTACCGGCGATCTTGTCGACACCCAGCAGGACACCCGGGACGAAGGACTCCCGGTCGTAGGAGTCCTGCTTGATGGTCAGGGTCTGTCCGGCGGCGCCGAAGATGACCTGCTCGTGGGCGACCATGCCGGTCATCCGCACCGCGTGCACCGGGACGCCGTCGACGTCGGCACCACGGGCACCGTCCAACGACTGGTCGGTGGCGTCCGGCTGTGCGCCCAGGCCGGCGGCCCGGCGGGCCCGTGCCACCCCTTCGGCCGTGTGGACGGCCGTCCCGGACGGAGCGTCCTTCTTGTTGGGGTGGTGCAGTTCGATGACCTCGGCGGAATCGAAGTAGGGCGCGGCGATCTCCGCGAGCTTCATGGTGAGCACCGCCGAGATGGCGAAGTTCGGGGCCACCAGGACCCCGGTGGACGGCGAGTCCGCCAACCAGCCACGCAGGGTGTCGTAACGCTCCGGCGTCCAGCCCGTCGTCCCGACGACGGCGTGGATACCGTGGGCGACACAGAACTCCAGGTTACCCATGACGGCCTCCGGGACGGTGAAGTCGACGACGACCTCCGTTCCGCTGTCGACCAGGGCCGCGAGGTCGTCCCCGTGGTCCAGGGCGGCCGACAGCTCCAGACCGTCCGTCTTCTCCACCGCGGCGACGACGGCGGTACCGACCCTGCCGTGTGCTCCGAGAACTCCGACCTTCGTCATGTGCATGTACTCCTGAATCATTCCTGTGGTGGCTGTGGCTGGTGGGGCGACGCCCCGGGGTGTCCGACCGGTCAGCTGGCGTCGACCAGGACCAGGGAGATCTTGCCGCGGTTGTCGATGTCGGCGATCTCGACCTCGAGGGCCTCACCGACGGACACCTCGTCCTCGACCTTCTCGACCCGACGGTCGCCGCCAAGGTTCGAGATGTGGATCAGACCGTCGCGGCCCGGGAGCAGCGAGATGAAGGCGCCGAATGCCGTCGTCTTCACCACCGTCCCCAGGTACCGGTCGCCGACCTTGGGCAGCTGCGGGTTGGCGATGGAGTTGACCCGCTCCACCGCCGCCTCGGCGGCCTTGCCGTCCGCGGCAGAGATGAAGACGGTGCCGTCGTCCTCGATGGAGATGCTCGCGCCGGTCTCCTCGGTGATCTGGTTGATCGTCTTACCCTTCGGCCCGATCAGCTCACCGATCTTGTTCTGCGGGACGCTGACGGTGGTGATGCGCGGGGCGAACTCGCTCATCTCCTCCGGCCCGGACACGGCCTCACCCATGGTGGACAGGATCTCGAGGCGGGCGCTGCGTGCCTGCCCCAGTGCGGAGACCAGGACGTCGGTGGGGATGCCGTCGACCTTGGTGTCCAGCTGCAGTGCGGTGACGAAGTCGGCGGTGCCGGCGACCTTGAAGTCCATGTCGCCGAAGGCGTCCTCGGCGCCGAGGATGTCGGTCAGGGTGACGTAGGTCTCCTTGCCGTCGACCTCACCGGTGACCAAGCCCATGGCTATACCCGCCACCGGCGCCTTCAGCGGCACACCGGCATTGTAGAGCGACAGGGTGGACGCGCACACCGAGCCCATGGACGTCGAGCCGTTGGAGCTCAGCGCCTCGGACACCTGGCGGATGGCGTAGGGGAACTCCTCGCGGGACGGGATCACCGGGACCAGGGCACGCTCGGCGAGTGCGCCGTGGCCGATCTCGCGCCGCTTCGGCGAACCGACGCGTCCGGTCTCGCCGGTGGAGTACGGCGGGAAGTTGTAGTGGTGGATGTAGCGCTTGGTGTCCACCGGGCCCAGGCTGTCGATGCTCTGCTCCATCTTGAGCATGTCCAGCGTGGTCACGCCCAGGATCTGGGTCTCGCCGCGCTCGAAGAGCGCCGAGCCGTGCGCCCGGGGCACCAGGTCGATCATCACGCCGAGGTCGCGGATGGCGGTGGCGTCACGGCCGTCGATGCGGAAACCGTCGGTGAGGATGCGGTTACGCACCAGTTGACGGGTCACCTCGTTGTGGGCGTTGCGGATCTCGGAGGTCCGCCCCTCGAACTGCTCCTCGAGGGCCTCGACGGTGGTGGCCATGTCCTCGGACAGGGCCTCGTCGCGCTCGGCCTTGTCGGCGATGGCCATGATGCCGGCGAGCTTGTCGGCGGACTCGGACTCGACGGCGGCGAAGACGTCCTCGCCGAAGGGCGGGAACAGCTCGAAGGAGCGCGCCTGGGCGTCGACCGCGTCGGCCAGTGCGGCCTGTGCGCCACACAGCTCGGCGATGAACGGACGCGCGGCGTCGATACCCTGGGCGACGACGGCCTCGGTGGGTGCCGGGGCGCCCTCGGCGACACGTGCGACGACCGAGTCGGTCGCGCCGGCCTCGACCATCATGATGGCGACGTTCTCGCCGGGGACCGGCTTGCGGCGGCTGCGGCCCTTGCGGACAGGCTCGACGACGCGGCCGGCGACGACGAGCTCGAAGACCGCCTGCTCCTGCTGCTGGCGGGTCGGGAAGGCGACCCACTGGCCCTCGGGATGCGCCTCGTCGACGACCAGTGCCATCCGCACGCCACCGACCGGACCGGACACCGGCAGGCCGGAGAGCTGCGTGGACGCCGAGGCGGCGTTGATGGCCACGACGTCGTACATGTCGTCGGGGTCCATCGACATGACGGTGACGACGACCTGGACCTCGTTACGGATACCCTTGGCGAAGGTCGGCCGCAGCGGGCGGTCGATCAGACGGCAGGCCAGGACGGCCTCGGTGCCCGGACGGCCTTCGCGGCGGAAGAAGCTGCCGGGGATGCGGCCGGCGGCGTACATACGCTCCTCGACGTCGACGGTCAGCGGGAAGAAGTCGAGGTTCTCCTTCGGCTTCTTCGAGGCGGTCGTCGTCGACAGCATCATCGTGTCGTCGTCGAGGTAGGCGGTGACTGCGCCGTCCGCCTGGCGGGCCAGCAGACCGGTCTCGAAGGAGACCGTACGGGTACCGAAGTCACCGTTGTCGATGGTGGCGGTGGACTCCCAGATGCCGGACTCCGGGTCAATCAGTTCAGCCTTGTGGGTCGGTGCGACCGGCGCCTTGGCGGCCGGGGCCTTACTGGCGGGTGCCTTCTTCTCCGTGGTTTTCGCGGTGGACTTCGCCGGGGCCTTCTCGGCGGCCTTCACCGGGGCCTTCTTGGCCGGTGCCTTCTTTGCCGCGGCCGTCTTCTTGGCCGGGGCCTTCTTCGCGGGCGTCTTCTTCGCGGCGGTCTTCTTGGCCGGTGCCTTCTTCACGGGGGCGTTCGTCGCCTGGTTGTCGTTCTCGTTCTGCGGGCTCACGGTGATGTGTATACCTTCTGCGTCTTTTCTTTCCCTGTGCCGGTCATCGGTGCCGGCCTCGGGTGCGGATTCTCATGTTCTGGACAATTACCGCAGATCATCCTACACCACGACACGACCACCGCCACTCCCCCGGTGCATACGCGAAACCCCGCCCACCGTCGGTGACGGTGGGCGGGGTCGGTGCCGGCGCGGCAGGGTCGTGTGCCTAGCGGCGCAGTCCCAGGCGCTCGATCAGGGAACGGTAACGCTCGACGTTGTTCTCCTGGAGGTACTTCAGCAGACGCTTGCGACGACCGACCAGCAGCAGCAGGCCGCGGCGGGAGTGGTGGTCGTGCTTGTGGAACTTCAGGTGCTCCGTCAGCTGACGGATGCGCACCGTCATCAGCGCGATCTGCGCCTCCGGCGAACCGGTGTCGGTCTCGTGGACGCCGAACTCCTTGAGGGTCTCGGCCTTCTGGTCCTTGGTCAGAGCCATGTCAGTCTCCTGATGGTTGTTTCAGTCCGCGCGAAAGAGGGGGACGCTACGCCCGGAGGCGACCGCCGTTGTGACTACCGCGAACCACAGTCACAGACCGGATGACACTATCATCCCCGCTCGCGCGGGACCAACCTCCGGGTCGCCGCGACGTCCTTGCCGATGGCCTCGACGAGGTCGTCGAGTCCGTCGTAGGTCTCCATCCCGCGGATGTGGTCGACGAAACTCACGGTCACCTTACGCCCGTAGAGGTCGGCGTCGTGGTCCAGGACGAAGGCCTCCACGCTGCGGGTCTCGTCACCGAAGGTGGGGTTGGTGCCCACCGAGATCGCCGCGGGGAGGTGGACGTCGACCGGCATGTCCCCCACGAGGGCCCCGGCGGGGTCCTTGTGCGTCGGCAGGATCCGGAGGTCACCTGCGTAGACGCCGTCGGCAGGCAACGCCTGGCTGTCCGGGAAGTACAGGTTCGCCGTCGGGAACCCCAGGGCCGCGCCGCCACGTCCGGCGCCGCGGGTGACGACTCCGCGCACCGTGAAGTTACGCCCGAGGGCCCCGGCGGCCGCGGCGACGTCCCCACGGGAGAGCTGCCCGCGGATCCAGGACGAGCAGACGGTGTGCGCGTCGTCACCGTCGCCGTCACTCAGGAGCCCGTGGACGACCACCTCCACTCCGTACCGCTCCCCCAGTTCCCGCATCGTCTCGGCGGTGCCGGCGGCCTGGTTGCCGAAGGTGAAGTTGTCGCCCACGACGACGACCTTCGCCTTGAACAGGTCGACGATGACCCGTCGGAAGTACTCCTCCGGACTCCAGGAGATGATCTCGTCGTCGAAGGCGACCACGGCCATTCCGTCGATGCCGTACCGCGCGGCACTCACCGCGCGCTGTTCCACCGTGGCGAGCAGCGGTGGAACCTCCTTGGGCAGGAAGATCACCGTGGGGTGAGGGTCGAAGGTCATCATCAGCGCGGACACGCCGAGCTCCCGGGCCCGGTCGACCGCTGTCCTGATCAATGTCTGGTGTCCACGGTGCACCCCGTCGAAGACGCCGATGGTCACCACGCTGCCCTGGAGGTCCGAGGGAACCTCGTCCAGTCCGTTCCAGATATCCACGGACACCACACTACGACACTTCCCGGCGCCACCTAGACTGTGCTCCATGTCTGGAAGAGAATCTGCCGGCGGGATCATCTCCCGCTCCGGCCTCGTGGTTGTCGACAAGCCCGCCGGAATGACCAGTCACGACGTGGTCTCCCGGTGTCGGCGCATCTTCGGGACCCGTCGGGTCGGTCACTCCGGGACGCTGGACCCGATGGCCACCGGCGTGCTCGTGGTGGGCGTCGAACGGGGCACGAAATTCCTCGCCCACGTGGTCACCCACGACAAGCGCTACGACGCCACCGTGCGGTTCGGCGCAGCCACGGTGACCGACGACATGGAGGGCGAGGTGCTCTCGCAGGCCACCCCGGACGACCTGGCGGCCCTGACCGCCGACCGGGTCCACCGTGCCTTCGCCGCCCAACGTGGCGAGATCATGCAGCGGCCCAGCAGCGTCAGCTCGATCAAGGTGAACGGGCGCCGGGCGCACGAGCTGGTCCGCGAGGGCGTGGACGTCGTCCTTCCCGAGCGTCCGGTCACGGTCCACGATCTCACCGTGCACGATGTCCACCTGGCGACCGGGGACACGGCTGGCACCGGGGGTCGGGGGCCGGTGGTCGAGGCCGACATCAGCGTGCACTGCTCGTCCGGCACCTACATCCGCTCCATCGCCCGGGACGTCGGCGAGGAACTCGGCGTCGGTGGCCACCTCACCGCGCTGCGCCGTACCAGTGCCGGCCCGTTCGACGTCGCGGACGCGCGGACCCTCGACGAGCTGTCCGCCGTCCGCGACGACACCGACGCCGCGCCGTCGCTGACGATGTCGCTGGACAAGGCCATGACCACGTGCTTCCCGGTGCGGGAGGTCTCCACGGAGGACGGGGACGCACTGTCGCTGGGAAAGTGGCTCTCCCCCGTCGGCGCCCGGGGCGTCCACGCCGCCGTGACCCCGGACGGCCGGGCCGTCGCCCTCATCGAGGAGAAGGGCCGCCGGGCGGCCAGCGTGTTCGTGGCGCGCCCGGCGGGAATGGACTGATCCGGGCCGGTACCCCCTGGTTCCGCACTCCGGGCTGACGTACACTACAATGCCAGACTGTGAGACTGAGTCTCCCGACCAGTGAGACACAGCGTGGCAGAGTGAGACACTGCCAGACCGAACACCAGCAGGATTTCAGAGAGGAACACATGGCAGAGAACGAGACCTCCCGCCAGGTCCAGTGGAACGGTGGATTGCAGCAGGAAGCCGTCGACCTGCTCCGCACCCCGGGACATATCGTCGTCACCCCCACCAAGGTCGGCTACATCATCGCCACCACCGACCGCGAGGGCCTGGAGCGCAAGTTCGCTGTCAAGCACCGTAAGCGCAACAAGCCCGGCGTGGTGCTGTGCGGCTCCATGGAGCAGCTCCGTGAGCTCGCCCAGCTGACCCCGGAGATCGAGAAGTTCTACCAGACCTGCGTCGACCGCGACATCCTCATGGGCTGCATCCTGCCCTGGAAGGACGGTGCCCAGGAGAAGTACATGCCCGAAGGTGCCGGCGAGCTGGCCTCCGACACCCGGAACACCAGCTGCTTCGTGCTGAAGTTCGGCACCCCCGGCGAGAACATCGCCCGCGAGCTGTGGGAGAAGGACCGCCGTCTGGTGTTCGCCTCGTCGGCGAACCCGTCCGGCCAGGGCAACCGTGGCCTGATCGAGGGCATCGGCGAGGAGATCGCCGGCGAAGCCGACCTGATCATCGAGGGCAACGACTACGTCGCCTCGATCCAGCCGGACAAGACCATCGACACCCGGTACGAGCAGGGCGTGATGGTCTCCATGGTCGACGACGACGGCACCCTCGTCCCCGAGCAGCACGGCGAGCGCGGCGTCACCCCCTGCCCCACCCTGATCCGGAAGGGCATCTACAACGACGAGATCGTGCTGATCCTCGCCGAGCAGTTCAACTCCTGGGACTTCCGCCAGGGCGGTTACTACTGATCAGGCGAACCCGCCTGGGATGGTGCACACGGTGACCACGAAACCGTCCCGGATCACCCAGTGACCGTCGATCGTGGGCACCGGGCTCGGCTGCGACAGCACCCGGGCATGCCAACCTCCGCCGACCTCGTCGGCGGAGGTTCTGTCGTCCCGGGGGGTGACGTCGAGGTGCAGTTCGACCTCGTCGAAGTCGAGGAACCGTCCCACCAGCGGGAACCATGCCTTGTAGACCGCCTCCTTGGCACTGAACAGAACCGTGCCGAGGGACCGCCCGGGCGCACGCTGTGCGGCGCGCTGCAACGAGCGCCGTTCCACCGGTGAGCTCACCGCCGACAGCACGCCGTCCGGCAGACGTTGGGCCACCTCGACGTCCAACCCGAGACTGCGCCACCGATGGGTACTGCCCACCAGCGCCACGCGCAGGCCCCGGGTGTGGGAAATGGTGCCGGTGACAGGCCCGGGGAACAAGGGACGCCCCTTGTCCCCGCGCAGGATCGGCCCGTCCGCCCCCAGGCCGCGCAGCGCCCGGTGGGCGCACCATCGGCCGTCACCGAACTCCGCCTTGCGGGAGTCGACGGCCGACGCGACGATCTGCCGTTCGGCGGCGTCGAGTTCCAGGTAATGGGTCAGGTCGATGACCGGGCCAGGGTGGTACTCCACCAGGCCGGCGTCAGCGGGGATGAGGTCGCGGGGAACCACCGGTTCCCGGGTGGTGTCCCCGAACCCCACAGCGACATACGGTGCTGAGATGATCATCCCGCTTCCTCTCCGGCTGGCTCGGTCAGCACCGGGTACGGCCAGAGATTCCGTTCACGGCGCTGGTCGAGGGTCCGCTCACGCTCCCGCGGGTAACCGAGCGACACCTCGACGTGGCGGACACCGTCCACCTCGGTGACGACCGGTATGTGCAGGTGTCCGTAGATCACCGTCTCCGCACCGAAACGCACCGGCCAGTCCTGGGTGTGCCGGGTCCCCGACCACAACGCCACTTCCGGCAGCCGCAGACGTGCGGTCACCTCCCGCACCAGCGGCCAGTGGTTGACCAGCACCGTCGGCCCGGACACCTTCGACAGTCGTCGCACAGTGTAACCCAGCCGACGCTGGCACCAGAGCGGAACGTCGACATAGGGTGCGATCGCGACCTGGTCGGTGAAGACCACCCCGTTGCCTTCCGCCGCCGACAGGGCCCTCTCCACGGTGACCAGCGGGTCACGCCACGAATGGTCGTAGAGCGTGAACATCGGCACGATGGTCCGGCCGGCGAACCGCGGGTACGGGTCCTCCGGGGTCAGCACCCCCATCGACTGGCAGCCCTTGACCAGTTCGTCGTACTTGTCCTCGGCGTGGACGTCGTCGGCGGCCCTGGAGAACAGTTCGTGGTTGCCGGGGGCCCAGATCACCTGGGCAAACCTCTCCGCCAGGGAGCGCAGGGTGTCCAGGATCGTCGAGGTGCGTTCCGCGACGTCGCCGGCGACGATCAGCCAGTCCCCGGGGTTCGCCGGACGCACGCCGCGGTCGACCAGGTCACGGTTCCCGCGCGCCGCCACATGGAGATCGGAGACGGCCCACAGCGTCCGACGGCCGGCGTCGGGTGCCGTCAGCGGTCGTGCGTCGTCGTCCATGTCCTCCGTACCCGTCATTCAAGCCACTGTAGTCACTTTGGCCACATCCGTCACATAAGTCACGTCACAAACGTTCCTTCAGGCCCCGGTGCGCACCCAGCGTCCACTCCGGTAGCGCCACACCACCGCACCCAACCGGATCACGATGAACGCGAGCAGGCCGCACCACACGCCCGTCAGTCCCCACCCGAAGATCCACGACAACCAGACCCCCGGCAGGAAACCGGCCAGTACCGACACGATCGAGGCGGTCCGCAGGAACGCTACATCCCCCGCCCCCAGCAGCACCCCGTCAATGGCGAACACCACCCCGCCGAGACCGACCATGACCACCAGGATCCACCACGGACCCCACATCGTCGACAGCACCGCCTCGTCACCGGTGAACATCCCCGGGATCACGACCGCGCCCGCGGCCAGAGCCGCCGACAGGAGCAGCCCCGCCCCCACCGAGAACCGCAGGACGCGCCGGCCGACCTGCCAGGCCGCCCGCGACGACGCCGAACCCAACGCGGCGCCGACCAGGGTCTGCGCCGCCACGGCCACCGAGTCCAGCACCAGGGTGAGGAAGTTCCAGAGTTGCAGCATCACCTGGTGCGCCGCCAGCGAGGCGTCCCCCATCCGCCCGGCGACCGCCGCGGCGGACACGAACGCGACCTGGAAGCTCATCGAGCGCAGGATGAGGTCGCGGCCCATCGACAACTGCGGCCGGATCACCGCCCAGCTGGGCCGCACCGCACGCCCGTCACCGACCCTGCGCCAGGTCACGACCAGCGCGACCACGAAACATGACGCGGTGATGACCTCGCCGAGGACATTGGCGTACGCCGAGCCGACGAGACCGTAGCGGTCGACCGCCCAGGGCACCGTGACGATCATCGGCACGACCCCGGCCAGCGTGAAGTACAGCGGGGCGCGGGTGTTGGCCACACCCCGCAACCACCCGTTCCCCGCCATGGTCAGCAGTGCCGGGACCACCGACAGGGACGTCACACGCAACCACGTCGCCGCGTCCCGGGCGACGACCGAACCCCCGTCCGCGGACCCGCCGGTCAACCAGCCGGTCACCGGGGTGGCGAACACCGCGACCAGCACCGCCAGCACGCTGCCCACCGCCACCGCCACCCACGACGCCTGGATACCCTCCGCCACCGCGCCAGGGGTGTCCCCGGCGCCGTACCGGCGGGCCGCCCGTGCCGTCGTCCCGTAGGACAGGAAGGTCAGCTGTACCGTGACCTGTGCCAGCACGGTCGCCCCGGCGGCGAGTGCGGCGAGTTCCGCCGCACCGAGCCGACCGACGACAGCGGTGTCCCACAGCAGGTAGACCGGCGTGGCCGCCAAGACAGCGAGGGCGGGCCACGCCAGACCGAGAATCGTCCGGGTGTCCGCCCTCACGCCGACCGGAGGTGCCGAATTCACTCCTCGGGCTCGTCCGCGGACGAACGGTACGGGTCCGCCTCCCCTGCCGGGGTGGCGCCTTCGGCCTGTGCCCGGACCCGGGAGTCGATGTCCCGGGCCTTGGCGAGCAGCTCCTCCAGATGCGCGGACGCCTCCGGGACGGTGTCCAGCTCGAAACGCAGCGTCGGGGTGAAACGGACCGACAGCTGGTCGCCGACGATCTTGCGGAGCTGACCGCGTCCGCGGTGCAGTGCCTCCGCGGCAGCGGCGGTGTCCGGCTCCTCGTCCACCGTCCGACCACGCACGGTGTAGAACACCGTGGCGTCGTGCAGGTCGCCGGTGACCCGGCAGTCCGTCACGGTGACGAACTCCAGGCGCGGGTCCTTCACCTCGCGCTCGATCGCCGAAGCGACAATGGTCATGATGCGCTTGGCCATACGGGCGGCGCGGGCGTGGTCTGCCATCGGTGGCACCCCTCTTCGTGTGTCGGTGTTCTTCCCGTCGCTGATTCTAACCCCAGACACGACGGAACCCCGGTGCCGGGGGACACTCACGTGTCGTCCCCGCGGGCACCGGGGCCTCAGGGGCGGCGTCCCACGACGCCGCCATACAGCTGGATCAGCCGGATCAGCTGGCTCAGCTGTCCTTGCCGTCCTTCTTCACCTGGTCACGGGGGACCTCAACCAGCTCGTAGGCCTGGATGATGTCGCCGACCGCGATGTCCGGGTAGGACAGGACCATACCGCACTCGTAGCCGTGGCTAACCTCGGTGGCGTCGTCCTTCTCGCGACGCAGCGACTCGATCGTGGCCTTGTCGGTCACGACGTTGCCGTCGCGGACGAGACGGACCTGCGCGTTACGCCGCATCTTGCCGGTCTGGACCATAGAACCGGCGATGAGACCGACCGCCGACGCCTTGAACAGCTGACGGATCTCGGCGGTACCGATCTCCCGCTCCTCGTAGACGGGCTTGAGCATGCCCTTCAGCGCCTGCTCGACCTCGTCGATCGCGTCGTAGATCACCGAGTAGTAGCGGATCTCGACACCCTCGGAGTTCGCGACCTCGGTGGCCTTGCCCTCCGCGCGGACGTTGAAGCCGATGATGATCGCGTCCGAGGCGGCAGCCAGGTCGACGTTGGTCTGGGTGACGGCACCCACACCGCGGTCGATGATGTTCAGGCTGACCTCGTCGTCGACCTCGATCTGCAGCAGCGAGTCCTCCAGCGCCTCGACCGTACCGGCGTTGTCGCCCTTGAGGATGAGGTTGAGCTGGCTGGTCTCCTTGAGCACCTTGTCCAGGTCCTCCAGGCTGATCCGCTTGCGGGACCGGGCCTGCATCGCGTTGCGGCGACGGGCGTTGCGCTGGTCGGCGATCTGCCGGGCGGTCCGGTCGTCGTCCACCGCGAGCAGGTTGTCGCCTGCACCGGAGACGCTGGTGAGACCGAGGACCTGCACCGGCATGGAGGGACCGGCCTCCTTGACGTCCTCGCCGTACTCGTCGACCATGCGGCGCACACGACCGTGTGCGTCACCGACGACGATGGAGTCACCGACGCGCAGCGTACCGCGCTGGATGATGACGTTGGCCACCGGGCCACGTCCACGGTCGAGGTGCGCCTCGATGGCCACACCCTGGGCGGGCATGTCCGGGTTGGCGACGAGCTCCAGCGACGCGTCGGCGGTGAGCACCACGGCCTCCAGGAGGCTCTCGATGTTCGTGCCCTGCTTCGCGGAGATGTCGACGAACATGGTGTCGCCGCCGTACTCCTCGGGGACCAGACCGTACTCGGTGAGCTGGCCACGGATCTTGTCCGGGGACGCACCCTCCTTGTCGATCTTGTTCACCGCGACCACGACCGGCACGTCGGCGGCCTTGGCGTGGTTGATGGCCTCCACGGTCTGCGGCATGACACCGTCGTCCGCGGCGACCACCAGGATGGCGATGTCGGTGGCCTTGGCACCACGGGCACGCATGGCGGTGAACGCCTCGTGACCCGGGGTGTCGAGCAGCGTCAGCAGACGCTCCTCGTCGTTGACCTCGACCGGCACCTGGTACGCGCCGATGTGCTGGGTGATGCCACCCGCCTCGCCACCGCCGACGTTGGTCTTTCGGATGGTGTCGAGCAGGCGGGTCTTACCGTGGTCGACGTGACCCATGACCGTGACCACCGGCGGACGGTGCTGCAGGTCCTCGCTGTCGCCGACGTCCTCACCGAACTGCAGGTCGAACGACTCCAGCAGCTCGCGGTCCTCGTCCTCCGGGGAGACGACCTCGACCTGGTACGCCATCTCGTCGCCGAGCAGCTTCAGGGTGTCGTCCGGCACCGACGCGGTCGCGGTGACCATCTCACCGAGGTTGAACATCGCCTGGACCAGTGCGGCCGGATCGGCGTTGATCTTCTCGGCGAAGTCGGACAGGGACGCGCCACGGCGCAGGCGGATCTTGGCGCCCTTGCCGTTCGGCAGCTTCACGCCGCCGACGACACTGGGTGCCTGCATTGCCTCGTACTCGTTACGCTTCTGCCGCTTCGACTTACGTCCACGACGCGGAGCGCCGCCCGGACGACCGAAGGCACCTGCGGTACCTCCGCGACGACCGCCGCGACCGCCACGGGGACCTCCCGGACCACCGGTACCGGGACCGCCCTGGCCACCACGGCCACGGCCACCACCGCCGCCACCGGTGCTGGCCTTCGCCGGCATCTGCCCGGGGCTCGGGTGGCTCGGCATCGAGGCGGGGCTGGGACGACGTCCACCCGGCTTCGCCGCACCACTGCCACCGGGACGCGGGGCCGGACGGCCGGCGGAACCGCCGGGACGGGGCATGTCGGAGCCGCCGCCCTGGCCACCCTGACCGCCCTGCGGACGGGGCGCGGGGCGCTCGGTACCGGACGAGAAGGGGTTGTTGGCGACGCGGGGGGCGCGTCCACCGGGCTTGGGTCCCGGCTTGGCACCAGGACGGGCCGCACCCGGCTTCGGGCCGGGCCGCGGGCCCGGCTTCGAGGCCGCCGCGTCCTGCGGGGTCGGCTTGGGGGTCGGCTTCGCGGCACCCGGCTTCGGTCGGGCAGCCGCCTGCTTCGGGCTCGGGGCGGCCTTGGCTGCGGCCGGTGCGGCGTCTGCCGGGGTGGCGGCAGGCTTGCCTGCGGGCTTACCGGCAGGCTTCGTCGACGCCGGGGTGGCCCCGGGCTTCGCGGTGGTCGCCGGGCCCGGCTTGACGGCGCCGGGCTTCGGTGCACCGGGCTTGGGTCCCGGCTTGGCCGCACCGGGGGTCGCTGCAGCGGGCTCTGCCGACGCGGCGGCAGGCCGGGACGCCTGGGCGGTCGGCTGACCGCTCAGGTCCGGGAGGGCGGCGTCGTCCTTCGTGGACTCCGTCGCCGCCCCGTAGTGGTTCTTCATCTTCTTGACGACCGGCGGTTCCACCGTCGAGGACGCCGACTTCACGAACTCACCCTGCTCCTTGAGCGTGGCGAGAAGTTCCTTGCTTGTCGTTCCGAGCTGCTTCGCCAGCTCATGGACACGTAGCTTTCCGGGCACTGCTCTCCTTCGTAATGGTGGAGTCGCAGGCCGGTCACGCGTGGATCTCGATCCACTGCGACGTTACGTACGACTCCAGGTCAGTTGGACACTCATCGCTGATGCTGCTTCATCGTGCGCTCATCAGTAATCGGTTTCCTTTACCTTCTCGGCCACCGGGCTGGTGGTCAGATGCGGTACCTCCCGAGACGTCGACACCCCGCTCCCACGGCTGTCGCCCCGGTCACGGAGATACTCCAGTACAGGAGTCGTGTCCGCCTCAGAAGGCACTTTCAACGCCCGTGCAAAAGCACGACGCTGGACGGCGGTCTCGTACGCGCTGACCGTCGCGGTGATCCAGGCACCACGACCGGGCAGACGCCGTCGGGGATCGGGGACGACACGAACCGACCCCGGTCCCCCACCCTCGTAGGTCCACTCGGCGACACAGCGCAACAGCGCCGAGGCCGGGTGAACCCCGCGGGTGGCGATGCAGGTCCGCAGGGGACCCGCATCCGGCGAGGGGCGTGGAGGACGGACAGACATGCGCGTTCTCCCTCTCCTCGTCGTCAGACCGGTACACAGTCTAACGCGCCACGGGCCCGCAGGGCCAACCGCCCTGACAGGCAACCCCGTCACGGACGGCCGATACCGGCGTTGACCAGCCTTGCCGCCGCCCCGACCCCGGTACCCTGCGAGCCGGTCGGGACCACCGGGTGAATTACACCGGTGTCAGACCTGCCGCTCGTCGACATCGGTACCCATGGCACGCCCGGGGGTGTCGTCGATAGCCTCGATCGCGTCGGCGGCGCCCGGGACATCGGTGACGTCAGCGGCCTCGGGGTCCTGCGGGTCGGACTCCGGGCGGATGTCGATCTTCCAGCCCGTCAGCCGTGCCGCCAGGCGGGCGTTCTGCCCCTCCTTGCCGATCGCCAGCGACAGCTGGTGGTCGGGCACGATCGCCCGGGCGACCTGCAGGTCGTGGTCGGTGACGTCGACACGCACGACCTTCGCCGGGGCGAGGGCGTTGCCGACGTACGTCGCCGGGTTCGCCGAGTGGTCCACGATGTCGATCTTCTCGCCCGACAGCGCCTCCATGATGGCGGTCACCCGCTGGCCCCGCGGCCCGATGCAGGCGCCCTTGGCGTTGAGGCCGTTGACCGTGGAGGCCACCGCGATCTTCGAACGGTGACCGGCTTCGCGGGCGATGGCGGTGATGTCCACGGACCCGTCGGCGACCTCGGGCACCTCGAGGGCGAACAGCCCACGCACCAGTTCGGGGTGGGTGCGCGACAACAGGATCTGCACGCCGCGCTGACCACGGTTGACGGCGGTGACGTAGCACTTCACCCGGTCACCGTGCTCGAGCTTCTCCCCCGGCATGTGTTCGGCGGCGAGGATCAGGCCGTCCTGGCCGTCCGCCTCGGTACCGAGGTGCACCACGGTGATGCCGCGGTCGTTGGCACGCGCGTCGCGGTTGACCACACCCGAGACCACCGTGCCCTCCAGGTCCGCGTACTTCGTGTAGGTCGAGTCCGCGCGGGCGATGTTGATCTGCCCGCGGATCGCGTCGCGCACGGCCTTCGCCGCCGCACGACCGAAGTCCTCCGGGGTGTCGTCGAACTCGCCGGTGGTGTTGCCGTCCTCGTCCCGCTCCAGCCGCAGCACGGTGACCGTGCCGTCCGTACGGTCGATCTCCACACGTGCGGGGCCCTCCACCTTCGTCAGCTCCCGGTAGGAGTCCAGCAGGGCCGCGGAGATGGCGCCGAGCAGCGCACTACGGCGGACCTGCTCGAGGTTCTCCAGGGCGGTCAGGGCACTCAGGTCAATTTTCACTTGTCGTCCTTCTGCGCATGGAGCGCACGGTACTTCTCGAGGTCAAGGCCCACCAGGTCACGTTGTTCGACCGGGGGCTCGGAAAACTCCACTTCTACCAAAGCCCCCGCCACCGAAGCCAATCCGCACGGTTCCACCCGGGGTGCGTCCTTCGTCCGCTCCCCCGGCCGGATCAGCCAGACCTGTTCGGCGTCCTCGTCGACGGCGCCGATGCGGGCGGTGCCGCCGTCGACCGAGACCAGGCGGCCGGTGTTGCGGCGGAAGTGCCGCAGCTCGGTCAGCGGTGTGTCCAGCCCCGGTGTCGTCACCTCGAAGGTGTACCCCGGACCGAAGTTCAGGGACCCGGAGGCTTCACGGGCGTCGAACTCGGCGGAAACGGCCGTGCTCAGTTCCTCGAGCTGGTCGAGGTCCGGCCGGTCGTCGGCGTCCACGGCGACCCGGACCGCGGACTTCGCCCCCGCCCTGGTCACGGTGATGGATTCGAGATCGAGGCCGAGTGCGCCGGCGAGAGGGCCGACGACCTCGGCGAGGTCCTGTTCAGAAGGGAAAGCCATGCCGTGAACCTTATCACCGGGCCGGGATGGCACTATGGGAGCGTGCACGTCTCCCCAACCACGTCCCCGGCGGCCACATCCCCCGCCACATCCCCCGCCGTATCCACCGCTGCCACGACACCGGCCCCCGCCCGACGGCCCCTCCGCCGTCGGGTCGTCGCCGTCGGGGCGGCACTCGCCGTCGCGTCCGGGGCGCTGTCGGCGTGTTCCAGCGAACCACCGCGGCCCGACGAGAGCCTGGAGTCGCTGGTCCAACAGCTCGACGCGCTCGACGCTCTCGACGGCAGCCCCGTCGACGGCGGGACGGAGCTCTTCAGCGACCAGGCGGAGGCGGTCGGCGGTGAGATCGTGCGGCAGTGCGGCACCGACCGGGACGGCGCTCCGCCGCCGGACTGCGGGGTACGGACGCTGGAGGCGCTCGCCGACGCCCCGTCAGTCGACGAGGTCCGCTCGCAGATGCTGAAGCTCATCGCCGGCGTGGACGCCGACAACGCCACCGCCCCCGGTGACGACGCCGAGCGGGACCGTGCCGTGCTGCTCACCGGACTGCACGCCGCACTGGCCACACTCGACGACCAGGCGTCAGGCGGACCGGCGATCGACGACGGGCTGATCGACGCGGGCTTCGGCGACGAGGTCTCCGAGGCCACCGCCACCGCGCTCGAACCCGTCACGGACCTGGTCAACCAGGCCGTGTACCTGTCCGGGGTGGTGCTGCCCGAGGCCGGTCCCGACCGCAGCCTCGTCACCACCGTCGGCACCCGGATGCGCACCGTCCGTGACACCGTCACCCCGGCCTCCGGTGTCGCCGCCGAGGCCGGTTACCGCTTCGCCGAGGGGGCCACGGTGCCCACGGACGCGTCATCCGCCGCATCGGCGCTGCTCGAGTCCGTCCATGCCGTCACCGTCTCCCTGCGCCGTGCCGTCGGTGAGGTCAGCGAGAGCGACCGCGCCCTGACGGCGATGCTGTGTGCGGTCGCCGCCCGCTCGGAGGCCGCGCTGGAGGACGCCCTCGGCGAGGACCCCTTCGCCGTCTCCGTACGCGGCGAGTAGGGGCTCAGAAGCGGCACACGTACCCCGAAGGGCCTGCCGGGAGTTCCGGCAGGCCCTTCGGTCGTTCTGCTTCTTCTTGTCGGGGACGGTCCGTGCCCGGGTCTTCAGCAGCAGATGCTGCTGCAGCTGGTCCGGGGTCATCTTCCACGTCCCGGGCCGGGCTGCCCCGGCCGTCGACCGAGTCCGCTTCTTCGACACCGCGTGTTCACCTCCTACGCCCGTGGTCCTGCATCCGTACAGGACGACCGCAGGACAGCGTAGCGCATCGGGCCCGGAAGCCGTAGGGGGCCGACTGCTTCCCGCTACTTCCCGGTCCTCCCGAGGGCGGTGGAGACCGCGTCGTCGTAGGCGATGTTGTCGGCGTCGCCGGTCATCCGGTCACGCAGTTCCACCGTCCCGTCGGCGAAGCCACGGCCGACGATGAACACCAGCGGCACGCCGAGGAGTTCGGCGTCCTTGAACTTCACACCGGGGCTCACCTTCGGCCGGTCGTCGTAGAGGACCTCCAACCCCGCCTCGGACAACCGGTCGACGAGCGCCCCGGCCGCCTCACCGGCGGCGGCGTCCTTGTTCGCGATGACGACGTGGACGTCGTAGGGCGCGACCTCGGCGGGCCACCGCAGGCCCTTCTCGTCGTGCATCTGCTCGGCGAGCACGGCGATGAGCCGGGACACACCCAGACCGTAGGACCCCATGGTGGGCACCGACCGCTTGCCGTTGACGTCGAGGATCTGCATGTCGAACGCCTCGGTGTACTTGCGGCCGAGCTGGAAGATGTGGCCGATCTCGATACCGCGTTCCAGCGTCAGCGTGCCCATCCCCGCGGGCGCCGCGTCACCTTCGCGGACCGTCGCTGCCTCGATGTAGGCGTCGGGGGTGAAGTCGCGTCCGGCGACCATGTTCACCACGTGGTGGTTCTTCCGGTCCGCCCCGGTGATCCAGGAGGTACCGGTCACCACGCGGGGGTCGGCGAGGACCCGCACACCGTTGTCGGCCAGCCCCTTCGGGCCCACGTAGCCCTTGGCCAGGAACGGGTTGGCCTCGAAATCCTTGTCCTCGGCGAGTTCGACCGTCGCCGGCTCCAGGGACGCCTCCAGCCGCTTCATGTCCGCCTCGCGGTCACCGGGCAGCAGCACGCCGGTGAGCTCCGGCTCGCCGCCGGGTTCGGTGACCTTGACCAGCAGGCACTTGAGGGTGTCGGTGAGCTCGACCGGGCGGCCGTCCACGGTGATGCCCTCGGAGCGTGCCCACGCCACCAGGGTGTCCATCGTCGGGGCATCCGGCGTCCGGTACACGACCGCCTCCGGCAGTCCCTCCACCGGGCGCGGGTCCGGGTGCGGGGTGACGACGGCCTCGACGTTGGCGGCGTAGTCGCCGTCGGTGGCCCGCACGAAGGTGTCCTCGCCGTTCGGGGAGATCGCCAGGAACTCCTCGGAGGCCGACCCGCCCATCGCCCCGGACGTGGCGGCGCAGATCGCGTACTCCACGCCCAACCGGTCGAAGATCGCCTGGTAGGCCCTGCGGTGCGCCTGGTAGGCCTCCTCGAGGCCCTCGTCGTCCATGGTGAAGGAGTAGGAGTCCTTCATGATGAACTCCCGGCCACGCAGGATGCCGGCACGCGGACGCTCCTCGTCCCGGTACTTCGTCTGGATCTGGAAGAGGGTGACCGGGAAGTCCTTGTAGGAGCTGTACTCCCCCTTCACCAGGGAGGTGAACAGCTCCTCGTGGGTCGGGCCGAGGAGGTAGTCCTGCCCTTTACGGTCCTTGAGGCGGAACAGGGCGTCGCCGTACTCCGTCCACCGACCGGTGGTCTCGTAGGGCTCGCGCGGCAGCAACGCCGGCAGGCTGATCTCCTGGGCGCCGATGGCCCCCATCTCCTCGCGGACGACCTTCTCGACGTTCCGCAGGACGCGCAACCCCAGCGGCAGCCAGGAGTACACGCCCGGGGCGGTACGTCGGACATATCCCGCACGGACGAGGAGCTTGTGGCTGGGGACCTCCGCGTCAGCGGGGTCGTCGCGCAGTGTGCGCAGGAAGAGGGAGGACATCCGGGTGATCATGACCGGTACTCTAGTTCACGGGCGTGCCGACGTATCGCTAGGGTGTACCGCATGTTTATCCTGCTCCCCCCGTCGGAAACGAAGGCCTCCGGCGGTACCGGCCCCGCACTCGACATCGAGGGCCTCTCCTTCCCCGAACTGACCGGGATCCGCCGCCGGAACATCCGGGACCTCAGCGCCCTGGACCCCGACGACGCACTGCAGGTCCTCGGTATCTCCGAGAAGCTGCGCGGGGAGGCCGAGGCGAACACCCGGCTGCTCGAGGCCCCGACCACCCCGGCGATCCTGCGTTACACCGGCGTGCTCTACGATGCCCTGGACGTGTCCACACTGGCACCGTCGGCGCGGGCGCGCCTGGGGGTGGGGTCGGCCCTGTTCGGCCTGCTGTCGGCGGACGACCCCGTCCCCCACTATCGGTTGTCGGCCGGCACGAAACTGCCGTGGGCCGACGGGGCTGCCGGAGCTACCGGGTCCGCCGCGCGGGTACCGACGATGAAGGCCCGCTGGGGGTCCGCGGTCACCGACGCGCTGACCCGGGTCCCCGGCACCGTCGTCGACCTCCGGTCCGGCGGCTACCAGCAGCTGGGGCGGGTCCCCGGTGCGGTGACCGTGCGGGTCGAGTCGGTCCGCGAGGACGGCTCCCGCAAGGTCGTCAGCCACTTCAACAAGCACTACAAGGGGTTGCTCGCCCGCGAGCTGGCTTCCGCCGACACCGACCTGCCGACCCCCGGTGACGTGGCGGGTGTCGCGGCGATCGCACGGCGGGCGGGGCTGACCGTGGAGGTCAACGACACTGTCGCGAAGGACGACCTGACCCTGGTCGTCTGACGCCGGCCGGCGCGGAAATCTCAAATTCTCAATCTGCCCGGTTGTCTCAAATTCTCAAAGTATCGAATTCTCGATCGACGACGCGGGACGACGCTACACTGCAGGGCATGACCAACCCCTTCCGTCCCACATTCGGCGCCTCCCCGCACTACTGGGCGGGCCGGCGGGTCATCCTCGACGACTACCGTGAGGCACTCGCCTCGGGCCCGGGCGCGGCCAGCCGCACCCTGGTGATCACCGGCTCCCGCGGTATCGGCAAGACGGTCCTGCTCAACGAACTCGAGGACATCGCCGCCGGCCACGGGTGGGTCGTCCTGCGCGCCTCCGCCCGCGGCGACATCTCCACCGAACTGGTGGAGTCGTCGATACCGGCGAAGATCCAGGAGATCAGCCCTACCGCCACCCGCCGGGTCACGGGCCTGGGCATCGCCGGCATCGGCTCGGTGACCACCTCGGTCACCGGCCCGGACGACCCCGACCGGCCGCGCCCCACACTGGAGTCCCGACTGCGTGACCTGCTCTCCCTGATGTCCGGGACCGGCGTACTCATCACCGTCGACGAGATCCAGGACGCCGACCGCAACGCGCTCAGCCGCCTCGCCGCGACCTACCAGAACCTCATCCGCGACGACCTCGAGGTGTCGCTGGCGATGGCCGGGCTCACCCACGGCGTGGAGATCCTGCTGGACCTGCCCGGGACCACGTTCATGCGGCGGGCGCACCGCTACGACCTGGGGCCGCTCACCGACGACGACGCCGCAGACGTGCTGGCCACCTCCTCGGCCGACTCCGGCCTGGCCTTCGACAGCGCGGGGCTCGCCGCCGCGGTGGACCTGGCCGCCGGCTACCCCTACCTCGTCCAGCTCGTCGGTTCCCTGGCGTGGAACGCCGCACGGCGCTCGCAGGCGTCCTCGATCAGCCTGTCCGCCGTGGAGGCGGTCAGCCGGGAGGCGGTGGCGACGATGGGGGCCCAGGTCCACCACCCCTCCCTCAAGGGTGTGCCCACCGTCCAACGTGAGTACCTCGAGGCGATGGCAGCTCTCGCGGAGCCGGGAGAACCGACGCAGGGACGTGCGCAGGGACGTGGCGACCACCGCGACGGCCCCGTCGCCACCGCGGCGGTCGCCGAACGGTTGGGGAAGACCCAGCGCGCGGCGAGCGACCCGCGGGCGAAACTGATCGACCGCGACCTGATCACGCCGGCGGGATGGGGCAAGGTGCAGTTCACCCTGCCCTACCTGGGCCACTGGCTGCGTGGCAGCGGGACGGTGCGCCGGGTGAACTGAGCCGGACCTGCGCGTTCCCGCCCGCTACCCGTCGATGCGTCGGGCGGCGGCCTCTCCGACGACGATGATCGCCGGGGATCCCAGCCCCTCACGCACGATGGTCTCACCGAGGGTGGCCAGGGTCGCCGCCGTGACCCGTTGGGACGGGGTCGACGCGTGTTCCACGACCACCGCCGGAACGTCCCCGTCACGTCCGCGGCGGATGAGCTCGGCGGCGATCGCCCCGGCGTTACGCACCGCCATGATCAGCACGAGGGTGCCGGTCAGACCGGCGACGGCCGACCAGTTCACCAGCGACTTGGCGTGCCCCGGGGGCAGGTGGCCGGAGACCACCGTGACGTCGTGGTTCAGGCCGCGGTGCGTCAGGGAGATCCCCGCGGCGGCCGGGGCGGACGTCACCGAGGTCACCCCCGGGATCACCCGCACCGGGATCCCGGCGTCCACGCAGGCCCGGACCTCCTCGTGCCCACGGCCGAAGATGTAGGCGTCGCCGCCCTTGAGCCGTACCACGCGCAGACCGGCCTTCGCACGGTCGATCATCAACTCGTTGATGCGGTCCTGCGGCACCTGGGTGGAGTACGGGATCTTGGCGACGTCGATGACCTCGGCGCCGCGCTCGGCGGCCTCCTCGGCCAGAGCCACGGCCCCGAGATGGTCCGCCAGGACGACGTCGGCCTCCCGCACCGCACGCGTCCCCGCGACGGTGACCAGATCCGCGTCGCCCGGACCGCCGCCGACGAGGGTGACGCTCCCGACGCCACCCCCGACGCTGGCGCCGGTGCCGGGTGTGGCCGCACGGGGCGGCGCGGTCCCCTCCCCCGCACCGCGCCGGTCGTCGACGGGCACGCCGTGGGTGGCAGCCCACTCCAGCGCCACGTCGGCGGCCTCCGGATCCGTCCCGGCGGGCACGTGGACCAGCCCGACCCCGGACGCCTCCGGCACGGTACCGGTCACCGGAACCGCCCCGCGGTCACGGAGCAGCTCGACGGCGACCGCGGCGTGCGGTCCGTCGACGACAAACACCGGCACGCCGGTCAGCAGGAGGCTCATGGGTCTGGCTCGTCCGGTCCCTGCTAGTCCCCGAGCTTCAGGGTCTTCTGGCTACGCTCCCACTGCTCGTTGAACAGGGCGGTGTCCTTGGAGATCCGGCCACCGTAGGACGGGATCATCTCCTTGAGCTTCGGGGCCCAGTCGGCCATGCGGTTGCCGAAGCAGCGCTCCAGCACCTCGATCATCGCCGAGGGGGCGATGGAGGCGCCCGGGGAAGCGCCCATGAGGCCGGCGATGCTGCCGTCACCGGAGTTGACCAGTGCGGTGCCGAACTCCAGCGACCCGAACTTCGGGGCGCCGATCGGCTTGATCACCTGGACACGCTGGCCGGCGGTGACCAGCTCCCAGTCGTCGCCGTTGGCGTCGGGCATGTACTCGCGCAGGGACTCCACGCGGGCCGCCTGGTCCTTGAGCAGCTCTTCGACGAGGTACTTCGTCAGGCCCATCTCCTGGACCGCCACACCCAGGTAGGACGGGATGTTGCCCGGACGCAGGGACTTGAACAGGTCCAGGAAGCTGCCGTTCTTCAGGAACTTCGGGGTCCAGCCGGCGTAGGGGCCGAACAGAAGGCCCTTCTTGCCGTCGATGATGCGGGTGTCCAGGTGCGGCACCGACATCGGCGGGGCGCCCTTGGCCGCCTTGCCGTAGACCTTGGCGGAGTGCTGCTCGATGAGCTCCTCGTTGGTGCAGCGCAGCCACTCGCCCGAGATCGGGAAACCTGCGTAGCCGCGGATCTCCGGGATGCCGGCCTTCTGCAGCAGCGGCAGGGCCATGCCGCCGGCGCCGACGAACACGAAGTTCGCGCGCACCGTGGAGGTGTCGCCGTTGTGCAGGTTCTTCACCGCGACCTTCCAGCCGGAGCCGTCGCGGGTGATGTTGGTGACCTCGTTGCCGTAGCGGACCTCCACGCCCTCGGCGGTGACGGCGTCCAGGTACTGACGGGTCAGCGCACCGTAGTTGATGTCGGTACCGGCGTCGGTCCACGAGATCGCGACCGGCTCGGAGAAGTCACGGCCCTGGGCCATCAGCGGGAGCTTCTCGCTGAAGACGTCCTCGGAGTCGGTGTACTTCATGTCCGGGAACAGCGTGTGGTCCTTCAGGGCCTCGTAGCGGGCCTTGATGTAGTCGACCTGGGCGGTGCCGTGACCGAACGACATGTGCGGGGTCCGGTTGATCCACTCGCTGGGCTCGCCCAGGGTGCCGTTCTCCACGAGGTAGGACCAGAACTGACGGGAGGCCTGGAACTTCTCGTTGATACCGACGGCCTTCGAGATGTCGATCTTGCCGTTGACCTCGGGCGTGTAGTTGAGCTCGCACAGGGCCGAGTGGCCGGTGCCGGCGTTGTTCCACGGCGAGGAGGACTCCGCCCCGGGGACGTCCATACGCTCGATGATCAGCTGGCTCCAGTCGGGCTGGAGCTGACGCAGCATCACTGACAGGGTGGTGGAGATGACACCGGCGCCGATGAGGGCGACGTCGACGTGATCATTCTGGGAAGGTGACACGTTAAGCTCAATCCTTTTTCATCGCTGCTTGTTCGCCGCAGCCGGTGACGGTCCGGGCACTGCCGTAGGCCACTCGCGGCGTCCACAATGGTGCGATGATACGTGCCCCGGCACAGTCGGACACAACCCGCCCCCTGTGCCCGCCTGTGCCCGCCGCCACGTCCGGCCCCGCCGCGGCCGCGTCCCACACCCGTCCCCGCCGCCGCTGCGGGTCATTAGACTGGCCTTCCGTGAATGCTCTCAGCCACCAGAACCTCGCCACCGTCCTGTCCCGACCTTTGGGACAAAGCGTCCATGAACTGGACTTTGAGCCGGATTTCCTCGGTGAGGGGTACACGCACCACACGGTCGACCTCGGCGTGGACCCGGACGGCGAACCCGAGGGCGATCCGGGCGCGGTGCGGTGCACCCTCGTCCGGTACCGTCCGGAGGACACACCGGAATGGGGGGAGCGACCGGCGGTGCTGTTCGTCCACGGGATGACGGACTACTTCTTCCAGACCCATGTCGCCGAGCATTTCCACGGGCTCGGGTACGCCGTCTACGGGATCGACCTGCGCAAGTGCGGACGCTCGCACCGCGAGGGGCAGACCTGGCACCACGTCAGCTCCCAGTCGCTCTACGACGAGGACCTGGCCGTGGCACTGTCGATGCTCAGCGCCGGACACGGGTCCACCACCCTGGTGGGCCACTCCACCGGCGGGCTGGACGTGACCATGTTCGTCTCCCGGCTGCACAGCGCCGCACGGTCGGGCGACACCGCGCGTGCCGCCCTGCACGACACCGTCGACGCGGTGATCCTCAACAGCCCCTGGCTGGACCTGCAGCTGGACCGGGCGACGAACCTCATCATCCGGCGGGTGTTCCCGCACGTCGCACGGTTCTGGCCGACCTGGCACGTCCCCGGCGGGATCAGCCCCACCTACGGGCAGAGCCTCCACCGCTCCGAGTACGGGGAATGGGGGTACGACCTCGGACTCAAACCCCTGCACGCCCGTCCCAAGCAGGTCAGCTGGCTCGTGGGGGTCAGCCGTGAGATCACGAGGCTGCACACCGGCGGGTTCTCCACCGGGGTCCCCACGCTGCTGCTGTGCTCGGACACCGACGGTGCCGGCGGAACCGTCACCGGTGCCGACGGCAGGCGCATGCCGGACGCGGAGGCGTTTGCGTCCGACACCGTCCTGAAACCCTCGCAGATGCGGGCCGCGGCCCACCTGGTGGACCCGGACTGCGAGGTGCGGGTGATCCCCGGGGCGATGCACGACGTCTTCCTGTCCCGACCGGACGTGCGGGCGGCGGCCTTCGCCGCGGTCGACGACTGGGTGGACGTACCATCGGTGCCATGACTGACTCCCCCGAACACTTTGACCTCATCGTCGTCGGCACCGGCTCGGGCAACTCGATCCCGGCGGAGCTGAACGACCGTACGATCGCCATCGTCGAGAAGGGCGTCTTCGGCGGCACCTGCATCAACGTGGGCTGTATCCCCACGAAGATGTACGTCTACGCCGCCGACGTCGCCCGCGAGCTGGCCGACGCCGGGCGGTACGACCTCTATCCCGTCGGCGGTGCCGCGGACGCCCCGGTCCCGGTGGCCGGCTGGAAGGTCGACTGGGACGCCCTGAAGGAGCGGGTGTTCGGCCGGCGTATCGACCCGATCTCGCGCGGCGGCGAGGAGTACCGCCGGGGCGACGAGACCCCGAACATCACCCTGTTCAGTGACATCGCCACGTTCACCGGCGAACGGACGCTGCGCATCGGCGAGGGTGACGACGCACGGACGATCACCGGCGACCAGATCGTCCTGGCCACCGGGACGCGCACCTGGGTGCCGGACGTGATCCGGGACTCCGGGATCCCCTACCGCACCAACGCCGACGTGATGCGGATGGACCAGCTGCCGCGCACCATGGTGATCCTGGGCGGCGGGATCATCGCCGTCGAGTTCGCCCACGTCTTCTCCGCGCTGGGTGTCGACGTGACCGTGGTCAACCGTTCCGACAGTCTGCTGCGCCGGTTCGACGCCACGGTGTCGTCCCGGTTCACCGACCTGGCGCAGGGCCAGTGGACCAATCTGCTGGGCCACACGGTCACCGACGCCCGCGCCGACGGTGGCCTGGTCACGCTCACCCTGGACGACGGCCGCGAGATCGACTGCGACGAGGTGCTCCTCGCCCAGGGGCGGGTACCCAACGGCGACCTGCTCGACGCCGCCGCCGGTGGTGTGGACCTCGCCGACGACGGCCGCATCCTCGTCGACGAGTACGGCCGCACCTCCGCCGAGGGTGTCTGGGCGCTCGGCGACGCCGCCAACGAGCTGCAGCTCAAGCACGTGGCGAACCAGGAGGCGCGTGCGGTGTTCCACAACGTCACGGTCGGGGGCACGGACGGCGGTGACCTGGTCCGGTTCGAGCACGACAACGTCCCCGGCGGGATCTTCACCCACCCGCAGATCGGGTACGTGGGCATGACCGAGGACGAGGCCCGGGCCTGGGCGGAGGAGAACGGCCGGACAGTCACGGTGAAGATCCAGGAGTACGCCGACGTGGCCTACGGCTGGGCCATGGAGGACACCACCGGTTTCTGCAAACTGATCGCCGACGCCGACTCCCACCGTCTGCTGGGCGCGCACATCATGGGACCGCAGGCCGCGACACTGATCCAGCTGCTGGTCACCGCCATCGAGTTCGACCTCGATCTCGCGGAGTTCGCCACGAGACAGTACTGGCCCCACCCGTCGTTGAGCGAGCTCGTGGAGAACGCGGTGCTGGGGCTCGATCTACGCTAGATTCGGCGGGGAACCTAGTGTGGGCCGGGCCGACCCCGGCGAGCGGAAGGGGCCGACGATGCGGTGCGTGGTGACGGGAGCGGCGTCCGGGATAGGCCGTGAGGTGGCGCTGCTGTTGGCGCGCGAGGGGCACGAGGTGATGCTCACCGACCGGGACGGCGACGGGCTCGAGGCCACCGCGCAGGAGGTGACGCGCATCCGTCCGGGAGCGCTGCTCGACGACCGGGTCCTGGACATCACCGACATCGACGAGGTGCGTGACTGGGCGACCCGGATCACCGCCGACCACGGCGCCCCGGACGAGGTCTACCACGTGGCCGGGATCGCGATCTGGGGCGACCCCCGCACGCTGCCGCACGAGAAGTGGGCGAAGGTCATCGACGTGAACCTGATGGGCACGGTCCATGTCGTCGAGGCCCTGATCCCGGCGATGACCCGGGCGGGCAAGGTCGGGACAGGCCGCCGGGCCCGGCCGCGGCGGTTGTGCTGCGTGTCCTCGGCGGCAGGGATCATCGGCCTGCCGTGGCACGCGGCCTACTCCGCCTCCAAGGGCGGGGTGCTCGGCATGTGCGAGGTACTGCGGTTCGACCTGGCACCGTACGGGGTGAGCGTGCACGCCGCGGTGCCCGGTGCGGTGGACACCCCCCTGGTCCGGACGATCGACATCGACGGGGTGGACCCGAACGCCGACCGCGTCCGCAAGGCACGGACGTTGTTCCAGCGCCACGCGGCGACGCCGGCGGAGGCCGCGCGCAGGATCGTCGCCGGGACCAGGAGAGGTCGCTACCTGGTCTACACCAGCGGGGACATCAGGGTGGCCCGCTGGGCGCAGGTGAACCTCCCCTGGGCCTACCGAGCAGCGATGCGGCTGCTGAACCGGGGCCTGCGCTGGGCGGCCGCAGGTTCCGGCTAGTTGGAGGAACCGGCGCTGCCGATCACGTCGGCGATGGAGCCGGAGGTCTCCTGGTTGTGCTCGCCGCTGCCGATCGCGTTCTCGAGGTCGGCGGCGCTGCCACCGACGGCGTCGATCAGCTGCTTGAAGCCCTGCCAGACACCGTGCAGGAGGGTGGAGATGCCGTCACCGAGGGAGCTGACGATAGAGAGGTCCATGGGAAAAGCTTTTCGGATAGTGAGTAAGGACTGACGCTTTCCAGCGCCGTTCCTCAGATTCTGGGCGAGTCAGACCACCCCGTCAGTGGTGTTGCCCACAGGACTACCCCAGGGGGTGTGCCCTCACAGCAGGGTCTGGACCAGCAGGACCGCACCGGAGATGATCGAGAACACGATCACGGCCATCCGCAGTTCCAGGCGCGGGAAACGCCGCACGACCAGCGTGCTGCAGGCGGTGCCCAGGATCACCGCCGGCAGCAGCACCGCCGAGTTCCCCAGCCACCCCTCGGGTGCCGCGCCGGAGACGACCAGCGCGACCAACGAGACGACCTCGCCGACGAGGAAGCAGCTGGCCACGGTCGAACGGATCACCGGCGGACGTGCGTGCTGGTAGACCAGTGCCATCGGCGGACCCCCGACCCCGGTCGCGGTCTCACTGACACCGGTGACCGCGCCGGCGACCAGGAACCCCAGCCGCGACGGGGAGAACGGCGGGGCGAACAGGCTCACCAGGGCCGCACCGATGGTCACCCCGGCCACCAGCAGGGCCAACCCGGCCGGCGACAGTGTCGCCACCAGCAGCAGGCCCACGGCGGTGAACACGATCCGCGCCAGGCTGATCCACGTCAGCCCGTGTATGTCGATGCTGCGCCATTCGCGCACCGCGACGAAGGCGTTCAACGGCAGCATGAGCACCAGCAGGGTCGTCGGCAGGAGCTCGGGGGCCAGCAACCCCGCGACCGGGGCGACGATCAGGGCGAAGCCGATCCCGCTGACGCCCTGTACCAACGCCGCCAGGAACACGGTGACCGACAGGACGGCGACGACCGTGGCGCTCACAGGCCGGCCCGCTGACAGGCGTCCGACGACGCGCGCGCCGCGTCGTCCAGCAGCGCGGCGTGGTCCAGGCACAGCGGGACACCGTCCACGACGCGCGCCGCGCCGTCGGTGGCCACCGCCCTGATCTGGTCACGGTGGCCCAGCCGGACCAGCTCCCAGGCCAGGTCGACCGGCCGGATGAAGTCCGGCGTCGCCAGGTCGAGGACCAGGAAGTCCGCACGGTACCCGGCACCCACCGTGCCGGTGACGTCCCCGAGCCCGACGGCGTCCGCCCCCGCCGACGTCGCCGCCCGCAGCCACGCGGTACCGCCACCGGCCACCGGGTCGCCGACCTCGACGGCCGAGGCGAAACGTTGGGCGGTCTCCGCGGCGTCCATCAACCGGAACCCGTCGGCGCGGGTACCGTCCGTCCCCAGGCCGGTACGTGCCCCGAGGGCGAGCAACGACAGGGCGTCGGCGATGACGTTGCCCTTCCACGCACTGGCCACCGGGTTGTAGGACCAGGCCGCGCCCGAGCGCGCCAGGAGCAGCTTCTCCTGCGGGGTGAGCAGGGTCGCGTGCGCGGCCAGGAGCCAGGGGCCCACCGCACCGGCGTCCTCCATGACGCCCAGCGGGCGGCGTCCGGTCGCCAGCAGGGTCCGCTCGACCCCGGCGAGGTGCTCGTTGACGTGGGTCTGGAACACCGCGCCGGCCTCCCGGCACAGGCCGGCCAGGCGCGTCAACGTCGCCGGTTCCGCCATCTCCGGGGTGGCCACCGCCACCGAGCCCCGGACCCGGTCGCCGGTGAACCGGGCCAGGTGTTCCCCGGCGTCCGCCACAGCCCGGTCCCCGTCCCCTGCCCCGGGTCCACGGTCGTGGCAGATCCTGCCGAGGACCAGACGGACCCCGGTCTCCTCCGCCTCATCGGCCAGGATCCCCAGGTCGTGGTCGACACGGGCCCCGGCGTCAGCGACGGTGGTGAAACCACCGAGCATCGCGTCCACCAGTCCCAGCCGGGCGCTCACCGCAAGCTCGTCCTCGGTGAGCGCCCCCTCCAGCGGCACCCAGACGCGCTTGAAGATCTCGGAGGGTTCACCGAAGGCGTACGGTCGCCCCAGGGTCTGGGCGAGGTGCTGGTGGCAGTCGACGAGGCCCGGGGTCAACGCATGCCCCGCCAGGTCGACGGTGGGCAGGTCGGCGTACCCGTCGGGCAGGTCCGCGGCGGCGCCGGTCCACCGGAAACGGCCGGACCCGACGACGACGGCCCGGTCCCTGGCGAAGACGTCGTCCTCGGTCCAGGTGTACTCCGGAAGCAGGACGTAGGCGTCCGGCAGGTTCCTCAGACGCTCGGACAGCCCGGCGGTGGCGGCGGTACGGTCAGTGGCCTGCTCGGTGGTCGGCTCAGCGGTCGGCTCAACGGTCGGCATGGGCGGGGTCCTTCCCGTCGGTGGCTACAGGGGCAGAGGTGTCGGCGTCGGTGTGGCCGGGCGGCGGTTCCGCGGGGCTGTCACCGGAACGGTGCCGGTCGCGGCGGAACACGTACAGCAGACCGGTGACCAGCATGCCCACGATCGCCGACATCGTCACGCCGTTGCCCAGCAGCAGCCGCAGGTCCCCGGGCAGTCCGTCGTACACCGACGGGGCGAGGATCGGCAGCAGACCCGCGGCGAAACCCGCGGTGGCGACGAGGAAGTTCCGGTCGTCGTTCATGTCGATGCCCCGGAACATCCGGAGGCCGGACACGATGATCATGGTGAACGCGTAGACCGCGGTACCCCCGATCACCGGTTCGGGGATCGCCTGGATCAGGTCGGCGACTGGTCCGATGACCGCGATGACGACCAGCAGCACCCCGGCCAGGGCGGTGACGTACCTGCTCTTGACACCCGTCGCCCGGACGATGCCGATGTTCTCCCCGCTGGTGAGCATCGTCTGACCACCGAACGGGGCGGCGAACAGCGAGGTCAGCGCATCGCCGCGGACGGTGGCGGAGATCGTGCGTCCCCGGTCGATCTTCTTGCCCACGATGTCGGCGTTGAGCATCGTCTGCCCGGTGGCCTCGGCCATCGAACCGATGCTGAAGACGATCAGCGGCACGGCGGCGACGACGGCGAACTCGATGCCGCCGTAGGGCATCCACGCCGGGTGCCGCACCGCGTCGGTCCCGGTGGTGAACTCGAAGTACCCGGTGACGGCGGCGATCACGGTGCCCACCGCCATGCCCAGCAGGATCGCGACGGACCGGAGTTGTCGTGGCAGGACGACCTGCAGGACGATGATCACCGCGATCGTCGCCGCCGCCAACCCCAGGGCCCACAAGGGGGTCTCGTCCTCCCCGGAGATGAGGCCGCCGGCGATCTTGACGACGTTGACGCCGATCACCGTGATCATCACCGCCAGGACCACCGTCGGGACGACCTTGACGATCAGTCCGGCGATCGGCGACAACGCCAGGCACACGGCGGCGGAGATGATCACCGCACCACTGGCGACGGCGGCGCTGTGTTCGGTCGCGATCTGGATGAAGATCGCCACCGCCGCGCCGCCGGGGAGCATCACGAACGGCAGCTTCGCGCCGAGCCGCAGCCAGCCCATCGACTGGAGCATAGAGCCGACACCGCAGGCGATGAGGGTGATGCACAGGACGTTGCGCGTGGTCGGGGTGTCGAGCTGCAGTGCCCCGCTGATGAGGAACACCGAGGCGATCGGGGTGGCGATCATCACGATGACGTGCTGGAACGCGAGGATGACGGCGCTGGGCCAGGGCGGCATCGCGTCAACGGGATGTCTGGTCCCGGACGGTCCTGTGGTCTCGACGGACGCGGTGGGGACGGTGGTCATGGCAAGGGTTGGTCCTCTCCCCGTCGGGCAGGGCAACGGGATGGGCGGTCAGCTGAAGATGATTTAAGAGCATCGACGTCGTCGACGCCAACCGCCGTCCGCGACACCGGCGCCTCCGACGGTGACGGTGACGAGGCTGCCGCGGGGGTGCACGGGGCCCGGGGGCACCCGGTGACGGTCCGTTCGCACAGGCGTTCTGGCCCACCGCGACCGTGGCGTCCCTGTCCGCCGCGCCCGATACCGTGATGCGACGACCGGTACGAGCAACCGGACCCCACCGACGACACCACAGGAGACAGCGACCATGGACACCTCCCCCTCGCCCGCAGTGATGCCACGCCGCCGCCCGACGGCGGTACCGACGGCCCCCGGCACCGTCACCGTGACGATGACCGTGGAAACCGCCGCCGGCCTGTTCTCCGACGACGCGACGACGTTCGTCGCCTGCGCGGCGGTCGACGGTGTGCGCTCCCCGGTCCTGGCGGGTCCACGCGCGTCGGTACTGGATTCCGCGGCCCGGTGGGTGTGCCGGTCGACCCCGTTCATGAACGCCCTGTGCACCCCGGTCGTGCAGCTGCACAGCGGCGAGACCGCCGATGTCGAGGACATCGCCGCGCATGCCGACGCCGTCCGGACGGCGTTCCTCCGTGCCGGGGTGTCGGGCACGACGGTGGAGTGCCGCGCCGGGGCGGACCCCGTGACCCTGCCCGTACGTACGGTGGTCCGGGGCCACGAGCCCCCGGAGAGGATCGTCCTGCGCTACTGGGATGGTTCGCGACTGAAGACCCCGCGTGCACGGCCGGTACAGGGCCGGGCGGGCGGGAACCTCGGGGCCGGCGGCACGGCCGGGGCGAGTGTGGCCGACGAGCTCACCAGGTCGTTCCGCCGTCGTCTGACGACGGTCCGCAAACAGTGGTCGGCCTCGCCCGGCCGCCTGCACTGCAGTGGTGATCCCCGGATGGACGGCCGTCCCCGGCTGATCAACGTCTACACGGACGCCTCCACCTCCCCCGGGTCACGGTCCGCTGCCATCGGGATCGTGTGCCCGGAACTGTCCGTCGTGCTCTCCGGGGTCCTGTCGCGTACCTGGGCGAGAGAGGACGGCGGCGTCAGTGGGGCCGAGCTGTCCGCCGTCGCCGCGGCCGCGAAGCTGTTCGGCCCGTTTGCCGAGGAGGTCGTGATCCACACCGACTCGACGACGGCGGTCCACCTCTGGCGTAACCCGCTGCGGATCTCCGCCGCGCAGGTCTGGTTGAAGGAAGGCGTCCTCTCGGCGCAGCAGGCGGTGGAGGCCCACGGCACCGCGCTCCGCGTCCGCTGGGTGAAAGGCCACGCCGACACGCGGGGCAACCTGTGGGCCGACCGGGCGGCGAAGCTGTCCTGGCGTAGTGCCACATGGCGGGAGCCGGAGGAGACGCGTCGGATGAAACTCCGGCGTCTCGGCGAGGAGGTCGCCGACGCTGCTGGGAAACAGACTCAGCGGACGCAGCGGTCAGCCTGAACGCCCCGCAGGTTACGCCAGCCTGAACCCGTCGCGGTCACGGCCGTAGCGTCCCGTGGCGGTCAGGATCATGATGAACTCCACCATCGTCCAGATCCACAACCCCACCATGAGCAGGTAGCCGACGAGCACCGAGAGGCCTCCGACGATGATCAGGTCAGTGTCTTCACCGACGACGTAGGCCTCGCCGGAGTAGCGGGACACGACCTCGTCACCGGCGCCGGAGACCATCATGACGTAGCCGGCGATGACCGCCACCCAGGAGACGACCAGGACGATCAGCTGGGAGACTGCCCGTCCGGTGGTGCCGATGTAGAAGTTGTGGGCACCGGTACCACCGACGAAGAACGCCAGCAGCGCAGCGACGACCTTCTTCTTCCTCGACACCGGCGGTGCGGGGTAGCCCGGGTACGCGCCCTGGGCGTAGCCGTCCGGCACATAGGGCAACGGCTGGGCCTGTGGCGCGTACCGCCCGGGGTAGCCGGGCAACGGCTCAGCTGCCCCCGGAGCCACTCCGTAGGCCTGGGTCTGGCCGGTGTACGTCTCGCCCGTGTTCGTCTGGCCGAGGAACCCCGGGGCACCGTCGGTGCTCCCCGGGGTGTATTCGCCGGACCACCGTCCGCGGTTGTTCTCCTCGGGGGAAACGCCGTCGGGGTCGCGCGGGTCCTGCTGTTCGGGGTCGGTCACCGTGTGTTCTCCCACCTGGAGTCAGTGTTACATGGGTGTGGACAGCCTACCGCGGGAGGCGGTCTCAGCGGTCACCGGCGTCCAGGAGCGCGGCGACGAAAGCATGACCGGCCCCGTACGCGCCTGTCCACTCGCTGGCCCTCGGCCCGGCGACGTTCACCTCGAGGCCGGGCCCGAGCCGACCCAACCACGGCAGCACCTCGTCGACCACCGCGGTCGCCGCCCCGCCCACTCCCCACGCACCTGCGTCGAGGACCAGGTAGGGACGCCCCCAGTGCCGGGCGAAGCCCACCGTGAGCTCGGTGCCCGGCGACGGACCGTCCCGGGAGGTGAGGATGACCGTGACGTCACTGTCCCGGACATTCCACCCGGTGCGCTGGGACGGCTCCGCCGACGGGGTCTCCCTCAGCTCCGGGTAGGTCGTCAACAGCCCTGGCGCGACCGGGTGGTCCTCCGCCCAGCCGCCGGACGGGCACCAGCCGGTCACGGCGACGCCGACTGCCGTCGCCGCGTCGAGGGCTCCTCTGTCGACGCCTGTCTGCCCACCGGAACGGATGGCGGTAATCAATGGTTTCCCTTCCCTGGCTCACACGCGTTGCTGCGCTTTACACCAGATACACTAAGGGAAATCTGACCGCCGGGGTGTCCGCACTCCGTACACCTCCAGCACACCAGAAGAGAACCACATGCCTTCAACATCCCTCTACAATCGTGTCGAACTGCCTGTCGGTGGAGTCACCGTCACGGTGTTCTACATGGCCGTCACGAACTACGCGCTGGCCAACAACCGTATTCCCGTGGTGCAGCACATCGTGGTCGACGCCCCTGAGGACCTCGCCGGCACCACGCCGGTGGGTGACCTGTCGATCGTCGCCGCGGTGGACGACCAGCCGTTGTTCAGCAGCGGCAGTATCGCCCTGCCGTCCATGGAGGCCGGTACCTCGAAGTTCCTGGAGGCGTTCGACCTCACGCGGGTCCCCGTCGCCCGGACCCTGGAGTCCACGGAGGCGCGCACCGGTGAGCTCACCGTCTCCGCGACCGTCGGCGAGGACTACGCGTCGTGCACGGTCGACCTCCATGTCCTCGCCCCCGACGAGTGGTTCAACTCCCCGTTGTACTTCGAGTCGTTGGCGGCGTTCGTGCAGCCGAACTCCCCTACCGTGACGCCGTTGCTCGGCGCCGTGGCGGACATCCTGGAACGGCACACCGGTGATTCGTCGATCAGCGGTTACCAGGAGGGCCCCGCACGGGCGGCGGAGATAGCGGCCGCGGTGTTCGAGGCGCTGCGTGGTCACGGTATCCGGTACATCAACCCTCCGGCGTCCTTCGAACGCACCGGCCAGCGTGTCCGGCGGTCGTCGGAGGTCCTGACCACCCGGTTGGGGACCTGTATCGACCTGTCCCTCACCTACGCCGCGGTCGCTGAGCAGTGTGGCCTGCGTCCGGTGGTGATCATGCTTCCGGGACACGCGATGGCCGGGATCCTGATGTCCGCGGACACCTTGCCGAGCCCGGTGATCACCGAGCCCACGGTGATCAACAACTACATCCGCAGTGGCCGGATCGTCCCGATCGACGCGGTGTTCTACGACAGGAGCGGCACCCAGTCGTTCCGTGCCGTGGTGGAGCGTTCCCGGTCCAGCCTCAGTGACACGGTGGCCTACGGGATCATCGACGTCTACGGGTCCCACCGCGACGGTATCCGGCCGTTCTCCGACGGCCCTGTCGGCGGCTCTGTCGGGGGCTCTGTCGGCGGCCCGGCCAGCGGTGATGTCGCCGGGGCCGTTGCCGGGGCTCCGGACGGCGCGAACTCCCCGGCACCGTCGGGTGACGGACCGACGCCGGTGTCCACCGCCCAGACGGTGGCGCACGGCGGCGACTGGACGGTCCCGGACCTCGTCGGCACGGAGGACCCGGACGCGCAGTACCGTGACGCGGACGACCCGAGCCCGACGCGGGTGCAGAAGTGGAAGCGCGAACTCCTCGACCTGTCGCTGCGTAACCGTCTGCTGAACATGCGCACCGGGCCCGAGGTCCTCGACCTAGCCCTCGCACCAGGCAGTCTCGCCGACCTGGACGACATGATCCATGACGGTCAGAAGGTCGCCGTGCACCCGATCGACGACGTGAGCGACAACCGGCGCCTGCAGGGCATCAACAGGATCACCGAGCTTCCCGCCGACCAGGTCTCCGAGGACCTCACCGGGCGCCAACGGGTGTACGCCGACCTGACGGACGCCCGCTACACCTCCTGGTTCCGTAACCTCAACCGGCAGGTCCGCACCTACACCGAGGAGACCGGGGCGTCCAACCTCTACCTCACTCTCGGTGCCCTGGTCCACCAGAACACCGCAGGTTCGGCGGCGCTGGCCCCGCTGTTCCTGATCCCCGTGAAGGTCGTGGGTGGCCGGGGTAACGCACGCTTCCAGATCCAGGTGGACACCAGTCAGGAAGCGACCCCGAACCACTGTCTCGTGGAATGGCTGAGGCAGGTGCACAACGTGGAGATCGACGACCTCGCCCGCCCGAAACTCGACGCCTCCGGCCTGGACATCGCCCATGCGCTCAGCGCGATCTCGGCCGGGCTGATCGAGGCCGACCTGCCCTACACCGTGGTGGAGTCCTCCCGGTTGATCATCGCGAAGTTCTCCACCTACGGGATGTGGAAGGACCTGCGCGACAACTGGGAGACCTTCATGGAACAGCCGGTGTTCCAGCACCTGTCCCTGCGTGCCGGCAGTGACTTCGCCGACCCGGCCGAGGAGGCCACCGGGGTACCGGCGGAGCGCATCACGGTCCGGGAGGACGAGCTCGCCCTCCCGGTCCCCGCCGACGGCGCCCAGCTGCGCGCGGTCACCGCCGCTGCGGCGGGGTACAGCTTCGTGCTCGAAGGTCCTCCGGGGACCGGTAAGTCGCAGACGATCACCAACCTCATCGCCCAGTGCATGAACCTGGGTAAGCGGGTGTTGTTCGTCGCCGAGAAGCAGGCTGCGCTCGACGTCGTCCGCGACCGCCTGGCGCGTGTGGGCCTGGGCCCGTTCACGCTGGACCTGCACGGTGCAGAACAACGCCCGACGGCGATCCGCCAGCAGCTCAAGGAGGCGATGGACGCTGAGGTGCACTACGACATGCACCTGTGGGAGTCCGCGGTGGCCAACCTGCGCGCGCGGCTGGCGCCGTTGGCGGAGTACCCGGGCCAGATCCACGACGAGAACGGCGCGGGGTACTCCCTGTGGTCGGCGGTCTCGACACTGACGGTCGACGGTGAGGGACCGACCGCCCCGGTGCCGGAACACGTGGTCGCCGCGCCGACGGTCCCGGTGGTGGAGATCCGTTCGATGGTCTCGTCACTGGCGTCGCAGGCGCAGGTCACGGACTTCACGGCGCGTCCGCGGTGGAGCCTCGTCGGCGCCGTCCCCCGGTCCGCGGGCGAGCTGACCGCCGCCTGGCGTCGCCTGGAGGACGCGCGGTCGCTGCTGGCCGGGTTCCCGGAGATGTCCGGCCTGCTGGCACGCCCCGACACCGACCGGGTCATCGACCAGCTCCGCGAGGTCGAGTCGGTGCCCGCCGCCGACCGGCTCTCCCCCGGGCAGCAGCAGCGCTACGCGCACTCCCCCGAGCAGCTGACCGCCCTGGCGGCGGAGGTCGACCACGTCGCTGCGGATTTCCAGGGCGTCGCGGCACTGTTCTCCCCCTCCTTCATCCGGTCCGGTGACCCCGCTCCGCTGCTGGAGGCGTTGGAGGCGACGAAGAAGGGGTTCCTGGGGAAGAAGAAGAGGCTGGACGCCTACCGCCAGGCGTTGGCGGTCGCCGTCCCCGCCACGGTGACCACCATCGACGTCGAGGGCCCGTACGCCCCCGGTCGTGTGGAACCTCAGCTCCGGCGACTCCCGCAGCTGCGTGCGGTCGCCGAGGACATCGAACTGCGGATCTCCGCGGTCGCCGGTGCGGAGTCGTTGACCGGCCGGTCGCCGGCCGACCCGACGTTGCCTGCGGACCTGTGGCAGCGAGGGGACGACCTGCGCCAGGCCATCGACAGGTCGGCCCGTCACCCCGAGCTCGTCGGGATGACCGGACGGGCGCAGGACGCCGGCACCGGTGTCCTGTTGTCCGACGCCCTCGGGGACATCCTCGGCGCGTGGGACGCGTGGACCACCGCACTGTCCGCGACGCCGCAGACCGTGGAGGATTGGGTACAGGGCCAGGGGGCCTCGTCCTGGGTCGACGCCTGGCTGTCGGTCGCCGACGCCTGGGACGCGGACATCTCCGCCACCGGCCCGTCCCTGCCCACCCGGACCGCACAGTGGGAGGTGGCCGCCCGCCCGCTGCGCGACATCGGGCTGACGGAGCTCGTCACGTCCGTCGAGAACGGTGACCTTGCTCCCCGGGAGCTCGAGATGGCGCTGAACCGGGGCCTGGCGCGGGCCTCGGTGTCCGAACGTAGCCAACGGTTCAACCTCAGCTCCTTCCACCGCACGCTGCGCGAGGACGAGCTCACCCAGCTCCACCGTGCGATCGGGAGGGTCCAGGACGAGGCCACCCGCGCCCTGCCTGCGCGCCTGCTCGCACGTCGCCCCTACGTCGCCGGGCAGTTGGACGGGCAGGCTGCCCTGCTGCGGCGCCAACTGGACGCGAAACGCAACGCGAAGTCCTTCCGCTCCCTGCTCTCCGAGTACGGCGACGAGATCCTCGCGACCACCCCGTGTTTCTTCGTCAGTCCGGCGTCCCTGGCGACGTTCGTCGACGCCACCGCGGTCACCTTCGACACGGTCATCTTCGACGAGGCGTCCCAGGTCACCGTCGACCAGGCGATGGGTGCGCTGGGACGCGCCCGGTCGGCGGTCATCGTCGGTGACAGCAAGCAGATGCCGCCGACCCGGATCGGCAAGACGTCCGGCGCCGACGGTGCCGACGGTGCCGACAACGACACCCTCCCCGTCGACGACGACGCACCGACCGACGCGATGGCCGATGTCGACGACCTCGAGTCGATCCTGTCCGAGGCCGTGGAGTCCGGCCTGCCCCAGCTGTGGCTGTCCTGGCACTACCGCAGCCAGGACGAGTCGCTGATCGCCTTCTCCAACGACCGTTACTACCACGGCAACCTGTCGAGTCTGCCGTCCCCGGGCGGTGTCCCCGGGGCCGGGGTGAGCGTGACGAGGGTCGACGGCCAGTTCATCCGTAAGGAGGACGTGAAGGACTCCGGGGCTGCCCTGCGCACCAACCCCGTCGAGGCGGAGGCGATCGTCGACTCCGTGATCCGACGGGTCAACGATCCCCTGACCAGTCAGGAGTCCATCGGCGTGGTGACCTTCAACGTCCCCCAGCGCGACCTCATCCTCGACCTGCTCGACGACTGCGGGGACCCGCTGGTCGCCCAGCGTCTGGTCCCCGGGCCCGACGGGCTGTTCGTGAAGAACCTGGAGAACGTCCAGGGCGACGAGCGCGACGTGATCCTGTTCTCCACGGCGTTCTCCAAGCGCTCCGACGGCGGTCCGATGCCCATGAACTTCGGTCCGCTGTCGCGCACCGGCGGGGAACGGCGGCTGAACGTGGCGGTCACCCGTGCTCGTAAGGAGGTGGAGCTGTTCTGTTCATTCAGCCCCTCGGAGATCGACCCTGACCGTACGTCGTCCGCAGGGCTACGCGACCTGCGTGGATACCTTGAGGCAGCCGAGGAGAACGGTAGGACCACCTCGCGCAGCCGCTCGGCGGCGGGCATGAACGTCAACACCATCCGCGACGACCTCGCCGAAGCACTCCGCCAGCGAGGGTGGGTCGTCGAGACCGACTACGGGTTGTCCTCCTACACCCTCGACCTGGTCGCCCGACCCGCGGACGACGACCGCTGGCACGCGGCGATCCTCACCGACGGCGACAAGTGGAGCAGCATGTCCACCGTCGCGGACCGTGACCTCACCCCCGCCCTCCTGGAGAAACTCATGCACTGGGCGACGACGGTGCGGGTGTGGCTCCCGGAATGGATCGCCGACCGTGACGCCGTCATCGACCGCGTGGACGCGGAGATCCGGGCCGCCGGCGAGAAGATGGCCGCCTTGGACGCCGACCGCGCGAAGATCATCGCCGACGCGGAGAAGGCGTTGGAGGACGAGAAGGCCCGCATCGCCGCCGAGCAACGTGCCGAGGCCGAGGCCCGGGAACGCGCGATCGCGGAGCTGCAGGTCGACGACGCCGACGGCGGCGCCGGCGACGACACGGACACCGGAGCTGCCGGGGCCACCGGAGCTTCCGGGATAGCCGAGGCTGCCGATGAGACCGAGATCGAGGATGTCGTCGACGACCTGCTGGGACGTTCGGAGGACGAGGACGACGAGCTCGCCCCGGTCCAGTGGGCCGGGGACCGTGACATCGTCACCGCGCCCGCGAACCCGTTCACCGACAGCATGCCGACCGGCACCACCGACACGGCTGAATCCGACGTGCCCGGCGCACCTGCCGTGCCCGCCGCTCCAGCACGCCTCTGGACCCCTGAGGCGGCGGCCGGCTCGACCCCGCTTCCCACCGAGGTCGCCTATATCCCGCTCACCACTACCCCGCCGCTGGGTGCGCGCGAAGAACTCGACTCCGGGTTCTCCGCGTCCCGGCAGCAGGAGCTGACGCAGGAGGTGGCCCGCATGATCGAGGAATCCGCCCCCGTGAAACTCGACCTGCTGCGGTCGGCGGTGGCCAAGCGGTTCGACCGGAAGAAGACCTCACGCAAGGTGAACAAGCTCATCGACGAGCTCATCCCCGACGACCTGGTCCGCGAGGAGGGGAACGTCCTCAACGAGTTCGTGTGGCCGACCTCCGACGGGCCGGAGGGATGGAATCATGTGCGGCAGTCAGACGGCGACCGGAACCTTCCTGACATCCCGCTGGAGGAGATCGCAAATGCGGCCCGCCTGGTGCTCGCCGACAACCCACGCCTGGCGGAGACGGACCCGGAGACGCGGGAACTGCTTCAGCGCGACGTCATGGCGGTGTTCGGTGTGGGACGCCTGACGAAGGCCGCCAAGGAACGGATCGACCGGGCTGTGGAGCTGCTGTAGGGCGGGCCGTGTGGTGCAGGTGGTGCCGGACGCAGGCACCATGCCACGAAGAACGCCGCCTGTGTCCCTCCCGCTGCACCGGTCCGCATGCGACAATATGCCCATGAGCATCGACGCCCGGGCCCTGTCAGTGGCTCGCATGCAGAAGGAATCGCCGGCGGTCTCCCTGCTGCGCAGTTCCATGGCCCCGGTAGTGCTCGGAATGGTCGACGCGTACTTCCCGCAGGGAACCCACCAGCGCCCCGCCTCCGAGGTCTACGAGCTCCTGGATGCCGATCTCAGGGTGCTCGCCGGACGGCATCCCGACGCCTTCGATCTTCCACGTTCGGCCCAGCAGTACTGCGCGGACTGGGTCAAGGCAGGCTGGCTCATCCGGCGCCCCGGCACCAGCGCCACCGGCGAGACCCTCGAGCCTTCCGAGGAGACTCTCGCCGCCCTCGACACCATGACCCGGTGGGAGCAGCCCCGCTCGGCCATCACCGCCACGCGGGTGGAGTCACTCACCGAATCGCTGCGGACCCTCGCCAGAGACATCGACCCGGACATCGCCACCCGTCTGCAGTCCCTGCAGGAGCAGCGCGCCGAGCTCGACCGACAGATCGAGCGTGTAGAACACGGTGACTACGAGGTTCTGGGGCCCGCACAGGTCGGCGAGCGCGTGGCCGACATCCTCGACCAGGCATCCGCGATCCCCGCCGACTTCGCCAGGGTCTCCCGGGACCTGGAGGACCTCAATCGGTCACTACGCCGGCAGTTGCTCGACCCGGACGGAACCCGGGGCGATGTCCTGGAAGAGATATTCGACGGAGTCGACCTCATCGGAGAATCCGATGCCGGCCGCAGCTTCAACGGCTTCTACCAGGTACTTCTCGACCAGGAGAGGGCTGCCTGGATCGACCGGTGGATCGCCGAGGTCCTGTCCCGCCCGCAGGGTGACGCACTGCCGTCACAGACCCGCAGCCGGTTGCGGGGTCTCTTCCGGTCCATGGAGGGCGCCGGAGCGGAGGTCAACCAGGTGATGACCGGTTTGGCCCGGAGCCTACGCAATTACGTGACCTCCGAGGAGTTCGCGGAAGACCGACGCATGGTGGAGCTGCTGCGCACAGCCCGCACCGCCGCAGCGGACGCGGTCACCGGCGACGGAGCCGATGTCCGTGCCTACCAGAAGATGGAGACGCCACTGGTGCGTATCGGCATGCCCGTCACCTCGGTCAGCACTCTGTCCCTGCGCAACCCGGGAGACGAGACGGTGGAGAACGCGCCGGGTGTCGTCGACGAAGGGTCGGTGGACACCGCCGCACTCCTCGCCACCGTCCGGGTCAGTGAGATCGACCTGGCGGAGCTGCAGGCGAACATCGACGCCACACTGTCATCGGCCATGGGCTCCGGCACCGCGACGATCGCCACCGTCCTGCACCACCACCCGGCCAGCCAAGGTCTTGCGTCGGTGGTCGGGCTGCTTCACCTGGCGATCCTCCACGGCACCCCCGGCGAAGGAACCGAACCCGTGTCCTGGGACGATGCAGAGGATCGCCACCACACAGCGAGGATCCCGCGCTGGATCTTCACCACCGGCACCGAGAAGGACGTATGACCGAACACACCGAGCTGCCCGACGCACTGTGGTCCGGAGACACCGGGTCACTGTCCCTGGCGTCCCGGCGCGCCCTGGTGCAACTGCTCAAGGGCCCGCTGATCACCTCCGCGAAGCATCCGACGATCTGGGCGGCGGTGTTGTCAGATGAGTCGGCGCTGCGTTCCCGGTTGGCGGAGGTGTTCCTGGAGCTGGTGCTCGACGAGAACGCGGGGATTGCCTTCACCAGGATGGTGCAGACGGAGGCGGACCTGGACATCCCCCAGGTACTGCGTACCGAGCCCCTGACCCACATCGACACGCTCATCCTGCTGCACCTGCGGTCCCAGGTCGCACACGCGGTTCCTGGTGAGCGGGTGATCGTGGACACTGGGGACCTGTTCTCCGAGGTGCTGGTGTACCGGAGCGTCACCGACACCGACGAGGCCGCGTTCCGCAAGAGGTTCAACGCGTCGGTGACGCGACTGGACAACAAGTTCAACCTGTTGGGCGCCACGGAGACGGAGGGCCGCTACGAGGTGTCCCCGGCGTTGAAGCACATCTTCGATCCAGACACGGTGTCGGCGATCACCGCGGAGTACCGCCGGTTCGCCGACACGGAGAACACCGGGGACAGGGAGGACATGCAGTGACCATTCACCCGGAGCAGTTCCGGCTCAGCCGTATCCAGCTGATCAACTGGGGCACGGTCGACGGTTACCTCGACATTGCCGTGCCGCGTGAAGGGTTCCTGGTTACCGGCGCTTCGGGGTCGGGGAAGTCGACGATCATCGACGCGGTTGCTGCGGTACTGGTTCCGCCGGAGAAGTTGGACTTCAACGCCGCCGGCCAGGCCGGTGGCGCCGGCGGTTCCGGGCGTGGGTCGGGACGGACGCTGGTCTCCTATATCCGTGGTGCCTGGCGTCGGGGTGAGGATCCGGAGTCCGGTGGGATCACCTCGACCTTCCTCCGTCCGGGGGCGACGTGGTCGGCGGTCGCGTTGACGTACAGCAGTGGATCGGCGTCGGTGACGTTGACGGCGTTCTACTACCTGAAGTCCGGGGAGACGTCTCAGGCCGGGGTGCGTCGGTTGTACGGGGTGCATGAGGAGGACGTGGAGCTTGACCCCCGGGTGCTGCATCCCCTGATGTCGACGGGGATCAACATTCGCCGGGTCAAGTCCACCTGGCCGGCCCCGGCGCGTTTCACCGAGACCCACCGTATATTCGCGGAGCGTTTCCGGCCGAAGCTGGGCATAACCTCCCCTGAGGCGCTGCTCCTGCTGCACCGCACACAGTCGGCGAAGCAGCTGGACAATCTCGATCAGCTCTTCCGTGACTACATGCTCACGGAGCCGGACACCTTCGCGTTGGCGAAGAGCGCGGTCGAACAGTTCACCGAGCTTCGTGCCGCCTATGAACGGGTGCAGGACGTCAAGGCCAGGATCGGGGTGCTGGATGCCCTGCCGCCGTTGGTGTCCGGACGTGACTCCGCGGTGGCTGACGCGGACCGTGCCCGGTCGATGCTCGAGGTTCTCCCGCTGGTGCGTGACCGGTTGCACCGTCAGTCACTGGTGGAGCAGATCCGGGAGTTGGACGCGTCGCTGGCCACCGCGGACGACGTCCTGGCACGCGCCAGGGAGGATGAGGAGCGAGCGACGGCGGATCTGCGGGCCGCGGACGCCGCGCTGCAGGGTGTCGGCGGTGAGCGCCTGCACGTGCTTGAACTTGAGGTGGCTCTCGCGGTCGAGAGGTTGGAGAAGGTCCAACGGGCGGCCGATGCGCTGGCAGCCGCCGTGACCGCGATCGGAGGGGTGGCCCCTACCGATGAGGAGTCGTTCACCGTGGTCACCGGTCAGGCGTTGGACGTGGTGGAGTCCTACCAGGAGGAGCGGGAACGCCTGGAGGCCCGTCGGAATGGCGCTGTGCATCGTGCGGGGAGGGCTTCGGACGAGCTGAGGGGTGTGGCCGAGGAACTGGCGAGCCTGGCGAAGCGTAGCTCGAACATCGGGTTCCGGCATGTGCAGGTGCGTGAGGAGTTGTGCCGGGAACTGGGGTTGCGCCCCCGGGAGCTGCCTTTTGCCGGTGAGCTCATCGACGTGGTCGACGACCACCGGGACTGGGAGCCGGTCGCCCAGCGGCTGCTCGGTGGGTTCGCCACCACGCTGCTTGTACCGGAGTCACAGGTCGGGCGGGTGTCTGCATGGGTGAACTCGAACCACACGGGCGTGCGGCTCGTGTACCGCTCCGTGCCGGAGCAGGTGAGCGTGCCGCAGCGTCCGGCGCATCCGGAAGCCTTGAGTCTGAAGCTGTCGGTGGTGGACAGCCCGTTCCGTGACTGGGTTCTGGCGCAGTTGCGGTCCCGTCACGAGTACCGGTGTGTGGAGTCACCGGAGCATTTCGACCGTCTCGGGAGTTCCCGGGGTGTCACACGGTCCGGCCTGGTGCACGGCGGGCGTGAGCGCGACGGGTCGGTCAGGTTCGAGAAGGATGACCGTCACCGGCTGGACGACCGTTCGCGATGGTCGCTGGGGTCGACGAACCACGGCAAGCAGGAGTTGCTGGCTGAGCGCCGGGCGACAGTGCAGGCGCAGGTGGACGCGGCGGACCGGCAGCGCCGGGACGGCGAAGCTGCCCTCGCTGCCCTGGAGGCGGAGAAGAACGCGGCCGAGCTGATCCGTGCCACCACGTGGCATGCGGTGGACACATCCCGCGCTGCCGGGCAGGTGGAGACCGCCCGCGAGGCGCTGGCGGCGTGGTCACGGTCCCCGGAACGTACCGCGCTCACACAGGCACGCGACGCAGCGGCGGTGCGGGTGAGGGACGCGGCGGACGCGCGGAGCGCCGCCGACAAGAACGTCGGTGTCCTCGATGACCAGCTGAGTACCGCGCGCGACGGGCTCGCCCGGCTCGACGAGAACACCACTGTCACTGCCGCGGTGGACGACGAGGTACTTACCGCGGTGGAGGCGGAGTACTCCCGCCGGACCCGCCGGGTCACCGTGAACACGGTGCGTGACCTCACGCAGGTGATCAGCGACGACCTGCACCAGCGGGAGAACACCGGCCGAGACGCCGCCCACCGCGCCAACCAGCGTATCCAGGGGGTGCTGGCCAGTTACCTCGAACGCTGGCCGGAGGAGAAGTCGGACCTGGCGGCCGAGGCGGAGTACGCCGGTGAGGCGGTGGCCAGGTTGGCGTCGTTGCGCAGCGACCGGCTGGCGGAGTTCACGGACCGCTTCCTCGAGCTGATGAACGGCACCTCGGTGACGAACCTGACGACCTTGTCGCGAGCGCTGCGCAGAGCGAAGGACACCACCGTGGAGAAGATGGGTTACGTGAACGACTCACTGGCGCGCTCCCCGTTCGCCGCCGGGAGGTGGTTGCGTATCGATGTGCGTGACAACCGGGGCGCCGAGGTCACCGACTTCCATCGTGATCTGCAGGAGGCGGTGGAGAACCGCCTGGGCGCGGTGGACACCCCGGAGGCGGCGGAGGCCCGCTACCGGAGGATGTCGGTGCTGCTCGACCGGTTGGCGTCGGAGGAGACCGCCGACCGCCGGTGGCGGCGTACGGTGCTGGACACCCGCCGGCATGTGCGCTTCATCGGTGTGGAAACCGACGCCGACGGTGCGACGGTCAACGCCTACGTCGACTCGGCGTCCCTGTCCGGTGGGCAGGCCCAGAAGCTGGTGTTCTTCTGCCTGGCGGCGGCTCTGCGGTTCCAACTGGCCGACGTCGACGAGGAGTTCCCCCGTTACGCGACCGTCATCCTCGACGAGGCCTTCGACCGTGCGGATCCGGAGTTCACGCGTACGGCGATGAACGTGTTCGCCAGCTTCGGTTTCCACATGGTGCTCGCCACACCGCTGAAGCTGATCCAGACGCTGTCGGAGTATGTCGGCGGTGTGGTGGTCGTCGGGTACACCGAGCAGGCGGACGACACCGGGCGTATGCGTGCACAGACCACGGTGGCGCCGGTGATGATGGAGACCGCCGGTGATGACTGCGATGACGGTGAGGAGGACCCCGGTGTCGCGGAATAAGGGGCCGCTGACCCCGGAAGATGCGGTGGCTTCGTTGACGGCGACTGTGCATCGTCGGATGAAGGGATGGCTCGCCGACAGCGCCGACAGCGCCGTGGGAACGTCGGTGGACCTGCCGCTTCACCCACCGACGGGGAAGGCCGCTGCGCGGGACGTGGCTGCGGCCTCGGCGTGGGTGCGCTCCTGGCAGTCTTGGGAGCGTTCCCATCCGCAGGCCACGGTGGTGTGGGCGGAGAAGACCTGGACCGCTGCCGGTCTGGGACGCCAACTCGTCCCCGACCGCCTGCAGGTCTCCGGGATCGACACCCTGGTGTCCCTCACCGGCACCTCACGCTACTGGCGAGGGGTGACCCGACGCTGTCGGGTGCTGGTGGGCGAGACACCGGGTGCCGATCTACGGTCAGCGGCTGCGGCCCTTCTCCCCCGGTGGAAAGGCCTGGATGACGATGACCTGGGACGGGTGCATGCTGTCGTGGACTGGCTGCTGGCGAATCCGGCGTCCGGTTTGACACCGCGGGCGCTGCCGGTGGAGGGGGTGCACGGTAAGTGGCTGGAGAGCCACCGGGCCCTGGTGACCGGCCTGGTCTCCGCGCACCGGGGTGGCCGGTCCGGGGAACCGGTCGCTTCGCTGGCGGACCTCGGGTTGGTCGAGCGTGAACCCCAGGTCAGGATGAGGTTTCCTTCGGGGATGCCCGGCTGGTCCGGGGTCCCTGAGGACGTGACCCTGACCTGGTCGGGGGCAGCGGGCTTGTGGCCGGACCAGACCCCGGTCCCGGTGACCGGTGTTCTCATGGTGGAGAACCTCGAGACCTTCCTGGCCTTGCCGTCCCATCCGGGCCGTGTGCTGCTGTGGGGCGCCGGGTACAGTGCCCGCCGGTGGGCGCAACTGCCGTGGCTCGTCGACCTCCCGGTCTGGTACTGGGGTGATCTGGACGCCGACGGCTTCGGGATCCTGTCGGCAGTGCGTTCCCATCTGCCCCAGGTCCGTTCAGTGCTCATGGACGAAGGCACCGTGAGGAGATGGCGGCACTTGGCCACGGTGGATCCGCACCCGGACCGCAGGAACCTCAGCGCGGTGACAGTTGCCGAGGATGCAGCCAGGGACCTGCTGGCATCGTCGGGGAACCTGCGGATCGAACAGGAGCGGATCCTGCTGTCCGATGCGGTGGATGCGCTGGCGGCTGCGGGGTTCTACTCGGATACGTGACCTCTGTTAAGCCGTCCCTACTGGCAGAAAGGTTCATCACATCATATCGACGATGAAATGCAGCGCGGCTGATGGATTCCCTCCGGCCCGGAATGCGGCGATTTCCCCGGCCAGTAGATCTTCACGCTCGTCAGGTTCCAGGGACGCAAGAAAATCTAGCTCCGGAAGCAGGAGGTCGGACGCCCGTTTGACGACGGCCCTGCGCTTCCCCTGAAGTGCCGGGGCATTGAGGCCGAGGACATCGATCGTCGTCATCGCTCGCTGACGGTCAGTGGGCGACAACCCCTCGCGGGGCCGGATCTCGCCAGAAGAGCTGCACCTCAGGAAGGCTGCGGGATCGTCGTTGTCAGGACGGATGAGATCCTCCGGCCGGTACCGTGGACGTCCACTCCGGTCTTTGAATTGACCGCAGTGATCCGGGTGGTTGCAGGACAGGTACAGGTTCCCCCAACTGAATGTCTCGTCAGGGTATATGCTCCTCGGGTACAGATGCTCGATATGCCCCTTCTCCTGTGTCAGGATTTCCCACTCGCAGTACGAACACAGCGGCGGCCCGAGGTCGCTGTGCATCACCTCCAGCGCTTCCCGGACTGTTCCCTTACATGCCGAGGGAAGATCACCCCACGACTGCCCCGCCCGCATGTCGGCCAGGCACTCTGGTTCAGGATCAGGGCGTTCCAGCTTCCTCACTACCGGTTCCCCTTCAACACGTCTCGCGAACCGGGAGCCTTCCTCAGCCGGAACTGCTGGAAACGGATCAGCCGGTCGGCATCTACCAGCACCGGGTGCCCGCTACCGTAGACGCCCTCAAGCTCGTCCCGGAGCCTGGCTGCCTCCTCCGATTCCTGACGGCCCTCCTCGATCAAGGCCGTGTACTCCGCGAGCTTCCAGGATTCCTCAACTGCCGGAACAGGGTTGACGTCCATCACCTCGTTCAGGGCAACCGAGCTCGCCAGCCCCTTGACAGCACGCTGAGGTTCCTCCGCTCTCCACCGGCCGTCACCATCTCTGAACACCCTACGAATACTCTCCCGCGCCGTCGTGCTCAGCACCTGGGGACTGTGAGTCGTCACGATGAACTGGATGAGCGGAAACGCCGTGGTCAGTCCCTCCAACACCCGTTGCTGCCATACCGGGTGCAGGTGCAGGTCAACCTCATCAATGAGCACTATCCCGGATGTTCTCCGGGGAGCATCCTCCCCGAGATGTCCGTTCAGCCTGACGCACCGTTGCGCAAGGTCCGCTGTCAGCGCCGCCATGGCGCGAACCCCATCACTGAGGACGGTCAACGGTAGGTCACCGTGATCAGGGTGGAACATCGCGAGCTCATCGAAGGTCAGGCTGTAGTGGAAACCCGACCATCCCTCGTCCTCCATCACGATGTCAACGGCGCGAGAGATCCCCCGCAAACGACGACCCAGGTCAGGTCCGGACCAGGCCCGGTCAGATCTCTGATGCTGCTGCAGATCCGCGAGGGTTGCGGCACGCACCCAGTCCTGCAGCTGCTTGTAGCTGGACAACGGTGAGAGACAGTCCTCGTATCCGGCAGTGCGGCTCCGGGTGAGAACTGCCCTGCTCCGGTTGGCATTGTGGTGCGCCCAGAGCCTTTTCGAACTGTAGTAGCGTACGACGGGTAGGTCGACGTCACCTTCGGACCTCACCTTGTCCTGGAGCTCCTTACCTACTCCGGCAAGGTCGCTTGACCCACCCGTCGTCGTACTTCCCTTCACACTCCTCAGCTCTCTAACGGAAACGATGTCAGGATCCGAGAAGGACGCGGCCACAGACACCGGGAAGCACTGTTCGTTCTCCGGCCCCCCACCGACTATGCGACGGCGTGCATCAGCTCTCTTGATGTTCTCCGACTTTCCGTCGTCGAAGGCACCGACAAAAGGTCCCAGCGACAGGGCGATGGCTTCCAGGACGGTGGTCTTGCCCAATCCGTTGCGGGCAGCGACGACGGTGATATTCGGGTGCAGGTCGATGGCGAAGTCATCGAATCGACGGTAGTTCTCTACCATCAGTCGGTCGATCCTCACACTCTCCACCTCCAGTGGCTTCGCTCGGTGTCCGGCAGGACACATCTCGGAGTTAGCCTACCGGACAGGTCACATCCACAGCCGCTCCAACAGGTCCACGGCGTCGCTGTCGGAGCGGTGACGGAACCTGGCGAGGATCTTCCGCCGCGGCGCGTCCGCCTTCAGGCCCAGCGCGAGTGCGACCGCGGCGGTGTTCTCCGAGTCGTCCTCGACAGGACGTGCACCGACGTGCTCAGCCAGCCAAGCGGTACCTGCCGACGCCTCCACCGTCGCCGGAAGCGCCCTGGTGACCGAGAAGTACTCGCCCTGGTGCAGGTCGATCCAGACCCGGTCGCCTTTGCCGACGCCCATACTCTCCAGGACCCGCTTGATGGAACCGACACTGCTGACGCCGACATTGCCCCACACGATGCGGTGGGTCCCCCAGTCGCACGGTAACTCCCGTGGTTCATTCCATTCCAGCCCCAGGTCCGCGGTCATCCCGTTGGGCACCGTGAACCCGGACCCGCGCAGATGGTCCTTCGTGACGGTCATCAGGTAGCACCAGCGGCCGTTTCGCATGTAGAGGCCGTTGGCATCCTCGGGTGTGGCCGAGTTCGTCATCGGTTCTGCCCGCCGTCGGACCACGCCGCCGTCGACCTCGAAGTCACCGACGGACGCGTAGGTACGCACCGACTGCGCCGAGACTCCATAGGCGCCGGTGAGTTCCTCGATCAGCTCGTCGACAGCCACCTCGCCGCGGGCGTCCACCCGCTGGGCGATGAGGTCGGCGATGCCGGTGTACTCCTCCATCTCCCACCGGGTCAGTGCCCACTTGTCCACACCGACCCGCATCAGGGCGTCGCTGGCGTACAGGCCATTGCGGAACGACCGGTCGCTCTTCGTCTCGCTCGCCGCCGCGTAGATCTCCGCGACGCTCATCGGATGCCCGGCGATCGACAACACGGCGGCCGCCCGGGCAGGGATGGATCCTGCCCGGGTGAAGACATGCCGGCCGACGACGTGGTAGCCGCAGGTCCGCAGCCACTCACGCACGACCGCCTCGTCGTCGAGGCTGGAGCGCTCCAGTACGTCCGCCACCGGTGCCACCCCCTCCGGGTTCACCATCGGCGCGAGCAGGTTGCCGGTGCGTTGCGCCGCGGTCGGCAGGTCCGGGAAGCACACCCACCCGTCCTCGACACGGAAGTCGTCGTCGAAGGCGTCGAGGATCTGCCACAGCGGGGCGTCCCACCCGTCCTGGGACTCGGCGAGCTCGGGGAACACCGTGGTGACGGCGTCGAGGGTGTTCACCGGGTGGGCATGGGCCCGGATGCCGGCGAGCAGGTCCGCAACCGGACCGGAGGCGGCGAGGGGACGCAACCCCTCGATGAGCTTCTTCTGGATCTGGCGGACCCGTTCCCGGGTCAGCCCGGTGGCCTTCCCGAGTTCGTCCAGGGTCGCGGCGTCGCGGGCGACGAAGCGGTCACGCAGGATCAGCTTCTCCCGGTCGTCGCAGCCGTTCCAGGTCCGTGCGAGGACGTCCTGTACGGTGCCGCGCCGCAGGGAGACGGCGGTACGAAGGGCGCCGGCATCGTCGCCGGCACGGCCGAGGAGGTCCTCCACGTAGGCGGGAAGTTCGCCGTCGACCGCGGAGATACCCGCGTGCTCCACCGCCGCACGGAGACTGCCGTGGGTCCGGGCGAGGAACCCGAGAAGGCCGGCGGCCGTGTCGAAGGCCTCGCCCAGGGCGTCGTCCAGGACCTCGTCTGCCACACCGTCGGCCGGGTCGTAGAAGGCCACGGCCAGCCCCGAAACGGCGTCTGCGGAACCGTTGTCACCGGACGGAACCGCGTCGACGCCGTCGTCACTACCGGCACTGGCGGAGGTCTCCTCGACCGACGGGTCCGGGCGTGAGGACTCCAACACCACCCGCGGGTCGATCGCCCCACTGCCGGAGTTCTCCAGTTCGCCGAGCAGCCGGGCGAACCCGGTCTCGGAGACCACAGGCACCCCGAGTTCACGGGCCCTGGTGGCCTTGCGGCTGAAGGAGTCCGGGTCCGCGGCGACGAGCAGCACCGAGGACTTCTTCACCCCACCGACGTCCAAGCCGGCGTCGGTGGCGCGGGCCTCCCACACGTCCCTGGGGATCTCCGTGGTGCCGGTGAAGGTCACCCGGTCCCCGGGAGCCAGGCGTATACCTCCGGTCACTCCCCGAGCGTCGGCACCGGTCGGGGTGTCGGCGACGGTGCTCGGCGACTCCAGGAGACGGGTGGCCTCCTCCTCGGCGACACCGAGGACGGTGGCGACCTGGACGATGTCGTCACGTTCCTCGTCGGTGACGACTCCGTCCGCCCAGGCGAGCACGGCGAGCTGGCGGACGAAACCGGTGTGCAGCTCACGTGCTTCATCACGCCCGATCCCGAGGTCGGTGGCGCAGTCGGTGAGCTGCTGGATCTCGTGGACCGACAGTTCCCGGTCCAGCATCGTCACCCCCAGCAGGTCGAGGTATTCGTCGACGTTGCCCCGGCCCGCCAGCGGCACGCCGGAGGCCAGCTGGTTCAGCCACGTCCCGTCACCGGCGTCCCCCGGAGCGGCGACGTCCGCGGTCCGCGGGCACAGTGCCGCGCCACGTCCGGTGCCCAGTTCCGCCACCGGCAGGTCGACGGCGCGGACCCCGTGCAGGAAGGCATCCACCGTGCCCCGGCCAATGCGCAGGTAGTGCTGCAGCAGTTCGGCGGTGGCCTCGGCGTCGCCGAGTGCCGCGTGCGCGCGGGCGTTGGTGATACCGGCGGCAGCCAACGCGGCGGACAGGCGGCGGCCGGATGCCGGGAGCAGTGCCCCGGTGAGCGACTGGGTGCACAGGAAGGCGTCGGTGAACGGGGAGCCGGTGAGACCGAGCCGGGCGAACTCGGCACCGAGCAGACGGGTGTCGAAGGCCGCATTGTGGGCGACGAAGACCCGGCCGCTGAGTTGCTCGGCGAGGTCACCGGCGATGTCGGCGAAGGTCGGGGCGTGGACGAGGTCGCTGCCGCTGATGCCGTGGATCCGGGTGTTGGGGATGTCGCGGCGGGGGTTGACCAGGGTGGTCCAGCGGTCGGTGACGCTACCGTCCGTGTCGGCGTGGACGACGGCGACCTCGAGGACGCGGTCCCGGTTGCTGAATCCGGTGGTCTCCACGTCGACGACGGCGAAGGGGGCTGCTCCGGAGGGTGCGGAGGGGCTGTGGTGGGTCTGAGTGTGCATCAAGAGGAAACTATATCGGGTGAGGTGGACACGGAACGGAATCTGCGGGCCCGGTGGTTGTCCGACGCCTGGACTCCCAGCCTCCGGTAGGGTGAACCGGGTAAGAGCGACCCGACAGGCTTCCACCGGGACAGGCCTCCACGTCGCACGAGATTTCGTGCTGCCTGGAGAAAGCTGTGCCCCTGCTTCGGACCACGGGTTCCGACATCCTGACCACCGTCGCCGACCCTGTCTCGCTCGTTGACGCCATGACGAGGTCCGCCCACGCGACCGGACTCGGGCGGGTGTCCCCGGCGGAGCAGCGGTCGTGGGCCGCCAGTATCCCGGCACTCGCCTCCGTGCTCGACCGCGCGGGGCTCGGTGCCGTCCCGGTCCTGCTGGAGTACCAGCTGCCGTTGACGTCGAAGCGGGTCGATGCGGTCATCGCCGGCACCCATCCGACGACAGGTGAGCCGTCGTACGTGGTCGTCGAGCTCAAGCAATGGTCCCGGGCATCCCTGTTCGAAAGCAGCCCTGAACTGGTGGAGGTACCGGGAGCCCCCGGTCCCCCTCGGTCACACCCTGTACTGCAGGTGGACGACTACCGCTCCTACCTCACCGGCTTCGCCACGGTGCTCGCCGACCATCCCGAGAGGGTCCACGGAGCCGCGTACCTGCACAACGTGTCCTCCCACCGGGACATCGACGACATGTGGACCGTGCACTCCGACGCCGTCCCTGAGTCAGCGACCCGGATGTTCACCGGCGCGGACATCGGCGCATTCAGTGACTTCCTCACATCCCGGCTCGCCCCGACGGGAGACCCCGTGCCCGCGGACGACCTGATGAACACCGGTTTCGCCCCGTCGCGGCAACTGCTGTCCCATGCGGCCGCGGAGATCCGCGAGCGCGAGGAGTTCGTCCTGCTCGACCGGCAGCACGACGCCGTCCGTCTGGTGCTTCACCAGGTGACCGCAGCACACCAGGCCGACCACAAGCGGGTCATCGTGGTCTCCGGCGGGCCAGGCTCCGGCAAGTCTGTCGTGGCATTGTCCCTGCTGGGTGAACTGGCACGCGCCGGCCGACGGGTGCTGCACGCCACCGGATCCAACGCCTTCACGCAGACGCTCCGCAAGGTCGCCGGCCACCGCAGCCGGGAGACGCAGCAGTTGTTCAAGTACTTCAACTCCTTCCAGGAGGAGGAGAAGCACGCACTCGACGTGCTCATCGCCGACGAGTCGCACCGCATCCGCGAGACCTCCACCAGCCGATACTCCCCTGCCCGGCTCCGAGCGCGGAAACGTCCGCAGCTCGACGAACTCATCGACGTCGCCCGAGTCCCGGTGTTCCTGCTGGACGAGAAGCAGGTCGTACGTCCCGGCGAGTTGGGGTCCCTGTACGAGATCACCCGTTTCGCCGAGGACAAGGGCCTGGAGGTGATCCACATCGAGCTGGGCGAACAGTTCCGGTGCGGTGGCAGCCTCGCCTACACGAACTGGGTCGAAGACCTGTTGCAGCTCGAGGACGGTGCTGACGCCCCCGCCGGCAACACCGGTGCCACCGATGGTTCGTTGCGCGACGACGTCGACTACGTGGGGGTCCAGGGTGTCGTCCGCCGCACCAGCGACGGTGAGGATCCCCCCGTCCTGCCACCGGACCCGCATATCTCGGTGACGGTGGCAGACTCCCCGCAGCAGATGGAGTCGATGCTGCGCGACAAGATGGCACAGGGGTACTCCGCGCGGATGTCGGCGGGGTTCTGCTGGCGCTGGTCGAAGCCGAAGAAGGGCGACCATGAGCTTGTCGACGATGTTCAGCTCGGTGACTGGTCGCGCCCCTGGAACAACCCGGAGGACCGGCGTGTCGGCGACGCGCCGCCGCGGTTCCGCTGGGCGACCGCAGGCGGTGGCTTCGAACAGATCGGCTGCATCTACACGGCCCAGGGGTTCGAGTACGACTGGTCCGGGGTGATCATCGGCCCGGACCTGGTGTGGCGCGACGGCGGCTTCATGACTGTCCGTACCCGGAACGTCGACCCTGGGCTAGCCAAGAAGGACCTCACCGACGACGAGTTCGACGTACTTGTCCGGCACGTCTACAAGGTGCTCCTCACCCGCGGCATGCAGGGCACGGTGATCTACTCCCCTGACCGACAGACCCGGGATGCACTGAAACATCTGGTCAGCGGGCAGAACGGGGAGGTCGCCTGATGGCCTCCACCACTTCGTCACAGTCGACGGCATCGCCGTTGACCCGGCACTCCTACGAGATCAGGACCTTCGAGTTCTCCCCGGCCGGCCATTGCGAACTGCACCTCGATGCCACGATGCACGACTGGCCGGTGGTGTACGTGTTGCACCGTCCCGCGACCACGCCGAGAGGCAAGGGCGAGGTGTACGTCGGGGAGTCGCTGAACATGGACAAGCGGTTCGGCGACCATCTGAAGAACGACGCGAAGTCACACCTGGAAGTCGCCGAGGTGATCGTGGACGACACCTTCAACAAGTCCGCCTGTCTGGACCTGGAGTCCTTCCTGATCAACCTCAGCTCAGGCGATGAATCGAACCGGATGTTGAACAGCAACGCCGGGCAGCAGGAGAAGAACTACTACAACCGCCCGTACTACCAGCTGCGCTTCCGGGAGATTTTCGAAGAGCTGCGTGCCAGGGGCGTGTTCTCGAAGTCGATCCGGGAGATCGAGAACTCCGAGATGTTCAAGTACTCGCCCTTCAAGTCGCTCAACGAGGATCAGCTGTCGGTGGTCAGCGACATCCTGGACGGCCTGGTGGAGGACTTCGCCTCTCCACCGGACGGGAACCAGGTTGCCGTGGTGCAGGGTGACCCGGGTACGGGCAAGACGATCGTCGCCACCTTCCTGATGAAGCTCCTGTCCGATCTCGGCTCAGACGTCGACGACCTCGACGAGAAGCGGGAGTCGGTCTTCGAGGACTTCTTCCTCGACGACATCCGTGCCTTGTTCCGGAACCGCCGGGTCGGCCTGGTCGTCCCCATGCAGGACCTGCGCAGGACGTTGTCCCGCGTCTTCGCCGCCACGCCGGGGCTGTCCGCCGACATGGTGCGTAGCCCACGGGAAGTCGCCCTCGACGACGAACGTTATGACCTGCTCGTGGTCGACGAGGCACACCGTCTCAGCCAGTTCGGCGCCCAGTCCATCGGCGCACTGACCAAGGAGTTCCGGGAGATCAACGAATCCCTCTTCGGTGGTCAGCGCCCGGAAGCGTCACAGCTCGACTGGATCCGGGCACGCTCCGACAACACCATCCTGATGGTCGACACCTCCCAGACGGTGAAACCGATCGACTTGTCGACCTCGGTGCTGCGCGCCCTGATCGACGCCCGGGATGCCGGCCACCGGCGCGAGTACGTACTGCATTCGCAGATGCGCTCGATCGGGGGCAACGACTACATCGACTACGTCAAGCAGGTGCTCTCCCCGTATCCTCCGGAAGCCCGCGCGGACTTCGGCCCCTACGAGATCGGTCTGGTCGACGACCCCCGCGTTCTCGTGGACCTGATCCGCGCGAAGAACGAGGTACACGGACTCTCGCGGGTGGTGGCCGGGTACGCGTGGGACTGGGTGAGCAAGAAGTCCCCGGAGAAGTTCGACATCCACCTGGACAACGACGTCCACCTGCGGTGGAACTCCACGGTCACCGACTGGATCAACTCGCAGAAATCGCCTCACGAGGCCGGATCGATCCACACCGTCCAAGGACACGACCTGAACTTCGCGGGCGTGATCTTCGGAAAGGATCTTCAATACGACCTGGAAAAGGAAGAACTGGTCGTCAGCCGGGAGGACTACCGGGACAAGACGGGTAAGCGCAACAACAAGCTCGCCGGCCGGGCCACCACCGACGAGATGTTGCTCGAGTTCATCACGAACATCTACTACGTGCTCATGACCCGCGGAGTCCACGGCACGTACATCCATGCGGTCGACCCGGGGCTGAGAGAATACCTGGGCAGGTACTTCCCGGTGGTGGAGTAAGGCCTGCCGTCAGCTCCGTCCCCGTCGCCCCCGGGTCAGGTAGGCTCGACACACGGCGCAACAGCCCACTCAATTTACATGGAGACCCCGTGACCACCTCCAACATCACCGAGCTTCGGCTGACGTCGTTCAAGTCTTTCAAGGATGCTGTCCTCCCCCTTGACGACGTCACATTACTGACGGGACGGAACAGCTCGGGGAAGTCCAATGCCTTGGACGGTCTCGAGGTCCTCTCCCGCCTGGCGGATGGTGAGGACATTGCAGATGCTCTGGACGGTCGGCGGCGCGAAGGAGGAATGGTCCGGGGAGGTTCCCGCGGGTGTGTCCCCCACGGGGCGTCATCGTTCAATCTGGGCTGCACGGTCTCGTGCGGTGACCAAGAATTCCGGTTCGACGTCACTGTCCAGGCCGAACCAGATCTGCGTATCGTCTCCGAATCGCTCACCGGTCCTGCGCGGACGGAGAAGAACAGGGTTCGTCGCGAAGCGCAGATCTACTCGACTCAACATGCACTGGACGATGCGCCGGTCATCAACGTCGAGGTGTTCAATGGTAAGCGGGGATCGAACCCCGCCCGGGCATTCCGGGATAGCCGACTCGTCCTGGCTCAACTCCCCCTGGCATTGACAGGTAGGACCAACGCCGAAAAAGCTGTCCTGCACGCAGCCTCTACCGTGACCCTGGCTCTGCGGGGGATATTCCACCTCGATCCGGTGCCCCATCTCATGCGCGAATTCGTACCGGCGCGAGACACCGACCTTCGGCGTACAGGCGAGAACCTCTCAGCAGCGTTGAGAAGCCTACAGGTCCGGGATCCCGTCGCCTTCCACGATGTGGTTTACCTCACGAAAAAGGTCGCCGACGACAGGATCACCGACATAAGCTTCGCCACCTCGTCGCTCGATGACGTCATGCTACAACTCGAAGAATCACGCGGCGAGGCGCAGGGATATCCAGATGAAAAGACCCCTGCCCGCGAGATGAGTGACGGACTCCTACGCTTTCTCGGTATAGCTACTGCCTTGAAGTCGTCACGGGATTCGCTGGACATCGATGTCGACGATACTGCCGGCGCCAAGCAATCAGACGACGTCGGAGGGGTCCTCATGGTCCTCGAGGAGCTGGAGAACGGACTCCATCCCTCACAGGAACGCCGGGTTCTCGATCTGGTACGCGACAGCTACGAGGCAACCGGAACACGGGTGTTGGCGACGACACACAGCCCTGCATTACTCGATGCGGCAGAGGGAACCCTGAACCAGAGCATCATCGTCTGCCATCGCGACCCCGATTCCGGTTTCAGCAAGTTGACCAGGTTGACCGACCTTCCCGGGTATGCCAGGGCCTTGGCGGAAGGAACCCTGGGAGCCGCAGTGACCGCAGGGAAACTTATCGACGACGTCATCGAAACGCCCGACTATTCAGAGTTCCGTCGCTTCCTGGGGGTGTAGCAGATGTCGCAGATCGATTTCATTGACACAGGTATTCTCTGCAATATTGTGCCCGTGCCCAAACTTGACCAGCACCAGGAATCAGTCAGGGCGACGATGGCCGCTAAGATGGACCGAGGGGTCGAGTTCATCCTCCCTATCACCACCGTCATCGAAACGGGGAACCATATAGCGCAAGTCGCCGACGGCTCTGCGCGGCGTACTGCCGCTAAGAATTTGGACCGCCTACTCCGCATGGTTGTCGATTCACAGGCGCCCTGGACATTGCATGAGATCCACTGGGACAGAAGCTTCCTCGAGAGATTCCTCGCCGGTGGAAGATCGAAAAGCTCCTATATTGATCACGCTCAAGCCAAGGTCGGCGCAGGTGACCTCTGTATTCTCACAGAACGGGATATCTACACGACCCGCACCTTGAAGCACACGGGGATCTGGACCTTGGACGAGGCTCTCGCAGCACACGGGTAGAGCACCACCCCTGTAGTTGGCCTGCTCGGACATGGCGGCATCCGCACCGGTAGGCTGAGAACGTTCATACCCGCCACATGACAGACACCGAAGGAGCCCCAGCCGCATGGAGCAGTCCTCGAAGCGCTGGATCGAGGTCACACCCTCGGAATTCGTCCATGAGCGGGACGGCTTGGAACATCTGGCTCGCGCGGTGCCTGACCAGGCGCCGTACTACGTGTTCTCCAACTTCACCTTCCAGGGCGACAACGGTCGCCGGTTCGAGGTCGATGCCCTGGTGATCTCCCCCGCCCAGGTCAACCTCATCGAGTTGAAGTCCTGGAGCGGGCACTTCACGGGCAACGAGCACAACTGGCGGTCGGACTGGAACGGTGGCAGCAACTACCGCAATCCGCTCAACGCGGCGAACTACAAGGCGAAGCTGCTGGCCACCCGCCTGGGCACGATCCTGAAGAACATCCTGCGCGAGCACCCGGAGTACCCGTCCAGCTACGGTGACGCCCCGTGGGTACAGGAGTCGGTGTTCCTGCACAGCGAGAACATCCGGACAGACTTCACCGCCCAGGGCATGCAGAACGTCTTCGGTATCGACGGTCGGACGAACCGGACGAACCTTCCTGGTATCGGTGACCGGATCACGGAGAAGCCCCGTCGTTTCCGCTCCCCCGTGGACCAGGGCTTCGCCGAGCGGGTGCTGGTCCCGGCGATCAAGGAGATCACCGGGTACCGGACACGCCGCGCCCACGCCGGCCCGTGGTTGCTGAACAAGCATCTCGATGACGAGGAGGACCGCCAAGTCTGGGAGGCGGTCAACCGCCGGGACGCCGCGGCGAAGACCGGGAAGAAGGACCGGGCTATCGTACGGGTCGCCGACATCCCCCGTGGAGCTGACCGAGTAACTGCCAACCGGCTCTACAGCCTGGCCCGCCGGGAGTACGAGCTGCTCAAGGAGTTGTCGCACCCGGGTATCGAGGCCCCGTTTGCCCTGGAGATCGCCGAGACCCCGGGTACAGGCGAATCGCCGGCGTTGATCTACCGCCCCTCGGACGGTTTCGAACCGCTGGATCTTCTGTACCCCGGGCTGGTGCTGACAGCCGCGCAACAGGTTGAGGTCATCTCGCAGGTCGCCGACGCGGTGACCTACGCCCACGCCAACAACGCCGTACACCGTCGCCTGACCCCCTCGGCGGTGCTGCTGAACACCCGGCTCCTGGATAAGGACGACCCCAGCCAGTCCGAGATCCAGGTGAAGGTGTCCCGGTGGACCGCGGTGACCGAGAACGTCCAGTCCACCCGTATGCGCTCCGCGCAGACCGCGGGCGCCGCACGTTCCGGGACCTCGTCGGTGTCCTCGGTGTCCACAACGTTCGACGAGGCGGCAGGGTTCCTTCCCCCGGAAGGCTTCGACGGGAGCGGGGACCGTACGCTGGGCGACCTGTTCAGCGTCGGCGCATTGGCGTTCTTCATCTTCTCCGGTGGACGCCAGCCTGCCACGAGCCGTGCGGAGCTCACCCGGGTGCTGTCGCGCTCGGGAGGGCTGGACCTGGACTCCACGGACGCCGAGGTGGAGGGCCATCTACGTGACCTGGTACTGGGGGTCACCGCCCCCAGCCCGGTAGAGCGGTTGAAGACGGTGAAGGGGTCCTCGAACAGCGGGCAGAAGGAGAACCCCGTGAAGCTGTTCCTGGGCCGGTTGCAGGGCAGCACCAGCGCCCGGCTCGTCGAGGAGGGCGATGCCCTGCACCCGAAAGTCGGAGAGACTCTCGCGGACCGTTTCGAGATGCTCAAGCAGCTGGGAACCGGCTCCACGGCGCTGGGGCTGCTGGTCAACGACACCACGGTGGACGCCAGGCGGGTGCTCAAGGTCGCCCGCGACGAGTCGAAGGTCGCCGAGCTGGAGCGCGAGGCGGAGTCGCTGGGCGAGCTGGCGACCAAGCTGGAGGGGTCGCCACACCGGAAGCATTTCGTGGAGCTGCTGGAGCCCACATTGCGTCTGCCCTTCGACCGCAGCGCCCTGCTGTTGTCTTTCGGCGGCGAGTTTACGCTGGCCGACCAGCTTCAGATGGGCCCGTTGGGTGCAGAGCAGTTCTGGACCCACGGTGAGCAACTGCTGACACTGCTGGTCGCCCTGGAGAACACGGGCCTGACCCACCGGGACATCAAGCCGGCGAACCTGGGCCTGAAGGGCAAACCGAGCGCGAAGACGCTGGTCCTGTTCGATTTCTCGCTGGCCCACCGCAGCCTCACCGAGACCGACCTGGGTACCCGCCCGTACCTGGATCCGTTCCTGTCCTCCGACGCGGTCCCCTCGCGGCCGCATTTCGACGGTTACGCGGAGCGCTACTCGGCTCTGGTGGTGCTGTTGCAGATGGCGACGGCGGACTACCCGCGCTACGGCGACGACGACGGCACCGCCGTGGAGCTCACCGACGGTCATCTGGCGTTGACGCCGGATGACCTTCCCGAGGTGTGGCCGCTGGCGCAGCGGGAGGCGTTGACGGAGCTGTTCCGGGTGAATCTGGACCGCGACGTGCGCGGGCGTGCGGGATCGGCCCAGGAACTTCTCGAGTTGTTCCGGTCGATCCGCCGGCGTGGCTCCGGCGCCCAGGCCGCCGCCACTGCTCCCCCGGCCGATGCCGGCACGTCGCGCTCTGGCGTACCGGCAGCGGATCCCCAGACGACGTCCGACGTGCCGTTGAGGTCGCTGAAGGACCTGTGTGAGGAGCTCATCGCCTACTCCGGTGACAAGAACACCCATGAGCGGCGTCTGGTCAGCAACATCCTCGGGGTGGCCGACAAATCCCCGGCCGACCCGTTCGACCCACCGTCGGTGTACGCGACGATCCTCGATGCCTCGCCGGGGAAGATGCCGCGGCTCACCGCATCGGTGGAGCCGTTGTGGCGGGCGACCCCGGTGTTGCACCGGTCCCTGGAGCTCCTGCAGGGCAAACTCGCCGCCACACTGCGCTCGATGGGGGGTATAGCGACCCCGGAGGATCTGCGCCCGGTCGTCGACGAGCTCTTCCCCTCGGAGGCCGTGGCGGTGCCGACGCCCGGTCAGACGCCGGCGCAGAATGCGCGCCGACAGCTCGGTGTGCTGCGGCTGATGGAGATGGCACTGTCCCGCCGCGCGGACGGCGACGGCCGGATTCACCTGATCCGCCGGCAGTCGGGCGACGCCACATCATCGGCGGCGGTGGCGATCGCGCTGACCGATGACCCTGCGTTGACAGGCCTGCCGGCCGTGCTGGCCGAGAGCGCCTACGACGTACTGGCGGAGGCGCCGCATGAGCTCGTCGACGCCGGCACACTGAACTCCACGTTGAGCGCTGCGGCGGTCGACTACCTGGGGGTCACGCCTGCGGAACTGCAGGTGTCGCCGTCGATGCTGCCGCAGTTGGCGGTCGGCGCGGACGCAGGGCTGGCCGTGACGGCCACCGGCGACCTGTATCCGGTGGACATGTCCACCGAGGCTCTGGTGCGTGCGGTGTTCCCGACTGCGTCGATGAAGGTGCCACGCAGTGTGCTGTCGAACAAGGTGCTGCGTCGGTTCCCGGAGGCGGTGAACCGGCAGCTGCCCGCACACCCGGTGTTGACGGATATCGTCACCGCCCTGGTGCCGGACATGCACTACGACGCATCGCGGAAGGAGTTCTTCCGACCGCAGGTGCCCTCGGCCTCCGATGAGCTGGTCACTCGCCACACCAACACCTACGGCCGGACAGTCGGTTTGTCGGACCGTCCCCGTGCGGAGCTGCCGGAGGCCGATCGGAAACTCCTCGATTCGCTGGAGACCACGCTCCGCGACCACAACTTCCGGGTGGTCCAGGTGGAGACCGGTAAAGTGGCCGCCACAGTGGCGTTGCTCGACGCCCACATGCAGGCCCGGCACGTGGATGTCGGCGAGGTCGTGTTGGATGAGCTGTGGCACCTGTTCGAGGAGACGAACCAGACCGACAAGTTCGATCTCTTCCTGGAAGCCGATTCCCCCGGACACCCGCTGCACGCGCAGCTTGGCCAGCTGATTCGCCTCTCGGCGCAGAAGGCACTGACCAACGCGTTGAGCCAGGCGAACGGTGGCCAGCCGGTCGTGCTGACCCACCCGTCGATTCTGGCAAGTTTCGGGTGCCTGGATCTGCTGTCCACCTGGTCGCAGATCGGTGCGCAGAATGCTGCCTCGGTGTGGTTGGTGACCACAGATGATGCGCCGTCGCCGACGAACGCCCATGCGGTCGACGGTGTCCAGCTACCGTTGAGTAGCCCTGATCAAGTCCTTTCCTACTGATTTCCCCTGCTTGTTCTGATTGTTGAGGAGTCCTTTTCCATGGCTCGGACCACCACCGGATCGTCTGAAGCGTCGTTGACCAGTGCCCTGCAGCCGGTCGTTCGTTCCCTGGTGGCGGACATGCGTGCCCGCCTGGAGTCGGACGCTGACCGCCTGCAGTCGTGGAAGACCGAGCACGCGAAGGCCCAGAAGGCTGACCGCGTTGCGTCGTCTTTCGCTGAGTGGTCGGAGGAACAGCTGCAGCAGGCCGCGGCGGGCTGGGTACTGACCACCGTGTTCCTACGGTTCATCGAGGACAATGACCTGTTCGGTCCTCGCCAGGTGTTCCTCACCGGGTTCGACGCCGAGCGCCGTGCCCTGGGCAGGGACTTCCAGGATGCGCTGTACCAGCGGCATCCGGAATACTCGTACCGGGACTACCTGCTGCACTGCTTCGATCGGTTGAATGATGTTCCGGCCACGGCTCGACTGGTGGGACCGCACTCGTCGATCCATGTGATCGAGCCCAGCGACGACGGTGCCCGTGAACTCATTGAGTTCTGGCGCGCAATGGACGGCGACGGGAACACTCTCCGGACGTTCGATGACAAGACGCTGGACACCCGTTTCCTCGGGGACATGTACCAGGACCTGTCGGAGTTCGCCCGGAAAAAGTACGCGCTGCTGCAGACCCCGGAGTTCGTCGAGGAGTTCATACTGGACCGCACCATGGACCCTGCCCTGGACGAACGGCCGTTGGAGGGATTCAAGGTCATCGACCCTACCTGCGGCTCGGGTCACTTCTTGCTGGGTGCCTTCCACCGGCTGATGGACCGGTGGGAGAAGGACTCCCCCGCGATGCCCGCGCCGGAACGCGCGGAGAAGGCGATGTCCGCGATCCACGGCGTGGACATCAACCCATTCGCTGTGGCGATCAGCCAGTTCCGCCTGATGGTGGCGTTCATGCAGGCTGCCGGGGATACGCGTTTGACTGAGCGCACCGCAGCCCCAGGGTTCACAGTGCTATCCGGGGATTCGTTGCTGTTCGGACCGGATGCTGAAGGGCAGGAGGCGCTAAACCTTGAAGCCGAGGGCTTCGTATACTCCACCGAGAACGCCGATGCCTTGGACACGGTCCTCACCCCTGGAACCTATGACGTTGTAGTCGGTAACCCGCCCTACATCATCGTCAAGGACAAGGCACTGAACCGGCAGTACCGCAACCGCTACGGGACTTACCTGTCCGGCAAGTACGCGTTGACTGCACCATTTATGGTGAAGTTCTTCCAACTGGCCAAAGATAGCAACTCTGGCAACGCCGCTGGCTGGATCGGGCAGATCACTTCGAACTCGTTCATGCAACGTACCTTCGGAAAACCGTTGGTGGAACACTTCTTTGATCAGGTGGACCTGCGGGAAGTAATTGATACCTCAGGCGCGTACGTTCCCGGTCACGGCACACCAACCGTCATCCTTGTCGGTCGTAACTCCCACGCGTCCCGCCGCAAAGTTACTGGTGTTCTAGGCATTCAGGGCGAGCCTGGTGTCCCCGTTGACCCCTCCCGAGGCGTGGTATGGTCGTCGATCACCACGAATATCGACAACATCGGCCACGAGGACGCCCATATATCCGTGGACGAACTCGGCCGTGACTTCATCAGTACGCATCCGTGGAGCCTACAGGGCGGAAGCGGACCAAGTGTTATTGAATCGATCCAAGGACTAAAAAGGCAAGAACTCGAAGATATCTCTGACTCAGTTGGAATTGTCGCATTTACTCTTGCCGACGGCTTCTACTTTAGAAGAACACAGTCACTGAATGCTCACGGTAAAATGTCGCATCGCGCGCTTCGTACCGGAACTGACCTGCGCGACTGGGCAGGAAATGAAAGCCTTCACGTAGCCTTTCCGTACGAATATGACTTTTCCCCCATGAAGCTCGAGGAAAGTAGGGACAACCTCATCGAGTACTGGCCTTACAGGGCAGAACTCGCAAACGCGACGATGTTTAACGGGGGATCAAAAGTAGACAATGGACTGAAGTGGTACGAGTACGGAAGACTCACGAAAAATAAACTTCGCACCCCTCTCTCGCTAGCTTTTGCTTTTGTAGCTACCCATAATCATTTCGTACTCGACCGTGGTGGCAAAGTCTTCAACCGGCACGCCCCGGTTATCAAACTGCCCGACAACTCCACCGAGGAAGACCACCTCGCACTACTCGGCGTACTGAACTCCTCCACCGCCTGCTTCTGGCTCAAGCAGAATAGTCACAACAAAGGCGTAGGCGGAATCGGCGGAGGAATTGGCGACGAGGCTTGGGAGCCACGTTACGAGTTCACCGGTACCACGCTGCAACGATTCCCCCTCCCCGACGGCGACGTCACCGAGCGTGGCCGGCGTCTCGATGATCTCGCACAACAACTCGCAACCTTTGAACCCTCTGCTGTTTTCGAGCGCACCACCCCCACCCGTCGGGCAATCGATGAGGCGTACGAGAACTACATGCGTATCCGTCGGCTGATGATCGCCGAGCAGGAGGAACTCGACTGGGCTGTCTACCACCTCTACGGGCTCACAGACACCGACCTGTCGCTGCCCGTCGGTGACGTCGACGGCATCGACCTGGGCACTCGCCCCTTCGAGATCGCCCTCGCCCGCCGGGTCGCCGGCGGTGAGACCACCACGGCATGGTTCGAACGCCACCGCTCCACCCCCGTCACCGAGATCCCCGATTCCTGGCCCGACGCACAGCGCACCGCCGCCCAACAACGCCTCGACCTGATGGCCTCCGACAAGTCCATCAAGCTGCTTGAAGCACCCGAATACAAGCGGCGTTGGTCCGACGACCCGTGGGAGGACAAGGTCCACGAGGCCCTCGCCGACTGGCTGCTGACCCGGCTGGAAACCCCCGAGCTGTGGCGCCGTACCGACGGAATGGCACAGACCCGCACCATCCGTGAACTCGCCGGACAGGTCGAAACCGACCCCGAGCTCGCCGACGTCCTCTCCGTCCTCCCCCTGTGGTCCACCAAGCGTGGGGCCACCACCGAGAAGATGCTGGAGGACCTGTTCAAGGGTGAAGCCGTGCCCTACGCCGCCTCGCTGCGATACAAGGGCCGCGGCCTGGCCAAGCGAGCCGAATGGGAAGCAACCTGGGACGCCCAGCGTCGTGAAGACGCCGGGGAGATCACCGCCGACGAGGTCCCCGTCCCGCCGAACTACACCAGCGCCGACATGTACCCGGCGGTGTGGAAACACCGCGGCAAGCTCGACGTACCCAAGGAACGCTTCATCTCCTACCCCGGCGCCTCCCCCGAAGGCGACACCACCATGCTGCTGGGCTGGGCCGGGTGGAATGACCTGGACAAGGCACTGGCGCTGATGTCGCTGTTCTCCGACCGCGCCGACCAGGACGCCGACACCGACACCCTCGCCGGCATCCTCTACGGCCTGGCAGAGGTTCTGCCCTGGGTGAAGCAGTGGCACAACGAGATCGACCCGCAGTTCAACTTCCGCTTCGGGGACTACCTGGAGGCACAGCTCGAGGAAGCTGCCCGTGGGCTCGGCATTCTCATCGACGACCTCAACTCTTACGCGCCGAAGCCCGCCACGCGTGGGCGCGCCAAGAAGAAGTAACACGGACAACGAAGGACACACCATGGCATTCACCCTCCCCGGAGCCTCCTCCGGCGCCCCGCTGCTCGGCGAGATCTTCGACATCCCCGACTCCGCCGGGGACACCTTCGTCCTGAAGCTGTCCGACTCCGTCAGCGACCACGACAAGCTCGCCGCCACCATCGCCAGCTACGTCATCACCGACGAGATCGCCGCCAACCTCGACGCCGCCCTCGGCTACGTCGACCGAGCGCTGACCACCGGAAACAACCAGGGCGTGTACCTCTCCGGGTCGTTCGGCTCCGGTAAATCCCACTTCATGGCCGTGCTGTTCGCCATGCTCGCCAACGAGCCCGCCGCCCGCGACGACGCCGACCTGCAGCCCCTGATCACCCGGCACACCGGCGACGGCGGTGCCATCGGGCACAGCCTGCTGCAGCTCCCGTTCCACTTCCTGGACTCCCACAGCATCGAAGACACCATCTTCCGCGGCTACCTCTCCCACATGGAACGCCTGCACCCCGGAGAAACACTGCCGGTGCTGCACTCCGCCGAAGGTCTCTTCGCCGACGCCGACGCCACCCGCAAGGCCATGGGGGACGACGCCTTCTTCAGCGCCCTCAACTCCTCCACTTCAGGAACCTCGACGGCTGCCGACTCCAGCGGTATCGACTTCGGTGCCCTCCTCGGCGCCGCCGGTGCCGACCCGGCAGTGTCCGCGACCGGCGGATCCACCTGGGACGCGGCGTCCTACCAGGCCGCCCGCGCCACCACCGCCTCCGAGGAGCAGCGCCGCAGCCTCTCGACCGCGCTGACCGACACCCTGTTCAGCTCCTACCGCACCCACTCCGAGTGGGTCCCGCTGGCCGACGGCCTGGCGGAGATCGCCCGCCATGCCCGTACCGTCGGCTACGAGGGCATCGTCCTGTTCCTCGACGAGCTGATCCTCTGGCTGATGTTCATGCGCTCCGCCGAGGCCTTCAACAACGAGGCACAGAAGCTCACCCTGCTGGTGGAGTCCGGCAAGGGCCAGCTGGACATCCCCATCGTCTCCTTCATCGCCCGCCAGTACGACCTGGCCACCTGGAAGGACTCCTCCATGGAGGCCGGCCGGGAGCTCGAGGCGCGCCGCCAGTCCTTCAAGCACCAGGAGGGCCGGTTCAACACCATCGAGCTCGGCAGCCGCAACCTGCCGATGATCGCCAAGAAGCGACTGCTCCGCCCCGTCGACGACACCGCCCAGCTGAAGCTGACGAAGGCCTTCACCGACCTGCGGCTGAACCCGGAGGTGATGAACGTCCTGCTCGACGGGGTCAACACCGACGAGAACCACCGGGCCTCGGACGCCGACCGCTTCGAGATGACCTTCCCCTTCTCCCCCGTGCTCATCGACACGTTGATCAACCTGTCGGCGATCATGCAGCGTGAGCGCACCGCGCTGAAGGTCATGGAGACCATGCTCATCGACAAGAAGCACTCCATGCGCATCGACTCGGTCATTCCGGTGGGCGACGCCTTCGACTACCTCATGGCCGGCAACGACCGGATGGGCAACGACGCCGCCCGCCGCTTCGCCCTGGGCAAGTCCTTCTGGAACGACAAGCTGCGTCCGCTGATCCTCAAGACCAACGACCTTCCCGGCGACACCTCCGACGCCGACGTCGCCGACACCCCCGCTGGCGCTGAACTACGCATCGGCAAGACCCTGGTGCTGGCCTCCATCGCCCCGGAGGCGCCCGCCCTGAAACAGCTGACCGCCTCACGGTTGGCGCACCTGAACCACGGTTCCATCCGCACACCGTTCCCCGGACACGACGTGGGCATCGCCCTGAACCACGTACGCCGCTGGGCCGCCGAGTTCCCCGAGATCATCATCGGCTCCGGCAAGGACCCGGTCATCAGCCTCAAACTGGAGGAGGTCAACTGGGAGGCCGTCGTCGCCCAGGCACAGGCCCAGGACACCCCCGGACGCCGTGAGCGCAAGATCAAGAACCTGCTCACGGACTACTTCGGGCTCACCGGGGTCGACGTCGCCAGTGACGGCTCCTACACCCGGACGGTCACCTGGCGTGGCACCGAACGCCGTGTGGAGTTCGTCTTCGGCAACGTGCGCAACGAAGCCGACCTGCCCGAGCACTTCTTCACCCCCGGGGTCGACGGTGCCCTGCGGTTGGTCGTCGACTACCCATTCGACGAACCGAACCATTCCGTGGCCGAGGACCACAGCCGCGTCACCCAGCTGACCACCACACTGACGGACTCCCCCTTCACGGTGGTGTGGCTGCCCCACTTCCTGTCCGGCGAACGCATGGAGAAGCTCGGTGAGCTGGTCATCATCGACCACCTGCTCACCGAGGCCGGCTGGCGCGACCACACGGTCAACGTCGCCGCCGACGACCGTGAGGCGATCCGCCAGATGCTCAAGCAGCGGCAGGCGTCCCTGACCAACCAGCTCGCCCTCTGGCTGACCAGTGTGTACGGCGTGGACAAGGGCGAGGAGTTCGCCATCGGCCAGGAGCCGCTGAAGTCACTGGACCCGGCCCTGAAGGTGTCCAAGCAGGCCGGCATGTCCCTGGCCGACGCCACCGACAAACTCATCACCGGGCTCTTCGACCAGAAGTTCCCCGACCACCCGCGTTACGACTCCGAGCGCCCACTGAGCCGCTCGGAGTTCGACAAGGTCGTCGACGTCCTGCGTACCGCCGCAGCCCACAAGGACGGCCGCGCGGACATCCCCGCCGACGCACGCAAGGCATGCCGCACGATCCTGCCTGCACTCGACTTCGCCTCGGTCCATGAATCCCACCTGGTGTTCACCGCGGACAACGCCGGCTCCCGCATCAACGGTGACATCCCCCAGGCACTGCGCGCCTCCGGACACGATCTGTCACAGCCGGTGAGCGTGCAGGCCGTGGAGAACGCGGTGGCCTCGCTGAACCCGAACGCCGGACTGACCCAGCTGACCCGGCGGTTGTACGTGTGCGCCTGGGCCGCGATGACCAACCGTTCCTGGGTGGACCACTCCCGCGAGATCGAGGCACCCGGCCTGCGCGACCTCGACTACCGCATGGAACTGCGTCCCGTGGTGCTGCCTGACCTGGCGGCCTGGGAGACCGCCCTGGTTGTCGCCGCCCAGCTGTTCGGCTCGCTGGTGGGCAGCCACTGCACCGCGGCGAATCTGCGGACCCTGCAGTCCTCCCTCGCCGAGGCAGTCGAGGAATACCGGCTCGACGCCGCCCGCTACAGCGAGACCCTCGGGGTGGTCTCCCGGCAGCTCGGCGTGACCGCCCCCACCAAACGTTCACGCCTGGCCGACGACACCAGCGCCCTGCTGGACGCGCTCCACCGCGACCGGGCGGACGCCCTGGCCCTGGTCGACCAGCTCGCCGCCGCCCGAACCGCAGACGAGCGCATCCTCGGCGCCACCGTCTCCGAGGCCACCGCCGGTCTGGCCAATGCCCGCCAGGCGGCTGCGGCGCTGAAGAAGCTCACGGCCAACGGCTCCACCGCCCTGTCCGTCCCGGCCGCCTACGCCGCGTCCCACCAGGGCGGTGACGACAAGGGTGCCTCGGTGATCCTGTCCTCCCTGCGCGACGCACTGGCCAACCACGAGTTCACCTCCCCGGTGGACAAGGCCGTGGACCGCTTCTTCGCCGACCGGTCCACCTGGGAGACCGCGATCATCGAACAGTCGCCCGCGCCGCAGGCCGTACCACAGCCCGTGCCGGAGCCCGTGGCACCGGAACCGGCCCAGCACGCGACTGACGGCGCCGACAGCGTCACCCGCGAACCCCGTCCCGCTCGGGGGAACCTGCTGGACGAGGAGGTCACCTCCGACAACCTGGCCTCGTTCGGCGCCCGGTTGGACGGGTTGTTGAAGGACAACCCCAAGGTGCGGGTCACCGTGGAGGTCGTCGAATGAGTGCCGCCCGGCTACCGGTGCGCCGCCGCGACATCGACGAGCAGATCAGTTACCTGCTCAGCAAGAACCGTCACGACGCGGTCGTGCTGATGCAGAGCCCCACGCCCTGGGACGGCCCGGAACGCTACCGGCGCCCGGACGGCTCCACCGTGGACGTCCACCGTGCCGCCACCCCCCTGGCGCTGCGTTGGGTGCTGACCCGCCTGGACCGGGACGTGCCCTGGCACTTCGTGGTCACCCCCCTCGGCGACGACGACCTGGTCTCCGACATGCGCGACCGGTTGACCCCTTACACCGCCGTACAGCTGGTCAACCCCACCCGCAGTCTGCTGGGCGCGTTCTCCGCCACCAGTGTGGTGCCCGGGACCATCGCCCAGGGCGACATCCCCGACACCCTGGCCTTCCTGGACGAGTTCACCACCTCGGTCGCACCGGCGCCGGCCGGGGTCGTCACCCCGGACCACCTGGCCTCCCAGGTACTGGCGATCGGCCTGGGCTGGACCTTCGGCCCCCGGAACCTCAGTCTCACCGACCTGGTGGAATGGTCGGTCTCCCCCCACGCCACCGAACGCTGGGACCGACTGGTCACCGGACTCCCGGCCGGCGTCCGCGCCGCGGCGCTGGACTGGCTCGGCCGGTCACTGTCCTCCCAGGCAGGTGCCGCACTACGCTACCTGCAGGCCAACGGACCCGGGGGGTTGCTCACCTGGGGACTCGCCGCCGAGGTCCTGACCGTCGACCCCGCCGCCACCGCCGACGAGGCAGCGGCGCGCCAGGAGGCCACCACCGCCTTCCGGATCAGGACGACGACCGGCACGACGACCGCCGACGAACGTGGACACTGGGCGTCCGCCGCCGTCGCCGCGGTCCACCGTGTGACCCGGGACGGACGGTCACCGGACACGCTGATCCGCGAGGCTGAACAGCTGGTCACCGGGGACGACCAGCTCAACGCGGAATCGCTGCTGCACCTGTCCTCGGTGTGCCCCGGTGGGTTCGCCGTGCGCATCGAACGTGTCGCCACGGCCCTGGCCGCCATGGTGACCGGTGGACCGACCGCGGCCTCCGCCACCGTCCGGCCGGTCTACGCCGCACTGCGTTCCGCACGCGACCACCGTGACGGAGACGCAGGCCGTGGTGGCGACCGGGACATCACCAGTGCCGACGCCGCCGTACGTCTGTGGCAGTGGCTGCACACCCTCGACACATCCCCCGCCACCCCGGGCGGCCTGTCCGGGTGGCTACGGGAACAACGCGGATCGCTGAGCTGGGTGAACATGTGCATCAACGCCGCGTGGCGGGAGCAGAGCTCCACTGCACTGCACCGGGTCACTCGCGCCGTCGCCGAGCAGGCACGGACGGCGGTCCGGGACCGCGACCGTGCCTTCGCCGCGGTGGCCTCGCACAGCGGCGCCTCACGGGATCTCGCCGGCCCTGCCCTGCTCATCGAGGACGTCCTCGACACGGTGGTCAAGCCCCTGCTGGTCACCGGCGGTTCCGTCCAGCCGGTGCTGTTGCTGGTCCTGGACGGCATGTCGACCGCGGCGGCCAACCAGCTGCTGCACTCGGTCGACACGACCTTCCACGGCCGGTGGCACGAGCTCGCCGCCGAGAACGAGGACCTGGCCACCGCGCTCGCCGTCTACCCCACCGTGACCACGAAGTCGCGGACCAGCCTGCTCTCCGGGCAACTGGCCACCGGCGGTCAGGACGTGGAGAAGCGCGGCCTGTCCGACTGGTTCCGCTCCGCGGTGAAGGGCATGCGGGGAGCCGGCGAGGCCGTCCTGTTCCACAAAGCCGACCTGGAGATGCAGGCCACCTCCGTCACCGGACGCGACGGCATCGCACCGCTGGTGGAGGATACCGCCGCGCACCCGTTGGTCGCCGCCGTGCTCAACACCATCGACGACGCCCTGGACAAGTCCGACCCCATCGACCGGCAGTGGTCCGTGGACGACATCACCCACCTGCGGGTACTGCTGCAGGCCGCTGGACGGGCCGGTCGCACCGTGGTGATGGTCTCCGACCACGGGCACGTCGTCGACCGTGGCCAGAGCGCACCGTCGCCCCTCGGCGGCAACAGCGCCCGGTGGCGCTACGCCGACGCCGGCACGTCCGCCACAGAGGAAGCAGCCGACCGGGAGGTCGTCGTCCAGGGTGACCGGGTGCTCACCGACGACCACCGGGCCTTCCTCGCCGTCGACGAGGACCTGCGCTACACCGCCCGTAAGGCCGGCTACCACGGCGGACTGTCCCTGGCCGAGGCATCCGTCCCCGTGATCGTGCTGAGCCAGCAGCCCGAGCAGCTGCAGTACCGCATGCGTGACACCATGCCGCTGGTGGAGATGGACGAGACCATGCGGCACCCCGGGTGGTGGGAGCTCCGCGAGGACTTCTTCGAGATCAGCGGCGGGACCGACGCCGACGCGCCGGAGACGTCCCCCGCTCCCACCGACCAGGACGGCCTGTTCGCCCTGGACGTCGCACCGGTCACCAGCGGCCCGGTGCTGTTCACGGGTCTGGAGACCAACCCCGGGTTCGTCTCACAGGTCGCCGAGACCCCGATCACGGGGCAGGACGCCGCCAGCATCGCCGACATCCTGCGTACCATCGGCGCGAACAACGACACACTGCCCCACGTCCAGCTGCAGCAGATGCTGGGGCTGAGCAACATCCAGTTCCGCGGCACGGTGACCAGACTCAAGCGCATACTGAACATCGACGGTGTCGAGGTGATCGCCAACCGCGGCGGCGACATCACCCTGAACTCCGAACAGCTCATCCAGCAGTTCGGACTCCGGGTGCGCACCGGCACAACCACGGGACGGTAACGGAGTACAGACATGGGCAGGCATTCCAACGGCGGGCTGTCACCGGCCAGGCGACGCAACATCCTCAGCGCCCTGAGGCGCGGAACCGTGCCGGCAGACGGACTCGACCAGCTCGCCGTCGGGCTGGACCACCTCAGCGCGGTGGTCGGTGACGAGCTGTCGTCCGTGGCCGGGGGCGCCGGGATGTTCAAGGCTGTCCGTGGTGAGTACGGCTCGGGGAAGACCTTCGCCGCGCGGTGGATCGAGCAGCGCGCCTTGGCCGCCGACTTCGCCGTCGCAGAGGTGCAGATCTCCGAGACGGACACCCCACTGCACAAGCTCGAGACCGTGTACCGACGCACCACCGAGGAGCTGCGCACCACCGCCTCCCCCACGCGCGCCTTCCGTGACGTCCTGGACGCGTGGCTGGCGGCGGTGGACGCCGACGCCGAGAACTCCGGACGCGACCGCGGCGAGGTCATCGACGAGCGGTTGTCCTCCGTGGCCCAGGTGGCGCCGGTGTTCCCGCTGGCACTACGCGGCTACCTGCGCGCGGTGGAGGACGACGACGTAGAGATGGCGGACGGGCTGGCCGCCTGGCTGGGCGGGCAGAGCAACGTCAGTTCGTCGGTGAAACGCTACGCCGGGATCAAGGGGGAACTCGACAAGTTCACCGCCACCGGCTTCCTGCGCGGCCTGGTGGAGATCCTGCGCGGATCCGGCCACTCCGGGCTGCTGCTCGTGCTCGACGAGGTGGAGACGCTGCAGCGCATGCGCACCGACACCCGGGAGAAGTCGCTCAACGCCCTGCGCCAGTGGCTCGACGAGATCAGCAACGACCGCTATCCGGGGCTCTACCTGCTGATCACCGGCACCACCGCGTTCTTCGAGGGAGGTCAGGGCATCAAGCGACTGCAACCGTTGTACGACCGCCTGCGGGTCGACTTCTCCGGTGACCCACGGTGGGACAACCCCCGGGATGTACAGATCCGGCTACGGAGTTTCGACCACGACCGCCTGGTCGCCGTGGGGCGCCGGGTGCGGGACATCTTCGTCGACGGACTACCGGAGGATGTCGCCGAGCGGGTCGACTCGGCGGTGGACGACAGCTACATCACCGATCTCGCCGACTCCGTGGCCGGCGAGCTCGGCGGACGGGTCGGGGTGGCACCCCGGATCTTCCTGCGCACCGTGGTCGACGTGCTCGACCGGGTGGAGCTGCACCCGGACTTCTCCCCACGGGAGCACTACACGGTGACGGTGAACCCGTCAGACAGGCAGGACGCGGTCGGCGAACCGACGACAGACCCCGACGACATCGAGTTCTAGGAACGTTTCCGGGGCCGTCAGGGGCGCTCGAATGCCAGACGCAGCCCCACCGCTTCCCCGAGGCGTGCCAAAGTATCCAGGGTGGGATTGTGCACGCCTCGCTCGATTCTGCTGATCTCCGACTGCTGCACCCCGACGATCCCGGACACGTCAGACTGCGAGAGCTTCAGTTCCTTCCTCGCCTCGGCGAGAGTGCTCCCGAGCCGAGCCCGCTCCTCGACCTCCGCCCTCACCGCGGTCGCGACCACGGCATGGACCTCACGGGTGGATTTCGACCATGAGGCACGGTCCGCGGCCATGCGGTCCTCGAATGAAACCGAAGCCATCGCCCGGCCTTTCCTCGAAATTGCACCCCGCAATTATTTTACCTCTCTTCATCATGCGTATTATCTCCTTGAAGACGCAATACAGCCCGTTACGGGCTTTTAAGAATATCAATGAACCGGCACCTCTACGCCCGAAACACGCACTCTTTAACCGATCGCGTTCCGAACGTGGTTAATAAATAGAGCCGCCAATCTATATACCCTCAACATACTCCCGAAAGACCTGACAGTCGAGAAAATAGTTCGGATATACCGATCTCACCATCTCCATATCCTTTGCAGATACCGAAACTGCATTTACGTCAGGGTCAGCCTCTAATTCCAAGTATTTATTCTCAGCATCATCCGAAGAAATATACGGAAATATCCTGGCCTCGCTCCCCGAAAGCGCCACGACGAAGTAGTTTCCGACGATTTCAACATCGTGGTGACTTCTCACATAGTCAACAGAACTCCAACCGCGCAGAGTTCCAGAAACGTCGAGGTGGCTCGATAGCGCTCTAATCTGCCTATCCACCTCGCTTGGAGACCATTGAGGAAGGACCCGCTCCGTACCTTCAGCCCTAGCGATATTGTCCGAAACGAGAACAAAGAACTTTTTCCAATTATCGTTACCGTGACTACGCTTTAGCATCGACCCACTCATCAAGTCAACCGCCTCAACAGTCGTCGCCCAATAGTGCATCAATCTCGTCCGCACCTGCGTTTCAATCTGCATTCCACGATACTCTGGTTTTCTGTCGGAGTCATACTTGGATATGAGGTGAATTCCTCGATAACCAGAGTTCTTAGGCTTTTCCAGATAATCTTTCTTTCTTTTTACGGCATGTGTCCTTGTCGCTCCTTTCTCCAAAAATTCAGCCACCATACGCACCTCCGCAATGGACCCTACAACAACTCGGCAACCCCCGATGTCCTGCATCGAAGAGAGGTCACTAACAATTCCTTCCTCAAGCTTACTTACGATAGTCGGCATCTTCTTAGTCCTGGAAGCTATTAAGTACTCATCGATAAAAAATGGGAGTTTCGTATTCAGGTAGGAACGAATAACCCAAGTCGGGTAGGCATGGGACGAACGCCAGTTCGCCGCGACTGAGGATGCATGGGGTTTGGATATTCCCTGTACCTCCTTGCCTGCGAGAACTTTCCCTGCTCGCCGAACTTCGCCTTTTGAGTATTTTGGTGATGTGTAGGTCATGACGACAAGGTTAACATACAGCCCTCGCATTAGTTCAGACTTCACTTATCTCTCGAGCACTGATTCCTACCGGAGCCAGCTCTAACCCTGCGGCCCCCTATGGGGCCCCTATCCGCTCCTTCCAGTGGGTTTCCCACCCAGCTCGATCTCCTTCAGAAGACCAATCATCGCGTAAGGTCTCCCACGTGCCCGGCTTCAGCTCCCTCCATCCGATCCTCCAGCACCACATCGTCTCCACGTTGGGGTGGCCGGGGCTACGCCCACTCCAGGAGGAGTCCGTCGCACCACTGACCGCAGCTGACGACGCCCTCCTGCTCGCCCCCACCGCCGGCGGCAAGACCGAGGCCGCGTCCTTCCCCGTCCTCTCCAGGATGACCACGGAGGACTGGCACGGGGTATCGGTGCTCTACATCTGCCCGCTGAAGGCGCTTCTCAACAATCTCGAGGAACGGCTCCGCCTGTACGGCAGCTGGATCGGTCGCACCGTCGGAGTCTGGCACGGGGACGTCACCTCGTCGGCCCGCCGGAGGATGCAGACCACCGAACGCCCCGACATCCTGCTGACCACCCCGGAATCGTTGGAGTCGATGATGGTCTCCACCGGGGTGAACCACCGCGACTTCCTCGGCGACGTGCAGACCGTGATCATCGACGAGGTCCACGCCTTCGCCGGCGACGACCGTGGCTGGCACCTCTCCGCCGTCCTGGCCCGACTCGAACACGCGGTGGGTCACCGGGTGCAACGCATCGGCATGTCCGCCACCGTGGGGAACCCCGACTCTCTGTTGGAATGGCTGCAGGGCGGCCCCCGCGCCGCCGCCGCCCGCACCGGCCGGGTCATCGCCCCTGGCGTCGTCCTTCCCGGGGCCGGGGTCTCCCCCGCCAGCGGCCCCGACGCCCCCGAGATCCGGGTCGACCGACTGGGCGACATGTCCCAGGTCGCCACCCTGCTGTCGAAGCTGTACGTGGGGGAAAAACGCCTCGTCTTCGTCGACTCCCGCAAGAACGTGGAGGTGCTCGGCAACCTCCTCGACGAGCTCGGGGTCACGGTGTTCCTCTCGCACTCGTCCCTGTCCGCAGCCGAACGTGCCCGGTCCGAAGCGGCATTCGCCGAGGAGACCGACTGCGTGATCGTCGCGACCTCCACCCTGGAGCTCGGCATCGACATCGGCAATCTCGACCGGGTGATCCAGGTCGGCGCGCCCCGCACCGTGTCCTCCTTCCTGCAACGGCTCGGACGAACCGGACGACGGCCGGGGACGTCCCGGAACTGTCTGTTCATCGCACTACCGTCCGACAGCGTCCGGGGCGACGAAGACACGATGCTGCTGCAGATCCTCGGGCTGCTCTCGGCGTGGGCGGTCGGTTTCGTGGAACCGGTGACCGCGCCGCCGGTGCCGCTGCACATTGCCGCGCAGCAGTTCCTCGCCGCCGCGTTGTCCGACGGAGCCATCGACACCGACAACTGGCGGGAGATCTGGGCCGGCACCCACCTGATGGACAGTGACGTCCTCGAGTGCGACGCACAGGAGGTCCTCGACCACCTCGTCACCACCGGCATGCTCGGCACCGACGGCTCCCTGGCGTTCATCGGTGAAGCGGCAGAGAAGGAGTTCGGCCGTCGACACTTCATGTCCCTGTTGTCTGCCTTCACCTCACCTCCGCTGTTCACCGTCCTCGACGGCCGGTCGGACATCGGTGTCGTGGAGGACCGGCTCATCGCCTCGCTGAAAGAAGCCGACGACGAGTCCGGTGACGGGCGCGGCGGCATGGTCATCGCGCTGGCCGGGCGGAACTGGCGGATCCGCCACATCGACTACAATCGCCGGGTCGTGTACGTCGAGCCGTCGACGACCGCGGGGATGGCACGGTGGGGATCGTCCGGGCCGTCCTTCGGCTATGCGGTTGCGCAGGGGATGCGCAGGGTGATCCTGGGAGAGCACCCGGACGGCGTGCAGCTGACGCGGCGGGCGACCGAAGCACTGGACGGAATCCGGCACTGGTGGGGTCCCACCGTCAGCACCACATCCGAGGCGGTCTTCCTGCCGAGCGGTCAGGCCAACCGCGACCAGGCCGAATGGTGGGACTGGGCCGGCACCGGGCGCAACCACCAGCTCATCGCCGCACTCGGTGCGTCGGCGGCGCGCGGATTCGACGTACCGGCCGGGGGCCACGCGGACACGGCCGGTTCGGCCCTGGCACCTCTGGACCAGGCGGGACGCTACGACCGGGTACGTGTCTTCCCCGACGACACGTCCGCGGGCATCCGGGAGCGACTCGACTGGTACGACGCCCTGCCTGCGAATTCCCGTCCACTGCCCTACGTCAGCCCGAAGGCCGTGTACGGCCTGAAGTTCAGTGCCGCGCTCCCCGAGGAGACTGCGCGGATGATCCTTGCCCGGCGGATGGAGCGGTAAGCCCGGGCGCCGACGGGACACGGAGGCTCTGAAGGGGTGCCCGCGATCAGCGAAACTAACTTTCCTTCACCCCCGAAGCGTTAATCCTGAGTAACTCACAGCAGCACTTTTCAGGAGAGGTTCATGACCACATACCCCACCCCACGTAGGTATCGGAGCGCATTCTTGGCAGCAGCTGCCACGACCGCTCTCATCCTCACCGCGTGCAGCGGCGATGGTTCCGGCGACACACCTGCCAGCACCAGCTCACCAGCAACGACAGCTCCCTCAACGTCCCTTGTCGACGCCGAAGTCGGTAAGGAGATCAGCGATGACGGAGCGACGTGGACAATCCACAGCATCAGTAGGAATGCGGAGTGCGACTACGGCTCGGTCGATCAACCGCAGACCGGTTTCGAGCTCGTCCAGTTCCGCGCCGGCGTACACAACGAGCACGCCGGTAACGCATTCGTGTTCGAGCCGACCGATGTCGTCGCTGAGAACGGAGAACCGATCGAATGGCCCGAGGAGTTGCGTGGCAGTGGTGGATTCTGTGAACCAGCCCCGGGAGACGACGGGTACATCAACTGGGACGATGACGTGGAGGCTGGCACCCAGACCTTCGTGTACGGTGCTTTCGCCGTCCCGGAGAATACCGGGTTCATGAGCATCCGCGGCCACAAGTTCGCGATCCCGGAGGACTACATCGACGACGTCGAAGGGCCCGGTGAGGAGCCGGGACCGGAACCTTCCACAGAGCAGGTACCAGAGCAGGTACCAGCAGAACCGCACAGTGAGCCCTCGTCGATCTGGGCCCCGACCGGTGAAGGCTACCAATGCCCGCAGACCGACGCGTACGTCTGGGATCCGGCGAACTGCACACCGGAGAACCTCGGAGCCGGTCCCCTCCCGGACCCCGCCACTGTCCCGATTCCCGACGGTGGCACGTGCCCTGCCGCCATCTGCGGTTACGGTCATGATGAGAACGGAAACCCCAACCCTAGTTCCGGGGAGTTGCAGACCCAGGACGGGTGTGAGGAAGGGTATATCACCGACCCCGAGCTCTGCGCCGCGGTCGGACGACCTCTCGGATAGCGAGGCTGTCCACCCACCTCCAGGACCACCCCTCGAGGGTGCTCACGGAGCGGCGCTGCCGTGCGCTACCGCTCCAACTCCGCCCCGGTCGCCGCGACGACGTCCTCCACCGTCACACCCGGCGCGACGTCCCGCAGAACCAGACGTCCACCCTGCCCCGGCCCACCGGCACCGGCACTGGCACCCGCGTCACCGTCGCGGACCACGTCGATGACCGCCAGGTCGGTGATGATGCGGTCGACCACTCCCTGTCCGGTCAACGGCAGTGTGCATTCGGGCAGGATCTTCGGTGAGCCGTCCTTGGCGACGTGGTTCATCAGCACGATCACTTTCCGGGCGCCGTGGACGAGGTCCATGGCCCCGCCCATGCCCTTGACCATTGCGCCGGGCACCATCCAGTTGGCCAGGTCCCCGTGGCGGGAGACCTGCATGCCGCCGAGCACGGCGACGTCGACGTGTCCCCCGCGGATCATGCCGAAGGAGAGGGAGGAGTCGAAGAACGCCGCTCCGGGGTTCACGGTCACGGTCTCCTTGCCGGCGTTGATGAGGTCGGGGTCGAGTTCCGTCGGTGTCGGGTACGGCCCGGTGCCGAGAATGCCGTTCTCGCTGTGCAGGACGACGTGCACGCCGTCGGGCAGGTGGTTGGGGATCAGTGTGGGCATGCCGATGCCGAGGTTCACGTACTGCCCGGTCTCCAGTTCCCGGGCGGCGCGGGCCGCCATCTGTTCTTTCGTCCAGCCCATCAGTTCTGCTCGCTTTCGTGGTTGTTGTCGCGGACGGTGCGCTTCTCGATCCGCTTCTCCTGTGGGCCGGTCTCCACGATGCGTTCGACGAAGATGCCGGGCAGGTGGACCTGTACCGGGTCGATCTCGCCGGGTTCGACGAGGTGTTCCACCTCGGCGATGGTGACGGTGCCGGCCATGGCGCACAGGGGGTTGAAGTTCATCGCGGACTTGGCGAACACCAGGTTGCCCTCGGTGTCGCCGATCTCCGCGTGGACCAGGGCGACGTCGGCGGGCAGTGCCTCTTCCAGGACGTAGCGGCGCCCGCCGAACTCGCGGACCTCCTTGGGTGGGGACGCCACCGCCACCGAGCCGTCCTGCCGGTACTTCCACGGCAGTCCGCCGTCGGCGATGGGGGTGCCCACGCCGGCGGGTGTGTAGAAGGCGGGGACGCCGACGCCGGCGGCGCGCAGTTTCTCGGCGAGCGTGCCCTGCGGGGTGAGTTCGACCTCGAGTTCACCGGCGAGGTACTGGCGGGCGAACTCCCGGTTCTCCCCCACGTACGAGGCGACGACGCGGCGTACCTGGCGGTTGTTGAGCAGCAGGCCCAGTCCCCAGTCGTCGACGCCGCAGTTGTTGGAGTAGATCTCCAGGTCGCCGACGCCGGTGTCGACGAGTGCGGCGATGAGGCGGTCGGGGATGCCGTTGAGTCCGAAGCCGCCGACGGCGAGGCGGGCACCGTGGGTGATGTCGCGGACGGCGTTCTCCGGTGTCGCGACGACTTTCGCCGCGGGGCCACCGGAGTACGCGGGGCGGGTAGGGTCGGTCATCGTCGTTCTCCTTCTGAGGTGTGGTCTGCCACGTGGTCCGGGGTGCCGTGCCCACCGACGGGGAGGGTGAGCATGTGGTAGCTGAGTGTCTTGCCGTGTCCGTCCAGGACCGGCGAACCGGTGACTCCGCCGCCGAGTACCCCGCGCAGTTCGCAGACGAAGGATTCGACGGCGGTCACGTCGCGGACGGTGACGTCGCGCACCTCGCACCGGAAGTGTTCCGCCACCGCGTCCTCGGTGAGCCGTGTGCGCAGGTGGTCGTAGTCCTGCCGGGTGCGGGGCAGGACGGCGACGATGAGGGTGTCACCTTTGTCGCCGGTGCGCGCGTCGGCGTAGTGGTCGAGCGTGGCGTGGGTGTTCATCGGTGGTCTCCTTTCACGGTGTCGACCCGGGCGGTGACCCGGTCGCGTGGCAGCAGTGCCGAGCGGACTGCCAGAACCTCGCTGCTGGAGGTCCGCGCTCCGCCTCCGGCGGCGGGTCCGGCGCAGTAGAGGGCCTCGACCTCCCAGCCGATCGCGTGTGCCTGGGCGTGGGTGTCCACCCGCCCGGCGACCCGCATGCGGACCTCCGGTGGTTCGGGACGGTCCGTGGTCGGCATCATGCCGCGGAAGGCCGCACCGTCGCCGATGAACTCCACGCTGAGTGCCGCCGGGTCGAGGCCGTGGACGACGTCGAGGCGGTGGCGCACGATGTCCCAGGCCAGTTCCGCGCGCTGGCGTGCCCGTGGTCCGGCGTAGGAGATCTGCCCTTCGCCGAGCCAGCCGCCCCGGAAGCCGAGGGTGACCTTCAACGTCTCGGTGCGTGGCCGCCCGCCGGCACCGCTGACCCGGACAGCGTCCTCACCGACCTCCTCGATGCGCACGCCGGAGAAGTCGGCTGTCACGTCCGGGGTGAGGTAGGCCGAGGGGTCGCCGACCTCGTAGAGCATCTGTTCGCGCACCGTCTGCCGGGTGAGGGTCCCGCCGGTGTCCGCCAGCTTGCCGAGCACCGCGGTACCGTCGTCGCCGACGTCGGCGAACGGGAAGCCCAGATCCCCCATACCCGCAACGGGCTTGGTCACCGGGTCGGCGAAGTAGCCGCCGGTGACCTGCCCGGCGCATTCCAGCAGGTGCCCGACGAACGTCCCGGCCCCCAGACGCCCCCAGTCGTCGAGGGCCCACCCGAACTCGTGCACCATCGGGGCCAGGAACAGGGACGGGTCCGCCAGCCGTCCGGTGACGATGACGTCCGCCCCCGTCCCGAACGCCGGCAGGACGTGTTCGACGCCGAGGTAGGCGTGCGCCGACACCAGGCCCGCGTCGTCGGCGGACAGCGGCGCACCGGTCTCCCACACCTCCGGGTCGCCGGAACGGACCTCGGACAGCACGCTGTCGCCGGTCAGGTACGCCACCGTGACCGTCCGGTCCGGCACCACCTCGGCGGCGACACGCGCGACCAGCCGCGCGGCGGCCTCGGGATTGGCCGCACCCGAGTTCGTCACCACGGTGGTCCCCTGCGCGACCGTGTACGGCAGGACCGCACGCATCCGTGTCTCCAGCAGCGGGTCGTAGCCGGCCTCCGGGTCGGCGAGCCGGCGGAGCTGCCCGGCGGCCACCGTGCGCTCCCCCAGGCACTCGAACACGAGGTAGTCGAGGTTGCCGTCCTCGGCGAGTTTCACCGCCGGGTCGAGTCGGTCACCGGCGAACCCCGCACCGGATCCGATTCTGATGGTTGTCATCGAAAGAACTCTCCTATGTCGTCGGAACGTCGGAACGTCAGAACATCAGAACGTCAGGGCACCGGTGAGCACGGCGGTCACGGTAATCACCAGGGTGGTTCCCCAGGCCCAGAGGAACGTGAAACGCTGGTGTTTGCCCAGTTCGACCTTCGCCATGCCGATCAGGATGAACGTGGAGGCCGTCAGCGGGCTCAGCGGGAAACCGGTGGTCATCTGCCCGGAGATCGCACCGCGGGCGATCATCGCCGGGTCGACCCCCATGACCTCGGCGGTGTGGGCGAACACCGGCATCACACCGAAGTAGAACGCGTCCGGGGTGAACACCAGGCTCAACGGCATCGACACGACCGCCACCAGGACCGGCAGCACACCGCCGAAGCTCTCCGGGATCACGTCCGCCAGGGTCCGCGCCATGTTCTCGATCATGCCGGTGTTGCCCAGCACACCGGTGAATACCCCGGCGGCGAACACCATGGACGTCACCAGGACCACGTTCGCCCCGTGGTCCCGGAACAGCTGCTGCTGGTCCCTCCACTTCGGGATGTTCACGCACGCCGCGACGGTGAACGCCACGATGAAGCAGACCTCCATCGGTACCGTGTGGGTGAACAGGACCGCCACCAGTGCGAGGGTGAGGACCACGTTGACGGCCATCCGCCACCGCGGCACGCCGTGGTCGCGCCGGGCGTGGTCGTCGTCCGCGTGCGCCTCGTCGGCAGGGGACGCGTCGGCCGGGGTCCAGTCCGCATCGGTGCCGTCGCCTGCGGAGCCCACGGAGACTGGGGCGACCGGGGCGACCGGGGCGGGGGCCACTGCCGGGGCCGCTGCGTCCAGGGTGATCGTCCCCAACCGTTTCCGCTCCATACGCCCGATGATGTAGCTGGCGACGAGCACCCACAGCCCACCGGCAATCATCGGGACGACCATCGGGACGAAGACCTCCGAGGCCGTGAGGTCGAGGGCGGCCATGGCGCGCAACGTGGGGCCTCCCCAGGGCAGCATGTTCATCAGACCGGCGCCGAGGGCGACGATGGCGGTGAGCGCCAGCGGCCGCATCCCGATGCGTCGGTAGACCGGCAGGAACGCCGACAGGGTGATCAGGAAGGTCGCCGCACCGTCGCCGTCGAGGTGGACGCACATGGTGACCAGCGCGGTACCGATCGCGATCTTGACCGGGTCGCCCTTGGCCCACCCGACGATACGTCGGATCAGCGGGTCGAACAGGCCGGCCTCCATCATGACCGCGAAGAACAGGATGGCGAAGGTCATCATCACCGCGATGGGGGCGACCTGCAGGAGGCCGTCGCCGATGAACTCGCCCAGATCGCCCCCTCGCCCGGCGAGGACAGCGAAGATGATCGGCACGAGTACCAGACCCACCAGGACCGACGTCCGGGTGAACAGGGTGAGCGCCAGGAAGATCCCCACCGTGAGGAATCCGAACAGAGCAAGCACGTGGCTCTCCAATCGACGTAACCACCGGCCCACGTCCTGTGACGTGGGTCGCATGAACGACCTCATTATCGCCAGGCAGATTTAGTTGCGTCAAACAACAATCTTGCATATATTGTTGCATTGTGAGGATAAATGAGGTCACGGTGGAGCAGATGCGGGTCATCGTCTGCATCGCGGAACAGGGCGGCTTCACCCCCGCCGCCGACCGGTTGAGCCAGTCCCAGTCCTCGTTGAGCCGGATCGTCTCCCAGGTCGAGAAAGCCGCGTCGACCCGCCTGTTCGAGCGGACCACGAGGAGCTTCTCCCTCACCGACACCGGCGCGGAGTTCCTGCGCGGCGCGCGGGTCATCCTGGAGACCTACGACCGGGAGATGAACAACTTCTCCGGCTACCTCAGCGGCCCCGCCGGACAACTGAGGTTGGCGACCCTGCCGTCACTGGCGGCGACCCTGCTGCCGAACTTCATCGACCGGTTCCGCCGGTCCTTCCCCAATGTCGGCGTCGACCTCCGGGACCTCATGGCGGCGAACATCGTCGAGGAATGCCGCTACGGCACGGTGGACCTCGCCATCACCGCCGAGGACCCCGAACTCGTCGGCACCCTGCCGGAGCACTTCCGGTTCTCCCCCGTCGCCGAGGAACGGTTCGCCTGCATCCTGCCGGCCACCCATCCGCTGGCGCAGAAACCCGGTATCGACTGGGCCGACCTGGCCGGTCGCTCGTTCGTCTCCTTCACCGAGGCCAGCTCGGTGCGCCGCATCACCGACCGTGAGCTCGCGGCACGCGGCATCCTGCCCTCCCAGACCGTGACCGCCGGGACGATCTCCGCGGTCGCCGGACTGTGTGCGGCGAACCTCGGCATCTCCGCCGTGCCCGGCTTCGTGATCCCGATGACCCGTGTGTCCGGGGTCGTCCTCCGCCCGTTCCGCGGAGAACCCGTCACCCGCAGGATCGGCGTTCTGGTCGACACCACCCGCACCCTGTCGCCCGCCGCCGCGGAGTTCCTGGCCCTCATCACCACCACACCTCCACAGGACGTGCCACTCCCCGACTACACGACCTGGACACCGCCGGATTCAGCGCCGTAACCCGAGCTGCAACTCCGTCAACAACCGGTCCCCGGGATCCCCCAGGTCCAGCCCCGACAACTGCTGGGCACGGTCCACCCGGTACCGCAACGTATTCGGGTGCACCGTCAGCACGGCGGCGGCGTCCCGGACATTCATGCCTGCGGCGAGGTACGCCTCCAGGCTCTCCACGAGCGACGTCCCGTGGTCGTCGTCGTAGTCCCGGACCCGTGCGAACCGCGGGTCCGCGAGCTCCGGGTGCCCGCCCAGCAACGCGAACACCTCCCCACCGCCCTGCTGTACCGTGTGGGTACACGGGCAGTCGCCGACACCACTCCAGCCCCCAGGGGGTGACCGATGGGCAGCACCGACCCGACACGCGGGTGCGGCCGAGCGGCGGTCGCCGGCGCACTCCTGACGACGGCGTTGTCCGTGGCCGCCTGCACGTCCGCCCCACATCCGGGTCGCGACGGCGGTGTCACCTCCCACTCCACCACCGTCGACGGCATCGAGCGCACCTGGACCGTCTACACGCCCGCCCGGGAAGGTGCGGCGTCCCGCCCCATGCCGGTCGTCCTGGTGATCCACGGCACCGGGGACACCGGGGACGGCATCCGGTCCGGCATCGGCCCCGATCTCGAGGAGACCGCTGACCGGGAGAACGTCGTCGTCGCCTACGTCGACGGTCACCGCAACAACTGGAACGAGTGCCGCACCGCCGGCGACTGGCCTGCCAAGGCAAGCAACCTCGACGACGTCGGGCTGATGCGCACCGTCGTGGAGGACATTCACCGCGACCTCGGGCCGGACACCGTCGACGTCGACCGCACCTTCGCCATCGGGTTCTCCAGCGGCGGGAGCATGGCCCAGCGGCTGGCCTTCGAGGCCCCGGACCTGGTCTCCGGCATCGCCTCGGTGAACGCGAACATCCCGGTCGACGACAACCTGGCCTGCACGGACTCCGGTGAGCCGGTGCCGGTGATCTTCATCCAGGGCCGTGAGGACCCGATGAACCCCTTCGACGGCGGCGAGGTCGTGGTCGGCGCCGGCCCCTCCGCCGAGAGCCGGGGCGAGGTCCGCTCGGCCCGGGACAGCGCCGGGTGGTTCGCCTCCTGCAACGGCTGGCCCGTCGGCAGGACTCCGGCGACCGTGCGCGACGGTGACGCCGAGATCACGACGTGGGACGGCGACCACCCGGTCCGGCTCATCGCCGTGGAGCACAGCGGCCACTCCTTCCCCACCGCCACCGGGCGCTGGGGCAACGACGGCGGTGCGCGCTTCGACGGACCGGGGGCGATCTGGGAGTTCTTCGCTGGCCTGGACAGATGATGCCCGCGTAGAGCCGCTGTCCGGGCCGCAACGGTGGGGGTACGCCGGTGTCACACCCTTGTCGGCGACGTTTCGCCTGTAGTAGGTTTGGCTCGGCCTACCAGAAGTTACCGTAGGCTACAGTTACTAGTTCGTCGTTCAGACAACAGCCCAGCCCTCCACCGGGCAGACAGGAACACCCCGCCATGCTGCACACCGCCCGCCGACTCCCCTCACGCTCGCTCCGCCGGACGCTCGCCGCCACAGCCCTGGTCGGCGGCCTCGTCCTCACCGGGTGCACCTCCGAGGACTCCGGATCGGAGTCCGACTCCGGCAACGGCACCTCCGACAGCGCCGGCGCCGAGCAGTCCGAGGTCACCATCGAGAACATGTACGGCGAGGCCACCTACCACACCAACCCGGAGAAGGTCGTGGCCATCGGCACGGCGGTGGACAGCCTCCTGGCCCTGGGCATCACCCCGGACGTCATCGTCGAGCGCGGCGACGACGCCGACGCCGACTGGAAGAACCCCCAGCTCGACGGCGTCGAGCGCATCCCGATGTCCGAGGAGTTCCCCCTCGAGGAGGTCGTGGCACACGACCCGGACCTCGTCGTCGGCGACACCTACCGGATCAAGGAGGACGCCTACAACGAGTTGTCGAAGGTCACCGACGTGCTGCCGGGTATGGACCAGGACGCCAACTGGGAGCCGCAGCTGAAGGCACTGGCCGAGATCTACGGCATGGAGGACAAGGCCCAGGAGGTCATCGACGCCGACGAGGAGGCTTTCGCCGCGGTGCGCGAGGAACTGCCGGGCCTGGAGGGCAAGACAGCCCTGACCGTGCAGGACCGTGGTGGCCAGTTCGTCGCCATCGCAGGTGAGGACAACATCGCCAACAAGTTCTACTCACGGCTGGGCATGACGCTGCCCGCCTCCTTCACCGACGGTTCGCTGAAGATCGAGGCCGGCCGTGCGCCCATCTCGTACGAGCGGGTCTCCGACCTGGCGGCGAACTTCATGGGCATGTACGCCACCGAGGGCATGGACAAGATCCGCGCCATCCCGGGCTACGACCAGTTGCCGCAGGTCGCCTCCGGTGCCGTCGTGGAGGACAACAAGGCGGTGATGGCCGCGTTGAACATCCCCTCGTCGCTGTCGAACGCGTGGCTGCTGGAGCAGCTCCGCGACCAGCTGGAGATCGTCGACGGTGAGGATCCGGTCGACGCCCAGTAACGCCCACGCTGAGCACCCACGCTGAAAGCCCGGGGCGATGTCGGTTTTTCATGGTGAGAACCGACAGTGCCCCGGGCTTTCAGCGTAGGCGTCGCGACGCCGGGCGGACCGACGTCGCGCAGCCTACCGGATGACCTTCTTCACGGTCGTGGCTTTTTCCCCGAGGAACTGCCGACGGAAGTAGGTCTCCAGCAGGGAGCCACCCGTACGGCCCGCTCCCCTCGTGCCCCGCTTCCCGCCGAACAATGAGCTCGCCGACGCCTGCTTGCCGTGCGGGCTACCAGCACCCTTCTGCCCGCCACCGCCGAGTGGAGCGGCCCCGGCACCTCCCGCACCACCGGCGCGGCGACCGTGATTCCCCTGGCCTTGTCCGGACGGCACCATCCCTCCCCCGGCCCCGGGACCGGCGCCCCGTGCCCCTGCACCGTTCTGGGAGCTGCTGGCACCTGGACCCGTGTGCGGGCCGGCCCCCGCACCCGGCCCCGCCGAGGGAACGCCGGTGCCGACACCGGTCATCGCCCGTGGGAGCAACGGCTGGGGAACCCTGCCCGGCACACCCCGGGTACCTCCTTGCGGCCCCGTGGTCGCCATCGCCTGCCGTCCGGTACCGACACCTTGTCCTCCTGCGGTCGGCGCACCCGGGCGCACAGGGGTCACCGAGGCTGGCGTGGCTGCCTGGGCTGCACCGGGTGTGCCGTGGACTGCTCCGGCAGGCCCGGTCACCGTGTTGCCGACCGGAGCCGCCTGCGTAGCACCTGCGGGGGCGGTTGCGACCTGCCCGGTCTGCGGGGTGACGCCATTGGGCTGCGCGGCCGCCTGGGTTGCACCGGGGGCGGTCGCACCACCTGCGACCTGGGTGATCGTCTCCTGAGCTGCCAGTGTATCGGCACCACCGGCGTGCAGGGAGCCGCCACCGGTGTGGTTGGCCACCGGGACCGAGAGGTTCGTGACCATGGGGCGCGCGGTATCCAGTGCGGGCTGCAGGTACCCGGCCACGAAGGCGGCGACCTGAGCCTGGGATTTCGCGGCGACAGCGGCGGCCCCCGTACCTCCGGTGGCGGCCCCTGCCGCTGCAGCTTCAGCTGCGAGCTCTGCTTCCATGGCGATGAGCTGGGCATGCGCCGCCGCCCTGATGGGTGGCAACTGCAGCATGGAACTCGCCATGGCGGTGGAGTTCGCCGCAACGGTCGCACATTGGGTGGAGACCGTCGTGATGGCACGCTCTGCCATGTGGAACGCGCTGCCTTCCGTGGTCCCGGCGAGGATCGCGGCGGCACTCTGCAGTGACTCCGAGGCCTGTAGCATGCGTTTGCTGGCCGAGGCCCAGGATTCGGATGCCGCGATGATACCGCTGTCGTCTCCGGCGAACATGGCCGTGAGCGCCTTCAATGGTGTCGCCGCCTCGACTGCAGCGACAGGCGGCACGTAGGCAAGGTCGAGCACCGGGATTTCCGGACGCGGGGGCATCCCGAACTGGACCTCCTTCTCCGGGGCGTCGGTAAAGTTCAGCATCCCGGTGAAGGCATCCACGGACAGGTACTCCTGCTCCGTCAGTGCACGGATCAACGGCGCTAACGAATCATGCAGCCACTGGACGTTCGTAGTCGCAGCATTCGTGGCAACGAGCAGCGATCCTGGATGGCCCCCGAGATAGGACACATACTGCGCCGCCACCGCACCGAGGGCCGGGGATGTCGTGAACGATGCCGAAACGGCCCCCATGTTTCCACCAACACGCAGACTGCTCCCTGCCTCGATAACTTTTCGAACGACAATAGACAGGCTATCAGCATCAAACTTCAAACTCATCATTCCCCCCAGTTAAATTAACGCCAACCTGAAGAGCTCGCATTGAATTAATGCAACCCCCTTCATCGCCAGCCATGGACGATGTCGCCACCGCGGAGTATCCATGGAAAGCCTCATCAAGTATAGCAACGCACCCCAACGAAGAAAACAGATCGGACGGGACTGCAGTCAGAAAGCCGTCCCTGTAATCACTTGGAGAAATTTGAAATCCTTTATAAACGGAACGGTCATTCACAAATCCAAACTCGAATCCAAAAGAAGAGAATACACCCTCACTATCTGACAAAAAGCCACAAAGTGTGAGCCCCGTACCCACCTCAGTGTCCACAATCACCTCCACCCCAAGCTCCCCCATCCTCCGGAGCACCTCGGGATTGCACGGGTCGGGCATGTCCTCCCACTGCGGCAGTAGTGCCCGATCCCCGATCGGTTCCAGAGCAACCGGCTGCCCCACGAACCGCTGCGACTCGTAGACCAGCTTCTCCAGCGGATCAGCCGGTTCTGTCTCGAACCAGAGCCCCGTGTGCCCCTCCGGCTGCAGCATCCGGCCGTCCTCAGACACCACCGGCTCCGCAATCACCCCCTGGGCCACATGCCCCCGGCCCGGCGCCACCGACTCGATTCCGCCAGCATCGGCACCTCCAGCCTGCACCCCGGTAACAGAGGCACCCTCCTCCCCTTGCCCCGGATCTCCCCCAGCCGACGAACACGCCGTCACCAACAGCACAAGGACCAGCACCACCAACGCGCACGGCACCACAAGCAACCGGTGCGAACCGTCATCCCCCACAACAGAATCCTGGTGGACCATAGGCCCCACCCCACCCCTTCTCGATATCCCAGGGGACCGTTCCCCACAGCCCCCGCCCACACCCCGTCGGGTCAGACCCACACAGGGTAACCCACATCCACGACAACGTCCAGAGGCAAAACTACGGTTACCGGTTCCTCTTACGGTCGACCGGCGTACCCAGCACCGACAGTGCCGTCGCAAGCCCGGCGTAGTTCGTCACCAGCATCACCAACGCCACGATCTCCCGGTCCGACAGGTAGCTCGCCAACGCCGACCACGTCGACTCGTCCACCTCGCCCTCCAGGACGATCTGCTCGGCGGCATCGAGGATCACACCGCGCCGCCGGGTCTGCCCGTGTGACTCACCCTCCATCGCCGTGATCTCCTCAGCACTCAGCCCCACCGAGGCACCGAGCTTCCGGTGGTGCGCCGCCTCGTACTCCGACCCCTTGAGGTGAGCCACCCGCAGGATCACCAGCTCGGTCTCCTTGCGCGACAGGTAGCCGAAAGGCATCATCGTCGCCGAGTAGACCAGCCACGGCACGAACATCCTCCGTGCCCGCCCGATCGTGGAGAACACCCCCATGGTCTCCGTCCCCTGGACCTTCGCCCCGATGCGGGCGATCAGGTGGTTGACCACACCGGTCTCCCGCATCCCCGGGACCTTCTCACCGGGGCGCACCATCCTGGTCGGCCCCTCTGTCGACGTCGCCGTTGATTCCGCGTGAGATGCGTTCATACCCCAACACACTACCGGAGTCGCCGACGCCGGACGTGCTATTTCGCGGTCTGGTCCTTCTCGTCCTGGCGCAGCGTCAGCACGTCCACGCCACTCTCGGTGACGACCATCGTGTGCTCGAACTGGGCAGACCACTTCCCGTCCCTGTTCTGCACCGTCCAGTCGTCGTCCCAGATGTCGTAGGGCAGGTCGCCCAGGTTGAGCATCGGCTCGATCGTCAGCGTCATCCCCGGCTCCAGGACCGTGTTGTAGGACGGTTCGTCGTGGTGCAGCACCACCAGGCCGTTGTGGAACGTCGGCCCCACGCCGTGACCGGTGAAGTCGCGGACCACGGAGTAGCCGAAGCGTTTCGCGTAGGCCTCGATCACCCGCCCGATCACGTTGATCTCCCGGCCCGGCTTCACCGCCTTGATACCACGCCACATCGCCGCATAGGTGCGCTCAACGAGCAGACGGTGCTCCTCGGCGACGTCCCCGGCGAGGAACGTGGCATTGGTGTCCCCGTGGACGCCGTTCTTGTAGGCGGTGACGTCGATGTTCACGATGTCACCGTCCTGCACCACCGTGCTGTCGGGGATGCCGTGGCAGACGATCTCGTTGAGGCTGATGCAGGTGGCCTTCGGGAAGCCACGGTACCCGAGGCAGGACGGGTACGCGCCGTGGTCACACATGTACTCGTGTGCCACCCGGTCGATCTCGTCGGTCGTCACACCGGGCGCCACCACGGCGCCGGCGGCCGACAGCGCGCCCGCGGCGATCCTCGACGACTCGCGCATCGCCTCGACGACCTCCGGGGTCTGGATCCACGGCTCGCCGACATTCTCCCGGACGGAGTCCTTCCACACGTACTCAGGACGTTCGATGCCGTCCGGGACGTGACGGATCGGGGTGGGTGTGCCGGGGGTCAGAAGCGCTCTACTCATGGGGTCCCAGCCTACTCCCCGTCCAGATGGGAAAAGAACTGCTGGGTCACCGCCACGGAGTGCTCCGACCCTCCTCCCAGCACGATCATCGTGGCGAAGGCCAGGTCACCCCGGTACCCCATGAACCAGGCGTGGGAGCCCTCGTTGATCTCGGCCTCACCGGTCTTGCCGTACACCTCGCCGGCACCGGAGATCGCCGTTCCCGATCCGCTGGTCACGACCGCGCGCATCATGTCGCGCAGGTTGCCCAGGACCCGGGGGTCCAGCGGCTCACCCTCGACGGCCTTCTTCCCGTCACCGTCGAGTGTGTGGACGTCGCCGGTGTCGATCAGCGTCGGCACCGGGGTCTTCCCGTTCGCGGCGGTCGCGGCGACCAACGCCATCCCGAAGGGGCTGGCCAGGTCGTTGCCCTGACCGTAGCCGGCCTCGGTACGGTCCAGCATGACCTCACCCTCCGGCACCTGCCCGGTCACGGTGGTCAGACCCGGGATGTCGTAGTCGCGGCCCAGGCCGAACTTCCGGGCCTCGTCCCGGAGCTCGCCGGGGGCCATGTCGGTGGAGATCCGGGCGAAGGTGGTGTTGCAGGACTGCGCGAATGCGTTGCGCATCGAGGTCTGCCCCAGGGAGAAGGAGTTGTAGTTGGTGACGACACGCCCGCCGATGTCCTGGGTCGCCGGGCACGCCACGGTCGAGTCGGCGCTGAGGTTCTCCTTCTCCAGCCCTGCCGCGGCGGTGATCACCTTGAAGGTGGAACCCGGCGGGTACTGGCCGGAGAGTGCGACGTCGCCCTGCTTGTCCGCCTCCTCGGTCTGCGCGACGGCCAGGACCTCGCCGGTCGACGGTCGCATCACCACCATCATCGCCTGGTCGTCCGGGCGCGTGTCGACGGCCTTCTGGGCGGCCTCCTGCACCTGACGGGACAGGCTCACCCTGACCGCGGGCGCGGGCGTGGCCGGGGTGCGCTCCATCGTGCGCACCACCGAGGCGTTCTGGTTCACCGCCACGACCTCCCACCCGGCGTCGCCGGCGAGTTCGGGTTCCACCAGCTGGGTCACCCGCGACATGATGTCCGGGGCGAACCCGGGGTCGGGACGGACCATGGCGGGTTCCTCGTTCATGCTCACCCCGTCGATGTCCTCCAGGTCCGCCTGGACCCGGTCGCCGAACTCCCCCGGGACCATCGTCACCGAGTAGGTGCCCTGCGTCTCCAGCGCCGCGGCCGACACCCGCGCGGGGTCGATGGTGGGGACCGCCTCGTCCTGTGCATGTGCGGCGTCCAGTACGCGCGCGATGCTGTTGACGGTGCCCTGCACCCCGCCGTTGCGCCGGGCTTCGGCGGTGTCGAGCAGGACGCGCCACCTGGTGCCCGGTGTCGCGAGCACCGCCCCGTCCGAACCGACGATGTCGGCCACCCGGGGCTCGACACGCCGCAACTCCAGGTGCTGGTCGGAGCCGAGGTCCGGATGCAGGACGGAGGAGCGCCACCGCACCGTCCAGTCACCCTCGGTCCTGGTGGCGGTCAGTGTGGCGTCGTAGCTGAACGTCCGGTCCCCCGGCAACGCCCAGGTCATGGTGTAGTCCGCGGTGGCGACGTTGTCCTCGGTGCGGACGTCGCGGAGCTCGGTGTCGAGGGACTCGGCCTGCAGCGAGGCCCACGACTCCTCCAACGCCGCGGAGGCTGTGCCGGCGTCGTCGGTGAGTCCGCCGGCGGTGTCGACGTCCCGGGACGCGACAGCGGCGAGGAAGTCACCGACGAGGTCGTCGGCGACGTCCGGCCGGGGCGTGCACGCGGTGACGGCGACGGTGACCACCGTGAGGATCAGGCACAGGACGGTGGCGGTGGTGGTGCGTCTCGGGGCCTGCGTCCCCGGATTCTGGATCATGCTCCGACGCTAGCAGCGCGCGGCGCCACTTCCGTGGACAGACACGGGCACATCGCCCACCACAGGTCGGATGTCTAGGACGTGACCTTGACCTGGGGTGCCCCCGTGACACCGGCGGCGGCGAGGACCTCGGGGTCCATCTCGTCGGCGAGCTTCATGGCCTCCTCGATGAGGACCTCCACGATCTGGTCCTCCGGGACGGTCCGGATGACCTCGCCCTTGACGAAGATCTGACCCTTGCCGTTGCCCGAGGCCACACCCAGGTCGGCGTCGCGCGCCTCCCCCGGGCCGTTGACCACGCACCCCATCACGGCGACGCGCAGCGGCACCTCCATCCCCTCCAGCCCGGCGGTGACCCGCTCGGCGAGGCTGTAGACGTCGACCTGGGCCCGCCCGCAGGACGGGCAGGACACGATCTCCAACTTCCGGGGACGCAGGTTCATCGACTGCAGGATCTGGTCACCGACCTTGATCTCCTCGACCGGGTCGGCGGACAGCGAGGTCCGGATCGTGTCGCCGATGCCCTCGGCCAGCAGCGCGCCGAAGGCCACGGCGGACTTGATGGTGCCCTGGAAGGCCGGGCCCGCCTCGGTGACCCCGAGGTGCAGCGGGTAGTCGGACTGCGCGGCGAGCTGCCGGTAGGCCTCGACCATGATCACCGGGTCGTTGTGCTTCACGGAGATCTTCAGGTCGCCGAAGCCGTGCTCCTCGAACAGGCTCGCCTCCCACAGCGCGGACTCCACCAGCGCCTCGGGTGTGGCCTTGCCGTACTTCTCCATGATGCGCTTGTCCAGGGAGCCGGCGTTGACACCGATCCGGATGGGGATCCCTGCGTCCCCGGCGGCCTTGGCGACCTCCTTGACGCGGCCGTCGAACTCCTTGATGTTGCCCGGGTTCACCCGCACCGCGGCGCACCCGGCGTCGATGGCGGCGAAGATGTACTTGGGCTGGAAGTGGATGTCGGCAATCACCGGGATCGGGGACTTCTTGGCGATGGCGGGCAGTGCCTCGGCATCGATGGTCTTCGGGCAGGCGACGCGCACCATGTCACAGCCGGTCGCGGTGAGCTGTGCGATCTGCTGGAGGGTCGCGTTGACGTCGTGCGTCTTGGTCGTGGTCATCGACTGGACGCTGACGGGGTAGTCACTGCCGACGCCGACATTGCCGACCATGAGCTGGCGCGTCTTGCGACGGGGGGCCAGCACGGGCGGCGGGGCGTCGGGCAAACCGAGGGAAATTCCGGTCATGTGTGGTCTAGTCCTTCTTTCCTTGTGGATCGACGGGTACAGTCTACGCCCGCTGCGTCTAGGGGAACAGCTGCAGCGGGTTCACCACGTCGGCGACGATCACGGTGAGCCCGAAGACCAGGAGGATACCCGTGGCCACGTAGGTCACCGGCATGACCTTGACGTAGTCGACCGGGCCGCCGGGCTCCAGGCCGCGCAGGCGCCGCAGCCGGTCGCGCAGCTTCTCGTAGATGACGATGACCGCGTGGCCGCCGTCCAGCGGCGGCAGCGGGACCAGGTTGAACACCGCGAGGAAGAAGTTCAGGTTCGCCAGCAGCAGCAGGAAGGCCATCCACTGGTTCTGCTCGACCAGCTGCCCGCCCGCATGCGACGCCCCGACCACGCTCACCGGGCTGTCCGCCTGCCGCTCGGCGCCGAAGATGGACTCCACCACCGGCCAGTAGCGCTGCGGCAGGTCGATGAGCGCCTCGACGGTCTGCTTGCCGAGGTTCCAGGTGAAGTCCGCCGTGCCGCCGATCGCGGTCAGCGGGGTGTAGTCGTCGATCTGCCCGGAGCCGTCGAACTGGACACCGATCGCGCCGACGGTCTCGCCGGCACGTTCGACGACCTGCACCTGCAGATCCAGGTCCACCCGTTCACCGTCGCGGTCGACGGTGGTCGGCACGGTCACGGTGTCGCCGCGTGCGACGCCGTCCTGCCCGGCGGTCCTCCCCAGCTCCTGGACGGCGGCGATGACGTCGGGGAACCCGTCGATCCGCTCGCCGTCGATGCTGAGGAAGGTGTCGCCGACCTGCACCCCGGACGCCTCGGCGGACCCCTCTCCGGTACAGGACGGCGCCGTCGTGGCACCCTCCTCCACGACGTCCGGCGTGCACACCAGATCCACGGCCTCCGCCTTGGGTGGCGCGGTGGACGGCAGCCCGAAGCTCACCGCGACCCCGAAGATGATCAACACACCGAGGACGATGTTGACGAGGATGCCCGCCATCATCACGAAGACCCGCCTCCAGGCGGGCTTGTGGATCATCAGGTGGGGCTCTTCCTCCTCCGTCCACGGGTCGTTCACGGTCATCCCGGCGATGTCGCAGAAACCGCCCAACGGGATGGCCTTGAGCCCGTACTCGGTGTGGCCCCGGGTGAACGACCACACCGTCGGGCCGAAACCGATGAAGTAGCGGCGGACGCGCATCCCGCACGCCCGCGCGGCCACCATGTGCCCGGCCTCGTGCAGGGCGATCGTGACACCGATACCCAGCGCGAAGAGGACGACGCCGAAGGCGAAACTCACTGACCCATCCTCTCGTGTGCCCTGGCACGTGCCTCACGCTCGGCGTCGAGGACGTCCTCGATACCGCGGGGACGCTCCACCCGGGCCGCGCAGTCCTCCATGACCTCGGCGATCGTGTCGACGATCCGCGGGAACGGCAGTGCACCGGCGAGGAACTCCACGGCCGCCTCCTCGTTGACGGCGTTGTAGACCGCCGGCATGCACCCACCGGCGGACACCGCCTGACGGGCCAGCTGCACCGCCGGGAAGACCTCGTCGTCGAGCGGCTCGAACTCCCACGTCGACGCCGTGGAGAAGTCGAGGGCCCGCTGGGCGCCGGGGACGCGCTCCGGCCAGCCGAGTGCCAGGCTGATCGGCAGTTTCATCGACGGAGGCGAGGCCTGCGCGATCGTCGCACCGTCCCGGAAGGTCACCATGGAGTGGACGATGGACTGCGGGTGCACGGTCACCTCGATCTTCTCCGCCGGAACGTCGAACAGCAGCGACGCCTCGATGAGCTCGAGGCCCTTGTTCACCATCGACGAGGAGTTCAAGGTGTTCATCTGCCCCATCGACCAGGTCGGGTGGTTCGCCGCCTGGAGCGGGGTCACGTCCTGGAGCTGGTCGCGGGTCCACCCGCGGAACGGTCCGCCCGAGGCGGTGAGCACCAGGGACTGCACGTCCTCGAAACGCCCCGCCCACAGGCACTGCGCCATCGCCGAGTGCTCGGAGTCCACCGGGACCAGCTGGCCCTCCGCGGCCGCGGCGAGGACGAGCTCACCACCGGCCACCAGGGACTCCTTGTTCGCCAGCGCCAACCGCGCCGACCCGTTGAGCGTCGCGAGCGTGGCGTCCAGTCCCAGCGACCCGACCAACGCGTTGAGGACGACGTCCTCGGCGCCCAGCTCCAGTGACTCCGTGAGCTCCTCCACGAGCTGCCTGGAGGAGTCCACCCCGCGCAGGACGTGGCCGTCCACCTCGCGGTCGATCTCGTCGGCGGTGCGGTCGCTCGCGACCGCCACCTGCCGGTCAGACAGGCCGAACGTGCGGATCTGGTCGAGCAGGACGTCCGGCTTCGACCCGTGGGCAGACACGCCGACCAGCTCGAAGCGGTCAGGGTTCTGGGCGATGATCTCGAGTGCCTGGGTACCGATCGAACCGGTGCTTCCGAGCACCACTACTCGTTTCTTCACCCGGCCCATTGTTCCACGGTGCCGGTGGCGCGCGGTAGCCGGGACGTGGTGCCCGCCTACTCCCCCAGAGGACCTCCAGCAAGCCCCCAGCTGCCCGTCAGGAAGACCGTCGGCCAGGGGTCCGGGGACGGGGTGGTGCACGCACTCACCCGGGTGATCACACAAACGGGGGAGCCCCGGACGGGCCGGAAGTTCACTGAGCCACCCGCATGTGTCACAATGGAAGCGACAATTCGGCAGGTGACCACTGCCGTCCTAGTTCAGGAGGATATCGACGTGGCCGATCACGGTAATCATGGCACGAAGGTGGAAGTGTACAACGGGGTCTCCACCGAGGATGAGCCGTCCGCTGCCTGGGGCTGGCACCAGTTCCCCCGGCGGACGACGATCGTCATCGGCTACCTCGGCGGGCTCTCCATGTTCGGCATGCTGTTCGGTAACCACCCCGGGCAGGTCGAGAACATCTGGCTGGTCGCCATCGGCATCCTCGTGATCGTCGGCACCTTCCTCTACGCTCGGCACTCCTCCCCGAACTGGTCGCCGAAGCCGTCGCGGAAGACCGTGACCGCCCACAACAAGCCCCTGGGCCACCAGGAGCCGGACTGGGCCGCAGACCAGCGCAACCTCACCGGTGCGTACGCGAACCTGACCACCGCCGAGCTGCGGTCCTGGAACCTCCCGGGCGTCGGCTCCGACGGTGTCGAGAAGGTCGAGACCCCGAAGAGCGCGCTGACCCACTAGGCACCCACCGCCTACCGCAGGAAGACCCCGGTCCCCACGACGTCGTCGTGGGGACCGGGGTCTTCCTCTACAGCCAGTGCCGTCACATGGCCACCGCCGTGTCCTGAACGCGGCAGGACGCCGACGGGACAGGCGCGGGGGTGGGCCTAGCGTTCCTCGGCGGCGAGCTGACCACACGCCGCGGCGATCTCCTGACCGCGGGTGTCACGCACCGTGCAGGCCACGCCCTGGGCGATGACCCGGTGGACGAACTCGTCCTGGACCGGCTTCGGGGACGCGTCCCACTTCGACCCCGGGGTGGGGTTCAGGGGGATCAGGTTCACGTGCACCTGGTTGCCGAGGGCACCGCGCAGCTTCTTGCCCAGCAGGTCGGCCCGCCACGGATGGTCGTTGACGTCACGGATCAGCGCGTACTCGATCGAGACCCGGCGGCCGGACTTGTCCGCGTAGTAGCGGGCAGCCTCGAGCACCTCGTCCACCGACCAGCGGTTGTTGACCGGGACGAGGGTGTCGCGCAGTTCGTCGTCCGGGCAGTGCAGGCTGACGGCCAGCCGCATGTGCATCCCCTCGTCGGCGAGCTTGCGGATCGCCGGAGCGAGTCCCACGGTGGAGACCGTGATGTTACGCGCCGAGATACCGAAGCCTTCCGGGGCCGGTGAGGTGATGCGCTTGATCGCCTTGACCACGCGCTTGTAGTTGGCCAGGGGCTCCCCCATGCCCATGAAGACGATATTCGACAGGCGGCCTTCCCCACCTTCGACTTCGCCGTCGCGCATGGCCCTGGCCGCGGCACGGACCTGCTCGACGATCTCGGCGGTGGACAGGTTGCGGTCCAGCCCTCCCTGGCCGGTCGCGCAGAACGGGCACGCCATCCCGCAGCCGGCCTGGGACGAGATGCACAGGGTCGCGCGGTCGGGGTAGCGCATCAGCACGGACTCGAGCATCGTCGAGTCGTGCAGCTTCCACAGCGTCTTACGGGTCTGCCCCTCATCGCAGGAGATGTTGCGGACCGACTCCATCAACGTGGGGAACAACGTGTCCTTCACCGTGGCGCGCAGGCCCTCGGGAAGGTCGGTCATCTTGGTCGGGTCACCTTCGAGGCGCGCGTAGTACTGGCGGGCGATCTGGTTGGCGCGGAAGCCGGGCAGACCGGCGTCGGTCACCGCCGACTTCACTTCGTCGTCGGTGAGGTCGGCCAGGTGGGTGGGCGGCATGCCCCGGGTCGGGGCACGGAACTGCAGTTGAACCGGTGTACTCATGGTGTGGGCCATTATTGCACGTCGTGGAGGGGGCGGGCACATCGTGCGTTTCGCACTACACTGGGTCGCATGACGAACAGCCCCGGCAACGAGTACGCAGATGACCTGACCGTCCCCGCCACGGGGTCGGTGGACGCACCCGACGGTGCCGTGGTCGACCACTCCCCCGACCACGTGGACGCCCACGGGGACGCCGCCGGCGAGGTCGCCGGGCACGGCGATGCCGGGGCAACGGACACCGTCCCGGCCGCTGTCCCGACCACCGGCACCGTCAGACGGTCCGTCGCCGGGTCGACCTGGGTGGGGCTGACCATCGGCGCGCTCATCCTGATCCTGCTGCTGGTGTTCATCCTCCAGAACCAGGAGTCCGTCCGGCTGCAGATGTTCGTCTGGCAGTGGAACTTCCCCATCGGCGTCGGCATGCTCATCGCCGCGATCGCCGGCGCCCTGGTGATGGCCAGTGTCGGTGCCGTGCGGATCCTGCAGCTGCGGCGGCAGATCAACCACCCCGCCGGAGCGAAGGACACCCGGTCCACGGCGGGTCGACGGGGCCGGAAGGGCCGGAAAGCAGAAAAGGCCCCGAAGGGCCGTTAGCACTCCCCCGGGGCCGCGGCCCCGGACGCTTCGTCGCGTCGCGTCGTCGCTTTCCGGGTCAGAAGGCCGCCACGGCGGTCATCACGATCCACGTCAGCATCGCCGCCGGCAGCATCCCGTCCAGGCGGTCCATGATCCCACCGTGTCCCGGGATCATCGCCGACATGTCCTTGATCTTGAGGTCGCGTTTGAACTGCGACTCGACCAGGTCTCCGACGGTGGCGCACAGCGCCAGGCCCGCACCCAACAACAGGCCCAGGACGTAGTGCATCGGGTCGCGGAGATCCAGCAGGAACAGCACGGAGAGCAGGCCGACCACCGCGGCGAACACGACCGACCCCGCGAAGCCCTCCCACGACTTCTTCGGACTGATCGCCGGGACCATCGGGTGGCTGCCGAAGAAGACACCGGCGGCGTATCCCCCGACATCCGAGGCGATGACGCACAGCATGAACGTCAGCACGAAGCTCTGCCACGGGACGTCCTGGTAGCTCAGTTGTGACAGCATGCCCGCGAAGGCACCGCACATCGGTATCCAGGCCAGCACGAACAACGAGACGCCGATGTCGCGCAACCAGTTCGTCGGCGGCACCTTCGTACCGCCGTGGAAAAGGCGCGCCACGATAGCGGAGACCGAGGTCAGGGCGAACGCGGAGGTGAGACCGGTGACTCCGTACGGCCACGACAACCAGATCATGGCCTGGCCGCCGACGACGAGCACCGGCAGGTTCAGGGCGTAGCCGTTCTCGCTCAGCCGGCGCCACACCTCGTAGGTGGCCAACCCCATCGCCGCGGCGACGAGCGGGTACCAGAAGTGGGGGATCGTGAGACCGCCGACCACGAGTGCGCCGAGGACGACGGCACTGCCGATCGCGACCGGCAGGTTCCGTCCGGCGGAGTTCTTCGGCTGCGGCAGGCGCGGGCTGTCCCGTCGTGCGGGGTTCTCGTCGGTCACGGCGGCATCCGGCTCTGATGGACGTCTAGTGGACACTAGACCTCCATCAGCTCCTTTTCCTTGGATTCCACGACGGCATCGACCTGCCCCACGTATTGCTGGGTGATCTTGTCCAGCTCCTTCTCGGCGGCCTTGACCTCGTCCTCACCCGCGTCGCCGTCCTTCTGGATCTTGGCCAGGGTGTCCATGCCCTTACGGCGGATGTTGCGGATGGCGATCTTGGCGTCCTCACCCTTGGACTTGGCGACCTTGACCAGGTCGCGGCGACGCTCCTCGGTCAGCTGCGGAACGGTGACGCGCAGGACGTGGCCGTCGTTAGTGGGGTTGACACCGAGATCGGAGTTACGGATCGCGTTCTCGATCTCCTGCATCGCCGACATCTCGTAGGGCTTGATGATCAGCATGCGCGGCTCGGGGACGCTGATCGTCGCCATCTGGGTGATCGGGGTGCGCACACCGTAGTACTCGGCGAACACTCCGTTGAACATGGCGGGGTTCGCGCGGCCGGTACGGATGGTCGTCAGGTCCTCGCGGACGTGGTCCACCGAGCGGCTCATGTAGTCCTCGGACTCGAGCAGGGTGTCGTCAATCATTGCTGTCCTCTTGTCGGGATGAAACGGTTGTTGGGCAGGTCTTGCTGTTCCAGTGACGAATCTACCAGTCACCGGAACCTGGTTTCCCGGAAGTTCACCGCATCCGGGAACACGGAGGCGGACCTCCGTCGTCGGCGACGGCCGCAGGGTCAGGACGCCGGGGTCGCCACCAGTGTGCCGATCGTCTCGCCGGCCACGGCGCGGGCGATGTTGCCGTCGGTGAGCAGGTTGAACACCAGCATCGGCATGTTGTTGTCCATGCACAGGCTGAATGCGGTGGCGTCGGCGACCTTGAGGCCGCGTTCGATGACCTCGCGGTGGCTGATCTCGGTGAAGAGTTCCGCGTCCGGGTTGGTGCGCGGGTCGTCGCTGTAGACGCCGTCGACGCCCTTGGCCATCAGCAGCACCTCGCAGCCGATCTCCAGGGCACGCTGTGCGGCGGTGGTGTCGGTGGAGAAGTAGGGCATGCCCATGCCTGCACCGAAGATCACGACGCGCCCCTTCTCCAGGTGCCGGTCGGCGCGCAGCGGCAGGTACGGCTCAGAGACCTGGGCCATGTTGATCGCCGTCTGCACGCGCGAGTCGATCCCCTGCTGCTCCAGGAAGTCCTGCAGCGCGAGGCAGTTCATCACCGTGCCCAGCATCCCCATGTAGTCCGAGCGTGCCCGGTCCAGGCCGCGCTGCTGCAGTTCGGCGCCACGGAAGAAGTTGCCGCCGCCGATGACCACGGCGATCTCCGCGCCGGTGCTGGCCACCTCGGCGATCTGACGCGCCACGTTCTCGACGACGTCGGGGTCGATCCCGACCTTGCCGCCGCCGAACATCTCTCCCCCGAGTTTCAGCATGACCCTCTTGTAGCCGGTCGAGGCTTTTCCGGTGCTTTCAGTGCTTTCGGCCACTGTGGGATCTCCTTGTGGGGTGTGGGGGCGGTCTGTATCCGATTGAACATCCTAGCGTGCCGGACTACTCCGGACAGCACTGAACCCGCCGACCCCGGGTTGAGCGGGGATACGACGGGTCCGGTGGGTGCCCGCCCCGGGTGGGGGCGGTGAGGGGGGCGGCAGAGACTGGCTCTGGGACTAGCTCTGGCCGACCTCGAAGCGCACGAAACCGGTCAGCGTGACGCCGGCCTCGTCCATGACCTGCTTGACGGTCTTCTTGGACTCGGTGACGGACGGCTGGTCCAGCAGGCAGGCATCCTTGAAGTAGCCCTTGAGGCGACCTTCGATGATGTTCGGCAGAGCCTTCTCGGGCTTGCCTTCCTCGCGTGCGGTGGCCTCGGCGATCTCGCGCTCCTTGGCGACGGTCTCCTCCGGGACGTCCTCGCTGGACAGGTAGCTGGCCTTCAGTGCGGCGACCTGCATGGCGGCGGCCTTGGCCGCTGCCTCGTCGTCACCGGTGTAGGAGACCAGCACGCCGACTGCCGGGGGCAGATCGGCCGAGCGGTGGTGCAGGTAGACGGCGACCTTGTCGCCGTCGATGGTGACGGCGCGACGCAGCTCGAGCTTCTCACCGATCTTCGCGGAGAGCTCCTGGATGACGGTCTCGGCGGACTTGCCGTCGACGTCGGCGGCAGCCAGCTCCTCCGGGGTGTTTGCCTTGGCGGCGGCGGCAGCCTCGGCGATACGGTTGGCCAGCTCGATGAACTCGGCGTTCTTCGCGACGAAGTCGGTCTCCGAGTTGATCTCGACCATGGTGTTGCCGGAAACGGCGATCAGGCCCTCGGCCGCGGTGCGCTCGGCGCGCTTGCCCACGTCCTTGGCGCCCTTGATGCGCAGGATCTCGACGGCCTTGTCGAAGTCACCCTCGGACTCTTCGAGGGCCTTCTTGCAGGCCATCATGCCGGAGCCGGTGAGCTCGCGGAGCTTCTTGACGTCAGCGGCGGTGTAGTTCGCCATGTGAGGCGATCCTCCTTCAGATGGTGGAAGTGAAAAGTACAGACGTGGGGAGAATTACTCTGCAGACTCGGCCGCGGGGGTCTCCGCAGCAGCGTCAGCCTCGGGAGCCTCGGCCTGTTCCGTCTTCTCGGTCTTCTCTGCCTTGTCGGCGGTCTTCTCGGCGTCGCCGGCGGCCTCCTTGGCTGCGGCGGCCTGGCGCTCGGCGCGGGCTGCACGCCCTGCCTCGACGGCCGAGGAGATCACGGAGGTCAGCACCGTGGTGGCGCGGATGGCGTCGTCGTTGCCCGGGATCGGGAAGTTGACGTCGTCCGGGTCACAGTTGGTGTCGAGGATGGCGACGACCGGGATGTTGAGCTTCTTCGCCTCGGAAACGGCGATGTGCTCCTTGTTGGTGTCCACGATCCACAGTGCGGAGGGGATCTTGGACATGTCGGAGATACCACCCAGGACACGCTCGAGCTTGTTGCGCTCGCGGGTCAGCATCAGGACTTCCTTCTTGGTGCGGCCCTTGTAGCCGTCCTCGGCGGCTTCCATTGCCTGGAGCTCCTTGAGGCGGTGCAGACGCTTCGCGACGGTCTGGAAGTTGGTGAGCATGCCGCCGAGCCAACGGTGGTTGACGTAGGGCATGCCGACGCGCTCGGCCTCGGTGGCGATCGCTTCCTGGGCCTGCTTCTTGGTGCCGACGTAGAGGATGTTGCCGCCGTGGGCAACGGTCTCCTTGACGAACTCGTAGGCCTCGTCGATGAAGGTCAGGGTCTGCTGCAGGTCGATGATGTAGATGCCGTTACGGTCGGTGAAGATGAAACGCTTCATCTTCGGGTTCCAACGACGGGTCTGGTGACCGAAGTGGACGCCGGCGTCCAGCAGTTCGCGCATGGTGACAACAGCCATGGTATTTCAGGGGAGTTCGCTGACCCGGGATGTCCCCGGCCGCCGCTCCCCTTCCTCGCTTTCAAAAGTTCAGGTTGACGGTTCTTCCACGGCCGACTCGCCGACGGTGTGCGTCAGTTCGTCGGTCGTCCTGGCAGGCATCCCCGGGTTGTCCCCGCCCAGTTAACCCTGCCCGTGACGGGCGGGGACCGTTGACGGACGGGCCACAGTGTCGGATCACGCGATACCTACGCGATGTCAGCACGCCCACCGGCACCCACGCATCGGGCCACTCCCCCGTTCCTGACACAGATCGCGTGTGACTGTGGCATTCCCGGGAACCGTCTTCGGCAACCGACGAAGGACGTCGGCTGAGTGCCGCGCCGGACTGGCGGACATACTGCGGTGGTTAATCTACCTGGCCCCCGGGGATCCCACAACTCTTCTCCGTCTGCCTGTGCAGCGGGAGCAGCCGGGATGGCCGACCGACGCCGCCCCGGCGACATCAGGTCGCCACAGAGACCCCACACACCTCCGGCGTCCCTTCCGCACCTCCGTCCGGTGTGCTCCCCGGTGGTGTCCACCGGTCGTCGCGACGGGTTGTCCACAACCTGCGGCCGGTACCGGGCGTGCCACGGCCCGGATCGGGAAAGATTGACCCGATGACGGGGATTCGAACGGGGAGATCAGTGACGGTACGACGGCGACAGACATCGACACGGCTGCCGACGTGCCTCCTCGGGGTCGCGGTGGTGACCGGCATCGCCACCCTGGGACCCGCGGGGGCGGCACCGACCACCGTCGACACCGGTACGGGTGCGGGCGCGGCGGCGACACCCCATCAACGGCCGGTACCGGGACGGGTGATCCGGGCCCCCGACATCCCCGAGGACAACTGGTTGCCGGGGCACCGTGGGGTGGACCTGGACGCCGCACCGGGGGACGCGGTGGCCAGCAGTGCCGCCGGCACCGTGCATTTCGCCGGGGTCGTCGCCGGGACACCGGTGGTCTCGGTCACCCACCAGGACGGGATCCGCACCACCTATGAGCCGGTCGTGGCCAGTGTGACCGCCGGCGACCGGGTCCACCGCGGACAGCACATCGGGGTGTTGGCGGACACCGACGCACTTCCGGAGACCGCCCGGCGCGGTGGCGGGTTGTCCTGGGGAGCCCGGACCGGGGAGGATTTCGGGCGCTACATCGATCCGATGGGCCTGCTGGGCGTGGTGCGCGTGCGTCTGTGGAGTTGAGGTGTGTGTCAGTCCTGGAACCCGGACCGTGGGTGGGCCTGACGGTAGACCTGACGTAGTCGTTCGGAACCGACGTGGGTGTAGATCTGGGTGGTCTGCATCGAGGCGTGTCCGAGGAGTTCCTGGACGACCCGGAGGTCGGCGCCGCCTTCGAGGACCGCTGTGGCGCTGGAGTGACGGAGTCCGTGCGGTGAGATCCCCGGGGTTCCGGCGGCTTCGGCGGCGGCGTGGACGACGTCGCGTACCCGTCGTTGGTCGATCCGTCCTCCGCGGCTGCCGAGGAAGAGGGCGGAGGTGGCGGGGTGGCTGGCGGAACGGCGGGCGGCGAGGGTATGCCGGACGGCGAGCCAGGCGTCGAGTGCGTCGCGGGCGCTGGCGCCGAAGGGGACGACCCGGGTCTTGTTTCCCTTTCCGGTGACCCTGAGGTCGCGATCGCCGAGGTCTGCGAGGTCGGCCCCGCAGAGTTCGGAGACCCGGATGCCGCTGGCGTAGAGCAGTTCCAGGATCGCCCAGTCACGCACCGCGACGGCGTGACCGGTGCCGTCGGTTGATTCGGCCCGGTGCCGGGCGTGGTCGAGCAAGGTGGCTGCCTGGTCGTTGTCGAGTACCCGTGGCAGGTGTTGGTGCGGGGTAGGCGCCTGCAGTGCGGAGACGGGGTTGTGCGGCAGCTTCCCGGTGTGGCTGAGCCAGCTGCCGAAACCACGCATACTGGAGACCAGACGGGCCACCGAGGCACGCGAGGCGCCCGCCTCCAGCGCCCAGTCGAGGACGTCGCGGCCCCGGTCCAGGGTGAACTGGTCGATACGGTCGAGTCCTTCGCAGGCACCACGGAGGTCACGGCCGTAGGCGGTGACGGTGTTGGCGGCGCGCCCTTGGACCAACGCGAGGTATTCGAGATAGTCGTCGATCGCCCCGGCAAGGTTGCCGCTGTCGATGCCGCTGCCGGCGCCGTCGTCCGGTCTGCCGGACGGGGCAGGCCGGGCCGGGCCCCCTGCTCCGGTCCCGGGGTGTCCGGTACTCCCGGTGGGCCGCGTGTCACTCATGTCTCCGGAGTCTAGTCACTCCCTGGTCTTGATCCACCGGTCACCGGACCGGGACACGAGGTGGAGGGTCTCCAGTTCCGTGATGATCCGGGCGACGGCGTTGATGGGCAGCGAGGTCTCCGTACTGATCTGGTCGAGCGCGCCGAGGGTGTCGGTGTCCACCCCGCAGGCGTCGTAGACCCTGAGTTGATCGGCCGTGAGCTGCTGGACCGGCGTGGCACTGAACTCGAGGCTGAGTTGCTGTTCGGTGTCGACGGTTCCCAGTGGCTCGAGGACCTCACGGACATCCGCCGCACGGGTGACGAGGATCCCGGCCCCGTCGCGGATCCTCTTGTGGCAGCCGATGTAGTCGGCGGAATCGACCGGCCCGGGCAGGACCATCACGGGCCGGTACATCGTGTCGGCCCAGTTCGCCGTATTCACCGCCCCGGACCGGTAGCCGGCGGCGAGCAGGACCGTGCCCTGTGACAGTGCGGCGACCAGGCGGTTGCGGGTGAGGAACCGGTGCCGGGCGGCCCGCTGGTGCGGCGGGTACTCGGAGATCACCAGCCCCCGTCGTGCGGCAGCGTCGAAGAGCCGCTCATTCGACCGGGGGTAGACCTGCCCGGGCCCGGTGGCTGTGACCACCACGGTCCGTCCCCCGGCGTTCAAGGCCCCGGAGTGTGCCGCGGTATCGATGCCCAACGCTCCCCCGGAGACGACCGTGTACCCGGCCCCGGCGAGTTCCCCCGCCATGGTGTGGGTGGTCCGGTTGCCGTAGTCGGTCGCGGACCGGGTACCGACCATCGCGACGCTGCGTGCGACGACCTCGTCGAGTCGCGCGGTACCGGTGGCCCAGAGCGCGAACGGTTGGGTCGCCTGCCCGCGGATCCCGTCGACGATGGTGTCCGGGCCGATGTTCATGAAGGACGCGGCCATGAGTTCCGCCGGCCATTCGGCACTGTCGGGTGTGATCAACCGCCACCCGTGTTCCCTGGCGAAGGCCAGGTCCGCCTCGGTCGTGGAGTCGGCCCGGCCCCGGGTCTTCTCCAGGAGAGCGGCAGGCAACGCCGGGTCCCGGCGCCGGATCATCCCCGCCACCCGTTCGACATCGGCGGGAACGGTGGTGTCCACCGACGCCACTGCCCCGGCAGAGACCCCGTCCGGCCACAGCAGCTCCAGGAGCTCCATCTGTGACGCCTCCATCACCCGACGCAGGTACATCCATGCCGTCAACCTCGACTCCTCGGTGTCCTCCCTGGTCCCCATGTGTGCGCGGTCCTCCCCCGTCATGTCGCCGTTCCCCTGTCGTTATTCCCACGTCGTCGTTCTCACGTCGTTGTTCTCGCCTGGTACTTCATGTCCCGCCTCACGTCACCGGCCGTCTCCCCGTCCCCGGCCCTGTCCCCGTCGCAGGATCGCGGTCGACTGCACCGGTGTACATCTCCAGCGCATCAAGCACCTCCGATGTCCCGGGTCGTGGTGCCCCGGCCAGGTCGGCCATCGTCCAGGCGACGCGCAGCGTGCGGTCCACTCCCCGGTGTGACACGGTCCCCGTCCGCAACTTCTCCTGGAGCACCGCCATGCCCGCGTCGTCGGCGGGATAGTCCCGGCGCAGGAACGGTCCCGGCACCGCGGCATTGGACGTCCAGTGTCGCCACCGGTGCAGGGCACGGTGTCGTGCCTCGACGACCCGTCCCCGTACCTGGGCACTGCTCTCCGGCGCAGACACCGCCGTTCCGGTGCCGGGGACCAGACCGCCCGTCGGCTCAACCCAGGTGCGGACCGTCAGGTCCACCCGGTCCAACAACGGACCTGACAGTCTCTGCAGGTAGCGGTCCCTCACGCCGCCGCGGCAACGGCAGTCCACCGGTTCAGCCGCACCACAGGGGCACGGGTTCGATGCCAGCACCAGCTGGAAACGCGCCGGGAAGCCGACGGTGCCGTGGTGCCGTGCCACCTCGATCCGCCCGGACTCCATCGGGGTACGCAGCAGTTCCAGCGTGCCTGCGGCCACTTCGGGGGCTTCGTCGATGAAGAGGACACCGTTGTGGGCGAGACTAACCGCGCCCGGCCGGATACGACCGGCACCTCCACCAGTCAGGGCGGCACGGGTGACCGAATGGTGTGGGGCCACGAACGGCCGCTCACCACGCCACACCGCCGCCAGCCGGCCCCGTGCACCGGCCACGGAATGAACCGCCGCCGACTCCAGTTGTTCGCCTTCCTGCAACGGTGGAAGGATCCCCGGCAGCCGTTCCGCCAGCATCGACTTCCCCGACCCGGGCGGGCCTGACAGCCAGAGATGGTGCCCGCCGGCCGCGGCGATCTCCAGACCACGGCGGGCCTCCGACTGGCCGCAGACCTCGGAAAGATCCGGACACGGGGCCGCCGGTTCGGTGGGGTCCGTGGTCTCCCCCTGCTCGGGGGCACACCCCTGCCCGTCCGGCACCTCGCCCCGCAGCCACGGGACCAACTCGCGCAGATGGGACAGACCCACCACCTCGAGCCCGGTCACCCGGGCCGCACGCGACGCTTCGACACCGTTCGCCCGGGGAACGGCCGCCCGCCGGAAGCCCGCCCGGTCCGCGGCCAACAGCATCGGCAACACACCGTCCACCGGCCGGACCGTGCCGTCGAGCCCGAGCTCGCCGACCACGATCGTCGAACGTGGGTCCTCGAGCGGAACCAGGCCCTGCGCGGTGAGGATCGCCAGCACCATCGGAAGGTCGAAGCCTGATCCCCGCTTCGGCACCGAGGCCGGGGACAGGCTCATCACCACGCGGCTCTTCGGCCAGTCCAGGCCGCTGTTGATCATGGCCGAGCGTACCCGGTCCCGGGCCTGGACCACGGCGGTGTCCCCGAGGCCCACGATGCTCATCCCCGGGAGACCGCGGCTGATGTCGCATTCGACCATGACCGGGGTACCGCTGACCCCGGTCAGGGCGATACCCCTGGCCTGCCCCACCCGCACCGGGGACCGGTCGCTGAATGTGGTCACCAGCCCACGCCCTCGTAGTGGGTGATCTCCCCGGCGGTGATGTCCAGGACGTCGAAACGCACCGTCGGCGCCCGGAACTGCGGGTTCCGGCGCAGCCATTCGGCCCCGGCGTGCCGCATCGCGGCCAGTTTGGCGGGTGTCACCGCCTCCGCCCCGGTGCCGTAGCGACCGTCGAGACGCCACTTGACCTCGACGAAGACGATGACACCAGCACCGCCACCACCGGCATCACCTGCGAGGACGATGTCGACCTCGCCACGGGCGGTGAAGAAGTTGCGGTCCAGGAGACGGTAACCACGCTCGACGAAGTAGCGGGCCGCCTCGTCCTCGCCGGCGGCCCCGACGTCCCGCAGGTTCCTGCCGGACGACGACCCAGGTGCTGGACCGTGCCTGCGCGGTTGCGTACGACCGGACCGGGGGTGCTTACCGGAGCTGGGGGTGTTCGTGTCTGCTGACATAGCTCACCACCCTGGCACGGCGCCCACGCGTCCCCGCCGGTACAGGACCTGTTCCGCCTGGAACCTGTGGAGAACTCCCCTCCTGTGAACAACCAGATTCCGGAGGCGGTCCGGCTAGTCAGGCATACGCAGATCCGGCTTGTCGAGTTCCTCGATGTTGACGTCCTTGTAGGTGATCACCCGCACGTAACGCACGAAACGGGCGGGTCGGTACATGTCCCACACCCAGGCGTCGGACATCCGGACCTCGTAGTACACCTCGCCATTGGCGTTCCGGGGCAGCAGCTCCACGGCATTGGCGAGGTAGAACCGACGTTCAGTCTCCACGACGTAACTGAACTGGCTGACCACGTCCCGGTACTCGCGGTACATGGACAGCTCCACGTTGGCCTCGTAGTCCTCAAGCTCCTCGGCGCTCACGGTTGCTGGTCATCTCCCTTTTCGATCGGCGGTCCGGCCTTCCACCGCTGATGTGCGGCGGCCACATTGGAGTAAGTGTAACGGTGCTCGGGGGTCCCGCCGAGCAGACTCACCGAGGCCATGTGAGACGCGGTCCCGTATCCCTTGTGACCGGCCAGCCCGTACCCGGGGTACTCCCCGTCCAGCTCCGCCATCACCCGGTCACGAGACACCTTCGCCAACACACTCGCCGCGGAGATGCACCGGGCGACCAGGTCGCCCTTCACCACCGGAAGGTGCGGCCGGGGAAAGCCGTCGACCTTCATCGCGTCGGTGAGGATGTATCCGGGGCGCAGGTCCAGGCGTGCCACGGCCCGCCGCATCCCACCGAGGTTCGCGTGCTGGATGCCCCAGGTGTCCACGTAGGACGCCGGGACGTGCACCACCGCCCAGTCCTCGGCGACGTCCTTGACGACATCGAAGAAATGGTCCCGCCGCTTCGGGGTGAGCTTCTTGGAGTCGGTGAGGCCCGAGAGCTCCGGGATCGGGCCGGGCGGCAGGACGCAGGCCGCGACGGTCACCGGGCCACAGCAGGCACCACGGCCGGCCTCGTCGACCCCGGCGACAGGCCCGAGACCCGCCTTGTGCACGGCCCACTCCAACGTCCGGCCGTCCGGCATGGTGCGCACCGGTACCACCACTACTGCTGGATGTCCGGGGAGCTGACGCCGCCGACGCGGTCCAGCGGCCAGATCTTCGCCGTGACCTTCCCGACGACGTTCTCCACCGGGACAGTGCCCTGGAACTCGTCGCCGATGTGGAACCGCGAGTCCCCGGAGTTCGTGCGGTTGTCACCCATCACCCACAGATGCCCCTCGGGCACGGTGACCGGGCCGAAGTACGCACCCTGGCAGGCGTCGGAACCTGTCATCGGGTCGACCTGGTACGTCAGCGGCGACCGGGTGTAGGAGTCGTCGACCTTCCTGCCGTCCACCATCACGCCCGGGTCACCGGCCTGGCACTGCACCGTCTGCCCACCCGTGGCGATAACGCGCTTGACCAGAGCATTCTCGTCCGGGGCGAGGATGCCGATATACGACAGTGCCGTCTGCAGTCCACCGATCACACTGTTGTCCGAGCGCTGGGAGACGTACTGGTCGTTCCAGGACTCCGGGCCGTTGAACACGACGACGTCCCCCGGGGAGGGCTCCCCGCCGAAGCGGTAGGACAGCTTGTTGACGAAGATCCGGTCGCCGACGCAGTCCTCGCACCCGTGCAGGGTCGGTTCCATCGACTCCGAGGGAATCAGGTACGGACGCCCCACGAAGGAGTTGAACAGGGCCAGCAGCACCAGTGCCACAACCAGGATGATCGGGAACTCCACCCACCAGGGGTAGGTCCGCTTCCTCCGACGTTCCGACTCCGCCCGGCGGGCCGCGACCTTCTCCCGTTCGGTCAGCCGCTGCCCCGTATCGGGCTGCCCGTCGACGGTGTCCCGGTCCACCGCGGTCGGCGTGGCCGCCCGGCTTCCCCAGGTGTCGTCTGCACCGACGGCTCCGACGGTGCCGGCCGCATCAGCCGCGTCGGCCGCGTCGGCGGTGGCGCGCCCGTCCTGGGTGGCGTCTGTGTCTTCGGGATCGTTCGGATCAGTCACGGCAACAGAGGTTACCAGCCCCCGGGACCATCTCCGCGTCACCGCGACACCGGCCTCCCCCGGGCCCCGTCGGACGGCGGATTCCCGCCCGACGCAGAAAAGACCCCGGCCTACGGACCGTCCGTGGCGGACGGCACGCAGGCCGGGGCCTGTTCCCAGAGACCGGGAAGGCTGAAGATCAGCGCTTCTCCTTGATCTTCGCTGCCTTACCACGCAGGTCGCGCAGGTAGTACAGCTTCGCACGACGGACCTTACCGCGGGTCAGGACGTCGATGTGGTCGATGTTCGGGGAGTGCACCGGGAAGGTACGCTCCACGCCGACACCGAAGGAAACCTTGCGGATCGTGAAGGTCTCGCGGATACCGGAGTTCTGACGACGGATGACGACGCCACGGAACACCTGGACACGGCTCTTGGTGCCCTCGATGACCTTGACGTGGACGTCCAGGGTGTCACCGGGACGGAAGTCGGGGATGTCGCTGCGCAGCTGAGCGGCGTCGACCTTGTCGAGATAGTGCATGATAGTTTCCTTGCTGTGTCTTCGATCGGACAGAGGACCCACGGCCTGCTCATAAGAGCGGCACGCGTTCATGCCCACACCATTGAATTTTGGCGTCGACCCGCACCCCGGATCCGGGGAGGGGTTTACGCAACCCGGCCATTATGCCAGCGCCGGAGCCTACCGGCCAAACCCGGCCCGTTTGAGCGCGTCGGCCATCGACCCGGTGGCACCACCTGCCGCCTGGCCGGGCTTCTGCCCACCGCCGTTGCGGCCCCGGTTGCCCCGGCCGCCCTGGCCTCCCCGGCCGCCCTGACCCCCCTGACTGCCCTGGCCACGACCGGCGCCCGGCCCGGACCCCTTCCGGCCACCACGCTGCCCGTCCCCTGCGTTCCTCTTCCTGGCGGGCTCCCCGGGCTCGTCCTGGAGACGCAGGCTCAGGCCGATCCGCTGACGGTCGACGTCGACCTCCATGACCTTGACCTTGACCACCTGACCGGAACTGACGACGTCGTGCGGGTCGGAGACGAAGGAGTCCGCCATCGCCGAGACGTGCACGAGGCCGTCCTGGTGGACCCCCAGGTCGACGAACGCCCCGAAGGCGGCGACGTTGGTCACCGTTCCCTCCAGCACCATGCCGGGGGTCAGGTCCGAGATCTTCTCGACCCCGTCCGTCAACGAGGCGGTGCGGAACTCGGGACGGGGGTCCCGTCCGGGCTTGTCGAGCTCGGCGATGACGTCGGTCACCGTCGGCACACCGAAGGTGTCGTCGGCGAAGTCACGCGGGTTGAGCCGGCTGAGCACGGCGGTGTTGCCGACCAGCTCGGCGACGGGGACCCCGGTGGCCTCGGTGATGCGCCGAACCAGCGGGTAGGCCTCCGGGTGGACCGCCGAGGCGTCCAACGGGTCCGCCGCGCCGTGGATCCGGAGGAAGCCCGCGCACTGCTCGAACGCCTTCGGACCCAACCTGGCGACGTCCTTGAGCTGGCGGCGGGTGAGGAAGGCGCCGTTGTCCTCACGGTGCCGGACGATGTTCTCCGCCAGCGTGGAGCTCACCCCCGCCACCCGCCGTAGCAGCGGCGCCGAGGCGGTGTTGACGTCCACCCCGACGGAGTTCACCGCGTCCTCCACCACGGAGTCCAGGCCGGACGCCAGCTGCGCCTGGTTCACGTCGTGCTGGTACTGGCCCACACCGATGGACTTCGGGTCGATCTTCACCAGCTCCGCCAGGGGGTCCTGCAGGCGCCGGGCGATCGACACCGCCCCACGCAGTGCCACGTCCATCTCCGGGAACTCCTCGGCGGCCAGTTCCGAGGCGGAGTACACCGACGCACCGGACTCACTGACCATCACCGGGGTCGGACGGTTCCCCGTCGCCGTGGAGACGGTTCCGGCGATCTCCCGGGCCAGCTTCTCGGTCTCCCGGGACGCCGTGCCGTTGCCGACGGCGAGCAGTTCCACGTTGTGCCGGGCACACAGGGTGGCCAGCGTCGAGGCCGCCGCGTCCCACCGGTTCTGGGGCTTGTGGGGGTACACCACCGCGGTGTCGAGCACCTTGCCGGTCTGGTCGATCACCGCGCACTTCACCCCGTGGGCGTAACCGGGGTCCAGACCCAGGGTCGCCCGCTGCCCTGCCGGTGCCGCGAGCAGCAGGTCCCGGAGGTTCCGGGAGAACACCTCGACCGCGGCCTCGTCCGCACGTTCCTTCAGCCGCATGCGCACGTCCACGCCCGAGGAGACCTGGAGCTTGGTGCGCCATCCGAAGCGGGTGCACTCCGCACGGAACCTGTCCGCGGCGTCACCCTTGGGCTCCAGCCCGCGGGCCAGGGCGATCATGCCCTGGTAGATCTCGTCGTCCCCGGCATCCAGCGTCAGCTGCAGCACCCCCTCGGACTCGCCGCGCAGCAGGGCCAGGGTGCGGTGGCTGGGGAGCGAGGTGAACGGCTCGGAGAACTCGAAGTAGTCACGGTACTTCTGCGCCTCCGGCGTGTTCTCCTTGCCTGCCACGACACCGGCGGTCATCGACCCGGTGGTGTAGTACCGCTCGCGGACCTCACCGACCAGGTCGGCGTCGGTGGCGATCTCCTCGAGCACGATCGCCCGTGCTCCGGCCAGCACGGCCTTGGCGTCGTCGAAGCCCTCGGTGACGTAGCCGGCAGCCAGCTCGGCCGGGTCGGTGTCGCACTCGCCGAGCAGGTGCTCCACCAGGGGCTCCAGACCGGCCTCCCGGGCGATGGTGGCCTTGGTCCGGCGGGTGGACTTGAACGGCAGGTACAGGTCCTCCAGCCGCGCCTTGGTCTCGCACCCCAGGATCAGGTCACGGAGGTCGTCGGTGAGTTTCCCCTGCTCGTCGATGGCCGCCAGGACGGTCTCCTTGCGCTCCTCCAGTTCGCGGAGGTAACGCAGGCGGGTCTCCAGGGTGCGCAGCTGCGAATCGTCGAGCCCACCGGTGATCTCCTTGCGGTACCGGGCGATGAACGGGACGGTGTTGCCCTCGTCCAGCAGCCCGACGGTCGCCCGTACCTGCGACCCGGTGATACCGAGTTCCCGGGTGAGTGCCGTGATGATCGTTGAATCGCTGTTTCCTGCGGTGTGTCGGACGCTCATTCCGACGATCGTAGCGTGGTCGTCTGCCCGAACCAGAGCCCGGGCGACCCGTCGGGGGCGGAAGGCAGGCACCCGGCGACCGCCCGGGTGACATCCGCGGTGGCCGGGGCAGCCCCCGGCCAGTGCGCGGTGACCGTCAACCGGTGGACCTGTTCGCCGACCGGCGGTGTGTCGAACCGCTGCAGGTAGTCGGCCACGAGCATGTTGTCCGGTTCGCAGGCCGACTCGACGCTCCGGAGCTCGACCTCGACACCGGTGGCGCCCAGGCCCGTCAACGCCGCGTCGACGGCGTCGAGCAGTGCGTCGCGCCGGTCCGGACGTACCAGCACGTTCATGTCGGTCGCCGTCGGTACGGACGCGCTGTGGGGTGTCATGGCAGCCAGGGTACCCCTGCCCCGGCCCCGTGGGCGGTCAGAACTCATCCACCGGGGCCTCCACACCGACGGTGCGCCTCTGCTGCGCATAGGCCTCCTGGTACGCCAGGTCCTCGTCCACGGCCGTGTCGACGATGTCGCGCAACCGGTGGATGGTCACCGTGGAACGGGGGATCAGGGAGCCTGCACCCGACGTGGTGATCAGCCGGTGCGGGCACGCCATCAGCCAGTCCGTCACCGCGCGCTCCACCGCGCGGTCCGCCGACGGGCAGTAGTCGCTCTCCACGTCGGGGAACCGCGCCCGCCACGGGGCGTCGTCGACGTCCCAGGGCACCGGGGCGTCCTGGTCGCCCTGGTCGTCCACCCTCCGGAAACCACCGAACGTGGCCGCGTCCCCGTCGCCGTACCTCTTACCGTCGCCGTCCTCGTCCCCACCGGCGAGGTCGCGTTGGCGCTGCAGCTCGGCCTCCCGGTCCGCGATCGCGGCCTGCAGGCCGGCATGCCGGTCCATCCGACGCCAGATGGCGTCCATGTGCTCCAACGTCATCCGTCCGTCGTCCAACGCCGACCAGTACATCTCCGGCATTCTCCACGACAGCTCCGCAGCGTGACGGAAGCGTGTGGCGTAGGCGGCCCCGCGGGTGCGCACCATCTCCGATATCGCCGCCCGCTCGGCCGCCGAGCGCCCCCGCAGCCCGCTCTGGGCCATCCTCAGTTCCATCCGGTTGAACGGATAGACCGTAAGTTCCTCGACCGACGGACTGTTCACCGGTTCCGTGACTGGCATGATCAAACTCCCCCTGGTGTCTGGTGTCTGGTGTCCCGTGGCCGGCGTCGTCGCCGACCCTCGCAGCCGACACTAGCCGCGGTCCCGGCTTCCCCTGCACCACGTCGTGGCGAAGTACCGGGAGACTGTGGACAACCCCACCCCTGGGGACACGTGCCGCTCCCCCGGCCCCGCAGCTACTCCGCGGTGCCCTCCAGGACGCTGCGGTCGTGCCCGTCGAGGCGCCCGTCGTGCTCCAACGCCTCGACCAGCTCCGGGCGCACGGCGGCGGTCCTCAACAACGCCTGGTCGCGGCGCCACCGGTCGACTTTCGCGTGGTCGCCCGACAACAGCACCGCGGGGACCTCACGGTCCCGCCAGACCCGTGGTTTGGTGTAGCTGGGCCCCTCGAGCAGTCCGTCTTGGAAGGAGTCCTCCTCGTGGCTGCGGCGGTTACCCAGGACACCGGGGATGAGCCGCACCACCGCCTCCGCCATCACCAGCACCGCGACCTCGCCACCGATGAGCACGTAGTCGCCGAGGGAGACCTCCTCGACGCGGTAACGCTCCCCGGCGTCCTCGAAGACCCGCTGGTCGATCCCCTCGTACCGACCGCAGGCGAACACCAGACGCTCCTCCGTGGCCCACCGCTCGGCGGTCGCCTGGGTGAAGGGCCGTCCGGCCGGGGTCGGCACCACCAGGACAGGACGGTCGTCCCGTCCGCCCGGAGCGTCCGGCTCCGGCACGTCGTCGGCGGCGACGTGCGGATGGGCGCTGTCGAGCCGGAGGCCGTCCGCCGCGGGGCCGGTGAGCGCGGCGACGTCGTCGAGGGCGGGGCCCCACACCGTCGGCTTCATGACCATGCCGGGGCCTCCCCCGTAGGGGGTGTCGTCCACGGCTTTGTGCACGTCATGCGTCCACGACCGCAGATCGTGGACGGCGACATCGAGGATCCCCCGCTCGATCGCCCTGCCGAGCAGAGCGTGTCGCAGGGGGTCCAGGTACTCAGGGAAGATGGTGATGACGTCCAACCGCATGATGGACGATCCTACCCGAGCTCCAGAAGCCCCTCGGGCGGGGTCAGCACCAGCGCGCCGTTGTCCAGGTCGACGATGGGCACGATGGCACGGCGGAACGGTACGAGCACCGTCGACCCCGCGGTCGCCAGTGGCGCATCAGCGTCGACGGCGACCTCGAGCAGCGTTCCCGCAGGCCCGTGGGTCACACCGCTGACCACGCCGATATCGACCGGTTCGGGGCTCTCCCCCTCGTACGCGCGGGCGTTGGCGGTCTCCTCGTCGACCTGCCCGCAGTCCAGGACCCGGAGCCCCTCCAGCTGGTGGTCGTAGTAGGCCTCCTCGTCCGGGTCGATGACCGGGTCGCCGAAGAAGCGCAGCCCCCGCAGCGTGTCGGCCTCGGTACGGTCGGACACCTCCGCCACGGTGACCAGCAGCCGACCCTGGTGCGGGCGCGTCGCCGTCACCGTGAGGGTACGTTCCTTCCCCCGCTGCCTACCGGTCAGGACGGTGCCCACGGCGAACCGTCCTTCCGGGTCGTCGGTGGTCGGTTCGACCACCAGCTCCCCCCGCACACCGTGCGGCTTGACGACCCTGCCGATCTGGAGTTGTTCAGTACCTGACATGGAGGTCAGGATACCGCACGGTCCACCGGTTCCTAGATGACGCCCTGCGCGGCCATCGCGTCGGCGACCTTACGGAAACCGGCGATGTTGGCGCCCACCACGTAGTCACCCTCCATCCCGTACTCCGCGGCGGTCTTCGCCGTGGTCCGGAAGATGTTGCCCATGATGTCACGCAGCCGCTTGTCGGTGTACTCGAAGGACCAGGAGTCACGGGAGGCGTTCTGCTGCATCTCCAGTGCGGAGGTGGCCACACCGCCGGCGTTCGCCGCCTTGCCCGGGGCGAAGTCGATCTTGCGCTTGCTGAACACGCGGATCGCATCATGCGTACACGGCATGTTCGCACCCTCGGCGACGTACTTCACGCCGTTGTCGGCCAGCTTCGCGGCGGACTCGCCGTCCAGCTCGTTCTGGGTGGCACACGGCAGTGCGACGTCGGCCTCGACCTCCCAGACGTTGCCGCCCTTGTGGAAGGTCGCGCCCGTGGCTTCCTTGGCGTAGTCCGCCACACGCAGGCGGCGCACCTCCTTGACGTCCTTCAGCAGCTCCACGTCCACGCCGTCCGGGGTGGTGACGTAGCCCGAGGAATCGGAGAAGGCGACGACGGTGGCGCCGAGTTCCTGGGCCTTCTCGATAGCGTAGATCGCCACGTTGCCGGAACCCGAGACGATCACCTTCGCGTTGTGGAGACGCTCGCCGCGTGCCGACATCATCTCCTGCGTGAAGTACACCGCGCCGTAGCCGGTGGCCTCGGTACGCACCAGGGAGCCACCCCACTGCAGGCCCTTGCCCGTCAGCGTGCCGGACTCGTGACGGCCGACCATGCGGCGGTACTGGCCGAAGAGGTAACCGACCTCACGGCCACCCACTCCGATGTCACCGGCGGGGACGTCGATCTTGTCCCCGATGTGGCGGCCGAGCTCGGTCATGAAGGACTGGCAGAAACGCATGATCTCCAGGTCGCTCCGGCCCTTGGGGTCGAAGTCGGAGCCGCCCTTACCGCCACCGATCGGGAGGCCGGTGAGGGAGTTCTTGAAGATCTGCTCGAAGCCCAGGAACTTGATGATGCCGAGGTTCACCGACGGGTGGAAACGCAACCCGCCCTTGTACGGGCCGAGCACAGAGTTGAACTGCACCCGGAAGCCACGGTTGACGTGGACGTTGCCCTGGTCGTCGACCCACGGGACCCGGAAGATGATCTGACGCTCCGGCTCGGTGAGACGCTGGATCAGCCCCATGTCCGCGTAATGCGGGTCCTTGCGCAGCACGTGCGTGAGGCTGTCGAGCACCTCGGAGACCGCCTGGTGGAACTCGGGCTCACCCGCGTTCCGCTGGAGGATCTGCTCGTAGTAGGTCTTGACTGTGGCATCGACGTCCATCGTGCTCCCTTCGGTGAAAACTTCTGTACCGGGGACATTTTACCTTCCGGACACAGTCCACTTAACACGTTCGTCGCTTCCGTGACCCACGCCACAGTGCCTGACCTGCTTTGTTTCGGGGACATCCTGCACAGGAAATGCCGCCGAAACACTTGCGAAATCTGAGGACGCCGGCCGCGGGGGCCCGCGACCACCCCCGGGCACCCCCTTGAACACATGTCTTCATCACCATCCCGTCGTCGGCCCCCGGACACGAGAACACCGCCCCCACCGTCAGCGACGGTGGGGGCGGTGTCGGAAGGTGCCGGCGTCCCGGCCTCGACGGTCCGGGACTCAGGTGGTCCTTCGGCGGATCTACTCCGCCTCAGCAGCCTCCTCGGCCTTCTCTTCTGCCTTCTCGGCAGCCTCGGCCTCTGCAGCAGCCTTGGCCTCGGCCTCTTCCTTGGCCTTCCGCTTCTTCTCGGTGATGGCCTCGGCGGTCGGGGCGTCGGCGGCCTCAGCCAGGGCGGCGTTGAAGAGATCCAGCTTGGAGGTCTTCTCCGGCTGCGGCTTCAGGGTGCCCTCGGCGCCCGGGAGGCCCTTGTGTGCCTGCCAGTCACCGGTGACCTTCAGCAGGGCGAGGACCGGCTCGGTCGGCTGTGCGCCGACGCTCAGCCAGTGGCGTGCGCGGTCGGAGTCGATCTTGATGACGGACGGCTCGGCCTTGGGCTCGTAGATGCCGATGTTCTCGATCACCTTGCCGGAGCGGCGGGTGCGGGCGTCGGCCACGACCACGCGGTAGTGCGGGGTGCGGATCTTACCGAGACGCTGGAGCTTGATCTTGACGGCCATGATGGTCCTCTTTCCTGTTGACGGTCACCGGGCAGTACGGACACCTGCAGGTGCAGGCCGGTTCAACCCTTGGATTTACCCTGCGCGTGACCACCGGACGACCGTGGTCGTGATCGGTGTTACGCAGACCGTTCGACACTACAGGGAAGCAGGTCACCCGGCCAAATCCTGCGTAGTCCGCAGGCGACCGGTCAGCGGCCCTTCCCGAAGTCCAGGTTGCCCATGTCGATGTTCTCGAACCCTTCGGGCATCTGCTGCTGCATCTTCTTCAGGTCCGCCATGGACGGCATTCCGCCACCGCCGGGCATGCCGGGCATCCCGCCCATTCCCGGCATACCGGGCATCCCCGGCATACCCTGGGGCCCCTTCGGCTGCGTCGGCCCCTTCTTCACGGGCTTGCGCTTGCCGTTCTTGCCCTTGCGGCCCTTCGGCTTCTTCTTCGTCGCCGAACGGCCCATGCCTCCGCCCATACCGAACTGGCCGGCCATCTTGCCCATCATCTTCTTCGCCTCGTGGAACCTGCTGACGAGCTGGTTGATGTCGGCGACGGTGACGCCGGAACCGGCGGCGATGCGTTTGCGGCGCGAGGCGTTGAGGATATTCGGGTTCGCCCGCTCCTGCGGGGTCATGCCCCTGATGATCGCCTGGATCCGGTCGAGCTGCTTCTCGTCGACCATGTCGGCCATGTCGTTCATCTGCTTGCCGCCGGGCAGCATCTTGAGCACATTGCCCAACGGCCCCATCCGGCGGATCATCAGCATCTGGTCCAGGAAGTCCTCCAGCGTGAGCTCCCCGGAGGCCATCCTGGCCGCGGAATCCTCCGCCTTCTTCTGGTCCATGACCTGCTCGGCCTGCTCGATGAGGCTGAGCACGTCACCCATGCCGAGGATGCGGTTGGCCATCCGGTCCGGGTGGAAGACGTCGAAGTCGTCGAGCTTCTCGCCGGTGGAGGCGAACAAGATGGGCTTACCGGTGACCTCACGGATCGACAAGGCCGCACCACCGCGGGCGTCGCCGTCGAGCTTGGTGAGCACCACGCCGGTGAAGTCCACGCCGTCACGGAACGCCTCGGCGGTGGTCACGGCGTCCTGGCCGATCATCGAGTCGATGACGAACAGCACTTCATCCGGGTTGACGGCGTCGCGGATATTCCGCGCCTGCGTCATGAGGGTCTCGTCGATGCCCAGCCGGCCGGCGGTGTCGATGATGACCACGTCGTGCCGGGTGCGTCCGGCCTCCTCGATACCGGCCTGGGCCACGGCGACGGGGTCACCGTGGCTGGTGCCCATCTCGTGGTCCAGCGAGTCCAGCGACGTGCCCGGGTCCGGGGCGAACGTCGGCACCTCGGCCCGTTCGCCGACGATCTGCAGCTGCTGGACGGCCCCGGGACGCTGCAGGTCACAGGCGACGAGCATCGGGGTGTGACCCTGCTTGGCCAGGTGCTTGGCGAGCTTGCCGGCCAGCGTGGTCTTACCCGCACCCTGGAGACCGGCGAGCATGATCACCGTCGGCGGGTTCTTCGCCAGGTTCAGCCGGCGGGTCTCGCCGCCGAGGATGCCCTGCAGCTCCTCGTTGACGATCTTGATGACCTGCTGGGCCGGGTTGAGCGCCTCGGAGACGACCACCCCGTTGGCGCGTTCCTTGATCCGCTTGATGAAGGCACGGACGACCGGAAGGGAGACATCGGCCTCGAGCAGGGCGAGCCGGATCTCACGGGCAGTGGCGTTGATGTCCGCTTCAGTCAGCCGCCCTTTCCCGCGCAGGCCCTTGAGGGCACCGGACAAGCGGTCGGACAAGGACTCAAACACAGTGGAAAATCTCCCTTACGCAATGACTTCTGACCCCACCACCGTACCCGGTGTCTCCGGACCTGCCTACTCACACACGGTGCGCGGCGCGGCGACTCAGGCGTCCTGCGCCGAATTGAAGTCACCGACCTCCTCGAACACCTCGTCGTTGTCGTCGGTGTAGGAGTACGCGCTCTCAGCGTGCTGGGTGCTGTCGATACCGGCGTGCTCGTCGTCGCCGGAGATCCTCCACCCCATGGTGTACTTCAGGGCCAGGCCGATGACGACGGTGACGACCGCGCAGAACACCACGGCGACCAGGGCGATGACGACCTGCACGATGAAGAGCTTCACCCCGTCGACCCCGCCGCCGGTGAGGAGCCCGCGGTTGGTGGCCAGCAACCCGACGCCCATCGTCCCCCAGATACCGGCGACGAGGTGGACACCGACGACGTCGAGGGAGTCGTCGAACCGGAACCGGTACTTCAGACCCACGCCGACGGCCGCCAGGGCCCCGCCGACCGCACCCAGGACGATGGCGGTGACCGGGGTCAGGTCACCGGCGGCGGGAGTGACCGACACCAGCCCCGCGACGACACCGGACGCCGCGCCCAGCGAGGTGGTGTGGCCGTCGCGCACCCGCTCCACCAGCAACCAGCCCAGCATCGCGGCACAGGTCGCGGCGGTGGTGTTGAGCCACGCCAGCCCGGCCAGACCGTTCGCCCCGAAGGCGGACCCGCCGTTGAAACCGAACCAGCCGAACCACAGCAGCGCCGCCCCCAGCATCACCAGCGGAAGGTTGTGCGGGCGCGAACCTTCCTTCATGAAGGTCCGGGACCGCCCGATAATCAGGGCCAGCACCAGCGCCGCCACGCCTGCGTTGATGTGCACGACGGTGCCACCGGCGAAGTCGATCGGCGCGACCGCGGCGACCGTCTCGCCGTCCTCGGTGGCGGTCCCGAACATCATCGCGGCCAGGCCGTCCTCCCCGTCGGACAACAGGCCTCCTCCCCACACCATGTGCGCCATCGGGAAGTAGACCAGGGTGACCCACACGCCGGCGAACACCATCCAGGTGGAGAACTTCACGCGGTTGGCCAGTGAGCCCGAGATGATCGCGACGGTGATCACCGCGAACGTCAGCTGGAACCCGATGTCGATGACATTGGCGTACCCTTCGGCGCCTACCACGAACGTTCCGTCCGCGGTGGTGACGGAGTCCTTCAGACCGAAGAGTTCGAAGGGGTCGGAGAACAGGCCCGCCACGGTCCGGGAACCGTAGGACATCGACCAGCCCCACAGCACGTAGATCACGCCGATCAGGCCGAGGGTGCCGAAGGACATCATCATCATGTTCAGGGCGGACTTCTGGCGGGACATGCCGCCGTAGAACAGCGCCAGGGCCGGGGTCATCAGCAGCACCAGCGCGGCGGACATCAGCATCCAGGCGGAGTCGCCTGTCGCGGCCGCCATTTCCTCGGGTGTCATGTCGGTAGCTCCTCAGGGGTCGGGTGGGGTCGGGTGGGGGTTGTCTCCGGCACCTCGCGCCGGTCCCTCCTGCCGGATAGTTAACGGCCCCGATGTTTCACCCGGTCACGCCCACGGATTTCCGGCGCATGAAAAACACCGCCGTGACATTACGGCGGTGTTTCCCTGGGAGCAGGTGCTTAACCGCTACCCCAGCAACGCGTCGACGAAGCCCTCGACCTCGAACGGCGCGAGGTCGTCGGCGCCCTCGCCGAGCCCGACGAGTTTCACCGGGACACCGAGCTCCTCCTGGACCTGGAAGACGATACCGCCCTTGGCGGTGCCGTCAAGCTTGGTCAACGCCACACCGGAGATGTCCACGACCTCGCGGAACATCCTGGCCTGGACCAGCCCGTTCTGGCCGACGGTGGCGTCGAGGACCAGGATGACCTCGTCGACCTTCGCCTTCTTCTCGACGACCCGCTTGACCTTGCCGAGCTGGTCCATCAGCCCGACGGAGGTGTGCAGGCGTCCGGCCGTGTCGACCAGGACGACGTCGATGCCGTCGTCAACACCCTTGGCGACCGCGTCGAAGGCCACCGACGCCGGATCAGCGCCCTCGGCGCCGCGTACCGTCTCCGCACCGACCCGGCGTCCCCACGTCTCGAGCTGGTCCGCCGCGGCCGCGCGGAAGGTGTCGGCGGCACCGAGCAGGACGGAGTGGCCCATCCCGACGAGGACACGCGACAGCTTGCCGGTGGTGGTCGTCTTCCCGGTGCCGTTAACGCCGACGACCATGATCACCGCCGGTTTCCCGTCGTAGGGCATGGCGTGGATCGACCGGTCGAGGTCAGGTTTGCACGCGTCGATCAGGCAGGCGCGCAGCAGTGCCCGTGCCTCCTCTTCGCTGGACACACCCTGGGTGGTGATCCGTTCGCGGAGGTCCTCGACGACGGCGAGGGTCGTCTTGGTGCCGAGGTCCGCCATGAGCAGCGTGTCCTCGATCTCCTCCCAGGCGTCCTCGTCGAGGTCACCGGCCGACAGGATGCCGAGCACACCGCGCCCGATGACATTCTGCGACTTGGCGAGGTTGCCGCGCAGACGACCGAGCCTGCCCTCCACCGGTGCGATGTCGTCGACCGGGGCGGGCTCGGGCTCGGGAGCCGCTTCCGGCTCGGGTTCCTGCTCGGGTTCCGGCTCGAGGGTCGGTGCCGGTTCCGGGGTCGGTTCAGGCTCCGGCGCTGCTTCAGGTTCGGGGGTGGCCTCCGGCTCAGGGGTCGGTGCCGGCTCCGGCTCTGCGGCGGGTTCGGGAGCGGCCTCCGGCTCAGGAGTCGCCGCAGGCTCCGGCGTGGGTTCCGGCTCCTCTTCCGGCTCCGGGGTCGGCTCGGACTCCGGCTCAGGGGGAACCGGCGTTGTCGGGACAGACGGGGCCGGGGCGGACGTCGGAGGAGTAGCGGGGGTCTCTCCCCCGAGCTCCTGCCCCGGCAGTACCTCCGGCTCCTTGTCCGCTACCCCGGCTGCGGTACCGGCGCTGAAGTTGAATCCGCCCTGTGCCTGGTAGTTCCCGGAGGACGGCTTCTTCTCCTCGATCTCCGGCTTCTTCTCGAAGGAGATCTCCTTCTGCTTGCCACGGCGCAGGCCGAGGACAACGAGGAGAGCGACGATGACAATGACCGCGACGGCGGCTATGACTATCCAGATAATCGGGTCCATGCCACCAGTGAACCAAATGTCGACTCCCCTGTGTGCCGGAGGGCGGCGATTTCTTCACCGCACCGCCCGTCGACATCCCCACCGGCCCAGGCGGCCTGACCGCCCCGACGCTCCCGGACCCGCGGACCACGGGGAGCCCTTGAGCCCTCCGGTCACCACGGGGGACGAAAAATGACCTGAGCACTCACGGCGCCGACACCGTGAGGGCTCAGGTCATCCCGGAGATACCGTCGTGACCGGCTAGTCGCTGACGATCGAGTCGATCACCGTCTCGGCACCGTCGGCCCCGACCTCCTCAACCTCCTCAACCTCGTCGACCTCGTCCGGTCCGTAGACGCCGAGCACCATCGCGTCAGCGGCCACGAGGTCGCCGGTGACCAGGTCCGGGACGATGCGGGCGATCTCCGCCCAACCCGGGTAGGCCGACGAGAGCTGGCCGGTGGACCCCAACCGCCCGTGGGCGTGCATCCGGGCGGCGATCGCCAGGATCATGCTGATCACCGGGGTCAGCGCCCACCGGTTGTCCGGGTTGTCGGTGTCGACGTTGTCGAGCTTGTCGAAACGCACCCGGGCGGAGGTGTAGAGCTGCCGGTTGTTCTGGCGGATCCGACGCAGCAGCGCCAGGGCCACACGCAGCAGACCGGGGTCGGCGAGCACCTGGCCGAGCTCCTCCCGGTGCCGGAAGGTCTCGAAGACGGCGATCAACCGCGAGTTCTCCTCCGACAGGGCGCCCGGGACCACCTGGGACCCGGCGAAGAAGGTGCTCAGCACCGCCTCCTGCTGCTCCGGCGATAGCTGGGCGATCTGCACGGTCGTGGCGTCGATGCAGCTGGTCTCCAGGGTGGCGTCGCGTCCGGTCTCCACGGTCTGCGACAGCGGGGCACCGCCGATGGAGGACAGTCGGCGTCCGATCTCGCGGCGCGCGGCGGTGTCATCGTCGTCCGTGGCGGCGAGCTCTCCGAGGATCTCCAGTGCGGCGATCCAGGCCACACCCGGCCGCGGGTCCGGGCTGGTCGAACGCAGCGACGCGTGGACCAGACCGGACAGGATGAACTGGGCGGGCCGGTCCGTGGACGGCACCAGCGAACGCGACATCGCCCGCAGCGCCTCGCGCGGGTGGCGTGCCAGTGCGGCGTGCATCGCAGCGCTCGCGTCGGCCGTGGCCTCGCCGGTCAACCAGCCGGCGAGGACGTCCCACAGGACGGTGAGGACGTCGGTGTCCTCCGGCAGTTCATCGGACGCGCCGGCGAGGTAGGCCGCCAGCTGCGTCCACGGGCCGCCGTCGTCGGGTCGTGCGTGCCCCGGGGCGTCGACGCGCAGGGCGCCGGGCCCGGGTGAGGCGGCCGGGTGCAGCGGGCTGAACCGGTCGACGTTGTGGAACTGGACGCTCAGGGGGCCGGCGTCGGTGAACTCCGACGGCAGTTCGGCGACGCCGCCGGTGAAGGACAGGACCCGGGCCGACATCCACGGGGCGGTCAACGGCCACACCCAGGCCGGCGAGTCGGCCCGCGGTTCCACCGTAAGTGTGGCGGGTGCCCCGGCGGCGGGCGCGGCGTAGGTCAGGGTGCGCTTCTCCGCCGGGCGCATGGTGACCAGACGCACGCTGTGGCTGCGCCCGTCGGCGATGAACTCGAGTTCACACGACCCCTCGGTCAGCTGCGGCAGCGACGCCTTCACCGAGGACAGCGACACCGACCAGGTCACCTGGTCGACCGTGCCCAGGCGCAGGGTACGGACCGGGGCGCCGTGCCGGTCGCGGATGACCAGACGCGGGGACTCGACCGGCAGACCCGGACGGATACGGAACCGTGCGGCGGAGTTGATCTCCACGGCAGGGGCGGTGAGCGCCTCGGTCCGCCACATCGGGTCCTCCCCGACCAGAGGCAGCTGAAAGCGCAGCCGCGGCGGCTCCACCACCAGCGGCAGTGCGTCGCCGGCGTCGGTCTCCGCGATGACCTGGACGGACTTCTCCTCGGCGGTGATCTCCACCGACTTGGGAATGAACAGTTCCTTCGCCCCGGGGAACAGCGACACGGTCACCGGGGTCAGGCCGGCGGCCAGGCCGAGCCGCGGGCTCGCGGGGGCCTCGATGTCGAGACCCTCGACGATGGCGAACTCGTGACGGAAGGACTCGTTGCGGGGTCCCCGTAGGCGGACGAGGTACTCGCCCACCCACGGGGTCTCGTAGGCCTCCGGGTCGAAGACGTCGAACATCCCGCCCTCGGCCGGGACCTCGAGCGGCTCTTCCTCGGTGACCTCCTCACCGGTCTCGTCGGGTCCCGCCCAGGAGCTCACCGACAGGAACCAGATCTCCGGTGCACCCGACACCGTCGGCGGGAACACCGCCTGCAGGCTCGAGGAGTGCACCGGCAACCCGCCGAGCGTACGGATCGAGGGCAGCACGTCCTCTGGCTCGCGGAACCACACGCGCTGCCGGGCGTCGACGCACCGCACCGTCCCCATCGGCGGGCGTGCCACCCCGGGACGGTCGACGTGGAGGGCCGTGGCCTCCGACAGGTCCAGGTCGCGGATGACCCAGCCGTCCCACGCCTTGACCTGCCACTCCCCCAGGACCGGCAGCGGGCGGTCGGCGACCGGGTCCACGGCCGTGGAGTCCGTCGGGCACACCACGAGCACGCGGGAGTGGTGCAGGGACACCCGGTCGGTCAGTTCCTTGCCGCGGCGGGTGAAGACCATGACCGGGTCGGCCTCGTCGACGACGGGCAGCACCCAGGATTCCCCGTGGGTCAGGTCACGGACGCCGATCTCACGCACCGGACGGCGCACCGGGAGGTCCAGGATCCCGGTGACCGGGCGGCCCGGGGCATCGGACCGACGGGTACGGAAGCCCGCGGGCCGGCCGTCGACGTCGATGTGCCAGCGGACCTCGCCGGACGCGTTGTCGCTGACGGTGGCACCGTCGACGCCACCGTCGCCGGCACCGTTGACGCCGCCGTCGCTGTCCCCGGTACCGCGGACGGTCTCCAGGGGCTGTTCGGGCAGACGCAGCACGACGCGCTGGCGGGCGAGGTCGATCGCCAGGCGCGGCCGGTCCTCGCGGGTGCCCACGCCCACGCGGTGGCGTCGTGCGGTCGTCCCGGCGGGCCGCTCGCGGAGTTCCTCGATGACGTCCTCGAGCACCAGGGGCACCACGCGCGCCTCCTCGCCGGCGTCGGCGAGGGTGTTGACCCAGTGGTCCGGGTGTTCGGCGGCGAGCTGGACGACCCGGACCACCGGGGCGATCAGCCGGACGGCGAGCTCCGGCAGGGCCGCGCACAACGGTCCCGCCTGGAGCGACTCCTCGGCGAGGACCGCCACCACGGCGGCCGCCTCCTCGGCGGGGGTCTCCAGGGTCTCGCCGGCGAGCCGGCGGGTGTCGATGAGCTCGATGAGCTCCGGGACCCAGTCGGTGGCGATGCCGACATGGGCGAAGAGGCGGCCCTTGTCGCCGTCGGACCCTGCGGCCGCGACGTCGATCGGGTCCAGACCCGCACGGGTGAGGATCTCGGCGTAGTCGATCAGCGCGACCCGCGACTCGGTCGGTTCGAGGCCCAGGCCGGACCAGAACTCGGACTCGAGTTCACCGACGACGTTGAGCCGCGCCGCACGGAAGATCAGGGTGGTCGCGGTCAGTGCCGGGCAGGTGCGCAGCAGGGCGTCCTCGTCGGCGCCGGCGCGGATCTGCCGGGAGAGGAACTCCCCGAAGAAGGTCGTGATGCGTTCCAGTTCGTCCCCGGTGATGTCGAGGTCGACGAAGACGGCGGGGTCACCGTCCAGTTCGCCCAGGCGGCGTGCGAACTCGATCTCCGTGCTGGACGCCCAGGCGAGGAGGTTGTCGGACAGATCGGCGATGGGTCCCTGTGTGGGGCTCTGTGCGGGGCTCGAGGTGTTGCTCACATCGAGTCATTCTAGGTGGGGTCGGCGGCCTCGGCTGGCTTGGGGGCCATGCGTTGGGAGATGACCCTGGTGACGCCGTCACCGCGCATCGTCACGCCGTACAGGACGTTGGCCACGTCCATGGTCGGCTTCTGGTGCGTGATGACGATGAGCTGGGAGTCTACGCGCAGTTCCTCGAACAGGGCGATGAGCCGGCGCAGGTTCACGTCGTCGAGCGCGGCCTCGACCTCGTCCATGACGTAGAAGGGGCTGGGACGGGCCCGGAAGATCGCGACGAGCAGCGCCAGTGCGGTCAGCGACTTCTCGCCGCCGGACAGCAGGGACAGCCGCTTGACCTTCTTGCCCGGTGGCCGGGCCTCGACCTCGATGCCGGTGGTGAGCATGTCGTCCGGGTCGGTCAGCACCAGTCTCCCGGCACCGCCGGGGAACAACGTGTTGAAGACCCGGGGGAACTCGTCCTCGACGTCGTTCCAGGCGTCGGTGAACAGTGCCAGGATGGTGTCGTCGACGTCCTTGACCACCCCTTCGAGGTCGGTGCGGGCCCTCTCGACGTCGTCGAGCTGGGTGGACAGGAAGCGGTAGCGCTCCTCGAGGGCGGCGTACTCCTCCAGTGCCAGCGGGTTGACCTTGCCGAGCGAACGGAGTGACTTCTCGGCCGCCTTGAGTTCACGGGCGGCCTCGTCACGGTCGAAGTCGTCGCCGGGGGCCTCGGCGAGCAGTTGGGCGGCGTTCATGCCGAGCTGGTCCATGGCCTGCTCCAGGGCCTGTTCGATGCGGAGCTGCGCCTGGCTGCGGGCGATCTCGGCGGTGTGGGCGGTGTTGGTGAGGTGGTTGAGCCGCAGGGTCAGGGTGTTGACCTTGTCCTTGCGTTCGTTCAGTGCCGCCTGCCATTGGCGGTGGGCCTCGTCGGTGCGCGCACGGGTGTCCTCGGCGCGCTGCAGGGCGTCACGGATCCGCAGGTCCACCCGACGGGCCTGGTCGGCGACGACGCCGGCGCGTTCGCGGGCGGCACGGCGCTTCGCCGCCGCACGGTTGAACTGCTCCCGGGCCGCGGTCTCCTGGCGTGCCTGGCGCCGCAGGCCGTCCGCACGGCCCCGGTGGTTGCCGGCACGTTCCTCGGCGGTGCGCAGGGCCAGCCGCGCCTCCATCTCCATGGCGCGGGCCTGGGCCAGTGCCTGGGAGGTCGCGTCACGTTCGGCGGTGGACGGTTCGTCGGGGCCGCCGGTGCCACCGGGGCCACCGTCCGTACCGTTCCCGCCGTCGGCGTCGAGTCGGGCGAGACGGTCGGCGATCTCGTCGGCCTCGGCCGCGAGTGCGTCGCGCCGTTTCTCCGCCTCGTCGCGTTGGGCGACGGCCTTGTCGAGGAGCCGCCGGGCCTGGCCGGCGGTACGTTCGGCGGCCTCGACGCGCTGCCGCGCGGCGGTCAGCCGGGTGCGGTGGTCACGGACGGCGGCAGTGGCCCCTGCCGCGGAGGTGCGCAGCTCCTCCGCCGCCTGTTCGGCGCCACTGAGCGTGGCCTGCAGGTCCGCCAGTTCCGCGGTGCGGGCGCCGATGTCCGCGGTGGCCTGGTCGATACGGGCGGCGAGCTCGACGGGGTTGGTTCCGCCGGATCCGGCGGCGACCCATCCCGCCCCGACGACGACGCCGGCCGGGGTGACGGCACGCAGCCGCTGGTCGGCGGAGACGACACGGCGTCCTTCGGCGACATCGGCGACGGTGACCACGTCGACGAGCAGTGCGGTGACGGCCGGCACGACGGGCCCGGCGATGTCGACGTGGTCGAGCAGCCAGTCGGCCGACGGGCCGTCGCCGCTGTCCAGGCGCCAGGACTCCCCTGTGGCCCCCGCGCCGTCACCGGCCAGCAGCACGGTCCGTCCCTCGGCGGCCTCGACGAGGGCGTCGACCAGTGAGTCGATCGAATCGGTGTCACCCCCGGCGAGCCCGGTGGGCAGCACAGCGGCGACCGCCTTCTCCCAGCCGTCACGGACGGTGAGCAGTTCGGCGAGGGGACGCAGCGGGTCCAGCCCGGTGTCCTCGGCGGCACGCACGGCGACCGCCGCACCGTCCGACGGGCGCAACCGGTCCCGCCAGGCCTCCACCGAGGCTTCCAGGGAGGCGACGGTGCGCTCCAGGTCGCGTTCCGCGGCCCGGAGTTCGGCGACCCGGCGTTCGGCGACGGTGGATTCCTCGGCGGCACGGGCGGCGGCGTCCTCCAGACCGGAACCCTGGTTCTGCAGTTCGGACAGTGCGTCGGCGGCGTCCGCCTCCTCGGTGCCGGTGGTGGCCTCCAGTGCCTCCCGTTGCTCCTCCACGGACTGCTGCAGCCGGGCGATCTCCTGGTCCGCAGCGGCGCGCCGTTGCTCGGTCGACTCCTGTTGCGCCAGCAGCCGCACGATCCCCTCACGACGGTCGGCGATGGCCCGGACCTGGGCCAGGTGTTCCTGCTCCGCCTCGCGCGCGGCTTCGTCCCGGGCGGCGACGTCGTCACGGATGTTCTCCAGACGTTCGGTGGCGACCTCCACCTCCTCGTCGAGCAGCGCCTGCTCCTCCTCCGCCTGTTCGGCACGGGCGATGAGTTCGTCGGGGTCCTGCCCGGTCCAGGTGCTGTCCGCACCGGAGTCCTCGGCCCGGTCGGCGGCGATCCGCAGGGTCGCGGCGTTCTTCTCGGCGATGGTGGACAGCCGGAACCACAGCGACTTCGCCGCCTCCGCCTCCTCCAGCGCGGTGCGCAGTTCCTCCTCGGTGACCGCCAGTTCACCGGTGTGTTCCTCCAGGGCCGCCTTCAGCCCGGCGATGTCGGACTCCAGGACCTTCGCCTGGGCGTCGGCGTCGTTGAGCTCGTCGGACAGCCGGCGGACCTTGTCCGCGGTGAGCAGGAGGCGGTTGGAGCGGATTGTGGCCTGGACCTGTTCAGCGCGCTGGGCGGCCTCGGCCTGGCGGGCCAGGGGTTTGAGCTGTTTGGCCAGTTCGTCGGTGAGGTCGTGCAGGCGGTCCAGGTTGCCCTGCATGGACACCAGCTTGCGCTGCGCCTTCTCCTTGCGCCGACGGTGCTTGAGGACGCCCGCGGCCTCCTCGATGTAGGCGCGGCGTTCCTCCGGACGGGACTCCAGGATCTGGGCCAGGCGCCCCTGGCCGACGATCACGTGCATCTCGCGGCCGATACCGGAGTCCGACAGCAGTTCCTGGATGTCCATCAACCGGGCCTTCGACCCGTTGACCTCGTACTCGCTGGCGCCGTCGCGGAACATCCGGCGGGTCACCGAGACCTCGGTGTAGTCGATGGGCAGGGCGCCGTCGGAGTTGTCGATCGTCAGCGTGACCTCCGCCCGGCCGAGCGCCTTACGCTCGCCGGCTCCGGCGAAGATGACGTCCTCCATCTTGCCGCCGCGCAGGGTCTTCGCCCCCTGCTCCCCCATCACCCAGGCCAATGCGTCGACGACGTTCGACTTCCCCGACCCGTTCGGTCCGACGACCGCGCAGATTCCCGGTTCGAGTTTCAGGGTCGTCGCCGACGCGAAGGACTTGAACCCCTTCAGGGTCAACGACTTGAGGTGCATGGGCGAGGATTTTACCTCAGCGGGTGTCGAACCCCGTGTAGTCGCCACGCGGCCCCGTCACCGAGTCGACGACATGGTCCACCCGTCCCGGGGTGTCCCCCGAACGCAACCACGCCAGCAGGGCCGCCGTGGCCGTCTCCGATCCCTCGGCGGTGACCAGCACCCGGCCGTCGGGGTAGTTCGACGCGAAGCCGACGCAGCCGAGCTCCAACGCCTTCGACCGGGTCGCCCACCGGAACCCGACGCCCTGGACGTGTCCGTGGACCCAGGCGGTCAGGCGGGTGGTCGGCGCGTCACCGCGCTGCGTGCTGCCGGTCATGGGGACAGTCTACCCGCGCAGGGTCTTCGCGGGCGTCGCGTCGAAGGAGTCGTCCTTGTCGTCCCAGCACTCGATGTTCTTCAGCTCAGGCAGCATGCTGCGCCGGAACACCGGGTCCAGCCCCTGCTTCTTCTGCTCGGTGTAGTTGCGCAGCAGCTTCAGGGCCACCGGGCACAGCGGGACGATGGCGCACAGGTTGACCACCACCATGATCGCGGTGAAGGTGTCGGCCAGTGCCCAGATGACGGGCAGGTTGACGATGGCGCCGAGGAAGACGCACACCACGACGAGCAGCCGGAAGCAGAACATCACCGCGGGGTTCTTCGTGAAGTACTCGACGTTGGACTGCGCGAGGTAGTAGTTGCCGATCACCGAGGAGAACGCCAGGAAGAACAGGATGAAGGTGACGGCGTGGACGCCCCAGTCGCCGACCTGGGACGCGACCGAGTCCTGGGTGAGGCTGGCGCCCTGGACCTCCGCGCCGAACTGGGGGTCGGACAACAGGATGATGAACGCCGTGACCGAGCAGACGACCAGCGTGTCGAAGTAGACGCCCAGGGTCTGGACGAGGCCCTGCTTGACCGGGTGGGATACCGCCGCGGTACCCGCCGCATTCGGCACCGAGCCCTGGCCGGCCTCGTTGGAGAACAGGCCGCGGCGCAGACCGTTCATGAACGCTGCACCGACGGCTGCACCGGCGACCTCACGGAAGCCCAGGGCGTGGCCGACGACCTGGGCGAACACACCCGGGATCTCGGACAGGTTCATCAGCACCACGACGAGTCCCAGCCCGATGTAGATCACGGCCATGAACGGGACGATCACCTGGGTCACCGAGGCGATGCGCTGCACGCCACCGAAGACGATGCCCGCGGTGAGTGCCGCGACCACCAGTCCGATGACGACCTTGAGGGACGTGCCGTCATTTCCCGCGGAACGGCCGACCGAATCCACGATGGAGTTGGTCTGCAGCGCGTTGTTGATGAAACCGAAGGTCAAGGTGATGACCACACCGAAGATGACCGCCAGGACGGGCTTGTTCAGCCCCCGGGTGATGTAGTACGCCGGCCCGCCGCGGTAGGCGTTGTTGGCGTAGTCGCGGGTCTTGTAGAGCTGGGCCAGCGTGGCCTCGACGAAGGCCGTCGCCCCACCGAGGATCGCGATGATCCACATCCAGAACACCGCACCCGGGCCACCGAGGGTGATGGCCACCGCGACGCCGGCGACGTTGCCCGTGCCCACGCGCGACGCCGCCGAGATGGTGAACGCCTTGAACGGCGAGATCCCCTTCTTCGACGCCACTTCCGGGTCGCGCCTGGTCATCTCGTCGTCCTCGTACGGCGCCTCGGCGACCGCGCCGAACATCTGCGGGAACAGCCGCAGTTGCACGAGGATCGTACGGACGCAGAAGTAGAGTCCGGCTCCGAGGAGGGCCCAGACGACGACGCTCCAGACGCCGTCATTCATGGAGGTGATGAAATCCGTCATTTTCCGGACGTTACTGCGCCGCAGGGAAATCTACGGCACCAACACGCTCCCGGGTGCCGCACATCACTTTGGACAGCTCAGCATGTTTCGGGCGTGTTTCCGGCCTCGGTGGTTGTCGCCACCGACGATGCCCGCCAATGCCCGCCAATGCCCGCCGATGCCCGTTGCTGCTTCGTCGCCGGAACCCGGCCTGTTGTCGGTTCCGGACCCACGAAACCAACAACAGGCCGGGCTACGACGGGACACACGGTCAGGGACACCACGCTGACCGCCGAGCCACCCCCACCCGGCGGCGACGGTCACACCGTCACCCTCGCCGCTGACACTCCGGGCAGAAGTGGCTCGACCTGTTCATCCACTGCTCGCGCACCATCGCCGTACCGCAGCGGTGGCACGGTTCCCCGTCGCGCCCGTAGGCGTTGAGTGACCGGGAGAAGTAGCCGGACGCACCGTTGACGTTCACGTAGAGGTCGTCGAAGGACGTACCCCCGGCCTCCAGGGCACGGGCCATCACCTCCTGTGCCGCGGCGAGGACGCGCAGGACGTCCTGCTGACGCATCGCACTGGCCTGCTTCCGCGGGTGGACCCCGGCGGCCCACAACGCCTCGTCGGCGTAGATGTTCCCGATCCCGGATACGACCGTCTGGTCGAGGAGCACCCGCTTGATCTCCGAGCGGCGCCGACGGATCGCCCGGGCCGTGGACACCGCGTCGAACCCCGCGTCCATCGGGTCGAGCGCGATATGCGGCACCGGGTCGGCCCCGGTGAGTTCCCACCGTCCGAAGGTCCGTTGGTCCACGAAGCTGAGTTCCAGGGTCTCACCGGACGCGGTGACCAGCTCCGAACGAATCCGCACATGCGGCGAGACCACCGTCCCGGGCGCCCCGAGCAGCATCTGCCCGGACATGCCCAGGTGGACCAGCAGGTTCCCCCGCTCCCCCAGCTCCAGCCACAGGTACTTCCCGCGACGACGCACCGCGGCCACCACGGCACCCCGCAGCCCGTCGACGACCGCCGCGGCACCGCCGTCCTGGCCACGGACGGCACGCGGGTGCAGCACCTCGGTGTGCCGGAACCGGGCACCCAGGATGTGCTCGGCGAGGCCGGCACGGACGACCTCGACCTCAGGGAGTTCGGGCACCGGTCAGCTCAGCGCCTTGTAGGCCTCGCGGGCCGCCTGGTGCTCGGCCTCCTTCTTCGTGTGGCCGACCCCCTTGCCACGCACGGTGTCGCCGATGGTCACCGTGGCGTGGAAGGTCTGGTCATGGGCCGGCCCCTCGGCCGCCGACGCGTACACCGGGTCGCCACCGATACGCAGGTCGCTGAGCTTCTCCAGCAACACCGTCTTCCAGTCCATCGTCAGCCCCGTGGACGGTGCGGTGGTGATGCGGTTCTCGAAGATGCGGAACACGACCTGCCGGGCGGTCTCGAAACCGTGGACGAGGTAGATCGCCCCGAGCATCGCCTCCACCGAGTCGGCGAGGATGGAGTGCTTGTCGTTGCCGCCGGTGAGCATCTCACCACGGCCGAGCAGGATGTAGTCACCCATGCCGAGCTCGCGGGCGACGTCGGCCAGGGCGTACATGTTGACCACACCGGCGCGCATCTTGGAGATGTCGGCCTCGGAGCGTTCCGGGAACTGCACGTAGAGCTGCTCCGCCACGCTGAGCCCGAGGACGGCGTCACCGAGGAACTCGAGCCGCTCGTTGTTGGGCAGGTTGCCGTTCTCGTTGGCGAAGGAACGGTGCGACAGCGCCAGCCGGAGCATGTCGTCCGGCAAGTCCACCCCCCACGCCTCGAGCAGCGGGGCGTGGTCGGTCTTCGAGTACGCGGCGTCGAGGGCCGCGGTGCCGGTGAGACGGCGCTTGCGTGCCATCAGCGGTCCTCCTCTGGCTCGGCCCCGTCGTTCCCCGTCTCCCCCATGTCCGGGAACTTGTCGGCCAGTGCCGCCCACCGCGGGTCCACGACCTCCTCCTCCCCGGAGACACCGTCCGGCGCCGGGGTGGCGTCGGAGCAGGTCTGGCCGTAGTCCTCGCACACCGGGTTGAACGGCAGGTTCAGCCCCGCCTCGTCGACGAGCAGCTGGGTGATGTCCACCCGGTCGTCCTCGACCATGTGCGGCTCCTCGCCTTCCTCGGCGTCGTCGCCGGAGATGAAGTCGGGGGTCGTGCCGAAGACGTCGCTGACGTGCAGGGAAACGTCCTCGCTGATCTCGCTGAGGCACCTGGAGCACTGGCCGGTGACCCGTGCGTGGGCGGTGGCGTCGACCAGCAGCGACTCGCCGAGGTTGGTGATGTCGGCCACGACCTCGACCGGGGCCCCCTCGGCCACGCCGAGCATCTCACCGCCCAGGCGGACGGTGGCAGCCCCGGCGGTCGTCACATGGTGGGGTGTGCCGACGGACACGAGCGGCTCACGGACATCAAGGAGGAAAGGATCGTTACTCACACCATGTTTCTACCCTTGACACCGGGGGTTGTGCGAATCAGTCGCGGTACCCGTCCCGGCGGTCCTCCCGGTAATCCTCACGGTAGTCGTCACGGTACTCACCGCGCGACTCCCGCCGTGCGGAGTCACGCCCGGCGCTGTCGCCGTGCCGGACGCCGGAGACCCCGGCCCCCTTGCGCAGCGCCGAGCGGTCCCGGGAGACGGTACGCAACGTCCCGGTGAGCGACTCCTCGAACTGGGCGAGGGTGGAGTCGACGTAGTGGTCGCACTCACGCCGCAGGCGGTCGGAGTCGGAGTGGGCGGACTCCACGATCCGCCGTGCCTCCTCCTCGGCCACCCGGACGACCTCGGACTCGCCGACCAGCCGCTGCTGCTCGGCGATACCCTCGTTGACCGACCGGTCGTAGGACTCGTTACCCGCGGTGACGAGGCGCTCGGCCTCGGACTCCGCACGCGAGATGGTCTGTTCGTATTCGGCCCGGGCGTCGGACACCAGACGGTCGGCCTCCGACTCGGCCCGTGCCACGGTGGAGTGGGCCCTCTCCTCGGCGTCGTTGACCATCTCGTCGGCCTGGCGCCGCGCCTCCTCGAGGATGCGGTCGCGCTGCGCCTCGGCGTCGCGGACCAGGGTGTCCGCCTCGTCCTCGGCGTTGGCGATGATGCCGTCGCGGTGGTCGAGGACGTCCTGGGCGTCGTCCATCTCCACCGGGATGGCGGTGCGTACCTCGTCCAGCAGGTCCTGGACCTCGCGGCGCGGGACCATGCAGTTGGACGTCATGGGAACGCCGTACGCCTGGTCAACCATGTTCTGGAGGTCATCGAGGCCCTGGAAAGTCTTGTACATGCGTCCCAGCATGCCAGAAATGGTGCAGACGGTACGGATGTGACACGCAGACGGCTCAGGCGCCGTACTTCGCGACGACCGCGGCGGCGACGTTCTCCGGCAGCAGGCCGTGGACGTCCCCGCCGTACTTCGCGACCTCCTTGCAGATCGTCGACGACACGTAGCCGAACTGCGGGTTCGTCAGCAGGAAGAAGGTCTCCACCCCCGACAGCCGCTGGTTCATCTGCGCCATCGGCAGTTCGTACTCGTAGTCGAGGGAACTGCGCAGCCCCTTGACCATCGCCGGGATGTCGTTGTCGGTGAGGTAGTCCACCAGCAGGCGGTCCCAGGTGTCGACCGTGATCCTGTCGGCCTCGGGTGCACCGCTGTCGTCGAGTGCCTCGCGGATCAGCGTCATGCGCTCCTCCGCGGTGAACAGGCCGGACTTGTTCGGGTTGTAGGTGACCAGGACGGTCACCTCGTCGAAATTCCGCGCGGCACGCGTGAAGATGTCGAGGTGACCGTTGGTGACGGGGTCGAAGGACCCGGGGCAGCAGACTCGCATGGGCCCGATCCTACCTGCCCGGTGTGTGCCTCCCGCCCGGTCAGTCCTGTGCCGGGGTTCCGCGCCAGATGGCCATGTCCATGCGGGCGATCCCGTAGGTCCGCTTCTTCAGCTTCTGGTTGGTCTTCTCGAAGCCTTCCGGCCAGGTGACCTCCGCGGAGTCGACGTGGCGTTCGACGACCACGACGGCGTCGGTGGTCAAGGTGGGCACCAGCGCGGCGACCATCTCGTCGACGGCCTCGTCGCTGAGCTCGTAGGGCGGGTCGGCCAGCACCATGGAGTACCGGGCCCGGGGTGCGGTGGCCAGGAAGCTGGAGGCCTTGGACTCGACGACGTGGACGTCCGGGTGGCCGACGACCTCGGCGTTCGCCCGGATCGTCTCGCAGGCACGGTGGTTGTCGTCGACGAGGGTGACCTCCCGTGCCCCGCGTGACCCCGCCTCGAGGCCGAGTGCGCCGGAGCCGGCGAAGAGGTCGAGGACGGTCTCGCCGTCGAAGCCGAACCGGACCTGCAGGGAGGAGAACAGGCCTTCCCGGGCCCGGTCGGAGGTCGGGCGGGTGACGTCGGCGGGTACCCGGAGTTTCCTACCGCGTGCGGTTCCGGAGATGATGCGTGTCACCGGAGATCAGGCCTCCCCGAGTTCGAGCAGCCGGTCGCCGCCGTCGACGTGGGTGAAGTCCTCCACGGCCCCGCGGTGCACCACACCGGGGCCGGGGGCGTTGACGGGGCTCTCGAGCTTGGTGGCTTCGACGACGGCGAGCCGGTCGCCGGTGGCGACGGTCTGGCCGTCCTCGACGGCGAATCTGACGATCCCGGCAAAGGGGGCGTGAATGTCCATGCACCGGAGTCTATCGCGTCGGTCAGCTGCGCTCGATGTACTCCTGGTCGCCTTCGGTGAAGTCCGCCACCAGTGCCCTGGCCAGGGCCTCGTCGTAGGCCACGAGGTCCTCGGCGTAGCGGCGTGCCTCGGCGACGATCTCGCCGTCGGTGGCCAGGTCGAGCAGTCGGGCACGCCGGACGCGTGCCCCGGACTGGTGTTCGCCGAGCACGTCGCCCTCGGTCCTGGTCTGCAGGTCCAGTTCGGCCAGGGCGAAGCCGTCGGTCGTCGCCGCGACGGCCTCCAGCCGGCGGTAGGACGCCGCGGCGGCGGGTGTCGTCTCGTCCGCCTCGGGGTTGATCATGGTGGTGAGGAAGCACAGGGAGGCGTCGGTGCCACGCCCGACCCGTCCGCGGAGCTGGTGGAGCTGGCTGACGCCGAAGTTCTCGGCGTCCATCACCACCATCACGGTGGCCTCCGGGATGTCGACGCCCACCTCGACGACGGTCGTCGACACCAGGACGTCGATCTCGCCGCGGGCGAGGTCCTCCATGACCTCGGACTTCTCCGCCATCCTGCCGTGCAGGCGTCCGATCCGCAGGCCCTGCAGCGGGCCGGCCTCCAGACGGTCGGCGACGTTGTCCACCCCGCCGAACCCCTCGATCCTCGGCACGACGACGAACACCCGGTGCCCGCCGGCGACCTGTTCACGGACCACGGCGAACAGCCGGTCGACCCAGGCCGGTTTCCACATCGGCACCACGTGGGACGAGACCTCGCCCCGTCCCACCGGGGAGGTGTCCAGGGTGCAGACCGACAGGTCACCGAACATCGTCATCGCCACGGTGCGCGGGATCGGGGTGGCGGTCATCACCAGCAGGTGCGGTGTACGGTCCACCGGGGACTCCTCGCGCAGCTTGTCACGCTGCCGGACACCGAAGCGGTGCTGCTCGTCGACGACGACGATGCCCAGGTCGTAGAACTCGACGGCGTCCTGGATCACCGCATGGGTGCCGACGACGATGTCGCTGGTGCCCGAGACGATGTCCAGCAGTGTGTCGCGTCGTTCGGAGACCGGTTGGGAGCCGGTGAGCAGCGACACCGTGACCCCGGTGCCGGCGAGCAGCCCCGTGAGGGTCTTGTGGTGCTGGGCGGCCAGGACCTCCGTGGGCGCCAGGAAGGCGCACTGGGCGCCGGAGTCGACCACGCGCAGCATCGACAACAGCGCCACGACGGTCTTCCCTGAGCCGACGTCGCCCTGGAGCAGCATGCTCATCGGCGTCGAGGTGCTCATCGAGGCCCCGATGGTGTCGAGGGCGGCCTGCTGGGCGTCGGTGAGCTCGTACGGCAGTGCCCTGGTCAGTGCCGCGTAACGGGAGTCGTCGACGACATCGACCACGGCGCGCCCCTGGCGGGCGGTGGTGTCGGCCCGCCGTAGTGCCATCACCACCTGCAGTGCGAGGGCCTCGTTGAAGGTCAGCCGGGCCCGGGCGGCGTCGGGCCCGTCCTCTGGCGGACGGTGGATGTCGTGGAGCGCGGTGGCGAAGTCGGCCAGGGGGACCCCGCCGACCTCGGGCCACGCCGGTGCGCCGGTGACCTCCGTCGGGACGGGCAGCATGTCCGACGGGCGGCCCATCGCCTCGAGGACGTGTCCGGTGACCGCCATGACCTCGGCGCCGGTGGTGCCGGTGCGGCGGGGGTAGGTCGGCAGCCAGGGTACCGACAGCAGTTCCTGGGCGGCGCGCATCCCGCCGGCGACCTCCACGATCGTCTCCAGGGGGCCGAAGGCGCCGAAGGCCGCCTCATAGGCCTCGCCCTGCAGTTGTTGCCCGTCGGGGCCGGGACCGGGGTGCAGCGTGATGTAGCTGGGGTTGCGCAGCTGCCATTCATCGCGGTAGAGCTTGAGCTTGCCGGAGAGCATCAGCTTCGCGCCCACGGTGATGAACGGTTGATGGCTGCGGGCCGCGCCGAAGAGCGCCGACGAGAAGTCCTCGCCGTTGACCCGGAAACGGAAGGCCAGGATCTCCCGCGGGCCTTTCCTGCCCCGGTTGTCCTGCAGCTGGACCCAGGTGACCTCGCCCAGACAGGTCAGCAGCTCCCCTTCGACGAGTGCGTCGGTCCAGGTCTCCCCGGGGACCGGGGTGGTCTCGTCGCCGGTCATCGCTCCGGTGCCGCTGGTGTGGACGTAGCCCGTCGGGAAGTTCATCAGCGCCTGGCCGAGCGTGGCCAGGCCTGGTTTACCGGCGAGCTTGCGGGCACGCTCCGGCGAGATGACCAGGCTCAGCGGCCGCGGATCGTCCCACCCGAGCATCTACTCCACCCCCACCTGTACCCGGGCGCCCAGTCCCGGGACGCGGTAGGAGTGCAATTCGACCGAGGGGTGCCGTTCCCGCAGCGACTCGACGGCCTCGGTGACCGGGTCGCCGTCCTGTCCGGCGCCGTCCTGCCCACCGCCGTCGTAGAGGACGGTGACCAGTTCCCCACCGGCGGCGAGGAGATCCTCGACCAGGTCCTCGACCAGGCCCCGGACCTCGTCGGGCGAGCCGTCGGTCTCCCGCCACCGCTGTGCCGACACCGCGTCGGCCATCTCCTCGGCGTTCTCGTCGAGGTCCGCGGTGGGGCTGTACACCGCCAGGGCCGCCAGGCCGCCGACGAAGGACTCGGTGTCGACCACGGTCGCCTCCCCCGTCGACGACGCCAGCCGCCGGAAGAGTTCGGTGGTGTCCTGGCCGTTGGTGAGCACGATGCACCCGGTGCCGCGTCGTTCGAACTCCGCGATGATCGTGCCGGTGTCCCCGGCAGTTGCCCCGGCGCCGGAGAACATCTCGCGCAGCCCGCCTTCCGGTGCCAGCGCCAGGACCGGCGCGGTCGGGGTGGACGGGGCGGGGGTCTCCGCCACGGGCAGGACCTCCAGTGCCAGGTCACTGACGGCACCGGTGCGGTAGGCCAGTTCGATCAGTGGCCCGCCCTCGGTGGTGTGCACGTGTACCCGCCAGCTGCCGTCGGCCTCCGCCGGGACGATGACGACGCTGTTGCCCCGGAGGTTGAGCTGTTCGCGCAGGTCGTCGAGCTGCTCCTCGCCTGCCCGGTAGGTGAACATCACCTCGATCTCGGCGGTGCAGTCGGTCTGCCGGGTGTCGACGGCCCTCTGGTCCGGACTGTCGGGGTCACCGGTACCGTCGGCCCTGGGAGCGCTGGCAGCGCTGTCGGTCCTGCTGTCTGCGGTGGTGCCGTCGGCCGTGCCGTCGCTGTCGGGGAACGGACGCTCGACCGCGTCGACCAGGGCGTCGAGGATCACCACGAGCCCGCGTCCACCGGCGTCGACGACACCGGCGGACGCCAGCTCCGGAAGCTGCGTGGTGGTGGCGGTCAGTGCCTCGACGGCGGCGTCCCGGGTGCTCCGGACGACCTCGCCGGCGGTGGGCGCCTCCCGGTCACCGGTGGGGTCCAGACTGTCCGAGGCCTGTTCTGCCGCGGCGTGCAGCACCGTGATGATCGTTCCCTCCACCGGGGTCGACACGGCACGACGCACCAGCGTCTCCGCCCGGTGCAGCATCCCGGGAAGCGCCGTGACCGGGAGTTCGTCCTGGTGTGAACCGGCGGCGGAATCCGCCAGCGCGCGCAGGAACTGACTCAGCACCAGCCCCGAGTTCCCGCGGGCCCCGGTGACCGCACCGGCCGCCAGCGACGAGGCGATGTCGGCGACGCTCGTCCCGGCCGCCACGGCCGACCGTGCGTCACCGTGGTCCCGGTACATCCGCGCGACCGCGGACTCCATCGTGGCGGTCATGTTCGAGCCGGTGTCGGAGTCCGGGATCGGGAAGACGTTGAGTTCGTTGATCTCGTCCTTGTGGCGTGCCAGCCCGGCGGCGGCCTGTTCCGCCCACAAGGCGACGTGCGCTCCGCTCAGCATCGCGGCTCCTCCCCACCGGCACCGTGCCCGCGGTCCTGGCCCGACAGGTCCCAGTCCACCGGCGCCGCGCCCTGCTCCTCGAGGAGTGCGTTGGCCCGGGTGAACGGCCGGGAGCCGAAGAACCCCCGGTAGGCCGACAGCGGCGACGGGTGGGGCGACTGGATGCACCGGTGCGGGCCGATGACCCCGGCGGTCTCCTGGGCCTGTTTCCCCCAGAGGATACCGACCACGGGCCGCTGTGCGAGGTGCTGCACGACCGCCCCGGTGATCTCCTCCCACCCCTGACCGCGGTGACTGTTCGTCGCGCCTTCACGGACGGTGAGCACGCGGTTGAGCAGCATCACCCCGGCATCGGTCCACGGTGACAGGTCCGCCGACTCCGGGCGTGGCAGACCCAGGTCGGACTCGTACTCGGTGTAGATGTTCACCAGCGACTTCGGCAGCGGACGCATCTGCGGCGTCGAGGCGAACGACAGTCCCACGGCATGGCCCGGAGTGGGGTACGGGTCCTGACCGAGGATCAGGACACGCGTCTCCCCCGCCGGGCGAGACAGGGCGCGGAAGATGTTCCCGGGGGCCGGCTGGACGGGCTCTCCGTCGACGATCCGGGCGGCGGTCCATTCGGCGGCGGCCTCGACCGCCGCGGCATCGAGTTCGGCGCGCCACGACGGATGGATCGTCGCGAGGATCCGTCCGGCGATGATGTCGGTCTCAGGCAAGGGAATCCCATCCCCCGGTGTAGATCGGCATGTGCCCGTCGACGGTGACCGCGGGGCCGTCGCCGGCACCTCGTACCGTCCCCAGCGTGCGGTACCCCGCGGGGACCTGGTGGGCCGTGGTGCCGATCAACGTGTGGTCCTCCCCGCCGGTGAGCACCCACTCCCACGGGTCCACACCGAGCATCTCGCCGGCGTAGTACAACTGGGCGTCCGGCGTCAGCGCGGTGCCGTCCAGGTCCAGGCGGACGCCGGACCGTGTCGCGAGCGAGGTCAGGTCACGCAGCAGACCGTCGGAGTTGTCCGTCATCGAGGATACCCCGGCGGCCCTGGCCACCGAACCGCGCCCCACCACCAGCTCCGGCGCGCAGTGACGGCGCACCAGGTCCTGCAGCACGGCGTCGTCCGGGACGGCCTCGCGGGAACCGAAGTAGCGCAGGACCGCCTCGCCGGCCGCCGAATGCCCGATCACACCGCTGGCGATCACCTCGTGCCCGGGCACCGCCCCGTCGATGGTCATGGCCGGGTCCGGGCCCGCGAGCACCCCCACCGCGGTCAACGACACCACCAGCTGCGTCGACGAGACGACGTCGCCGCCGACGAGCTCCACCGCCCACGGGGCGGCGCACTCCCCGACCCCCCGGGCGATCTCAGAGACGACACCGAGCTCCAGGTCCGCGGGCGCGGCCAACGACATCAGCACCGCCGTGGGCCGTCCCCCCATCGCCTGGATGTCCGCGAAGTTCTGGGTCACCGCCTTGGCACCGACCTCGAACGGCGTGGACCAGTCGAAGCGGAAATGCACGCCCTCGACCAGGACGTCCGTCGTCGCGAGGTGGCGGGAATTCGGCGGAGCAGGGTCCAGCACCGCCGCATCGTCACCGTTGGTCTCACTCGGGGCAGCCTCGCGAATCGCGGCGATCGTCGCCGCCTCTCCCGCCTGCGCCACGGTGAGCTTCCCTGGTGCCTTACCCGTCATCGGTCTCCTCGTACTCGTCACGCGCCGTGGCTGGCCGACAGCGAACCGGTACCACGCCCCCGTGGATCGGGACTTCCGCCCCGGGGGCCGTAGAATCATCCGCATGTCTTCACGGTCTAAGGTCACCGATCAGGGTAGCAGCACCACCGGACACGGAATCGTCCGACGCAGGGGAGCCGTCCTGGCACTCGTGATCGCGGTGGTCTTCGTCGTCTTCGTCCTCGTCGGGGCGAAGATCCTCGTGGACCGCAGCGTCTACACACCGGTCGCGATGGGCCCGGTCAGCGCGCCGGCCGGCGACAGCGGCACCTGCACCGACATCATCGGCGACCTGCCTGACCGTCTCGGCGACTACCGCGACGTCGGGGTCACCGACCCCGCACCCGAGGGGACGGCGGGTTACCGCGACAGCGGCGGGACCGAACTGGCACTCCGCTGCGGGGTGAACGCCCCGGGCCAGTACACCCGGCTCAGCTCCGTCGAGGAGGCCGGCGGCGAACAGTGGCTGCGGGTCACCGACGCCACCCCCGGTTCCGGACTGACGACCTGGTACTCCGTGGGCCACTCCCCCGTCGTCGCCGTGACCACCGAGGGGCGTCTGGACACCGCGGACCTCGCCGGCGTGGGCGAGGTCACCTCCCGCCACGGTGACGACGGCGACGCCCCGGCCCCGGGCCCCGCCCCCCTGGCGGACCTGCCCGCCCGGGGCGGTGACTCCTGCAACGCCGTGGAGGACGCCCTCCCCGACACACTCGGCGAATACCGGCGGGTCGACCCCGGCACACTCGACCCCGAGGCCGCCGCCGCGGTCGAGGGGTCGGCGGTGTGGGTCGCCGAGGGACGCGAGCCGGTCGTCCTGCGCTGCGGCGTGGGCCTCCCCGACAGCTACGAGGCCGGCGCCCAGCTCACCCAGGTCGACGACGTGCCCTGGTTCGAGGACACCGCGCTGGCCGAAGGGTCGACCGCAGGGGTCTGGTACTCGATGGGCTACGCCGACACCGTCGCGGTCTCGCTGCCGCTCGACGCCGGCAACAGCGTCCTCACCGCGGTCTCCGCCGCCATCGACGAGAACCTGGAACGCACCGCCGAGCGGTGACCGGCGCCGGCCGGCCGTGCCGGTCGTGCCGGCCGCTCCCGCCGTCCTACGCCGACAGTGCCTGCGCGATCAGGATGTCCAGCAGGTCGGGGTACTCCACCCCGCTGGCGGCGAACATCTTCGGGTACATGCTGATCGGGGTGAAGCCGGGCATCGTGTTCGGCTCGTTGAGCACCGGCCCGTCCGGGGTCACGAAGAAGTCGACCCGCGCCAGCCCGGAGCACCCCAACGCCCGGAACGTCTCCACGGCCAGACGCCGCACCTCGGCCACCTGCTCTTCCGGCAGCGGGGCCGGGATCTCGTAGGTGATGATGTCGTCCAGGTACTTCGTGTCGAAGCCGTAGAACCCCTCGGGCCCGTCCTCGGTCCCCTGCAGCATGGCCGGGTAGGACGCCTGGACCGTCCCGTCCGGGTACTGCAGCACACCGCACTCGACCTCGGGGCCGCGCAGCATCGCCTCCACCAGGACCTTGTCGTCAGCGGCCAGGGCCGTCTCCAGGGCGGCCGGGAAATCGTCCCAGTCGGTGACCTTGGAGATCCCGATGGACGAGCCACCACGCGCCGGCTTCACGAAGACCGGGAGCCCCAGGGACTCCTTCTCCTCCTCGGTGAGGACGCGCCTCTCGGTGACGATGACCTCGTCACCCACCGGGATCCCGGCGTGACGGGCGACGGCCTTGGTGTACTGCTTGTCCATGCACGTCGCCGAGGAGAAGACACCGTTGCCGACGTACGGGACATGGGCCAGCTCCAGCAGCCCCTGCACCGTACCGTCCTCGCCGTTGACACCGTGCAGGACCGGGAAGACGACGTCGACCTCGGCGTACAGCGAGCCGTCGCCGAACCGGAGCTGGCCACCGCGCCGTCCACCCATGTCGAAGTTCACGGCCCTGCCGCGGGCCACCTCGGGCAGTTCCCGGCCGTGGGCCCGCAACTGCTCGACGTCGGTGGTCCCCTTCACCCAGACCCCGTCACGGGTGATACCCACCGGCACGATGTCGTACCGCTCCGGGTCCAGGTGGGCCATTACTGCGCCGGCGGAGATACAGGACACGCTGTGTTCGGTGTTCTGACCTCCGTAGAGCACCGCCACAGTGGTACGGGTGGGTCCTGCGGTAGTGTCGCCGGCCGGGGTCGCGGAGGTATTCACGGGGAGATTCACGGGGTCCAAGTGTAGCGTTCACCGCCCCGGGCCGGTCACTGTCCCGGTCACTCGGCTTTCTTGGTGCGCCCCATCAGCGCCCGGATCGCGGTCTGCACGTCCCCGCCGTGGTGGCAGACCCGGACGACCTCACGGGTGATCGGCATCTCCACACCGTGGGCCTCGGCGAGCTCCGCGACGGACATACTGGAGATCACCCCCTCGGCGACCTGACCCTTCGTCGCCCCACTGGCCTGCTCCAGGGTCTCGCCCATACCCAGCCGCTCACCGAAGGTGCGGTTGCGTGACAGGGGCGAATTGCAGGTCGCCACCAGGTCCCCCATGCCCGCCAGCCCGGCCATGGAGCGCTCCTGCCCCCCGAGCGCCACCGTCAGCCGCGTGATCTCGGTGAGACCACGGGTGATCACCGTGGCGATCGTGTTGTGGCCCATCCCCATCCCCGCGGCCATGCCGCAGGCCAGGGCGATGACGTTCTTGCACGTGCCGCCCACCTCGCAGCCGATGACGTCGTCATTGGTGTAGGGACGGAAGTATCCGGTGGCCAGGGCGGACTGCACCAGTCGCGCCCGACGGTCGTCGGTGCAGGCCACCACGGACGCGGCCGGCTGCTGCTGGGCGACCTCCACGGCGAGGTTCGGCCCGGACAGGACGGCGACCCGGCCCGGGTCGACGCCGGCGACGTCCGCGATGACCTCGCTCATCCGCAGCCCCGTGGAATGCTCGATACCCTTCGCCAGACTGACCAGCGTCGCGTCTGGGGGGATCAGGTCACGCCACGCCTCGAGATTCGACCGCAACGACTGCGACGGCACACCCAGGAACACGACGTCCGCCCCGTCCAGCGCCGCGGCGGCGTCCGTGGTGGCGGTGACCGACGCGGGAAGGACCGCCCCCGGCAGGTACGTCGAGTTGCGGTGGTCCTCGTTGATCTCCGCGGCGATCTCGGCACGGCGGGCCCACAACGTCACCGAGGGGCACGCCGCCGGGTCCGCCGGCTCCACAGGGTCCGTGCCGCCGGACCGCACGCCGGCCTCGGTGTCTGCGCAGACCTTGGCCACCGTGGTCCCCCAGGAGCCAGACCCCATCACCGCTACCCGAACCATGCTTGTGTGCTCCTCTGTCTCGTCCGTGCCGGCGGTGCAGACCATGCCGGCCGTGCCAACTACTCCCTCCACGCCGCACACCGGTATTCTGGTGGCCGGAAAGAGTTCTGGCACTTCTGCTCCCCAACATTGAACCACGACGTACCCGGTCCGTGGTGACGGCTCGTCCGGACCGGTGCGCTCGGGAAGGCGTCACCCTTGATCAGCCACACCGGCACCGGAGACCTGTCCACCTCGCTGGCGTCGAGAAACCTCGACAAGCCTGCGTCGGAACCACCTGCCGGGGCGGACACCCCCCTCGGCCACGTCGCACGGATCGGAAGCACCCCCACCGACGAATTCGAACGTCCCGTCTTCGCCGCCGGCGCCGTGCTGTGGCGCCACACCGGCAGCCACGGGCCCGGCACCCCGGAGTCCGCGGACGGGATCGAGATCGCCGTGATCCACCGGCCCCACTACGACGACTGGTCGCTGCCGAAAGGCAAGGTCGACCCCGGCGAGAACATCGCCGCCGCCGCCACCCGCGAGATCGTCGAGGAAACGGGCTACACCCCGACCCTGGGCTGGCTGCTGGGCTACATCCACTACCCGCTGGGCACCCGGACCAAGGTCGTCTACTACTGGACCGCCGAGGTGACGGGCGGCAGCTTCCGGGACAACGACGAGGTCGACGAACTGCACTGGCTCTCCCCCACGGCCGCCAAGGCGAAAGTGACCTACGACGCCGACCGGGACGTCATCACCGCCGCCGAGGAGGTCCTCGACCTGGGTTGCACCCGGCGGGTCCTCTACGTCCGCCACGCCAAGGCCATGTCCCCGGACAACTGGGCGGAGTCGGACGACCTGCGACCGCTGACCAAGAAGGGCCGCCGTCAGGCCGACGCCCTGCCGTCCGTCCTGGAGGGGTACCGGCCGATGTCCGTGTCCACCGCTGCCCCTGAACGCTGCCGGGCCACGGTGGAGCCGACTGCCGGGGCCTTCGGCCTGGAGATCGAGACCGACGTCAACCTCGGGGACCCCGCCCTGCACCATTCCGCCCGCACCGTCATGGAGGCACTGGTCAAGGCCAGTTCCGCCCCCGTGAGCGTGGTGTGTTCCCAGGGTGACGTGATCCCCGCCGTCGTCTCGGGGCTGGCGCGGGACGCCGGCTTCGACATCGAGGACCTGCGCACCAAGAAGGGCAGTGTCTGGGTGCTGCACTTCGGCGCGGACGACACCCTGCTCGGCGCGGACTACCTCGCTTCGCCGCTCCCGGTGCGCTGAGCCACCACCGGTTCCCAGCACACCCCGAACCGGTCGGTACCCGAGCTGTCGAGGCCGAGTTCACGCCGCAGCATCTCCGCCTGCACCGGAGAGTCGCAGAGCACGCGGAAGGCCACGGCGTCGGTGAAGGTGAACGGCTGTTCCACGCCGGAGTCCATCGCGGTGATCCACATGCCCGCCAGCTGCGCGTCGGCGAACATCACCGACCCCTCGACCAGCGGCCCCTCCGCCTCCCGGTAGGCGACTGACGTCCCGGGCCGGGTGCGCCCGGTACCGCCGGCGACGACCTCGCCGAAGACACGCGTCCAGGTCTCGAGTGCCTCCCCCGCCTTGTTCTGGGCCGGACCACAGAACAGGAAGGACGGGAGCAGTGCCGGCCGGGGTTCCCCGGTGGGGTCGGTGAGCATGAGCTGCCAGCTGACGCCGAACTGGTCGAGCACCCAGCCGTACCGGGCACTGAAGGGGTACTCCCCCAGCGGCATGAGCACGGTGGCGCCGTCGGCGACGAGCCCGTCCCACACCGTGTCGAGGACGGCCCGGGCACGGGCGGAGGCGGCCCGGCGGTCGCCCTCACCGGCGTCCGCGGACCAGCCGAAGAACAGCGGGTCGATGTTCACCATGAAGTTCGTCGCCGGTGAGACCCCGGCCGCACCGGGGCTGTCGGCGGCGTCGGTGAGACGGAGGTTCAACCCGGCGACGGTGAGTTCCACACCGTCGTCGGGACCTGTGGTGCCTGCGGCCCCGAGTTCCAGGCCCGCCTCCTCGAACGGGCGGAAGACGTCCGTGTAGAAACGGGCGGCCCCGACCACGCCGTGGTCGCCGGTCTGCAGGCGGATACGCGGGATGATCTGCTGGTGACGGTCCATACCACCTGAGACTACGTCACTTTCCCCGCCGATATCACCGGGGCTGCCGGGCCACCGCCCGACGACGCCGGCCCCGGACCTAGTGGATGACCGGCTTGAAGGTGGGCCTCGACTGCTCGTAGGCCTCGATCGCCGCCTCGTCCTGCAGGGTGATTCCGATGTCGTCCAGCCCGTTCAGCAACCGCCACCGGGTGTCGTCGTCGACGTCGAAGGTGAAGACGTGCTCGCCGAGGGTGGCGGTCCGCGACTCGAGGTCGACGGTCATCTCCACCCCCGGCTGCTGCTCGATGAGCTTCCAGATCAGCTCGATGTCCTCCGCGGGCATCGTGGCCACGAGCAACCCGTTCTTGGCGGCGTTGCCCCGGAAGATGTCACCGAAGCGTGGGGAGAACACCACGCGGAAGCCGTAGTCGAGCAGGGCCCACACCGCATGCTCGCGCGAGGACCCTGTGCCGAAGTCCGGCCCGGCGACCAGGACCGTGGAGGCGACGAAGGGTTCCTGATTGAGCACGAAGTCAGGGTCCCGACGCCAGGACTTGAACAGGCCCGACTCGTAACCGGTCTTGGTGACGAGCTTGAGGTACTCGGCGGGCACGATCTGGTCGGTGTCCACGTTCGAGCGTCGCAGGGGGCACGCCACCCCGGTGTGTGTGCTGAACTTCTCCACGAAAAACCTACTCTCCCTTCCCGGCGCCCGGCGCCGGGAGATCGGCGGGGCCGGCCAGATGCCCCAGGACGGCGGTGGCCGCGGCGACCGGCGGCGAGACCAGGTGGGTGCGTCCGCCCTTGCCCTGGCGTCCCTCGAAGTTGCGGTTCGACGTCGACGCCGCGCGCTCCCCGGGTGCCAGCTGGTCCGGGTTCATGCCCAGGCACATCGAGCATCCGGCGGTGCGCCACTCCGCACCGGCGTCGAGGAAGACCCGGTCGAGGCCCTCGGACTCCGCCTGGGTCTTCACCGACGTCGACGAGGGCACGACGATCATACGTACCGTCCCGGCGACGTGCCGTCCGCGCAGCACCTCGGCCGCGGCCCGCAGGTCCTCGATGCGGCTGTTGGTGCACGAGCCGAGGAAGACGGTGTCGATGGCGATGTCGCGCAACGGGGTGCCCTGCTCGAGCCCCATGTACTCCAGGGCCGATTCCGCCGAGATGCGGGCGGTCTCGTCGGTGATGTCCTCCAGGTACGGGACCGACGCGTCCAGCGGCAGTCCCTGGCCCGGGTTGGTACCCCAGGTCACGAAGGGGGTCAGCGCGGATCCGTCGATCTCGACGACGGTGTCGTAGACCGCGCCCTCGTCGGTGGGCAGCGAACGCCAGTACTCGACGGCGTCGTCCCAGTCCTTCCCGGTCGGGGCGTACCGGCGCCCCTTGAGGTAGTCGAAGGTGACGTCGTCCGGGGCGATCATCCCGGCCCGGGCGCCGGCCTCGATGCTCATGTTGCACATCGTCAGCCGGCCTTCCATGGACAGCTTTCGGATGGCTTCACCGCGGTACTCGATGATGTGGCCCTGGGCGCCGCCGGTACCGATCTTCGCGATGATCGCCAGGATGAGGTCTTTGGCGGTCACCCCCGGCTGCAGTTCGCCGGTGACCTCGATCGCCATGGTCTTGAACGGCGCCAACGGCAGGGTCTGCGTGGCCAGCACGTGCTCGACCTCGCTGGTGCCGATGCCCATGCCGATGGAGCCGAAGGCACCGTGTGTGGAGGTGTGCGAGTCCCCGCAGACGATGGTCATCCCGGGTTGGCTCGCCCCGAGCTGGGGGCCGACGGTGTGCACGATGCCCTGGTCGCCGTCCCCCATGGAGTGCAGCACCACGCCGTACTCCTCGCAATTCCGGCGCAGCGTCTCGACCTGCAGCCGTGAGACCTTGTCCTCGATCTCCAGCAGGTTCCCGGAGTGGACGCCGACGGTCGGCACGTTGTGGTCCTCGGTGCCCAGGGTCAGGTCGGGACGCCGCAGCGGCCGGTTGTTCTGCCGCAGGCCGTCGAAGGCCTGCGGACTGGTGACCTCGTGGATCAGGTGGAGGTCGATGAACAGCAGGTCACGCCCACCGTTCTCGCCGCGCGTCACGACGTGGGCGTCCCACACCTTCTCGGCGAGGGTTCGGGGCACAGCATTCACGGTTCTCTCCTCGGTCTCCGGCCGTCTGCAGCGGTGTCCACTGTCTGCACAGTGTCAGTGGCGTTCCCGGTCTCCCCGGATGATCCGACGCTGCCCCGCCCGTCACTGCGTGGCAGCCTGGAAGTTCCACTAGTTGGAATGTATAGTATCAGATCATGGGAAAACCCGCCTACACTGAGACGTCCTCTCCGAGCTCCACACCAGTGGCGTCGACCACCAGCGGCATCCAGGTCCTCGACCGTGCCCTGCTCATCCTCGGCATCGTCGCGCGTCGGCCACACAGCCTCTCCGAACTGTGCGACACCACCGGCCTGCCACGTGCCACCGCACACCGGATCGCCGTCGCCCTGGAGAAACACCGCATGGTGACCCGCCTGGAGGACGGCCAGTGGACCGCCGGCCCGGCCCTTGCGGAACTCGCACCGAAGTCCTCCACCCGGCTCGACGAAGCCGCCGAGCACGTCCTGCCGGACCTCGTCGAGCGCACCGGCGAGGCCGTGCAGATCTACAAGCTCTCCGGACGCGAACGCGTCTGCATCGCCACCGCGGAACCCCGGCAGGGTCTCCGGGACACGGTACCAGTGGGCAACCGGCTGACCCTCAACGCCGGGTCCGCGGCGAAGGTCCTCGTGGCCTACTCCCCCACGGTGTTCCAGGACGACATCCTGCCGGACGCTGCCTACACCGCCGAGGACCTCGAGCTCGTCCGCGCCGGCCAGATCGCCGAGTCCGTCGGGGAACGCGACGCCGCGCTGGCCAGCGTGTCCGTGCCGGTACGCGACGCCTCCGGCGTGATCGCCGCACTGTCGATCTCCGGGCCCGCCGAGCGCATGGGTCCCTCTCCGGCCGCCCGGCACCGTGAGGCCCTGCAGCGCAGCGCCGCCGAACTGGAGCGCTACCTGCGCTAGCCGCGGGCCCGCCGGTCCGTTGCGGGACGTTCGTACGTCCTCCTGTGCTCCGGGCACCGCCCGCAGACGCAGAAAAAGCCCGGTCCGAAGACCGGGCTTTCCATGCTGTTGTACCCCGTACGGGATTTGAACCCGTGTTACCGGCGTGAGAGGCCGGCGTCCTAGGCCGCTAGACGAACGGGGCAAGGACTTTCATCATCGTTGACCAGCCGGACCCGCTGTCCGCGCCGTGCAACGGGGAGAACTATATAGGAGTCGCGGAAGAACCGCATAATCGGTGGCTTGACCTGCAGAAATATGCGCATCCACGGGCGCATGTCACCCGGTCCGTCCCCGTCCACGGACTAGGCTGGCCTCCATGCCCCCGCTGACCCCCGTCCACGTCCCCGGACTCCGGCTCATCGCCCAGCTTCTCGCCCCCAGCGCCGCGCGTCCACCACTCGGCGACGGGGCCAACCAACCGACCCCGGAGGCCCGCGCCGTCCACGCCACCGCAGCCCACATGCTCGCCACACAGGCCCAGAACCTGCCCGCCGCCGTCACCGCACTCGCCCTGCGGAGCGCCTCCCCGGGCCTCACCGGGGACGCCCTCGCCACCGCCGGCGTCGTACGCAGTTGGTCGCAGCGCGGCACACACCACCTCCTCGCCGCCGAGGACGTCCGGTGGATGACCCGCCTGTGCACCCCACGGGTCCAGGCGGCGTCGAAGAAGCGCCGGGGCACGCTGGGACTCTCCGACACCGATGTCGACGCCTGCCGGGCCGCACTCCTCGACGCACTCACCGCAGACCCCGCTCCCCTGGCACGCACAGCGGCCTACCGCGTCTTCGCCGGGGCGGGTGTCGATCCGGACGGGGGCCGCGGATCCCACATGCTGCGCCATTTCGGCGGCGAGGGCGACATCATCCAGGGACCCCGCACCACCGGGGCGGGCCGTAACGAGGACACCTTCGTCCTCCACGACAATGCCGTCCCCCATCCCCGTGACCTCACCGGGGAGGACGCGCTCCGCGAACTGGCGGTCCGCTACCACCGCTCGCGCGGGCCAGCCACGGTCAAGGACCTCGCATGGTGGTCGGGGTTGACGGTCCGCGACGCCCGCACGGCGACGGCTCTCGCACTCGACACCGGCAGCGTCGTCACCGCAGAGGCACCGGACGGGCGAACGCTGCACCTCGCCGACTGGCAGCAGGACGTCACTTCCGCCGAGATCCGGGATGCTCTCGGGGCAACCTACGCCCTGCCGTCCTTCGACGAGTACTTACTGGGGTACACGGACCGGTCCGACGTCCTGCCCGAGGCCCTCGTCGCGGAGGTCGGACCGACGAAGAACGGGCTCGTCCACGCCTTCGACGTGACCGACGGAGTGGTGACCGGGCGGAGCTGACCGCGGAGACGTCTACTCCGACAGCAGGCGCGACTGCTCCTCCGCGACCGCCAGCAGCTCCTCGTTGCTGAGGTAGTCCCGGTCGAACTGCTGCCACGGCTGCTCGACCATGCGCCAACGCCCGGTGGTCCGGTCACAGAACGGGTGCGCGGCACGGACCCACCGCATCCACGGCGACACGTCCCCGGTGTCCGGGTCGACCCGGGTGTAGTGCAGCACCGTGCAGTTGAAGATGGTCATCTCGCGGTCCTTGTCGTTGCGCAGGAACTCCTCGTCGCTCCACCGCTCCAGGACCAGACGTGTCGACCACATGTAGTCGCCGTGGGTGACCACCAGGACGTTCTGCTCACTGCTCTCGCGGTGCAGGGTGCTCAGCAGGTTGCGCACGCGGTTCTCGGCGACGTTGGCGATCGACTCCCCCGCCGGCGGCGCCCAGTACAACGGGTCCTTGCGCCGCAACAGGGCGTTGTGGGCGTACTGCTCCTCGAAGACCTTGCGGGGCAGCGGGGAGATCTCACCCCAGGACCGCTCCCGCACGACACGGTTCTCCTCCCACCGCGCGCCGACCAGGCCGAGGTTCGCTGCGGTCTCGCGGGTCCGGACGTACGGGGAGGTGATGCAGCGGTCGAGGGCGTCGACATGGCTGGTGATCCATTCGCCGGCGGCACGGGCCTGGGCGACACCGGCGGCGGTGAGACGCCACGAACGGTCCGCCACCAGCATCGTCTCCTCGCTGAACAGTGCCTGGTCACCGGCCTTGTCTGCACGCTGGATGACGTTGGCCTCGCTCTGGCCGTGGCGGACGAGGATCAGGTTCTTCGGCATGGTCACCCCACCCACCCTAGACCTTTCGGTCACGAAGCAACCGCCCCACCCCGCCCGTCATCGCCCGGAGCCCGCGCCATTGTCGGAATCCCGGGTACTGAACCGACAACAGCCCGGGCTGCGGGACGCCCCGGCGGGCTGACCCGCCCGCGGGCATGCGAAAAGCCCGGTCCGAAGACCGGGCTTTCCGTTCACATACCTTGTACCCCGTACGGGATTTGAACCCGTGTTACCGGCGTGAGAGGCCGGCGTCCTAGGCCGCTAGACGAACGGGGCGTGAAAACAAACTGCACATCATATCCAGCGTTTCCGCTGGCCTACCAGGACTCGAACCTAGAACGACGGTACCAGAAACCGCTGTGTTGCCAATTACACCATAGGCCATTTGTTGCTCTGAGCTCCGAGGCTTCCCCCGCGCTGCCTTGCAACGGTGGATACTATAACCAGGACTCCCTTCTGCTCGCAAATTGCGAGGTCAGGTGGCTAATCCTGGCGTCCGTAACCGCATACTGCCGCGCTCGGTCCGCGCTAGTCCGCGCTAGTCCGCGCTAGCCTGCGCCAGCTCGCGCTACTCCGCGGCGACGTAGGGCGTGACCGCCCGGGCGGCCCGCAACCGGGCCAGGGTGGACTCCTTGCCCAGCAGCTCCATCGACTCGAAGAGCGGCGGGGAGACCGCCGCCCCCGAGACCGCCACACGCAGTGCACCGTAGGCCTTGCGCGGCTTGAGCTCCATCGCCTCGATCAGACGCGCCGACAGGGCCGCCTCGATCGTCGCGGTGACGAACTCCGCCTCGTCGATCGCCTCCACTTCCCCGATCGCCGCGTCGAGCACCTCGATGGCGTCCTCCTTGAGGTTCTTCTTCGCCGCCTTCGCGTCGAGCTCGAGGTCACCGTCGGCGGTCACCAGGAAGCGCAGCAGACCGTCGGCGTCACCGAGGGTCTTGATCCGGGTCTGCACCAGGTCCGCAGCGAAGGCGAACTTGTCCGCCGGGTAGTCCGACGGGAAGCCCTTGTACTCCTCCAGGTAGCTGCGCAGCCGTGCAGTGAAGTCCTCGATTTCGAGCAGGCGGATGTGGTCGGCGTTGAGAGCCTCGAGCTTCTTCTGGTCGAACCGTGCCGGGTTGGGCTTGACGTCGGCGACGTCGAAGTTCGCCACGAGCTGGTCGACGCCGAAGACGTCCTCGTCGGCCGACAGCGACCAGCCGAGCAGGGAGAGGTAGTTGAGCATGCCCTCCGGGATGATGCCGTTGTCCCGGTGGTTGAACAGGTTGGACTCCGGGTCACGCTTCGACAGCTTCTTGTTGCCCTCGCCCATCACGAACGGCAGGTGTCCGAAGACCGGGGTCGCCTCGGCGACACCGATACGCACCAGCGCCTCGTACAGCGCGAGCTGACGCGGGGTGGAGGGCAGCAGGTCCTCGCCGCGCAGCACGTGGGTGATCTTCATCAGCGCGTCGTCCACCGGGTTGACCAGGGTGTAGAGCGGCTGACCGTTGGAGCGGGCCACCACGAAGTCCGGCACCGTGGTCCCGTCGACGACCATCTCACCACGGACCAGGTCGCTCCAGGTCCAGGTCTTCTCCGGCATGCGCAGCCGCCACACCGGCGAGCGGCCCTCCGCCTCGAAGGCGGCGACCTGCTCGGCGGTCAGGTCACGGTCGAAGTTGTCGTAGCCCAGCTTCGGGTCGCGGCCGGCCGCACGGTGGCGCTCCTCGACCTCTTCGGCGGTGGAGTAGGCCGGGTAGACGTCCCCCGACGCCTTGAGCTTCTCGAGGACCTCGGCGTAGATCTCCATGCGCTGGGACTGGCGGTAGGGGCCGTGCGGGCCGCCGGGCTCGCCCACTCCCTCGTCCCAGTCCAGGCCGAGCCAGGTCAGCGAGTCGACGATCGCCTCGTAGGACTCCTCGGAGTCACGGGCGGCGTCGGTGTCCTCGATCCGGAACACCAGCTTGCCACCGGTGTGCCGGGCGTAGGCCCAGTTGAACAGTGCGGTGCGGACCATGCCGACGTGCGGGGTCCCGGTCGGCGAGGGGCAGAAACGTACGCGTACTTCACTCATGGTGTCCTATTCCACCACATCCACTCCCCCGCCACGTCCCCGGAGTACCCGGCGGCCCGCAGCGCACCGACCCACTCGTCCAGCGGTAACCGGCCGGTGCCCGGCGCGCCCCTGCCCGGGTCGTCGGCGATCTGGACGTGTGCCGGGGCGACCGCCGCGTCGGAGGTGCCGCAGCTGTCCAACCACGCCGGGACGTCGTCGGTCTGGCTGAGGTGCCACAGGTCCGCCAGCAGCGCGGTGTTGGGGACGCTGGCGATCACCCCGCGGGCCTCGGCGACGGTGGTGACCGGGTAGTCGTCCACCCCGGCACTGGGCTCGATCAGGACGGTGCCCTGCCCGCGCGACTCGGCGACGCGTGCGACCGCGGCGATGTTGTCGAGCTGGTCGGGGCCGAGTCGGCGTCCTCCCCTGCCGAGGAGCAGGTTGAACCGGTCGGCCCCGGTGGCGTCGGCGAGACGGGACATGGCGTCGAGGTGTCCGCTGCCCAGTGGTCCGCGGTGCAGGACGCCCCGGTCACCGGCGGCGAGGTCGCCACCCCAGTAGTTCACGGCGACGAGGGTGAGGCCGCGGCGCCCCAGTTCGGCCACCAGGTCGTCGATGTCCCGGCCGCTGGGCTCGGGTGTGTCCCAGGGCCACCACAGTTCGATCCGGTCGAGGCCGAGGGCGCCCGCCCGTCCCAGGTCCGGGTCGCCCTGCGGTCGGCCGATCGAACAGTTCACGGCGGTGGTCAGTTGCGGTGCCATTGCCCGGTCCTCCAGTCTGCGGGTTCCCCACCAACGTACCTGGGCGTGCACCTTCCGTGGGCGGGACGGATCAGGGACAATACGGGGTATGGATGAACCGGCACCACCGCTGACCCGTACCCACCGCCCGGACCGCGTCGTCGCGGTCACCGGGGCCGGCGGCGGGCTGGGACGGACGTTCTCGGTCGCCCTGGCCGAGGCCGGGTGGACCGTCGCCGCCCTGGGCCGCACGCGCGCGACGCTGGAGGAGACGGTCGCGGCCTGCCCCGGGGACGGCCATCTGGCCGTGGTCTGCGACGTGACGGACGAGGCGTCGGTCACCGCGGCCGTCGATCACCTCACCGACCGGCTGGGGCGTCTGGACCTGCTGGTGAACAACGCCGGGATCCCCGGTGCGACGGGCCGGATCGACACGGTCGACCCGGCCGCCTTCGAGGAGACGCTGCGCACGAACCTCACCGGCACCTTCCTGTGCACCCGGGCGGCGTTCTCGTGGATGGCGTCCCACGGTGGCGGGCGGATCGTCAACAACGGGTCGATCGCCGCACACGCCCCACGGGCCGGCGCCGCCGCCTACGCCGCATCGAAGGCCGCGGTGGCGTCGTTGACCGTGTCCACCGCGTTGGACGGACGGGAGGTCGGCGTCACCGCCACCGAGCTCGACATCGGCAACGCCCGTACCGCACTCCTTGAGTCCTTCACGTCCTCAGGCACGTCTTCGGACACCACCTCCGGGGCTTCCACCACTCCCCCGGAGCCCACCTTCGCCGCCGCCGAGGCGGCGCGGCTGCTGGTGAGTGTGGCGGAGATGCCGCCCGGGGTCAGCGTGGACCGGGTGACGGTGACCGCGGCAGGGATGCCCTACCTGGGCCGCGGCTGACGCCGACGCCCCGCGTCTCCCCGGTTCAGGGTGCCCGGTAATTTCAGTTTGTTTCGCACCCCTGAGTACGGTGGCTATGTGATCAATAACGATCGCCCGTCAACAGCGCCGGACTTTCTTCTCTCCCGCGCGTCGGGCAGCATCCGCACCCAGGGGACACGCACGTCCTTCCCCGATCCGTTCGAGGCTGCGACAGCGCTGCGTGACGGTGGCGCACGCCTGGTCGTCGGCGCCGTGCCGTTCGACACCGCCAACCGTGCGGCCTTGACCGTCCCGGGCAGCGTCGTCGAGACCGAGGGGCCGCTGGAGCCCCCCGCCTACTACCGTGGCCGTGACCTCGGCGACCAGCTGGAGGTCGTCAACGTCCATCCGTTGAGCAGTCCCGAGGAACACCAGTCCACGGTGGCCGCGGCCATCGAGACGATGCACAACACCCCCCTGCGGAAGGTCGTGCTGGCCCGGGCGGTGGACATCGAGTTCGCCGAGGAGATCGACCCGCTGCTCATCGCCGCACGCCTGATCGACCTCTCCGCCCACCGTGACGGCTTCGCCGTGGACCTCTCTGCCACCGGACGGTCCGACGACCGCGGCACCATGCTCGTCGGATCCTCGCCGGAGGTGCTGATCCGTCGTCGCGGGACCACCGTGGAGGCCCGCCCCCTGGCCGGGTCGGCGGCGCGGTTGGCCGACCGGCAGGCCGACGAGACGGTCGGGCGCATACTGCGGGACTCCACGAAGGACCTCACCGAGCACGAGCTGGTGGTCGACCACTACCGGCAGGTCCTCGGCAGCGTGTGCACCGAACTGTCGATCCCGGACGCGCCCGAGCTGATCAAGACCAACGAGATGTGGCACCTGGCCACACCCGTCCGTGGCACCCTGCCCGACCTGAACTTCTCGGCCCTGGACCTGGCGCTGATGCTGCACCCCACCCCGGCGGTCGGCGGCACCCCCACCGACGCCGCCATCGGCATCATCAACGAGGTCGAGGACCCACGGTGCTTCTACGCCGGCTTCGTCGGCTGGTGCAACGACGCCGGCGACGGCGAGTACATGGTCAGTATCCGCTGCGCCGAGGTCGCCGGGGCCACGGCCCGGGCGTGGGCCGGCGGCGGCGTGATCGCCTCGTCCTCCCCGTCGGCCGAGGCCGCGGAGACGACGGCGAAGCTGCAGACCGCACTACGGGCGCTCAACGTGCCTGCCGCGATGCGCGCGGTCTGAGAAAGGCCCGTGGACGGGTCCCCCGCCCGGACGCGGTCGGTACCCGTTCAGTACGCCTCGACGGGGTTGACCAGGTGACCGAGACCGGGGATCTCCACGTCGATCGTGTCGCCGGGGACCATCTCGGCGGTACCGGCGGGTGAGCCGGTGCAGATCACGTCGCCCGGGAGCAGGGTGAAGGCCTGTGAGACCCACTCGACGATCTCCGGGATGGACTTGATCATCTGGTTCGAGTTGGAGTCCTGCTTGGTCTCCGTCTCACCGTCGTGGGTGAGGTGCGCCTTGATCGGCAGGTCGGTCAGGTCCGCGAAGTCCGGGTCCGTCTCGATCCACGGGCCCAGCGGGCAGAAGCTGTCCAGGCCCTTCGCACGGGACCACTGGCCGTCGGCGAACTGCAGGTCACGGGACGAGACGTCGTTGACGATGGTGAACCCGAGGACCACGCTCTTCCAGTCGTCGCGCTTGACGTCCTTGCAGGGCTTTCCGATGACGATGGCGAGCTCACCCTCGAACTCCACGCGGGTGGCCCACTCCGGCTTCCGGATCGGGGCGCCGGGGCCCACCACGGCCGTCGGCGGCTTCAGGAACAGCGTCGGCGGAAGGTGCTCGGCGGACTTGTTGAACACCTCCTTGACGTGGTCGGCGTAGTTACGGCCCACAGCGACGACCTTGGACGGAAGGATCGGGGCCAGCAGGCGGACCTCGTCGAAGCTCCAGGTCCGACCAGTGAACTCAGGCTCCCCGAAGGGGTGGCCGGCGATCTCGCGGCAGGTTGCCCCGGTCCCGTCGGCCTCTCCCCCCTCCAGAGCCACGAAGGCCATACCTTCAGGGTGTGCGATGCGCGAAATTCTCATGGTCATTCAGCTTACAGAGGAAAACAAACAGCGCCGAGGCCGCCCCCGGCTATGTCTGGGCCGACCGCAGCGACGAATACGGCGACCGGCCGTTCTCCGGGGAGGTCATGGCGAGAAACAGCTCCGCACAGGCCAGGGCGTCGGTGACGGCCCGGTGCGGCGGGTAGGACGGCAGGCCGTACCGGTCACGCAGGCGCGGCAACCGCAGGTCCTCTCCCCTCGGGTGCACGGACTCCCGCTCCATCCGTCGCCGGGCCAGCGCATAGGTGTCCAGGGTGGGGACCACGAGCCCGGCACCGAAGGCCGAACGGCACGCCGCGGAGAGGAAGTCCTCCTCGATCGTGGCGAAGTGCGCCAGCATCGCCCGGCCCTTCAGCGCGTCCAGCAGCTCGGTGAGCGCGTCGGCCACCGGGACACCCGCGTCGACCATGTCGTCGGTGAGCCCGTGCACGGTGGCGGACTGGCCGACCCCGTCGCCGTCGTCGACCGCGGAGATGACGACCTCGCGCGCCCCGGAGAGGATGATCCTCCGCCCGTCCATCGGCACCCAGCCGATCGACAGCAGCCGGTCGGACGCCAGGTCGAGCCCGGTGGCCTCGACGTCGACCGCGAGCACCGGGAGCTCGTCCAACTGGGTCGATCCGGCCGGTGACGGTACCTCGTAGAAGTCCGCGAGGGCCCCGGTGGCGCGCCGCTTCTCCCACACCCGACGCAACATGCTCATGTGTTCCTCACCGGGTACTTGACCGCCAGCGAGGTCTGGATGCCCTTGATGATGCCGAAGGCGTCGCGCAGGTTCTCACGGTCCAGTTTGCCCAACGAGTCCGGGTCGATGTGGTAGTTCGCCTCCCCGCCGCTGCGGAGCTGGCTGGCCTGGTGCCTCAGCGACAGCGACTTGAGGAAGTTGAAGGCCTCGGTCAGGTCGCGGGCGGCCTTCTGGGTCAGCGCACCCTTGGCCGCGGCCTGCGCCAGCCTCTGGTGGGTGCCGACGGCCTTGACCCCGGCCATCAGGGCGTACAACCGTGCGATCTGGACGATCGGGGCGGTGCCGCCCGACTTCACGTTCAGCGTGTTGCGGTAGTCTCCACCGCGCTGCACGACGAGACCACGGAAGATCCCCAGGGGCGTCTCCGCCCGGGCCACCAGGGCAGCCAGACGCGCGTGGAACCGGGAGGAACTGCGCGCCAGCGCCACCGAGTACCGGTGCACCTGGTCGGCCAGCTCACGGGCGCCGTAGATCGGCCGCATGTCGAAGAAGGTCTGTGCGTTGAGCAGGGCGTCCGGGTGCGGGGCGGTGACCCAGCTGTGGAAGGAGTCCTTCCACTGGTCCACCGTCATCCGCCAGGCGGGGTTCATCGCCATCATGTCGCCCGGGCACAGTTGCTGGCCCGCCTCGCCCAGACCGGTGCAGACCATGCGCCCGAGCTCTGCGAAGTACTCTCCGTGCAGGTCCTCGTCGTAGGAGTTGTGCAGGACCAGCCCGTTGTCCTGGTCCGAGGAGAAGCCGACGGCACGCCGGGCCTGGGACCCCAGCACGATGAACGCGTAGGGCACCGGCGGTGGGCCGAGCGTCTCCTCCGCCAGGACCAGTAGGCGCCGCGCCAGCGAGTCCAGGCAGACGGTGAGGATCTCGCTGACCTCTTCGGCGGAGGCGCCCCGGCCGATGAAGCCGCTGGTCATCTCCGCGGTGTCCTTGACGATCACCCGCATCTGCTCGGCGTCGGTGGCCTTGGCCAGGTCGGCGGTGAGGTAGATCGGGTCGTTGCGCAGTGCACGCATGATGTCCGACGCCGAGATCACGCCGGTGACACCGTCACCGCCACCCTCCAACCCACCGACGACCGGAAGGTGGTGGACGCCCTGCTCGCTCATCATCAGCATCGCCTCGAACGCGGTGGTGTCGGCGGTGGTGGAGAACGGGTCACGGGTCATGATCGCGGACACCGGGGAATCGGTGGACACCCCCTCGGCGATCACCCGGGTGCGCAGGTCGCGGTCGGTGATGATGCCGACCAGCTCATTGCCCGACACCGGCGGCAGCAGGGAGACATCGTCCACCTCATCGCCGCCGTCCAAGCTTCCCCTACCGCCTGTGTCCGCCGTGTCCGAGATCACCGGGAGACAGGAGATGCCGTTGCTGCTCATGAGCTGCGCGGCCTCGCGGACCGTCGCCCCGGGGTCCACCGACACCGGGTCCCGGTCCACCAGGTCGGAGACCAGCGTACGAAGCGCATCCGAGCCGGACCGCACGCCCAACCGCTCCGCCGCCGCCCGGATTCGTTCCGACACCCCGGCGAAGTAGCGGGCGACCTCGGGGTTGCGTTCGATCAGCCCACGGACCTCCTCGCGCTCCATCGTCAGCAGCAGGCTGTCCTCGACGGCGATCATGGTGTAGCGCGAGGGGCCCGGGTCCGCGCCGAACCCGCCCTTGGTCACGATCGTGGAGTGGCCGAAGAACCGTCCGGTGCCACGCCGGTCCAGCAGGACGTCCTGGCTGTCGAGCACGTCGACCGCCCCGGAACGGATCACGTACAGCATGTCGTTGGGCTGTCCGGCGGTGATGACCGTCTCTCCCCGACGCACGTAGATGATCTCCATCTTGGCGGGAAGGGCGCGCAGCTCATCGTCCGGGAGATGACTGAAGGGCTCGTGCTCACCGAGGAACTTCCGTACCTCGTCCAGTTCCACACTCATGGTCGGCAAGTCTATGGGCCACACCTCCGGCGTCCTCCGGAGTAACCCCGATCCGGGGGTATATGCAACAAGTTTCACATCAATTCGTGTCATAGTGCGCCGCAGTGCTGTGACATGGATTACCCTGACTGCCATGGCACTGGAGCACGCGATCATGATCTCCCTGGCGGAACGGCCGGGGACCGGTTATGAGCTGGGACGACAGTTCGCCACATCCCTGGGCCACTTCTGGCCCGCCACCCGACAGCAGATCTACCGCACCCTCGGGCGCCTACACGACGACGGACTGGTGACGTGCCGCGACGTCGCACAGGACGGCAGGCCCGACAAGAAGGTCTACGCGCTCGCCCCTGCCGGCAGGACGGCGCTGCAGGACTGGATCGCCGAACCCTCCGAACTCATGAAGATCCGCGACGACCTGTCGGTGAAGATCCGCGGCGCCGAGCACGGCGACCTCGACGACCTGTGCGCCGACATCGGCAGACACCGGGACGCCCATCTGGAACGGCTCCGGCTCTACCGCAGCTACGAGCGCACCCAGTTCCCTGAAGTCACCGGAACCACAGCGCCCGGCACGCCCGACACGCTCACCGGACGCCGGCTGCACCAGCACCTCGTCCTGCGCCTGGGGATCCGCCTGGAGGCCAGCTTCGTGGACTGGTGCACCGAGGTACTCGACGCCCTCACCCACGACCACCGAGAAGGACAGTGACCTACCGTGACAGACGCAGTGACGCCCCGTGACCCCGCCGACTCCCCGTACCCCCACCTGTTCCGGCCGTTGACCATCGGTGGGATGACCCTGCCGAACCGGTCGGTGATGGGCTCGATGCACACCGGTCTGGAGGACCGCTTCTGGCACGCCGACCAACTCGGCGAGTTCTACGCCGAGCGTGCCCGCGGAGGCGTGGGGCTCATCGTCACCGGTGGGATCACCCCGACCCGCAGCGGGGACCTCATGCCGTTCGGCGGGCGGATGGCCACCCCGCTGGCGGTCCTGCACCACCGTCGGATCACCGACGCGGTGCACCGGGAGGGTGGCCGGATCGCCATGCAGATCCTGCATGCCGGACGCTACGGGGTGACCCCGTTCAAGGCCGCCCCCGGCACCGAGCCCTCCCCCATCCACCCCTTCAAGCACATCCGGATGACCGAGGGCATGATCCGGCGCACCATCCGCTCCTATGGCCGTGCCGCGCGGTTGGCCCGCCAGGCCGGCTACGACGCCGTCGAGATCATGGGTGGCGAGGGCTACCTCATCAACCAGTTCCTGTGCCCGCACACCAACGACCGCACCGACCGCTGGGGCGGGACGACCACGAACCGCCAGCGCTTCCTCGTGGAGGTCATCGACGAGATCCGTCGCCAGGTGCCGCGGGAGTTCCCGGTGATCCTGCGTCAGTCGATCGCCGACTTCGTGAAGAACGGCCAGACCTTCGACGAGATCGCCCTGATGTCCCGCCGTGCCGAGCGCCACGGGGTCGACGCGATCAACACCGACATCGGCTGGCACGAGGCCCGCATCCCCACGATCGTGACCTCGGTGCCGCGGGCCGCGTTCGTGAAGTTCACCGAGCGGCTGCGCGACGAGGTGTCGATCCCGCTGATCGCCTCGAACCGCATCAACACCCCGCAGGTCGCCGAGGACGTGCTGGCCAACGGCCGGGTGGACGCGGTGTCCATGGCACGTCCGTTGCTGGCCGACCCGCACTTCGTGGCCAAGGCGCAGCAGGACCGTGCCGACGAGATCAACACCTGCATCGGCTGCAACCAGGCCTGCCTGGACCACGCCTTCGTCGGCAAGCCCGTCTCGTGCCTGGTCAACCCGCGCGCCGGACGGGAGACCAAGCTGGTGCTCTCGCCGACGCGTCGGGCGAAGAAGATCGCCGTCGTCGGCGCCGGTCCTGCCGGGCTGTCTGCCGCGGTCTCCGCCGCCGAGCGTGGGCACCGGGTCGAGCTGTTCGAGGCCCGCAGCCATCTCGGCGGCCAGTTCTCCATCGCCGCCCGGATCCCGGGCAAGGAGGAGTTCCACGAGACGATCCGCTACTACTCCACCCGGCTGGACAAGCTCGGGGTCACCGTCCACCTGGACACCCGTGCCTCGGTGCAGGACCTGGTCGCGGGCGGGTTCGACCATGTCATCGTCTCCTCCGGCGTCGTCCCGCGGGTGCCTGAGATCGAGGGTGTGGACCACCCCAGCGTGATGACCTACGCCGAGGCGGTCCGCGGTGAACGGGAGATCGGTGACCGGGTGGCCGTGATGGGCGCCGGTGGGATCGGGTTCGACGTCTCGGAGTTCCTCACGACGCCCTCCGGGCAGGACTCCCCGTCGTTGAACCTGAAGGAGTGGGAGCAGGAGTGGGGTGTCGACGACGACCCTGCCTCGGCCGGCGCACTGACCTCACCGCGCCCGAGTGCCCCGTTGCGGAAGGTCTACATGGTGCAGCGTAAGTCCACACGCCAGGGCAGGACGTTGGGCAAGACCACCGGCTGGGTGCACCGTGCCGCGGTGAAAAGGAAGAAGGTCGAGCAGATCAGCGGCGCCACCTACGAGAAGATCGACGACGACGGCCTGCACCTGGCCTTCTACGAGGAGAAGGACGGTGCCCGCACGCTGACCGGACGCCGGGTGCTGGAGGTCGACTCGATCGTGCTGTGCACCGGGCAGGAGTCGGTGACCGACCTCGTCGACCCGCTGCGCGAGGCCGGGGTCACCGTCGACGTCGTCGGCGGGGCGGACCTCGCCGCGGAGCTCGACGCCAAGCGTGCGATCCGGCAGGGGACGGAGGCCGCTGCGGCACTGCCCTGACCGGCACTAGTGTCGGGGAAGGCCGCGTACGTCATCGTCGCGGCCACCGCCCCGTCTGAAAGGTCGTGCCGCCCGTGCCACTCTCCCGCCGCAAGTTTCTCCTGGGTGCCGGCGCTGTCGCACTGGCGGCCGTCCCGCTCACGGCATGTGCCGGCGAGGACTCCGGCTCCGGGGCCCACCCCGCCCGCCGTGCCCGTCCGGTCGCCGGGACCGGCGTGACCGTGGTGGCCGACGACCCTTCCGGCGTCGCCACCAGTGCCGTGGTGTTCGCGACGGCGGAGACGGCCGTCGTCGTCGCCGCCGGGGTGGCCCGACGGCACCTGGAGGCCGGCTGCTCCCTCGCCCGCGACCACGGCGTCCCCGTCTTCGCCGACAACGGGCCCGCAGGCGACTCCGGCGCGGCGGTCACCGCGGAACTGGAGCGGCTCGGGGTGTCCGAGGTGGTCCTGGTCGGCGGGACCGGGACCCCGGCGGTCCCGACGACCCCTGATTCCGGGATCACCGTCCACCCCACAGGGGTGGACGGGGCAGAACCCGCCTGGCCGGATGCGGCGTCGGACAGTGCCGCCGGGGACGGGGACCCGTCCGGCACCGCGCTCGCCGTGGCGACGTCCTCCCCGGTCAGCGTCGCCACGGCTGCCGCCGCCGGGTTCACCGTCCACCGCCTCCATGCCGCCGACCCGCGGTCCACCGACGAATCCGTCGAGGCCACACGGGAGGAGCTCGACGGCGGCGGCAACGTGGTGGCGCTGGGGAACGCCTTCGGGACCGACGCCGACCTACGGCGTCGCGCCGAACTCACCCGCACCGTCGACGAACGACTCCCCGGTGGCGGCCAGGTCCTGTTCCCGGGGCGCCGGATCATCGCCCTGTACGGACACGCGGCCGAACCCCTGCTGGGGGTGATGGGTGAGCAGCCACCGCAGGACGCCGTCGCCCGCGCCCGCGACCTGGCCGCCCGCTACGAACCCGTCAGTGACGTGCCCGTGATCCCCGCATTCGAGATCATCGTGACCGTCGCCGCCGAAGAGCCCGGCCCCTCCGGCGGATACAGCTACTACAGCGACCCGGCCCAGGTCACGCCCTGGATCGACGCCATCGTCGATGCCGGAGGATACGCCGTCATCGACATCCAGCCCGGACGCGAGACCCTGCTCCAACAGGCGCAGCACTACGCCGACCTGCTGAAGAACCCCTCGGTCGGGCTCGCCCTGGACCCGGAATGGCGCCTCGGCCCGGAGGACCAGCCGATGGCCGACATCGGACACGTCGACGCCTCCGAGATCAACGACGTCGCCGCGTGGCTGGAGGACCTCGTCGTCGCCGAGCGGCTCCCCCAGAAACTCCTGATGGTCCACCAGTTCCAGCTGCAGATGATCCGGAACCGGGACAGCATGGTGACCGGCACGGACCATGTCAGCGTCGCGGTGCACTGCGACGGTCACGGCACCCAGGACATCAAGTCCGAGACCTGGAACATCGTCCGGCAGGGGCTCGACCCGACGGTCGCCCTGGGATGGAAGAACTTCATCGACGAGGACGAACCGATGCTCTCGCCGGAACAGACCGCCGCGATCGACCCCACCCCGGACATCGTCAGCTACCAGTAGCGCGGTGTCGAGCGATCACCTTCGCAGGTAGGGTGTTGGCCCGGATCCCTACCTGGGAAGGCGACAATCCCACATCAGGGGCGGGGCCGGCGGGCTGGGTGCGTGCCGGGACGTGCGGCGCTGTCAGCGGACAGCCGCCGCCACCCGGTCGCCTACCTCGGCGGTCCGCACGGGCTCCCCGTTGCGCGACCCGGCCTCAGCGAGCACCGCGGCCTCGATCCGGTCCGCCTGGGCGTTCCTCGCCTCGGCGTCCTCCCCCTCGTCACCGGCGAGGTGACGCAGCATCAGCGCCACCGACAGAATCGCCGCACACGGGTCGGCGATCCCCTTGCCCGCGATATCCGGGGCGGAGCCGTGGACGGGCTCGAACATCGAGGGGCTGCGCCGCGACGGGTCGATGTTGCCCGAAGCCGCGAGCCCGATTCCTCCGGTCACGGCACCGGCCAGGTCGGTGAGGATGTCGCCGAAGAGGTTGTCGGTGACGATGACGTCGAACCGTCCCGGGTCGGTGACCATGTAGATCGTCGCGGCGTCGATGTGGCAGTAGTCCACGGTGACCTCGGGGAACTCGGTGCCCACGGTCTCGACCGCACGGCTCCACAGTCCACCGGCGTTGACCAGCACATTGGTCTTGTGGACGAGGGTGAGCCGGCCCGTGCGTTCCCGGGCCCTGGTGAACGCGTCGCGCACGACCCGTTCCACCCCGTACCAGGTGTTCTGGCTGACTTCGCTGGCGACCTCGTGGTCGGTCCCGGTCCGCAACGTTCCCCCGTTTCCGCAGTACAGGCCTTCCGTCCCCTCCCGCACGACGACGAAGTCGATCTCGCCGGGCGTCGCCAGCGGAGACGACGAACCCGGGTAGAGCTTCGCCGGCCGCAGGTTGACCGCGTGGTCGAGCGTGAACCGCAGGGGCAGCAGCAGCCCGCGTTCCAGGACACCGGCGGGGATCGTGCGCGGGTCCCCGATGGCCCCCAGGAGGATGGCGTCGTGTTCGCGCAGCGACGCCAGGTCGGCGTCGGTGAGCAGTTCGCCGTTGCGCAGGTAGCGGCGTGCCCCGAGGTCGAAGTCCGTGATGTCGACGGTCTCGTCCCCGGTGACGGACTCGAGGACCTTGAGTGCTTCGGCGGTGACTTCGGTACCGATCCCGTCTCCGGCGATGACCGCGAGTTTCATTCTGTGGACCCTTTCTGGCGTTGTCGTCTCACATCGTTGGAAATCTCCGGCCAGACTAGCACGACTCCGGCGCAGCCTTCGCCCCTCCCAGCGTCTGCAGCGCTACACTTTACTTCCGTCTCATGAATCAGTCCCGCGGAGGCCTCCCCCTTGACGTACAGCACCGACACCACGGCCACCACCGACTCCCCCACTACCCCGGTGACACGTCGGCTCGGCGGGCGCACCACGTTGTCGCTGGCGTTGGTCGCGCTCCTGGCTGTCGTGGCCTACCGCGAGACCCGCCCGGTGGTGTTCGGGCCTGCGCTGGACATGTACAAGGTCCCGACCGACTTCCTGGTGTACTACCGCGCCGGTGAGGAACTGGCCCGCGGCGGCGGGATCTACGACGGCACGTTGTACGGGCACCTGCCCTTCACCTACCCGCCGTTCGCGGGGACGCTCTTCCGGTGGATGGCCAGCGCACCCGAGGAGATGGCGGCGGCGTTCTGGCAACTCGGCTGCGCCGGCGCACTCGTCTGCGTCATCCTCGGGACGTTGGTCCGTCGGGGGTACCGGCTCGACACCGGGACGGTGGCACTGGGCACGGCGGCCGCTGTCGCGGCCCTGGCGTTGTCGCCGATCAGGGACAGCTTCTTCTACGGGCAGATCAACCTGTTCCTGATGCTGCTGGTCTCCCTGGACTTTCTGCGCACCCGTGACCGGTTCACCGGCATCGGGGTGGGGATCGCCGCGGGACTGAAACTGACCCCGGCGTTCTTCATCCTGGTGTTCCTGATGCAACGTCGCTGGCGCGATGCCGCGACGGCCTCCGCCACCTTCGCGGCCACCGTCGTCATCGGGCTGTTGACGGTCCCGGACGCGATGCGGTTCTGGACCTCCGCCATCTTCGACTCCTCACGCATCGGCAGCACCACGATCTCGGCGTCCCAGTCACTGAAGGGCGTCATGGAACGGGTCTTCGAGCCGGACATGGTGGCCAGCGCGCTGTGGTTGGTGGCCTGTGTGGTCACCGTGGCGTTGTTCTACGTCGCGCTCCGGTGGGCGACCCGGCGTGACAACCAGCCGTTGGTGATGGCACTGGGTGGGATCACCGCGTGCCTGATCTCCCCGTTCTCTTGGCACCACCACTGGGTGTGGCTCGTCCCGCTGGTGGTGTGCCTAGTGGACCTGGGAGTACGCGCCGCGCCGTCTGCTCCGGGGAACCCGCGCCGTTCGTGGCTGGGGGTCCAGCTGACGACGGCGGCGGCGCTGCTGGTGGTCTACGCGGCGATGATCCCGTTCGTCAGCCACCAGGTCGCCGTGCGCTGGTCGTTCATCGGCCAGCAGGGCATGCCGGCCCCGTGGGACAACATGTGGGTGTTCTGGGGCTTCGCCATCGTGGCCGCATTCGCCGTGGCCGGCGCTGTCGAGTGGCGGCGCTCCCGCACCGCCACTGCCCCGGACGCCTGAGTCCGGTCAGACAGCTTCGGGGCCGTGCGCCTCGACGTGGTTACGCGAGGCGAGCATGACGACGACGGCCAGCACCGCGACGACGGCGGCCACGTAGTACGGCACCGGCACCCCGATGCCCTCGCCGATCTTGGTGGCGGCGAACGGGGCGATGACGCCACCCATCCACCGGACGAAGTTGTATCCGGCCGACGCCACCGGCTGGGGTGCGTCGGAGACGCTCATCGCCATCTCGGTGTACATCGTGTTGTTGATGCCGAGCAACGCCCCGGACATCACGACGAGGACGACCACGACCGGTGTGACGTCGTGGAACAGGCCGAGAAGGACGTAGATCACCAGCAGGCCGGTCAGCGTCGCCATCGTCGTGTTCGCGGCACCGATCCGGTTCTGGATCAGCGGGGCGATGAACACGGAGAACACCGCCAGGCAGCAGCCCCACCCGAAGAACACGGCACCGATGCCGATCTCACCGAATCCGAGGACGAACGGCGTGTACGCCAGAATGGTAAAGAACCCGAAATTATAGAAAAGGGCCGAAAAAGAGACCCCGAAGAGGCCACGGTGCCTGAGCGCCTTCAGAGGGGCGGCGGGGCTGGTCTTCTCCGCCGGCGGCGGGGTGGCCGGCAGCTTGAACAGGAGAACCACCAGCGCGAGGAACATCAGCGCCGCGGTGCCGAAGAACGGCCCGCGCCAGTTCAACGACCCCAGGGCCGCACCCAGCAACGGCCCGGCCGCCATACCGAGCCCCAGCGCCGCCTCGTACAGGATGATCGCGACCGCGCGTCCACCGCTGGCCACGGACACGATCACGGCGAGGGCGGTGGCCACGAACAGGGCGTTGCCCAGCCCCCACCCCGCGCGGTACCCCACGAGCTGGCCGACACTGCCGGACGTCCCGGCCAGGCCCGCGAAGACCACGATCAGCGCGAGCCCGGTCAGCAACGTCTTCTTGCCCCCGATCCGGCTGGACACCGCACCTGTGACCAGCATCATCACCGCCGTGACGGCGAAATAGCTGGTGAAGAGCAGGGAGACCTCGGGCGCACCGGCGTCGAGATTCTCGGCGATGGCCGGGAGAATCGGGTCGACGAGCCCGATCCCCATGAAAGCGAAGACACACGCCAGGGCGGTGGCCCACACCGCGACAGGCTGTCGCATCATTGACGTCTTCTCTGACTCGAGTGTCGCGCCGTTGAGCGTGGCCTCCTGGGTGTCATGTCTCATTCGCGGTCGTGCCTTTCAGTGTTTCTCGGGGTGTCGTTCTTCTGGCTGTCGTCACTGACCCGACGGATGTACGAGCTGGCGAAGTTCGTCAGCGGTTCCAGTGCGTCGGCGATGCGCCGTCGGCCGTCCTCGTCCAGCAGGTCGAAATGCTCGGCGAGCGCCCTGTTGCGCAGACCGTTGTCCCGTATCCGGGTCTCCCGGCCCTCCTCGGTGATCTCCACCAGGGTCACCCGGGCGTCCCGGGGGCTACGGACCCGGCGGACGACGCCGAGTCGCTCGAGCTTGTCGATCTGCTGGGTCATCCCCGGCTGCGTCATCCCGTTGATCCGGGCGAGATGGCCGATGGAGTGGGGCTCCTCGACAAGGGTGTTGAGGATCCCCAGCTGGGTCAGCGTCAGACTCCCCCGGTGGTCGAGCAACCGCACCATGTGCAGTCCTTCACGCAGCGCGTCACGGAACCGGTGGGCGAGCTGGTTGTCGTCCTCTGTCGGGACGTAGGCCGGAGTGTGGGTGGCGGCATCGTTGTCAGTCACGCCGGCCAGCATAACTGATAAGAGAGTTATTTAACCAATCGTACCCCCGAGCGGCACCCCCGCCGCATGCACCATTCCCCGGGTCCGGCTCACGCCGGGCCCGGGGAATGGACGGTGTCCCCTAGTTCAGGTCGAGCAGCACGGCGCGCGACGCTGACAGGGAGTCGGCGATCTGCTGCTGCAGATCCTGCGGGATCTCCTTCTCCACACGCAGGACCAGGGTAGCCGAACCACGGTCGGCGTCCTGGGTCAGGGCGGCGGCGTCGATGTTGATACCGGCGCGTCCCAGGAACGTACCGACGGTGCCGAGCGCACCCGGCTGGTCGGTGTAGTTCAGGAACAGGTTGAGCCCCTCGGCACGCAGGTCCAGGCCCCGTCCGTTGATCCGGACGATCTTGTCCACCCGGTCCAGCCCGGTCAGGGCGCCGATAACGGACACGGCCGTGCCGTCACCGGTGACCACGGTGACCTCGAGAACCGAACGGTGGGTCACGGACTCGTCGGCGGCGGTGACCGACAGGTTCACCCCGCGCTCCGCGGCGATCTGCGGGGTGTTGACGAAGGTGACCTGCTCGTCGACCACGCCGGCGAAGACGCCACGCAGGGCGGACAGCCCCAGGGCGTCGACGTTCTCCGAGGAGAGCTCACCGCGCGCCTCGACGTTCACCGAGGTGACCGCGTCATCCAGCAGGCCGGAAGCGACCTTGCCCAGCTTGGTGGCCAGGCCGAGCCACAGCGCGACCTCCTCGCTGACCTTGCCGCCGGTGACGTTGACGGCGTCCGGAACGAAGTCACCGGCCAGCGCCTTGAGCACCGACGCCGCGACGTCGGTACCCGCGCGGTCCTGTGCTTCGACGGTGGACGCACCGAGGTGCGGGGTCACGACGACCTCGTCCAGTTCGAACAGCGGGGAGTCGGTGCAGGGCTCGGAGGCGTAGACGTCGAAACCGGCGCCACGGACCGGGCCGTTGACGATGGCGTCGGCCAGGGCCTGCTCATCGACCAGACCGCCACGGGCGGCGTTGATGATGATCTGACCCTCCTTCGCCTTCGCCAGGAGCTCCGCGTTGAACATGCCCGCGGTCTCCTTGGTCTTCGGCAGGTGGATGGTCACGAAGTCGGACCGGCCGACCAGGTCCTCGAGCTCCACCAGCTCCACGCCCAGCTGGGCGGCACGGGCCGGGTTGGCGTAGGGGTCGTAGGCGATGATCTCGGTCTCGAAGGCCGCGAGACGCTGCGCGAAGAGCTGTCCGATGTGGCCGAAACCGACGATGCCGACGGTCTTGCCGAAGATCTCGACACCCTGGAAGGAGGAGCGCTTCCACTCGTGGTCACGCAGCGTCCGGTCGGCGGCGGGGATCTGACGCGCCGTCGAGAGCAGCAGCGAGATCGCGTGCTCGCAGGCGGAGTGGATGTTGGACGTCGGCGCGTTGGCGACCATCACGCCCTTTGCGGTGGCGGCGTCGATGTCGACGTTGTCCAGGCCCACACCGGCACGGCCCACGATCTGCAGGTTCCGGGCGGCGTCGAGAACCTCCGCGTCGACGGTGGTGGCGGAGCGGACCAGGAGCGCGTCAACGTCCTTGACGGCCTCCAGCAGCTCCGGACGGTTCGGACCGTCCACCCAACGGACCTCGACGGAGTCCCCCAACGCGTCCACGGTGGACTGGGCGAGTTTGTCGGCGATGAGAACAACGGGACGGGAATTCTGGGTCACGGATACTCCTGACAGATGTGCTTGTCCCGGCCCCTCCGGCACGACCGCGTCGAAGAGGTCAGGGCCCACGCCTGACTCCCCACACCGAAAAGCCCAGGGGTGACGTGCGACATGGACAGCTTAGTACGTACATGGCCAGCCTGCTCACAGACCCCCGACATCGTGAGGACAACCACCACACGCAGGCGTTGTGACAGCCACCATCACGCACTGCCATACTGTGTTGGTTCACCTATCTTTCTTGAGGAGACCCACATGGACTCTTTCGCTGAGACGATGCAGTCACCAGGCGGGCTAACAGCCATCGGCCTGGGAATCATCATCGTCACCGTCGGCATCCTGCTGCGCGGCCGGAGCAACCCCACCGTCGTAATGACGCTCGTCCCGGTCATCGGCGCGTTGGTCGCCGGCTACGGCATCCAGAGTATCGGCGACTTCTACGAGGCGGGCCTCGGCAAGGTCATGAACGTCGTGGTGATGTTCATCTTCGCCATCATCTACTTCGGCATCCTCAGCGACACCGGCCTGTTCACCCCCTTGGTGAAGGGACTGATCATCGCCACGCGTGGCAAGGTCGTCCTCGTGGCCCTCGGCACGGCCGCGATCGGCATGGTCGTGCACCTCGACGGTGCCGGCGCCACGACCTTCCTGATCACCATCCCCGCCCTGCTGCCCCTGTACAAGGCGATGCACATGTCGCGCTACGTACTGCTGGCCATCGTCGCCACCGCGGCGTCGGTGATGAACATGGTCCCCTGGGCAGGGCCGCTCGGCCGCGCCGCCTCCGTCGTCGACCAGACCCCGGTCGAGCTGTGGCAGCACATCCTCCCCCTCCAGGGCATCGCCATCGTCCTCGTCTTCATCGTCGCCGGTCTCCTCGGCCTGTCGGAGTCGCGCCGTATCGCCAAGCTCCGTCGGTCGCCGGACTTCGTCGGGCACGGCGACGTCGACGTCAAGGGCATCGCCGCGGAGTTCATCGAACGTGAGAAGGCGAAGCAGGACGCCCTCGGCGCCAAGATGCGTACCGGACGGGGGATCACGGCGTTCAACGTCGTCCTGTCCCTGGCGATCCTCGCACTGCTGGTGAGTGGCTGGATCGACCCGGGCCCGGTGTTCCTCGTCGGCACCGCCATCGCCCTGGTCGTCAACTTCCCGCTCTCCGGAGAGCAGGCCGAGACGCTCAAGCGGCACGCCCCGAACGCGCTGTCCATGGCCGGGGTCATCCTGGCCGCCGCGATGTTCCTCGGTGTCCTCAACGAATCCGGCATGCTCGAGGAGATCGCCCTCAGCCTGCTGCACATCCTCCCCGAGTCCGTCGGCTCCCAGCTCCACGTGATCGTGGGCCTTCTCGGTGTCCCGCTGGACCTGCTGACCTCGACGGACGCGTACTACTTCTCCGTGCTCCCGGTGGTCCAGGAGACCGTGGCCTCCTTCGGCGTCTCGGGAAGTGGCGCGGCGGCCGCGATGATCGTCGGCAACATCATCGGCACCTTCGTCAGCCCCTTCTCCCCCGCCCTGTGGCTGGCCATCGGCCTGTCCGGCGGCACGATCGGCAAGCACATCAAGCTGACCTTCCCGATCGCCTGGGCCTTCGGCATCGTGATGGTCCTGATCGCCCTCGCCCTGGGCCTGACCGCCTGACGGACCGCCCGTCCGTCACGGCCGGCTGTCACGGTCGGCAGGAGTCACCACAGCCGGTGTCGCAGATCCCGGGGGCACCCGGCCGCGCCGGCGCCGCCTCCGTCTGCACGGTCACGTGGCCGATCCCGCGGTCCCGGAACACCTGCCTGACGTCGTCGCGCACGGCCTGCTCGTCACCGGTGGTCACCACGTGGACCGTCGCCATCGACGACTCCCCGTCCACCGACCAGATGTGCAGGTCGTGGGAGCCGTAGACGCCATCCGTCGCACTCACCGCCTCCTGCACCTCGACGGGGTCCACCCCGCGCGGCACCTGCTCCATGAGCACGGTCCCCGCCTCCTTCATCAGCGACCAGGCCCGCGGCAGGATCATCGCCGCGATGATCAGCGACGCCGCGGCGTCCACCCAGTACCAGCCGGTGGCGGCCATCACCAGCGCCGCGACGATCACGGCGACCGACCCCAGCAGGTCCACGAGGACATGCAGGTACGCCCCCTTCATATTCAGCGACTGCCCCGCCGTGCGGTGCAGGATGACCGCCGAGACCACGTTGGCGAGCAACCCCACCACCGCGACGGCGAGCATCAGGCCCGTCTGGATCTCCTCCGGCCCCTCCCCCATGCGCCGGAACGCGGCGACGGCGATCCAGACACCGATGACCGCGACCGCTCCGGCGTTGACGGCTGCAGCGAGGACCTCCGCCCTCCGGAACCCGTAGGTGGACCGCGCCGTCGCCGGACGGGAGCCGACCATCATCGCCAGCGCGGCGACGACGAGACCACCGGCGTCGGACAACATGTGCCCGGCATCGGCGAGCAGGGCGAGTGAGCCGGACACCAGGCCACCGACCACCTGGGCGAGGAAGATCGTCGAGGTCATCGCGATGACGACCCAGAGGGCCTTGCCGCGGACCTGCGGGGCGTGGTCGTGGGAGTGATCGTGCGCCATCAGGTTCCTCCATTTTCATTAAGGGCTGAACACTCACTCTACTGTCAGAGATACCGCAGGTCAACGGCACTTCATGGTCATCATTATCGTTACCATTAAGATCAGCTCGCCCGTGTCGCGGACGACCGGGCGAGCCCCCAAGGGGTCGTCCCGACCGCCGAAAAACAGCGAACCCCACGGAACGGGTGTTCCGTGGGGTCGCGGCACAGGACGGCGCTACGGGATGAGTGCGGGATCGCAGCACCTGGAGGCGGTGCCGGAAACCGGTTCTCAGCCGGTCAGACTACGCGGTGGCGTCGAGCGGGTTCTTGACCCAGCTCATCAGGTCGCGCAGCTTGGTGCCGGTGGTCTCGATCGGGTGCTTGGCGTAGTCGGCACGCAGCCCCTCGAGCTCCTTGTTGCCGCCTTCGACGTTCGCGATCAGGCGCTTGGTGAAAGTGCCGTCCTGGATGTCGGACAGGATATCCTTCATCCGCTCCTTGGTGCCGGGGTCGATGACGCGCGGGCCGGAGAGGTAGCCACCGAACTCGGCGGTGTCGGAGACCGAGTAGTTCATGTTGGCGATGCCGCCCTCGAACATCAGGTCCACGATCAGCTTGAGCTCGTGCAGGCACTCGAAGTAGGCCATCTCCGGCTCGTAGCCGGCCTCGGTGAGGACCTCGAAACCGGTCTTGACCAGTTCCTCGGTGCCACCGCACAGGACGGCCTGCTCACCGAACAGGTCGGTGACGGTCTCCGCCTCGAAGGTGGTCGGGATGACGCCGGCACGGGCACCACCAATGGCAGCGGCGTAGGACAGCGCCAGGTCGCGCCCCTCGCCCTTCGGGTCCTGCTCGACGGCGATGAGGCAGGGCACGCCCTTGCCGTCGACGAACTGACGACGGACCAGGTGGCCCGGGCCCTTCGGGGCGACCATGGCGACGGTGATGTTGTCGGCCGGCTTGATCAGCTCGAAGTGGATGTTCAGCCCGTGACCGAAGAACACGGCGTTCCCGTCCTGCAGGTTCGGGGCGATGTCCTCGGTGTAGACGGTGGCCTGGGTGGTGTCGGGCACCAGGACCATGACGACGTCAGCCCATGCCGCGGCGTCGGCATTGGACAGTACCTGGAAGCCGGCCTCTTCAGCCTTGGCTGCGGACTTGGAGCCCTCACGCAGGCCGATGACGACCTCGACACCCGAGTCGCGGAGGTTCTGGGCGTGGGCGTGGCCCTGCGAACCGTAGCCGAGAACAGCGACCTTGCGGCCCTGGATGATCGACAGGTCGGCGTCGTCGTCGTAGAAAACGTCAATTGCCATGAGGTACAGCCTTTCGTGGAAAAACGGGGATGAGGAAAGTGGTGCTGAGTCGGTTCATGAACCGGCATGAACCGGATGGAGCTTCAGTGCCTGCCATCATATCAGCAACGAGTATCAGAGGGTGAGACAGGGTATCCCACCCCGTGAATGACCACAGGTGATCAGAGTTTCGCGGGATACATCGCCTTCTGGCCGCGGCTCACCGCGGTCACGCTGGACTCCACGAGCTCGCGGATACCGAACGGTTCCAGGACCTCCAGCAGCGCCTTGAGTTTGGTCGGGGTACCCGTCGCCTCGATCACGACGGACTCCGGCCCGACGTCGACGACGTGGGCACGGAAGAGCTTCGCCGACTCGACGACCTGCGTGCGGTTGGAGTTGTCCGCGGACACCTTCACCAGCATCAGGCCGCGGCAGACGATGGAGTCCGGGTCGTGCCGGCTGACCTTGATCACCGGGATGAGCTTGTTGAGCTGCTTGGTGATCTGCTCGATCACGTGGTCCTCGCCCTCCACCTGGATGGTGAACCGGTTGACCCCGGCCACCTCGGTTTGACCCGAGGCGATGGAGATGATGCTGAACGCACGGCGGGTGAACATCCCGGTGATCCGGGACGCGATGCCGTCGACGTCCTCACACAGGACGCTCAGGGTGTGGACTTGAGACATTAGTTCTGCTCGCCTTCCTTGATCAGCGTGTGGATCTCGTCGGGGTCCTCCGCCGCGGAGTTCTCGTCGTCGAACAGCGGGCGCAGGTCGCGGACGTACTGGACTTCGTCGTTGGAGGCACCGGCGGAGATCATCGGCCACACCTGGGCGTCCTCGCCGACGATGAAGTCGATGACGACGGGACGGTCGTTGATCTCGCGGGCCTTGGCGATCGTCGCCGCCACGTCGTCCTTCTCCGTGACGCGGAAGGCGGCGCACCCCATCGACTCGGCGAGCCCGACGAAGTCCGGGAGGTAGTTCTCCCCCGGCTTGAGGTTGGTGTGGGCGTAGTGGCCGTCGTAGAACAGCGTCTGCCACTGGCGGACCATACCGAGGTTGCCGTTGTTGATCAGGGCGATCTTGATCGGCAGGCCTTCGACGGCACAGGTGACGAGCTCCTGGTTGGTCATCTGGAAACAGCCGTCGCCGTCGACCGCCCACACCTCGGTATCCGGTGCCGCCGCCTTGGCGCCCATCGCCGCCGGGACGGCGTAACCCATGGTCCCGAGACCACCCGAGTTCAGCCAGGTACGGGGGTTCTCGAACTTCAGGAACTGGGCGGACCACATCTGGTGCTGGCCGACGCCGGCGACGTAGACCGCGTCCGGACCGGCCGCCTCGGTGAGCTGCTCCAGGACGTACTGCGGCGCGAGCTTGCCGTCCTCCGGCTCGTCATAGCCCGGCGGGAAGTCCTCCTTCAGCCCGTCGAGGTAGGTCGTCCAGCGGGAGAGGTCCTGACCAGGGCCACGGTCCTCCATCGCCCGGCGCAGCGCCACGAGGACCTCGCGCGCGTCACCGACGATCGGGACGTTGACCTCGCGGATCTTGCCGATCTCCGCGGGGTCGATGTCGGCGTGGATCACCTTGGCACCGGGGGCGAAGGAGTCGACGTCGCCGGTGACCCGGTCGTCGAACCTGGCGCCCAGGGCGATGATGAGGTCGGACTTCTGCAGGGCCGCCACGGCCGGGACCGTGCCGTGCATGCCCGGCATACCGAGGTACTGCGGGTGCGACTCGGGGAAGACACCCAGTGCCATCAACGTGGTGGTGACCGGGACACCGGTGGCCTCGGCGAACGCCAGGAGCTCCTGGTGCGCGTTGGCCTTCAGCACACCGCCACCGGCGTAGATGACCGGACGCTTCGCCTGCGCGATGAGGCGGGCGGCCTCCTCGATCTGGCGGGAGTGCGGCGTGGTGACCGGACGGTAGCCGGGAAGCCGGTAGGTCGGCGGCCAGACGAAGTCCATCTCGGCGTTCTGCACGTCCTTGGGAATGTCGACGAGCACCGCACCCGGGCGTCCGGTGCTGGCGACGTGGAACGCCTCGGCGATCGCGGCCGGGATGTCCTCCGGGCGGGTCACCATGAAGCTGTGCTTGGTGATCGGCATGGTGATGCCGCGGATGTCGGCCTCCTGGAAGCCGTCGGTCCCCAGGAGGTGGCTGCCGACCTGGCCGGTGATCGCGACAACCGGGACCGAGTCCATGTTGGCGTCGGCCAGGGGGGTGACCAGGTTGGTGGCTCCGGGACCGGACGTCGCGATACACACTCCGACCTCACCGGAGACCTGGGCGTACCCGGTGGCGGCGTGTCCGGCACCCTGTTCATGGCGCACGAGGATGTGGTTGAGCTTCTCGGAACCGTAGAGCGCCTCGTAGAGCGGGAGGACCGCACCACCGGGGAGACCGAAGACGACGTCGGTACCCAGCTCCTCGAGGGAACGGACTACCGCCTGGGCACCGTTGATGCGTTCCGGCTTGCGGCTGCGTCCCGTGGCAGCGACTGTCGCGGGACTGGGGTGTGGGCGTGAGGTGTCATTCACCGTCCGTGCACTCCTTTAGGTGGTCATGAATTGTGGATGTCCGACATTCGAGGTCTCGCCAAGGGGTGGTTCCGCCGTAGAACCAACTGTGCCCCCGCTACCCGGGGTACGGGGCGGGGGCGCCAGATTGTTCCGCGAAGTGACCGCAGGGGCTCTAGCGCCCGGCGGATACAAGAATCAGGAACGTCGTCATGTTCGTAGACACTAGTGGAGCCGGGGCCTCCGGTCAATGGAAAATGAGAAAAATTCCCACCCGCTGGTACCCCCAATCTCACTTCGTGGACGACCGCGTATCTCCGGACTCCGTCCAGCGAACCCCAAGAAAACCACGTTACGGTGGACGCCATGAACGTCAGCTATTTCTTCTTCTCGCTGTGGGACTGGGGTGTCCAGCACGGGCTCCCACTGGCCGCGTTGTTGATCGTCGCCATCCTGATCCCCAGGGTCGGCCGACAGGTCGTCCGCGTCCTCACCGACCGCCTCGAGCACGGCCAGGAGGAGACCAAGGCCAAGCTGGCCCTGGTCGGTGCCCTGGTCTACATGCTGGAGATCGTGGCCTACTTCGTTGTCGTCCTGCTGGCGCTGACGAACCTCGGCGTCCCCGCGATGGGCGCCGCGATCCCTGCCACCGTCGTCTCGGCGGCGATCGGTTTCGGCTCCCAGAACATCATCGGAGACTTCCTCACGGGCTTCTTCATCATCTCCGAACGCCACTACGGGGTCGGCGACGTCGTCATGTTCGACGACACCAACAGCCAGGTCACCGGGACCGTGGTGAAGCTGACACTGCGCTCGACCCAGATCCGGACCCTGGCGGGCGAACTGGTCACCGTGCCGAACAGCAAAGCCAGCGTGACCACGAACTATTCGCAGACCTGGTCGCGCGCGGTCATCGACCTCGACATCCCGATGACCGACAACGAATCCATGGCCGATCTGCTCACCTTGGTGGAGGACGCTGCCCAGAGCGCGATCGACTCGGCCGGGGTCGGTGAGAGCATCCGCGGCGAGATCGAGGTCCAGCCTGCCTTGAGCATCACCCCTCCCGCCGCCGCCGGACTCCCCTGGTCTGTGGGTATGCGGATCGGTGTCGACACCGACCCTGCGATGCAGTGGGCCGTAGAGCGGGCCATCCGCGCCAACCTCGTCAACGTCTTCTGGGACCGCTACCAGGCCCCCGGCGAGGCCATGGCGGCGCGTGCCGAACTCGAGCTCGCGAGCCACACGGACACCGCCGCCCGACCCCACCACCCCACCACCGGCCAAGAGGACCACGAGGACGACTCAGCCAACTCACCGGATCCGTCGGACACCGACCGGGTCGTGGCCGCCGCCACCGCGGGCAGCGACCACATGTCGCTCAGCGAGGCGGAGGACGCCGACGGCGTCCCCGACGCCGACGACGCCGCCACCCAGGTGCTCCCCTCCCCGGACGCGTCGGGACCCGGCAGGCACGCCGCCGAGACGACCGCCACCGCCGCGACCACCGTTGCCGGTGCAGCGGGGACGGAGTCCGACGCGGACGACACCAGGAAGGCAGAACTCGGCGACCTCGTCCATGGCCCGTACGACTCCAAGGCCAAGAACGTCCTGAGCGTCGGCGGACGCTTCCGCCCCTCGACCGCCGGGCTGATCATCGCCCTGGTCGTGGTCGGGCTCCTGGCACTGTTCTCCAGCAACCCGGACGACAGCACCCCCGGCTGGCTCGCCCCCGACCGCTGGCGCGGCACCGCCGCCACGACCAGCGAAACCACGGGCCCCACCGAGACCCCCGCGACCTCCGACGCGCCGGCCGAGCCCCAGAACCCCGAGCCTGCCACCACGCCGGAGGACACGGAGAACACCCAGGACCCCGCCGACAGCGGCTCAACGGACACCGGGAACACCAGCGGGGACACACAGGACTCCGGTTCCGGCACCGGTTCCCGGGACAACCCCGACAGCGGAACCACCAACACCGGCGACTCCACCGGAAACACCGACTCCGGGACGACAGGCACCGGCGGCACCGGCGGCACGGACGGGGCCACCCAGAACCAGGGGCAGGCCAGCCGCCTGCAGAACGACACCACGACCGGCACCACCGGCGGCCAGTCGACCGCCCCCTGACCCCACACCTCCCCCTCGACATCGCCCGGACCACATGGTCCGGGCGATGTGTCTGTCCGGTCGGCGTGCTGATTAAATGGGACACCATGAGTGCTGTGGAGTCACCCAAGCTGCCGTACCGGGTCCGCACGGACCAGGCCCACCTGATCGCCGGTGTCCTCATGGTCGCCATGTCGTTCATCGGCGTCGCCTACGCACCGAAGATCCTGTTCTGGCTCCCGCTGCTGCCGATCCTGTTCATCGTCGGCGTCCTGCGCACCCGGACGGAGTTCACCGAACGCGGCATCACGGCCCGTTACCTCCTTCGCCCGACAAAGTCATTGGCGTGGGACGACTTCCAGGCGTTACGATTCACCCGTGGAGGCAAGGCCCTCGCCGTCGGCGCGGACGACACGACCTTCCTGCTCCCCGGAGTGAGCTTCAATTCGCTGGTGACCCTGGCGGAAGTGACCGGAGGCAGGATCCCCGACCCGGTGACCCCGAGTCTCTCCGCCATCGACGAGAAGGTCCGCGTCGTCGAACGCGACAGTGGGCTGGCCGTCCTCATGGACGACGACGAGTACAGCGAGTACGAGGCCGCGCGACGGGCCAGCCACATGGCACGCGAGGAACTCGAACGCCGCCGCGCCGCGAACGCCGACCGGGAGTCCACCTCCTCACCGTCCGACGACAGCTGACGACTGTCCCCACCCCGGACACCACTACCCCACACCTGCCTTCATCACCGACGTGACTGCCCACGGGCCGGGCAGCCGCCCGAGGCCCGACGAGAGGACGCTTTACCCATCATGAACGAGATCTCCTACCGGTCATCCGTGACCACCCAGGGACGTAACGCCGCCGGTGCCCGCTCACTGTGGCGTGCGACCGGCATGACCGACAGCGACTTCGAGAAGCCGATCATCGCCATCGCGAACTCCTACACCCAGTTCGTCCCCGGTCACGTCCACCTCAAGGACGTCGGAGACATCGTCGCCGACGCCGTCCGGGAAGCCGGCGGCGTCGCCCGCGAGTTCAACACCATCGCCGTCGACGACGGCATCGCCATGGGCCACTCCGGGATGCTGTACTCGCTGCCCAGCCGCGAGATCATCTCCGACTCCGTGGAGTACATGGTCAACGCCCACCAGGCCGACGCCATCGTCTGCATCTCCAACTGCGACAAGATCACCCCCGGCATGCTCAACGCCGCGATGCGGCTGAACATCCCGGTGGTCTTCGTCTCCGGTGGCCCGATGGAGGCCGGCAAGGCCGTGGTCGTCGACGGTGTCGCACACGCGCCGACCGACCTGATCACCTCGATCTCCGCGTCCGCCAGCGAGCAGGTCTCCCAACAGGGGCTCATGACCGTCGAGCAGGCCGCCTGCCCCACCTGCGGTTCCTGCTCCGGCATGTTCACCGCCAACTCGATGAACTGCCTCACCGAGGCCCTCGGTCTCTCGCTGCCGGGCAACGGCTCCACCCTGGCCACCCACTCGGCACGCCGCGAACTGTTCAGCGAGGCCGGCCGTACCGTCGTCGAGCTGTGCCGCCGCTACTACGGTGAGGGCGACACCTCGGTGCTGCCGCGCAACATCGCCACCAAGGAGGCCTTCCGCAACTCCATGGCCCTGGACATGGCGATGGGCGGCTCCACCAACACGGTCCTGCACATCCTGGCCGCCGCGCAGGAGGGCGGGATCGACTTCGACCTCTCCGACATCGACGAGCTGTCCCGCACGGTGCCCTGCCTGTCGAAGGTCTCGCCGAACTCCGACTACCACATGGAGGACGTCCACCGTGCCGGCGGCATCCCCCGTATCCTCGGCGAGCTGTGGCGTGGCGGCAAGCTCAACGAGGGCGTCCACACGGTCCACTCCGCCAGCCTCGCCGAGTGGCTGGAGAAGTGGGACGTCAGCGCGGAGTCACCGTGCCAGGAGGCCGTCGACCTCTACCACGCCGCCCCGGGCGGGGTGCGTACCACCGAACCGTTCTCCACCGACAACGTCTGGGACGAGCTCGACCTCGACGCGGAGAACGGGTGCATCCACGACGTCGACCACGCCTTCACCTCCGACGGCGGCCTGGTGATCCTGCGCGGGAACCTCTCCCCCGACGGTGCGGTCATCAAGTCCGCCGGTATCGACGAATCCCTCTGGCACTTCTCCGGCCCCGCGCTGGTCGTGGAGTCCCAGGAGGAGGCCGTGGACGTCATCCTCAAGAAGAAGGTCACCCCGGGCGACGTCATCGTCGTGCGCTACGAGGGCCCCTCGGGCGGGCCCGGCATGCAGGAGATGCTGCACCCCACGGCCTTCCTCAAGGGGTCGGGTCTGGGCAAGAAGTGCGCGTTGATCACCGACGGGCGTTTCTCCGGCGGGTCCTCGGGCATCTCGGTCGGCCACATCTCGCCTGAGGCCGCCGGTGGTGGCCTCATCGGCCTCGTCGAGAACGGCGACACCGTGACCATCGACGTCCACAACCGTCAACTCACCCTGGACGTCCCGGACGAGGAGATCGCCCGGCGTCGTGCGGCGATGGAGGCGTCCGACACCCCCTGGACGCCGGCCACCCGTCAGCGCAAGGTGACCAAGGCCCTGCGCGCCTACGCGAAGATGGCCACCAGCGCCGACAAGGGTGCGGTGCGCGAGGTCGACTAGACCCCGCCGGGTGCGCAGGGGTGCGCACCGTCCGCGCACGTCCGCGCACCGGGCCGGGACGCACCGGGGGATGTCAGAAGGTCCCCGGGTACGTCCCGCCGTCCAGCAGGACGTTCTGTCCTGTCATGTAGCCGGCCTGGGCCGAGCACAGGAACGCGCACACCGCGCCGAACTCCGCCGGGGTGCCGAAACGTCCCGCCGGGATCCCCTCGGGCGAGGGTTCCTCCCCACCGACGGTCTGCCGTAACCGGGCCGTGGCGAAGCGCCCGGGCAGCAGGTTGTTGACCGTCACGTTCGCCGACGCCAGACGCGGTTGCCGTGCCACGCCGGCGACGAACCCGGTCAACCCGCTCCTGGCCCCGTTCGACAGGCCCAGGTTCGCGATCGGTGCCTTCACCGCACCCGAGGTGATGTTCACGACCCTCCCGAAACCGCGTGCCGCCATGTCGTCCACCGTGGCCTTGATCAGCTCGACCGGGCCCAGCATGTTCCGGCGCACGGCGGCGAGCCAGTCGTCCTCCGTCCACGTCCGGAAGTCCCCGGGCGGCGGCCCACCGGCGTTGGTGACGAGGATATCCACCTGCGGGGCGGCGTCCAGCAGCGCCCCGCGGACGTCCGGGTCGCTCACGTCGCCGACCACCTCGCGCACGACGACACCGTGCCGGCGCAGGCGTCCGGCGGCGTCGGCGAGCGGCCCGGCGCGTCGCGCGTTGAGCACCACGTTCACCCCCTCGGCAGCCAGTGCGTCCGCGCAGCCGAACCCGAGCCCCTGGCTCGAGGCCCCGACCACTGCCCATCGATCACGTATCCCGAAATCCATGGCCCCAGGCTACCGCCTAGAATGGGCGGCCATGCCTGTCACGAGCCCCGATATCCGTGTCCACGACGCCCACCTGCGGAACCTCCGGCATGTCTCGGTGGACATGCCACACGGGAAGCTGGTGGCTGTCACCGGGGTGTCGGGGTCGGGGAAGTCGTCCCTGGCGTTCGGCACGATCCACGGGGAGGCGCAGCGGCGGTACCTGGAGTCGGTGGCGCCGTTCGCCCGGCGGTTGATCGCCGGCGCGGTGGACCCGCGGGTGGGACGTATCGACGGGCTACCGCCCACGGTGGCCCTGGAGCAGTCCCGGGGTGGCGGTGGCGCCCGGTCCACGGTGGGGACGTTCTCCACGGTGTCGAACTCGGTGCGCCTCCTGTTCTCCCGTGCGGGGACGTATCCGGAGGAGCTGCGCGGGCGTGTGGGACGATTGGACTCCGACCACTTCTCCCCCAACACGGCTGCGGGGATGTGCCCGACGTGTCAGGGCACCGGCACGGTCCATGCTCCGACGGAGGAGTCGATGGTGCCCGACCCGTCGCTGTCGATCGACGAGGGTGCGGTCGCCGCCTGGCCCGGCGCGTGGCTGGGCAAGAACTTCCACGACATCCTCGTCACGCTGGGCTACCGGACGGATGTCCCGTGGTCGACGTTGCCGCGTGAGGAGCGCGACTGGATCCTGTTCACCACGGACCGGCCGGTGGTCACGGTGCATCCGGTGCGTGGTGCGGAGCAGATCCAGCGGACCTACGAGGGGACGTGGCGGTCGGTGTCGACGTACCTGCGCGAGACGTTGGCCTCGACGTCGTCCGAGTCGACGCGTCGTCGGGTGTTGTCGTTCATGGAGGAGTCGGTGTGCCCGTCGTGCGCCGGGCGGCGGCTGACCCCGGACGCCCTGTCAGTGACGTGGCGGGGAATGTCGATCGACGAGCTCAACGGACGTCCGCTGGCCGAGGTGGCCGAGCTCATGGGCGTCGCCGGCGGGACGGCGGAGGCGGCAGAGCCATCGGAGACCTCGGAGGCCGAGCGGCTGCTGCTGGAGCAGGTGGTGCCCACGGTGAAGGCGGCGGTGGAGCTCGGGGTGGGTCATCTGAGTCTGGACCGTCCGGCGTCGACGTTGTCCGCCGGTGAGCTGCAGCGCCTGCGGCTGGCCTCGCAGCTGCATTCGGGCCTGTTCGGCGTGGTGTACGTCCTCGATGAGCCGTCGGCCGGTCTGCACCCGAGTGAGCGGGTGGCGGTGCGTGACCTGATGGACCGCTTCCTGGCGGCGGGGAACAGCGTGGTCCTCGTCGAGCACGACATGTCCCTGGTCGCCGGTGCGGACTGGGTGGTGGACGTGGGTCCCGGTGCCGGGGAGAACGGCGGTGAGATCCTGTGGTCGGGCCCCGTGGACGGGCTGTCGGGGCAGGACACGCCGACCGGCCGTGCCCTGGCCGCCCCGCCGCCGGTGCTCAAGGGTGGCGCGGTCGCCGTCCGTCCGGCGGCGTCGTCGCTGCCGGTGAGGACGACGGAACGCACCCTGGACGTCGACACGCACCTGGGGCTCGGCCAGTTCACGGCGGTGACCGGGGTGTCCGGCTCCGGCAAGTCGACACTGGTGTCCACGGCGCTGCCCGAGATCCTCGCCGAGGAGGGCGTGCGTACGGTGCGTATCACGCAGCAACCCATCGGCCGGACCACCCGGTCGTGTCTGGCGACGTACACCGGATTGTTCGACGCGGTCCGTAAGCTCTTCGCGGGGACGCCGGAGGCGCGTCGCCGGGGCTGGTCGGTGTCGCGGTTCTCCTACAACGTCGCGGCGGGACGCTGCCCCACGTGCAACGGCGAAGGGGCGATCGAGGTGGAGCTGGTGTTCCTGCCGGGGAGCTACACCACCTGTCCGGACTGCCACGGAGCGCGGTACAACGACGAGACCCTGGAGGTCACCTGGCACGGGCTCACCGTGGCCGGTGTCCTGGACCTCACGGTGACCGACGCCCTGGAGGTCTTCGCCGGGGAGCCGTCGGTGCTCGCCGCGTTGCAGGCGCTGGACGCCGTGGGGTTGTCGTATCTACGGCTGGGTCAGGGTGCGCCGGAGCTGTCCGGTGGTGAGGCACAGCGCATCAAGTTGGCCACGGAGCTGCAGCGCAGCCGTCGGGCCCGGCGCGGGTCACGCCGCGGGGCCGAGACGGTGTACCTGCTGGACGAGCCGACGACGGGGCTGCACCCGTCCGATGTCGGGCTGCTGGTCACGGAGCTCAACCGGCTGGTGGACGCCGGGGATGCGGTGGTGGTGGTCGAACACGACGTGCGTGTCGTCGCACAGGCGGACCGGGTCATCGACCTCGGTCCCGGTGCGGGTGCCGACGGAGGACGGGTGATCGCCGACGGGACGCCCGCGGCCGTCGCGGAGAGCGGTACCGCGACGGGGACGGCCCTGGTGACGGCGGTCGCCCGGGGCCGGGAGTCGACCGAGACGACGACCTAGGCGTCGACCTAGGCGTCGACCTAGGCGTCGACCGCCTCGGCCGAGGCTGCCTTCATCCGTCGTACCCGTACCCGGGTGACCACGGCGCTGCGGATCGCCACCAGGAGGACGACGGCCAGGATGCCGTAGATGGTCCAGGTGATCGGGCTGGAGACCAGGATCGTGAAGTCCCCGGAGGAGGACAGCAGGGCGTCGCGGATCGACGTCTCCGCCAGCGGCCCGAGGACCATGCCGATGATCAGCGGTGCCAGCGGGTAACCGTAGCGGCGCATCAGGAACCCGACCACCGAGATGCCCAGCAGGAGCAGCAGGTCGAACACCCGCCCTGAGGTGGCGTAGACACCGAGACCGCAGAAGAGGGCGATGCCCGCGTAGAGGTAGGGCTGCGGGATCAGCAGGAGCTTCGCCCAGAGCTGGGCGAAGGGCAGGTTGATGATCAGCAGCACGACCATCGCGATGAAGAAGCTCGCCAGCAGGGCCCACACGAGGTCGGGGTTGCGGTCGAAGAGCAGCGGTCCGGGCTGCAGACCGTACTGGCGGAAGGCGGCCAGCAGGATGGCCGCCGTGGCGGAGACCGGCAGGCCGAGCGCCAGCAGGGCGCCCATCGCCATACCCGTCGTCGAGTTGCCGGCGGCTTCCGGCGCGGCGAGGCCGCGGATGGCGCCCTTGCCGAACATCGGTGACGGGCGGCGGGTGTCCAGGCGTCGCTCCACCGAGTAGGCGAGGAACGTCGGCACCTCGGAGCCGCCCACCGGGATCACGCCGAACGGCATGCCGATGGCGGTACCCCGGAGCCAGGCGGGCAACGCCTCACGGAACTCGGCGAGCTTGAGCCACGGCCGTCCCGCCGAGCGGGTCTTGAGGTCCTGCTTGTCGCGGCGGGCGCGGGAGGCGATGAAGAAGACCTCCCCGAGGGCGAGGATCGCGACGGTGACGGTGACGATCGAGATCCCGTCGAACAGCTGCGGCACCCCGAGGGTGAACCGTTCGGTACCGGTCACCGAGTCGATGCCGACCGTCGAGATCCCCAGACCGATCACCAGGGCGGACAGGCCCTTGGGGACCGAGTCGGAGACGACCGACGAGGTGGCGACGAAGGCGAACAGGGCGAGTGCGAAGTACTCCGCCGGCCCGAAGTATGTCGACAGGTCGGCGAGCAGCGGAGCGAAGAAGACGACCACGACCGAGGCGACGAAGCCACCGATGAAGGCGCCGATGGCCGCGGTCGCCAACGCCTGGGGTGCACGTCCGGACATCGCCATCTTGTGTCCCTCGAACGTCGAGGCGATGGCGGACGCCTGCCCCGGTGTGTTCATCAGGATCGCCATGGTGGAGTCACCGAAGAGACCACCGAAATACACGCCGGCGAAGAAGATGAAGGCCGCCGTCGGGTCGAGGGCGAAGGTCATCGGCAGCAGCAGTGCCACCGCCATCGACGAGCCGAGTCCGGGCATGACGCCCACGGCGGTGCCGAGGAGACAGCCGAGGAGCACCCACATCAGGTTGGCGGGGGTGAGGGCTCCGGCGAAGCCCTCCATCAGCAGACCGAGCGAATCCATGTCAGACCCCCCCGCCGATGATGCCCGAGGGGAGACTCAGGCCGAGCGCCACGTCGAAGGCGAGGTAGGCCACCGACCCCATGAACAGTGAGACCAGGATGTCGAACACGGGACGGCGGGAGCCGAACCCGCGGGCCACGCACCAGAACAGCAGTCCGGAGGCGAGGATCCAGCCGAGCCACGGCAACAGGACAGCGAAGGCGAGGAAGCCCAGGACCGTCCACCCGAGGGCCGGGAAGTCCGAGTGGAAGCGCGTGGTCTGCTCGGCCGCGCCCTCGACGTGCTCCGGGCGGCGGATGATGCCCACGGCGATCACCGTCGCCAGGACGAGACCGATGACCCCGATCAGGGTCGGGAAGAACCCCGGGCCGGGGAAGGCCGCGTCGGCGGCGTCCATGGACATCGAGCCGATGATGAGGAAGAGGCTGAATCCGGCGATCACGACGGGCATGACCAGCCCGGACCTGCCGGCCCAGACCGTGCCCGCACCGACCGGTGTCGTCGTCCGCGGTTCCGCGGTGTCGCTTGTGGTGGTCATCGTCCCATCTCCTCGAACAGGGTGGTGATCCGGTCCGTCTCGGACTGGACGTACTGGTCGAGCTCCTCGCCCTCCAGTGGTGCCTCGCGCCAGTAGTTGCGTTCCACGGTCTCCTGCCATTCCGGGGTCTCGACGGCTTCGGCGACGATCTCGCGGAGTTCCTCGACGTCCTCGTCGCTGGCGGAGGGCGGGGCGAACAGGACACGCCAGTTGGTGATGGTCACGTCGAGCCCCTGCTCGGTGAGGGTCGGGATCGCCTCGATCTCCGGGCTACCGGAGAGGCGCTCCTCGGCGACGACGCCCAGCACCCGCAGCCGGCCGGACTCGACCTGCGGGTAGATGTCGGCGAAACCACCGGCGGTGATGTCCGCCGTGCCGTTGAGGAGGGCCTGGATGGCCTCACCGCCACCGTCCGAGGGGATGTAGGTGGTCTCGGAGACGGGGACACCGAGTTCCAGCGCGATGTCGGTCATCACCAGCTGGTCGAAGGAGCCTCCCCCGGTCCAGGCCAGCGAGCCGGCGTCCTGCGTCCACGCCTCGGTGACGTCGTCCATCGACTCGAAGGGCGAGTCGGCGGGGACGGCGATGATGTCGTACTCCTCGAGCACCTTGGCCACCGGGGTCACGTCCTGGATCCTGGAGGGGGTGCCGAACTGGACCTGTGCGGTGATGTGGCCGGAACCACCCACCATGAGGTTGTTGGCCTCCGGCTGCTGGGCGAGGACACCGATGCCGATGGTGCCGCCCGCCCCGGGCACGTTGACGACCTGGACGTTGTTGACGATCCCGTTGGTTCTCAGCGTCTGCTGCAGCTCACGCTGGAACGTGTCCCAGCCACCGCCGGCGGCAGCCGGAGCGATCAGTGACATGTTGCCTCGGACGTCCGTGCCGCCCGAGGCCGACCGGATCGAGAAGAAGGACGCCGTCCCGATGACGATGACCGCGATGACGGCGAAGACCGCGGTGCCGACCGTGCGTGACCGGGGTCTCGCCTGCCCCGGGGGTTCTGCGGCCGTGGGCTGATTCATTGGAGCTCCTTCACAGGCCCCGGGGGAAGGAGCCGGGGCGCGTGGTTCGGATGACAGTGGTACCGGACTCCGCCGGGCACCGGTGTGGTGCACGCCGCCGACGCGGCGGTGTGCACGGCGGGGTCAGGCGAGGCCGGTCCGTGGACGCCCTCAATCATCGCAGCAAAGTGTTCACCCGACAAAAGCGCAGGACCCGTCCCGGGGCGGTTAGACGCCGTCGGCGCCACCGGACCCGGCGAGCCGCGCCCGGACGCCGTCGAGGATGACCTCGAGGCCGTAGCGGTAGACCGCGTCCGGGTCGGTGACGGCCTGGTATCTCTCCCCCACCGCCGAGCCGACGCGCCCGGAGACCGGGAACTCGTCGCCGCGCATGACCTGTGAGAGGACCGGCTCGTTGGCCTGCCACCACTCGACGTCGCTCTGGCCGGAGGTTCGGGCGAGTTCGCGGGCGTTCACGCTGGCCGCGGCGCTGGCGACGGCATGGGACTCCACCAGCGCCACGGTGTGGTCCATGGCCACGTCGTCGAGTCCGCACCCGTCCAGCGCCGCGAGCTGCCATTCATACCGTTCCGAGACGTTCGGTCCGATCAGCGGCCGGTGGCGCTGTGCACTGAGCAACCACGGGTGCCGGTGGATCTCCTCCCAGGCGACCCGGGAGAGCTCCCGCAGCCGCTCGACGACGACCGTCGCCGAGGTGGCGGGGCCGTCGAACACGGGGAGCTCGGCCCTGCCGGTCACCTGGTCGACCATGAGGCCGAGCAGTTCGTCGCGGCCGGGGATGTAGGTGTAGAGGCTGGCGGCCGAGGTATGCAGTTTCTCCGCGATCTTGCGCATGGAGACCGCCTCGACCCCGGCGGTGCCGGCGGCGTCGGCGTCCTCGATGGCGGCGTCGACGACCTCATCGACGGACCACTTCTTGCGGGGGCCGCGCCGACCCGCCTCCTCCCCCAGGCGGTGGCGCCAGACCAGTCGGAGCATCCGGTCGGATTCCCGGTTGTTGTCGGTGTCCATGTTGACAGCCTACTCCGAACAGCGTACGTTAATCACTCCCCTCAACACCGTACACCGTTAGGAGTTATTGGTGAGTTCAGACTCCCCACCCGCAGTCCACGCAGAACACCTGGTCAAGACCTACGGTGACCAGCGGGCACTCGACGACTTCACCCTCTCCGTCCCCGCCGGCAGCATCCACGGCCTGCTCGGGCCCAACGGCGCCGGCAAGACCACCGCCGTCCACGTCTTCACCACCCTGACCTCCCTGACCGGCCGGGACGCCGGCACCGCCCACGTGGCGGGGACCGACGTCCGGGACGCCGCCGCGGTACGCGCACGCATCGGCTTGGTCGGCCAGTACGCCGCGGTGGACGAGGTCCTCGGCGGCCGCGAGAACCTCGTCATGTTCGCCCGGCTCCTGGGGCTCCGACGTCACGACGCCCGTCGGCGGGCCGATGAACTCCTCGGGCAGTTCTCCCTCACCGACGCCGGCGACCGGCCGGTCGCCGGGTACTCCGGTGGTATGCGTCGACGCCTCGACATCGCCGTCGCCCTCATCCGGCATCCCGAGGTGCTCTTCCTCGACGAGCCCACCACCGGCCTCGACCCGCGCGGACGCACGGACGTCTGGGAGGCCGTCCGGCAGGCCGCACACACCGGCACCACCGTCCTGCTGACCACCCAGTACCTGGAGGAGGCCGACCGCCTGGCCGACCGCGTCTCGATCATGGCGTCCGGCCGGGTCATCGCCGAAGGCACCCCCGCCGACCTCAAACGCCGCCACGGCGGCGACCGCGTCGACGTCACCTTCGCCCCGGACGTGACCCGCACCCAGGTCACCGACGTCCTTCCCGCCGGCCCGGCCGGGACCGCACTGTCGGTCACCGAGTCACCCGACGGGCTGCACGCCAGCATGCCCGCGCCCGGGGGCACCGGGACCATGGTCGACATCCTCCGTCGTCTCGACGCCGCGGCCCTGACACCCACCGACATCGCACTGCGCCGCCCCACCCTCGACGACGTCTTCCTCTCCGTCACCGACCCCTCCCCGAAGGAGAACCGATGAACAGCGTCACCGCCGGACTGGTCCTGACCTCCCGGGAACTGCGGCACTGGCGCCGACAGCCACTCACCCCGGTCTTCAACATCATGTTCACCGTGATGCTCCTGCTGATGTTCTCCCTGCTCTTCGGCGGGTCGATCACGCTACCGGGCGGCGGGGACTACATCGACTTCCTGCTTCCCGGCATGATGGCGCTGACCATGATGTTCGGCGTCGAGGCGACGACGCTCGCCATGGCCGCCGACGCGAAGAAGGGCATCACCGACCGCTTCCGCTCACTGCCCATCGGGGACGCCTCGGTCGCCGTCGGCCGGGTGGGGGCCGACATGATCACCTCGGCGGTGGAGCTGGCCGTCCTGCTCGGCGGCGGACTCCTGCTGGGGTGGCACGTCACCGGAAGCGTCGGTGACGCGGCCCTGGCCGTGGCCCTGCTGCTGTGGTTCCGGTTCGCCGTGCTGTGGATCGGGATCTACCTGGGACTCACGGTCGGACGACACGCCGGGGCCACGACCATGGTCCAGGTGCTGGTGTGGCCGGTCGGCTTCCTGTCGACCGCCTTCGTCTCCCCCGAGTACATGCCCTCCTGGCTAGCGCCGCTGGCCACATGGAACCCGGTGTCCGCCACCGCCACGGCCGCCCGCGACCTCTTCGGCAACCCCGTCGGCTTCTCCGGAGGCGTACTCGCCGACCATGCCGTCCTGGCGGCCGTGCTGTGGCCACTGGCGCTGGTGGCGGTCTTCCTGCCGCTGTCGGCCCGGGCCTACCGCACCCTCAGGAGGTGAGGCCGACGGCGGCGGCCGCGTGCACAGCGTCGGTGAGGACGCCGAGGGTGTCGGACTCCAGGCGCCAGTGCTGCCAGTACAGGGGCACCCGGACGACGTCCTCGGCCAGCCGCACCATCGTGCCCGCCTCCACGTACGGCGACGCCGCCGCCACCGGCACCAGCGTCCACCCGAGCCCGGCCACCACCGCGTCGTTGAGCCCCTCGAAGCTGGGGATGCGTGAGACCCGGCGGTCCGGACGCGTCGCCACACCCCGTGGCCCCAGCACGCTGTCGGTCATCCGGTCGTGGGGTCCGATGACCAGCAACGGCAACGACGCCCACGCCTCGTCGCCACGTCCGGCCAGGCCCTCGGCGAGCTCACCGGCGAGCCCCGGGGACCCCACCGGCCAGTAGGCCAGGGTGCCGAGGGCCTCGACGACACACCCGGCGACCGGTTCCGCCTCGGCGGTGACCACGCCCATGCAGTCGCCCCGGCGGAGCATCGCCAGGGAACGTTGCTCGTCCTCCAGGTTGAGTTCCAGCGACATGCCGCCGGCCTCGGCGACGTGGCGCAGGACGGGCCGGAACCAGGTGGCCAGCGAGTCCGCGTTGACCCCCACGCTCACCGGGCGCTCACTGACGCGTCCCCGCAGCCGGTCGTCGGTCTCCGACTCCAGCAGGCGCATCCGCCGCGCGGTCTGCACCAGGACCTCCCCGGCGTCGGTGACCCCGACCGGTGAGGTACGCCGGACCACGACCCGGCCGACGTCGGACTCCAGGGCCTTGATCCGCTGGCTGACCGCCGACGGGCTGACACCCAGCCGCGCCGCCGCCGCCTCGAAGCTCCCCTCGTCGACGACGAGCAGCAGCGTATCCATGTGACGTGGCATCATGAAGCACATCTTAGCTGTCAGAAGAATATCTTTCTTGTCTTCACCACGGCCGGTTCCTAGGCTCTGCGTCGTGGTCAACGACAGTCTCACCCCCGCCTTCTCGAACCTCCCGGTGCTGCACATCGCGCTCGCCGGCCTGGTGTTCCAGCTCTCGGTCATCGCCGCCGTCGGCCCGCAGAACATCGTGCTGCTCAAACAGGGCGTCCGACGCCACGGACTGGCACTGGTGGTCGGCGTCTTCATCCTCGGCGACCTGATCCTTCTGCCGCTGGGCACCGCCGGCGTCGGCGTGGTCACCGACCGACTCCCCGTCCTGCTGGAGATCCTGCGGTGGGGCGGGGTGGCCTACCTGCTCTGGTTCGCCACGACGTGCCTACGCGACGTCAAAAACCCCCGCGGAATCGACAGCGGCCCGACTCCGGACGACGACGCCGACGACACCGACGACGCCGACGACACCGACACGTCCACCCCTGTCGCCGACACTGTCCCCGACACCGGCACCGGCGCCGGTGGTCAGGTCGCCACGGCGACACGGACCGTCCGGGTCCGCAGCCTGCAACGCCAGCGCCGGCAGAACCGGCAGAACCAGCAGGGACGCACCCTCGCCCTCGCCGCGCTCCCCACCGCGATGGCGGTGACCTTCCTCAACCCGGCGGCCTACGTCGACGGCATCGTCGTCTTCGGCACCATGGCCAACCAGTACGACGACGCCGGGCGGTGGATCTTCACCACCGGGGCACTCGTCGGCTCCACCCTGTTCTTCCTCGTGGTCGGCTACGGTGCCCGGCTGCTGAGCCGCCCCCTGTCCAGCCCGCGGGTGTGGCGCTGGATCAACCTGGGCATCGGCCTGCTGATGATCGGCATGGCCGCACGGCTGGCACTGGGCTGACCGGCCGCCGTCATCCCCCCGCCACTGGGGTCAGAACGGGCTTCCCCCGCCGACCGCCAGCCACAGTCCCGCAGCACCGGCAAGCCCGACGACGAAGAAGACCCATGCCGAGGCCAGCGGGCGTGTGGCCCACCCCCGCGAGACGTCGGCGGAGTACCGGCCCGGCCCCGTGAACGTCAGGACCAGTCCGGCGAGCCCCGTCAGCCCCCAGTACTGCACCTGCGGGCTGAGGGTGTAGGGCCAGTAGCCCGAATCCCAGAGCGAGACGTTGTGCAGCGCCAGGAACCCCGCGACCGCCACGGTCAGCGCGCCACCCACCGGGGTGAGGAGCCCGAAGACCAGCAGCCCGCCCGCGACGATCTGCGCGACCGGCAGGGCGACAGCCAGGATGTCGGCGACGCTATACGCCGACAGCGTCTGCTCGAGGGCGCTGATACCGGGGTCCCCACCGAAGGCGAACAGCGTCTGCAGACCACGGACCACGAGGAGTCCGCCGATGACGACACGCAACAGGAACAGACCGAAGTCCAGGGTCCCCCGACGCGGGTCCCCGGCCGGCGTGTCCGCCGCGGCCGGGTCGGCGTCGGTACGGGGATCGTCGGGGAACACCGGTGACACCGGTGTGGTGACCGGGGCGTCCTCCGCCGGCCGGGTTCCTGCCGGCCCGACGGCGAAGACCGACGTCTCGGCCGATTCCTGGCCGTCACCTGCCGCCGCGGACGGGGCCCCCGTGCCGTCCGTGCCGACCGTTCCGACCGTGCCGTCCGTGCCGTAGGTGGCTCGCCCCGACGCCCCGGCCTGGCCGCCGAACACGAGGGTCTGGTTCTGGTCGTCTGCCCCGGGGTTCGCCCCGGTGTAGGCGGGGTCGACGCCTGCGGCACCGAAGACCTCCGTCTTCGTGTCGTCGGCCGGTTCCTGGGGTCGCACCGGCTCCGCGGAACGCGGCTCGATGCGCTGCGGGCGCGCACGCCCGGACACCGCGTAGATGTCACGCTTCGGTTTCGCGGGACTGACCGGGTCCGTCAGGTCTGTCGCGTCAGCCGGGTCAGCCGGGTCAGCCGGGTCCGCCGGGTCCGCCGGGTCCGGTTCGCCCTCCGGCGCCTGATCGTCACCGTGGTCGGCCACCGCCGAGACCTCTGCAGGCTCCGTGGGCTCCGGGTGCGCGGGGGTCTCCGCCCGCGGCACGTCCAGCGGACGTGTCACGTCCGGAACGTCGATGCCGTCCGCCGCGTCGATGGCGTCGAACAGGTCGTCGTCCCCGTGGTCCACCCGGCCGGACGGAGTCGTCGACGCGTCGTCACCCGACGCGCCCGACTTGCCCGACTTACCCGGTGTGCGGTCAAACAATCCCATGGTCTCCCACCTTCTGCGCCGCCGGCGTGGTGACCTCTGGCGCCGGATCTCGTGCTGGTCTGTGTGCTCGTTTCCGCATGGATACGTGCGTCAAGCCTAAGCTAGAACCCGGGCACGACAGCGTAGGAACACGGTATGTCGCCTCCTACCGGCTGCCGGCGGTCTCCGGCCCCCGCAGTCGGCCCCGGACAGAGACAGACACTGACAGACACTGACAGACACTGGCAGACACTGGCAGAGACAGACAGCAACCGAAAGACGACTCCAGGAGGTCACCATGGGCTACGTCGCCAGCGGCGCCGAAGGCTTCAACAGGGACATGAACTACATCGACGACCGGGTCGTCGCCGACCCCTCCGGCTTCGACCCGGCGACGACCGCGTCGGGCCAGGGCCACCCCTGGCCCGTCGAGGCCGGACGCTACCGTCTGGTCGCCGCGCGGGCGTGCCCGTGGGCACACCGTGCGGTGATCGTCCGCCGTCTCCTCGGGCTTGACGGCGCCGGCGATCCCGACCAGCCCGCGCCCCTGTCGCTGGGGCTCGCCGGCCCCACCCACGACTGGAAGTCCTGGACCTTCGACCTCGACGTCAACTCCGTCGACCCGGTCCTGGGTATCGGACGGCTGCGGGACTGCTACCTGCACCGCTACGCCGACTACCCCAAGGGCATCACGGTCCCCGCCCTCGTCGAGGTCGAGACGACGTCGGTGGTGACCAACGACTTCCGGACGATGGTCCGCGACTTCGTCACCGAATGGACGCCCCTGCACCGGGACGGCGCGCCCGACCTCTACCCCGCCGGGCTGCGGGACGAGATCGACGAGATCTCCGACCGGGTGTTCCGTACCGTGAACAACGGCGTCTACAAGTGCGGGTTCGCCGGTTCACAGTCTGCCTACGAGAAGGCGTTCGCGGAGCTCTTCGCCACCCTCGACATGCTCGAGGAGCGCCTCGGGAACCGGCGGTACCTGGTCGGCGACCACATCACGCTGGCGGACATCTACCTCTTCGTCACGCTGGTCCGCTTCGACATGGTCTACCACGGGCACTTCAAGTGCAACCGCTACACGATCTCCAGCCGGCCGAACCTGTGGGGTTACCTCCGCGACCTCTTCCAGACCCCCGGTTTCGGCGACACCACCAACTTCGGTCAGATCAAGGACCACTACTACATCGTCCACACAGACGTGAACCCCACCGGGGTCGTGGCCGTGGGGCCTGACCCGGCGGGGTTCCTCACCACCCACGGGCGTGAGCGGCTCGGTGGATCACCGTTCGGCGAGGGGACCGCACCGGCCGCACCGCGGCCGGAGGACGTCCGGCCCGGCGACGGCGCCTGAGCCCCGGCGCCTGGCCCCCGCCACCAGGACAACTACAACGCGGCGGTGATCGCCTCGACAGACTGCTTGGCATCCCCGAGCAGCATGTCGGTGTTCTCGTTGAAGAACAACGGGTTCTGCACACCGGCGTACCCCGAACCCATCGACCGCTTGAACACCACGACCTTCTCGGCCTCCCACACCTTCAGCACCGGCATACCGGCGATCGGCGAACCGGGCTCCTCGGCGATCGGGTTGACCGTGTCATTGGCACCGATGACCAGCACCACGTCCACCTCACCGAAGTCGTCGTTGACCTCGTCGAGCTCCAGGACGATGTCGTAGGGCACCTTGGCCTCGGCCAACAGCACGTTCATGTGGCCGGGCAGACGACCCGCCACCGGGTGGATACCGAAGGTGACGTCCACCCCCTGCTCACGTAGCTTCGCCACCAGCGAGGCCACCGGGTACTGCGCCTGCGCCACGGCCATGCCGTAACCCGGGGTGATCATCACCGACTTGGCACCCTTGAGCAGCTCGGCGGTCTCCTCGGCGGAGACCTCGGTGTGCTCACCGTAGTCCCGGTCGTCACCGGCGGACGCCTCGGAGCCGAAACCACCGAGGATCACCGAAATGAACGAACGGTTCATCGCCTTGCACATGACGTACGACAGGTAGGCACCGGACGAGCCGACCAGCGAACCGGTGATGATCAGCAGCGGGTTCGCCAGCATGAAACCGGCGGCCGCGGCGGCCCAGCCCGAGTAGGAGTTCAGCATCGAGACAACCACCGGCATGTCGCCACCACCGATCGCGGCGACCAAGTGCACACCCAGCGCGAGCGACAGCACCAGCATCACGCCCAGCAGCGTCCACGACACCGCCGGGTTGTCGACACCTGCGGCGATGAACACGCCCATCCCGACCAGGGACACGACGATGACCAGGACGTTGAGCAGGTTGCGCCCCGGCAGCGTCAGCGGCGAACCGCTGATCTTGCCCGACAGCTTCAGGTAGGCCACGATCGACCCGGTGAGGGTCACCGAACCGATGAAGATACCGAGGTAGATCTCACCGAGGTTGAAGCCGGCGACAGGCTCGCTGGAGCCGGACTTCTCGATGAAGGAGTTCACACCGATCAGCACCGCGGCCAGACCCACGAAGCTGTGCAGCATGGCGATCAGCTCGGGCATGCCGGTCATCTCGACCTTGCGGGCCCGGGGGATGCCGATGGCCGCACCGATGAGCATCGCCACGGCGATCAGCAGCAGGGTGACCACGGCGCCACGGTAGGACTCCGGGTCGTTCTCCGAGGCGACGACCGCCTTGACGATCGTGGCGACCAGGGCGATGGTCATACCGGCCATACCGAACCGGTTTCCACGCGAGGCGGTCTGCTGCTTGGCCAGACCGGCCAGCGCCAGGATGAACAGCAACGCCGCGACGATGTACGCCAGGTTGGTGATCTTGTCCGTCCATTCCAGGACAGTGGGGTCCAACGCCCCCTCGTCGACGGCCGAGCCGGCCGCGAGAATCAGCTGGTTCATGTCAGTTGCCTCCCTCGAACATGGTGAGCATGCGCCTGGTGACGAAGAAGCCACCGAAGATGTTGATCGAGGCGACGACAATGGCGATGAAGGCCAGGACCGACACGGCGATATTCGACGAACCGACCTGGAGTATCGCACCGACCAGGATGATGCCCGAGATGGCGTTGGTCTCACTCATCAGCGGGGTGTGCAGCTTGTGGGTCACCGCGGTGATCACGTAGAAGCCCACCACCACGGCGAGCATCAGCACCATGTACTCGTCGGCGACCTCCAGCGGGCTGACCAGCACCAGGGCGATGCCCAGCAGACCCGCCAGCAGCTTCCACGGCAGCGACGACTTCGCCGGGGCCTCGTCCTGCCCGACCGCCGCGGTCTCCGCCGCCGGCGACGGCGCCGGCGCCGGCGCCGCCGACACCTTCACCGGAGGCGGCGGCCACAGGATGTCGGCGGACGCACCGGCACCGTCGCCGTCCGTCGCCTTGGTCACGGTGATGCCACGCACGATCTCGTCGTCGAGATCCAGCACCACGTGGCCGTCCTTACCCGGGGTCAGCAGCTTGAACAGGTTGACCACGTTCTGCCCGTACAGCTGCGACGACTGCGCCGGAAGACGCCCGGCGAGATCGGTGTAGCCGATGATCTTCACACCGTTGTCGGTGGTGGTCACCTCACCGGGCACGGTGAGCTCACAGTTACCGCCGTTGGCCGCAGCCATGTCCACGATGACCGAACCCGGCTTCATCTTCGCCACATCCGCCGCCGTCAGCAGCACCGGCGAGGTACGCCCCGGGATGTTCGCCGTGGTGATGACGATGTCGGCGGCCGCGGACTGCTCGGCGTAGAGCTTCGCGGCAGCGGCAGCCTGGTCCTGGGTCATCTCCTTGGCGTACCCGTCGTCGGACTTCTCCGCAGCGGTGGGGATCGCCACGAACTCCGCACCCATCGACTCGACCTGCTCGGCGGTCTCGGGGCGCAGGTCGGTGGCCTTGACCACCGCACCCATGGAGTTCGCTGTACCGATCGCCGCCAACCCGGCGACACCGGTGCCGATGACGTAGACCGTCGCCGGCGGGACCTTACCCGCCGCGGTGACCTGCCCGGTGAACAGGCGCCCGAAGGTGTTCGCCGCCTCGATCACGGCACGGTACCCGGCGACATTGGCCTGGGAACTGAGTACGTCCATCGACTGTGCCCGGCTGATGCGCGGAACGGTGTCCATCGCGATCGCCGTGACGTTCTTCGCCGCCAGCTCGGCGACGAGGTCGTCGTTGCGGGCCGGTGCGAGCCGGGAGATCAACATCGCACCGGGCTTCAGCGCGGCACGCTGGTCAGCGGATGGGACATCGAGAGTGGTGACGATGTCGCAGGACCACACGTCCTGATCGACGATCGTGGCGCCGGCGGCCTCGAACTGGCTGTCGGGGAAGTTCGCCTCGTCTCCTGCGCCGGCCTGGACGGCCACGTCGTAGCCGAGCTTGATCAGCTTCCCGACAGTGTCAGGCGTCGCAGAGACCAAGGTTTGCGGTTCCCGGGGGATACCTATGAGCAACGGAGGGCTCCTCTGGTGCGTGGCCGATCGTCCCGGAACGTCGCGGAGCCCCTCCCGGAAGGTGTCGGGCGACTCCATGCTGAGTCCGGACGTCGACCCTGTCATCAAGTACACGTCTGTTAACGTCCGGTTTATTATGCACTTGTAGGCGACTTCCCAACAGAGGTTCCGGGATTTTGTCCGAATCTCGCCCATAACGCCACATAATCACCCCCGAAACGACCGATATTCCACCCCCGTCGTCACTTTCCCGGAGCAGTTCACCGTTTCTCACCCCAAAGAAACCTCGGTGACGATACGATCCGCCCCCTGGTACGCCGGATCAACCCCACCCCCGCGGGCCGACCCGGCCGTCCGTCAGCCCAGCTTCGTCGCGATGAGCTTGTTCACCTGTGCGGGGTCGGCCTTTCCGCGGGTGGCCTTCATGACCTCACCCACGATGGCCCCGGTGACCTTCTTGTTGCCCGCACGGTACTTCTCGACGATGTCCGGGTTCGCGGCCAGGGCGTCGTCCACCGCCTTCTCGATCGCGCCGTCATCGCGGACGACCTCCAGGCCGCGTGCGGCGACGACCTCGTCGACGTCACCTTCCCCGGCGAGGACGCCGTCGACGGCCTTCCGGGCGAGCTTGTTGGTCAGCTTGCCCTCCTTCACCAGGGCGGAGACCCGGGCGACCTGCTGCGGCGTGATCTGCAGCCCGTCCAGGTCGACGCCTTCCTCCTTCGCCTTCTGCGACAGGTAGGCGACCCACCAGCTGCGGGACTCGGCCGCGGTGGCCCCGGCCTCGACGGTGGCGATGATCAGGTCGAGGGCGCCGGCGTTGACCAGGTCGCGCATCTCCTCGTCCTTGAGGCCCCACTCCTCCTGGATACGGGCACGACGGATCCAGGGCATCTCCGGGAGGGTCTCACGGATCGACTCGACCCACTCCGCCGGGGCCAGCACCGGCGGCAGGTCCGGGTCGTTGAAGTAGCGGTAGTCCGCCATCGTCTCCTTGACGCGACCTCGCGAGGTCGTGCCGTCGGCCTCCTGGTAGTGGCGCGTCTCCTGGATGATCTCCACGTCGTTGACGATGCAGGCGGCCTGACGCTGCATCTCGAAGCGCACCGCCTGTTCGACCGACTTCAGGGAGTTGATGTTCTTGGTCTCGGTACGGGTGCCGAACTCGGTGGTCCCCACCGGACGCAGCGACAGGTTGGAGTCGACGCGCATGGACCCCTGGTCCATGCGGGCGTCGGAGACCTCGAGGGCCTTGACCAGGTCGCGCAACGCGGTGACGTAGGCGCGGGCGATCTCCGGGGCCCTCTCCCCCGCGCCCTCGATCGGCTTGGTGACGATCTCGATCAGGGGGATGCCGGCACGGTTGCAGTCCACCAGGGAGGCGGTGGCACCGTGGATACGGCCCGTGGCGCCACCCAGGTGGGTGAGCTTTCCGGTGTCCTCCTCCATGTGGGCGCGCTCGATCTCGATGCGCCACTCGGTACCGTCGTCCAGGACGATGTCCAGGTAGCCGTCGTGGGCGATGGGCTCGTCGTACTGGGAGATCTGGTAGTTCTTCGGCTGGTCCGGGTAAAAGTAGTTCTTCCGGGCGAAGCGGGAGTACGGGGCGATCTCGCAGTTCAGCGCCAGGCCGATCTTGATGGCCCACTCCACGCCCTGGCGGTTGACCACCGGCAGGGCACCGGGGAGTCCGAGGCTGCACGGGTCGACGTTCGTGTTCGGCGCGTCACCGAACTCCGCGGACGACGCGGAGAACATCTTCGTCCTCGTGGCCAGTTCAACGTGGACCTCCATACCCATCACGGGGTCGAAGCGCTCGAGCACCTCGTCGAAGTCCATCACATCATCGGAGTAATCGTTCACCACGGCAGTCATGGTGGTTCAGTCTAGTGGATGCCCGGTGAACCGTCGCCCGCGCGGTCGGCTCTGCGCGCGGCCCGACCGTCGGACGCCCGGCACAGGGCGGCGAACACCGCCCCGGAGAGGTTGTGCCACACCGAGAAGATCGCACCCGGAAGTGCCGACATCGGCTCCATGTGCTGTGCGGCCAGCCCCGCGGCCAAACCCGAGTTCTGCATGCCGACCTCGACCGCCATCGTCCGACGTACCTGCACCGGCTGCCGTGAGACCAGACCTGCACCGTACCCGAGCGCGAGGCCCAGGACATTGTGGAGCACCACGGCGACCAGCACCAGCAGGCCAGCCTCGAGCAGGTTGTCGCGGTTGCCTGAGACGACGATCGCCACGACCGCGGCGATCGCGAACACCGACGTCCAGGGCAGCACCGGCAGTATCCGGGCGATGACCGACGGCAGGAGGAAGCGGAAGACGAGACCTGCGACGACAGGGACGAGCACGACCTGGACGATCGACATGGCCATCGAGCCGCCGTCCAACGGCATGTACTGCCCGGCCAGCCACAAGGTCAGCAGGGGTGTCAGCAGAGGTGCCAACAGCGTGGACACCGACGTCATCGCCACCGACAGCGCGAGGTCCCCGCGGGCGAGGTAGGACACGACGTTCGAGGCGGTCCCTCCCGGCGCGCACCCGACGAGCACGACACCGGCGGCGATGGCGGAGGGAAGTCCCAGCACCCACACCACCAGTAGTGCGGCGAGAGGCATGACCGCGAACTGGGCGACGACGCCGACCAGGACCGGGAGCGGCCGCTTGGCGACGAGCACGAAGTCGCGCGGTTGCAGGGTCAGCCCCATGCCGAACATGATCAGGCCGAGCAGCCAGTTGGTCCACCCCGAGGTCGCGGCAGACAGGTCGGCTCCCCCGAGGAAGCCGACGACGCCGCCGAGAATGACCAGCAGCGGGAAGCCGAGGGAGGCGATGTAGGCGCTGCGGTCCTGGTTGGAGGGGGCAGGGAGATCAGGGTGGTCGACGGGTGCGGACGAGGATGGCATGGCGCTTTCCGGGGAGAACTGGTCTGCGGTGGCCCCGGGGCTCAGGTCATGGCCGGGGACCGCAGTGTTTTCGTGCGGTGAGCGTCACAGTACAACCGGACCACCGTCCCCCGGTGGTGCGGGTCCGGATTTGTCGGCCACGGCGGGCGCCACAGTCACCGCGGGCACCACAGCCACCGCGGGTGCCGGGCCCCGGCAGGAGGTCAGCCGATCAGCGCGCCGACGGAGTCGATGCGCTGCTGCGGCACGACCTTGAGGTTCCCGACCGCCTCGTCGAAGCTCACCAACTCGATGCGCTCACCGTGCAGCGCCACGACCTGGCCGGTCTCCCCGCGCAAGGCCGCTTTCGTGGCGTGCACGGCGTAACGGGTCGCCAGCACCCGGTCGAAGGCGGTGGGGGTGCCGCCGCGCTGGATGTGGCCGAGCACGGTGGACCGCACGTCGGTGTCCAGGCGGTTCTCGATCTCCTTGGCGATCTTCGCCCCGATGTCGTCGAACTTCTGGTGTCCGAACTGGTCGACACCGCGTTCACCGATGTCGAACGTCCCTTCCTTGGGGACGGCCCCTTCCGCGACGACGATGATGCCGTACTTCTCCCCCAGCTCGAACCGCCTGGACATGCGCTTGCACACTTCGTCGATGTCGAAGGGCACCTCGGGGATCAGGATGTCGTGGGCGCCGCCGGCCATGCCGGCGTGCAGGGCGATCCACCCCACGTGTCGGCCCATCACCTGCACGATCATCACACGGTTGTGTGACTCCGCGGTGGTGTGCAGCCGGTCGATGGCGTCCGTGGCCACCGCCACCGCCGTGTCGAACCCGAAGGTGTAGTCGGTGGCGTTGACGTCGTTGTCGATCGTCTTGGGTACGCCGATGACCGGCACGCCGTTCTGGTGCAGCCACTGCGCCCCCTTGAGGGTCCCCTCCCCGCCGATGGCGATGAGGACGTCGATACCGGCGTCGGCGAGGTTCTCCTTCACCAGGTCGATCGACTGCTTGAAGGTGTCGGTCTTCAGTCGCCCCGTCCCCAGGATCGTGCCGCCCCGGATGAGGATACGGTCGATGTCCTCGTCGTCGTAGAGCTGGACCCTGCGGTCCTCGACCAGTCCCTGCCAGCCGTCCTCGTAACCGACGACGGTCGCTCCACGGCCCGCCGCTGTACGGACGACACCGCGGATGACGGCGTTGAGTCCGGGGCAGTCCCCTCCACTGGTCAAGGTTGCGATGCGCATGGCCACGATCCTAGTCAGCTACCTGCCCGTCTGCGACCGGTGCAGGTTGTTGGTCGACATCAGCGACGAGGTGACACCCACGACCATCGCCGCGGCCGGCACGAGCACGGCCAGGCCGAATGCCGTGGCGGGCTCGTCGACGGTGAGACGCCACTGCATCATCGCGCCGACCGCTGCGACACCGAGGACGGATCCGAGCTGGCGGGTCTGGTTGTAGACACCCGAGCCCGCCCCCATCTGGTCCAGCCGGAGGTCGCGCATGGTCGATGCCGAGTTCGGCGCCCACACCAGGGCGTTACCGACGCCCAAGCCCACCAGCGGGACGATCGTCCAGTAGTGGTCCGCCCCGGAGACCATGACCGCGGTCATCCCGGCGATCGACAACGCCATCACGGCGAACCCCGAGGCGCCCAGCCCACGGGAGCTGTACTTGTCGGTCATCTTCCCCACGATCGGCGACAACACCAGCGCCGTGGCCGCCTGGGGCGCGAGCATGAAGCCCGCCTCCAGCGGCGTGAGCCCGTGGGCCTGCTGGTAGTACAGGGTGAACGGCAGCGGGACACTGGCCACGGTGAACCCCATGGCGACGATGCCGATATTGCCCAGGGAGAAGTTGCGTACCCGGAACAGGCTCAGGGGCATCAACGGGTCACGCCCGGCCTTCTCCGCCACAACCTGCTGCCGGACGAACAGCACGAAGAGCACGAGGGCCACTCCGATCATCGTCCAGATCCACCATGCCCAGTCCATGGTCTCGCCCTCCTGGAGGCCGAACACCAGCAGGAACACCGCCACCACCGACAGGACGATCGACCACACGTCGATCCGTCGGGCCGCCGGCGGGAACCGCGGGACCCACACCAGCACCGCGATGATGGACAGCACACCGATCGGGACGTTGATGAAGAAGACCCACTCCCAACCGACCGTGCCGGTGATCAACCCGCCCAGCAGCGGACCACACAGCGTCGACAGACCGGCGGTGGCGCCCCACACGCCGAGGGCCGAACCGCGCCTCTCCCGGGGGAAGATGCGGTTGATCACCGCCATGGTCTGCGGGGTCAGCAGGGCGGCGCCCAGCCCCTGGACCGCGCGTGCGGCGATCAACTCCTCCACGCTGCCGGCCAGTCCGCACCACAGTGACGATGCGGTGAAGATCGCCATTCCGACCGCGTAGACGTTGCGGGGTCCGTACCGGTCACCGAGCCGTCCGGTCACCAACAGGGGCACGGCGAAGGTGAGCAGGTAGACGGACGTGACCCAGATGACCTGGTTGTAGTCCGCCTGCAGCTCGCGTTGAAACACCGGCGTCGCCACGGCCACGATGGTCTGGTCGAGCAGGATCATGAAGAAGCCGGTGCACAGGGCGAAAAGGGCAGGCCACGCGTCCTTCGCCGGCAGCGGCATCGTGGGGTACCGCTTGTCGGGTGTCGCCGGGGTGTTCGTGTCAGTCACGTCGGACCAGTCTGCCACGAAGCCCGACGGAATGTCAGGCCTGCGACTGCTCCCCGAGGCGGGCCCGCAGGTCGGGAAGTGCCTCCCGGAACGGGGGGATCAACGGTAGTTCGGCGACCTCGTCGAGAGGGCACCAGGCCAGGTCGGCGCTTTCCGCCGACGGGAGGAGCTCCAACGGCGCCGCGCACGAGGCCAGCACCGTGGTGTAGGTCCACTCCCCGACACTGGTGTCGGGGGTCTCCCAGCACAGCTGACCGGCCAGAGTCATCGTCAACGGGTAGCCGGTGTCCGGGTGGGTGAGCCGGTGGGTCCGGACAGCCTCCAGGAGTGACGCACCCCGCGCGACGGCGTCGGTCACCGGGGTGACCAGCGCCATGTCCTCCTCGCTGAGGGGAACCCGGACCAGGACGTGGGAGAGCTCGGAGCGCGCGGTGACCAGGTGCTCGGAGACCCGGACGTCGGCGGGGTCGACCCCGGTCTCCTCCTGGGTCTCCCGCAGTGCCGCCTCGACAGCCGACTCCCCGGGTTCCACCGCCCCTCCCGGGATACCCCAGGTGCCCCCGAAATTGGTCCAGGTCGCACGGTGCTGGACCAGGAGGAGTGTCGTGCCGTTTTCCCGTGTGGTGAGGAAGAGGCCCGCCGCGCCGAGCGTGCCCCACCGTCGGGCGCCGTCAAGGCCGACCGCCCACCCGTCACCGTGCCGTGCCTGTTGGGTCATGCCGACCAGGGTACGCTTTTTCCGGGCAGCTATCCGGGTGCGACGGCCAGGCGGGTGGCTACGCCCGGCTGCGGCCCGCCTCAAAGGCGGCACCGACGCGGTAGAGGCGGTCGTCGCCGTGCGCCGGGCCCATGATCTGCAGGCCGACCGGGAGACCGGTGTCGGTGGACAGCGGACCCGGGACGGACATGCCGCACACCCCGGCGAGGTTCAGCGGCAGGGTGCACAGGTCGAAGAGGTACATCGCCAACGGATCGTCGGCCTTCTCCCCCAGTTCGAACGCCGTGGTGGGGGTCACCGGGGAGACGAGGACGTCGACATCGGCGAATGCCTTGGCGAAGTCCTGTGCGATCAGGTTGCGCACCCGCTGGGCCTGCAGGTAGTAGGCGTCGTAGTAGCCCACCGACAATGCGTAGGTACCCAGGATGATGCGACGCTTGACCTCGGGGCCGAAGCCTGCGGCGCGGGTGGCGGACATGACCTGGTCGGCGGAGTGGTGGCCGTCGTCGAGCTGGCGCTGGCCGTAGCGCATACCGTCGAAACGGGCCAGGTTGGAGCTGACCTCGCAGGGCAGGATGAGGTAGTAGGCGTTGAGCGCGTACTCGAAGCTGGGGCAGTCGACCTCCACGATCGTGGCGCCCTGTGCCGTGAGCTGCTCGAGGGAGGCCCGATAGCTCTCGGCCACCCCGGCCTGCAGGCCCTGGACGTTCTCGAGCTGCTTGACCACACCGACCGTCACACCGCTCAGGTCACCGTCGGCTCCCCGGCGGGCTGCCTCGACGACAGGGGCGACCGGGTGCGCGGACGAGGTGGCGTCCTGCGGGTCATGCCCGGCGATCACCTCGTGCAGCAGCGCCGTGTCGAGCACCGTACGGCCGGTCGGGCCGCCCTGGTCCAGCGACGAGGCGCAGGCGACCAGTCCGTAACGGGAGACGGTGCCGTAGGTCGGCTTGACACCCACGGTGTTGGTCAACGCGGCGGGCTGGCGGATGGATCCGCCGGTGTCGGTGCCGATGGCCAGCGGTGCCATCCCGGCGGCGAGGGCCGCCGACGACCCACCGCCGGAACCGCCGGCGGTCCGGGAGAGGTCCCAGGGGTTGTGCGTGGGGCCGTAGGCGGAGTTCTCGGTGGACGACCCCATCGCGAACTCGTCCATGTTGGTCTTACCCAGGATGGGGATCCCGGCCTCCCGGATACGCCGGGTCACCGTGGCATCGTAGGGGCTCATGTAGCCTTCGAGCATCTTCGAGGCACAGGTCGTCGGCGCGTCGGTGGTGACGAAGACGTCCTTCAGCGCCAGGGGCACACCGGCGAGGGCCGAGGCGGCGTTGCCCGCGGCGATGTCCTCGTCGGCCTGCTCCGCAGCAGCGAGGGCCTCCTTCTCCCCCACGTGCAGGAAGGCGTGGACGTCCCCGTCCACCGCGGAGATCCTGTCGAGGTGCGCGCGGGTGGCATCGACGGAGCTGACCTCTCCCGCGTGGATCTTCTCCGCGAGCTCTGCGGCGGTCCAGGTCGTCAGGTCCGAGTCGTCCCGGGTTCCGACGGTGTAGGTGGTGCTGTTCACTTCACTCATTTCGCTGTCGTCTCGCCCTCTACTCGCCCAGGATCCGGGGAACCTGGAAGCGCTGCTGCGCCTGCTTCGGGGCCTGGTCGAGCGCCTGCTCGGCGGTGAGGGACTCCTGGGGGACGTCCTCACGCATCACGGATACGGCACCGTCGACGTTCTGGGTCGGGTGGCTCAGCGGCTCGACACCGGCGGTGTCGACCTCGCGGACGGCGGCGACCGTCTCCACGATGCCGTCAATCTGCGCTGCATAGTGGGTGAGCTCGTCCTCGGTCAGGTCGAGGCGGGAGAGCCTGGCGAGGTGCGCGACCTCGTCACGGGAGATCTCGGACACAGGTGGGTCCCCTTTTCGTGTTCGCTGGGTTTACCACGACCACTCTAGTAGGACGCCGGGTCAAGACCTACGCTCACCCCGGTTCGCTACAATCGGGGCGTCCACTCTCCGATTTACGCTGAGGTACACCTTGTCCTATCTGATGCGCGTCCGGCTCCCCGACGTCCCCGGCACCCTCGGGCTCATTGCCGCCACGTTGGGCACCATCGACGCCGATATCCGCAGCGTGGACGTCGTGGAGCACGACCCGGACGGCACCGTCGTCGACGATGTCGTCGTCGACCTTCCCCCCGGCCGCCTGGCCGACGCGCTCATCAGCGCGGCACAGGAGGTCGACGGGGTGCTCGTCGACTCGATCCGCCCGTTCTCCGGGACGGTCGACCGACGCGGCCAGGTCAGCCTGCTGGCCGAACTCGCCCGGCACCGGCACCGCGCCCTCGACAGCCTGCAGAAACTGATCGACGCGCTGCCGAAGTCAATGTCGGTGCAGTGGGCCGTCGTCCTGGAGTCCGGCGAGAAGACCCGCCGTGTGGCCGCGTCCTCCTCCGCCCCCGAGGACGACGGACGCGAGCTGTCCGAGACCCCGGTCTCCGAGCCCCGTGCACTGACCGACCGGGACGCCTGGGTGCCGTCGAGCTGGACGGTGATGGACTCCGCCCTGGCAGCCACCCCGCTGCCCGGCACGGACTTCATCCTGATCCTCGGCCGCCCCGGTGGCCCGGACTTCCTGCTCTCCGAGATCGAGCACCTCGGGGAGGTCGGGCAGATCCTCGGCGCGCTGCTGAGCTGACCACCTACTCCCCCGCGGGCGCGAGGAACAGCTGGTAGGACGGGTTGTCGGTGACCTCGGTGAAGGGGTAGCCCAGTTGGCTGAGGTGGTCCTCGAAGTCTGCCGAGCGGGCGTCCTCGAAGGCCGCGAGGATCCGGCCGTAGTCCATCCCCTGGCTCCGGTAGTGGAACGCGGTGATGTTCCAGTTCGTGCCGAGCACGTCCAGGAAGTGCACCAGCGCGCCCGGGTGTTCCGGGAACTCGAAGGAGAACATCCGCTCGTCGACGAAGGCGGGCGGGACGCCGCCGATCATGTAGCGGATGTGTTCCTTCGCGATCTCGTCGTCCGACAGGTCCACCACGTCGTACCCCGCGCCGGCCAGCGCGTCCGCGATCGCCTCGCGTTCCGTGACGCCCTCCTTGAGCTGGACACCGACGAAGATCCGTGCACGCCGGTCGTCGCCCCGCTCTCCCACACGGTAGTTGAACTCGGTGACCATCCGACCGTTGAGGACCTCGCAGAACTCGACGAAGGCGCCCTGCTGCTCCGGGATGGTGACCGCGAAGATCGCCTCGCCCCCTTCACCGAGCTCTGCCCGTTCGGAGATGTACCGCAGGGTGTGGAAGTTCAGGTTCGCCCCGGACAGCACGTTCACCAGGGTCTCATCCTGGATGTCGTTGGCGGCGGCGTACTTCTTCAGCCCCGCCAGTGAGACCGCGCCCGCCGGCTCGGCGATCGCCCGCGTGTCGTCGAAGAGGTCCTTGATGGCCGCGCTGACCTCGTCGGAGCTCACGGTGACGACCTCGTCGAGGTACTCCCGGCACAACCGGAAAGTCTCGGCACCGATCTTGCGCACGGCCACGCCTTCGGCGAAGAGGCTCACACGGTCCAGCTCGACGGGCTCACCGGCCCACAGTGCCGCGGTGAGGCACGCGGATTCCTCGGGTTCGACGCCGATGACCTGGATCTCCGGGTTCAGTTCCTTCAGCAGCACCGCCACGCCGGCGGCCAGGCCGCCACCGCCGACAGGGACGAAGACCCGGTCGACCGGACCCGCCTGGAAGATCTCCAGCCCGATGGTGCCCTGGCCGGCGATCACCGCCTCGTTGTCGAAGGGCGGCACATAGACCAGCCCTTCGGCCTCCGAGAGCTCCTTGGCCTTGCCCTGTGCCGCGTCGAAGTTCCCGCCGTGCAGGACGACTTCGCCGCCGAAGCCACGCACGGCGTCCACCTTGATCGACGGGGTGGTCACCGGCATCACGATGACCGAGCGGATGCCCAGCTCACGGCCGGACAACGCCACCCCCTGGGCATGGTTGCCCGCTGAGGCGGTGATGACCCCGGCACAACCGGTGAGCTGCGACATCCGGTTGAACGCGCCACGTAGCTTGAAACTGTGGACCGGTTGCAGGTCCTCACGCTTGACCAGCACGCGGTTGCCGGTCTTCTCCGACAGGGAGTCCATGCTTTCCAGCGGTGTGTGCCTGGCCGCCCGGTAGACCGGTGCGGCAACGATGTCGCGGAGGTATTCTGCCGAGGTCTTCGTCGCGGAGTTAGCCATGGTGGTCAATCGTACTGAACGGGCACCACCGGTGAGTCAGGAGGACTGCAACGGCCAGGACGTGTTCACCGTGGCCGCCCGGTCGGTCTGCCCCTTGTCCTCGAAGTACTTCTTCAGTCCCGACTGCGACTCGTAGTGCCAGGTCGCCTGCTGCAGCATCAGTTCGTCCGAGGTCATCTCGGTGAGCTCCGGGTAGGCACGTGCCAGCTTCCAGGCCACCCGCGCCGCCGCCAGGGCGTCCGCCGTGGCCTCGTGGGCGTTGTCCAGGGTGACACCCCAGTGGGCGCACACCGGCTCCAGCTGCCGCTTACCCTTCCGGTAGGGGTCCTTGGCCTTGTCGATGACCAGGGGGTCGACCACCGGACCGTCCACCGTGAAGCCGGGGTCCAGACTCCGCAGCACGGTGAGGTCGTAGGCGGCGTTGTACACGATCACCGTCGCACCGTCGCGCCACCCGGCGCGGATACGTTCGACGGTCTCGGCCAGGACCTCGTCGTGCGGGCGCCCGTGTTCGCGGGCGTACTCGGTGGAGATGCCGTGGACCTTCGCCGCCCCCTCCGGGATCGGGATACCCGGATCCGCGAGCATCTCCAGGTCGTCGCGCTGCCGACCCTTGATCGAGATCAGGGCGCTGGTCACGATGCGGGCCGTGAAGGGGTCCGTGCCGGTGGTCTCCAGATCGAAACTGAGCAGATGGGTCGGGTCGAAGTGCGCGGCGGTCGTCATGGCAGCCACTCTATAACGCCCGCCGGACACGGACGCCGCGTGGCGGTGCACTGACGCACCTCGCCCGGGCGTACCGGCGTGTGTGCGGTACGCCCGGGCGAGGTGGCTCCGGGGAGGCGGCCGGCACGGGGCCGGCCGCGGGGGACGAGTTAGACGAGGAAGTCGTCGTGCTCCACGGTGTCGACCGCGATGGCCTCGTCATCACCGAAGAGGAAGTAGTTGGCGCCGGAGGCCATCTCGTTGATCTCTTCGCGGCTGAGCAGGTTGAACATGTGATCGTCCTTTCCGAAATGCAGCCATCTGATGTGTTCGCTGGTCTGCGCTGGTCTGCGAGGGGTTCGTTCTGACGCGTCCAACGCTAGATTTTGTCCGGTGAACAGATCCACCCCTCCCGGTGTCCGGCCACCCCGATATCCACATCACATTCACCGGATCATCGCAGGACACGGCCCACCCACCCTCGCCATCTAGTTATGTCCACCGCAGACAGCCCCACCCCCGCGGTATGTGCCGCGGATCACAGTGGACCGGGGTGGTGTGAGGAGCCACTCACATGGCGACAGAACAATCGGCCTTTCGCCAGGCCTGCTCCCCTCCGTGCGGGGTGCTCACTACACTGGCGACGGTGACTGAGACTTCGCCCGAGACACCTCCAGAGACACCCGTGGACCGGTGGACCCGCCTGGCCGCCGAGATCCGTCGACACCGGGAGCTCTACTACTACGACGCCCCGGAGATCTCCGACGCCGACTTCGACACGCTCATGCGCGAACTGCAGGAGCTCGAGGCCGCCCACCCCGAGGCCGTGCAGGGGCCCAGCCCCACCCGGGAGGTCGCGCCGTCCCCGGAGAACTCGCCGTTCCGCAACGTCGACCACCGTGAGCCGATGCTCAGCCTCGACAACGTGTTCAGCCTCGAGGAGATGCGCGAGTGGCTCGCCCGTACTCCCGCACCCACCTACCTCACCGAGCTGAAGATCGACGGGGCGTCCATCGACCTCCTCTACGTGGACGGCCGGTTGAGCCTCGCGCTCACCCGTGGCGACGGGGTGACCGGTGAGGACGTCACCCACAACGCCCGGACGCTCGACGACATCCCGGCGGTGCTCACCGGAACCGCGGAGTTCCCCGTGCCCGACCTCGTGGAGATCAGGGGCGAGATCTTCATCACCGTCGAGGACTTCGCGACGATGAACGCCGACCGGCAGGCGGACGGCAAGAAGATGTTCGCCAACCCCCGGAACGCCGCCGCCGGGGCGATGCGCCAGAAGAACCCGGAGGAGACCGCCAAGCGGCCGCTGCGTCTGATCTGTCACGGCATCGGCGCCAGGGAGGGGTTCGAGCCCGCCAGCCAGCACGACGCCTACCGTGCGATCGAGGCATGGGGACTCCCGGTCAGCCCGTACACCAGGCAGGTCCACTCCACCGGGGAGGTCCTCGAGGCCGTCACCTACTGGGGTGAGCACCGCCACGACGCGGCGCATGAGATGGACGGGCTCGTGGTGAAGATCGACGATGTCGCCGAGCAGCAGGACTTAGGCGCCACCAGCCGCGCCCCGCGCTGGGCCATCGCCTACAAGTACCCGCCGGAGGAGGCGGTGACCACGGTGGAGTCCATCCGTGTGGGGATCGGGCGTACCGGACGCGCCACGCCGTACGCGGTGATGACACCGACCTACGTCGCCGGGTCCACGGTCACCATGGCGACGTTGCACAACGCCACCGAGGCCCACCGGAAGGGCGTCCGGCTCGGCGACCGGGCGATGATCCGCAAGGCCGGTGAGGTGATCCCCGAGGTGCTCGGGCCCGTGGAGAGCGCGCGCACCGGTGACGAACGCGAGTACGTCTACCCGTCGCTGTGCCCGGAGTGCGGCACCCCGCTGTCCCCGACCAAGGAGGGCGACGCCGACTGGCGCTGCCCGAACACCCGGTACTGCCCCGGCCAGCTGCAGAACCGGTTGAACTACCTCGCCGGACGGGGCGCCTTCGACATCGACGCGCTCGGTGAGCGTGCAGCCCACGACCTCATCGCCTCCGGCGTACTGCCCGACGAAGGCCACCTCTTCTCGCTCACCGCGGAGACCCTCGCCACCACGGGCGCGTACACCACCAAGGCCGGGAACCTGAACAAGCAGGGCGAGGTCCTGCTGGCCAACCTGGAGGAGGCGAAGAAGGTCGACCTGTGGCGGGTGATCACCGCGTTGTCGATCCGCCACGTCGGCCCCACGGCCGCCAAGGCCCTCGCCGCCCGTCTGCAGTCCATTCCCGTCATCAGCGAGACCTCGGTGGAGGACATGGCGGAGATCGACGGCGTCGGCGGCATCATCGCGCAGTCGGTCAAGGACTGGTTCGCGGTCGACTGGCACCGGGAGATCGTCGACGCCTGGGCCGACGCCGGGGTGCGGATGGAGCAGATCGTGGAGGCCTCCGACCTTCCCGAGCAGACCCTCGAGGGGTTGACGGTGGTGGTCACCGGGTCCCTGGCGAACTTCGACCGCACCGAGGCCAAGGAGGCGGTGGAGTCCCGCGGGGGCAAGGCCTCGGGGTCGGTGTCGAAGAAGACCGACTTCCTCGTCGCCGGGGAGAAGGCCGGCTCCAAACTGACCAAGGCCGAGGACCTGGGTGTCCCGGTCCTGGACGAGGCCGGGTTCGAGAAACTGCTCGCCGGAGGCCCGGAGGCGGTGGGCTGAGCCGGCCGCGCACACGTGCGTGCGTGTCCGCGGTAGGCTCGCGGGCACGACATCCCCGTCGCCTCGTACCCCCGTGAGGAGTTTCATGTCCGTCGTGAAGATCAACGCCATCGACGTTCCGGAGAACGCCGGTCCCGAGCTGGAGGCCCGCTTCGCGGCCCGGGCCCACAGCGTGGACGGGTCCCCCGGATTCGAGGGCTTCCAGTTGCTGCGCCCCACGGCCGGCGAGAGCCGCTACTTCGTGGTGACCACGTGGGCCAGCGAGGAGGATTTCGCCGCGTGGCGCGACGGGCGGGCCGGTGCCGCCCACGCCACCGGGAAGAAGCCGGTGGCCACCGGTGCCTCGCTGCTCGAGTTCGAGGTCGTCGACCTCGAGGCGATCGCCGCAGCATCCCCCGGAACATCCTCCGCAGAGTAGGTCCCGGGCACCTCGTGCGGGCGGCTCAGTTGCTGTGCAGCAGCGCCGCCGCGCCTCGCACGGTGCGGGCCAGCTCGGCCGCCGCCGTGGGTGTCAGGACACCGTCGCCCACCGCGACCAGGTCGATCTGCGGTTCGGGGACGGCGCTGTCGAAGGTCCACTGCCGCCAGGTCCGGATGACACTGTGCGCGATCTCCTCGCTGGTGCGGTCGTCACCGACCCGCCAGGCGACCTGACTGCCGGCGTCGATCATCCCGGCGACACCGTCGGTCAACTCGTCGACGACGAAGGCGTCCGCCCCGGTGTGCACCACCTCCGGCCACCCGACCCCGCTGTCGAGGACCACCGACCGTGCCCCGTCGCCGCGGATCTGGTCGAGGAACCGTCGCTCGACATTCACCGCGACCTCCCGGTCGACCTGCATCGTCTCGAATTCGGTCGCCCCCTGCAACCGGGAGACGACCTCGCCGAGGCGTCGCTCGTGGACGTGCACCACCGACGCCCCGACGGCGTCGCAGAACTCCCGGACGCCCTCCCCCAGCGACAGCGCCACGTCCCGGAACGCCGGACGGTCGAAGCACAGCGGATGACCGTGGTACTCCACCGACGCACCGAACGTCCACGGCCCGGAGACGTGCACCATCAGCCGCTCCGCACCCGGCATCACCTCGGCGACGATGTCGGTGAGTTCGTGGAGCCGGCCGAGGAAATGCCGTGCGTCGAGCGTCCTGCCGGGCGCGACCTCCCATCCGCGGGCATGTGACCGCAGGTAGGGTCCACCGACCGGGACGCCCATCGCCGCGGTCACCGGCAGCAGGTCGCTCTGCGGCAGGCTCAGCGGGGGGACGACGCCGACGTCCTCGTCGACGTCGCGCGTCCGTCGTGACGCCGCGGCCAGGGCCGCCCTGAGGTCGGCGTGGTCGGTGCGCAGGTCCTCCCACCAGCCGAAGCGTCCGCTCACGCCGTCTGCACCCCGGCACCGGCGGTCCAGGGCGCGGTGGCGCAGATCGTCCCCGAGCCGAGCAGGATGTCGCCGTCCTCGTCGGGGAGGTAGACCACCGCGGCCTGCCCGCGGGCGACACCCCGCAGCGGCTCGTGGAGGTCCAGTTCGACGGACTCGCCGGTCAGCGTCGCCGTCGCCGGGACGACGCCACCGTGGGCACGGACCTGGACCTCGCAGTCGAAGGTGGTGCCGTGCGTCGCCGGGTCCAGACGTTTGAGGCGGTCGGCGGTGATGCGGCCCACGCGCAGGTCGTCGCGACCACCCACGGTGACCGTCCCGGTGGACGCGTCGATGTCGGTGACGTACCGCGGCTGACCGTCGGCGGCCGGCCCGGCGACACCGAGCCCCTTGCGTTGCCCGATGGTGAACCCGTACACGCCGTCATGCTCGGCGAGGGTCTCCCCGTCCACCGACTTGACCATCCCCGGCCGCAGACCGATCTGGCTGCCCAGGAACGCCTGGGTGTTGCCGTCGGGGATGAAGCAGATGTCGTGGCTGTCCGGCTTCGAGGCCACACCCATGCCGAGGTCCCGGGCCTCCTCGCGGATGTCCGGCTTCACCGTGTCCCCGACCGGGAACATGCAGTGTGCGAGCTGCTCGTCGTCGAGGACGCCGAGGACGTAGGACTGGTCCTTGTTGTCGTCGACACCCCGCCGCATCACCCCGTCGTGCAGGCGTGCGTAATGACCGGTGACCACCGCGTCGAAACCCAGCGCGATCGAGCGGTCGAGCAGCGCCTCGAACTTGATCTTCTCGTTGCAGCGCAGGCAGGGGTTCGGTGTCTCGCCGATCTCGTAGGACTCCACGAAGTTGTCGATGACGTCGGCCTTGAACCGGTCCGAGAAGTCCCAGACGTAGAACGGGATCCCCAGGGAGTCACAGACCCGGCGGGCGTCGGCGGAGTCCTCCAGCGAACAACAGCCCCTCGACCCGGCGCGTACCGCCTCCGGGGACTGGCTCAGCGCGAGGTGGACCCCGATGACCTCGTGGCCCTCCTCGAGGGCGCGTGCTGCAGCCACGGAGGAGTCCACTCCCCCGCTCATCGCCGCGACAACCCGCATACCGTGTTCCTTTCCGGTCCGTGCTCCGTCTGTCAGCCCTTCACCCTACACCGGCCCCATCCACGGCAAAACCGGGTCAGAACGCCATCCCGGCCGCCCGTGCCTGGTCGACGACACCAGGCAGCAGGGAGCACAACCGGTCGACGTCCTGGGCGGTCGTGGCGGTGCCGAACGTCAGTCGCAGCGCCCCCCGGGCCACCTCGACCGGCACCCCCATCCCGGTCAACACGTGGCTGGCGCGGTTCACGCCCGCCGAGCACGCCGAACCGGTCGAGGCGTCCACCCCGGCGACGTCCAGGAGCATGATCAGGCTGTCGCCCTCCGCCCCCGGGAAGGCCATGTGCGCGTGACCTGCCAACGCCCCTCCGTCCGGGTCGGTGTACACCTGCGCCCCGGGGATCGTCCGGGCGACCGACAGCACGCGGTCCCGGTACTCCCCCAGGCGCCTGTGCTGCACCTCGATCTCCGCCACCGCCGCCGCCAGTGCGGCCGCGGTGGCGGCCGCCCCCTGCGGATTCGCGGTCCCGGAGCGCACACCGCGTTCCTGGCCACCACCACGCAGCGGGCTGACCAGGGCGGCGTCGCGGCGCGCCAGCAGGATACCCATCGATTTCGGCCCGCCGAACTTGTGTGCGCTGGCGGCCAGAGTCGCGGCCCCCAGGGCGTGGAAGTCCACCGGCAGGTGCCCGACCACCTGCACCGCGTCGACGTGGAACGGGACCCCGCCGTCGGTGGCACGCTGGACCAGGGCGTGGACCGGCTGCAGGTTGCCGGTCTCGTTGTTCGCCCACATGCAGGTCACCAGGGCGTCCCGGGCGGCGTCGAACGCACCGGATTCGCCGACCTGCACCCTGCCGGAACCGTCGACAGGCAGGGCGACGTGGTCGAACTGCGGGGTCCCGCCACCCGGGACACCACCGCAGAGCCAGTCGACGGTCTCCACCACGGCGGGGTGCTCGGTCACCGCCGAGTGGATCCGGCGGGCGGCGGGGCCCCGGGTCTTCTTCGCACCGTAGGCCAGGCCCTGGACGGCGAGGTTGTCCGACTCGGTTCCGGAGGCGGTGAAGATCACCTCGGCACGGTCGGCCCCCAGCAGTTCGGCGACGTGCTCCCGGGCGTCCTCGAGCACCCGCTGGGCGTGGCGTCCCGAGGCGTACTGGCCGGCGGGGTTGAGCAGCCGGCCGGTCTCCTCGATGGCGCGGGCCGCTTCCGGACGCAGGGGTGCGGTGGCCGCGTGGTCGGCGAAGATCCTCGCTCCCGGTGTCGGACCGGGCGACGGGTGCGACGGGTGCGACGGTGATGGCATGGGTGTGATCACTTCTCCTCGGGGAGGGCGAGTAGTCGGCGGTCGAGTTCGCGCATCTTCTCCCCGATCGCCTCGGGGTCCACGCCTCGCTTGTACTTCGAGGCGGCGAGACTGCGCTGGGCGGCGAACATCGCCTCGCGCCGGACGAGGAGTGCCTTGCGGCCCAGGGCGCGGCTACGTTCGCGACGCCGGCGCAGGATCTCGGCCTCCGGTGATTCCGTCCGGGACCCGTCGCCGACCGCGGTAGACCCCGTAGGCCCGGTGGCGTCGGTGATGTCGGTGGTGTCGTCGGAGCTGTCGTCCGAGCTGTCGTCCAGTGCCGACGCCGAACGGACGAGGCTGAGCCGCTCCTCGATCCTGGCGGCCTGTTCGGGCGACAATCCCTCGCTCATCTGGGAACGGACCACGCCCAGTGCCGCCCGGTACGCCTCGTCCAGCGCCTCTTCGGTGAGCTTGTCGTCCAGGTCCTGGAGTCCGTGGTGGGTGCGCAGATACGAGGTCAGTGCGGGCAACGTGAGCCCCGGGACCACCATGGTGCACAGCAGGACGACGAAGGCGACGATGGTGAACTCGTCACGCAGCGGGAAGTCCACCGGGTTCAACGACAGGACGAGCGCGAAGGTCACCAACCCGCGCATGCCCGACCAACTGAGCAGGATGACGTCGGTGACACGGATCGGTGCCCGGTAGCGGCCCCGTCGGGACCGGTTGGCCTTCAGCAGCCAGCCCATCCAGAGGAACCGGACGAGGATGAGCACGGCGGAGATCACCAGGCCCCACCAGACGGGGTTGAGGTGGTCGGTGTCGTCGTCGACGATCGCGTCGCGGACGTTCATCCCCATGAGCCCGAAGGCCAGGCCGGTGACCAGGAGTTCGGTGACCTCCCAGAAGGCCGACCCGGTCAGCCGCGAGTCGGCGGCCGTCGCATCGGTGCGCGAGGTCAGTTCCACGGCGGCGACGACCACGGCGATGACGCCGGAGACGTGGATCTCCTCGGCCGCGAGGTACACCATGAACGGCAGCACCCAGGTGAAGGCGTTGCCGGCCACCGGGGAGTCCAGCCACCCCAGCACCAGCGCGGACCCCCGTCCGATGACCCAGCCGAGGACGACCGCGCCCACGGCGCTGTAGACGAACGTGCCTCCGGCCTCGAACCAGTGGATGTCGTCGTGGTACTCGGCGGCGGAGATCGCCGCGCTGAAGATCACCAACGACGCCGCGTCGTTGAACAGGCCCTCCGACTGCAGCGAGCCGATGATCCGGCGGGGAATGCCGGCGGGTTCGGCCACCGCCTCCACCGCCACCGGGTCCGGCGGTGCCACCGCCGCGGCCAGTGCCAGGGCCGCGACCAGTCCCACCCCCGGGATGATCAGCAGCGTCACTCCGGTGACCACGGCGACGGTGGTGAACACCAGCCCCACGGACAGGCTGAGGATGGTGCGCCACTGGTCCCGGAACATCCCCCAGGACGTCCGGCGTGCCAGTGCCCACAGCAGTGGCGGCAGGAACAGCGGGAGGATCAGCTCGGGGTCGATCCACACCGTCGGCGTGCCGGGGATGAACATCACCGCGGTGGTGACCAGCAGGAGCAGGACCGGCCACGGCAGGCCGATGCGGTCACCCACGCCCACGGTCATGACCGTGGCGAGCATCAGGAACATGATGACGAACAGGGTGGTCACAGCATTGACGTCCTTCGTGGTGGGGTCCGGCGCCCCACGTCGGCGGCGGGTCGGTGGGGTGTACGGACACATGACGAGGACCCGCACTCGATGAGTGCGGGTCCTCGTGGCGCCGTGGCGCGGTACACCTCACCGGGTCTCCGCTGATTCTACGCCGCGCCACCGGCACAGACACCGCCAGGTGTCTGCAGGGTCGTGCTCCTAGCCGCGGGCCTTGAGTGCCTCGGTGGCCTGCGGGGCGACCTTGAATAGGTCACCGACGACACCGAAGTCGGCGATCTCGAAGATGCTGGCCTCCTCGTCCTTGTTGACCGCGACGATGGTCTTCGAGGTCTGCATGCCGGCCTTGTGCTGGATCGCGCCCGAGATGCCCAGTGCCAGGTACAGGTTCGGCGACACGGTCTTACCGGTCTGCCCCACCTGGAACTTGCCCGGGTAGTAGTCGGCGTCGACGGCGGCACGGGACGCACCGACGGCGGCACCGAGGACGTCGGCCAGGGGCTCGACGACATCGCGGAAGCCCTCGGGGCCGGCGACGCCACGGCCACCGGACACGACGATCTTGGCCTCGGTGAGCTCAGGACGGTCGGCCTTCTCCGCGGGGGCGAAGGAGGTGACGGTCACCGCGGTCGGGCCGGCGGCCGGCAGCTCGACAGGCTGGACGGTACCGGACGCGGCCTGCGGCTCCGGGTCGACCGCACCAGCGCGCAGGGTGTAGACCGGCGAGGCGCCACCGGCGGTGGACTCGACGGTGAAGTCGCCACCGAAGATGGAGCCGGTCGCGGAACGGTCACCGCGGACCTCGATCTGGTCGTACAGCACGCCGGACGCCACGCGGGCGCCCACACGGCCGGCGATCTCGTTGCCGGCGGCACCGGCGGCGATGAGCACCGGGACCTGCAGCTGGGCGGCGAGGCCCGACACCGCGTCGACAGACGGGGTGACGACGTACTTCTCGGCGTCGTCCGACTCGGCGGCGTAGATGGTCTCGGCGCCACCGGCGGCGAGACCGGACTGCAGCTTCTCCGCGGTGCCGGGGGCACCGACGACGACGGCGCCGACGCTACCGAAGGCGCGGGCTGCGGTGATGAGCTCGAGGGTGGAGTTCTTCAGTTCACCCTGCGTGTGCTCGACAAGTACCAGGACGTTGGTCATGGTTGTGAATGTCCTTTCGACAGATTCGTTCTGGGGGAATCGGGGTGAACTAGACGAGCTTCTTCGACACGAGGTAGTCGACCAGCTTGGTGCCGCCGTCTCCCTGGTCGGTGATGATCTCGCCGGCGGTCTTCTCCGGCTTCGGGGCGACACCGGTCACCGAGGTCGACGCGGCCGCCAGGCCCACGTTCTCCGGGGCGACGCCGATGTCGGCCAGGCTGACTTCCCGGATCTTCTTCTTCTTGGCGGCCATGATGCCCTTGAACACGGCGAAGCGCGGGGTGTTGGCCTTCTCCGTGACAGAGACGATGGCCGGCTTGGGGGCCTCGACGGAGTAGACGCCGTCCTCGGTGACACGCTCACCGGAGACCTTGTCACCGGTGACCTCCAGGCTGCGCAGGTGCGTCAGCGCGGGGATCTGGCGGTACTCGCTGAGGAGGCCGGGGACCGCACCTGCCACACCGTCGGTCGAGGCGTTACCGGCGATGATCAGCTCGATGTCGTCGACGAGGTTGAGGGCGTTCGACAGGGTCCAGGCGGTCCCGAGGGCGTCGGAGCCGGCGAGTGCGTCGTCCGTGACGAGGATGGCCTCGTCTGCACCGAGGGACAGTGCCTTGCGCAGCGCGTCCTTGGCACTGGCCGGACCGACGGAAAGCACGACGACGTTGCGGTCGCCGCCAGCTTCCTTGAGCTGGAGTGCAGCTTCCACGGCGTTCTCGTTGATCTCGTCGAGGATCGCGTCGGCGTTCTCACGATCGAGGGTGAAGTCGTCATCAGTCAGCTTGCGCTCGGAATAGGTGTCCGGCACCTGCTTGACCAGAACCACGATGTTCGACATTCATAGGCCTTCCTGCTTGGGGTGCTTTTCTTCGTTCAGGAGTCTACCTGCGAATCACCGTGATGTACCCCACATGGGGATCCTCGTCGAGGCCACGTCACCGCGCACGGCCGGTCACCTGCGGCGATGCCGAGCGAGGCCCAAAAAACATTTTTTAATAACTACCCCCGCAGGTGTAGTTCCTCGGTGATGACAGCCACCGCGGTGTCACCGGTCCTGGTGACGATGACGGTCAGCTCGCGGGTGTCCGACCCCTTCGCCAGCTTCATCTTGCGGCGCAGCGCGTCCGGGTCGACGTCCACCCCGCGCACCAGGATCTCCAGCCGTCCACAGCACAGGGCCGCCAACGCCGCCTTGAGGCGTTTGACGGGCACCTGGTCGAGGACCTCGAAGATCCGCTGCCCCGGTGCCGCACGGTCGGTGCCGACCGCGTCGAGGGAGTCGCCGCTGAGGTAGGCGATGTGCGGGTCGATACGCCACCACCCCATCGCCGCGGCGTACTGCCGCACCAGTCCGGCCCGGACCACCGCCCCGTCCGGGTCGAGGATGTACCGGCCCAGACCCGCGACCTCCTCGGACTCGGGGTCGTCCGAGGTCAGTTCGTAGCGCCGGTCCCCACGGAACACGACCGCACGCCGGTCGTGCCGGGCCAGGTCCGGGGTGTACAGGCAGGCCTCCTTGACACCGCCGTCGACGCTGACGACGTCGACCTGACCGGCCCACCCGCTGTAGTCGATGCCCGGGGCGCACTTCACCGCCAGGGCCGTGTCCGCATGCGCGGCCAGCAGGTCGGGAAGCGGCGGCAGCAGGTCCTTGGGGTCGCGGATCCGGCCCCGGGAGGTGCGGCGTGCCGGATCGGCGACCACGACGTCCACGCTCCCTGGGGCGAAGGGCGGGACCACCGCGTCGGCGCGGAGCAGTCCGACCTGCCGGGGCGACAGCCCGGACACTTCCATGTTGTACCGGGCCATCGCCAGCCTCGCCGGGTCCAGGTCACCGCCCAGGACGGTGCCGAACCGCCGGGACAGGTGGAGCAGCTCGGTACCGACCGAGCAGGTCACGTCCGCGGCGACCAGGCCCTGCCCGGCATTGCCGTCACTGCCGTTCCGTCCGGAGCCCAGGACACCGGACAGGAAATCCGCGCGCTCCGCCGCGACCACCGCCGGGGTCGCCTGCTGGGCGGACTCCCCGCACACCAGCCAGTCGTCGGGGACCTTGCCACCGCGTACCGCGGCACGACGGGCCGTGACCAGTTCACTCAACGCCCGTGCCCACTCCCCGTGACGCTCCCGGAGCACCGCGGTGTCACGGAGCCGGCTCGACGCCGACAGCTCCAGCTGTTCCGCCTCGGCCACCGCCTCGGGATGCTCCGCGAGCCAGTGGACCTCCTCCACCGTGTACGTCACGCGAACGGTGACGGAGGCAGATCCTCCGGGTCGACGGCGAACTTCATACCGGGGGCGAACACCCGCTCCGGGTACCCGTACATCCGGGTCTCCAACAGGTAGTACTCGGCCATGTACGGCTCATCGACGGGTTCGCTGCGCACCGGGTCGACCCGCAGGGTCTCGGCGAAATCAAGGATCTCGTCGACGCTACGGAAGGTGTCGAGCATCTTCAGCTGCGCCCAGGTCGGCGGCATCAGGTTGATCTTCCGGTTCCGCCACCCGTCGAGCAACGTCACCGGACGGAACCAGCCGGTGGACGTGGCTTCCCGGGTGTCCCCGTAGGTCTCCTGCCCGTCCGGCATGGCGGCGACGAAGAACGCCGTGTCGTACCGGATCGGCTGCGACTCCGGGGTCACCCAGTTCGCCCAGGGGCGCAGCAGATCGCCCCGCAGCACCAGGTCATGCATGCTCAGGAAGTCCGAGAACGCCAACCTGTGCTGCTCCAGGTCCCGACGGAACGGCAGGTACGGTGTGGTGTCCCTGACCGGTCCGCCGCCTTTCTCCGCCGACGCACCGGCGTTGCCCGCCAGCAGCGTCCCGGTCTCCTCGAAGGTCTCGCGCACGGCGGCACACACCAGGGCGCGGGCCAGTGCCGGGGTGGTGCCCAGTCGCTCGGCCCACCACTGCGTCGGTGGCCCCTGCCATCCGATCTCCGGGGAGTCGTGCCCGTCGCCGTCGGCGTCACCCGGCAGGTCCCTGGCGTCCACTCCCCCTCCCGGGAACACGGTCATCTCGGCGCAGAAACGCATGGTGCTCGCACGTTCCTGGACGTAGACCTCGGGGCCGCTGAGGGTGTCGCGCAGCAGCATCAGGGTCGAGGCGTGCCGCGCGGGAACCACGCCGCTGTCCGCCGTCCCTGCACCGTCCGCGGTGCCCCCGGCAGCGGTACCGTCGAGTTCCCCGCCGTTGCTGCTGTTCACGCTGCCGTCCACCATGCCCTCCACCATAGCCGTCCCTGTACTCCCACGCCGTCGTCCCCCGTCCCCCGGACGGGGCCGGTCCTACCGCACGCGGTGGCTCCCCGCGTTCCTCGTCCGACGTGCGAAATAGCGCCCCTCGTCGACGGTCAACGAGATCGGCTGGTGGTAGGCACGGGTCAGGTTCTCCGAGGTCATCACGTCCTCCAGCAGCCCCTGTGCCACCACGTGCCCCTCGTCCAGGATCATCGCGTGGGTGAACCCCGGCGGGATCTCCTCGACATGGTGGGTGACCATCACCATGGCCGGTGCATCCGGGTCCGCGGCGAGTTCACCGAGCATCAGCACCAGGTCCTCACGCCCCCCCAGGTCCAGGCCCGCACCCGGCTCGTCGAGCAGCAGCAGCTCCGGGTCAGTCATCAGTGCCCGGGCGATCAGGACCCGCTTGCGCTCGCCCTCGCTCAGCGTGGCCCAGCGCTGGTCGCCGAGGTGGACCGCACCCATCTGCTCGAGGATCTCCATGGCGCGTTCCTCGTCGCCGCGGTCGTACTTCTCCCGCCAGCGCCCCATCACGTCATACCCCGCCGAGATCACCAGGTCGATGACCTTCTCCTCCCCCGGGACCTGGTACGCGACGGCCGCCGACGACATCCCCACGGCGGTACGGAGTTCGCGGACGTCGGTCTTCCCCAGGGTCTCCCCCACGATCCGGGCCGTGCCGGACGACGGGTACTGGCGGGCGCCGGCGATCGTCAGCAGCGAGGTCTTCCCCGCCCCGTTCGGGCCGATCAGGATCCACCGCTCGTCCACCTCGACCTGCCAGGTCACCGGATGGAGGACGTGGCGTCCGTCGCGGACCATGGCGACGTCACGGAGATCCAGGACGAGATCCTCGTCCAGGGCGTCGGCGGTGGCTGGTGTCGAGATGATGGTGTCGTTCACCCCTCCTATCGTGCCCTATCGACCCCGCCCACGGCAGAGCAGGGGCCCCTACCGCCGAGACCCCGACCCCGAACCGGCCCCGGCCCCGGCCCCGAGTCAGAACAGCGCGGAGGCCATGCGGGTCCGTGCGGCGATGACCCCCGGGTCCGCTGCGTCGTACATGGAGAAGATCTCCAGGAGCCTCGTCCGCGCCGCGTCTCTGTCGTCGCCCGCACCCGTGCGCATCCGCTCGATCAGGGTGTCGAACGCCTGCTCGCGGGCACCGGAGAGCAGAAGGTCGTCGATCTCGTCGGAGTCGCCCTGCGCCGAGCGTTCCAGCAGAACCGCGGTGACACGGGCGGCCCGGGCCTCGGTGACGGTCTCCGGGTCTGCCCCGCCGTCGGCGATGATCCGGTCGTAGACCGCCACTGCACCGGAGTAGTCCTCCGCCTCCAGCAGCGAGGCGGCCTCCTCGAACCTGGGGTCGCCACCCTCTGCCTCCTCTGCGGCCCCTGCGGCGTCGGCGGTGGCACCGTCCGCAGCACCACTGTCGGGGAGTCCCGGCAGCCTGCCGTCGACGGCACGGACCACCGCCTCGACGAACTGGGCGATCTGGTCCGGCGGCTGCACCCCCTCGAAACTAGACAGCGGGCGGCCGCCGGCCAGCGCCAGCACCGTCGGCACCGCCTGGACCTGCAACGCCTGTGCGATCTCCGGGGTGGTGTCCACATCGACCTCGCGGAACACCCACTGCACCGGTTCACCCGAGGCGTCCTGCGCCTCAGCGAGACGGGCGAACTCGGCGGACATCTCCGCGCATCCCTCGGCACGCTGACTCCCCAACAGGAGGACGACCGGCACCTGCGTGGAGCGGACGACGAGATCCTGCTCGAAGGACTCGGGGGTGACCGTCGCACTCCGCGGGATCTTCACCCCGCTCTCCGCCTCGGCCTTCGAGCGTTCAGCCACCCGTTGCCGTTGGTCCGCGGCCTCCTTCACCGCGCCCAGGTCCACGGCCCCCGCCGCGAAACGGTTCGGTGCGGCAGGGCCGCCCTGCTGATGGTGTCCCGGAAAATTCGGTGTCGTCATGGCGTCCCATCTTAGCGCCGACCGGTGCGCCGCCGCTCCCAGCACCCGGAGTGCCAGTGGCGCCGGTCGTCGCCGCCGCGGTGGGAGTCGGGCCAGGCGACGACATGCGCGACGCCGGGCGGGATGTTCTGGTTGCAGCCCGGGCACACGTAGTACTTCACCGCCGCCTGCGCGCCGATCCGCCGCACGAGATAGCTCTCCGCCCAGCCGGAGGTCCCACCCGCCCAGGACGGGGCGTCCTCCCGACGGGTCCCCAGGTAGGACGACCCGTCCCGGCGCAGCGTCCCGTCCGGTCCCGCCTGTCTCCTGTTACGTCTCGGCATCGTGGGTGGACGTCGCTCAGAACAACCGGAGTTCGTCGGACTCCACGCCCCGCATCGCCTGGTAGTCCAGGGTCACGCAACGGAACCCCCGGTCCTCGGCGAGCGTCCTGGCCTGTGGCTTGATCTCCTGGGCGGCGAAGACCCCCTGGACCGGGGCGAGCAGTTCATCGCGGTTCAGCAGGTCGACGTACCTGGACAGCTGCTCCACCCCGTCGATACCGCCCCGTCTCTTGATCTCCACCGCGACAGTCTTCCCGTCACTGTCGCGCGAGAGGATGTCGACCGGCCCGATGGCGGTGGGGTACTCACGCCGCACCAGTGTGTACCCCTCCCCGAGGATGTCGATCTGCTCGGCGAGCAGTTCCTGGAGGTGTCCCTCGACGCCGTCCTTGACCAGACCCGGGTCCTCGCCCAGCTCGTGGGAGGTGTCGGAGTAGACCTCCCGCAGCCGGATCGTCAGCCGCTCCTTCTTCGGGTTCTCCACCGTCCACACCGCGACGACGCCCTGCTCCGCCATCTCCGTCCGCACGTCGGCCCCCTCGGCGACGGTGAGTGCGCACGGCGGTGTCATCCAGTTGAGCGGCTTGTAGGCACGGTCATCGGCGTGGATGCTCACCGAGCCGTCCGCCTTCACCATGATCAGACGGTCAGCTTCGGGGAGATGGGCTGCCAGACGCCCCTCGTAGTCGACAGAACAGCGGCAAATGACCAAACGCATGGAGAACAGGCTACCCCATCCTCTGCCGGCCGCCGCGCGTCCACCCCGCCCGGCGCTGTCGGCCTAACCGATCCCCCGCCGGCGCAACGCCCGCATGTCCGACCGGACCATCCGCTCCGACGGGGCGGACTCCAGCCAGGACACCAGCGCGGTGTCCCCGGCGTCGTCGAGGGCGACCTCCCAGGACTTCTCACCGTCCGACAGGGTCATCACATGCAGTTCCGCCTCCAGGAAGGCCGACTCCCGCTGGGTGATCTCCCGCCGTTCTGTGATCTCGGTGTGGTGCCGGCTCAGCTGCAGATCCGATTCCGGGCGGATCGACCGCAGCTTGTAGACCCGGGCGATCCCGCTGCCGTAAACAAGAACCCCGTGGCGCCAGTGCCTGCCGTCCGGACTCGGAAGGCTTCTGACCACCACGGGGATGCCCCGGCTGCGAAGGGTGAGAAATCGTGCACCCGCGATCAACGCTCCACAGGCCAGCACGATCACCACGACGGTGACCAGAATGTTCAACAGCACCAGGTACGCCCCTTCTCGGTCGTCGACCACTGACGGTAGTCACCCGCCAGTGGCGCCGCGCCTCCGAACTTTCCGACGATACTACCGCTGCCCGGCGACAGGTGCAGGGGCTGTCAGCTCTCCTGCAGACGCTTCACGGCGCGAAGTTCGGACTCCGCCAACTCCCGCTCCTCCTCGGTCGAGGCGTCGCGGACGCGCGCCTCTGCCTCGGCGGCGTTGACCTCATGGGCCCACGACGCGGAATCGGCCAGGATGGTGATCTTCTCCGTCGACACGGACAGGAAACCACCCTGTACCGCGGCGACGAGGGTCTCGCCCTCGGTGGTCCGGATGACCACGACGCCGTTCTCGACCAACTGGCCGAGCAGCGGTTCGTGGCCGGGCAGCACGCCGATCTCGCCCTCGGTGGTCTGTGCGGTGACGGAGGTGGCCTTACCCGACCACAGCATCCGCTCCACGGCCACCAGTTCAGCGGCAATCTCAGCCATGTGCGTGACCCCTTACTTCTCGGTGAGCTTCTTGTAGGCGGCCTCGACGTCGTCGAGTCCACCCAGACCGTCGAAGCACTGCTCCGGGTAGGCGTCGAACTCGCCGTCGCAGATGCGCTCGAAGGCGTCGATCGTGTCCTTGAGGGGCACGAAGGAACCGGGGATATCGGTGAACTTCTGGGCCACGAAGAAGTTCTGGCCCAGGAAGCGCTCGATACGACGTGCACGCTGGACGGTGATCTTGTCCTCTTCGGACAGCTCGTCCATACCCAGGATGGCGATGATGTCCTGCAGTTCCTTGTTCTTCTGCAGGATACCGATCACGCGCTGGGCGACAGCGTAGTGGCGGTCACCGACGATACCGGGCTCCAGGATGCGCGACGTCGAGGTCAGCGGGTCCACCGCGGGGTAGATACCCTTCGAGGCGATGGCACGGTTGAGCTCGGTGGTCGCGTCCAGGTGGGCGAAGGTCGTCGCCGGGGCCGGGTCGGTGTAGTCGTCGGCGGGCACGTAGACGGCCTGCAGAGACGTGATCGAACGGCCCTTGGTCGAGGTGATCCGCTCCTGGAGCACACCCATCTCGTCCGCCAGGGTCGGCTGGTAACCCACTGCGGAGGGCATACGCCCCAGCAGCGTGGAGACCTCGGAACCGGCCTGGGTGAAACGGAAGATGTTGTCGATGAACAGCAGCACGTCCTGGTTCTGCACATCGCGGAAGTACTCCGCCATGGTCAGGCCGGACAGCGCCACGCGCATACGGACTCCCGGAGGCTCGTCCATCTGGCCGAAGACGAGGGCGGTGTCCTGGAGGACGCCCATCTCCTCCATCTCCAGGCGGAGGTCGGTACCCTCACGGGTACGCTCACCGACGCCGGCGAACACGGACGTACCGGAGAACTCGCGGGCGATACGGGTGATCATCTCCTGGATGAGCACCGTCTTGCCCACACCGGCGCCACCGAACAGGCCGATCTTACCGCCCTTGACGTACGGGGTCAGCAGGTCGATGACCTTGATGCCCGTCTCCATCAGTTCGGTGCGGCCCTCGAGCTGGTCGAAGTTCGGGGCGTCGCGGTGGATACCCCACTGCTCCCCGTCGCGGCCGAGGCCCGGCTCGTCGAGGCAGTCACCCAGGGCGTTGAACACGTGGCCCTTGACGACGTCACCGACCGGGACGGAGATCGGACGACCGGTGTCGGTGACCTCGGCGCCACGGACGAGTCCGTCGGTCGGGGCCATGGCGACACCACGGACGATGTTGTCACCCAGGTGCTGGGCGACCTCGAGGACGATGGTCTTGGCCACCGCCTCGAGAGTCACCTCCACCTCGAGTGCGTTGTACAGTGCCGGCAGCGCGCCGCGCGGGAACTCCACGTCGACGACCGGTCCGATGACTCGGACCACGCGACCGGCAGCAGTCGATGCGGCGCTGTCGCGCTGCACCTCAGTAGCTGTAGTCATAGTTAGTCACTTTCTCCGCTGTCGGCGAGCGCGTTGACGCCACCGACGATCTCTGAGATTTCCTGGGTGATCTTTGCCTGGCGCAGCTGGTTGGCGACGCGGGAGAGGTCGTTGACCAGTGCGGTGGCATTGTCCGTCGCCGCGGACATCGCAGTACGACGCGCAGCGGACTCACTGGCGGCGGCTTCCAGCATCAGGGCGAAGATGCTCCGGGAGACGTACTGCGGCAGCAGCGCCTCCAGGAGGGTGTCCGGGTCCGGTTCGAAGTCGACCTCGGCCGACACGCTCTCCGAGCCGTCGGACAGCATGTCCTCACCGACGCGCAGCGGCTCGTCGTCGAGCTGGGTCGCGATCGGCAGCATGCGGATGGCACGCGGCGTCTGCGTCAGCATCGACTCGAACTTCGTGTACACGACGTGCAGTTCGCTGAAGCCGGGCACCTCGGTGTTCTCCGGGGCGGTCAGCCCGTCGCGCCACTTGGCGGTGCCCTCGTCGCCGGCGGTGAAGCCGTCGATGAGGTGGCGGCGGAGGTCGTGTGTCGACGCGTAGACGGGGTCCTGCGAGAACCCGGTCCACGAACCGGCGACGTCCTCCCCACGGAAGCTGTAGAAGGTGACGCCCTTGGAGCCGGCGACGTACAGGACGACGTCCTTGCCCTCGTCCTCGAGCCGCTTGCGCAGCTCGGCGGTCTTCTTCAGCACGTTGTGGTTGTAGCCACCGCACATGCCGCGGTCACTCGTGATGACGAGGATAGCCGCACGCTTGGCGTCCGCCTCCATGTCGAGCATCGGGTGGTCCAGTGAGGACGCCGAGGCCAGACGCTGGATGACCCGAGTGATCTCGTCGGCGTAGGGCTGGGACGCGTCCACGCGAGCCTGCGCCTTGGTGATCTTGGAGGTCGCGATGAGCTCCTGGGCCTTCGTGATCTTCTTCGTCGAGTTGACGGACTTGATCCGACCCCTCAGTTCGCGAAGTGTTGCCATCGCTGCTACCTCCCTTCTTCTGTGTACTCGGTCTGTGCAGTCATCGTCTCAGTTACCCGCGCCTACTTCTTGCGGGAGACGGTGATCTGGGACTGATCGAGATCTTCGTCGGCCAGTGCCCGGGCCTCCGGCTCGTTGATGACCGGGGTGCCGTCGGTGGTCTGGAAGCTGCGCTTGAACTCACCGGTGGCGGACACGAGGGTCTTCTTCGAGTCGTCGGACAGCGGGGTGCCACCCTTGATCTGCTCGTAGACGCCGGCGTAGTTGGCGTGCAGGTACTCCCACAGCTCAGCCTCGAAGCGGCGGACGTCCTCGACCGGGACCGAGTCGAACTCGCCCTCGCCGGCCAGGTAGATGGAGACCATCTGGTCTTCCACGGCCTGCGGCTCGGTCTCGCGCTGCTTCAGCAGCTCGACGAGACGCTCACCACGCTCCAGCTGGGCCTTGGAGAACTCGTCCAGGTCGGACGCGAAGGCTGCGAAAGCCTCCAGGTCACGGTATGCGGCGAGGTCCAGTCGCAGGTTACCGGCGACCTTCTTCATGCCCTTGGTCTGTGCGTCGCCACCCACACGGGAGACGGAGACACCGACGTTGATGGCCGGACGGACACCCTGGTTGAACAGGTCGGACTCCAGGAAGACCTGGCCGTCGGTGATCGAGATGACGTTGGTGGGGATGAACGCTCCGACGTCGTTGGCCTTGGTCTCGATGATCGGCAGTGCGGTCATCGAGCCGGCGCCCTCTTCGTCGGACAGCTTCGCCGCACGCTCCAGCAGACGGGAGTGCAGGTAGAAGACGTCACCCGGGTACGCTTCACGTCCCGGCGGACGGCGCAGCAGCAGGGAGATGGCACGGTAGGCCTCGGCCTGCTTGGTCAGGTCGTCGAAGATGATGAGGACGTGCTTGCCCTCGTACATCCACTGCTGACCCAGGGCTGCGCCGGCGAACGGTGCGAGCCACTTGAACCCGGCGGAGTCGGATGCCGGAGCTGCCACGATGGTCGTGTAGTCCAGGGCACCCTGCTCTTCCAGGGTCTGACGCAGCGCGGCGATGGTGGAACCCTTCTGGCCGATCGCGACGTAGATGCAACGCACCTGCTTCGTCGGGTCGCCGGACTCCCAGTTCGCACGCTGGTTCAGGATGGTGTCGACGCAGACGGAGGTCTTGCCCGTCTTGCGGTCGCCGATGATCAGCTGACGCTGACCGCGGCCGATCGGGGTCATGGCATCGATGGCCTTGATGCCGGTCTGCATCGGCTCGTGCACCGGCTGGCGCTGCAGCACCGACGGTGCCTGCAGTTCCAGGGCGCGGGTCTCGGTGGACTCGATGTCCCCGCGACCGTCGATGGGCTGCCCCAGGGGGTTGATGACCCGGCCGAGGAAGTTCTCGCCGACCGGCACGGACAGGACGTCGCCGGTCCGCTTGACTTCGTCGCCTTCCCTCAGCGCCTCGTAGTTACCCAGGACCACGACGCCGATCGAATCGGTCTCGAGGTTCTGTGCGACTCCGATGATGCCGCCGGGGAACTCAAGCAGCTCATTGGTCATCACGGAGGGCATACCCGAAACCTGGGCAATGCCGTCCGCTGCCATGGTGACCACGCCGACCTCCTCACGGGAGGCCTCCGCGGAAGTGCTTGAGGTGTAGTTCGCAATCGCGCTACGGATCTCATCGGAGGAGATCGTAAGCTCCGCCATGTTCTTCCTGCTCTCGGTATCGTCTTCCAGCATTACGTGAATTATCTTGTCGATCGAGGTTCTATCCGGGACGACTAGACGAGGGCCCGACGCAGGCGCTCCAGCTTTCCGGCTGTGCTCCCGTCGATCACTTCGTCGCCGACCCGGATGACCGCTCCACCGAGGAGGCTGGTGTCAACCTCGGAATGGACGGACATCGCGGAACCGTAGATCTTCTCCAACTTCTGACCCAGTGCCTGCTCCTGTGCACCCGACAGCGCGGCTGCGGAGCGGACACGGGCGACCCGACGTCCGTCCAGCTCAGCTGCGAAGTCGCACAGTGCGTCAAGGTCCTCGACCGGACGCGCGACGGGACGGCCGACCACCTGGAGCGCGAGCGCCTCGGTGATCGCGCTGACGTGTCCGTAGAGGACCTTCGCCAGCAGTTCCCGACGCTTCTCGCCCGAGGCGAGACGGTCCGCCAGCAGCATCTCCAGCTCCGGCTCCTTCTCGAGGAGACGGGCGAGCTCGAAGAGCTCGGCGGCGACCTTCTCGCGCTGACCCTGCTCATGGGCTGCACGCAGCAGGGCACGGCGGCCCAGCTCGACCAGCCCGTGGCGCAGGTCCCGGGTGTTGGACCAGGTGCCCTTGACGACCTGCGAGACAGTCTCGCGGGTCGTGTCGGAGACCTTGTCCGCCAGCAGCCCGTCGGCCAGTGCGGCACGACGGTCGGCCGGAACAGTCTGGTCCACCAGTGCCATGCGCAGCGACCGGTCGCTGTCCAAGAGGTCGGCGACCTCGAACAGCTCGGAACCGGTGGTTGCGCCGGCGGCGGCGGTGTCGGTGGCACCGGACAGTGCACCGTCCAGCGACTCAGTCAGCTGGTCCAGGGTTGTTCTGCTCGCTGCGTGCACGGGCCTCACTTCCCCGATCCGACGCTGTCGAGATCAGCGAGGAAGGAGTCGATCGTACCGGAACGCTTGACGTCGTCCGACAGCTGGTCGCCCAGCAGTCGTTCGGCGAGGTTGATGGAGTTCTCCCCCATCTCCTTGCGCAGATCGGAGACGACGGCCTCGCGCTGCGCGAGCAGCTGCTTGTTACCGGCCTCGATGATGCGGTTGGACTCGTCGGTCGCCTGGGTCTTCATGTCGGCGATGATCTTCTGACCCTGCGAGCGGGCGTCGTCGCGGATCTGGGAAGCCTCGGTACGGGCCTCGGCCAGCTGCGCGTTGTACTTCTCCAGCGCGGCCTTGGCCTCGTCCTGTGCCTGCTCGGCACGTGCGATGCCACCCTCGATCTGGTCGGTGCGGTCAGCCATGACCTGCTTGACCTTGGGAAGCACGAACTTCCAGAAGATCACGAAGATGATGATGAAGCTGACAAGGGACCAGACGATGTCATACGTCGCCGGGAGCAGCGGGTTGATCTGCCCCTCGAAAGGCAGCTCTTCGGCTGCCAGAATGAGGTAGTTCGTCATAGTCTCCAGCTTTCGCTCTTGAGTGTGAAGGTCTTGTCACAGCACCCCGGTGACGGGGCGCCGCACACTAGAACAGGAAGCCGGCGACCAGGCCGATGAGGGCGAGCGCCTCGGTGAAGGCGATACCCAGGAACATGGTGGTGCGCAGCTGGCCGGCCATCTCGGGCTGGCGAGCCATGGCCTCTGCGGTCTTGCCGACCAGGATACCGATACCGACACCGGGGCCGATGGCTGCGAGGCCGTAGCCGATGGTGCCGAGGCCCTCGAACTTGGTGGTGGTGTCCTGGGCGAGGAGCAGCAGGTCGTTCATTAGGATTCCATTCCCTTTCGTGGTGCCCCATCCGCTCCCACGATTGCGGGTCCGGAAGGCGGGGCGAGAATATTATGTGTGGATGTCGGGGGTCAGTGCTCGTCCGCGTGCAGCGACTGCTCGATGTAGACCGCCGCCAGCAGGCTGAAGATGTAGGCCTGCAGGAAGATGATCAGCATCTCGAACAGAGTGAAGGCGATTGCGGCGACGAGGGTTCCTCCGGCCAACAGCGTCCAGCCGTTGAGCTGCCAGAAGAAGAAGTTCGTGGCGCCGAACAGCAGCACGAGAACAATGTGGCCGGCCAGCATATTCGCCATGAGACGGATGGTCAGGGTGACCGGCCTCAGGACGAAGGTCGAGAAGAACTCGATCGGGACGACCAGCAGGTGCAGCGCCGGGGGCAGGTTCGGGATGACCACGGAGGACTTCACGAACTTGCCGAAGCCGTAGCGCTTGGCGCCTGCGTAGATCATGGCGATGTAGGCCACCGCCGCCAGGACGATCGGCATGCCGACCCTCGCGTTGGCGGAGACGTTCAGCGCCGGAATGATCGCAGGCAGGTTGCCGATGAGGACAACGAAGAAGATGGTGGCGATGATCGGCAGGAACCGCCGGCCCTCCTTCTTCCCCAGGATCTCCTCGGCGATGTGCACGCGGACGAAGTCGACCGCGTACTCTGCAACGTTCTGTGCACCCCTCGGGATCAGCTTCGGCTTACGGAAGGCATACAGAAAAAAAGCCGCCAGAATGACGATCATCAGGATACGGATGACCATCAGGCGGTCGACTGCGAAGATGCCGTTCGCGAAATCGCTGAACCAGAGCTGGCTGGGATCCACTTCCCCCGGGAAGAATTCATGCTCCATAGAAGGCGCGTGGAATTCGCCCTTCATGGCCAAGGTTGTAACGCTCAGCGTTCTCTCCCGTGGTTTGGGCCGCGTGATTGTGGTCAAGCGGTGCGATGGAGGATGTCAGGAATTCCCGGAACCGTGGACTCCGTCGCACATCCGCACGGTACCGGGGGTGATATACCAGGCATTCTCGCGGGCACGCGTATCTACACGGATCCGCCTACCTGATTACCCGCAGGACAGCATACCAGCCGTCCGCGCAGGTACGCGAACCAACTCCCCCCGGACCCCCGTCCCGGGCATTCCCCGTGATCCGGGTGCGCGGGCCCACCCCCGGGTCACACGTTCGTGACGCTCGTCCGGATGATACCGACGGTCTCTGCCCCCAACGCGACCACGAGTGCGGCGATCACGGTGACCCCCATTGCCGTGTGGTCGAAGAAGTCCATGTCGCGCAGCAGCAGGAGGATACAGAGCACCACCACGATCTTGATCAGCCAGGAGCCGAGGGTGACCACCATGGTGGTCTGCGGGGAGGTGTTCGAGGTCAGCAGGACCACCGCCACGGTGGCCAGCACGAAACCGCCCCCGATCGCCGCGCCGATGAGCACGCCCCACAACCCCTCGAGTCCACGGAAGTTGCCCCAGAGTGCGAGGGAGATCACGGTGATCACCAGCAGGCCCACGGCCCCGGACCGGGCCGCGTTCAGCAGGGGACGCCGGTGATCGGACATGTCCCCGTCCGACTCGTTGATGTCGGGGAGGTCGTTCGTCTGCTCGCTGTTCTGCTCAGTCACGGGCTACAGCCTAGCGCCCTCCCCCGCCGGTGACCTACCCGGACGCCGCCGCATGGTGCCCGCCACGCGCACCGGCCCCGTCACGTCCCTCGCGTCCGCGCCACAACGGAACGGCGGTGAACGCCGTCGCCAGGAGGATGACCGTACCGAACACGATCGCCGCCACGGGGAGCGGGAGCACCGTGGACCCCACCGCTCCGGTGGCCACCACTCCGACCCAGCTGTAGAGGACCAGCACGACCTGCTTCTGCGAGTGCCCCAGGCGCAGGAGACGGTGGTGGAGGTGCTGCTTGTCCGGCGCGAACGGGCTCTTGCCCGCCTTCAGCCGCCGGACGACGGCCATCAGCAGGTCGAGCATCGGGATGAACAGGGCGGCGACCACCACCAGCACCGGGGTCATCAGCGCCAGGAAGTCCGCCGGCCCGTACAACGCCATGTTGATCCGCCCCGACGCCGAGACACTGGCCGCAGCCAGGAGAAGACCGATCAGCATCGAACCGGAGTCGCCCATGAATATCCGGGCCGGGGAGAAGTTGTGTGGGAGGAACCCCAGGCACACACCCAGCAGCCCGGCGGAGATCATCGCCGGCGGGTAGGCGCTGACGGTGCCACCCTGGTCATGGAGGATCGTCAGCGAGTAGACCAGCAGCGTGGTCGCCGCGATCGCGCCCAGCCCGGCGGCCAGGCCGTCCAGTCCGTCGACGAAGTTCATCGCGTTGATGATCGCCACCGTCAACAGGGAGGTCAAGATCGTGGACTGGACCTGGTCGAGGACCACCGTGGTCCCGCTGCCGAACGGCGAGTAGATCAGGTACCACGACAGACCCGCCAGGCTCATCACCACGGCACCCGCCACCTGGCCACCGAGCTTGAGCACCCAGGAAATGTCGAAGAGGTCGTCGACGACACCCACGATCACGATGACGAACGCGGCCGCGACGATGGCCACCATGTCCGGTGTCACCGGCGGGAACCCGCGGTTCAGGGCGGGCAGCTGGTTGGCCACCAGGACGGCGACGACAAATCCGGTGAACATCGCCACCCCGCCGAGCCTCGGGGTGGGGACGGTGTGGACGTCCCGGGAACGCGGCGCCGCCAACCGCCCGAACCTGAGCATCAGCATCCGGATGATGCCGGTCGTCAGGTACGTGGTGACCAGCCCGACCAGGAGGATGAGCGCCAGTTCACGAAACGGCACCCCCACCCCCGACCAGGACGCCGCGGACAGCCCCATGCTCAGTGCCCCTGCGCCGATTCCGCGTCGAGGAGGGTCTCCGCGGACATTCCGAGGACTTCACCGACCCGCTCGGCACTGATGGCACCGTCGCGGAGGATCCGCGGACGGTAGCCGGACAGGTCGACGATGGTCGAGGCCGTGCCGATGGAGGCCTCCCCCGCATCGAGGTAGACCGCCACCGAGTCGCCGAGCTGGTCACGGGCGTCCTGCGCCGTGAGGGCGGCCGGGCGGCCCGAGATGTTCGCGCTGGAGACCGCCATCGGGCCGGTCTGCTGCAGCAGTTCGATCGCCAACGGGTGCAGCGGCATCCGCAGGGCCACGGTGCCCCGCGTGTCGCCGAGGTTCCACGGCAGGCTGGGGGCCTGGTGGGTCACGATGGTGAGCCCGCCCGGCCAGAAGGCCTCGGTGAGCAGGCGCAACGGCTCGTTGTAGTCGCGCACCAGTCCCGCGACGGTGTCCCAGGAGCCGATGAGCACCGGCACCGGCATGTCGGGGCCACGGTGCTTCGCGCGGAGCAGGGCGGCCACCGCGTCATTGTCGAATGCGTCGGCACCGATGCCGTAGACGGTGTCGGTCGGTGTGACGACCAGGCGTCCGGCCTTCACCGCGCCGAGCGCCGCCGCGACGCCGTTCTCCCTGCCGTCGTCCTCAGAACAGTCGTAGGTCTGTGCCATCGTCCGCGCAGCCCGTCCCTTCGTGTCGTCGTCTCAAACTACCTTGACCCGTCCACTCTAGTCCCGCGCCGGACGATGTCCGGGATCGCGGTGCACCTGGCCGGTCACGAAGCGGTCCCGCCCGGTCAGGTCCCTGTGCTGGACCAGGTCGGTGATACCGGCGTCAGCCAGCAGACGCCGCACCGCCGGCCCCGTCGAGTCGTCGTGCTCCACGGCGACGCCGGCACTCGTCGCCGTAACCAGGTCGATCACCCCGGCCAGCGGCCGCATCAGGGTGAGCCCGTCGTCGCCCGAGAACACCGCGTCGTGGGGGTCCTTAGCCACTTCCGGCGACACCTCGGTGCTCTCGGGGACGTACGGGGGGTTGGAGGCGACGATGTCGGCGGAGTTCACCAGCCCGAGGGCGATGACGTCCTCCCGCCGCGACACATCCGCCTGGTGGAACTCGACCCGGATCCGGGGATCGACATGGCCCTCGGCGACCCAGCGACGGGCGTTGCCGCGGGCGCGGTCGACCCCGTCCGCGGTGATCTCCAGCCCGATCACGCGCACGGAGACCGTGTCCGGGATCCGACGTACCGTGAGTTCATGGGCGACGCCGAGGGCGATGGTGCCCGGACCGCTGCACAGGTCGACGACGGTGAGCGTCGGTTCGAGTAACCGTGAGAACAACCCGTGTTCCCGACGTGCCACGCGACGTTCCGCCTCGCCGGCGACCCAGTCGATCAGCAGGTCCGTCTCCGGGCGTGGGATGAACACCCCGGGCCCGACCTCGATGTCGATGCCCATGACGGGCGCACGGCCGAGGATCCACTGCAGCGGCTCGCGGGAGACGCGTCGCTCCAGCAGACCGGCGAAACCCGTCGGGACGGGGTCCCCGCCGCGCATCACGATGTCCAGCGGAGTCACCGTGGTGCCGCTCTCCTGCTCCAGGGCGGCGGCCATGAGCACGCGTGCGTCATGGCCCGCGGACTCCACCCCGGCCCGTACCAGGGCCGGGACGGCCTCCCGGAGCGCCGCGGACACCGTCGGGCCGACACAACTGTCCCGGCCACCGGCCGTGGACGTCCCGGACGCAGTCACCGCGGGACCTACTCCCCTGCTTCGAGCCGGGTCTGGCGCTCGGCGTCGCTGAGTGCACCGAACAGGGCGTCGAGTTCGCCGTCCAGGACCGCGTCGAGGTTGTTGGCCTTGTAGCCGATCCGGTGGTCCGAGACGCGCGACTCCGGGAAGTTGTAGGTCCGGATGCGCTCGGAGCGGTCCATCGTGCGGATCTGTGCGGCGCGACCCTCCGCGGCGGCGGCGTCGGCCTCCTCCTCCTTCATCTGCTGGAGGCGGGCGGCGAGCACCTGCATGGCGCGCGCACGGTTCTGGATCTGCGAACGCTCCTTCTGGCAGGTCACGACGATGCCCGTCGGGAGGTGGGTGATGCGCACCGCGGAGTCCGTGGTGTTCACGCCCTGACCACCCTTGCCCGAGGACCGGTAGACGTCGACACGGATGTCCTTGTCGTCGATCTCGACGTCCTCGACCTCGTCGGGTTCCGGGTAGACCAGCACGCCGGCAGCGGAGGTCTGGATGCGTCCCTGCGACTCGGTCACGGGGATGCGCTGGACGCGGTGGACGCCGCCCTCGTACTTGAAGACGCTCCACGCGCCGTCCCTGCTCGGTTGCTTGGAACGGACCGACATCGTCATGTCCTTGACACCGCCGAGGTCGGTCTCGTTGACGTCGAGGATCTCGAAGATGAATCCGTGCCGCTCGCCGTAGCGCTGGTACATGCGGGCGAGTTCGCCGGCGAACAGGGCCGCCTCTTCTCCGCCTGCACCCGACTTGATCTCCATGACGACGTCGTCGGCGTCGTGGGGGTCGCGCGGTGCGAGCAGGTCGGTGAGCTTCTCCTCCAGGGCGGGCAGCTCCGCGGCGAGACGGTCCGCCTCCTCGGCGAAGTCGGCGTCTTCCGCCGCCATCTCCTTGGCCGCCTCGTAGTCGTCGCGGGTCTCGACGAGCTTGTTGTAGGTCTGGATGACCGGCTGCAGCTCGCTGAACCGCTTGGCGACGCGACGGGCCGCGGCCGCGTCATTGTGCAGCTCGGGGTCGGCGAGCTGCATCTCGAGGCCCTGGTACTCGGAAAGGATGTCGTCGACCTTCGACGGGGATCCTGCGAAGTCACTCATCGTCGTCTTCTCCCGCCAACGGTGCCGACGAGGCGATCTGCAGCATGAAGTCGCGGTTCGTCTTGGACTTGCGCAGCTGCTTGATCAGCAGGTCGATGGCTGCCTGGGGGTCCAGCGCGGACAGGATGCGCCGCAGCTTGTGCAGCAGGCGGGCCTCCTCCGGACCGAGCAGGAGCTCGTCCTTGCGCGTACCGGACGGGTTGACGTCCACGGCCGGGAACATCCGCCGCTCGGCAATCTTGCGGTCAAGCTTCAGCTCCGCGTTACCGGTGCCCTTGAACTCCTCGAAGATCACGGTGTCGCCGGCCGAACCGGTCTCCACCATGGCGGTGGCGATGATGGTCAGCGAGCCGCCGTCCTCGATGTTCCGGGCCGCACCCAGAAAGCGCTTCGGCGGGTACAGGGCGTTGGAGTCCACACCACCGGAGAGGATGCGTCCGGACGCGGGCGAGGAGTTGTTGTACGCCCGTCCCAGGCGGGTGATCGAGTCGAGCAGCACGACGACGTCCTTGCCCTGCTCGACCAGACGCTTGGCCCGCTCGATGGCCAGCTCGGCCACGGCGGTGTGCTCGTTCGGCGGACGGTCGAAGGTCGAGGAGATGACCTCGCCACGCACCGAACGCTGCATGTCGGTGACTTCCTCCGGCCGCTCGTCGACGAGGACGACCATCAGGTAGCACTCCGGGTTGTTGACCGAGATGGCGTTGGCGATGTCCTGCAGGATCGTCGTCTTACCGGCCTTCGGCGGGGAGACGATCAGGGCACGCTGCCCCTTGCCGATCGGCATGATCAGGTCGATGATGCGGGTGGTCAGGACCTTCGGCTCGGTTTCGAGACGCAGTCGCTGGTTCGGGTACAGCGGGGTGAGGCTGTTGAACTTCGGGCGCTGTGCAGCCTGGTCGGGGGACAGCCCGTTGACGGTCTCCACGGAGTGCAGCGGCGTGTACTTCTGCCGGCTACGACCGCGTCCTCCGCCGCCCGCCTGCTGTGCCTTGGCACCGGGGCGGATGGTCCCGGTGACGGCGTCGCCGTGACGCATCCCGTACTTCCGGACCATCTGGATCGGCACGTAGACGTCGGTGGAGCCGGCGTGGTAGCCGGTGGTCCGGACGAAGGCGGTGTTGGCGTCGGCGAAGTCGAGGATGCCGGCCACCGGTGCGGCCGGCTCGTTGTTCTGGTTGCCCTGGTTGCCCTGGTCGCCGCGGTTGTTCTGGTTCCCCTGGTTCCCGCCACGGTCGCCGCGGTCGCCGCGGTTGTTCCGGTTGCCACGGTCACCGCGGTTGTTCCGGTCGTTCCGGTCGTTCCGGTTACGCCCGCCGCGCTCCTCGGAGTTCTGCTGGTTACCCCCCTGGTTCCCAGCTTGATTTCCCTGGTTACCCTGGTTGCCGCCCTGGTCGCCCTTGCCGCGGTTCCGACGGTTCCTGCGGTTGCGCCGGCCCCGGCGACCACCCTCCTCGTCGCCGTTGTCCTGGCGGTCGTTACGCTCGCCGCCGCCCCGGTTCTCCTGACGGTCCCCACCGTCCTCCTGGCGCTGTGCGGCGGCCTTGTCCTCCGACGACGCCGGCGTGTCCGTCCGGTCCGACCGGTCAGGGCGCTCGGCCGGCTGCTCCTGCGGTGCAGGTGCCGGTGCCGCGTCTGCAGGCGCGGACGTCGGAGCTGCCTGGGGACGTCCACCGCCGATCCCCGCGCTCGCGATGGCGGAGACGAGCTCTCCCTTTCTCATTCCGGAAATCCCCCGCAGGCCCTGTGAAGTGGCAATCTGCTTGAGTTCCGCCAGTTTCAGGGAGGCAAGCCCGTCGTTCTGTGCCCGGGAGACGATGTCCGGCAAAGTCACAGGTGTCCTTTCGGTTCACCCTCCGCTGACCGTCGTCCTCCGGTCATGGCCGGGGGACTGTCCGCACCGGGTCGGGTGTGGACGCCCGGTGGGCGTTCACGGTCCCTCGCCGCGGCGGAACAACGGAAGGTGACGTGCTCTCGTGAGTCGTCGATATGTGGAACGGATCACACGGTGTGCGCAGGGGGCGGAGCCGACGCCCGGTGTGACGACGACGCTCGTGGAGCCCCGGTACCGGAACAGGCTTTTAGGACCGGCGAATGATGCTGTCGGGGCGATGCTCCCGCGTGGATTCCCGTGGATCCGGATGACCGTCCACCGTCTCGGACCGGTACTCGGCCCTGGCTCTCCAGGGTCGTCGGGATGGCGGTGGTCGGTTCTCGTCGACGATGTTACCACCCCGTCGCCCGCGAAGCCCTAATTCGTCCCCTATCCTTGATGTCATGGACGGCTCCCAGCGCACAGGGCACGGTCACGTCACCGCCCCTTCCCCCAGCACCGCACCCCTGACGTCGTCGACGACCGGGTACTACCCGCTGACGATGTCCTCCGTCCTCGAGTACGGCCGCGTCGTCCACGGGTCCACGACCGTGCGCACGTACTACGGCGACACCCCCGAGGACACCACGTTCAGTGAGATCGGGGGCCGCAGCGCCGCGCTCGCCCACGCCCTGTCCGACATCGCCGGGGTCTCGCCCGGTGACCGGGTGGCCACCTTCATGCCGAACATCACCGAGCACATGGAGGCACTGTTCGCCGTGACCTCGATGGGCGCGGTCGTCCAGCCGCTGAACTCCAATCTCGTCGTGGACCAGCTGGTGCACATCATCAACCACGCCGGCGACCGGGTGATCATCGGGTCCCCGCGGCTGTCACGCCGGCTGGCCCCCGTCATGCCCGACTGCCCGGACGTCCACACGGTCATCGTCACCGGGACCGGCGGTGCCGACGCCCGGGACGAACTCCACACCCTGCTGACCGAGGCCGGGCGCGGGGACGTCACCGTGCTCAGTTACGAGGAGATCCTCGACGGCCGGCCCACGTCCTACCCGTGGCCCGACATCGAGGAGACGGCCCCGGCGGCGCTGCTGTACTCCACCGGCACCACCGGCGCGCCCAAGGGCGTGGTGTACTCGCACCGCGCGCTGTGGCTGCACGCGATGAACCTGCGGACAGGTGACTCCTTCGGTCTCCGCAACGGCCACAGTTTCCTCTGTGCCGTCCCGATCTTCCACGTGCTCAGCTGGGGTGTCCCCGTCGCCGCGTTCATGGCGGGCACCCCGCTGGTGTTCCCCGGCGGGGTCGCCGGGCCGGCCCACCTGGCCCACGTCATCGCCGACTCCATGCCGCGGATGGCGCACGGCGCCCCCAGTGTCTGGATGCAGCTGGTCGTCCACTACCAGCACACCCCGCCGGAGAAGATGAGCCTGCAGGAGATCATCTCCGGTGGCGCCCCCGTCCCGCCGGCACTGATCGACGCCTGGGAGGAGCGGTACGGCGTCGACATGATCCACTCCTGGGGGATGACCGAGACCGGTCCGGTGGGCACCGTCGCCCGCACACCGGTGGGCGTCGGTGGTGCGGCACGACGCCGGTACCGCGACAGCCAGGGACGGTTCCCCGTCGGTATGGAGTTCCGCGTCGTCGCCGACGACGGCACCCCGCTACAGGCCAACGACCGCTCGAGCGGTGAGATCCAGGTGCGCGGCAACTGGGTGACCACCGGGTACCACCACTCCGCGGCGGCCGACGAAGGGGGTGCGGCGCACACTTTCCGCGGCGCCGACGTCGACGATTCCGGTGACGCCGCCGAACGGTTCACCGCGGACGGTTGGCTGCGCACCGGTGACATCGGGACGATCACCCGCGACGGGTTCCTCACCGTGCACGACAGGCAGGCCGACACGATCCGGTCGGGTGGCGAGTGGATCTACTCGGCGATCCTCGAGAACATCGTCATGGAGTCCGACGTGGTCGCCGAGGCCGCGGTCATCGGGGTGCCCGACGAACGGTGGGGCCAGCGTCCACTGGCGGTGGTGGTGACCATCGACGGCGTCGAGCGCGACCGCGGGACCGCGGAGCGACTCTCGGAGACGGTCGCCGCGAAGGTGCCGCGGTGGATGGCGCCGGAGTACTGGACGTTCGTCGACCGGATCGACAAGACCTCGGTGGGCAAGTTCGACAAGAAGGACCTGCGCGCACACCTCGCGGCCGGGGAGTTCGACGTGATCAAGCTGCGCAGCCCCGGTGAGCCCCGGTGAGCTCCCGGTGAGTCCCCGCTAGGCGCCGGCAGGGCCCGACAGGACCCTGCCGCCGGGCGCCTCCGGGGCCCGGCCACAGGGTGACTGGTGCTGCGGTCAGCCGACCTCGACCGATGCGCGTCGGCCCACGCCGGTCTCCAGGACGGCGATGCCGCGGCTGCGGGCCTCGTCCAGCAGGGCGGCGTCCACGCTCGAGGTCGACAGGACCATCACGGTGGGCCCGGCACCGGACAGGAACGCCGGGAAACCCAGGTTGCGCAACCGGTTGACCCACTCGGTGGTCACCGGCAGGACCTCGGCACGGTAGGGCTGGTGCAGGCGGTCACGTGTCGCCTCCCACAGCAGCTCCGGGTACGAGCTCAACGCCAGGGGCAGCAACGCCGCACGGGAGACGTTGAACCGGGCGTCCTGGTGGGAGACGTCGCTGGGCAGCACCCTGCGCACCGCTTCGGTCGAGGCGTGGAAGTCCGGGATCAGCGCGGTCGCCGACACCTCGGGGTGCACCGGTACCGCGACAGCGTGGTACTCGGGTGCGCTACGTCCGTCCACCGGGATATTGGTCCAGGAGACCACTCCCCCGCCGAGCACGCAGGCCGCGGCGTTGTCCGGGTGTCCCTCGAACGCGGAGGACAACTGGATCAGGGTGTCGTCGTCGAGCGCACCGGTCGGGTGCTCACCGCCGGCGAGTCCGCTCGCCGCCGCCACACCGGCGACCGCGGCCGCCGCGGAGGACCCCAGACCCCGCGAGTGCGGGATGCTGTTGTGGCACACGATACGCAGCCCGCCGACGCTGACGCCGGCCTCGTGGAGCCCCGCACGCAGCGCACGGACCACCAGGTGGCGCTCGTCGAGGGGGACCTCGCCCTCGCCTTCACCGTGCACCGAGATGTCCAGGCCCGCGTCGGTCGCCTCGACCTCCACGGTGTCGTACAGGCCGACGGCCAGGCCCAGGGTGTCGAAGCCGGGGCCGAGGTTCGCGGTGGACGCCGGTACCGTGACAGTGACGCGACGGCCGGGGGCGATCGTCGAACCGGACATCATGCGAGGTCCAGGGCCTCGGCGACCGCGTTGGTGTCGACGTCGATCGGGGTCGGCTCCGGCATCTCGCTCAGGGCGGTCGTCGGGTCCTTCAGACCGTGACCGGTGACCGTGCAGACCACCCGCTGGCCCGGGGCGACGGACCCTTCGGCGTGTGCGGCGAGCAGGCCCGCCACCGACGACGCGGACGCCGGCTCGACGAAGACGCCTTCGCGCGCGGCGATGAGACGGTAGGCCTCGAGGATCTTCTCGTCCGTCGCGGCGCGGAAGGATCCACCGGACTCCTCCTTGGCGGCCACGGCCTGGTGCCAGGACGCCGGGTTACCGATCCGGATCGCCGTGGCGACGGTCTCGGGCTCGAGCACCGGCTCGCCGTTCACCAGCGGTGCTGCCCCGGCAGCCTGGACGCCCAGCATCAACGGGCGCTTCGTGGCGAGCCCGGCCTCGGCGTACTCCGAGTAGCCCTTCCAGTAGGCGGTGATGTTCCCGGCGTTACCGACCGGCAGGGCGTGGATGTCGGGGGCGTCGCCGAGCGCGTCGACGACCTCGAAGGCCGCGGTCTTCTGTCCCTCGATACGCATCGGGTTGACCGAGTTGACCAGTGCGATCTCCGGGAAGTCCGTCGTCGTCTTGCGCACCAGCTCCAGGCAGTCGTCGAAGTTCCCGCGCACCTGGATGATCTTCGCACCGTGCATCACCGCCTGCGAGAGCTTGCCCTGGGCGATCTTGCCCTCCGGGATCAGCACGGCCGAGGCGATCCCGGCACGGGCGGCGTAGGCCGCGGCGGAGGCGGAGGTGTTGCCGGTGGAGGCGCACATCAGCACCTTCTTCCCGGCGTGGACGGCGTCCGTGACGGCCACGGTCATCCCGCGGTCCTTGAAGGACCCGGTGGGGTTGGCGCCCTCGACCTTCAGCCAGACATCGCACCCGGTGAGCTCGGAAATGTAGTTCGCCCTGATCAGCGGGGTACCACCCTCGTTGAGGGTCACCGGCTCCCAGTCCGCGGCGAACGGCATCCACGCACGGTACTCGTTGATCAGGCCGGTCCAGTGGTGGAGCACCGGGGTGCGGTTTTCGGTCATCAGTTGCCTTCCATTCGGATCACGCTGTTGACGGCCTTCACGGCGTCATTGTTCTTGAGGTTGTCCACCGTCGACTCCAGGTCGCTCTCGGCGGCGTGGTGGGTGATGACGACCAGGCGTGCCCCGGCGTCACCGGCGTCCTCCTGCCGGACGGTCTTGAGCGACACGCCCTGCCCGGAGAACGTCGAGGCGACCTCCGCCAGGACGCCGGGACGGTCGTCGACGACCATGTCGACGTGGTAGCGGGTGCGCACCGAACCGAAGTCCCCGACGGGGAGGTCGGCGTAGGTGGACATCCCCGGGGCACGTCCCCCGTGCACGATATTGCGTGCGGCGGCGACCACGTCGCCGAGCACGGCGGAGGCCGTCGGGTTTCCCCCGGCGCCGTTGCCGTAGAACATCAGCCGGCCGGCGTACTCGGCGACCACGAAGATGGCGTTGAAGGACTCGCTGACACTGGACAGCGGGTGGTCCAGCGGGATCAGGGCCGGGTACACCCGTGCCGAGACCGACTCGGCGCCGTTGTCGTCCACCATGCGCTCACAGATCGCCAGCAGCTTGATGGTGCAGCCCGCGGCCTTCGCCGCCTCGATGTCGGCCTTGGTGATCGACCGGATGCCCTCGACGTGGACGTCCGAGCTGCCGACCTGGGAGTGGAAGGCCAGCGACGCCAGGATGGCGGCCTTCGAGGCGGCGTCGTAACCGTCGACGTCCGCCGAGGGGTCCGCCTCGGCGTAGCCCAGGGCGGTGGCCTCGGCGAGCATCTCGTCGTAGGAGGCGCCACGCTTGTACATCGCGTCGAGGATGAAGTTCGTGGTGCCGTTCACGATGCCCATGACCTGGTTGACCCGGTCGCCGGCCAGGGAACGCCGCAGGGGACCCACCACCGGGATCGCGGCGGCGACCGCGGCCTCGAAGAAGAGGTCGGCCCCGGAGGAGTCCGCCGCCTCCGACAGTTCCGCGGAGTGCGCGGCGACCAGTGCCTTGTTCGCGGTGACGACCGACTTCCCGGCCCGCAGCGCGGACAGCACCACGGTGCGCGGGTAGTCGATGCCACCGATCACCTCGATGACCAGGTCGATGTCGTCGCGCTTGACCAGGCCCACCGCGTCGTCGGTGAGCAGTTCGGCGGGCACGCCCGGGCGGGGCTTCGTCAGGTCGGACACGGCGATACCGCGGACCTCGATGGGTCCACCGGTACGGGCGGTGAAGTCCTGTGCGTCCTCCTGGAGGATCCGCAGAACCTCGGTACCGACGGTTCCCATACCCAGCAGCGCTACGCCTACGGTGGGCGCGGCGGCATTATTGTCAGCCTGATCAGCCATTACTCTCCCGAAGTGGTCTCGTGTTGGGTTTACGTGTGAATGTTCGTTTTCCTGATGATAAACCATCAGAAATTCTCCAGCGCCAGGACGTCCTCTACCGTCTCCCGGCGGATCATCACCCGCGACGTCCCGTCCGCGGCGACGACCACCGGCGGGCGGAGCATCATGTTGTACCTGGAGGACATCATGTAGCAGTAGGCGCCGGTCGCCGGGATCACGAGCAGGTCGCCGGGGACGATGTCGTCCGGCATCAACGCGTCGTTGACCAGGATGTCTCCGGACTCGCAGTGACTGCCGACCACGCGGGTGGGGACCAGATCACCGGTGGACAGCCGGTTGGCCAGCCGGCAGTCGTACTCCGCCTGGTAGAGCGCCGGGCGGATGTTGTCGCTCATCCCGCCGTCGACGGAGATGTACCGGCGCACGGTGTCGTCGGAGGTGTGGACGTCCTTGACCGTGCCGACCCGGTAGACCGTCACCGCCGAGGGACCGACGACGGCGCGGCCCGGCTCGACGTTGACCACCGGGGCGTCGACACCGTAGGACTCTGCCTTCGCCGCCACCCGGGACAGGAGGTCACCGGCGACCTCCTCGACGTCGAGGGCCTCCTGGTCGGGCGTGTAGGCGATGCCGTACCCGCCACCCAGGTCGAGGATGTCGAGTGCGGCCCGGTCGGCGTCGGAACCGTCACCGTCGCCGCCGCTGACCAACCGGGCCCACAGGCCCAGCAGCCGGTCGGCCGCCAGGGCGAAACCGTCGGCCTCGAAGACCTGCGAACCGACATGGCAGTGTAGCCCGCGCAGCCGCAGCCCCTCGGTGGACAGACAGGTCAGGCAGGCGTTCTCCGCGGAACCGGAGGCCAGGGAGAACCCGAACTTCTGGTCCTCGTGGCTGGTGGCGATGAACTCGTGGGTGTCGGCGTGGACCCCCGGCTTCACCCGCACCAGGACGTCCTGGACCCGTCCCTGGCTGCGTGCGGCCTCGGCGACCCGGCCGATCTCCTCGAGCGAGTCGATCACGATGAGTTCGACGCCCGCCTCCACCGCCGCGGCGATGAACTCCGGGCTCTTGTTGTTGCCGTGCACGGTGATGCGTTCCGCCGGGAAGCCCGCGGCCAGGGCCACGGACAGCTCACCGTGGCTTGCCACGTCGAGGGCGAGGCCCTCCTCCGCCGCCCACCGGCACACGGTGCGCGACAGGAATGCCTTCGAGGCGTAGTGCACCCGCTCCCCGCCCCCGAAGGCGGCGGCCAGGCGTCGGCACCGGGCACGGAAGTCGGCTTCGTCCATGACAAAGACGGCGGTGCCGTGGCGCTCGGCCAACTCGGTGACGCGGTTACCCGCGATCACCAGTTCACCGTCCTCCGCGCGGCCGGCGGAGGCGGGGAAGACGTGGGCCGGGATCTTGTTGAAGTCCTCCAGTGTCTCGGTGCGCTTACGCAGCGGGACCTGGGGCAGGTGGACGTTGGGGTCCATGGTCGACCGTCACATCCTCTCTGGTGCGGAGACGCCGAGGAGCCCCAGGGCGTTGGCGAGGACACGGCGGGTGGCGTCGGCCAGTGCCAGGCGCACCACGAACACCGGGGCGGCCTCCTCGCCGGTGGGCTCGCCGGACTTCGGCAGGACCTGGCAGGAGTCGTAGAAGCGGTGGAAGGTCCCGGCCAGCTGTTCGGCGTAGCGGGCGATGCGGTGCGGTTCGCGCAGCTCCGCCGCCGTGGCGACGACCCCGGGGAACTCACCGAGGGTACGGATGAGGTCGCCCTCGCGGTCGTGGTCGAGCAGGGAGAAGTCCAGGGTGGACAGGTCGTCGGGGAGCCCGACACCGGTCTCGGCGGCCTTGCGCTGCAACGAGCACAGGCGGGCGTGGCCGTACTGGACGTAGTAGACGGGGTTGTCGCTGGTCTCGCTGGCCCACAGGCCCATGTCGATGTCGAGCGAGGAGTCGACCGACGTCCGGATCAGTGCGTAGCGGGCGGCGTCGACGCCGATCGCCTCGACGAGGTCGTCGAGGGTGATCACGGTGCCGGCGCGCTTCGACATGCGCACCGCCTGGCCGTCGCGCACCAGGTTGACCATCTGGCCGATGAGCACCTCCACCTGGTCAGCGTCGTAGCCGAGGGCGGAGGCGGCGGCCTTGAGCCGGGCGATGTAGCCGTGGTGGTCGGCGCCGAGCATGTAGATGCACAGGTTGTGCCCGCGGTCGATCTTGTCGGCGATGTAGGCGATGTCGCCCGCGATGTAGGCGGCGTTGCCGTCCGACTTGATGACGACCCGGTCCTTGTCGTCGCCGAACTCCGAGGAGCGCAGCCACCACGCGCCGTCGGCCTCGTAGAGGTTGCCGTTCTCCTTCAAGGTGGCGATGGCCTTGTCCACGGCGCCGGAGTCGAACAAGGCGTTCTCGTGGAAGTAGACGTCGAACTCCGTGCCGAACTCCGCCAGGGTCCGCTTGATGTGGGCGAACATCAGCTCCACGCCGTGGGAGCGGAAGATCTCCTGGACCGTGGCGTCGTCGTTGTCGGCCCAGTCCGGCACAGCCTCGATGACCTGGTCGGCGATGTCGGAGATGTACTCGCCGCCGTACCCGTCCTCCGGGGCGGGCTCGTTCTTCGCCGCGGCGACCAGGGAGCGCGCGAAACGGTCGATCTGGGTCCCGTGGTCGTTGAAGTAGTACTCGCGGGTCACCGCCGCACCGCGGGCGGTCAGGATCCTGCCGAGGGAGTCGCCGACGGCCGCCCAACGCGTGCCCCCGAGGTGGATGGGGCCGGTGGGGTTGGCGGAGACGAACTCCAGGTTGATGCGCTGGGCGGCGTAGTCGTCGCCGGTGCCGTAGGAGTCGCCGGCCTCGATGATCTCGGCGACGAGCTTGCCCTGGGCGTCGGCGGCCAGCCGGATGTTGATGAACCCGGGCCCTGCCACGGACGCCTCGTCGATGCCGTCGACACGACCGAGGTCCTCGGCCAGCCACGTGGCGAGGTCGCGCGGGTTGGTGCCCGCCTTCTTCGCGGTCTGCAGCGCGATGTTGGTGGCGTAGTCGCCGTGTTCCGGATTGCGGGGACGTTCCACGGTGGCGAGGTCCGGCACGACGGCGGGGTCGAGATCATGCGCGGTCAGGACGCTGCGGGTGGTCTCGGTGATGATGGAGGCGAGTTCAGCTGGAGTCACAACCCCCGAGAGTAACAAGGAGGGGTGAACGGACCACGAATCGCGTCCCGTGCGGGGGTTTTGCGGTACGACCGACCCTCGGTGCTATAGTAACCGCATTGCCTCCGTAGCTCAGGGGATAGAGCACTGGTTTCCGGTACCAGCGGTCGGACGTTCGAATCGTCTCGGGGGCACTCCAACGCGGCCCTACCACCATCATCGATGGTGGTAGGGCCGCTTTTTGGCGCTGCCCCCGGCCGGCTGCGGACCTACTGCCGCAGCTCCGCCATGGAGGTCACCGTCGCGCCGGGGACGCTGTCGAACCGGGCCGGGTCACAGGTGAGCACGATGACCTGGTTCGTCTTCGCCAACTGGGACAGCACGACATTCATCCGGTGGATCCGGGACGTGTCGGAGAAGCCGAGTGCGTCGTCGATGACGACGGGCACGCCTTCGCCCCGCCCGACGATGTCGGCCACGGCGAGCCGGGACAGGATGGCGAGTTGCTCCCGCGCGCCGCCGGACAGCTGGGCCGCATCCAGTGCGGTCGCGTCGAGGACCCGCCGGGAGATGGTGAGGTCGTCGTCGAACTCGATGCTGACGGCCCGTCCGTAGAGGGTCCTGGCAAGACTCTCCACCGAGGCACGGTAGGGGGCCTCGAAACGGCGGCGTGCATCGTCCCTGGCCTGCTGCACCGTCCGGTACAGGGTATCGGCGGCCTGCGCCTGCCGGGTGACGCGCTCTTCGACCCGCCGTGCCCGGTGGAGCCGTGCGGTGGCTGTCTCGAGTCGTTCAGCCACCCCGCTGTGTTCACCGAGGGCGCCGTTCGCCCGGGAGATCTCGTGGCCGATCCCGTCGGCGCGTTCACGCAGGCGCTGCACCCGTGCCTCCGCTCCTGCGAGCAGCCCCTCCAGGGTGGCGAGGTCCCCGACGGCGGGGTCGAGCTCGGCGGTCAGCTTCTCCAGCTCGGCGCTCGCCTCGTCGACCTCACGGTGTGCCTCGTCGACCGCGGCCTGCAGGGCATCGTCACAGGTCTCGTTCCTCATCGCCGCCACGGCGGTGTCGAGGTCGGACACGCGGGCCGCCGCCCGCTTCTGTTCCTCTAGCCTGCTGTCGAGCACGGCGGCCGCACCTGTCCGTGCCAGGGTGTCGAGCTCCTCCCGGATGGAGTCCGCCCGGATCTCGCACTCCTCGACCCGCTGGAGCAGTCCGTTCCGGTCGACCGGGGTCGTCGCCTGCGCGTCGGTCGGTTGTTCGCCGTCAGAGTCGTCGAGGTCCGGCAGGTCGACGTCCCCGTCCGGGTCCTCGGCCACGAACAGGTCCTTTGCAGTGGCGGCCGCCTGTTCTGCCCGGTGGACCTCCCGGGTGCGCTCCGTGATGGAGCGGTCCAGTTCCTCCAGGCTGAGCCCACCGGTCGCCTGGCTCAGTGTGATCCGCAGTTCGGCGAGCTGTTCCTCCGACAGGCGTCGCTGCCCGGCTTTCTGCGTCACGTCCCCGACATCCTCGACCCCCGCGTCGGCGAGAGCGGCCTGCAGTTGCTTCTCCGCACGGTCGACGTCCTGGGTGAGGTCGTCCCCCTGCTCCCCTGACCCGGTGCCCTGGGCAGGGGTGATCGTCAGCGAGAAGTCCCCGAGCTGCAGAGTCCGACGCGAGGTGACCCGGAGGTGGTGTGCGGCCTCGTCGAGCTCGTGTTCCTCACCGTCGAGGGTGAACCGTCCACCGGCCCGGCCGCTCAGTTCGACGAGTGTCGCCGAGGCGTCCCTGATCCCCTGTGCCCTGGTCAGTTCCGCGCTGGCCCGGTCCACGGCCGCGGCGACCTCCGCCGTGACCGGATTCTCGTCGATGCGTTCACGGACCTCCGAGATCTCCCGGGCGACACGTACAGCCTCCACCTGCTGTTCCTGCGTCGTGCGCAGTGTCGCCGACAGCTCGTCCCGGCGCTGGACGGCGTCGAGGTAGCGGATGAAGGCGGTGGTGGCCCGGGCCTGCCGCCGCACCCGCGCCAGGTCGGCCCGCAGCCGGCTCTCCTCCTGCCTGGCCCCCTCGGCCGCCTCCGCGGCTGCCGAGGCCTCGGCTGCGGCACGCTCGCTCGCCTCCACGGCGTCGGCGAGCTCCGAGACCCGGTCCTTCCGGACCTGCAGGCGCTGTTCGGCGAGCTCCAGCGTCTGCCGGGCCCCCGTCAGCGCGGCGGTGCGTTCGTCGATCCTCCGCTGGCGTTCCCTCCCCTTCTCCACCTCGACGGCGGCGGCCTTCGCCTCCTCACGTGCCTGCGGTTCCTGCTGGCTGACGGCCTCCTTCTCCGCGCGGAGACGTTCCAGCTCGATGATCAACGACTGCGCCTGGTCGTACGCCCGCTCCGCCTCCGCGTGCTCGTCCCGCGCGGCAGAGTGCTCGTCGACAGCCGCCTTGAGCTCCTTCGACGGCTTGCCGCCCGGGGTGAAGTACCGGGCGCGCTCCGCGGTGATCCTGTCCACCAGCGCCGCCGCTCCCCCGGTGTCCCGGTGGTCGGCCACGGAGCCGTCGCCCGTGCCATTGCCCTCTCCCGGACTCCCGCTGAGGGCACGTTCCAACGGGCCCAGGCCTGCGGCCGCGAGCTGGTCGAGACTCGCACCCTGCTCCACGGTCAAGGCGTCGAGCAGGTCGGTGTCGACCTCTCCACGCATGATCTCGGCGAACCGGTCCGATGCCTCCCTGCCGGTCAGGCTCTCGGCACGGGGTGCCGTCACCCGGAGCTCACACCGGCCGGACCCCTTGTTGAAGGCTTTGGTCAGGTGGAGTTCGACGTCCCCCACCGCCAGGTCGGCGGAGATCGTCGTCGGTTCGTCCGCACCCACGTCCTTGAGTGCCTTGACTTCCCGTTTCCGGGAACTGGTGGGCGTGTCGTCCAGGAGAAGACGTATCGCGCGGAGCAGGGTCGACTTCCCTACCTCATTGGGTCCGTGCACGACCAGCACCCCGCTGGCGGGGAACTCCAGGTGGGCGTGGGTGACCCCCGCGACATGGGACAGTGTGAGAGACCTGAAGGTCAGCATGGTCGTCCTAGTTCCCCTTCTGTGCGCTCAGTCGGTACAGCAGCCGGAGGGCATCGCGTGCGTCGGCATCCTCGTGCACCGCCCGGTCGGCCAGTTCCCGGGCCGCGACCCCCACCACACCGGGCCAGTCGGCGTCGGCCAGCTCCTCGTCACCGGGCACTACGTGCAGGTCCATCAGCCGTTGGCGTGGGTAGAGCCCCGCGAACGCCGGTGCGATGCGGTCGAGTTCCTCGTCGAGTACGGCCGCGGTGGCCAGGTCGACCGACCCGGTCACGGCGTACTTGACGACGGTGGTGCGCTTGTCGTCGATCTCCTCGAGCCTGTTGATCCACTCGTCGACGTCCTCACGGCCGTTGATGTGCGCGGACAGCGCCAGAAAACGCCACTGCCCCGTCCTGACCTCCTCCACGGACACCTGTCCCTGGCGACCGGTGTCGTCCACGGCCCCCGGATGGACGTCGACGAGGAGGGCGTAACCCGACCGGCTTTCGCCGCCGCCGTCCTCCTCCCGGAAGTCGGTCACCTCGGGGCTGCCGGAGTACCAGACGGTCCCGTCCGGGTGCAGCGACGTCACCGAGTGGGTGTCACCCAACGCCACCATGTCGACGACGCCGTCCCGGCAGGCGGTTGCTGCGGCGTCCACGTCGATGACGGCGGGGTCGTCACCTGAGGTGCGCGAGTCGGTAGCGCCGTGTCCGACGAGGATCCGGACGGGTCGATTCCCCGTCCCGTCCCCCTCCCTGTCCCTGTCCCTGGCGACCGTCTCGGCGAGTGCGGCGGCGACCGGGTCGGCGCTCATGTACTTCGACAGTAACGGGGCTCCGATGATCTCCGCCTGCGGGGAGTCCTGCGCAGGCTCCTGCGCGGGGCCCTGGACTGCTCTGGGCCGGCTGTCGCTGAGCACCACGACCCCGGGGGCGAGGTCGTCGAACTCCTTCGAGCGGTAGACGCTCGCTGCGTCATAGGGGTCGTGGTTCCCGGGGAGGAGGAACACCGGTACCGGGCTCCGGCGCAGGATGTCGACGGTACGGCGCCAGGTGACCGCGTCGACCAGGTTGTCGTCGAAGACGTCGCCGGCGACGACCACCGCAGCGCAGTGTCGGGACCGGGCCACCTCCAGCAGCCGTTCCACCGCCGCCAGGCGTGCCTCGCGGTAGCGGGGGCCCGCCTCGTCGCCGAGGAACCAGCGGTCCATCCCCAACTGCCAGTCCGAGGTATGGAGGAACCGGAAGACACCGGTGTCGGGGGTGTCCGGGAGTCGCGGGTGGGAGTCACTCATGGTGACTACTACTATCATCCGGTCCGGACAGCCACGGTTCGCGTTCGAACACCGGCGGTGGTCCCGACTCTGCCGCCGTGTGGTCGTCGAGCACCGTCAACGCCTCGAAACACCTCGTCAAGGTGTCCGTGACACGCAACTGGTCGGCGTTGTTCCAGCTGAACTTCCGGACCGCGGCATCCCTGGCCACGGTGTCACCGAGTTCGATCCCGTACTCGACCTCCATCGCGTCCCACGTCGGCAACGTCCCGGGGTCGCCCCAGAACTCGGCCGGGGTGTAGGTGGTATCGCCGTCGCCGGGGCTGTCCGTCGGCAGCGCGGTGACCGGCCGGGAGGACGGCACGTCCGGTCCGGTCCCCTCCAGGAGCCGGTCGATGTCGATACCACGCCAGGCCAGGAAGGCGGCCGGGTCACCGGTGAACTCGGCGGCGAGTGCGTAGGCCACACACACCCTGTGTTTGCAGAACACCCCGTGGTCAGGGCACGAGCACGACGAGTCCAGGTAGTGCTCCACGCTGAAGAGCACCGAGGCGATCGAGGACTGCGGCCGCCGGCCCGCCAGTAGGTTACGGAGGCTGTCGGGGTGGTCACCGCATTCGTCGACGACGAAGTCGATCTGGCGTCGCGTCAGCGGCCGCCACCGGATCTGGACGTCGAAAGGCTCGAGCTGGGTACCGCTGACCAAGGCGTTGACCGTGCCCAGCTCATGGTCGAGCCGCAGGATGTTCCCACCCCGGAAATAGGTACGTCCCCGGGACAGCCGTCCCGCGTCCGCCAGCGCGGTCGCGGTGCGCATGATCTGACCGGCCGCCCAACTCTCCGGGGCGGCGCCCCGTTGTCCCTGCGTCCGGGTGGACGACGGTTTCTCCGGGGGGTGCTCCACCTTCCGGGGCGCCGGCGGCGTCCTGCCCGGCGCGTCCCTGTCGCGCCCGCGGGTGAAGTCGGCCGACACCACGTTGTCGCCCCATGCCGGCTGTGGGGTTCCCAGGCGTCGACGGTCGTTCCCCCGTCCCTGCCGACTGTTACCGGCCATTGCCGTCCCCCTTCTGCCCTGTACCCTGCGCCACGGGTGTGGCCCGGTCCTGTCCGGCGGTCTCCCTGGCCACGGACGACCGGTTGAGCTGCCACAGCTCGGACAGGTCCTGGTCGTTGAGGCCGGCGATCCACCCTTCACCACTGGTGACGATGCCGCCGGCCAGTTCCCGCTTGGAGCTGAGGATGTCGTTGATCCGCTCGTCCAGCGTACCGGTGGTGACCAGTTTGTGGACGGTCACGTCCCGGCCCTGGCCGATCCGGTAGGCGCGGTCGGTGGCCTGGTCTTCGACGGCGGGGTTCCACCAGCGGTCGATGTGCACGACCACACTGGCGCGGGTGAGCGTGATGCCGGTGCCTCCCGCCCTCGTCGACAGGACCATGACCTTGGGTCCGGTGTCGGACTGGAAGTCGTCGACCATCGTCGAGCGGGCGGTCCTGCTGAGTCCGCCGTGCAGGACGGGGACCCCGTCGGCCAGGTCACCGAACTGCCGGCTCAGCTCCGGGGCGAGCATCTCGCCGAAGGAGGGGAACTGGGTGAACACCAGGACCTTGCGGTCGGTCGCCAGCGCCTCGTCGATGATCTCGAACAGCCGCTCGACCTTCTTCGACCGGTGGCGGCCGTTCTTCAGCAGGCCGGAGCCGTCCCCGGAGAAGTGCGCAGGATGGTTGCAGATCTGCTTGATGCGCACCAGGGCGCCGAGGATGATGCCGCTGCGTCCCCGGCCCTCGGCCTCGGCGATCCGTTCCTCCAGACTCCGGGTGTACGCCTCGTAGAGTGCCGCCTGTTCCTCGGTCAACGGGACGCTGTCGATGATCTCCTGCTTCTCCGGGAGCCCCAGTCCCATGGACTCGTCGTCCTTGAGACGGCGGAGGATGAAGGGTTCCACGAGCCGCCGGAGCCGGTCCATGATCTCGGTGTCGTCGTAGCGCTCGATGGGGATGGCCAGACGGTTCTGGAAGGCCTGGGCGCTGCCGAGTACGCCGGGGTTACAGAAGTCGAGGATCGAGTGCAGCTCGGCGAGCCGGTTCTCCACGGGGGTGCCGGTCAACGCCAGGTGGTGACCGGCCCTGATGGCCCGCACGGCCCTGCTCTGGGCGGTACCGGGGTTCTTGATGTTCTGTGCCTCGTCGACCACGACGCGCCCCCAGGCGAGTGAGGAGTAACGCTGCGGGTTGCGTCCGACCGTGCCGTAGGTCGTCAGCACGATGTCGGAGGCCCGCGCCTTCTCCTCGAACTCGTCCCCGGCGACTTTCCTCGCCCCGTGGTCGACGAGCACCTTCAGGGACGGGACGTGGCGTGCCACTTCGCTACGCCAGGTGTCCAGCACCGAGGTCGGGGCGACCACCAGCGTGGGGCCGTCACAGTCGTCGGCCTCGCGCTCCCAGGCGAGCAGGCTCAGGACCTGGAGGGTCTTGCCGAGGCCCATGTCGTCGGCGAGGATCGCCCCGATCCGGTGACGGTACATCCACACCAGCCAGTTCAGCCCCCGGCGCTGGTGGTGGCGCAGGGTCGTCTCGACGGCGGCCGGCACCTCGACGATCTCGGGCGGGGCGATCGCCGGACGGTCCTCGTCCCCCGGCGCGGGGAAGAACGAGCGGACCATCCGGCCCAGCCACCCCTCGGCCTCCAGGGTGATGTCGCCCGGTTCAACGCCGGGTGTGCCGTCGGCGACCGACGCCAGTTCGGCGTCGATGAGGTCGGCGACGGTGACTCCCGTGCCGTCCGTCCCGTCGTCGGCAGCCCCACCGGTGGTCGCGTCACGGAGTTTCGCGAAGTAGCTGCGCGCGACACTGAGCGAGTGCGGGTCGAGGCGGACGTAGCGGCCCTGGATCTCGACGACCGACGAGGCGGAGGTCATCAACGTCGACATCGCCGCGGCGCTGAGTGGTTCGCCGTCGACGGACACCGACCAGTCGAAGGACAGGATCTGCTCCAGGCCCATCCGTCCCGATCCGGGACCCTGTCCGACCGGGGTGACCTTCAGCCGCACCTCTGGTCGCACGACAGACCACGCGCGGGGCACCAGGACCTCGGTGCCGCCGGCGGCCAGCGCCTTGACCCCGTCGGTCAGCAACGACTCGACCTGGTCGGTGGTCAGGGCCAGGTAGACGACCCGGTCCTTGTCCGGCCGACCGGTCAGGGTACTGGCCGGAGGGAACCACACGTTCGTGCGGAGCCAGGCTTCCACCGCCGAGGAGAACGTCCTGAGCTGCGGCCATGCCCGGTACGCCCGGTCAAGCCCCTCGCGGAGGGACCGTTTCTGGGACTGCGTGGCCTCGGCCGCCGCGACCGGTTCGGCAGCCCCGTCGTCGGCGGACATCCGGATCTCGAGCCGCCACCGGGGTTCGTCACCGTCGGCGTCCGCCCCACGGCGCTGACCGGACACCGTCCCCGCCAGCGAGTCTGGTTCCTCCAGGGAGAACACCAGCCGGGTGGATGCCTCCCGTGCCGAGGCGCGCCACGTGTTGAGCAGCTCGGCGACGGCCGGATTGGCGCGGGTGTCGGCGTCCCCGGTGAACAGCGAGGAGACGAAGTGGTTCTCCGGCACGCCTCCGACCAGCTGGACCCGGTCCTGCAGAAGGCGGACACACATCCAGTGCACCAGCTCGTCTGCCGCCCGTACCAGGACGTCCGGCCCCCCGTTGAGGGTGAGTACCGCCGGCGCGGTCGCCTGCAGGTCGCGGACCACCCGGTTGTGTGCCCCGCTGCTGGCCAGACACCAGCTGGGGTACCACTGACCGTCCATGAACTGCATCTTCATCATCACCCGGCCGGTATGGACCGCTTCCAGCAGGAGGTCGTAGAGCCGGACGAGCCACAGCGCCTCGGGGCTCAGCCCGGGGACACCTGGCGTGGGTTCGTCCGTGGGTTCGTCCGTGGGTTCGTCCGTGGGTTCGTCCGTGGCCCCGGCGTCGACGCCCCGGCGCGACCTCCGGAAATGCGACAGCGCCCCCAGGACCGACAGCGCCTGGTCGGGTGTGTACGCCTGCGTCGGCAGGTCCAGGGACAGCACCCTCCCCTTCGGGGTCGCGACCCGGATACCGTCCCGACGGCGCAGCGGGCGCGAACGCATGACCGACGCCAGGGGTGCCGGCAGATCGCCGTCCGGGATATCGGCGGCGTCGACGACGGCGGTGTGCCCGTCGGTCCGTTCGGCCCAGACGTGGAGGCCGCTGCCCGTCAGCCACAGCAGATGTACCTGGTGCTCAGTCACTCCCCTTGTGTACCACGGCGGGCGGACATGGAACGACACCCGCGACGCAGGCCCGCCTGTCCTGCCCGGCGGGCCGGAGGTCTCCGCGAAACATTGGAGAAAGCTGGCAGGAAAGTGGATGTATATGGCCATTCGGCTGGTAATCGGGCAGACGACATGAAACCCTTGCAGTGACACCGTCTCCCTACCGGGGACGGCTCTAACTGATTGTTGACCAAGCGACCACTACGACCCCACAAGGAGGCCCACGGTGAGTGACCAAACATGGTTCATAATCGCCATGGTGATCTATCTGGCTGTGATGCTCGGCATCGGCGTCTGGAGTTTCACCAAGACCGACAAGTACGAGGATTACATGGTCGGAGGCCGCGGCCTCCACCCGTTCGTCGCAGCGCTGTCCGCCGGCGCGTCGGACATGTCCGGCTGGTTGCTCATGGGTCTGCCCGGAGCACTGTTCATGTCCGGGTTCTCCGAGATCTGGATGGCCGTCGGCCTGCTGGTCGGCTGCTGGCTGAACTGGAAGTTCACCGCACCCCGGCTGCGCAGCTACTCCGAGGTGTCCAACAACTCCATCACGGTCCCGTCGTTCTTCGAGAACCGGCTGCGCGACCACAGCCACACGCTGCGCATCGTGGCCGGCATCATCATCCTCGTCTTCTTCACCTTCTACGTCTCCTCGGGCATGGTGTCCGGTGGCCGGTACTTCGAGTCCACCTTCAACGGCGACTACCTCACCGGCCTGCTCATCATCGGCGCGGTGACCGTGGTCTACACCTTCGTCGGCGGCTTCCTCGCCGTGTCCTACACCGACGTGGTGCAGGGTTCGATGATGTTCCTGGCGCTGATCCTGGTGCCGGTCTTCGCGATCCTGTCCCTCGACAACCCCTCGGACATCTTCACCTTCCAGGTCGACAACGCCTACGGACTGGACGAGGCGCTGGGTCCGAACTCGAACTTCTACAATCTGTTCCAGTTCGCCGACACCACCACCTGGGCGGCGTTCATCCTGATCATCTCGAACCTGGCCTGGGGCCTCGGTTACTTCGGGCAGCCGCACATCATCGTGCGCTTCATGGCGATGCGGAAGCCCTCCGACGCGGTCGCCGGCCGCCGCTGGGGTGTGGGCTGGATGTTCCTGTGCCTCGTCGGCACGGTCTTCGTCGCGATCACCGCCCCGGTCTTCTTCGCGCAGACCGATGCAGCGACCTTCGCGGACACCACGAACTACGAGACCATCTTCCTGGACATGGGCAAGGTCGTCTTCCACCCGCTGGTCGCCGGCCTGGTGCTCACCGCCGTGTTGGCCGCGATCATGTCCACCATCTCCTCGCAGCTGCTGGTGGTCTCCTCCGCCCTGGTCGAGGACATCTACGCCGGGCTGATCAACAAGAACGCCTCCGACACGCTGCTGAAGAACCTGTCGCGCGTGATGGTCATCATCGTGGCCGCGGTGGCCGCACTCGTCGCCCTGGACCCGAACTCCGCGATCCTCGGGCTCGTCGAGTTCGCCTGGGCCGGCTTCGGCGCCTCCTTCGGCCCCGTGGTCGTCGCCGCGCTCTACTGGCGCCGGCTCAACGCCCCGGGTGCTGCCGCGGGCATGGCCGGTGGCGCCATCGTCGCCTTCCTCTGGGGCGGCCTGCCGCAGTTCGGCGTGATGGACAAGCCCTTCGACCTCTACGAGATGATCCCGGGTGTGGCCGTCAACATCATCCTCATGGTCGTCGTCTCGCTCGCGACCAAGGCCCCGAGCAAGGAGATCACGACGGAGTTCGACGAAGCCGTCCGTATCGCCAAGCTCACCGCCGGGGACGACACCGCCGACCTCAACGCCGTCCGCGCCAAGGTCAAGGAAGAGTCCGCGCAGGGCAAACTCTAGGTTCCCCGTAACTCCGGGAACCTCCGGACCGGCCGGCGGAGTCTCTCTACCCTATGAGACTCCCCCGGCCGGTTTCGTCTGTCACGGTGCCCCTCGCAGCCCTGCTGTCGCTCGCCCTGCTTGCCCTGTGGCTGGTCGCCGGGGTGCACGGCCGCGACAGCGCACGCACCGCCCCGCGGGCCGACGACCGTGCGACGGTCGTTCAAGCGCTCGACGAATTGACCACCGTGGCGCGGCGGACCCATGTCCTCGGGTACTCCCGCGACCACTTCGGCGGATGGGCACAGCAGTGGTGGACCGGCCCCGCCGACTCCGCCGACTCCGGCCCTGCGCCGGCAGGTTCACGGTGCAGTACCCGGCAGGTGGTCATGCTGGCTGCCTTCCCCGACCGCTCCCCCACCGCCGACGGCTCATGCCCTGCCAGCCGGGGTGACACCGTCGACGTCTACACCGGCGACACCATCACCCCCGCGGACGTGGAGATCGACCATGTCGTCCCACTGTCGGCGGCGTGGGACCACGGGGCGTGGTCCTGGCCCCGGGCCGAACGGGTGCGCTTCGCCAACGACACCGAACTGAACCTCGTCGCCGTGGCAGGCCGGGTCAACCAGGACAAGAGCGACGGCAGCCTGGGCGAATGGCTTCCCCCCACGGCAAAAGCCGGCTCCCCGTCGGAAGCCGGCTGTGCCTATGCCGCGAGATATCTCGCGGTGTGTCTGCGCTACGGTCTCACCGTCAGTGACGGGGACGCGTCGGCAGCCCGTCAGGTGTGTGCGGTGTGACCGTCCCAGGGTCCCACCACGCACCTGCGGGGAGGTGGATCAGTCCCGTCGGGACCCGCGGTTACCGCGGTAGCTGCCACGGCCACCACGGTCGCCGCGGTCGCGGTCGCTACGGTCACGGTCGAAGCGCCCGCCCCGGTCGCCCCGGTCACCACGGTCGTGACGGCCACGTCCGCCGCGGTCGTTACGGTCGCCCCGGTCATTGCGGGGACGTCCGCCACCGCGGTGGCCGCCACGGTCGCCGTCCTGGCGGTGCCGGGCCGGGCGTCCTGCGGGTGCGCCGGGGTCCGGCTCGATGTTGATCAGCTTGCCGGAGATACGGGTCTGGTCGAGGGACTCGAAGACCTCCTTCGGCAGGTCCGAGGGCAGCTCCACGAGGGAGTGCTCGGAGAAGATGCTGATCCGGCCGAAGTCGCGGGAGTTCATGTTCCCCTCGTTGGCCAGGGCACCGACGATCGCGCCCGGGCGCACGCGCTGACGGTGACCGACGCCGATGCGGTACACCGACAGGGACTTGCCGTTACGGTCGGTGACCGTCGGGGCCTCCTTGTTGAACCGCTCCTTGAAGGGACGGTGCACACCGGACTGGCTGTCGGAGTTGTCTCCACGGTCGTGACGGTCGCGTCGCTCACGCCGCGGGGGCTCCTGGATCTCCTCCATGAAGAAGGGCTCCTTGCCCTGGAGCTTCGCCGCGAGTGCCGCGGCGATCTCCGTGGGGTCGACCCCGTTCTCCTCCGCGTAGGCGGAGATGAGGTCGCGGAACGTGTCGACCTGCTTGCCCTTGCGGGCCTCGGTGATCGACGCGTGGAACTTGGCCTTCCGTGCCTCGTTGACCTTGTCGACGCCCGGCAGCTCGATCTCGTTGAGCTTCGACTTCGTGGCGCGCTCGATGTTCTTGAGCAGCCGACCCTCGCGCGGGGTGACGAAGAGGATCGCGCGCCCGTGACGACCGGCGCGGCCCGTACGGCCGATACGGTGGACGTAGGACTCCGTGTCGCGCGGGATGTCGTAGTTGAAGACGTGGGTGATGCGTTCCACGTCGAGGCCACGGGCCGCCACGTCGGTGGCGACCAGGATGTCGAGCCGCCCGTCCTTGAGCTGGTCAACGGTGCGCTCACGCTGGTTCTGCGGGATGTCGCCGTTGATGGCGGCCGCGTCGAACCCGCGTTCCCGCAGCTTCTCGGCGATCTCCTCGGTGTCGTTCTTGGTACGGACGAAGAGGATCATCGCGTCGAAGTCGGTGACCTCGAGGATGCGGGTCAGCGCGTTGAGCTTGTTGCGGTAGGTGACGTACAGGTAGTCCTGCTCGATGTTCTCCGCGGTACGCTGCGTGGACTTCACCGTGATCTCGGCGGCGTCGTTGAGGTACTGCTTCGACAGGCGACGGATCGCCGACGGCATCGTCGCCGAGAACAGGGCGACCTGGCGGTTGTCCGGGGTGTCGGAGAGGATCCGCTCGACGTCCTCCTGGAAGCCCATGTTGAGCATCTCGTCGGCCTCGTCGAGGACGAGGAAACGCAGGCCGGACAGGTCCAGGCTGCCCTTCTCCAGGTGGTCGATCACGCGGCCGGGGGTACCGACCACGACATGCGCACCACGGCGCAGACCGGACAGCTGCGCGCCGTACGGGGCACCGCCGTAGATCGGCAGCACGCTGATGCCGCCGAGCTTGTCGGCGAACGACTCGAAGGAATCGGCGACCTGCAGAGCCAGCTCCCGCGTGGGTGCGAGAACCAGGACCTGCGGTGTGCGCTGGTCGGGATCGAGCCGCGACAGGGCAGGCAGCGCGAAGGCAGCGGTCTTACCGGTACCCGTCTGCGCCAGGCCGACGACGTCGCGCCCCTCCATGAGGGTGGGGATGGTCGAGGCCTGGATGGGCGACGGCGTAGTGAACCCGACGCGTGCAACGGCCTCGAGGATCTTCGGCGGCAGGCCGAGCGAACCGAAGCCGTTGGTGTCGGCCCCGTCTTCGCCCTCGGACCCGACGGCGTCGGCGATGCCGGCAGCCTTCTCGGTCTTCTCGTTTTCTGTGTGGATGTTCTTCTCGGTGACGTCCCCGTCCACAGTGCTCTCGGGAATCTCTGCGCCCACTACGTCACCGAGGTCCGACGACCCCGTGACCGGGGAGGTGGCATCCTCGTGCAGATTCTCCTGAGGTACTGACGACTGGGAGGTTTCCGGCATTTTCTCGTCGCCGGTCACGTTCTCAGTTTCAGACATTGACCTCACCGTACGTTGTCCGCACGCCAAAAGCCATTCGACCGCCCTACGCTGTGATATAGGACTCCTCGATGGTTAGTATGTGAGTCCGTGACTGACACACGCACCGCCGCCCGGCAACCGGGACAGCTCCGCCGCACCCTCACCCACCGGCACATCCATTTCATCGCGCTGGGGTCCGCCATCGGCACGGGCCTGTTCTACGGCTCGTCGGGTGCCATCGGCGCCGCCGGGCCGGGCGTCGTCTTCGTGTACCTGCTCGGTGGCGCGGTCGTGTACTTCATGCTCCGCGCCCTCGGCGAGATGGCCGTCGCCGACCCTGCTCCCGGCTCCTTCGCGGAGTACTGCCGTCGCTACCTCGGCGGGTGGGCCGGGTACATCACCGGGTGGATGTACGCCTTCGAGATGATCATCGTCTGCCTCGCCGACCTCACCGCCATCACGGTCTACATGACGTTCTGGTTCCCGGAGACGCCGGGCTGGGTGTGGGTGGCCGTGGCACTGCTCGTCGTCGGCGCCGCGAACCTCGCCAGCGCGCGGTGGTACGGCGAGCTGGAGTTCTGGTTCACCTCGATCAAGGTCACGGCGGTAGTCGCCATGATTCTCGGCGGTGCCGCGATCCTGGTGTTCAACGTGGACACCGGCGGCTCCGCAGGTTTCGACAACCTGTGGAACGACGGCGGGCTGTTCCCCAACGGCGTCGCCGGTGTCTTCAGTGCACTGATCCTCGTCCTCTTCGCTTTCGGCGGGACCGAGATCATCGGCGTGACCGCGGGTGAGGCGGCTGACCACGAGAAGACCATCCCCAAGGCCGTCAACACGGTGCCGATGCGCATCCTGTTGTTCTACGTGCTGGCGATCACGGTGATCGTCGCGGTCATCCCGTGGCGCGAGATCACCGGCGACGAGTCCCCGTTCGTCCAGATCTTCAGTGACCTCGGGATCGGCTGGGCCGCGGCCGCCCTGAACGTCGTCGTCGTCTCCGCCGCGCTCTCCGCGATCAACTCCGATCTCTACGGTGCAGGCCGTGTGGTCTTCGGCATGGCACGCCAGGGGCTGTCCCCCAGGATCTTCGCCCGCCTGAACCACCGTGGTGTGCCGGTGACGACGATCGGGGTGATGCTCGTGGTCCTGCTCGTCGGGGTCGCGCTGCAGCTGGCCAGCGACACCGCCGCCGACATGTTCCAGAACATCGCGGCACTGGCGACCTTCGCCACGGTCTTCGTGTGGCTGATGATCCTGCTGGCACACCTCGGCAGCCGTCGCCGGTCCCGTCACGGCGGCGCCACCCCCGCCACACCCCTGGCCTTCCCCGTCCCGTTCTGGCCCGTCGGCCAGTACTTCGCCGTCGCCGTCATCCTCGTCACGTTCGGCACCATGGTGTGGATGGACCAGTACCACTCGGCCCTCTGGGCTGGGGTGATCTTCCTGGTGATCATGTCAGCGCTCTACCCCCTGGCCCGTCGCCGCGCCACCGCAATCGCCGCCGGTACCTCAGACCGGGGGGATGAAACGGCGGACGACTAGGTGTCGGACGCCCTGTTCGCCTACCGTTGTACTGTTCGATTCACCCCCTTACCGGGGATGCACACCCCCGTTACAGCCCATCACCCCAAGGAGCTCCCCTGCCCATGAGTGCACCGGCCCGCGATTCGCAGAACGACTGGAACTCCCGCATTCTGCTCGCCGAACAGATCCTCCCCCTGTTGTCTCGTCTGCACCGCGAGCACAACGTCGTGACGTCGATCTTCGGGCGCCTGCTCATCAACGTCACCAGTGTCGACGTCATCAAGTCGCACCGCTACGCCCGCCTGGTCACCGACCGGGAACTGCCGTTGAGCGCGACCCTGCCGATCCTCCAGGAACTGGTCGAGATGAACCTGGGCACCGCCTCGATCGACCTGGGCCGTCTCGCGACCGGATACGCGGCCGAGGTGGAGGCCGCCGGTGAGTCGGCGGGGAGCCTCCGCGCCTACCTGGAGCGCGAGCTGGCCGACGTCGTCGGCGCCCACTCCGAGAAGGAGCCCACCGACGTCGTGCTCTACGGCTTCGGACGGATCGGCCGTCTGCTCGCCCGCATCCTCATCGCCCGCGAAGCCGCCTACGGTGGCGTCCGCCTGCGCGCGATCGTGGTCCGGCGCAACGGCGACGAGGACCTGGAGAAGCGGGCCAGCCTCCTGCGGCGGGACTCCGTCCACGGGGCGTTCGACGGCACCATCACCGTCGACAACGAGAACGAGATCATCTGGGCCAACGGCACGCCGATCCAGGTGATCTACTCCAACGACCCGGCGCAGGTCGACTACACCGCCTACGGCATCGACAACGCGGTGCTCGTCGACAACACCGGCCGGTGGCGTGACCGCGAAGGGCTCTCCCAGCACCTCGCGGCCACCGGTATCCGCAAGGTCCTGCTCACCGCCCCGGGCAAGGGCGACGTCCGCAACCTCGTCTACGGCATCAACCACGGGGACATCACCGACGACGGGTCCGACGACATCCTCTCGGCCGCGTCCTGCACCACCAACGCGATCACCCCGGTCCTCAAGGTGCTCAACGACCGGTACGGCATCAACCACGGCCATGTCGAGACGGTCCACTCGTTCACCAACGACCAGAACCTCATCGACAACTTCCACAAGGGTGACCGTCGCGGCCGGGCCGCCGGGCTGAACATGGTGCTCACCGAGACCGGTGCAGCCAAGGCCGTCGCCAAGGCACTCCCCGAGCTCGAGGGACGGCTCACCGGAAACGCCATCCGCGTCCCCACCCCGGACGTGTCCATGGCCGTCCTCAACCTCACGCTGGACACCCCCACCACCCGCGACGAGGTCAACGACTACCTCCACAAGGTCGCACTGCACTCCGACCTGCGCCAGCAGATCGACTACATCAAGTCGCCGGAGGTCGTCTCGACCGACTTCGTCGGGTCGACCCATGCCGGCATCGTGGACGGTCTCGCCACCATCGCCGACGGCAACAACCTGGTCGTCTACGTCTGGTACGACAACGAGTACGGTTACTCCAACCAGGTCATCCGTATCGTCGAGGACATCGCCGGCGCCCGGCCGCAGGTCTTCCCGCGCCGCGTGTCCCCCTCGGAACTGTTCTGAGCCACAGGTAGGTAACTAGAACAGGTGTTCGATAGCTGACCCGCCGGGCGGAGGCGTGTCCGGGACCGGCGGTAGCGTGCTGCCCCATGGGCACCGACACCACCGCCACCACAACGACGTCCCTCCGCTCCCTCATCCGCCGGCCCTTCAGCGCGCTCAGACCGGCCCCCTCCGCCACCCAGGCCGCCGAACGGTGTGCAGGGGTGCTCCGCCACCCGCGTAGCCGGATCCAGGGGACCCCGGGGTGGCGGGCACCCTCCCTCCTCATCCCGTTGCCGTCCGGGCCGGTCGAGGTCCTCCTCGCCCGGCACCGGGTGTCACCGCGGATCTGGCGCACACTCACCGGTGCCGACGCCGACAGCGCACCACCTGCCGACGAACTCCACCTGGTCACCACCACCGCCCTGGCCCCCGCGACCGTGCGCGCCGCCCACGTGCCGGCTATGACGGCGGAGGTGCACTTCCTGTTCCGTCGGATCCTCCTGCCCCGCGACGACGCGCCGTGCCCCGATGAGTCGACCGTGGCCCACGGATCCCACGGACCCCTCGGCCCGTTGGTGCCCTGGCACTCGCGGGACGCCTGCGCCGAACCGACGCCGGACGGCAGACACCTGGAATGGACGTGGCACGCCCTGTGGGTCGGTCACCCCCGCCGACCGGCGTCCACGGGCCCCACGCACGGGCGTGCCGCCTGAACCGGGGTCAGACGGACTGTCCGGGCAGCTCCCCGTCGACATCGACGATGTCGTCGTCTTCCTCGTCGTACTCGTCGCCCTCATCGTCCCCGTCATCCCCGTCGTCGTCCCACAGGGTCTCGAGCGGGACGAGGAGCGACTCCCAGTGCAGTGCCTGCGCCTGTGCCAACGCGAGCACGTCGAAGAGCCGGTCGAAGTCGGTGTACTCACCCAGGTCGAGGACCTCCTCCGACATGTCGGCGACATTCGCGACGAGTCCGCGGAACATCGCCTGGCGCTCCATCTCGGAGTACTCCTCCCCCAGGCCCCCGTCGTCCCAGACCTCGGAGATGGCCTGGTCCATCAGCTCCTCGAAACCCTCGCCCAGTGAGATGAACTCGACATGTGCCGTCGGCTCCGTCGACTCACCGTCGAGGGTGACCACCAGCTCCGAACTCTCGCCGATCTCCGCGGAGACACGGAGTGCGTCACTGGCGTCCTGCTCGAACTGCAGGTCCACGATCCGGGAGTCCGTCCCATCGATAAGGTCCCGGATGACGCCGACCACCAGGTCGGTGGCGACATGACGGGCGACCGTCGCCACCGCCTCCTCGACAGAGAACACCACCCCGACGAGCGCGGCCTCGAACTCCTCGTCGTCCTCCGCGACATCGGCCATCGCGAGGAAGACGTTCGCGGCGGACATCCCCCCGGGCACACCGTCCTCGATCTCCACGAACTGGATCTCCAGGTCGCTGGAGACCGGGACGAAAAGGGTAGCGTCGTTCACCCTGGACTCGATCCCCTCCGAATCCAGGGACTCTGCAACTTCCTCATAGAACCCCATGGCGGCTGCCTCCTAGGTACCTCGTCCATACGCTGTGCAGCACACGCGGCGTCAACCCCACGCGGCTACCGGAACTCCACCATGCTAGCCCAGTTCCGTCTCCGTGTCGGACCACCGCACCACTCGTTTTGCTCACTGAACAGGCCGGCCGTCACACTGGACCGCGGAAGTTACTGAAAACATACGCTCAACTGCCTGTTTCTCGCCCGGCCCCGGCGGATTCACCGACGCCGGTGTTGTAGTAGTGTGGAGCGTCGAGATTGACCACATCATGAAATGAGGCGAGGACCTGCTGTGAACAGCACCAATTTCGGCCAAAATGAATGGCTGGTCGACCAGATGTACCAGCAGTTCAAGGAAGACCCCCAGTCCGTCGATCCGGAGTGGCGGGAACTCTTCAACAAGCGGCCGGACACGGTTGACCACACCTCGGGGACACCTTCCCCGAGCTCCACGACCTCCGGGAACGGCGGTAAAGCCGCCGAGAAGACCACCCAGACAGCTCCGGTCGCCAAGAGCGCCGCTGCCGCCGGAGGAACGAAGGAGACGGCGGCTCCGAAGGCCGCCCGACCCGCACCGAAGAAGCCGGCGGCGACCTCGGTCAACCCGATTCCGGAGCGTGTCGCCCCGCCGGCACCGAAGGGCCCCGCCGAGGCCCCCGCCGCCGGCGAGCACCCGCTGAAGGGGGCCCAGAAGTCCATCGCGAAGAACATGGACATCTCGCTGGAGATCCCCACCGCCACCACGGTGCGCGACATGCCCGCCAAGCTCATGTTCGAGAACCGGGCGATGGTCAACGACCACCTCCTCTCCCGCGGTAAGGGCAAGATCAGCTTCACCCACATCATCGGTTGGGCCATGGTCAAGGCGGTCCAGGCGCACCCCTCGATGAACAACAGCTACAAGGTCGTCGACGGTAAGCCCGTCGTGGTCACCCCCGAGCACATCAACCTCGGCCTGGCCATCGACATGGTCAGCAAGAACGGTGCCCGGAACCTCGTCGTCGCCGCGATCCGCGAGTGCGAGACCCTCACCTTCGACGGCTTCGTCGACGCCTACGAGGACATCGTCAAGCGGGCCCGCGTCGGCAAGCTCACGATGGACGACTTCAGCGGTGTGACCATCCAGCTCACCAACCCCGGCGGCATCGGTACCCGGCACTCCGTGCCCCGCCTCACCCGCGGCCAGGGCACCATCGTCGGCGTCGGCGCCATGGACTACCCCGCCGAGTTCGCCGGCGCCTCCGAGGACCGCCTCGCCGACATGGGTGTCGGCAAGCTGGTCACCATGACCTCGACCTACGACCACCGCATCATCCAGGGTGCCGAGTCGGGCGAGTTCCTCCGTGACATCAGCCGTCTGCTGATCAACGACGAGTTCTGGGACGACCTGTTCGCCGCGATGTCGGTGCCGTACGCCCCGGTCCGCTGGAGCCAGGACCTGCCGAACATCGGTGTCGACAAGTCGACCCGCGTCATGCAGCTCATCGAGGCCTACCGCAGCCGCGGCCACCTGATCGCCGACATCGACCCGCTGCAGTGGACCCAGCCGGGCCTGCCGGTCCCCGACCACTCCGACCTGGAGATCGAGACCCACGGGCTGACCCTGTGGGACTACGACCGCAGCTTCAACGTCGGCGGATTCGCTGGCCGGGAGAAGATGACGCTGCGCGAGGTCCTCGCGACCCTGCGTCGCGCCTACACCCTCAAGGTCGGTTCCGAGTACACCCACATCCTCGACCACGACGAGCGCCTGTGGCTGGAGCAGCAGATCGAGGCCGGCCAGCCGAAGCTGTCCAACCCGGAGCAGAAGTACCTGCTGCAGACGCTGAACTCGGCCGAGGCCTTCGAGAACTTCCTGCAGACCAAGTACATCGGCCAGAAGCGCTTCTCCCTGGAGGGTGCCGAGTCGCTGATCCCGCTGCTCGACGCCGCGGTGGACACCGCCGCCGAGCAGGGGCTCGAGGAAGTCGTCATCGGCATGCCCCACCGTGGCCGCCTGAACGTGCTGGCCAATATCGTCGGCAAGCCCTACTCGAAGGTCTTCACCGAGTTCGAGGGCAACATCGAGCCGACCGTCGCCGGCGGCTCCGGTGACGTGAAGTACCACCTGGGCCAGACCGGCCAGTACACCCAGATGTTCGGTGACAACGACATCGACATCACGCTGACCGCCAACCCGTCCCACCTCGAGGCCGTCAACCCGGTCATGGAGGGTATCTCCCGGGCCCACCAGGACCTCTCCCCCAACGGCGACGACCACCCGGTCATGCCGATCCTGATGCACGGTGACGCGGCCTTCAGCGGCCTGGGCGTGGTCCAGGAGACCATCAACCTGGCCAAGCTGGACGGCTACACCGTCGGCGGCACCGTCCACGTCGTGGTGAACAACCAGATCGGTTTCACCACCACCCCCGACGCCGGCCGGTCCACCCACTACGTCACCGACCTCGCCAAGGGCTTCGACGCCCCGATCTTCCACGTCAACGGCGACGACCCCGAGGCCGTCGTGTGGGTCGCCCGCCTCGCCGTCGAGTACCGCCGCCGCTTCGGCAAGGACGTCTTCATCGACCTGGTCTGCTACCGTCGCCGCGGCCACAACGAGTCCGACGACCCGTCGATGACCCAGCCCGAGATGTACGACCGCATCCACGACCGCGCCACCGTGCGTGCCCTCTACCACGACACCCTCGTGGGTCGTGGCGAGCTGTCGGAGGAGGACGCGCAGCGCGCCTCCGACGACTTCCAGGGCCAGCTGGAGACCGTGTTCAACCAGGTCCGTCAGGCCGAGAAGGACGCCGTCCCCGCCGAGCAGACCGGTATCGCCGGCTCCCAGGCACTGACCCGGGGTCTGGACACCTCCATCTCCCGTGAGGTCATCGAGGCCGTCGGTGACGCGTTCGCCAACGTGCCCGAGGGCTTCACCGTCCACCAGCGGGTGAAGCCGGTGGTCAAGCGTCGCCAGGAGATGACCCGCAAGGGTGACGTCGACTGGGCGTTCGGTGAACTCCTCGCGTTCTCCACGCTGGCCCAGGACGGCCGGCTCGTGCGCCTGGCCGGTGAGGACTCCCTGCGTGGTACCTTCACCCAGCGCCACGCGGTCCTCTTCGACTCCGAGACGACCGAACCCTACAGCCCGCTGGAGAAGCTCGCCGAGGAGTCCGGCAACGGCGGCTCCTTCCGCGCCTACAACTCCCCGCTCACCGAGTTCGCCGGCCTCGGCTTCGAGTACGGCTACTCCGTGGGCAACATCGACGCAGTCGTGGCGTGGGAGGCGCAGTTCGGTGACTTCGCCAACGGTGCCCAGACCATCATCGACCAGTACGTCGCCTCCGGTGAGGCGAAGTGGGGCCAGCTCTCCAGCGTGATCCTGCTGCTGCCCCACGGTTACGAGGGCCAGGGCCCGGACCACTCCAGCGCCCGCATCGAGCGGTTCCTGCAGATGGCGGCCGAGGGGTCGATGACGATCGCCCAGCCGTCCACCCCCGCGAACCACTTCCACCTGCTGCGCCGCCACGCCATGGGCACCATGCGTCGCCCGCTGGTCGTCTTCACCCCGAAGTCGATGCTGCGCAACAAGGCCGCCACCTCGCCGGTCGAGGACTTCACCGAGGTCACGAGCTTCCGCTCCGTCCTCGACGATCCCCGCCTGCAGGACGGCGAAGGTACGCACGACGAGATCACGACCGTCCTGCTCTGCTCGGGCAAGATCTACTACGACCTCGAGAAGAAGCGCCAGGAGGACGGCCGCGACGATGTCGCCATCGCCCGTGTGGAGATGCTGCACCCGCTGCCGCACAACCGCATCCGCGACGTCCTCGACCGCTACCCGAACGCCGAGTTCCGGTGGGTCCAGGACGAGCCCGCCAACCAGGGCCCGTGGCCGTTCATCGCCCTCAACCTGCCGGAGCGCATCGAGGGTCTGAAGCTCAAGCGGATTTCCCGTCGGGCCCAGTCCTCCACCGCGACCGGCCTGGCCAAGGTCCACAAGCTTGAGCAGGAGCAGCTGCTCAACGAGGCCTTCGCGAAGTAGCACCGCACCGGTGCACGCTCACCGGCCCAAACCCCGTGGGGACGGCCGGTACGGGCAGGACCCGGTGGGAGGGACACACACCATGTCCCCTCCCACCGGGTCCTTTTGCTGTGCCGCACCCGTGCCGCTCCCCCGTCGCGGCGACAGACGTCAGTCCCGGCCCTCGGACTCCTCCGCCAGGTCACTGCTGTCGACCCCGCCCGCCACATTGTTCAACGCCCGACGGTCCGAACGCTCGAGCGCGGTCTTGCGGTACACCGCGACGGTGTTCTGCGGCAACGAGTCGTCCGTGCACCCCACAGCCTCTCCGGGGTCACTGGCCTGCAGGTCCGTCGGCAGTGCGGAGAACATCGTCGTGTGGGTGATGTCGCGCCACTGGGCGGGGTCCGCCCCCTCCTCGACCGCCTCGGCGTAGAGCCCACGGAGTTCATCGCCCTTGTCCGGGTCGAGGACGTCGAGCAGCTCCCCGACACAACCGAGGACCACGTTGACCTCCCCTGCCTGCAGCATGTCCAGGCGGTCGGCACTGTCGACGTCCCGGAACTCCACCGGGCGGCCCGTGGCGGCGAAGGCGTCCTCGTAACTCCCGGCCAGCCGCAGTTGGACGGGGTCGTCGGTCAGCCCGAGGTAGATCGGGCCGGACAGCTCCTCGTCCATCCGCACCTGCGCCGGGCCGGTGACCCCTCCCGACGCGCAGCCGACGAGCCCGACGGATACCGTCACACCGACGACCGTCGCCAGGACGGCCCGTCCGTGCCGTCCCGCGCCGCGTCCCCGACGTCCCCGGCGTCCCTGCCGCCCTGACGACGCCGTCCTCCAGAATCGACTCACGCCCGTCTCCCGTCCGTCCTGCCGCACCCGACCATCATCTCACCACCATGCCACGGCATAGACACCCACCAGCGCAAGCCACGGCACCACACCCCAGGCCCGGGCCCGGTCGGAGAGCAGGGCGCCCGCGGTGGCCACCACCCCTCCCACCGCATGCGGGATCCACAACGGGCTGCCCAGCACCGCCAGGATCACGGCGATCCCGCACAGACCGCCGGCGATCAGTCGCGACATTGTTTCCTCCCGTAGGTCCACCGGTACCTCGACATCCGCCTAAGAATACCTGCACCCACCACCGCCGCAGAAGCGACGTCCGGCCCGTGGCGCAGGTTCACAGCGCGCGCACGGGATACTGTGCCGTAATCTCTAGATCCATGGACACCACACGGGTTTTCGCCGGACGTCTCGCCGGCATGCTTCTCCTCGGCGCGGACGGCGAATCACTGGGCCGGGTCCGCGACGTCGTCCTGACGATCCGGTCGACCAGGGCGGTCGCGCTCGGACTTGTCGCCGAAGTCGCCGGGAAACGCAGGATCTTCCTGCCCATGGGGCGCATCACCTCCATCGACCCCAAGGAGGTGACGTTGAACACCAGCTCGGTGAATATGCGCCCGTTCCGTTCGCGCGCCGGTGAGCTCACGGTGATGGACGACCTCATCGGCGCGAAGGTGCACACCGACGACCCCGAGTTCAGCCATCTCTCCGGGCGCGCCGTGGAGATCTCCGATGTCGAGCTCGAGCGCACCCGGAGCCGAGAATGGGAGCTGAGCCGCGTCGCGGTGATCACCCGCGGCCGGCTGGGACGACGCTCCGCACCGGCGGTCATACCCTTCACCCACGTCCACGGACTGTCCGCGTCCGGGACGGGGCCGCGTGACGTCGACGCCGAACTCATCGCCGAGTTCACCACGATGCGCAACGCCGACATCGCCCATGCGCTGCGTGACATGACCGCCGAGCGCAGGCTGCGGATCGCCTCGGAGCTCGACGACGAACGGCTCGCCGACGTGATCGCCGAGCTGCCCGACGACGAGCAGACCGAGATCGTCGAGGAACTCAACATCGAACGCGCCGCGACGATCCTGGAGGAGATGGACCCGGACGACGCCGCGGACCTGCTGGGGGAACTCCCCGGTGACAAGGCCGACGTCCTGCTGGAGCTCATGGACCCCGAGGAATCCGAGCCGGTGCGCCGCCTGATGAGCTTCTCCCCGGACACCGTCGGTGCGCTGATGACCTCCGAGGCGATCATCCTGACCCCGCAGGCGACCGTCGCCGAGGCCCTGGCGCACGCCCGGAATCCGGAGGTCCCGCTCTCGCTGAGTTCGCTGATCTTCGTGGTGCGTCCTCCCCAGGCCACGCCGACCGGCCGGTACCTGGGTTGTGTCCATCTGCAGAAACTGCTGCGTGAGCCACCGTCATCCCTGGTCGGCGGAATCCTGGATCTCGAGCTCCCCGCCCTGCACCCCGACGACACCGAGGAGACCGCCGCCCGCTACTTCGCGACGTACAACCTGGTCTCCGCCCCGGTGCTCGACGAGGACAGCCACCTCCTCGGGGTGGTCGGTGTCGACGACCTGCTCGACCACCTGCTGCCGGAGAACTGGCGCGACGAGGACTGGCGCAGCAACCGGACGGCCGTTTCGGCGTCCTCCCCCGTAACCACCGGACGAGAGTGAGTGCACCGTGCCCGACAACTTCTCGAGAACTGACCTCGACACTCCCTCCGCGGGTCCGCGACGCAGGCTCATCGCCTACAACGACGACGCTGTCGGCGTCGGCGCCGAGAAGGTAGCGCGGTTCCTGGGGACGGGACGCTACCTGATGTGGCAGACCATCATCGTGGTCATCTGGATCTGCCTCAACGTGGGTGCCTTCTGGTGGAACTGGGACCCCTACCCCTTCATCCTGCTGAACCTCGCCTTCTCCACGCAGGCGGCCTACGCCGCCCCGTTGATCCTGCTGGCGCAGAACCGGCAGGACGACCGCGACCGTGTCGCACTCAACGAGGACCGTCGACGCGCCGAGGAGACCAAGGCCGACACCGAGTTCCTCGCACGCGAACTCGCCGGGCTACGCATCGCGGTCGGCGAGAACGTGACGCGTGACTACCTCCGCCACGAACTCGACGATCTCGGGGACCTCCTCCGCCGGATCGAGGACAAACTGGAGGATCAGCGCAACGACGACCGCGTCGACAGGGCCGACAGGGCCGACGGCGCCACGCCCGACACCGGGCGGTGAACGGCCCTGACATTGGCCCTGAACTGGGGTGGGCGTATCATCATGGGCAATGTCTACTGTCACTGAATCAGCGGTTCGCAGTGCCCTGGCCACTGTGGAGGACCCGGAGCTCAACAAGCCCATCACCGACCTGGGGATGGTCAAGTCGATCGACGTCGACGGTGACCATGTCGCCGTGGAGATCTACCTCACCATCGCCGCCTGCCCCATGAAGTCCACCCTGACGACCCGCACGCGCGAGGCCGCCGAGGGTGTGGAAGGCGTCGCCCGCGTCACGGTGACCACCGACGTGATGAGCGACGAGCAGCGCCGCGAACTGCGCACCCGGCTGCGTGGTAGCGGCGCGGAGCCGGTCATCCCCTTCGCCCAGCCCGAGTCGACGACGCGGGTCTTCGCCGTGGCATCCGGCAAGGGTGGTGTCGGTAAATCGTCGGTGACCGTCAACCTCGCCACGGCGCTGGCCAAGCGTGGCCTCCAGGTCGGCGTCGTCGACGCCGACATCTACGGGCACTCGGTGCCCCACATGATGGGTTCCGACCACCGCCCCCACCAGGTCGACGACATGATCATCCCGCCGCAGGCCCACGGTGTGAAGATCATGTCGATCGGGCACTTCCTCGAGGGGAACTCCCCTGTCGTGTGGCGTGGGCCGATGCTGCACCGGGCGATCCAGCAGTTCCTCGCGGACGTCTTCTGGGGCGACCTGGACATCCTGCTGCTCGACCTGCCGCCGGGAACCGGTGACGTGGCGATCTCGGTGGCCCAGCTGGTCCCGAACGCCGAACTGCTCATCGTGACCACGCCGCAGGCGGCGGCCGCCGAGGTCGCGGAGCGCGCCGGGAGCATCTCCCAGCAGACGCGCCAGCGCATCGGCGGTGTCATCGAGAACATGAGCTGGATGGACATGCCGGACGGTAGCCGCATGGAGATCTTCGGTTCCGGTGGCGGGCAGGTCGTCGCCGATCGTCTCAGTGAGATCACCGGCGGCGAGGTCCCGCTGATGGGGCAGATCCCGCTGGACCCGAACCTGCGTATCGGTGGCGACCTCGGCAACCCGATCAGCATGTCGGAGCCAGACTCCCCGGCGGGGAAGGCACTGGGGGCGGTGGCCGACAAGCTGGCCACCCGCCGGCAGTCGCTGGCCGGCCGTCAGCTGAACCTCGGCGTCGCCGGGCAGTAGGCCTGCCCCCCTCCACACAGGGGCTCCGGGGCTGGCGTGCCACCGGTGTTGCCCGGGTGTGCCACCGGTGTTGCCCGGGTGTGCCACCGGTGTGCCCGGCTGTGCCCCCGGTCTACAAGGTGTCGTCGAGATTCCCCGGGTCCCGCCAGTCCCGCGTCTGTCCGGCCGGACGATCTGCCGGCGCACCGACCTCGTCCTGCTGCGGCAGCTCCACACGCGACTCGCCGGTGCCCCGGGCATCCCCGGCGGCAGGAGCCCCGGCACCACCCGTGCCACCGTCGGCGGGCGTGGCGGGGACCTCGCTCGGCCGTGGCGGGTTCTTCGGCGACGTCCCGGCGATCGTGGCGCCGGTCCCCCGCACGGCACCCGTCACGTCTTTGGCCGTCGACTCCAGGTCGGTGAGGAAACTGTCGTCGTCGTCCAGCAGGGTCTTGGTGATGAACCCCCGGGCACCCATCTGACGGACGCTGTTGAGCTGTGACAGCGGCTTGCGGAACTCCTCGAATTCCTCGCCGAAATCCTTGTCGAGTTCTTCCCTCGCATTGGCGATCGCTGTCCGCGCCGCGAGGAGCAGAGCTTTGAGGTCGGTGATCAACCTGGGCAGTCGTTCAGGGCCGACGACGATAATGCCCACGACAATCAGGATGAGGACCTCGCCCCATCCGACGCTGGAGAACACCAGACACGCCTTTCTCTTGACACTGGCAACGCTCTGATTCTAACCCCCGCTGCCCGGATCCGCCGACGGCGCCCGTCCCCTCCCCGACTTCGCACTTCTCGACGTCCGTCGCTGGACCTTCCGCGCCACCGCCGCCATCCGGCCGGTGATGCTGTCCGGCCGACGGCACCCGTCGATCCCGACCGCGTCATGGCCCGGTTCGGCGACGTCCCCCGCCGCACAGTGGTCGGGGATCTGGACCAGGCGGCTCAGCAGACTCCCGGAGACACGAACCTGGTCCAGCGGGATACTGCCACGGAGCAGCTCGGAGGCCTGCCGTTGCTCCCGGACCTCGTCCCGGCACTCCACACAGTGCACCAGGTGGATCCTCGCCCGGTGTTCGGCCCCACGGGTCAACTCCCCGTCGACCAGCGCAGCGACGACCTCCGGCGTCAGATGCCCTACATCCGACAGCTTATCGACTTCCGACATGACTGGGACCTCCTAGACGACTCGCACGCCGCGTGCCTCATCTCCCGTCGATGATAGCGCGACATCCGCTACGTCTGCGGGACATAACTGAGCTCGCCGGCCGACCGGGCGAGACCGGCGCGGAGCTGGGTACGGGCACGGTGGATACGCGAGCGAACCGTCCCCATCTTCAACCCCAGCGTGTCCGCGATCTCCTCGTAGGTCATGTCCAGCCCGTCACACAGGATGACCGCGACACGGAATTCAGGGCTCAGGTCGTCGAGCGCGCGTTCCAGCGCGGGGTCGAGGTTGTTCATCTCGAAGGCCCGCTCCGGGCCGACGCGGGTGCCCTCGACACGGTCGTAGTCCTCGGGCAGCGCCTCCATACGGATCGTTCCCCGGTGGCGCACCATGTCGAGGAAGAGGTTGGTCGTGATCCGGTGCAGCCAGCCGGAGAACGTGCCCGGCCGGTAGGACTTCAGCGACCGGAAGGCCCGCATGAAGGTGTCCTGGGTGAGGTCCTCGGCATCCTGCCGGTCACCACTGAGGCGGTACGCCAGACGGTAGACGCTGTCCGCATGTTCTTCGACGAGTTCGGTCCATGACGGGATCGCGCCTTCGCCACGGTCGAAGGCACCTGTCGCCCCGCCAGCGCCGGGGTCTGCTGCGGTGTTCATGGTTACCATCCTGACGCACGTCCATTACCTTTGTGTGCCCGGGCGCTTCGGATTCGCTGTGAGCACCTGGGCCCCCGATGGCTTTCACCCTCAAATGTATCTTGTGGGACAGCTGAATGTAAAGATGTAACTCACGCCCCACCAAGCACAGTTTTCCCACGTGGGGCGGTGACTGACCAGGGACAGGGCAGTGTCGTGCCGACGCGCCGGGGGCGGTCACCACATCGGCAGCTCAGCACACCTACAGTTACACCCGTGAACGCAGAATCCCGCTCCGCCCTCGACGCCGTCCGCGACTACGTCAACGGCACCGCCGCCACCGACGAGTCCCTCGACGCTGCCCGTGATTCCGCTGCCGAGTACGGGTTGCTCACCCCCGACGCCATGACCGGTGAGTTCCTCACGTTCCTGGCGGCGCAGATCACCACTCCGTCCCCCACCGCGGTGGTGATGTCCCCGGCGTACGGGGTGATCGGCCTGCACCTCTTCGCCGGCTTCGCCGACAACGGGCACGTCACCTGCATCGACCCGGAGGTGCAGCACCAGTCTCTGGCACGCAGTGCCTTCTCGTTGGCCGGCATCAGGCCGAACGCCTACCGGTTCCTGCCGTCGGCACCGCTGGTCGGCGTGTCCCGGCTGGCCACCGACGCCTACGACATCATCGTCTCCCAGTCGATGATCGAGCACCTCTCGGCGACAGTCGACGCCGCGCTGCCCGTCCTGCGCCCCGGCGGGGTGCTGGTGCTGCTGGATTCGTTGCTCGACGGCACCCTGGCCGACCCCGACCACACCGACCGCCAGACCCGGGCCGCCGCCGAGGCCGAGGCACACCTGCGGTCCCTCGACGGCATCACGGTGGCACGCCTGCCGTTGGGCGCGGGCTGCACCGTCATCACCAAGCACGGCGCCTGACGGCCGGGGGGTGGCCGGTGAGCGGCAGCACCGAGGTCCCTGACGGTGGTATACAGGGATGACGTGAACCGCTACAGACCTGAACTACACGTCACCGCGGAAGTCGGAGTCCTCGAGGCGCCCGCCGGGGCCCTGAGCCGGGGTGACTCGCTCCACGTCTTCCACCAGTTCCGGCCCCGTCCTGACAGTGGCGCCCGCTGGGCCCACCAGATCGCCTCGAACATCCCCTACGGCTGGGACGTGTGCGACGACGTCCTCGTCCCGCACGACGACGAGATCGACTGCCTGGCGGGGTCCGCCGTCCCCGTCGGCGACGGCGTCGAGCTGTTCTTCGTCACCACCGCCCCGGCCGGCGACGCCACCGCCTCCGGCCTGCGTTCCAACGCCCTCCCCCACGGCCACCGGGGCGACCGGACCTTCACCCTCCAGCGCGCCCGGATCGCCGATCTCGGGGCCGCGACCGCCGAGGTCTCCGACGACCCCAGCGTGGTGTCCCCCTTCGTCGAGCGCCTCGGCCCGGTGGACATCGACGACTCCGCCTGCCCCGTCCACGACCTGGCCACCCCGTCCGTGCTCCGGCACGGCGACGGGTGGACCATGGTCGCCCTCGATCTCATCGACGACGTCGACGCCCGCATCGTGGTGCTGGAGTCCGCCGACCGCCAGGCGTGGACGGTCCGCGGGGACCTCCGGATCACCGGTGACACCGTCCCGCACGGCCGGCCCTACGCCCCGCGTCTGACCCGGATGACCGACCTCGGCACCGGGGAGGAGCGCGACGTCCTGTTCATCACCTTCCCCGACGACGGCTCCGCCGGGACGGGGGACGGCGGCCGCGAGGTCACCGGCTACATCGTGGGCCGGCTCGACGGGACCACCTTCCACACCTCCACGACCTTCCAGCTCCTCGACCACGGCCACGACTTCACCCGCCCACGCCTGGTCCACGGGACCCGCCCGGTGCTCTCCGGGCTGGTGGGGGCGTACCCCCACAGCGGCCCGGGCGACGAACCAGCCACCTGGGCGAACTGCCTGTCGGTGCCGCGGTTCCTCACCCTGCGCGACGGTCACCTCTACCAGGACGTCATCGGTCTCCCCACGGCCGTACGGTCCTACACCGACCGAGCCGCGGTCTACACCGCCCAGCTCGACGTCGAGGCCGGTACCGCCACCGTGGACCTGCTGGACAAGGACGGCGGCGTCATCCTCAGCGTCGCCCATTCCGGCGGGCAGGTCTCGGTGACCAGGGACGGTGACACCCGTGTCGCCCCCCTCAGCGACGGGGACAGCGACACCCTGACCATCTTGGTCGACGGCCCGGTCTGCGAGGTCTTCGCCGACGGCGGCCTGGTGTCCCTGACGACGGCGCTGACCGGGCCACGGGCCTTCGACCGGTTCGCGGTCCGGGCCACCGGCGGCGCCCGGGTGCTGTCGGCCATGGAGTCCCTGGGCCGCCAGCTCCAGCGTCAGCTGGCGCACCTGGACGACCCCGCGGAGCAGGAGAAGCTCATCCGCGAGGCCGTCCTGGCCGACCGGGACCTCGCCGCCGGGATCGACCCCGGGGAATAACCCTGGGGAATAACCCTGGCTGCGGGGGCTCAGCCCAGGCCGGGGTCCCGCCGCAGGCGGGTGATCGCCGCCCGGGCCGTGACGGTCATGGTCTCCGGCAGCGCGGCGATGCGCTCGGCCAGCACCGTCGGGTGGATGTGACGGGCCGAGGGGCTCATCCCGATCTGTGCGGCGATCGACGCCTGGTCCAGGGTCATCTCGAACTCCACGCTCTCCGGCTCCCCCACCGGCACGAGGTGGCCCGAGGCCTGGGCGATCATCCGCTCCACCTTCCCCTCCTCGACGTCGATGATGCCGAGGGGCTCGCGCAGCTCCGCCAGGTGGCCGGCGTCGGCGGTGAGCACGATGACCTGCCCCTCCGGCGACAGGACCCGGGCGAACTCGGCGGCGTTACGGGGTGCGAAGATCACCGTCACCGCGTCGACGACCCCGTCGCGCAGCGGCAGGCGCGACCAGGCGTCCGCCACGACCGCGCCGATGTTACGGTGGCACGCCGCCAGCCGCTTCGCCGCGGGCACGGACACGTCGATGCCGACACCCCGGGAGTTCTCGATCGAATCCAGGGTGTGCGACAGGTAGTAGCCCGTGCCGGCCCCGATCTCCACGATCGCCGGGTGCGCGTCGTCGGCGACGGCGGCGTCGTCGAGCGCCTGGCCCACGTGCTCGGTGATCGACTCGACGAAGGGGGCGAAATGCCCGCCGGAGAGGAACGTCTCCCGTGCCTGGATCATTTCGGCGTCGTCGCCGGTGTAGCGCAGTCCGGCGCCACCGGCGAGGGTGACGTAGCCCTGGCGGGCCACGTCGTAGTTGTGACCGGATTCGGACACCAGTGTTTTCCACGCGTCGTCACCGGCGCGCAACGGGGTGCCGTCCACCGGGTCGGCGAGAAGGTCGATGACATCAGAGAGCACGGGTGCGGGGTCTCCCCTCGGTAGTGGAACGGGAAAAGCGCCGGATCGGCTACTTCCGGAACCACTCTACAAGAGTACGGGCCGCAAAACCCGTGCTACCCCGGCCGATGTCACCGCGCACGGAATCCGACCACGACGGCCCCGTCGTGTCGAGGACCGTGGAGGGCACGCCGTCGGCGAAGCGACGCAGGAACATCGCCGCCGTCAGTGCACCGGGGCCTTCGGGGGCGACGGTGACATCGGCCTCGCGGGCGGTGACGTTGGCCTCCAGGTAGGACGGGGTGGGCAGCGGCCACCACCGCTCCCCGACCCGTGCACCACGCAGCGTCACCCGACGGACCGCCTGCTCGTCACCGGTCACGGCGCCGGTCAGTTCACCGAACGCCGTCTTCGACGCCGTCGACACCGGCCCGACCACCACGACCCGTCGCGGCCGGTAGCGCCGGACACCCCAGGCCACGGCGTCCGCGAGTGCCAGGCGTCGGCAGATCTCCGCCGTTTCCGCGGCACTGCCCGCACCGGGGACCTGCGTCGTGGTCCCGTCGACGTGTTCGACCACCGTCCGGGCCCGCCCCGGGACGGAGACCGGCGGAGTGTAGCCGTGCACGGGCACCAGGCCGACGACCTTCCGCGGCCCCTTCAGCTCGGCCAGGGCACGGATCACCGCCGGCACCGTCGCCCCGCCGACCAGCAGGACGTCCGGCCGCTCGTCGGTGAGGTCGCCCTCGGCCGCGTCCGGGTCCCAGACCATCTCGACGAAACCGGTCTCGTCGTCCACTCCGGGGTCGTTCTGCCCGGGCCCTGCAGCGGCGGTGGCCAGGATGCCGCCGAACCCCTTGCGCTGCAACCAGCCGCGCCCGTGGGTCTTCACCCGGACCCCCGGCACATCGCCGAGGAACGCCTTGGCCTTGCGCCGCCACCATGCCGACGTCGCCGCCGGAGCCGGCACCGCGTCGATGTCCCTGGCCAGTGCCGTGGCCGCCCCGAGCACCAGCCCCCGGTGCACGGCGTCCTCGGCGCGCTCGGCCACCGGGTCACCGGCGAGCGCGGTCAGGTCGAGATGGACCGACCGGACATCGGCGGCCGGGTCCTTCCTGCTGGTCACCAGCTGTCGTCCGCCCAGCACGATGCCCTGGCTCAGATTGCGCAGGTTGTGCACGGTGGTGCCCTCCGGCACGCGGATCTGCACGGTATGCCGTTTCGCACGCACGGGGTGGCCGTCGACGAGTACCCCGAGCCGACGGACCAGTGCCGCTGCCACGGCCCGCCACCCGTCCTCGGCGAGGCGGGGTTCGTCGGAGAGCTCGGCCAGGTCGGTCAGGGCGGACGGCACCGCCGGCACCCGGACCTCCCACACGCCGTCGTCGGCCAGCTCCACGCCGGGACCGGTGTGACGTGCGTGCCCTGGGCGCGCTGCGTGTCCTGGGCCCCCTGTCTCCTCCGGCATCCGGAGGATCCGGCAGTCGATGACGTCGCTGCCGGTCACGGTGTCCCCCACCGTGATCTCCGGTACCGGCCGAGGTAGATTCGGGATCTTCTTCACTGTGCCCTCTCGTGCTGTTCGCCGTGCTCACCGATGACCGCGTCCTGCGCCCGTACCCGCCGGGTCCTACGGGTACGCCCCGGTGCCGGTGGCTCGCGGTCGAACACCGTCAGCACCAGGTAGACGAGGATCAGGCCCACCAGCAGTGACGCGATGACGGTGACGAGCAGATACATGGGAGTCGAGGATACCCCAACTACCGGTCGTCCGGACCGGCGCCGCCCGACATCCGTCCGGCCTGCTTCTCCAGGTTCTCCAGCTCCCGGAGAAGCTCTCTCCGCCGCTCCTCGAGTTCCTCGACCTGCCCCTGGTGGGCCTCCACACAGTAGGCGACGGCCTCCTCGGGCGAGTCGGTGAGCAGGAACAGGTCGGGGTCGCCCTCGGAGATCATCCCCTCGTCGACGAGCCGGCTGGTGATCCACTCGACCAACCCGCCCCAGAATTCGCAGCCCAGCAGCACGATCGGGAACTGTCGGACCTTCCCGGTCTGCACCATCACCAGGGCCTCGAAGAGCTCGTCGAGGGTCCCGAAGCCACCGGGCAGGCAGATGAAGGCCTGGGCGTACTTCAGGAACATCGTCTTACGGACGAAAAAGTAGCGGAAGTTCAGCCCCAGGTTCACCCAGGAGTTCAGTCCCTGCTCGTGCGGCAGCTCGATCCCCAGGCCCACCGACAGCCCGCCGTTCTCGGCCGCGCCACGGTTCGGGGCCTCCATCAGCCCGGGACCGCCACCGGTGATCACCGCGTAGCCGGCCTCCTTGAGCCGTTTACCGAGTTCACGACCCATCTCGTAGTACTCGTGGTCCGGCGACACCCGCGCAGACCCCCACACGGTGACGGCCTTGGGCAACTCGGCCAGCGCGCCGAAGCCCTCGACGAACTCGGACTGGATGCGCATCACCCGCCACGGGTCCGCGTGCAGCCAGTCGGTGTTGGGCTGTTCGTCCAGCAACCGCTGGTCGGTGGTGGAACCCGGGTACCGGGTGCCCGGGTAGACACCGTCGATGCCGCGGCGCATCACCGGCCCCTGGAAGGTGAAGGGTTGTGGTTCATGGTCGGCCATCGCACGTCACCGCGCCTTCCGGGTCAGGTAGTCGGTCAACTGGTCACTCACGGTCACGATCATCTCCACCGGGCAGTTCTCCTGCGGGGTGTGGCACAACCCCGGGTCGCCGGGGCCGAAGTTCACCGCCGGGATGCCCAGCGCGGAGAAGCGCGACACGTCAGTCCAGCCGAACTTCGCGCGGACGTTACCTCCGGTGGCCTCGACGAGCGTGGCCGCCGCAGGCTGGCTGAGGCCCGGTAGCGCGCCGGGGGCGAGGTCGTCGACCTCCACACTGAATCCCTCGGCCGGGGCCTCCGGGGTCCCGACGCCGAGGACGTCCAGCGTGTGGGCGAGCGCCTCCTCACCCGTACGGTCGGGCGCGAAGCGGAAGTTCACGAACATCCACGCCTCGTCGGGGACGGTGTTGGTCGCCACACCGGCCTCGAGGTGGACCACGTTGAGCCCCTCCCGGTAGTGGCAGCCGTCGATCTCGACGTCGCGGGGGCGGTAGTCGCTCACCCGCGCGATCACCGGCGACAGGCGGTGGACGGCGTTGTCGCCGAGCCAGGACCTCGCGGAGTGCGCCCGGGTGCCGTGCGCGGTCACCCGCACCCGCAGCGTCCCCTGGCACCCGGCCTCGATCACCGCACCGGAGGGCTCCCCCAGCAGCGCGACGTCGCCGGCCAGCCACTCCGGGTGGTGCCGTGCCAGGTGGCCGAGACCGTTGTAACGGGTCGCGACCTCCTCGCCCTCGTAGAGCACGAGGGTGAGGTCATGGGCCAGCCGGGGGTCCCCGGCCAGGGTCGCGAAGGCGTGGATGTACACCGCGTCGCCGGACTTCATGTCCACGGACCCGAGACCGTGGATGCTGTCCTGTCCGGCGTCGTCCGGACGCCGGACCGAGGGCAGGTTGTCCGCCGGCGGCACGGTGTCGATGTGGCCGGCGAGGATCACCCTGGTAGGCAGTCCGCGGTGCGTCCGGGCCACCACCGTGTTGCCGTGGCGGTCGACGGTGACATGCGGGTGCTCGGCGCGCAGCCCCTGGAGCGCGGCGTGCAGGGCGTCGGCGATGGCCTCCTCCTCGTGGGAGGTGCTCGGGATGTCGACGAGCCGGCGGGTCAGCTCCACCGGGTCGGCCGAGAGGTCGGCGGCGGTCAGTGGTGCGGAGGTAGGTGCGGAGGTAGACGGGGAATTCATCATCGTGCCACACACTCTAGTGGCCTCTGGCCTCGCCCGCCTGACGAGTGTGCGAGAATCCGGAAGTATGAGCACTCAGCACACCGACACCTCCACCGATTCCCGGGGTGCCTCACAGACCGAGGCCGGCAACCGGGACCTCGGACACAGCCTCAAGGTCCGGCACCTGACGATGATGGGCCTGGGGTCCGCGATCGGCGCGGGCCTCTTCCTCGGCACCGGTGTGGGCATCAGGGCGGCGGGGCCGGCGGTGCTGTTCTCGTACATCGTCGCCGGGGTCATCGTCGTCTTCGTCATGCGCATGCTCGGCGAGCTCGCCGCGGCCCGCCCGGCGTCGGGCACGTTCGCGACCTACGCGAAGATGGCGATGGGCCCGTGGGCGGGCTTCGCCACCGGTTGGTTGTACTGGTTCATGCTGATCATGGTCATGGGTGCCGAGATCACCGGCGCCGGCGCCATCATGGGCACCTGGTTCGGCGTGGAGGGGTGGATCCCGGGCCTGCTGTGCGTGATCCTGTTCACCGTGGTCAACCTGTTCTCGGTGCGTGGGTTCGGCGAGTTCGAGTACTGGTTCTCCTTCGTGAAGGTCGCCGTCATCGTCTTCTTCCTCGTCGTCGGCGTGCTGCTGATCTTCGGGTTCCTGCCGGGTCACGAGCCGGTGGGGGCCGACAACTTCACCCCGTTCGTCCCGAACGGGATCTCCGGTATCGCCGCCGGTCTGCTGGCCGTGGCGTTCGCCTTCGGCGGCATCGAGATCGTGACCATCGCGGCCGCCGAGTCGGAGAAGCCCAGCGAGGCGATCACCGCGGCCGTGCGCGCCGTGGTGTGGCGCATCTCGCTGTTCTACCTGGGCTCGGTGCTGGTGATCACCGCCCTGCTGAACTTCACCACCCTCGACGACGCCCAGGGCGCCGCCGACTCCCCCTTCACCCGGGTGCTGGCGATGGCCGACATCCCCGGCGTCGTCGGGTTCATGGAGGTGATCATCGTGCTGGCGTTGCTCTCGGCGTTCAACGCACAGATCTACGGGACCTCCCGGCTGACCTTCTCCTTCGCCCACCAGGGCAACGCCCCCCGGGTCTTCCGGAAGGTCTCGGCGCAGAAGGTCCCGACCGCCGCGGTGATCTGCTCGCTGGTCTTCGCCTTCATCTCCGTCGGTCTGCAGGTCTGGGGTCCGGACAACCTGATCAACATCCTCTTCAACGCCGTCGGCGGCTGCCTGCTGGTGATCTGGTTCATCATCGTGCTCAGCGAGCTGAAGCTGCGACCGCAGCTCGAGGCCGAGGGCAGCCTGAAGGTACGGATGTGGGCATGGCCGACGTTGCCGGTCATCACGTTGGTGGCGTTGGTGGGGCTCGCGGTCCTGATGCTCTTCGACGAGACCGCCCGCGACCAGGTGGCCACCGTGGCCGTGGCGTTCACCGCGTTGAGCCTGCTGGGGCTGTTCGTCACCCGCCGGCACGCCCGCAAGGTCGCGCAGAACGGGGATGAACCGGCGGACGCAGCGGCGGACGCAGCGTCCGCGCAGTAGCGGACGGCACCCCGCGGCACCCCGGGCGCGGCAGGTAGACTGGCTCACCATGACTGCCGCATATGGAACCGGAATCGCCACCCTGACCGCCGACGACACCGTCCTTGACGTGTGGTACCCCGAGTTCGGCCTCGGGGACGCCCCGTCGACCCCCTCCGACTTCTCCCACCTCGAGGGCGAGGACGCCGACCGCGGTGTGCGCCGCACCGTGGTGCACACCGTCATCGCCGACCTGGACGACGCACCCGCCGACGCCGCCGACGTCTACCTACGCCTGCACCTGATCTCCGGTCGCGAGATCCGCCCCCACGGGTGCAACCTCGACGGGGTCTTCGGCATGCTGTCCAACGTCGTGTGGACCAACTTCGGCCCGTGCGCCGTCGACGGCTTCGAGGCCACCCGGGCGCGGCTGGGACGACGGGGCCACGTGACCGTCCTGTCCATCGACAAGTTCCCGCGGATGGTGGACTACGTCGTGCCCACCGGTGTGCGTATCGGCGACGCCGACCGGGTCCGTCTCGGTGCCCACCTCGCCGAGGGCACCACCGTGATGCACGAGGGCTTCGTGAACTTCAACGCCGGCACCCTGGGCTCCTCGATGGTCGAGGGCCGTATCTCCGGCGGCGTCGTCGTCGGCGACGGTTCGGACGTGGGTGGTGGTGCGTCGATCATGGGCACCCTGTCCGGGGGCGGCAAGGCCGTGATCTCCGTCGGGCAGCGCTGCCTGCTCGGCGCGAACTCCGGACTCGGGATCTCCCTCGGCGACGACTGCGTGATCGAGGCCGGCCTCTACGTCACCTTCGGTACCAAGGCCGTGGTCTCCGGCGCCGTCGCCGAGGCGGTCGGCGCCGCTGACGGCGACACCGTGAAGGCCTCCGAGCTCTCCGGGATCTCCAATGTCCTGTTCCGCCGCAACTCCGTCACCGGCGCGGTCGAGGCCGTCGCCCGGACGACCGGGTCGGTGGAACTCAACGAAGACCTCCACAAGAACTGACCCTGCGGGCGGGCCCCGGACGTAGGACCGGTGTCCGGTCTACCCCAGCCCGCCGGCCAGGCGTCGGGCGGCGGCGACGACCTGCGCGTCCGTCGCCGTCAACCCGATGCGCACGTGCTCGGCGCCGGCGGGGCCGTAGAAGTCGCCGGGGGCGACGAGGATACCGATCCGGGCCAGCCGGTCGACCGTCTCACGGCACGGCCGGCCCTCCGTCGCCCACAGGTAGAGTCCGCCGTCGGAGTCGTCGATGCGCAGGCCGGCGGCCTCCACGGCCGCCGACAGCAGCTCACGACGCTTCCGGTAACGCTCCTTCTGCAGCGTCTCCTGCCCGTCGTCGTCCAGGGCCGCGACGCTGGCGGCCTGGATCGGGCCGGGCATCATCAGACCGGCGTTCTTGCGCACGCTGAGCAGCTCACCGATCAGGGCCCGGTCGCCGACGAGGAAGCCGGACCGGTAGGACGCCAGGTTCGAGGTCTTTGACAGGGAGTGGACCGCGATGAGGTTCGTGTGGTCGTCACCGCACACCCGCGGGTCGAGGATGGAGACCGGGGCATCCTCCTGCGACCAACCCAGGCCCAGGTAGCACTCGTCGGAGACGACGACGACATCGCGGTCCCGGGCGTACTCGACGACCTTGCGCAGGTGGTCGACCCCGAGGACCTTGCCGTGCGGGTTCGCCGGCGAGTTGATGAAGATCAGCGAGGGCGTCTCGGGCCCCAGCTTCAGCAGGGAGTCGCTGCGTACCGCCGTCGCCCCGGCGAGCCGGGCACCAACCTCGTAGGTCGGGTAGGCCAGCTCCGGGATGACCACGGTCTGGCCCGGCGTCACCCCCAGCAGGAACGGCAGCCAGGCGATGGCCTCCTTCGTCCCCACCACGGGGAGGACGGCGTCCTCCCCCACCCCGGCGACGCCGAAACGACGGTCCAGGGCGGCGACGATCGCCCGCCGCAACTCCGGGGTGCCGACCGTCTGCGGGTAGCCGGGCGCGGACGCGTTCTCCGCCAGCGCCAACTGGATCGACGGGGCGACCTCGTCGACGGGGGTCCCCACCGACAGGTCGACGATCCCCTCGGGGTGCGCGGACGCCACCTGCTTCGCGCCGGACAGCGAGTCCCACGGGAAATCGGGGAGCTCAGTGGACAGGGTGCGTCGTGAATGGCGCGGCATGGGGTTCATCCTCAAACAAACGGTCGCGTCGGCGGAGAGCCGGCTGGGGGCTAGTCCTGGTTCTGCGGCGGGAGGTTCTTGATCCCCTCCACGTCGAAGTCCTGCGGGCCGAGCTTCGCGGCTCCGCCGGGATCGCCGAGCTCATCGAAGAAGGCCACGTTGTAGTCGAAGTACTCCTCCCACTCGTCGGGGACGTCGTCCTCGTAGAAGATCGCCTCGACCGGGCAGACCGGCTCGCACGCACCGCAGTCCACGCATTCGTCCGGGTGGATGTACAGCATGCGCTTGCCCTCGTAGATGCAGTCGACCGGGCACTCTTCCACGCACGCCCGGTCCATCACGTCCACACACGGCTGCGCGATCACGTAGGTCATCTGATTGTCACCTTCTGGAGTTCGTCACTGTCTAGGGTTCTCACATTATCCGTCAGCATCCGCCGACGTCCGTCAACCGCCCCGGTGTCACCGGGTTACGGCCGACGGTGGTGCAGGGCACCTGCCCTGCAGTTGCCGGGCTCTGCCGAGCACTGCCGACCACTGCCGCCTGCTGCTGCAGCGATCTTCTCACTTCAACCTCAGTAATGCCCAACCGCCGCCGGCCGCCCCCAGCGGGAGGAGCAGCAGCGCCCACACCGTCCCGGCGAGGACCGTGTCACCGCCGAGTCCCGGGAGCACCGGCCAGAACAGCAGGAGAGCGTATCCGGCCAGCCACACCCACAGCGGGGCTGCGGCGACGCGCCTGTCGTCGGTCCACAGCAGGGCCGTCTTCACCAGCACGTAGTTGAACCACGGGGCGGCGAGGACCGGCCACGGGAAGGGCACCGAGACGTCACCGACGGTGATCCTCGAGCCCAGGTACAGGACCGAGAGCAGGATCGCCACCAGCGCGCCGACACACAGCCAGACGATCCCGGCGACGCGTTCCGCACGGGTGGTGTCCCGACGGACCTGCGGACGCTCCGGGTCACCCCAGTGCGGTTCGGCACCGGGGTCCACGGTGGACGTGTCGTCAGACGTCATCGGGGCACCTCCCTTCGGCAAATAGACAGTCTAGTCTGTCCATCGTCTCGGGTGACAACCTGCCCTGCCCCGGGAACTCGGCCCCCAGCGTGTAGCTCTCCGAGTCGAGGAGAGGCTGGGCGATGAGGTTCGACAGGCAGAACGCGGTCCGCCCGGCGGAGTAGCGCGGGCGGTCGTTGACGTCGGAGACGGAACCGTCGGCCACCCACAGCTGCGTCGCGTGGGCCGCCATCGCCCGGCGCTTCGCAGCGACGTCTCCCTCCGTGCCCTCGACCCGGACGTCGACGGTGTCGGCCGGCACCGTCGCCAACTCCCCGGGCGCGGGGAAACGCCACCCCTCGGGCGGCCCACCGGCCTGTGCCAGTTCCTCCAGCCCGGCCTCCACGCGCTCGCGTTCCTGCGCGGTCCAGTAGATCCTGACGGGGGCCCAGCGCCCCTGCTCCTCCGCGCGGGCGGTGGCAAGGTGGGTGATCTCGTGGGCACGGATATGGTCCGGGTGACCGTACCCGCCGTCCGGCCCGTAGGTGACGACCACGTGCGGGCGGAGGTCGTCGAAGAGTTCCATGAGCTGCTCCACCGCACGGTCCCCGGACTTCACGAATGCGCGGGGATGGTCGGCGGCGGGGGTCCCGACCATGCCGGAGTCACGCCACCGGCCCGGACCGCCGAGGAAGACCGGCCGGCCCGCGCCCAGTTCGGTGAGTGCACGCTGCAGTTCGGAGATACGGTAGCCGCCGAGCATGTCGCGCTCGTCGGCGACGAGGCTGGCGTACTTCCCGCCGATGACCTCGCCCTCCTCGCCGAGGGTGCAGGTGACCACGGTCGCCTCGGCACCGCGGCGGATCCAGTTGGCCAGGGCGAGTCCACCCCAGATCGACTCGTCGTCGGGATGGGCGTGGACGGCGACGATCCGCAGTCCTGCCAGGTCACCGCGTGCTGCTACGTCACTCATTGTCTGCCTTTCCGGTCGTGTCCGTGTCTGCACCAGTCTCATCGCCGGCGTTCTCGTCGCCGGTGTTCCCTTCCCCGGTGGTACGTGCACCGGCGCGGAACCATTCCGCGACGGAGACGAAGGGACCCGACCGCTCCCCTACCGGCCAGGAGGCGATCCTGCCGGGCGGGCCGACGAGGTCGGCGGACCGTCCGACCACGACCCGGTCGCCGATCAACGGCAGGGCCAGCGCCTGCCCCGACAGGTAGTCGGTGATCTGGGCGTCGCTGCCCTCCAGCAGCAGCCCGTCCAGTTCGGCGTCGCAGAAGCCCGACACGTTCGACGCCCGGGCGTTCGGTGCCGAGGCCTCGGCGTCCGCGCCGGACTCTGACGACGACGCTGACGACGCTGACGAGGTCCCAGACGGGGTCGCTGACCCCGACTCCGTCTCCGAAGCGGCCCCTGGTTCCGTCGCGGTGCCGGTGGCCAGGTCGGACTCGGTGGGCAGCTCCTGGGACGCGGACTGCACCGGGCGATCGGCGGCGTCGCAGGAGAACCCGCTGCGCAGGTCCGTCCGGGTGCGTTCGAGGTCCTGCCGGGCGATCACCGCATCGACCTGGCCCCTCGGCAGGAACGCCGAGTACAGGTCGGAGGCCGTCGGGGTGACCACCGTGGCGGGGACCCCGGCGGTGATGAGCTGGTCGACCACCCGTCTGGCGGCCTCGACGGCCTCGTCGTCCAGTGTGTCGGCGGCGATCCGCAGCGGGTCGGAGCGCGTCGCACCGATGACGCCCGCAGCGTCCTCGACGGCGCCGTGTCCGTGGAACGCCCCCGGCCCACTGTCCGGGGCAGCGGCGGCGGGGTCGCCGGTGACCAGCCGGGCGACCTTGTCCGCGTCGACGGTGGACAACAGAGCCCGTCGGGCGTCCGCGGTCTCCAGACGACCGGCGGCGACATTCGGCACCAGGTCCAGACGGGTGTCCAGGTCCACCGTGGTGGCGCCGACGGCGGGCAGACTGTCCAACGACTCACCGGTGACCGCGCCACCGCGGGTCGTGAGCATCTGGAACTGACCCGCGCGCAGCATCTGTGTCGCGGTGTCCAGGTCCCCCGACTCGGAGAACACGACCCGGTCGGTGCGGGCGGGCGAGGTCCCCCAGTACCTGGTGTTGCGCTCGAGCACGAGGTTCCCCCGGCCGGGATCGAACTGCCGCACGGTGTAGACCCCGCCTGACGCCGCCGGGAGGGTGCCGAGGACAGTGGTGAAGTTCCGGCCTTCGGCGCCGTAGATGTGGCTGGGCAGCAGGTGGGTGAAGAGCTCGCGCCAGTCCTGCTGCGGCCGGGTGAACGTGACGGTCACGGTGTTGCCGCCGGCGGACACCTCGAGGTCGGCGATATCGCCGTAGCCGGCGTTGTCGGTGGTGCCCGGCATGGTCGTCACCTGCTGCCACAGGTAGTGGAAGTCGGAACCGCTGATCGGGGTCCCGTCGGACCACTGGGCCCCGTCGGCGAGGGTGTAGCGCACCTTCGTGGGTGCGTCCTCTCCCCCGGCGAGTACGTCGACGGCGTCCAGCAGGTCGGAGTTCAACACCGTGCGGAGCCCGTCGTCGTCGACGGTGAAGGCGCTGGGCATGGTCAGGTCAGCCACCGCGGACGTCAGCATGGACCGGGACGCGACCAGGTGCGGGTTCAGGTCCGCGGGGATCCGGTCGACCCCCACCGTGATGGTGCGCAGCTCCTTGGGGACGGCCCCACCGCCGTCACCGCCGTGCCCGTCCCCGGACCCGCCGCGTTGCGCGTCGACCGCCTCCTCGGCGTCGTCGACGGTGGGCGCGTCGCCGGGGTCCGCCTGGCAGCCGGAGAGCACCAGTCCACAGACTGTGGCGACCGATGCGACGGCGATGACGGACGACGAACGCCGCCGGGACCTGTTGAACTGCTTCACCTGGCGACGGCTCCTCATGATCCGGGCTGCTGGACGGGATCGGCCTACTTGTTGCGGGCCTTCATGCGCGACAGGGCGCGGGCACGCTCGGTGGCACCGAGGACCGTCTTACGCACCCGGATGTTCTCCGGGGTGACCTCCACGCACTCGTCCTGGCCACAGAACTCCATGGCCTCGTCGAGGGTGAGGTTACGCGCCTTGGCCAGCGTCACCGTGGCGTCGGCGGTGGCCGAACGCATGTTGGTGAGCTTCTTCTCCTTGGTGATGTTGATGTCCATGTCTTCGTCACGGTTGTTCTGACCGACGACCATACCCTCGTAGGTCTGGGTGCCGGGCTCGACGAAGAAGTCGCCGCGGTCGGCGAGCTGGGTCAACGCGTACGCGGTGATCTGGCCGGTACGGTCGGAGACCAGGGAACCGTTGGGACGGCCCTTGATCTCGCCGGCCCACGCCTCGTACCCGGCCGAGTAGTGGTTGGCGATGCCCGTGCCACGGGTCTCGGTCATGAAGATGGTGCGGAAGCCGATGAGGCCACGGGACGGGACGGTGAAGTTCATCCGGATCCACCCACTACCGGTGTTGTCCATGCCCTCCATACGACCCTTGCGGCCGGCCATGAGCTGGGTGACGGCACCGAGGTGCTCCTCCGGCACGTCGATGACCATGTGCTCGTAGGGCTCCTGGAGCTTGCCGTCGACGGTACGGGTGACGACCTGCGGCTTACCGACGGTCAGCTCGAAGCCCTCACGGCGCATCGTCTCGACGAGCACGGAGAGCGCCATCTCACCACGGCCCTGGACCTCCCAGGCGTCGGGACGCTCGGTCGGCAGGACGCGGATCGACACGTTACCGATCAGCTCCTGGTCCAGACGGGCCTTGACGACACGGGCGGTGAGCTTGTCGCCGCCGCCACGACCGGCCATCGGCGAGGTGTTCACACCGATGGTCATCGAGATCGCGGGCTCGTCGACGGTGATGCGCGGCAGCGCGACCGGGTGGTCGGGGTCGGCGAGGGTGTCGCCGATCATGATGTCCTCGATACCCGACACCGCGGCGATGTCACCGGCGATGACCTCGTCGGCGGGCACACGGGAGACACCCACGGTGCGCAGGAGTTCGGCGATCTTGGCGGTCTTACGGTGCTCGACGCCGTCGGCGTCGTAGTGGATCCAGGACACCTGCTGGCCCTTGCGGATCGTGCCGGCGAAGACACGGATCAGGCCGATACGGCCCAGGAAGGAGCTGGAGTCCAGGTTGGTCACGTGGGCCTGCAGCGGCGCCTCGATGTCCGCGGACGGCTCGGGCAGGACGTCGTAGAGGACGTCGAAGAGCGCCTGCAGGTCCTCCGCCTCGGGCACGTTGCCGTTGCCGGGGTTCTCGGTGGAGGCCTTGCCGGCGCGCCCGGAGGCGTACAGGACCGGGAGGTCGAGCAGGGTCTCGGCGGCGGCCGCGGCCTCCTCGTCCTCAAGTGCCGAGGCAAGCTCCAGCAGCAGGTCCTGGGCCTCGGTGACGACCTCATCGATCCGGGCGTCCGGGCGGTCGGTCTTGTTCACGCAGATCATGACCGGCATCTTGGCCTCGAGGGCCTTGCCGAGCACGAAACGGGTCTGGGGCAGCGGCCCCTCGGAGGCGTCGATCAGCAGGACGACACCGTCGACCATCGACAGGGCACGCTCGACCTCGCCGCCGAAGTCGGCGTGGCCGGGGGTGTCGATGACGTTGATGACGAGGTCAGCACCGTCCTTACCCAGGCCGGCACGGCGGATCGCCGTGTTCTTGGCCAGGATGGTGATGCCCTTCTCCTTCTCCAGGTCCCCCGAATCCATGACACGGTCCTCAACCTCGCCATGGGCATCGAACACCCCTGACTGACGCAGCATTGCGTCGACGAGAGTGGTCTTGCCGTGGTCAACGTGGGCGACGATGGCGACATTACGGAATTCAGTCAGTGACACAGATCCTTCAGCTTCCTAATTGGGAGTCAGTCGTGGTCGGGGGCCCGGGACCCCTCACAGGCCCCTCGGGGGACGACGACGTTCCAGGGTACTCGACACAACGCGGATTTTTCTCATCGACCGATTCCGGCGCGGGTGAACGCCCCTCACTGATATGGTGGTCAAAAGAGAACCTTGGCCCCGAATGTTACTCGTGTTACTGTTGGGGCGAATGTGACGTTTGATGCGCTCGTGGCGTTCCCACCGACGACACGATTCACAACCACCGAGAGGCTGCCCGTGCTTTCCCAGCTCACCCGTACCGCGCGCCCGGCCCGGACCGAACGACCGGCCCGCCGCGTCCCCCGCGCGCTGTCCGCCGTCCTGACCGCAGTCGCCGTCTCCACAGGTACGGCCCTGGCCGCCGCGCCCGCAGCCCACTCCGCTCCCGCACCGGCACTCCCCGGCCTCCCGCCGCTGCCGATCGACAACCTCGGGCGCCCCACCCCCGAGCTGCTCCAGCAGATCGAGGACTTCGCAAACCGCCCGGAGGTCCCGGAGAACGTCAGCGGCATCCTCAAGCGCGTCGTCGGCTTCTTCCGTGGCGACGGTGAACCCGGTGTCGGCATCCCGGAGAACGGGCCCGGCTTCACCCAGTTCGGGTGGCCCACGCTGGCACAGAACTGCATCGGCGGCACGAGCAACGCCGTCGGCATGGCGATGGGCGTACCGGGCCCCGCCCCGTTGCCGCTTCCCGGTGTCCCCGCCGGCCACGTCTCCTTCGTCTTCACCGCGCTGGGCACCGGCACGGTCGCGGAGCAGCAGAACACCGGCATGCGCGTGCACTGGGTCAACATCAACAACGGCCGCGTCGGCCAGACCCCGCTGGGCTACGGCGGGATCAACCCGGAGGGCCCCGCCACGATCAACGGCCTGGCGGACACCGGCCCCGGGCACGTCCTGGCACTGCTGGAGGGTGGCGTCACCACCGACGAAGAAGGCACCCAGGGCAACTGCACCTTCCTGCCGACCGCCGGGATCTTCAACGTCCGGTAGTCCCCTGCACACCGCGGCCGACACGTTCCGATGAGCGACCTCCACCACCCCAAGACCGAGACCTTCGACATCGCGGGGAAGGTCAACACCGACCCCAAGGGGTTCCGCCGGCAGGTCGAGCGCTGGGCGCTGCGTGACGGCATGCTGTACATGGCACGCCCGGCCGACCACCCCCGCTTCGGCTACCTGGAGAGCTGGCTGATCCCCGACCTCGACCTCCGCGTGAACCGCTTCCACTTCCGGGACGGTCACGGCGGCAGGTTCCCCGGCCAGGACCTCTACGTCGACATCGCCCGCACCGAACCCGCCGACGGCCTCTGGCGCACCACAGACCTGTACGTGGACCTGGTCACCTACGCCGGCGGCCGGTGGGAGGTGCTCGACCTGGAGGAGCTCGGGGAGGCACTCACCGCCGGCTACATCGACGCCCCCACCGCCGCGCGGGCACTGGGGGCGTCCCAACAGCTCATCGACGGCATGCTCGGCGCCGGCGGGGTGGAACCCTGGCTGGCGTCCCGGGGGTTCCGCCTGTCCTGGGCCGACACCGTCGACTACGCGGCACCGGAGGACCTGTGACCCCCGTGCCTGCCCCCCCTTGCGCGACCGCTACGTGAACTTCCACTGACGCCGCAGGCCGTTACCAGCGTCCTGCCAGACCCCGGCCGTAGATTACTTGTCAGAGCCGCCGCAACGGTGGCCGACAGGCACAGAAGCGACCGGAAGGACACCTCGTATACGGCAGCTGAGCATTCTCCTCTTGAAACGTCAGCAGTTGACCCCCGACCCATTGGGCCGGGGGTTTACTGTGTGGTGCCCCGCCTGCCCTGCAGGGGGCACCGGACCCTCTGACCTCTACTTGAGGATCTGGCGGCCCATCACCATGCGGCAGATCTGGTTGGTGCCTTCGTAGATCTGGGTGATCTAGCCCCCTATACAGGTCAGTGAATCATCGCAGGTCATCGGCATCGCATGGCACGCATGACGGCGTCTGAATCGGACTACGCGCAGTCTGGTACGGGCAGAATACGGGCAACTCCCAACGCCGGATGCACCGCGAGCCCACCCGAGTCAACGGGCGGATCAAGGATGCCGACGTCTGCCAGATTCCGCGCAGACGATGATGAAGGCCCCACCGCCCGAAGGCGATGGGGCCCATTATCGGGGCCGCGTTAGGCAGATCCGACTACTCCAGGCGCTAGTGTCGGCTGGCACCGGGAGCCTTCCACAGAGCGCTTCCATGGGACTGGAGACGCTGTGCCGATACTACCGGAATCCGAACCACAGTGAGCGTTGTTCACCTTTGCCTGGCTGCCCTAGGTCGCACGGTACGTCGGCGTCGTCATACGGCAGCTCCTGCAGGGTAGGCGGTGTAACCCCGACAGTGTGCACCGGTACGCCCGGTGTCCAGTTCCACGTCCGGCATGTCGCATACACTCCATAATCTGCTGGTCACCGTCGCCCAGGATCGGGACGAGTTCAGGGTTGTTGGGTGAGGTTTATTTGCCCACACCACGGAGCAGTTAGGAATTAACGTATCGCGACACTAGCTCCGCCGCGAAGAAAACCGACGCTCGCTTCAAGATCGGCCGACTCAGTCAGTCCGGTCTTGCCCAAGTCCTTGTACTTACACACCCAGGTCCGCGGGAGCTCATTGTTGAGACCAAGATCGCTCGCTATACGGGTGATCGTCCCGATCGCGGTGTCCGAATCCACCTGGACATCCATGACGATCTCGACGGCACGAGCGTTGAGTTCGTCGGTGTATTCCACCGGCACGTGAGGATCTCCTTCTTCCAACTTGCCCTGCCTCCATTACCCCCGGAGCGATTCACCTCTTGGCACGGGCTTGTGGCATTCTTACCGCATGCCTTCATTGCAACCGACGTCCCCGATAAGATCCTCCCGGTCGCCAGTAGAGCTCCTTCGTCTCGCGGCATTCGCCTCCGAGCTCGGCGGAGGAAATCCGGCCGGCATTGTCCTCGATGCGTCCACACTCACCGAATCAGCGATGCAGCAGATCGCCTCCGACATCGGCTACTCCGAAACGGCATTCTTGATCCCCGCAAGCAACGAGACTGACGACCGAACGCTGCGTGTACGCTACTTCTCCCCCGAAGCGGAGGTGCCCTTCTGCGGTCATGCTACCGTCGCAGCGGCAGTCGCTCTCGCGCAGCAACGAGGAGTCGGCCCCTTCACGCTCGAGACTGCCGTGGGCCGAGTCATCGTCGACACATCTACAGCGGAGAGTATCACCTCTGGCGGAGGCCTGACTGACACTCCCGTCACAGCCTCTTTTACGAGCGTCGAACCGAGGATTCGCGACCTTGATAGTGACGTCGCGGACACCCTGCTCTCACTCCTGGGCCTGAGCCGCTCCGACCTGGACGAGCACTGGCCGCCGCACGAAGCATATGCCGGGAACTGGCATCCCATCATTGCCATCCGCACCCAGGAGGTCTTCGACACATTCTCCTTCGACCCCGACGCCATACGTGCATTAATGGATACGCAGGGATGGCCCGGAACGGTGACGATCGTCTGCCGTCAGGACTCTGATGACACTTCGCCCCTCTGTGTGGATGCGCGTAACCTCTTCCCGGTCGGCGATATCACCGAGGATCCCGCAACGGGATCAGCCGCGGCGGCATTCGGAGGATATCTTCGCGAGCTAGGAACAATTACGACTCCTCTTCAGATCATCGTCCGCCAGGGACGACATGTCGGTCGCCCCAGCCTGCTCCTCGTCAAAGTGCCGCCTGAGGGCGGTATCACAGTGTCAGGAACCGCGATTTCCCTCGACACCGCCTAACAGGTTGTGCTGGCCTGTAGGTGTGTTTTTGCCGTCGCCTCAGAGGATCGATGTGACTTAATTCGATCTCCCATCGATGTTTCAGAATCGTGTCGTACTATCACAAATAGACCGATTCAATAACACGATGGTCGACGAGAGCAGTAATCTTGAGTGTGCGGAAACCTGCAGTTATGAAGTAGATTCGTAATTACGGCGACTCAGGTTCACAATTGCCGTTGAAGAAGCACACGATGTCAACGCCCACAAAGGGGGAGTCCGGCTTCGCGCTGCGCGCACTCGGCACTCGGCACTCAATAACCTAGCATTTCAGGCAACGAATGCGAGCTATGCCAGGAAATCGAGATCGAGACTAGGTGTAGTTCCCCGTGAGGTTGTGAACACGCGGCGAGGGTGTCGAACCGCCGATCGCAGTAGGGGCTCGGTGATGATTTTAGTAGCACCTTTTACCGGAATCGTCTACCTGCCGGCATCTCTGTGCCGCAGGTCAGCGGCATACCATGGTGCGCCTGGCGGCGCCTCGAATGAGCGGAACGGAGCCCGCGGCCGGATGGATTCGGAATGACGCCGGCGGTCCTCTCGGGTCGCGAATCCGCATTTCGACCAGCCGAATTCCCTGTTACTCGATAGGCGTCGTCGTCGCCGAGCATTTCCTCAGAACTACAGACTAGAGCTGACCCGCACGAGAAAAGGCCCCCACCGTCCGTGTGACGGTGGGGGCTGTTGGGGAGCGGCCGCGGAGGGACTGTCGGCGCTCAACCCGGGCGGGTCTAGGGGCCCCGCCACGGACTGACGCTACCGCTCCGAGACTGTGGCCCGCTGGCCAATGCGGAAACTCCACCGAAAGCGCGGGGTCGAACTCTCATCGAGGAGGCCGGTTACTGATGGCCTCCGTCGTCGACCCACTGAGTGTCCTGCTTGCCAGGGAACATCCTGGACCACAGGCGCACACTCTCGTCAGGGTAGACCACATCGAACGTCAGCGACCGGTCGTCGGACAACCACACCCGGGCCTCATTCGAGCGTAGATGTCCGACACTGACGACCGGGACTTGCGCGCCCATGACAACCAGGTCGCCGTCGGGGATGATCCACTCGCCGTCAGGTACCTCGACCTCCACGACCAGCCCAACGTTGATCGCGATGCTCTCGAGGAGACCGGGAAGCTCTTCTTCGATGTGGTGGGAGGCTGGCCACCACACGAGCCGGAACGAGGCACTCGTCCGTGAGATGAGGTTTGTCACCGCTTCTGGCTTTCGGGTGAATCTGTTGGAGAGGTCGTTGAGCCACTGGGGTTTACGGATGTTTGCAGTCATGCTGCACCTCTGTACCGGCCCGTCCCCGGGCCATTGAGGACGATCGGCGATTCCGCTCGTCCTGATAGGTCCATCGTACGCTTGACATAGGTGACCTGCCGGGACCGTGGCGCACCCCCCGCCACGAATGACGCCACCTCACGTCGCCAGGTCATCGTGCAAGATCGGGGGAAGCCGAGGCCACGACCCGCGGTCCGGATGCAGCGTCCGCCAGTCATGCACATGCTGCACCAGGGCATGACGCTTCGACTGCTCCGCGCCCAGCTCCGACCGCAGGTCTAGCACCTGAGTCTGCAGCGTACTGACCTGTGACGAGAGGGTATCAACCCGATCCCACAGGGACTGGATCCGCTGACTGTCGGTCTGTACGGTCGTCGCCTTCGCCTCGACCCGGGCTTTCTGTATCGCACTCTGCGCGATGACCCGCTGCGCGAGGACGCCGAAAACACCGGTCACCAGGGCACCGAGCAGTCCCCACAGTCCTACCTCCAGGCTCATGACGCCACCTCCCCCTCGTCGTCGATGGCGGCGCGGGCGTAGTACGCCAGGGTCAGGCACGCCACCAGCAGGTACGTCAGCGCGGTGATGTAGCCCGCCTGGGACCATCCGGCGATCCAGGCGCCGAGGTAGAGCGTGCCCCACCCGGCGGGCAGGGCGGTGACCACGGCGACACCGAGGCCGAGGTGTCGGCGCCGTACCGCGCAGACCACCGCGAGCACGCCGACAGTGATCCACACCGCGGCCCAGACCGACAGCGGGGCGAATCGCTCCACCGTGGGTAGTCGGTCAGATTCTCGGACGACGGCGGGCAAGTAGAAAGCTCCGCGGATGATCGTCGCCAGGCCGATGACGCCGAGCACGACCCACCCCGACCGCAGGGCGGTGTAGCCGCGGGCGAGGAGGTAGTCGACCCGGCGCATCACAGGCTCCCTGGGTACCGCCCGGGTCCGGCGGGGTCAGGCTCCGGGGCCGCGGCGTCGTGGCGGCCGTAGGGCTCGTCGTACACCCTGCGGACCGCGTCCTGCACCCGGTCCGGCAGCGCATCCACCACCCCGGACAGAGCAGACTGCACCTGCTCGCCGATCTGCGACTGCAGGGCGGTGATCTGGGTCTGCAGCTCCGCACGGGCACGCTGCGACACCTCCAGGTCCTCATTCGTCGTTGTCGAGTCGGAGCCGGGGTGGGTCTTCGCGGCGGCCATCCACGCGATCGCGGTACCGAGGATCGGGGACGCGGCGATGCTGTCGATCTGTCCCTCCTCGATGAAGCCGAGGCCGGCGAGGGCCAGGAGCACCAGGCCGACGATGGCGTAGCAGGCCCGCCGGATGAACCAGGGCTGGGACCACTTCGTAGTGCGCTTCTGTTCGGTCATGACTGTGCCTTCCCTTCTGCGATGATGGCGCGGAGCTTGTCCTCGCCGACGATGGCGATCATCTCCGGCACAGTGCAGCCCCCGGTCTCCCGGAGCTTCGCCTTACCGGCGGTGATGATCGAGTCGATGTCCCAGCCGCCGTACGACGGCGTGCCGTCGGGTGTGCGGCCCGGGCCGGCGATCTGGTCCAGGACCAGCCGCAGCAGCGTGCGATCTTCAGGTGTCATCTCGTCCTCCTCGGACTGAGTCGTGATCTGGTCGTAGTGCTCCTGGGCGACGCGCATCCACCGGTCGTGGTACTTGCCGCCGTTGCGCAGGTGGTAGGGGCAGGCGGTGGCCCCGAATTCGCAGTGGTCGCGGATGTTCTTGCCGAACTGGGGCCTGCCGAGCTCGTGCTTGAGGCACAGTTCGGCGGCCAGCCGGGCGCCGGCGTCGATCGTCTTGGTCGAGATCGGCCAGTCCTGGGCCGGGCCCGCGGAGTTGGAGTGCTCGATGGCGATGGACACCGCGTTGGAGGCGTCGTCCGCGTTCGACCAGGCGGTGTCCTCGTCGCGGACGAGCTGGCCGACCTTGCCGTGCGGGTCCACGGCGTAGTGCGCGCTCGCCTTCCGGTCCTGCCACCAGTTCCAGCACTGCTGAGTGTCACCGATCCCGCCCATGTGGTGGCGGGTGATGTACTCGACCTTCCGGGACACGCCCTTCCAGACGCGCCCCGGGGTGTAGTGCTTGTTCAGCCAGATCGTATCGTCGACCCGCGGCAGACGGGCCAGGTCGACCGCCGGCGGCTTGGGCTTCGGGATCGCCCGGTGCCCCCACTCCCCGTGTAGGGCGTCGTTGATGTCGATCTGCACGCCGTCGGGCCCGCCGACGTTGTGCACGCGCTGGTACAGCACGGCGTAGTCGGCGCCGGTGTGCCCGCCGGACCAGGAGCGCGTGACCCACCCGAGGACCCGGCCCGGGGCCACCTGCGCGACGACGTCGTCCTCCATGGCCCAGTGGACGACGCGGGAGTGTCCGTAGATACCGACGCGATGCCGGCCGAGGACCTCCCCCGCCGCCCGGAAATACTCCACCGCGGTCGAGTTCCACTGCGCCAGGCTGATGTCGAAATCGCACGCGAAGAACACGGGGTGACCGCTCAGCCCGATCTGGTTGAGCTGCTTCTGTGCGGCTTCCGCATCCGCCCGTCCACCCGCGGCGCCGCGCATCACGTCCGACGCCGATGCGGTCCCGGCGCCGTACTGCCACACGACGGCGACCTGCAGCCCGGCGGACCGGTACTCGTCGACGCGGGCCTTCGTCAGCGGCTTCGCCTGCATCCAGCTCTCACGAGCCGGCGAGATGTACGCGACCACACCGTCGTGCCCGGCCGCCTTGATGGACGCGCCAGACGGGAATCTGGCGCTGAAATCGATGACGGTAGTCATCAGCATCACCCCTTTCAGGGCATGAGAAGTGACCCGGAAGGTCCAGGTCTAAGAAGTCGGGTCGGGGAAGGCGACGGCGTCGGTGAAGGTCACGACGCCGGAGCCATCCAGGGTGACGTCGCCGGAGACGTGGCGGACAGCGAGCATCGCGTGCCCCGACAGCCCCAGCTCAGCGACGGGCTCGCCGCCTGCACGGATCGTCAGGCGGGAGCTGCCGACACTGGTGCGAGTGGCGCGGACGATCAGCAACCACTCCCCGTCCGGCAGGCTCGCGGTGCGGTCTCCGACACCCGGGGTCAGCGGGATCGGCACCGGGTCCGCGGCACCGCCGAGCTTGCCGATCACCGGGCCGAGGACGAGATCACTCATCGCCGGTCACCTCCTCGATCGTGTGCAGCTCGCCGGTGTCGAGATTCAGGACAGTGTCCGTCGCGACCGCCCCGGCCGGGGCGACCCACTCGGTGAGCCCGTCCCAGATCCACATCGCCGGACGCGCCTGCACCTCCGCCCGCGTCGGACGCTCCGCCAGGGCAACATCCAGCCCCGTCACCTGACCGGTGGGGTGCTCATGCGCCGTCGGTGAGCGAGGGTCCGACAGGCGGGCATCATCCCCACGCACATACTGGGACATCACCTCGTCCCACCACGGCAGATCCGCCCGAGTGTGCTCATGGGCCGGCAGCACCTGCACCACCAGGCTTGCGGTACACACGGCCTCGACGTCCTTCGCGGTCCACTCCGCACCGATCGCCAGCGACGGGTGGGTATCCAGGTCCACCACCGTCGCGACCTGCCGGTGCGTCTCCGGGGTACCGGCGGGCACTGTCGCCAGGGTCACCGCCGTGCCATCCGGGCGCCGGCCCCGCAGCACCACCGACGAGCCACCACACCACTCCACGGTGACGTGCACCAGCCCCACCCAGCGGGGCGGGGTCAGCCACTCACCATCGAAATCCCATCCGGTCGGGGTCGTCGCTGCATCAGCGACTGCATTGGCCCACCCCGGTGCCGGGGGTACGACCTGCACGCTCGCCCCCGGCGCCGCCAGCGCCAGTGCTGGCACCCGGGGATCATCGCCGCTACCGGCCAGATCGCCGGTCATCGTGAGTAGGCCACGGGTCGTCTCCGACGCCGACGGGAGATCCCCCATCGCGATGTCCTCGGCCTGGGCCGCGGCCTGCCGGGCATCATCGCGGTAGCCACGGCCCTCCGTCGCCGACGACCGGGCCTCCCCAGCCGCGGTCTCCGCAGCCTGCCGATGACCGTCAGTCACCGCGGTGACCTCGACGACCGCATCCCCGACAGTCTGATCGGCAGTGGCCGCAGCCTCCTCGGCACGGGTCGCGGCCGCATCAGCGTTCGTCTCCGACGTCGCTGCGTTCGCCTCGGATGTCGCGGACGCCAGCCGATGACCATCAGCCGTCGTAGCGTGCTCACCGGCGGCCACGGAGTAGCCGCGGGCCGCCTCCTCATGACCAGCCGACGCGACCTGGGCTTTACCCGCCTCATCCTCGGACTCCGCGGCAGCCACCGCCGACGCCGACGCATCCCCCGCACTGTCCGCCGACGCACGAGCCTGACCAGCAGACCGATCAGCCTCCGCCCGGGCACGCTCCTCATGACCGGCCGAGTTGGTCTCCGACGTCGCCGCGGCCTTCTGCGAGACATCAGCCGCGCCGGCCGCCGACACCGAGTCGTCCCGCGCCGTGCTCACCGCGTCCAGATCCCCGTACAGTGCCTCCGCCTGCTCGGCGTACTGACGAGACTCCCGGGCGGCCGCCTCAGCACGAGCCACCACGATCGGCTCCCACTCCACCTGCTCACCGATCAGGTCAGCCAGATTCCACCGCTCCCCGTCATCCGGGATGCCGATCTCCCACTGCTGACCATGGGACACCCCACCCTCCAGCATCACGATCACCGGGCCCGGGTCCAGCTCCTCGGTCTCGAAATGCCCGCCGGAGTCCTCCATCGGGATCCGCGCCAGCTCCACCAGCGTCAGCGCGTCGGAGTGCATCGCCGGGCGAGCCTGCGTCGCCGAGATCACCACCGCCGTACCCTGCTGGTCGAAGGCCGTCCCCATGACATCCTGCAGATGTCCGTACAGCACCGTCATTGGCCTGCCTCGCTCTCTGTCTCGTCGGGCACCGTCTCGTCGCCGCGATTCTCCGTGTCCGTGGAGTGCCGGATCGCGGCCATCATCGAGTAGCGCGTACCGCCGTCCCACCAGCGCCACGCCCCGGTCCACGTCTCCGCCTCCACCGTGCAACCCGGCTCGTCGACGACGACCGGGAAAACCGCGAGGATGGTGGCGGGGCCGCGCACGTGATTCACGATTCCGGTGTCCATGAAAGTGCTCACATTATCGGTGGTCTGATGGTAGAGATCTCCGTTAGGCCTGCGAACCCGGGTCGTCATACTAATTTCCGCACTGCCGGTAAAACCGGTCCCCCGGGCATGCGCTTTCACCAGGATCAGCCACGCGCCTGCACCGTCGAGCGACAGTCTGCCATCTTCGGTGATGTGGGTATTTTTCGCCGGGCCGAGCTGCTTATCGAACGGCATTCGTCGGGTACTATTCAGCGACCACTGCGCGTTAATATTTTTCGACATATACGAGAATCCGTAGCCGCTGATTCCGAATAAAAGGTCAATTCGATCATTCAAGTCCAGCTGACCATTACGGAACTCCTCGCCCGCCTCCTCCGCGGGGGCGAACGGGCCGCCGGTGAGGATCCCGCGCAGGCCATTCATCAGACCCTCGGCGATCCCGCCGACGGTGTCCTGCATCGACCCCGCCAGACCACCACCCAGATCCCCGCCGGCACGAGACAGCGCGCCGATGTCCTGCGGTGAGCCGTCCCACGCGGGCTGATACTGGTCCGGTGAGATACCCATCTCAGTCCTCCTCGTCCATCGACGCCAGGTCGGCGCGCAGCGCCGCCCGCTGCTCCGGGGTCAGCGCATGGACGTCCACCGTCGGGGCAGCGACCGGCTCCCGCTCCTCTAGCGCACCGATCCACCGGCCGTCCTCATGAGGCGACCCGGACCCGCCGAGCGCGTCATACCGCAGCTGCGGACCGAGACGCACCGTCCACCGGTACTGACCCCGCGGCAGCGTCCCGACCATCCGCCCGGTCCGCGGACACAGACTGATTCCTGGGGGCAGCTGCTCCGACCACGCCGCGGTGTACTCCGACCCCGGCACGACCTCGTCGATCTCCCGGTCGTCCTTCCAGTCCCGGAAGTACTCCACCGATGTCGGCGCGACGTCGTAGAGTTTCGCCCCGCACATGTCGAAGATGTGCGTCGCGAGCTCGTTCATCATCTCTGGGGTGAACTTCATCCCCAGCGGATGGAGGAACAGCGGGGCAAGCGGATGCACCCCCTCAGGAGGCTCATTCTCGAACATGAACTGCATCTGACGATTCGTCACAGTGACATTCCTCCTGAGGGTTACGGTATGGCTGTCTTCACCCGATCAATGGCCGACGACAAGGTCTTCACGCTGCGCTCCAGCGACCGGGCCGGGTCCTCGCGTAGCCGCGGATCACCCAGACCGAGAGACACGTCGTCCCCGTCCGGAGTGACGGTCACGTCCCACTCGGCGACGTAAGTGGCGAAGACGATGTCGTGGGAGATGACGCCCGCTTGGTCGCCGGCGAGGTAGTCCCGGCCGAGGACGTACGGCTGTCCGTCCCCGACGGTGAATTCGGTGCCGATGGATCCCTGCGTGGACTGCAGGCCGGTGAAGCCCGCCTGCAGACTCGATAGGCTGAATCCGTCGCCAGGGGTGACGATGCCACGGTAGCGGTACGGCCCGTGTGCGGCCGCCCGCGCAGCGCTGCTGTACTGCGCCCACGCGAATAGTTTGTCCTTGAGCAGCTCGCCCTGGACGTGCCCGAGGAAGGCACCGGCCGCGACAGCGAGCGGCGCCAGCGGTGGGAAGAGCATGCCGACGCCGGCACCGATCCCCTGCCACAGGGCATTACTACCTGCGGCGATAAGGCTATTGACGATCTGCGGCGATCGCCCGCCGACGATCACATGCGAGTCGGTCGACTTCCGGACGATCAGCCGGTGCTCCGTGCCATGCATGTGGTCCGCCGACCACACACACCACGCGTGCGGATTCTCACCGTTGAACCACTCGTCGTCGAGGACGAGCGCCTTGGTCGTCTGGTCGCCGGAGATCGTCGCCCGGATGCCGCGGATGATGTCCGTCGGCCGGCCCGTCGACGACGAGTCGAAGGCACGGGGCTTCACGTCGATCCAGATCGTCGGCTTCGTCAGCGTGACATGCGACGGTGCGGGCTGCTCATCGCCGGGCAGCCACAGGTCCAGGGTGACCAGCAGGCCCGCAGCGTCCAGTGTGGAGGCGAAGGTCTCGCCGGCCATGTTGAAACGCGAGTCCAGGACGGTCCATTCGGTGGTCAGGGACTCGTGGATCGGATTGACCATGATCGGCCAATCCTGCTCGCGGATCTTCGCCCACGTCGACGGGGACCACATGTCCCACGACCCCAGCACCGACCGCTGAAACTGGCCGGCAAGGTTCGCCTGCATGAACCCCTTGACCACCCGCAGCGAGTCGCCAAATCGGATGTCGGCGTACTTGAGCTGGACGGCCAGCGCACTACCCGGATTCGCCCACAGGGGCAGGTGATTCAGGTGCTCCCACAGGCCCTCACCCAGCACTGTCACCGATGAGACGGTGTCGGTCTGGATCAGCTCCAGCTCCGCCAGACGGTACGTCACCCGGTAGTGCGCGGTCTCCACGATGATCCAGTACCACTGCGTCAGCAGCGCATTCGGGTCGGTCGCGCCGTCCCCGTCAGCTATGAGCAGCGTCGGTACAGCCGGGTGGTCGCCAGGCAGGGTGAGCTCGATGGATCCGGCAGCGTTGGCCTTGTCGCCGTAGGACCCCTGCAGGAACCCCGACAGGGAGCACACCGGCGTCATGTGATTGTCAGCCAGCCAGATCGTCCGGGCGCCGAGTGCGTGCTCCGCTCGACGAGCAGCCTGCCACGACTCCCAATCGAAATCCGCGGCCTGCAGGATCTCCGTGCCGGAGAGGACACCTGCCGTCATGTCACCACCTCCACATGTGCGAATGCCGTGAGGTCAGACGCCCCACGCACCCGTCGAAGGTCCATCGGGTGGTGGAGTGGGCGCTCACGGGTAGGGGGAAGAGACGGCCGCGCATGCCGCGCCACAAGTCGGGGGCATCCACCCCGTCGACCGTGACACGGGACGCGAAAGCCGGGTCGGTCTCCAGGACCGCGGTGCGCCCGCCCGTATCCGGCAGGATGACCTTCCCGATGCCCGGGGCAGTGACCGACGCGCCAGCGCCCGACCACTCCACAACCGGCCACGAGTCGAGGTCGCCCGTATTGCTGAGCGTCGACACCCCACGGTGGGTGATCGTCTCGCCGTGCCAGCAGCCCTGATACGACGTCACGTCGAAATCGATGTCCAGCCACGGCATCCGGACCGAATCCGGCGCCTGCTCCGGGTCCACCGGCTCCGACGTCCGCACGATCGGGCACGTCAACGTCCCCCGACCGGGGTGTGTCACCCGCAACGTCGACGCCACCAGCGGGGTCACCCCTCGGATGAGCATGTAGAACGACTCTCGCAGGTCAACGCCGCCCTCACTGTGTAGACGCAGCGACCACGACGCCTCCATCTGCCCTGCCTTCCATGACATCGGAGACACCCCGACCTGGGAAGTCGTCTGCCGGGCAGTCACCTGGATAGGTGACGCCAGGCCCACCGGGCCCATCAGGGACACGCCCTTCCGGCCCGGCGCCGTGTCAGACAGCGCCCACTGAATCCCCCACCTGTCGGTCAGGGAGATCTGCATCGGCTCCGCCACCGGCCATCACCTCCTAGCTCAGAAGCGTCACGCCGGCATCCACTGCGCGACGTGCGGTTTTCATCTTCCGGATGTCCTTCTCGTTGACCTCCACCCGGCCCTCGACAGCGTCGACGCGCTTCTCGAGGATCTTCTCCCCGTCAAGGTTGATCACCAATGTGATCTCCCCGGCTTCGGACTGGCCGTCCTCTGAGGACGGTGCGTCGACCTCAGGGGCGGCGATCACCGGTGCCGCCATGTCCGGAGTGGACATGTCGGCGACATGGGACAGGTCCTCCGCGGCGTCCTTCATGGAGTCCGAGGAATCCACGAAATCCTCCATCGCACGGTCCGTGAAGACATGCTCGGGGGATCCGGACAGATTCACGGCCAGGGCGCCATCCGGGATGGTGCCGCCGTTGTCATACAGTCCGGCCTCGGCGACGAGTTCCTCGGCGCGGCCCATCTTCGTGGCGTACCGGTCGGGGAAAGCACTGACCTGCACACCCTGCGCCACCGCACCGGGGTCCATCGACTCCCAATCCGGGAATTTCTGCAGCATCGCATCGAAGAACAGGCCCGCACTCTCGTACGGATCCATCCTCTGCGCAACGGTGCCCCACGCGCCGTTGTCCCGCTGCTGGAACAAGCCGACAGAATCGTGATCCGAACCGACCGCGTCGTGCGGGTAGTTCAGCGACTCCGGGACCGCGTGGTTCGCCCACATCTGCAGCGGGTCGCCCGCCTCCACCAGAGCAGTTGCGACGCCGATCCTCGCCCCGGACGCCGGCAGACCATGGTCCAGGGCCGACTGCACGATGCCGTACACGTATCCCTCGGGTCCGCCCTCCGGCGTCTTGTGCCGGTCCGGGTCAATCTCATCGAGATCCACCACCAGCGACTCTGACTGCCCTGCGACCGTCGGCACAGGATTCGCCACGTAGTCGTCCGGCATCTCAGCGGTCACTGAGATGTCATCCGAGGTCGAGGAGGACACATCCTCCATGACCACACCGGCGCCCGAAACATCGGCAGATGAGGTCGATGTCTCCGTCGCCGGGGACTCCGTGTCACCGCCCTGGTCCTTGGTGTACCAGTCCGGCAGCGGCGCAAGCTCATCCGCCGGGGTGGTGAGCAGCTTCTTCGTCAGGCTGTCGCCCATCCCGAAGAAGTCGAACACCGCGTCCGTGGCGTGCTCCAGGGCAGACTTGTCGCCCATCTCCTGGGCGAACACGTGCTGGGCGACCTGGGTGCCGCCCTGCACAGCCTCCTGCGGAGTGGAGCCGCCCTCGGTCGGGTTCCGCAGGATCTTCTCCGCCTCCGCCACCGGGGCGTACCCGACGCCGAAGTTGTCGATCATGGCCTTGATGGCCTCGACCTGCTCCCAGTTCAGCACGGCCTCTGGCCGGCCGGTCTCATTCCGGACAATGGACAGCCCGTTCGGGATCCAACCGCCCTGGTCACGGAACAGGCCACCGACCTTGTCGCCGACCCATCCCACGCCACTCTTGCCCCACTCAAAGAGCGTCGAGCCCATCTCCTTGGCAACGTCGTAGGTCTTCCCCACGAGGTTGCCCAGATCCTCGATCCTGTCGAAGACGAAGTCGACGATCTTGTCCTTCGACGAGGACATTGCATTCGGGGGGATCCCCAGCCACTCCGGCGGCGGCTCTCCGATCGCAGACGCGAACATGTCCTTGATCGGGCCCAGGATCTCCTCGAAGATGCCCTTCACCTTGTCGCGAAGGAAACCCTTCTTCTGCTCCGGCGATGGCCCGCCAGCTGCTTCGAAGTCACCGTCAGCACCGATGGCCAGGTGGTACTGGGAGTTGAACTGGCTGTGGTCAGCGCCTGCAGCGTCCCCGGCTCCGTACTTCACACGGGAGTTCGCGCCGCCGGACTCGACGTTGACCGCCGAGTACTTGCCCGCAGCTGACAGGGTGCCGGCGGTGTGGCCGTTCTGCCCGCCGGACGCCGGTCCACCGGACATGCCGATCGACATGCCCTGGCCCAGGCCAGCGACCCACGGCTGACCAGCTGCATCGACCGTCTGCCCCTGACTGGCAGGGAAAGCGACCGTCGTCCAGTGCGCCGAGTCGTCGCCGTTGAGGATCACCCCGGCGAGCGCGGACATGTAGCCGGAGCAGTCCGCGCCCGCGGGGAACTGGTTACCCGCGAGGTACGGCTTGTTGTCCTGCTTCTTTGCCCACTCGTGACCGCGTGCGACCTTGTCCTCCCATGCGGGCCGGATCTCGCCACCGTCCTTGTACGCAGGCAGGACAGGCACCATCGGCCCGTTGTCCGCCTGGTCGGTACCGGAGACGAAGATCCCGCCGTCGGCGGAGACCGTGAAGGTCTTCCCGTCGTCGATCAGAGCGCGCATCGTGTACACGGCCTGCTGTCCGCCGAGTGCTTCGACCTCCTTGGCGGTGAGCATGTGCTCGCCGTTGGAGCCCCACATCAGCACGTCGTCTGACGTGCCGGTGCCGGGGCCGCGGATAGCACCACCAGTCGCGTGCTCGGGGATTCCGCTCAGCTCGTCAGCCTTATTTAGGCCGGGGATGAAACCAGCGATCGTGTTCCAGGCCTTCAGGATTCCGCCGTTGTACACGGTGTTGATCATGAAGTTGATCGGCTTCGCGAGAATGCCGCGCAGCTTCTCCCACACACCCTTGATCCCGTCGACGACGGTGCCGAAGAAATCCTTGACCTTCTGCAGGCCATTCTTCAGAGCATCGAACGCCGGGGAAATCACCGAATCGTAGATGATCCGGATTCCGTTACCCATATCATCCCACCGGTCCTGGATGAAACCGATGACCGGGGACACGACATTGTCCCACAACGCCTGCAGCGCGTTACCGACTGCATCCCACGCAGGCTTGATGATGTTGTCCCATGCCGCCTGGATAGCGTTCGAGAGGTTGTCCCACCCCTGCTTGATGAAGCCGAAGACCGGCTTGAGCACGGTGTTCCATAACCACTGTCCAGCAGCCGCGAGGGCATCCCACGCAGGCTTGATCAGCCCATTCCACGCAGCCTGGATTCCCGTAGACATTGCCTGCCATGCCAGGAGCAGCGGAGCGAGAATTACTGTCCCGATAATCCCGATCGTTGTGGAAGCGACCGTCCATATCGCATCAAATACGGGTTTCAGAAACGAATTCCAGGCGGTCTGAATTCCCTGCCATAGCGTGTCCCATCCGGACTTGATCCCCTCCCAGACGGACGAGATGACCCCACCGAGCCACTCGAACACGGGCGTGAACGTGTCCTTCAGCCACTCCCACGCGCCCTTGAGGACATCCATGAATCCTGACCAGATTCGCTGTCCGGTCTCTGTCTGGGTGAAGAACCACACGAGGCCGGCAACGAGGCCGGCAACAGCGGTGGCGATCAGGCCGATGACGTTGGCCTTCATCGCCGCGTTCATCGCCTTGATGCCGCCCGTGGACAGGGCTGTGGCCGTAGCGAAGGCCTTCTGCCCGAGGGTGATCGCAGCGACCGCTCCCCGCCAGGTGACGAAGGCTGCGGCCGCGACGCCGACGCCGACAGCGAGCCCCTTCACGAGGCCCTCGTTGTCCTCGATCCAGCCCATGAAATCCTCGAGCTTCTGGGCTCCGGTCTCGATCGCCGGGATCAGCGCGTCGACGAGCTGCGACGCGATCGGCTGCAGCGCAGTCTCCCCCTTCTGCTTGAGCAGCTGGAAAGACTCGCCCATCGTCCGGGTCTCCTCGGACACCCCAAGGATCGTGTCAGTGGTCGCACCGGTGGCTGCCATGAAGTCGTCGACCGAGAGTGTGCCGCTCTTCACCGCGTCGACGAACTGAGCAGCACCACGGGTGCCGAACAGGTCCGTCGCCAGGTTCATCGCGGCGGCCTCATCACCGGACTCGATGAAGCTGTCGATCTCGGTGATGGTTTCCTTCAGCGCTTCCGGAGCATCCCTACCCTCTTCAGCGAAGGTCGACATCGCCCGCGACAGTCGGTTGAGCGTCCCGTCGGCGTCGATACCGGCCTTGTCCATCTGTCCGACCAGCGCAGCGGAGTCCTGCATGGAGAACCCGAATCCGCGCAGCTGGGGGCCGGACTTTGCCGCCGAGTTCGCCAGCTCAGTGATCGACAGACCGGTGGCCTGGGACACCTGGAACAGCTCGTCCAAGGCATCCGGCATGTCCTTGGCTTCGATCCCGAACCCATTCATCGCCTGCGACACGGCGTTGATGTCCGCATCAACGCCCATATTCGACAGGGCGACCATCTGCCCGGTCATCGTCTCCAGCGGCTCGTCCGTCAGCCCCAGCCTGGTGTTCAGGTCGGCGAGGGTCTCGGAGATCTGGGCCATGCCGCCGTCCATCGCCGGCACGGTCTCCATCACGGACAGGGCGGAGTCCTTCAGTCCCTCGAATGCCTCACCAGTGGCACCGGTACCAGTGCGGATCGTGCGGAAAGCCTCGTCGAAATCCGTGCCCAGCTTCACCAGCGCACCGGTAGCGCCCAGGGCCATACCGCCGATAGCCAGCGCCGCACCGTCCAGCGCCTTGCTGAACTTCTTCGACCGGTCCTCGGCCTCCTCCATCGCCCGGGCCTGCTCAGCAATCCCCGACGAGGCGTCCGCCGTAGCGGTCTCCAGCTCCCCCTGCGCCTTCTCCAGGTCAGCGGTCGCCTTCTCCGCGGCACCGTCAGCGCGAGCCTGGTCACGCCGCGCCTTCTCCAGGTCGTTGGCCGCCTTGATACCCTTCGCTGATCCGGCTTCGTGCTTCTCCAGCACCTCGGCGAGCCGCTGCTCCATCAGGGCAGTCTTCTCGGCCGCATCAGTAGCCTTGTCACGGGCGGCGACCTGAGCCTTAGACGCAGAGTCGACAGCCTTCGACGCCTTCTTGACGCCGTCTTCCATCGACTTAGCGATAGCACCCGACGACTTCTTCGCCGCCTTTTCAGACGGGCCCACCAGAGCCTTGTTCAGCTGGCCCGTCACACCCTTCAGTGAGACCGTGACCGGCAGGACAGCATATCCAGACGCCTCAGCCATCGGGCACCTCCTACGTCTTCTTTCGCAGCCCCATCAGGTAATTCACTGCGGCCTCTTCGTCGCCGGCGTCGACCCGGCCGGTACGCTTCGTCTTGCCGTCGTCGTCCCACGGGGTGCTCTGCTTCTTCGGCATCTGGGGCTTCTTCTTCACGCCCTGGGCGCCGAGTACGATCTCGACGCGCTGCAGGAGGTAGGCAACGTGCCACAGCAGTGAGTGCTCCATCGTCCACAGGCGACCGTCGTTCATCTCCCGGTGCAGGGCCGACCCCTCGGGCAGCCCGCGGATCAGGACCATCAGCCTTCGGGTCGTGACCTCGCCACGCCAGTAGTCGGCGACGATGTCACGACCGTAGTGGGCGTCGAGGGACGCCTCTACCGCCTCCGGGTGTTCCGCGAGGACCGCTGGGTAGGGTTCCGGCGGACCTCCTTGTTGTGCTCACTCAGCGCCATGTTCAGCGCCTCGAACGGGTCGAAATCAACCTCATCGCACATCTCACGGAAAGCGTCGGCCTGGTCCCCGAGGTACTGCTCGATGACGGCGTCCTCGCCCTCAAAAGGCGTCAGTACCTCGTCCTCGACGTCTGCCTGGATCTCGGCGAGACGCTCCCGGTGGGAACGGGGCGCGAGCTCCTGGGCGACGATCCAGAACTCCCGGTCGTCGAACCGGGCACGGAACTTGTGCTCCGAGCCGACAGCCTCACGACGCTTCTCCAGCATCTTCTTGATATCAACATCGGCCATGGCAGGTCTCCTTAGAAAAGTTGGTGTGGCAGGTCTGCTTACGGGGGTGAAAGTTGAAGGGGTGAGGGAGAGACCTGCCGAGGATCCCCCACCCCACCCCTGGGGCTACGCGCCGTTGCCGGCGTCTTCGAGCACGGCGATACGTGCGAGGGCAGCGTCGAGGTCCGACTGCGTGGCAAGGCCGGACACGTCAGGGATGTCGCTGGCAGCAGCCAACCCCTCAACAGCACTGTCGATGTCGGCCTGTGTCACGAAACCGGTCACATCGGGGATATCCCCGGGGTCGGCCTTGCTGTCAGCAGTGCGCTGGGCAGCATCGGCAGCGGACTGGGCGGCATCGGCGGTGGACTGCGCGGTAGCGATCCCGTCGTCCATGCGGTTGAAGTTCTCCGCGGAGGTGGGGGTGCCGCCAGCCTCGCCGTTCTGCCAGTTGATCTTCTCGTAGTCAGCCATCAGGAATCCTCACTCGGGTCGGTCGGGTATAGGTCAGGGCCGGGGTAGGACTGCTCCCCCGGCCACGTCATTCCCCCTCAGCCCCACCGGGGGTCTCGCCACCATCGGCCGGGGCATCACTCGCCGGGGTGGACCAGTCACCCAGGTCCTTCACGCCCCCGCCCTCGAGGATGGTTCCGGAGGTGCCGGGCTTCCATCCCTCCTTGAACTCTCGGGCGATGGCGAAGCCTGCCTCCGCGTCGAAGTTGGTCTTGAACGTCAGCTCGTAGCCGACCAGTTCCGTCTTCGTGTAGGTGACGTCGCCACGCTCCACGACCGACGCTGCAGGGAGCAGGAACCGGCGTGCCTTCTGCCCGTCGATGAGGTCGAAAGCGAGGCAGAACCGGAAGTCCTCCGGGAGTTCGGCGCCCTGCTCGAAGCGGGTGACACCAGAAGCGGTGTCGAAGGTCATGTCCTCTTCAGCTACGCCGTAGTACAGGGCGGTCGCCAGGCCACCGAGCGACCACAGCGTCGCGGTGAACTGCACTTCCTCCGAGGTGATCTGACCGCGCTGCGGGCCGACGGCCTGCCACGGGGTCCAGTCCTCGCGCTCCTGGTTCAGGGACTCGCCGACACCGCCGTCGCCGATCCATCCGAGGTCCACCCACGGGACCTCGTAGTCGGCCATGTTCTCCGGCATCTCCGTGCCGTGCGGGGCGTAGGACAGCGCGCCGGTAACACCGAGGGTGATCAGCGCGGTTTCGTAGTTCGGCGCGGTGAGGTCGATCTCACGCTCAGCCATGATTTCCTCCTATAGGAATGGGTGAACCCCGCGGCCAGGAGACTCACGGGGTCCGGGATTGTTGGGGGTTATCGTCGCTGGGTAGCGACCTGCACCGTCGTCGCGCCGAGGAAGCACCCCAGGTCACGGTCTCGGACGATGTCGGGGCCGGCCGCCGGGGTGACGAGCATCCCGTGCGGGCGGACAGGGTCGATCAGGTAGGCATCAACTTTGGCGACGATCTGACGGGCGGTCGGTTCTTCACCGGCATAGGCCGTGACGAGGACCTGCTCCCGCGCCCACGGAACCGACGACAGCGGAGTACCCGCAGAGATCACCGTCACCACCGGGGCGGAAGCCGAGGCCCACGAGTCCGGCAGTTCCGATACGACGCGGAGATCAGGGAATGCAGACCGCAGCGCCACCCGTACCATCTGGGGCGCGTCCTGCTGCACCAGCATCAGCCACCCCCATACCGGTTGACATCGAGGCCCTGCTGCGCCGCCGACCGCTTCAGGTCACCGTGCTTCGCCTCGATCGCCGCGCCATTCGTCTCGGTGATAGCGACGAGCAGCACCGGGCGGCCAGCGCGGTTGCGCTCCACGCGGATGCCCGTCGAGTACTGCCGCGGCACACCAGCCTGAATCCGCTTCCCCAGCTTCGGTAGGGCAGCCTCGGCGTTGGAGAAAGCGGTCTCCGCGAACCCCGGCGGCAGCCGGGCAATACGCATGCCGTCCTTCTTCGCCATCAGCCCTCACCCCTCACCGCATCGAAAACAGCTGACGGTCGGTGCCGGGAGAGCACGGGCCGTCGGTGAGCCGCCGGGTCCCACGCCGACACGCGCACCTGGTAGCGCAGGCCACGGATCGTGACATCATCGCTGTCGGCGGCCCCGTCAGACGACGAGCACCAGACACGCAGGACGCGGACACTTCCGGACTTGTCCTCGTCCGAAAGCTCCTCCGCCGACACCTGCTGCACGGACTTCACCCACACCGACCTATCCGGTGGCGTGGGCAGCGGACGCCCGTCATCGTCGACGCCGCGGGACTGCGGATGGATGGTGATCTGCTCGCTCATCGGAGTCTCCGTTCCGGCCACCGCGGCGGGCAGGGGAACCATCCTCTGGGGAGGCCCCCGGCCGGCAGCCCGAGATCTGCGCGCTGCTGGTCGGTGAGGGTCACCCCGCCCCACGACACGGACTCCACATCAGCGAAGGTGACGCTGTCCGATTCCTGCATCGTCGACGACGACGCCGACCGCATACCCGCGTTGATGCCGACCAGGATCGGGGCGGCGACCATCTCCCGGACCACGCGCTCATACGTCGCCCGGAACCACGGGAGCTCCAGGAACCGGTCAAGGTCCATGCCCACCCGCCCGAACTCCTCGGCGATCCGGGCTTCGGCATCCTCGATCAGATATCCGGCCCGGTCCTTCTCCGCGGGGTCGAGATCACGGGGTAGCCGCTTCTCGACGTCGTCGACGGTGACCATGTGAGCCTCCTACGCGGTAGCGGCGATGATGTCCTGCTTGCTCATGCCCTTGGTCTGGATGCCCTGCTTCTCGGCGAAGGCCTTCCAGGTGTCGAGGGAAGCGGTCCGGGCCGGGCGCTTGTCCTCGTCGCCGTCGTCCTCGGAAGGCTCGACGGCCGGGGCCTCCGCGGCGCTTTCGTCCTCGGAAGGCTCGACGGCCGGGGCTGCCTTGCGCTTCCGTGTAGGGCGGGCCACTGCGCCGGTACGGGTCAGCCACGCTGCGACATCATCGTCGACGTCGACCTCATCGCCCGGTGCGTGGTGCTCGGCGCCCGGATTCCATGCCCGGGCCAGCGTGATCGTGGGCATCAGGCGATCCCCACGATCTTCAGCACGGACTTCGGGTTGTCCACGGCGATGGCGCGCTTGCGGACCAGGTCCGAGCGCCACGACATCGTCGGGCCGCCGATCTGAGACTCGCCGCCCTCGGAGTACATCGGGGTGGCGGTCAGCGGCATGGTGTCGGACTTGAAGCCCGCAGCACCCCGCTCGAAGATGTACGCCGAGTCCTTCGAGATCAGGCGGGACGTGGCGACCTGCAGCTGACCGAACAGCTGGGTGGTCGTCAGGCCCTTGAACACCGGGTTCTCGTTCGCCATGTTGCCGATGTAGTACTTCTGCACCTGCTCGTTGCGAAGCAGCTTCGTCAGCGACTGCGGGTGCAGCAGGATGGTGTCCGGGTCGTAGTCGAAGACCTTCGACTCGTCGTCGTCCTCGTGGGCGCCCTGCACCAGCTCGATGCCGTCGAGGACGTCCTTGTCCGGCTCTCCGCCGGTCCACGGTGCGGACGCCTGCAGTTCCGGAACGTTCGCGGAGGTGAAGACCCCGACGACGGCGTTGACGCCGTTGCGGATGACGGTCTTCTGCAGCGCGCTGATCGACTTGTTGACGACGTCGACCTTGTTCTCGTTGCGCTGCTCCCAGGAGACCCGGATGGCCTGGCCGGTCTTGATGCCGAACGCGGCCTTCAGCTCGCCGTACTCCGGGGTGGAGACGGGGATCTCTCCGTACTCGCCGATCTCCTCCGAGTCGTCAGCGAGGTACTCTCCGGCGGCCTCGCGGAACGCGATGGTGCCCTTGTTCGACTCGGCCTGTCGGAAGAACAGGTCTTCCATGAAAGCGCCATCGAGGTTGTTCACGATGCGCTGCGGGATGAAAGTCGGGTCGGCCATCATCTCGTCGACGGTGATCTCGACACCGTCATACGCGCTGGTAATCAGCTGCGACATTGTCCCTCCTCAAGGGGGTAAGTGGGCATGAGTAAACCCCCGTCCCCTCGGGGTGAGGGGCGGGGGTCATGCCAGGGTTGTTGCCTTGTCAGGCGGGGTAGACGTCATCCCCGGGGAAGCGGTTGTCCCCGGGGAATCTCATTCCCCCTCGGCCCCGCCACCGGCGGTTGCGACGGCGGGGGTGATGAGGGTGGTCTTCACTCGACCGGAGCCGCCGTCACGGGCGGCCACGCCGACCAGGAGGGCCCCCGAGGTGGAGACCTTCCCGTCTGCGGCGGCGTAGATCGGGGTTCCCTGCGAGATGCCGTCGGCGTCGCCGTCGACCTCCAGGGGCACAGTCGCCGGGCCGATGAACACCGAGACGACCGGCGGGTTGCCGATGTACAGGCTGTTCGGCTGCGGCTCAGACGGAACATGCGCGTCGGAGACGACAGCGCCGTACACCGGGCCGCTAGCACCAGCGTGAGCGGCGCCGTCAGCATCGACAGCGACGAGACGGAACTTCTTGACGTTCTCCTTCACCCGGAACGTGATCGGGCCGGAGCGGAAAGTAGGGGTTGCCATGAGGATCTCCTAGTAGAGGTTCGGGGCGGACAGGAGACGGGCCTTGTCCAGCTTGGCGGCAAGGTCACCGGCGCCACTGGCCTGCGTGTCCTCACTGTCCTGGCCGTGGCCGATCTCCCCGCGGGGGATCGTGTTCTTCGGGATGGAGCCGTACAGGTCGCGGGCGGCGACGGGGTCCTTCTCCATCGCGGCGATGACCTTCGACCGGCGGGCGGCGTTCACGCGGCCCTCGGCGATCCACCGGTCCACCTCCGCAGCACGGGCTGCAGCGTCGGCCTTGTTCTTCGCCTCCCAGCCGAGCTTCGCGGCCGCCTGGAGGTCGTTGTAGGTGTCGCGGTCGAGGGTCACCCGGTCCGGGTCACCAGCCGGCTCCAGCGGGGCGGTCTCCTCATCCTCGCCAGCAGCGGCCTTCACCGTGATGACGACGGGGATCTCCACCGGGGCGTCATTGCCCGTGACGGTGACGGTCAGCTCCACCTCGTCGTCCGGCTCAGCACCGGCGGGGGCGGTGACGCTCAGGGAGCCGGTGGCCTCGTCGACCTCCGCGGTCCAGCCGTCAGGAGCCTCACCCACAGTGAATACGAGCCCCTGCGGCACCTCCTCCACCGGGGAGATCGTCGCCTTGCCGGTAGGCACCACCGTGGTGCCCTCCGGGTAGGTGATGTCCACGGTACTGGTGACCGTGACCTCTTCATTCAGGACCACGCGGGCGAAAGCAGCCTTCACCTGGTCCTCGGACAGGCCCATCTCCTGGGCCAGGTCAGCAAGAGCGGACATGCCGCCCTCCTTCCTGTCGTGCCCCTCAGGGCGGTTGACTGTGGGCGTCGGGGCATCCCGACGGCCCTGGTACCGGAAGCGGTTCATCACCAGACGGCGGCCGGCCTGAGCCTCGACCCGACGCCCGTCCTCGACGGCGTCGGCGAGGCCGACATCCACCGCTTCCTGCGCGGAGTACCAGGTCTCCGCTTTCATAAGGTCACGCCATTCGCCAGAGTCGCCGCCGGCCTTCGTGGCGTAGATGCCAGCGAGGTTGTCGGAGATGCGCTCCAGGTCCGTGATCGCCCGCAGCATCTCGTCTGCGTTGCCGCCGACGAAGCTCATGGCGTCATGGATCATCAACTCTGCAGTCGGCCGCATCACCACCCGGTCGGCACCGCCGACGGCGATGAAGCTGGCAGCCGACGCAGCCAACCCCTCCACAACCGCGGTGACCATCCCCTCATGGGCGATCAACGCGTTCATGATCGCGAGCCCGTCGTAGACATCCCCACCCGGGCTGTTGACGCGGACCGTGATGTCCTCGGCGTCCATCGCCTGGATCTGTGCGACGACCTCACTGGCCTGCACATCCCACCCGATCTCACCGTAGATCAGCAGATCAGCCATCGCTGACCACCTCCTCCCCCGGCGGTTCACCGGGTGTTGATTCCATGAGCTTGTCCAGACCGGTCGCTATCAGCGCTTGATCCTTCGACATGCCCAACTCCATCAGAGACTTCGCCGCATCCACGAGCTGGGCGAGCTCCGCCGGCTCGGCGTGCTTCGCCTTGTCCTCCGGCGCCGTAATAGACCCGTCTGCCTCCGCTTCCTGCCGCGGACGCTTCCCCGGCAGGCTGTAGCGGCGACGGATCTCCTCCTCGAGATCCCGGTCCGGCTGGATCACCTTGTCGCGCACGAGCGTGGCCAGCGCTTCCGCCGCCAGCTCCTTCTTCGACGCGATCGGGTCGAATACGATCCGGGGGCACAGGCCGTCGTAGTCCGGGAATGCCACATCCACGAGGTCCTCGACGATGTGCTGTGTGGCCGTGTCGGCGATCCACTCAGCGATGGTCTGCAGCGACTGGATGAACAGATCCGACTGTGTTTCCGCCAAGGCGTAGCTGCCGCCCTTGCCCTCCAAGTTCAGGAAGTGCGCCAGCACCGCACGGGCCATCATGCTGTCGTGGTACGCGATCGCCTCACGAGGCGACACCAGCTGGCCGGACACACCAACCAGCGACAGCTTCGCCTTCGCCGGCACCGCCGCACCCGCCGCAGCCCCAGCGCGCACCTTCTGCGCCAGCTCCTGCCCGTACGCCAGATCCTTCTGCGGATCCTGCGCCAGCTCACTGCCCTCGTACACGGGCACGCCCATGCCGTTACGGTCCAGGACGTCAGCCTCGAGCATCAGGAACCGGTCGCGCAGCCGCCAGTGCTTGTACGCCGGCCGCAACACGCTCGACCCCGTCCACGACGCATCCTTCGGGTCATGGACGTACGCCACCAGTCGGGACACCGGGATCCTCGACGCCGGGGCGGATACCCCACCAGGCGTCGTCACTGCGGACTGCTCGATCGACTCCAGACCACCGTCAGCCGCGACGTTGATCCGCTTGAGCGACCCGGGACGCCGCGGCGCCAGCTTCACCAGATGCTCCCGACCATCCGTCCCCGGGGCGTACACCTGCTCGAAGAACATGTGCCCGAACTGCAGCGCCAGCAGTGCCGAGTGCAGGTGCTCATGCCACGCCACCCGACCCCGGCGCCGTGCCGCTGGTTTGTCCTGATCCTCGCCCAGCACGGGCAGTCGCAGATCCTCCGACACGTGCCGGACCACATCCGGGTCAGACCCGTTCGGGTCCAGGCGCCACGATGCCCGCTTGATCGGCAAGGACACCGCGTTCAGCACGGACGTGACCTGGGAATCCTCCCGGCCCATCTTCGCGAAGATCTTGGCCGACTGGGGGAACCGCAGTTCCCAGTTATCCTCCGACGTGCCGCCGACCGAGACGGTCAGCGCATGACCAATCTCCCTCGGCTTCTCCGTGATCTCAGCCACCGGACCACCTCCTCTAGAAAGCCATCGTCGCCATTGCCGGCACCGCCGGGACGATCTCCGGACGGCCCACGAACTTCGTCTTCCGCTTCACGTCCGCCGGCTTCTCCGGGATTGCGTACTCCACCAGCCCCCACACAGCGAACGTTGCCGCGACCAGCTCGCACACCACCCCGCCCTTCCGGGTCAGCGCCCGACCACCCTCACCGCCACCACGGAACGCAGCGACCTCCAAGGCCTCCACCCACCGCGGCGCACCGTCGTGCGAGATCTTCTTCTCCTGAACCAGGCGCATGAACAACTCCGTGGCAGCAGACACCTGCGGCCACGACAGCTCCTCCGGCTCCACACCCAGCTTCGTCAGCGGGTCGATCAACGTCGATGCCGGTCCCTTCGGGTCCAGCACGACCGCCAGCGGGTCGTTCATCTCCACCGTCCTCACGACCGAGGAGACCACGTCCACCCGGTCGAAGTCCCGTGCTGGATTCAGGGACAGGTGCACCCCGCCATCCGCACGGGCCAGGGCGGCGACCACGCCGACCCGCTTCCCATCCGGGGTGACATCCGCGGCCAAGCACGAGTCCCCCGCTAGAGACGGCGCCGCATCAGCCAGAGACTCCCACACGTCCAGGTCGATGATCGTCTCCGCTGCGCTGTCACCGATGGAGAACCAGTCACCCCACCCCAGTACCTCGACATGGAATCCCTTCGGGGTGAGCTTCGCCTTCAGCGACCGGATCTTCTTTTCCGTCGCAACCACCCCGTACGACGGGTTCCCCAGCTTCCACGTCTCCGGGTCGTCCGGGTCCATCCCGTCCGGGGCACGGAACTCCGAATACAGCATCCCGTCCGTCTCGCCATCCAGAGCGCGCTTCCGCACCCTCGACAACTCCACGCCCTTCACCTGCTTCTCCGCGTTCACCGCCGAGGAGGTGTAGTACGTCTGCGGATCCTGCGCCGCCAACTGAATCGGCGTGATCGCATCGAGCTCTCCGGCCTCGAGGTTGTACGCCTCGTCCAGCAGCAGAAGGTCGATCTCGTCGAAGCCACGACCGGCATCCGCCGAGCGGGTCGTGAACTGGATCTTCCCGCCACCAGACTCCTCCATTTCGGCCTCGCCGGCAGAAGCGGTATTCCGGCCGCCGTTCTTCGCCTCCAGCTTCCGCGCCGCCCACGTCCGGTTCTTGATCCGCTTCCACAGCCGGTTCCGAATCGACTTCGCCGTCTTCCACTGGTGGGCCGTGAAGATGATCTTGTTGTTCAGGATGAAGAACCGATACAGGATGATCACCTCGAGGATCAGGCTCTTGCCGTTCTGCCGCGGGCAGATCAGCACCACATCCTGATGCAGCCACCGACCATCCTCATCCGTCGCCAGCGCCAGGTGGACCTGCTCCTGCTGCCACGGCATCAGCTTCAGCCCGAACCGGCGAGCCAGCTCAATCGCCTTGTCCCCATGCGTACGGTCACCCGGACCCGAGGAGAACATCACCTCCGGGAACTGCCTGCCCTCCAGCGTCGGGAACTCACGCTCGATGATCTCCCGGAACGCCTCATCGTCAGAGGCCGGCGAAACCGTCCTCTCCGCCACCTGAGACATCGCCCTGCCTCCTCTGGATCTCCGTCAGCAAATGCCGGAACGTCGTCGCGAGCTGTCGAACCTCGGACACGGCCGTGTCCAACTTCAGGACGTACTCCCCGCCGTCCTCGTTGAAGATGCGAGTCCACGAGTCCACGTCCCCACTCACGACCTTGTGAAGCCGATCCAGGCGATCCTTCGCCCTGCATGCCTCGACAATCAGGTCCGTCGTCGCCACGTCATCCGAGTCCCGATGCAGATCCTGGTACAGTGCCCGACCGCCGGGGCCGTATTCATCGCCGTCTTCCCAGTTCAAGGGCCGATCACCTCCGCGCTGGATGCATAAAATTCGTGATCCTGAAGAAAATCCTGACTGAGTGGGGTGCCGGGGTGAGTCAGCCGGGAACCCCTCTAAGATTATTCACCCATTCTTCAGTAGTCAGGGTTGCCTAACCCCACTCGAATGGGGTGACTGCCGGCGGTCCGTCCACGCGGGGCGTGGGGGTTGATGGCGCCCCGGGCCGGCGGTGTTCCTGGCCGTCCTTGCGTTGCCGGTTGCATCGACGGTGCAGGAGCCTGTCTGCGTCTCCGTGGCCGTGGTGTTTGAGGTCGTTGGTGTGGTCGGCTTCGAGGGGTGCGTGGTCGAAGTTGCGTTTCGCGTCGCGGTACATGGGTTGTCCGCACCAGTCGCAGGGTGTGCCGTCGGTGTGGTTGTGGAGAAGTCGTCGGCGGATGGTCTGGTGCCGGTGGCCGTATCCGCGTTCGGTCGTTGACCGTGGGCGCTTCGATGCTGCCTGTTGGTCGTACCATTTCGCTGCGACGGGGAGGAGGTGTGCGGGTCGTTGGTGCTTCACCCTGTGCATCACGGTGTCCTTGCCTGGGTCGATGACGATCACCTCGGCTCCGTCGTCCTGGTATTGGTCGATGGTGGATTGGGCCGGTGTTGAGTGGATGATCCACACGTCGATGGTGTCGGCGTGTGTGCGTGCGGTGGTGATGGCGGCGTCGCGTGCTGCCTTGGTTACCTGCTTCACCGCCCGGGTGTGCTGGTGGTTGGCGAGGTCTCGTCCGGACAGTGCGTTGGCGAGGATGTCGTAGTCGATGACGATGTCGCCGTCGGTCATGTGCTCCCGGATGTAGGTGGACTTGCCGGCGGCTGGTGGGCCGATCACTACTCGCAGCATCGGCTGCCCCACCTCCTACATGTCGACCAGGTCTGACTCGACGGTGACCTTGGGGCAGGTGAGGGTGAGGTACACCTTGGTGACTTCGTCGGGGTTGTCGGCGCCGTCGATGAAGATGCCGTTGTCATTGTCGAGGAGGAGCTCGTGGCCGTCGAGGGTGACATGCTTACCGGTCCGGTCACGGTAGATGCGGATGTGGTTGGGCGGTGTGGCCATGGTTTCCTCCTGGTGTGGGCATGAGTAAGCCCCTCACACCCGTGGTGGGCGGAGGGGCTCGTGTGGTCTGTGGTTAGAACAGGGCGTCGGATGAGTCTGGATGCACGATGCGAACGCTGCGGCTGAGTTCCTCGGACGCAGACAGTGCCTCGGCTAGTAGCTCCCCATCACCGGGGATGGTGGGGTCCAGCCAGTCGTCGTGCAGGTCGCGAGGCAGGATGAGCGGCATGCGTGGGTGCACAGTCGCCGCCTGCTCCACCGCGTCGCGGGTGACAAGCGCGTAGGTCAGCATGTCGCCGGCATCAGTCTGCGCGGTGGTGGTGATCGACGCGATGCCGAAGGTCTCCCCGTCGGGGAGGGCGAAGCGCTTCCCCTTCTCGATGTACCACGATGCTGCGGCGAGGGCGCGGTGCTGCTTGAACGGCCCCTTCCACACGCGGGAACTGAGCAACTTGTCGTCCCTCGCGTTGAACGCGGAGAACTTCGCCGGGGCTCCACCGACGTGGATCCACCACCAGGCGAGGTCGAGCTCCCGGTGGCCGTCCTCGTCGGCGGTGATCAACGGGTTGAGGTTCCTCGCCTTCGCCCCGGTGATCTTCGCGGTGCCGCCACGCTCATCCATCCACTGCTCGAGCAGCCGGCGGTTCTCCCGCTCATCCATCGGTGGGAGATCGAAGAAGGGCTGCAGACCATACGTCGCACACATGAGCCCAGGATAGGCCGGATTGGCCTGCGCTGCTCCGCAAGGATTCGAACCTCGGTCGTCCGGTCCAGAGCCGGGTGTCTTGCCGCTAGACGACGGAGCAATGCGTGCGGATGGCTTGACGGACCATCCGTGAGGTCAGCGTCCCTCCACAAGGGAGCCATCACCGGGGAGTGTGCTTCTTCCTTGCCCCTCCCCCGGCATGACCACGCCGGAGGATGGGCTTGTGATCGGTCCGTCGGTTGCAGACGGCTGCCGCAGCGGGACGCGTGACGAGGACGCCCCGTGTGTGCTGCGGGTGTCCCTATACGACACCGACCGGAGGGGGTCCACTGTGCCGGGCGGGCGGAGATGACGGCTCGACGCCCTGCCCGGCACGACCACTGGGACACCACATCCCGCGACAGGACCCACCTGCCGAGCGCATGACGAAGCCCCGGCGACCAGTCCTCGAAAGGGACCGGTCGTCGGGGCCACGTAGCGCTAGAACGATCATAGCACGACTAGTGGACATTTGCCTTCAGCTACTGGTCAGAGGCGTATGTGTACCTCACCTGGCTGGTGCGGTACTGCCGTACGCCGCCGATGTCCCAGTGCTCAACATCGTGGCGTTGGCACCACTTCCGCACGCTGGCGACGCTGCGTCCGGTGGCGTGGGCGATCTCCTCGGCGGTGGCGAACTCGCCGACGTCCGGGCGCTTCGTGTCCGGCTTCGGGTGCAGGCGATCGTGGAGCTCTCGCGTCAGTGTGCGGAGTTCGTCGGCGGCGTCCTCTCCCCAGTCCTGGTCGAGGAGCGTCACCCGATGGCGCGAGAGCCAGGCAACCCACACGTTCAGCGGCCGGTTCACGGGCAGGCCGGTGACGTGGGCGGACTCCTGGAGGTTGAAGCACCATCCCTTGATGCGGGGCGCGACGTCCTCGATGATGTAGTCCAGGTCGACGATCGAACACGGAGGTTTGCCCTTGGGGCCGATGGGGCGGGCGCCGGCGTTGGATGATGCTGCGGCGGGGTATGCGGAGTCCTGGAGGTCCTGCTCGATGAGAGCGCAGTACTCGGCGAGGTGCTGCAGGGTGGTCCGGAATTCGTCCGGCGTGGTCATTCGCGGCTCCTAACTGGATGAACCCCGCTCGATGGCGGGGTTCGGGGTAATGAGGTTGTTGTCTGTCGCGGTGTGCGAGGATGTGTGATTTCATGCAAGAACCCCCGTCCCAGGCGGTATCTACGTACCTGGAGCGGGGGTTTTGATTGGGGGCAAGAGACACCCCCTGTCTAGCTACTTTCGTCTGGTTACGAGCCCGACGATCCACAGCAGGATCACCGCACCGATGAGGCAGGTGATGAAGCTGAAGATGATGCCGCCTCCGGCAACGTCGACGCCGAACAGGGTCAGCAGCCAGCCGCCGAGGAAGCCGCCGACCACACCGACGACGATGTTGAGGATGATCCCCATCGACGCGTCGGTGCCCATGATCTTCGAGCCGATCCAGCCGGCGAGACCGCCGACGATGATCCAACCGATGAAGCCAAGTGGCGGGGCCGACTCGGCGGCGAGGATTACGGTGTTCGAATCCACGATATTCCCTTTCTTGGGGAGGTGAGGATGGACAGGGTTAGCGCTTCCTGCGTCGTAGGGCGATGAGGCCAGACAGTGCGAAGGCGAATACTGCTCCGCCGACCGCGGCGACAACGAGTCCGATGGAGAGCGGGAATGCGAACTCCCATGCGAGGAAACCGATGTCGACCTGGTCCGTATTTTGCCCGATGAGGATGATCAGGGCGATGGCCACGATAACGACGATTGCGGTAGTGGCAACCAGTCCGACGGACGAGCGCTGCCGTGTCGTGGCCGAGGTGGTGCTGTCTGTTTTCGCCATCGTAGCCCCAGTGTCGGTTAGTTTCCGGTGATCTTGTTGATGCCTTCGGAGATCTTGTCCTTGGCGTTCTCGGCGGCGTCCTTGACGCTGGCCTTGGCCTGGTCGGTCTTGCCTTCGCCCTTGAGCTTGTCGTTGTTGGTGGCGTCGCCGGCGGCCTCCTTGGCCTTTCCGGTGGCGTCTTCTGCGGCGTTCTTGATCTTGTCGTCGAGACCCATGGTGTTGACCTTTCGTGTTGGAAGCATGGATACCTAACTGAGTATAAGGATTGCCCTGTCTTCTCGCTCGCGTGCCCGCTCTTTGTGACCTAATTGTGACCTTCCACTGTTCTGACTGAAGCCTCCACCACCTCCACCACCTCCACGGGTCCGACGGGTCGGCGGACGAGGCGAGGGTGTCGGTCGGTGCGGAAAGGCATGTCGGCGGCGAGGCGGGCGGTGTCCTCATCGGAGAGCCACGTGGTGTACCGGCAGCGGGTGGGGTCCGCGCCGTGCTCGAAGTGGGCGCAGTGGACATTGTCCTGCTCCACCCCGTACTCCCACTGGAGCGCGGCGATGGTGGCGCTCATGTCCTCTTCGAGGGAGTCGTGCATGTCGTCGGGGCACCAGTCCCACCCGGCGGAAAGCCGTGCGTCCTGTACTACTCGTGCTTCTTCGGGGGTCATGCGGTCTCCTATCTGAGCGAATCGAGGGGTCGTGCTGTCGCAGTGGGCATTGTGGGGCGTAGCGTGTGATCGGTTGGTTGTCTCTGAATCGAGGTTGATATGGGTGCGTTGGCCCCTTCCCACTGGCTGATTGTGGTGCTTGTGATCGTGTTGCTGTTCGGGTCGGCGAGGTTGCCTGATGCGGCGAGGTCGCTGGGCCAGTCATTGCGGATTTTCAAGGCTGAGCTGGGCGCGATGAAGGACGATTCGGAGGAGTCGAAGCGCAACGTCTGATTGCTCATTCGGCCCCGGTCTCCACTCCGAGTGCTTCCCGGCAGGCGCGGACGTGCTCGCCGGTAGCGACCACCACGGCGGGGAGGTCGTCGATGATGCGTCCACCTGCATAGAAGACGTTGCCGTCTGCGCGCAGTAGCAGCGCATCCGGGTCGAGGGCTTCTAGCTCCTCCATGGTGCGGATGGTCTTCGGGTCCGGGACGAGTAGGTTGTCCTTGTTCGAGGAGGTGGACTACCTGGATCTCTGTCAGACCTCTTATCCGCCCGTAGGCGAGTGCCCCCAGGGCTTTATCTTGGTTTCCGAGGCTCATCCCTTGGTACTTTCTGCGTAGTCAGCTGCGGCGAGGAGGGCGTAGGCGAACTCCCGGGCATCCTGTGCGGTGGCTTCCCACGGGCCGGTCTCGTCGGTGCAGATCACGCGCTGCTCGTATCCGGCGGAGCGCCCAGGTGTCGACGGCGAGCCAGACGACAGCAGGCACCAGGAAGAACAAGGCCAGCGCGAACGCGGTTTCGAGGGTGGTCATCGGGTTCTCCTTCGGAGTAGGCGCCAGATCCACGTGCGTGGTCGGCGTATGGGGTGGGGTCTGAACCGGGTCATGCGCTTCGCCTCTCGCCGGTGTCGTCGTCGAAGTCCTCGCGGTCGACCCACTCCCCCGCCCCGGTCTGGACGAGGCCGTACTCCTGGTCGATGAGGTCATGGTCAGGGTCGACGTCGTCGGCGCCATGTCGGGGGCATAGGGGGTTCCAGATCAGCTGCCACCCCTCGTCGTATGGGGAGCGTGGGTCCGGGCGGCCAGTGGGGACCTCCACGCACTCGCAGAACCTCATGCGGCACCTCCCATGATCGCTCCGTAGTAGCGGTCGGAGATCTCTTCGAAGTCGTCGCGAAGTTCCGTGTGGTACTTGACGTAGGACCGTGCACGCTCGCAGGCAAGGCACCCTCGGCGGCCCTGCTGGAGGATCCAGGGACGGAGGTTCGGGGTGACGAGGTCGTGTCCAAACGGGCAGTGGGTCTTGTTGACCTCGTGGTCAGTTCCGTGCCGCTGTTGGTCGCGCCGGTTCCCGACCCTCGTGTCGTACCGGAGGTTCACCAGCCGGTTGTCTGCCGGGTCTCCGTTGTTGTGGCACACTTCCATGCCTTCAGGGCACGGGCCGACGAAGGCAGCCATGACCAGACGGTGGACGCGAATACTCTTACCTCTCCCCCCGACTGACAATCCCGCCAGCTTGTACCCAAATCTCTTTTCGGTGCGAGGAGATTTGATTCTCTCCGGGTAGAACTTCCTCCTTCCACTTTTGTCGGTTGCCATTCTGGCTACCCTCTTAACTCTCCCCTGATCGGACACTTCGTAGTAGCCTTCGTACCCCGGTATGGGCTTCCAGATCTCCCCCTCCGACCACGGGTCGCGGGGATCCGGGCGGCCGGACGGGACGACATCGCACACAGTGTGGCGGCTCATCGGGGTTCACCTCCCGGGCACACCTGGTCACGCAGGATCTCGTCCAGGTCCGCCTTGGACATGTCACCGACGGGCATGTGGCCCTGTGCGCGGTGTGGGAGGCACCGGTCGTCGTCCGGGTGGCGGGTGCGGTGGGAGCGACCACACTCAGGGCAGTGGGTACGCCGTCGGGTCATGGTGGGTCTCCTTCTGTGATGGTCAGCCAGAGGGCCGGGCCCTCCGGGGTTGGTGGGTGGATCTTTGGCATGAGTTTGGTCATGTAGTCGCTGGTGTCGTCCGGGACGATCCCGGCGTCGACCAGCCCGTCCCACAGGGGCTTCGCGGTGAGGATCAGGTTGTCCTCGTCGCGGCGCCGGCGGTCCGGTGCGCGGTAGTGCAGGCGGGTGGTGATGTGGTCGAGGCCGGTGGGGATGCCGAGCTTCCGGGCTGCGGCGGCGGACCAGGCTCGCAGGGCTTTGCGGTGCGGGTCGGTCTTCGCCCAATGGCCGCGCTGATTCAGGCTCAGCGGGGGCTTTTCATAGGCCAGGGGCATCGTCCACGTCGTCATGCGGCTACCCCCGGGATCGTGAGCTGGGTCAGGGGAGGCGCCGTGTCCTGCGCCAGCTCGTCGCTGATGGCACGCAGGAGCCACACCACGTGCCGGCCGTGGTCGGTGAGCACCCACCGCCACCACCCGTCGCACGTGTCGCGCATACACGAGTGGCCGCCGCGGTCGTGGCAAGCGGGGAGGGCGTAGCCGTCGTCGATGAAGTCCCGGGCATGCCACACCTCGCAGACGCCGGTGTCGGCGAGGGCGAGCAGGGCGCGGCGTTGGGAGCGGAACATGGTCGTCATGCGGCGCGCTCCGCCCGGATCTTCGCCGCGGCGCGCTGTGCCGCGGCCCGCCACACCCTGCGCGTCTCCGCCGGGGAGTCGGTCACTGACATGGCCGTCAGCGCCGCCCGCTCCATCTGCCTCCACGCCATGCTCCCGTTCGCTACGACCGGCACCCCGCCGCGGACGATGCCGATGTCCCGCTGGTCGAGAGCATCCGCCGCGCACTCGCGGACGACGGGGCAGGATTCACAGATCGTGCCCTGGTCCCACATCCGGTCCATGCGCGTCGGTGTGGGCACGGTGGCGGTGACGTTCGTGATGATGTCGAAATCGCCCGGGTCGGAGCCGAGGCATGCGGCCCGTGGCAGCCATCGGGTGCGGTCGGTCATGCCGCCACCGCCTGCCGCTGCACCCGGGCCGCGGCCCGCAGGATCGACCGGGCCGTGTCGAGGCTGGTGTGGGGACGACTGCCGGCGACGAAGTGTCTCAGCAGTGCCTGCGACACGCCGGTGGCTTGCGCCGTGCCCGGGCGACCGTAGGCGGTGTCCAGCACGCCGACGGCGGCGAGGACCGGACCGGAGACGTGCACGCTGCCTGCCGGCACCTCGTGGTCCTCGTCCGGGTCGTCGATGTCGTCCCACAGCATCGGCGGGGCCCACCCATAGGCGAGGATGCGGGTCGTGATACTACCGGCAGGCCACGCGCTCATGGTCTCGTAGCCGGCCCGGATCTTCTCTGCGGTGGCGATGGTGACCTGCTGGTATTTCGCGGCGGACATGTGGCTGACGGCGCAGAGGCTGATGCCCAGTCCGTCTGCGATGGTGGCGAGGTCATGCCCGGCGGCACGCAGGGCACGGACGCGGCGGACGTAGGGCCAGGCGGGCACGTGGCCGGCCATGTCGGGGGTGGCGCGCATGAGTTTCACTGCGACGTCGTGGGCGATGCCGACCTGGTCGCGGTAGTCGGTGTAGCTGCCGGCGGCCTGGTAGACGGTCACTGGTGGCACGCCGACGGCTCGGGCGATCGTGTTGAGGGTCGCGCCCTGCTCGACGCATCGCTGCAGGTGGTCTCGGATGGGGCCGACGGGTACGCGGGGCTTGAAGATCCCCTCGCTGTAGAGGTGTCGGTGGCAGTAGGCGTGGCCGGACTTGACCTTTCGGTCGCACCGGGGTCTTGTGCAGGTGGTCATGGTGGTGTCCTCCTTGCTGTAGGTAGGCGAAACCCCGCCCAGGAGCCCTGTGGAGCGACTGAACGGGGTTTGGTGGGTACTTGTAGGGGTTCGGGGTATTCGACGGCTAGAAAGGCGGAGTGGAGCCGTCATCGAACGCGTTCGGATTCGGACCGCTGTTCCACGGGTCTCCCCCGCCCTGCTGACCGCCGAAACCACCCTGCTGCTGCCCGCCGCCCTGCTGCCCCTTCGGGTTCTTCTGCACCTGCACCGACGCGAACGTGAGATCCGGCGACACCGTATCCGCGGTCAGCGCCAGCACCGTCTGCTCACCCTGCTGCGACGACCACGACTCCGGCTTGATCCGACCGGTCACGTTCACCCGGTCACCCTTGTGCAGCGACGCCACCAGGTTCTGCGCCACCCTGCCAAAGCAGGTGACCTGCACCCACTGCGTGGGGCCGTCCATCCACTGTCCGTTCTGGTCCTTGCTCGACTCCGACCACGCCAGGGAGAACCGGGCGAAGGGCTTCCCCGCGTTGCTGGTCTTGCCCTCCGGGTCCTTGCCGAGGGTTCCGGTGATACTGATCTGTGCCATGTCTAGGCTCCGTTCTCCGGGGGCTCTTCCCCGGGTTGGTTGTTCATGTCCTCGAAAAGCTCGCCACGACCGGCGGCCTCCCGCTCTGCGATCCGACGGTCCCGCGCACGCTGCGCGATACCCGCACGGACCTCCCGCCACCGGACCGCGGTGTCCTCACTCCGCGGCTCGATCGCGACCATGCCGGTATCGCCGGCGGTCTCCGGCGCCGTCCCCGGCGGCAACTCCCCACGCGCCTCCCGCGCTCTCAGACGAGCTGCACGATGCGCATCGAGGATCCGCCGCTTCTCCGGGTTCGTCTCCCACACGTCCCGGACGATGTGCTGCGCTGCATCCTTCAGCTCCCGCGGCGTCGCCATCCGGTCCGTCGCCGAGTTCATCGACCACCACGCGATCGCTTCCGGCCACACCTCCGCCGGGACGCGCATCTCGCCGAGGACCATGCCCCAGGCGATGAGCGCTTCCGGCGTCGGTCGGGGAAAACGGTCGGGGACGAGGGACTTCCCGAATGCCAGCACCTCCGCGGCCAGCGCCTCGCGGTCGGTCAGTGCTCGATCTCCGGCCATGAGACCACCTCCCCCTCGACGACGTTGCCAGGCTCCGGGGCCGCCAGCCCCTGCAGCCAGTCCTCCGGACGGGTGCCGAAGGTATGGGTCGCGGCCGGGACCGCGCCCGGCCGGGGCGGCAACGGCTCGTCCTCCCACCCATCTCGGTTGAGCCACGTCGTCGGGTGCGGGATGTACTGCTTCTCAGCCGGCAGATTCGGGTCCGCGGCGAATCGGCGCATACCGTCGATGACGGTCTGCTCGTCGCCGGCGCGCTTCACCGCACTGCGGTACGCGGTGCGCGCCTTCCCGATCCCGACCTTCCGCGGCACCAGTCCCCAGAACTCCTCGAACCGGTCCCCCGGAGGGGGACTTGAGGGGGTTAGGTTCTCGGACGGTTCACTGGAAGGTTCTATGGACGGTTTGTAGGAAACGGGTTTCCGGTCTGGATGCTCAGATTTTCCGCCCTGAGTGTCAGGATTTTCCGGTCTGGATGAAAAACTTTCCGCCCTGGATTTCGCTAGGGCGGAAAGTTTTGCAGGCTCCGAATCGGACCGAACCTTCGTCATGTCGATGTCCCACACGATCGGCCGGTACCGCGGATCGAGGTGGCTCACGACGTTCTGGTCGCCCCGGCGAATCATCCCCCGACCCTCGAGGTTCGTCAGGTGGTTTCGGACCGTCCTCGTCGTGCACCGGGCACGGTAGGCGATCCAGGACTGGGATGGCCAGGCGTACCGTCCGTCCTCGTGGGCGCGCTCTGCGAGTGCATACAGCACCGCGAGCTCGCCGTGGTTCTGGACATCAGCGTGAGACATGACCCACGTGATGACGTTGATACTCACGTGCCCTCCTCTCTGGAGGTGTAGACGCCGCGGTAGTACGCGGGTGGCCAGGTGACCGGGTGCCACGGATGGATCAGCAGCCCGGACTCGTAGCCGAACTTGGGGTTGTCATGCACGTACCTGTGGCACGTGCTGCAGACGGCGGCGAGGTTCGCGACCGTGTGAGGGCCGCCCTGCGAGCGCATCAGCCGGTGGTGCAGGTGCTGCGCCCCGCCGGTGCACACGCCGCGGATCATCGCCTCGCACGCGCCGTCCGCTCGCTCCAGGACCTCCCGGGCGACCGCGGCGGGCATCCTCTGCTTCACCATCAGGCCCCCTCCCCACGTCCCGCGACGGAGTACATCTGGCGGACGTTCGCGCCGATGCTGCGGATCGCGTCGAGCTCCTTCTCGAAGGCCTTCACCCGACGGTTGACGTGCGAGTACTCCACCTCGGCGAAGTCCTTTGCGTCCCGCTCGTCGATCGTGGCGAGTTCGACCTCGGCCTCCCGGTCTGCGACGGTCTTACCCTCTGCGGCGAGCTGCGCGTGCGCTTTCGCCCTGTCGTAGGCCGCGTCGGCCTGCCGGTAGGCGCGGAGCTTGTTCGTGACCTGCTGGACGCCCGCGGCGATCATCTTGGACAGTTCCATGATCCGCTGTTCGACCTGTACCGGGTTGAGCGGCTCAGTCGGTGGCGTCTCCATCGGTCACCACCTCCGGGGTCACGGTCTCGACACCGTCGTCCGCGGGTTCCGCCTGGGCGGCCGAGGACAATCGCTTCCCGATCTCGACCCACTGGTCATAGACCCCCAGTCGGCGGGCCTCGCCCTGCTCCTGCAGCAGCGCGTCCCGGTCGGTGAGAGTGCGGCAGCGCTCCAGGAACTCCTGGGCCTCCCGGGCACGGGCCTGCGCGGCCGCCTGCGACTGCTGCGGCGTGCCATCCGGCGACGGCCGGACATACGTCGACGCCGACGTTGCCGCTGTGACGCCCATCTGCTCGAGCAGGGCCTCGACGGTGAAGCTCGGTCCGATCTTCTTCTCCCCGCCCGGCGGCAGCTGCAGCTTCGTGGACGCGATCTTCGTCATCAGCCAGTCCCGGGGCTGCCGGGCCTGCATGATGACCGTCGCCTGGTACGGCAGGTTCTTCTCCGCCCGGATCTTCCACGTGGTGTCGCCGGTCGGCTTGCCGCCCTCGACGACACTGACGTTGTCCAGGCGGGCGGTGAGGATCACCGGGCCGGGGAAGCTGCGCAGCGCGCCGAGGAAGTCACCGAGGGCGTCCTTCGCCGCATTCCACAGGTCCATCGTGATCTGCGCGTCACCGCCACCGCCGCGGCCCTTCTGCTGCGCCCGCATGTTGGCCTGGTGCTGCGCCATGTCCGACAGCAGCGTCCACACCTCCGTCACGGAGTCGACGATCATCAGATTCGCCTTCCCCTCCGCCGGGGCAACCGCGGCCGCGGCATGGACCGATGCGAGGATCTGCCGCCACGTCCCGTCATGCTCCACGATCTCGTAGTCAGATCCCGGCACCGCGGCGTACTCGTCGCCCATGCGCTCCCCGACCTCGAGGAAGAAACTGCGGTCGATGAGGTCCATGCTGGTGGCCTCGACCGCGGACCACGTCTTACCGCCGCCCTCGACGCCGGCGAGGATGATGATCGGCCACGACACCTGACCCGTGGGCCGGCGCGTCCGCAACTGGTTCACAGCGGTGCTCCTTCCTCTTCACGGATCGCCCGGGCTACCTTGTCGTAGCCGTAGTCCTCGCCCTGGATCACCTCCACCGCCCACACCAGCGCCGGGAAACCGAAATACAGGCGGCCCCTGTTCGTCTGGTCGGCTTTGCAGGCAGCTCGGATCAACCGGTAGATGAAGCTGTCCTCGCCACACGGGACGGCCAAATCGTGGTTGTGGTTGAAGAACCACAGCACCTGCCGCATCTGCCTGGTGTTCTCACTCATCGCCGGCCTCCAATTCCGCCTGCGCCGTCAGCGCACGGTTGCCGGCGACCAGCTCAGTAGCGGCATCCTTGCCCGCCTGCGACGGACGCACCGACATGACCGGCGCCCCGGTAGCGACCTCCACCCCAGGGATGCTCTCGCCCTTCTCCGCGGCCCGGAGGTAGTGCGCCTCATCCTGCGACGACAAGGCCGGCTCCACGAGCTCCGGGTAGTCCGCCTCCAGCAGCGCCAGCGCCCGCGGCATGTCCGTGATCCGCAGCCCGATCCGCCCCGGTGCGTCCTCGGCGACGTGCCCGAGCAACGCGGCCCGGTCTGTGACCCTGGCTTTCGGCTTCGGATCGGAGTAGGACACGGTGCCGAGCGACTGGTCGTCCGTGCGGGCGGTGATCTTCTCCCCGCGCTCCATGTCGGCCTGCAGCTCGGCCCGGTCCTCGTCATGCCGGGCCTTGAGTTCCTTCAGTACTGCGGACTGCAGCACCACCCGGCGCGCTCGTGCGTTACGCTGCGCCAGCAGTTCCTTCATCGTGCTCATTTCCCCATCTCCTCTACGTGGCCTCGGATCGTCGCGACCGCGTCCTGCGCGTGCAGCGTCGTCATCCGCTTCATCCCCAAGCCCGCGTGCATGTCGGTCTGGTACCAGACCTTCTGCGCGCCGGCGTCCCGTGCCGTCTCCTTCGCCGTGGCCAGGAAGCGCTTCGCGGCGCGCTCGTACCGGATCTGCCGCTCCCGGTCACGACCACACATCCGCGACATCTCGAGGTAGTGGGCGGCCGCCTTGTACGCCTGCCCGACCATCACCGCGTCGGGAATGTCCATGCTCACCACAGGCTCATCACCACCAGGAACAGGGCCCGGAAGACCATGTAGACGATGATCATCATCGCGGCCACGGCCAGGGCGCCGAAGATGTACTCGACGACGCGGAATGTCCTGCTCTCCTGCGCGATTTCCAACGGCGTGGGCTCCGGTTCCGACCAGTGCCGGCCGATGTACGACGTGCCCACCGGATGATCCACCATGCTCTGCAGGAACTGCTCCGTGTCCGTCAGCTCTCGTCTCATGCCATGCTCCTCTCCCCCGCGACCCACCGGTCAACGGCTGCTTTCGACCACGTGATCGTGCTGCGCACCTTCAGCGGGCACAGCAGCATCACCGCGTCGTCACGGTCCTTGATTCCCTCCCGGAGCGTCGTCGGACTGATCCCGACCCGCTCCGCCACCTCCTCGGTGGTGTAGTACTCCCGGTCCTCGACCGGTATCCTCGTAGTCATGGTGACCTCCTACGGTCTCCTCATGAGCCGCCCCGCGCAGGTCTGCCAGGACATGCGGGGCGGCTTCTCAATTTCTCAATGGACAGGGCGGGGTGCAGCTGACGCCTTCCTCAGCGAAAGGTGCGAAAGCCGGTCATGGGCGCCGCTTACGGGCGAGCAACACGCCCGCTGTGACACCCCGCCCCCGTGCCCCACCCCGGTCATGAGCCGGTACCGGACCTCGTCCGGCAGCAGGGCGACACCGCCATGGTTGAATAGGGGGTATGGCAGACCCCGCAAAACTCCTTTATGACCAGCTCAATAGCTGGAAGGTTAAGAACAATGAGACCACCGCAACTATTCGGTCCCTCAACACAAAAAATGGGTGGGAACAGCAGCGACTAGCAGCTCAGCGCCTGCTGGACGTAGAGGAGCTTCTACATCGCCTCCGGGACGATGGCTCCCCCATGCTGGCCGCCGAGAGACACTTGTCCCGGTGGACCCAGATGGTGTTCGGCTACCCGAAAGGTTGGACCACAAATGGGGCGGACAATCTTCACGCAGATTCTTTGGATGTTCTCCTGACTGCCTCTGGAACTTTCAGCATCTACATTCCAAAATTCGAGAAAACAGGCCCCTCCGACCTGGACAACTTTCTCGATGCAATCCTCGCCCATCTCAAAGATGACTCCACCTACTTAGCCGATCATGCCCGGCGAATCATCGCTCACTTGAAGAAACTACTTGTCGACTGGCAAGCCCTCGGAGAATTCCGCATCACCGATGCAGTAAAGGACCTCGAGAGGATCCTCGACGAACTCGCCAAGAAGGAACCGCAGGACCCCTTCTGGAGAAGAGCTCGGGATGCTACGTGGGCATGGTTCAAAAAGGACGTCATGCTCGGGGCGATTACTGGAGCAACCATCGTCGCGCTTCAGTCCGGAGCCCAGTCCGGGGCAGAGATTGTGCAAGAGCACGTACAGCATCAGCTCTCCTCATCCACTCAATCAGAATTGTCAGAAGGCGCTGACGACTCAGCCGGATCGTCATAGGATGGCTGGGCGCTGATAGCGGACTCCAGTGCTTCGCTGATTGCCTGGTCGATGACGACGCCTGACGGGACCCCGGTCAGCGTCTTGTCCTTCACCCTGCTCAGCACCCAGTTGACCGCGGCGCACTCCGTCAACGTCATCTCCATAGGGACGAGTCGATCATCCATACGGCACCTCCTGTAGTCGATGGTCAGTAATCGGCACCCGTGTGGCGCCCGTGCCCTACCCCGTCCACGACGACGGCGGATGACTGATCATCAGTAGGGCTGGTATTTATATCCGCGCCGGTCGTTGCCTCCCGTGGGGCCGCTAAGCCACACTCCGGGGTTCCATCGTCCTGTCAGCGTCACAAGGTCATCGCGATCTACTCGGCGGATACGATGGTCCGCCATTCCTCACACGCTCGCTCTTGGCTGTCCAGGCAGGTATCTGTCCGGCGCTATGCACTGTTCAGTTTTCAAATACTCACGACCACAAGGGTCTAGTGCTCCCACTCCCCCACGACGAGGACGGCCAGCAGACTGGCAGTGGAGCGGGTCGCCCGTGCTTCCCCCACAGGCGACCAGGGGGGCTATCTCAGTAGGGCGATATCGAAAGCGATGTCACGGATAAAATCCATGCGCTGCTTATCACCAACCGCCTCCGCCTCTTTCGCCCGCTTCACTAGCACTTCCAGGCACTCGTTGAATGCGACGAGGCGATGGAACATCTTCGGGTCCACGCTCATGACGGCAACCTCCGTTCAGCCTGGTCAAGGTTGTCCCGAGCCTCGGCAAGGTTCGATGCTGCCTCTGCGAGGTTCCTCTCCGTGTCGCGGTTAAGAGCCTCTGCGGATTCGATGGATTCCCATGACCGACGATTAAGTTCGGCTATCTGCCTCGAATCACGAATGAAATAGGCCAATACTGCGATTGCGCCGACGACACACAGGACGGCGAATCCAGCGAGTGCGGTGATCATGCCGACACCTGCTCTCCGCCTGGCGTTCCCGGGAGCTTCATGGCGTTAGCCAGCAGGAACGACGCGGCCGCCTTGACGTAAAGGGTCTGGCGGACCTGCCCGTTGTGGTAGCGCGGGGCGTTGTGCTGCGGGCGGAGGTCGAACAGGTTCCGGTAGTCCGAGTACGGGCGGTACTCGTTGCGGTCCACGACCTCCCCGGCCTTGTTGGAGAACTCGCGGGTGACAGACTTCCGGAAGATCACCTTCCGTCCAGTCAGCAGGTCGAACGCCTGCGGGCGGCTCAAACCCCACTGCCGGCCCCAGTCCTCGACGGTGATGACGTCCTGGTCATCAGCAATGAACCGATCGTGGTACTCGATGGCCGGTGCCGCCGCGGCGAGTTCTGCGGTGGCCTTGTCGGCCCGGTCCTCCGCCTCGATCACCATCTGAGCCAACGCTCGACGGTCCGGGAGGGCGGCGACGGGGCTCTGTGCCCGCTTCTCACACTCGAGGAAGTACGCCCGGGCCTGGCGGCCCTTCTCGTTGCGCTGGATCATGCTGACCTCTTTGGCCATGTCCAGGGTGAGGATGTGGTCCTGGCGCTCGACGGTGCCGCGGCCCTGGCGGGCAACCCGGTCAGAAATGACCGTGTAGTCCTGACCTTCGGTGAAGCCGTAGGCGACCATGCGGGGAAGCCAGTGCCGGTACTCTGCCCCCACTTCGAGGAATTGGTGGAGGGCTCGGCCGCTGACGGCCTGGCGACCGTCGTCGGTCTGGGTGATCGGGATCAGGTCGCTCATGCCGTCACCGCCTCGCGGTCGCGGATCTCAGCGGTGATCTCTTCTGCGTCGGTGACGAGAAGTGCGGCGAGCGTGCGCACGTCCTCTGCTACATCCGTCCTGCCTAAGTCGCTGAGGTTCCCGGCGAGCTTGTAGGCCTTGCTCGCGGCCCGGTACAGGCCGGAAGACCGGCCGTAGTCGTAGTCGTTGTTGCTCATGGTGTAGACTCCTTGGTGGTTGAGTCCCCGCTTCGGCGGGGCCTTTTTCGTATCCGGGGGTTAGGCGGCGACTCGGGGGTCGTCTGCCAGGTCGAAGTACCCGGCGACGTAGTCCTTGTCGCCCTGCAGGGCGCTGACTCGCAGAGCTACCCGGGCGGATACCTTCGCCCCGGCCCGCAGCATGGGGAGCTGATCGGGCTGCACTCCGACGTAGAGGGCGAGCTGCTCGTCGGAGGTGAACCGTCGAGAGCGGGCGATAGCGTCGAGGGCGCCGGGGCGAAAGCGGTATGCCGGCGCTGCCTGTGCGTCGATCACTGGTGCCTCCTTGGCTGGTGGTCTGTAGTGCGGTACTGTCTCGCAACCGCTGATACGAGTATGCATCCAGCGATACCGAATGGCAACGCTGTAACTACGAAACACCCCCGTTATATACCCCCGTCATGTCTTTCTACGTGCAACTATGGCGATTGATACCAACGTGCATTACAGTGACCATCATGGAACACAGAGCATGGATCGACGGACTTATCGCCGGAGACTCGTACCGAACCGCAGCCGAGAAGATCGGCACCAACGGGTCGACGATCACCCGGCAGCTCAACAAGGGGCACCTCTCCCCCGAGATGGTGATCTCGTTGTGCCGCGCCTACGGCCGCTCACCCGTCGCCGGACTGATCGAGACCGGGTACCTCAACCCCTGGGAGACCGAGGGCGTCTCGATTCCCTACGCACTCAAGGAGGCGACGAACAAGCAGATCCTCGACGAGATCATGGACCGCTCCGACCCGGAGGCGACCGTCCTGTTCGGCGGAGGGGATGACGTGATCGACGTCGCCCCCGTTGCTGATGTGTTCCCCTTCCCCGACTCCCCCCGTAGTTTCGATGGCGAACAGGCAGAACCCGACGAAACTACCCCAAGTGTCCGCCCCCTCGAATACGTTGCTGATAGCAGCGACACCGAACCAGAGGAGGGCGATGACGATTACCACGACGGACCCTGAGGCATACGCCAGGGAGAACAACATCGCCGTGGGTGACCACCACGGCGGCGAGAAAGGCCGACGCCACCCAGACGGCAGCATCACTCTCCGATCAGACCTCGGGCCCATTGCCCGACGCTGCACCCTCGCCCACGAGCTCGGCCACCACACCTACGACCACAAACCCACCACCGACCAGGTACTCCACAACCGGCAGGAACGGAAAGCCGACGAGTACGCCGCCCGCATGCTCATCGACCCCGATGCCTACCGCGAGGCCGAAGCGCACTACGGTCCCCACGCCGGCGCGATCGCCTGGTCCCTCGGCGTCACCCGACACCTCGTCGAGGTCTGGCGGGCCATGGTCTACACCACCCCTCATAAGCTCACTGTGAGAAACTAGACAGAATGCCGGCTTGACGACGGCGAGCCCCTACGAGAGGAGACCACCATGACCACCCCACGGAACTGGCCAACCAACGGCCAGCAACCCCACCCCACACCACCCATCGCCCCTGCCCACCAGTACGGACCAGGCGGCGCCACACCCCCAGCCAAGACCATAGACGGCTTTACTATTTGGACCGTCGTATCCACCATCGTCTTCGTCGTCGCCGGGGCGCTCGCATTCCTCGCAGTCGACGAAGCTGTCTACAACACCGACCTCGTACTCGGGATCATCTTTGCCATCTTCTCCGGGGTAGGATTCGTCGGGATCATCCTCTCCCGCATCGGCGCCGCGATCACCCGGACAGGAGCGGGACGATGACTATCCGACGCACAGCACTCGCTGTCGTCACCGCCGGCGCGCTCGCACTCACCGCCTGCAGCAACGACGACGGCCAGGCCGACGACATCACCACACCGACGACCACGGAAGCCACCGACCAGGCATACACACTCGGCGAAACGGTCAAGATCGGCGACACCGTCACCATCAGCGACACCGCGATCGAGACCAAGAACTGCTCGTTCCTCGAGGACCCCGTCCGGGACGGCGTCCCCTTCCAGCTCGTCGCCACCGTCGAAAACCAGACCGGAGAGGAGATCATCGAAGCTCTCTGGCCGTCCGACTTCTCTTTCACCGATCCGGACGGTCTCACTGTCCAGTACCTCGACATGGGCGGACAAGAGGACTGCGACAGCGAGCACGGATCGAAGTTCGTCGACCTCGGCGACGGAGAGACCCGACGCGCAGCACTGACCATGACCGCACCCGTCGGCGCGACGGAGATGACATACAAGCCGTCGACAATCGAGGGCGCAGAGTCGGTGACATGGGACGTGTCCGGACTCCTCGACGAGACCGCCACGCCGGACGAGGACTCTGACGGGCCCACACCGACCCCCGCAGCGGACTCCCCTGAGCCAGCCGGCGAGTCGGCAGGCGAAGTCACCGCCACCTGCGCGATGGACCCCATCTACCAGCCCGGGACCACGTTCTACTCCGACGGCACCAGCGGCTACACCGCAGCATGTCAGCAGCAGATGGAAGACGCGATGGAGGCGTCCGGGAACTACCCTGACTACCCCTTCGGCAACGTCGACCCGAACTGGACCGAAGAGGACGCCATGCGGGGCCGGTCCTACGACGACATGAGCAACGCCGAGCGGTCGAACCACGGCCTCAGCGCGGCGACACCGAACAATTGCGACGGGTACCTCGGCGCCCACGAGGACCCGGACGACTCGCACTGCTAGACACGAAAACGGCCCCCACCGACGGGCAAGACCAATGCATAACACCTCGATCCGCCCATCCCATGCGCCCGCAATTACCTATGATTAGCTCCACACCCATATGCCCCGGTGACCACCACAGCAGCGATCACCACCACCCCGCAAGAAAGAGAAGCCACCAATGACAATAAGGCGACCCGCCACAGCCGCGCTCGTTCTCGCCGTGCCCATCGCACTGTCCGCCTGCACGACCAACGACGATAACCAGACCACCACCCCTGCGAACAGTACAACACTGGAAGCCACCCAAGCCCCAGAAGACCGAGCCGAAATCGGCCAACCCATCACCGTAGCCGGAGCTGAAATCACACCAACCAACCTCCGGCCGGCCGAACAGTCAGAACAAGAGCACACCTGCGTCGACATCAACATCAACGTCGCCCCAGACGCCAAACCACTCGAAATCGACGGCCTCGCCGCGTGGAAACTCTACGACCCCACAGACACTGCCCGCCTGCAGACAGCCAACGACGACACTCAACACCTTCCTGAGGCCATCGAACCGGGTCAAGAAGCACGAGGAACGGTGTGCTTCGAAAACGCTCCCGGCACCCCAGGCGACTACCAGCTCCGATTCAGGGGAAACACCGACCCGCTCACCAACGAAGCCGTTTGGACCGGGACGCTGCAATAAGCGAGCTATGACCCGTGACTCTCAAGTGACCTCGCCGCACCAGAAGCCACCACGAGCGCTCGTCATACTCTGTGCCGTCATCGGAACTGTCCTTGCCATACCAGGAGGAGTCGTCATTGCGCTCCTGATCATTTCAGTAGTGCTCCAGATGTGACCACTGCACATAGCTAGTCAGCCCTCACCGCCGGCCAGGGCGATGAGGGCCAATGTCCAACCACGAACGCAAAACACGCATGTCAGACAGGAGAAGACTATCATGAGCGTGCAACGACGACCGAAGACCGGCAAGCCAAAGAGCGGCCGTGTGCGGTGGATCGTACGGTACTACGACCCATCCGGACGAGAGCGCTACAAAACCTTCACCTCCGCCAAGTACAAGAAGCCGGAGAAGGCCGCGAAGGCATACGACGAGGAGCAGTCCCGTCTCCTCCGTCGCCGCGAGTGGGTCGACGAGGACAACGCACCTCTACTGAAGGACCTATGGCCACTGTGGGAAGCCCTCGCCACCAACGACGGCACCCGGGCGGTGCGTCAGCTCGTCGGCAAGAACCTCGGGGACCTTGGCAGCACGAAGATTACCGAACTGCGGCCCACGCAGCTCCGCGGCTGGCAGGCAACCCTGCAGACGGGCCGCCCGTGGGTGAAGGGCTGCACCGGGCTGTCGCTGAACACCCGTGTGAACTGGTGGACGCAGCTGTCCGGTTGCCTGCACATGGCTGTCACCGATGAGATGCTGCTGGTCAACCCCTGCTCGAAAGTCCCGGGGCCCGGCGCAGGTGCCGAGCCGGTGGACCCGCGCATGCTGCCGACGCTCGACCAGATCCGCGCCGCAGTGGCCCACGCCGACGACACGGGCCGGGACACCATCGCGACGATGATCATCCTCGCAGTCTCGACCGGCATGCGCCCAGGCGAGGTCGGCGGCCTCCGGTGGAGAAACGTCGACCGGCAGGCTGGGGTGATCCACGTGGTGGAGCAGACCGTGCAGCGACCGGCGGAGGGATCGGACGGTTGGGGCCCGGTGAAGACCCGGTCGTCGCGGCGGAAGATCCCGGCCCCGCCGGAGACGTTGAACCGGCTTCGCGAGCACCGGTTGCGGCACCCCGCTGCGGCGGACGACGCGATGTTCCGGACAGCGACCGGGCTCCTGTGGTCATCCGACCGGATCAACCACGCGGTGAAGAACCTCACCGACGACGGGTGGGGCTTCCATGCGCTGCGGCACGTGTACGCCACCTCGCAGCTCGCCCGGGGGCGGAGCATCAAGGCAGTGCAGAAGGCCCTGGGGCATGCATCCGCGGCGACGACGATGGACACCTACTGGCATGTGCTCCCGGACGAGGAGGATCTACTGCGTGGATCTGCGTCGAGTCTGGTACGGGCACTGTACGGGCAGGAGCCACCGGAGCTGCGGACCGCGACCGGCGGGGCGAAGCCAGAAAACCCCCGCTGACCTCTACTTGAGGATCTGGCGGCCCATCACCATGCGGCAGATCTGGTTGGTGCCTTCGTAGATCTGGGTGATCTTGGCGTCGCGCATCATCCGCTCGACCGGGAAGTCGCGGGTGTACCCGTAGCCGCCGAGCAGCTGCACGGCGTCGGTGGTCACCTGCATCGCGATGTCGGAGGCGAAGGTCTTCGACCCGGCGGCAAGCAGGCCCAGCTTCTCGCCGCCCTCCGCCTCGCCGCGCTCCGCGTTCGACGCGGCGGTGTAGATCATCAGCCGGGCGGCGTCGATCTTCATCTTCATGTCGGCGAGCATGAACTGGGTGTTCTGGAAGGCCGCGATGGGCTTGCCGAACTGCTGCCGCTCCTTGACGTACGCCACGGCGGCGTCGAATGCCCCCTGGGCGATGCCCAGGGCCTGCGCGCCGATCGTCGGACGGGTGTGGTCGAGGGTCGCCAGTGCCGTCTTGAACCCGGTGCCCTCCTCACCGATGATGCGGTCGCCGGGGATCCGGCAGTCCTCGAAGTACAGTTCCGCCGTCGGGGACCCCTTGATGCCGAGCTTGTGCTCGAGCCCGCCGACGCGGAACCCGGGGTCGTCCTTGTGGACCATGAACGCCGAGATCCCGTTCGCCCCCGCCTCCGGGTCGGTCACCGCCATCACGGTGTACCAGGTCGACTTCCCGCCGTTGGTGATGAAGCACTTGGAGCCGTTGATCACCCACTCGTCACCGTCCTTGACGGCCCTGGTCTTCATTCCGCCGGCATCCGACCCCGCCTCGCGCTCGGTAAGCGCGTAGGACGCCATGGCACCGTCGACGATGTCCGGGAGGACCTTCTGCTTGAGCTCCTCGGAGCCGGACAGGATCAGGCCCATCGTCCCGAGCTTGTTCACCGCCGGGATCAGCGACGACGCCCCGCACACCCGGGCGACCTCCTCGATGACGATCACCGCGGCCAACGAGTCGCCGCCCTGCCCGCCGTAGGCCTCGCCGATGTGGATGGCATTGAAACCGCTGTCGTTGAGGGCCTTCAGGGCCTCCTCCGGGAAGCGCTCGTCCTCGTCGACGGCGGCGGCGTAGGGAGCGATCTCCTGCTCCGTCAGGCCACGGATGCTGTCGCGCAGCTCGCGGTATTCTTCCGGCAGCTGGAAGAGGTCAAAATCAGGGTTGAAAGCCATGGACGTTCAGTCTCCTCGGGAAAATCGTTGGACGTGCTCGCACCGGACGTTACCCGGACCGGCGCGCCACGACCGGAGTACCCCGAACCCGATGTTGTGATTCAGCCTACACTGGGGGTCATGGTTACTCAGCACACGCAGGGCACCGCGAACAGGACAGACACCGCCACCGGCACGGTCCGCGGCTCCAGGTTCCGATGGGCCGCAGCCGCGGGCGTCCTCGGGGCGTCGGCTGTCCTCGCCATGTCCGTCCTGAGCTCATGTTCCGACGGCGACGGCACGGGTAGCGGCGGTGCCGACGTCTCCGACACCGCCGGCACCACCGCCAGCACCGGTGCCGGGGCCCCGGACAACGCCGGCGGGCAGGAGACCGCTCCGGGCGGTGACGCCACCGCGCCGACCACCGGTGGCGACGGATCCCGGTGCACCACCGACGGCCTCGACATCACGCTCGGGCAGAGCCAGGGTGCGGCAGGCAGTCTCCTGGTCGACGTCGACTTCACCAACTCCTCCCCCGGCCACTGCACCCTCGACGGATTCCCCGGGGTGGTCCTCGTCGACGACACCGGCAGCCCGGTCGGGGCACCCGCCGTGAGGGAGGACAACGTGCCGGGCAGCCCGGTCGACCTGGCTCCCGGCGACTCGGCGACCGCCGCGGTGAAGATCTCACGGGCGGAGAACTACGACGACCAGGCCTGTGGCCCCACCCCCACCAGCGGGCTGCAGGTCATCGTCCCCGAGGAGACGGCCACCACCGTCCTCGATTTCACGGGCGGTGACGGCGGGCTCGGTGACGTCACCGGCTGCAGCGCCGACGCCGTCGAACTGCTGTCTGTCCAGCCCCTCACCGCTGGCGCGTGAGACCGGAGGGTCAGGGGCGTCAGGGGCGTCGAGGGAGACAGGGACGGGGGCCGCGCGCCCGCATCACCGGCGCCGCCGGCACCACCGTGGCCTGCGGTGTCACCGCCGCCGCCGTCGCCCTCCGCGGATGGCAGCTGAGCCAGCGGACGTTCTACTGGGACGACCTGGTGATCCCCGCCCGCTTCCGCGACACCGGGCTGTGGGTGCCCTACGACGGCCACCTCATGCCGGGGTCGGCGGCGCTCCAGGTCCTCGCCGACACCGTCGCCCCGCTGCAGTGGTGGCTTCCTGCCACCGTCACCGTGGTCGCGACCGTCGTCGCCGCGGTGCTCTGGTGGAGTGTGCTCGGCCGGCTCACCGACCGCACCCCGGTCCGGGCCACGGCCCTCACCGCCCTGGTGTTCTCCCCGTTCCTGGGGACGGCGTCGGCGTGGTGGTCGGCCGGTGTCAACGCCCTGGCCTGGCAGATCACCGCCGCCGGCGTCGGCCTCGTCGTCCTGTCCACCCCGGCGCGGGCACCCGTTCGCACGCTGCTGGTCCGGTCGTCCGTCGCCGCGGCGGTGCTGCTGGCGGGCCTGGTCATGACGGAGAAGGCGCTGACGGTGGTGCCGGCGCTGTTCGCGGTAGTGCTGGTGCTCCGGGGGCGCCAGCGGATCCCGTGGGCCGTCGGAGTGTTCCCTGCTGCCCTGACGGTGTCCTGGGCCTGCCTCTACCTCGCTCTCGTCGACCGGGGACCGGACACGGTGTCGCCGGGGCTCGACGGGACCGTCACGGCGTTGGGTTCCTCGGTGGTGCCCGGTGTCCTCGGCGGCCCGTGGAGCTGGGACCGGTGGAACCCGTCACCGGTGTTCTCCACGACGGCGGTGCCCGTCCAGGTCGCGGCGGCGGCCGTGGTCGTGGCGCTGCTGGTGGCCTACCTCGTGGCGTTGGGGCGGCGGCGTCCGGCCGGTGTGCTGGCCCTGACCGCGTCCGCCGGCTATCTCGCGGTGATCCTGCTGCTGCTCCGCGCGGGACGTGCCGGGGAGGGGTCCACGGACCTGCTGGCCCGTGGCATGCACTACTACGCCGACTGGTGGGCGGTCACCGTCCTGCTTCTCGTCGCCGCCGTCGGTGGGCGGCACCGCCAGGACGCGCCCGCCTCGACCGTGGCAGCGACGAGGCCGCGACCGGCACTCGCTGCCGTGGCCTGTCTCCTCTTCGCCGCGAGTTCAACGGCCTCGACGGTCACCTGGGTCGCGCAATGGTCCGGCGACGAGACCGCCGGCTACCTCGCCGGCGTGCGCGCGGCGGTGGCTGAGGCAGAGGCCTCCGGTATCCCGGTGTTGGACCAGCACACCCCCCTCGAGGTCCTGACCCCGCTGATGGCGCCCTACAACACCATCGGCCAGGTCGGTGGGCAACTGCACGACGGTGCCGGCATCGGCGCGGTGACCACACGTCCGCAGGTCGTCACCCCGGACGGGCGGCGCACCACCGCCGGGGTCGCCGACGTCGCGCGCAGCGCCCAGGGCGACTCCCCCGGCTGCGGCACCCGGGTGGAGGCCGGCCGACCCACGATCATCCCGGTGGCCCCGGCATTGCCCTTCGGCGACTGGACGTGGGAGTTCACCGCCACCGCCGACCAGCCGGTCACCGTCGCGCTGTCCACCCCCAACGGGCTGGAGGACGAGGCCCAGTGGCGTGCCCGGACCGTCGACGTCGCGGTGGGCACCGACCTCGTGACCAGGTGGGTCAACCTGTCCGGCGGCGGGGGGACGCTGCTGGTGGAGGTCGACGGCCCGCCGGGCTCCCACGTGTGCGTCGGAGCCGGGGCGGTGGGGCCGCTGCTTCCCCGCTAGGGTGGGGAGCACACCGCTGCCCCGTGACGCAGCCAGGAACCGACGAAAGGCACCCACACCATGTACGACATCGTCATCATCGGCGGACACGGGAAGGTGGCGATGCTCACCGCACCGATGCTCGTCGAATCGGGCAGTACCGTGACCTCGGTCATCCGTGCCCGGGACCAGTTCAACGACGTCCGGGAGACCGGCGCGACTCCGGTGGTGGCCGACGTCGAGACCATGAGCACCGACGCCCTCGCCGACCTCCTGGAAGGACATGACACGGTGATCTGGGCGGCCGGCGCCGGCGGCGGGGACCCGGAACGGACCATGGCGGTGGACCGTGACGCGGCGATCCGCACCATCAACGCCGCCGAGGAAGCCGGGATCAGCCGGTTCATCATGGTGTCGTGGTCGGGGTCCTACCTGGACCACTGCATCCCCGAGGAGAGCAGCTTCTTCCCCTACGCCGAAGCGAAGGCCGCCGCCGACCAGCACCTGCGCGACTCGGAGCTCGACTGGACGATCATCGCCCCCAGTCGGCTGACCGACGACCCGGACCGCGGTGGGATCGAGATCCTCCCGGAGGGCGACGGGCGCACCGACGCCACCGAGGTACCGCGTGAGACGGTGGCGCAGACGATCGTCGCCGCACTGGAATGTCCCCAGACCTCCGGGCGGGTGGTCAGGTTCAACGCCGGCAACGACGACCCCCACGAGGTGCTGCGGAGAATCGAGTGGTGAGCCCGTCGGACCCCACCCCGGCCACACCCGTCGAGGCGCCGGACGTCGCCCTGCTGTTCGAGGGCGGGGGCATGCGCAACAGTTACACCGCCGCCTGCGTGGCCGCACTGGTGGAACAGCAGGTCCGGGTGGGCTGGGTCGGCGGGATCTCCGCCGGTGCCTCGCACACGGTCAACTTCCTGTCCCACGACGCCGAGCGTTCCCGCCAGAGTTTCGTGGATTTCGGTGCCGCGCCCGGCACCGGCGGGATCAGTTCCTTCCTCCGAGGCGACGGCTACTTCAACGCCGAGTACATCTACGAGACCTCCGGGCTGCCGGGCAACGAGTTCCCCTTCGACTGGGAGACTCTCGCCGCGGACCCGACGCCGTTCCGTATCGGGGCCATGCACGCCCGGACCGGGGATACGGTCTACTGGGGCCGCGACGACATCACCGACCTGCCGTCGCTGATGAAGCGGGTCCGAGCGTCGTCGACGATGCCGGTGCTGATGAAGACCCCGGAGGTCGACGGTGAGCCCTACGTCGACGGGGCGTTGGGGTCCTCCGGCGGGGTCCTCCTGGAGGCCGCGGAGAACGACGGGTTCGAGAAGTTCCTGGTGGTCTGCACCCGCCCACGGGACTACGTCAAACCTGAGGTGAAGTACCCCGGCGCGGTGCGGCGGATCCTGCGGGACACCCCGGCGGTGGCCGAGGCCGTGATCACCCGGCCCGCCCGCTACAACGCCACCAAACGTCGGCTCCTCGAGCTGGAGGAGCAGGGTCGGGCACTGCTCTTCTTCCCTGACCACATGCGTGTCTCCAACACCGAGCGCCGGGTCGAGAAACTGCGGGCGTCCTACGAGGCCGGTGCGGCCCAGACCCGGGCCGACTGGCCCCGGTGGATGGAGTTCCTCACCGCCTGACATGGTGGCCCCCTGGGACGTAACGGTAGGTCGACGCCACCGATTGTTTCAATGAGTGAACATGACCGGACGTCAGCCGGACGTCACGCTGCCCCTGGAAGTGATGCACCATGTCCTCCCCACGCACATTTCGCCGACGGCTCCTCGCCGGTGCCGCCGCACTCGCCACCTCCGCCGCGTTAGCCGTCGGGCTCGCCGGCCCGGCGCAGGCCCGGGACAGCCGCCCCCTGGCGGTCTACCAGATCCCCGCTCTCGGACTCCACGTCAGCGGACTCGTCGTCCCCGGACCGTATGTCGCGTCGGTGATCGCCCGGTCCACCGGAACCCCCGGCGAGGTGACGATCTCGGCCCCCGCCGCCCCCGCCATCTGCTCCGGCAGCGCGACCTCGTCGCGGGTGACCGTCAACTACCTCAACCTCACCTCGGGGAAAGCCGGTGAGGTCACGGTGAAGCCGTGCCGGAACGTCCTCGACCCCACACCCCTGGACATCGTCGCGGAGACCGGTAGCGGCCAGGTCGCGGTGTCGATCCGGGTGACCAACTCACCGCTGTACCCCGACGCCGGCCAGCCGTCGTTGCCCGGGGCCGGCACATTCCTGGTTCCCTGACCGCCTGTCGTCCATTCCGCGCCCGTGGGCTTTGTCCTAGGATAGGAACCTCTCTGTCCCCGTCCTTCCCGGACAACCTACGGAAACCTACGGAGTTCATGATGGCCGGTGGCCTGATCGCCCTACTCGACGACGTCGCCCTCATCGCACGCAAGGCCGCGGTCAGCAGCCGCGACGTCGCCCAGGCTGCGGCGGCGACGAGCACGAAAGCCGCCGCGGTCGTCGTCGACGACGCCGCGGTGACCCCCAGCTTCGTCCAGGGTGTCAGCCCCGCCCGCGAGCTCCCCATCATCTGGCGGATCACCAAGGGGTCCCTGGTCAACAAGATCATCGTCATCCTGCCGGTGATCCTCCTGCTCAGCTGGCTGGCGCCGTGGGCGTTGACCCCGATCCTCATGGTCGGCGGCACGTACCTGGCGTTCGAGGGCGCCGAGAAGATCTGGCACGCCGTCGCGGCCCGCCGGGGCGGGCACGGGCCGCACGCCGACGACGGCGAGGACGGGACGTCCAAGACCCCCGACGACGAGGATTCACTGGTCAAGGGTGCGGTCCGCACAGACTTCATCCTGTCCGCCGAGATCATGGTCCTCTCGCTCAACGAGCTGACGGGCCGGGCCCTGCCGGAGCGTGCGGCGATCCTGGTCGGTGTGGCGTTGCTGATCACCTTCGTGGTCTACGGGGTCGTGGGGCTCCTGGTCAAGATGGACGACGTCGGGCTGGCTCTCGCCGACCCCGCCCGCAACCGGGCCGGCGTCGTCCGCAGCCTGGGACGCGGGCTCGTGGCACTGATGCCCCGCATCCTGACGGTACTGTCGGTGGTCGGCACCGCGGCGATGCTGTGGGTCGGCGGGCACATCCTGCTGGTGGGTGTCGACGAACTGGGCTGGCACACACCCTACGGCGCCGTCCACCACCTCGTGGAGGAGCTCGTCGGGGCCGGTGCGGCGGTCCAGTGGCTGGTGGAGACACTGTGTTCAGCGCTCACCGGGCTCATCGTCGGCACGGTCGTCGTCGGTGCAGTCACCACCGTCACCGCCGTGACGGCCGCGCGTCGGCGGACGCGTACACCCCGGTGACCTCCTCCTACTGCGCTCCGTCCACACCCGCGCGGGACAGGTGGAGCACCGGGTACGGGCAACCGGCCTCGTCGAGCTCGTCCCGGGACGTGACCGTGAATCCACGACGCCGGTAGAAGTCCAGCGCCTGGCGGTTCTGATCGTTGACGTCGACCCGGGTCACGCCGTGTTCCCCGACCGCACGGTCCAGCAGCAGTGTGCCGACGCCCTTCCCTCGTACGTCGGCGTGGACGAACAACATCTCGAGACCGCCGTGGACGGTCCCGGCGAACCCCACCGGGACCCCGTCGAGCTCGGCGACGGTCAGCCGGACCTGCGGGAAGTAGTCGCCCGGCAGGGCCGTCTCTATGGCGTCGCGGTCTGATTCGGTCAGGAAGTCGTGGGTGGCGTCGACGGCGGACCGCCAGATCTCGACCAGCCGCGGGTACTCCCCCGGTCCGCGGCACTCTCTCAGCGTCGTTTCAGTCATGACGGTCACCCTACATCCAGTCGCTGCGGCGGAAGAAGATGTACAGCAGCAACGCGACGCCGAACATCATGCCCAGCGCCATCGGGTAGCCGAAGGCCCAGTGCAGTTCGGGCATGTCGTCGAAGTTCATCCCGTAGATCGCGCCGACGAGCGTCGGGGCGAACAGGATCGCAGCCCAGCCGGAGATCTTCTTCATGTCCTCGTTCTGACGCTGTGCGACGAGCGTGGCGTTCACGTTGAGGATCTGCGCCAGTGCCTCGCGTTGGTCGGCGGCGAGTGTTCCGGCCCGGGTGAGGTGGTCGGCGACGTCGTCGAGGTACGAGCAGAGGTCCTCGTGGATGTCGTACTTGACGAAGCCCGCACGGAGGGCGTCCAGCACCTCGGTCATCGAGGAGACCGTCTGCTGGACGTCGATGACCTCCTGGCTCAACCGGTAGATGCGCTCGGCGACCGCGGCGTCGCCGCTGAAGACCTGCCGCTCGATCTGCTCCTTGTCGATGGCGATCCCCCGGAGCACCGGCGGGTAGCCGTCGACGATCGCGTCGAGGATGCGGTAGACCACCGCCTCCGGACCAAGGCCCAGGACCTCCCGGTCGTTCCACAGCGTCCGGTGGCCGGGCCCCGTGCCGTCCGGTGTTTCCGGGCCGGTGCTGTCGGTGCCGTCGACCCACCGACCGTCCTGGCACAGTACGGCGACGGCTCCCTGGCGGACGAGGAGGTGGAACTCGGAGAAAGCGACGTCCTCCGCCTCATCGTTGTACCTGGCTGACCTGGCGACGATGAACAGCACGTCGTCGTAGCGTTCCAGTTTGGGCCGCTGGTGTGCGTTGACCAGGTCCTCGACCAGCAGAGGGTGCAGGTCCCAGGCTTCGGCCAGTTCGCCGATACCCTCCCTGCCCGGCAGGGGGTACTCGAGCACGACCAGGCGTCCGGGACGGTCGGTCGCCGATGCGGTGGCTTCCGCCACGGTGGTGCCCTCGGGGGCGGCGTGGGCGGTGCCGTCGTCCAGGTAGGTCACCACCGGCGGCGCACCCTGCGGTGCCGGGGAAAGTCCGGCGGCGCGCTGCTTGCTGCGGGCACGCCTGCTGATCCTGCCGTCGTGCGTCCTGCGGTTGACCATGTCCCTGCCTTCCCGACCCGGGGTACTGTCCGGTGTCCGGAAGACACCCTATCCCCCGCCCCTCCGAGAGGACACGGCGGGACACAGCGGGACGCAGCGCCCTCAGGCGGTGAGTACCGGACTCAGCCCGGACCGGAATGTCATCCTGGTGGCCGCGGACCGGTCGACGCTGGCCTGCACGAGGATGGGCAAGTGGTCGGAGCGCCCCTGGGGCAGGGCGTCGACCCGGGAGCGCCCGAAACCGCGTGAGACGGCGAAGTCGTAGTTGCCCCGCAGAACGCCGTAACGGGAGTAGGTCGCCCCCTCGCTCCTGGCCATGTCGAAACCGTGGGCGCCGACATGCCGACGCAGACCACCCTGGAACAGCGGGTAGTTGAAGTCACCGACCATGACCGACGGCAGGCCCGACCCGATCTCGCTGAGTGCGTCGAAGGAGGTACGGATCTGCTGGCGACGCAGCGCGTTCGTCGCGGTCAGCGGGGCTGCGTGGAACGAGGCGACGAGTACGTCGCAGGCGTGCTTGGCGTCGTGTGCGCGGACGGTGACCAGGCGTTCGGACGCCGGCTTCATCACCCGGTCGTGGAAGGACTTCTCCAGCGCGGTGACGTGGAGGTCCTTGACGTCGAACCGGTCGGCGTCCAGGTAGACGGCCAGGCCGAGACGGTTCTCCGTCGTCGCGTGGACGAGTTCCAGGGAACCCAGGCGGGTCGGCAAGCGACGGGTGTCCGCCTCCTGGACGCAGATGGCGTCCGGGGCGTGGGTGACCGCGAGTGGGAGGAGCTCGGTGACCGCGTTGTGTTTATGCAGGTTATAGCTAATCAGCTTCATTGGTCACCGAGCTTAGCGCATTCCCGGGCAGGAAAGATGAGTATATACCGTGGGATCGTCAACTGATTCCACAGGAAAAGGTGGTGTCGCGTGCCGTCAGCGGACCTGACCGTCGACGTAGAACCACCGTCCGTCTTCCCGGACGAACCGCGACCGCTCCTCCATCACACCGACGCCGCCCGCCTCGTCCAGGTAGGTCGCGCGGAATTCCACCACCCCGGAGTCATCGTCGGCCCCACCGGCGACGGTGTCGATGACCTGCAGGCCACGCCAGTGCGGGTTGTCCAACATGTCGAGGTCCCGCGGCCGGGTGGAGGGGTGCCAGGTCCGCAGCAACCAGTCGGCGTCGCCGCGGCGGAAGGCGTCGAACCGGGAACGCATGAGCGCCTCGGCGGTCTCCGGTTCCTCCGCCGCCGTCGATGTGTCACCCACGGTCTCAGAGCTCCTGGCCGGCCCAGGCGTCGTTGTAGAACTCCTGGGACCGGGACTCCAGCAACTGCTGGTAGATGTCCGGGTCGAGGTTCTGCGCGGAGTCCTCGGGGATACGCTCGGCGAACGCCGAGACACCCAAGCCGGCCTGCCGGCCCTTGAGCTCGATGCCGGCGGCCTCCAGGATCGTCGGCATCATGCTCAGCTGGTCGACTCCGGGCCGCATCGTCGCGGTCTTCTTGCCGTCCCCGGGCACCCAGAACCTGTTGAAGATCGTCCGGTTCGGGTGGTCGCCGAGCTCCTCACCGAAAGCGTTGCTGGAACCCATGTGCTTGAGGTGGTCACCCATCAGCACCACGGCGGTGTCCTCCAGGTACCCCTGCTCCTCCATGTAACCGACGAAGTCGGCGACCTCGTTCATCGAGCAGGCGAACATCGAGGTCACCTCGCTCTCGGTGTCCACGTCGCAGTAGTTGTAGATGTGGACCGGCTCGTGGGTGTCGACGGTGAGCATGGACAGGTTGAACGGTGTCCCTGTCTTGGCCGACTCCGCGTGCAGGGCGTCGACCTTCTCCTTGGCGTTCGCCATCAGCCGCTTGTCGCTGAGTCCCCAGTCGCCGCGGAACTGGTCGGCCGGCTCGCCCTTGGCCCGCCAGTCGTCCAGGTCGTACTGCTCGTCGTAGCCGTGGGTGGCCAGGTACTGGTCCTTGGCGGCGAAGGAACCGTTGGCGCCGCCCATGAAGACGTTCCGGTAGCCCTGCTCCTTGAAGATGTCACCGACGCAGGTCAGACCACCCAGGTAGTTCGCGACACCACTGCCGAGCGAGTTAAGGCCGGATTGACCGGTGACCAGACCGTTGCCCTTCAGCGGGACGCCGCACTGGGTACCGGTGATCCCGGACATGGTCCACCCCCCACCCTCGTACTGCTGGAAGTTCCCGACGTCCTGCCATCCGTCCTCCTCGCGGGTGACGTCCTTGAGGGGGACGAACGGGTCCTTCTCGAACAACGTCGTGTCCTCGAGCGTCGCCTCACCCGACTCGAGGTAGATCATCACGACGTTGCGGGCGTTCTCCGCGGAAGTGACCACAGGCGGCTGGTAGTACTGGTCGATGGTGTACTCGGAGTTGGCGGCCCTGATGTACGCCCCGACATGGACCGAGGAGCCGAACATCGCGGTACCGCTGACAACGACCACCACAACCAAGACGACGGACACGGTGCGCTGGAGCCAGCCACGGCCCACCGGGACGGTGACGTCCTCGACCGCAGCGGCCCGGCGACGCTTGACACGGTGGCGCACGTAGGCGATGAGGACGGTGAGCGCCACCGGAAGGACGCCGAATGCCAGGACCCCGAGCCAGACGAGGTCGCCGCCACCGCCGTCGGTCTGCATGGAGACGAGGTTCATCATCATCTGGTCGACGGTGATGGACCCCCAGAACATGTGGATGCCGATGCCGACGATGAACAGCGTGAGAGCCAGCCAGATCAGCACGTAGACGGCCACGTGGCCGATGACTGCGCCAACCCGTTTGGCCGTGGTCTTAGCGGCTCCAGACAATGGGACTTCTCACCTTTCCGACGCAGAGCACGTGTCGTGCGGGGTCGTTCGTCCTGCGGTCACGCACTGAGCCTGCAGGGATTCATCCGTTGAACTCCAGAAATTCAACCATAGTTCACCCACAGGACGCGAGAAAGTGATTTATGGAGTTACCGACATCACGCGGGACCCGCGCGCTGTGACGGCTGCGGACCAGTGCCTACCGCACCATCGCGGCCAGGGTGCGCGCGAGCTCCCGGAGCTGCGCCGGCTCTCGCTCACAGTTGCTCACCGCACCGTCCCGGTACTCGCGGGCGGCGGCACGGAGCATCTCGGCACCGGGCATCCCGGCACCGGCGGGGTCGAGCCGTCCGGCCACCGCGGCCACTGCAGCGTCCTTGGCGACGATCTCACCGGTCTCGACCGTGTGCACCGCCCGCGCCAAGGTGAGCAGGACGTTACGCGGATCCTGGTCCAGCTCCTCGAGGAGCGCCGGAAGCACGGACCGCTGCGCCTGTCTCAACTGTGCGACGGGAATGGCCTCGACCATGTCCTCCAGCGGCGGACCGTGGAGGACCCGGTGCGACGCCAGGGCCGTCGCCAGCAGGATCACCACGTCCGGGTCCCACTCGGGTTCGGGGACGTACCCCTGCACGACGGCGCCCCTGAGCCACTCCCCGAACTGGAAGTCGCGGCGCGGGGCGGCGGCCAGCGGGTGGAGGTCCGCCGCGACGAGGCTCGTCACCTCCAGCGGACGCCGGTGCGCGACCTCGGGGAACGTCCCGGAATGCCCCACCCACCCCGACAACGCCAGCACCTCCGACAGCAACGAGGCCCGTTCGTCAGTCTGCATCGACCTGTCGGTCACCAGGAGCAGGTCGACGTCGCTCTCCGGCGCGAGCCGGGAGGTGGTACTCGAACCGTAGAGGTACACCCCGACGATCCCGCCGGGGTCATGTACCAGCACCCTGTCGAGGAACGTACGGATCACATCGTCCATGCCACACGAGCGTACCGACCGGGTGTGTCCGTAGGACGCGGGCACCACAGAGGCGCGGTCAGGCACCCGGGATCTCGAACTCGGTCGTGAACTCGTCGATGGTGTCGTCCGAACCGATGACCTTCGCACCGGACCGTGAGTACTCCATCAGGTAGGTCTCGGCGCGCTCCTCGACCAGGAAAGCCATCCAGCCACTACCTTCACCGTCCCGACGGGAGACATCGTCGAACGGCGTGTAGCCCGCGGCCTCCATGTCGTCCTCAACCATCCGGGTCTTGTTACGCCAGAAATCAGCGCCCTCGTCCCAGGAGATCCTGAAGTTCCCGGCGGAGACCAGGCCCCCGAACTCGGTGCCCGTGTTCACGACGACCTCGACAAGGACGACCTCCCCACCGTCGGCGACAAGGTCCGCCTGCCCCGGAGAGTTGAAGTCACGGACAACCGAGACCACCTCGATCGTGTCACCCATGTCGACGTCTTCGATGGTCTCACCGAGCGGGACGACGATGCCGTCGCCTGCGGTAGCGACCGCAGGCCCTTCGTCGTCACCGGTCTCCTCCCCGTCAGTCGCGTCGTCTCCGGCGGGAGCCTCCGCGGCGGTCGTCTCGGCGGCGGTCGCAGCTGATGCGCGCCCGTCTGTATCACCAGAGGAATCAGAGGAATCGGAGGAACAGGACGAGAGGATCAGGGCCACCCCCATCACGGCGGCGACAGGGACTGCGAGACGGGTGGTTCGACGAGCGTGCACGGGACATCAGCCTTTCAGATGGAGCGGGTGCAGTCGGTCCAGATGTTCCGACAGCAAGCGGTCATCAGTGGAAACGGATTCAGATTCCCTTTCATTACACTAATAACTCACCATTTTCTCATCTCGTGCTTCCCCGCCCTCCCAGGAACACTCTCGCTGCCACGACAGGAGCCCCGACACGCACCTCACCGCTCGATCTCCCGTTCCGGGCACGTGGCTTGGGGAAGAATGGACTGCATGGCGATGATCAAGCTATACATGCGCGACGACGACGGTGCCCTGCACTACCGCGAGGCATGGACCGAGAACGGGGGCGTCCACACCCACCACGGTAAGGTCGGCACGCGCGGAAAGTCACGGTTCCACCCGACCCGCAGCCGCACGTGGCCCGACAAACAGACAGCCGCCGACTTCCTCCGCACATTCAGGGAACATGCCGAGGACGACGGTTTCCACGAGGTCCCCGGCCCGGACCACGGATGGCTCGTCCTCCAGTGCTGGACCTGCTCCCCCGACTTCTCGCATCCGGACGACCGCCGCCTCCTCGACGAGGGGCAGGAAGCGCTCGACCAGCACCTCGGGTGGCACGGGGTCGGCCATGTCGACGGCAATGACATCGGCGGCACCCCGCCGGACGCCTGCGATCTCGCCGGTACCGTCCTCAACCTGTTCTGCCGGGTCGTCGACACCACGGTGGGTGTCAAGGTCGTTCGGAGCTTCGCCCGGCAGTTCCAGCTCACCCCCTACCACGTGATCGGGACCAGGGAGGCCGGCGACTCGCCCTACGTCCTCGCGTGGTCGGCACGCAAGCGGGACACCGGGCTACAGCTCTTCTGAGATCACGGGAGCTGCCCGGGCGCCGGGACTTCCTGGGCTACACGTTGAAACGGAACTCCACCACGTCGCCGTCCTGCATCACGTAGTCCTTGCCCTCCTGGCGGACCTTCCCGTGGTTGCGGGCCTCGGCGACGGAGCCGAACTCATCGAGATCGGCGAAACCGACGATCTCGGCCTTGATGAAGCCGCGCTCGAAGTCGGTGTGGATCACACCGGCGGCCTGCGGCGCCGTCGCGCCCTGCGGGATCGTCCAGGCACGCGCCTCCTTCGGGCCGGCGGTCAGGTAGGTCTGCAGACCTAGGGTCGCGAACCCGGCCTTGGCCAGCGTCTGCAGCCCCGGCTCGTCCTGCCCCACCGAGGCCAGCAGCTCCGCCGCTTCCTCGTCGTCGAGCTCGAGCAGCTCCGCCTCGGTCGCCGCGTCCAGGAAGACGCAGTCCGCCGGCGCCACCAGGTCGCGCAGTTCCTTCTGACGTGCCTCGTCGGTGAGAACCGCCTCGTCGGCATTGAAGACGTACAGGAAGGGCTTCGCCGTCATCAGGTGGAGCTCGCGCACCGCGGCAAGGTCGAACTCCCCGGAGACCGACGCCGAGTACAGCGTGCGACCGTCCTCGAGGATCGCCTGCGCCTGCTTCGCGGCGGTGGCCTGGTCCGCCTTGTCGCGGTCCTTGCGTCCTTCCTTCTCCAGCCGCGGCACGGCCTTCTCCACGGTCTGCAGGTCAGCGAGGATGAGCTCCGTCTCGATCACGGAGATGTCCGTGGCCGGGTCGACACGGCCGTCGACGTGGATCACGTCGTCGTTGGAGAAGGCGCGTACCACCTGGCAGATCGCGTCCGCCTCGCGGATGTTCGCGAGGAAGGCGTTACCCATGCCCTCGCCTTCGGACGCACCCTTGACGATGCCGGCGATGTCGACGAAGGACACCGTGGCCGGGAGGATCCGCTCGGACGAGTAGATCTCCGCCAACCGGTCCAGCCGCGGGTCCGGGAGCTCGACGAGGCCGACGTTCGGCTCGATGGTGGCGAAGGGGTAGTTCGCCGCGAGGACGTCGTTGCGGGTCAGGGCATTGAACAGCGTGGACTTACCGACATTGGGCAGGCCGACGATTCCGAGAGTAAGGGTCACGCGCCCCATCCTAACCGGTGGCACCACCGGCCCGACGCCCACCCCGCGACACGACCTCCCCACCACGTTTCCCACCGGCTGTGCGTTTCCTGGAAGCATGGTGGCAACCTAGGATAGATTCAATTCCTACAGTTCACCTGCCACAACTAGACCCCGGAGGCCCACGCACATGTCTGCAGACGCTTCATCCGGGCCGCAGGTCGGAGCCGACGGCAAAGACGGAAAGGTCACCCGCGACACGTTCAACTCGCGGGCCCTGTTCCTCTTCGCCGCCATCGGTTCGGCCGTCGGTCTCGGGAACATCTGGCGATTCCCCTACGTCGCCTATGAGTCAGGCGGCGGCGCATTCCTCGTCCCGTACATGGTCGCACTGCTCACGGCAGGTATCCCCCTGCTGTGGATGTTTTTCGCACTCGGCCACCGTTTCCGTGGTTCGGCACCGCTGGTCTTCCGGCGCATCCATCCCCGCGCCGAGATCCTCGGCTGGTTCCAGGCCGGCATCTCCTTCTTCATCGCCGTCTACTACGCCGCCATCGTCGGCTGGGCACTGCTGTACACGATGAAGTCCTTCACCAAGGGGTGGGGCGAGAACCCCGGCGACTACTTCTCCGGCGAATTCCTCCAGGCGGAGACCGACACCGTCTTCTCCGGGAGCTTCGTGATGCCGGTCCTGATCACGATGATCGTGGTCTGGGCCGTGGTGCTGGGCACCCTGGTCCTGGACGTGAGCAAGGGAATCGGACGTCTCAACGTCGTCTTCATCCCCCTGCTCCTGGTCCTGTTCCTGGTCATGGTCGTCCGCGCGCTGTTCCTCGACGGCGCCGCCACCGGCCTGGACGCCCTGTTCACCCCGGACTGGAGTGCCTTGACCGACGCCTCGGTGTGGATCGCCGCCTACGGGCAGATCTTCTTCTCCCTGTCGATCGGTTTCGGCATCATGATCACCTACTCCTCGTACCTGAAGCCGCGGTCCAACCTGACCAGCACCGGCCTGGTCACCGCCTTCGCGAACTCCTCCTTCGAGGTCCTCGCCGGTATCGGTGTCTTCGCCGCACTGGGCTTCATGTCGGCAGCCTCCGGAATCCCGGTGAGCGAGGTCGCCACCTCCGGCATCGGACTGGCCTTCGAGGCCTTCCCGACGATCATCAACGAGATGCCGGCCGGCGAGATCTTCGGCATCCTGTTCTTCGCCAGCCTGGCCATCGCGGGTGTCACCTCACTGATCTCCATCGTCGAGGTCGTCTCGTCCGCCGTGCGTGACAAGTTCGACCTGCCCCGCCGTGTCGCCACCCTGTCGGTGGGCATCCCGATGGCCGTGCTGTCGATCCTGGCGTTCTCCGCAACCAGCGGCCTGGTGACCCTGGACATCATGGACAAGTTCACCAACAACATCGGCATCGTCCTCGCCGCTCTGATCGCCATCATCGTCGTCGGTGTCCTGACTATGCGCATCAACGAGCTGGAACAGCACCTCAACGCCGTCTCCTCGTTCAAGGTCGGACCGACCTGGCGGACGTTCCTGATGTACGTCACCTCCGTGATCCTCACCTTCACCCTGCTCAGCGAGCTCGGGACGCTCCTTTCGGAAGGCTACGGCGGATACGCCACCAACCAGGTCTTCACCTGGGGCTGGCTGGTGCTCATCGTCATCGCCCAGGCCGGGGTGGCCATGCACTTCGTCCCGTTCCGGCGCACGTCGCTGGTCCTGGACGGACCCCCCGGCTCCGACTTCGGCGTACCTCCCGGTGGCCGCGCCCGGGGAGCTGCCAACCCCCTCGCAGCAGCCTCCTCCCTCCGACCCGAAGGAGCGAACCGATGAGCACCACGGCAATCATCATGATGGTCCTGTTCATGGTCTTCCTGTGGGGTGGCCTCGTCGTGGCCGCCGTCAACCTCAAGAACCACTCCGACGAGGAGTCCGGGGAACTCGGCACCGCCCCCGGCACCGACGACGAGACGCTCGTCGTCCACGCGTCGTCCCACCCCGAGGGGTGAGTTCCCGCCCGTCCCGGTGACGGCGGACCACGAGTCGTGCACAATGGGTCCTGTGAGCAGTGATTCCAAGAACACGAACGGGTCCTCCTCGGACGGACCCGACAGGCCCGACCCGCGCGACGTCGTCGACGGCCGGGACTTCGCCGACATCCTGATGGGCTCGGGGCGTATGGACCCCGAGTCCTCGCTCCCCCTGCCCGGGGAGGAACCCACCGGCCCATCACAGCCGGCACCCGACGCCATCTTCCTGGAGGACGATCCGGCCATGCAGGAACCCGACGACCAGTCCGCTGTCCTGCAGTCCGACAAGAGCGTCGGCCCCGGCGACGAGATCCGGGACCGCGCCGAAGTCCTCGGTACGTCCGCCCGCTGGGCCGCCGGCTGGAGCCTGCGGTTCCTGGTCATCGCCGCGGCCCTCTGGGTCCTGGGCTTTGCCCTCTCCGGCCTCTGGACCGGTATCCTGCCGGTCATCCTGGCGATCATCGTCTGCACCGTCCTGTGGCCGGTCGTACGGCTGCTGCGTAAGGGCCACGTACCCAATGCGCTCGCGGTACTGCTGACCATCATCCTGTTCTTCGCCGTGATCGGCGGCATCATCGCCGCGATCGCCCCGAGCGTGTCCAAGCAGATCCCCGAGCTGGTCAACAGCGGCGCCCAAGGCGTGGAGCAGATTCAGGAATGGGTGGCCGGTCCCCCGCTGAACCTGCAGAGCGACCAGATCGACAACATGATCGACCAGGCCACCAGCTGGGTCCAGGACCAGACCGACCAGATCACGCAGACCGCCATCACCGGTGTCTCCGCGGTGACCTCGGCTGCCATCACCCTCTTCGTCATGTTGGTGCTGACGTTCTTCTTCCTGAAGGACGGCGAGAAGTTCCTGCCGATGGTCCGCCGCATCACCGGCCGCCGTGTCGGCTGGCACCTCACAGAGGTCCTGACCCGGTGCTGGAACACCCTCGGCGGCTTCATCCGAACCCAGGCCATCGTCAGTTTCATCGACGCCTTCTTCATCGGTCTCGGCCTGGTGATCATGAATGTCCCGCTCTGGGGCCCCCTGGCGATCATCACCTTCTTCGGTGGGTTCATCCCCATCGTCGGTGCCTTCACCGCCGGCGCACTGGCGGTGCTTGTCGCGTTGGTCGCCAACGGATTCACCACCGCGCTCATCGTCCTGGGTATCGTGCTGGCCGTCCAGCAGCTCGAGGGCAATGTGCTGCAGCCGGTGCTCCAGTCCCGGGCGATGAAGATGCACGCCGTGGTCGTCCTGTTGTCGGTCACCGTCGGCGGTGGCCTCTTCGGCATCATCGGTGCCTTCCTCGCCGTGCCGGTGGCCGCGATGATCACCGAGATCTTCCGCTACATGGGCGACCTCACCGACCTGGCCACCGGCGAGAAGCACTCCGCCGACATCGACTTCGCCACCTCTGCGGGTAAACAGACAGGCGCCCAGCGCGAGCAGGCCGCCCAGCGGTGGCAGGACTGGCGGAAGTCGCTGACCAGTGACGAGTCCGGCGAGCCGAAGCCGTTCAGCCGCTTCCTCGCTCCTCTCCTGCCCGACGACAAGGACAGTAAGGACGGTAAGGACGGTAAGGACGGTAAGGACGACAAGCCGAGTGACGGCTCTGCTTCGAAGCAGTCGTGAGGATCGGGTAACATCAGCGCCCGTGACTTCTGACACGACTGACGAGTCCGCACCGTTGAACCGCAGGGGCCTCATCCCGGTATGGGCGCCCCTGCTGGTGATGGTGGCCGTGGTGCTCACGGGAATCGTCCTCGGCGGGGTCGGGACCTCCTACACCGTCCTCTTCGCCATCTCGGCGATCGTGTGCACCGCACTGGTCGAGCTGCGCGGCCTGTTCCTCACCGTCGTGATGTTGCCCGTGTACTGGTTCTTCGGCGTCACCACTGCCGGGCTCCTGGGTGGCTCGTCCTCTGCAGCGGGGTCGAATTTCAAAGCGACACTGATCACCGTCGCGTATCCGGCGATCGAGAAGTTCCTCTGGCTGGCGGTGACCTTCGTCATCTGCCTGGTCCTCGCCGTGGCACGGCAACGTATCGACGCCACGGTTATCCGGAACCAACGTCAGCGCAACCACGCGCGTCGCCGCCAGCTCAACGCCGCCGAACAGGACAACCAGCGTCTCAACGCACGGGTACGCGATGTCGAGCGGGCGCCGGACGCCGAACGGCCCCGCCGCGCCGCGCGGGCGGAACGGGACGAGCGGCCCGACCGGCCGATGCGTACCGAGCGCGCTGAGCACACTGAGCGTCCCGAACGTAGTCAGCCGGTGACACGGGCCTACCGCCCGGCCCCGGAAGCCCGGCCCACGGCCACCGAGCCTTCGGAGACCCCGGAGGTCCCGGAAAGCCGCACGCGTACCGCCGCCGAACTGCGCGAAGCGAGCCGACGGCGGCGCTCACGCAGCCAGGACCGTCCCCTCGACATGGACTGACCTGGCCGGGCGGACCAGCCCGTCCCCTCCCCCGGTGCCACCACACCCCGGGGTCCGTCACACGACGGGCCCCGGGGTGTGCGGCGTCAGCTGGCGTTGCGGGCGGGACGGAGTTCGCGTGGCAGGGAGAACACCAGGTCCTCGGTGGCGGTGGTGACTTCCTCGATGCTGGAGAAGCCGTGCTCCGCCAACAGGTCGAGCACACCACGCACCAGCAGTTCCGGAACCGAGGCCCCCGAGGTGACACCCACGGAGGTCACGCCGTCGAACCAGGCGGGGTCCACCTGCTCGGCGTAGTCGACCAGGTAGGACTCCTTCGTCCCGTGCTGGAGGGCGACCTCGACGAGCCGCTTCGAGTTCGACGAGTTCTGCGAACCGACCACGATCATCAGCTCCACCTTCGGCGCGATCGCCTTGACCGCGACCTGGCGGTTCTGGGTGGCGTAGCAGATGTCGTCGCTGGGCGGGGTCTCGATGTGCGGGAACTTCTCCTGCAGCAGTTTGACGGTCCGCATCGTCTCGTCCACGCTCAGGGTGGTCTGGGACAGCCATATCAGTTTGGTGCCCTCGGGGAACTCGAGGGCGTCCACGTCCTCCTTGCCGTCGACGAGGTGGACGTCGTCCGGCGCCTCCCCGGCGGTCCCTTCGACCTCCTCGTGGCCGTGGTGGCCGATGAGGACGATCTGGTACCCCTGCTTCGTGAACCGCTTGACCTCGTTGTGCACCTTGGTGACCAGCGGGCAGGTGGCGTCGAAGGTGCGCAGGTTCAGGAGTTTCGCCTCCTGGTGCACCTGCGGGGAGACACCGTGCGCCGAGAAGACCACGTTGGCGCCCTCGGGCACCTCGGTGGTCTCGTCGACGAAGATCACGCCGCGGGACTCGAAGGTGGAGACCACGTGCTTGTTGTGCACGATCTCCTTGCGGACGTAGAGCGGGGCACCGTGCTTCTCGAGTGCCTTCTCCACGGTCTCGACGGCCCGGTCGACGCCAGCGCAGTAGCCGCGGGGTGCGGCCAGGAGTACCCGCTTGGCGTCACCGTCGCCGGCGGCGCCCTGCGGGTGGTCGAGGGTGGTCGTGGGGGCGGTTGTGGTGAAGTTATCCACAGGTGAAGCCTCAGTCATGCCACCCATGCTATCCGACCTCTACAATCAGAGCCATGTCAGATGCTTCGCCTGCCTCGCCGCCGTCCGGGGCGCCGCCGTCACCGACCACCTCGGAGTCCCCGTGGCCGGTCCACGTCGTCAACGACAAGGTGAAGGGGTGGATCGAGCGTCTCGGACACCTGTGGGTGGAGGGGCAGATCACCCAGGTCAACATGAAGCCGTCCTGGAAGCTGTCCTACATCACCCTGCGCGACGTGGAGAAGGACCAGTCCATCCCACTGACCTGCGCCACTTCGATGCTGCGGTCCATGCCCACCCCGTTGAAGAACGGCGACCGGGTGGTGGTCTACGGCAAGCCCGCCTACTACTCCGGGCGCGGGTCGTTCTCGCTGTGGGTGTCACGGGTCCAGCATGTGGGTGTCGGTGAGCTGCTGGCCCGCATGGAACAGCTGAAACGTGCGCTGGACGCGGAAGGGCTCTTCGATCCGCGGCTCAAGCGCCCGTTGCCTTTCCTGCCCCGCCGGGTCGGCCTGATCACCGGCCGGGGTTCTGCCGCCGAGCGCGACGTCCTGGCCGTCGCCCACGACCGGTGGCCGTCGGTGCAGACCGAGGTGGTCAACACTGCGGTCCAGGGGCCCCAGGCCGTCCCCCAGGTGCTCGCGGCGCTGCAGCAGCTGGAGGACGACCCGCGGGTGGACGTGATCATCGTCGCCCGTGGTGGCGGTTCGGTCGAGGACCTCCTGCCGTTCTCGGAGGAGGCGCTGGTCCGTCAGGTCAGCCGGATGACCACACCGGTGGTCAGCGCCATCGGGCACGAGCCGGACAACCCGATCCTGGACAATGTCGCCGATCTGCGCGCCGCGACGCCCACCGACGCGGCCAAGCGTGTCGTCCCGGACGTCGTCGCCGAGCGCGCGTTGGTCACCGAACTCCGTGCCCGCGCCGGCGGCGCGCTGCGGTCCTGGGTCGCCAACGAGCAGCGGGGGCTGTCGACGGTGCGGTCGCGCCCGGTCCTCGCCGATCCGCTGCTCCCGTTCCGTCGGCAGCAGGAACTGGTGTCCGAGGCCCGGCAGCGCAACGACCGGGCCCTCGGTATCACCATCCGGGACATGCGTTCCCGCATCGCCTCACTGAAAGCCCAGGTCAACGCGCTCGGACCGTCGCAGACCCTGCGGCGCGGCTATTCGGTGGTGCAGGTACTGCCACGTGACCACACCCCACCCCAGGTGGTGACGAGCGTCGACGACGTCTCACCCGGGTCCCAGTTGCGGATCCGGGTCCTGGACGGTTCCGTCACCGCCGCCGCCATGGCCGTCCAGCGCGCGGAGGGTTCCGACCCCCGTGCCCACACCCCCGGCACCGACCACAGCACCGACGAGAACACCGACGAGAACACCGACGAGAACACCGACCGAAAGGACACCACCAGCGATGAGTAACAACGACGACAAGCAGACCTTCCGCCCCCTCGACGAACTGAGCTACGAACAGGCACGCGACGAACTGGTCGAGGTCGTCAAGATCCTCGAACTCGGCCAGATGAGCCTGGACGAGTCACTGCGCTTCTGGGAACGCGGTGAGGAGCTGGCCGCCTACTGCGAGCGTTACCTGGACGGCGCCGCCCAGCGGGTCGAGACCGCCCTGCAGAACCGCGGTGACCAGAGCACCGGCGAGCCCGGCGACGCGGCCGAGTAGGCGGGGCCTTCCGGATAGCCCGGTAGGACGTCGCTGTGTGAAGGGACCGCGCCTTAACCGACGGTGATCGGGTCGGTGGACACGACCTTGTCCGCCAGGGTCTCGTACAGCTCGGTGGTGGCGGTGCCCGACAGCATCACCGTGGAGTCCCCCAGGTCCGCCGCCCACACGGTGCGGGCGTCGTCGCCGGTGTAGATCCGCCAGGTCACCGGGTTCTCGGCGGTCTCCGCCGTCCTGCCCGACGGGGTGCTGCGGTACGTCCCGGTCTCCTCACGGTACTCGTCGTCGACGTCGGCGACGGCGTCCTCGAGGTCGACCCCTGTCTGCGTCAGGGAGACGAAGTGCTTCTCGTCGATGACCCATCCGGCGATCGAGGACGGCTCGCCGGCCACGGTCGTCCGGCGACCCGAGTTCGCCTGCCAGCTGTCCGGCAGCTCCGGGTTCCGCACCGGGAAGCTCAGGCTCCGCGCTTCACTGCCGAGAATCGCGTCGATGTCGACCTCGTTGACCTGGCCGGTGGTGTCCGCCGGGCCAGGGTTGTAGCTGCACAGGCCGGTGAATCCGACGGAGAACGCCATCACCAACCCCAGCACCCCCAGCGACAGCAGCAGGTCGCGGGTGGAGGTGAACATGCGCGGTTTCTCGAGTTTCACGGCACCGATTATTGCAGACGACCACCCCGGGGACCCTAACCGTGCACCCGCGCGACGGGCGGGAACGGCCGCGACCAGCCGTCCGGTGGCCGCGTCCTGCGGAGTGGGTACACCTGCGCAGGACGGACGGACAGCCGCATGGAAGAATGGAGGTACCCCCGAAGCTCCACCGATTTCAGAAAGCTGGTCACCCATGACTTCCGGATCCGACTCTGTCCCCACCCCTCCCGAGGCGCTGCCGACGTCCTCCCCGGACCGCAACCTCGCCATGGAACTCGTCCGCGTCACCGAGGCTGCGGCGCTGGCGTCCGGGAAATGGGTGGGACGCGGCAAGAAGGAGGCCGGTGACGGCGCCGCCGTCGACGCTATGCGTCGGATGATCAACACCGTGCAGATGGACGGGACCGTGATCATCGGTGAGGGCGAGAAGGACGAGGCCCCGATGCTGTTCAACGGCGAGCAGGTCGGCACCGGCGAGGGCCCCGCGGTGGACATCGCCGTCGACCCGGTCGACGGCACCACCCTGATGGCCGAGGGCCGTCCCAACGCCATCTCCGTGCTGGCCGCCGCCGAACGCGGGTCGATGTACGACCCCTCCGCCGTGTTCTACATGAAGAAGATCGCCGTCGGTCCGGAAGCCGCCGGTGCGATCGACATCGAGGCCCCGGCCTCCCACAACATCAACGCCGTGGCGAAGGCCAAGGGCGTGCACCCCTCGGACGTCACCGTGATCGTCCTCGACCGGCCGCGCCACGCCGAGCTCATCGCCGAGATCCGCGCCGCCGGCGCGAAGGTCCGCCTCATCGGTGACGGCGATGTCGCCGGTGCCGTCGCCGCCGCCGGCGAGAACAACGCCGTGGACCTGATGATGGGGACCGGCGGCACCCCGGAGGGGATCATCACCGCCTGCGCGATGAAGTGCATGGGCGGGGAGATCCAGGGCATCCTGGCCCCCACTGACGACGCGGAGCGGAAGAAGGCCATCGACGCCGGTCTGTCCCTGGACACCGTGCTCGGCACCAACGACCTGGTGTCCTCGGACAACTGCTACTTCGTGGCCACCGGCGTCACCAACGGCGACATGCTGCGCGGTGTGAGCTACCGCGCCGGTGGCGCGACAACCCGGTCGATGGTCATGCGGTCACGCTCGGGCACGATCCGGACCATCGAGGCGACCCACCAGCTGCAGAAGCTGAAGGAATACTCCGTGCAGGACTACATCTAGCACCGGCCCCACCCCCGCAGGGTCCCGTCGCCGTCACGGTGCGGGTACCCTCATATGTCAGTCGACACAATAATCAGGAAGGACACGACAGTTCATTATGAGTGAGCAGGAATTCCGCATCGAGCACGACACCATGGGCGAGGTCAAGGTCCCGGTCAACGCCCTGTGGCGTGCCCAGACCCAGCGCGCTGTGGAGAACTTCCCGATCTCCGACCGTCCGTTGGAGGCCGCACAGATCCGCGCCATGGGCCTGCTGAAGGCAGCCTGCGCCCAGGTCAACAAGGACGCCGGCGCGCTGGACGGCGAGAAGGCCGACGCCATCATCGCCGCCGGCAAGGCCATCGCCGAGGGCACCTACAACGACGAGTTCCCGATCGACGTCTTCCAGACCGGTTCCGGCACCTCGTCGAACATGAACACCAACGAGGTCATCGCCTCGCTGGCCAAGCAGAACGGTGTGGACGTCCACCCGAACGACGACGTCAACATGGGCCAGTCGTCCAACGACACCTTCCCCACCGCGACCCACGTCGCGGCGACCGAGGCCGCCGTCACCGACCTGATCCCCGCGCTGAAGGTCCTGCACACCTCCCTGGCCGCCAAGGCCGCGGAGTGGAAGAACGAGGTCAAGTCCGGCCGCACCCACCTCATGGACGCCGTCCCGGTGACCCTGGGACAGGAGTTCGGCGGTTACGCACGCCAGATCGAGCTCGGTATCGAGCGTGTCGAGGCCACCCTCCCCCGCCTGGGCGAGCTGGCCATCGGCGGCACCGCGACCGGTACCGGCCTGAACACCTCCGCCGACTTCGGTGCGAAGGTCACCGAGGAGCTCAAGAAGCTCACCGGTGTCGAGCAGCTGACCGAGGCCGAGAACCACTTCGAGGCCCAGGCCGCACGCGACGCGCTCGTCGAGTTCTCCGGCGCGATGCGCACCATCGCCGTGTCGCTGAACAAGATCGCCAACGACATCCGCATGATGGGCTCCGGCCCGCTGACCGGCTTCGCCGAGATCCACCTTCCCGACCTGCAGCCGGGCTCGTCGATCATGCCGGGCAAGGTCAACCCGGTGCTGTGTGAGACCGCCACCCAGGTCGCCGCACAGGTCATCGGCAACGACGCCGCGATCGCCTTCGGCGGTGCCCAGGGCCACTTCGAGCTCAACGTGTTCATCCCGATGATGGCCCGCAACGTGCTCGAGTCCGCCAAGCTGCTGGCCAACACCTCGCGCGTCTTCGCCGAGCGCCTGGTCGACGGCATCGAGCCGAACACGGAGCGTATGCGCACCCTGGCCGAGTCGTCACCGTCCATCGTGACCCCGCTGAACTCCGCCATCGGTTACGAGGCGGCGGCCAAGGTCGCCAAGACCGCACTGGCGGAGGGCAAGACTATCCGCCAGACCGTCATCGACCTGGGCTACGTCCCCGACACCCTGTCGGAGGAGGAGCTGGACAAGCGCCTCGACGTGCTGGCAATGGCCAACACCGACCGCGACTGAGACCGGGACCGAGACCGGGACGTGACGCCGGGGATCCGGCGTCACCCGCCCCAGGGCGCCGTGGCGTACACCGCCGCGGCGCCCTGTCGTGTTCTCACGGGTGTGCGGCGGGGCCGGTCCGGGGTGTGCGACGATACACACCATGACGATCACCGCAGCCGCTGACGGCTCCGCCCTCGGAAACCCCGGCCCCGCCGGCTGGGCCTGGTACATCGACGACGACCACTGGCGCGCCGGAGGATGGCCCCACGGGACCAACAACATGGGCGAGCTGAAGGCCGTCCTCGACCTGCTGGAGTCCACCGCGGCCCACCCCGCCACCGCGGACGAGCACCTGCTGATCCTGTGCGACTCCCAGTACGTGATCAACTCCGTGACCAAGTGGATGGCCGGCTGGAAGCGCAAGGGTTGGAAGAAGCGCGACGGCAAACCCGTCCAGAACGTCGAACTGATGCAGGCCATCGACGCGGCGATGCAGGGCCGCGACGTCGACTTCCAGTGGGTGAAGGGGCATGCCGGTCACCCGATGAACGAGGCCGCGGACGCCCGTGCCAACGCCGCGGCCACCGCCTACTCCGCAGGACGCTCGCCTGTCACCGGCCCCGGGCTCGACGGTGCGCCCGGCACCCCGTCGTCGCCCGCTGCCGCCGCTGCCCCGGCTGAGCCCGCTGCCCCGGCTGAGCCGTCCGGTCCGTCGGTGGACGACGCCGCGACGCGGGAGCTCGCCCTCTACACCGACGAGGTGCGCGGCAACCGGGAGTTCGCCGAGGCGCTGCTGCACCCAGATCTCTGCGTCGTCGACAGCACCGGGGCGGTACTGGACCGGGGGGCTTTCCTCGATTCCCTGGCCCCGCTGCGTGGTTTCGACCGCCTCGACGTCTCCGACGTGGTGGCCGAGTCCGTGGCCGACGGCGCGGTACTCGTCCGCTCCCGCGCGTCGGGGCCCTACGGGACCACGGTTCGTACGTCGTTGTGGGTGCGGCACGGTTCGGGTGATTCTCCTCTCGTTCTGCGCCACCACCAGCAGACGCGCCACCACTGACTCACCCCCATAAGGGGGTTAACGTTATTTTTGCATTGCGTGCAAGTTTTCACCGGGTGTAGACCTGTTCCGTGACTGAGACACGGAATGAATCCACCCTGGGTGCCGACGACTGCGGCCTCCGCGAGCGTAAACGCCGGGAGACCCGTCTACGCATCGAGGACTGCGCCACGGCCCTCATCCTGGAACGTGGATTCCACCAGGTCACCATCGACGAGATCTGTGAGAAGGCCGAGGTGAGTCGGCGGACGTTCTTCAACTACTTCGACTCCAAGGACCAGGTCGCCGCCGGACGGGGCGCACCCCCGATCCCCGCGGCCGACCTGGAGGCCTTCGCCACCACCGACTCGCCCAACATCATCCGTGACATCCTCGAGTACATCGGGCACGTCGTCGACAAAGACCCGGACACCTCGCTACGGCTGTCCCCCGACCGGGACACCACCCTCCGGATCCGGGAGCGTAGACGCCAGATCGTCATGGAGACCCCCGAGCTCAGCGCCGCAGGCATGCGGAGGTTCGACACCCTGGCCGGAGACATCCTGGCCGCCATCACCTCGTTCCTCACACTGTTCCCCGAACACCGGCAACTGCCGGACGTCTCGGTACACCACGAGGCGCTGCAGTTGACGGGCCTGATCCGCACCGCGCTGGCCACCGGAAGCCTGCTCCACCGTGAGCAACCGGAGTTGACCAAGTGGGAGGTCCTGACCCACAGCGGCCGCCACATGACCGCCCTCGCGGCCACCTACTCCCACGGCTGGGACTGACCCCCACCCACCCGTCCACCCCTCCACGTAAGAAAGCACGAGAAGAGATCCTCCATGACCACAGACAAGACCACCGGCCCGTCGCCGACGGCGCCTGAGGCACCTGAGGCCGCTGCAGCCACCGCGGCCGCCGAGGCCAGCCACGCCTCGAAGAACAACATCCCCCTGGTCTTCGCCAGCCTCATGCTCGGCATGCTGCTGGTGTCGCTGGGGCAGACCATCTTCGCCACCGCCCTGCCGACCGTCGTCGGCGAACTCGGCGGTGTCGACCAGATGAGCTGGGTGATCACCGCGTTCCTGCTGGCGCAGACCATCGGCCTGCCGATCTACGGCAAACTCGGCGACCAGGTCGGCCGCAAGCCGCTGTTCATCTTCGCCCTGAGCATGTACCTCATCGGCTCCGTCGTCGGCGCCCTGGGGCAGAGCATCTGGGTCATCATCATCGCCCGCGCCATCCAGGGTCTCGGCGGCGGCGGCATGATGGTGCTCTCCCAGGCGATCATCGCCGACATCATCCCGGCCCGTCAGCGCGGCAAGTACATGGGGCTGATGGGCTCGGTCTTCGGCCTGTCGTCCGTCCTCGGCCCGCTGCTCGGCGGGTTCTTCACCGACGGGCCGGGCTGGCGCTGGGCCCTCTGGTTCAACGTGCCCCTGGCGCTGGTCGCCATCGTGATCGCCGTGTTCGCCATGCACCTGCCCGCCCGCGGCGACGGCAAGGCCCGGCTGGACGTCTGGGGAACGGTGTTCATGGCCGGCTTCGCCACCTGCCTGATCCTCTTCCTCAGCTGGGGCGGCAAGGACTACGAGTGGGGTTCGGCCACCATCATCGGGCTGATCGTCGCCACCGTGGTGTGCGCGGTGCTGTTCGTCCTGGCGGAGCTGCGTGCCAAGGAGCCGCTCATCCCGATGGCGCTGTTCGCCAACCGGAACTTCGTGCTGTGCACCCTGGCCGGCCTGGTCATCGGTGTGGTCATGCTCGGCACGTTGTCCTACATGCCGACCTACATCCAGATGGTCCACGGCATGTCGCCGACGAAGGCCGGTCTGATGATGATCCCGATGATCCTCGGCATGATGCCGACCTCCATCGTCGTCGGCATCATCGTCAGCCGGACGGGCCGCTACAAGTGGTACCCGGTGGTGGGCATGTTCATCACCGCCGTCGGCCTGTTCCTGCTCGGTGGTCTCCAGACCCACGACAGTCTCCTGCACCTGGGCCTGGTCCTGTTCGTCTTCGGTTTCGGCCTGGGCTGCGCCATGCAGATCCTGGTGCTGATGGTGCAGAACGCCTTCCCGGTCAGCATGGTGGGTACCGCGACGGCGTCGAACAACTTCTTCCGGCAGATCGGCATGTCGGTGGGCTCCGCGGTGGTGGGCTCGGTGTTCACCTCGCGCCTGCAGACGATGATGGGCGAACGGGTTCCCGCCGCCATGCAGGAGATGGGCCCGGAGGCCGCCCCGTACGCCGACTCGTTCTCCTCCAGCGGCTCCCACAGCATCACCCCCGACATGGTCAGCCACCTGCCCGGCGCCCTGCACGAGGCCGTGATCACCAGCTACAACGACGCCCTGGTGCCGATCTTCACGGTGCTGATCCCCCTGGCCGTCGTCGCCGGTGTCGTGCTGCTGTTCACCCGCCAGGACAAGCTCAAGGACACCGTGGAGTAGCGGCGGTCAGTCCTTGACCCGCTCCCGGTACTCCGGGTAGGCGGGTCCCCCCTCGAGGATCTTCTCCAGCAGGAGGATGTCCCTCCAACGTCCCTCCATCGGCCCGTAGTTCATCCGGGCCATCGTGTGGGCGACACCGATCTCGGTGAATCCCCGCGAGCGGTGCAGTTTCACCGAGCCGGCGTTCTCCGGGAACACCGTCGAGTGGATCGCCCAGTAGCCGGCCTCCGTCGCCTCGGCGATCAGGTGGTCGAGCAGTGCTCCCGCCACTCCCCTGCCGGCCGCGTCCGGTGCGATGTACACCGAGTCCTCCAGGACGCCCGCGAAAACGTCCCGCCGGGACGCCCGCGACGCCGCGACCCACCCCAGCACGTCCCCGTCCTCATCGGCGACGAAGGTGAGCTCGGCGATCTTGTGCCCGATGAACGCGTCCCAGGACAGCGGTTCTCCCTCATAGGTGGCGTGTCCGGTGTTCATCCCGGACTGCTGGATACGCGCGACCTGAGCGTAGTCGTCCTCCCGCATAGGACGAATCGTGAATGTCATGGAAGGCATTGTAAACGTGGCTACGGTAGGTGCGCAGCGCAGCAGCACATCACCCTTTTTCGAGCAGACTGGTCACCAGTTCGGCCACCGCCGAGCGTTCGGAGCGGGTCAGTGTGACGTGGGCGAATAACGGGTGCCCCTTGAGCTTCTCGACGACGGCCTGGATGCCGTCGTGGCGGCCGACGCGCAGGTTGTCGCGCTGCGCGACATCATGGGTCAGCACCACCCGGGAGTTGCGCCCCAGCCGCGACAGGACCGTGAGCAACACGTTCCGTTCGAGTGACTGTGCCTCGTCGACGATGACGAAGCTGTCGTGGATGCTGCGGCCCCGGATGTGGGTCAACGGCAGGACCTCGAGGAGCCCGCGGTCGTCGATCTCGTCGAGGACATTGGGGCTGACCAGGCCGTCGAGGGTGTCGTAGACCGCCTGTGCCCAGGGGTTCATCTTCTCCGCCCCGTCACCGGGCAGGTAGCCGAGGTCCTGGCCGCCGACGGCGTGCAGCGGCCGGAAGACGACGATACGACGGTGGCTCTGCCGTTCCAGCACCGCCTCCAGGCCGGCGCACAACGCCAGCGCCGACTTCCCGGTGCCGGCGGAGCCGCCGAGGGAGACGATGCCGACTTCCTCGTCGAGCAGGACGTCGAGCGCGACCCGCTGGCGGGCGCTGCGGCCCCGGAGTCCGAACGCCTCCCGGTCCTGCGGCACCTGGCGCAGGATGCCGTGGGAGTCGACCCGGGCGAGGGCCGACTGGCTTCCCGAGGTCAGCTGGACCCCGCAGTGCACGGGCAGGTCCAGGACATCGTCGATCTCGCCGGTGGCGTCGACGACGCCGTCGGCGAAGATCCGGTCGATGAGCCCGGTGCTGACCTCGGCGGTGACCATGCCCTCGTACCCGGTGAGGACGACGTCCTGGGCGTGGTACTCGTCGGCGTCCAGGCCGACGGCGCCGGCCTTGACCCGCAGGGGGACGTCCTTGGTGACCAGTGTGACGTCGTTGCCCTCGGCACGGAGGTTGAGCGCCGAGGCGAGGATCCGCCGGTCGTTGTCCGCGCCGTCGTCGGAGCGGGCCCGCAGGCCGGCCGGGAGGACGGACTGGTCGACGTGGTTGAGTTCCACCCGCAGGGTGCCGCCGTCGGGGGTGACCTCGATTTCCTGGTCGAGCCGCCCGCTGGCGCTGCGCAGGTCCTCGAGAAGGCCGAGTGCCTGGCGGGCGAACCAGCCGAGTTCCGGGTGCTGACGCTTGACCTCCAGTTCACCGACCACGACGACAGGCAGGACCACGTGGTGCTCGGCGAACTTCAGCAGGGCCCAGGGGTCCGACAGCAGCACCGACGTGTCGACCACGTAGGTTCGCACGCGTGTGGTGACCGCCGTAGGGGCGGCTGCGGGGACGGCCGTGAGGCCGGTGGACGGGGATGAGGAGGCGGTGGTTCTCGTCATGCCCCCGAGGCTAGGGAGCGGACGTGGAGATCACATGGGTGTGAGATGAAGTCTGCGTGAACTCACCGGTGGCGTCAGCGTGAACTGGAAGCGCGTCGGCCACGGCAGATGCCGACGAACTGCTGGATCACGTCGTCGTCACGGTCACGGCGCCAGACCAGGGCGACCGACGTGCCCTCCACCCCCGCCAGCGACCGGTGGACGACGCCGCGACGGTTCACCCCGCGCAGCAACGGCCGCGGCGCCACGACGACACCGACATTCGCCGCGACGACCTCGAGGTTCTCCCGCACCGCGGCGGGGTCCACCCCGCGGTAGAGCACCGTCTCGTCGGCGATGTCCTGCAGGGTCACGGCCTCGTTCTCCCCCACCGCCTCGACGGCGTGTTCCTTGGGGACCGCGACACCCGGGGTCTCCTCGTAGAGGACGACGCGGTGGACGTCGAGGGCCTCCATGGCCGCCGTGTCGACGTTGGTCTCCGGCAGACCGTCCCATCCGCCGGGGAGCCGGACGATGCCGATGTCCGCCGTCCCGTCGAGCACGTGGACGAGTGGGTTGTCCGACGCCGCCGACGCCGCTTTCCAGCCGTCCATGCGTTCGTCGAACCTGCCGAACCATTTGCCGGGGACGACTCCGGTGGCGAAGACCACTTTCAGGTAGTGCATGCCGACCATCGTAGACCCCGATGCGGACACGATAGACTCTGGACACATGAGTGACCGAATGAAACCCCAGACGGCGGCGAAGAAGCTGAACATCTACCTGCCTGCCACCCCCCAGGAGTTCCAGGAGGGCACGGTGAGCCACGACGAGTTCGTCGCACTACAGACCGATCCTCCGCAGTGGCTCCAGGACCTGCGTCGCGAAGGCCCGCACCCGCGGCCGGAGGTGGCCCGCAAGCTCGGCATCACCATCACCGCGCTGAAGGCCAACGACATGGACAAACCGCTGACCACCGCCGACATCAAGGCACTCCTGGAGAACCAGCCGGACTGGCTGCGCAGCGCCCGCAGCACGCTAGCGCAGAACCGTCCAGGCGCCGGCGACACCGGCAACTGACGTCGCCGGGCCCGACTGGGCTCGTCTGAGCGCACAAGGTCGAGGGCCCCGTCCTTCCGGGTGACGAACCGGAAGGGCGGGGCCCTCGTGGAGAGTGCGACCACCGGGTGACGAGTCCGGCTACGCGGTGTATCTCCGCTGTACCGCGGCGGACAGATGGACTGCAGTCCAGGGCAGCGCGTTGGAGGTGCCGCAGCCCGGCCGCACGACGTCCGGTGAGAAGAGGAGGCCGGACGGTGCGGGGTTCGGGCCGAACCCTGGGTTCCATCTGCCGTTGCGGCTGATCCACAACTGCAGTGCGTCGAGGTGACTAGCCGTCGACACATCCATGAGGTTAGCGAGACCTAATACCGGATGTCAACAATTACGCAACATTGGAGTGACGTAATTTGCCGACGCTCGGACAGCAGGCGTCGGACCTGCATATTTTCCGGATTCCCCCTGGCGTCACCGCGGCACCCCCGCACCACTCCCCCGACTCCGCCGAACCCCATACCCGGGGGCAAATTGTTTCGTACCCCACAATCCTCCCCCGGATGGGATCAAGTTACACACTTTCGACCGACCGTCGTTAATATGAATTTGTAACCATTGAGAGACGTGGATCACATGGACACACTGCTGTACCTCGTCCACGGCGCTCGGCTCAGATCCGGAAGGACACCATGAAGAACTACCTCCCCCGCACGATCTTCGACGAAGAACACGACATGTTCCGGGAGACCTGCAAGGATTTCGTCAACGCCGAAGTCCGTCCCAACGTCGACCGGTGGCACGAGCAGGGCTACAGCGACCGCTCCATGTTCAAGGCCGCGGGCAACCTGGGCCTGCTCGGCATCACCTCCCCCGAGGAGTTCGGTGGCGGCGGCATGCCCGACTACCGCTTCAACGCGATCCTCTCCGAGGAGCTCGCCGAGGCCGACTGTGGTTCGGTCATCGTCTCCCTCCAGGTCATCAACGACCTGGTGATCCCCTACCTCGAGCGTTTCGCCAACGACGAGCAGAAGGAGAAGTACCTCCGTCCGCTGTGCGCCGGTGACAAGATCGCCGCGATCGCCATGACCGAGCCGGGCGCCGGCGCCGACCTCGCCGGTATCCGTTCCCACGCCACGCGCGACGAGGACGGCAACTTCATCCTCAACGGGTCGAAGACCTTCATCTCCAACGGTATCCAGGCCGACTTCACCATCGTGGTGGCCATCACCGACCCCTCCAAGGGCCGTGCCGGTGTCTCGCTGCTGATCGTCGAGGACGGCATGGAGGGCTACACCAAGGCCGCACCGCTGAAGAAGGTCGGCCTGAAGGCCCAGGACACCGCCGAGCTGTCCTTCGAGAACGTCAAGGTCCCCGCCGAGAACCTGCTGGGCGAAGAGGGTGCCGGCTTCGGCTACCTGCGCACCAACCTGGCCCAGGAGCGCGTCTCCATCGCCGTCGGCTCCATCGCCACCTCCCGCCGTGCCTTCGACCTGGTCTACAAGCACTCCCAGGAGCGCAAGACCTTCGGCAGCCGTCTCGTCGACCACCAGGCCTACCGGTGGGAGCTGGCCAAGATGGCCACCGAGATCCAGTCGGCACAGTCCTTCGTCGACGCCGCCGTCGCCGCCAAGGTCAAGGGTGAGCTGGACGAGACCACCGCCTCGATGGCCAAGTACCTCACCACCGAGCTGCAGATCAAGGTCGTCAACACCGCCGTCCAGCTGCACGGTGGCTACGGCTTCATGCTGGAGTACCCGATCTCCACCCACTACCTCGACTCCCGGGTCCAGCCGATCTACGGCGGCCCCAACGAGATCATGCTGGAGATCATCAGCCGCAAGCTCGCAAAGGGCGAGAAGTAGGCAGGCCCTGCGGTCCATGTGACCGCGTCACGCAACAACCCCTCAGGTCGGTCCCACTGACCTGAGGGGTTGCTGCGTCCCCGGGGTCCGACTCTGCCCGGCTACACCCCGCGGAACCGGGGCGCCCGCTTCTCCACGAACGCCTGGACCGCCTCCAAATGGTCGGCGGTGCGGAACAGCCTGCCCTGGGCGTCCGCCTCCTCGCCGGCACGCTCACTGACCGCCCGGGTGTCGCGCACCAGTGCCTTGATCTCCCGGTAGGAGCCCGTCGGCCCGTGGGCGAAGCGCGTCGCCAGTTCCCCTACCGACGCCTCCAGGTCCGCCGGTTCCACCACCGAGGTGACGATCCCGAGTTCCCCGGCCTGTCCCGCACTGACGGGCTCGTCGAGCAGCAGCAGTTCCAGCGCGCGGGTCTGCCCCACCGCGTCCGCGAGGGACCGGGACAACCCACAGTCCGAGGCCAGCCCCACCCCGGTGAACGCGCCCTTGAACACCGCCGTGGTCGAGGCCACGCGCAGATCGCAGGCCATGGCGATACCCCAGCCCGCACCGGCGGCCGCGCCCTGGACCGCGGCGACCACCGGCACGGGGATCGACAGCAGGGCGTCCATCATCGGGTTGTACTCGGTGACCACCTTGTCGGTGCCGGCCCCGGTGCGGGACTCCTCGAGCTGTTCCCGGAGGTCCTGGCCGGCGCAGAAGGCCTTCCCCGACGCCCGGAGCACGACGGCGCGGACGTCCCCGGCCGGTGACGAGTCCGCGGCCGCCGCGGCGAAGGCGTCCTTCAGCTCCAGGCGCAGGGCCCGGTTCAGCGAGTTATGGGCGTCCGGACGGTCGATCGTGATCGTGCGGACGCCGTCCAGGGTGGTGATGTCGACAAGGCTCATGGCACCTCACACTACCGTGACCCCCGCGGCCGCCATCTGACCGACGGCCGCCGCTCCCCCGGCCTCCGAGACCGGCGAACACAGGTCGCTGAGCAGGTCCACGGTGAAGCCTTCCGCCACGGCGTCGAGCGCGGTCGCCCGGACGCAGAAGTCGGTGGCGACACCGCACACCGCCACCTCGGTGACCTCGCGCCCGCGCAGCCAGTCCGCCAGTCCGGTCTCCGCCCCGTCCAGGTGTCCCTCGAAGCCGGAGTAGGCGGCGGTGTGCTCCCCCTTCAGGAACCAGGCGTCGACGAGGTCCACGTCGAGCTCCGGGTGCACCTCGGCCCCGTGGCTCCCGGCGACGCAGTGCACCGGCCAGGTCTCCTGGAAATCCGGTTCGACCCCGTCGGGGGCGAAGTGCCCGACGGGGTCGATGTGCCAGTCCTTCGTGCCCACGACGACGCCGTAGCGGTCCCGTTCGGCACGCAGGTGCCCGCTCACGGCCGCCGCGACGACCGCACCACGGTCGGTGGCCAGGGCACCTCCGGGGCAGAAGTCGTTCTGGACGTCGACGACGATCAGGGCCTTGTGCGGGACGCTCATGGCGCCCAGCGTAGGGCGCCGCTAGCTGATCTTCCAGTCCTCGAGGCCCGGGTACAGCGGGAAGTCGGCGGCGACCTTGTCGACACGTGCCCGCAGTGCCTCGGTGTCGGCGCTCTTGCCCTGTGCCAGGGCGGTGCCGATCACGTCGGCGACCTCGGTGAACGCCTCGGCGTCGAGACCCCGGGACGCCAGGGCGGGCGTGCCGATCCGCAGGCCGGAGGTGACCATCGGGGGACGCGGGTCGAACGGCACGGCGTTACGGTTGACCGTGATGCCGACCTCGTGCAGCAGGTCCTCGGCCTCCTGGCCGTTGAGCTCGGAGTTGCGCAGGTCGGCGAGGACCAGGTGCACGTCGGTGCCCCCGGTGAGCACCTGGACGCCGGCGGCGGTGGTGTCCGCGGCGGTGAGACGCTCGGCGAGGATCTTCGCACCTTCAAGGGTGCGGGCCTGCCGGTCGCGGAAGTCGTCGGTCTGGGCGACCTTCATGGAGACGGCCTTGGCGGCGACGACGTGCATCAGCGGGCCGCCCTGCTGACCCGGGAACACCGAGGAGTTCAGCTTCTTCGCCCACTCCTGCTTCGCCAGGATCATGCCCGAGCGCGGGCCGCCCAGGGTCTTGTGCACGGTGGTGGAGACGACGTCGGCGTACGGCACCGGCGACGGGTGCAGGCCGGCGGCGACCAGGCCGGCGAAGTGCGCCATGTCGACCCACAGCTTGGCGCCGACCTCGTCGGCGATCTCACGGAACGCCGCGAAGTCCTGGTGGCGCGGGTACGCCGACCAGCCGCCGATGATCACCGCCGGCTTCTCCTTGATGGCCTGCTCCCGGACCTTGTCCATGTCCAGACGGAAGGTCTCGGGGTCGACCTCGTAGGCGGCGACCTCGTAGAGCTTGCCGGAGAAGTTCAGCTTCATGCCGTGGGTCAGGTGTCCGCCGTGCGCCAGCGACAGGCCCATGATCTTGTCGCCCGGGTTCGCCAGGGACATCAGCACCGCGGCGTTGGCCTGCGCACCCGAGTGCGGCTGGACGTTGGCGAACTCGGCGCCGAAGACGGCCTTCGCGCGGTCACGGGCGAGGTCCTCGATGACGTCGACGTGCTCGCAGCCGCCGTAGTACCGGCGTCCCGGGTAGCCCTCGGCGTACTTGTTGGTCAGGACGGACCCCTGTGCCTGGAGGACCGCGCGCGGAACGAAGTTCTCGCTGGCGATCATCTCCAACGTGTCCCGCTGGCGGGAGAGCTCACCTGCGATGGCGGCGGCCACCTCAGGGTCGAAGTCCGCGAGTTCAGCGTTGTGCTGGGACTGGTCTGGGTGGTTCGTCTGGCTCATGGGGTGGATCGCCTTTCACGTCGGCCGCACTGGATCAGAACAATCAGGGAACATCATAACCTGCCGGGGCCCGGACCACCGCCGACGGGTGATTGGTCGAATCAGTTCTCAGGGAGCAGAATAGCCCCCATGCCAGCCCGACACTCCGAGGAGCACTCCCCGTACATCGAGCTCGACCGGTCGCAGTGGCGGTCGTTGCGCCGCGCCATGCCCCAGGTCCTCAGCCCCGAAGAGCTCGAGGAACTGCGGGGAATCGGCGAGGACATCGACATGGACGAGGTCAGCGAGGTCTACCTCCCGCTGTCCCGCATGATCGACCTGCGGTTCGAGGCGATCCGCCAGCTCAACCGCGCCACCGAGACCTTCCTCGGTGAGGAGATGCCGCACGTCCCCTTCATCATCGGTGTCTCCGGGTCGGTCGCGGTCGGCAAGTCCACCACCGCCCGTCTGCTGCAGGTCCTGCTGCAGCGCTGGGAGTCCCGTCCGCGGGTGGACCTGATCACCACCGACGGCTTCCTCTACCCCGCCGAGGAACTCAACAAGCGGCACATGATGGGCCGCAAAGGGTACCCGGAGAGCTACGACCAGAAGGCCCTGTTGAAGTTCGTCACGGCCGTGAAGTCCGGGGCCCCGCAGGTCCCCGCGCCGGTGTACTCCCACGAGAAGTACGACCGGCTGGACGAGGTGCACGTCGTGGACCGTCCGGACATCCTCATCGTCGAGGGGCTCAACGTCCTGCAGACCGGCCCGACGCTGATGGTCTCGGACCTGTTCGACTTCTCCGTCTACGTCGACGCCGCCCGCCAGGACATCGAACGCTGGTACGTGGAGCGCTTCCTGAAGCTCAAGAACACCGCGTTCCGGAAGCCCGACGCGCACTTCCGGTACTACGCCTCGCTCTCCGACGAGGACGCGCTGGTGGTCGCCCGCGAGATCTGGCAGACGGTGAACCTGCCGAATCTCGTGGAGAACATCCTGCCCACCCGTGTGCGCGCCTCACTGGTGCTGCGCAAAGGACCCGACCACCTGGTCGAGTCGGTGCGGATGCGCAAGATCTGACGGGACGCCGGGCGGCTTCGGCGACGTCGGCGGCCCCGGTGCGTCACTTCCCGTAGCGGCGTTCGCGCACGGAGAAGTCGCGCAGCGCGCGCAGGAAGTCCAGCCGTCGGAACGCCGGCCAGTAGGTGTCGGTGAACCAGATCTCCGAGTAGGCCGACTGCCACAACAGGAACCCGGAGAGACGCTGCTCGCCGGAGGTCCTGATCACCAGGTCGGGGTCGGGCTGGCCCGAGGTGTACAGGTGGTCGCCGATCGCGGCGTCGGTGATGTAGGAGCTCATCTCCCCGGACGGGATCCCCCGGCCGGCCAACTCGTCGACGAGTTTCTGGACGCCGTCGACGATCTCCTGACGCCCGCCGTAGCCCACGGCGATGTTGACGTGCACACCGGTGTGGTCGACGGTGCGCTCCTCGGCCCGGCGCATCCGGTCACGCAGCTCGTCGGGGATCAGGTCGAGACGCCCCATGACGTGCAGCCGGAAGCGGCCCTTGGCGGCGGCGAGTTCGTCGGAGACGTCGCCGATGATGCGCATCAGCAGGTCCAGTTCCTCGGCGCTGCGGCGCAGGTTCTCCGTGCTGAGCAGGTAGACCGTGACGGACTCGATGTCCTGCTCGTCGCACCAGTCGACGACCTCGACGATCTTCTTCGCCCCCACACGGTGGCCGTGGGAGACGTCGGTGAAGCCGTTCTCCCGGGCCCACCTCCGGTTGCCGTCGCACATGATGGCGACATGTTTCGGACGACAGCGACCCTTCAGCTCGCGCTGCAGTCGTCGCTCATAGAGCGAGTAGAGAATCACCGCTGGTCGCCACCCGGGTCTTCCGTACGACGGACCTCGGTAGTCTCGGCGACATCAGTAGTGTCGGCAGCGGTGTCGGCCGTGTCGGCACCGTCAGCAGCGTCGGCGCGGGAGGCGGTGGCGCCCGCGGTGTCGGCCGCCTCGGCGTCGGCCATCCGTCGGTCGATGGTGTCGATGTCGAAGGGGTCGATCCCGTGGTCCTCGGCGAAGGTGCGCCGGGCCTGCATCTTCTTCATCCGCCGGTTGAAAAGGTACCCCAACGCCAGGATGACCACGAGGAGGCCGACGATCACGAGCAGACCGACCGGGGCCGCCTTTCCGAACTCCGGGCCCTGGGGGCCGCGGTTGATCTGTTCCTGGGCGACCAGGGACACAGCAGAGGTTAGGGACGGGGAAACCGTGATCATGTCTTCAGAGCCTATCTAAGGTCGCGGTCGTCAGCCTCATTCGGGCACGACACCGGCGAAAAGGTCGTCCTCGGGCAGCGACGTCTCCACCCGGGAGCGGGCGAGTTCGAACTCCTCGGTCGGCCAGACCTGCTGTTGCAGGGTCGTCGGGACAGCGAAGAACGGCCCGTCGGGGTCGATCTGGGTGGCGTGGGCACGCAGTGCGTCGTCCCGGCGTTCGAACCACGGGGCGCAGTCGACGCGGGTCGTCACGCGCGGCATGATGTCCGGCATCCCCTTCCACCGGTCCAGGGCCACGGTCGCCTGCTCGTCGCCGGCCTCCAGGCTCGCCTGGGCCAGCAGCTCGAAGCGGCGACGGACGAAGCCGTGGGTGTAGTAGACCTTCTGGACCTCCCAGGGGCGTCCGATCTCCGGGTGGTAGTCGGGGTCGGCGGCGGTGTCGTAGGCCCGCATGCTCACTGCGTGGGTCTTCAGGTGGTCGGGGTGGGGGTATCCGCCGTTCTCGTCGTAGGTGATGACGACGTGGGGCCGGAAGTCACGGATCACCCGGGTGAGTTCCAGGGTGACCGCCTCGGTGTCCTCCAGCGCGAAGCACCCGTCGGGCAGGGGTGGCAGCGGGTCGCCCTCGGGCAGGCCCGAATCCACGTATCCGAGCCACCGGTGCGACACCCCCAGGATGTCGGCGGCCCGGGCCATCTCCTTGCGGCGGACGTCGTTCATGTTCTCCACGACGCCGGGGACGTCCATGTTCGGGTTGAGGATGCTGCCGCGTTCCCCGCCGGTGCAGGTCAGCACCATGACCTCGGCCCCTTCGTCGGCGTACCTGGCCATGGTGGCGGCGCCCTTGCTGGACTCGTCGTCCGGGTGAGCGTGGATCGCCAGGAGCCTCAGTCCCTGACAGGACCGTCGCTGGTCTGCGCTGTTGTGGAGAGCTCCTTCGCTCACGTGTCGCACCCCTTCGGTGTCGTCTGTGCCGGTCAACTCTCCCATTCAACGCTTCCGGCAGGGGTGCGTCCAATCCGCCCCGGCTGGCTATTCACCGGCGGCACCGCCTACGATCTGTGGAATGAGCAAGGCGACCTACGGTTCCTCCCGTCAACAGGGTGTGAGCGGCAAGTTCATCGTCATCGGCATCGTGATCGTCCTGGTCGCCGCCGGTGTGTACGTGTTCTCGCAGTTCCGCAACAGCACCGGCAGCGACGCCACCGGCACCGCGGCGGGCCACGAGGTCGTCGACGGCGGCACCCTGCGGATGACACTGGACATCACCCGCGACGACGTGGACAAGCCCGCCTACTGCATCGTCTCCGCACTGGACCAGTCGCACGCCGAGATCGGCCGCCGCGAGGCCGTCGTGGCCGCCGGCGGTTCGGAGAGCACGCGGCTGACGGTGGACATCCCCACCAACAGCTCCCCGGTGGCCCCGGACGTCTACGGGTGTTCGACGGTGTTCCCGGACTACCTCGATTCCTCGCACACCACCGGCGTCACCGGGGACTGACGTCCCGCCCGTCACCCCGTCGCTGACCTCAGGACGTGCCGGGTTGGCGCGGTGATACACTGTGCCCCGACAACTGTGTCGTGGGTTCCCCCACGAGATTTTCCGAACGACCTCAGTCCCTGTCAGACACTGTGGTCTACCTGCAGGAGGACGCGAACGCTCATGGCAGACAATCAGACGACCTGGCTCACCCAGGAATCCTTTGACCGGCTCAACGACGAGCTCAACGCGCTGAAGGCGAATCGTCCCGCTCTGGCCGCCGAGATCAACGAGCGCCGTGAAGAGGGTGACCTCAAGGAGAACGGTGGTTACCACGCCGCCCGCGAGCAGCAGGGCCAGGAGGAGGCCCGCATCGCCTACCTCGAGGAGCTGCTGGACAGCGCCACCATCGGCGAGGCCCCGCAGGAGTCGGGTGTCGCGCTCGTCGGTTCGGTCGTCCACATCTACTACGACGGCGACGAGGACGACAAGGAGACCTTCCTGATCGGGACCCGCGGTCTCGAGTCGTCCAACCCGGACCTGGAGACCTACTCCACCGACGCTCCCCTGGGTGCGGCCCTGGTCGGCGCCAAGGAGGGTGAGACCCGCGAGTACAAGAGCCCGACGGGTGACACGATCTCCGTGACGCTGGTCAAGGCCGAGCCCTACGACCCGGAACGGGACGTGCCCCGCGCCGAGCAGTAGTCGGTCGGCCCCTCGTCCGCAGGAGACGAAGAACCGCCCCACCGGAAGGGTCCTTCCGGTGGGGCGGTTCTTCGTGCGGGCTGCTAGTCCCTGTTGAAGTAGGAGAGCAGGCGCAGGATCTCGGTGTAGAGCCAGACCAGGGTGACGGCCAGGCCGAGGGCGACACCCCAGGCGTAGCGGGACGGGGCACCGGCGCGGATGAGCTTGTCGGCCTGGTCGAAGTCGGCCAGGAAGCTCAGGGCGGCGAGGACGATGCACACCAGGGAGAAGATGATGGCGATCGGGCCGCCGTCGCGCAGCATCGTCTGCTCACCGGTGAACAGCGTGACGACGAGGTTGCCCAGCACCAGGACCAGCACGCCGATCATGGCGCCGACCAGCATCTTGGTGAACTTCGGGGTGACCCGGATGGCACCGGTCTTGTAGACCACCAGCATGCCGGCGAAGACACCCATGGTGCCGAGGACGGCCTGGAAGATCATGGCCCCGGCGTTACCCCCGCCGACGGCCACGTCGGTGAACATGTAGGTGAAGCCACCGACGAAGAGCCCCTCGAAGGCGGCGTAGACCAGGGTGATCACCGGGGAGCCGTACTTCTTGCCGAAGGCGGACACCAGCACGGCGATGAGGCCACCGATGGCGCCGACGAAGGTCAGGCCCATCGCCAGGCTCGGGTTGCTCTGCCCGATCATGTAGTTCAGCGCGGCCAGGACCACGATGACCGCCAGGGTGATGCCGGTCTTGGTGACGACGTCGTCGATGGTCATCGGGCGGTCGGCGGCACCGGCCGGCGCACCGAAGTTCGGGGACTGCTGGTAGGTCTCCCCGTACTGGGCCTGCTGGCCCCACTGACCGCCGGCCGCCTGGTAGCCCTGCTGGTAGGCGGCGGACTGTCCCCGCTGCCCCTGGGCCGTGCCCTCGGCCTGGGCCAGGGAACTCATAAAGGGGTTCGAGCTTCTCACGACGTCATTGTCCTTCCGTCTCTGTCAGTATCTGTCAGTATCTGTCAGTCTCAGTCACCGGCATCGTGCCCGCGTGACCGTGGTTACTCACGTACACCTTAACAACGGACGAGCCGGCCCCGTTGTTCCCGTAGCCTCGATTCCACAATCGCCGGACACGGAGGAACCATCTTCGATAGTGTTCTTCACATGACGAAAAAGACCCTGTCTCTCGGCCCCCTCCCCGATGCCCTCGCATCCGAACTCCGGGCCCTGACCGTAAATGCAGCGACCGGTTCCCTCGACAACGGCGACCGTCTCGAGATCGAGGGCTCGTTCACCGGTGAGACCATCGGCTGGGTCGGACGCGGCACCGAGGACGACGTCGACGAGGCGTTCCGCCGCGCCCGCGTCGCCCAGAAGCGCTGGGCGACGGTCGACCCGCGCAAGCGCGGGAAGATCCTCCTGGCCTTCCACGACATCCTCCTGAAGAACCAGAAGATGTTGATGGACATCGTCCAGCTGGAGACCGGCAAGTCCCGTGACTCCGCCTACGAGGAGATCATCCACTGCGCGATCACCGCGCGCTACTACGGCAACCAGACCCACAAGATCCTCAAGGACAAGCACCGGTCGGGTGTGATGCCGGTGTTCACCAAGACCACCGAGCGTCATCTCCCGAAGGGCGTCGTCGGCCAGATCAGCCCGTGGAACTACCCCCTGACCCTGGCCCTGTCGGACGCGCTGCCCGCCCTGGCCGCCGGCAACGCCCTGGTCGCCAAGCCGGACTCCTCCACCCCCTTCTCCGCCCTGTTCGCCTTCAAGCTGCTCTTCGAGGCCGGCATGCCCCGCGACCTCGTCCAGATTGTGACCGGTCCGGGCCGCGTCGTCGGCAACGCCATCGCCGAGCAGTGCGACCACCTGATGTTCACCGGGTCCACGGCGACCGGCAAGACCCTCGGCGAGATCGCCGGCCGTCGTCTCATCGGGTACTCCGCCGAACTCGGCGGCAAGAACCCGATGGTCGTCACCCGCGACGCCGACGTCGACAAGATCATGCCGGCCGTGCTGACCGGCTGCTTCTCGAACTCCGGGCAGCTGTGCGTGTCCATCGAGCGGATCTACGTCCACAAGGACCGGTATGACGATTTCGTCCGTACGTTCGCCGAGGCCACCCGGAACCTGACACTGGGGGCCGGCTTCGACTGGAACATCCAGATGGGGTCGCTGATCGGTGGCGCCCAGCTCGCCACCGTGGAGAAGATGGTCGACGACGCGGTGGACAAGGGCGCCACCCTCGTCGCCGGCGGGAAGGCCCGCCCGGACCTGGGCCCCTACTTCTACGAGCCGACCGTGTTCACCGACGTCCCCGACGACGCCGACATCAAGCGTGGCGAGGTGTTCGGACCGGTCGTCTACGTCGAGAAGGTCGACTCCCACGACGAGGCCGTCGAGAAGGCCAACGACACCGTCTACGGACTCAACTCGTCGGTGTTCGGCCCGTCGAAGACCGCCACCGGCATCGCCGAGCGGCTGTTCTCCGGCACGGTCAACATCAACGACGGTTACGCCGCGGCGTTCGCTTCCGTCGACAACGAGATGGGAGGTACGCGGGAATCCGGGCAGGGCCGCCGCCAGGGCGCCACCGGTCTGCTGAAGTACACCGAGACCCAGAACGTCACCGACGAGCGGGTCCTGCCGATCCGTGGCCCGGAGTTCCTGAAGCCCCGCGCCTACGCCCTGGTGATGACCGTCCTGCTGCGCGCCGGCAAGACCTTCAAGATCCTGAAGTAGGTCCGGTCACCCGCGGACGGGGCGCACGGACACCTCCTCGATGATCGCCTCGTCGGTGGTGTCCACCGCGAAGCGCACCGCCGCCGCCACCGACGCCGGTGCCACGTACCGCGACCCGTCGTAGTCGGTGTTGCCCCGTCCCTCCTGCAGGGCCACCTGCATGTCGGTGTCCACCCGGCCCGGGTGCACGGAACTGACCCGGACCCGGCCGCGCTCCTCCTCACGCAGTGCGTCCGTCAGGGCCCGCAGCGCGAACTTCGTGCCGGAATACGGGGCCTGCCCCGCACCGGAGTGGTAGCCGGAGCCGGAGTTGATCGCCACCACCGTTCCCCCGGCGGCCCGCAGCGCGGGAAGCAGCTGCCGGGTCAGCTCCGCCACGCCGAAGACGTTCACGGCGAACATCCGCTGCCACTGGTCCCACTGCATCTCCTCGACCCGGGACTCCCCCGCCAACCCGGCGGAGTGCACCAGCACGTCGAGACGCTGCAGCGCGTCCGGCACCGCCTCCCGGAGCCGGGCGACGGCGTCCCCGATGGACCCCGGGTCACTGAGGTCCACGTCCGAGCTCGACCAGGAGACGACCCGGTGGGTGCGTGAGAGGTCCTCGACGACCGCGGCCCCGATCCCCCGGGAACCCCCGGTCACCAGTGCCAGCGGTGCGTCCTGTCCATGTCCTGTCGTGATGTCCATGTCCCCGAGCGTAGCGCTCCGTCCGTATGCTCGGAGGTACCCGGGGTTCACCTGCCCCGCCCCGACGCCCGCACGGGCCATGTACCGCGAAAGGACCCGCCATGTTCGGAACCGCCCTCACCACCCTGATCCTCGGAGCACTCTCCGGCGCCGGCGCCTGGTTCGCCTGGGACCAGGACCGCAAGGGGCTCTCCGTCGCCCTGACCGTACTGACCCTGGTCTTCGCCGTGGTGGCGATCTCCACCGCCCTGGCGGGGACCGTGGCGCTGGTCATGAAGCTGCTCCCCATCCTACTGATCGCGCTTGTCGCCTGGCTGGGCGTCAAGCAGCTCCAGAACAAGTCGTCCTAGCTTCTCGCTGGCCTGGCGCCGACCGTACGCCGTGCCGCCGGGCGTCCATGCCCGGCTAGCGTGCGGTGCTCCTGGCGGTGGGTGCCGTCGTGTCACTGTCCTTGGGTCGCTTCCTGCGGAAGTAGACCCGGCTGCGCACGCTGGCGACCACGTCGCCCGCCTCGTCGACGATGTCCGTCTCGAACCAGTGCAGGTACTTCGAGCCGTCCGCGGTGCGCTCCCGGATCATCTCGAAGGTCTCGTCGTCGGTACGCATGTCGGCGACGAGGCGGCCCCGGCCGGGCTTGCGGTAGATCACGTGCGACTCGGCGTCCCAGACGTTGTAGCCTCCACCCAGGCGAGTCAGCCCCATGAAGAGGTAGAACCCGTCCGTCATCGTCTGGATGGTGCCGCCGAAGGCGGTGCCCACCAGGTTCGCGTTGATCCGGCGGGGCCGGTGGGAGGTCACCACCCGGGAGCCGTCGTTGGCGATGTAGTTGATCCGGATCCCGGAGCCGACGTACGGCGGGAAGACCCCCAGCATGGTCTTCAGTTGGCGCGGGCTGGGTCGCAGCATGGATCCTCCGTGGAATGGTCGGTACAGATCAGTGTGCTGCTGATGTTATATCGACTGTGGGTGCGTCGTCGCCGATTCGGGTAAGTCGGCGAAACTAACGGACGTCGGAGGCGGCGTTACGCCACAGCCCGACACCGGCGAGCACCACGAACCATCCCACGATGATCAGGTAGCAGACCGCGCCGCTGAGACCGAGGCCCAGCGGGTCCGCACCGTTGATCAGCTGGTCCTGGCGCTGGACCGGGGCGATCGCCGCGAGGGGACGGAATGCGTCGATCTGTTCGGCCGCGAAACCGAGCATGCCGTCTATCACCAGGATCCAGGCGGCCGGGATGGCCACGGCACCGACCTGGCTGCGGACCACGCAGGCCAGGCCCACCGTCATCGCGGAGAAGAGCACCGAACTGATCAGCGGGACGTAGAACAGCGTCAGGCCGCTGTCCAGCTCCATGCCCGAGCCGAGCACGCTGGCCGCCCCCAGCGACAACGCGATGCCCACGAGGTAGAGCACGCCGACGAACACCGCGGTCGTCACGATCTTCGACACCACCCACTGCCACCTCCCGCGCTGGGTCAGGAACGCCTGGGCGTGCATGTGGTTGCGGATGTCACCGGCCGTGGTCGCGGCGGCGAAGACGACGGCGACGAGCAGGAAGATCTGAAATCCGGTGGTCAGCGTGGCCCAGGTGAACCCGGGACTGTCCCCGAACAGGCCCATCAGTGTGACCGGGCCGAACAGCGCCCCGGTCAGCAGGACCGCGTAGACCAGCGTGGAGCGCATGCTGAACAATTTCGTGGTTTCCGAACGGAGGGAGTTGATCAAGGTTGTCATGATGAGCTCTGCTTTCTCTACTTCGAGGTGGTGGCGAAGGTCGCGGCCGGGGATTCCGCCTGCTCGTCGGTGCGGTACTCCTGGGCCTCGGCGGTGGCGGCCAGGAAGCGGGTCTCCAGGTCCTCGGCCTCGGCGCGCAGGCCGGTGACGAGGACGCCGGTGGTGACCGCGGCCTCGGCGACGGCACGCCGGACGACCGTGTCAGAGACCCCGTCCGGGATCTCCACGGTGAGCTGCGGTCCCGGCTGGTCCCCCACCCGGCCGCCCGGCTGGTCCACGGCGTGCGCCCCGACGGGGTAGCCGGCGGTGAACCCGGCGTTCCCGAGCGCCGTGGCTAGCGCCTGTCCGCCCCGGACATCGGCGGTCTCGACCACGACACGGGCGCCGCCGGCCAGGAACTCCTCCATGGAGTACTCGCCGATCATGCGGCCCTTGCCGATGACTACCAGCCGGTCCGCAGTCTGCTGCATCTCGGAGAGCAGGTGCGACGACACCAGCACCGAACGGCCCTCGGCCGCCAACGCCCGGATCGTCCGGCGCATCCAGCTCACACCCTCCGGGTCCAGGCCGTTGACCGGCTCATCCAGGATCAGGTGCGCCGGGTCGCCCAGCAACGCACCAGCCAACCCGAGCCGCTGCTTCATGCCCAACGAGTAGCCGCCGACCCGTTTGTCCGCGGCGGAGGTCAGACCCACCAGCTGCAGGCACTTGTCCACCCGGGAGTCCGGGATGCCCGCGCCGCGGGCCAGCACCTTCAGGTGCGAGCGGCCACTACGACCCGGGGTGAACCACGTCGCCTCCAGCAGGGCCCCCGCCAACGCGGTCTTGTCCTCGACCGAGGCGAACTCCTGCCCGTCGAACAACGCCTGACCCTCGCTCGGCCGGTCCAGTCCCAGGACACACCGCATCGTGGTGGACTTCCCGGACCCGTTGGGCCCCAGGAACCCCGTCACCGCCGCGTCCGGGACAGAGAACGACAGGTCCTCGACAGCCTGGAACCGTCCGTACTTCTTCGACATCTTCTCTACTGTGATCATGGACCCCAGTCTTCTCCGCCGAGGTCACGACCACATCGACCCGCGGGCTGATCTCCATGACCCCCGGTAGTCGGATCTCCGGCACGCCTGTGCCGCCCCGTCTCATACCCAGGTATGAAGCGCCGGTCCAGAGACTACGTCGTGAGGTTAGTGGGGCTCTACACCCGTCCCTTCCTCCAGGCCACCACGGAGGCAATGGTGCACACGATCCCGAGCACCGGGAAGAAACCGACGTAGACCGGGTAGGGCAACGGGCCGAACAACTGCTGGAACTACTCGGTCGACAGGAACTGCAGCCCCGGGAATCCAACGGTCACGGGGTACGGCATCGACAACCCCACCGGGTCCTCGGAGGACATGTAGATCGTCGACGTCGTGAGCCCGAGAATCATGCCGAGTGTCGACACCAGGCCCAGCACAGCCAGCGGGAACACTACCCAGAACCATGGGAAACCACTGTGCTGCTCCCGCTGTCCCTGTCGTCGCCGTGACCGACGGGGAATAACCAGTGCCCCGGTCACCGCGACAATCAGAACGGAGGCGAGGAAAACCCATCCCATGACCCAACTCATATCCGACGCCTCCTCCAGGCCCAGGCCGACAATGCGAGACCGAGAACCGCTAGCAGCGGATACCCGATCCTGGCCCACCGGCCCTGCAGCAACTGCCACGCCGCCGCGTCCGAGAGGAACGGGGTGGTCGAGTCCTCGTCAGCGCCTCCCAGGGGCGCGTACATCGTCCAACCGAAATCCACCCCGCCGGAAGCGGCCAACGGCAGCCAGGCGGCGAACGCCAGTGCGACGACCAGGGCCGTCAGCAGAAAGGCGATCCAGAACCACGGGAACCCCGGCGCATCCGTCCCTCCCCGGTACTCGGCGCGGCGCGGGAGGACCGCCCCTCCCACGAGAAGCACGACAAGTCCGGCGAAGATCAGCAACCATGTCATCCGAGGATAGTATCAGGAAACCTTCAGACATGGAGGCCCGCGCAGCGGCGTAGTATCCGACGGAGAACCGGAACCTCAGGTGAGCTTGAGGTCCCCCGTCCCTGAGTGGAAGGACCCCACACCCTCCGATGACGTCCCCACCCGACGACCTGCTGAGCATCGGCGAAACCAGCCGACGTACCGGAACCGCGGTCTCCGCACTGCGCTACTACGAGGACCTCGGCCTCATCGCCTCGGTCCGCACGTCCGGAAACCACCGGCTCTACGCCCGGCACATGCTGCGCCGGATCTCGCTGATCAGCATCGCGAAGACCCTCGGCATCCCGTTGAAGAGCGTGCAGGACGCCTTCAGCACCGTTCCGCTCGACCGGGCCCCCACCCACAAGGAGTGGCAGGTGGCGTCGCGTCGGTGGAAGCGGGAGCTCGAGGAACGCCGGCGCGGCATCGAACGTCTGGAGAACGAACTGACCAGCTGCATCGGCTGCGGGTGCCTGTCCCTCAAGGCCTGCGCGCTGCTCAATCCCGACGACACCCTCGGCACCACCGGGCAGGGGGCGCGGCGGCTGTCGGGCATCGCGGACGCCGACACACCGTCGCCTTGACCTCAAGTGCACTTGAGGTATTAGCCTCGACTGCGGACCGTCACCGATGGTCCCCGACAACGGCAACCCCGGCATAAGGAGCACCATCCATGGCTGTGTACGAGCTTCCCGACCTCCCCTACGACTACGACGCCCTCGAGCCGCACATCTCCGCCGAGATCATGCAGCTGCACCACGACAAGCACCACGCCACCTACGTCGCCGGCGCCAACACCGCCCTCGACGCCCTGGAGAAGGCCCGCGAAGACGGCACCAACCCCGACCAGATCCGCGCCCTGTCGAAGAACCTCGCGTTCAACCTCGGCGGCCACACCAACCACTCCATCTTCTGGAAGAACCTCTCCCCCAACGGCGGCGGCGAGCCCACCGGCGAACTCGCCGAGGCCATCGACCGCGACTTCGGCTCCTTCGACAAGTTCAAGGACCACTTCTCCTCGGCAGCCCTGGGCCTCTACGGCTCCGGCTGGGCCGTGCTGGGCTACGACCACATCGCCGGCCGCCTGGTCGTCGAGCAGCTCACCGACCAGCAGGGCAACATCTCGGTCAACCTCACCCCGCTGCTGATGCTCGACATGTGGGAGCACGCCTTCTACCTGCAGTACAAGAACGTCAAGGCCGACTACGTCAAGGCCGTGTGGAACGTGTTCAACTGGGACGACGTCGCCGAGCGCTTCGCCGCCGCCAAGGCCTGACC
>NZ_JALIEA010000016.1:183507-228422 GCF_022869005.1 Corynebacterium kalidii | reverse complement strand
CACTCAGAACAACAACCCACACACTGTGCAGCGCCGGTCGCTCTGACTCGCATTAATCTACACAGCACCCACCACAGACACAAAACACCAGGTCAGTCCTTGGAGTGGCGTCCCGACCCCGCGGACTCGCGCGTCACCGTCGCCCCGAGGTCCACCAGCTTCTCCACGAACCCGGGGTAACCACGGTCGATGTGGAAGACGTCGTTGACCTGGGTAACGCCGTCGGCACACAGTCCGGCGAGGACCAGGCCGGCCCCGGCACGGATGTCCGACGACCAGACCGGTGCGCTGCTGAGCTCCTCGACACCGCGGATACTCACGTGGTGACCGTCGATGGTCATGTCCGCCCCGAGGCGTGTCATCTCGTCGACGAACCGGAACCGGGACTCGAAGATGTTCTCGGTGATCACACTCATGCCCTCGCTCACCGCGCACAGTGCGATGGCCATCGGCTGGAGGTCGGTCGGGAACCCCGGGAACGGCAGGGTCTGGTAGTCCACCGCCGTGGGGCGTTCCTCCTGCGACACCCGGAACCCCGACGGGTAGGTCTCCACCTTCGCACCGACGAGCTTCAGCTTCTCGAGCACGAGGTGCAGGTGTGCCGGGTCGATACCGCCGACGGTGATGTCGCCACGTGTCATGGCCGCGGCGTAGGCCCACGTCCCCGCGACGATCCTGTCGCCGACGACCTCGTGGTCGACCGGGTTGAGCTTGTCGACACCCGTGACGGTGATCGTGTTGCTCCCCTCGCCCTCCAGCTGGGCACCCATGTCCCGCAGCATCAGGCACAGGTCGACGATCTCGGGTTCCCGCGCGGCGTTGTCCAGGACCGTCGTCCCCTCGGCGAGGACCGCCGCGGTCAGGATGTTCTCCGTCGCCCCGACCGAGGGGAAGTCCAGCATGACCCGCGCACCGGTGAGCCGCTCGGCCTCCGTGACCACACATCCGTGCTCGATCCGGGTCTTCGCCCCCAGCTTCTCGAGGCCCGACTGGTGCATGTCCAGCGGGCGGCTGCCGATCGCGTCTCCCCCCGGCAGCGCGACCACCGCCCGATGGCACCGGGCGGTCAGCGGTCCGAGCACGCATACCGACGCGCGGAACTGACGGACCGCGTCGATGTCCGCGTCCGAGGAGATCTCGGCCGGCGTGTGGATCGTGACGGTCCCCCCGTCCAGTTCAACCTCGCACCCCAGGCCCCGGAGGACCTCCGCCATATAGGGGACGTCGGCGATATCGGGGCAGTTCCGTAGAACGGTCGTCCCTTCCGCGAGGAGAGCTGCCGACATGAGTTTCAGGACGCTGTTCTTCGCGCCGTCCACCCGGACCGAACCGTTGAGACGGGCACCGCCAGTTACGAGGAAATGATCTTTCACCCGTCCCATCCTACCCGGGGATCAGGGAAGGGCGCCGATCCTGCGTGCGGCGTTGACCGCCTCGTACCGGGTGTGCGCCCCGAGCTTGCGCATCACCGAGCGCAGGTAGCTCTTCACCGTCTCGGCACCGATCCCCATCTCCTCGGCCGCTTCGACGTTGGTATGCCCCAACGCCACGCAGGCGAGCACGTCGAGCTCACGGGCGGAGAGCTTCGTGGTCTGTTTCACCCGTACCGGGCTGACCATCTGGTCGCAGAGGATCTCCAGGTCACGCCGGATGTCGTCGTCGACGACGCGGTTGGCGAGCATCCGCAGCCGGGAATGGGTCGCGCGGACCTGTTCCCACTCCGCACCGGTCATCGCGCGGGGAGGCTTCGCCGACGACTCCCGGGCCGTCCCGACCTCCGTGCGACGCAGCGCGTTGTTGACCGCCAGGTCCTGCTCCAGCACCCGGGCGGTCATCGTGACCTCCTCCAGGACCTTGTCCCCCATCCGGACCGGGGAGTGGACCCCGGCGTAGAGCACGCCCCGCATGTCCCTTCCGACGATCACCGGTACGGCGACGATGGAGTGCAGTCCCTCGTCCCGGACGGGACGGTCGTACTCGTGGGTGATCGACTTGGCGCGCGCGTAATCCGAGACACCGACCGGGCGACGGGTGGCCATCACCCTGCCGCCGACCCCCTGGCCCGAGTCGATGGTGAGGTTGTTGAGCGCCGGCGTCCGCAACCCCACCCACTGGTTGATCACCATGCGTCCGTCCGGCTGGCACGACCCGAACATCGTGACGGGAATCCCCGTCGAGTTCTTCAGTGACGACAGTGCTGATCGGATGGCGTCGTCATCATCCCGGTGACGCTGCTGGTCCACGGCGCACCTTTCTGTAGAGATCGGCTGTCACCCCCGATCAGGTCACACCCGAGTGCGGGGGAACACGGGGTTTTACAGATCTTGAGTATAGAAAGATCTGAGCACTCCCCCAAAACCCGCAGGTCATGAGGTCGCCCCCGATGCCGGGGTTGCTTCCCACCCCCGGTAAACAAAAGCCGGACACCCCCGTTTCCCTCCCTAACCGGCGGCCATCCGGCGGATCCTGTCCACCGCCTTGTCGACGCCCTCGTCGGAGCTCTCGAGGAGTTTCTTCGCGATCTTCCCGCCCACCAGGGGAATCCGGCAGTCGGCGATGACCTCGATGTGCGCCGTGACAGTCGACTCCCCTGCCCGGGTGTAGTTCATGACCATCGTCAGTTTCCCGATCCCCTTGGGCAGTGGTGTCACCGTCGTGGCCACGAAACCGTCCCCGGAGACCGGCGTGATGTCCGTGATCTGCTCGATGCCGAAGCCAGGGCTCCCGTCCTCCTTCTCCTGGGCCGCGACGACCCTGGCGTGGACCGTCCCGTCGTCGTCCACGGTGCGCTCCGCCTCGGAGAGGACGAGCTTCGAGGTGGAGGCGTCGTCGACGGTGAGGAGGTAATCCTCCGACGACACGATGTCGCGGACCGTCTCGAGCGGGAGGTCGATCGTCCTGGTGAGTTCAGTGGTCTTCGTCATCTCAGCGGTGCTTCCATTCCGGCGTGCGCTTCTCGACGAATGCGCTCATGCCCTCTTTCTGGTCCTCGGTGGCGAACATCCCCCAGAACGCCTCCCGCTCCTGCCGGAGGCCTTCCTGCAGCGGCGTGTTCAGTGCGGCGTCGACCGCCTCGGTGGCCGCCGCCAACGCCACGGCCGACTGCGCCGCCACCGTGTCGGCGACGGTCGCGACCTCGTCCAGGAACCCCTCGGCCGGGAGGACGCGGGAGACCAGGCCCGCACGCTCGGCCTCCTCGGCACCCATCATCCGGCCGGTGAGGATCAGGTCCATGGCCTTGTACTTCCCGACCGCGCGGGTCAGGCGCTGGGTTCCGCCCATACCCGGGATCACGCCCAGGGTGATCTCCGGCTGCCCGAACTTCGCCTTCTCGCTGGCCAGGATGATGTCGCCCATCATCGCCAGCTCGCATCCGCCGCCGAGCGCGAACCCGGAGACCGCGGTGATGATCGGTGTCTGCACCGTGGAGACACGTTCCCACATGGCGTAGAACCGCCTGAGCTTGATGTCGGGCCAGGTCTGGTCCTTCATCTGGGTGATGTCCGCACCGGCGGCGAACGCCTTCTCGGAACCGGTGACGACGATCGCCCGGACACACGGGTCGGCGTCGAAGGTCTCGAGCGCCGCGATGACCTCCTCCATGACCGTCTGGTTCAGCGCGTTGAGCGCCCGGGGCCGGTTGAGCGTGATCGTGGCGACGGCCCCGTCCACTCCCCCGGTGCTCGTGATGATTGTCTCGGGCTGTTGCCCTGTCTGTTCACTCATACCTCGATTGTGTCACAGCAGGCGCCTCCACAGGCCGGCTCCGCCCCCGCGTCCCGTGGCGTAGCGGCTGAAGATTGTGTAGACTGGCCGAAACATACAGACAGACCGATCGGTCTGTCAGGCTGAGGGAAACGAAAGGACCATTCACCAGCATGGCTAAGATCTACGAGAACATCACTGACCTGATCGGCAACACTCCCCTGGTGAAGCTGAACAGGCTCACCGAGGGACTGCCCGGCACCGTCGCCGTGAAGCTCGAGTCCGCCAACCCCGGCAACTCCGTCAAGGACCGCATCGGCGTGGCGATCATCGAGGCCGCCGAGAAGGACGGGTCCCTCAAGCCCGGTGGGACGATCGTCGAGGCGACCTCCGGCAACACCGGTATCGCCCTGGCCACCGTCGGCGCCGCCCGCGGCTACAAGGTCATCCTGACCATGCCCGAGTCCATGTCCCTGGAGCGTCGCATCATGCTGCGCGCCCTCGGCGCCGAGCTGGTCCTCACGCCCCCGCCCGCCGGCATGCAGGGTGCCGTCGACAAGGCGAACGAGATCGTCGAGTCCACTGAGAACGCCGTGCTGGCCCGTCAGTTCGCCAACCCCGCCAACCCCGAGGTCCACTACCGGACGACCGGCCCGGAGATCTGGGAGGACACCGACGGCGCCGTCGACGTGTTCATCGCCGGCGTCGGCACCGGCGGCACCGTTTCCGGTGCCGGCAAGTACCTCAAGGAGCAGAACGAGAACGTCCGCGTGATCGGCGTCGAGCCCAAGGACTCCCCGCTCCTGACCGAGGGCACCTTCGGCCCGCACAAGATCCAGGGCATCGGCACCAACTTCTTCCCGGACAACCTGAACAAGGACATCCTGGACGACGTCTACGACGCCACCATCGAGGACTCCGTCAAGTACGCCCGCGAACTCGCCGCCAAGGAAGGCATCCTCGTCGGCATCTCCACCGGCGCGAACATCTGGGCGGCGCTCGAGGAAGCCAGGAAGCCGGAGAACGAGGACAAGCTGATCGTCGCGGTCGTCGCCGACTTCGGTGAGCGCTACGTCTCCACCCTCCTGTTCGACGACCTGCGCGACTAGCGCCTGTCCCGCCCGAGAAAACCCACGGCCCCGGAGCACGGAGACGCCCGTATCATCAGGTGACACGCACCTGCACGGACGTGACCGAGCACCGAGGCCGTTCTCCATGCAGTACCGAGAAAACGCTGACGCACGACAAGAAGGAGGACTCCGCCGGTGAGTCTGCTGCGCACCATCAAGGAAGACCTGGACAACGCGAGGACACACGACCCAGCGGCCCGCGGTGACCTCGAGAACGCACTGGTGTACTCCGGTCTCCACGCGATCTGGAGCCACCGCATCGCCCACCGCCTGTGGATCCGTGGCGCCAAGGGCCCCGCCCGCGTCCTCAGCCAGTTCACCCGGTTCCTCACCGGCGTCGAGATCCACCCCGGAGCCACGGTCGGACGCCGGTTCTTCATCGACCACGGCATGGGTGTGGTCATCGGCGAGACCGCGGAGATCGGCGACGACGTGATGCTGTACCACGGGGTCACCCTCGGCGGCTCCGAACTGGTCCAGCGCAAGCGGCACCCCACCATCGGTGACGGTGTCATGGTCGGTGCCGGGGCGAAGGTCCTCGGCCCGATCACCATCGGCGCCCGCTCCGCCATCGGCGCCAACTCCGTCGTCACGAAGGACGCACCGGCCGACTCGATCCTCATCGGCGCGCCGGCGAAGGTGCGGCACCGCAAGGCCGACGAACGGACCCCCCTGGTCGACCCCGCGGGCTACGTCAACGACATGCAGAACAACATCTGAACGCCCGGGGCCCACCGCACGGGATCTACTGCACCAGGTCGGCGTACCCCGGGTTCTTCGCGATGAACGCCTCCACCGCCGAACAGCTCGGCAGGACGCCGAAGCCCTCGGCCCGGGTGGCGTCCAGGGCGGCCGAGATCAACGGGGCCGACAGGCCCTGGCCGCGGAACGCCGGATCGACGACCGTGTGGTTGAAGTCCCGGACCCCGCCGAGCTGCACGTAGGCCGCGTAACCGGCGACGGTGCCGTCGACCTGCAGCACGTAGCGGCTGGCGTCGATGTCGTGGGTCACGGAGATGTTCTCGGTACTCATGGCACCGAGTCTAGGCGTTCCCGCCGCCGGCGGCGCGGGCACGGACATACGGAAATCCCCCTCGGCACCGCTGTGCCGAGGGGGATGTTCCTGTTGTGCCCAGACCAGGGATCGAACCAGGGACCTTACACTTTTCAGGCGTACGCTCTACCAACTGAGCTATCTGGGCAAGAAAGCCCGGAGGCGGACCTACGGACTGACTGGCGACCCTGACGAGACTTGAACTCGCGACCTCCGCCGTGACAGGGCGGCGCGCTAACCAACTGCGCCACAGGGCCGTGCATCACCGTGACCGGACTGAACCCGATCGCTGTGCACGATGGGATACTGTACACAGCATCCCGGGAATCAGACAAATTGCGAGGTCAAGGCACGATCTTCGGGAGAATCCCGGCCAGGATCCCGTCGCTGCGCGCCTGCCCGGCCCGGTCCGACGCCCCGCCGGTCACCAACAGCTCCGAGGCCCCCGTCCGTCGCGCCAGGGCGGCCACCTCCGCGGCCACCTCGTCCGGTGTGCCGTGGATCGTCGCCTCGAGTCCCCGGGTCACGCGACGACGCTGCTGGGCGGTCAGGTCGGCCTCGTCCAGCTCACCGACCGGCTGCAGCGGCATGAAACGACCGGTGGTCCTCGCCATGACCTGTGCCCACACCTCCGGCAGGACGAGGTCCCGTGCCTCCTCGCGGCTGTCCGCCGCCGCCACCTGGCAGGAGACGACGGCCCCGTCGACACGGGCCGGTTCAGGCCCGCCGAGCACCACCCCGAGGTCCAGTTCCCCGGCCAGGTCGAGCGACCGGCGCGACCCGCCGGTCAGCAGGTGCAGCGCAGGGGGCTCGTCGACCCACGGACGCAGCGTCACCTCCGAACGCCCCCTGAGGTAGCCCACGACCTCCCGGAGCGCCGCGGCGAACCCCTCACGGGCCTCCCCGGCGTCCTCCGGCTGCCGCAGCGCGCGACGGACCGCCGGGGTGAACCCCACCGACGCACCGAGCCCGATGTCGACCCGTCCCGGGAACAGTGCCTGCAGCACCGCCGCCTGCTCGGCGACGACGACCGGCGCATGGTCGAGCACCATGATCCCGGCCGTGCCGACCCGGACCGTCGACGTCGCCTGCCCCACCGCGGCGGCGAGCACTGCCGGGGCACTGCCGGCGATGCCCGGGACGCCGTGGTGCTCGGCGACGAGGAACCGGTGGTAGCCGAGCTCCTCGGCCGCCCGGGCGCGGTCCACGACACGACGCAGGGCCTCGCCGTCGGTGGCCCCGGAGACGACGTTCGCGCGGTCGAGGATGGAGTAACGCATACCCACAACCTAGATCATCCCCATGCACAAACGACGCAGCGGGCGTACACCGTGGTGGTGTACGCCCGCTGCATATCTTGCGACCCTGACGAGACTTGAACTCGCGACCTCCGCCGTGACAGGGCGGCGCGCTAACCAACTGCGCCACAGGGCCATATTCTGGTTGTACGGAAGACGAATCTTTCGCAGTACTCCCAACGGGATTCGAACCCGTGTTGCCGCCGTGAAAGGGCGGAGTCCTAGGCCACTAGACGATGGGAGCCCTACCTCAAGCAGTAGCACACACGGTGACCGTGTCCGCTCCTGTTCGGCAGCCCGTTCAGAATAAACTACCGACCACGGATTCACCAACACGGCCGACAGTAGGCAGGTCAGACACTATTTCTCCGGGTAGTCACGGGCCCCGAAGATGGCCGTCCCCACGCGGACACACGTCGCGCCCTCCTCGATCGCGGTACGGAAGTCACCCGACATCCCCATGGACAGTTCGGTGAGCAGTTCCGGGTCCACCACCGCGTCCTCACGCGCGCGGGCGAGGATCCCCCGGAGATCGGAGAAACACCGGCGGACCTCCCCGGTGTCGGTGGTGTTGGCGGCCACGGTCATGAAACCGCGGACACGCAGCCGGTCGCACCGCGCCGCCGTCTCAAGGACCGTCGCGACCTCGTCCGGACGCGCCCCGGTCTTCGACTCCTCACCGGACGTGTTGACCTGGACCAGCACATCCAGGGAGCGGTCCACCATCTCCAGACGGCGTTGCAGCGCCTCGGCCAGGCGTACCGAGTCGAGCGCCTGGAACTCATGGGCGTGTTCGGCCACCATCCTGGCCTTGTTGGTCTGCAGATGCCCGATGGCGATCCACCGCACCGGCAGGTCGGCCATCTCCACGGCCTTGCGCTGGACCTCCTGCGGCTTGTTCTCGGCGAACTCGTGCATCCCGGCCGTCACGGCGGAGCGGAGCCGCTCGACCGGGACGGTCTTGCTCACCGGGAGGAGCCTGACCTCCGCCGGGTCCCGCCCCGCCGCCAGCGCGGCGGCGTCGACCCTGGCCCGGACGGCGGCGACGGCGTCCCGGAGGTCCTTCACGTCATCGTGTTCCCCATCGTTGTGCATGCCCACCGAGACTAGTCGAGGCCCGGCGGGGCAGTGCCGTCAGATGCGCCGTCTGGCACCGTCTGGCACCGTCTGGCACCGTCAGAGCCTCAGCAGGGGCGCGGCCTTGACCACGGTCTCGTCGTATTCGCCGTCCGGGGTGGACTGGGACACCACCGCGCCCCCGACCCCGTAGCTCAACCTGCTGAAGGAGCCCTCCGCGGTGTACTCGGCCACCAGGGTGCGGATCACCACCGACAGGTCGACCGCCCCGTCGAGGGAGAAGTACCCCACCGCTCCGCTGTAGACCCCGCGTGGCCCGTCCTCCAGCTCCTCGAGGATCCGCAGGGTACGTTCCTTCGGCGCGCCGGTCATCGACCCCGGCGGGAACGCGGCCCGGACCGCGTCGATCCCGTCGACGCCGTCGCCCAACTCCGCGGTGACGGTGCTGACCAGCTGGTGGACCGTCGCGTAGCTCTCCACGCCGAAGAGCTCCGGGACGTCCACGGTGCCCGGCGCGGCGACGCGGCCCAGGTCATGCCGGACGAGGTCGACGATCATGAGGTTCTCCGCGCGGTCTTTCTCGCTGGCCCGGAGTTCGGCACGGATGTCCTCGTCCTCCTGCGGGGTGTCCCCCACCGGGCGGGTCCCCTTGATCGGTGACGAGACGACGCGCCCGTGGGCGTCGACGCTGAGGAAGCGCTCCGGCGAGGTCGACATCACCGTCGCCCCGGGCAGGCGGAGGTAGGCGCCGAAGGGGGCGGGGTTGTCGCGCCGGAGCCGACGGTAGAGGTCGAGGGTGTCCGGAGGGGTGTCGGGCGCAGCGTCGAGCGTCGCCTCCAGGGTGGTGGTCAGGCAGGCCTCGTAGGTCTCCCCCTCCCCGATCAGCCGCTGGATCTCACGGACCTTGCCGGTGTACGCGGCGCGGTCGTGGAGTGTGACCGTGACCCCGGCCGGCCCGGCGTCCGGCGGTGTCTGGCCGGTCAGTCCGCGGATCACCGCGGCGGTCTCGTCCTGCCACGGCCGCCCCTGCTCCCCGTCGAGTGTGAGGAGGTGGGCCTCGGCGGTGTGGTGGTCGACGACGACGGCCCTGCTGAGGAACAGCAGTCCGGCGTCCGGGATCGGTGACAGGTGGCGGTTCGCCGCCCCCTCCCCCGTGGAGCAGTCCTGTTTCACCCCGTAGCCGAGGTACCCCACCCACCCGAGCCGGAAGCCGGTGTCCCGGGCGGCGCCGGACGCGGTGTCTGTGCTGTCTGTGCTGTCTGTGCTGTCTGTGCTGTCTGTGGTGTTCCACTGCGCGAGGTCGGTCTGCAGCCAGCTCAGGACGTCGCCGTCGACGACGTGTCGTCCACCGTCCCGGGACACCTCCAGCGTCCCGGTGGCGACGTCCGCGGTCACGACGGTGTCGGACGCCCCCATGACGCTGTACCGGGCCCGTGGGTCGTCGGCGCGGTTGCCGTCGAGCCACACCGCGTACCGTGCGGCGGACGGGTCGCCGTAGAGCCGGTCGAAGAGTTCCGCGGTGAGGACCCGGGTGTCGCCGGCGGGCAGTGCCACCGTCGTGTCGTGCACGGTGCGGATCCGCCCGTGGCTCCGGGTCACCGTGGCGAAGTTCGCCAGGAGTCCGCGGCCGTGGCCGGACTTCACCGACTCCGGGTGGAACTGCACGCCCCACAGCGACTGCCCCGGGACGCGGAGCCCCATGACGGTGCCGTCGGTGCTCCGTGCGGTGACCTCCACCTGCGGCGGGACGTCCGACACGGCGAGGGAGTGGTAGCGCACCACCTCGAAGGTGGTGGGCAGGCCGTGGAACAGGTCGCTGCCGTCGTGGTCGATGCGCGACAGTCTGCCGTGCATCGGTTCGGCCGCAGGCCCCACCGTCGCCCCGTACATGTGGGCGATGAGCTGGTGACCAAGGCAGATGCCCAGGACGGGCAGCCCCCGGGACACCGCGGCGCGGACCACCTCCGGGCCGATGCCGACGTCGGCGGGGTGCAGCGGGGTCCCCGGCCCCGGGGAGACGACCACGTTGTCGACGGACGCCAGCAGGGCCTCGCCCTCGGACTCCCACCTGGCCCAGTCATTCGGGACGACGACGGGGGCCGCACCGTTGACGGCGGTGAGGTCGTGGACGAGGTTCCAGGTGAACGAGTCGTGGTTGTCGATCAGCAGCGTTCGGATCACCGGGACAAGGCTACCGGGCATGGGCCGGGCACGGGTCTGGCACGGGTCACGCCAGTGACAGGAAGAGCTTCTCCATCTCGTCCTCCCAGTCCTCCGGGGCTTCCCCGTCGGCGGCGGCGAGGCAGTCGCGCATGCCGCCGGAGATGGCCTTGACCCCGGCGCGGTCCAGGGCCCGGGAGACGGCGGCGAGCTGGGTGACGATGTCACGGCAGTCGCGGTCGTCCTCGATCATCGTGATGACCCCGTCCAGCTGGCCGCGGGCGCGCCGCAGCCTCTTCAGGACAGCATCGGACGTCGGGTCGGAGAGTTTCACTGGAGGCTCCTGGAGAGGTCGGATCGTGTGAGGGGTTACCCGGGACACTGTACCCGTGCCGGGACTGGACCGGACGGACGGCGGTGCTACGTGTCCGCTCCGTCGGCTGCCGCTCCGGCCAGGGTCAGCCACGTCTTCACCACCGTGTCGGGTGTCAGCGACATCGACCCGATGCCCTGTTCCACCAGCCATTCCGCGAGGTCGGGGTGGTCGGACGGACCCTGCCCGCAGATTCCGACGTACTTGCCGCGGGCGAGGCAGGACCCGATGACCGAGGCGATGACCTTCAGGACCGCCGGGTTCCGCTCGTCGAAGTCGTGGGCGACCAGGTCGGAGTCCCGGTCGACACCCAGCACCAGCTGGGTCATGTCGTTCGACCCGATCGAGAATCCGTCGACGTGGTCGAGGAACTCGTCGGCCAGCAGGTAGTTCGACGGCACCTCGCACATCATCACGACCTGCAGCCCCTGCCCGTCGGCGTCCCTGGCGCCGGAACCACGGACCAGGCCGTGGGTCGCCATGACCCGGAGCACGTCCTGCAGTTCCTCCACGGTGCGCACGAACGGGACCATGATCCGGACATTGGCCAGGCCCATCTCCTCGCGGACCCGGCGCAGCGCCTCGCATTCCAGGGCGAAGCAGTCCCGGAACTCCTCGGAGACGTAGCGTGCCGCGCCGCGGTAGCCGATCATCGGGTTCTCTTCCCGTGGCTCGAACTGCTCGCCGGCGAGGAGGTTGGCGTACTCGTTGGTCTTGAAGTCCGACAGACGCACGATCACGGGTTTCGGGTGGAAGGCGGCGGCGATCGTCGACACGCCTTCCGCCACCCGTCGGATGAAGAACTCCTCGGGGGACGGGTAGGCGGCGGTGATCCGGTCGACCTGCGACCGCACGTCGGCGGGCAGCGACTCCCGCTCGAGGAGCGCCCTGGGGTGCACCCCGATCTGCCGGTTGACGATGAACTCCATGCGCGCCAGCCCGACCCCGTCGTTGGGCAGCGAGGAGAACGCGAACGCCTGGTCAGGGGTGGCGACGTTCATCATCAGCTTCGTCGGGATCCCGGGCATGGCGTCCAGGCGGGTCTCCTTCTCCTCGAAGGCGACGGACCCGCGGTAGACGCTCCCGGTGTCCCCTTCGGCGCACGAGACGGTCACCTCCTCCCCGTCCGGCAGCACCGATGTCGCGTCGCCGGTACCGACGATCGCCGGGATGCCCAGTTCCCGGGCGATGATCGCGGCGTGGCAGGTCCGTCCCCCACGCTCGGTGACGATCGCCGAGGCCCGCTTCATCACCGGTTCCCAGTCCGGGTCGGTGATCTCGGCGACCAGGACGTCCCCGGTGGCCATCGTGTCCATGTCGCGGACGGAGCGCAGCACGCGCACCGGGCCCGACCCGATCCGTTGGCCGATCGACCGGCCTTCCGCCAGAACCTCCGCCGAGTCCGCCGCGTCACGGTCGATCTCGAACCGTGTCAGGACCTGGCCGTCGTGCCCGCGTCGGGAGACCACCGTCTCCGGGCGGGCCTGCAGGATGTAGAGCTGGCCGTCGACCCCGTCACGCCCCCACTCGATGTCCATGGGACGCCCGTAGTGTTCCTCGATGGCCACGGCGTGCCGCGCGAGTGCGGTGACCTCGTCGTCGTCGATGGAGAACCGGGCGCGGTCGGCGTCGGCGACGTCCTCCCACCGGGTCGCCGAGTCGATCCCCGTGCCCTCGGCGTACCGCATCGCTACCGCCTTGTCGCCCACGGTGCGGGAGAGGACGGCGTCCCTGCCGGACTTCCCGGCCTTGACCGCGGGCTTGTGGACGTAGAACTCGTCCGGGTTCACCGCCCCCTGCACCACCGCCTCGCCGAGACCGTAGGAGGAGGTGATGAACACTGCCCGGTCGAAACCGGACTCGGTGTCGACGGTGAACATCACCCCGGACGCCCCGATGTCGGTGCGCACCATGCGTTGGACGCCTGCGGACAGCGCCACGTCGGCATGCACGAACCCGTGGTGGACACGGTAGGAGATCGCCCGGTCGTTGTAGAGCGAGGCGAAGACGGCCTTCACCGCCTCGAGGAGGTTGTCGATGCCGCCGATGTTCAGGAAGGTCTCCTGCTGCCCGGCGAAGGAGGCGTCCGGGAGGTCCTCGGCCGTCGCGCTGGAGCGCACCGCCCAGGTGACCTCGTCGGGACGGGGGTCGGCGGCGACGAGCTCCTCGTAGGCGTCGCGGATGTCGCGTTCCAGGTCCTGCGGGAAAGGCTGCTCGAGAATCCACCCGCGGATCTGCCCGCCCCGCCGGGACAGTTCGGCGACGTCGTCGGTGTCGAGGGCCTCCAGAACCCCCTCGATGCGCTTGTCGAGACCGTTGACGGCGAGGAAGTCGCGGAAGGCGTCGGCCGTCGTGGCGAAGCCGCCCGGGACGCGCACCCCGGCGTCGGCGAGGTTGACGACCATCTCGCCGAGCGAGGCGTTCTTGCCGCCGACCTGGGCGACGTCGTCCATGCCGATGTCGGTGAAGGGGAGGATAGTGGCCATGGTGGTGTTCCTGTTCATTGTCCGTGGGTGGCGGGCCCCTACGGCTGCCGCAGGTTCATCCGGGTGAGGATGACACTGGACATCTCCTCGACACTCATGGCGTGGGAGTCGACGTAGGGGATCCTGTGGGAGCGGTAGAGCTTCTCCGCCTGGCGGAGTTCGGTACGGCACCGGGGGACGCTGGCGTAGTCGCTGCCGGGCCGACGTTCACCCCGGACCTGGCTGAGTCGCTGCACCGTGGTGGTCAGTCCGAACAGTCTGTCGCGGAAAGGAGCGACAGCGTCCGGAAGGTGGCCGGGGGTGTCGTCGTCGGTCAGGGGGTAGTTGGCGACCCGCAGTCCGTGCTGCAGCGCCAGGTACATCGCCGTGGGGGTCTTCCCGCAGCGCGACGGCGCGAGGATGATCAGGTCTGCGCTGTCCAGACCCCGGAAACTCGCGGCGTCGTCGTGCTCGATGGTGTATTCCACGGCGTTGATACGGTCGTGGTAACGGCCGAGGTCGCCGACCCGGTGGTATTCCGTGGACGTGCCGGTGCGTTCGGCACCGAGGAACTGCTCCAGGTGCGCCAGGTGCGCCCCCAGCAGGTCGATGACCTCACCGGAGGCCGTCGAGACGACGGCGGCGACCTCGGCGTCCCTGATCGTGACGAAGACGATGGGCACGGCGCCGTCCTCCCCCGCGATGGTCGCGACCGCGCGGGCCGCGGCGTCCACGGAGTCGACGAACGGGAGTACGCGCCGGCGGAACGAGAATCCGGGGAACTGGGCGAGCAACGCATTCCCCTGGGTCTCCGCGGTGATGCCCGTGCTGTCGGACACGAAGAAGACAGGTCTGGGCTCCACGACCCACCACCTCCGCATCACAGATCGACACCAGCACGAGACCACCCGACTTTAACACTGCAGCAGGCACCGGATGTCCGTTTTCACCCCCGTTCGGGTCTGCCGGACGGCAGCGCGCCGCCTGCACTGCGACGACAAGCCGGCTCGTCGCGGTTCGACGTGCGTAGCTGACGGTGGGGCAGGATCGGTGCGGCACAACATGTGGAGGCCATGGCCAGTACAAGGCGGGAGCTTGCGAAGCCACCACCTGAGGCGAACCAAGACCTTGGAAGTGCCCCATTCAGGGAACCTCGTCGCCGACACCGGACCGATCACCATCATCAACGCCACCTCGGTCGCCGTCGGCGACCACTGCCCCGGCAGCTGGTCGACCTGCCCATGGTCGGTTTGCCGCCTCGCCTACACATCCGGCTACCGCACGTCACCTGCGCTAAGACCTCCTTCGTCCGGAAAACCTTCCAGACCTCGAAAGCCCTCTGCGCCTGAGAGCCCGGGGCAATGGTGGTTTCGATGCATGGAAACCGACAATGCCCCGGGCTCTCAGGCCGAGCCTGTCAATGCTGCCCGGACCCACCTGGACGGGGTCCGGGTCCTCGGTATCGACGAGCACGGACCGTACACCGTTGATCGACATGCGCCCGGGATGCAGTGCCGAGGTTCTGCGACCCTGGTTGGCTGAGCGTGATCAGCAGCTCCGGGCCTTGCTGACCAAGACTGACTATCTCACCGACCGGCAGAAGCAACGCCCGGCCTGCTATGGGACACCGACGATGACTACGTGGCATTGCAGGTCACCTGGGGGTTCTACCAGGACGTCATCGCCGCGTACTCACATCCGCGCAGGCCCGAGGGCAAGAAGGTGATGACGCGGCTGATCAACACCCTGCGCACGGGGCTGCCGAGGGGGTTGGAGGAGCTTGCGCAACTCGGGCGGACACTGTGGCACCGCCGTGATGACATCCTGGCGCACTTCGTACATCGGAGCATCCAACGCGCCGGTCGAGGCGATCAACGGACAGCTGAGGGAGCGGATCACCGCACTCCAAAACGAGAAGAGCCGACAAAACCCCCGGCCATCACTGACCGGGGGTCGTACTGTTTGTGGGCCCTGTGGGGCTCGAACCCACGACCTGCGGATTAAAAGTCCGTAGCTCTACCAACTGAGCTAAAGGCCCGCAAACGCACCCCGCCTGGCGAGGTGCGTCGTTCAGTCTAGTGCATGCACTACTTGTGCATCGAACCGGTCTCGAGGAACCGGGTGTGGAACTCGAAAGCCCTCGCCAGGTCGTGCGGGGTCTGCTGGAACTTGCTCTTCGAGGCAGCCTCGACGTACTCCTCCAGCAGCGGACGGTAGGACTCGTGGGCGATGTCGACCATCTTCTTCACACGGTCACGCGGTGCCAGGCCACGCAGGTCGGCGAAGCCGTTCTCCGTGATGATCACCATGGCGTCGTGCTCGTGGTGGTCGATGTGGGAGGCGAACGGCACGATGGCCGAGATGTCTCCGCCCTTGGCCACCGACGGGCTGATGAACGAGGAGACCTGGGCGTTACGGGTGAAGTCACCCGAGCCGCCGATACCGTTCATCACGCGCGAGCCGGACACGTTGGTGGAGTTGATGTTGCCGTAGATGTCGGCCTCGATCATGCCGTTGGTGGCGATCAGGCCGAGGCGACGGATGACCTCGGGGTGGTTCGAGACCTGCTGCGGGCGCAGGATGATGCTCTCGCGGTAGCGGGCGGCCTCCGCGTTCATCTTCTCGGCATACTCCGGGGACAGGGAGAAGGACGTGGCCGAGGCGACGGTCATCTTGCCGGCGTCGATCAGGTCGACCATGCCGTCCTGGATGACCTCGGTGTAGGCGGTGATGTTCTCGAACTTGGAGTCGAGCAGCCCCGCCATCACGGCGTTGGGCACGTTACCGACACCCGACTGCATGATGTACCGGTCGTAGGACAGGCGGCCGGCGCGGACCTCCCCCTCCAGGAAGTCCAGGAAGTGCCCGGCGATCTTCTTCGAGGTCTCGTCCGCCGGGGTGAACGGCGCGTTGCGGTCGGGACGGTCGGTCTCGACGACGGCGACGACCTTGCTGGTGTCGAACTCCAGGGCGGTGCCGCCGATGCGGTCACCGGGCGCGGTGATGTTGATCGGGGTGCGCTGCCCGGCCGGCTCGATGCGGTAGATGTCGTGCATGCCCTCGAGGTCGCGGGACTGCCACTCGTTGACCTCGATGATCACCTTGTCGGCGGCGTCGATGAACTCGATGTTGTTGCCCACCGCGGAAGACGGGACGACGGTGCCGTCCTCACGGATGGCGACGGCCTCGATGATGGCGACGTCGAACTTGCCGAAGAACCCTTCCTGCACCTGCTTGCCCAGGTGGGACAGGTGGATGTCCCAGTACTTCGCCTCACCGGCGTTGATCTGCCCACGCAGGACCGGGTCGGAGTTGTACGGGGTGCGGTAGCTGATCGCGTTGGCCTCGGCGAGGACACCGTCGCAGTCGACGGCGGTGGAGGCGCCGGTGAACAGTTCGATCTGGAACTCGTCGCCACGGTCGTGGGCGGCCTTGGCGCGTTCAGCGATCGCGGTGGGGAGGGCCTTGGGGTAACCCGCCCCGGTGAATCCCGAGGTGCCGACCTTGTCGCCGTTGTTGACGAACTCAGCGGCCTCCTCGGCCGACATGACCTTCGACTTCAGTCCGCTGTGTGCAATGCGCTCAGACACTCTTTCTCCTCAATGTAGTCCCGTTGTATCGGAAGTATCTCTGCAATTATCACAGTTTGTTTCTGTCCCAAACGTGAGCTCCACCACCATTGATAGCACACCGGCGTGGAACGACGGCAGTTCACTGGAACGTGCGGGTGTGACCGCACACTCCCGAGTGTAGTTGCCGTCGACATCACACCGCTTTGCACCTCCCCCTCCCCGGTGTGAGAATCAGGGGGTGAGCACCGCGACGACCACCGAACCAGCACCAGCACTCTCCATCGGACGCTTCGACCTCGACTCCCCCGTCGTCCTGGCGCCGATGGCGGGCGTGACCAACGTCGCCTTCCGGACGTTGTGCCGGGAGCAGGAACGCGAGCGCATGGGCAGCGTCGCCGGACTCTACGTCTGCGAGATGGTCACCGCGCGCGCCCTGGTGGAGCGCAACCCGAAGACGATGCACATGACCACCTTCGCCCCGGACGAGGACCCCCGCAGTCTGCAGCTCTACACCACGGACCCGGAGTACACCTACCGTGCCGCCCGGATGATCGCCGAGGAGGACCTCGCCGACCACATCGACATGAACTTCGGCTGCCCGGTGCCCAAGGTGACCCGACGGGGCGGCGGTTCCGCGCTGCCGTTCAAACGGCGCCTGTACGCCTCCATCGTGCGCGCGGCCGTGACCGCCGTCGCCGACGCCGGCCGTTCCGACATCCCGGTGACGGTGAAGTTCCGGGTCGGCATCGACGACGACCACCACACGCACCTCGACGCCGGACGCATCGCCGCCGACGAGGGCGCGGCCGCCGTCGCCTGCCACGGACGCACCGCCGCACAGCGGTACTCGGGCACCGCCGACTGGGAGCAGATCGCCCGGCTGGTGGAGCACATGGACGGCACCGGCGTCCCCGTCCTCGGCAACGGCGACATATTCAAGGCGTCGGACGCCGCGACGATGATGGCCCGCACCGGCTGCGACGGGGTCGTCGTCGGGCGTGGCTGCCTGGGACGTCCGTGGCTGTTCGCCGAACTGTCGGCGAACCTCCGGGGGCTCCCCGTCCCCGAGGAGCCCACCCTCGCCGAGGTGTGCCGCATCATCATGCGCCACGCCGAGCTACTGTCCGCCCACGAGGGCGAGACCTACGGCGTCCGCGAGATGCGCAAGCACATGGCCTGGTACATGCGCGGATTCCCCGCCGGTGGCGAGATCCGCCGCCAGTTGTCGCAGATCACCGATCTGGAGTCGTTGCGCGGTGTCCTCGACCCCATGTGGGACTCGAAGGCCCGGGCGGTCGACGCCGACGGTCCCCGCGGTCGCCAGGGCTCGCCCGGGAAGGTCGCCCTGCCAGACGGGTGGCTGGACGACCCCGAGGACCTCACCAGTGCGGTCCCCGAGGACCCGGACGCGGACGGGGCGGCCACCAACGGAGGGTAATACCTCGGACGAAAGTACACCGTGTTCACCGAGCGAAGTGGCCCTACCACCCGTACACTGGCCACATGCGCACCGTGTACCAGGAACAGATGCGGACCTTCGCCCATGAACTCGCAGTCATGGCCGACAAGGTCCGTCAGATGATGTCTCAGGCGTGCGACGCCCTGTTCAACCAGGACATCGACGTCGCCGAGCAGGTCCTCAGCTCCGTGGCGGCAGTGGAGGAACTGCGTCAGAGCAACGAGACACGGTCCTTCGAGCTCCTCGCACTGGAAGGCCCGGTGGCCCGTGACCTGCGACAGGTCGTCTCCGGCACCTACATCGTCGAGGACCTCGCCCGTATGGCCACCCTCGCCGTGCATGTCGCACGGATGGCGCGGCGTCGTCACCCGGAACCGGCGCTGCCGGAGATCACCCAGCCCTACTTCCGGGAGATGGCGCGCCTGGTCGACGGCATCGGCGGGAAGCTGCACGACGTGCTGGTCACCTACGACCCCGAGAAGGCGATGGAGCTCGCTCTCGACGACGACGCCGTCGACGACCTCCACGAGCACATGTTCCACATTACCGGCAAGAAGGAATGGCCGTACCCGGTCTCCGCCGCGGTGGACGTGACGCTGCTGTCGCGCTTCTTCGAGCGCTACTCGGACCACGCCGTGAACATCGGCACCCGCGTGGTGTACCTGGCGACCGGGAAGCGTCCGGAGGAGTACGAGCTGTCGCGGCGTTCCGAGGAACAGCAGGAGACGATGCGCGAGCAGTTCGACGAGATCCGCCGCCGCTACGGCGCCGACCCGTTCTAGGCACCCTCCCCCTTGGCCCCCTAGTCCGCGTGACGGGCCACGGTCAGTGCCGCCAGCGCGGCGTCCGCCAGCACCTCGGGTGACTGCGCGGCGTCGACCCGCACGCCGGCTTCATCGGCGCGGAGACGTTCCAGCTCAGCGTACTGGGACTGCAGGACGTCCTCGTCGGGGTAGGCCCCGGTGCGCTTCAGCGAGCGTTCCCGGATGACGTCGGCGGTCCCGTGCACGTGCACGAAGAACACGAACCCCTCGGCCTCTCGGAAGATATCGCGTGCGCGGCGTCCCAGCCCCAGACTCACCACCACGGTGGAGTTCCCCTGTTCCGCCTGCTCGGTGAGCCAGTCGCGGATGGCGTAGGCCCACGGCAACCGCTCCTCCGGAGTGAGGAAGCCCCCCGACTGCATCTTCCGCCGGACCTCGTCGGGTTGCAGCTCCACGGCGGTGGCCGCCGTGAACCCCGTGCGCTTCTGCAGTTCTGCGGCGAGCGGAGCTTTACCGCTGCCGCTCACCCCCATCAGGACGATATGTACCGGTGCCATCACCGACTCCTTTCCACTGTGCCCCCACTCTGGCACAGAACCGTCGCGGGGGTGGGAAAGAGCTATCCGAAACGCCCCGAGATGTAGTCCTCGGTCTCCTTGCGCTCCGGGTTCTCGAAGATCTTCTTCGTGGGACCGACCTCCACCAGCTGCCCCGGCTTCCCGGTGGCCTCCAGGGAATAGAACGCCGTCTGGTCGGACACACGGGCAGCCTGCTGCATGTTGTGCGTCACGATGACGATGGTGAACTCCTCCTTCAGCTCGTGGATGAGGTCCTCCACGGCCAGGGTGGAGATCGGGTCCAGGGCGGAGCACGGCTCGTCCATGAGCAGCACCTCCGGCTCGACCGCGATGGCCCGTGCGATGCACAGACGCTGCTGCTGACCACCCGACAGGCCACCGCCGGGCTTGTCGAGGCGGTCCTTGACCTCCTCCCACAGGTTTGCCGAGCGCAGCGAGCGCTCCGCGACCTCGCGCAGCTTCTTCTTGTTCTTCTCGCCGGACAGCTTCAGACCGGCGACGACGTTCTCCTCGATGGACATCGTCGGGAACGGGTTGGCCTTCTGGAACACCATGCCGATCGTGTTGCGCACGGCGACGGGGTCGATGTTGCGGCCGTAGATGTTCTCGCCGTCGAGCAGGACGTCTCCCTCGACGTAGGCGCCGGGGATGACCTCGTGCATGCGGTTGAGCGTGCGCAGGACGGTCGATTTCCCGCAACCGGACGGGCCGATGAACGCGGTGACGGACCGCGGCGGGACCTCCAGGTTCACGTTCTGCACGGCGTGGAAGTCGCCGTAGTAGATGTTGACGTTGTTGAGGTCGAGGCGTTTGGCCATGTCGTGGGAACCTTTACTCTTCTCAGCTGGACTTGATCGAGAACTTGTTGGAGATGATCCGGGCGCCGATGTTCAGCGCACCGATGATGACGACGAGGGTCAGCGCGGCCCCCCACAGCCGGGAGAGCACTTCGTCGCTGGCCTGGAGCTTGTACATCTCCAGCATGAACAGGGGCAGAGAGTTCTGGTTGCCGTCGAAGACGTTCCAGTTGATCACCGGGGTCGCGCCGACCAGGATCAGGACCGGTGCGGACTCGCCCATCACGCGGGCCACGGCGAGCATGATGCCGGTGACGATGCCGGACAGCGCGGTCGGCAGGACGATCCGCATGATCGTCTTCCATTTCGGGACGCCCAGGGCGTAGGCCGCCTCGCGGAGGTCCATCGGCACGATGCGCAGCATCTCCTCGGTGTTCCGGACGATCACCGGGATCATCAGCAGCACCAGCGCGAGCGACACGGCGAAGCCGGAGCGCTCGAAGCCGAACATGGTGATCCACATCGCGTAGACGAACAGGGCGGCCACGATCGACGGGACACCGGTGAGGATGTCCACCATGAAGGTGGTGGTGCGTCCCAGCCACCCGCCACGGGAGTACTCCACGAGGTAGACGGCGGTGAACACACCGACCGGCACGGAGATCACCGTGGTGACCGCGGCCTGGGTCAGCGTACCGATGATCGCGTGGGAGATACCTCCACCGGCGACGTTCGACAGCTGGCCGAACATGTCGTAGGCCCACCAGTCGGGGCTCAGGAGAGCCGGCAGACCGCGCTCGACGAGCACGAAGAGGACCCAGACCAGCGGGAGGATCGCGATCCCCATGGTCGCGTAGATCACCCAGGTGGCCAGGTTGTTGCGGAACTTGCGTCCGGTGGAGATGTCGCTGAACCCGCTCGGGGCGAGCGCGGCGTGTGGTCGTTGTTCGAGACTGCTGGGGGACGGGGCTGCGGCGGTCATGGTTCTCGTCCTCCTCACTTTCGGTTGTTGACCAACGCCCGCGCTGCGGCGTTGACCAGGAAGGTCAGTATGAACAGCACGAGTCCGGCGGCGATGTAGGCGCCCGCCTTCAGGTCGTCGTTGAACTCCGGGGCGGCGTTGGCGATGGCGGTGGCGAACGTCGTGCCACCGTCCATCAGCGAGCCCCGGAAGCCCGGGGCGGAGGCGATCACCATGTACAGCGCCATGGTCTCACCGAGCGCCCGGCCGAGGCCGAGCATCGCGCCGGAGATGTACCCGGACTTGCCGAACGGCAGGACGGTCATGCGGACCACCTCCCACCGGGTCGCTCCCAGGGCGAGTGCGGCCTCGATCTGTCCGCGCGGGGTCTGCACGAAGACCTCCCGCGCGGTCGCGGCGATGATCGGCAGGATCATGATGGCGAGCACGACGCCACCGGTGAAGATGTTCCGGCTCGTCGAGAACGCCGGGGAGGTCCCCTGCTGCCAGTCGAAGAGGAAGAAGCCGCCACCCCACCCGACGAGCCACTCGTAGAACCCGCCGAGCGCCGGCCCGAGCACCTGCATACCCCAGATACCGAAGACGATCGACGGCACCGCGGCCAGGAGGTCGATGACGAACCCCAGCGGACGCACGGCCCGCTTCGGGCAGTAGTTCGACAGGAAAATGGCGATGCCCAGTGCCACCGGCATCGCGATGATCAGGGCCAGCACGGACACCATGACCGTGGTGAAGAACAGGTTCGGGATACCGAACTGCATCCACCCGCCGTCGTTGGCAGCGTAGTTCAGGTTCCAGCGGTCACCGAAGGTGAAGAAGCTGAGGAGCCCGTCCCGCTCGCGTGACAGCGCCGGGATCGCCTGGAGGATGAGGAACAGGCCGATGGCGCCGATGATCACGGTGATGAACACGGCGGCGCCGGTCGACAGGGACTCGAAGATCCGGTCGCCGGGGCGTTTGGTGGCTCGTTTCTTCACCACCGGCACGTTACCGGACGGGCCGGTCGACGGCGCAGGGTCTTGTGGCACGCCGGTGGCGGGGACGGGGGCCGTCACCGAACCGTCCGTGTCACCGATGGAGTGGGACATAAAAGTGGCTACCTCACGGTCACTGGTGCTGGTGGTCTGCAGACAGGAGCTACTGCAGTGCGTCGACGGCGGTCTCGAGCTTCTCCTTGAAGGAGCCGCTCAGCGGGATGTAGCCGGCTTCCTCGAGCTGCTCGTTCTGGTTGTCCAGGATCGTGTGCAGGAAGTCCTTGACCTGACCGGCGGTCTCCTCGTCGTAGCCGGCGGAGCAGACGATCTCGTAGGTGGTGAGTGCCAGCGGGTAGGCCCCCTCCTCCTTCATCGCGTACAGCGCCTCGGAGTCGACGACCAGGTTGTTGCCCTCCCCGGAGAACGACACCTCGGCCAGTGCCTTGTTCACGGTCTCGGCGTTGAGCTCGGTCGGGCCGGCACCGAAGTCGATGTTGGCGATGCCCAGGTCGTTGGCCGTGGCGAAGCCGGACTCCACGTAGGTGATGGAACCGTCGGTGGCCTTGACCTGGTCGGCGACGCCGGACGAGCCCTGGGCACCGGAACCGACGTTCGTCGGGAAGGTCTTGCCCTCGGTCTCCCACTCGCCGTCGGTGGCCGTCTTCAGGAAGGACTGGAAGTTGTCGGAGGTACCGGACTCCTCGGCGCGGTAGAGGACGTCGATCGGCTCGTCCGGCAGGTCCACACCCTCGTTCTCCGCGGCGATGGCCCCGTCGTTCCAGTTCCGGATCTCGCCCTTGAAGATCTTCGCGACGGTGTCGACCGACAGGTTGAGGTCGTCGACGCCCTCGAGGTTGTAGGCCACGGCCACCGGGCCGACGACCATCGGCAGGTGCCAGGCATCGTTGCCGCCACAGCGCTCGGCGGCGGCCGCGGCCTGCTCCTCGTCCAGCGCGGAGTCGGAACCGCCGAAGTCCACCTGGTTGGCGATGAACTGCTTCTGGCCGGCGCCGGACCCGGTGGCGTTGTACGCCAGGGTGGCTCCCGGGACGGCGGAGGAGTAGGCGACGCCGAACTGCTCCATGGCCTTCTGCTGGGAGCTCGCGCCCTCGCCGCGCAGTTCACCCTGGGAGTTGGTGAGGTCGTAGGAGCTCTCGGTGTCGGCTCCACCGTCGCCGCTGCCGGAGTTCGAGCAGCCGGTGAGGATCAACGAGCCGGCGGCGACGGTCGCCGCTGCGGCGGTCATGGCACGGCGACGGGTAGTCAGGGTCTTCACAGTGGGGCATCCTTAAACATGCGTTGTGGGCTTACGTCATGTAGGACCCTAGAGTCCGCCGGTGAACACGAGACCCGCCGAAGGTGAACGGAAGATGAACATATCCCCGGTCGACGGGCGGAGACCGTCAGATCATGCCACGGTAGACGACGTCCCGGTGCACGACCTCGAAGCCGAGCCTCCGGTAGGTGGCCACCGCCGGGGCGTTGTCGCCCTCCACGTAGAGGTCCACCGCCTCGGCGCCGCCGTCGAGGAGATGGCCGATCCCCAGCAGCGTCACCGGCCCGCCGAGGCCACGTCCGCGCGCGGCGTCGGCCAGGCACACCACGTACACCTCGCCGTGGGTGTCGCCCGCGGGGCGCTTCGTCCAGTGGAACCCCAGGCATTCACTGCCGTCGAAGAGGAGGATCACCCCGGCCGGGTCGAACCAGTCGACGTCGCGCGCGGCGATCAGCCTGGAGAGGTCCCAGCCGCCCTGTTCCGGGTGCCAGGCAAACGCCTCGTTGTTGACCCGGACCCATTCCGCGTCGACGTGGTCGGCGCCGAAGGCCTCGCAGGCCGACGGGTAGTCCATGACGTCGAGCCCCTCGCCCCGCACCGTGGCGGTGGCCTCGTCCCGTCCGGCGAGCAACGCCGCCCGGCGGTCGGCGTCGGTGCAGTCCACCGACATCTTCAGCAGTTCACGCACGGTGCGGGCACGTCGGTCACCGGCGAACCCCTTCGCCGCGTCCAGGTCGCCGTGGGACCACACACTCAGCGGCCGTTCGGTGTCGAGCTGCCGCCCCATCTCGCGCAGCAGCCCGCTGGCCACGCCCCGACGCCGCACGTCCGGGAGCACCGCCATCTCGGCGACGTAGGACGGGTTGACCGACAGCACGCCGACGACCCGGCCGTCGAACTGCGCGGTGAGGTGCCGGTAGCCGTCGGCGCCGCTGTCGACGTCCCCGTCGAGACTGCGCAGGAATGCCTCGCTGTACGGCGCCACCCCGTCGGCCGCCTCCACGTCGGCGAGCAGCGCGCGGACGCCGTCGATTCCGTCGGCGCCATCGGTACCGGTGGTCGGGTGGAGTTCCCGGTACAGGGGGGTCAGCGGCGTGTTCTCGGCGTTCATTACGGCTCTCCTCGGGGATGTCAGGGGGCGTCTCAGGGGGCGTCCAGCTCCACGGCTTTGTACCCCACATTACGCACCGTGGCGATGACCTTCTCGTACTCGTGGCCGAGCTTCGCCCGCAGACGGCGCACGTGCACGTCGACGGTGCGCGTGCCGCCGAAGTAGTCGTACCCCCACACGTCCTGCAGCAGCTGTTCCCGGCTGAACACCCGGCCAGCGTGCTTGACCAGGAAGTACAGCAGCTCGAACTCCTTGTAGGTCAGGTCCAGGGGGCGCCCCTCGACACGGGCGACGTAGGTGACCTCGTCCACGATCAGTCCGCCGATCGTGGCGACCTGGCTGTCCTCCGCCTCCTCGACAGGCACGGGACGGCGGGTCATCAGCATCCGCAGCCGTGCGTCGACCTCGGTCGGGGTCGCGGCGGGCAGCAGGAAGTCGTCCACCGCCCACGACCCGTCCAGGGCGATGACGCTGGTCTCCTCGATGGCGACGGACACCGGCAACGTCGGGTACGCCGCGGCGACCGAACGGCAGAGGTCGCGGGCGCCCAGCAGGTTGCTCCCCGTGACGTCGATCATCACGACCTCGGCACCGCCGATCTCCTTCACGGACGCCGGGGCCGGCGGGAGGAGCAACACCTCGTGGGACAGCAGTGCCAGCGAGGGAAGCACCTCCGAGACCTCGTTCTTGTCCGAGAGCACGGTCAGTTTCACGGCCGTCGTCCTTCCGTCGGTGTCACTCGCCGGGAACGCTCCGTTCCGGCACCGTCACCACATTACACCGGCCGGACCTGCACAATCGCGGCGACCGACCAGTGCAACAGCATCGAAACGAAGACGTAACAATCCACACATTCGTCGCAGCCCCGGTGCCTTTGTATGCTGGGGCGGTGACCGAGACCACCGCCGAGACCACCCCGCAGAGCACCGGACGCCGTCCCCGCCGCACGGTGACGACCGTCGTCCTGATCGTCGTCGCGGCACTGACGGCCACCCTCGGTGTGGCCGTGGTCGCCGACAGCCTGGTGGCCGCGCGGGTCGAGAAGCGGATCTCCGACCGGATCTTCCGGGAGTCCCACCTGGCCACCCCACCCCACGTCCAGGTGACCGGCATGCCCTACCTCGCCGCCGTCTTCACCCACAAGGTGCCCTCGATCCACGTGGAGTCCACCGACGTGGAGATCCCCGGCTTCGGACGGGTGACCGTCTCCTCCTCCGCCACGAAGATCACCCTCGGCCGGGACGCCGTGTTGTCCGGTGACTTCTCCGACGCCCCCGCCCAGGAGGTGTTCACCCGCATCCAGATGGACACCGTCGAACTCGGCGAACGCATGGGCATCGCAGACCTCGGCCTGACCTCCCAGGACGACTCCTCCCCCACCGGCGGGTGGGAGACCGAGGCCTACCTCTCCGGCACGCCCGCCGGGTTGGCGGAGGAGGACTCCGGACGCTACGAGGTCGGCGTCCGACTCCGGGTGTGGCAGGGCGACGTCTACCTCACCCCGACGGAGATCACCGACACCCCGGACTCCACCGCGCCCGGAGACGTCGACGACGACGTCGCGGAGAAGGTCCTCGACGCCTTCACCCTGGAGCTCCCCGGCGGGGACCTCCCCTTCCGCAGCCCGCCGCGACGGGTGTACACCGCCGGCGGCACCCTGTTCGTCGAGGCGGAGCAGAACTACACCCGCGTCAGCGTCACCGACCTCGCCCCGCGGTCGCGCCCGCTGGACGAGGACGAGCAGGCGGGACTCTGATCCCCCGGCAGACCCGGTACGCTGTCAGACATGACTAGCGAGAACCCCATTTCAGGCAACGACGCCGTCGCCCGGGCAGAAGAGCAGGCCAAGCAGACCGCCGGGCGCAACATCCCCACCCTCGGTGACCTCCCCGTCGCCGAGGACACCGCGAACCTGCGTCAGGGCCCCAACCTGCACGACGGACTGCTGGCGCTGCTCCCCCTCGTCGGCGTGTGGCGCGGCGAAGGTCACGCCTCCCCGGTCGACGGCGCCGAGGATTACGCCTTCGGACAGCAGATCGTCTTCGCCCACGACGGCGAGAACTACATCAGCTACAACTCGCGGATCTGGCGGCTCGACGCCAACGGCGAGGCCACCGGCCAGGACGTCCGGGAGACCGGCTTCCTGCGCATCAGCGACAACGACGACATCGAGTTCCTCACCGTGCACAGCACCGGCGTGGTCGAGGTGATGTACGGCCGCCCCCGCAATGAGCGTGCGTGGGAACTGGAGAGCGCCTCGACCCTGGCCTCCGAGACCGGCCCCCGCGCCTTCGGCCCCGGGAAGCGGATCTACGGCCTGATGCCGAACAACAACCTCGGCTGGGTCGACGAGCGCGTCGAGAACGCCGCCGACGGTGCCGCCACCGAGCTGGCACCGTGGATGTCCGCCGAGCTGACCCGCGTCATCGGCTGACACCCCCTTTCCCGGGGCCCGCCCCTCACGCCGTGGCGGCCTCCACGGCCAACGCCTCGACCTCCGCGGCGACGTCGGGGCGGGGCAGTGTGACCCCGTCCAACTCGGTGACCCGGGCGTGGATGCGCACCGAGGACACCAGCCACACCCCGTCGGCGGCCCGCAGGTCCGCCACCGTCAACGGCCGCTGCACGGTCTCCCACCCGCGGCTACGGGCCAGGGCGAACATCGCCGCCTGGGTCGTGCCCGGGAGCACCCCGGCCTGCTGGCTGGGTGTGGACAGCGTCCTGCCCGTCACCGCCACCACGGTGGACGTCGGCCCCTCGAGCACGCGGTCGTCGTCGCCGATGAAGATCACGTCGTCCAACCCCTGCGACGCCGCGTGACGCAGCGCCGCCATGTTCATCGCGTACGACAGCGTCTTCGCCCCCACGAGCGCCCAGGGCGAGTCGTCGGAGATGCTGAGACTGAAGCCCCTGTGCGCCGTCATCACCCGCACCCCCTGCTCGCGCTGCCGCAACACCGACGGCGCCTCCGCGGTCACGGTCACCCAGCCGGTCACCTCCCCGGTAGACTCCCGTCCCCGGGAGTACATCCAGCGCAGGGAGGCCTCGCCGCCGCCCACGGCGTCCCACTGCGCGAGCGCGGTGTCGGTGGCCTGCAGCCACCGGTCGACGTCGGGCGCGGGCAGGTCCAGCAGGGACGCCCCCCGCACGAAACGGTCGCGGTGCAGGTCGAGGTTACGCACCCGGCCACCCCTCACCATCAACGTCTCGAAGATGCCGTCCCCGCGTCGTGCAGCCAGGTCGTCGATGTGGATCACCGGGACCGTGGAGTCGATGACCTCCGGGGCCGGGCCGCCGGCGGGATGCACGTCGACGGCGATGTCACGGGGGTTCAGGCTGGGGTTCAGGTCGCTCATGACGACCAGTCTAGGGGCTCTCCCCTGACACCGGACCCGATCGGTACTAGGGTGGGTGGTGTGAGTCAGACGCACAGTCCCCTGGTCGACCACGTACCGGGGGCAAGCACGGAAGACGGTTCGACCTCCGACGGGCACCGGGAACTCCTGGCAGCCACGGCGAGGCACTACGGACGGCCGCTCATCGAGCAGTCACAGGTCGACGACGGGGACACCGGGGTGATCGACGGCTGGTCCCACACCGCGATCCTGGTGTCGGGGCCGGGCGCGGCCACCTGGCTGAACGACCTGATCTCCCAGAAAGTCGACGCGATACAGGTGGGGACGTCCACCCGCGGCCTGATCCTGGACATCCAGGGCCGCGTCGAGCACGCCTTCGGGATCTCCGCCGTCGACGACGACGTCCTCCTCCTGGACGCCCCAGGCGACGCGGACGCCGCGGCGTTGGCGGACTTCCTGGCACGCATGGTCTTCTGGGCGAAGGTCGAGGTATCCACCCCGGACCTGTCGCTGCTCAGCGTGGTCAACCCGGCCACCTCCCCGGCGTCGGCGGCCGGCACCGGGGTACCGGACGGCGTCACCGCGCCGGAGGTCCGCTACTGGGCCACACGAACCCTCGGCGGGCACCCGGTGACCGACCTGTGGGTGGACACCGCCGCGCTGACCGGCACGTGGGATGCCCTGGTCGCCGCCGGTGCACGCCCGGTCGGCGGGTGGGCCGCGGACGCCCTGCGGATCCGTGACCGTCACCCGCTGCTCGGCGTCGACACCGACGACCGGGTGATCCCGCACGAGGTACCCTTCTTCATCGGCGGCACCGGTGCGGACGACCCGGACATGCAGGGCGCCACCCGGCTGGCCCGCGCCGACGACGGGCCGACGTCCGCGGCGGTGCACCTGAACAAGGGCTGCTACCGCGGCCAGGAGACGGTCTCGCGGGTCCACAACCTGGGTCGGCCTCCCCGCCATCTCGTGGTACTGCAGCTGGACGGGTCCGGCCAGTCCCTGCCGGAGGTCGGCGCGGCGGTGCAGGCCGGTGGCCGGACGGTGGGACGGATCGGGTTGACCGTCCAGGACGCCGACGAAGGGCCGCTGGCCCTGGCCCTGGTCAAGCGCCAGGTCATCGAGAAACTCGCGGCGGACCGGACGTCCGGCGACAACGCGACCCCGCCACTGACCGTGGACGGTGTGGATGCCGCCGTGGACCCGGACGACATCGTCGTCGACAACACCGTACGGCCGGGTCGCGCGGCCATCGACAGGTTGAGAGGAAAAGTCTGACCTGCATTCACCTGCACTTACGTACCTGACACGCGACCACGCGCGCCCCTGGTTCTGACAACTGCGCCCACACCCGCTATTGTGGGGACAGAACGGAATCACTGAAAGATGCGAGAGCAGCCCAAATCCCTGGCTGCTCCATTGACAACCCGAGGGGGTCAGGCCATGGGTCGCGGCCGTGCCAAGGCAAAGCAAACCAAGGTTGCCCGTCAGCTCAAGTACAGCTCTCCAGACATGGATCTCGAGAGTCTTCAGCGTGAGCTGTCCACTGAGAGTGGGCATTCCACCGAAGACGACTACGAGGAGTGGGAAGACTGGAGCGCCGAGGAGGACGAAGGCCGCTGACGCCTTCTCCGTCCCCTCACCCCAGTGAACACCGGTGGCCGGGGCCGTCCACGTCGTGAACAGACGACGCGGACGGTCCCGGACACCGGTTTTCGCGTACCCCCACGACGACGAAGGGGCGGTTTCCTGGTCTGGAAACCGCCCCGTCCCCCACGGCCGACGCTGACGTCGGCCGGCACCTGCGTCAGGTCCGCGGGTACTCCCCCACGAGCTGTGCGCGCGCGTCCGACTCGTTCTCCGAGCCGTCCTCGGCCGCCATCCGGACATGCCCCAGCTTCCAGGCGTCGATGTGGCGGGCGGTGAGCATGGCGAGGGCGCGCTCGGCGTCGTCCTCCCCGACGACGGCGACCATGCCGACGCCCATGTTGAAGGTCTTCTCCATCTCGTCCTGCGCGACCCTGCCCAGCTGGGCGATGGTGCGGAACACCGGGGCCGGCTCCCAGGACCCACGGTTGAGCTCGGCGACGAGCCCCTCGGGGATGACCCGGGCCAGGTTCGCCGCCAGGCCGCCACCGGTCACGTGGGAGTAGGTGTGGACGTCGCACTCCGCGGCGAGCGCGAGGCAGTCCAGGGCGTAGATCTTGGTGGGTTCCAGCAGTTCCTCGCCGAGGGTACGGCCGAAGTCGGAGACGTAGCCGTCGAGTTCCAGACCGGCCTTCTCCAGGAGGACGTGGCGGGCGAGGCTGTAGCCGTTGGAGTGCAGCCCGGAGCTGGCCATGCCGATGACGACGTCGCCGTGACGGACCCGGTCCGGCCCGAGCAGCTTCGCTTCCTCGACGACACCGACCGCGGTCGCGGAGACGTCGTACTCACCGGGCTCCATCAGCCCCGGGTGCTCGGCGGTCTCCCCGCCGAGCAGGGCGCAGCCGGCGTCGATGCAGCCGGCGGCGATGCCCGAGACGATCTCGGCGACGTGCTCGGGCACGACCTTGCCGATGGCGATGTAGTCCTGGAGGAACAGCGGCTCGGCGCCGCAGACCACCAGGTCGTCGACGACCATGGCCACCAGGTCACGGCCGATGGTGTCGTGCTTGTTCATGGCCTGGGCCACCGCGAGCTTCGTCCCGACACCGTCGGACCCCGACGCCAGCAGGGGCTTCTCGTACTCGCCGAGGGCGAAGAGCCCGGCGAAACCGCCGAGCCCGCCCCGGACCTCGGGCCGGGTGGCTTTCTTGGCCAGGGGGGCGAACATCTCGACGGCACGGTCGCCAGCCTCGATGTCGACGCCGGCGGCGGCGTAGCTGGCGCCGCCGGAGTTGTCGCGGGGATCGGTCAGGTCAGTCAATGTAATATGCCTTCACTCGCGGTGATTGTCGTGCAGGATTCTGCTGCGTTAAGCCGCATCCAGCCTACCTGGTACCGTGCCCTATTCCCCTACCGAGATCCCGCCCACCACCGGAAGCCAGTGGCTGACGTCCCCGGCGTGCGCCCCGGAGACCTCCGCACCGGCGGCCAGGGCACCGTCCAGGTCGATGAGCCCGCCGGCCAACCGTAGCCAGGTCAGCGCGTCACACTGCACCACGTTCGGCGGCGTCCCGCGTCGGTGCACGGACCCTTCGATGCACTGCACCGCCGCGAACGGCGGCACCCTGACCTCCACGCTGTGCCCCGGGGCGTCCTGCCCCAGCTGGGCGACGGTGAGCCGCACGGCGGCGGCGACGGCGCTACGGGACGGGCGCGGCTCGTTGTCGGGATCACGCACCCACGGCCACACCGCGGTCATCGCCGAGCGCACCGCGGCGGGGTCCGTCGTCTTCGTCGACCTCTCTGGCATGACCCCGATGATACGACCTCGGTGATACGACGCCGGCCCGGACTGTAGGATATGGGACATCACCGGTGAAACGAAAGGCAGATTGTGGCAGTAACAGGGGCAGACGAGCAGGGGCGGAAGCTGCAGCCGGAGACGACGCTGCGCTTCATGGCGGCTCCGACCGACGTCCTCATGCAGGGTGCCCGTGGTGTCCACGGTGGCCGGGTCCTGGAGTGGATCGACAAAGGCGCCTACGCCTGCGCGGTCGGCTGGTCGGGGTCCTACTGTGTGACGGCGTACGTGGGCCACATCCACTTCACGCGCCCGATCCCGTCCGGGCACGTCGTGGAGGTGCGGTCACGCATCGTGTACACCGGACGGTCGTCGATGCACATCGTCAACGAGGTGCTCTCGGCGGACCCGCGCGAGGGTGTGTTCACCCGGGCCTGCGACTGCCTGGTGATCTTCGTGGCCATGGACGAGAACCGGAAGTCGAAGCCGGTCCCCCACTTCGAGCCGGAGACCGAGGCGGGTATCCGGGTCCAGCAGGCGGCGTTGTCGCGCGTGCAGCTGCGCAAGGCCATCGAGGAGGAGATGCTGAAGCAGAGCTACTCCTCCGACCCGGCGGCGACCACCGCCCCGCGGATGACGCACCGCTTCATGGCCAAGCCCACCGACGTCAACTGGGGCGGCAACGTCCACGGCGGTACCGCCATGGAGTGGATCGACGAGGCGGCGTCCGCCTGCACCTCGGCGTGGACCGGTGAGCGCACCGTGGCGGTATACGCCGGTGGCTTCCGCTTCTACCGTCCGATCCACATCGGCGACCTGGTCGAGGCCGAGGCCCGCGTGATCCGTACGGACGTCCGCAGTATGTCGGTGTCGGTGCACCTGCGCGCCGGCGACCCCCGTGAGGGGACAGGTAACCTGCCGGTCGCCATCCACGCGTCGATGACGTACATCGCCACCGACATCGACGGAAACCCGCTGGCCGCCCGGCAGTTCACCCCCACCACCCCGGAGGACAAGCGTCTGGCGCAGCACGCCGCCACGCTGCGCGAGCTGCGCACCAAGTACCGGCCGATGCCCCTGGTGGAGCCGCTGCGCGACGAGAGCCAGTACCCGATGAACTGATCGCCCGGTTGCCGCGGTCAGACGCAGCACGTCGGACGCGGAAACGGCCCGCTGCGGGGAAACACCCCGCAGCGGGCCGTTCTACTGTCGACAGGGACGCTGTGACGGGCCTACTCCACCACGGAGTTGGCCCCGACCGCGTGGCTGAACAGGGAGGGCAGCGTGCCTTCCCATGCCTGCTTCGCGTCGGCGACCGGCAGGGTGAACTCCGCGCCGGTGGTGGTCACGGCGATCGCCGCGTCCTGCGGCGCCGAAGCGCTTTCACCGATGCGGTTCACCGGCACACCGTGCTCGGCGAAGACGGCTTCCGCCTTCTCCACGTCCGCGGCGTCGACGGCGACGAGCACGCGCGTCGCGGTCTCGGAGAACAGTGCGGTGAACACGTCGGAGACCGCGTCCCCGGTGGTCGCGGCGTCGGCCAGGCCCGCCACCGGGTCCACGGAGACCGAGGCGCCGGACTGCACCGCGTACTCCACGACCGCCTGCGACAGGCCACCTTCGGAGAGGTCGTGGGCGGAGGCGACGGTGCCCCGCAGCTGCGAGAGCGCCGCCCCGAGCTTCTGCTCGGCGCCCAGGTCCACCGTCGGCGGCATGCCGGCCAGGGTGGAGTGGGCGACCTGCTGCCAGATCGACCCGCCGAGCTCGTCGGCGGTCTCCGCACCCGCGAGCAGCAGCACGTGGTCGCCGGCACCGGGTCGGGTCGGGATCCGCGTGGCGACGTCGTCGATGGTGCCGAGCACGGCGATCACCGGCGTCGGCAGGATGGCCTCGGCACCGGTCTGGTTGTAGAAACTCACGTTACCGCCTGTGACCGGCACCGCCAGCTCGGCGCAGCCGTCGGCGAGACCGTGGACGGCCTCACGGAACTGCCACATGACGCCGGCGTCCTCCGGGGACCCGAAGTTCAGGCAGTTCGACACCGCGACCGGGGTCGCGCCGGTCACCGAGACATTGCGGTAGGCCTCGGCGAGCGCCAGGCGTGCACCGGTGTTCGGGTCGAGCCTGGTGTACCGGCCGGAGGCGTCGGTGGACACGGCGATACCGCGGCCGGTCTCCTCGTCGATACGCAGCACGCCCGCGTCGGCGTCCTTCGCCAGGACGGTGTTGCCGCGGACGTAGCGGTCGTACTGGTCGGTGATGAAGGCACGCGAGCACAGGGCCGGCGACGCCGCCAGATCCAGCACGGTCTGACGGATCTCGTCGGCCGAGCCCGGGCGGGCGAGCGCCGGGTCGGCGTTCAGGGCGTCCTGGTCCTCCGGGCGGGCGACGGGGCGCTCGTACACCGGGCCCTCGTCGGCCATGGTGGCGGCGTCGGCGTCGACCACGATCTCGCCACGGTGCTCGATGACCAGGTGGTCACCGTCGGTGACCTCACCCAGGTCGGAGGCGATGACCTCCCACTTCTCGCAGATGGCCATGAACGCCTCGACGTTCTCGGGGGTGACCACGGCCATCATGCGTTCCTGTGACTCCGAGGAGAGGATCTCCGCGGCGGTCATGCCCTCGGCACGCAGGTGCACCTTGTCCAGGTTCACGTGCATACCGCCGTCACCTGCGGCGGCGAGTTCGGCGGTGGCGCAGGACAGGCCCGCCCCACCGAGGTCCTGGATACCGACGACCACGCCGGCGTTGTACAGGTCCAGGCAGCACTCGATGAGCACCTTCTCGGCGAAGGGGTCGCCGACCTGGACGGCAGGGAGCTTGCGCTCGGCGCCTTCCTCGAAGGTGTCGGAGGCCAGGACGGAGACCCCGCCGATGCCGTCCAGCCCGGTGCGTGAACCGAAGAGGATCACCCGGTTGCCCACGCCGGAGGCGAAGGCGAGCTTGAGGTCGTCGCTCTTGAGCGTACCGACACACAGGGCGTTGACCAGCGGGTTACCGGCGTAGGAGGCGTCGAAGACCGTCTCTCCGCCGAGGTTCGGCAGGCCGAGGCTGTTGCCGTACCCGCCGATACCGGCGACCACGCCGGGCAGGACGCGCTGGGTGTCCGGGGCGTCCGCCGCACCGAAGCGCAGCTGGTCCATCACGGCGACGGGACGGGCGCCCATGGCCATGATGTCGCGGACGATGCCGCCGACACCGGTCGCGGCACCCTGGTACGGCTCCACGTAGGACGGGTGGTTGTGGGACTCCACCTTGAAGGTCACGGCGTTGCCGTCGCCGATGTCGATGACACCGGCGTTCTCCCCGATACCGGCGAGCATCTTCGACTTCATCTCGTCGGTGGTGGTCTCACCGAAGTAGCGCAGGTGCACCTTGGAGGACTTGTAGGAGCAGTGCTCCGACCACATCACCGAGTACATCGCCAGCTCGGCGTCGGTGGGACGCCGGCCGAGGATGTCGCGGATACGCTGGTACTCGTCGGCCTTCAGACCGAGCTCGGCCCACGGCTGGTCCAGCTCCGGGGTGGCCGCCGCCTGGGCGACGGTGTCGTTCACGACGGTCACGGAGTTCTCGTCAGTCATTTCTCGTATCTCCTCAGGCTGCCACGGTGCCGACGGCGGACAGGAACATCTCCAGACCATCCAGCGACGGCCCGGTCAGGGTCTCCACGGCGTGCTCCGGGTGCGGCATCAGCCCCACGACACGACCATCGGCCGAGCTGATCCCGGCGATGTCGTTGACCGACCCGTTGTAGTTGTCGGTGTAACGGAAGACGACCCGGCCCTCCGCCTCCAACTCGGCGACGGTGTCGGCCGAGGCCTGGAACCGGCCCTCACCGTGCTTCGACGGGACGAGGATCCGCTGCCCCGCCTCCAGCGAACGGGTCCAGGCGGTGTCGGCGTTCACGACCTCCAGCACCGCGTCGGTGCAGTGGAAGTGGAGCCCCTTGTTGCGGGTGAGGGCGCCGGGCAGCAGACCCGACTCGGTGAGGATCTGGAAGCCGTTGCAGATGCCGAGGACCGGCATGCCGGCGGCGGCCCTCTCCACCACGGATCGCACCACCGGCGCCTGGGCGGCGATGGCCCCGGAACGCAGGTAGTCGCCGTAGGAGAACCCGCCGGGGACGACGACGGCGTCGACGTCCTTCAGGTCGGCGTCCGCGTGCCACAGGTCGACGGCCTCGGCGCCGGCGAGGCGCACGGCGCGGGCGGCGTCGACGTCGTCCAACGTCCCGGGGAACGTGATGACCCCGATGCGGGCGCTCACTCGGAGGCTCCGGCCGATCCGGCGATCTCCGCGGACACGACCTCGTAGTCCTCGATCACGGTGTTGGCGAGCAGCGTCGCGGCGACGCGCTCCAGGTCCTCGGCGGAGACGGAGTCATCGACCTCCAGCTCGAACCGCTTGCCCTGACGGACATCCTCGACGCCGGAGACACCGATGCGCCCGAGCGCACGGACGACGGCTTGTCCCTGGGGATCCAGGATCTCGGCCTTGGGCATGACATTGACTACGACACGTGCCACGGGTTTCCTCTTGTTTCCTTAGCTGTCAGCGGTAGGTGGGGAACAGGCACAACCATACCGGGTGGCCCGGACATCGTGAACCGCCGGTCTCAGCGCAGTCGCCGCCACGCTCCGGCGGTCCCGACCGCGGGGTACCCGTCACCCTCTGCCAGGGGAGTCCAGCAGCTCCGTCGCGCCCATCCGGTCCAGCTCCCAGGCGGTCTCGAAGGCGGACTGCCGCCACTTCTCGTAGCGGCCCGACACACCCCCGTGCCCGGAGGTCATGTCGGTCTTCAACAGGAAGTCGCTGCCCCGTTCCGCGGCCGAGACCTCACCGGCGACTTCCCGCAGCTTCGCGATCCACTTCGTCGGCTCCACGTAGAGCACCCGGGTGTCGTTGAGTCCGCTGATCGCCAGGATCGGCGGGTACGCCTGCGCCGTCACGTTCTCGTATGGGGCGTAGCCCGCCATGTAGTCGTATACGGCGGGGTCGTGGTACGGGTCGCCCCATTCCTCCCACTCGGTGACCGTCAGCGGCAGTTCCGGCATCAGGATGCTGGTCAGCGGGTCGACGAAGGGAACCACGGCCTCGATGCCGGCGAACCGGTCCGGCGCCATGTTCGCCACCGCACCCATGAGCAGTCCGCCGGCGGACCCGCCCTCGGCGACCATCTTCTCCGGCGAGGTGATCCCCGCGGCAATGAGGTCGTCGGCAACGGCGATGAAGTCGGTGAAGGTGTTCATCTTCTGCAGCGTCTTGCCCTGCTCGTACCAGGTACGGCCCATCTCCCCGCCGCCCCGGACGTGGGCGACGGCGTAGACCACACCGCGGTCCAGCATCGACAGCCGGAACACCGAGAAATACGGGTCCATGCAGGCCTCGTAGGAGCCGTAGCCGTACAGCAGGACCGGGTGCGTGGCACCCTCCTCCAACGGGTCGACGTCGGTGCGGTGGACCAGGGACACCGGGATCCTGGCGCCGTCGGACGCGGTGACCCAGCGACGTGAAGCGGTGTAGCGCGAGCGGTCGAAGTCGCCGAGCACGGTCTGTTCACGCCGCAGCACCCGCTCCCCGGTGCGCAGGTCGATCTCCCACACCTGCGCCGGGGTGACGTAGCTGGTGTAGCTGACGCGCAACACCGGCGACTGCCACTCCGAGTTGCCCACGGTGCCGGCCGAGTAGAGCTCCTCGTCGAAGCGGATCGGCTCGAACCGTCCCCACCCACCGGAGTGGTCGGAGAGGTCCATCAGCGCCAGCTGCTCGATGGCGTTCTCCCGCGTGGAGAGGACGAGGTGGTCGGCGAAGCAGTCCACCCCCTCGACCCGGACGTCGTCGCGGTGCGGGACGAGCACCTCGTAGGACGGGTCCGTGAAACCGTCGATCGTGCCGACCGGGCAGTGCCCGACCTCGCCGTTAGGCAGGCCCTCGAGCTCCTCACGGACCACCAGCCACTCGTCCACCCCACCGACGACCACGTGGTCGACGTCGTACTGGACGTCCTTCTCCCGGGGACGGACGCAGGTCAGCTCCCCCTCCGGGTCGCCGGTCTCCGCCGACACGTCAAGGTACCAGGTCTCCGAGGTCGTCTTCGAGGCGGTCGACACCAGCAGGAAGCGTTCCGAGCGGGTGACACCCACACCGGTCCAGTAGGCCTCGTCGTCCTCACGGAATACGCAGACGTCCTCGCTCTCGGGCGTGCCGACGCGGTGCCGCCAAATCTCGTGGGGACGCCAGGCGTCGTCCACTCGCTGGTAGAAGAGGTGGTCGTCGCCGACCCACGTCGCGCCGTAGGCGACGCCCTCCAGGACGTCCTCCAGCAGCTCACCACTGGACAGGTCCTTGATCCGCAGCGTGAAGCGCTCGTCGCCGACGGTGTCGGTGGAGTAGGCCAGCAGCGTGCCGTCCACAGTGAGGCTGGCCGCGCCCAGGCTGAAGAACTCCTCCCCCTCCGCCAGCGCATTGCAGTCCAGCATGACCTGCTCGCCGTCGGCGGGTTCCCCCGGCACGATCTCCGGCGGGGTCCAGGGAGCGTCGTGGTCGACGGGGATCCGGCACATCGTGGGGTAGCTCTTTCCCTCCTCCGTGCGGGAGAAGTACCACCACTGCCCGGACCTCACCGGGACCGACAGGTCGGTCTCCAGGATCCGCGACTTCACCTCGTCGAAGACCGCGTCCTCCAACGGCTTGAGGTGCCCGGTCCTCGCGTCGGTGTAGGCGTTCTCCGCGGTGAGGTGGGCGTGGACCTCGGGGCTGTCCTTGTCGCGCAGCCATTCGTAGACGTCGACGACATCACGCCCGTGGAAACTACGGGTGACGGGCTTCTTCTTCGCTACCGGCGGGTTGAGATCCATGGGACACGATCGTAGCGTGCCCCGTCACCGCCCCGAGCAGGTGCCGATCCAGTCGGCGAAACGGCGGCCCGAGATCCTCTCGTAGGCGTCGACGTAGCGCTCGCGGGTGGCCTCGACGACCGGGCCCGGCAGCTCCGGCGGCGGGGTCCCCGCGTTCCTGTCCCACCCGGACTTCGGCCCGGTCAACCAGTTACGGACGTACTGCTTGTCGAAGCTGGGCTGGACCCGGCCCTCCTCGTAGGAGTCCGCCGGCCAGTAACGCGAGGAGTCGGGGGTGAGCACCTCGTCGCCGAGGACCAGGTTGCCGTCGGAATCCAGCCCGAACTCGAACTTGGTGTCGGCCAGGATGATGCCGTGCTCCGCGGCGATCTCCGCGGCCTGGGTGTAGATCCTGATCGACGCGTCCCGCAGCTCCTCGGCGCGCTGTCGGCCCAGCCCGTCGACGACGACGTCGAAGGAGACGTTCTCGTCGTGGTCCCCGATCTCCGCCTTCGTGGCGGGGGTGAAGATCGGCTCCGGCAGCTTCGACGCCTCGGTCAGGCCGTCCGGCAGCGGGACGCCGCACACCGAACCGTTCTCCCGGTACTCGGCGAGCCCCGAACCGCTGAGGTAGCCACGCACCACGCACTCGAAGGGCAGCATCTCGAGTTTGCGGCAGACCTGCGCCCTGCCCAGGGACTTCTCCGGGATGCGCTCGTCGTCGGCGGGGCCGGCCAGGTGGTTCGGGAAGTCGATGCGTCCGAAGAAGAAGTCGCTCATCGCGGTGAGCACCCGCCCCTTGTCCGGGATCGGGGTCTCCAGCACGAAGTCGAAGGCGGAGATGCGGTCAGTGGCCACCATGAGCAGGGTGTCCTCGTCGATCTCGTAGATCTCTCGGACCTTTCCCGCGGAGAAATGGGTGTAGTCGGACAAGTCGGGTCGCATGGCCTGCAGAGTCTAGCCCCCGCGTCCGGCAATCTCCACGCGCCCCCGGGCAGAGGGCGCTGGGGGCCGCTGGGGCCTGCTGGGGGCTGCTGGGGCACGCTGAGCACACTGGGCCCACTGAGTCCACTTAGCAGATTCCGCGTTTCGCCGTGAGAGACTGTGGAGGACAACTAAACTTTGCGTTTTCGACGTTTCCTGTACACCTCACGAAAGTGCCTTCCATGAGAATCCGACCACGTCGGGCACTGGCGGCGGCCCTCACCGGGATCGCCCTCGTGCTCTCAACGACGGCGTGCGTACCGGACCGGGACGACATCCCGGCCGACTACATCACGTTCTTCGGCGGCGAACCACAGAATCCGCTGCTGACCACTAACACCAACGAGATCAACGGGGGTGAGGTCCTTCGCGCCATCTACACCGGACTGGTGGCCTACACCCCCGAGGGCGAGCCCTACAACGCCGTGGCCGAGGAGATCGAACCCAGCCGGGACTCCTCCAGCTTCCACGTGACCCTGAAGGACGGCTGGACCTTCACCAACGGCGAACCGGTCACCTCCGCCAGCTTCATCGACGCGTGGAACTACGGCGCGACCTCCGCCAACGCCCAGCTCGCCGCCGACTTCTTCTCCGCCATCGAGGGTTACGAGGACGTCTCGGGCGAGGACGCCACCGCCACGGAGATGTCCGGGCTCACCGAGATCAACGACCGCGAGTTCACCATCGACCTGTCCGCACCGGACGCATCCTTCCCCACCCAGCTGGGCTACACCGCGTTCTCCCCACTGCCGCAGGTCGCCTTCGACGACATGGCCACCTTCGGTGACCATCCGATCGGCAACGGCCCCTACATGCTCGACGGCGACGACGCCTGGCAGCACAATGTATCGATTCAGCTAAAGGTCAACCCGGAGTACGCCGGCGAGAACAAGGCGAAGAACCCCGGTATCGCCTTCAAGCACTACTCCGACGTCGCCACCGCCTACGCCGACCTGCAGTCCGGCGGACTCGACCACATGCGTGAGAACGTCGGCCCTCGGGCGATGCCCACCTACCGGCTCGACTTCCCGGACAGCAACGACGACGCCCCCTACGCGGCGATCCAGAACTTCACCATCCCCGAGAACCTCCCCGGTTTCCAGACGGATGAGGAAGGCCGGCTGCGCCGCGCGGCGATATCCATGGCCATCGACCGGGAGCTGATCATCGACAAACTCTACTTCGGCGGCCGCAAGATCGCAGAGGACTTCGGTGCCCCGACCCTCGAGGGCGGCATCGCCGACGTCCCCGGCAAGGAAGTCCTGACCTTCCAGCCGGAGAAGGCCCGCGAGCTCTGGGAGCAGGCCAACGAGATCCGCCCCTACAGCGGCGACCCGTTCCAGATCGCCTACAACGCCGACGGCGGCCACCAGCAGTGGGTCGAGGGCGCGACCAACAGCATCCGCCAGGTGCTGGACATCGAGGCCTCCGGCAAGGCCTACCCCACCTTCCAGGCGATGCGCGACGCCGTGGTCAACCGCACCATCGGATCGGCGTTCCGCTCCGGCTGGAACGCCGACTACCCGTCGATCTCCTCGTTCCTGGTGTCGAACTACCGCACCGGCGGCGGCTCGAACGACGGCGACTACTCCAACGAGCAGTTCGACGACCTACTCGCCCAGGCGTCCGAGGCCCCGGACTCCACCACCGCCCAGCCGTTCTACGACCGGGCCCAGGCCGTCCTGATGGAGGACCTGCCGCAGATCCCCCTGTGGTACTACGCCGCGACCACGGCCTGGGCCCCTGACCTGCACGGCGTGGAGACCAACTGGCAGGGCATGCCGGTCTACACCGAGATCACGAAGGACGGTGAGTGACCGTGTGGTGGTACCTCGGCAAACGACTCCTCCAGCTCATCCCCGTCTTCTTCGGGGCGACATTCCTCATCTACGCCCTGGTCTTCCTCATGCCGGGCGACCCCGTCCTCGCCCTGGCCGGCGACAAGGCCGCCGAACCGGCCGTCCTCGACCAGATCCGGGCGGACTACAACCTGGACAAGCCCTTCATCGTCCAGTACCTGCTGTTCCTCGGCGGGTTCTTCACCGGTGACATGGGCACCACCTTCTCCGGACGCGCGGTCACCGAGGTGCTCGCCGAGACCTTCCCCATCACCATCCGGCTGGCCCTGATGGCCCTGGTGATCGAGGCCGTGATGGGCATCATCTTCGGTCTGATCGCCGGGCTGCGCAAGGGCTCCTGGTTCGACTCGACCCTGCTCGTCGTCTCGCTGTTCATCATCGCGGTGCCGACGTTCGTCATCGGCTTCGTCGGCCAGTTCCTCTTCGGCATCCAGTGGGGGATCGTCTCACCGACGGTCGGCTCCGACGGGTCCTTCAGCAAGCTGCTGTTGCCCGCCGTCGTGCTGGGCATGGTCTCCTTCGCCTACGTCCTGCGGCTGACCCGGTCCGAGGTCGCGCAGAACCTGCGCGCCGACTTCGTCCGCACCGCCTCGGCCCGCGGGCTCTCCCGCGGCGTCGTCGTCCGCGACCACGTGCTGCGCAACTCGCTGGTCCCGGTCGTCACCTTCCTCGGCGCCGACCTCGCGACACTCATGGGTGGCGCGATCGTCACGGAGGGCATCTTCAACATCAACGGGGTCGGCGGGCTGATCTTCCAGTCCGTCAGTATCGGTGAGGCCCCCACCGTGGTCAGTGTCGTCACGATCCTCGTGGTGATCTTCGTGGTGGCCAACCTCATCATCGACCTGCTCTACGCCCTGCTCGACCCGAGGATCCGATATGCCTGACACACACGACCGTAACCAGCGCTGGGTCGCCGACGTCGTCACCGAGGACGTCCTGACCCGCGACCAGCTTCTCCCCGAGGATGCCCCCGCCGGGTTCTGGGGGACGGCCTGGCGTAACCTCCGCCGCCGCCCCATGTTCTGGCTGTCGGCGCTGATCATCCTCGCCGTCCTGCTCGTCACCGTCTTCCCCGGACTGTTCACCTCGACCGACCCCACCGCCGCGACCCTGGAGGACTCCCTCGAGCCCGCCCGCGACGGCCACCCCTTCGGCTTCACCCAGCAGGGCTACGACGTCTTCGCCCGCACCATCTACGGTGCCCAGGCGTCCGTCGTCACCGGCCTGGTGACCACCCTCGTCGTCGCCGTGCTCGGCGTCGTCATCGGCTCGCTCGCCGGCTACCTCGGCGGATGGGCCGACGCCCTGCTGTCGCGCCTGACCGACATCTTCTTCGCCGTCCCGCTGCTGCTCGCCGCGATCGTGCTGATGCAGCTCTTCGACGTGCGCAACGTGTGGACGGTGGTCCTGGTGCTGTCCGCGTTCGGCTGGCCGCAGATGGCCCGCATGGTCCGCGGCGCCGTCCTCCAGGCCAAGAACAACGACTACGTGCAGGCCTCCCGTGCCCTCGGCCTGAGCCGCGGCGGCATCCTCGTCCGCCACGTGCTGCCGAACTGTCTGGCCCCGATCATCGTGATGATGACCACCAACCTCGGCATCTACATCGTCGCCGAGGCGACGCTGTCGTACCTCGGCGTCGGCCTGCCGCCGAACACCGTGTCCTGGGGCAACGACATCTCCGCCGCGCAGGACGTCCTGCGGCTCTCCCCGGAGATCCTGTTCTACCCGGCCGGCGCGCTGGCGATCACCGTGCTGGGATTCATCCTGCTGGGCGACACCCTCAAGGACGCCCTCGACCCGAAGGAGCGCACCCGATGAGCGACCAACCACTGCTGTCGATGCGCGGCGTCGACATCGCCTTCGGCGCCCGGAAGAACCCCTCCCCCACCGTCTTCGGGGTGGACCTGGACATCTGGCCCGGCGAGACCGTCGCCGTGGTCGGCGAATCCGGCTCGGGGAAGTCCACCACCGCCATGAGCGTGATGGGGCTCCTGCCCGGCGGCGGCCACGTCACCGACGGCACCATCACGTTCAAGGGCGAGGACATCACCCACGCCTCGCCGAAGCGGTTCACCGAACTGCGCGGCGACAGCATCGGCCTCGTCCCGCAGGACCCGATGAGCAACCTCAACCCCGTGTGGACCATCGGCCACCACCTCAAGGAGGCCCTGAAGGCCAACGGGATCGCCACCGGGTCCGCCGCCCACACCCGGGCGGTGGAGCTCCTCGGCGAAGCCGGGCTCCCCGACGCAGAACACCGGATCAGCCAGTACCCGCACCAGTACTCCGGCGGCATGCGCCAGCGCGCCCTGATCGCCTGTGGGCTGGCGGCCCGTCCCGACCTGCTCATCGCCGACGAGCCGACCTCGGCGCTGGACGTGACCGTCCAACGCCAGATCCTCGACCACCTGCAGAGCCTCACCGAGGAACTCGGCACCGCCGTCCTGCTGATCACCCACGACCTGGGGCTGGCCGCCGAACGTGCCGACCGCATCGTGGTGATGAGCCAGGGGCACATCGTGGAGTCCGGCCCGGCACTGGAGATCCTCCAGGACCCGCACCACCCCTACACCCGCAAACTCGTCGCCGCCGCACCGTCCATCGGGGCACGGCGCGACGAGGTGCAGGTGCGGGAACCGGCCGGTGTCGCCGCCACGGGCGCGTCGCCTGCCGCGTCCGGGTCATCGGCCTCGTCGCCTGCCGCGGCCGACGAGGCACCGCTGATCACCGTGGAGAACCTGACGAAGGTCTTCAAGGTGCCCGGTGACAAGCCCTGGCGCAAGGTCGACTTCACCGCCGCGGACGACATCAACTTCTTCCTGCGCCGGGGCCGGACCCTCGCCCTGGTCGGTGAATCGGGTTCCGGCAAGTCCACCGTCGCCCAGATGGTGCTCGGCCTGCTGAAACCCTCCTCGGGCACCGTCACCTTCGACGGGACGGACGTCACGAACCTGGACAAGAAGGGGGAACTCGCCTTCCGCCGGCGCGTCCAGCCGGTCTTCCAGAACCCCTACGGCTCCGTGGACCCGATGTACTCGGTGTTCAACACCATCGCCGAGCCGTTGAAGATCCACGGCATCGGGACGAAGAAGGAGCGGGAGACCCGGGTCCGTGAACTGCTGGACCTGGTGGCGATGCCGCAGTCGATGATGTCGCGGTTCCCCGGTGAACTGTCCGGTGGTCAGCGGCAGCGTGTCGCGATCGCCCGCGCCATGGCGCTGGGCCCGGAGGCGCTGATCCTCGACGAGGCGGTGAGCGCCCTCGACGTGCTGGTGCAGTCCCAGGTGCTCGACCTGCTGAACCAGCTGCAGCGGGACATGGGGCTGACCTACCTGTTCATCACCCATGACCTGGCGGTGGTCAAGCAGATCGCCGACGAGACCCTGGTGATGCAGAGCGGCAGGATCGTGGAGCGCGGCGAGACCGACGACCTCTTCGACCACCCGGGGCAGGAGTACACCCGCCGGTTGCTGGACTCCATCCCCGGCGGGACGATCCCCCTGCACCAGGGGTAGGGGTCAGGGGTCGGGGGTCAGGGGTCGGGGGTCGGCCGCACGGGCGTGCGGTCACCCCGGCGCGACTGTCCCGCTGTCCCGCTGTGCCGCTGTGCCGCTGTGCCGCTGTGCCGCTGTGCCGCTGTGCCGCTCAGCCCTTGAGCCGCTGAGAGCCCGGGGCGTTGGTGGTTTTGAGGTCTCGAAACCACCA
>NZ_JALIEA010000016.1:106053-183498 GCF_022869005.1 Corynebacterium kalidii | reverse complement strand
CAGCACGCCAGCAGTCGGGAGTCCTCCCGGACACGGGTCCAGACCACCGCGAGGGCGGTGAGTCCCAGGGCAAGCACGGCGCCCGCGAGAAGAAAAACGTACTCGTGCCCCTCCCACCCTGTCTCGAGCGGGGAGAATGCGACGACGACGTTAGCAGACCTGCGGTAAGCCGCGGCTCAGGAAAGGTGACGGAGGAAGCCCTCCGGCTCGCCGAGGAACCGGCGCCAGTTCTGCACGAGGGCCAGGTCGTCGTAATCCTTCCGGTGGATCCCCCGGTCGTCCAGTTCGAGGATGTCCGCCCCCGGTGCCGAGGCGAGAAGGGGCGAGTGGGTGGCGAGGACCACCTGCGACCCCCGTTCCAGGAGCTGCATGACCTGCGCGAGCAGCAGCAGGCACCCGTTGAAGGACAGGGCGGACTCGGCTTCGTCGAAGATCCACAGGCCCCTGATCCCCGACCGGTCGGTGATGTACTCGATGAAGGACTCGCCGTGGCTCTGGAAGCTGTGCAGTCCCCTGCTGCCGATGCCGTCCAGGTACGCGAAGTGGCCGTGCATCGTCTCGGCGCGGAGGAACACCCCTTTCCTCGGGGCCCCTCCTTCACGGACCAGGGTGAGGTTCTCCGCCAGCCCGGACTCCGTCCGCTGTGTCGTGTGCATCGCGTTGCGTGTGCCGCCCTCCGGATTCAGCCCGTAGGCCTCGGCGATCGCCTCGACCAGTGTGGACTTCCCCGACCCGTTCTCCCCGACGAGGACGGTGAGGTGGGTCAGGTCGAGGCCGTTGTCGAGGACGTCCCTGACCGCGGGGACGGTCGCCGGCCAGGCGGTCCGATCGGCGGGGTGGACACCGAGTTCCTGCACCCTGCGGACCGGAAGAGGACGGGGATAGGGCATGCCGCCGAGTGTACCGGCCCCGTCACCACCCCCGGTCGTCATGGAATCGGGACAGGTGTCGGACGGATCCGGGGGTGGTGACCGGACCGCAGCCTCCCCACCCTTTCCGAAACAGAACATTTCGGGTGGCCAACGGTGGCATAGTGGACGCCGCAACCATGTGTCAGGAGTCACAGCGCCGCCTGGGGCCACTGGCACGGCCACGTTCCCGAGTGTCCCCGAGTGTTCCCGAGTATCTAGGAGTCCCACCCCGTGGAGAAGCATTCCGTCCGCGTCCACCCCTCCGCCGAAGAGTTCCCGAAGAAGGAGCACCTGGCCTGGAAGGTCGCCGAGGTCGCCGCCGACCCGGTCGCCGTCCCGCAGGACTCCGCCGACATGGCCGTCAACCGCATCATCGACAACGCCGCCGTCGCCGTCGCGTCCGTGCTGCGCCGCCCGCCGTCGACGGCACGCTCCCAGGCCCTCAGCCACCCCTACTCCCCCGGCGCGACGGTCTTCGGGGTGCCCGGCACCTACTCGCCGGAGTGGGCCGCGCTGGCCAACGGCACCGCTGTACGCGAGCTCGACTTCCACGACACCTTCCTCGCCGCCGAGTACTCCCACCCGGGCGACAACATCCCGCCGATCCTGGCGACCGCCCAGCACAAGGGGCTGTCGGGCGCGGAGCTGGTCCGCGGCATCGTCACCGGCTACGAGATCCAGGTGGACCTGGTCAAAGGCATCTGCCTGCACGAGCACAAGATCGACCACGTGGCCCACCTCGGCCCGTCGGTGGCCGCCGGTCTGGGCACCCTGCTCACGCTCGACACCGAGACGATCTACCAGGCGGTCGGCCAGGCGTTGCACACCACCACCGCCACGCGTCAGTCCCGGAAGGGTCTGATCAGCTCGTGGAAGGCCTTCGCCCCGGCGTTCGCCGGCAAGATGGCCATCGAAGCCGTCGACCGTGCGATGCGTGGCGAGGGTGCGCCGTCGCCGATCTGGGAGGGCGAGGACGGTGTCATCGCCTGGATGCTGGACGGCAAGGACGCCGACTACACCGTGCCCCTGCCCGCACCGGGCGAGGAGAAGCGCGGCATCCTGGACACCTACACCAAGGAGCACTCCGCGGAGTACCAGTCCCAGGCCCCGATCGACCTGGCCCGCCGCATGGGCCGGCAGCTCCGCGAGCAGGGCCACTCCCTGGCCGACATCACCTCGATCGTGCTGCACACCAGCCACCACACCCACTACGTCATCGGCACCGGTGCCAACGACCCACAGAAGTTCGACCCGGACGCCTCGCGCGAGACGCTGGACCACTCGGTGATGTACATCTTCGCCGTCGCCCTGGAGGACGGCGAATGGCACCACGAGCGCAGCTACTCCCCGGAGCGCGCGCACCGCCCGGAGACCATCGCCCTGTGGAACAAGATCTCCACGGTCGAAGACCCCGAGTGGACCCGCCGGTACCACTCGTCCGACCCGGCCGAGAAGGCCTTCGGCGCCCGCGCGGTGATCACCCTGGCCGACGGCACCGTGCTCACCGACGAGTTGGCCGTCGCCGACGCCCACCCACTGGGAGCGCACCCGTTCACCCGCGAGCAGTACATCGCCAAGTTCCGCACCCTGGCCGAGGGCCTGGTCGACGACAAGGAACAGGACCGCTTCCTCACCGCCGCCGAGAACACCGCCTCCCTGGGCGCCGGGGAGCTCAACCAGCTCACCGTCACCTTCACCGACGAGCAGCTGGCACGTGCGCCGAAGATCCCCGGGGGACTGTTCTGACATGCCCGGCCTGTTCTCAAGCAACGTCACCCCCACCGAGCGGCGCCGCGCGTTCCGGGCGGCGCTGACCGGTGGCACGATCCAACGTCTCCCCGGTGCGTTCTCGCCGCTGGTGGCCCGCGCCATCCAGGACGCCGGCCTCGACGGCGTCTACGTCTCGGGTGCGGTCGTCGCCGCCGACCTGGCCCTGCCCGACATCGGGCTGACCACCCTCACCGAAGTCGCCGGACGCGCAGCCCAGATCGCCCGGGCGACCGACCTGCCCGTCCTGGTCGACGCCGACACCGGCTTCGGCGAACCGATGTCGGCGGCCCGTACCGTCAGCGAGCTCGAGGACGCCGGGGCCGCCGGCTGCCATCTGGAGGACCAGGTCAACCCGAAGCGCTGCGGCCACCTCGACGGCAAGGAGGTCGTGCCCACCGAGTTGATGCTGCGCCGGATCACCGCCGCGGTCAACGAGCGCCGCGACGACTCCTTCGTGATCTGTGCCCGCACCGACGCCGCCGGCGTCGAGGGCATCGACGCGGCCATCGAGCGGGCGAAGGCCTACGCCGACGCCGGGGCGGACCTGATCTTCACCGAGGCCCTGCACACCCCGGCGGACTTCGAGAAGTTCCGCGCGGCGGTCGACACCCCGCTGCTGGCGAACATGACCGAGTTCGGCAAGACCGAACTGCTCAGCGCGCAGACGCTGCAGGACATCGGGTACAACGCGGTGATCTACCCGGTGACCACCCTGCGCATCGCCATGGGCCAGGTCGAGGCGGCGCTGTCCGACCTCGCCGAGACCGGCACCCAGACCGCGTGGATCGACCGGATGCAGCACCGCTCCCGGCTGTACGAGCTGTTGCGTTACAGCGAGTACAACGCCTTCGACACCAACGTGTTCACCTACACCAACCCGGACGCCAGCCCAGACACCGACTAGAACCACCCCCACACACCGCCACACCACCGGAAAGGACCATTCCCGATGAGCGAGAACACCCCCGAGATCCGTAAAGGCCTCAACGGCGTCGTCGTCGACTACACCGCCGTGTCCAAGGTCAACCCGGAGACCAACTCCCTGACCTACCGCGGCTACCCCGTGCAGGAGCTCGTGGAGCACTGCAGCTTCGAGGACGTGGCCTACCTGCTCTGGAACGGTGAGCTGCCCACCTGGCGCCAAGCCCAGGAGTTCGGCCAGCGTGAGCGGGCGCTGCGCACCGTGAGCCGCGGGCTGCTGGACCTGATCAATTCCCTGCCGAAGACCGCCCACCCGATGGACGTCGTCCGCACGGCGGTGAGCTGGCTGGGCACGCAGGACGTCACGAACGAGGACAGCAGTTCCGACACCGTCCGCCGCACGGGCCTGAGCCTGCTGGCCAAGCTGCCGGTGATCATCGCCTACGACATGCGTCGCCGGCGCAACCTGGAGTTCATCGCCCCCTCGCGCACCCGCGACATCGCGTCGAACTTCCTGTACATGTGCTTCGGCGACGACCCGGACTCCCCGGCGAACAACATGGACGACGTCAAGGCGTTCGACCAGTCGCTGATCCTCTACGCCGAGCACTCCTTCAACGCCTCGACCTTCACCGGCCGGGTGATCACGTCGACCACCTCGGACGTCTACTCCGCGGTCACCGGCGCGGTCGGCGCGCTGAAGGGTGCGCTGCACGGCGGGGCGAACGAGGCCGTGATGCACAACTTCCTCGAGGTCGACGACCCGGCCAAGGCCGAGCAGTGGGTGCTGGACAAGGCCGACAGCAAGCAGAAGATCATGGGCTTCGGCCACCGCGTGTACAAAAAGGGCGACTCCCGGGTGCCGTCGATGGAGAAGGCGATGCGGCGCACCGCCGCCAACCACGACGGTGAGAAGTGGGTCCGCATGTACGACAACATGCAGGCCGCGATGGAGAAGCGCACGGGAATCCTGCCGAACCTCGACTTCCCCGCCGGACCGACCTACTACATGCTCGGCATCGACATCCCCTTCTTCACCCCCATCTTCGTGATGGCCCGGGTGGTCGGCTGGACCGCCCACATCGTGGAGCAGAACGAGTCGAACGCCCTGATCCGCCCGCTGAGCGCCTACAACGGCGAGGAGCAGCGGGTGGTCACGGACAATCTCGGACGCTGACCCCGCCTGAAATACCCCGGAACGCCCTGGGACACCCTCAGGACGCGCCCGTGCCGACGGCCACCACCGTCGGCACGGGCGCGTCGCCGTCTGCCCCCCGCTCCTCGACAGTGGCGTGGATCACCAGTAACCTGTGAGGCTGGTCTGACCACATTTTACTGACTGACACCGACAGCCCCGGAAAGGACGCCTCACATGGCTGCCCCCGCGAACCCCGCCGGCACCACGACACCACCCGCCGGCACCACGACACCACCCGCGTTCTCCAAGATCCTCGTCGCCAACCGCGGCGAAATCGCCGTCCGCGCCTTCCGCGCCGCCTACGAGACCGGCGCGGCCACCGTCGCGGTCTACCCCAGGGAAGACCGCAACTCCTTCCACCGCTCCTTCGCCGACGAGGCCGTCCGCATCGGCACCGAAGGCTCACCGGTCAAGGCCTACCTCGACATCGACGAGATCATCCGTGCCGCCAAGCAGACCGGCGCCGACGCGGTCTACCCCGGGTACGGCTTCCTCTCCGAGAACGCGACCCTGGCCCGCCGATGCGCCGAGAACGGCATCACCTTCATCGGCCCGTCCCCGGAGACCCTGGACCTCACCGGCGACAAGTCCGCCGCCGTCGAGGCCGCCAAAGCCGCCGGCCTGCCGATCCTCGACGACTCCGCGCCCAGCGCCGACATCGACGAGCTGGTCTCCTTCGCCGAGGGCCGCACCTACCCGCTGTTCGTCAAGGCCGTCGCCGGTGGTGGCGGACGCGGCATGCGCTTCGTCGCCTCCCCCGACGAGCTGGCGACCAAGGCCGCCGAGGCCTCCCGTGAGGCCGCCGCGGCGTTCGGTGACGGCCGGGTCTACATCGAGCGTGCGGTGGTCAACCCGCAGCACATCGAGGTCCAGATCCTCGGCGACACCCAGGGCAACATCATCCACCTGTTCGAGCGTGACTGTTCCCTGCAGCGCCGGCACCAGAAGGTCGTGGAGATCGCCCCGGCCCAGCACATCTCCGAGGAGCTGCGCCAACGGATCTGCGCCGACGCGGTGCGGTTCTGTGAGTCGATCAACTACTACGGTGCCGGGACCGTGGAGTTCCTCGTCGACGAGAACGGCAACCACGTGTTCATCGAGATGAACCCGCGTATCCAGGTCGAGCACACCGTCACCGAGGAGGTCACCTCCGTCGACCTGGTGAAGTCGCAGATGAACATCCTCGCCGGGGCGTCCCTGGAGGACCTGGGACTGACCCAGGACAGCATCCAGCTGCGCGGTGCGGCGCTGCAGACCCGCATCACCACCGAGGACCCGTCGAACGGTTTCCGCCCCGACACCGGCACCATCACCGCCTACCGCTCCCCGGGTGGCGCGGGTGTGCGCCTCGACGGGGCGGCGTCGCTGGGTGGGGAGATCACCGCGCACTTCGACTCGATGCTGGTGAAGATGACCTGCCGTGGGGCCGACTTCGCCCAGGCGGTCACCCGTGCCCAGCGCGCCCTGGCCGAGTTCACCGTCTCCGGGGTGGCCACCAACATCGGTTTCCTGCGCGCACTGTTGCGCGAGGAGGACTTCCGGAACACCCGGATCGCCACCTCGTTCATCGCCGACCACCCGTGGCTGTTGGCCGCCCCGCCGGCCGACGACGAGGGGGGCCGACTGCTCGACTACCTGGCCGACGTCACCGTCAACCGGCCCAACGGCCGACGTCCGACGGACATCGTCGCGCGCCGTAAGCTGCCGGCCGTCGTCCCCCAGCGCGACGCGACGTCCGCCGGCGAGGGCACCGTGACCCCGCCGATGCCGGCGGGCACCCGCGACCGGCTCCTCGAGGTCGGCCCCGCCGAGTTCGCCCGCCAGCTGCGCGCACAGGAGGCCCTGGCCGTCACCGACACCACCTTCCGCGACGCCCACCAGTCCCTGCTGGCCACCCGGGTGCGCACCACCTCCCTGCTGTCCGCGGCCGACGCCGTCGCCCGGCTCACCCCGGAACTGCTGTCGGTGGAGGCCTGGGGCGGGGCAACCTACGACGTCGCCCTGCAGTTCCTGCACGAGGACCCCTGGGAGCGCCTCGACCAGCTGCGTAGCGCGATGCCGAACACGAACATCCAGATGCTGCTGCGTGGGCGCAACACCGTCGGCTACACCCCCTACCCGGACGTGGTCTGCCGGTCGTTCGTCGCCGAGGCCGCGAAGAGCGGGGTGGACATCTTCCGCATCTTCGACGCGCTCAACGACATCGACCAGATGCGCACCGCCATCGACGCGGTCCTGGAGACGGGCACGGGTGTCGCCGAGGTCGCGATGGCCTACGCCGGGGACCTCTCGAACCCGGCCGAGGACCTCTACACCCTGGACTACTACCTGCGCCTGGCCGAGCAGATCGTCGACTCCGGGGCGCATGTCCTGGCGATCAAGGACATGGCCGGACTACTGCGCCCGGCCGCGGCGTCCACCCTGGTCACCGCCCTGCGGTCCAACTTCGACCTGCCGGTGCACGTGCACACCCACGACACCGCCGGCGGCCAGCTGGCGACCTACCTCGCCGCGGCGCACGCCGGGGTGGACGCGGTCGACGGTGCTGCCGCGTCGATGGCCGGGACCACCTCCCAGCCGTCGCTGTCGGCGATCGTCGCCGCCTTCGCGAACACCGGGCGTGACACCGGCATCAGCCTGGACGCGGTGAACTCCCTGGAGCCGTACTGGGAGGCCGTGCGCAGCCTCTACAGCCCCTTCGAGTCCGGGCTGGCCGGGCCGACCGGGCGGGTGTACCGCCACGAGATCCCCGGTGGGCAGCTGTCCAACCTGCGCACCCAGGCGACCGCACTGGGGCTGGGTGACCGGTTCGAGCTGATCGAGGACGCCTACGCCGAGGTCAACGACCTGCTGGGTCGTCCGACGAAGGTCACCCCGTCCTCGAAGGTCGTCGGGGACCTGGCGTTGCACCTGGTCGGCGCCGGTGTGACCGTCGAGGAGTTCGCCGCCGACCCGCAGCGCTACGACATCCCCGCCAGTGTGATCGCCTTCCTGCGTGGCGAGCTGGGCACCCCGCCCGGCGGCTGGCCCGAACCGCTGCGCACCAAGGCGTTGGAGGGCCGCGGGCCCACCGCCTCGCGGGTCACCGAGGTCCCGGACGAGGAGGAGGGGCACCTCAACGGCGACTCCTCCGGGGAGCGTCGCGCCGCGCTGAGCCGTCTGCTGTTCCCGAAGGAGTCGGAGGGCTTCGCCGAGCATGCACGCCAGTTCGGTGACGTGTCCGTGCTCACCGACCGGCAGTTCTTCTACGGCCTCGAGGAGGGCGAGGAGACGGTGGTGCGCATCAAGGGCAGCACGCCGATGGTGGTCCGTCTGGACGCCGTCGGCGAGCCCGACGAGAAGGGCATGCGCCAGGTGGTGATGAACGTCAACGGCCAGATCCGCCCGATGCGGGTGCGCGACCGGTCGGTGGAGTCGGTCACCGCGGCGGCCGAGAAGGCCGACCCGTCCCTGGCCGGGCACGTCGCCGCACCGTTCGCCGGCGCGGTGACGGTGACCGCGAAGGTCGGTGACACGGTGTCCGCCGGTGACGTGGTGGCGGTGATCGAGGCGATGAAGATGGAGGCGTCGATCACCGCCCCGGTCGACGGCACCGTGGCCCGTGTGGTGATGAGCCAGCCGACGAAGGTGGAGGGCGGCGACCTGCTCGTCGTCGTGGAGTAGGCCGCCGGGTCACAGGGCGGGTCCCCGCGACCCGTCCACGACCCGCTTCATCACCATGGTGGAGTTCAGCCGTTCCACCCCGGGGAGGGTGCCCAGGACGGTGTCGTAGAGCTCCTGGAAGCCGGTCATGTCGCTGGTCAGCGTGCGCAGGATGTAGTCGGTCTCCCCGAACAGGCGCTCGGCGGAGACGATCGCCGGCTCGTCGGTGACCGCGTCCTCGAAGGCGGCGACGGTGGCCTGGTCCGTCCGGCCCATGGTCACCATGACCAGCGCCTCGAAGGTCAGTCCGAGCGCCCCCGGGTCCACCGCGGCGTGGTAGCCGCGGATCACCCCGGTGTTCTCGAGCTCACGTAGCCGACGGTGGCACGTCGACACGCTCAACAGGGCCCGGTCGGCGAGGTCGGTGACACTCATCCGGCCGTCGTCCTGAAGCAGTGAAATAATCTTCCGGTCTATCGCGTCCATGGTAGATATTATCCCATAAACACCGCGTCTTGCGCGGAAACTTCGAAACACATTCGGACTGACCTGCAATAAGATTCCATATCATGGAAGTTACTCTGGTCCTGCAGTTCGCCGTCATGTCCGCACTACTGACCATGGTGCCCGGCGCCGACTGGGCGTACGTCATCAGCACCGGCACCCGGAACCGGTCGGTGGTTCCCCCGGTCCTCGGGATCGCCAGCGGATACGTCGTCCTCGTCGCCGCCGTCGCCGTGGGGGTCGGCGCCCTGGTGTCCACCCACCCGGACATCCTCACCGCGGTGACGCTGGTCGGCGCGTGCTTCATCACCTACCTGGGTGTGAGCACCCTGCTGAGTCTGCGCGGCGCCGACGGCGCGCTGCTGCTGACCGACGAGGCGCCGTCGACGGACGGCACCAGCCGGCTGCAGCTGTACCTGCGGGGCATGGGGGTCAGCGGCATCAACCCGAAGGCGATGATGATGCTGCTGGTCCTCCTGCCGCAGTACCTCACCCCCGACGGGTGGGGATCCACCGCCCAGACCGGGCTCCTCGGCAGCATCTTCATCCTCGAGGTCGTGGTGATCTACTTCGGCGTGGCCGTCTTCGCCCGCTCGATGCTGGTCGGACGCCCACGCCTGAACACCGTGGTCACGGCGTTCTCCGGCATCCTGCTCACCGGCTTCGGGGTGTGGCTGCTGCTCGACACCCTCGTGTTCTAGAGGATCTCCGCCGGGCGGTAGGCCGCCGCGTCCGGGTGCGCGGCGACCAGGACGTCGATCCTGGCCAGGACGCGGTCCACCTGGTCCTCGGCCGCGCCGATGAACGCGTGACGGTCTGCGAGCGCGGCCGTCAGCGCGTCCTCGTCCAGCGGCAGCCGCCCGTCGGCCGCCAGTCGCTGGACGAGGTCCTGGTCGCCGCCGTTCTCCCGCATGTTCAGCGCCACCGCGACGGCGTTCTCCTTGATCACCTCGTGAGCGGTCTCCCGTCCCACCCCGGCACGCACCGCGGCCATGAGGATGCGGGTGGTGGCCAGGAACGGCAGGTAGCGCTCGAGTTCCCGGTCGATCATCGCCGGGAAGGCGCCGAACTCGTCGAGGACGGTGAGGAACGTCTCGCACATGCCGTCGAAGGCGAAGAAGGCGTCCGGCAGGGCGACGCGGCGCACCACCGAGCAGAAGACGTCCCCCTCGTTCCACTGGGAACCGGCCAGGTCCGAGGCCATGGTCATGTAGCCGCGCAGGATGATCTGCATGCCGCCGACGCGCTCACAGGAGCGGGCGTTCATCTTGTGCGGCATGGCCGACGAGCCGACCTGCCCCTCCTTGAACCCCTCGGTGACGGTCTCGTTGCCGGCCATCAGACGGATGGTCATCGACAGCGACGACATGGCGGCGCCCAGCTCCACCAGGGCCGACAGGGCGTCGAAGTCGAGCGACCGCGGGTACACCTGGCCGACGGAGTCGAAGATCCGGGCGAAGCCGAGCTCCCCGGCGATGGTCTGCTCGAGGGAGGCGAGCTTCTGCGGGTCGCCGCCGAGCAGGTCCAGCATGTCCTGGCTGGTGCCCATCGGCCCCTTGACGCCGCGCAGCGGGTAGCGGTCCAGGAGGTTCTCGATGCGCTCGATGCCCACCATCAGCTCGTCCGCGGCGGAGGCGAACCGCTTGCCCAGGGTGGTCGCCTGTGCCGCGACATTGTGGGAACGCCCCGCCATCACCAGGGACCTGTAGGCCGCGGCGTGGCGTCCGATGTGTGCGAGGACGGCGACGGCCTTGTCGCGGGCGATGGTCAGCGACCGGTGGATCTGCAGCTGCTCGACGTTCTCGGTGAGGTCGCGGCTGGTCATCCCCTTGTGGATGTCCTCGTGACCGGCCAGCGCGTTGAACTCCTCGATGCGTGCCTTGACGTCGTGCCGGGTGACCTTCTCGCGCTCCGCGATGGAGTCGAGGTCGATGGTGCCGATGACGTCCTCGTAGTCGGCGACCGCCTCGTCGGCGATGTCGACGCCCAGGTTCTTCTGGGCCTTCATCACCGCGATCCACAGGCGCCGCTCCATGAGGATCTTGTCCTCCGGGCTCCAGATGGCGGTGAGTTCAGCGGAGGCGTAGCGGTTCGCCAGGACATTCGAGATCTTCTTTTTGTCAGCCACGGCACCCAGTATCCCATAACCGGATGCGGCTGTGGTCACCTGTGAGGCGGTGGCGACCCCTCCGGTTCCGTGGACATACCGGCCCGAAATAACCAAGGCAATGCTACCCTTTCCTCATGAAGATCCTCCGCGCGGTTGGCGCGATCCTGGTACCGGCGGTCGCCGTCGGTCTGTCCCTCGGTTCCTGCTCCTCCGACACCGGTGACGACACCGGCGCGTCCGGTGCTTCAGGTACCTCCGGTTCGTCCGACCCGGCGGCCACGTCGCAGGCGTTCCCCGTGACCGTGGAACACCACCGGGGGTCCACCGAGATCCCCGAGGCCCCGCAACGCATCGTCGCCCTCGACAACGCCTTCCTGGACTACGCCGTGGACCTCGGCGGAACCGTGGTCGGGGTGTCCGACATCGGCGCCGACCTCGTCCCGGGCTACCTCGACGCCGACCAGGCCGCCCGCGCCGCCGGAGTGGAGTCGGTGGGGAGCATCGCCGAACCCCAGCTGGAGAAGATCGCCGCGCTGGAACCCGACCTCATCCTGTCGTCCGAGGTCCGCCACGGTGAGTACTACGACCGACTCGCCGAGATCGCCCCCACCGTGTTCAGCGAGGACACCGGCGACACCTGGCAGGAGAACTACCTGTTGACCGGCGAAGCCCTGGGGAAGAAGGAGCAGGCGCAGGAGCGCCTGGACGCACTGCACGACCGCGCCGGACGCATCGGCGACCGGATCCGGGCCAAGGCCGGGGCCGACACAGGGGCCGACGCAGGGGACGACGCCGGGGCCGACCTACCGGACACCAGCATCGTCCGCATCCGCGACGCGAACACCATCCGGCTCTACGGCGAAGACACCTTCTCCGGCTCGGTCCTCGCGATGGTCGGCCTGCCCCGGCCCGCCAACCAGGAGTCCGGCTACCCCGGCCAGGACTACGGGATGTACGTGGTGTCACAGGAGAACCTGGACCAGGCCGAGGCCGACCTGCTCCTCGTGGCCGTCCCGGAGGAAGGCTCCGAGAAGGCCGGCGAATGGGCGGAGATCTCGGATGCCGTCCTCGGGTCCTCCACGTGGACGTCCTTCGACGGCCGCAAAGTCGACGTCGACGAAGGAACCTGGATGACGTCGGTCAGCCCACTCGGCGCCGACCACATCCTCACCGACGTCGCGGAGATCTTCGACGTCGACGGGGAGTGACCTCCTCCCGGCCACTCCACTGGGTCACTCGTGGATGGATCCGTCGGCGTCACTGACGCGGGTGACCTCTTCTCCGTTGCGCAGCACGATCTGCAGGCCGTGCTCGGGTTCCCACTCACATTCGTTCTCGGTGACGACGAACCATTCGCCGGTCTCGTCGTCCCTCTCCACGGTCGCCGCCGTCCCCAGGGTCACGAAGTCCCAGACCTCGGACGGGTCGGCGATCTCCGGGATGCCGTACTCCTCGCGTTCGTCGTCGGAGAAGTCCTCCGTGGCCTCCCGGTAGTACGCGAACACCAGGGGCGTGGCGTCCTTGAGCGCCCTCTCCGACAACGACCGGAAGTTCGACAGGCACATCGCGAGCTGGTCCAGGTCGACGTCCTCCCTGTCGTGCACGACGGTGAACTCCACCTCGTCGCCCACCAGGTCGACACTCATCGACGCCGTCCACTCACCGCCACTGTCGCTGAACTCCCCGTGTCCCGGGATCTCGATAGTCATGCCGCCACCCTACCGACCAGCCTGGCACACCGGGCACCAGTAGATCTTCCGCGCGGCCATCTCCCCCAGCTCCACCGGCGTCCCGCAGACCAGACACGGCAGACCGGCCCGACGGTAGACGTACACCTCGCCGCCGTGGTCGTCCTTGCGCGGCTCACGCCCCATCGCCTCCGGTGTGTGTTCGTCGCGGACGGTGTCGATCCGGCCGTGCTCCAGGCCGTAGTCCATGAGGTCGACCATGTCGTCCCAGATCTCCTGCAGCTCCCCCTCGGAGAGGGACTTCCCCGGCAGGTTCGGGTCGATCCCGGCGCGGAACAGGGCCTCGGTGCGGTAGATGCTGCCGACACCTGCGTACATCGTCTGGTCCATCAGCAGCGCGCCGACAGGTTTCGACGACCGACGCGTGCGGGCGAAGGCGCGCTGCCGCTTCTCCTCGTTGAGGATCCCGTCGTCCGACGTGCCGCCGACGGGGCGCAGTGGGTCGACACCCAGCTTCGCCAGCGCCGCGTCCTCCTCCGCCGGTCCGATGACGACGCAGCGCTGCGGGCCACGCAGGTCGGCGGCGACCGCACCGTCGTCGATACGCAGCCGGACCTGGCCGCGCGGTTCAGCGGCGGGCTCCAGGGCGAAGGTGCCGATCAGGCCGAGGTGGATGTGGATGATCCGGGCGTCCGGTGCGGTGGCGTCTCCGAAGTGCAGGAACAGGTGCTTCCCCCACGCCTCCGCTCCGGCGAAAACCGTCCCGTCCAGGGACGCCGCCTCCGTGGCGAACCGTCCCTGCGGGGACGAGACGTGTACGGGCGTCCCGGCGAACTGCGCGGTCAGGTCGCGGGCGAGGCGGTGGATCACATGACCTTCAGGCATCAGGTGTCAGCGCCCGTCGGGGTCATTGCCGCGGATCCGGTCGACCTGGCGGTCCGCGAGGTCCATGAGGATCTGAGGCTCGTCGATACCGCTCGCGTCCACCCGGAAGGCCACCCCCTCGACCGTGCCGACGACGACAGACATGGGGTTGTCGCCGGCCTGGGACTCCGTGTCCCTGACCACGGTGATCACGTGCACGTCCTCGGCGCCCACGATCTCGGCGTCCGTGACCTGCGCATGCAGCGTGACCGGAGGCATCTCCCTATCGAGATCGGAACTCTGGGTGAACGTCTCGCAGTCGGCGAAGTCGTCCGGCATCGCCATCCCGGTGTTCTCCGGGTCCGTCGAGACCATCGCGTTGACCACTCCCGGGTCCGTGCTGTCCTGCGGCAGGAACCCGGCGGCCGCCGTCGTCTCGGGGTTCGCGTGGAGCACCGCCAGCATCGACACCACCGACGGCGCGATCGACGCGCACTGCTCGGGGTCCGTCACCACCGCATCGGCGGACTCCAGCAGTTCGGCCATGTCGCCTTCGTCACCGTCGTCCAGGGTCTCCGAAGCGTCGCTCCATTCCCATCCTGCCGGTGTGTCGGAGTCCGTGAGCATCATGTCGGACGGATCCTTCGACGTGGCCGACGTGGTGCCGGAGTCGTCACCGGAGGTGCACGCCGCTACCGAGACCAGCAGACCTGCGGCCGTCAACGCGGCACATGTGCGGCGGAGAATCGTGTCAGTCATCCGTCCAGGTTATCCGGTTCAGTGCCCGGGGACCGTGATGCGCCCCTCGACCGCCGCCAGGCCGATGTCCGTGCGGAAGTGCCCGCCCGGCAACGAGATCCGGTCCAGTTCCTCGTAGGCGGCGGCGCGTGCCTCCTCGAGGGTGGCGCCGGTACCGATCACGTTGAGCACACGGCCGCCGGCGGAGACCAGCGTCCCGTCCTTCTCGGCGACACCGGCCGCGCGGACACCGCGGGCCTCGTCCCCGGCGGCGGCACCGGTGATCTCCACACCGGTGACCGGGGTCCCCGGGTAGTTCTCCGCGGCGAGCACCACGGTGACCGCGTACCCGTCCCGCCACTCCAGCGGCGGGAGCTGGTCCAGCGTCCCGGTGGCGACCGCGTTGAGCACCCCGCCCAACGGGGTGGTCAGCAGGTCGAGGACCGCCTGGGTCTCCGGGTCGCCGAAGCGGCAGTTGAACTCGACCACCGCCGGGCCGTCCGTCCCCCACGCGAGCCCGGCGTACAGCAGCCCGGAGAACGGGCAGCCCTCCTTGACCATCTGCGCCGCCACGGGTGCGACGACCTCGTCGACGATGGTCTGCACACCGTCCTGCGGCAGCCACGGCAGCGGGGTGTAGGCGCCCATGCCGCCGGTGTTCGGGCCCTCGTCGTTGTCGCCGACGCGCTTGTGGTCCTGCGCGGGGAGCAGCGGCACCACCGTCTCGCCGTCGACCAGGCAGAACAGGGAGATCTCGGGGCCGTCGAGGAAGCTCTCCAGCAGCACCGGGTTGCCTGCGGCGTGGACGTGGCGGACGTGCTCGAGCGCTGCGTCGCGGTCCGGGGTGACGACGACACCCTTACCGCCGGCGAGGCCGTCGTCCTTCACGACCCAGGTGGGACCGAACCGGTCGACCGCCGCGGCGATGTCCTCCTCCGTGGCACCGGGCAGGACGGACTCCGCGTGGGCGGTCTTCACGCCTGCGGCGGCCATGATCTCCTTGGCGAAGGCCTTGGACCCCTCGATGCGGGCGGCGGAGCCCGACGGGCCGAACACCGCGAACCCGGCGTCGCGGAGGACGTCCGCCACCCCCGCGACGAGGGGGATCTCCGGTCCGACGACGACCAGGTCCGCCGCGAGTTCCCCGGCGAGGGCGAGCACGGCGTCCGCGTCGTCCCCCTTGATCCCGGGGTGCAGTGTGGCGACCCCTGCCAGACCGGGGTTACCGGGTGCGACGTGCACCTCGCTGACCTCGGGATCAGTGGACAGTGAATAGGCCAGGGCGTGTTCGCGGGCTCCGTTGCCGATGACGAGTGTGCGCATGGCTGTCCAGTTTAGCCGCTACGATCGACGGCATGGCTTCCGTATTCAGCAGCATCATCGCCGGCGACCTTCCCGGCCGCTTCGTCTACCGGGACGACACCGTCGCCGCCTTCCTCACCATCGAGCCCGTGGCCTACGGTCACACCCTGGTCGTTCCGGTGGAGGAGGTCGACAAGTGGACCGACCTGGAGCCGTCGCTGTGGGCGCACCTCAACGAGGTCGCCCAGCACGTCGGCGCCGCGATCGTGGACCGGTTCGACGTCCCCCGCGCCGGCTACCTCATCGCCGGGTTCGAGGTCCCCCACGCCCACATCCACGTCTTCCCCGCCGCCGACATGTCCGGCTACGACCTGTCGCAGGCACTCGGGATGAACGACACCGACCCGGGGAAGATGGACGAGGCCGCCGAGAAGATCCGTGCCGGTCTCCGGGACCGGGGAGTCGACGTAAGCACCCTCTGATGCAGGACGAGATCGACGCGATCGCCAAGGCGATCGCCGACGCCGAGGCCGACGCCCAGCAGGCGCAGCAGGAGCAGTTCCAGTCCGCCCCGGGCAAGGTGATCCTCAACCAGCTCTCCCAGTTCACCGACGGGGTGCGCAACACCCTGGAGTTCCCGGCACGCCTGCTGCCCCGCACCCCGCAGCTGCCCGGTGGCAGCAGCTACCTGCCCATCGGTGCGCGGCAGTACTCCGTCGGCTTCGTCGACGACCTGTGGCACGCCCGCCCCACCGCGGACCGGCCCTATCCGGTGGTCCTGCTGCACGGCACGATCTCGTCGAAGAACGCCTGGCAGAACCTCGTGGTCTCCCTCCGGGAGAAGGGGTGGGTGGTCTTCGCACCCGACTACGGTGTCCACGGCACGCAGGACGTGGTGACCTCGGCACGGGACGTCGCCGCCTACCTCGACCAGGTGCTGGCCGCCACCGGGGCAGAGAAGCTCGATATCGTGGGGCATTCCCAGGGCGGGCTGATCGCCCGGTACTGGATCAACGAGATGGACGGTGCCGACAAGGTCCACCACCTGGTGTCCCTGTCGTCCCCGCACCACGGCACCACGGTCCGTGGGCTGCTCGCCTCGGTGATCACCGCCAGTGAGACCACCGTGCGCGTGGCCGAGGCGGTGGTCAGCAGGATGATGGGGCCGGCGGGGATGCAGCAGGTGGTGGGGTCACCGCTGATCGAGACGATGACCAGCGGACGGGAGACCCGTCCTGGCATCCGCTACTCGTGCCTGGCCACCCGCAACGACACCACCGTCGTCCCGTTCGAGACCGCGTTCCTGGCACCGGACTCCGGGGACGGTCCCGGCGGCCCGGCACGGGTGTGGAACGCCTTCCTGCAGGACCACGGGGTCAGCCGGGTGCGGCACGACGAGATGCCGGCACATCCGGAGGTCCAGGAGCTCGTCGTGAAGATCCTCGACGAGGGGCTCCGGGACTGAGTGTCGCGGGGTGAGGCACAGTAGAGGGATGCGTCCACCACAACCACCACTCGTCGGCCGTCTGCTCGACCGGTTCCCGCAACCCGCGACCCCGTGGGAAGATTCCCCCTGGTCCTCCGACAGCACCCGGTCGACCCCGGTCGTCCTGGTGCACGGCACGGCGGGGAGCCGCGACAACTTCCAGCGGATCGTCCCGGTGCTCGAGGACACCGGACGCCCGGTCCTGTCCGTCTCCTACGGGCACCGTGGCACCGGCGGCCTGCTGGCCTCCCTCGACGAGGTCGTCGAGCAGCTCACCGGCATCACCGGACGTGTCGGCCGCGTCGACCTGGTCGGTCACTCCCAGGGCGGTCTGCTCGCACTGGCCGCCACCGGAGTGATGCAGGGCCGGACGGGACGCCGGCCCGTCGGGCATGTCGTCGGTCTCGCCGCGGACTTCCGCGGGGTGGGACGCCCCTGGTTCCGGCCTCCGGAGAGCCGGGTGCTCCACCGACTCGACCAAGCGCTGCTGCCGGCCCTGGCGGACCAGCTCGTGGGGTCCCCGGCGCTCCGGACCGTCCTGGACCACACCCTCGGGACGGCGGTGCCCGTCACCCAGATCATCACCCGGGGCGACTGGATCGTCCCCGAGGCACGGGCCCGCGCCCTCGCCGCCGCCGACCCGTTGACCGGTCTACCTGCGCATCCGGGCCCGGTCCGGGTGGTCGGTGTCCAGGACCGCTATCCGCAGGCACGCATCAACCACGCGGTGCTCCCCCACCACCGCATCGTCGGCACGCTGGTCGCCGAGGCGTTGGAGACACCGCCCGAGGTCACCGGCCCCAGGAGTCCCGGCCAGAATCCCAATCCGGGTCCCGGTCCGGGGCGCGGTCGACCGGGGGATCTGTAGGGGCGTCCCCCGTTTCGCCGGTGTCACCAGTGGCACCTGTCCGGCCGGTGTCACCGCTGACGCCGTCGGTGTCACCAATCTCGTCACCGACCTCCTCGCCGATCTCGTCCCCCACCTCGTCGTCGGGGTCGTCCCCGGCGTCATCGTCGTCACGCCACACCGGTAGCAGGATGCGGAACGTCGTCCCCTCCCCCAACTCGCTCTCCACGGTGATGGTGCCGTTGTGGCGTTCGATCAGCCGCTTGACGATCGACAGTCCCAGACCCGAACCACCGGACAGGCGGGACCGCGACACGTCGGCGCGGTAGAACCGCTCGAACAGGTGCGGGACGTCCTCGGCGGAGATCCCGTCACCGTCGTCGATGACCTCGACGGCGAGGGTGTCGTCGTCCGGGCGGCTCAGCCGGATCGTGACCGCGGCGTCCTCCCCGGCGTGGCGCATCGCGTTGGTCACCAGGTTGCCGACGACCTGGTGCAGGTGGGCGCTGTCGCCCACGGTGACCGGAACGGACCTGGCCTCGTTCCGCACGCTCACCGACCGGCCGGGGAACCCGACCCGGGCGTTCTCCGCGGCGGACAGGCAGATCTCCAGCATGTCCACCGGGTCCTCACGCATCGGGCGTCCCTCGTCCATCCGCACGAGCGTGAGCAGGTCCTCCACCAGCAGGCTCATCCGTCCCGCCTCCGCGGCGATCCGGTCGATGACCATGTCCGGGTTGTCGGTGGCACCCGACCGGTACAGGTCGGCGTAGCCGCGCACGCTCGTCAACGGCGTGCGCAGTTCGTGGGAGGCGTCGCCGATGAACCTGCGCATCGAGGCCTCGGCCTCGCGTGCCTGGCGTTCGGAGTCGTTCACCGCGATGAACGCCCCCTGGATCTGGGCGAGCATCCGGTTCAGCGCGACGGACAACCGGCCGACCTCGGTCTTCGGCGACCAGGCGGGCACACGCTGGTCCAGGTGGCCCCGCGCGATCCGTCCGGCGGTCTGCTCCACCTGGTACAGCGGCTGCAGGGCCCGTCTGACCAGGAACAGGCTGGCCGCGGTGACCGAGACGAGGATCAGCAGGCTGATGGCGATGAGCATGGTGGTCATCCCGCTCATGATCTTCGACTCACCGTCCATGGGCAGGGCGAAGACGGTCACCCCACCGTCCTCGTTGGACACAGCGGCGGCGCGCCACGGCGCCGAGGACGCCGAGTTCGCCACCGCCGGGACGGTCACCGGACGCGTCGGCTCGGTGATCGACGAGACGTCCGGCAACGAGTCGTTGACACTGTTCGGTCCGGTGGTCTGGCAGGCGTCGCCCGGCAGGCCCCAGTACATCTTCGACGGTGGCCGCAGCAGACGCATCTGGTCGTGCGACTGGTAGGTGTTCCGGCACGGGGACTCGGTGATCCCCGCCGCCCACACGGCGCTTTCCTGGAGTTGCTCGTCGACCCGGTCAGTGAGGAAGCGCTGCATCATCCCGGTCACGACCGTGCCGGACACGGTGAGCCCCAGTGCGGTGAGCACCGCGATGACCAGCACCAGGGAGACCCGGAGCGGGTAGTGGGACAGGAAGACCCCCGGGTACTGCCGGCTCGCCCGTCGGGCGCCAGCCCTGATCCTGCCGGGACCAGCCATCAGCTGCGTGGCAGTCGCAGGACGTAGCCCACGCCACGCACCGTGTGGATCAACCGGGGGTCCTGGGTGTCGATCTTCCTGCGCAGGTAGGAGACGTAGGATTCGACGACGTTGCCGTCACCGCCGAAGTCGTACTCCCACACCGCGTCGAGGATCCGCGACTTCGGCACCACCACCTCGGAGTTGACCAGCAGGTACCGTAGCAGCTTGAACTCCGTCGGCGACAGATCGACGACCTTGCCGGCCTTGGTGACCTCGTGCATGTCGTCGTTGAGGGTGATGTCGGCGTAGGTGATCAGGGAGGAGTCGTCGTCCTCCGCCGGCTGGACCCGTCGCAGGATCACCCGCAGCCGGGTGATCACCTCCTCCAGGGCGAACGGCTTGGTGACGTAGTCGTCGGCACCGATCGTCAGGCCGTGGATCCGGTCGTCCACCCCGTCCTTCGCGGTGAGGAACAGCACCGGGGCCTCGTGCCCGTCCTCACGCAGCTTGTTGAGCAGGGTGAACCCGTCCATCCCCGGCATCATGACGTCGAGGATGAAGGCGTCGGGACGGAAGGTCTTGGCGATCTCCCGGGCCGTCGCGCCGTCCGCGGCCGTCCTGACCTCGAAGTCCTGGAACTCCAGACGGGCCTTGATGAGGTCGGCGATATTGGCCTCGTCGTCGACGACGAGGACCTTCACGGGCTGTGCGCCGTGTGCACCGTGGCCGGAGTTGCTGGAATTGTTCGACAGAGGCACGTTCATATCTCCCTAGTCTGCCCCGGCGAACCGGGTTTTTCATGCTGGGCACATCCAGGGTACCTGTGAGTTCGGCAGGTTTCCGATGGGCCTCCGGTGGGCCTCCACTGGCCCTCCGGTGGCCTTCCGCCGAGCGGACACGCCTACACGCCGGGGCAAAACTAGCCCGACGCCCTCGTCAAGGGATAGTATGGCCCCCGTGAACACTCGCAAAGCACCTGCACACCACAACGGCCCCACCCGCACCATCCGTCGTCGGGCCGCCGCGCTCGGCATCGCGGCCGTCACCGCCCTCGGCATCGGCGCCGCCGGAGCCGGCACCGCCACCGCCGCCCCGACCCTGCCCGCCCTGCCCGCCCTGCCCGCCGCCGGCGACATCGCCCTCCCCGGCCCGGACGAGATCAACGAGATGGTCCGCGACGGTGTCCTCGACGCGCATGACGCGGCCCTGCTGCAGGCCGGGAAGGTCCCCGAGCAGTTCCGGGACGCCTACGAGAAGGGTGTCCGGGATCTCGCCGACCTCGTCGCCCCGGGGGCCGTCCAGGAGCGTCAGGACGCCCGCGACGCCGCCGAGCGTGCCGCCGCAGCCGCCCGCGCCGAGCGTGAGGCACGTGCCGCCGCCGCACAGCGACGTGCCAGCACCAACAACACCCCCTGCCCCGCCTCCGCCCGCGTCTGCGTGGACATCGACGGTAAGCGCACCTGGCTGCAGCGTGGTGGCGAGACCTCCTACGGCCCGGTGAGCATGTCCCCGGGCAAGCCGGGTCAGGATACCCCGCGTGGCAACTTCACCGTGCAGTACAAGGTGAAGGACGAGATCAGCCGCGAGTTCAACAACGCGCCGATGCCGTACGCCGTCTACTTCACCAACAACGGCCACGCCTTCCACCAGGGAACCCTGAACACCCAGTCCGCCGGCTGCGTGCGACTGAACAACCAGGACGCGGTCACCTACTTCAACGCCCTCAACCCGGGCGACCAGGTGTTCATCTACTGATGACCGGCTCGCCCGGACCAGCTGCCGCGCTGCGCTACCGGCTCGCCGTCGAGGCCGACCGGGAGTTCCTGCGGGCCCTCTACATCCTCACCGACCAGTGGGGTGACGAGGACCGGCCCGTCAGCGACGGCATCGAGGAGGAGCTCGCCGCATACGTGGGGAAATGGACCCCGGAGCAGCCCGGGATCATTCTCGAGGACACCGGTACCGCCACCCCGACACCGGTCGGCGGAGCCTGGCTCCGCACCTTCACCGCCGACGACCCGGGCGCCGGTTTCGTCGCCGACGGTATACCGGAGGTCGCCGTCGCGATCCGTCCGGACTACTCGGGCCACGGCCGCGGCACCGCCCTGATGTCCGAGATGCTGGAGACGGCGCGGGCCGCCGGGTTCCCCGCCGTCTCCCTCGCCGTGGACCTGGGCAACGACCGGGCCCGCCATGTCTACGCCAAACTGGGTTTCGTCGACAGCACCGCCAACGGCGGGCTGGACCCCAGTGGCCACTGCCACGTGATGGTCCGCTACTTCGACTGACCCGCGGCCTTCACTGCGTTTACTCCGTTCACGGCGTTCACGGCGTTTTCTGCACTGATCAGGCACATCGGCACGCCGACCCCGGGGGTCGTGGTCGACCCCGCGTAGAAGAGGTTGGCCACCGCCCGTGACCGGTTGGTGCCGCGCATGAACGCCGACTGGGTCAGGGTATGCGCCAACCCCAGCGCCCACCCCCGCCAGGAGTTGTGGCGTTCGGCGAAATCCGCCGGGCCCAGCGTCCTGCGCACGACCACGCGGTCGACGAGGTCGGGGATCCCGGCACGCTCCGCGATCAGCTCCAGCGTCGCATCGGCGATCGCGTCCACGGTCTCCCGGTCCATGCGGGGGTCGCATTCGACCGGCACCAGGACGAAAAGGTTCTCGTGCCCCTCGGGGGCGACGTCCGGGTCCGTCGCCGAAGGCCGGGACACGTACACCGACCGTGACGCCTGCCGTCCGCCCACCGACGCGGAGTCGAAGACCGCGGCGAAGTCGTCGGTCCAGTCCTCGCTGAAGATCAGCGTATGGTGCGCCAGTTCAGGGAGCCGACCGTCGACCCCGAGCATCACCACCACCGCCCCGACACCGGGGTCGGCCCGACGCCACCGTCGTTCCGGATAGGTCTGCAACCCCGGCGGCAGCAGCGCGGTCTCGGTGTGGTGCAGGTCGGCGGCACTGACCACGATGTCCGCGGGGAGGAACTCCCCGGCGCCGTCGGCCGTGCGCACGGTGACTCCCTGCGCCCGTGCCGAGGACCACCGCGCCGTCAGACGTCCCACCGCCGGGACGTGCCGTAACGGGTTCGCCCGCCGACGGTCGGTGACGATGCCGGTGACCTCCGTCCCGGTCCGCACGCTCACCCCGTGGTCCACCGCCAGCCGGCGCAACGCCTCGACCACCGCGGCAAATCCGCCTGCCGGGTACCGCACCCCCTGCACCAGGTCGGTGTAGCTCATCAGCTGGTACAACGCCGGCGTCGCCGACGGGCGGGAGGAGAGGAACACCGCGGGGTAGCTCAGGATCTGGCGCAGGCGCCGGTCCCGGAACCGCCGGTCCACCAGGTTCTCCAGTGACCCCGTCAGCAGCCGGACCAGGCGGACGGCGCGACGCAGCACCGCGGCCCCCAGAAACGGCGCCGGTGAGGAGAAGTCCGTGTAGAGGAACCGGTCCACCGCGATCCGGTAGGTGTCGGCCGCCTCCGCGAGGTAGCGCCGGAGCTCCTCCCCCGCGCCTGGTTCGAGGGACTCGAAGAGCTCCACCACGGCGTCCTCGCCGACCGGGACGTCCACCGGGTCCAGTCCCTCGGGGAGGAGCCGGTAGCCCGGCGAGAGCTCCTGCAGGTCCAGCTGCTGCTGCGTGGAGGTCCCCATCAGCGAGAAGAACCGGTCGAACGCCTCGGGCATCAGGTACCAGCTCGGACCGGTGTCCCAGCGGAACCCCGGGGCCTCGTCGACGGTGAGGGAACCGGCACGGCCACCCACCGCCGTCCCCCGCTCCAGCAGCGTGACCGCGTAGCCACGCCGGGCCAGCAGGCCCGCGGTCGCCAGGCCCGCGGCCCCGGCCCCGATCACGACGGCGTGGCCCTCCCCGCTGCCGCCCACCCGCCCGCTCAACGCCGGCTCCCGGTGAACCCGCCGCTGCACCCGCCGCTGAACCCCCGGCTGAACCCGCGGGCTGTCTCCCGTGCCGTCTCCCTGGCGGTCAGTGCCGCCTTGACCGCGGCGGGGACCCGGACGCGGGTGTACCGGATCTCCTCCGGCGGGGTCCGACGCAACCGCGCGGAGAGCTCCTCGTACAGTGCCGCGGCGGCGGCCACCCCAGCCCGGCACCCTCCCGGCAGCGACGGGATGCGCTGCCGTCCGGCGGCGATACCGGCGTCCACGTCGTCCAGGACCCGGTCACGGACCGCCACGGTCAACGGGCCTTCCTGCAGTTCCGGCAGGTAGGAACGCCCCAGGACATCCTCGTCGTCGCCGAGGTCGCGGAGGAAATTCACCTTCTGGAACGCCGCCCCCAGGGCCGCCGCCCCCTCCTCCAGCCAGACACGGTGGCCCTCCGGTACCGGTGCGGAGTGCGCGAGGAAGATGTCCAGGCACATCAGGCCGATGACCTCCGCCGAGCCGTGGATATAGCGGGCCATGCTCTCCCGGTCGTGCACGTCGCGGACGATGTCGCTGCGCATCGAGGAGAAGAAGTCCGCCATGTGCCCCGGGTCGATCCGGCACCGGGCAGCGGTCTGACCCCACGCGTGCAGCACCAGGTCCGTGTGGAACCCCGTCTCCGGGGCGGCGAGGACCTGCGCCTCGTAGGCGTCCAGGACGCCCCGCGGGTCGTCGCACCCCGACGCCGCCCCGTCGACGATCTCGTCGGCGATCCGGACCACGGCGTACAGGTTCCGGACGTCCTGCCTGACCCCGTCCGGCAACAGACGCGTGGCCAGGGAGAAGGACGTGGAGTAGCGGCCGATCACGGTTGCGGAGACCCGCTCGGCGAGGGCCGCGTACATCCCGGCGGCGGCGGTGCTGCGACGGGGAGTTCGAGTGTTCATCGACTGACAGAGTACCCGCCCGCACCCGGGTACCCGGTATGTTCACCGAGGCAATAGTCTGAGGGCATGGCCACCACGACACGCGACGACTCCGTCCGACTCACCGGCATCTACCGCGGCCCCACCCTTGCCTGGGCGTTCTGGGACTGGGGCTCCGCCGCCTTCAACGCGGTGCTGGTGACCTTCATCTTCTCCGTCTACCTCACCGACTCGGTCGGCGGCGCCATCGAGGGCAGTGCCGGCGACGGGGTCAGCCCGGCCACCTGGTACGGCTGGGCGATGGCGCTCGGCGGAGTGACGATCGCGCTGGTCGCACCGGTCATGGGACGCCGCGCGGACGCCCGTGGGACGCGCCGCAGGTCCGTGACGCTGTGGACGCTGGTCACCGTCGGGCTGATGTTCAGCCTGGTCGGCATCGGCGACGACGCCCCCGGGTACTTCTGGGCGGGCGTCGTGATCATGGGCGTGGCCTCGGTGACCTTCGAGTTCGCCGAGGTCAGCTACTTCGCCATGCTGTCGCAGGTCTCCACCCGCGACAACGTCGGGCGGGTGAGCGGTTTCGGCTGGTCGATGGGCTACTTCGGGGGCATCGTCCTGCTGCTGGTCTGCTACCTCGGTTTCATCGCCGGTGACGGCGACACCCGCGGATTCCTCGGGGTGCCGGTCGAGGACGGGTGGAACGTGCGCATCGTCGCCGTCATCGCCGCACTCTGGTTCCTGGTCTCGGCGATCCCGGTGATGCGCAAGGTCCCGGAGAACACGCCGGACCCCGACGCGGCGACGGCCTCGGTCGCGGAGTCCTACCGGGGACTGTTCCGCGACATCGCCTCGCTGTGGCGCACCGACCGTTCCTCGGTGTGGTTCCTCGTCGCCGCGGCAGTGTTCCGTGACGGGCTGGCAGGGGTCTTCACCTTCGGCGCAGTGCTCGCGGTGTCGGTGTACGGGCTCAGCCCGGCCGACGTGCTGCTGTTCGGGGTCGCGGCGAACGTGGTCTCCGCCATCGGCGCACTGGTGTGCGGGTACGTCGACGACCGCGTCGGGCCGAAACCGGTGATCATGGTGTCGCTGATCCTGCTGGTCGTCGACGCGTTCGTGCTCTTCGTCGTCGACGGCCCGATGATGTTCTGGATCTTCGGCCTGCTGCTGTGCCTGTTCGTCGGCCCCGCCCAGAGTGCCTCGCGGTCGTACCTGACGCGCATCTGCCCGGAAGGCCGCGAAGGCCAGATGTTCGGCCTGTACGCCACCACCGGACGCAGCGTAAGCTGGCTGGCCCCGGCGGCGTTCGCCCTGTTCACCGGCATCACCGGGGACGACCGTTTCGGCATCCTGGGCATCGCGGTGGTGCTGTTGGCCGGCCTGCTGCTACTCACCAAGGTGCGGGGCGCGACCCGCGCTACCGGCGCCGGTGCTAACTAGACGGCTAGAGGACCAGCTGCATCAGGGCCATGTCCAGCCAGCGGCCGAACTTCGTACCGACCTGACGGACGGTGCCGCACTCCTCGAAGCCGACCTTGGCGTGGAGCCGGACGGACGCGGTGTTCCCGCCTTCGATGGCGGCGACCATCACATGCTTGCCGGCGTCGCGGGCATGGTCAACCAACGCGGTGAGCAACGCCGTCCCCACTCCCCCGGCACGCCGGCGTCCGTCGACGTAGATCGAGTTCTCCACGGTGTGACGGAACCCGTCGTAGCTGCGGAACGCGCCGTAGGTGGCGTACCCGAGCACCGTCCCGGCGTCGTCCTCTGCGACGAGTGCGCACGTCCCCGGGAGCTGGTGCGCCTGCAGCCAGGCCCGCCGGTTGTCCTCGTCGACGGTGTCGTCGTTCCACACGGCCACAGTGGAGACCACCGCGTCGTTGTAGATGGCGGTGATCGTCGGGATGTCGGCGTCGACGGCCGCCCGGATGTTAATCTCAGTCACACGGGACAGGCTACTTCTTCTCTGCCTTCTCTGCCTTGCCTGCCTTCTTCGTCTTCGCTGCCGTGGGGGCCGCGATGAGGGCACCGGCGATCGCCGCGATGAAGATGTCCTTCGACAGGCCGGTACCCGCCTCGGACGGGCGGAGCCCGTCCTTCTGGGTCATCTGGTCGTTGCGGAAGTAGATGGAGAGGAAGCCGGTGTTGATCGCACCCAGCATGAGACCGGCCAGGCGGTTGGGGACGACCGGGGCCAGCAGCGACGCGGCGACACCGATCTCCGAGTAGGAGACGAACTTGCCGAAGGTGTCCGGGGCGAGCTTGGTCACCTGGGGCACACCGGTGGCGGCGAACTGCTGCAGGCCCGCTGCTGCCTCCGTGGGCATGTTCAGCTTACCGATGCCGGACTGCAGGAAGTAGGCGCCGCTGATGCCGCGGAGGAGGGTGGTCGAGAGGCTCATGGGAATCCTTTGGAAGACTGATCGCTCATGTAGTTGATGTGACAACTTCTTTCCCGGCTGACTGTACTCCCCACCGCCAGCACTCGCACACCACCCCGCGCGGACACGCAGCCGGTCCACCGACCGGACACCGCGACCGGACACCGCAACCAGCCCCTCAGCCCGACACCGTGTCGCAGAATACCCCCGAACAGGTGAATGCTCCGCCCGTCGTCACCGTTTTCCCCGGGAGAACCGCTATCTTCAAGGCACGCGGGGATACAGATTCACCTGCACTGACACCACGGAGGACCCATGTCGTTCATTCTCGAAATCCAGGAAATCGTGTGGGGTCCGATCAAGGACCTCTACCTCGAGATCTCCGCCGGCCTGCCGATCATCGCACCGCCGCCGGCCCCGTCGTTCGGGGACGTCACCCTGAACCTCGGCTCATCGTTCGGGGACGCCAACCTGGGCTCCTCCTTCGGCGACCAGAACCTCGGTTCCAGTGACTTCGGCTCCAGCTTCGGTTCCAGCAACGGTGACCAGAACCTCGGTTCCTCCGGGCTCCAGCTGCCGCCGCTCGGTTCCTGACCTGCCCGCCGGTGACGGCTCCCGGGGTGTCACTCCCCGGTGACGTCACCGACGTTGCCCGAGCCACCGAAGATCCACGAGACGAGGATCGCCCCCGGGTCCACCACGCCTCGTGAGGCCGCGCCGACATAACTGGCGCGGCCTTTCTTCGCGACCAGCCCGCGGGTGCTCTCCGCGCCCTCCGCCGCAGCGGCGTGGCAGGCCTCGAGTGCCGCGGCGAAGTCCGTCTCCGTGTCGTCCAGGCCCGCGGCGGCCTCCGCGGCAGGGACCAGGGCGTCGACCAGGGTGTTGTCCCCCTGTTCGGCGCCGCCCAGGTCGGTGATCGCACGGCGGGCGGACGCGAGCCCGGCGGCAAGCCCGGCCACCGGCGAGTCCGCCTGGCCCATCGCCGTCCCCATCTCCCGGAACAGGGTCCCGAGCACCGCACCCGAGGTGCCGCCGGCCCGGATCAGCAGCCGGTGCGCGAGCGTCTCGAGCACCTCGGCGTCCGTACCGCGCAGTGGCAGGGACAGTCCACCGAAGGCGGCGTCCATGTTCTGGCCGAAGTCGCCGTCGCCGGCCAGCCGGTCCAGTTCCGTGAGCTCGTCGGTGGCCCCCTGCACACGCCCGACGAAGTCGCTGAGCCAACGGTTCTGTTCACCGGTCTCCGGCAGGTCGTCGTCGACACTCATCGACGCCGGACGGTACGTCACCGGGGCTCCGACGCCGCCGAGGACCCGCGGCCATCCCGGCGCGGCGGTCGGGGCGTCCAGCAGTTCCACCAGCTCGTCGGTGTCCTCGCCCACGGAAGTCAGGGTCAGCGACACCCCGGCCATGTTCACCGAGGTGACGAAGCTCCCGACCAACGCCCGACGGACCGTCACGCCGCGGTCGGCGAGCTGGCGCACGACGGAGCCGAAGACCAGGGACAATTCCAGCGGCGTGGTGCCGCCGAGCCCGTTGACGAGGCAGGCCACCTCCGCGCCGTCCTGCAGCGACAGGGCGTCGCCGACCGCGGCGAGCAGACGGGCGACGACGCTGTCGGCGGTCTCCGCGTCGACCCGGTCGACGCCCCGCTCGCCGTGGATCCCCACCCCAACCTCCATCTTGCCGGCGGGGAGGTCGAAGGTGTCGCGGCCGCTGGTCGGCAGGTGCCCCGGCGCCAGTGCCACGGCCATGCTGCGGGAGTTGTCCGCCACCCACTGGCCGATCTCGGCGACGCGGTCGAGGCTGTCGCCCCGCTGTGCCGCGGCACCGGTCGCCTTCTCCACGAGGATGGTGGCGCCCGTCCCCCGCCGTCCCGGACCGTCAGCCTTGTCTGAGTTGTCGGCATTGCCGGCGAGGTCGGTCGCGACGTCGTCGTCGACGAGGACGACCCGGGTGTCGACCTCGTCCAGCGCCTGCCTGGCGACGGTGAAGTTCATGACGTCGCCGGTGTAGTTCTTCACCACGTGCACCACGCCGGCACCCTGGTCGGCCCAGCGGGTCGCCTCGGCGATCTGCACGGCGTTCGGGGAGGTGAACACCAGGCCGGGGCACACCGCGGTGAGCATGCCCGCCCCGAGGAAACCGGCGTGCATCGGTTCATGACCCGAGCCTCCCCCGGAGACCACCGCGACCGCCGGGGCACCGGTGTCGGTCGTCGTCGCCGAGGCACGGCCGACGAAGCCGGTGTCGTGCCATTCTGCGTCGGGGTGGGAGGCGATGACGCCGCCGAGTGCTTCAGCGAGGAAGTCCGAGGGCCGGTTGCGGAAGGAGCGGAGAGGGATCTGCGAGTCAGCCATGCCCGCCGAGTGTAGTCGGCGCACCTGTGCTGCATCTGAGTCACGCGAAGTGCCACGCGTGCTCCGACCGACGCGCCCGAAGAAGCCTAGGGTGGGGACTGCCCGTACCGCGGGCACGTTCCCGAACGCATGCAGACGTTGCTCGACCTCACCAGAAGGATTCACGCATGACTGACAAGATGTTCACCAGCCCGGCACGCTACGTCCAGGGCATCGACCTGATCGACCGTGCCGCCGACTACCTCCGCCCGTTGGGCACCTCCCCGCTGATCATCGCCGACGAGGTCGTCTGGGGCATCGCCGGGGAGAAGCTGCAGGGTTCCCTGGCCTCCGACGGCCTCACCCCGGCGCACGAGATCTTCGGCGGCGAGGCCTCCATGACCGAGATCGACCGCATCACGGAGCAGGCCCGCTCCGGCGGCAATGACGTGGTCGTCGGCCTCGGCGGAGGCAAGACGATCGACACGGCACGCGCCGTCGCCGACCACGCCTCCCTGCCGGTCGCGGTGTTCCCCACCGCCGTCTCCGCCGACGCCCCCACCGCGCGCGTGTCGGTGATCTACACCGACGACGGTGTCTTCGACTCCTACCTGTTCTACGACCGCAACCCCGACCTCGTCGCCGTCGACACCCGGGTCATCGCCAACGCCCCGGTACGCACCCTGCGCTCCGGTATCGGCGACGCCCTCGCCACGTCCGTCGAGGCACGCGCTGTCCACCGGGCGAACTCGCGACGTATGGACGACACCGCACGTCCGACGCTGGCCGGCCTGGCGCTGGCGGAGAAGTGCGAGGAGACCCTGTTCGCCTACGCCCACCAGGCGCTCCGGGACAACGAGGCGCACGTGGTCAGCCGCGCCCTGGAGAACATCTGCGAGGCCAACACCCTGCTCTCCGGCCTGGGGTTCGAGAACGGTGGCCTGGCTGCGGTGCACGCCATCCACAACGGGTTCACCGCCCTGGACGGCGACATCCACCACATGACACACGGCGAGAAGGTCGCCTTCGGCATCGGCGTCCAACTCATGCTGGAGGGGGCGCCGGAGGACGTCGCCGACCGCTACATCGGGTTCCTCCAGTCGGTCGGCCTGCCGACGACCCTCGCTGAGATCCACCTGGCCGACGCCACCGACGACGACCTGCGACGCATCGCCGAGCTGGCCTGCTCCGAGGGCGAGACGCTCCGGCAGATGCCCGGCGAGTACACGCCCACCGACGTCGTCGAGGCGATCAAGGCCGCCGACCTCTACGCGCGCGGACTCCGGGAGCGCTGAGGGACGTTCCTGAGCGGCACGCGCTGCCAGCGGGTCGCGCAGCGCCAGACCCATTCCACCGGTCCGTAGCGGAAGAACCGCAGCCACACGGCACTGGCGACGACCTGCACGACCAGGATGGCGACCGTCGCCGCCGGCAGCCACCACGGGGTGGTCAGCTGCGTGTCCGGGAACAGGTGGAGCAGGACCTGCGCCACCGCGGACGCGGCGAGGTAGTTGGTCAGCGCCGTGCGCCCCAGCAGGGAGAACGGGGCACTGAGCACGGTCCCCCGGCCACCCTGGCCACCGTGGTCACCCTGGCCGCCGCGGGCACGGTACAGCAGGGACAGGCCGGTGGTGAGCGCCACCGCGGTGCACAGGCCGGCGAAACCGTCCACGCGGTCGAGGACGTCCGGGTCGGACAAGGCGTCGGTGTCCAGGATCGCGTTCTGCATCAGGCTGAGCACCACGCCCGCGCCGGCCGACACCACGAACACGACAGCGGCGACGACGACGTCCCGACGCCGCCGCGACTCCAGCCACTGCGGCAGCCCGAACTGGGCGGCGCCGAAGCCGGCGACGATCAGCGTCGCGGCGATCAGCGGGCTGTTCCCCCACATCCAGTAGGCCACCAGCGTCCCCACGACACCGAGAGCCAGGACCGGGCCGCGGGGAAGGAACATCGCCGGCATGATCAGCACCAACGCGATGACCGAGTACATCGTCAGGACGTCCCCGCTGTACAGCAGTGCCAGGTTCACCAGGCCGACCGGCAACAGGGTGGCGAAGCGCCGGGCCATCAACCACCGCGCCGACCGGACCGGCATCCTGCTCTGCGAGGAGCTGTAGAGCAGCCATGCGCTGACACCGAACAGGAACGCGAAGACCGGGACGAAACGCCCCTGGACCGCCACGTCGTAGAAGCGGAAGACGGGATGGTGCGGGCCGACCGCCTCCGTCCAGCGGTAGAGCAGGTCGCGCAGGTTGACGAAGAGGATGCCGCACAGGGCCACGCCACGCAGGACGTCGAGGTAGCCGTAGCGTACGGGCCGGGCCGCGGGTGCGGGACCCGGGCGGTCGCCGGCCGCGGGCCGGGTGACGGTGTCTGGCGTGGTCACAGGGGTTCTCCTGACAGGAAGTGAGGTGTTCTGACTGTGGGAAGAGTAATGCCGCGCCGACCACCACGGCATCGGCCCACAGGCTGATCCTGCGCAGGCCACGGCCTCCACCCCGGGTATGACCCCGGGTATTCCGGCAGGCAGGAGGGGACGCGGGGTACGGCGGACCTAGTCGCGGGACCTTGTAGAGTACGACGCAATGTCCACCACGCCCACGACGACCGACCGCCAGGCACGCCGGGCCGTCGCCGCACTCTTCCTGACCAACGGCGCCGTCCTCGCCAACCTGGTCCCGCGCTACCCCGAGATCAAGGACGACCTCGGGATGAGCAACGCCGTCTACGGTCTCGCCGTCATCGCCTTCCCCGTCGGCGCGATCATCGCCGGCCTGGGCGCGGCACCCCTGATCCGCCGGTTCGGTTCCGCCCCCGTCGCCGTCGCCGGCACCGTCGGCACGGCCCTGGGGGTGCTCGGTGCCGGGGCGTCCCCGACGCTCCTGCTGTTCGTCGCCGCGCTCTTCCTCGGCGGGGCGATGGACGCGGTCACCGACGTCGCACAGAACGACCACGGGCTGCGCGTCCAACGCCGGTACGGCCGGACGATCATCAACTCCTTCCACGCGGTCTGGTCCCTCGGGGCGGTGCTCGGCGGCGCGATGGCGGCAGCGGCCATCGCCGTCGACCTTCCTCTTCCGGTCCACCTCGGCATCTCCGCCGCCGTGTTCTCCCTCGTCGCGGTGACCGCGTCGCGCTACTGCCTCCCGGTCTCCGACGACGGGCCGGGTGCCGCGCCCACCGTCGCCGAGGACGCCGCCGCGACACCTGCGACGTCTGCGGCGTCCGGGGCACCGGCGGCATCGGGGCACAGCCGTCGCGCGCCGCTGTCGGGACGCGTCGTCGCGGTCCTGGCCGCCCTGGTGGTCATCGCCGTCGCCGGATCACTCGTCGAGGACGCCGGCATGTCCTGGGCATCGCTGTACATCACCTCGCTCGGCGCGCCGGGTTCCGTCGCCGCCACCGGGTTCGTGGCACTCGTCGCCGCACAGTTCGTCGGCCGGATCCTCGGGGACGGCATGGTCGACCGGATGGGCCAACGGACGGTGGCGCGCCTCGGCGGCACCGTGGCCGCCGTCGGGATGGGCCTCGCCCTGGCGTTCCCCACCGTCCCGGGCACCGTCGTCGGGTTCGCCGCGGCCGGCTTCGGCGTCGCCACGCTGATCCCCGCCGCGATGCAGGCAGCCAGCGAGCTGCCCGGTCTGCGCCCCGGGACCGGGCTGACCGTCGTCTCCTGGGTGATGCGGATCGGTTTCCTCTGTTCCCCGCCACTGGTGGGCATGGTCGCCGACGCCACGAGTCTGCGTGTGGGACTCCTGGTCATCCCCCTGGCCGGGGTGGCGACCGTCGTCCTCGCCGGGGTGCTCCACGGCAGGCGGACCGCCGCCTGACGCCGCGGCGTCCCGGGACCCGGTGGTGGACTTGACAGTGGTGCTCCGGGCGCTATGCTCGGACCATCGTTGTCGATTCCCGCCGGGCCCACGGGCCCTGGAAAAAAGGTGTTTGATGTTCCGGCCAGTGCTGAGTGCGCCTCGGCAGACCGTGTAACCCTCCGTAGCTGACACGCTGCCGGACGGGTCATCCGGTGATTCCACCATGTCCGCCCCGCCTCTGCGTGGTCGGACGGTTTCCTGACGGGGCCACTCGGCCTGCTCTTGCTGTCATGATCGATCCCAGTGAGGAGCATTCCGGTGTCCAACCACACCCCTACCCCGAACCACACCCGCAATCTCGACACATTCACCTGCACCTGGTGCGGGCTCACCGTGTCCGACTACGCCCCGGACGGCGCGCGGCGCAACCACTGTCCGTCCTGTCTGCGTTCACAGCACGTCCACGACCACGTCACCGGCGGGCCGAGCGACTGTGAGGGCAAGATGTCCCCCATCGCCATCGCCGTCCTGCGCACCGGCGACTGGATGGTGGTCCACCGCTGCGTCCGCTGCGATGAGCTCACGTCGTCCCCGACCCGGGTCGACGACAACCAGCTCATCCTGATGCGCATGGCTGTCCGGCCCCTGGCCCAGCCACCCTTCCCGCTCGACGCGTTCGGAACGCTCTGAAAGCCGGGGAAGGAGTACCACCATGTCCCGCAAGAACAACCGTGGCCAGGGCCGACGCCCCCAGCGGAGGAAGGACGTCCTGCACTCCCACGGAGGGCACCGGTCCAACGACTTCCGGTGCGTGTCCTGCCGGCTCGACGTCCCGTTGGATGCGCCGGGGACGGCCCACCGCAACCACTGTCCGCACTGCCTGGCGAGCCGCCACGTGGACCAGCGGATCCCGGGCGACCGCGCCGGACGCTGCCACGGCCGCATGGAACCGTTGTGCATGTCCGCCCGCGCAGACGGTGAGTGGGTGATCATCCACCACTGCGTGTCGTGCGGCGAGCTGAGCGCGAACCGGGTCGCCGGTGACGACAACCCGTTGGCACTGGTCCGGCTCGCGACCAGGCCGTTCGCCGACCCGCACTACGCACGTCGGCTCCTGTTCACCCTGTGACGTACCCGGCGGCCCCCACCTGGTTCAGGCGGGGGTCGCGGGCCCCACACTGACGGCCGTCAGGAAGAGCAGGGCGACCAGCACGGCGAACACGGGGACGGCGATGAGCACCACGACCGCGGTCCGTCTGTACGGCGTCTCCGGGTGCGCGACAACCGCCGCCGCCAGCGAGGCGATGTAGAGCAGCAGCGCCCACCCCGGGTGTCCGGCGAGCAGCACGACGACGCTGGCGACGGCGGGGACGATGAACCACAGCGGATTCCCCGACTGCCACGGTCTCGGACCGGACGCGGTGGAGTACATGGTGCCAACGTTATCAGACGAAATAATCTTCATGAGGAAATCATCTACTCTGCCCAAGTGATGCCGGTGCCAGCCTGGACCAGTTAGCCGCCGCCGGACGGTGGCCTATGTGATGTAAAGTCCGTTCTACATCATTTAGCAGCGGCCAACGCGTCCCTATTTCATCTCCGCACCGCTCTACATCACTTGCCTGGGGCAAGAGGGCCACGAAGGGCAGCGCGGTCACCACGACACAGAGGGAGGAAGCATGGCGTACAGGACGCTGAAGTCGATCTTCCACCAGAAGGACCAGGCCAGTGCCGACCGCGAGGAAACAGCTCGTCGCGGTTCTCCCGCCGCCCTCCAATGGGACTTCCCCATCGGAGAGAACACCATGTTCTGCCTGATCACACCGGAGATAGCGACCCAGATCGAACAGATCATGCTGCGCGAGAACCGGGCCAGGGAGCTTTGGAGACAGCTCCCCGGAGGAGTACACCACCACTATCTCCGCTCGATGATCATCGAGGAGATCCACGCCACCAATGAAATCGAGTCCATCCACTCCACTCGCCAAGAGATCGCCGAAGTCCTGGACGCGGCCAACGGCCTTGGAGCATCACAACGACGCCGGTTCCGTGAGATGGCGCGTCTATACCTCGCCCTGGCAGACGGCAAGCCGGACATTCCTGAAGATCTCGATGACCTCCGCACCGTCTACGACGAGGTGACCGCCGGTGAGATCACCAGCGAGGAGGCACCAGACGGCGAACGGTTCAGGACCGGCCCGGTACGGATTTTCGACGGGCAGAAGGTCATTCACCAGGGCACGCCGACCGAGGAGCTCATCGACAAAGGTCTCCAGGAGATGCTACGCCAGTCCAGGGACGAGACGATCCCGTTTCTGATCCGGGTGGTAGCGGCGCATTTCATTTTCGAGAATGTCCATCCGTTCTATGACGGCAACGGGCGTACCGGCCGCTATCTCCTGGCATTGGACCTGACCCGGTGCTTGTCCCCGGTGGCGTGGCTCTCCCTCTCTGCGTCGATCGCCGACAACAAGGACCGGTACTACAGAGCATTCCAGAACGCGGAACATCCCCTGAACAAGGGCGACGTGACAGTCTTCGTCGCCGAGCTCCTGAGCATCATCGCCGAGGCACTCGGGCGGCTGAGTTCTGACCTGGAACTAAGGAAAACACAACTCGAAAGGATATTCGATCACATCAACGATCTCGAGGGCAGCGAAACATCACCTCTGGCGGACACCCCTCCCGGGACACTTTCCACTCTGTCCGTCATCGGACAAGCATCACTTTTCGGAGAACGGGGCGAAGTAGACCTCGACACCATTGCCAGGACCGCGGACAAGAGCAAACAGTACGCTCGCAAAAGGACGATCGCCCTCGTAGACAGCGGCTTCGTGGCAGAGACATCTGGAAAACCTCTGCGTTTCCGGCTGACCGGTCCGGGACGGTCACTACTGGGCCTCGCCACCGCTTAAGGCATCATCCACCTGCTGCCGGGCCGGTGTGACCTAATCGACAGGGATGCCAGCAGCTGAACCTGCCGGTCCCGGAATCAACCAGTCACAGGATGGATTGCCCACCAAGGTCCACGTCGGGGTTCATGATGTCTGCCCGCTATCGTCGATCATGGACACCGGTGTGTCAGACTGATGTCTGGCGGCGCCGGTTGCGGTCGATGAGGACACCCATGATGAACAGGACAGGGGTCCAGAGGATACTGCCGCCAGCGGCGTACGAACCGAGACCGCAGGCGATGAAAAGGGCGGTGAACATGGGCCCATCATACCGCAGATGTCGGACGCGAATGTTCCGGCAGTGGCGCACCTCTGATTCCGGGAGACAGGCGCTCCGAGCTTTTCTCTAGGAGTCGGGGCCATCCTGGAGGCCCCACAGTCTGCTGGCGTGATCCGCCAGACCGACGTCGTCCCCGGCGGGGCGTTCGTACGATTCGAGTGGGTCGGCTGCGAGGCGTCGTCTCACTGATGCAGAAACGGGCTTTTATGCGCACCACATTCTGATAGAATCTGGTGCATGAGCATGCCACTGCCGCAGCGAACCAGCCTGACCATCCCAGACGACACCCGCCAGCGCATTCAGGCCCTCCCCGAGGAGGTTGTGGGCACCCCCAGCACCTCGGAACTCCTGCGGACGCTTATTGAGCGCGGCGTCCAATCCTTCGAGGACCAGGTGATCGAGGAAACCTACGCCGAGATGGCGGCGGCCCAGGCACCTTACCGCAGCCAACAGCGGGAACGCAGGAACCGGCACCTGGCGGCACGGGAACTCGCCCTGCACGAAGCAGAGGCGCAGGAGGAGACTGCCCCACAGAGGGGGCAACGCCAGTTGTCCCAGCCACGTGGCGTACGCATCAAGAAGTCGCGTAGGCGATCATCCCAAACAGGGGCTTTCCTCCGCAGTGGTCGACGCGTGAAAAGTAACCGCTGGTGATGGCGATCCTCCGCGGTACCGTCTATTCGGTGGACTTGGGGATCCCCGACGGCAACGGCGGTGTTCTCCCTCCGAAGCCTTGGCTGATCGTATCGACCAACCGGCGTAACCGTTCTCTGGGCACTTACCTCGGGGTCCGGATCACCACGACGTCGAAGTTCTCACACCTGCCAACGGTTGTCGCCCTCCCGCCTGGGGAAATCGCGAACGGGTGGGCATTGTGCGACGACCTCGATGTCCTGTACGACGAGGATTTCACAGGACACACATGGGGTGCCCTCTCCAACACCGCGATGCGTGCAGTAGAGCGCGGGCTCCAGGCAGCGTTGGGGATGAACGACTCTGGGAGATGATGCCATCCCGTCACCGTGGCAGTTCTGGCACAGCGTGAAATCGCTGTCCCCTGAATGTACCGGGGGTTTTGTGGTGTCATTCCCCGCCTGCACCCTGGCGGCCCTGTAGACGAAGGCGCCAGCAAGAGTCGCGAGGTCAGCGATGGTCATCCCCACTCCCCATGCCCCCGCAGCCCCCCACCAAGCCCTCGGGAACATGGCGGGGTTTCGCCGGGTTCGGGCCTCGCTCCCGGCGCCCTCGTTCGAGGGGACACGGAAACTTCGCCGGTATCGTAGGAAGCATGGACAGTCGCAAGATCGTGGTTCCCCTGACCCTCCTGGCCGCCGCCGGAGTCCTGCTGCCGCTCACCGGTGTCGGTCCCGATTGGCTGCCTGCCGCGGGCTGGGCGATGGCACTGGCGGCACTGGCGGTCGCACTATGGGTGGTGGCGAGCCGCCCGCAACGAGGGAACCATCGAAATCAGCGCTGAACAGCCCGCGACGGGGTTGTGCCCTGCCCGCTCTCGGATCTGCGTCGCGGTCAATCAGGGCATCGGCACGTTGGTGTCGACCCTGCCCGAGGACCTCAAGCATCCGGTGATCGCCTCGGACAACGCGACGACGCCAACCACATCAGGTGTAAGACAGTGATACTCGCCGGATGCCTGGCCCACTGGTTGGGAATGCTCGGCGCCCCGGCGCCCGAACGTAATACCGCTCAGCTACGAGCGAGCCCGCGGCGGGCCGCCACCACAGCCTCGGCGACGACCTCGACGGCAACCCGAAGAACTAACGCAGGCCGACCAGCCGGACACGTTGGTGGATGTAGGAACCGAAGACCTGCCGGGCGAGGCTCGGCTCCATCGCGGCGGTGGTGTCCCGGCACACCCCGGGCGTTGACGATGCGTTTCGATGCGGTCACCAGGATCCGTAGCCTGACGATCCCGTAGACCCGCCGGATCTGTTCGATTCCCGGCCCTTAACCACTGTGAAAAACTTGTAGAGCCCAGCGCTGCCGAGCTGAACTATCCGATTCCTCACCATCTACCGTCCGTCGACGATCACAGTTAGCGACCCTTCGGAAGGAAGTCTCCAGGATGTCCGCGTAGTACCAGAACAGGATCAGGCTGAGATCGGGCCCATCCTTGTGAATCCGCCGCGGTCCAGCCAGGCGAACAGATTCAGCAAGGCGAATCCAGCCATCGTGAGTATCTTCAGGGTTCCGACACCATCGATCACCACTTCATCCACGGTCGAGAAGACGCGGCCGTGCCCCCGAGACGTCCATCCCTTAGGGGCTCACCACCACCGATCCCCCCCGAATATGACCAGGCGGGTCCTCCAGGTTCCCAAATGGAACCAGAGCCGATCCCCGATCATCGGGGTCACCCGGTCGGAGACCACGAGCCGGTGGATTCCGCCCTCCCCGGCATTCTCCAGTCGCTCGAGGTCCGACATCCGGAGATGTGGCCTGACCTCGAGCTGCACTGGGTCCGTAAGACACCCGCAGGGAGTTGAAACTCCAGACACCTGTCGGACTCCATATTCCGGGCATGCCCCGTGCCCTCCACCGAGCTGATAACCGGGCCAGTGTCGCTGCGTAGCCGATCCAGGATTCTTCCGACGTCCAACTGAATCGAACGTTCGATTCAACCGAACGTTCGGCCGAACCGAACACGACATCGCCTCATCAGGCATCCCTGTGGCTCCCCACCGTATGCTTCCACGGGGACCGTCAGAGCCGTGGACACCCGCGAGCCATGACCACGCCCGACAGTGCCGGTATAGGTCGAGGAGGCGTCGATCCTGCGACGCCGTCGGGACGCCGGAGCGACGCAAAACCAGCGCTAAACTAGCGATCCCGGAACTCGAGTCTCCAGGATCGCAGCATTCCCCTGCTCACAGAGCTGGAGACGAGACTTGAACTCGCAACCTACGGTTTACAAGACCGTTGCGCTACCGATTGCGCCACTCCAGCGGAAACCGACGGTGCACGGGCACCGCTCTCGGTGTCGCCACCGGGTTTCAGCCGACGACTCTATCAGCAGCGCAGGCCACTGATCGAATCAGGATCATCTACCGTAGAGTGTGGCCGGCAGGCAGACAGCGGCCGGCAGGCAGCGGCAGACATCGGTAGACCGCCAGAGAAACGGGGAGTCGAGTGAGCAGTGAGGACGGCAGGACCCACCGGGGTTACATGGCACTGAGGAACAAGGTGTCCGCGATGCTGTTCAGCGGCAACAGGTCCACGATCGACACGATCCGTACCGCGCCGCCGCCCTCGCCACTGGCGCCGGTGGACCTCACGGACACCGCGCAGGTCCACCTGGTGATGGACACCGCCGCACGTATCGGCGACCTCCTGCTCGCCGCCGGAACCGGCAACACCGACGCCAAGGCACAGGTCAAGGCCGTCACGTCCGCCTACGGCCTCTACGGCTGCCACGTCGACATCACCCTGAACACGATCACGATCTACTCCCCGTCGACGGACTCCACCAGGCCGATCAGCACCTTCCGGGTGGTCCATTCGCTCAACAGCGACTTCTCCCGTCTCACCGAGGTGGACCGGCTGATCCGGTCGATCGTCAACGGCGCCACAGGGCTGGAACTCACCCGCAAGATCCTCACCGACATCGAGACCAGTCCCCCGCCCTACCGCATCCGCTGGGCGACGCTGGCCTGGGGAGGTTTCGCCGGCGCGGTGGCACTGATGCTCGGCGGTGAGCCGCTCGTCGCGCTCATCGCCACGATCACCTCGATCATCATCATGGCGACGAACGTGTGGCTGGGGTCGAAGTCCCTGCCGGTGTTCTTCCAGAACTTCACCGGCGGCATCATCGCGACCATCCCCGCGGCGCTGACGTTCAGCTTCGCCCGGGCACTGGACCACTACCTGTCCCCCTCACTGGTCATCGCCTCGTGCATCGTCGCCATGCTCGCCGGGTTGACGCTGGTCCAGGCACTGCAGGACGGGGTCACCGGCGCCCCGGTCACCTCCTCGGCACGGTTCTTCGAGACGGTGCTGATGACCGGCGGCATCATCTCCGGCATCGCGATGGGGCTGATGCTCACCAGCCGGCTGGGGGTCACCCTGCCCCCGATCGACACGTCCACCACGCAGGGGACGTTCGGCGGGGCGGCCCTGCAGATCCTCGGCGGTGTCGGGGCGGCGATGTTCTTCGCCGTCGCCTCGTTCTGCGAACGCCGCGCCCTGGTGGTCGCGACGTTCACCGCCCTGGTGGCCTACTCCCTGTACCGTCTGCTGCAGGTCCAGCTCGACACCGGCGACGTGACCGCCGCGGGCATCACGGCCACCTTCGTCGGTTTGGCCGGTGGTCTGCTCTCCCGCCGCTACCTCATTCCCCCGCAGATCACCGCGATCGTGGGCATCACCCCGCTGCTCCCCGGTCTCGCGCTGTACCGCGGCATGTACTCGATGCTGACCGACCAGTTCGTCGTCGGCATCTCGAACCTCGGTATCGCGCTGGCGACGGCCACGGCGCTGGCTGCCGGGGTGGTGCTCGGCGAGTGGGTCGCGCGGCGGCTGCGTCGTCCCCGGATCCTCTACCGCTACAACGACCTGCGGCGCCCGAAGCCCCGGCGTCCCCAGGAACGTCGGCCCCAGGAACGCCGTCCCGACGGGACCGCCGCGCCGACGCACTGGCGCATCCTGCGTCAGCGTCGGGGCGGCACCCCGTGGCTCCCGGACCCTCGTCGCTCCCGCCAGAGGCAGCGTGACCGGGAAAGTGCACAGGACAGTTCCTCGGGTTAGACTGAGGGCTTACGGGTCTCAGGCCGAACAACATCTTGTAAGGGAGCAATCAGTGCCGCCGAAGGTCAGCGACAACCACACCACCAGCGCAGAGTCCCTGCACACCGTGGAGGAGGAGACCGCGAAGGCCGCGCAGCGCATCGTCGCGACCTACGCCGAGGACTTCCTCGATGCCGCGACGCTGATGTGCATGCTCGGTGTCGAGCCGGAGGGCCTCATCCACCGCAAGGTCGCCGCGGACGCCGCCGCCGCGGAGGAGGCCAAGAACCCCAAGGCCGCGAAGAAGACCACGAAGAAGGCGACCAAGAAGGCCACGAAGAAGGCGCCGGCGAAGAAGGCCGCCGCAAAGAAGACCACGGCCAAGAAGGCGACGAAGGCCACGAAGTCCGCAGCCGCGAAGAAGACCACCACCGAGTAGTCTGGCGGTCGTACAACCGAGATACACCGACCCTCGAGCATCCTCAAAGGGAGACGACGCCGTGACTGCCGGAGATGACCGAACCTACGCTGACGGAGAGTTGTCGACCGGGACCGTCCCCCCGAGTGACATGGTCGTGGTCGCCAACCGGCTGCCGGTCGACCGGTCCGTCGGCAAGGACGGGTCGGTGACCTGGTCCCCCAGCCCGGGCGGGCTGGTCACCGCGCTGCGCCCCGTCCTGGAAAGCAGCCAGGGCAGCTGGGTCGGCTGGCCCGGTGCCACCGCCGACTCCCCGGAGGAGGAGGTGCACGTCTCCGACCTCCCGGAGATGGACGGGGGCGTCACCCTCGTTCCGGTGAACATCACCACCTCGGAGTTCCAGACCTACTACGAGGGTTTCTCCAACGACACCCTCTGGCCGCTGTACCACGACCTGATCGTCCACCCCGAGTTCCACCGGTCGTGGTGGCGCGCCTACCGCACCGTCAACGAACGTTTCGCGGCCGCCGCGGCCGAGGCCGCCGCCCCCGGGGCGACCGTCTGGGTGCAGGACTACCAGCTGCACCTGGTACCGGGCATGCTGCGGGAGATGCGCCCCGACCTGAAGATCGGCTTCTTCCTGCACATCCCCTTCCCCGCGCCGGAGCTGTTCCGCCAGCTGCCGTGGCGGTGGGACGTCCTCCAGGGGACGCTGGGCGCCGACCTCATCGGGCTGCACACCCCTGACTCCGCGTGGAATTTCCTGTACACGCTGCGCGCCCTCGGCGGCGACGTGACCTTCAGCAAGGTCGGCGAGGGCGACGCCTGCGGGGCGGACGGCGAGGGGACGTTCACCGACGACGGCGCTGCCGGCACCGACGAGTCGGGGGTGTCCTACATCCGCGGCGCCCGCCTGCCGCGGCGGGACGCGGTGGCCGGCACCGTACGCACCGAGGACGGACGCGAGGTCAAGGTCGGGGTGTTCCCGATCTCGATCGACGCCGAGGGTGTCCAGGCCAAGGCCACCGCCCCGGAGACCGTGTCCGCCGCCAGTGCCCTGCGTCGTCGGGTCGGTTCGCCGAAGATCCTGCTCGCCGGCGTGGACCGCCTGGACTACACCAAGGGCATCCACCAGCGGCTCAAGGCGCTCGAGCAGCTGCTCAGCCAGGGCCTGCTGAACCCGGACGAGGTCTGCCTGATCCAGGTGGCCACCCCGTCCCGGGAACGTCTCGACTCCTACGCCCGGACCCGCGAGGACGTCGAACGCACCGTGTCGCGCATCAACGGCGCCTACGGCAGCCTCGGGCACACCGTGGTGCACTACTCGCACGCGAGCATGCCGTTCGCGCAACTGGTCTCGCTCTACGCCGCATCGGACGTGATGCTGGTGACCGCCCTGAAGGACGGGATGAACCTCGTGGCCAAGGAGTACGTGGCCAGCCATTCGGACGGCTCCGGCGCCCTGGTGCTCAGTGAGTTCACCGGTGCGGCCACGCAACTGCCGAACGCGTTCCTGTGCAACCCCTACGACGTGGAGTCGACGGCGGCGGCGATCATGAAGGCCATCGAGTCCCCGGACGAGGACAAACAGGCCCGCATGCAGGAGATGTGGGAGGAGGTCCGCTCCCACGACGTCCACGGGTGGGCCCGCCGCTTCCTGGCGGTACTGGACCCCGCGGGACCGGTGTCGACCACAGGCACGGTGGACGAGTGAACCGGAGTACGACCCGAACGACCCACCGTCCCGTCCTCCGCACGGCCCTCGGTGGTGTCGTCCTCGCCGGCAGCGTCCTGCTCGCCTCCTGTGGTTCGGACATCCCCGGCGAGCTCGCGGACATCCGCTGGCAGGTCGGCCGGGTCGAGGACGCCGCCCTCGTCGACTCCGGCACCGCCGTCGCCTCGTCCCTGTCCCAGACAGACCAGGCCCGCACCTGGATCGCCCTCGGCGGCAGCACCATCACCGGTGCCGCCGGGTGCATGGCGTTGAGCGGCGACGTCGAGTGGCTCGACAACGACCGGGTCCGGTTCCCCGGTCTCACGGCCCGCGACATCAGCGGTGACCCCGGCGGGACGGACTGCCTGCCGAACGACTCCTCCCTCGCCGACCGTCTCGTGACGCTGCTCGGCGAAAGCGACGGTGACGACGGCGAAAATGGCGACGGCAGCGACGGCGGTGCCCCGGTCCTGCGGTGGAGCACCCCTGCCGAGGACGAACTGCGGTTGACCCGCACCGACGACGACCCGTCCAACTGGCAGACCGGACGGTTCGTCGAGTTCCTCGCGACCCCCTGACCCCGGCTGTGCCCCTGCCGGGCCCCTGCCGGGCCCCGTCGTCGCTACGCTGGACGGCATGACCGACGACCACGTCACCACCGGCCCCCTGCCCAGCGTCTCCACCGACGACATCCAGTACCTCGCCGAGGTCCCCCACCTGCTCGTCGCCCTCGACTTCGACGGCACCCTCGCCGGGTTCTCCACCGACCCGCTGTCCGTACGCATGGTCCCCGGCGCCCGCGCCGCCATCGACCGGCTCGCGGGGTGTTCCGGCACCACGGTCATGCTGCTCTCCGGACGTAACCTCGAGATCCTCGAACCCGTCGCCGAGGTCACCGCCGTCTCCTCGCCGTCACCCGGCGACATCCTGCTCGTCGGCAGCCACGGTGCCGAACCCGCCGACACCGCCGGCTCCGGACTCGACGAAGACCAGCAGACCCTGCTCGCCACACTCGCCGAGAAGGCCGACGCCTACGCCACCCTCGATCCCGGGATGTGGGTGGAGCGCAAACCCTTCGCCGTGGGGCTCCACATCCGAGGCGCCGCGGACCGCCGGACCGGCCTCACCGCCTACGAGGAGTTCCGTCTGGCCGTGCAGAAACTCGACGGGGTCACCGTGACCCCGGGCAAGGACATCGTCGAGGTGTCGGTGTCACCGGTGACCAAGGGCAGCTACCTGCAGGCCTACATCGACCGTGACCAGCCGGACGCCGTCATCTTCGCCGGCGACGACGTCACCGACGAGACCGCGCTGCGGGTGCTCGACCAGCAGGGGCTGTCCCCGTCCGGCGACAGCTACCCGGGCCGTCCTGACCTGGGCATCCGGGTGGGCGACGGCGACACCGCCGCGCACCGTCGCCTGCCGGACCCGGATGCGGTGGCCGCCACCCTGTCGCGCCTCGCCGAAGCGAGGCTCCTGCGCCAGGGTGACCGCGACGGCGGGGTCGTCGACGCCGCCTCGGTGGCCGCACTCAGCGAGCTGCGGGAGGAGCCACGGTCCGGCCAGGGAGGTAGTGCGTCGGCAGGATGATCCTCGGCTCCGGCTCCGCCCACTCGGTCGCGGGCTCCCGCCGCGTGGCCTCGGTGTTGCGGCCGATCAGCGCGGCGAGGACGTTTCCGCTGGTGAACCCCTTCTCGCGGTTCGGCTGTTCCACGGTGGCCAGACCCCGATCACGGGCACGGGCGATCCCGTCGAACCCGACCACCGAGAGCTCCCCGGGCACGTCGATCCCCACGTCGGCGGCGTAGTCGAGCACACCGAGCGCCTGGCTGTCCGTCGTGCAGATCACCGCCGTGAGTTCGGGGTGCCCCTCCAGCAACTCGGCGGCCGCACTCCGGGCGGTGTCCGGGTTGTTGATGTGGCGTTCGATGACCGGGACGTCCGTGCGGTCGACACCGGCGTCCTCCAGCACGGCCAGCGCCCCGAGGACCCGGCCCTTCTGGACGTGCATCTGCGCCTTCTCCAGGCGCTCCGGGCTGACCGGACCGTTGTTGGGGTGACGGTCCAGACGGATGCACAGGATCCCCACCCGGCGGTGACCGGCGTCGACCAGTGCCTGGGCCGCCGGGCGGATCGCCTCCCGGTCGTCGATGCCCACGAAGTTCACCCCGTGGTCGTCGGCCGGCTGGTCACAGATCACGGTGGGGACGTTGCGGCTGGTCACCGAGGCGAGGAACGGGTCGTCGGCGGCGACGGAGTAGACGATGAAGCCGTCCACCACGGCCTGGTTCACCAGTGAGGCCGGCCTGTCCTCCTCGGCGGTCTCCGCACCGGCGGGGATCAGCAGCATGGAGGTGTCCATACCGACGCAGGCCTCGGAGACACCCGACATGAACTCCAGCGACGCCTGGTCCTCGAAGGCGTAGGTCATGTCGTCGGTGAGCAGGACGCCGATCGCACCGGCCCGACGGGTCCGCAGGGACCGTGCCGTCGGGTCCGGGCCGGAGTAGCCCATCCGGTCCGCGGTGCGCATGATGCGTTCACGCAGTTCGACGGAGAGCTGTTCGGGACGGTTGTAGGCGTTGGAGACCGTTGTCCGGGACACCCCCAGCTCCGCCGCGATAGAGGCCAGGGTGCCGCGCCGGTTCTGTCTGCCTGGTCGGCCCGGGGCACCGTTCGAGGCCCTGCTGCTGGAGCGATTCACGACGACCATGCTAGTCGACGCCCTGTCCCGGTGACTGACGCAACCCTAATTGGCAAGCATTCCCAACAAGGACTAGTGTCGTCCCCATGTCACGACGTCGCCCCACCGCCCGCACCTCCGCAGCCCTGGCCCTGGCCACCGCCACCGCCCTCACACTGGGACTCACCGCCTGCGCCGGCGGAGCGGACAGCGACCCCGCCGACAACGGGGGCATCCGCATCGTCGCATCCACCTCGACCTGGGGCGACATCGCCCAGCAGGTCGTCGACGACGCCGCCGAGTCCGACGACGCCGTCAACGCCGACGACTTCACCGTGGACACCATCCTCACCGGCACCGACGACGACCCCCACGAGTACGAGGCCACCGCCCGGGACATCTCCACGATCCGCGACGCCGACATCGTCGTCGGCAACGGCGCCGGCTACGACAACTGGCTCACCGACAACGCCGGCGACGACGCCGAGGTCATCACCGCCGCCCCGCTGGCCGAAGGTCACACCCACGGTGGCGAGGGTGACGACCACGGCGACCATGACCACGGGGACCACGGGGACCACGGGGACCACGGGGACCACGGCGATGACCATGCCGGCCACGACCACGGCGGCGACATCCTCACCGGCGACGAGAACCCGCACGTCTGGTTCGACATGGACCGCGTCAGTGCCTTCGCCGACGCCCTCGCCGCCCACATCAACAGCCTCGACCCCAGCTTCCCCACCGACGCCAGCGGGGTCCACGAGATGACCGACGGCTTCCGCCAGCGGATCGCCGACCTCCCGCACGCCCACGTGGTGCTCACCGAGCCCGTCGCGGGCCTGCTGCTACGCGGCTCGGAGATCCACGACGTCACCCCCGAAGGATTCGCCCGGTCCGTCCTCAACGAGGGCGAGCCCTCCGTCGCGGACCTCTCGACCACCCGCGACCTCGTCACCGGCGGCGAGGCGGACGCGCTGATCACCAACACCCAGTCCGAGAGCCAGTCCTCACGCCAGCTCACCGACGCCGCGAAGGACACCGACGTGCCGGTGGTCAACGTCACCGAGACCCCCGGCGCCGACGACACCTACGCCGACTACGTCGACGGCGTGATCACCGACCTCGAGGACGCGCTCAGCTAGATGGCTCTCCTGACCTTCACCGACGCCAGCGTCGACCCGCTCTGGCACAACCTGGACCTCAGCATCGGGACCGGGGAGTTCCTCACCGTCCTCGGCCCCAACGGCGTGGGGAAATCCACGCTGCTCAACACCGTCCTGGGCACCCGCGCGCTGTCCTCAGGCAGCGTCAGCACCCCCGACCGGATCGGGTTCATCCCCCAGCAACGCATGTTCGACACCGACCTGCCGATCCGCGTCCGCGACCTCGTCGGACTGTCCATCGAGCACGGCGTCCTGTCCCGACGCCGCCCCCGGCGCGCCACCGTGGACGCCGCCCTCGCCGAGGTCGGCGCGTCGGGCCTGGCGGACCGGCGGGTGGGCACCCTCTCCGGCGGCCAACAGCAACTCGTCCGGCAGGCCCAGGCGCTGGCCTCCGACCCCCAGCTCCTGCTCTGCGACGAGCCGCTGCTGAGCCTGGACCTGTCGGCCCAACGCTCCGCCGTCGAGCTCCTGGACCGGCGCCGACGGGAACACGGCACCGCCGTCGTCTTCGTCACCCACAGCATCAACCCCGTGCTCGGGGTGACCGACCGGGTGCTCTACCTCGGCCCGGACGGCCACGTCACCGGCACGGTGGACGAGGTCATGACCGGTCCGGTGCTGTCCCGGCTCTACGGCACCGAGGTCGACGTCGCCGAGGTCAACGGACGGATGGTGGTCGTGTGAACACCTGGGACCTGCTGCAGGTCGACTTCGTGCAGTACGCCTTGGTCGCGTCCCTGCTCCTCGGCCTGGTCTCCGGGGCGCTCGCCCCGCTGATCGTGATGCGCAAGATGAGCTTCGCCGCCCACGCCACCGGGGAGCTGGCGTTGATGGGCGCCGCCGCCGCACTGCTGTTCGGCGTCAGCGTGACCACCGGGGCCGTCCTGGGCGCCGTCCTGGCCGCGGTGGTGCTCGCGCTGCTGGGGCTGAAGGAACAGGACGCCACCGTCGGGGTGGTCCTCGCCTTCGGCATGGGCCTGTCCGTGCTGTTCATCTACCTGTACCCCGGTCGGACGTCGGAGGCCTACGCCCTGCTCACCGGGCAGATCGTGGGGGTGTCGGGCGCCTCGCTGGGGGTGCTCGCCCTGATGTCCGTCCTCGTCGTCGGCGCCGTCGCCGTGCTGTGGCGACCGCTGCTGTTCGCCACGGTCGACCCGGTCATGGCCGCGGCGTCCGGTGTGCCGGTGAAGCTCCTCGCCGCGGCGTTCGCCGTCCTGATCGGTATCGTCGCCTCCCAGGGGGTGCAGATCGTCGGGGCGCTGCTGCTGTTGGCGCTGCTGATCACCCCGGGTGCCGCCGCCGTCCGGGTGACGTCCAACCCGCTGATGGCGGTGGTGCTGTCCGCCGTCTTCGCCACGACCGCCGCCGCCGGTGGTCTGGTGCTCTCCCTGGAACCGGGGCTCCCGGTCAGCCCCTTCGTCACGACCATCAGCTTCACCATCTACCTGGTGTGCCGCGGGATCGGGTGGGCGCGGGGACGCCGCGTGATCCGCGACGAGACGCGGCAGCGGCCCTCCCCGGCCGAACCGGTCGGCGGACCGGATCACCCACAGAGCGTGAGCTGATCCCGCACGGCCGGCGGGACGCCGTCCTGTGCGATGCGGTCGGCGTCGTAGCAGGGGTAGCCGCTGAGGTCCGTGTGCCCGTCGGGCGGGTACTCCACCCACATGTCACCGTCCCAGGTGAGGTTCCGGAGATGGTCGGTCTGCCACTGTCCGGCGCGCATCCAGGTGCCGTCGCAGTAGATCAGCACGTCCAACGCCTCCATCCCCGCGGTCCGGTGCAGTGACTCCAGGGTGCACGGCTCCGGGGCGGGGGCGGTCGAGGGAGTGGTCGGCGCCGGCGTGGGGACGGGGGTGACGACCGTGGGGTCGGGCACCGGGGTGGACACCGGGGCGGTCGCGGTGGTGAGGGTCGGCGTGGGGACCGGGGTGACCGACCCCGGGGCGGTCGGGGTCTCCCCGGAGCAGGACGACACGGCTAACGCGAGTACGGCCACCGCACCTGCCGCGGTTATCCTGCGGGCGGCAGTGCCCGTCGGACGGTGCACTGGGGCGGATACGGTCACCATGACGGCCTCCTCGGGGACGCTCAGGACGGTGCGTATCTGCCCTATCGCCACACGGGGTCGCCGGGTTAGCGTGCCGGGTCGGAGCCCCGCGGTGGGGTCCCGGCCCATGGGTATCCAACTATCGGACTCAATAAGATACTAATGCAGACAAAAGCCCAGGTCAGTTTCGCTTAAGTCGGCGATGGGGTGCGAAAGCCGATCCGGCGTCGCACCATCCACCACCATCCACCACCATCCCCCGACCCCCGACCTCCCGGGGATCGGCCTGCTACCCCACCCGACGCTGACGGGCGAACTCGCTGAGCACCACGCCGGCGGCGACTGACGCATTGAGCGACTCGACGCTCGCCGCCATCGGGATCGACAGGATGTCGTCGCAGGTCTCCCCCACCAGGCGCGACAACCCCTTCCCCTCGGAGCCCACCACGACGACGACCGGGGTCGTACCGTCGTAGGTGTCCAGGGTGTGCTGACCGCCGGCGTCCAGGCCCACGACCTGGTACCCGGACTGCTGGAACTGCTTCAGGGAGCGCACCAGGTTCGTCGCCCGCGCCACCGGCAGCCGCGCCGCGGTCCCGGCGGAGGTCCGCCACGCCACAGCCGTCACCGACGCCGACCGTCGCTCCGGGATGACCACACCGTGCCCACCGAACGCCGCGACAGAGCGGATCACCGCCCCGAGGTTCCGGGGGTCGGTGATATTGTCGAGCACCACGATCAGGCCGGGACGGCCCGAGGTCTGCACCGCGTCGATCAGGTCCTCGACCTCGGCGTACTTGTACGGCGGCACCTGCAGGCCGATCCCCTGATGCATGCCGTTGCCCGTCATCCGGTCCAGCTCGTCCCGGCTGACCTCGAGCACGGCGATACCACGCTCGGCACAGGTGTGCACCGCTTCGGCGAGTCGCTCGTCGTTGCCGGTGCCGACGGCGACGTACAGCGCCGTCGCCGGGGCCTCCGCCCGCAGGCACTCGATCACCGGGTTCCGTCCGACGACGAGTTCCGGCTGGTCGTCGAGGTCCCGCGGCCGCTGCCGACCCGAGTCACGGCGCTCCTGGGCCTTCTTCGCCTTGTACTTCGCGTGGTAGACGCGGTCCTCGGCCTTCGGTGTCGGCCCCTTGCCGGCGAGCCCCCGTCGCCGGTGGCCGCCCGAGCCCTTGTCCGAGCCCTTGCGCGCCGTCTTCCGTACCGCGCCGCGGCGCTTGTCGTTTCCTGCCATGGCGACCAGACTACCCTGCAGGTTCGCCGTGTTCCCAACACTGTCGCCGCACGGTATCCTCTGCTGGTTATGACCCCTCCGGATCCCGTGGGCACGCCCACGTCCCGCACCGAACGTCTCGACTCCCTGCCGGTGACCCGACGTCACGTCAGACTGCTCGGTGGTTCCGGTGTCGGCTGGGCGTTGGACGCGATGGACGTCGGCCTCATCGGCTTCATCATGGCGGCGCTGACGACACACTGGGGGTTGAGCCACACCGAGACCTCGTGGCTGGCGTCCGCCGGGTTCGTCGGGATGGCCCTGGGCGCCACGTTCGGTGGCCTGCTGGCCGACCGCATCGGGCGCCGCAGCGTCTTCGCAGTCACACTGCTGGTCTACGGTCTGGCGACCGGTGCCTCCGCGCTCGCCGGCGGGCTGGCGGTCCTGATCGTCCTGCGCTTCGTGGTGGGCCTCGGGCTCGGTGCGGAACTGCCGGTGGCGTCCACCCTGGTCTCCGAGTTCGCGCCACGCTCCGTGCGCGGCCGGATGGTCGTGATCCTCGAGGCGTTCTGGGCCCTGGGCTGGCTCGCCGCGGCCGTGATCGGCGCCTTCGTCATCCCGCTGTCCGACGACGGATGGCGCTGGGCGCTGGCGCTGGGCATGGTGCCTGCCGTGTACGCCCTGTACGTGCGTATGAGACTGCCGGAATCGGTGCGTTACCTGGAGTCGAAGGGCCGTCACGACGAGGCGGAGCGGATCGTCGTCGATTTCGAGGAGTCCTCACCGGCGCGCTTCCGGTTCGGTACCGCAGCCACCGGGAGGGCGGGGGACGGGCCCGATGCACCAGCGGCGCAGCCGGCCCAGGCGGCCCAGGCGGCCCAGGCGGCGTCCGGGATCTGGTCGCCGGCGCTACGCCGCCGGACCGCGGCACTGTGGACGATCTGGTTCTGCATCAACCTCAGCTACTACGGCGCATTCACCTGGATCCCGTCCATCCTGGTCGACCAGGGCTACACCCTGGTGAAGTCGTTCACCTTCACCCTGGTCATCACGCTCGCGCAGCTGCCCGGTTACGCGGTGTCCGCGTTCCTCATCGAGCGGTGGGGACGGCGCAGCACCCTGGCGACCTTCCTCGCCGGGTCCGCGGTGTCCGCCGGCCTGTACGGGTTCGCCGGTGTCGAGTGGCAGATCATCGCCGCCGGCTGCCTGCTGTCCTTCTTCAACCTGGGCGCATGGGGCGCGCTCTACGCGGTCGGGCCGGAGCTCTACCCGACGACGATGCGGGGCCGCGGCACCGGTGCGGCCACCGGTTTCGGACGGATCGCGTCGATCATCGCCCCGTTGATCGTGCCGCCGCTGCTGGTCGTCGGTGGCATGCCGGTCCTGTTCGCCCTGTTCGGCGCGGCCTTCGCCGTCGCCGCACTCGCCGCCCTGTCACTTCCCGAGCTCAGGGGGACGAGCCTGGCGGAGCGGTAGTCCCGGTTACTCCACCGACCAGATGGCACCGTCCGGGGTGTCGGTGACCACGACGCCGGCCTCCTTCAACCGGTCCCGGACCTCGTCCGCAGTGGTGTAGTCCTTCTCCGCCCGCGCGGCGGAACGACGGTCCAGCTCCGCGCGGACCAGGACGTCCAACGCCGACATCGCCGCGTCCGAGGCGTCCGAACCGATCCCCAGTCCCCGCCCCTGCGCGGACGGGCCGGACCAGGTCACCGACATCGGGTCGACACCGAGCACACCGGTCATCGCCCGGACCGCCCCGGCGATCTGCGCCAGCTGTTCCCGGTCACCGGACTCCAGGGCCTTGTTGCCCTCCCGCACGGCGTCGTGGATGACCGCCAGGGACTGCGGGACGGACAGGTCGTCGTCCATCGCCTCCTCGAATGCGGGAAGCCAGGCACCGGTCTCCACGTCGCCGAGGACCTCGGCGGCACGGGCCAGGAACTTCTCGATCCGCCGGAACCCCGCGGCCGCCTCCTGCAGCGCGGACTCCGAGTACTCCAGCATGGACCGGTAGTGCGCCGAGCCCAGGTAGTACCGCAGCTCGATCGGCCGGACCTGGGTGAGGATGTTCGGCACGGACAGCACGTTGCCCAGCGACTTGGACATCTTCTCGCCCGACATCGTCACCCACCCGTTGTGCAGCCACAGGCGTGCGAAACCGTCACCGGCGGCATGCGCCTGGGCCGCCTCGTTCTCGTGGTGCGGGAACTGGAGGTCCATCCCGCCGGCGTGGATGTCGAACTCCGCGCCGAGGTACTTGCGGGACATCGCGGAGCACTCGATGTGCCAGCCGGGACGGCCGTACCCCCACGGGGTCTCCCACCCCGGCTCGCCGGGTTTCGCCGCCTTCCACATCGCGAAGTCGCGGGGGTCCTCCTTGCCCGGGGCCGCGTCCTCGCCCTGGTCCAGTTCGTCGAGCTTCTGGTGCGACAGGAAACCGTAGCCGGGCACGCGCGCGGTGCGGCAGTACACCGACCCGTCCTCGGTGGCGTAGGCGAGGTCGGCGTCGATGATGCGGCGGATGTAGGCGATCATCTCCGGGATGTGCCCGGTGGCCCGCGGCTCGACCGACGGCGGTGCGACCCCGAGCAGGTCGTAGGCGCGGGTGAACTCGCGCTCGTGGGTGGCCGCCCATTCCCACCAGGGACGCCCGTGCTCGGCGGACTTCGTGAGGATCTTGTCGTCGATGTCTGTAACATTGCGAACGAAAGCGACATCAAGTCCCTTAGCCTCGAGCCAGTTGCGGAGGATGTCGAACGCCACCCCGGAGCGCACATGCCCGATGTGCGGGACGGACTGCACGGTCGCACCACACAGGTAGACCGACGCGTGTCCTTCCTGCAGCGGGACGAAGTCCTGGAGTTCACGGGTCGCGGTATCGAAGAATCGCAGAGTCACAACAGACAGTCTAGACGGGAGAGACCACATGAAACTTGCGACGGTCCGGATCGACGGCACACGGTGCACCATCCACGTCGACGGCATCGACGACCCGGCCGGCACCGGTGACTCCCCGCAGGCAGGCTCGGTCACCGGGCGTATCGTCGACCGACGTGATCTCGGGGCCCTGCTCACGGCGAACCCCACCGGCATCCGTGGTGCCGTGGAGTCCGGCCTCCGACGCGACGGCGACGAGGTGACGGTCCCCCTGACCGACCTGCTCCCGGTGATCACCTCCCCGTCGAAGATCTTCTGCGTGGGCCTGAACTACCGCGAACACATCGAGGAGATGGGCCACCCCATCCCCGACCACCCGACGCTGTTCGTCAAGTACCCCTCCGCCCTGACCTCCCCCTACGCCGAGGTGACGGTGCCCGCCGGGATGACCGACAAGGCGGACTACGAGGGGGAGCTCGCCGTGATCATCGGCTCACGGCTGGCCGGTGCCCGCGGCGGCGCCTCCGAGGAGGAGGCACGTGCCGCCATCGGTGGTTACGCGGTGTTCAACGACTTCTCCCAGCGCGACTGGCAGTACCGCACCCAGCAGTGGCTGCAGGGCAAGAACCTCGACCGTTCCTCGGCGTTCGGCCCGTGGATGACACTCGCCGACGACTACGACCCGGTGGCCGAGGGCGCGTCCCTGCGTACCTGGGTCAACGGCGAACTGCGCCAGGACCACTCCACCGCCGACCTGGTGTTCCCCCCGGTGGACCTGGTCCGCTACATCTCCAACTTCGCCACACTGGAGCCCGGCGACGTGATCGTCACGGGCACCCCCGAGGGCGTCGGCGCGGGGTCGGGACGCTTCCTCGCCGACGGTGACGTGGTGCGCATCGAGGTCGACGGGCTCGGCGCGGTGGAGTCGACCGTGCGGATGTAGCGGCTCCGGCACCCGCACCACCCGTCCGAACCGGCGCGCCGCCGTCCTCGCCCTGGGCCTCACCGCCTGCTCGGTGAACCGGATCACCGACCACGCCTCCACTCTCCCGTTCGCGGACATCACCGCGGTCCCGGTCCCCTTCGGGGACAAGTAGCAGTTCCCGCGGGCCACTCACTCTCCGGGGACGAGGAGTCCGCCTTCGTAGGCCAGGATCACCAGCTGGGCACGGTCATGCGCCCTGACCTTGGTCATGATCCGGTTCACGTGGGTCTTCGCCGTGTGCGGGGAGATGACGAACGTCTCGGCGATCTGCTGGTTCGACAGTCCGCGCCCGACCAGTTCGAGCACCTCGCGTTCCCGGTCGGTCAGCTGGGCCAGCGCCTGCGCCGCCGCGTCCGACACGGCGGGACGGGGCCCCGGGGAGGTCACGCACCGGGCGATGAGTCCGCGCGTCGCCGCCGGTGACAGCAGTGCGTCGCCGTCCGCGACCGCGTGGACGGCACGGATGATCTCCTCCGGCTCCGCCCCCTTGCCGATGAACCCGCTGGCCCCGGCGCGCAAGGCGGCAACGACGTACTCGTCCTCCTCGAAGGTGGTGAGGACCAGGACGCGGCTGTCGGCGTTCGCCGGGTCCGAGCAGATGCGTTCGGTGGCGGCGATGCCGTCGAGACGGGGCATGCGGATGTCCGTCAGTACCACGTCCGGGTGCAGTTCGGCGGTCATGGACACGGCCTCCAGCCCGTCGGCCGCCGCACCGACCACCTCGGTGTCCGGGGTACTGGACAGGATGTCGACGACGGCCTGACGGATCAGGACCTGGTCGTCGACGACGAGCACGGTGGTCACGGGTGTTCCTCCCTGGCAAGCGGCAGCTCAGCGGTGAGCGTGAATGTCCCGTCCGATTCTACGGCGGTGACGGACCCTCCCACCGCCGCCACACGTTCACGCAGTCCGGTGAGCCCCAGGAAGCCGTGCGGGGCGTCCGGCTGGTTGCGCCCGTCCCGGGACACCGGGTTGCTGACCCGCACAGACACGACGCGCCGCTCCGGACCGGTGGTGACGCCGGTCGCGAGTTCCGCGATGTTGCCCGAACCGTGTTTGTGCGCGTTGGTCAGCCCCTCCTGCACCACGCGGTAGACGACCCGCCCGGTGGTGTCGTCGACGGTCGACAGGTCCCCGTCGGAGGACCGGTGCACCGTGAGCCCCGCCGCGGCGACGGAGGCCACGAGGTCGTCCAGGTCCTCCACACCCGGCTGCGGGAGTTCCACGGCCCCGCGGGCTCCGTCATCGCCTGGGTCCCCTGGGTCCCCGGCGCGAAGGTAGCGCAGCAGTACACCGATGTCGCCGAGCACCTCGCGTGAGGCCTCCCGGATCCTGCCGAGTGAGTCGCGCGCCTTGTCCGGCCGGGAGTCCAGCGAGCTGGACGCCACCCCGGCGTTCAGGCTGATCACCGAGATCCGGTGGGCGACGGTGTCGTGCAGGTCCTGGGCGATGCGTAGCCGTTCCTCTGCCACCCGCCTCCGGGCCTCCGCCTCACGGGTCTGTTCGGCACGTTCGGCACGCTCGGTGGCCGCCCGGGCGTACTCCCGTCGGGACCGGAAACTGTCTCCCAGGGCGGTGGCGACGGCGATGCCCGCGGCGATCTGGAAGACCTGCGGGTCCAGGGTCAGCCGGTCGTCGGTGAACAGACTCAGCACCGCCACCACGACCGCACCCGCCGTACCGCAGCCCAGGGCCACACGACGTGGGGCGCCGGTCGCCGCGGCGAATGCGGCGACGATCGCAGCGACACCCGGCCCCAGGGTCGGCACGCCGAGCAGGACGGTGCCCACGTACACCGCCAGGCAGGCCGCGAGGACCGTCAACGGCCAGCGACGACGCAGGGGCATCAGCGCCGCGGCCAGCACCACCGCGCCCGTGACGACGAGGTCCAGACGGTGGTCCGGCATCCCTCCCGTCTGCCCGGCGGGATCTCCGGGGCCGCCTGGACCGAAAGGCCCGAGGGGTCCGGTCCCTGGGCCTGGGCCCGGCACGGCGACGGAGGCGAGGACCAGCACGATGACCGCCAGATCCCCGACCCACACCGGGATCCGCGCGGGTCGCTCACGGTTGGGCGGGGTGCGGGTTTCAGGCCGGGTCATGACGCCATTGTGCAGTATCGGCGCCCCGCCCGACGCTCGCGGTGCGCTCGTCGACGGAGTGTTCCTGGACGCCGACGGGATCGGCAACGTCGGCAATGTCGGGAACGTCGGAGTCCGGAGGGACGGGTTCGACAATCCTGCGGCGGACCGGGTGCCCGGAGGAACCGCCGACCACGACCCAGCGTTCCCGGTACTCCCGGAGAGGTTCCGGGACGGGGCCGCTCTCCGGGGAGGCGGCGGCCGCCACACCGCCCCCAGTGTGCTCTGGTGTGTGCTCTGGTGTGCGCTCTGGTGTGCGCTCTGTCCCGTCACTGTCCAGGGCGTCGCGGACGATCCGGCGCGGGTCGTAGGCCCGGAACCTGTTGTTCCATGTCGTGGGGTCCATCGCGGCGACGGGGACGCCCAGTTCCTCCTCGGCCCGTCGTCTCGTCGACTCGGTGAAGCTGCGGAAGTTCCTGATGACGGTGGCGAGCTTCTCCGCGTAGAGCGGCAGCCGCTGCGGGCCGATGACGACGGCCGCCACCATGCCGACGACGATGATCTTCTCGATGCTGAGTCCGAACATGTCAGCACACTCCTTCAAGACTGGACGTCCGGTTGTCCACCCGCCGTTCGGCAGGTCCGGTGGTGCCGGTGGGGTGCCGCCGGTCGTGGATCCAGGCGATGCCGAGTGAGACCCCGAACAGCACCGCCATCGGGACGGCGATCAGGAACATCGACAGCAGGTCGGCCGACGGGGTCACCAGGGCGCTTAAGACCACGATGCTCACGGTGATCCCCCGCCAGCTGCGGGCGACCGTCCGGGCCGGCAGCACCCCCAGGACGTTGAGGAGGACGATGAAGGCGGGGAAGGTGAATGCCACACCGGCGGCGAGCACGAGCTTGAGCACGAAGTCGAAGTAGTAGGAGGCCTGCAGCAGCGTGCTGTCGTCGGCGGACGCGAATCCGGCGAGCAGCTCAACGATCCGGGGAAACACCGCCACACCGGCCGCGCACCCGGCGACGAACAGGGGGATCACCGCGGCGAGGAAGCCGAAGGCGTGGTGCTTCTCCCGGCCGATCAACGCGGGAGCCACGTAGGCCAGGATCTGGTAGAGCCAGACGGGACTGGCCAGGGCGATTCCGCCGAACAGGGCGATGCGGAGTTTCAGGTCGAAGGCGCCGGTGACGCTGTCGTAGTTGATGGCGGCGGCACGGGTCTGCGCGATGTCGACGACCGGTGCCCGCAGCACCTCCAGTACCTGGTCGGAGAGCAGGTAGGCGACGACTGCCGCGACCACGAGGGCTGCCGTGGCACGGGTGAGTCTCCTGCGCCCTTCGAGCAGGTGGCCGGACAACGGCATGCCGGTCGGCCCTGCGGTCGCGGGCGTCATGACGTGAGCTTCCGCTCCACGCCGTCCACGGTGTGCATCGCCGGTGCCTGTCCGGCGTCCGGTGCGACCGGGGTGGCCGGTGCGCCGGCCGGTGCGGGGTCGGACGCCTCGGTCTTCAGGATCCGGACGGACTGGCCGAGGCTCTTGGCCAGGGCGGGTAGCTTCGCTGCGCCGAAGAGCAGAAGGATGACGGCGAGGATGACCAGGGCGTGCATTCCGGTGAGGTTCTGCAGCATGACGTACTCCTTAGGTGGGTGCCAGCGGTGTGGCAGGTGGGTTGGCTTGTTGTGTCGGGGGGACTGGTGGGGTCAGCTGGGGTCAGGTGGTGTCAGGACGCGGTCTCGCCGGAGGTCCCCGAACTTCCCGGCGCACCGGGCGCACCGTCCGGTGCACCGCCCTCGGGCATTCCGCCGTCCGGCATGCCGCCGCTGGGCGGTTCACCGCCCGGACCGCCCTCGCCACCCGGGGCCCCACCGCCGGTGGGTTCGGTGGTGGTGTCCACCCGTACCGTCAGCGCGGCGGTGTAGCCCTTGTCCGCGTCACCGATGACCGAGGCCATCTGCAGTTCCGCGGAATCCTCACCGAAGACGTTGTCGGTGGCCAGGGTGATCCGGGAGAGGTTGTCCGCCGAGCCGTCGTACACCGCGGAGGTGTAGACCTCGTCCAGGACGTCCTGCGGGAACGCCATCTGGGAGGTGGCGACGGCGTTTGCCGAGTCGTCGGTGGAGTCGACGTCCGGGTAGACCTCGAAATGGATGTGGGTCCAGCGTCCCGTGTAGCAGCCCGGCATCACGGAGGTGAAGGTCACTCTGCCCTCGGCGTCGGCGACCTGCACACCGCGCAGCCATGTCTCGTCCTCGACCCCTTCGGAGTACATGGAGTACCGCCCCTGGGCGTCGCAGTGCCAGGCGTAGACGGCGACGTCGGCGAACGGGGAGTCCCCGTCGGCGATGTCGGTGACGGTGAAGGTGAATTCCAACGGAACACCGTCCACCGGGGCGTCGGCCCCGATACTGGAACGGATGTCGCTGCGCACGATGCCGGACTCCTGCAGGACGTCCGGGCCGTTCGACCCGTCAGCCGGGTAGGGTCCGGCGGTCTCGTCGGGGATCTCAGCGTCCGGCAGGTCCGCGGAGTCGACGCTCCCCGCGGTGGTGGTGACGCCGCCGGAGGATGAACCGGAACCGTCCGAGCACGCCGCCAGGGCGACGGCCCCGGCACCGGCGATGCCGGCGCCGATGAACATGCGACGACTCACCAGGGTGCGCAGGTCGAAGCCGACACCCTGGTCGACGACCTCCTCGTCCGGGCGGTCGAGAAGGCGGCCCTCGTAGGCGGGGCCGTCGGGGGTGGAAGTGGGTTCGGGTACACGGGTGGCCATGATGGTCTCCTTGGTTGGCGGGACCGCGGTGGCTATCCGTCACCGCGGTGGTGACCCCGTCAACTCTCGTCGACCGCGCGGCCCGGCGCGTCCCCCGTACGCGGACACCTGTGTACCCCGTCCGCGGTATACGCCGCTACGACACCGGCCGTACACTGCCGGGTGACTGCCCGGTCACCACCGACTCCGGGCACATCGCCTCGGCCAGGGCCCCTCCTACCCGGCCGGCCCCCACCCATCCCGCTCCTGAGCCTTACGCTAGGAGGCCTGGTCCTGCCACACCACGGCGGTCGCCACCGCCGCGACACCTTCACCACGGCCGGTGAACCCCAGGTGGTCGGTGGTGGTGGCCGAGACACTCACCGGTGCCCCGAGATGCCCGGAGAGCACCCGTTCGGCCTCCTCCCGCCGCGGCCCCATCTTCGGGCGGTTTCCGACCATCTGCACCGCCGCATTGCCGATGGTGAAACCGTGGGACTCCAGCAGGTCCCGGCACTCGGTGAGCAGCCGGGCGCCGGTGACCCCGGCGTACTCGTCACGTCCGACCCCGACGAAGGAACCGAGGTCGCCGAGCCCGGACGCCGACAGCAGGGCGTCGACGACTGCGTGTGCCACGACATCGCCGTCGGAGTGCCCCTCACACCCGTCGGCGCCCTCGAAGAACAGGCCCGCCATCCAACACGGTTTCCCGGCCTGCACCTGGTGGGCGTCGGTGGCGACCCCTACTCGCGGAATGATCATGCCGTCCTCCCGTCGCCGACCAACCGGTGGGCCCGTGCCAGGTCCTCCGGCAGCGTGATCTTGAACGCCTGTGGATCACCGGCGACCGCCACGACGGTCTCCCCCGCCATCTCCATCAGCGAGGAGTCGTCGGTGACGTCCACCGGCGCCAGCGCCGACGGAGGCTCACCGGTGGGGTGCGCGGAATCCAGCTCCTCGCGCGCCTGCTGCATACGGTTCGCCGCGAGCAGCCGGTCGAGTGCGAAGACCTGCGGGGTCTGCGCGGCGCGCAGGGTACGGCGCTGCGGGGTCGAGCGGATGACCTCCGCGCCGTCGAGTGCCCCGCCGGGCTCGGTCTCGACGACCTTGACGGTGTCGGTCACCGGCACGACCGGCACCACACCGGCCCAGGTCCCCTCGGCGACCCCCTCGGCGGCCGTGGCGATCGTCGCACGGATCATCTCCGGAGGCGTGAGGCACCGGGCGGCGTCGTGGACGGCGACGAGGACGCCCACGGTGCCTGCGTCCTGGCCGTCGTGATCGTCCGGGTTATCCGGGTCGTCCCCGGTGCCGGGGAAACGCCCCCGCGCCGCCTCCAGGCCCGCCCGGACGGAGTCCGCGCGGTCGGTGCCCCCGAGGACCACGGACACCCCCATCGGTGCCCACAGGCCGATCTGGTTGTCCACCAGCGCGTTCGCATGGTCGGCCATGTCGGTGGAGACCGTCACCACCGTGTGGCCCACCGCCGCGGAGGCGGCGAGACCGTCCAGGCACCGCTCCAGGATGCTGCGCCCCGCGACCTCGACGAACGCCTTCGGCAGGACCTCCCCCAGCCGGGTCCCGCTACCGGCCGCCGCCACGACGGCCACGACCCGGTCAGGACTGTCCACGGCCACGTCCCCTGGCCCGGTCACCGGAGTCAGTCCTCGTCTTCGCCGAGCTCGTCGTCGAGATCGACGGACTGCGGCGCATCCTCCTCGGCGACACCGGCGGCACGACGGGCGGCGGACTCCTCACGGTGCCGCACGATGGTCTCCTCCATCGTGCGGACGGTGGCGTCCGCCTTCTCGTCGTCCACCCCCTCGGCCAGCGCCAACTCGCCGACGAGCACCAGACGCGCCTTGGCCAGCATGCGCTTCTCGCCGGCGGACAGGCCACGGTCCTGGTCACGACGCCACAGGTCACGGACGACCTCGGCGACACGGTTCACGTCACCGGACGCCAGTCGCTCCTGGTTCGCCTTGTAGCGGCGGGACCAGTTGCCGGCCTCCTCCACGTCGGTCTCACGCAGGACGGAGAACACCTTGAGCAGGCCTTCCTCACCCACGACATCGCGGACGCCCACCGTCTCGGCGTTGGCTGCGGGCACGCGGACGAGCAGATCCCCCTGGTTCACCCGGAGCACGAGGTAGTCGACCGGCTCCCCCTTGAAAACGCGCTGCTCAATTCCCTCGATCACTGCTGCACCGTGGTGGGGGTAAACGACGACGTCCCCGATGTTGAACTCCATGACGAGCCAGTTTAGCACCCCCGCACCTGCCCTCGCCGCATACCTGCACTCCTGTGCCGGTCACGCTGTCCGATCCGTCCCGACCCGACCTCAACCCCACCCCAGCCCGCCCCAGTCCACCCCGTATGGGCCCATCAGGGGTGGGGCGAACTAGGTGTCCTGCCCCCTGAGGGGTTAATGTGGACTCGACGAAACCCGCCGCCCTGACACGTGTCGGGACATATCATCTGCAGTTGACGGCCCCGGACGGGGCTCAGATGGAGGAGAACCACAGTGAAGAACCGGAAGCCCGCCGCTCGTCGGCTGCTCGCCGTCACCGCCGGTTGCGCGGCCCTGGCCCTGTCCGCCTGCGGTGCGGGCCAGGTCTCCCAGACCGCCAACCAGGTCGCCGCGGTCAACGGGACGAACGGCGAACTCGGCGACGCCGTCGTCCGGGACGTCACCCTGGTCACCCAGGAGGACAACTCGGTCGCACTGAAGTTCAACGCCTCCAACCAGGGCATCGACGGCGAGGACGTCACCCTGCAGAGCGTGTCGGTGCAGGACGCGTCGGTGGACCTCGGCAAGAGGGTCACCCTCGCCCCGGACTGCTCGGTGGTCGCCGACTCGTCGGCCGCCATCGCGGAGATGAACCCGTCCGACGCCACCGTGGGTTGCACCCAGTACCTGGAGACCACGGTGGAGGGCGAGAACTTCTACAACGGCGCCGCCCGCACGGTGACCTTCACCTTCGACAACGGCGACATCGAGGTCAACGCACCGATCGTGGCCTGGTACGCCGACGCGGGCCAGACCTACCGCCACCAGGACGGCGTCAACCGCGAAGGCGCCGACGCCATCGACGGCGAGCACGAGGGCTCAGAGATCCGCTGATCCCGCGCCCCGACGCCGAGCGCGCATCCCCCTCCCCCGGGGCGATGCGCGTTTTTCATGTCCGACCCCGCTACTAGTCTGTGAGCCATGGCCACGAAAACCACGAACCGCAAAACCCGTAGCACCTACGGCTGCTCATCCTGTGGCCACCAGGTGTCCAAATGGGTGGGCCGCTGCCCCTCCTGCCACGAGTGGGGAACCATGGACGCCCTCGGTGCCCCCACCACCGGGACCTCCACCCCGACCGGGCTCACCCCGACGTCACCCGCCAGAGCGGTCACCGACATCGACCCCACCATCGCCAAGCACCGCCCCAGCGGCATCGGGGAACTCGACCGGGTCCTCGGCGGCGGTGTCGTCCCCGGCAGTGCCGTGCTGCTCGCCGGCGAGCCGGGCGTCGGTAAATCGACCCTCTTGCTCGAGGTCGCCAACCGGTGGGCGCGGCAGGACCGCAGCGTGCTGTACCTCACCGCGGAGGAGTCGGTCGGCCAGGTGCGTCACCGTGCCGAACGGACCGGCGCGCTCTGCCCGTCGCTGTTCCTCGCCGCCGAGCACGACCTGGAGACCGCGCTCGGGCAGATCGACGCCGTCCAGCCCGAACTGGTCATCGTCGACTCGCTGCAGACGCTCAACGCCTCCGGTGTCGAAGGCGTGGCCGGCGGTGTGGCGCAGACCCGCGCCGTCGCCGCGACGTTGACGACCCTGGCGAAGTCCACGGGTGTCCCCGTCCTGCTCGTCGGGCACGTCACCAAGGACGGCAATGTCGCCGGCCCCCGCACCGTCGAACACCTCGTGGACGTGGTCCTCAACTTCGAGGGCGACCGGCGCAGCTCACTGCGTTTCCTGCGCGGCCAGAAGAACCGCTTCGGGGCGACGGACGAGGTCGGGTGCTTCGAGCAGACCTCCGACGGCATCCGCGCCGTCGCCGACCCGTCCGGGCTGTTCCTGCACCACCGGGACGAACCGGTGGCGGGAACGGCCGTGACGGTGCTGATGGACGGCCGGCGGCCGATGCTCGGCGAGATCCAGACCCTCGCCCTGGAGACCCAGATGCACACGCCGCGGCGGGTGGTCACCGGTATCGACGCCAGCCGTGTCGCCGTCGTCCTGGCCGTGCTCGCCAAACGTGCCGGGGTCGACCTGATGGGCCACGAGGTCTACGCGGCGACGGTCGGCGGGATGAAGATCAACGAGCCGGGTGCGGACCTGGCCCTCGCCCTGGCCCTGGCCTCGACCGCCTCCGGGACGGCCCTGCCGACCGGACTGGTGGCCGTGGGCGAAGTGGGCCTGGGCGGGGAGGTACGCCGGGTCCCGGACCTGCGCCTGCGCCTGGCGGAGGCGCGTCGGCTGGGGTTCACCACCGCGGTCGTCCCCGACTCCACCCGGGGTGCCGACCGCACCACCCCGCCCGCGGGCCTCCGGGTCATCGCCGTGGGGACCGTGCAGGAGGCGGTGGCGAAGATCGGCCTCACGCGAGGTTGAACGTCTGCGACTCCGAGGTATTGTCACCGATGTGGCCGTAGACCATGTACGCGCCGCTACCGACGGGCTGACGGTCCGCACAGGAACCCGGGGAGGAAGTGGTGCGCGACCATGCGGTCATCTCGAAGGTGCGGGACTGGTCCGCGTCCAGCCGCAGCCGCCCGGTCGACGTCGGCGAGTTGCAGTCGGTGTCACCCCAGACCCGGGTGTACCCGGAGTCCATGGTGAAGACCTCGAACTTCAGCTCATTCTCCCCCAGGTCGATGTCGCACTCCCCGGACGTGGGGTTGGTGACCTCCAGGAAGAAGTTCGGCTGCTGGCCGTCGCGGAACGTCGGGGCCCCGGGACGCACGGACAGCTGGAGGTCGTCGAGCTCGCACGTCGTCTTCGACGCGACCTCGTCAGGCACCCCACGGGGCTCCGAAGGCTCAGCCGACGCCGACGGGGAGGCCAACCGGGACGCCTCCGTCGAGGTCGCACTGCTCTCGGCCGACCCCGACGCCGCCGCCGTCGACCCCGCCGTCGTCGCGGCGGTGGACTCCGAGGTCTGCGCGACCTGGTCCTGGGCGTCGTCCCCTCCGGTCAGCGAACTGATGACCCACCACAACAACGCGACGACCACGACCAGAACCACCACCGCCGTGATACGACGGCGCTGGTAGATTTCCGGGGGCAACGGCCGGGGATCATTACGCTGACTCACACAACCAGTGTAACCAGCACCGACGACGCCATGACGTCATGACACCCCGACGTCGTGACACCCCGTCAGACACGGCGGTCAGACACGGCCGTCAGTGAACCTCGGTGGCGGGGACCCCGTCGATGTCGAGCCCGTAGCTGGCGACGGGCTCCGCCAGGCCATCCGACAGGCGGTACCGCATGCCGACCACACCGCAGAGCCCCTCGCGGAGTCGCTCCATGATCCCGGGTGAACGGTCGACGATGTGGTTGGCGATCTCCACGACATGGTGCTTCTCGAAGTCCTCCCCGGTGTCCGCGCCCTGCGACCGGGCCGCCAGCAGTGACGGGGTGACCTTCTCGACGAGCACGCGCTGGAACCCCGGGGGCATGCTGCCGGTGGCCAGTGCGGTCTGTGCGGCCGCGACCGCACCACAACTCTCGTGCCCGAGCACCACGACCAACGGGACACCCAGGGACACCACCGCGAACTCCAGGGAGGCCAGCACCGACAGGTCGGTGATCTCCCCGGCGGTACGGATCACGAAGAGGTCGCCGAGGCCCTGGTCGAAGACGATCTCCACGGGGACACGGGAGTCCGAACATGCGAGGACGACCGCGTTGGGACGCTGGCCGCCGGTGAGCAGCTCGCGCCGTCCGCGGTCCTGGTTCGGGTGCGCGGAGTCCTCGTCCATGAAGCGGCGGTTGCCCGCCATCAGCAGCTCGACGGCCTCCTGGGGGGTCAGGTGGCCCCGGTCGCCGTCGCCGTATCCGGCAGTGCCGCCGTTCGCAGTGGTGTGGTCAGAAGTCATGCCGACTATTCTGCCACCGCCTTTTGCCGCACGCCCGTCCGTACGGCACAGTAGGGTCCAGTGGACACCGTGACGACCCCCGACAACCAGGCGACGCCTACGCCCACCGACAGTCCGGCCTCACTGGGGTCGGTGCTCAACCGGTGGTACGACGACCATGCCCGCGACCTACCGTGGCGGGACCCGGACACCACCCCGTGGGCCGTCCTGCTCAGCGAGATCATGTCCCAGCAGACCCCCGTCGCCCGGGTGATCCCCCTCTGGACCGCCTGGTTGGAGCGGTGGCCGACCCCCGCCGACCTGGCCGAGGCCCCCACCGACGACATCCTGCGCGCCTGGGCGAACCTCGGCTACCCGCGGCGTGCACTGCGGCTACGCGAGTGCGCACGTGCCGTCGTCGCCGAGCATGGCGGACAGGTCCCGGACACCGTGGCCGAGCTGGTCGCGCTGCCCGGAATCGGCGACTACACCGCCCGCGCCGTCGCCGCCTTCGCCTTCGGCCGGGCGGTACCGGTCGTCGACACGAACGTCCGCCGTGTCCAGCGTCGTCTCGCCCGCGGCGAGTTCCTGCAGGGCCCGGCGAAGGCGGGGGACCTGGCCGACGTCGCCGACCTGATGCCCTGGGTCGACGAGGACCCTGCGCTGCTCAAGCGCGGGTACCGCAATCCGCGGCACGACCCACGGGCCCACGGGGAGGCGCTGGGGATGTGCGCGTCGCTGATGGAGCTCGGTGCCACGGTCTGCACCGCACGGTCCCCGCGGTGCGACGCCTGCCCGGTGTCGGACCGTTGCCGCTGGGTCGCCCTCGGGCGCCCCGCCCCCAGTGCGGCGGAGTCCGCCGCGGCGAAGAAGAGGGTCCAGAAGTTCGAGGGCACCGACCGCCAGGTGCGCGGCCGGATCATGGCGATCCTGCGCGCCGACGGCACCACCGAGGTCACCGCCGACGACCTCACCGCCACCAGTGAGGACGCCGACCAGCGGGCCCGCGCACTGACCTCGCTGGTCGCCGACGGACTCGTGACGCAGCAGGGCGCCGGCCCGACGGCACGGTACCGGTTACCCCGGTAACGGGCCGCCGGGACCGGCGCCCTGTGTGGTCCAGCCCCGGGAGCTAGTCGCGGTGCTCCCCGGCGGTGACGTCCTGGGTCTCGGGCAGGTCACCGTCGTCGGTCGCCGCCTCGATGACGTTCTCCTGCGCGTCCCCGGCGTCGACACCCGGCTCTACCGCGATCTCCGGCAGCGGCTTCGGACGGGAGCCGAAAACGAACTTCGCACCCTCACCCTTGCCGGTGCCGTCCCAGTTCTCGACGTCCACGGTGACGATCTCGCCGGCACCCAGCTCGCCGAACAGGATCTTCTCGGACAGGTGGTCCTCGATCTCCCGCTGGATCGTCCGACGCAGCGGACGGGCGCCCAGCACCGGGTCGAAGCCACGGACGGCGAGCAGGTTCTTCGCGTTCTCGGACAGCTCCAGGCCCATGTCCTTCTCCGCCAGTGCCTTACGCACCCGACCGGTCAGCAGGTCGACCATCTGGACGATCTGCTCACGGGTCAGCTGGTGGAAGACCACGATGTCGTCGATACGGTTGAGGAACTCCGGGCGGAAGTGCTTCTTCAGCTCGTCGTTGACCTTCGACTTCATCCGGTCGTACTGGGCCTCCTCGTCTGCCTCACCGGCACCGGAGAAGCCCATGCCCACGGCCTTGGAGATGTCCCTGGTGCCCAGGTTCGAGGTGAAGATCAGGACGGTGTTCTTGAAGTCCACCATCCGGCCCTGGCCGTCGGTGAGACGACCGTCCTCGAGGACCTGCAGCAGGGTGTTGTAGATCTCCGAGTGCGCCTTCTCTATCTCGTCGAAGAGGACCACGGAGAACGGCTTGCGACGGACCTTCTCGGTCAGCTGGCCGCCCTCGTCGTAGCCGACGTATCCGGGGGGTGCACCAAACAGACGCGACGCGGTGAACTTGTCGTGGAACTCGCCCATGTCGATCTGGATCAGCGAGTCGTCGTCGCCGAAGAGGAACTCCGCCAGCGCCTTCGACAGCTCGGTCTTACCGACACCGGACGGGCCGGCGAAGATGAACGAACCGCTCGGACGCTTCGGGTCCTTCAACCCCGCGCGGGTACGACGGATCGCCCGGGAGACCGCCTTGACCGCGTCCTCCTGGCCGATGATCCGCTTGTGCAGCTCATCCTCCATGTGCAGCAGCCGGGTGGACTCCTCCTCGGTGAGGCGGACGACCGGGATACCGGTCCAGGTGCCCAGCACCTCGGCGATCTGCTCCTCGCCGACCTCGGCGACGTCGTCGAGTTCACCGGCGCGCCACTGCTTCTCCTTCTCCGCACGCTCCTCGGTGAGCTTGCGCTCGTCGTCGCGCAGGGAGGCCGCCTTCTCGAAGTCCTGGTCGTCGATGGCCGCTTCCTTGGCCCGACGGACCTCGGCGATCCGGTCGTCGACGTCCTGGATCGCCTTCGGGGCGGTCATGCGCTTGATCCGCATGCGCGCACCGGCCTCGTCGATGAGGTCGACGGCCTTGTCCGGCAGGAACCGGTCGTTGATGTAGCGGTCCGACAGCCGGGCGGCGGCCGCGAGGGCGCCGTCGGTGATGGAGACCCGGTGGTGCGCCTCGTAGCGGTCACGGAGACCCTTGAGGATCTCGATCGTCATCTCGGCGCTCGGCTCCGGCACCTGCACCGGCTGGAAACGACGCTCGAGGGCGGCGTCCTTCTCGATGTGCTTGCGGTACTCGTCCAGGGTCGTCGCACCGATGGTCTGCAGCTCGCCGCGGGCCAGCTTCGGCTTCAGGATGCTGGCGGCGTCGATCGCCCCCTCGGCGGCACCCGCGCCGACGAGGGTGTGGATCTCGTCGATGAACAGGATGATGTCGCCGCGCTGGTTGATCTCCTTGAGGACCTTCTTCAGGCGCTCCTCGAAGTCACCGCGGTACCGGGAACCGGCGACCAGTGACCCCAGGTCCAGCGAGTAGAGCTGCTTGTCCTTGAGGGTCTCGGGCACCTTGCCGTTGACGATGTCCAGCGCGAGCCCCTCGACGACGGCGGTCTTGCCCACGCCGGGCTCACCGATGAGAACGGGGTTGTTCTTCGTGCGGCGCGAGAGCACCTGCATGATGCGCTCGACCTCCTTCTCACGGCCGACGACCGGATCCAGCTTGCCGTCCTTGGCCGCCTGGGTCAGGTTGCGCCCGAACTGGTCCAGGACCAGCGAGTTGGACTTCTGGCCCGGCTTACCGGCCGACGCGGAGTCCGAGGACGAACCGACACCCGCGGTGGCGGGCTCGTCCGGAGCCGCCTCCGGCTCGGTGCCCTCGTAACCGGAGAGCAGCTGGATGACCTGCTGACGCACCCGGGACAGGTCGGCGCCGAGCTTGACCAGCACCTGTGCGGCCACGCCCTCGCCCTCGCGGATGAGCCCGAGCAGGATGTGCTCGGTGCCGATGTACTTGTGGCCGAGCTGCAGCGCCTCGCGCAGGGCGAGCTCCAGGACCTTCTTGGCCCGGGGGGTGAAGGGGATGTACCCGCTCGGCGGGTGCCCACCGGTGCCGATGATGTCCTCGACCTCGGTACGCACCGCCTCCAGGGAAATGCCCATGGATTCGAGAGCCTTGGCGGCGACGCCCTCACCCTCGTGGATCAGCCCCAGCAGGATGTGCTCGGTGCCGATGTAGTTGTGGTTGAGCGCGCGGGCTTCTTCCTGCGCCAGGACGACGACCCGTCGCGCACGGTCGGTGAACCTCTCGAACATTTGCTCTCCCTCGCTTCAAGGTCCGGATGTGGGGACCACCTTAGTGATTCGGCGTCGCCACGTTGAGTCACTTTGTACAACGGTGACCCTCCTGAACTTGTTCCCCGGGCGACACCACCCCCACGACCCCTTATACATGCAGGTCATCGACCATTTTCGCGGACATCCGCGGCCTTGTACGCCGTCAGCGAACAGGCGTTTCCCGGACCGTCCCGACCCCATCCGGCTATTCCGGCGAAACGAACCATTTTTATCTGTAACCTGTCTTACACGAGCCAGCCCCCTGCATGGTCTGTCACATCACTGTCGCAGCCTCGCCGAACACGAAGGAGAACCATGAGCGGATCCGAACCCGCAGTCACGCTGAAACAACTTCCGCAGCTCGCCGAAGGAGCGATCCCGCTGGTCAAGTCCGGCGTCTTCGGAGCGATGAGCCCCGTGGCCATGGGCAAGGCCCTGAAGGCCATCGTCCAGTGGTCGTTCACGCCCGCCGGCCTGCTCGCGATCGGCGCGGCACAGGACCCCTACCACACCGCGATCCTCGACGACGCCGGGTCCATCACCTACGGCGAACTCCACGACCAGACGAACAAACTGGCCGAGGCCCTGTACCGCACCGGGGTCCGGGAGCGCGACAAGATCGGGATGCTCAGCCGCAACCACCGCGGTTTCATCATGACCCTGTGCGCCCACGGACGTCTCGGCACCGACATCGTGCTGTTCAACACCGGTGCGTCCGCGGAGCAGACCCGCGCCGTGATGAAGGAGCAGAAGATCGACCTGCTCTTCATCGACGAGGAGTTCATCCCGCTGCTCCCCAAGGGCTTCGACGACTGCCCGGTGGTCGTCAACTGGGAGGAGAACCAGGACACCGCCGCCGCACCCCTCACCCCCGAGGAGCGCGAGGCGCAGGCGGCGGACATCGAGTACGCCAGCAACGTCGCCGACGCCCAGAAGAACGAGGACCACGCCACCAGGAACCCCGACTGGCCGACGCTGACCGAGGTCCTGCGCACGGGCCCGGCCGAGTCGAAGATCCCGGCACGTCCCCGCCGCGGCCGCACGATCATCCTGACCTCGGGCACGACCGGCACCCCGAAGGGCGCGCGGCGTCCGGAGCCGAAGACGTACCTCCCGGCGTCCTCGATCATGTCCAGGATCCCGCTGAAGCACCACCGCGGCTACTACGTGCCTGCGCCGATGTTCCACCTCTGGGGGTTCTGCCAGATCCAGCTGGGGCTGGCACTACGCGCGACGTTCATCCTGCAGCGCAAGTTCTCCCCCCGTGCGGCCGTCAAGCTCATCGAGGCGAACCGTCCGGCGAACATCGCCATCGTCCCCACGCAGCTGCGCCGCCTCCTCGAGGCCGTGCCGGAGAACTTCAGCCCCGGGGTCAAGTCCATCGTGGCCTGCGGCGAGGCACTCCCGCCGCGGGTCATCAGGGACACGCACGAGAAGTTCGGGAAGGTGCTCTACAACCTCTACGGCTCCACCGAGATCAGCTGGGCCTCGATCGCCCAGCCCCACGAGCTCGAGGAGCACCCGACCACCGCGGGCAAGCCGCCGATGGCGACCGTGCTGAAGATTGTCGACGACGACGGCAACGACGTCCCGGAAGGTGTCGTCGGCCGCGTCTTCGTGGGTAACGACCTGCTGTTCGAGGGCTACACCCGCCCGGGTGTGGACAAGGAGAACATCGACGGCCTGGTCTCCACCGGCGATCTCGGCTACTACGAGGACGGCCTGTTCTACCTGGCCGGACGCAGCGACGACATGATCGTCTCCGGCGGCGAGAACGTGTACCCGCAGGAGGCGGAGGACGTCATCTCGGACATGCCCGAGGTCTACGAGGTCGCCGTCCACGGTGTCGCCGACCCCGACTTCGGCCAGGCCCTCGCCGCCTACGTCGTGCTCACCGACGAGGAGAAGAACCGCGAAGGCTTCGAGGAACGTGCGAAGGCCGCCGTCAAGGCGAAGCTCGCGCGCCACAACGTCCCCCGCTACTTCGTCTTCATGGACGTCCTGCCCCGCAACGCGGTGGGCAAGATCGTCCCCCGGGAGCTCCCCTCCGTGAACAACGGGATGGAGGACGACGCCGCGTAAAGCCGCGCCGCCCCACCCCCTCCGCGTCCCGACAGCGGCCCGCAGACCCCGTCTGCGGGCCGCTGTCATGTCGTGTGCCGGGTCGCGGCCCATCTGCCCTGCAGCGGGGTATTCTCCGTGGACAACACCACAAATCCACCTCTCCCCGCCGGAGGTCACGATGGCCCCAGATAGTCCAGGCAACCCAGGCACCCCAGACAGCCCCGACGACCGGAAGTCGCCTCCCCGCGCGCTGCTCGTCATCGGCGGCGTCGTGCTCGTCCTCCTCGCCGTCCCGGGAGGCGTGTTCACCGCGCTGTTCATTCTCTCGCTGGTGCTCCGGATGTGATGAGCCCCCGTCCTCACGCCAGTGCGACGGGGGTCACCGCGGTGACGACGACAGGCGGCGTCACCGCACGGTCCCCGGCGTAAGTGTCGGCCGACGCCGGGGACGTTCCACAGAGCGCAACCATGAGACTGGAAGCGCCCGGCCAATCCTAACGAAAATAGTTTCCATGTAATGGCGTCGCCCCCTCCCACGGGGGGACGCATAAGGGATGGAAGCGGGATGCAGGCAGGATGGAACGGCGGCAGCGACGACGAAAGCGGCCGCCGGTCATGGTGACCGACGGCCGCGATAACGGCGTGACCTGCTACTTCAGCTGTGCGGAGGACAGCTCCAGCTCACGGCGGGCGACGACCAGCTGCTGGATCTGCTGGGTGCCCTCGAAGATGTCCAGGATCTTCGAGTCGCGCGACCACTTCTCGAGCAGGGAGCGCTCGGAGTAGCCGTAGGTGCCGGCGAGTTCGACGGCGCGCAGGGTCAGCTCGGTGGCCATACGGCCGGCCTTCGCCTTGCACTCGGAGGCTTCCTTGTTGTTCGGCTGCTTGTTGTCGGCCATCCAGGCGGCGCGCAGCGTCATCAGGTACGCGGCCTCCCAGTCCGCCTCGAGGCGGATGTACTCGGCCACGGCCGCGGGCTGGTTCCAGCTCGGGGCGTCGTAGTCGATCTCCAGGCCGGCCTTCGTGAGGATCGTCCGCAGCTTCTCGAGGGAGGCGCGGGCGACACCGACGGCCATGCCGGCGACCAGCGGACGGGTGTTGTCGAACGTCGCCATGACGCCGCCGAAGCCCTTCTTCGTGTCGACCTCGGGGGAACCCAGCAGGTTCTCCTTCGGGACGCGCACGTTGTCCAGGATGAAGTGGGCGGTGTCGGAGGCGCGGATGCCGAGCTTGTGCTCCAGACGGGCCAGCTCGAAGCCCGGGGTATCGCGCGGGACGACGAAGGACTTGATGGCCGCGCGACCGGCGGACTTGTCGACCGAGGCCCAGACGACGACGTGGGTGCACCGGTCACCGGCGGTCACGAAGATCTTCTCGCCGTTGAGGACGTACTCGTCACCGTCCAACCGGGCCGTGGTGGCGACGGCGGCGGAGTCGGAACCGAACTGCGGCTCGGTGATCGCCATGGCGGCCCAGACCTTGCCGAAGCGCTCGAGCTGCTCGTCGGTGGCGACCGCGGCGATCGCGGAGTTCCCGAGGCCCTGGTAGGGGATGGAGAGCGTCAGTCCGACATCGCCCCAGCAGGTCTCGATGACGTTGAGCAGGGAGGTCATGTTACCGCCGTTGCGGACGCCCTCGGACTTCTTCTTGCTGTCGGCGCGGCCGCCGGATGCTCCGCCGACGTTTCCGCCGCCGTCACTCATGCCTTCGACCAGCGAGGACATCGTGTCGAGTTCTATGGGACGCTCGTGCTCGGCGAGGTCGTACTTGCGGGCGATCGGGCGGAAGATCTCTGCGGCGGCCTGGTGTGCCTGGTTGATGGTCCCGCGCAGCTTCTTCGGGAGTTCGAGGTTGATCATTTCAGTGCTCCTTCGATGTTGTTACTGACGGGACTTACAGGACCACGACGCCTTCGGCGACACCGATGGCACGCAGGTCGCGGTACCACTTCTCCACCGGGTGCTCCTTGGTGTAGCCGTGCCCGCCGAGCAGCTGGACACCGTCGAGACCGATCTGCATGCCACGGTCGGCGGCGAAACGGTGCGCGAGCCCCGCCTCACGGTTGAAGGACAGGCCCTGGTCGATACGGGAGACACCGCGCAGCATGATCATGCGCATGCCGTCGAGCTCGATGCGGATGTTGGCGACCATGAAGGCGACGGACTGCCGGTGGGCGATGGGCTCGCCGAACGCCTCGCGCTCCTTGACGTAGGGCTTGACGTACTCGAGCACGGCCTCGGAGGTGCCGACGGCCAGGGCGGCCCACCCCAGACGGGCACGGCGGATGATCTCGGCGTAGTTCTCGGTGCGGGTCTCGGTGTCCAGGTCGGCACCGCCCAGCAGGTTGGCGGCCGGCACCTTGACGTCCTTGAGCAGGACGCGGCCCAGGCCGGCGGCGCGGATACCCATCGACGGGTCGGCCTCGACGACGACACCCTCGGTGGAGGACTCCACGATGGCGAAGGTGTTCACCCCGTCGAGGTCGACGGCGACGACGAAGAGCTCCGCGGAACCGGCGTTGGGAACCAGGGTCTTCACACCGTTGATGACGATGTCGTTGCCCTCGCGCTTGGCGGTGGTCTGCAGGACGAAGGGGTCGAACAGGGCACGGGACTCGTTGACGATCACGGCGGCCTGGGGCACCGACTCGCCGGCGAACTCCGGCAGGTAGGTCTTCTGCTGCGCGTCGTCGCCGTAGTTGGTGAGGGTCGTGGCGACACCGGCGGGAGCCAGGATCGCGACGGCCTGGCCCATGTCACCGAAGGCGAGGGCCTCGGCGACGAGGGCGGAGGTGGTGGAGGCGGACTCGGAGGCCAGGCCCTCGTACTCCTCCGGCAGGCTGACCAGGGAGATACCCAGCTCAGCGGCGTTGTCCAGGACCTCCTTGGGGGTCTCGGCGGCTTCGTCGGCGTCGTGGGCACCGGGACGGAGCTGCTCCTCGGCGAACTCGCGGACGGCGGAGGCGAGCATCTCCTGGTCCTCGGTGGGGGTCAGGTCGAAGAGCGCCTTCGCCGGCTTCTTCGGCTCGGTGGTGGCGTCGCCCTCGCCGCCCTGGGCCTCCAGGCGCACCGGCTTCCCGGAGCCCTTGGACTTCTTGAACTGGCGGTTGATGGCACCGAGGGTGCGCATCCCGCCCTTGGTGGACTCGTAGGCCACACGGTCGACCTTCTCGTTCAGCCCGTACTTGACGGCCAGGTCGGATCCGGTGAAGCGGGTCAGGACACGCATCGCGGTGCCGATGGCATCACGCTTGATGGTGTTGAGGCCCGGCGTGGAGTCGTTCCGCTTGCTTCGGTCACTCATGATGAGGCAGCTACCTTTCGCTGTACTCGTTGTCGCCCCGGTGGTCACCGGCGGACGGACAGTCATTGACAGTCATGGAGTTGGGTCGGACAGATAATGATTACATCATAACCACGAACCATGATCCGCGTCACAAATGACGGAATTCGACGACCGTCACACAGTCACCCGGGGAAACAATTAGATCAGGGCAGGTGAAACGCCTGCCCTGCACCCCCGGACCCCACCCCCGTAGTGACCCCTACAGTCCCCGCCGCCGGCTCAGCTGTCGCGTTCCGGCTTCACCATCGGGAACAGCACCGTCTCCCGGATCCCCAGTCCGGTCAGTGCCATCAGCAGCCGGTCGATCCCCATGCCGTTGCCGGACGTCGGGGGCATGCCCTGCTCCATCGCCGCCAGGAAGTCCTCGTCCAGCACCATCGCCTCGTCGTCGCCGCCGGCGGCCAGGCGCGCCTGGTCCTCGAAGCGTTCACGCTGGACGACCGGGTCCACCAGCTCGGAGTACCCGGTGGCCAGCTCGAACCCGCGGACGTAGAGGTCCCACTTCTCCGTCACACCCCGCTTGCTGCGGTGCTGACGGGTCAACGGCGAGGTCTCGACCGGGAAGTCCCGGACGAAGACCGGGCCGTACAGCTGGTCCTCGCACAGCACCTCCCAGATCTCCTCGACGAGCTTGCCGTGGCCCCAGCCACCCTTCTCCGGGACCGGCAGCCCGACCACGGCGGCCAGCGCCTTGAGGTCCTCGACCGAGGTGTCCACGGTGACCTCGTCCACCACGTCCTGGTCGGGGAACTTGCGGTGCAGCGCCTCGTTCAGGGAGGGGTACATCTCCATGGTCCGCCACTCACCGCCGAAGTCGTACTCGGTACCGTCCACCAGGGTGACCGTGGTGGAACCGAACACCTCCTCGGCGATCTCCTGGATGACCTCGCGGATCATCGTCGCACCGGTGTCGTAGGTGCCGTAGGCCTGGTAGGTCTCCAGCATCGCGAACTCCGGCGAGTGCGAGGAGTCCACGCCCTCGTTGCGGAAGTTGCGGTTGACCTCGAAGACCCGGTCGATGCCGCCGACCACGCAGCGCTTGAGGTACAGCTCCGGAGCGATGCGCAGGTAGAGGTCGATATCCAGGGCGTTGGAGTGCGTCTCGAACGGACGTGCCGCGGCACCACCGTGGAGGGTCTGCAGCATCGGGGTCTCGACCTCCAGGAAGTCCCGCCGCTCCAGGGCGTGGCGCAGGGCGCGCATGACCTTGATCCTGGTCACCGCGTTGGTCCGCGCCTGCTCACGCATGATCAGGTCGGTGTAGCGGTGCCGGATGCGGGTGTCCTCGCTGAGCTCCTTGTGCGCGACCGGTAGCGGACGCAGCGACTTCGAGGCCATCGACCAGGAGTCCGCCATCACGGAGAGCTCGCCACGCTTCGAGGCCACGACACGGCCGTGGACGTAGACGAAGTCGCCGAGGTCCACGTCAGACTTCCAGGACGCCAGCGCGTCCTCCCCCACCTCGGCGAGCGACAGCATCGCCTGCAGCTGGGTGCCGTCGCCGTCCTGGATGCGGGCGAACGCCAGCTTGCCGGTGTTGCGCACGAAGATCACGCGGCCGGCGATGCCGACGGGCTCCGTGGTCTCCTCGCCCGGTTCCAGGTAGGTGACGCCCCCGGCGCGCTCCACCGCGGCGGCCTCGTCCTCGTCCTTCGGCAGTACCGCGTAGGACGCGACGATCTCCTTGAGTGCATGGGTGCGGGGGACCTCCGCCGGGTACGGGTCCCGGCCCTCGGCGAGGAGACGGTCACGCTTGCCGCGGCGCACCTTCACCTGCTCGGGGAGGTCACCGCCGTCAACCTCCGGGGGGACCTGAGATGCATTCTGGGGGGAGTTCTTCGCGTCAGTCACGGTGCCCCAGCCTACTGCATGGCCGCGCACGGACCTGCCCCGAGCCTGACCGGCCGACCCGCGGGGACGGCCCACCGTTGACATCAAACTGATATCACTTTACTGTTAAGTGATATCAGTTTCCGGAGACGCCGGGAACGGAGAGGACACCATGGCAACCGAGACCGCCGTCGCCGGGACACCCGTCGGCCACGACGGCACCAACGTCAACATCAGCGAACACCGCGCGTGGTCGGGATCCACCGGGCTCGCGGTGTTCGCCCTCCTCGGCGGGATCGTCGCCTTCCTCGCCGCCGTCGCCCTCATCGTCTGGTCCTCGGTCGGCATGGGGACGGAGAAGCTCGCCGCCGGGACCGGGGGGACGCTCATCGGCGTGGGGGTCGTCGTGATCCTCCTGTCCGTGGTGGTCCTGGCGATGCTGCGGGTCATCAACCCGGGGCACACCCAGGTCGTCCAGTTCTTCGGGCGCTACCTGGGCACCAACCGCACCACCGGGCTCACCCTCGTCCCGCCGCTGGCCACCAGCCGGAAGGTCAGCGTCCGGGTCCGCAACTTCGAGACCAACGAGATCAAGGTCAACGACCTCAACGGCAACCCGGTGAAGATCGGCGCGATCGTCGTCTGGCAGGTGTCCGACACCGCCAAGGCCACCTTCTCCGTCGAGGACGTCGAGGAGTTCATCCACTCGCAGTCCGAGTCCGCGCTGCGCCACGTCGCCACCACCCACCCCTACGACTCCGTGCCGGGACGCATCAACGCCGACGGCACCACCGGTGCCGCCGCGACCAGCCTGGCCGGCTCCACCGACGTGGTCTCGCAGGAGCTCGCCGACGAGGTCGCCGCGCGCGTCGCCGTCGCCGGCCTCGAGATCGTCGAGGCGAGGATCTCCGCGCTGTCCTACGCCCCCGAGATCGCCGGTGCGATGCTGCAGCGCCAGCAGGCACAGGCCGTGGTCGACGCCCGTGAGCAGATCGTCGACGGCGCGGTGTCGATGGTCCAGACCGCCCTCGACCAGCTCGAGGAGCGTGACATCGTCGACCTCGACCCGGAACGCCGGGCCTCGATGGTCTCCAACCTGCTCGTGGTCCTGTGCTCCGACTCCTCGACCCAACCGGTGATCAACACCGGTGGTCTCCATGGCGCGTAAGAACGTTCCACTTCGCATCGACCCGGCGGTCTACGACGCGATCGCCCGCTGGGCCCATGACGACCTGCGCAGCGTCAACGCCCAGATCGAGGTCATGCTGCGTGACCAACTGCGCCAGGCAGGACGGCTACCGAAGAGCACCGGGAGCCTGCCGCGACGTGGACGGCCGCCGAAACAGTCCTCTCCCGGGGACGACACGGCCGGCTGACGGCGCGGGCCGGGTCCTGCTCCGGGGACTCCGCCGGGGAGGCCGCCGAGATAAGTCTGTCGCCGTGCAGC
>NZ_JALIEA010000016.1:0-106035 GCF_022869005.1 Corynebacterium kalidii | reverse complement strand
CACGGCGACAGACTTTTCGCGTTCGTGTTTTCCCGTGCGTGGTCAGACCCTGGTCAGACCCTGGTCAGCCCCTGGTCACAGGTCCTCCGAGGACAGGTACCGCAGCTTCGCCGAGAGCACCTGGATCTCGGGCCGGGAGGCCACCAGACGCTCCACGGATTCGAGGACCTCCACGACATGGTCGCGGTCCCCGCTGACCGCCGAGGCGCCGATACCGGTACGGCGGTGCAGGTCACGGTGGTCGACCTCGGCCACGGAGATACCGAATCTGCGCTGCACCTCCGCGATCACCGGCCGCACCACGGAGCGCTTCTGCTTGAGGGAATGGACGTCGCCGAGCAGGACATCGAGTTCAAGAGTTCCGATCCACATATGGGCGGTAACACTAGCCCACTCCAGGTCAGAGGAACAGCCCGACACCGTTCCCGGACAGCTCAACGGGTGGTGCCGCCTGTCCAGCACCTCCAGGGATCAGCCGGCGACCTCCGGGACACGACCCAACGGGTACCTCCGGCAAGGTTTCGGGACGTCGAAACTGATACTGAGGAAACGCCGGATCTCCGGGTCCCCACAGGCCAGAAGACTCGTGTCCGCGTGGAAGTAGCAGGGTTCGGTACGTACCAGCATCAGGAAAATCATGAGGTAGGCGGGGTCACAGTGCCAGGCGACACGGTCGCGGTCTCCGATAGTCACCTCAAGCCGGCCGGGCCCATCGTCACCCCAACTTCCGGCACCGTTCACCCGGACCACCGGCTCAAAACCCCCGGCGTCGAAGCTCCCCATCGGCAGGAACCGCACGCCGCCGTTCCGACCGTGGCCCACACCGTCGCCGTCGCATGTCTTCCGTCGTTCCTCGGCGATCGTCATTTCTCGTCACACCTCCGGAATCCGGTCCGTTCAGCGTCCTCGTCATCACCACACCAGGCCGGATAGAGTACGTATCTCCCTGTCCGCCTGCCGTAGTCGTCCCTCCGGACGCCGGCAAGGGACTTGGAGAACGGGATGTACACCACCTCTCCGAACACGGAGTGCCGGGCCAACATGGTCACCCGGTCCGGGTCGTGGTTCCATCCGAGGTAGGTCTCGCCGTCGAGGACAGCCTCGAACCACCCCGCCCCGAGGTCGTTCAGCGTCACCTTCCTGCACCGTTCCGGAAATTCGATCTGGAACTCGCCGAGCTTCCTGCCCTGGATGTAGTGAACAGTATGGCCTGGTAGATAGAGGTTGCAGCGTGTTGTACGCATGATGCTCCTTGTGATCCGCAGTTTCCCCGCGCAACTGCCGAAGGCGGGGCCGATCGTCGTCCGGGGGCACCGATGTACGCGACACGGTTGCCAGTCACCCACTCCGTCCGGGACCGGGCGGAAGCTGCACTGGTGCAGAAACCACGGGGTGAACTTCTTGATCGTGCCGACAACCTTAACAGGTACAGACCAAGCTGTCTATTTTCGTGTGCTTGACCCTATCACGGTGTCAGGGTGTCCACTGACACCATGAACCTCGCACACCCTGACCCGTCGACCCGGCTACGCGCCGCACTGGACGCCGGCACCACCCGCGGCTCCGGCGTGGGCGACCTCATCGCCCGCTGCGCCGTGGAACCGGACTTCTTCGTCCGTGACATGCTGACCTGGGCCCTCACCAGGCACCCTGCGGAGCTCACCGTGCCCGCACTGCTCGACGAACTGCGCTCCACCGTCCCGCAGGCCCGGTCCCAGGCACTGCACACGCTGTCGAAGATCGGCGACGCGGCCCCTGTTCCGGTCTACCCGCACATCACCGACGCCCTGGTCGGGGACGCCGACGACGAGGTCGCGCGCACCGCCTGGCGGACCGCCGTCGGATGCGTCCCCCACCGGGACGCAGGACGCCTCGCCACCCGGCTGTCCAGCCAACTCGGCCGCGGCCCACGGGAGCTCCGCCGCAGCCTGAGCCGGGCCTACCTCGACCTCGGCGAAGCCGGCCGGGCAGCCCTGGAGTCCGTCTCCGCCACAGGAGCCACAGAAGCCACAGGACTCACAGGCCCCGCCGGGATCCACGCCGCGACCACCCTGGTCCTGCTCGACGACCCCGACTACGGCTTCGACTCCGCGGAATACACCGTCACCGGCCCACGGCCGGACCCGCACCGGGACCACTAGGATCGGGGACATGCTCATCGGCGAGGTGGCCGGACGTACCGGCGTCAGCGTGCGCATGCTGCGGTACTACGACGCGCACGGCCTGGTCACGCCGTCGCACCGCACGAGCGGCGGCTACCGGGACTACTCCCGTGCCGACCTGGAGCGGCTCATGAAGGTCGAGTCCCTCCGGTCACTGGGCATGGGCGTCGCGGAGGTCCGGGCCGCCCTCGACGCCACGGACGCCAGCGGCGCCACCGGTGTCGCCGCCGTCGTCGACCGGTTACGGGCCGAGACCCTGCAGCGCATCGACGAGGAGCAGGCCCTCCTCGCCCAGCTGGACTCCCTGCGGGGCCACGGGGACAACGCCCCCGACAGCTGGGACGACGTCCTGGCCGTCACGTCCCTGCTCACCGCCCTGCGCTCACGCCACCCCGTCGACCGGCAGGCCGCGGCCCTGCGCAGCGTCCCGGGCCTGGCCACGGACGCCCTCGTCACCTCCTACCTCGCGGAGAGCGACCCGAACGCCGCCGGAACACTGCGCTGGTCGCTGGCACGTGCCGGGGAGGACGTGGTCCCTCCGCTCGTGGCCCGGGTCGACTCCGCGGACGCCCCCACGCGCCTGCGCATCGTCGAGGCGCTCGACGCCGTGGCGGGTGCCGGGGACGCCACCGCCGCTCCCCAGGCTGAGCCGGCTGAGCCGTCTGATCCGACTGCACTGACCGCGCTGCAGACCCTCGCCGACGATCCGGACCCCACCGTCCGCTCCCGCGCCGTCCTGGCCGTCGCCCGCCGGACGGACCAGGCGCCGGACGCCCGCCTCACCGGCCGGCTGGTGTCCCTGGTCACCGACGGCGACCACGACGTCGACGCCGCCGAGGCGCTCACCTCACTCTGCCGACGGCACCCGGAGGCCGGGGAGGCGGTCGTCGCACACCTCGTCGCCGCCGGGTCCCACGTGTCAGCCGCATCAGCCGCATCCGCCGCAGCACGCCTGCGGACGGTCCAGGCACTGGCCGAACTCGCCGACAGCGTCGCCGCGGCCGTGCCGGCACTCGCAGGTTTCACCGCCGACCCCGACCGCACCGTCGCACGCACGGCCCTGGCACTCAGCCGTCCGTCGCGAGACGGGCGAACGTGTCGAGGTCGTTGAACCGGCCGTGCAGCATCTCGGCGTCGCGCGCCGTCCCCTCGTGCCGGAACCCGGCGTTGACCGCGACGGCGCAGGACGCCCTGTTCACCGGGTTCGCCTTGATCTGGACCCGGTGGACCCGGTAGTCGAAGAGGAACTCGGTGACCAGGCGCACCACCGCCGTCATCAGGCCGCGTCCCCGCAGGTGCGGTGCGGTGGTGTACCCGAGCTCCACGCACCGGGCCTCCCTGCTGACCAGCCGCACCTCCAGGGTTCCGCCGAACCCGCCCGGCGCGTCCGGGTCGTCGACGATCCACAGCATCGCCACCGGTGAGCGGGCCATCGTGCGGAGAAAGGCCGCGGCGTCGTCCCGGGAGTAGTCCTCCTCGAGGTGGGTGAAGCGTCGCGAGTCCTCGTGCCGGCTGGAGGTGACCAGGCCCCGGAGGTCACTGTCGACCGGTGCCCGCAGCCGCAGTGCCGTCCCGTCCCCGGTGCCCCCCACGATGTCCCCCACGATGTCTGCGGACGGCAGGGGCCAGCTCAACGGGGTGTCGGGATCGGTCATACCGTCCCAGGCTACTCCCCCAGCAGCCAGTCGTTCGGTCCGAAGAGCTCCACGTTCACCGCGGCGGGACGCACCGTCGTCGCGGCCGTCTCCAGCTGCGTGCGGATGTCCTGCAGGAACGCGGTACCGCCGCACAGGTACCACGCGGCGTCGGCGGGTACCACGGATGTCGCGGCGAGGTCGGCCACGTCCACCACCCCCTGGGCGGGGCCGGCCTCCCGGTAGCGCTCCACGACCCGGACGGTGGCGCCGGCGTCCCGCAGGGCGGCGACGTAGCCGGCGGTGACCTTGCGCTGGGCGTAGGTGTCCTCGGTGTCGTCGGCGTGGATCACCGTCACCGTCGGAGCGGTGCCGGCGGCGGCCAACGCCGACAGCATCCCGGTCATCGGTGTGGACCCGATGCCCGAGCTCACCAGCACCACCGGGGTCTCCCCGGCCAGCACGGAGTCGGAGAGCACCAGGTCGCCGGCCGGAAGGGTCGCGTCCACCCGGTCGCCGACGGCCAGGGTGTCCAGCAGTGCCGTCGACACCTCCCCGTCCCGCTGGACCGCGACGGTGAATCCGTCGGTGTCCCAGTCCACCAGCGAGTACTGGCGCAGCTGGCGGGCACCGTCCTCAAGGACCACCCCGAGGGACACGTACTGGCCGGCGCGGGCACCGGCGAACCCGTCGGCGGTGAAGGTGAACTCGGTGACTGTGTCGGACAGGTCGCGGCGGTGCGCCAGGACGGCGTCGCGGAAGACGTCACCGGGTTCGACACCCGCCGCCTGGTAGAGGCCCGATTCGGCGTCGATGAGCACCTCCGCCATGAGCCAGTACACCTCGTCCCACGCCTCGGCGACGTCCGGGGTCACGGCCTCGCCGAGGACCTCGACGATCGCGGCGAAGAGGTGGTCGTGGACGATCTGGTACTGGTCGGCGGTGATCCCGAGGGAGACGTGCTTGTGCGCGATCCGGGACAGCATCGCCACCGGGTCCGGGGCCTTCGGGTCGACGAGCATGGTGGCGAAGGTGGCCACCGAGGCGGCCAACGCCTTCTGCTGGCCACCGGAGCGCTGGTTGCCACGGTTGAAGGTGTCGCGGATGAGCTCCGGGTGCGCGTCGAACATGCGGTTGTAGAAGACCGGGGTGATCTCGTTGATGTGCGCGCCGATGACCGGCAGCGTCGCGACCACCGTCGCCTCGTGTTCCGGGGTGAGGCGGCGGGTGCGGACGGAGTCGGACAGCAGTGTCGTGGTGGTGGACATGGGTGGGTTCCTTACTCGTCGGTGTCGTAGGTGCGGGGCGCCGGGGTCGTGGGCATCCCCACGCTGACCGGCCCGGTCGGGGCTCCGGCGGCGTTGCGGTCGATGAGCTCGCCCAGTGCGATGCCGTCGAAGGTCGAGAAGAAATTCTCCTGGGCGTCGGCGAGCAGGTGCCGCAGTGAGCAGTCGCGTCGGGCCAGTGGGCAGGGGGTGTCGCCGTCGCAGTCCACGACTTCGTGGCGGCCCTCCAGGTCACGCAGCAGCGTGCCCACGTCGACCGAGCGTGCGCCGTCGGCCAGGTACACCCCACCGCTCCGGCCCCGGACCGATCCGAGGATCCCCGCGCCGGTAAGCCGGGCGACGACCTTCTTCACGTGCGACGCCGGTGCCGCGGTTTGGACCGCGAGCTCACCGATGGTGCGGCGCTGGGCGGGGTCGGTGGCCCCGGCGGCCCCGGTGTCACCGAGGATCATCAGCGCCCGGAGCCCCAGGTCAGTGAACTTCGTGAGGTGCATGGACACCACGGTAGGCCCCGACGGCGGCAAAGGTACATCTGAGATGGCCCATAAAAGAGAGGGTCCCGGGCAGGTCAGGATACGGTGATGTGCCGCGCACCGGCGCATTCGGTGCGGCGGTGCCGCAGTGGATTGATCTCCGTCACATTTTCGCGGTGGCAGGCGTCCGGGGGTGGTGTCCTCCCCCGCGTGAGGCCCCTACACCGGGGACGGCGCGGGAGGCGAGCCGGGGTCCGGGTGTGCAGGGTGGCAGAGCTCCCCGTCAGCCGGGCAGGGGTGCCGGGCGTTTCGGGGGTCGACATCGACCGTCGGCTCTGCCGTCTGGCCGGTGACTCTGCCACCACATGTCCCCCGCGCATGTGGTCAGGGCCCCCGGGGTGAAGCCCCTACACCGGGAACCGGGGGTTCAGCAGGCCGGACCCCACCGGGACGTCGGCCGGGTCGTCGCTGAGCGTGACCTGCTCGTTGGCGCCGTCGACGAAGACGACGCGGGGGTTGTAGTCCTTGAGCTCCTCGGAGCTGTACTGGCCGTAGGCGATGATGATCACCAGGTCACCGGGGTGGACCAGGTGGGCGGCGGCACCGTTGATCGAGATCATCCCCGAGCCGCGCTCGCCGGTGATGGCGTACGTGGTCAGGCGGGCGCCGTTGTCGACGTCGACGATGTCGATCTGCTCGCCCTCGAGCAGGTCGGCGGACTCCATCAGGTCGGCGTCGATGGTGCAGGAGCCGACGTAGTGCAGGTCGGCCTGGGTGACGGTCGCCCGATGGATCTTGGACTTCATCATGGTGCGGATCACGTCAGAAACCCTACTCTGTCCCGGGGGCGGTCGTCAGGTCTTCGGGGTTCTCGCCGTGCTCACCGGCGTCACCGGCGTCACCGATGTTCCGGAACCCGATCCCCAACGGCACGCCGACGTTGTCGATCAGCCGGGTGGAGCCCACCCGCGCGGCCACGAGGAGGCGGGCGTCGCCCTTCTCCGGGGCATCGCCCAGATCGAGGCCGCGCAGTTCAAGGTAGTCGAGCTCCACGTCCGGGGAGGTCTCGAGGACCTGCCGTGCGGTGTCCAGGACGGCCCCGGCACCGTCCTCGGCGACATGGGCGCCGGCGAGCAGCGCGGCCGACAGGGACAGCGCGGCGTTGCGCTCCGCCCCGGAGAGGTAGATGTTGCGCGAGGACTTCGCCAGTCCGTCCGCTTCACGGACGACGGGCACACCGTGGACCTGCACCCCCAGGTTGAGGTCGGTGACCATCTGCTGGATCAGCACCAGCTGCTGGTAGTCCTTCTCGCCGAAGAAGGCGTGGGAACAGTTGGTGATGTGGAAGAGCTTCGAGACCACCGTAAGCACCCCGGCAAAGTGGGTGGGGCGTGTCTCCCCCTCCAGGACGGCACCGGCCGGCCCCGGCAACACCGTGGTACGCGGACCGTTGGGGTACATCTCCCGGGGGCTCGGCGCGAACACGGCGTCCACACCGGCGGCGGCGAGCTTCTCCACGTCGGAGTCCAGCGTCCGCGGGTAGGCGTCGAGGTCCTCCCCTTCGGCGAACTGGAGCGGATTGACGAACACCGACACCACGACCAGCGCCCGCGGCAGCTGCTGGGCGGCGCGGACGAGCGCCAGGTGCCCCTCGTGCAGTGCCCCCATCGTGGGGACGAGGACGACGGGACGCCCGGCCTTCCGCATCGCTCGGGTGAGCTCGCCGATGCTGGCGATGTCGGTGTAGACGGTGGCCTGACCCGGGGTGAAACTCACCGGTGATTCTCCTGACAGGTGTGGCGGCTGTGACGGCCCAGGGAACTGGACGCTAAGACACGATAGTCGCCCGACCCCGCCGATCCCCACTCAGCCCTGGTTCAGGGCCCGCTCGACGTCCAGCGAGCCCGCCGCCCGCGCGGTCCGTTCCGCGTCCTGGCGGTAGGACGACGCCAGGTCGGACTCCCGGCCCGCCGGGGTGCCGACCCCGCGCAGTGCGGCGAGGTGACGCAGCACGGTGGTGGCGTCGTCCCGCGCGGTGGGGCCGGTGAGCGCGGCCATCCGGCTCTCGAGCGCCCCCTCGACCGCGGCGGGGAGGATCCGTCGCAGCAGCAGCGGCGACCGGGGGTCCTCACCGGCGTCGCCGAGCGCGTGGTCGAGCATGCGCAGCGCCTCCACCACCTGGGTGACCAGGTGGTTCGCCCCATGCGCCATGGCGGCGTGGTAGACGGTGCGCTGGTCCTCGGCGACCGGCACGGGCACCCCACCCATCGTCGACACCAGGAGCTCGGCGACGGCGGCCCCCGTCTCGGAGTCGGTCGTGACGCCCCATGCACAGCCCACGAGGTTGTCGGTGTCCTCGGGCCCGCCACGGAAGGTCATCGCCGGGTGGAGCGCCAGGGGCAGCGCGCCGGTGTCGGTGACCGGCTGCAGCACCGCACACCCCAGGGCGCCGGCGGTGTGGACGACGATCTGCCCGGCCCGGACGACCTCCGCGACCTCCAGGACCACGTCCGGGAGCTGCGGGTCGGGTACCGCCAGCACCACGAGCGCGGCCTGGGCGACCTCGGCGACACCGTCGGCGCCGTGCACGGGGACCCCGGGCAGGCGGGTCCGCACCCGTTCACGCGACTCCCCGGACCGCGCCACCACGCCGTGGACGTGGTGGCCGGCACGGAGCAGGCTCTCGGCGACCGCGGTTCCGACCGCCCCGGCAGAAATGACGCCGACCGACAGGCGGGGTTCCTGTCGGTCGGCGGGTGTCGTGTCAGTCACGGCGAGAAGTCTACCCGTGCGCTACCGGGCGTTCTTCTTCATCTGGGCCATCAGCTCGGCGACGGTGACGCCCTCGTCGCTCTCGCCGGCACGTCGACGACCGTGCGGCTCGACCTCGGCCTCCGGTGCACGACGGCGACGGCCCGGGGCCGGCTCGACCGACCCGGCCGACCCAGTCGACCCATTCGACCCAGCCGCCTCGTGGGCGGGGGCTGCGCCGGACGCCGGGGCGGGCTCGGCGTCGCTCTCGTGCTGGCCCCAGTGCGGGCGGGTGCTCCCGGACGGCGTCGACGGGCTGGTCGCCGCGGGGGTCGCAGCGGACCCGGCGCCGGACGCCTGCGACGCACCGTCCATCGAGCGGGTGTCGACGACCATGGGGATCTGGGTGGTGGCCTCACTGTCCGCACCGGACCAGCGCACGGCGGCGAAGGACCCCGTGGAGAACCCACCACGGCGCCCGCCGGACCGTTCCTGGCCGGAGGTGTCGGTGTCCGCCGCCGCCCGGGTGGTCGACGCACCGGTAGCCGACGCACCGGTGGTCGACGCCCCGGTGCGCGGGGACGTCGCCTCCGCCTGCCGGGCCGCGTCGCCGGCACGGGAGACGTTGCGTTCCAGCTCGATGATCCGCTCGGCACGTGCCTTCAACGACACCTGCTCATTGCTCCAGTCACCGCCGGACAGGTCGGCGAGCTGCTCACGCATGGCCTCGAGCTCCTTGCGGATCGCGTCGAGCGTCGTGTCGTGCTCCGCGCCGAGACGGCTGCGGAAGTCGTTCTCCAGCTGCACCTCACGACGCTGGGCCTCGGAGCGCTCCCGCTCGATCTCCGCATTGTGGCGGCGCTCCAGTTCCTGACGGCGGCTGCGCTCCTCGCCGATGACACCGGAGTAGCGCGACACGAGGATCGCACCGATGAACGCCGCCCACAGGGAGGTGATGACCGCGACGTTCAGCCACATCTCCGAGTCGACGAAGAACATGATGATCGTCGCCACCAACGCGAGGACGAACACCAGGTACATCAGGAACTTCATACCGTTACCAGGCGTGGAGGAACCGCTCCGGCTCGACGGATCGGGAAGCCGGTGCGAATCGTCGGGCGAATACGCGGAACTCATGGCGTCAAGAATACATCTCCACGGCGCTCGTCACCGTCGGCATCGCCGGGAGGGACCAGACAACTTCGTTCGAGCAGGACCCCGGCCACCGCCATCGCCGTCGCAGCCAGCAGAGACGTCACCGCCCCCGGGGTGTCCTGCTGGGCCGCGAGCAGCTCACCGTGCCGCAGGAGGACGTAGACGGTCACCCCACCGTAGAACCCGCCCACCACGGCGCCGATCCAGCCGGCGGCCTTGCCGAACACCGCGCACCGGGAGATGAACACCGGCGACATCTGCGACCGGTCCTGCCCCACCTCCCCGGCGGCGATCCGGCGGCGGACCGTCACCGCGAGCGCACCCGCAACGACGGCGAAGACCCACAGGGCCGTCGACGCGCCGACACTGATCGGCGGGAAGCTGCCATAGAAGACCCACACACCGGCGAAGGACACGATTCCCGCGGCCACCGCCGAGGTCACGAGCATCCCGACACTGGTCTGGTTCATGGGGCCCATCGTACGTCGGGTAACGCCCGGATTCCGTCGTCCGGCCCCCCGCACGCGGCGAGCCATTCCCGGACGGGACGCCCGTCGAGGGTCGCCTCCGGGTCCGCGTCGAGCCACGGCACCAGGACGAAAGGACGCTGGTGCGCCCACGGGTGCGGCAGGACGAGCTCCTCGCCCCACCGGCCGTCGCTGCGGACACCGGCGTAGTCGATGACGTCGATGTCGAGGGTCCGCGGCCCCCAGTGGCGGTCCCGGACACGCCGGGCCGCCTGTTCCAGCCCCTGGCAGTGGTGCAGCAGGGTCAGCGGGTCGAGGGTGGTCTGCACCGTGAGCACGCAGTTACGGAACTCGTCCTGGTCGGTGACCCCCCACGGCGGGGTGGCGAACATGGCGCTGGCGCTGACCGGGGTGACACCGTCGACGGCGGCGAGCGCCTCTGCGGCGGTACGGATCTGCTCCTCCGGCCCCGACAGCGCCCCCGGCATGTTCGAGCCGAACGCCAGGACCGCCGGCAGGCCCTCAGCACTCCTGCCGTTCATGCCGCTCATGTCCGTGACCCCGGGGTCTTATGGGACCGGCGGGCGACCACGCGCACGTCGGAGAACGGGTGGTGGATCGGGGCGTCCGGCTTGTGCACGGTGACCTCGACGGCCAGCACCCCCTCGACCTCGTTGACGGCGTCGGCGATGGAGGCCGAGACGGTCTCGATCAGGTCCTTGCTCGGCCCGGAGACGATCCCCACCGCGATGTCGGCGAGATCCACGTAGGAGATGGTCCGGCCGATGTCATCGTCGGCGACGGCGTCGGTGAAGTCGGTCCACACCACCAGGTCGACGATGAACTTCTGGCCCTGCTCCTTCTCGAAGTCGTAGACCCCGTGGTAGCCGTAGGCCTCCAGGCCGGTGAGTTCGATTCGGTCAGCCACGACGGGCCCTCCATCCTTCAGGTAGTGCCGGGCCGCGGCCGGTGGCCACGGCGTGGGCGACGTCGACGGCGGCGCGGTTCGCGGCGACGTCGTGGACACGGACGGCCCAGGCGCCGGCCCGGGCGGCCAGGGCGCTGACCGCGGCGGTGGCGTCGTCCGCCGAGGCCGGTGTCCCCGGGGCCCCGTCCGGTCCCGGGCGCAGCGCGGTAAGGAACCGCTTCCGGCTGGCGCCGATGAGTACCCGGTGGCCCAGCGCCAGGTAGGACGGCATACCGGCCAACAGGGCCCAGTTGTCGTCGGCGTTCTTGGCGAAGCCGAGACCGGGGTCCAGGATGATCCGCCCGGCGTCGACACCGGCCTGCTGTGCACGCGCGGCCAGCGACGACAGGACGTCGCAGACGTCGGCGACGATGTCCGCGCCGTGGTCGGCGCGCCCCGAGGCGGACTCGAAACGCTCGGCCCGCCAGTGCATCAGGCAGTAGTCGGCCGTGGAGTCGGCGACGGTGCGGTACATCCGCTCGTCGGCGAGGCCGCCGGAGACGTCGTTGACGATATCCGCCCCGGCCTCGATCGCCGCCGCCGCGGTCGAGGCCCGCATCGTGTCGACACTGGTGGTGATCCCCTCGTCGTGCAGGGCACGGATCACCGGGACGACCCGTGCCGCCTCGACGTCGGCGGGGACACGGGTGGCCCCGGGGCGGGTCGACTCGCCGCCGACGTCGATGATGTCGGCACCGGCGGCGACCATGTCGCGGGCGTGGGCGAGTGCCCGCGCGGTGGTCGTCCACTCCCCGCCGTCGGAGAAGGAGTCCTCGGTGACGTTGAGGATCCCCATCACCATGGCGGGGGCGGCGGGCCGGGCGGGAACTGTGGATCCTGTGGATCCTGTAGACCCTGCGGATCCTGGGGGCGGCGTGGCTGGCATGGTGGGGACGCTGTCCTGGCTGTCGTTCAGTGGCTCAGTGGCTCAGTGCCCGCGGATCAGGCTGAGCGCCTCGGCACGCGAACGGGCGTCGCTGCGGAATCCGCCACGGACCGCCGAGGTCACGGTGGAGGAACCGGGCTTGCGGATCCCGCGCATCGCCATGCACAGGTGCTCCGCCTCGATGACGACGATCACCGCCTGCGCCTGCAGGCGCTCCTCCACCGCGTCGGCGATCTGGCGGGTCAGCCGCTCCTGGACCTGGGGGCGCTTGGCGTAGCCGTCGGCCAGCCGGGCCAGTTTCGACAGGCCGGTGACCGTCCCCGACTCGCCCGGGATGTAGCCGATGTGGACGTGCCCGTAGAACGGCACCAGGTGGTGCTCGCAGGTCGAGTAGACGGGGATGTCCTTGACCAGGACGAGCTCCCGGTGGTCCTCGTTGAAGGTCTTCGACAGCACCTCGGCGGGGTCCTCGTAGAGCCCCCCGAAAGACTCCCGGTAGGCGCGGGCGACCCGTGCCGGGGTCTCCTGCAGCCCCTCACGGTCGGGGTCCTCCCCCACGGCCAGGAGGAGTTCACGCACCGCTGCCTCGGCACGGGCCTGGTCGAAGACGGGGCCAGTCTCCCGGCCAGTGTCCCGGCCGGTCTCCGGAAGGTTGTCGCTGTCGGTCACGGAGTCGGTCACGGTGTCAGATCAGTCTTTCTCGTCGGTGTCGTCGCGGCGGTGGTGGCGCCCACCGTCGTTCTGGGCCCTCAGGTTACGCGTCGGTGCATCGTCGCTCATCCACGGGTTGTCCGGTTGCTCGCTGTCGGGCAGCCGGAATCCACGCAGCGGCTGGTCGCCGGTCGCGCCGGAATCGCCGGCGGGCTCGCCCGAGGCGCCGTAGCTGCGCTCGCCCGGGTGCCGGCCTGAGCCGTCCGGGTTCACCCTGTCCTGACCGCCCCACAGGTGGTCGGGGTGGGACTGGCCGCTCCACCGCCCGGGTGCGGGCTGGCCCTGCTTCTGCTCCAGGTCGTCGGCCTGCTGGCGCCGCCGGCGCTCGACACGGGCCTTGCGCGCCTGCGAGAAGAAGTCGTTGCGGGGAGGCAGTTCCTCGCCGCGTTCGCGGGCCATCTCGGTCGGGGTCTTCACCGGCTCGCGGAAGTCCTTCGGGTACTCCACGTCCTGGTTCGGGAAGATGTCGTTGACCTCCACCGGCTCCAGGTCGTCGAAGATCGCCTCGAGGTCGGGACGCCGCAGCGTCTCCTTCTCCAGCAGCTTCTCGGCGAGCCGGTCGAGGTAGTCACGGTTGTCGCGCAGGATGCGGTAGGCCACCCCGTGCGCCTTCTCGATGAGCATACGGACCTGGCCGTCGATGGTCGCCGCCACCGCCGGCGAGTACTCCAGGGAACCCTGACCGCCACGTCCGACGAACGGGTCGCCCTGCTCCTCGCCGTACTTCACCGCGCCGAGTTCCGGGCTCATGCCGTATTCGGTGACCATCGACCGGGCGATCTTCGTCGCCTGCTCGATATCGGCGGACGCGCCGGTGGTGGGCGCGCCGAAGACGAGCTCCTCGGCGGCCCGTCCACCCATGGCGAAGACCAGGCGGGCGAAGAGCTCCGAGCGGTTGTACATGCCCTTGTCGTCCTCCGGCACGGCCATGGCGTGCCCGCCGGTGCGCCCGCGGGCGAGGATGGTCACCTTGTAGACCCGCTCGATGTCCTTGATCCCCCAGGCCGCCAGGGTGTGGCCGCCCTCGTGGTAGGCGGTGACCTTCTTCTCCTGCTCCGAGATGATCTTGGTGCTGCGACGCGGCCCGCCGATGACGCGGTCGGTCGCCTCCTCCAAGGCGTCGCCAGTGATGACGTTGCCGTCCACGCGGGCGGTCAGCAGCGCCGCCTCGTTCAGGACGTTCGCCAGGTCCGCACCGGACATGCCGACCGTGCGCTTCGCCAACGACGCCAGGTCCACGTCCGGGGCCAACGGCTTGCCCTCGGAGTGCACCCGCAGGATCTGCTCGCGTCCGGCGATGTCCGGGTTGGTGACCGGGATCTGGCGGTCGAAGCGGCCCGGACGCAGCAGCGCCGGGTCGAGGATGTCCGGCCGGTTCGTCGCCGCCATCAGGATCACGTTCTCGCGGTCGCTGAAACCGTCCATCTCCACGAGCAGCTGGTTGAGGGTCTGCTCACGCTCGTCGTGCCCGCCACCCATGCCGGCGCCACGCTGGCGGCCGACGGCGTCGATCTCGTCGACGAAGATGATGCAGGGGCTGTTCTCCTTGGCGGTCTTGAACAGGTCACGCACACGGGAGGCACCGACACCGACGAACATCTCCACGAAATCCGACCCGGAGATCGTGTAGAACGGCACGCCCGCCTCGCCCGCGACCGCGCGGGCCAGCAGGGTCTTACCGGTACCGGGCGGCCCGTAGAGCAGCACGCCGCGGGGGATCTTCGCCCCCAGGTGCTCGTAGCGCTCCGGGTTCTGCAGGAAGTCGCGGATCTCGTCGAGCTCCTCGACCGCCTCGTCCGCGCCGGCAACGTCGTCGAAGGTGGTGTCGGGGTTGTCGACGTTGAGTTCCTTGGCCTTCGACTTGCCGATGTTGAAGGCACCGCCCGGGCCACCCTGCATCCGGGTCAGGAAGAACAGCAGCAACCCGCCGATCAGCACGATCGGCAGCAGCATCACCAGCAGGGACCCCAGGACGCTGTCCTGGGTGACGTTGGTGGTGTAGTTGTCCGCGCCGGACGCCTCGACCCGGTCGAAGACGGTGTCTGCAGCGCGCGCGGGGTACTGCGCGGTGACCTGGGTGATCCCGTCCTTGCCGTCGACACTGATCTCGTTGCGCAGCGTCATCTGCAGCTGCTGCTCACGATCGTTGATCTGCACCTCGGCGACATTGTCGTCGTCGAACTGCTTCATGGCCACCGACGTGTCGACGTTGTCGTAGCCGCGGGTGGAGTCGGTGAGGACACCGAACGCGTAGATGACGACGAGAACCGCGGCGACGATGGCGGCGACCCTCAGAACCCTCTTCTTGTTCATAGTCCCACAAGCGTATCGCAGGACCGGACGCGCCGTTCCTAGCTGTACACGCTGGGACGCAACGTCCCGACCCAGGGCAGGTCACGGTAACGCTCCGCGTAGTCCAGGCCGTAGCCGACGACGAAGTCGCTGGGGATGTCGAACCCGATGTCGGTCGCCTCCACCTCGCGCTGCACCGCCTCGGGCTTACGCAGCAGGGTGACCACCTCCAGGTTCTTCGGCCCCCGGCCCTTCAGGTGGTCGACCAGCCAGTGCAGGGTGATCCCCGACTCGATGATGTCCTCCAGGATGATCACGTTGCGGCCGGCGATGTCCCGTGTCAGGTCCATGCGGATCTCCACGGTGCCGGAGGACTCCGCCGACTGCCCGTAGGTGGACAACGCCATGAACTCCATCTGGGTGGGGATGTCCATCGCCCGGGCGAAGTCCGCGATGAAGTAGGTCGCCCCCTTCAGGACGCACAGCAGGATCGTGTCCTGCTCCTCGCCCCGGTAGCGGTCGCTGGCCGCCGTCGCCATCTCGGCGATCCTGGCGTGGAGCGTGGCCTCGTCGACGAGAACACCCTCGACGTCGTCGCCGTAACAGTTGTCGGGTACGTCGGTGCTCTTGGCGATCATCACGGGGTCCTGTCCTCTTGCTCTAGTACTAGCTGACTGCCGGCGGGCGTACGGCGGCGACGCACCACCAGTCGGCGGGTGCCACCCATTGTAGAGGCCGGGCACGGGACCGCGACGGCCCCCTGCCCGTGCCAGTCGGCGACCAGCGCATCCACGGCCTCCAGGTGCCGCGAGGTCAGCGGCCCCACCCACGGGCCCAGCCACTGGCGCAGGACGCGCCGACGCACCGGCGCCGGGCACCCGGCGACCGCGTCCACCGGGAGGCTGCCGGCGCCGCCGACCCCGGGATCGCCCAGCGCGTCCCCGAGCAGCCGACGCGCCTGCCCGTCGAGCAGGTCGGCGTCCTCGCGCAGCATCCGCGCCGAGCGCGCCAGGGCGTCGCCCACGTGTGCGCCGAGGATCTCCCGGGCCAGGGGCAGCAGCTCGTGGCGCACCCGTGATCGAAGGACCTCACTGCTGGTGTTGTGCGGGTCGTGCCAGACCGCCAGGCCCAGCTCGGCACAGCTGCCCACCGTGTCGGCGCGGCGGGCATGCAGCAGCGGGCGCCCCAGCCATCCTGCCCCGGCCGCCACGACCGGGTGCTCGTCGGAGACCTCCCGCAGGCCCGCGAGGCTGCCTGTCCCCGACCCGCGTGCCAGCGCCAGCAGCAGCCCCTCGGCGTCGTCGTCGGCGGTGTGCGCCACCAGGACGGGCCGTCCGTCGGCGCACTCCCCCAACGCCCGGTACCGCGCGGCCCGCGCGCCCGCCTCCCCCGCGCCGGTGACCTGCACCCGCACCGTCCGCGCCGTCGCCCCCAGTTCGGTACAGGTGCGTGCGGCGTCGTCCGCCACCTGGGCCGAACCGTCCTGCAGGCCGTGGTCGACGGTGACCGTGGTGACGGCGAGGCCGGCATGGACACAGGCCGCCGCCAGCGCCAGGGAGTCCCCGCCCCCGGACACCCCGCAGACCACCGCGTCCCCCGGGGCCAGGCGGGACGCCTGCCCGGCGAGGAAACGTCGCAGGCTCCGACGCACCTCCAGGGTGTGCGGGGTGTCGATCATGTGTCCGTCACCATGCGTCCGTCACGACGCCGACCGCAGCGCCGCGGCGAGCCGGTCCAGTGCCGCCCGCCCCGCGCCTGCGTCGGAACCGTTCGAGAGGAAGGCGAAACTCAGCGTGCGCCCGCCGTCGGTGGTCACCGTGCCCGCCAGGGTGTTCACCCCGTCCAGGGTGCCGGTCTTCGCCCGGACCCAGCCCGCGCCGGCGGTGGCCCCGGAGCCCTCCCCGTACCGGTCGACGAGCGTCCCGTCCCCGGCCGCGACCGGAAGGCCGTCCAGCAGGACCCGCAGGTCGTCGTCGGTCCCGGCGGCGGCCACGACCGCGTCCAGGATCCGCGCGTTGAGCCGGTTGTCCTCGCTCATCCCGGAGTTGTCGCGCAGCACCGCCTTGCCGACGTCGATCCCCTCCTCCGTCAACGCGTCCAGGGTGGCTTTCGCCGCACCCTCGAACGTCGGGGACTCGCCGCGGGCCTGCGCGACCTCCCTGGCGACCGCCTCGGCGAGCAGGTTGTCGCTGTGCAGGAGCATGTCGCGGATCCGGATACTCAACGGTGCCGAGTACACCGTCCCCAGCGGGTCCCGTCCGCCGACGTCGACCGCCTTGTCCGTGACCGACACCGTGGCGCCGTCGGCCCCCAGCGCCGCGGCGAGGGAGTCCCCCACGTCCGAGGCGGGGGTCGACGACCGCGACGAGTAGGACTCCGAGGGGTCCAGTCGTCCGGCGTCCATCATCACCGCCGACAGCGGGGCGACGTTCCCGGCGCCGATGTCGTCCCGCGACCAGGTCTTGTTGAACAGGGACCCCTCCCGCACGGAGTTGTCCACCACGACCTCGGTCACCGCGTCCCCGCCGAGCGCCGCGTCGACCTGGGCGGCGAGTTCGTCGATGTTCGCCGGGTCCGTGAAGAACCCCGTCCCCTCGGACCGTTCCAGGGTGACGTCCCCGTCCCCCTTCAGCACGACCTGCCCCGCCTTCGCCCCCGGGTAGACCCGCGTGGCGACGCGGTCGTCCCCGTCGAGCGTGACGAGGGCCGCGGCGGCCGTCGTCAGCTTCGTCGCCGAGGCCGGGACAAGCATCGTGTCCGGTTTCACCGACCAGATCTCCTCGCCGGTGGCGAGGTCGGTGACGTGCCCCGACAGTCGGCCCAACGCCGGGTCGGAGGCCTTCGCCGACAGCTCGTCGCTGACGTCCGGCGCCGCCCCCTCCGTCTGCGCCGGGGCGAGCACGCCCGTGGGCTCAGGCAGCGGTTCCGCGTCAGCCACGGTGTAGGCGTTGCGCTGGTGCACCACCAGTGCGGTGGCGACGACCACCACCACGACCACCAGGAATGCCAGGATGCCGTACAGCCAACGGCGCGAGGCGGACTTGCTCATCAGGGCATCGGGGCCTTCCTGCGAGAGAGATGCTCGGGTGTGACCACACCAGCGTATCCGACGCCCGTCCTCGCGGATTATCCTGCGCCGCCCGACGGCCACACCGTATGGTCAGTGCCATGACGACCCCCCTGATCAGCACCACACGCACCATCAACGCCACCCCCGCCGCCGTCTGGGCCGCTGTCTCCGACCTCTCGGCCATCGGCGACCGTAGCCCCCAGTGCAAGAAGATGCTCGTGCTCGGCGGCCCGCCCGGGGTGGGGACGACCACGCTGAACCTCAACCGACAGGGCCTGCTGTTCTGGCCGACCTGGTCGAAGATCACCCGGTGGTCCCCGGAGTCGATCCTGGAGTGGCGCGTGCCGATCAACGGGACACACTGGCGTTTCGCCCTCACCGACAACGGCGACGGCACGACCACGCTCACCGAGTCCCGCACCGTCAACGGCGACACCACCGTGGTCTCCCGCGCCATGGTCGCCGTCGCGCTCGGCGGGACCGAGGATTTCGAGGCCCGGCTGCGTGCCGGCATGGAGCAGACCGTGGCGGCCATCGCGGCCACCGCCGAGCGGACAGGGTAAACTCACGTGCCATGAGCATCGAAGTCACCATCGAAATCCCCAAGGGTTCCCGCAACAAGTACGAGGTCGACCACAAGACCGGCAAGGTCTACCTGGACCGCTACCTCTTCACCCCGATGGCCTACCCGGCCGACTACGGCTTCATCGACGACACCCTCGGTGAGGACGGCGACCCGCTGGACGCCCTGGTGATCCTCCCGGAGTCGGTCTTCCCCGGCGTCATCGTCGAGGCCCGCCCGGTCGGCGTCTTCAAGATGACCGACGAGGCCGGCGGCGACGACAAGCTGCTCTGCGTCGTCGACGACGTGCGCTACGAGAAGTTCCAGGACATCGACGACATCGCCCAGGACGTCAAGGACGAGATCGAGCACTTCTTCGTCCACTACAAGGACCTGGAGCCCGGCAAGGAAGTCAACGGTTCGGGCTGGGGCGACCGTGCCGAGGCCGAGCGGATCCTCGCCGAGGCCGTCGAGCGCCACAAGTAGGGTCGGACGTCCCTCACCTGGACCGCCGGCGACCGGCTGTCACCGGGCGCTCCGTCCACTGCCCGGGGGATTCCCGGGTCATCACGCGTAACTCTCCGTCGGCCAACCAGAGTTCCCCGTCGACCCATTGCGTGCACACGCTCGTCGACCGGACGTGGAACACGGCCTCACAGGTCAGGGTGACAGGGTCCAGGAGCCGGAACTCCACACCGTCCCGTGTCCCGGAAACGCACCCTGTCCACGGCCCGACGCCACGGAAGTCCCGGAGACCGGGTTCCGGCCGCGACCGTTCGACGACAGAGCCAGATTCATCGGACCGGACGAGGACCCCGTCGCGGTAGTCGATGGACCACTCCCCGCACCTCCAGCCCGGCGCGTCCCGTCCTGTCAGGACCTCCGGCTCACCGTGCCCGAGATTCCACCACCGGCGAAGACCGAATGTCCGTCCTGCACAGGACACCGTTCCTCCACAGCCGTCCGGATCCACCTCAATGCGCACCGGGTCCGCCCGGGTGGCCTCGACGGCGGCGACGATGCACGCGCTCCGGAACCCACCGGCTCCCCCTGTCGTGAGCACCCGCCAGTAGAGCACGGGGATCGTCGGCTCCGGGGTCCACCACAGGGTGCGCTCGCCCGACCGCCTGTCTGCCGTGACCCCGAACTCACGGACGACACGAGGATCCGGGCCCTCCGTGATCGCCGGTGGTGGCACATCCTCGAGGTCGATGACGACCTCGACGGAGGTGGTCGTCGCCATCACCGTCTCGTCGTGGCTGATGTAGTAGGGAAGACACCCGTCGACCTGTGCGACATCCAGTTCATGCACGACGGCATCGTCCCGGGGTGCGCCGGGGACAGCACCGGGGACCACGGCCTCCCGACAGCGCAGCCTGATGCTGTGGACGTTCCCCCTGGTCGGGGTCACGGCGTACATGGACTCCTCGGACACCGAGAACGTTCCCCTGCGCTCCACGTACCCGGTGACCGGCTCCTCCGTCCACCAGCCTGCCGACCATCCGTCCCCGTGCAGTATCACGCGCCACGGCTCCCGCGCCCTCCGTGTATCAGGACTCCCCCGGAGCTCGGCGTAGGCGACGACCGGTGCCGCGTCACCGTCGGTCTCCGTGAACTCCAGCTGCATCTCCACGGTCTCCCCCACCGACCATCTCCGCGTCCCGTGGACCCGGATGCTGCGGTGGCCGTCCGGCAACGGACCGGGCGACGGGACGCGGAGACTGTCGAGCACCGCCCCGAACGCCGGGTCCGGTATCACGGCCGTGGCCGGTGCACGCCGTGGACATCGCTGCGGCACCGCCTCCACCGGACGGGCGGACTCCTCGACCATGTCGACCGACGGCGTCCAGAAATCCTCCCCCACGTCAATCACGGACGGGAACTCCACCTCGACGTACTCCGCGGTCCCCGTCCCGCGGGAAAGCCGGAGGACAACGCCGGTGTCCGCGTCCACCACCATCTCGCGGGGCTCACGGAGGTCGCCGGCCGGCCCGTGACCCGCCCACCGGTGATCCCGCACCTCGTCAGGCAGTCCAGGTACGCGCCACACGTCCCTGCCGAGCCATGTCCCGGGACGGATCTCCCCGGCAGGAAAGGCACGGTCAAGCAGTCTGTCGAGACAGACCCCGTCGAAGAAACCGGGCGACGCACACTCCAACTCCCACGCGCCGTCCGACTCGACCCCGGACTGTCCAGGTACCTCCATACCCCGCCACACCAGCGATATCCCGTCGCAGGCCAGGAGGCCGGACCCCTCGACCTGGTCCAGACGGAAGCATGCCCCGTCCCGGACGTACGCGTACTCCCCCACCGGCACCGGGACGCGGGCGACCGGCAGACCGAACGCCGTCGGATACGCACGACGGTCCGTCTCACCGGCGACAACGACGACGCCGGACACCGGCTGGCGGCGGCCTGCCGCCATCAGGTCCAGAAGTCGACTCCACGAGGGAACCTGTCTGGTCACGTTGAACTCCTCTGTCGGGGTGACACCACCGTGCGGACCTTATCCGCCGGGCCAGACGCTCGACGCGCGCACCGAACACCCGTTCCCGTGCGCCGACCGGACCCCCGGGCGTCCCCTGCGCACTCCCCGTGGACCGTGTCCCCCGACCCGGCGTAAACTTGGTCGGCATGAGTGATTTCGAGACAGTGACACCGACCGACGTCCCGGCTGGAGCCCAGCTCATCGACATCCGCGAGCCGGACGAGTACAACCAGTGGCACGCCGAAGGCGCGGTCAACCTGCCGCTCTCCGAGCTCCAGTCCCGCTACGGCGAGTTCGACTTCGACCGGGACATCTACCTCATCTGTCTCTCCGGCGGCCGGTCTGCCAAGGCCGCACAGTGGCTGGAGATGAACGGCATCGACACCATCAACGTCGGCTCGGGCACCATCGGGTGGCGGGACGCCGGCCTGCCGATCGTCGGCACCGAGGGCTAGAACCATCCCCCACACAATAGCGGGGACACCCCATAGTTCGCGTTTCCCACCCGGCAGAAGATAGAGTGGGGACATGCCAGAGACAGCGCATCTGCCCAGCGAGCTCCTGAAGTCACCGTCCTTCCAGCTCGAGCGCCTCCGTCGGCGCACGCGCCTGTTCGTCGAGTCCGCGCTGATGTCCAAGGGGTTCAACCTCCGGGAGTACTGGGTGCTGACGTATCTGGTCGACGGGGACGCCGCCAGCCAGGCCGAGCTCGGCGAGATCATCGGGGTGGACCGCTCGGACATGGTACGGCTCGTCGACTCGCTGGAGAAGCGCAAGCTGGCCAAGCGCGACAAGGACCCCAAGGACCGGCGCCGACAGATCATCTCGGTCACGAAGAAGGGGCACAAGACGCAGCTGATGCTGTCCCCTATCGTGCAGAACGCCGAGGACGAGGCACTCGACGAATCCACGTCCAAGCAGCTGAAGCACCTCAAGAAGCTGGCGAAGTCGATCATCGCCGCCGAGGAGGAGAGCACCGACGAGCTTGAGGGGTCCGACGACACCTCCGGCGACGTCCCACGGGCCGACGCCGGCTGATACCGGCCGACACTGGCTGACGCCAGTCAGTCGCCGATCTGGTCGCGTCCGCGCTTCACGATCTTCGGGTCCGGACGCCCCACCACGTCGTAGTCCTTACCGGTGTAGTCGAACTTGCTCAGCACGTAGCGCATCGCGTTGAGCCGCGCGCGCTTCTTGTCGTTCGACTTGATGGTGATCCACGGGGACTCGTTGGTGTCGGTGTACCGGAACTGCTCCTCCTTGGCGCGGGTGTAGTCGTCCCACTTGTCCAGGGAGGCCAGGTCCATCGGGGACAGTTTCCACTGCCGCACCGGGTCGACCTGACGGATGGCGAACCGGGTGCGCTGCTCCTTCTGGGTCACCGAGAACCACAGCTTCGTCAGGCTGATGTCGGAGCCCATGAGCATGTTCTCCAGCATCGGCACCTCTCGCAGGAACTCCGCGTGCTGGTCGTCGGTGCAGAACCCCATCACCCGCTCCACCCCCGAGCGGTTGTACCAGGAGCGGTCGAAGAAGACGATCTCCCCGGCGCACGGGAAGTTCTGGATGTAGCGCTGGAAGTACCAGGACGTCGACTCCCGGGGACTCGGCTTCTCCAGGGCGACAGTGCGCGCGCCACGGGGGTTGAGGTGCTCGTTGAAGCGCTTGATCGTCCCGCCCTTACCGGCGGCGTCACGCCCCTCGAAGAGGATGATGTGCTTCTGGCCGGTGTCCTTGGTCCAGTTCTGCCACTTCAGCAGCTCGATCTGGAGGGCCCGCTTGGTGGTCTCGTACTCCTCGCGGCTGATCCGTTCCTCGTAGGGGTAGTTCTCCCGCCACGTGTCGACGCGGTGGCCGTCCGGGGTGATCAGGACCGGGTCGTCCTCGTCCGAATCGTCGACGATGTAGCCCTCAGTCGCCGCCAGATCGACGATGTGGAATTCCTGCACGTCCGTCGCGTTCTGGTCGCTACTGTCGTTGGTCATACCCCCATGCTAATCGTTCCTCCACCGCACCACACGGCGTGTGGGACGCGCCACCCCCGCCGGTGGTGGATACAGGACGACCCCGCCCCGGACCACGGTTGTCACCGTGGTCCGGGGCGGGGTCGGTCAGCGCGTCAGGCGGCCTGGGCCCGATGGACCCGACGGGCCCGGATGGATCAGAATCCGCCCATGCCGCCCATGCCGGCCATCTCGTCGGCACCGGCGCCGGCAGCCTCGGGCTCCGGCTTGTCGGCGACGACAGCCTCGGTGGTGAGGAAGAGGCTGGCGATGGAGGCCGCGTTCTGCAGTGCGGAACGGGTGACCTTGACCGGGTCGGAGATGCCCGCGGACAGCAGGTCGACGTACTCGCCGGTGGCGGCGTTCAGGCCATGGCCCGCGTCCAGGCCGGCGACCTTGTCGACGACCACGCCGGGCTCGAGGCCGGCGTTGAAGGCGATCTGCTTCAGCGGCGCGGACAGCGCGGCCTGGACGATCTGCACGCCCGTGGCCTCGTCGCCCTCCAGGCCGAGGTTGCCGTCCAGCACGTGGGCGGCCTGCAGCAGCGAGGCGCCACCGCCGGCGACGATGCCCTCGTCGGCGGCAGCCTTGGCGTTGCGCACGGCGTCCTCGATGCGGTGCTTGCGCTCCTTGAGCTCCACCTCGGTGGCGGCACCGACCTGGAGGACCGCGACGCCGCCGGCCAGCTTGGCCAGGCGCTCCTGCAGCTTCTCCTTGTCGTAGTCGGAGTCGGCGTTCTCGATCTCCTGACGGATCTGGCGGACACGTCCGGCCAGCTGCTCGGCGGAGCCGGCACCGTCGACGATGGTGGTGTCGTCCTTGGTGATGACGACCTTGCGTGCGGTACCCAGCAGGGGCAGATCAGCGGACTCGAGGGTCAGGCCGACCTCCTCGGCGATGACCTGGCCACCGGTGAGGATGGCGATGTCCTGCAGCTGGGCCTTGCGGCGGTCGCCGAAGCCCGGGGCCTTCACGGCGACGGACTTGAAGGTGCCGCGGATCTTGTTGAGCACCAGGGTCGACAGGGCCTCGCCCTCGACGTCCTCGGCGATGATCAGCAGCGGCTTACCGGACTGCATGATCTTCTCCAGCAGCGGCAGGAGGTCCTTGACGTTGGAGATCTTGGAGGAGACCAGCAGGATGTACGGGTCCTCCAGGACAGCCTCGCCGCGCTCTGCGTCGGTGGCGAAGTAGGCCGACAGGTAGCCCTTGTCGAAGCGCATGCCCTCGGTGGTCTCGAGGGTGACGCCGAAGGCGTTGGACTCCTCGACGGTGATGACACCGTCCTTGTTCAGCTCACCGTCGCCGACGGCGTACATCGCCTCGGCGATCAGCTCGCCGATCTTCTCGTCCGCGGCGGAGATGCCGGCGGTCGCGGCGATCTGCTCACGGGTCTCGATCTCCTTGGCACCGGCCAGCAGCGCCTCGGTGACCTTCTCGACACCGGCCTGGATGCCGCGCTTGATGCCCATGGGGTTGGAACCGGCCGCGACGTTGCGCAGGCCCTCCTTGACCAGGGACTGTGCCAGCACGGTGGCGGTGGTGGTGCCGTCGCCTGCGACGTCGTCGGTCTTCTTGGCGACCTCCTTGACGAGCTCGGCACCGATCTTCTCGTAGGGGTCCTCGAGGTCGATCTCCCGGGCGATGGTGACACCGTCGTTGGTGATCATCGGGGCACCCCACTTGCGCTCGAGCACAACGTTACGGCCCTTGGGGCCGAGGGTGACCTTCACCGCGTCGGCGAGGGTGTTGAGACCCTTCTCCAGACCGCGGCGAGCTTCCTCGTCGAATGCAATCATCTTTGCCATGTGGCTCTTGATCCTCCGTTGTAGAGATAGGAGCGACACGTTCGGATCAGATCCAGCGCCCGCGACGGCACGGATGGACGCATGCCGCGACGTCCACCCTCACTGCACCTGAGTGAGACTTCATTTCTGTTGTTCGTTCTGGCACTCCGCATGAGCAAGTGCTAGCTCCCGTTTCTAGCAGTCTCCCCCGCCGAGTGCAAGGTGGCGGGCGCGGCTACGCTGGAGTCCATGACAGAGCACAACACCCTCACCGCAGAATCGGCCCGCGCGGCCGTCGCCGAACAGATGCCGTGGCTGCAGCAGGCACTCCGCGACCTCGTCGCTTTCCGCTCCGTGCACTCCACGCCCGGGCTCGAGGAGGACAACGCCGCCGCCGCCCGGTGGGTCACCGAGGCCTTCCGCGCCGAGGGCGTCCCCGTCGAACCGCACACCACCACAGACGGCTCGGTGTCGGTCATCGGCGTGCGCGAGGCAGCCGAGGGCTGGCCCACCGTCCTGCTCTACTCGCACTACGACGTGCAGCCGGCCAGCGACGTCGACAACTGGACGTCGTCCCCCTGGGAGCTCACCGAACGCGACGGCCGCTGGTACGGACGCGGCGCCGCGGACTGCAAGGGCCACGTCGTCATGCACCTCGCCGTGCTGCGCGCGGTCAACGCCCTCCTCGACTCCGGCGACCTGGACGACGACACCGCCACCGCCCTGTCGAGCATCGGCATCCGCGTGGTCGTCGAAGGCTCCGAGGAGCGCGGCGGCTACGGCCTGGAGGACCTCCTGTCGTCCAACCCGGAGCTCTTCGCCGCCGACACCTTCCTCATCGCCGACTCCGGCAACGACGCCCTCGGCGTCCCCGCCGTCTGCACCGCCCTGCGCGGCACCGCACCCGTCACCGTCCGGCTGCAGACGCTCGAACAGCCCATGCACTCCGGCCAGTTCGGCGGCGCCGCCCCGGACGCCCTGCTGTCGCTGATCCACCTGCTGGCCACCCTGCACGACGACGGCCTCGTCGCCGTCGACGGCCTGTCCTCCGAGGCACACTGGGAGGGACGGGGCCCCGACGAGGCGACGTTCCGCGCGGACGCCGGTGTCCTCGAGGGTGTCGACGTCCTCGGCACAGCCCAGGGCCTCAACCCGAACGACCTCACCATCTCCCGCCCGGCCATCACGGTCACCGGACTGGACTCCCTCTCCGTCGCCGACGCCGTCAACGCCGTGGTCTCCGCCGCCGGCGCCGAGGTCAGCCTGCGCATCCCGCCGGGAATGGACCCGAAGCAGGGGCAGGACGCCCTGGTCCGGCACCTGGAGTCCCACGTCCCGCACAACGCCCGCATCAGCATCGAACGGGGTTCCCTGGCCTCCCCCTTCTCCGCGGACACCTCCGGCCCGGCGCTCACGCTGCTGTCGCAGGCCCTGGCGGACGCCTACGGGGCGGACGAGACCGCCGAGATCGGCTCCGGCGGGTCCATCCCGCTGAGCAACGCCCTGCTGGAGAAGTACCCGTCCGCCGAACTCGCCCTGTTCGGCATCGAGGAACCGTCATGCCGGATCCACTCGGCCGACGAGTCGGTGGACCCCGGCGAGATCGCCGCGATCGGCACCGCTGAACTGCTGTTCCTCGCCCGCTCCGGCCGGCTCCCCCGCCGCTGAGGGCCGGGCCCTCCCGGTCGCCGGTGACCGGGAGGTGGCCACGGGCTTGCCTCAAGGCAGTGATACAGATAACATCATCGTCATGATCAACACCCTTAAGCGAGTAGCCCACCCGGGTGGAGGCGCGGACTGACCCCTCCACCACGGGGAAGTCACGCTACTCGCAGGCGGCTGCGTCGGTCCACATCCCACCGACAGCAACCAGCACAAGGGAAGACCCAACTCATGTTCGAGTCACAGGACAACCGGATGCCCACCACCACGATGATTCGCTTCGCCCGCCCCGACGAGGCCCGCGACGAGCGACTCGCCCCCGTCTACACCGACCGTCCCGGCCTGCGCCGTTCCACCGCCGTGACCTACCGGGAAGGCAACCAGACCCGGCTGGAGAAGCGCCGTAGCCGTACCCGGGTCTTCGCCGAGGACCCGTTCCGCGCGCGCTTCGGCCAGCGGTTGCCCGCCGGGATGCGGCAGGAGGCGCGCGGTATGGAGTGGCGCAAGTTCATCGCCACCTACGCACCGTCGACCTACCGGGTCGAGTCGATGACCACCACCCGCCGCTCCGCCGGCCGCCGTGACTTCGACATGACGATCACCGGCCTGCGCGAGGACGCCGGGACGCAGGTCTCGATCACCTCGATGGGTGCGGCCTCCGCCATGACGCAGATCCTCGCCGACCACGGCCGGCGCGTCGAGATCCTCGAGTTCCACCAGTACGACATCTTCGAGGCCACGGTCACCTTCGTCTTCGCCCAGCACGAGACCAAGAAGGTCTGGGCCGTCGGCTTCGGCGCCGACCGGGACCTCTCCATCGCCGGCGCCCTGGCTTCCGCGGCCGGTCGACTGCACGGGTAGGGTCGCTCGACCCTCGTGGGCTCGTAGGCTCGTGATCCCCTGGCCTCGTGATCTCCTGGGCTCGTGAGCTCCTGCCCTTCAGGCACGGCCGCGCTCGCCACGGATGTGGAATAGTCGCCCTCCCAGGTAGCGGAACACCTCGATCCGCTGCCCAGGAGGGTGATCGCGCGACATCAACGGTCCGCGGGGACACGTCCGCCCGGGGTGACGGGCCGTCCTGTGGGGGCGGCGGTGGCCGTCAGGACTGCGCACCGCACGGAGCAACCCCGGAGGATGGTGGGACCAACCTCCGGGGTTGCTGTCTCCCCGGCGTCTGACCCCGGCAGCCACGCCCCCTAGCGCACCGAGGCCCTCAGGGTGTCGACCGTCAGATCCACCGCGGCGATCCACGACTCGGGCTGGGTGAACCCCTCCTCGGCGCCCACGTCTCCCCGGGTGCGCGTCCCCGGCTCCAGTGCCGCACCGGCTTCGCGGGCCGCGGCGCGTTGCAGGGCGTAGTCCCCGCCCCGCTCCATGATCCCGCGGACGTCCTGCAGCGCCTCGGCACACCCGAACTCCTCGGAGATCGGGGCGAGCACCTCCAGCCAGTCGGAGATGTCCTGGGTCACCCAGCGCTCGGTGGTGTCCCGGTCGGTGATGATCAGCGCCTCGAGGCCGTAACGGGCCGCACGCCACTTGTTCTCGGCGATGTGCCAGTGCTGCAGGCTCGGCAGTTCCCGGCCCGCCTCCCATTCGCGCTCGTAGTGCACGACCAGGCAGTGGATGAAGGCGCTGATGGCGGCGACCTCGCGGATGTCCATCGTGGCGTCGGCGAACCGTACCTCCACGGTGCCGTACTTGGACGGACGGACGTCGAAGTGCATGGAGCCGGTGTGGTTGATCACCCCGGAGCGGTCCTGGTCCTTGTTGAACTCCTCCCACTCCTCCCAGTCGGCGAACTGGTAGGGCATGCCTGCGGTGGGCAGCTGCTGGTAGAGCAGGGTGCGGTTCGAGGCGTACCCGGTGTCGAGCCCCTCCCACGCCGGCGAGGACGCCGACAGCGCCAGTACGTGGGGGTACTGGGTCATCACGGCGTTGATGATGGGCCACACCCGGTCGCGCCCGCCGACCCCGACGTGGACGTGGATGCCCCAGATCAGCATCTGGCGTCCCCAGTACTGGGTGCGCTGGATGATCTCCTGGTAGCTGCTCTTCTCGCTGAGGATCTGATCGCCCCAGTGCGCGAAGGGGTGCGTCCCGGCGGAGAAGACGTTCACCCCGAGGTCCTCCGCCACGGTAAGGATCTGGGTGAGCTGTTCGCGCAGGTCCTCCACCGCGTCGGGGATGGTCCGGTGCACGCCGGTGACCATCTCGACGGTGTTCGCGAGGAACTCCCGGGTGACCCGGTGTCCCGGGAAGCGCTCGTCGAGGGCGTCGACGAGTTCGGGCGCGCGCGGGACGAGGTCCCTTGTCTCGGGGTCGACAAGGGCCACCTCCCACTCGATACCGACCGTCGGGGCGGAGGACGGAAATTCCATGGGGAGGATGTTACTGCATCAACGTCACAGCGGACCGGTCAGCACGACGACAACCCCGTCGGCCCGCGGACCGTGGCGGACCTCGGCCTCCCCGAACCGGTCGTAGTAGTCCGGGTTGCCGGCGACCGCGGCGATCCCCAGGTCACCGGCGACCTGTTCGGCGGCGGCCTGTGACTGTGCGTCGCCTTCCCGGTAGTAGACCCGCGACTCCTCGCTGATCCCGTCGATCCGGCCCTGGAGGTTGCCGTAGCCGACGTTCGTCCACTGCGCCCCCCGCAGGCGGTCCGCCGTGGACTGTGCGACGGGCTGGCCGCTGTTGTTGAGGACGGTCACCGCGGTGGCGGCCCGGTCGACCTCGGGAGCCGCGGGTGCACCGCCGGGCTCGGCACCCTCGGCGGGGGCGTCGCCGTCCGCCGGACGCTCACCCTCGTCGGGGGCGTCGGTGGAACCGTCGTCGGGACGGTCGGCGTCGTCCGCCGGGGCCCCGGTGGGCTCGCCGTCGCCGGGCCGGGGAGTGTCACCGGCGCCGGACGTCCCGTCCGCGGCACCGGCGGTACCCTGGCCGGTCGCGGTGTCCTGGGCGGTGTCCTCGCTTCCGTCGTCGCCTCCGACGAAGGAGTAGACGCCCCAGGCGATGAGGACGACGGCGACGGCGGTGAGCACCATGGCGAGGCCGCGCAGGGGCGGCCCCCCCGCCCCGTCGGCCCTGTCGGCACCGTCGGGCCCTGCGGAACCGGCGGCTCCGGCACCTGCAGCGGCGCCTCCCGCCGCGGCCGCGCCGTGGGCGGGCTCGATGGCGTACTCGTCGTCGTAGGCTGTGTCCGGGTTCGGGTCGTAGACGGAGTCGTCTCCGTGGCGGGGTCCGTTCTGATCAGTCACGCCCCAATACTAACTCCAGTCACACCAGTAACGTCCACCTGACACTCCGGGGAGGTCGCGACACCGCCTCACCGGCCCCACTCAACGGTCCCGACGCCGCAGCAGCGCCCCCACCACAACCGGCGCCACGTCCATCGCCTCCGGACGGGAGATCAACGCGTTGAGTTGCTGGTAGTACCGGACCGGGCTCACCCCGAACCTGCGCCTGATCTCTTCGCCCTTCGCCCCCTCGTCGCGCCACCACAACGACTCGAACTCGAGCATCTCCCGATCACGCGGCGACAGCCCTGCTCCGTCCCCACCACTCAGTTCATCCACGGTGAATCAGTTTAGCCGACCCAAGATGGTAATTTCTCTCCATCCCGGGCCGTTCATTGCGTAGAGTACTGCTGCCCGGACAACCCCCTTTCCACCCTTCATACCTGCTGTTCCCGACGGTGGACCGTCCTTCAATCCGGAGAGACCCAGAGAGACACACATGAGCACCCACCCGCCCACCAGTGCGCCCCCTTCGTCACCCCCGCCCACCTCGTCGAGACAGACCCCCGAACAGAAACGTGTCCTGGCGGGCACCCTCGTGGGGACGACGATCGAGTGGTACGACTTCTTCATCTACGCGCAGGCCGCGGCGTTCGTCTTCGCGCCGCTGTTCTTCGCCCCTCTCGGTGACTCCCCGCTGGCCCAGGTGATCGCGTGGGCCACGATCGGCATCAGCTTCCTCTTCCGTCCCCTCGGCGCCGTCATCGCCGGGCACCTCGGTGACCGCTACGGACGCAAGATGGTCCTGGTCGTCACCCTGTTCGGCATGGGTGTGGCGACGGCCCTCATCGGTCTGCTGCCCACCTACGAGACGATCGGTGTCCTGGCTCCCCTGCTCCTGATCCTGCTGCGCATCATGCAGGGCCTCTCCGCCGGCGGCGAGTGGGGCGGCGCCGCCCTGATGGCCGTGGAGCACGCCCCGCGCGACAAGCGCGGCATGTTCGGCTCCTACCCCCAGATCGGCGTCCCGCTGGGCCTGATCCTTGCGTCCACGTTCATGTTCCTGCTCACCTCCGGGCTGTCCGACGAGGCGTTCCAGAGCTGGGGCTGGCGCATCCCGTTCGTCTCCTCGGTCGTCCTGATCCTGGTCGGCTACCTGATCCGCCGCGCCGTCGACGAATCCCCGGTCTTCCTGGAGCTGCAGAAGCGGCGCAAGGAGGCCTCCACCCCGCTGGCGAACCTCTTCCGCCACCACTGGCGCCGCGTGCTGCTGGCCGCCCTGATCTTCGCCGGCAACAACGCCGCCGGCTACATGATCATCGCGTTCTTCTCCTCCTACAGCTCCAACGCCCTGGGGATGGACAAGTCCCACACCCTCGTCGCCACCCTCATCGGCGGTGTCTCCTGGCTGGTCCTGACCATCTGGTCCGGCCGCATCTCCGACCGGATCGGACGCCGCCAGACGTTCATCATCGGCTACCTGCTCATCGCCGTGTGGGCCGTGCCGATGTGGTTCTTCGTCGACAAGGGTGAACTGCTCTGGCTGGTCCTGGTGATCGTCGTGCTCACGGTCGGTCTCGCACCGTCCTACGCACCGCAGCCGGCCCTGTACGCCGAGATGTTCCCCGCGGAGGTGCGCTACTCCGGCACCTCGATCGGCTACGCCCTCGGTTCGATCCTCGGTGGCGCCTTCGCCCCGATGATCGCCCAGCTGCTGCTCGACTCCACGGGGAAGACCTGGACGATCGGCGTCTACCTCGCCGCCATCGCACTGGTGTCCGCCGTCGCGGTCTGGTCGGTGCCGAAGTCCGTGGAAAAGTCCGACCTCAACGTGTAGTCGCCGGGCCGGCGGTTATTCTGGAGGACATGTCAGTTCTCCCCGTCGTCATCTGCGGCGACCCCGTCCTCCACCACCCCACCGAGCCGGTCGCCGAGGCCGAGATCGGGTCCGGTCAGCTCGGCACCCTCGTCGCCGACATGTACGAGACCCTGGACCTGGCCCACGGCGTGGGTCTGGCGGCCAACCAGGTCGGCGTCTCCAAGCGCCTCTTCGTCTACAACTGCCCCGACATCGAGGGCCCGGACGGCACCCGCAAGCCCGCCGCCGAGATCGACGCGCAGGGCGGCCCCCTGCGCCGCGGCTGCGTGGTCAACCCCGTCCTGGAGACCTCGGAGATCCCGGAGACCATGCCGGACGCGGAGGACGACGTCGAGGGGTGCCTCTCCGTCCCCGGGTACGACTTCCCCACCGGACGTGCCGACTGGGCACGGGTCACCGGTGTCGACGAGCGCGGTGAGCCGGTCTCCGTCGAGGGCTACGGGTTCTTCGCCCGGTGCCTGCAGCACGAGGTCGGCCACCTCGACGGACTCCTCTACACCGACACCCTCATCGGCCGGAACAGGCGTGCCGCGAAGAAGATGGTGAAGCGGGAGGGGTGGACCGTCCCCGGCAACTCCTGGACCCCGGGCGTGGACCCCGACCCCTTCGGCCACGATGACTGACACCTCCTGGTCCGCGGCGCACGCCGGGGCACTGCCCCCGGAGACCACCGGTCTGCCGTTCCCGGTCTCACGGCGCACCGACCCCGGCAGCGTACGGGTGGGCGCCCGGGCGACGGTGCGCCACCTCGTCGGCGGGGCCCCGTCGGAGCAGGTGCCCGCCCCGACGACGGGCCGTCCGCAGGTGACCGACCTCATCGGGGTCATCGACTCGGTGGAGCCGTTGCGGATCCGCACGCCCGACGGCGTGGTGCACACGGTCCCCGCCGCCGACGTCGTCGTCCTCAAGACCCTCGCCGACCGTCCGGTCCGTACCTCGGACATCCGCGCCGTCGAACAGGCCACCGCCGCCGCCTTCCCGGGGATCACCAACGACACGGTCTCCGGCTGGCTGATGCGCGCCGGTGACGGGATCACCGAGCGGTCGAACTCGGCCGTCCCCCTGGGACCGGAGACCGGGACGACCCCGGTCCCGCTGGACGAGATCCACGCGTTCTACCGGCGGCACGACCTGCCGACGAGGATCCTGCTGCCCGACCGGGTCGCCCGTCCGGCCGAGTACCTCGCCGGCCTGCCCGGCACCGACGCCGGCCCGGAGATCATCGTGATGACCCGCTCTCTCGAGGGCGACCTCCCGCCGCTGCCGGACCTCCCCGCGAACATCGGGATCTCCGTCAGCGACCAGCCGGACGACGAGTGGCTGGGTCTCTACCACTTCCGCGGCCGCCCCCTGCCCGAACACGCCCTCCGGCTCCTGTCCGGACGCATCGACGGCACCCTCGGCTTCGCCCGGCTCACCGTGGACGGCACCCTCGCCGCGGTCACCCGCGGCACGGTCACCACCGGTGGACGTGAACAGCACCTCGGCTACTCCGCCGTGGAGGTCGTCCCCGCACGACGTCGGCAGGGGCTGGGCCGGCTGCTGGGCACCGCGATGCTCCACTGGGGCCGCGACCACGGTGCGACGCGCAGCTACCTGCAGGTCATCGCGTCCAACGAGGCGGGGCTGGGCCTGTACCGCTCCCTCGGCTTCGCCGAGCACCACCGGCACCGGTGCCTGACCCTCACCGACGGTGCGGGAGTGGATAGGCTGTAGGTCATGAGGATCGCCAGCTGGAACATCAACTCAGTGCGCAACCGGGAACAACGCGTCCGGGACTTCCTGGAACGCTCGGACGTCGACGTCCTGTGCCTCCAGGAGACCAAGTGCGCCGATGACCAGTTCCCCGACTTCTCCGACACCGGCTACCAGTACGCCCATGTCGGCGAGAACGCCTGGAACGGTGTCGCGATCCTGTCGCGGATGGGGATCGAGGACGTGCGCGCGGACTTCGGCCAGCCCCGGTTCCACAAGGACCCGCTCGCCGAGCCGGTCCTGGAGCCCCGTGCCGTCGGCGCGGTGTGTGGCGGGGTCGAGGTCTGGAGCCTCTACGTCCCCAACGGACGGGAGATCTCCGACCGGCACTTCACCTACAAGATCGACTTCCTCGACAGCATGGCGTCCTACCTGGAGCAGGGCAAGGACTCCGGCGACCCGGTGGTGGTGGTCGGGGACTTCAACGTGATCCCCACCGACCAGGACCTGTGGGACCGGTCCTGGTTCGAGGGCAAGACCCACGTGACCCCGCGGGAGCGCGGCGCCCTGGACGAGATCGTCCGGCGCGGCGGGATGACCGAAGCCACCGCACCGCTCCTCGGGACCTACACCTACTGGGACTACCAGGCGATGCGGTTCCAGAAGAACCAGGGCATCCGGATCGACCTGCAGTACGCACGGGGGCTCACCCCGTCCGACCCGACGGTGGACCGGGCCGAGCGCTCCGGCAAGGGTGCCTCCGACCACGCTCCGGTGATCGTGGACTACCGGCCGTGACCGTCATGGTGTCCGCCTCCGAGTTCTGGTCGTTCATCACACCGGACAACTTCGGGTTCGCCCTGTTCGGCAACATCGTCGGCGACGGACTCGAATGGTGGCAGTGGGCGCTGGTGCTGCTGGACTACACCCTGAAGTTCCTCGCCCTGGGGTACGTCCCCTCCCAGCGCAAGCCGACCAGTGCGATGGCCTGGCTGCTGGCGATCTTCCTCATCCCCTTCGCCGGGGTCATCCTGTTCCTGTTCATGGGGTCGCCGTACATCAACCGGCGCCGGCACAACATCCAGAACCAAGCCAACGAGCTGATCCGTACGGTCAGCGCCGACGAACCCGACGTGCCGGCGGGATTCGAGGTCACCGACGAGATCGTCAGCATGATGCACCTCAACCGGCACCTGACCTCGATGCCCGCGGCCACGGGCACGGTCGTGGCCCTGCACTCCGACTACCGGGCATCCATCCAGGCGATGGCGGACGCGGTGGACAGCGCGGAGAACTACGTGAACGTCCAGATCTACATCACCGCCTGGGACGACACGACCGGGGTCTTCTTCGACGCCCTGGAACGCGCGGTGGCGCGGGGCGTGACCGTCCGGCTGATGTTCGACCACGTCGGCAGCTGGAAGTACCCCGGTTACCGCTCCCTCGGGAAACGCCTGACCGCGATCGGGGTGGAGTGGATGGTCATGCTGCCGCTGAAACCGTGGCGCTGGCGCTTCCGCCGACCCGACCTGCGTAACCACCGCAAGATCGTGGTCGTCGACGGCCACACCGCGTTCATGGGCAGCCAGAACATGATCGACCCCAGCTACCTGCTGCCCAAGAACCAGAAAAAGGGCCGGCACTGGGTCGACGTCATGGTCGAGGTCACCGGGCCGATCGTGATGAGCCTGGACACCGTCTTCGCCGTCGACTGGTTCACCGAGTCCAACGAGGAACTCGACCTGCTGTCCCCCTCGCAGGCCACGCACTGGCTCAACGCCGACACCACCCCGCAGGTCCCCGACTCCGGCACCGAGATCCTCCAGGTCGTGCCGTCCGGCCCGGGGTTCACCACCGAACCGAACCTGCGGCTGTTCACCTCGGTGGCGCACCACGCCAAAGAGCACCTGGTGCTGGTCAGCCCGTACTTCATCCCGGACGAGTCGCTCCTCGACGCCGTCACCACCGCCGCCTACCGGGGGGTGGAGGTCGAGCTGTTCGTCTCGGAGAAGGCCGACCAGGCCATCGTCGACTTCGCGCAGTCGTCGTACTACGCCGAGATGCTCGAGGCCGGGGTCCGCATCCACCGCTACCCCTACCCCGCCGTCCTGCACTCGAAGTTCGTCATCGCCGATGACGAGGTGGCCATCATCGGGTCGTCCAACATGGACATGCGGTCCTTCGGACTGAACTACGAGGTCACGATGCTCGCAGGTCACGGCGATCTGCTGGACTCCATGACGGAACTGACCGACAGGTACCGGGCGACCTGCACGGAACTCACCGCGGAGGCGTGGGGGAACCGGCGGTTGATGCGACGCTACGTCGAGAATGTTGCCCGGCTTACATCCGCGCTACAGTAAATGGCTTACAATGACATAAACAATAGTCCGCAGAAACTACCACGGGTCGACTACCGTGTTAGCTGACGGACCGATAACACCAGTCAGAAGCTAGTTCATTAGCAGACAAGGAGCCCACCATGGCCAAAGATATCCGGGACACCACGGACTCCACCGAGTCTGCCGACGACTTCACCGACCTCATCAGCGAACTGGGGGCCGACCCGGTCCAGGACCAGATCCGCGGCCACCGCGCCCCCGAGATCCTCCCCGAGGTCGACGTGGCGGAGATCGCGACGGCCGTCTACGACTTCCTGTCGGCACTGCGCCGCCTGATGGACCGGCCGAACCACAAGCTCGCGATCTCCCAGTCGGAGATCGAGGTCCTGCACTTCATCGCCCAGCACCCCGGGTGCGGCGTATCGGACATCGCGCGCCTGCGCTTCCTGCGCGCGTCGAACGTGTCTGCCACGGTACGCCGTCTCATCAACTCCGGGCTGGTGCTGCGCCAGGCCAACGACCAGGACCGCCGGGCGCAGGACCTCTACCTGTCCGACGAAGGCATCGAGATGCTGAACTCGATCACCGACGAGTGGGCGATGCTGATCGCACGCGCCGCCCGGCGTATGGACGGCCGCGACCTGGCGAAGCTGCGCCGCGGTGTGCCGGCGCTGCGTAACCTTTCCATCGCCGCCGAAAGCCTCATCGAGGACATCCAGCGTAGCCGCAACTGACGGTCAGACGGCGGGCGGCGTGGCGGGCGCCGGGCGCTGCCGGGATCCCCGGCGTCCCCGTCGTCCGTAGAGCCCACCGACGACGGAGACGGCCGCGCACGACGCCATCACCGTCGCCATGGTCAGCAGGCCGTCCTGCCCCAGCCCCACGACCGGGGCGACGACGCCGGCGGCCAGGAACTGCCCGGCCCCGAGCAGCGCGGAGGCCGCACCGGCGCGTCCCGGGGCGAGGTCCATCGCCAGGGCCGTGGTGTTGCCCAGGTTCAGTCCGGTCCCGACGGTGGCGACGAAGATGAACACGATCACCGGCAGCAGACTGTGCACGGTCAGTGCGACGAGCAGCAGGCCCAGTCCCCCGGTGAACAGCAGCGCCTGCCCGATCGCCTGCATGCGGGCCGGGCCGACCTTCGCCACCACGCGGGCGTTCACCATGTTCGCCAGCACGAGCGCGACCGCGTTCCCGGCGAACACGAGGCTGAACTGCGACGCCGTGAGACCGAACTGCTCCTGCATCACGAAGGACGACCCGGCGACGAAGGCGAAGAACGCGCCGAAGCCGACCGCGAACGCCACGAGATGTCCGACATAGGGCCCGACGCGGAAGAGACCGGCCATCCGGCGGTACACCACCATCATCGCGCCCTCGGTACGGTTCTCGGCGGGGTGTGTCTCCGGCAGCAGCAGGGCGACGACGACCTGCAGCACGGCGATGCCCGCCAGCGTCCAGAACACCGCCCGCCACCCGGCGAGCCCGGCGACCGCCCCACCGGCCACCGGTGCGACGATCGGCGCCACGGAGGTGAAGATCATCATCGTCGACAGGGCCGCCGCCGCGGCCGCCCCCTGGAGCCGGTCGGCGATCATCGACCGCCCCAGGGTCACGGCGGCACCACCGGCCGCGCCCTGGAAGAACCGTACCGCGACGAAGAGCCAGATCGACGGCGCCAGCGCACAGACCACCGAGGCCAGCAGGCCCACCGTGGTCGCCGCGACGAGCAACCGGTGGCGTCCGGCGCGGTCCGACAGCGGCCCGACGACGAGCTGCCCGACCGCCATCCCGACCATGAAGGAGGTGATCGTCAGCTGGGTCAGCGACGCCGTGGCACCGAGGTCGTCGGTGATCTCCGGCAGGGACGGCAGGTACATGTCCGTGCCGAACGGCCCGCCGGTGGAGAGCAGCGCGATGCCGGCGAGCATCGCCAGGGACACCGTCCCCGCCGAGGCGACCTCCCCACCCTTCCCCCGCGACGTCCGGTCAGGCATCGCGACGACGCAGCGTGACCGTACCGATGATGAAGACGACCAGGCACACCACGACGAAGTAGAGCACCGAACCGGTCTGACCCCAGGGGGCGTTGGCGACGTCGGTGAGGTTCACCGCGCCGCCGATGTTCTTGAACGGGAGGTACTGGGGGATCCACTTGTCGACCTTGGGGATCATCCCGACGATGTCCTCGAGCACCAGCACCCACAGCAGCAGGACGGCCATGGCGCCGGCGGTCTTCCGCAGCAGGTAGGCCACACCGATGGCCAGTGCCACCGCGCCGAGGGCGTAGACGACCATGCGCAGGACGACCGTCCAGGCGTCGTCCGCGGACAGGGAGATCCCGGACAGGATCGCGTCGTCGTCGATCTGGGTGCCGGCGATCCAGCGCGACACCAGTACACTGAGCACGGCGGCGACCACGGTCGTGACGGCGGCGATCACCCCGTAGACGATGAACTTGGCCACCGGGAGCTGCCACCGCCTCGGCACGGCCAGGGCGTTCGACTTGGCGGTGTTGTTGCCGTATTCGCCAGTGACCAGCAGGGCGCCCTGGATCAGGATGATCATCACCCCGAACAGCTGCAGGCCCATGAGCGCACCGGCCACGTTCAGGCCCTCGGCGTTGATGGCGGCGGACTCCAAGTCCCCGTCGTCGATGAACATCTGGTAGCTCATCGCGTTCGCCCAGCTCAGGAAGGCCGCGAAGGCCACGGAGAACACGATGATGAGCGCCGAGGTCCAGTAGACCGCGCGGGTCGTACGGATCTTGATCCACTCGGCGTTGACGGCGTGTGCCAGCATTACTTCTCCCCCTCGGTGGTCGGCGTGTCCGCCGGCTGGCCCAGCCGGGCAGCCGCGTCGGGGACGTCACCGAGGTCCCCGCCCAGGTTGGCGTGGTAGTCGACGGCGTGTCCGGTCATGCTCATGAACGCGTCCTCCAGCGACGCCCGGCGCTCGCTGAGCTCACGCAGCAGCAGCCCGTAGGTGTATGCGATCCCGCCGACCTCGTCGGGCTCGGTGTCCTCCATGACGAGGATGGCCCGTCCGTCGTCGTCGGTGCTCTCGGTGAAGCGCACGGCCTGCTCGGTGAGCGCGTTCTTCATCTCCTCGAGGTGGTCGGTACGCACCACCGTCGTGGCGGTGGAGGCGTTCTTGATGAAGTCGTGGGTCGAGGTGTCCGCGACCAGGCGACCCCGCCCGATGACGATGAGGTGGTCGGCGGTGAGAGCCATCTCGCTGAGCAGGTGGGAGCTGATCATCACCGTACGGCCCTCGGACGCGAGGTGGCGCACGAAGTCACGCACCCAGCGGATGCCCTCGGGGTCCAGGCCGTTCACCGGCTCGTCGAGGATCAGGACCTCCGGGTCGCCCAGCAGCGCGACCGCCAGGCCCAGCCGCTGGCCCATGCCGAGCGAGAAGTTGCCGGCCTTCTTGCCGGCGACGTCGCTGAGGCCGACGAGGTCGAGGACCTCGTCGACACGCCTGGCGGGGATGCCGTTGGCGGCGGCCAGCCACTTCAGGTGGTTCGCGGCGGTGCGGTTGGGGTGGACCCACTTCGCGTCGAGCAGCGTACCTACCTTGTGCAGGGGCTTGGCGTACTCCTCGTAGCGCTGGCCGTCGATGGTGGCGGTGCCGGCGGACGCGCGGTCGAGCCCGACGATCATGCGCATGGTGGTGGACTTACCCGCACCGTTCGGGCCGAGGAATCCGGTGACGATTCCCGGTTTCACCGAAAAGTTCAGGTCGTCCACGACGGTCGCGGAACCGTACCGCTTGGTCAGGGATTCGACTTCGATCATTCCCCTATCGTGCCATACGCCCCACTGCCGAGGCACTGACACTTCTTCCCCGGACGAATGTAGGATGACCTACATGCCCGTGCCGACACGAGATCCAGGTGACGGGGCCACCGATCCGGCCTCGACCGGCACATTCACGACCCGCGAAACGGATGCCGCCCACCGGACGGACGGTCCGGTCGGTGCTGTCGGCGCCGTCGGCCCCGGCGGCCACCGCCAGGACACCGACCGGTGGATGGACGACGCCCCGACCGACGGCCCCGGCGGACGTCGGCTGAGCGTCTTCACCCCGGCGCTCGAGATCCCCCGCCGGTTCCGCCGGTTCGTGTCGACCACCCCGGGCCTGCTCACCGTCGTGTCGGTGATCCTGGTGCTCGCCATCCTCGCCGCCGGCGGTGCGATGGCCGCCCAGTCGTCCAACCAGCAGGGCGACCTCAACACACTGGTCAACCGGACCGAGCCGGTGTCCTTCGCCGCCCAGGAGCTGTACAACTCGCTGTCCGTGGCCGATTCCGTGGCCACCACCGGCTTCGTCGAGGACGCTTCCGGCAGCGCGGACACCAACCCGTCCTACCGGGAGGCCGTGGACAGCGCCTCACGCGCGATCATCCGCGCCGCCAGCGGCATCGACGACCCCGCGACCCGCGAGATGGCCCTGATCCTGGAGATCCAGGAGAAGCTGCCGATCTACACCAGCCTGATCACCGAAGCCGGCGTGAACAACCGGCAGGGCCACCCCGTGGGCGCGGCCTACGTGACACAGGCCAGCACGATGATGCAGGACGAGATCCTCCCCGCCGCCGGCGAGCTGTACTCCAACGCCAGCTCCGAGGTCGGCGAACAGCAGCTCGCCCTGACCAGGCCCGGCTGGTTCGCGCTCTCCGGTCTGGTCGCGGCGGTCGTCATGCTGGCGGTCGCGCAGTTCTGGCTGGCCGCCAACACCAACCGGCGGGTCAACGCCGGGTACGCCACCGCGACGGTGCTGATGACCGTCGCCCTGCTGTGGGCCAGCGGCTCGGCGCTGACCACCTGGACCGACGGCTCCCGCGGGCTCGACGGCACGGCACAGCCCCTGGAGACCCTGACCTCCCTGCGCATCACCGTGCAGCAGACCCGTACCACCGAGGCGCTCGGCCTGGTGGAACGCGAGTACTCCGACGCCACCCAGAACGACTTCTCCGAGCAGGTCACCCGTATCGACAGCCAGTTGGAGACCCTGCGCACCATCGTCGGTGACCGCGGCGTCCTGGACGAGGCCCGGGAGAACCTGCGGGCCTGGGACACCTCCCACGCCGAGATGCTCGCCTACGTCCAGCAGGGCGACTACCCCGCGGCGATCGGCGCCACCATCGGCGAGGAGGACGTGCACCCCTACCAGAAGCTCGACGAGAACCTGCGCTCCCTCATCAACGAGACCCGCGACCAGCTCCGGACGTACCTCGCGGACTCCCGGGTGTCGGCGCAGCAGGTCTCGGCGCTGGTGATCCTGCTCAGTCTGATCTCGGCCCTGTGCATCGTCTACGGAACCCGCCCACGGCTCCAGGAGTACCTGTGAACACCCGCGCACGCATCCTCACCCCCGTCGTCGCCGCCGTCGTGGCGGCCGTCAGCGCCACCGCCCTGGCGTCCTGCGTCTCCGACGAGCAGAGCCTGCAGGAGTGGCCGGACGCACCGAACCCGACCCTCGCGCTGCCCAACGGGTCGAAGCTGTCCGACGACGTCGACGAGCTCACGTCCGGCACCACCCGGGACACCCTGGCCGGGGCGCACCAGGCCTACGGTTCGCTGCGCCCGGACACCGACCCGCAGACCGGCGGGGACGTCTCCCCGGCGCGGCGTGTGCCCGCCATCATCGAGCGGGGACGCCTGATCGTGGGTGTCGCGCAGTCGCTCAACCAGCTCGGATTCCGGGACCCAGTCAACGGGGAGCTCGCCGGGTTCGAGATCGACCTGGCGCGCGAGATCGCCCGCGACATCTTCGGTGACCCCGACCGTATCGAGTACCGCTACGTCGAGGGCAACGACCTGGAGGACGTCCTGTCGACGGGGACGGTGGACCTGGTGGCCCGCACGTACACCATCACCAAACCCCGGCAGGAGCAGGTGGAGTTCTCCGTCCCGTATCTGACGACGTACCCGCGGGTCCTCGCCATGCGCGACTCCGGCATCACCGACGAGCAGGACCTCGGGGACAGGACGGTGTGCGTGACCCACGACTCCACCAACCTGCAGGAGCTCCGCGACGACATCCCCCACCAGGACATCCTGGCCACCCAGACCTGGTCGGACTGTCTGATGGCGATCCAGCGTCGCCAGGCCGACGCGATCTACTCGGACTCCGCGATCCTCTCGGGGCTGCAGGCGCAGGACCCCTACACCGAGATCATCGGCACCAGCTCGGAGGGCACCGACTACGGCGTGGCGGCGGCGCTGCCCGAGAAGCGCGACACCGCCGGTCTGGTGCGCCAGGTCAACTCGACGATGGAGCGGATCCGCGAGGACGGCACGTGGGACGACATCTACGACCGGTGGTTGAGGGGCTACCTCGGTAGAGCCGACCAGCCGCCCGCCACCTACCGCTCCGCCGCGGAGAACCGCGAGCTCACCGCGCTGCGTGAACGCCGGCAGGACGAGGCGGACAAGACGGACGAGGTGGGTGGCACGGACGCCGGAGACGGCGAGGGCAGCGGCAGCACCGGCAGCAGCGGTTCAGACAGGCAGGACGACCAGTGATGACCCCCGACGAGCACACCCCGGACGAGCACGCCCCCGGTGAGGAGCGCACCGGCGGCTCCGCCAGCGACAGCGGCCAGGCCACCGAGGCGACGTTCTTCGACCCCTTCGCCGACGAGGACGACACCGGCGGCACCGGCGGCACCGACCGGGTGTCTGGCGGCGACCGTGACAGCGACGGCGAATCCACCCAGGCCACGCCGTTCGACCCCTTCGCCGACGACAGCGACAGTGTCGAGGTCGCCGGGGTCTACGGTGACTCCGTCCCCACCGGCCCCGGCACCGGGCCCGCCCACACCGAGCGGCAGCCCGCCGTCGACTCCGGTGAGCGCAGTCGCCGCGAGGCTCTCTCGACGTTCCGCCGACGCCGTGGCACGTCCCGCGCCGGTGCCGAGGTCGCGGGCGGGATGGTGCGTCTGCCGTTCATCCCGCCGACGAACCCCCAGGACGCGGTCATCGACGCCGAGGCCGTCGAGAAGGCGGTCGCCGAGGGCACCGAACCTCCCGTCCTGCAGCCGGGTGACATGGTCGCCGCACAGTACGAGGTGCTGGGGCCGATCGCCCACGGCGGACTCGGCTGGATCTACCTCGCCGTCGACCACAACGTGTCCGACCGGTGGGTCGTGCTCAAGGGCATGATGGCGACGACGACCGCCCACGAACGTGCCGTCGCGGAGTCGGAACGCGCCTTCCTCGCCGACATCACCCACCCCGGCATCGTGAAGATCTTCAACTTCATCGACGACCCGCGCAGCCCCGGTGGCTTCATCATCATGGAGTACGTCGGTGGCCCCTCGCTGCGCCACCGGCGACGGCGCCAACCGGGCAACACGCTGCCCATCGACATCGCCATCGGCTACGTCCTCGAGGTCCTGCCCGCACTCGACTACCTGCACTCGCGGGGTGTGGTGTACAACGACCTGAAACCGGACAACATCATCATCACCGAGGACCAGGTCAAGCTCATCGACCTGGGGGCGGTCTCCGGTATCGGCGCCTTCGGCCACATCTTCGGTACCCGGGGGTTCCAGGCGCCGGAGATCGCACGGACCGGCCCGACGATCGCCAGCGACATCTACACCGTGGGCCGGACCCTGGCCAGCCTCATCGTGAAGCTGCCCGTCACCGACGGGGTCTACGACCCCGGCCTCCCCGACCCGGACGAGGAACCGCTGTTCCGGAAGTACCTGTCGCTCTACCGGCTGCTGCTGCGGGCCACCGACGAGAACCCGGAGCGACGGTTCAGTTCCGCCGGCACGATGGCCAACCAGCTCATCGGCGTACTCCGGGAGGTCCTGGCCATCCGCGACGGACGCCAGTACCCGCACCTGGACACGCGTTTCACCGCCCAGCGTTCCACCTTCGGCACCAAGCACCTGCTCTTCCGCACCGACCAGCTCATCGACGGTATCGAGCGGTCCGTGGAGACCACCGCCCCCGAGGTCGTCGCCGCACTGCCGACCCCGCTGACCGACCCGAACGACCCGGGTGCGTCCCTGCTGTCCGCCGCCAGCCTCACCGAGCCTGGTGAAGTACTCGACACCCTGAAGGCAGCGTTGAAGCAGCCGGACCTGTCGTCGTCGACCGAGATCCCGCTGACCATCGTCCGGGCCCAGCTCGACCTCGGGATGACGACCGAGGCGGTGCTGACGCTGCGCGACATGGACGACCGGCTGCAACGCGACTGGCGACACCAGTGGCTGTCCGGTGTCTCCAATCTCCTGACCAGTGACTATGTCGCCGCCCAGGCATGTTTCAACGAGGTGCTCAACACCCTGCCGGGTGAGCCGGCGCCGAAGCTCGCCCTGGCGGCGACCGATGAGCTGATGCTGCAGCACCAGGGGATGAACACCGCCCGCCTGTTGGACACCAACGTGCAGAAGGCCGCCCTGGCGCTGACCTACACACAGGGTGCGCAACAGTCGCCCGACTACAGTACGGTGCCCGGGTGGACCCACCTGTCCCAGGACCCGGTGGCACTGCGGTTCCACACCATCCGTCTCTACGGGCTGGTGTGGGCCACGAACGCCTCGACCGTGTCTGCGGCGTTCGGGCTGGCCCGTCAGCTGCACGCCGAAGGTCTGGTGGACGCCGCGGTCGCCGCGCTGGACCGCCTGCCCCAGTCCTCCCGCCACCACCGGATGGCGCGGCTAACCACGGTGCTGATGCTGATCACCGAGAAGTCCTCCCTCAACGAGGCACGGCTGCGGCGTGCGGCACGACGACTGGAGATCCTGCCGACCAATGAGCCTCGGATCCCGCAGGTCAGGTTGGCGGTCCTGGCCGCCGCGCTGGAGTGGCTGCGTGCCGAACAGGAGAAGTCCGACTCCCCGGTGCGGGTGTCGAAGGCCCCGTTGTTCGACGTGGAGTTCAGCGAACGCGGTCTGCGCGCCGGCATCGAGCAGGGGTTGCGCGACATCGCCCGCCAGTCCCCCTTCGCCCGTCACCGCTTCCGGCTGGTGGACATGGCCAACCGGATCCGGCCGCGCACCTGGTTCTGAGCTGACCCGGCGCCGTCGGCCCCCGCCGCCTCAGTACGCCGATTACGCCGTCGCCCCACTGGTAACAGGCGCGACCTGGGGTTTTACCGATTCGCGCCGAAGCGAGGCGTAATCCATGACAGGTGCCGGGACACCGGTGGCCTCACGACAGCCGACGACGTGCCAGCATGATCCCGTCGACGACGGTCTGACGCAGCAGCTCCGGATCCCTCAGATGCCCGTAGGTCAGTCGCAGGACGTGCCAGCCCAGGTTCGCCAGCTCCGCACCGATCCGCGAATCGCGGTCCCGTCTGTTCCTGGCCAGGTGGTCGGCACCGTCGTACTGGATCGCCAGCTTCCATTCCGGGCAGCCGAAGTCGACCCGCGCCACGACCCCGCCACCCACCGGGTTCCCCGTGTGCACCGGGTCGACGGTACTCCCGTCGCGGTGGATGACCAGTTGGGGGATGAACCTCCCGGCGGTCTCGTTCCCGAGCAACCCGTACAGCTGCAGACGCAGAACCGTCTCCATCGGCGACTCACCACCGCGGTCGGCGAGCGACACCATCCGTTCCAGGTCACGCCGCGGGTACAACCCGGCGCACGCATCGGGGAGCTGCTCCGGCCCGATGTCGAACAGCTGGCAGACGGCGTCGATGAACTGCACCATCCGCACCGCCACGTCGGTCATCCCTGTGCCGGGTGGAACCTCCCAGGAGTGTTCCTCCGCACGCAGGGACCGTAGACAGTGGATCACCGTGAGCACCGGTGCGGTGACCGGGAGGTCGGGGAACAACGGATCGACGCCGGTCACCGGTCCACGGTCTCTCATCCATCCGGCACGGCGGTGCCGGGTCACCTCACCTGCGTGTGTGGCGATCCTGCGGTCACCGCCGGAAAGGACGCAGGTGTCGGCGTTGTAGCAGAAGTACGGCAGCCCCCAGACCGACGCCGCCGTCCACGCGGCGGCCGTCCATCCGGGGTGCACGAGGTGGGTCAGCCGGGCCCGGGTCAACGCCTCCAGGTCATAGCCGATCCTCCGCGGATGCCCACGGGCCCCGACGTCCACGACCGCGGGCTTCCGGACGGCGGCGGTCGGGATCCAGAAACCGTTGACCTCGGTGAAAGCGTCGTCGCGCCCCCGATGTCCACAGCTGCGGTGCTGCGCCGGTGTGACCGGCCGGACCGTCCGACGCACGTGCACCGGCGTCCGGCGCCGTCGGATGATGTCGTTGTCGAGCGCGTCCCCCTGGTACCCCATGTACTCCCCGTCGTCCCCTCGGATAACGGTGGCAAGCCTACCGGAGGACGCCCCCATGTCACGGATTACGCGTCCCCCGACAACACCAACGCGGCGACCTGCACGTACATAGATCGCCGCGGTCAGGAAGCACGGTCGGGCCACCTCGTCGCCTCCCCCTGCCGAGGCAGCCTTCCGCCCCTTTTACGCCTCGGACAGCTCCTGCGCGGCCCTGGCGATGGCCAGCTCCTCGTTCGTCGGGACCACGAGCACCTTCACCGCCGAGTCGTCGGAGGAGATCACGCGCGGTCCCTTGACACCCTCGTCGTTCTGGTTGCGCGACTCGTCGATGATGATGCCGAAGTTCTCCAGGTCGGCCATCGTGTCGCGGCGGATACCCACGTGGTTCTCGCCGACGCCGGCGGTGAACACCACGGCGTCGAGACGGCCCAGTTCCAGCATGAACGCACCGACGTACCGGCGGACCCGGTGGACGTAGATGTCGTAGGCCTCCTTGGCGTTCTCGTCGCCCTCGTTGATGAGCTCCTGGATCAGGCGGAAGTCGTTGGCGCCGGCGAGCCCCTTCAGACCGGAACGCTTGTTGAACAGCGTGTCGATCTCGTCGATGGTCATCTTGCCCTCGCGGTAGAGGTGGAAGATGATACCGGCGTCGATGTCACCGGTACGGGTACCCATGACCAGGCCCTCCAGCGGGGTCAGGCCCATGGTGGTGTCGATCGGCTTCCCGCCCCGGATCGCCGCCATCGAGGCACCGTTGCCCAGGTGGAGGGTGATCTGGTTGATGTCCTCGGCGTTCTTGCCCAGGATCTTCGGCACCAGGGCGGAGACGTACTCGTGGCTGGTGCCGTGGAAGCCGTAGCGCCGGATGTGGTACTGGTCGGCGATCTCGCGGTTCAGGGCGTAGCGGGACGCCGCCTCCGGCAGGCTGTGGAAGAAGGCGGTGTCGAACACGGCGACGTGCTTGACGTCCGGCAGCAGCGTGCGGGCGTTCTCGATGCCGTCGATGTTCGCCGGGTTGTGCAGCGGCGCGAGCGGGACCAGGGTACGGATCTCGTCGACGACCTTGTCGGTGATGACCACCGGCTCGGAGAACTTGTTGCCGCCGTGGACCACACGGTGCCCGACGGCGGAGATGTCGAGGTCCTGCGGGCCGACGCCGAGCAGGGACATCATGCCGAAGGCGCGCTCCAGGCCGACGGAGTGGCTGAGGATCGGACGGCGGTCCTCGATGGTCTGGTCCTCGGTGACGAGCTTGATGTGGCCACGGCTCTCACCGATCTGCTCGACGAGGCCGGAGAGGAACGGCCCGGCCTGGACGTCCGCGTTCAGGTCGATGACCTGGAACTTGATGGACGAGGAACCGGAGTTGAGGACGAGGACGTACGTGGTACTCGAGGTCATGTGCGGGCCTTTCGGTTAGTTTCCGGCCTGGATGGCGGTGATGGCGACGGTGTTGACGATGTCGGGGACGGTCGCCCCACGGGACAGGTCGTTGACCGGCTTGTTCAGCCCCTGCAGGATGGGGCCGACGGCGAGGGCGTCGGCGGTGCGCTGCACGGCCTTGTAGGTGATGTTGCCGGCGTTGAGGTCGGGGAACACGAAGACGGTGGCCTTGCCGGCGACATCCGACCCCGGCATCTTCTTCTGCCCCACCGAGTCCACGACCGCGGCGTCGAACTGCAGCGGCCCGTCCACCCCGAGGTCCGGGGCCTTCTCCCGGGCGATGGCGACGGCCTGTGCCACGGCCTCGACGTCCTCGCCGGTCCCGGAGCTGCCGGTGGAGTACGACAGCATGGCGACCTTGGCGTCGATACCGAACTGGCCGGCGGTCCGGGCGGAGACGACGGCGATCTCGGCGAGCTGTTCCGGTGTGGGGTTCGGGTTCACCGCGCAGTCGCCGAACGCCCAGAGCACCCCGTCCATGACCATGAGGAAGATCGACGAGACGATGGAGGCGTCCGGCGCGGTCTTGATGATCTGGAAGCTGGGCTTGATGGTGTGGGCGGTGGTGTGCGCTGCACCGGAGACCATGCCGTCGGCCATGCCGAGGTGGATCATCATCGTGGCGTAGTAGGAGATGTCCTTCATCGTCTCGCGGGCCTCCTCGAGGGTCACCCCCTTGGACTTCCGCAGTTCGGCGAACTCCTCGGCGAAGCGCTCCAGGTCGTCCCCGCTGGTGGGGTCGGTGAGGGTGGCCGAGCTCAGGTCGAGGCCGAGCTCATGCGCCCGGGCCGCGATGCTCCTGGGGTCGCCGAGGATCGTCAGGTCGCACACCCGGCGGGCGAGCAGCTGGTCGGCGGCCTGGAGGATACGGTCGTCGTCCCCCTCGGGCAGCACGATGTGCGCCTTGGCCTCACGTGCCTTGATGATCAGGTTGCGCTCGAAGGATTCCGGGCCGATGACCGGCGTGCAGGCCTCGGCGGAGCGGACGGAGTCCAGCGCGACGAACGGCACGGCGGTGCCCTCGGACTCCAGTGCGGAGGACGTCGCCTCCGGCCGGTCGAGCAGGGCGATCCCGCGTGGCTCACGTCCCGAGCGCACCAGCTGGCCGGAGACCTGCTGCAGCTGGAGGTGGTCCTGCTCCCCTGCCGCGACGAGGAAGTGCGCGACCCCGGCGGCGGCGGCCAGGCGCGAGTCGAACATGGGCTCGCCGGTCCCGACGAGTACCGCCGTGTCCGTGGTCAGCGCGGTGTCGAGGGCGGCTCCGAAGTCCGGTGCGGCGGGACGGAGCGTATCGAAGATGTCGGTCACCTGACCTGAGAGGTCGGTGATCAGTTCGTCTCGACGTCCGGCGGCGGTGGCGATCGGGCTGAGCACTGCTCGAACGGTCACGGGGTCTCCTTCACATGGTTGACGGTCCCCGGCAGGTCCGGTACCTGGTGGTGGTCCCGGAGCGGAGGGGGATGTTCCTCCACCATTGTGCCGCGAATCACTCTGCGCAACCAACGGAGTGCTGTCTCGTTGGTCTCACTACCCCCGTTGCTGTGCCTTACCCCACTCTGGCGGGGGTGGTTCGGGGCACGCCGCCCGGCTTATGGACCGCCAGGTCTTTCTACAGCGATAACTACTTGCCCGGTCTCGTCGTCCGGCGCCTGCCCAGCGTCCTGCCCAGCGTCCTGCCCGACGTCCTGCCCCGGCTCCTCCGCACCGCGTGCGGCCCGCCGCATCCGGAGTCCCCGGACGACGGCGACAAGGCACAGCGCCACGACCGTGACCGCCAACGCGACCCCGACCCAGCCGAGGGAGGCGCTGACCCGTACCCCGTTGAGGGCGACCAGCACGGCCCCGACGACGGTGCCGAGGATATCCGGCTTGACCACCGTGACGATCCACGCCGCGATCGGTGCCGCGACGAGCCCGCCGATGAGCAGTCCGAGGACCGGCTGCCAGGACTCGTGGACGCGTTCGAGACCGATGATGAAGCCGGCGGACGCGGCCACGGCGACGAGGAACTCGGCCGTGTTGACCGTGCCGATGATCTTGCGTGGTTCACTGCGTCCCACACTCATCAGTGTCGAGGTGGTGACCGGTCCCCATCCGCCGCCACCGGAGGCGTCCAGGAACCCGCCGCCGAGCCCGAGGGCGACGAGGCCCAGCCGGGACCTGCGTGACGACGACGCCGGGGCGTCGGTCGCCTGTTCCCGTTTCTTCCACGGCACCAGGATGCTGCGGACCAGCACATAGGCTCCGAGCATCAGCAGCAGGGCCGAGACCACGGGTTCGGCCGACTCCGCCGACAGTCCGGCGAGGACGGTGGCGCCGAAGAAGGCGCCGACCGCCCCGGGGATCCCGAGGAAGACCACGGTGGGCCAGTGGACGTTGTTGAGACGCCAGTGGGCGACCCCGGAGAACAGGGTCGTGCCGACCTCGGCGAAGTGCACCGCGGCGCTGGCCTGGGCCGGGGCGGTGCCGGACAGGATCAGCATCGTCGTCGCGGTCACCCCGAAGGCCATGCCGAGGGCTCCGTCGACGAGCTGCGCCATCAGGCCGGCGAGGGCGAACAACAGCAGCTTCATCAGGTGGTTCCTCCGTCCTGTTCCGGGACACGGGTGGTCAGGCGTGCGGCGATCAGTGGGGCGACGGCGGTCCCGAGCGGGTGGCCGGTGGTCACGGCGTCGGCGACCGACGGGCCGTCCCCGCCCGGGGTGGCCCGGACAGCCTGGACGGCCCGGACTGCGCTGTCCCAGAGGGTTCCGGGACAGATGAACAGCGGTTCCACGGCCACCCGCCGGGCGCCCTTGCGGACGGCGTCCTCCACGTGGGCCACCAGGGCGTCCGGCCCGGTTCCGGGACCGCCGGTGGCGACGATGGAGCGGGCGGGGACGCCGAGCCGGCGCCCCACCGCGTCCGCCAGTCCGGCGACGCGCGCGTTGGCGCCGGGGACGCTGGAGCCGACCGAGTAGAGGACGAGATGGTCGGCGTCGGCGGCGACCCGGGAGGCCAGGACCTCGGCGAGGTCGTCACCGCTGCCGATGCCGTCGGTCTGGTGGAGTGTCAGACCGGTCTCCGCGGTGGCCGCCGCCAGTGCCTCGGGCACGTCGGTGGTCATGTGGAAGGCCGTGGTGAACAGCAGCGGCACGACGGCCGCCCCGCTGTGGCCCTCCGCGGCGAGCAGGCGCGCCACGGTGGTGGGGGTCAGCGGTGAGAAGTCGAGGTAGGCGGCCCTCGTGTCGCGTCCGGTCAGTGCGGCCACGGCACGGGCGATGTCCGCCACCGTCGCGTCCGCCTCCGGGTGCCGGGACCCGTGGGCGAGGCAGACGACGGGCGGCGCGGCGGACGGGTGCATCAGCGTCCGACGAGGCTCTCGGGGTCCTCGGTGACCAGACCTGCGGTGAGGGTGTCACCGGTGGATGGGTTGACCAGCAGGAAGGACCCGACCCGGCCGCCACGGCGGTAGGCCTCGAACGGCAGTGGCTCGGCGACGGTCACCCGCACCTCGGCGATGTCGTTGAGCGCCAGTTCGCTGCCCAGGTCGCCGTCGGCGGCGGTCTCGTCCTCGTCGAGGATGTGGACCCGGCTGACGATCTCGTCGACACGTGCCCGCACCGTGGCCGAGCCGTAGCGCAGCAGCACGTTGCCCCGCAGCTTCACCGGGGTCTCGGCGAGCTGGAAGACCAGTGCGGTGACCTGGTTCGACGGGGTGGGCAGTGCGTCGCCCTCGACCTCGGTGGCGATGAGGTCACCGCGGGAGATGTCGATGTCGTCGGCGAGGCGCAGGGTGACCGACTCCCCGCGGACGGCCCGGTCCTGCCCGCCGGCGGGACCGTCGATGCCGACGACCGTGGTCGTCCGTCCGCCATCGCCGCCGACGGTGACCTGCTCACCGACGCTGACCGACCCGGAGGTCAGCCGTCCGGCGTAGCCGCGGTAGTCGGTGGCGTGGTCACGGATGACGACCTGCACCGGGAACCGCAGACCGCGGGTCTTGCCGGCGTTCACGCGGGCCGGGCGGGCGGTCTCCAGGATGTCCAGGACGGTCGGCCCACTGTACCAGGGAGTGTTCTCCGACGGGGAGACGACGTTGTCGCCGAGCAGCGCCGAGGTCGGCACGACGTCGATCTTGGGGAGTCCGAGCTGCTCGGCGAGTTCGCGTACCTCGGCGGTGATCGAACGGAACACGCCCTCGTCGAAGTCGACGGCGTCGATCTTGTTCACGGCGACGACGACGTGGGAGGTCTTCATCATCGCGGCGACGGTGAGGTGACGGCGGGTCTGCTCGATCACGCCGTTACGCGCGTCGATGAGCACGATGACCAGGTCGGACGTCGACAGTCCGGTGACGGTGTTGCGGGTGTACTGCACATGCCCCGGGCAGTCGGCGAGGATGAAGGAGCGCTTGTCGGTGGCGAAGTAGCGGTAGGCCACGTCGATGGTGATGCCCTGCTCGCGCTCCGCGCGCAGTCCGTCGACCAGCAGGGAGAGGTCGGGGTTCTCCAGTCCCTTGGCGGCGGACACCCGTTCCACCGCCTCGTACTGGTCGGCGAGGATGGACTTGGTGTCGTGCAGCAGGCGTCCGACGAAGGTGGACTTGCCGTCGTCGACGGAGCCGGCGGTGCACAGGCGCAGGGTGGGCAGGGTTGTCGGGGTCGTCGAGGTCGCAGCGTCGCCGCTGGCCCCGGTGGCTCCGGCGGACTCGATGGTGGCGGCGGTCATCAGAAGTAGCCTTCCTTCTTGCGGTCCTCCATGGAGGACTCGGAGAGTTTGTCGTCGGCACGGGTGGCGCCACGTTCGGTGGTGGTGGACAGGCGGATCTCGTCGATGACGTCGTCGATGGTGGCCGCGTCCGACAGCACGGCGCCGGTGCAGGACATGTCGCCGACGGTGCGGTAGCGCACGGTCCGGGTCTCCACGACCTCGTCGTCGGACGGTCCGCCCCAGTCGCCGGCGGTCAGCCACATGCCACCGCGGTCGAAGACCTCGCGCTCGTGGGCGTAGTAGATCCCGGGGATCTCCACGTCGCGGGCGCGCAGGTAGTCCCAGATGTCGGCCTCGGTCCAGTTGGAGATCGGGAAGACACGGATGTTCTCGCCCGCCTGGTGGCGGCCGTTGTACAGGCCCCACAGCTCCGGACGCTGCCGGCGCGGGTTCCAGCCGCCGAAGGAGTCGCGCACCGAGAAGACGCGCTCCTTGGCGCGGGCCTTCTCCTCGTCGCGGCGGGCGCCGCCGAGCACGGCGTCGTATCCGCGCTGCTGGATCGTCTCGACCAGCGGCACGGTCTGCAGCGGGTTGCGGGTGCCGTCGGGACGTTCCTGGACGGCACCGGAGTCGATCCAGTCCTGCACATGTGCCACGTGCAGGGTGATGCGCGGGTCCTCGGCGACGCGGTCGCGGAACTCGATGACCTCGGGGAAGTTGTGTCCGGTGTCGACGTGCACCAGCTCGAACGGCACGGCGGCAGGGGCGAAGGCCCGCTTGGCCAGTTCCAGGACGACGACCGAGTCCTTCCCGCCGGAGAACAGCAGGGCCGGGCGTTCGAACTGGCCGGCGACCTCCCGGAGGATCTCGATGGCCTCCGCCTCGAGGCTGGCCAGGTGGGGGCTGAGCGTGGGGAGTTCTGTCGTGGTAGTCACAGGTGGAGTCCGCATTCTGTCTTGGAGGAGTTGGCCCAGCGGCCGGAACGGGGGTCGTCGCCGGGAGCCACCGGCAGGGTGCAGGTCGCGCACCCGATGGACGGGTAGCCCTGCCTGGTCAGCGGGTGGACGATCAGGTCGTGGGACTCGATGTAGGCCTCGACGTCCTCGTCCGTCCACGCGGCGAGGGGGTTGATCTTCAGCCGGCCGGTGCGGTCGACGTCCAGGATCGGGGTGTCCTTGCGCAGTTCGCTGTCGACCCGCTTCACGCCCGAGATCCACGCCTCGTAGGGGTCGAGCATCCTGGCGAGGGGCTCGACCTTGCGCATCCGGCAGCAGGCGGTGGGGTTGCGCTTGTACAGGTCACGGCCGTAGGTCTCGTCCTGCCCGGCCACGGAGTAGGCCGGTTCGACGGTGCGCAGCGGGAGGCTGTAGCGCGCGTCGACCTCACGGGCCACGTCCAGGGTCTCGTCGAAGTGGTAGCCGGTGTCGAGGAAGACCATCTCGGCGTCGTGGACGCGTCCCTCGGTCAGTTCCGCCAGGACGGTGTCCTGCATCGACATCGTCACCGCGACGGTGCCGGAGACGTGCTCGTTGACCCAGTCGAGGATCTCCTCGGCGGTGGCCCCTTCCAACCTGTCGTTCCACTGGTCGACCAGTGCACGGTGTGCCGCGGTCTGCTCCTCGTCGAGTGGTGTCGTGGTGGTGGGGACACCAGGGGGGCTGACCTCGGGGTCGGTGAGGTCCCGGGCGTCGTCCGCTCCCGGGACGCCGTCCACCCCGGACGCACCGATCAGGCCGGTGAACGCCGTGAAGCCGACGTCTGGTCCTGTGTTCGTCATTGCTGCTCTTCTTCAGTCGGGGGTTGTCAGTCGGGGATTGAGGTGTCAGGCTGTCGTCTCGTCATTGTCCGACGCAGTCCGAACGGCGCCCAACAGACCGGTCGGTCTGCGTTATGAGTCACCAGACTAGAGCAGAGTGCGCAGCTGAGCAACCAGAATCCCAGGTAAGGGCACAAACGATATTTGTCATTGCAGGTAGAAAGTTGAAAATCCCCTAGACCGAGAGGTCTGCAAAAGCCACCTTAATCCCCGGGTCGCCGCGTCGACAGGGTTCCGATCACCCTGAAACCCCCGCCAAGAACCCCGCCCCGGCCCCACGAACCCCCGTCAGCGCCTGCCGACCCCTGACCGCCCCCGGCCGCCCCGGCCCCCGTCACCGGCCGCGCGACCAGACCTCCCACAGCCTCGCGTACCTGCCGCCCGACGCGACGAGGTCGTCGTGGGTCCCCTGCTCCACGACCCGGCCGTCCTCCATCACCAGCACCTCGTCCGCCAGTCTCGCCTGGTCCAGGCGGTGCGCGACGGTCAACGCCGTCCTGCCCTCGGTGAGCCGGCGCGCCGCGGCCTCCAACGCCTGCGCCCCGGCGGACCCCGCCTCCGCCGTCGCCTCGTCGAGCACGACCACGCGCGGGTCACGCAACAGCACCCGGGCCAACGCGATCTGCTGCGCCACCACCGGGTCCGGCACCAGGCCGCGGGCACCGACGACGGTGTCCAGCCCGTCCGGCAGACCCCGGAACCAGTCCAGCGCGCCCACGGCCGCCAACGCCGCGACGAGCTCGTCGTCGGTGACGCCAGAGGTCGTGTCAGAGGCGTCCCCACCGACCGCCAGGCCCAGGTCGTCGCGCAGCGTCCCGGAGAAGGTGTGCACCTCCTGCGAGACCAGGGCCAGACGGGCGGCGCGTTCGTCGTCGGACAGGGCGGTCACCGGCACCCCGTCCACCGTCACCCGCCCGCCGGTGGGTTCCCGCAGCCCTGCCAGCAACGTGGCGACGGTGGTCTTGCCCGCCCCGGACGCACCGACCAGGGCGACGGTCCGGCCCGGCGCGATGGTGAAGGACACGTCCTGCACCGCCCACGCGTCGTCGCCGTAGCGGAAGTCGACACCCTCCAGCCTCACCTCGCCGCGCGGCGCCGGCGCCCCGGAGTCCGGCACCGGACGGGGCGGGTCCACGGTGACCCCGACGACGCGGGCCAGCGAGGCGTACCCGGACTGTGCCACGTCCAGCACCCGCATGATCTGCAGCAACGGGCCCCGCACGCGGATGAGCATCAGCGTCGCCGCCGTCACCGCCCCGACCCCGAGCACGCCGTGGTCGACGAGCACGAAGCCCAGGACGATGGCTGTCCCCAGCATCACCAGTTCGGCGACGAGCATCTTGTTCATCAGCACGACCATCACCCGGTTCGCGTTGACCGCGTTGGTCATGACCTGGCGGGAGGAGTCCGCGATCCGGTCGTGCATCTCGGACTCCATGCGGAACGCGCGGACCGTGGCGCGGCCGTGGATCGCCTCGAGGACACGTCGGGCACGCAGCCCCATCGACGCCCGTTCCGCGGCGTACAGGGCGGGCGCACGTCGCAGGTAGCTGCGGGCCGCCAGCCAGTAGACCGGTGACACCGCCAGGATGATCAGCAGGAACCGCCAGTCGACCGTCAGCAGGCTGACCGCGGTGGCGCCGATGAGGAACACCGCCCCCGACAGGATCGGCAGCGCCTCCATGATCGCCGCGGAGACCTGGGCGACGTCGTCGGTCGACCGGCTGACCACGTCGCCGGTGCCGGACTCCTCGACGGTGTGCATGGGCAGCCCCAGCGCGGTGCCGACCATCTCCTCGCGCAGGTTCGCGATGAGCCGCTCGGACAACCGGGCGAGGATGAAGTACCCGGCACCGTTGAACACCCCGGCACCGACCGCGATGGCCACCATCAGCCCCGCGGTCCGCCACAGGTCGGTCTCCGCCTGCGCCGCCTGGCCTGTGGCGGTGGACACGATGTCCACGATGCGGCCCAGCAGGCGCGGGATCGTGACCGTGCACGTCGACCCGACCGCCAGCAGCAGGACGGCGGCGAGCGCCTGACGACGGGCCCGCGGCACCTTCCGAGCCTGGGCGGCCACCTCCCGGCGTGCCTGGGCCCAGGTGGCCAGCGGGAAGGTCCGGACGGGACCGTCGGGGGACGCGGTGGTCACCGCGGTCAGGGACGACGCCCTCATCGCCGCACCTCCCCGGTGGCCGACGCGACGTCGCCGGAGGTGACGATACCGGCGAGGTCGGCGCGGGTGAGTTCATGCCCGGCGGCGACGTGCCACGCCGGCGCGTCGCTGACGACCAGGGCCCTGTGACCGGGCCGGCCGTCCCCGGCGTAGAGGGCGGCGACCCGGTCGGCGATGTGCTGTTCGGTGACCGAGTCCACCGCGGTGGTGGGGTCACTGAGCACGAGCAGTTCGGGGTCCGCCGCGATCGCGCGCGCCAGGGCGACACGCTGGCGCTGGCCACCGGAGAGGCGTCGGCCGCCCTCCCCCACCGGACGGTCCGGGCCGCCGGGGATGTCGGAGCAGTCGGCGGCCTCCAGGGCACGGGCGGCCACCGCCGGGTCCGGGTGGACGTTGTCCTGCAGGGAGCCGTCGAAGAGGTCCGCACCGTGCGGCGCGACGATGACGCGGTGACGTGGGAGGTGCTGCAGTCGCTGCAGTGTCCGGGTCACCGTGGACCAGTCGCCACTGCCATCACCACCGCTGTCGTCACCACCGCCGCCGCGCACGACGGTGAGCCCCGGCGGCAGTGCCGCGAGCAGTGCGTCGGTCGTGGCGTCCGACGCCTCGTCCGGCGTGGCGTAGGGGGCGGTGAGGACCTCGCGCACGCGACGTCCCGACGCCGCCGAGATCGCCACCCGGGTGGCGAAGTTGCGGCCCAGCATCGTCATCGGCTGGACCACGTACTGCGACAGGCCCACCACGGTGATCAGCTGGCCCACGGTGAGGCCGTCGTGCAGGGCGATCCAGCCGGCCGTGACGCCGATGGCGACGACGTAGATCGCCCCGACGGACTCGGTGACCATCGTCAACCGTGCCTCGGCGGCGTTCGCCCGCACCGTGGCGTCCAACGCCCGGGCGGAGTACCCCTGGTAGCGGCGCCGCATCGTACGCACCACGCCCAGTCCCTTGACGATCCGCAGGCCCTGCACCGCGTCCGCGGCCACCGCCGCCGCCTGCGCCAGGGCGTGCTGGCGGGCCTGCGCCCGGCCACGCAGCGGGCGGGCGGCACGCACCGACAGTGCCACGACCAGTGGTGCGCCGAGCAGCACCGCCAGGCCCAGCTGCCAGTGGATCGACAGCACCACCACGGCGACGTAGAGGATCGAGCCGAGCTCGGCGATGGGGAACACCGTCATCACCACGATCTCGGCGGCCTTGTTCGCGTCCGTGCTCGCGATCGACAGCAGGCCGCCGGCGGTGCGCTCCCGGCCGCCGGCGTCGCTGATGCCGCGGGGGTCCTGGATCCGGTCGGTGACCGTGGTGCGCAGGTCATGGCTGAGCTGCTGGAGCGTGATCTCGGTGTACCGGCGCGCCAGCCAGAACGCCGCCGCGTTGACCAGGAACAGGGCCACCAGGACGGCGACCCACAGCAGCAGCCGGTCCCACCGGCCGGTGGCGACGGCGTCGTCGATGGCGCGTCCCACGACGATGGAGGTCGTGGCGTTGCAGAGGAACCCGACCAGCATCCCCGCCGAGGCGATGAACTGGATGGGCCGCTGGGCGACGGCGAGTTTCAGCAGCCACCGGCGGTCGGCGGCGTCGGGGAGTTTCGAGGGGACGCCGCGGAGGCGACCGGACCTGATCGTGTCGTTCCCGGTACCGTCTGCCGCCGCGTCTCCTGCCATGGTGGTCGAGCCTACAGCACAGGAAAGGGTGCCCTTCACTGTGCAGGTCGGAGTCACTCAGGGCGGCTCAGGCCGGTGCAGGCCGGCTCAGGCCGACTCAGACACCGCGTTCGATGTGTCCGTGCAGCTTCACCGAGAACACGCGGCAGCAGTCACGGCACTGCCAGGCGTTGTCGGTCTCGGAGTCGGGGAACAGGTTCTCGGACGTGCAGTAGGGGCAGTTCATGACGGTGGCCCTCCTGGGGTTGGGGTGTGCGCTTCTCCCGGGGATCCGGGCGTTGGTGTCGTCCATGGCAGGCCGTGGGTCCTACTGCAGGACGGCCTCGTCGGCACGCAGCACCCAGTCGCGGAACTGCTCACCGTCGTGGCGCTGTTCCTTGTAGTTCTCCACGACACGCACGACGTAGTCGTCCAGCCCGGCGGAGGTGACCTTGTGGCCGCGCAGCTTCTTACCGAAGTCCGGGTGCATACCGACGGCGCCGCCGAGGTGGACCTGGAAGCCCTCCACGCGGTTGCCGTCGTCGTCGGTGACGATCTGCCCCTTCAGGCCGATGTCCGCGACCTGTGTGCGGGCACAGGCGTTGGGGCAGCCGTTGAGGCTGATCTTCAGGGGCACGTCCAGGTCACCGAGGCGCTCCTCCAGCTGGTCGGCTAGGGTGATCGCCCGCTGTTTGGTGGTCACCAGGGCCAGCTTGCAGAACTCCAGGCCGGTGCAGGAGATGATGTCACGACGGAAGGACGACGGGCGGGCGGACAGCCCCTCCTCCTCGAGGGCGGCGAGGAGACCGTCGACGACGTCCGCCTCCACGTTGAGGAAGATCAGTTCCTTGTCCGGGGTGGTGCGCAGGTCGGTGACGCCGTGGGCCTCGGCCAGGTCGGCGAGACGCTGCAGTTGATCACCCTCGGTGTGCCCGACGGTCGGCTTCACCCCGACGTAGAACCGGCCGTCCTTCTGCTCGTGGACGCCGACATGGTCGCGGTAGCCGGGGTAGACCTCCGGCTCCGGGCCGTCGGTGAGCCTGTACCCGAGGTAGTCGTCCTCCAGGATGCGGCGGAACTTCTCGATGCCCCAGTCGGCGACGAGGAACTTCAACCGGGCACGGTTGCGCAGCTTGCGGTAGCCGTAGTCGCGGAAGATGCGGACGACACCGGCCCAGACCTCGGGCACCTCGTCGATCGACACCCAGGTCCCCAGACGCTGGGCCAGCATCGGGTTGGTCGACAGGCCGCCACCGACCCAGACGTCGAAGCCCGGGCCCTTCTCCGGGTGCTCCGAGCCGATGAAGGACACGTCCTGGATCTCGTGGGTGATGTCCTGGCGGACCGACCCCGAGATCCCCGACTTGAACTTGCGCGGCAGGTTGGAGAACTCCGCGCGGGTGAGCCAGTTGTCCTTGATCTCGCGGATGGCCGGGGTGGCGTCGATGATCTCGTCCTTGGCGATCCCGGCGACCGGCGAGCCGAGGATGACACGCGGCACGTCACCGCAGCCGAAGAAGGTGTCCAGGTTGACCGCGGCCAGCCGGTCCCAGATCTCCGGGACGTCCTCGATACGGATCCAGTGCAGCTGGATGTTCTGCCGGTCGGTGAAGTCAGCGGTACCGCGGGCGAAGTCGGAGGAGATGCCGCCGATCACGCGCATCTGCTCGCTGCTCATCAGACCGCCGTCCAGCCGGATGCGCATCATGAAGTAACGGTCCTGCAGCTCGGCGTTGGACAGGACACCGGTCTGCTCCCCGTCCATGTCCTGACGACGCTGGGTGTACATGCCGATCCACTTGAAACGCGGGGCGAGGTCCTCGGCGGGGATCGAGTCGAAGCCCTGCTTGGAGTAGATCTCCCGGACCCGGTCCGCGACGGCGAGGCCGGCGTCCTCCTGCTTGATGCGCTCGTCGTCGTTGAGGGGCTTCCTGCCGTCGACGAGCCACTGGCCCTGGGGTTTCGGGGCCGCACGGTCGGCCTTCTCCTCGTCGGTGAGCTCACGCGGGGGCGGCGGGGCGGCGGCCACGGCCTCCTCGAGGGCCGCGGTGGCCTTCTGGACGGCCTTGCCGGCCTTGAGCTCGGCCCAGCGGGCCTTCCGGGCCGCGGAGAACAGGTCGCGGTCGTCCGGGTTCGCCTCGGCGGCGGCCTCCGCCCCCTTGGTGACCGCGGCGAGGTCGGCGTGCTCCGCCTCCACGCGGGCCAGCTCCTCACGCGCGGCGGTGACCGCGGGGTCCTCGGGCGCGGACGGGGCCTGCGGGGAGGGTTCACTGTCCGTGCCGGCCGTGCTGCCTGCACTGTCCGCGCTGCCTGCACTGTCCGCGCTGCCGCTGGGGGCGATGTCGAGGACGGCCTCGACGGTGCGTACCGCCTGCACGGCCTGCTGCTCGGCCGAGCGGGTGTCCCGTGCGGCGTCGGCGAGACCGGTGTTGTCGGGTGCGGCCGCTGCCGCGCCTTCCGCCGTGCCCGCGGCGACCGCCAGGACCGACGCCCCGGCACGGATCAACGACAGGGCGTCCTGCAGGGACGACGGTGCCACGACGGTGGCGGGGCCGGCGGCGGACGAGTCGGCCGCACCGTCTGACGTCCCGACGGCCGTCCCGTCGCCTGCGTCGGTGGCCTCGGTGAACTCCCCTGCGTCAGTAGCCTCGGCGGCCTCGGCAGCCTCCGTGGCCTTCTTCAGCGCCCGGGCGGCCTTCTTCTGCGCCGCGCGCGCACGTCGGGCCACGGCGGCGAGCTTGTTGTCGTCCGGGGCAGCGTCCGCGGCGGTCTCCGCGGCCTCGGTTGCCGCGGTGGCCGAGTCCAGCCGGGCCTGGGCCTCCGCCACCGGGTCGGCGGTGCTGGTCGGTTCGTCGGTCGCCGTCGTCATAACTTCCTCTTCTCCTGATCTTCCGGGTCATCAACTGGCCCCACGCCCGCATCCGCGGGACCGAGGAACGCTCGGGCCGGTCAGGAGACCGGCCGCACAGACCGCTTGGTCTGGTATCACGATGTCGCCCCAGACTAGACCGGTCTGTCCGCAGACACAACGTAGGAGATACTCACCCGCTCCGACGTGGCCCCGACATGACCCGGAGTCAACGACCCTTGCAGAATACAGACCGAGTGGTCTATAGTTTGGGCCTGACCTCCGGTCCCACGTGTACGTGACCATCCTCACCTGCGCCGTCCTGACACTTTCAGTTCGCCTCAGGGCGGACTAACGTACATGTACAGACCACTCCTGCCCGGCCCCGAGCTGCCGCACGAACCCGCCAACCACGGATTGGACCAACGCATTCATGTCTGACAACCGCCCGCTGCGCGTCGCCGTCATCGGATCCGGCCCGGCCGGTATCTACGCCTCCGACGCCCTGATGAAGTCCGGCAAGGACGTCTCCATCGACCTCTACGAGAAGATGGCCGCCCCGTTCGGTCTCATCCGCTACGGCGTCGCCCCGGACCACCCGCGCATCAAGGGCATCATCAAGGCTCTCCACAAGGTCATGGACAAGCCCCAGATCCGCCTGCTCGGCAACGTCAACGTCGGCGAGGACATCACCCTCGAGGACCTGAAGAAGCACTACGACGCCGTCATCTACGCGACCGGCGCCACCGACGACCGGGACCTGAACATCCCCGGCGGCGAGCACACCCTCGGCGCCGGCAAGTTCGTGGGCTTCTACGACGCCAACCCGCACTTCGACGACTCCTGGGACGTCGACGCCGAGTCCCTCGCCGTCATCGGTGTCGGCAACGTCGGGCTCGACATCGCCCGCGTACTCGCCAAGACCGGCGACGAGCTCCTCGTCACCGAGATCCCGGACAACGTCTACGAGTCCCTGCGCAACAACAAGGCCAAGGAAGTGCACGTCTTCGGCCGCCGCGGGCCCGCGCAGGCGAAGTTCACCCCGCTGGAGCTCAAGGAGCTCAACCACTCCGACACCATCGAGGTCGTCGTCAACCCCGAGGACATCGACTACGACGAGGCCTCGGAGAACGCCCGGCACAACTCCAAGATCACCGACCAGGTGTGCACCATCCTGGAGAACTACGCCGTCGCCGAGCCCAAGGGTGCCCCCCACAAGCTCTACCTGCACTTCTTCGAGTCCCCCGTCGAGGTCCGCACCGACGACAACGGCAAGGTCACCGCGCTGGTCACCGAGCGCACCGAACTCGACGGCAACGGCGGTGTCCGCACCACCGGCAAACTGACCGAGTGGAACGTCGGCCAGGTCTACCGCGCGGTCGGCTACAAGTCCGACCGCCAGAAGGACCTCCCCTGGGACGGCCGGGAGAACGTGCTGCCCAACGTCGGCGGCCGCGTCCTGACCGAGGGCCCCACCGCCGACGGCATCGCCGGAGTCCCGGGCTCCGCCGACCCGGAGGCCGAGCTCCGTGAGACCCTGCCCGGCGTCTACGCCACCGGCTGGGTCCGCCGCGGCCCCGTCGGACTGATCGGTAACACCAAGGGCGACGCCAACGAGGCCGTCGCGAACCTCCTGTCGGACTACGACTCGGGCATCGGCTTCCAGCCGGAGGCCCCGTCCGAGGACGACGTCATCGAACTGCTCCACTCGCGCGGGGTCGACTACACCACCTGGGAAGGCTGGTACAACCTCGACGCCCACGAGCGTGCCCTGGGCGAGGCCGAGGGCCGGGAGCGCAAGAAGGTCCGCGCCCACGAGGAGATGGTCCACTACTCCTCCGGTGAAGCCCGCGTGAAAGCGTAGTGACCACTCCACGAAAAACGCCGTAATTCACCGGCTGAAATTATAATGCCGGGGATACATTCCCCGGAAAGCTCGGGAAACCCCTGGAACCCTGCGGCGAAAGCCGCAGGTCTCCAGGGCTTTTTCGCGTCAGGCACGAGAATTGCGCGTTTTCCCGCCTTTTGATGATTCATTGCGCTCATACCGTTATCCTTAAACTCATGAGCGACACCACCAACACCGCAGGCAGCAATCCGGCGACCGAGGCCCCGGAGATCCACGTCACGGGCAAACAGGTGCTGGGTATGCAGCCGCAGCAGGTCCACGCCCTCTACAAGCTGCGGGTGGACGTCTTCGTCAACGAGCAGCGCTCCAGCTTCCCCGAGATCGACGACACCGACATCGACCCGGGCACCCACCACCTCCTGGCGTACGTCCACCCCGGGTCCGGCCCCGACTACCCGTGGGGGCTCCCCGACCCCGGCTCGCCCCTGCGGCTGGTCGGCACCCTCCGCGTCTTCGGACCGCCCGAGGAGCAGCACATCGGACGTCTCTGCGTGCACCCCGACTTCCGCGGCTTCGGCATCGCGTCCACGCTGGTGGACGACGCACTCGGCGTGATCCGTGGCCGCGCCGCCGCCCTGGACCCCAACGTCCAGAAGACCGTGGTGAAGATCGAGGCACAGACCTACCTGATGCCCTTCTACAAGTCCTACGGCTTCGAGGCCACCGACGAGCCGTTCATGGCCGAAGGTATCGAGCACCAGGAGATGCACCTCACGCTCGACTAGGACCGTCCCCCACCTCCAGCCCCACCTTCCGCCCCCACCGGCGGGGGACGGAGGGGTGCCGGGCGCGGCGCACCCGATAGAGTGACTGAGGTGGGAACCAAGAGCACCAGAGGCACGAACTCCGAGACGCGCATCCTCCTCTACTACCGCTTCACGCCGGTCGCCGACCCGACCGCGGTGATGCTGTGGCAGCGCACCCTGTGCGAGTCGCTCGGCCTGCGCGGCCGGATCATCATCAGCCACCATGGGATCAACGGCACCGTCGGCGGCTCCCTCACCGCGGTGAAGCAGTACATCCGCCGGACCCGCGAGTACCCCGGGTTCCACGACATGGAGTTCAAGTGGTCCGCCGGATCCGCCGAGGACTTCCCGAAGCTGTCGGTGAAGGTCCGTGACGAGATCGTCAGCTTCGGCGCCGCCGATGAACTCCGGGTCGACGAGAACGGTGTCGTCGGCGGTGGCACCCACCTCTCCCCGGCGGAGGTCGACGAACTCGTCGAAAAGAAGCGCGCCGCCGGTGACGACGTGGTCTTCTTCGACGGCCGCAACGCCATGGAGGCGCAGATCGGACGGTTCAGGGGCGCCGTGGTCCCCGACGTGGAGACCACCCACGACTTCCTGCGGGAACTGGAGTCCGGCAAGTACGACGACCTCAAGGACCGTCCCGTGGTGACCTACTGCACCGGCGGCATCCGCTGCGAGGTGCTGAGCGCGCTGATGCGCAACCGCGGCTTCAACGAGGTGTACCAGATCGACGGCGGCATCGTCCGCTACGGCGAGCAGTTCGGCGACTCCGGGCTCTGGGAGGGCTCGCTCTACGTCTTCGACAAGCGGATGCACATGGAGTTCAGCGAGGACGCGGTCTCCCTGGGCACGTGCATGCACTGCGGCACCGCCACGAACACCTACCACAACTGCGCCAACGGCGACTGCCGCGCGATGGTCCTGCTGTGTGAGTCCTGCGCCGGCAGTCCCGCGACCGCCCACTGCGGCAGGGACGGATGCGCCGCCCTCGTGTCCTGACCGACCGCGACCACCCTGCGCCCGTCCCCCGCGACGGGACCGTAGAGTCGGTGCGAGAATACCTGTGCGCGACTTTTCTTGACCTTCCCCAGGAGCTTTCCCATGACCCGCTTCTCCGCCGTCACCCGTGGCGTACTGGCCCTCGGTACCGGCACCACACTCCTGTTCGGCGCAGCCGCCTGCTCCTTCGAGACGGTGTTCACCACCACGGAGGAGGACGGGACGGCCGACCGCGCCCTGGCGCTGTCGGCACCGGGCGACGCGAACCTGTGGCGCACGTCCGGGACCGGCCCGGACGCCCTCAACGACGAGGCGGAGCCCGGCACCCCGATGGAGTTCGTCGACCCCGCCCTCCTCGAGGACGGGGAACTGCCCCGCCGGATGACGGTCACCGAGGCCCAGTCACTCCAGGTCCTCCAGAAGATCGCGGACATGCTGGAGGACAAGGGACGGCGCATCGCCGAAGTCGCGACGCTGCGGGTCTACCTGGCACCGGACACCAGCGACCCCGAGAGCACCGTCGACTTCGCCGGCTGGGACCGTGCCTACCGGACGTTCTTCGCCAACCTCGACCCGGTCACCGGGGACTCCCTGCTGACGGGAACCTCGGCGGTCACACTCACCGCCCAGACCAGCACGTCGTCAGCGACGTCGGCGACATCGGAACCGTCCGACGGCGACGACACCGACAACGGGGAGGACGGGGCCACCCGTGGTTCGGCGGCCCCCACCACCGAACCGACCGACACCACCGGTGACGAAGACGACAGGCCGTACTCCGGCGGCATCAACCCCACCAAACCCACGGTGGTCACCGTCGGCGTCGCCGAGCAGCCGGTCGACGGATGGCTGGTGCAGGTCGAGGCCGAGGTCATCTACGAGAGCGAGTGACGCTCAGCGGCATCAGCGGCCCCAGCTGCCGCCGTCCCGGACGGTCGACGCGGCGGGCTCGACCTCGTCGGTACCGACGGTCACCGCGGTGGCGGCCTCGGTGGCCCGCTGCCGGGCGACGTCCACGGTCTCGGCGGTGGAGAAAGCCACGCCCATCCGACGGCGCTCATGGCTGACCGGCTTACCGAAGATCCGGACCTCGGTCTCCGGCACGGTCAACGCCTCCGCCAGGCCCGCGTAGTTTGGTGCCGACGCCGTCCCGTCGGTCTCCACACCGCCGTAGATCACCGCGGACGCACCCGGGGAGATCAGCGTGGTGTCGATCGGCAGGCCGAGGATCGCCCGGGCGTGCAGGTCGAACTCACTGAACCGCTGGGAGCCCATCGTCACCATCCCGGTGTCGTGCGGCCGCGGGCTGACCTCGGAGAAGTAGACGTCGTCGCCCTTGACGAACAGCTCCACCCCGAACACGCCCCGTCCTCCCAGCGCCCCGGTGATCCGCGCGGCGACCGAGCGTGCGGACTCCAGCGCCGCCGTGGTCATCTGTGCCGGCTGCCACGACTCCACGTAGTCGCCGCGGTCCTGACGGTGACCGATCGGCTCACAGAACCACGTGGCGCCCTCCCCCGACGCCGGGTCCACCGAACGCACCGTGAGCAGCGTGATCTCGTAGTCGAACGGCACGAACTGCTCGATGATCACCCGGCCCGACGACACCCGCGCCCCGCTCATCGCGTAGTCCCAAGAGCTCCGCACGTCGTCTTCGGAGCGGACGTAGGACTGCCCCTTCCCTGACGAGCTCATCACCGGCTTGACCACACACGGCATGCCGATCCTGCGGATGCCCTCGAGGAACTCGTCGTAGGTGGAGGCGAAGACATGGCGAGAGTTCGGCAACCCCAGTTCCCGGTCGGCCAGCGTCCGGATGCCCTCCCGGTTCATCGTCAGACGGGTGGCCCGCGCGGTCGGGATCACGGTCGCCGTGCCGGCGTCCTCGACATGCTGCAGGGCATCCGTGGCCAGGGCCTCGATCTCCGGGACGACGAAATGCGGGCGGACCTCGTCGACGAGCGCCCGCACGGCGTCCGGGTCGGTCATGTCGATGACGTGGCGGACGTCCGCGACGTGGTGCGCCGGTGCACCGTCGTAACGGTCCGCGGCGTGCACCTCCACCCCGTAACGCTGCAGGGCGATGGTCACCTCCCTGCCGAGCTCCCCGGACCCCAGCAACAGGACCTTCGTGGCGTTGGGGGCGAGCGGTGTACCGATGGTTTCAGGCGTGTACATGTGTCATGACGCTACCAGCCACCGCACGGTAAACAGACAGCGAAGGCAGGCACCGCCGGGCGGTCACCACTGCGGATTCTCCACGTCCACCCCCTGGGCGGTGGCATTCGCCCGGATCAGCTCCACGAGGTAGTCCGTGTGGTCCACCCCGTCCACCGTCCAGTTCGTGCGGAAACGGTCGTCGCCGACGTACATCGACGACAGGATGACCTGCCGGCCGTGGGGGCAGTCGTACCACTGCGAGACCGACCGGCGTTGCCGTTCCGCCAGCGCATTGCCCTCGGCCGAACCCGGCGCGACGCCCCGGTCGTGGGCCTCGGCGAGGGCGCGGGCGAAGGCGTCGCCCTCGTCGCGGACCGCCTTCCAGTCGTCCTCACCCATCTGCGACATGACCTGCTGTGCGTCGCGCCATTCGTCGGTGTCGCCCCAGCGCTCCTCGGCCTCCCGCTGGTAGTCGGGGTCCCAGTCCGGGCCGAGGATCTCGCGTACGCGGTCCGGTGGCACCGGGCCGGTGTACACCCCGGAGTTCACCTCGGCGATCAGGTCCTCCACGGCGGTGAGCATCCGCTCCACCCCGTCGCGGCGCTCCAGTAGCAGCTCCCGCTGCCGCAGCAGGTGGGCGCGCTCGTCCTGGCCGGTGGCCTCCAGCAGTTCGGCGATCTCCCCGAGGGGCACGCCGGACTCACGGTAGACGAGGATGCGCTGGCCACGGGCCAGGTCGTCGGAGGTGTAGATGCGGTAGTCGGACCAGGTGCGTACCTGCGGGACCAGGAGTCCCTTGGAGTCCCAGTGGTGCAGGGTGCGCACGGTGACGCCGAGGTAGTCGGCGGCCTGGCTGACGGTGAGTTCTATGTTGTCTGTCATGCCAGTGATCATGGTCCCTGACGCAGGGTGAGGGTCAAGCCCCCCTGGCAGAGACACGTGCAGAATGTCAGGGGTACCGGTCGCTTATCACCCGGAAAATGACCGGTGGCTCTGCCGGTGGACCGGGAACTCTGCCACCACCGTCACGGCCACCCGAGGGGGGTCACGGCATCGCCAGGAACCGGTCGCTGACCGCCTCCGCGAAGGCCGCGTTATGGCAGGACCACAACACCGCGGGTTCGCCACCGGACCACACCGGCTGCACTCCTGCCGCGGTGAGTTCCGCGTGGTACCCGCCGGCGGCGTACCCCCGCATCACCCGGGTCAACCAGGCGTAGCCCTCGGCGTCGAGCCCCACGGTCGGTTCATCGAGGATCAGCAGGCCGGGGCCCCGCACCAGTGCGGCGGCGACGGCGAGCATGCGCCGCGGGGAGCTCGGGACGTCCAACGGGTGGGTGTCCCGCCACCGCTCCAGGCCGACCCACCGCAGCGCCACCTCGGCGTGGGCGGCGTCGGTCCCCACGGCGAGTTCCGCCAGGGCGGTCCGGCGTGAGAAGGCCGCGTCCATGCCGGTGGGTGCCCATCCGGCGACCGGGGCCACGAGTGTGCCCTCGTGCGGCAGCAGCCCGAGGACAGCGAGCATCAGGGTGGTCTTCCCCGACCCGTTCGGTCCGGCGAGGTGGGTGACCTGGCCGCCGTCGGCACGCAGGTCGACCGGGCCGAGGGTGAAGCTGCCCCGCCGTACGACGGCGCCCTCGGCGAGCAGTACCGGCTCACCCGGCTCGCTCGGCTCATCCGGTACGGCTGCCGGTGCGACGACCGGTGCAGGGTCGGGGACGGGGTCCGGCGCGGGGCCCTCCGCACCGTCGAGGTGCAGCTCCTGTGCCGCGTCGTCGGCGAGGACCGTGCGTACGCGGTCGTAGACGGTGACCTGCCCGTCGAAGTCGGCGAGGGCACCGCGGAGGGTCTCCACCGCCGCGGTGTCCAGCCCGTCCGCCGGGCAGTCGAGCACCAGGGCGCCAGGGTCGCGGAGCAGGGCGGCGGCGATGGCGAGACGTCGGGTCTGGCCGGTCGACAGCTGCGACGGCTCGCGGTCGGCGATGTGCCGCAACCCCCAGGTGTCCAGGGCGGCGTCGATGGCGGCGGACATGACCCCGGCGGCGACGCCCTGCTGCTCCATGCCGAAGGCGAGCTCTTCACGCACCGTGGAACGCAGCAGCGACACGTGGGCCGCGGCGTCGTTGCCGACCCAGGCGGCTCCGGTGGCCTCGGCGTCGGCCCAGGCACGTTCGGACAGGCCGGCGCCGGACGCGGCCCAGATGAAACGGTCGATCATGAGGTGACCGTACCAGTGCGCGGGGGACAGCCCCGTGTCACCGGACCCGCTGGAGCCACCGCTGGAACCACCCCTAGACACACGCGACGAGCGCCCGGGCGACCAGCTGGTTGTGTGCCGCCGCGCGGGCCCCGTCGACGGAGGTCTCACCGGTGTCCGCGGCACGGACCACCGGCGGGACGGCACCGTCGTCCAGCGAGCGGTGGAGTTCCTCGGTCAGCCATTCCACGACAGGGTCCTCGGTGAGGGGACCTGAGACGACCACGCGGTCCGGGTCCAGCAGCATGACGGTGACCCCGACGGTCTCCGCGAGGATCCGGACCAGTCGTTCCGCCCGTGGCGACGACCTCCCCTCCGCCACCAGGGCCAGGCAGGCGGGGAGGGAGATGGCGTATCCGCCGTCCTCGAGGACGCCGAGTTCGCCGAGCCGGTCGGTGACGGTCCGCCCGTCGGCACGGATCCGACCGAGCTCCCCGAACGCCCCGCGACGTCCGCGGACGACCTGCCCGTCCACGGTGAGCGCCGCACCCAGCCCGGTGCCCAGGTGCAGGTGGAGCACCGTCTCCCGGGCCAGTTCCGGCCGTCGTGCGCAGGCTGCGAGTGCCGCCCAGTTCACGTCGTTGTCGACGAGGACCGGCCCGTCGACCAGGGGTTCCAGCAGTGTGAGGACGTCGGCGTCGGCGGCGGGGAACGGTGCCTCCCCCAGGCGGACGACCCGGCCGGTGGCGGGGTCGACGGGCGCGGCCAGGGACACCGCCGCCGCCCGACAGGGCGCGCCTGCGCCGGAGAGCTCGTGCCGCACGTGGCCGACCAGCTCCACGGCGAAGCTCTCCGCCGAGATCCACGGGTCCAGGGGGAGGCGCCGCTGTCTCAGCAGGGCGCCGTCCATCCCGACCACCCCGATGTCCAGGCTCCTGGTCTGCGCCGCCACGGCCAGCCCCACGCCGAAGGCCGGGTCGACCTCGTAGAGGAGCGGGGACCGCCCACGGCGACCGTGGTCCGCCCCGCTCTCCCTGAGCACCTGTGCCGCCACCAGGCGTTCGGCCGCCTCGGAGGCGGTGGGCTTGGACATGCCTGTGGTGCCGGCGACCTCGGCCCGGGAGGCGCTCCCCCGTTCCAGGACGGCATTCAGGAAGGCCCGGTCACTGTCACGCACTCCACCACCCACCGACGTCACCCTCCTGCGACAACCTCCGCTGCTCTCATTAGTAAGCCTACTTGACCTCACGCACACGACCACATACCGTGTGATCCACATCATTAGTCAGTACGCCTTACTTTAAGGTGAGCTGGATCCCTGAAGGAGGGAACCACCATGAACCCCCAGCATGAAGCACCAAAGGTCCCGACAGACGTCGGAGCCGCGATCCGCGCGATGAAAGCCGAGATCAGGTCCACGACCGACGTCAAGGACGCGTTCGACCGGCTCAGCGACCGCATCGAGGCCCGCGTCGAGGAGATCGAACAGCTCCGCGACTCTGGCCGGCCCGTCTGGCCCGAGGTCGACCACGACACCCTGGCCGCCGGTACCGCGTCCGACGAGACCGTCGCCGCCGTCCGTGACCGCGGCTGCCTCGTCGTGCGCGGCCACTTCCCCCGCAGCCAGGCCCTCGAGTGGGACAGCCAGCTCGTCGACTACGTCGAGGCCAACGACTTCGACGCCGTCTACCGCGGCCCCGGCGACGACTTCTTCGGCACCCTGGGGGCCGCCGCCTCCCGCCCGGAGATCTTCCCGCTGTACTGGTCGCGCCCGCAGATGCTCGCCCGCCAGGACGAGCGCACGGCCACGGTGCAGTCCTTCCTGAACCACCGGTGGGACGTCGAGTCCGAGGGCACCCGCTGGTTCAACCCCGACCAGGACTGCATGTACCCCGACCGCGTCCGCCGTCGCCGTCCCGGCACGGACTCCGGCGGTCTCGGCGCCCACACCGACTCCGGCTCGCTGGAACGCTGGCTCCTGCCCGCCTACCGCAAGGTCTTCCGCCACGTGTTCAACGGCGACATCGAGAACTACAACCCGTGGGACGCCGCCTACCGCACCGACGTCCACGAGTACGAGGGCGGCACCACGATGTGCTCGATGTTCCGCACCTTCCAGGGGTGGACCGCCCTGTCCGACCAGCAGAACGACCAGGGCGTCCTCCACGTCATCCCGATCCCGGAGGCGATGGCGTACATCCTGCTGCGCGCCCTGCAGGACGACGTCCCCGAGGACGAACTCTGCGGTGTCACCCCCCGCCACGTCCTGCCGGTCTCGCAGGAATGGCACCCGCTGCTGATGCGGGCACTGACCCCGATCCCCGACCTGCAGGCCGGCGACTCCGTGTGGTGGCACTGCGACGTGGTCCACAGCGTCGCCCCCGTCGAGGACCAGCAGGGCTGGGGCAACGTCATGTACATCCCCGCCGCCCCGCAGTGCGCGAAGAACGAGGCCTACGCGGCCAGCGTCGCCGAGGCGCTGCGTACCGGCATGTCGCCCACCGACTTCCCCGACGAGAACTACGAGGTCGACTGGGTGGACCGCTTCCACCCGGAGGACCTCAACGCCGTCGGCCGACGTGCCCTCGGTCTGGCGTAGGCAGGAACAGACACCATGGGTAACGCAACCAATGCCCCGGGCCCGTCGATTCTGGTGACGGACGCGGGAAATCTCTCCGGGAAACTACTCGTCGCAGTATGCATCGCCGCACTCGGCGGTTTCCTCTTCGGTTACGACTCCGCGATCATCAACGGGACCGTCGACGCCATCCGGGAGGGATTCGACCTCGGGCCGGCACTCCTGTGCTTCACCGTCTCCTGTGCCCTGCTCGGCGCCGCACTCGGCGCCTGGTACGCCGGGCTCTGTGCCCAGCGCTACGGCCGAGTGCGGACGATGCTCATCGCCGCAGGACTCCTCGCGGTCAGCTCGCTCGGCTCCGGCATCGCCTTCGGCGTGTGGGACCTGATCGCCTGGCGCTTCGTCGGTGGTGTCGGTGTCGGTTTCGCCTCCGTCATCGCACCCGCCTATATCGCCGAGGTCGCACCCGCCAGGTTGCGGGGACGTCTGGGGACGGTCCAGCAGATGGCACTGGTCACCGGCATCTTCCTCGCACTTCTCGCCGGTGCGACGATCGCCGCGGCAGCCGGCGGCGCCGCCGAGGACTGGCTCGGTGTCGCAGCATGGCGGTGGATGTTCCTGACCGAACTCGCCCCGGCCGCGCTCTACGGCCTCCTGGCGCTGCGTCTCCCCGAGTCTCCGCGGTTCCTCGTCGAACGTCGTGATGAAGCCGGTGCCCGTGACACGCTACGGCGTATCGTCGGCATCACCGAACAGCGGGAACTCGACGCCAAGATCACCGAGATCCGCGAAACGGTGAGCCTGGAGCACCGGCAGCGCTTCCGCGACCTGCTCGGCGGACGTTTCGGGTTCAAGCTGATCGTGTGGACCGGCATCATCCTGTCCGTGCTGCAGCAGTTCGTCGGCATCAACGTGATCTTCTACTACTCGACGACCCTGTGGCGCTCCGTCGGGTTCGCCGAGTCGGACTCCTTCCTGATCTCCGTCATCACCTCGGTCACCAACATCATCGCCACGGTCATCGCCATCAGCCTCGTCGACGTCCTGGGACGCAAGCGGCTGCTGCTCATCGGGTCGGTCCTGATGACCGTGTCACTGTCGGTGATGGCGTTCGCCTTCACGAACGCCCAGACGGTCAACGGGGAGGTCGTGCTCCCCGACCAGTGGGGCGTGATCGCCCTCGTCGCCGCCAACACCTTCGTCGTCGGGTTCGGCGCCAGCTGGGGCCCGCTGGTGTGGCTGCTCCTCGGGGAGATGTTCCCCAACCGGTTCCGGGCACTGGCCCTCGGTATCGGCGGTGCCGCCCAGTGGGTCGCCAACTTCCTGGTCACCGTCACCTTCCCCGCCCTGTCGGACGCCAGCCTGGCGCTGACCTACGGCCTGTACGCCGTCTTCGCCCTCATCTCGGTGTTCGTCGTCTGGTTCATGGTCCGGGAGACCAAGGGCGTGGAGCTCGAGCACATGCTGAGCTGAGCCGGACGGCGCCGGGCCACGTGCGCTACCCGGCCGCCGCGCCCGCGGACTCCCCGACGCCGAGTCCCCTCACCAGTCCGACGACGTCCTCCGGCGTCGACGCGTCACGCAGGGACGCCCGGAAATCGTCCGTCATCAGGGCGCGCGCCAGCGTCGCCAGGATCTTCAGGTGCTGCGTGCCGGCGTCGGCGGGGACGGCGATGAGGAACACCAGGTCCACCGGCGCCCCGTCCGGCGCGTCCCACTCCACCGGCGTCCGCAGCCGCGCGAACGCCAGGGTGGGCACGTCCACCGCGGCGCTACGGGCATGCGGAATCGCCACACCGTGTCCGACAGCCGTGGTGGACTGCGCCTCGCGGGCGAGGGCGGCGTCCACGACCTCCGCCGCGGCGAGCCGTCCGTCCTCCTCCGCCTGCCCGGCGAGCAGCCGGATCACCGCGGCAGGGTCCCCGGCCCCACCGGACGCCGGCGCCGCGTCCAGGACCACGGTGCCGCCGTCGACGAGGTCCGGCGCACCCGGCCCGGGCCCTGACTCGGGCTCGGGTTCTGTTTCGGCCTCAGTATCGGCCTCAGGCTCCGCCGCGGGCCCCTGCCCGGCCCCGGGGGAACCGGTGGTCACCGCCATGAGCAGCAGCGACACCGCCGAAGTCACCACCACACCGGCGACCAGGCACAGGAAGAACCAGCCCACGCCCTCCACCGCGCCGAGCACGGCGACGATCGGCCCACCGTGCATCACGTTGTCCTTCACCCCGAACATCCCCGCCAGCGCACCGGCCACCGCACCGCCGGCCACGTTGGCCGGGATGACCTGCAACGGCCGCGCGACCGCCAACGGGATCGCCCCCTCGGAGATCCCGAAGAAGCCCATGAACAGGCCGGCGATCCCGGCGTCTCGCTCGGACTTGTTGAACCGGCGGCGGGCCAGCAACGTCGTGACCCCGGCGGCGATCGGCGGCACGGCGATGGCCGCCGCCGCCATACCCATCGGCGCGGCGTTGCCGGTGGCGATGAGACCACCGGAGAACAGGAACGCCGTCTTGTTCAGCGGGCCACCCATGTCGAACGCGATCATCGCGCCGATGATCGCGCCGAGGAGCAGCACCGACGACCCCTGCATGCCCTGCAGTCCCTCCGTCATCACCTCGAAGAGCGTGGCGATCGGCCGGCCCAGCAGGTAGACGAACAGGCCGCCGACGATCAGCGTGGTCAGCACGGGGATCACGATGATCGGCCAGATCGGCTGGACGTACTTGTGCACCGGGATCCGACGGATCGCCAGCGCCACGTAGCCGGACAGCACACCGGTGACGATGCCGCCGAGGAACCCGGCGTCCGCTTCGGAGCCGTACAGGTCACCGGTCACCGCCACCAGTCCGGTGACGACACCCGGTGCCAGGCCGGGACGGTCGGCGATGGCCATCGCGATGTACCCGGACAGCACCGGGACCATCAGGGAGAACGCCAGTCCACCGAGCTGGTTGAGGGTGTCCCAGAACGTCCCCTCCGGCACGACGAGCCCCTCCGCGGAGGGCTCACCGCCGAGGGAGAGTGCCACGGCGATCATCAGACCACCGGTGACGACGAAGGGGATCATGTGGGAGACACCGTTCATCAGGGCCCGGTAGAGGTCGTCGCCGAACCGCCGGAGCCCACCGCGCCCGCCGTCCTGCGCGGCACCGTCCCTGCCGCCGGCACCGTCCCCGGCGGCTGCACCGCCCCCACCGTCCCCGCCGGCGACCGTGCCGCTGCCCGTCGGCGCGTCCAGGGCCGCCCGGAGGATCTCCGCCGGCCGGCGGATCCCCTCGTCCACGCCGGTGGACAACAGCGGTTTACCGGCGAACCGGGTGGTGTCGACCGCCATGTCCGCCGCGACGACGACAGCCGCCGCCTCGTGGAGCTCCGCGTCGGTGAAGGCGTTCTCCACGCCGATGGAGCCGTGCGTCTCGACGCGGACGCGCACCCCGGCGGCGTCGGCGGCGGCCTCGAGGTTCTCCGCGGCCATGTAGGTGTGGGCGATGCCGGTGGGGCACGCGGTGATCGCCAGGACGAGAGGTCTGGACTCAGAAGGCGTCATGGGCCCCACGGTAATCCGCCGGACCGTGCGGACGGTAGGGCCGCATAACAGTTAGCCGGGAAAACTGCACACTCGACACACCGGGTCCGTACCAAGTGCTACGGTCACCGGGTGGCAGTAAGCTGGAATATCTTCACGCGCGACGTCGGCCGGATCCTGCGCACCCCGAAGGTCTGGGTGATCGTCATCGGGGTGCTCATCACCCCTGCGCTCTACTCGTGGGTCAACGTCGCCGCTTTCTGGGATCCCTACGGAAACACCGGGAACGTCAAGGTCGCCGTCGTCAACGAAGACGAAGGCGGTACGTCCGACTTCACCGGGCCTATCGACGTCGGGACGCAGATGATGGGCCAACTGGAGGAGAACGACCAGTTGGGCTGGCAGTTCATGGACGAACACGAGGCGGACGACGCCCTCCGCAAGGGGGACGTCGCCGCCAGCATCACCGTGCCCCCGACGTTCTCCTCGGACATCCTGAGCATGTTCGAGGGCACCTTCTCGCAGCCGACGATCACCTACCGGGTCAACGAGAAGGAGAGCGCGATCTCCCCGAAGATCACCGACCAGGCGGCGACCACCCTGGATTCGACGATCACCTCGGTGTTCAAGGAGACCGTCGCGGAGTCGGTGACCGACGAGCTGCGCACGGCCGGCGGGTCCCTGGAGGACCGACTCACCGACGCCGGCAACCGCACCGCCAACGCCTTCGACGAGACCGCCGGAACGATGGAGTCCGCCCAGGAGGAGGTCGGACGGATCCAGCAGCGGCTCGACGACGCCCGCCCGACCATCGCGGCCACGCAAGACGCACTGCGCTCCGTCGACGCCACCCTCGGCGACGCCGCTACCGCCCTCGACCAGGTGCAGTCCATCATGACGGAGGTCCAGGAGCAGGTCACCGCCTTCTCCGACGCGGCGACGGCGGCCTACGTCGAGGGCACGACCGCGTTGGCCGACGGGACCGCCTCGGCGAACGCCGCGATCTCCTCGGTCACCGGTGAGCTCGACCGGGCCAGCGCCGGCCTCGGCACCGCCACCCGCGAGGCGTCCAGCATCGTCGGGCAGGCCGACCGGGCCATCGACCAGCTCGAGACGCTCCTGGACGGTGCCGCGCTGACCCCCGGGGTCTCGGGTCCGCTCAACGACGCCCTCAACGACCTGCGCGAACGCAACGCCACCAACCAGCAGCTCCTCGACGACCTCAACGGTCTGCAGGGCAACGCCTCCGACACGGTCTCGTCGGTCACCGCGGCGGCGGACGCCCTGGCCCAGGCCACCGGCGACACCCGCGACCGGGCCCAGGGCCTGCGCAGTTCCGTCACCGACTCCCTGCCTGCACTGAACTCGGCCATCAACCGGGTCAACACCACCGCCGGCGCCTTCTCCTCGGCGCTGAGCTCGCAGCGGACCCTCCTGGGCGAATCCGTCACCCTCCTCGACGGCCTCGACCGCCAGATCGGCACGTCCCAGGAGGTCCTCGGCAACTTCAAGAACGACCTCACCGGCATCGAGGACGGACTGCGCACCGCGCGTGCCGACGTCCTCGCCCTGAGTGCGGCGTCCGACGACGGCATCCTGGGCACGGTGTCGAACCTGGACTCCGTCGGCATCTCCGAGTTCATGGCCACCCCTGCCGAAGTGGAGAGCCACGCCGTCTACCCCGTCGCCAACTACGGCTCCGGGATGGCCGGACTGTTCACCAACCTGTCCCTGTGGATCGGTGCCTTCATGCTCATGGTGATCTTCCGGACCGAGGTGGACACCGCCGGGCTGAAGAGGAAGATCACGGTGGCCCAGGCGTACCGCGGGCGTTTCGTCCTCCTCGCCGTGCTGAGCGCGTGCCAGGGATTCGTCGTCTCCGTGGGCAACATGGTGATGGGTGTGCAGTCGGTGAGCCCCGTCGCGTTCGTCGCGACATGCGTGGCCATCGCGCTGTGCTACCTCAGCATCATCTACGCGCTGATATCCGCGCTGGGCAACATCGGACGGATCATCGCGGTGGTCCTGGCGTTCCTGCAGATCCCGGGCGCCTCGGGCATGTACCCGATCGAGATGACACCGGACTTCTTCCAGGCGCTGCACCCGATCCTGCCGCTGACCTACGGTATCGACGCCCTGCGCGAGACCATCGGCGGTTTCTACGGGGACCACTACTGGAAGGCGATGGGGACCCTGCTGGTCATGGCCGTGGTCGCCTTCGTGCTGGGTACCCTGCTGCGCCGGGGACTGTCGAACGTGAAGGGGATGGTCAACCGGCAGCACGCCGCGTCCGGCCTCGTCCTCAACGACCAGGTGGAGGTCGTGGGCAGCAGCTACCGGCTCCCCGACGTCATCCACGCCATGCGGGACCGCAAGGCCTTCCGCGAGGAGATCGACAACCGTTGGAAACCACTGCGGACCAACTACCCGACGCTGCTGCGCGGGTCGATCATCGCCGGTGTGGTCGGCATCGTCGTCCTGTGCGTGCTCGCCCGTTTCTACCCCGACGAGAAAGCCGTCCTCTTCGGCATCATGTGCCTGTGGTGCCTACTGGTCGTCGGGTTCATCGCCGCCCTCGAGTACGTCAAGGAGAGCGTCGCCCGCGTCCAGGAACTCAGTGACCTTTCGGAGGACGAGCTGAAGGAGGCCGCCGTGGCCCAGAGTGCCCGCCGGAAGACGTACTCCATGGACGGGGACGGAGACAACGCATGAAGAACGCCCTGAGCATCCTGCGCAGCGACCTGCGCGGTGTGAAGAACAACGTCATGACCTCGATCCTGATCTTCGGGCTCGTCGTCATCCCGCTGCTGTTCTCCACATTCAACGTGCTGGCCAGCTGGAACCCGTTCGGCAACACCGACCAGCTGAAGATCGCGGTCGCCAGCGCCGACGAAGGACACGAGAGCGACCTCGCGTCGCTGCGGATCAACCTCGGCGACCAGGTGCTGTCCCAGCTGAGCCGCAACGACCAGATCGACTGGGTCATCACCGGCGAGGACGACGCCGTCGAGGGGACGAAGGCCGGCGACTACTACGCGGCCATCGTCCTGCCGCCGTCGTTCAGCTCCGACATGCTGACCTTCTACGTCGAAGGCACCGAACCCTCGAAGCTCGACCTGTACACCAACGAGAAGAAGAACGCGCTCTCCACGGTGATCACCTCCCAGGGCGCCGAGGGCATGATCTCGCAGATCAACGAGACCTTCACCCGGACGGTCAGCAACGTGGGCCTGGGGCTGGTGTCCTCCCTCAACAACTACCTGGAGCAGGACGACACCCGCGCGGCGATCCAGCGCGTGGAGTCACGGGTGGAGAACGTGGGCACCCGCCTGCAGTCCGGTGCGCAGACCGTACGGTCGCTGACCGGCCTGATCGACTCGTCCATCCCGCTCGTCGAAGGCGCCGACAACATCATCAGCGCCGCCGGCGGGCAGTTCGACGACCCGTCGACGCGCATCGGCGACGGCTCGGGCGCCGTCACCGACCTCGACTCCACGCTCCGGGACGCGACGAGCTCCCTGGAGACCGCCCTGCAGGCCACCGGCGACAGCTACGGTGCCGTCGGCGACCGGCTCGACGACCTCTTCGCCAGCGCCGACACCACCAGCGCCAGTGCGGCGGCGACCTACCGCACCCTCGCCGACCGCGTCCAGCAGCAGGTCGACTTCTTCCAGTCGATGCGCGACACCCTGGACAGCACCGTCTCCGGGACGCTGCCCGAGGTCGCCCAGCCCGGCTACGAGCGGGTGCTCGCCCGCATCGACGCCGCGATCGACCGCAGCCAGGACCTGCACGACAGCTTCGCCCAGTCCGCCGAGGACATCTCCAGCGGCAACCGGTCCGCCCAGGACTCCCGCCAGGAGAGCAGCAACGCGATCTCGCAGGCACGTGACGCCGTCAACAACGCCGTCACGTCCTACCGGGAGGACCTGAAGCCCCAGCTCGCGGAGCTCGGGACCACCCTCGACTCGCTCGGGAACAACATCGACGACGTCCGTCAGGACCTCGCCGACATCCGGGCGTCGACCTCGGACTCCCCCGGTTCGGTGCAGGATGCGCTGCGCCGGACGCGGGACGCCACGGCCTCCTTCGCCGACCGGCTCGACGAGCACGCCGAACGGTTCTCCGACCTGCAGCAGGCGCTGGCGACCGCCGGTGACACCGGCGACTTCTCCCGGCTCGCCGAGGTCGTCGGATCCGACCCGGAGGCGCTGGCCGCCCAGCTCGCCGCCCCCGTCGCGGTGGAACGGGAACCGGTCTTCCCCGTCGCCAGCTTCGGCGTCGGCATGGCGCCGCTGTACCTCACCCTCGCTCTGTGGATCGGCGCGGTGCTCACCTCCGTGCTGGTCCGGACCGGTGTGCCGGAGAAGACCACCCCGAAGAAGCTGAAGAAGCGGAAGGGAGGGGAGGACGCCGCGGATCCGGAGGACACCGCCACCTCCGCCGACGCTGTCGCGGATGACGCCGCATCGACCGAGGGGGTCGTCGAGTACTCGAGGAGCGCGGCGTACTTCGGCCGGTTCGGCATCTTCGCCTGCATCGGGCTGGCGCAGAGTACGCTCGCCGTGCTCGGGCTGATCTTCTTCGTCCAGATCGAGCCGGCCCACCCGCTGCTGCTCATGCTGTGCGGCTGGGTCACCTCGCTGGTGTTCATGCTGATCGTCTACACCCTGGTGCTGTCGTTCGGCAGTGCCGGCAAGGCGATCTCGGTCCTGCTGCTGGTGTTCCAGGTGTCCGGTGCCGGCGGTGCGTACCCGCTGGTGCTGCTGCCGGGGTGGTTCCAGGCCATCGGCCCGTGGCTCCCGGCGACCCACGCCATCGACGCGATGCGTGCCGCCATCGCCGGGGTCTACCGTGGCGACCTGTGGATCGAGCTGGGCCTGCTGCTGCTGTTCACGGTCCCTGCGCTCTTCCTCGGGCTGGTGCTCCGACGGCTGCTGGACGGCTACAACCGCAAGACCACCGACGCCATCGAGTCGACGAGGATCATGCAGTAGGACGCCCGGGCGGGGCCGTCGTGGAGGGCCCCGATTGAGTGCTCAGGTCGGTTTACCGGCTCGGCCGTGACCTGAGGGCTCAATACGCCGGACCCCGTCCGGCAGGTGAGTCAGACGACCATGCCGGCGACGACCACAGCCACGACGCCGAGCACCATCAGCCACCGGCACACCCGCTGCACCGTGGAGTCCGGCACCGCCACCAGCAGGGTCCGCGGCCCCGGCTCGCCGATCCCCGTACGCTGCAGCGGGCGGGCCCGCTGGGCCGCGTCATCGATCAGGCCGACGACGAGGGGAAGCACGGTCGCGCCCCGGGACCGCCACGTCACGACATCCACCCCGCGGGACGCCTGGATCTGCCGGATCGTCCGCCACCGCTGCTGTGCCATCGGCAACAACCGGACCACCGTCCCCACCATGTAGACCAGCGGTGCCGGGACCGACAGCTGCAACCGCCGCATCAGTGCGTCAGCGTCGACGAAACTGCCGATCACCAGCCCCGAACACGTCATCGCGGCGAACCGCAGGCCCAGGTCCCAGGCGATCCACGCCCCGTCCGACGTGACCGGGACCAGCACGCGGGCGACCTCGTCGTCGCCGAAAGGCACGTAGATCAACGCATACGACAGCATCGCCGGCACCGACAGCAGCAGGCCGGCGACCAGGGCACGACGGTGGCGGCGTCCTGCGCACGCCAGCCCGGCCGCGCCGAGGAGGAACACGGCCGACACCCACGGATTGTGCAGCACCATGACCGTGACGATGGCGCAGGCGGCGGCGGTGAGCGGGGTCAGCGGGCTCATGCAGCAGCGGGGGCCTTCGCGACCGGACCGCCGTCGGGGTCGAACGTCCTGCGGGAACGCTCGGGCAGGGAGCGGACCACGACCCACACCACCAGGAAGACGATGACCTTGTCGATCGGGTCGGACGTCCACGACTGCAGGAAGACCGCCGTGGTCTGCGACGCGCCCAACGACTGGTAGAAGCTCACGAGCAGGCCGGTGCCGGTGCCGGCCGTGCCGCCGAAGATGAAGGACGCGACCGGCGCGGACACCAGGGCGGACAGGAAGCCCAGCACGATGCCGGCGACGACGACCTTCCACCAGGACGACCGGAACAGGGCCCTGACCAGGCCCGCCGCCAGGCCCATCAGTGCGTAGCCGGCGGCGAAAGGCACGATCGTGGGGTTGAACGTCCCCCATACCAGCGCCGAGAGGCCACCGGTCGCCAGACCCGCCGCAGGGCCGGCCAACACGCCGACGAGGACGGTGCCGAAGGAGTCGAGGTAGAGCGGGACCGGCAGCCCCATCGTGCCCACCACCTGCCCGACGACGATGTTGAGCACCAGCGCGACCGGCATCAACGCCAGGGTGCGCACCGGGAGCGTGGGAACCACCGCGATGAGCGCGATCACCGTCGGCACGAGGAAGCCCACGAGGGCGGTCGTGGTCGACGCCGAGTCGGCCATCGAGGAGAAGTCGGAGTCCTCCGGCTGGTTGAGCACCAGGTAGAGCCAGGTCGCTGCGTAGATGACGACGGCGATCGAAATCAGGGTGATGCGGAGGGTTCGTGACAGGGGACGCACTGGGGGCTCCTGGAAAAGGGGTCGGACGTGGGACGCGCGGACCTGCCGCGCCGCGACCGCGCCCCTATGTCACCTCGGGGAGGGTCGGCCGTTAGCTGGTCCCATCTTGCCGAGTCGTGACGGGGAGAGCAAGACGGGAAACCGGCTCACCGCCGACGAAGGCCCTCCCCGTCCAGGCGCCGGACGTCGCGGTCACCCACCTCGCTCTCCGGTGTGGACGGTGCACGTCCTCCCGGCGGTACGTGACGCGCGGGGCGACGCAGACGACAACCGGCGAGCGCACATAACGTGACGGACTTGACAGACTAAGCGGTCTACTGATTATCTTGGACGCAAGCAGTCGACGAGAGTCGAGTTCCCCTCCTGGAGCCCCGGACGAGGCGGAACCTGCGGAAGAACCGCACCGGAAACGGCGCGGTGGCGTACCCCAGGGTGCACGGTCCGCAGCATGTGGTCTGCCGTCCAGCGACGCCAGTTCCCGGGGTTCCCCCTGTGCCACATGTGACTCCCCGCTCGACGGCGAGACCCGTACAACCACATGTGAAGGATCATTTGTGACCGCACAGATCAACGCCACCGTCGCCGGGGTTCCGCGCATCGGCCCGAAGCGCGAACTGAAGAAGGCCCTCGAGACCTACTGGAAGGACGACTCCACCGGCCGCAACCTGGCCACCGTCGCCACCCAGCTGGTCAACCAGCAGGCCGACAACCTCACCGAGGCCGGCCTGGACTCCGTCCCCACCATCGGCCGTAGCTTCTACGACTCGATGCTGGACACCTCCGCCCTGCTCGGCGCCCTCCCGACCCGCGTCGCCGACATCGACGACCACGGCAACGACGGCCTCCCCGCCTTCATCGACCGGCTCTTCGCCGCCGCCCGCGGCACCGCGGAGCTGCCGGCCAGCGCGATGACCAAGTGGTTCGACACGAACTACCACTACATCGTGCCCGAGCTCGCCGCCGACACCGAGTTCCGTCTCGACGACGCCGCCCTGCTCGCCGACCTCGGCGACCAGCTGACCCGCGGAACCGCCGCCCGTCCGGTCCTCATCGGCCCGCTGACCTACCTGTCGCTGGCCCGCACCACCGACGGTTCCGACGCACTGACCCACCTCGAGGAGGTCTTCGAGGCCTACGCCCGCCTCCTGCCGCGCCTCGCCGAGCGCGGTGCCGCCTGGGTCCAGTTCGACGAGCCGTACCTCGTCACCGACGTCGACCGGGACGACGCCCGCAAGGCCGACCTGCTGGCCCGCACCCGCGCCGGCTACGAGGCGCTGGTCGCCGCCGCAGGTGACACGAACCTGCTGGTCCAGACCTACTTCGGCGACGGCGATCTGGCCATCGGGACGCTGTCCGGCATCGGCATCGCCGCCTTCGGCGTCGACCTGGTCACCGGCCGGACCGACGAGCGCCAGGCCGACGACACCAACGTCGCCGACGCCGACCTGCTCCCGTCCTGGACCGGCACCGAGCAGCTGCTCGCCGGCGTGGTCGACGGGCGCAACATCTGGCGCACGGACCTGGCCCGCGCCCTGGAGACCCTGAAGACCCTCGCCGCCCGTGGTCCGGTCGGTGTCTCCACCTCGAGCTCGCTGCTGCACGTCCCCTACTCCCTCGCCCAGGAGACCAGCCTGGACAACGACCCGCAGCTGCGCAGCTGGCTCGCCTTCGGCGCCGAGAAGGTCGCCGAGGTCGCCGTCCTGTCCCGCCTGCTCACCGGCACCGAGACCGAGGACGACGAGACCGCCGTGGCCGTCGCCCACGACGCCGTCGCCGGACGCCGCGCCTCCGAGCGCACCCGCAACAGCGTCCTGCGTACCCGCACCGACGCGGTCACCGACGCGGACCGTCGCCGTAACCCCTTCGACCAGCGCCGCGAGGTCCAGGAGCAGGAGCTCGGCCTCCCGCCGCTGCCGACCACCACGATCGGTTCCTTCCCCCAGACCACCGAGATCCGCCAGGCCCGCGCGAAGCTGCGCAAGGGCGAACTGACCGCCGGGCAGTACCACCAGGCCATGGTCGACGAGGTCAAGGACGTCATCGAGCGTCAGGAGGCGCTGGGTCTCGACGTGCTCGTCCACGGCGAGCCCGAGCGCAACGACATGGTCCAGTACTTCTCCGAACAGCTCGACGGCTACCACTCCACGGACCTGGCGTGGGTGCAGTCCTACGGCTCCCGCTGTGTGCGCCCGCCGATCCTCTTCGGTGACGTGACCCGTCCGGAGCCGATGACCGTCGAGTGGTTCCGCGTGGCGCAGTCCTTCACCGACAAGCCGGTCAAGGGCATGCTCACCGGTCCGGTCACCATGCTGGCCTGGTCCTTCGTCCGCGACGACCAGCCGCTCGGCGCCACCGCCGACCAGGTGGCCCTGGCCCTGCGCGACGAGATCTCCGACCTCGTCGACGCCGGGGCGAAGATCATCCAGGTCGACGAGCCCGCCATCCGTGAGCTGCTGCCGCTGCGCGCCTCCCAGCAGCCCGCGTACCTGGCGTGGGCCGTGGGCGCCTTCCGCCTGGCCACCGCCGGCGTGGACGACGCCACCCAGATCCACACCCACATGTGCTACTCCGAGTTCAACGAACTCATCGGCACCGTGGGCGACCTGGACGCCGACGTCACCTCCATCGAGGCCTCCCGCAACGGCATGCGCGTGCTGCACGCCCTGCGCGACTCCGGCTTCGAGCTGGGCGTGGGCCCGGGCGTGTGGGACATCCACTCCCCGCGCGTCCCGGAGCAGGACGAGGTCGACACCCTGCTCAACGAGGCACTGGAGGCCGTGCCGGCCCGTCAGCTGTGGGTGAACCCGGACTGTGGTCTGAAGACCCGCGGCTGGGACGAGACCACCGCCTCGATCAAGGTGCTCGTCGCCGCGGCCGAGAAGGCCCGCGCCAGCGTCAACGCGTAGGTCACCACCCCTGACCGCGCAGACCACGTAGCAACCCCGGGGGCTGGTGTCACCAACCCCCGGGGTTGCTGCCCTATGCTGTAGTACCGCAACAGCCGACGAACCCACGAGGAACGAGAGCACCATGACCAACACCCCGAACCCCTATGACGGCGTCCTGCCCTACGGCGCGTACACCAACGACCCGTACGGGCAGGACCCGAACCGCCTGGTGCCGAACGACCGTCCCGGCGCCGGACGACGCCTGGCCGGCACGTTGATCGACGGCATCATCATCGCGATCATCTCCAACGCCATCGCGTCCCTGGCCGGCGTCGACCTCACCGACCTCGGCACCGGCTCCATGTTCACGATGAGCCTGATCACCATCGTCGTCTGGCTCATCGCCCGCGTAGGCAGCGAGGTCGCCTGGGGTGCCAGCCCCGGCAAGCGGATCCTGGGCATGAAGGTGGTCACCGCCGACGGGTCCAACCCGGACGCCGTGTCCTCCCTGAAGCGCAACTCCTGGATCGTCAGCCAGATCATCCCGTTCGTCGGCGGCCTGGTCCAGATCGCGCTGCAGATCTTCATCGGTGTCGGCATCGCCAACGACCCGGAGAAGCGCTCCTGGTTCGACAAGCTCGGCAACCTCACCGTGGTCCGCTCCCGGTAGCTGCCCGGCCTGCCCGGTCTGCCCGGCCACTCACCCGAACGCCCGCCACCCTGCCCGGTGGCGGGCGTTCGTGTGTCCGCGGCGTCGTCCACTGACGTGGCAACCCCGCAGGCCGGCCGCACCGTCCTGCGGGGTTGCTACGTCAGGTGACCACGCTCACCCCTGCACGGGGGGAGCCCGCGAATCGGCCGGATCACCCCGCCACCACCCTGACCTGTGTGGTCTGACCACACGATGCTACATGCATAACCACGCTACGCGTCGCAGTGACCAGCGCCGTTACCTTCACTACAGTGGTTCACCGGGACGCCTCGGGAGACCGACGACCTCAGCGACAGGCGCCCCGGCACCGAGAGGCAGGGAAGAGCTGCCGCACCCCACGACTGAGACGAGGGACGATACCCGTGAAGATCGCGTTGTTCGCGACGTGCATCGTCGACGCCATGTACCCCGAAGTGGCGAAAGCGACCGTCAGCATCCTCGAACGCCTGGGACACCAGGTCGTGTTCCCCGAACGCCAGGCCTGTTGCGGCCAGATGCACATCAACTCCGGAAAGTTCGCCGACGCCTACCCCGTGGTCCGCAACCACGTACGCGCCTTCGAGGACGCCGACTGGGACTACGCCGTCGCACCCAGCGGCTCCTGTGTCGCCTCGCTCGGCCACCAGCACCCCATGATCGCCGACCACAACGGCGACGCCGGCCTGGCGTCCCGGGCCACGGCCGTCGCCGACCGGACCTACGAGCTCTGCCAGTTCCTCACCGACGTCCTCGGGGTCACCGACGCCGCCGCCGAACTGGGCAGCTGGTTCCCCCACACGGTGGCCTACCACCCGTCCTGCCACGGCATGCGCCTGCTGCGGCTCGGCGACCGGCAACGCGACCTCCTCGCCTCCGTGGAGGGGCTGGAGCTGCGCACCGTGCCGAACGAGGACATCTGCTGCGGTTTCGGCGGGACGTTCTCCGTGAAGAACCCGCAGGTCTCCGGCGCGATGCTCGGCGACAAGGTCGAGGCGGTGATCTCCAGCGGCGCATCGGTGTGCACCGGCGGCGACGCCTCCTGCCTGATGCACATCGGCGGCGGCCTGTCCCGCACCGGACGGCTCGTCCCCGGCGAAGGGGCCGTCCCTGCCGCGGTCCACCTCGCCCGCATCCTGGCGTCCACGAAGGACAACCCGCTGCTGCTCCCGGACGAGGGAGCCACCGTCACCGGAGGTGCACTGCGATGAGTTCCCGTACCGTCCTCGGCATGCCGACCGTCCCCGGCCGCGGCAACCTCGTCGAGGCCCACCCCTTCCCCGAGGTCGCCGGGCACGAGCTCGGCAACGTCCAGATGCGCAGCAACCTGCAGCAGGCCACCCGGACCATCCGCGGCAAACGCGCCGCACGGGTGGCCGAGATGCCCGACTGGGAGGCGCTGCGCGACGCCGGTTCCGCCGTCAAGCAGGGCGTGATGGCGCGTCTTCCGGAGCTGCTCCAGCAGTTCGAGGAGGCCTTCACCGCCCGCGGTGGCCACGTGCACTGGGCCCGTGACGCCGACGAGGCCAACCGTATCGTCGAGGACCTCGTCACCGAGCACGCCCCGCTCACCGAGGACGGCGTACGCGAGGTCATCAAGGTCAAGTCGATGGCGACCCAGGAGATCGGGCTCAACGAGTACCTCGCGCCCCGCGGCATCCGCGCCCTGGAGACGGACCTGGCCGAGCTGATCGTCCAGCTCGGCGGGGACAAGCCGAGCCACATCCTCGTCCCGGCGATCCACCGCAACCGCGACGAGATCCGCCGCATCTTCCTCGACGGCATGGACGACGTGGACCCCGACCTCGACAACGCCCCCGAGCACCTCGCCGAAGCCAGCCGTCGGCACCTGCGTCGGAAGTTCATGGAGACCAGGGTCGCCGTCTCCGGTGCGAACTTCGGCATCGCGGACACCGGCACCCTCTCGGTGGTGGAGTCCGAGGGCAACGGCCGGATGTGCGTCACCCTGCCGGAGACGCTGATCACCGTGATGGGCATCGAGAAGCTGCTGCCGACCTTCCAGGACCTGGAGGTGTTCATGCAGCTGCTGCCCCGCTCCTCCACCGGCGAACGGATGAACCCCTACAGCTCCTTCTGGACGGGCGTGACCCCGGGCGACGGCCCCCAGAACGCGCACGTGATCCTGCTGGACAACGGGCGCACCCGGGCCCTGGCCGACGAACACGGACGCCAGGCGCTGCACTGCATCCGCTGCTCGGCGTGCATGAACGTCTGCCCGGTCTACGAGCGCACCGGCGGCCACGCCTACGGGTCGGTCTACCCCGGACCCATCGGCGCGATCCTGACCCCGTTGATGACCGGGGTGGACGAGTCCGCGAACGGGTCACTGCCCTACGCGTCGTCACTGTGCGGATCCTGCTACGACGCCTGCCCGGTGAAGATCAACATCCCGGAGATGCTCACCCGCCTGCGCAACGAGGACCAGGAGGTCAACCACGGCGGACGCGTCCCGTCGTCCCAGCTGGACCTGGCGCTGGACGGGGCGAAGTGGCTGATGAGCGACGGGCGCCGCATGGGCGTGGCCGAACGCGCGCTCCCGCTGGCGCACAGGTTCAGCCCCGCCGCGGGGATGACGTCCCTGCCCGGGCTCGCCGGACAGTGGACGAGCTCGCGGGACGTCCCCCAACCACCTCCGGAGTCGTTCCGGAGCTGGTTCCGCCGACACCAGAAGGGAGAGGACAGGTGACCGACGCACACACCGATGCACGGGCCGAGATCCTGGCGCGGGTACGGTCCTCGCTGGGACTCCGGGACGGGCAGGACGCTGCCGGGGCTGCCGGGGTTGCCGATATCCCCCGCCGCTACCGCACCTCCGGCACCGCCGACACCGCCGCACTCGTGGACCTCCTCGTCGACCGCCTCGAGGACTACGATGCCACCGTGGCACGTACCGGCGGGTCGGACAAGGACATCGCCGCCGCGGTACGGGGTTTCCTGGAGACCGCCGGGGCGCACCCCGACACCGCCCGCATCGTGGTGCCGGCGGCGTTGAACCACGCGTGGGTCGACGGTGCGGCCGCGGAGGTCCTCGACGATTCGACGACGTCCCCGGTCCCCCTCGCGACGTTGGACGGTGTCGATGCCGTGGTCACGGCGTCGGCGGTGTCGGTGGCGGACACCGGGACGATCATGCTGGTGGGCCCGGAGTCCGGGCGCCGGGCGACCACACTGGTCCCGGACCACCACATCGTGGTGGTGAGGGTCGAGGACGTCGTGGAGATCGTGCCCGAGGCCGTCACCGCGCTGACCAGGGCGGGTCTGCACACGCTGCCGGTGACGATGGTCTCCGGGCCGAGTGCGACGGTGGACATCGAGCTGATCCGCGTGCAGGGCGTGCACGGGCCCCGGCGACTCGACGTGGTCATCGCCGGGTAGGTCTGCAGGTAGGTCGGCGGGCCGGCCGACACCCGCTGACACAGCAACCCCGGAGGTCGGTGACACCAGCCTCCGGGGTTGCCGCGTACCAGGTCCCGGCGGCAGGGAACCCGGCGCGGCCGTGGCGGGTCTCTCTCCACCATGGACCGTCCTCTCCCGACCCACCGTGGCCCCACGCACACCCGCCGGACCCTCCCTAATACACTGCCGCAGCGGCGCCGGGACCTGCTGGGCTCCGGCGCCGTGACCCGGTGGCGGCTCGACCGGTCCTACACCACCGTCGCCTCCGGCCTGGTCGTCCCGCGGTCAGCACTGCCGGAGGACGTCCGGCCGTTCGGGGGATTCCCGGCGGACGCCGTCACCCGTGCCCGCGCCCACTCGATGAACAACCCGGGCGCCGTCGTGGGCGAGTGGGGTGCCGCAGCGCTCCACGGGCTCTGGACGGACTGGCCGGACTCCGCGCCCACCGTCCTGTTCGCCGACCGCGGCTCCAAGGGCAGCTCGGACTCCCGGTCGGCAGCCCGGCTCCCCCTCCGGCCGGTGTTCCGCCGGTTACCGGACGCACTCCCGGTCACCCGTCCCGACCCGCGTCTGCCCACCCTGCGGGCCGTGGACCCGGCGACGGCGGCCGCCCACTGTCTCTGGTCGATCCTGCGTGGGAGGCACTCGTGGGCCCATCTGCGTCTGCCGGGGATCGACGACCGGGTCCACCGCGCGGTGCAGTTCGTGGACGCGTTCACCCAGTGCACCGGCCTGCGCCACGAGGACATCGCCCGCGCCGCCACCGACCGTGTGGACGTCCGGACGGTCGCCGAGGTGCTCGGGATGTGCGACTACGGTGCCCAGTCCCCGATGGAGACCGCGCTCCGGCTCATCGTGGCCCCGCTGTTGCCGCCCGGCTTCGCCTGGGAGTCGCAGGTCAGGGAGGACGCCGAGGGGCTGATCCTCCCGGGTGGCACCGTGCCCGACCTGGCGTGCCGTGACCTGCGGGTCGCGCTCTACTACGACGGTGGCCACCACGACAGTCTCGAACAGCGCGAGACCGACCTGCGGCTCACCCAGTCGATGATGAACGACGGGTGGGAGGTCCGCCGGTTCACCCGGCACGGCATCCGGTCGCCCGCCCGCGTCTGCCGTACCGTCCGGGCGGCGGTGGACCGGGCGACGCAGCGGCTCACGGCCGCCGCCGCAGCAGCCGCGACACAGCAACCCCGGAGGTCGGCGTGACCGTCCTCCGGGGTTGCTGTGTCAGTCCCAAGGTCGTGCCCGGTGACCCGGACACCTGGCGGGTGGAGTCAGGCGAACCCCGGCTCCTGCCCGAAGCCCCGGCGGAAGTCCCTGGCGAACCAGCGGCCCCGGGCCATCATCCCCGTGCGCAGCATCGCCATCCGGCCCATGTCGTGCATCTCCCGCGCACCGGGCCACTCCGCGTCGTCGTGGAGGCGGTGGTCGTGGCAGTGCGCGTGGTCGCCCGGTCGCCGGTCACCGTCGGGCATACCGTGGCCGGGGCCGCCGTGTGCACCGGCGAAGCCACGGCCCCGGCCACCGCGTCGGGGATCGTCCGGGAACTTCGCCCGGACGGCGGCGGCGACCCTGTCGAGCATGTCGCCGAACTGCTCCTGCTCGTCCTCGGACAGGACGTCGAAGGGGTCGTCGGTCTCCGGGGCGTCCGACGCGGCCTCGCGTCCCTTCTCCGTGATGTCGACGAGGAACGTCCGCCGGTCGTTGTCGTCCCGCCGTCGCTCGACGAAGCCCGCGGTCTCGAGTTTGCCGAGGAGTTCGCTGAGGGACTGGGGGCGGACGCCCAGCATGTAGGCCAGTTCCTTCTGCGGCATCGGGCTGCGCAGGGTGAGGATGTGCAGTACACGCCCCTGCCCGGCGCGCATCCCGCCGAACGGGCGCCCCGGGCGCCCCATCATGTCCATGCGCCGCAGCATCATGGCAAGGTGGGTGAGCCGGTCGGCGAGGTCCGGGGTGGCGCCGGGGGTGGCGCCGTGGTTGGTCGTGGTGTCCATGGGTGCTCCTTCAGATGGTGCGGTACCTGTTGTTCAGGTACCTTCTGAAGGAGATACTACGCAGGTACCTGACAAAGTCAAGCGGTACCTTCACATCCAGGTGGGTCCGGGTCGTCCCCTCCCCCGAACGCCGCGACGACCAACGCGCGCAGCACCTCCATGTCGACATTCGCCAGACGGGAGATGTACAGGCACGACGTCCCGGCCCGGTATTTCCCGAGGTCGCACACCAGCCCGGACCACCGCTCCTCGAAGCCGCTGTCGAGGTAGACGGTGTGCTGCCGCGCCCCCGTGGCGAACGCCGCCACCGGCATCACCCCCTCACGCCCGGAGTCGTACCGGTAGCGGCGGCAACCGAACCCGATGATGCGCCCCGCCCACACCACCGGCTCCTCACCGGTGATGTCCCGCATCATCGCGACCAGCTCGTCGGCCTCGGCGCGGCGCAGCCCGTCCACACGGTCGAGAACCTCGGTGTACGGGACACCGGACGGCGACATCGCCGGGGACGTACTCTGTGCGCTCTGTGACCTCTGTGTCATGGCCCCAGTTCTACCCGCCCCTACCCGTCAACGAACCCTTCGTCGCGGAGCCAGTCCCAGGCGACGTCGGTCGGTTCCGCCCCCTCCACGTCCACCCGGGCGTTCAGGTCGATCAGCACCGCGTCGTCGAGCTTCTCCGAGACCGGCCCGAACAGGTCCGCGATCTGCGGGTAGTCGTCGATCAGACCCTGTGCGACGACCGCGGAGAGGTTGTACTTCGGGAAGAACTGCCTGTCGTCCTCGAGGACCTGCAGGTCCAGGGCCTTGATACGGCCGTCGGTGGTGAACACCTCACCGAAGTTGCAGGTGCCCCCGGCCGTCGCCGCGTAGACCGCGCCGGTGTCCATCAACGACTGGTCCACGTCCATCGGCGACAGGCCGTACTCCTCGAGCATCGGGACGAGCCCGTCGTTGCGGTTGGCGAACTCCGACTCCACGCACAGGGTGCGCTCGGCACGCGGGACCTTCGCGAGGTCCGAGAGTGTGGACACACCGAGCCTGTCCGCGACCTCCCGGGTCGTCGCGAAGCCGTAGGTGTTGTTCATCGGTGCCGGCGGCAGCCACACCAGGCCGTTGCCCTTCTCCTCGTCCCGGACCGCCTCGTACTGCCGGCGTTCGTCCGGGATGGGGTCGTCGTGGTTCAGGTACGTCGTCCACGCACTGCCGGTGTACTCCCACTGCATGTTCACGTCCCCCTCGACCATGGCCTGACGGGCACTGGAGGAGCCCGGGATGTTCGTCAGGTCCTTCACCTCCGCCCCGGCGGACTGGAGCAGGATCACCGCCATCTTGCCCAGCAGGATCTGCTCGGTGAAGTTCTTCGACCCCACCGCCACCGACGCCCCGGAGAGGTCCACGTCCTCAAGGTCACCCGACAACGTCCCGCTGGGGCTGTACCCGCCGGCGGTACCGAGACCACAGGCCGCGGTCACCACCACCGACATGGCCGCCACCAGGGCGAGGACGCGGCCCCGGAGGCCGTCCCACACGGTCACCGTGGTCTCGCTCGTGCCGTTCATCTCGCTCGTTTCGCTCGTCCCGCCGTGCATTTCCCGGTCACAGTCCCTTCGGGGTCAGGGCGACCTCGAGCAGCCGGCCCACCCACTCCACCATCAACGCGAGCAGGGCGATGAGGACCGCGCCCGAGACCAGGACGGGGAACCGGTACAGGGTGATCCCCGTCTGGATCAGCGCCCCCAGGCCACCGGCGTCGATGAACGTCGCGAAGGCGCCCGCACCGACGAGCAGCACCAGGGCGGTCCGCGCACCGGTCATGATCACCGGCAGCGCCAACGGCAGTTCCACCCGCGCCAACACCTGCACCGGGGACATCCCCATCCCCCGGGCCGCCTCGACGAGGGTGCGGTCCACCCCGGTGAGCCCGGTGACGGTGTTGGCCAGCACCGGCAGGAACGCATAGATGCTCAGGGCCAGCACGGCGGTGGGGGTACCGAACCCCAGCCAGATGGCCAGCAGGACGATCACACCGATCACGGGCGCCGACTGGCCGATGTTGCCGACCAGCGTCGTGAGCAGGGACAGCACCGGCGTCCGTCGTCGGGTCAGCAGGATGCCCGCGGGCACCGCAGTCGCCATCACCAGGGCGGCGCAGAGCACCACCAGCACGACGTGCTGCCTGGCCATGGTGAGCACGCTGTCCCAGGCCAGGGCGCGTGCCTCGACATCGCCGAGGTCGGCGGACTGCCGCCAGACACACCAGCCCACGAAGACCACGGCCACCAGCACGGGGATCCCCAGGATCAGGAGCCTGTCCTCCCCGGACATCCCGGACATCCGAGTCATCCGAGTCATCCGACGGGTGGCACCGGTGCTCTCAGCCATCGTCCCGTCCTCCCGCCGCGTTGAGGGCACGGATGTACTCGGTGACCGACTCGTAGCGGATCACCCCGGCGTACCGACCGTGGTCGGTCACGATCGCGCCGCCGTGGCTGGAGACCAGCATGGAGTCCAGGGCGTCGTTCACCGTCGACCGACGCTCCACGGTGGTCTCCAGGTCGATGTCGGGGACGGGGACGGTGTCTCCCGACCTGCCACCGGACAGGGCAGCCGCCTGCAGACTGCGCAGCCAGACCCAGTCGTGCGGACGTCCGCGGGCGTCCAGGACGATCACGCTGTCCTCGCCCCGGTCCCGTACCCGCTGCGCCACCGCGGCGACGTCCTCACCGATCGTGCAGGTGGGGAACTCCTCCACCCCCACGTCGTCCACGCGCAGCAGCGACAGCTGCTTGAGCTTCGAGCCCGAGCCCACGAAGTCGGCGACGTAATCGTCGGCGGGACTGCCGAGGATCCGGTCCGGGGTGTCGTACTGCGCGATGCGCGCCTGCTCCCGGAGCACCAGGATGCGGTCGCCGAGCTTGACCGCCTCGTCGATGTCGTGGGTGACGCACACGATGGTCTTGTGCAGCTCGTCCTGCAGGGCGAGCAGTTCGTCCTGGAGACGCTGCCGGGTGATCGGGTCCACCGCGCCGAACGGCTCGTCCATGAGGAGCACCGGCGGGTCGGCGGCGAGCCCGCGCGCCACGCCGACGCGTTGCTGCTGGCCGCCGGAGAGCTCCCGAGGGAACCGGTCACGGTAGGTGGACGGGTCCAGGCCCACCAGGTCGAGCAGCTCGTCGACCCGGTCGGCGATCCGCCGCTTCCCCCATTTGAGCAGGCCAGGCACCAGGCCGATGTTCTGCGCGACGGTCATGTGCGGCAGCAGGCCACCGCCCTGGATGACGTAGCCGACGTTGCGCCGCAGTTCCGTGGGGTTCGTCGTGGTCACGTCCTCGCCACCGATCCGGATGACGCCCTCCGAGGGCTCGATCAGCCGGTTGATCATCTTCAACGAGGTCGTCTTGCCGCAGCCGGACGGTCCGACGAACATGACCGTCTTCCCGGCGGGGATGGTGAGGTCGAGGCCCTCCACCGCCGCGGCCCGTTGGCCCGGGTAGCGTTTCGTGATGCCCGAGAGCTCGATCTCGGCACCGAAGTTGTGTCTGTCGTCGGTCATGCGCGAATCCCCTTCGAGGTCGTCAGCCGGCCCAGCAGGACGAGGACGGCGTCCAGGATCAATGCGACGACGATCACGCCGACCGTCCCCACCAGGGTGTAGTAAAGCGCGTTGGCGCTGCCGATCTGGCTGAGGCCGGTGAAGATGTAGCCGCCGAGCCCCGGCCCCAGCGCGTAGGCGGCGATCGCGGCGACACCCATGGACATCTGAGTGGAGACCCTGATCCCGGTCATCACCACCGGCCACGCCAACGGGAGCCGGACCCGCACCAGGACCGCGGCCGCGCCCATCCCCTGCCCGCGGGCCGCCTCGACGAGCTCGGCGGGGACCTGCTGCAGTCCGACGATGGCGTTGCGCAGGATCGGCAGCACCGCGAAGAACACGACGATGAACACCGACGGCAGTGTGCCGATGCCCACCAGGGGGATCACCAGACCGAGCAACGCCAGGGACGGGATCGTCAGCCCGACCGCCGACACCGCGTTCGCCACCGGCGACAGCCCCCGGTACCGGGTGACGATCACCGCGATCACCAACGCCACCACGGTGGCGAGAACCAGGGCCTGGATCACCAGGCTGGCGTGCTGGTAGGACCGGAAGAGAATGTCCGTCCATCGTGAGGAGATGAACTCATCCACTGGTTCACCTCGCTTCGTCGACTAGTCCGGAACGGGTGTTCCGGATCACATACCGGACCAACCGTAGGCCTGTGTCCCGGATACCGCAACCACCCCGCGACGCCGTACGCTGCAGAATCGCGGCCGTACACCCCGTTCCGGCAGGTCCGGCCACCGACCGACGTCCTGCGTAAGGGGTATATTCGGGAGTGAAACATCAGCCGCGACGGAACCCGAGGAGAACATGATGGACGACACCCACGGAGAATCGACGACGACCGGGATTCCACGGCGGATCATCGACGGATCGACGTTGGATGCGGTGGTCTACGCGGACCGTTCGGGGACGATCCGGCTGTGGAACCGCGCCGCCGAGACCATGTTCGGCCACACCGCCGAGGAGGCCGTCGGGCAGTCCCTCGACCTGATCATCCCCGAGCGCCAGCGCGACGCCCACTGGACCGGCTGGGACCGTGTGATGGAGACCGGCGCCACCCGCTACGGCACCTCACCGCTGACCGCACCGGGTGTGCACAAGGACGGGAGCCGGGTGTCCCTGGAGTTCTCTATCGTGATGCTCAAGGACGCCGACGGGCAGGTCGAGGGCGTGGCGGCGATCCTGCGGGACGTCACCGAACGGTGGAACGCCGACCGTGAACGGCGCCGGCTGCTCCGCGAGTACGAGCAGAGGCTCGCCGCGACCGGCACCGGCGCGCAGTGACCGCCCAGTGACCGCCCAGTGACCGCCCAGTGACTGCCCAGTGACTCCGTGGGGGGGCGCCATGACCTGCTAGATCACCGTCAGGTCGCCCCTGGCGTCCGCCCGGTCGAGGTGGGCGTGCTCGTTGAAGGACACCAGGTCCACCCCCGCGCCGCCACCACGGTGGCGGCCTGCGTCGTCGGCGACCCTCAGGACGGTGACCGAGGCGTTGAACACCGTCCCGACGAGGGACGGGACGGCCTGGTGCGGCAGGCCCGACACTGCCGCGGTGCAGGTGGCGATCACCCCGGCCGACGTGGCGACGACGACCGCCCCGTCGGCCCTGGCAGCCGCGGTGGCCCGGTCGAGACCACCGAGCACCGTCTCCCGGAACTCGCGGAACCCGGCGCCCTCGACCCATTCGCCGAGGGCACCGTCGAGCACCTCGCCGACCACGGACTCGACCCCGGCCCCGACCTCGGCTCCGGCGGCGCCTGCCGCACCCCGGCGGGCGTCCTGCATGACCCCCTGCAGCCGCCGGGCGGTACCGGGGTTGCGCCGCAGCCAGGGGACGACCACGGTGTCCGAGTCGAATTCCTTCCACGCCGGGTCACTGACCGGGGCGCCCGCCCCCAACGCCGAGGCGACGGCCAGTGCGGTGTCGTGCTGCCGGTGCAACGGCCCGCAGAACACCGTCGCCGCCGCCGGTTCACCGGGCCGACCAATGCGCTCCACCAGCGACCGGGCCACCACCTCCGCCTGACGCCGCCCGCGCGCCGTGAGGCCGTCGTAGTGCTTCTCCACGGCCCCGTCGTCCAGGGAACCGACACCACCCATGCCGGCACCCGCCTGACCGTGCCGTACCAGGTAGATCACGCCCACCAGTCCATCTCCCGTCCTTCGGCCGCGGCGGCCGGCTCCGGGAACCCACCCTAACCGGTCTCCGTGACCGTCCTGGCCCGACGAGGCAGAGGTCGGAGGCACGCCGCCACCAGGGCGTGCCTCTTCACGGTGCTAGCCATCCGACGACTGGCGCGAATACCGCCGCCCGGTACACGATCGCCAGCTTGTCGTAGCGGGTCGCCCCCCAGCCAGTGCTTGGTCTTGTTGGACGCCACACAACAACATTGCGGCCTGACTTGGCTCAAAATCTGGCCTCGCGACAACGCCGGCGCTGTGACCTGCGCAGGAGCGCGAAAAATGGCTGAAAAGTCGTACTAAGCGCACCCTGCCGGACGGTAGAATCTGTCTCATGCAGCCCAAGATCCGCACCGTGACCACCGCCTCCGGGGCCACGGCCGTGCAGATCATCTACTCCTATGCCGGTGGGACGGCCTCGATGGAACACATCGGCCCAGCCCACACCGACACCGAGGTCGCCGCGTTGAAGGCCGAAGCCCAGCGGCCCATCCAGGGCGACCAGCTCGAACTCGGCCCTGACCTTGACCTCGGCCCGGGAGCGGACCTGTCGCGGGCGACTGGCACCGCAGAGCAACCCTTCGAAGTTACCGCCCAGTGTTCCGGTTACCTGCTGGATGCGATAGACACCGCCTACCGGGTGATCGGCTTGGATGTCGCCGCCGACGGTGACGAGGTCTTCGCCGGGCTGGTCACTGCCAGGATCCTGCAACCGGGCTCCAAACTCGACTTCATCCGCGTGCTGGCAGAAGCCGGCGCAGAATCAGCGAGCTACTCGACGATCAAACGCCGCCTGCCGCGGTATGCAACCGAACAGTTCCGCGATGCGGTGACCAGTGTGTGCGCTGATCACGCCCGGATCGGACCGTCTTCCCTGGTTCTGTATGACGTCACGACGCTGTATTGGGGGCTCTTCTCGATTTAGAGTGCGTTGATCTTGTCCTGCAGCTGTCCGGAATGAATCAGCGACCTCAAGATGTAGTGGTCCAGGTTCCTGAAGCCCAACGCGATCCCGCGCAGATGCTCCAGCCGGCCGTTGACGGCCTCGATCGGCCCGTTCGACGCTCCGACGTCGAAATACGCCAGGATGTCGGCCCGCCGGCGCCACAGAGTCCGACCCAGTTGCGCTAACTCCTCCAGTCCCGCAGGCAGGCCCTTGCGCAGCGTGTTGATCACCCTGATCATCAGCTTCCTGCCCCGGGACCTGTCCGGATGCCCGTACGCGCCGATCAGGTCCTGGTAGAACCCCCAGGTGACCTGCAACGCGACGTAGTCGTCATCGGTGCCCCACAGCAGGTCCAGGCGTTGTCTCTGTCGGTCGGTGAGGTAGTTCGTCCTGGTCAGCAGCGTCCGACGGTGCTTGTACAGCGGGTCGTCCTTGCGCCCACGCCGCCCCGTGGTCTCTCGTTGCAGGCGTTGCCGGCATGCGGTGAGCTTCTCGGCGCCCAGGTGCACCACGTGGAATGGGTCCATCACCTTCGTCGCCGCGGCGAGGGCATGGTCGACGGCGGTGACGTAGCCGGCGAAGCCATCCATGGTCACCACCTGCACCCCGGCCCGGAACTGCGGGTCACGTTCCCGCAGCCAGGTCTTCAACACGTCTGCGCTGCGCCCGGGGCGCATGTCGATCAGACGTGCCGGGCCGGTTCCGTCGGCCAGTGGGGTCAGATCCACCAGCACGGTAACCATCGAGGACGGCTCGCCAGGGCGGCGGGTGTGTTTCCACACGTGTTCGTCGACTCCCAGTATCTTCACGTCAGCGAGGTGATCGCTGGAGTCGTAGACAAGGTTGCGGCACGCCTGAACCGCGATCTTGTTGACCAGTTCCCAGCCCACGCCCAGGGCTTTCGCTGTCGCGGACACGCTCATGCGGTCCACCGCGAGACACTGCAGGATCCAGCGGGTCACCCGCTGGGTCAGTTTCGCCCCGTCGTCAGCACAAGCCAGTGAGGTCTGGAAGATTTTCCGGTCGCACGAGTCGTTAGTGCAGGTGAACCGCGGGATCCGGACGTGCAGCCGGCTCGGGAAGCCGACTACAGGCAGGTCCACCAGCTGCCGGGTGATGTGATCTCGTCGGGAGCCCGGTTGGCTACAGCCAGGGCACTGGTCGTCGACGGCGACCGGGGTGGCGTTGATGACGGTGATCGGGCCAGCGTCGGCGGCGTCGGTGATCGTCAATCCGATCTCTGCGGTACGGCAAATGGTGTCGGCGACAAAGTTGCCAGTAGTGTGCACTTCTAGGGTCCTGGTTCGCCTCAGATGGAAGCTTCGCAACTCTCATCTTGTACCGGCCAGGGCCTCTACATGTTGTGCCACACCGAACCAGCCCCACCGTCAGCTACGCACTCCCAACCGCGAAGAGCCGTATTGGGAATCAGACGAAGGCGATGGGTTCCGCGAGCCGGGATTCTCCAAGGAACGTCGCATCGACCCGCAAATCACCGTCGGGATGCTCACCGACGTCAACGGGTTCCCGCTGCGTATCCAGGCCTTCGAGGGCAACAAAGCAGAGACCAAGACATTCCTACCATCGGTGAAGGAGTTCATGGGAACCTACGACCTCACCGATGTCACTGTCGTCGCCGACGCGGGGATGATCAGTGACGCCAACCGGCGGGATCTGGACACCGCGGGACTGTCGTACGTGCTGGGTGGCAAGACCCGGGAGATCCCGCATGTGATCTGAAACTGGTGGAAGAACAATCCTGGGGTGGACTACGTCCATGATCAGGTCTGGGTCGCCCGGGATCCAGGGAATCCGGAGAAAGGAATCCGACCGTCGAAGACGATCCACCACTATTCGGCCGACCGGGCCCGCCGCACGATCAAGGGCATCGACGAATCACTACGCAAAGCCCGTGACATCGCCGCGGGCAAGACCCCGGTCAAGCGCAACCGGTATGTGACGATGGGTAAGACCACCAAGCAGGTCAACCTGGAGTTGGCCAGCCAGCATCGGGAACTCGCCGGCATCAAAGCATATGTGACCAGCAGGGTTGATGACGACCCGATGGAGATCATCGGCCACTACCGCCGATTGTTCCAGATCGAACGCTCGTTCCGGATGGCGAAATCGGATCTTCGGGCTCGGCCGATCTTTCACACGCTCAAAGATTCGATTGATGCACATCTGACGGTAGTGATGTCCGCGTTGGCTGTCGGGGCTGGTTGGAGACGGTGACGGGGTGGTCGCTGAAGAAGCTGGTGCAGCAGCTGCGTGGGTACCGGGAGATGCGGATCAATGTCGGTGGGCACGAGGCGGTGGCCGCGGTGCCGTTGCCGCCGGAGTTATCCGAACTTGTGAACAATATCAAGCGACGGGACGTCGAGAAACCGTACTAATTTGAGCCAAGTCAGGTCTTCTCGGTCCCCGTGATACGAACGTCTTCGGCACCCGAGGATCACTGGAACAATGACTTTGACTACCATGCGTACCGCTAAACTGTTTCCTAATGACAGTTGCGGAAACGGGTTCACTAAGCGACCATTATCCAAAGTCTTAAGCTGTAGCGATCTCGCCGCACGTACCGGAAGCACGGTTCGTTAATTTACCAATTCACGGGCCGAACGAACAATCCCCGAAAGATGGACAGGAGAACTGAACTGATTGGCCGTCCATGTTTCAATGCCGGTCACGGCACAGGAACGCAGTCCTGGCTACGTCATCCCGGTGGGTCTGGTTCCCGACGTCCGTAGGTACCGAGGAAATACTGAACCGGTCTCGAGCATCAAGCTGCTCATATATTGCGGCGAAATCACCCGGCGCCTCCTCCGGGCGGCCGAGCAGAACCACGAGGTAGGGGAGCAGGGCGTACTCACCGGTCGATAGTCCGCCGGCGGCGCCGGCGCCGCCGGGTATCGCGAGCTGGCTCCAGTTCTGGGTCGTACGGATGGTGGTATCGGTGACGTCAGTCAGCATCTGGGGTCTCCTTGTCTGGGGCTGTCAGTTTCAGAAGAGTTCTGCACAATTGTCAGAACCCATCTGCAATCCCAAAGACAACACGTCGGGGCGAGCTTCCACGGGGCCGCCTCCGACGAGTAGCCATAAGTAGAAATCAGCGATAGGCCCACACCTACCCCAGCAGGTCCTCACCCCAGTAGCTGTCGCCGGATGTCCCGCCCGGAACGTGGAACACCGCGGAACCGACGTGGGTGATCCACTCGTTCAACCGGTCGCCCTCGGCGAGACGCCGCTGCACCGGGATGAAGGACGTACCCGGGTCACGTTGGAAACAGGTGAAGATCAGTCCGGTGTCGGAGAGAGGGGGTTGATGATCAGAGCTTCGGCAGCGGAGGGCAACGTCGTGGTTGAGGTGGGTTTCAGCGTATCCCGCTTGTGAAAACAACGATCAGGTCGACGTCTTCCGGACCGGCAGATTCGATGGTGGCATACCGGATCCGCACCGGTGTTGTCCACGATTGTTGACTCGATCGTATCTTTGAGGCATGCACTCTGGCTATCAGTACAGTGATCACTGTATGGTCATTACATGCTGACTATAGCTTCTCGAATTGACGTTATGAACAGACTGGGCCGGGCGATGGCCGACCCGAACCGCTCCCGGATACTGCTGAGCCTGTTGGAAGCACCCGGTCACCCTGCACAATTGTCCCGTGATCTGGACTTATCCCGTACCAATGTGTCCAACCACTTGGCCTGTTTACGTGGGTGCGGCTTAGTCGTCGCCACCCCGGAGGGACGCCGTACGCGCTATGAGATCGCGGACCCGCATCTGAGCCAGGCGCTGGAGGCTCTGGTCAATGTCGTTGTAGCTGTTGACGACGGTGAAGTCGCCTGCGTCGAGGAGCGCTGTACGGTGCCGGGGTGCTCTGCGGACTGCTCAGACGATGACAGTGATCCTCTTCTTCACTTCGATGGGGGATCGGGTCGAGAGGATCTGGCATGAGCGAGTTCTGTTGCGGACCAGCGGAACCGCATACACCAGCTAACACCTCCAGGCGGCCTGGTACAGAAGATTCTGATCGACACCGCTTGCAGTTGAGCACCCTGGCCGAGACGCCCTCCGTCAGTCACGACGCGTGTTGTGGCGGGCAGGATACCGCCAAGCCAGCCCGAACTCCGGCGCGCTACAGCGGTGGTGATGCTTGCTGTGGCCCCGAGGAGGTTGACCCGGACGCCGAATTCGAGGCGGCTCCGCCCTGGTGGCGTGACACTGACCTGCTTCCTTCTGCGATCAGCGGAGTTGCGCTGGGCGCAGGGTACCTTTTGGGCTGGGCAGACGCCGCAGAAGTTGCCGTCGTGCTGCAGTGGATCGCGCTTCTCGCCGGTGCCTACACCTTCGTCCCTGGTGCTCTGCGCCAACTGGTACGGGGGCGCCTGGGGGTGGGGCTGTTGATGACCATTGCCGCGGTCGGCGCCGTGGTGCTGGGGCATGTCGGGGAGGCCGCCGCACTTGCTTTCCTGTTCTCCTTGGCCGAGGCGCTCGAGGACCGGGCGATGGGCCGTGCCCAGGAGAAGCTGCGGGCATTGCTGGCCCTGATTCCCGATACAGTGCGCGTCGCCCGCGGCACACGGACAGTCACTGTCACTGCCGCCGAGGTGCGCGGATCCGACGTCCTGGTCGTCGGCGCCGGCGAACGCGTCGCCACTGACGGCGTGGTGGTGGAGGGCAGCTCGAGTATTGACACCTCCGCGGTGACCGGCGAATCCATTCCTGTCGCCGTCGAACCGGGTGCCGAGGTCCCTGCTGGTGCGGTCAACGGGGCGGCGACGCTGCGGATCGCGGCGACAGCGGATGGGGTTGACAATTCCCTGACCCAGATCGTCAGCCTCGTCGAACAGGCCCATGCCAGGAAAGGCGAACGTGCCCGGTTGGCCGACACCATCGCCCGACCCCTGGTGCCGACGGTGTTGATCGCCTCCGCACTGGTCGCGCTGATCGGGAGCATGCTCGGTGACCCCGCCACCTGGATCGAGCGGGCGCTGGTGGTTCTCGTCGCTGCCTCACCATGTGCCTTGGCTATCGCGGTTCCGGTGACCGTGATCAGTGCGATCGGTTCAGCCTCGAAGTTTGGCGTGGTCATCAAGTCGGGTGAGGCATTCGAACAGTTCGGGACGATCAGGACGGTGGCCCTGGACAAGACCGGCACACTGACTCGTAATGAGCCCCGGGTCGTCGACGTCCGGACCGCCGACGGATGGGACGACGACGAGGTCATTGCCCTCGCCGCCGCCCTGGAGACAGACAGTACGCACCCACTCGCCGCGGCGATCACCACTGCTGCCGCAGCGCGTCCTGGTCATGTCATCTCGGCCCGGAATGTCGTGGAGGACGCCGGTCACGGTATCAGCGGTCGTGTGGGGCAGACGGCTGTCCGGGTCGGCAACACCCGATGGCTGGATCCCGGCAGGCTGGAGGTCGAGGCCGGGTCCATGGCCGAAAACGGAATGACAGCTGTGGTGGTCGAGGCCGAGGACCAGATCGTCGGGGTGATTGGGATTCGCGACGAGCTTCGCGCCGAAACTGCTGAGACGATCCGGAAGCTGCACTCTCAGGGCATTGACACGGTGATGCTCACCGGCGACAATGAACGCACCGCTCGTGCACTAGCTGATCAGGCCGGGATTACTGATGTGCGTGCGGAACAACTGCCAAGGGACAAAGCTAACGCAGTGGAGAGTCTCACCGTGCAGGGTCCGACGGTGATGGTCGGCGACGGGATCAACGACGCTCCGGCGCTGGCGACCGCGACTGTCGGGATCGCTATGGGTGCCAAGGGGTCGGCGGCGGCGATCGAATCCGCCGACATCGCCTTCACCGGTCACGATCTGCGCCTGATTCCGGGAGCGCTGGCGCATGCCCGGCGGGGTCGACGGATCATGACCGCCAATATCGTTCTGGCCCTAGCCATCATCGTTGTCCTGTTCCCGTTGGCGTTGTTCGGCGTGCTCGGCCTGGCCGGGGTGGTTCTTGTTCACGAGGTCGCGGAGATCGTCGTGATCCTCAACGGGGTGAGAGCGTCGCGTCGTCCGATCGAGACGACGGTAAAGGTCACATAGCGCCAGCACGACATGCTCCTGTGCTATCCCCGCAACCGTTCCTGGGGTAGGTTCTTTCGGGCCAATAGTTTCTGACCGTCGTCACGTAGCTGTCCTGTCGGTGACACATGGCGGTACAGAGTCTGTCGAGTGATCCCCAGCTCCTCACACAGGTCACTGACTTTCGTGCCCGGTTGACCCATCGATGCCATCGCTAACCGCAGCTTCGCCGGCGTCATCTTAAACGGTCATCCACCGTGACGACCGCGAGCCCGGGCAGCCTGCAAGCCAGCGATGGTGCGCTCAGAGATCAGCTCGCGCTGAAACTCCGCCAGGGCAGCAAAGATCCCGAACACCAACTTGCCTTGCGCGGTCGTAGTATCTACCGCCGCGCCCTGCCCGGTGAGTACTTTGAGCCCCACGCCCCGCTTGGTCAGGTCATCGACGATCGTGACCAGGTGGCGTAAATCCCGCCCGAGACGATCCAGCTTCCACACGACCAATGTGTCGCTCTCCCGTAGCGCTTTGAGACACCCATCCAACTCAGGCGGGGCAACCGCCGCCGCCATCCTGTTCACCGCCGTGTTCCCCGGCAACATCAAGATGACCTACGACTGGCAGCATAAAACCGCCTAGATACCGATCATCTCCTACGGCCGGCTCCTCCTACAGCTTCCACTACTCTGGGCGGCCTGGAAGACCCGGTAGAATAACTAGGACCCCGGCACCACCTCGGATTACCAAGCAGCTACAGAGAGGTTGACCAATGAAGAAGTATCGCCTGCTTGCCACGACCACCCTCGCCGTCACCGCCCTCACTCTCACAGCCTGCGGAAACTCCGACGTCGACACAACCGCCCCCGCGGGTGACACAACATCGCAGTCCACCTCTGACTCCCCGACATCCAGCACTTCTTCATCGAGCAACGAGAACCTCGAGTTGGTGACAGATTTCTACAATGATTTCTTCAACGACCACGACATCTCCGCTGCTGATGTCATCTCTGACGACTACATCCAGCACAACCCGCAAGTACCTGACGGAAAAGCACCGTTCGTGGACTACTTCGCAGGCTACTTCCAGGACAATCCGGACTACCGTGGCGAGATCAAGCGCTCAGCAGTCAACGACGACCTGGTCTTCCTCCATGTCCACTCCACCAACGATGATGACGATACCGGTCAAGCCGTCGTCGACATCTTCCGCGTCGACGATGGCATTATCGTCGAACACTGGGACGTGCTCCAAGACGTCCCCGAAGACTCCGCCAACGACAACACCATGTTCTAGCCAGCGCTGTCCAGCAAGTGACGCTATCATCACTTGCGTCACCACCCACCCGCCTCGACCACCATGGGGCAAAGCATAGGAGGATACACGAACATGATCGACTCTCTAGCTGCACTGGCCGAATCCATCACCGGCATCGTCACCACCGCCATCTCAGGTGACTGGATCGGGCTGGGAACCAGCATCGTAAGCACCGTCTTCGACTCCATCGGCGTCGGATCCGCAGCCGTCGGTTCCGCTGCGGACCTCGGCTCCTCGGCCATCGAACTGTCCTCCTAGAAAACACTGCTTCCAGGCGGCCTCACCCCAGCCGGCCAGCCCCATGTGTACATGCACAAGGGCTGGCCGGCTGTTTTTATCTTCTTGTCGCCGCCCGTATACACCTCACGGCACGCGGCCCAAAAAAAGCAGCAAGCACCAGCGTTCACCAGCTGTGCACTAGATCCTCCCTTAAATCATGGGCCCGACCCCCGGGTGGTGGACACCCAGACACCAGCTGTCCGCTGGGAAGGAAAGGTAGTCTACCCCCATGCCACGCATCACCTACAGTGAGCAATTCAAACGTGACGCCGTCACGCTCTACGAAAACACCGACGGGGCGTCCATCAACCGTATCGCCGCTGAACTAGGCGTCAGCAGGGGAAGCTTGCAGCACTGGCTTACCCGCTACGGAACCCGCCCACGATCAACGAAATCAGTCTCGCCCGAGGGCTCCGACCGGGCGGCCACAGGGATCGGCAAAGACGAGAAGATTCGCGAGCTCGAACGCGAGAACCACCGACTCAGGGAAGAACGGGATATTCTTCGCAAGGCAGCAAAGTATTTTGCCGAAGAGACGACCTGGTAAGCCGCTTCCGGTTCGTTGATGACTTCCGCACCGAGTACTCGGTCAAGCGGCTATGTGAGGTATTGATGCTCAATCGTTCCTCATACTACAAGTGGAAATCTTCCGCGTCACGACGCCGGGAACGACTCGTCGCTGATGCGGCACTCGGTGCGCGGATTCGAGCTATATTCTCCGAACACGATGGGTGTTATGGCGCCAAACGTATTACCGCTGAACTCAATGCTCCCGGCCGTCGTGGTACACCACTGAACAACCGTGCCTGTTCACCTGCATCACGCGCGTCGGTGACAGTGTCACAACGAGCGGATGGGGCAGCATCTGTGCAGGTGGTTAACCATAAACGTGTCGCCAGGATCATGCGCTGCCAGGGGATTTCCGGGTTCACGAAGAAGCGCCGGGTCCGCACCACGGTCCCGGCGCCGAGCGCACCGAGGTTTCCGGATCTCGTGCGTCGGAACTTCGCTGCAGACCGGGCGAACCGTGTCTATGTCGGTGATATTACCTATCTTCCGGTGTCCGGAGGGTCGACTATGTACCTGGCGACGGTGATCGACTGTTATTCTCGTCGCCTGGTGGGCTTTTCTATCGCGGATCATATGCGTGCCGATCTTGTCTGTGACGCGTTGGTGATGGCGAAGAATCAGCGAGGTTCACTCGATGGTGCTGTTTTTCATTCTGATCACGGCAGCGTGTACAGCTCGTCGATGTTCAGGCGGTTGTGTTCTGATTTCGAGGTGCGTCAGTCGATGGGAGCGGTGGGCGCCAGTGCCGATAATTCTCTGGCTGAGTCATTCAACGCGTCGATGAAGCGTGAGGTTTTGAAGGATAGGAAATCATTTGTGAATCAGTTGTCCTGCAGGCGTGAAGTGTTCCGGTGGTGTGTTCGGTACAATTCTGTACGTCGACATTCTTGGTGTGGACATCAGGCTCCGGAGGTGTTCGAAGCTGGAGTTTCTGGTAGTCTGTTGAACGTATCGTAATCAACCCCGTGTCCACTTTCTGGGGTTCGGGCCC
>NZ_JALIEA010000015.1 GCF_022869005.1 Corynebacterium kalidii | reverse complement strand
CCCTCGGCCGGGGACACCGCCCGGTCGAACGTGCGCCAGGTCATCCCCTGGAACACCACCGTCACCGACGACAACGGCGACTCCCGGCAGGTCCGGGTCGTGGACACCCCCGACGGCCCGGCGGTGGTCGCCGACGACGGCACCGCCACCGGTGAGGTTCTCACCACCGACACCGACTCCGGGGTCACCTCGACAACCCGCCGGGACGGCCTGGAAGGCCGTCAACTCACCGACCCCGACACCGCCCGCGCCGAGAGTGCCGACGACACCGATACAACCCCGACGTCCGAAGCAGCCCCGGCCGGAACCCCCGGTGACCACGCCGCCAACGGCGCCAACGGCGCCAACGGCGGCAACGGTACTGACGGTGACGGTGATCAGGGAGGCAATGGTGGTGACCTGCCGGTCGGCCCGTTGGGTGCCGGAGGTGTCCTCGCCGGGGCCGCCGGGGCGATTCTCGCTGACCGTCGACGCCGCGATGGCACCCACCGCGGTGACATCAACTGGGGCAATGGGCGCGAACAGTCCCTGATCCTGTTGGAAGGCCCAGACTCCCCACGCGAGCACCGCTTCGACATGGATGTGCCCGACGGCGGCAAGATGGTGAAGAACCCCGACGGCAGTGTCGACGTCCTCGACGCCGACGGTAACGTCGTCGAGCATGTCAAAGCCCCGTGGGCGTTTGACGCGCTCGGCCGACCGGTGGAGACCCATTTCGAGGTCGACAACGACAACGGCACGTTGGTGCAGGTCGTCGACCCGGACCGCACGACTTTACTGCCGATCCTGGCCGACCCCGACAAGCAGAAGAGTGGTGATGCTTCAGCAGCCCAAGGCGCTGTCGCTGGGGCGCAGATAGGAGCTTTGGCCGCTACAGACGATGATACCCCGACGGGTGCGGCCGCCGGGGCACAGGTTGGAGCCCTAGTAGGCAATGCTTCCCCCGAAGCCGGGGCCGACACTCCTCCCGTCGACAGCAACCAGAACCCACCGCAACCCGACCCTGAACAGCGGCGACAGGACAACAACAACCTCAGCATCGCGGCCAACAGCAACCAGAACCCGGCCGATGTCGACGGGGATGCTGATAAGGAGATGCTCGGCGCGATAGACATCACCGGCAGGGAGGAGGGGGTGCCGTGGAAGGAAGATCTCGGCAATGGTGAAGAGGCTGAGCGGGTCATTGTCCCTGGTACTGGTCGGCAGACCGTGGATTCGAGAGTCACCGGCGGACCCAACGGTGACAATGACATCCGTACCACGGCCAACGATCTTAACGGTGTAGATATCTGGTCGCACGAGGAGGAAGGTGGTGGCAGCTACGCGCAGACAGACAACGATAATGACCGACTAATGACCCAACGCTTCGACCAGGCTCCAGCCGCAGGTGAGACGGCTACGCCGTCTGTGACCTCTGAGGCCAACGCCGACAACTCGCAAGGCACGGTGGTGGCCGACAATCCGGACGGTAGTCAGTCGTATGGTGACTACCAGCGCACCGGTGACAACCAGTATGAGATGGAGGTCACCAACCCGGACGACACTACCTCGGGGATTCAATCGACCCAGCGTGACGATGCCGGGGTGAGCACCCGAGTCGACGACCAGGACGGCTCACGGGTGAGTACCGACGGCGGAGCCCCTGTTCCTCTGGACGACGCCGGCAACGATATCTCGCAGAACGGTGACCCGGACCCGAACACGGGGAGGTTCTACGACCCTGAGAGTGGTGAATGGGTCAACGGTGCTGTCCTTGGAGGGGTACCGGTTCACCGTGGCAATGACAGTAAACTCACTGACCCTGACGGCAACGAAGTCACTGTCGGGACCAACAGTGAAACCGGAGAACCAGAAGTGTCCGTGACCGACCCCACCTTCGGGAAGTCTGATATCGCTACGACAATCTCCGGGGCAGGTATCTCCACCGGTTTCGGGGCGGCAGAAGAATCCGCTAGACGCGTAGGATCCGAAGCTGATGATCTACTCCGCGCAAGCCGCTGGGGATCGCGTGCGTTTACCGGGGTGGGAGCAGTCGCAGGTGCTGAGATTGACCGCCAGCAGGGAATGCCTGCGGGAGAAGCGTATGTCTCGAACGTCCTTGGCGGAGCTGCGGGCTTGGGCGCATCAGCACTTGCAGGTGCAGCCGTAGTTGGGATGACAGCAGGTGCCCCCGCAGTGGCGGTTGTTGCAGCGGGTGTTGTTGCAGGAACTGTAGCGACCTTCGTAGTGACCAAAGGAATTCAAGCATTTTGGAAATAATCGCCCGATACCACGACATTCCACAACGCATTCGAGTGATTTCGTACATGCTAGCCATATCGGTATACTCTTTTATGTTCATACTATTATTCGCTTTGTGGAATAATATCGAAGGAAGTGGACTAGAGCCAGTGGAGTTGCTCCTACTGTCGATATCGGCGCTTGCGCTGGCGCCAATTCTCATAGCCGTTGCACTCCCTTATTCCGCTCCAGGTTTCCTCTATAGTTACCGCACTCCGGAAGAACGTAGAATCGTTACCACTAGCAGGATGGGCCTACCTTTTACCATAGGACTAATTGCAGGCACGATCTTCCTGCTCGTCTACGGAGTCCGTATAACCCGAGAAGTTAGCAACCTTGGTATTTACTATCTTGTCGTAGGTATCATTGGGACTGTAACCAGCGTGTATTTCGCTATTAAATGGTCCGTGCCGAGAAGTAAGTTCTCGACCGTAGTTGACATATCGCCAAGTACCGTGTCCATAACTTCCATGGGGACTAAGGTGGAGATGGACACTTCGTCATGTCAGATTATGTTCAACAGCTCTACCCTGAGGCCCACTATCACACTTTCAGGAAAAGCGAACGTCATCCACAGAGACGGGCGAACTAGTGTTGAAACAAAAAGTCTAGTAGTTAATAACTTCAATTCGGGAAAGATCAACATGTATACGGCGTACGCTATTGTTGCTTCCAGTTAGCGTATAGTTGTCCGCAATCCGCGCAGGTGAGCAGAGTGTCCGTCGCTGCGAACCTCGAGCAGCACCATCGCCAACGAAATACCGATGGACAGCTGGCTGCTCGCCGACGGCGACGTGATCACGATCGGCCACAGCGAGATCGACGTTCGTTTCAGCTGACGGACCCCGTGTCACCCGCGGATCTTTTGACAGGGTGGAAGGACCCTCTTCCACCTGGAGTCAGAATCCTCTCCAGTAGACGAGAAGGTCCCAGCCCCCTCAGTCGTGGCGCACGACTGACAACCCGAAACATCGGGCCCGACCCCCGGGTGGTGGACACCCAGACACCAGCTGTCCGCTGGGAAGGAAAGGTAGTCTACCCCCATGCCACGCATCACCTACAGTGAGCAATTCAAACGTGACGCCGTCACGCTCTACGAAAACACCGACGGGGCGTCCATCAACCGTATCGCCGCTGAACTAGGCGTCAGCAGGGGAAGCTTGCAGCACTGGCTTACCCGCTACGGAACCCGCCCACGATCAACGAAATCAGTCTCGCCCGAGGGCTCCGACCGGGCGGCCACAGGGATCGGCAAAGACGAGAAGATTCGCGAGCTCGAACGCGAGAACCACCGACTCAGGGAAGAACGGGATATTCTTCGCAAGGCAGCAAAGTATTTTGCCGAAGAGACGACCTGGTAAGCCGCTTCCGGTTCGTTGATGACTTCCGCACCGAGTACTCGGTCAAGCGGCTATGTGAGGTATTGATGCTCAATCGTTCCTCATACTACAAGTGGAAATCTTCCGCGTCACGACGCCGGGAACGACTCGTCGCTGATGCGGCACTCGGTGCGCGGATTCGAGCTATATTCTCCGAACACGATGGGTGTTATGGCGCCAAACGTATTACCGCTGAACTCAATGCTCCCGGCCGTCGTGGTACACCACTGAACAACCGTGCCTGTTCACCTGCATCACGCGCGTCGGTGACAGTGTCACAACGAGCGGATGGGGCAGCATCTGTGCAGGTGGTTAACCATAAACGTGTCGCCAGGATCATGCGCTGCCAGGGGATTTCCGGGTTCACGAAGAAGCGCCGGGTCCGCACCACGGTCCCGGCGCCGAGCGCACCGAGGTTTCCGGATCTCGTGCGTCGGAACTTCGCTGCAGACCGGGCGAACCGTGTCTATGTCGGTGATATTACCTATCTTCCGGTGTCCGGAGGGTCGACTATGTACCTGGCGACGGTGATCGACTGTTATTCTCGTCGCCTGGTGGGCTTTTCTATCGCGGATCATATGCGTGCCGATCTTGTCTGTGACGCGTTGGTGATGGCGAAGAATCAGCGAGGTTCACTCGATGGTGCTGTTTTTCATTCTGATCACGGCAGCGTGTACAGCTCGTCGATGTTCAGGCGGTTGTGTTCTGATTTCGAGGTGCGTCAGTCGATGGGAGCGGTGGGCGCCAGTGCCGATAATTCTCTGGCTGAGTCATTCAACGCGTCGATGAAGCGTGAGGTTTTGAAGGATAGGAAATCATTTGTGAATCAGTTGTCCTGCAGGCGTGAAGTGTTCCGGTGGTGTGTTCGGTACAATTCTGTACGTCGACATTCTTGGTGTGGACATCAGGCTCCGGAGGTGTTCGAAGCTGGAGTTTCTGGTAGTCTGTTGAACGTATCGTAATCAACCCCGTGTCCACTTTCTGGGGTTCGGGCCC
>NZ_JALIEA010000014.1 GCF_022869005.1 Corynebacterium kalidii | reverse complement strand
CCCTGTGACGGTGACGTGTCGGGTGCTCAAGCTCTCCCGCCAGCCCTACTACCGGTGGCTGGCTGACCCCGTCACCCCGAACGAGGTGGTCGAGGCGTATCGCGCGAACGCGCTGTTCGACGCCCACAAGGATAACCCTGAGTTCGGGCACCGCCTCCTCGCCGACGAAGCACGCGATGTGGGTGAGCCGATGGCCGACCGGACCGCGTGGCGGATCACATCGAGCAATGGCTGGTGGTCCGTGTTCGGGAAGAAACGGGCCAAGAACGGGAAGAAGCCTGGTCCGCCCGCCCATGACGATCTCTGCGCCGTGGTCGATGAGCATGGTCGTACCCGGCATGTGTTCACTGCGACGCGGGCGAATGAACTCTGGCTCGTGGACATCACGGAACACGGAACCGCGGAAGGCAAGCTCTACTGCTGTGCGATCAAAGACGCCTTCAGCCGGCGCATCGTCGGGTACTCCATCGACTCCAGGATGAAGTCCCGCCTGGCTGTCCAAGCACTTGAGAATGCGGTCCAGATGCGCGGTGACGTCGTCGGTTGCGTGGTCCATTCGGACAGAGGATCTCAATTTCGAAGCCGGAAGTTCCTGCGTGCTCTGGCCAGCCACGGCATGGTCGGTTCTATGGGCAGGGTGGGTTCGAGCGGCGACAATGCCGCGATGGAATCGTTCTTCTCTCTCCTGCAGAAGAACGTCCTTGATCGGCGTTCCTGGATCACGCGTGAGCAACTGAGGATCGCGATCGTGACCTGGATCGAGAGGACCTATCACCACCGACGACGGCAGGCCCGTCTGGGACGTTTGACCCCGATCGAATTCGAGGCCATCATGACCAAGGACGTCGCCCTCGCGGCGTGACTAACAACTGTCACCTAAACGTGCAACGGACCCGTTCTGCTTCGAGAGGATGCTCGACGGCTGGGACGACCAACATGTTTCCCTAGGACGAACCCGAGATGCCATCGCCTAGGCTGGGTTGGAAGTGCGATTGCTGAAGGATTCACACCTACAGCACTTTTCTCAGACAGCGCCAGCATCGATCATTGCTGATGCCACCGGGATCAGTGTGGACCAGGCGGAACGCCCCACAGCACGTCAGAACCGTGGCTAAGGGACCGAATAGTGCGCTACGGAATAATGCGCTTCACCAGTATTTTTGATCTCCCTCCGATGGACGAGCGGGAGAATCGACTGCTGCTGGAACAGTGGATCGAGCGACGCGGCGGTAACGCGAAGATCACCGGCAAGAAGGCTCTGAACTTGAATCCGCTGATCACCGCTGACGAGAGCGGGCACAGGGAGCTGCATCTGGCCTGGTGGTGGGTCCATGTCGGCAACGAGCCGGCGACGTTCAGCGCCTTCAATGCCCGCGACGATAAATTGCTTAGCTCGCGAGTCTGGAAGACCCCGTTTCGTGAGCACAGAGCCCTGGCACCGGCTACCTGGTACGTGGAGAAGGGAAAGAAGTTCGCCCTGCCGGGCGGTGAGGCATTCGGCATCGCGTCGATCACCACCACCGCGTACCGCGGTGACGAGAAGATGCTGACCTACGCTCTGGTCACCCGAGACGCCGTCGAGGCCGCCGCGACCGTACACCCGCGGATGCCGCTGGTGCTCCCGGCCAAGCTGCACGACGACTGGCTGGACACGGAGCTCACCGGCGACGGTGATCTGCTGGCTGAGGCATTGACGGCCTCGGAGGAGCTGAGCCGGTCCATGGTCATCGTCGTCGGCGACGACGGTCAGGGCGAGAAGTACGGGTAACAACGCTCATTACAGCAGGACCACGTTGTCCAGCGGTGTCGGATGCAGTACGACACAATCGGTGACCTTGGCGCTCAGCGGGCGGGGATGCTTCGGGAGCAGCTTCCGTCGAAGACCATGTCGATCGCGGACTCGAGCGGGGCCAGGTCCGGTCCGATCCCAAGGCCAGAGCGGATCATAATCCCGTGACAGACAGTGAGGATCGTTGTCGCAGACGCCACAGCATCGTGGTCAGGGGCGACCTCTCCGCATTCTTTTCCGTTGGTGATGGCGGTTTCAACCTGCCGGAGAAGTACCATTTCTCGGTCGCGGGCAGTCGAAGTCAGCTGTGGGTTCTGTGCCGCCAGGCCGAGGAACTCCTGACGCAGGCGGCACTCGGACTTCCTCTCGGCGTCGAGGGGGAGGAGTTGGGCGAGACCAGCGGTGATCATGTCGCGGATCGGTAGTCGCGCATGTTCTCCCTGTTCGACGAGTGCCTCGACGCGTGAGCCGATGCGGTCGAGACACGCTTCGTAGGACGATCTCAGAAGCGATTCCTTGGAGTCGAAGTAGTGCTGGACGAGTCCGACCGAGACGCGCGCGGTAGAGGCGACTCGAGCGATGGTGACCGCGTTCAGTCCAGATTCCGTGGCGACACTAAGTACGGCATCAACGATCTGCTCGCGTCGTTGCACATGGTCCGAAGTTCGTGGCATGGCATTACCGTACCACCATATGGTGTAATGACCGTATGAGCGTACGGAAATTGTTGAGCGTGGTCGTCCGAGTCTTCGCGGCAGTCCTGGCGGTGGCGGTCGCCTCCCAACTGTGGGCGGTTTCTGCGTATGCTGCGCTGCGCGAAGAGGAACCCGCGGGTCATCCGTCGGAGGAACAGTTCGGAGTGGCCTTAGCCGATGCGGTCGAGGCGGCAGGGGTGCCGGGCGCGACCGCGGCGGTGGTGACGCCCTCCTCTCTGGACGTGCACGCGGTGGGCGAGGACGCCGCGGGGGATACTCTCCGGCCCGATGCAGAGATGCTATGGGGCTCAGTGTCGAAGCCGATCGCTGCAACCACGGTTATGAAGCTGGTCGAGCGCGGCCGAATCGTACTGGATGATCCGGTGTTCGAGTATCTTCCGGAAATGCCGATGACCGACCCTAGATTCCGGTCGATCACCATTCGGCAGCTGCTCAATCACACGAGCGGACTGCCTTTCGGTGCTGATTATCTCGATGTCGATGACCCCGACCGACGTGCGGTGGATGTCATCGCGGAGTTGCGGGATCTCGAACTCATCGATGACCCGGGTAGTCGCTACGCGTACAGCAGTTTGGGGTACGTGTTGGTACAGGCTCTTATAGAGGAGGTGGAAGGCGAAGGTTTGGCCGAGGTTGAATCGAGGCTTTTTCCTGGTCTGGGGGTACTCGACGAGGTGAGTCCGGGGGCGCGGTTCGTGGGGAACAGGGCGGTGCCATGGCGGACTCCCCGTGACGGCGCTGGTCTGGGCTATGGCTACCAGGGCGGGACCGTCAGCGCCCTCGCTGCTGTCGTACAGGAGTTTTTCGGGGACCGGGGCGCGGAGGTTCTCGATGAGATGACGAGAGAACCTGTCGATTCTGGTGGTGGTGAGTTGATGGGGCTTGGGTGGCGTGTGCGTGACGACGGAGTCGTCTGGCACACGGGCACAGTCCCCGGCTACTTCAGTGCCGTCCATGTCGACCGTGATCAGCAGGTAGCCGTGGTGGTGACGATGAACGCCTCCGGGGTGCTGCATGAGGAGCAGCTTTTCGGCATCACCAGCCAGCTGTTTGACGAGGCGACAGGAATCGAAGGTAGTGTCAGCGCGAATAGGGGTTCGCCGGTAGGGCTGCTGATTCTGTTAGGCGTCGTGGTGGCCGTGGTCGCACTAACGGTACTCGGCTTGTTGCTGCGCGGAGGTCGTCGTGGCGCGTTGATGTGGATGGGCGGATCACTTGTCGTCTGCTTCTGTGGGTGGTGGGTGGTTCCAGCTCTGCTCGAGGTTCCTGCCCGCTATATTTGGCTGTGGATCCCGGAACTCGGGATCGCGTTTACCCTCATCCCGGTTACCTTGTTCGGAGTCGGGGTCTGGTGGGCATTTCAACCTCGGAGGCGCAGGCGTAATGAGGTGAGCTGAGTTGACATCCTCCCCGCCCGTAAGGGGCGGGGAGGATGTCAACTATGCCTTGGTCACCCGTGGATGCCGCTAGTGTTGCCGACCGAGCCGCACGACGACTGGCTGAACCCCAACCTCGCCGGCGAGGGCGACCTGCTGGCCGAGGCACTGTCCGCCTCCGAGGATCTGAGCCGGTCCATGGTCATCGTTGGAGGCAACAACTCGTAGTTCCTCGTCGTCAACCCCACCTGCAGTGTCGCAGTTCGGCGGTTGGTCACCCCGGCCCGATACAATGACCCTTGGGGCCGTCATCGGCGCTCAGTCCGCCGGCCGGCTCACCGACCGGTTTGGGGAACCAGGGTAATCACCGTCGGCTACGCAGTGATGGCCGCCACGCTCGCGGCGATCGGCTCACTCAGCCTGTCAAGCGCAATCCTTCCCGCACTGGTCGGGGCACTAGCGTTCGCGTGGGGTGCAAGCAGCTGGTGCCAGACCCCACCCCAGCAGCACCGACTGGTCGAAGCCGCTCCGGACGAGACTCCGCTGGTGATCGCTCTGAACTCCTCCGGCATTTACATCGGCATCGGGCTTGGCACGCTTATCGGCGACCTCGCCGGAGCAGAGAACGCGACCTGGATGTTCTTCTCAGGCGCCATTCTTGCCGTACTCACATCCGTATTCCTGGTCTCGACCTCCCGGAAAGCACCGAGTACACAGAACGGCACCCCCTTAAACCAGGGCCCGAACCCCAGAAAGTGGACACGGGGTTGATTACGATACGTTCAACAGACTACCAGAAACTCCAGCTTCGAACACCTCCGGAGCCTGATGTCCACACCAAGAATGTCGACGTACAGAATTGTACCGAACACACCACCGGAACACTTCACGCCTGCAGGACAACTGATTCACAAATGATTTCCTATCCTTCAAAACCTCACGCTTCATCGACGCGTTGAATGACTCAGCCAGAGAATTATCGGCACTGGCGCCCACCGCTCCCATCGACTGACGCACCTCGAAATCAGAACACAACCGCCTGAACATCGACGAGCTGTACACGCTGCCGTGATCAGAATGAAAAACAGCACCATCGAGTGAACCTCGCTGATTCTTCGCCATCACCAACGCGTCACAGACAAGATCGGCACGCATATGATCCGCGATAGAAAAGCCCACCAGGCGACGAGAATAACAGTCGATCACCGTCGCCAGGTACATAGTCGACCCTCCGGACACCGGAAGATAGGTAATATCACCGACATAGACACGGTTCGCCCGGTCTGCAGCGAAGTTCCGACGCACGAGATCCGGAAACCTCGGTGCGCTCGGCGCCGGGACCGTGGTGCGGACCCGGCGCTTCTTCGTGAACCCGGAAATCCCCTGGCAGCGCATGATCCTGGCGACACGTTTATGGTTAACCACCTGCACAGATGCTGCCCCATCCGCTCGTTGTGACACTGTCACCGACGCGCGTGATGCAGGTGAACAGGCACGGTTGTTCAGTGGTGTACCACGACGGCCGGGAGCATTGAGTTCAGCGGTAATACGTTTGGCGCCATAACACCCATCGTGTTCGGAGAATATAGCTCGAATCCGCGCACCGAGTGCCGCATCAGCGACGAGTCGTTCCCGGCGTCGTGACGCGGAAGATTTCCACTTGTAGTATGAGGAACGATTGAGCATCAATACCTCACATAGCCGCTTGACCGAGTACTCGGTGCGGAAGTCATCAACGAACCGGAAGCGGCTTACCAGGTCGTCTCTTCGGCAAAATACTTTGCTGCCTTGCGAAGAATATCCCGTTCTTCCCTGAGTCGGTGGTTCTCGCGTTCGAGCTCGCGAATCTTCTCGTCTTTGCCGATCCCTGTGGCCGCCCGGTCGGAGCCCTCGGGCGAGACTGATTTCGTTGATCGTGGGCGGGTTCCGTAGCGGGTAAGCCAGTGCTGCAAGCTTCCCCTGCTGACGCCTAGTTCAGCGGCGATACGGTTGATGGACGCCCCGTCGGTGTTTTCGTAGAGCGTGACGGCGTCACGTTTGAATTGCTCACTGTAGGTGATGCGTGGCATGGGGGTAGACTACCTTTCCTTCCCAGCGGACAGCTGGTGTCTGGGTGTCCACCACCCGGGGGTCGGGCCC
>NZ_JALIEA010000013.1 GCF_022869005.1 Corynebacterium kalidii | reverse complement strand
GCAATCGCTGAGATCCTCACCACCGTCATCAACGCCATCGTCGACACCTTCGGCTCCGTCCTCGACACCATCGTCGGTTCCGTCAAGTAAGACGGACTGCCCCAACTCCGGGGACATGCCATCTGCTCCGATCAACCTAGGTTGGTCGGAGCTTTTGTATGTCCTCGATTCTCCCACCTCCCACAAACTTCGGCAGCACCCCACGAATCGACACGTCCTGTCGCTGGGAACAGATCCGCCCTCAGCACCGGGGAAAAGATTTTTTTCCAGTAATGTAACGAACCTCCGGACGCCCCCGATACTAGAAATGAAGCGCCACGGGCCCGACCGGGAACGCTGCCGCGCTAACCCCATACATTCAATCGGAAGGCAACATTCATGTCTGCAATCGCTGAGATCCTCACCACCGTCATCAACGCCATCGTCGACACCTTCGGCTCTGTCCTCGACACCGTTGTGGGTTCCGTCAAGTAAGACGGTGAGCTAGCCCCAGCACCGGGGCAGCCTGAAATACTCCGACCAGCACCCGCTGGTCGGAGTTTTTGCATACCCGGTGATCCCCGTACCACCATCAGCGAGGGCTGATGTTTTGGTGACGTAATGACTATCCGCAAATCTCCGATACCAGGGATGGAGCACTACCGGGGACACCGTAGTGCCCACCCCATCCACCTCATCGGAAGGCACCATTCATGTCAGCGATCCAGGATATCCTCTACACCTTTATCGGCTACAGCCTTTACCTCCCCTTTATGCTCCTCGGCACCGTCGTCAGCTCCCTCAAGTAGGACGTGCACAAAGCTCCGACCAGAGCACGCCGGTCGAGGCTTTTGCGTTTTCCTGTCGAGATAGACCTCGGCGTGAAAAGACCTTCGGCCACCGCCGACAACGCCAACTCCCGCACCATTCCACCCCCAGTACCCACAACTTATTTCCGAAGCGATAGAAGATGTGGCTACACTGAGCTTCTTCTCACCATAATGCGTTGAACCCCCACGCAGAACGGCCACCTTAGAGACAGGAACTCAGTGAACAAGACCTGGAAGGTCCTTCTTTCCCTCATCGGCACGGTCGCTGCGGCGATCATCCTTGTGTTCGCCAACAACATATCGGTATACGAACCACCGACCGCCTCAACAAGCACCGCCTCGGCAGACCTGCAGGCAGCCATTGCCCAACACCGCGAAGAGGAAGCGAACCGCCTGGTCAGCGAGAACCTCGGCCCCGGCTCCGCGCGAACGGACACCGTTCCACCGACTCCGCGCAGTTCAGCAACCACCACGTCACCACTCCCCACCCCTGAGACGGGCGCACGACCTTTCCAAGAGCCCTACGACACGGCCACAGCGCCCGAACAGGGTTACCGGTACGAACCGCCCGCATCGCATCAACCCGCCCTGGCTCAGCCTGCGCCCCCGGCGTCCGCAGGCGTAGACGATGCCGTCACCCCGGGCGCATGGTGCAGAAAGAACATGGCGGGAGCCACGGGCCTATCGAAAAACGGCATACCGATGACCTGCACCTACGAAGGCGGCGAGGACGTTCCCCGGTGGCGGGCCACATAGACGGGACACCCCTGAACAGCAGGTCACGCCTCCCCGCCCGCGAAGTTTCGTTGCAACTTGAAAAGTAGGTTCCCCACAGCCTACGATTACCAGTAACACTGCACCGAACTGAAGTTGTTTCAGGCTCTCCACGCCCCGCAGTGCCCCTTGAATCTTCTTCCGAAAGGACAACATCATGATCGTCAGCGGTCTGCTCACCTCCGTTCTCGGCCTCGTCGGCGGCCTCCTCGCCGGCCTCGGCGGCACCGTCGCCGTCCTCGGCTCCATCCTCTAAGGTCTCTTACCTCAGAGAATGTCATAACCAGGACCCCGTACCCAGGCCTATCCTGGGCGCGGGGTCCTGTTGACTCAATCCCCGACGACGGGGACAGTCACCGCAGACCGAAGCCGGGGTCCCGTCCCACATACGCCATCAACCGGATCGTCGGCGACGCGTCAGCCGGGACCTCATGGGGCGGCCCGAACCCACCCCGCGCCTGCAACTGGCCCCCCAACGACCTCAGACCACCGAGGTTACGCTCGGCGAACTCCCCGTCCAGCTCCACGTCCCGCCCCTGGGAACGCGCGAGATCCCAGGTGTGCATGAACACGTCCGGGATGAAGAAGCCCTTCGCGTTCGTCTCCAGGGTCTGGCCCGGGATGGGACCACGGGTGACCAACGACTCCGCCGTTGCCTCGTCCTCCAGGGCAGCCTGCACGATCGCGGCGAACTGCTCCCACGCCGCCGCCGGATCGGAATGCTTGTCCTCCGTGAGGTTCACCGGAACGCCCGCATCCTCCAACCCGGGACCGAACCAGCTGATCAGATGCCCGATGATGTCCCGGGCGACCCATTCCTCGCACGGCGTCCTCGCATCCCAGTCATTGTCCCTGGTCTGCGCGGTGAACCCTTCCGCGATCACCCGGAAACGCTCGGCCGTGTCCTTCGGTACTGACATTACTCAACCTCCTGGTCATTCCCGGGCGCTGTCGACGCCCGGTGGCTGAGTCCGAGAGTACCCGCGAACGGCACGCCACAATCTGACGGCGGTCAGCCCGTGATCAACCCACGATCAACCCGTTGTTCCACCCCACCACGCACACGCCTGCAAGCAGGGCGGTGCACACCACCATCACCACAGTGTCCCCGAAGCCGGCGGCCCGGATCCGCAGAGCCCGCGGGAGCAGATGCACCGCGCCCCACCGGTCGCCGCCGACACGGATGAACGGGGCGAACAACGGCACCCCGGACCTGGTGATCGCGTCGCCCACACAGTGCACCAGGCAGCCGACCCCGACAGCGGTGCCCATCACCAACGGCGACAGCATCTCCGGAGAATCCTGCCACACCAGCAACGACAGACCGACCGCGATCACCACAGCACCGAACGACCCCCACTCCCGCACCACCGGCCGCACCAGTGAATGCAACGCCAGCAGCACGAGCGCCGCGAAGATCCCCACGGTCACCCGCACGTCCCCGAGGTCCACCGCGCACCATGTCACCACCGCCATCGCGACGGCGAACAACACCGTATGCGTTGCTGTGCGGTGCCCACCCGCACGCCGGCTCCGCGCCCCTGTGACCTCGGCGAACATCGACGACGCCCGGTTGATGAACACGGCCAACAGCCGGCTCACCGGCCCCAGGGTACGCGCCGCCGTGCCCGAGGGGTGGTCGAGGTCCGGCAGGACCGCCGCCCCCGCCGTCACCCCGGCCAGGACCACCGCGGAGGTCGCGTCGACCGGCACCCCCGACATGCCCGCTGTCACCACCGCCACCGCAGCGCCCGCAGCCGCACCCGACATCGCGTGCGTCGGCCCCATGACCATCGTCCCATCCTCGCCTTCCTCGGCTGTTTTCCCTTTACACAGCGTCACACCATGCTCCGGGGCGTGCTCCTGCACTCCGGTGACAGTTCTACAGGGCATCCCGGACATGAAACGGACACAGGGGTGTCGCACCACACCCACCACACCCGCCACAGCCCTGTCGGCCAAAACATCGTTTGCTAAAGAAACGGGACATGCGTTATTTTGCTCACACCCTGTCCCTTCTCATAGGAGGGGCACCATGACTTTTCAGGAGAACACGATGCGCAACCACTCCAAGCTCGGGGCCGTCGCCGCCGCAGCAGCCGTGACCCTCGCACTGACCGCCTGCGGGTCCGGCGACGACGATGCCGCGGAGACGACCTCCGCCACCAGCTCGACGTCCGCCACGTCGTCCACCTCCTCGTCCACCTCGTCGTCGGCGTCTTCCTCGGCGGAGAACCCCGGGGACGACGACCGCGGCAACGGCGGCCAGGACGGTGGCGGCGAGCCGGCCCCCGCCGGCGGTAACGGTGGCGGCGGAAATGCCGGCGGTGGGAACGCCGGGGGAGGCAACGGCGGCGGTGGCAACCCCGGAGGCGGGACCGGCGGCGGGACCGGCGGCGGGACCGGCGGCGGGACCGGCGGCGGGACCGGCGGCGGGAACAACAGCAGCGACAATGGCGGGGGCGACGGCACCACGGCCCCTGCTGACCCGACCAAGACCGACACGCCGACGGACGATCCCAATGGAACGGGCGACGACAGCGGTGACGGCACTGACGAGTCCGAGGGGACCGGCGAAGGCTCCGGTGACGAGAAGAAGGACGACAACACGGAAACCAAGGAGACCGACACCACGCAGGAGTAACCCCCTCCATCTGCAGGGGCCCTTCCACAGATGAGCACACCCGGCACGCCGTGACACGGCGAGCCGGGTGTGTTTTGATTCCGCTGAGGCGCCGGCATCCCGTCGTAGAGCGGACGGGTGGCAGAGGTGTCGTCCGAATGGCAGACCTACAGGGCAGTTCAGGGAGCGGAATCGCCCAGTAGGTCTGCCAGCCGGCCCGGACCTCTGCCACCTCACCCCAGAGCGCTTCACCCGACGCGCAGGACGAAGCCGGCGATCCCACCCCAGACGTTCGAACAAGGGCGTTCCATGTCCATGACCTCGAGCATGATGGTGAGGGGCGAGCCGCACACATACGAAGAGCTGACGGAGGGCGATGATGACTTTGGCGACGGTAGCTGATCGATGCTGCCGCCGGCCGGAGCGCCGGGATAGACTGCGGGTCGCACATCGGAACGATCTCCCGAGAGCTCGGCGTCACCCGCCACCTGATCGGAGCCTGGGGGTGAGGCGTGGTCCAGGCCTCCGCATCCCGGCTGCCCGGGTTGCCCCGTCGTCTGCAGAGTCAGCAGGTTCCGAACACGACGACCTGATCGAGGAGTTGAAGACATGGACGACGAAATGAATACCGGCGACGCTCAAGAGGTCATCGTCGAGACAGTCGACGGTGTCGGCGAGTTCGTCATCTACACCACCGAGGACGGCTCCACCGAGGTCCACCTCCGGGTCGTGGATGACACAGTGTGGATGACCCAGTCCGAGATAGCCCATATGTTCGGCGTCACAAGCGCGAACATCGGTACGCACCTCCGCAACCTCTATCAAGAAGAGGAGCTGACCAGGGACCGAACTAGCAAGAAATTCTTGCAGGTTCGATCCGAGGGGGACCGGACCATCCGACGGACCGTGGCGCACTACAACCTGGACGCCATCCTCGCCGTGGGATACCGGGTGCGAGGCTCCCGCGGCGTGCAGTTCCGCACCTGGGCGAGCACGATCCTGTCGGAGTACCTGGTCAAGGGCTTCGCGATGAACGACGAGAAGCTCAAGGACCCCCGCGGGACAGACTACTTCGATGAGCTGATCGCCCGGATCCGCGACATACGCACCTCCGAGGCGCGGCTGTACAAGCAGATCAGGGACATCTTCGCCTTGTGTGCCGACTATGACCCCGACGATCCCCGGTGTTCTCAGTTCTTCCAGAGGATCCAGAACAAGCTGCACTACGCCGTCACGGGGCTTACGGGCGGAGAGATCATCGCCACGAGGTGCGACCCCGCGGCGGCTAACCTGGGACTAACCAACTTCAAGGGGAACAAGGTACTCAAAGCAGACGTGTACACCGCGAAGAACTACCTGACCTCCGACGAACTCGACCGCCTCAACCGCTTCACCGACGGCTTTCTCACCTACGCCGAAGACCAGGCGCGTAGACGCAAAGCCGTGTACATGGAGGACTGGCTGCAGAAAACCGACAAGTTCATCGAGTTCAACGAATACGATGGCCTCGATGACGCAGGTCGCATCCGTACGGAGGCAGCGAAGAAGCTCGCAGGAGAGCGCTACGACCTTTTCGATGCGAAGCGCCGTGCACCAATCGAAGCGCAGGCAGCAGCTGAGGAGATCGAGCAGTTGCAGTCAATCGAGAAACAGCTCCTCGCCGACCGTAGAAGGCTGGAGCCCCGGACCCGCGAGTAAGAAGCGGGTTCAGGACCGATCTGCCCGCCAGCCCCTGCACACGACGAAGGCCCCGTCCTGGTGGACGGGGCCTTCGTGCTGAGCCGCCTGCGAGAATCGAACTCGCGACCTTTTCATTACGAGTGAAACGCTCTACCGACTGAGCTAAGGCGGCGTACCTGCACCATCGGCGATGGTTCAGCATACGACGGGTAATCCTAGCGGACGGCACAATCCTCCACAAAAAGACCCCCGTCCTACGCTCCCACCGCAGGTCAGACCTGGCCGCAGCACTCCCTCAGACGCCCCACCATCGCCGCGAGCGCCACATCCGGCTTCACGTTGTAGGTCAGGGTCTCCCGGCATGCCGACACCGCGTCGATGCACTGCACCAGGTTCTCCGGGGCGTTGCGTCGGGCCAGCTCCCGCGACACCTTCGCCTGGTCCGGGTGCAGGAAACCACCCACCGGGACGTCCTCCTCCACGGCCCCGGCGGCGATCATCATCGCGTCCCGGTACAGCCCGGCGATATCGATCAACGCCAGGTCCAGCGAGTCCCGCAGCATGCGCGTCCGCCGGTTCTTCTGCTCCTTCTCCAGCTCCTTGATCTGCCCCGCCGAGCCCGACTGCGCCTTCGTCACCCCACGTCCCTTGGCCCCCATTCCCAGGGAGCTCTTCAGGTCCTCCAGCTCCTTCTCCTCCCGCGCGGCGACCGTGGCGGTGGCCTCCTCCGTCGCCGACGCCACCAGGTCGGTGACGAACCGGTACGACTCCCCCGGCTCGTACACCAGACCGGGCAGCTTCAACGCGCTCGCCCGCTTCGCCCGCGCCTTCTCCTCCGACGCCAGGTGCCGCGCCCGACCGATGTGCCCGCCGGCGACCTCCGCCGCCCACGACGCCTGCTCCGGCGACAACCCGAGCCGCTCGTCCGCCATCAGCACCGCCTCGACCTCCGCCCGTGACGGCGTCGGGACGTACAGGTGCCGGCAGCGGGAGCGCAACGTCACCGCGATGTCCTCCGGGTCCGTGCTCGGCGCACAGAGGATGAACACGGTACGCTCCGGCGGCTCCTCGATACTCTTCAGCAGGGCGTTGGCGCTGCTGTCGTTGAAACGGTCGGCGTCCTCGAACACCACGATCCGCCACGGGGCGACCGTCGGCATCGCCGCGGCGGTCTTGATCACCTCGCGGGCCTCCGACACCTGGATCACCACACCGTCGGTGTGCACCCACGTGATGTCCGGGTGCGACCCCGCCGCCGCCGACCGGCACCCCCCGCACCGTCCGCACCCCGGCACGTCCGGGTCCTCGCACACCAACGCCGTGGCGAACGCCTTCGCCGCGACAGAACGTCCCGACCCGGGAGGGCCGGTGAACAGCCACGAATGCGTCATCGCCGCCGACTGCCCTCCCCCACGCGCCGCGTCCACCGCAGCGAGCAACGGGACGGTCACATGCGGGCTGAGCACGGCGGTGGTGAACACGGATTCACGGGAAGAACTCACAGCGAACCAGTCTAGTCATCCTGTCCAACCCCCGACCCGGACACAACAGGGGCGGCCACGGGGACACACAGGTGCCCGCTCCGATAGTCTGGACGTCATGCAGAGACTGGGGCAGTACATCGCGTGGGCGTGGGGCACCACCTGGCCGTTGTACGCCCTGTCCGTGTTCGTGGTCAACGTCGTCGGCGCGCTCGCCGTGGCGTCGTTCCTCCGCTTCCTCGTGCCGCTCGGCGGTGCGACGGAACTGACGTCGGTGAACACCATGACCGCCACGCTCTACACCGTCTACTTCATCGTCGCCCTGGTCAGCGGGATCAGCGCCACCCTCTTCTTCTTCACCCCCGTGCTGCGGTGGCAGCGCAACCCCGACCCCGTCGACCCCGTGATGATCCGACGTCTGGTGCTGCGCATCCCCGCCCTCCAGGCGCTGCTCGGCGCGGTGCTGTGGGGGGTCGGCGTGGTCATCTTCACCGTCGTGGCCTCGCAGGTCTCCGGACGGTGGGCCCTGTCCGTGGCGGTCACCGCCCTCCTCGGTGGCGCGATGGTGGTGCTGATGACCTTCATGGTCGCCGAGCGCCTGGTGCGCCCGGTCGCCGCGAAGGCCCTCAACCGCACCGCCGCACCCCAGGGGCGGATCTCCCCACTGTCGGCGCAGATCACCAGCGTGTGGATCCTCACCTCCGCCGTCCCGGTCATCGGCGTGGTCCTCATGGTCGGCGCCCAGGCCACGGGCTTCTTCACCGGCGACGCCCGCGAGATCCTCCCCGGCGTCCTCGCACTCAGCCTCACCGCACTGTTCACCGGGTTCTCCGGCACCCGGCTGATCACCATGACCGTGGTCGACCCCATCCGCGAACTGCAGTACGCCATGAACCGGGTACGCCGCGGCGACTCCCACGCCCAGGTCCGCATCTACGACGCCACCGAGATCGGCGTCCTGCAGGCAGGGTTCAACGAGATGATGCAGGGACTGCGCGAACGTGAACAGGTGCGCACCCTCTTCGGACGCTACGTCGGCACCGAGGTCGCCCGCCGTGCCATCGAGGAGAAGCCCGAACTCGGCGGCGCGAACCGGTTCGTCGGCGTCCTGTTCGTCGACGTCATCGGCTCCACCGGGTTCGCCGTCTCGTCCTCCCCCCAGCACGTGGTCCAGGCGCTGAACAGCTTCTTCGACAAGGTCGTCGAGGTCGTCCACCGCAACAAGGGCATCATCAACAAATTCGAGGGCGACGCCGCACTCGCCGTCTTCGGCGCCCCGATCCCGCTGGACGACATGGCCGGCCACACCCTCGCCGCCGCCCGGGAACTCCACCAGGAACTCGCCGACCACGAACTCCCCGCCGGCATCGGCGCCGCCGTCGGCGAGGTCGTCGCCGGACACATCGGTGCCAGCGACCGGTTCGAGTACACCGTCATCGGCGACGCCGTGAACGCCGCCGCCCGGCTGACCGACCTCGCCAAGGACACACCGGGCCGCGTCCTCACCAACGCCGCCACCCTGCGCAAGGCCAACGAAGCCGAACAGGCCCGCTGGACACTGATGAAATCGGTGGAACTGCGCGGGCGTCGCGAGATGACCCAGCTTGCGCGCCCGATCCGCTCCACGCTGGCCGAACGCGGCTAAGCCTGGCCCGTCAGCGTCAACCAGATCAACGCGACGTTGAGCGCGATGATCACCGCACAGATCACCGCAGCCAGCACCGTCAGCGCCCGCGGATTCGCCCACCGGCCCATCACGGTGCTCCGCGCGGTCACCGCCACCAGCGGGACCAGAGCGAACGGGATCCCCACGCTGAGGACGACCTGGCTCATCACCAGCGCCCACGTCGGCTCCACACCCGCGCCGAGGATCAGCAGCGCCGGGAGCATCGTCAACAGGCGGCGCAACAACAACGGGATCCGGACCTTCAGCAGGTCCCGCATCACCATGTCACCGGCGTAACACCCCACCGACGTCGACGCCAGCCCCGAGGCCAGCAACCCCACGGCGAAGAGGATCCCGACCACCGGGCCCAGCGCACCCTCCACCGCGGCATGGGCGCCCTCGATGGTGTCCGTGCCGTCCACACCCCGCAACGACTGCGCCGCCAGGCACAGCATCGCGATATTCACCGTGCCGGCCACGACCAGCGCCGTGCCGACGTCCCACTTCGTGGCCTTCAGGTGGCGCCGCATGCCCGCCTCCCCGTGCGGTGCGAACCGACGGTCGCGCACCAGACCCGAATGGAGGTAGACCGCGTGGGGCATCACGGTGGCGCCGAGCATGCCCGCCGCCAGGACCACCGAATGCGTGTCCTGGAAGCGCGGGACGACCCCCTCGACCATCTCGCCCACCGTCAACCCGGTGACGAACAGGCCCGAGAGGAACCCCACCGTGATGACCACCAGGAACCCCATGATCACGAACTCGAAGTGGCGTTGGGTACGCCCGCCCTGCAGCGCGAGCATGCCCAGTGACACCACCCCGACGATCACCCCGCCGAGCACCAGCGGCGTCCCGAACAACAGGTTCAGGGCGATGGCGCCACCGACGACCTCGGCGACGTCCGTGGCTGCGGCGATGACCTCCGCCTGGCCCCAGTACGCCAACCGTCCGGCCCTCCCCCGCCGGCGACGGGCCGGACTGCCACTGGACTCGCGCCGGTCGAACCAGTCGGCCAGCGTGGCGGACAGCGACCTGGAGGTGACCAGACCCAGCTTCGCCGAGAGGTACTGCACCACCGCCGCCATCAGATTGGCGACGATGAGCACCCACAGCAGCAGGTACCCGTACTCGGCACCCGCCGACAGATTCGCCGCGACGTTGCCCGGGTCCACGTAGGCGATGGCGGCGACGAACGCCGGGCCGAGGAGACTGGTCAGACGCGGTTGTCGCCCGCTGCGCTCTCCGCGCCCGTCCTCCTGCTGCCCGAGGTCGACGTCCGCCGCATCCACCACCACAGTTCGTCCTCCTCAACTACCCGTGTTCAATCTATTGAACTTGAGGATAGACCTCGGGGAACTTACGGGCAATGTGGCGGGATGGCCCGGTGCGACGCGCCGAGAAGTCTGTTCCCGAGTAGCCCGGAGTGCCTGGAAGCGACCTGGCGTCAGACTTCTCTCTCCCGGGAACCGCCGGACCGGGACGCCTTGGCCATCTGCGACCCCACCTTCGCCACGGCGGCGACGATCAGCCCGGCCCCCGACAACACCGAACAGCACACCGCCCCGAGGAGGACGTCCATGTAGACCACGTCCACCGTGGTCCTGCCCCACCCGGAACCGCTGACCTCGGTACCGCTGGAGTTCCCGAAACAGACGACCGCCGCCAGCGCCCCGACGACGAACAGGGTCAGGCCGCAAGCGGTCCAGAGCGAGAACGGGTCCCGCGGCGGGACAACCGGCCCGGTGTAGTGTCCGGGCGGAGGTACGGCGGCGGCGGTGCCCCCTCCTGCACCCTGGTTCGCACCCTGGTCCGTGCCCGGGTTCGCACCCTGGCCTGCACCCTGCCCCTCACCACGGCGCGCGTCGTAGACGCCCCACCGTCCGTCACCGTCACGAGACTCAGCCACCACTACTCTCCTCCTTGAGAAAAACTCATCAACGGGGCCATCGTAGCCCGCACGCACAGAAAAGTCCGGCGCCGGGTCGCTCCTGAGGTTCAGGAACGACCCGGCGCCAGACTTCTGCGGGGACAGGCGTGGTGACAGGCCCGGCGACCGGCGAGGTGACCGGCGAGGTGACCGGCGTAGCGACCGGCCCGGTCAGCTCTTCTTCGACGACGACTTCTTCACCGTCTTCTTCGTCGTCTTCTTCACCGCCTTCTTCGCGGCCTTCTTGGCCGTATTCTTCGTCGCGGTCTTCCGCGTGGACTTCGCCGTCTTCTTCGCCGCGCCGCCACCGTCCGCGGCTTCCTTGGCGCGCCGCTCACTGAGCAGCTCGTTACCCCGGGCGTCCGTCATCGTCTCCGGGGAATCGCCACGGCGCAGCGAGGCGTTCGTGGTGCCGTCGGTGACGTACGGGCCGAACCGTCCGTCCTTCACCGTCATCGGCTTGCCGGAGACGTCGTTGTCGCCCAGCTGCTTCAACGGCGGCTTCGCGGCAGCCCGGCCCCGACGCTTCGGCTCGGCGTAGATCCGCCGCGCCTCGTCGAGGGTGACCGTGAAGATGTGCTCCTCGTTCTGCAGCGAACGCGAATCCGAGCCCTTCTTCAGGTACGCACCGTACCGGCCGTTCTGCGCGGTGATCATCTCCCCGTCTGAGGGGTCCACACCGACCTCGCGCGGCAGGCTCATCAGCTTCAACGCCTCGTCCAGCGTCACCGTCGCCGGGTCCATCGACTCGAAGAGGGAGGCCGTCTTCGGCTTCAGCGTCTCCTGGAGAATCTCCTTGATCCGCTTCTCCTTCTTGTTCGCCGCGGTCTTGGTCTCCCGGCTCAGCGGCTTCTTGCCCTCCGCGGCACGCTCGGCGTCCTCCCGGTCGCGCTCGGCCTCCACGGTCTTCTCCGCCTCCGCGGTGACCCGGGCCTCCTCGTCCTCGGTGACCTGCTCGGTGACGTAAGGGCCGTAGCGGCCTTCACGCGCCACGATCATCCGGCCGTTCGCCGGGTTGACCCCGACCTCCCGGCCACTCTGCGGGGTGGCGAAGAGCTTCTCGGCGATCTCGCGGGTCAGCTCGTCCGGCGTGATCGTCTCCGGCAGGTTGGCACGCTGCACCTCCGGCTCCGTGCCCTCCGGCGCCCCGTCCGGCACCGGCTTCGTGCGCTCCAGGTAGGGGCCGTAGCGCCCCACCCGCACGATCACCGGGATGCCCTCGGAGTCGTCGAACAGGTGCAGGGAGTTCACCTTGCGGGCGTCGATGCGCTCAAGGTTGTCGCCGACCATGGTCTTGAGCCCACCCAGGCGGGCGATGGTCTCGGCGGTCGCGTCGGACGCCTTGTCGTCGCCGAAGTAGAATCCGCGCAGCCAGTGCGAACGGTTCTCCTCGCCGCGGGCGATACGGTCCAGCTCGTCCTCCATCGAGGAGGTGAACTCGTAGTCCACCAGGGAACCGAAGTTCTCCTCCATCAGCCCGACGACCGCGAAGGCGACCCAGCTGGGCACCAGCGCCGAGCCACGGGACACCACGTAGCCGCGGGCCTTGATCGTGTTGATGATCGAGGCGTACGTCGACGGACGGCCGATGCCGAGCTCCTCCATGGTCTTGACCAGGGAGGCTTCCGTGAACCGAGCCGGCGGGTTGGTGGAGTGGCCGTCCGCGGTGACGTTCCGGCTGGACAGGCCGTCGCCCTCGGCGAGCACCGGGAGCACCTTCTCGGCGTTGTCGGCGACGTTGCGGCCGTCCGACAGCTGACTGGTCTCCACGTAGGCCTTCAGGAAGCCCGGGAAGGTGATCGTGCGCCCGTTGGCCTGGAAGTCCGTGCGCTCGCCACTGGTCGCCGTCCCGGAGACCGTGACCTTCATCGATGTCCCGCGGGCGTCGGCCATCTGGCTGGCGACCGTGCGCTGCCAGATCAGCTCGTAGAGCTTGAACTCCTCGGCGTCCAGCTGCCCCGACAGGGCGCCCGGGGTGGCGAAGGTCTCGCCGGCCGGACGGATCGCCTCGTGCGCCTCCTGCGAGTTCTTGACCTTGCGGTTGTACTGGCGCGGGGCGTCCGCCACGAAACCGGGGCCGTAGAGCTCCCGGGCCTGCTGGCGTGCGGCGTCGATACCGGCCTTCGACAGCGTGGTGGAGTCGGTACGCATATAGGTGATGTGGCCGTTCTCGTAGAGCCGCTGCGCGATACGCATCGTGCGCTCCGAGGTGTAGTGCAGCTTGCGTCCGGCCTCCTGCTGCAGCGTGGAGGTCATGAACGGCGGGTAGGGACGCCGGGTGTACGGCTTCTCCTCGACCTTCGTCACCGACATCGCGGCACCGGTGAGGTTCTCCGCCAACGCCTCCGCCGTCGCCCGGTCGATGACCGTGACGTTGGCCTGGGCCTTGCCCGTCTTCAACCGGCCGTCGTCGCCGAAGTCGCGGCCCTGGGCGACCCGCTTGCCGTCGACGGCGACCAGCGAGGCGTCGAACGTGGTGGGGCTGCCGGAACCGGCGGTCTCCCCGGCACCGGTGTCGAGGGTGGCGGTGAGGTCCCAGTACTCCGCGGACACGAACGCCATGCGCTCGCGCTCGCGCTCCACGATGACCCTCGTCGCCACGGACTGCACCCGACCGGCCGACAGACGCGGCATCACCTTGCGCCACAGCACCGGCGACACCTCGTAGCCGTAGAGACGGTCGAGCACACGACGGGTCTCCTGGGCGTCGACGAGGTCCAGGTCGAGGTCGCGGGTGTTCTCGGCGGCCTCACGGATCGCCGCTTCGGTGATCTCGTGGAACACCATGCGGCGCACCGGGACCTTGGGCTTGAGCACCTGCAGCAGGTGCCAGGCGATCGCCTCGCCCTCACGGTCGGGGTCGGTGGCGAGGTAGACCTCGTCGACCTGCTTGAGCTTGCTCTTGAGGTCGGCGACCTTCTTCTTCTTGTCGGGACTGACGACGTAGAGGGCCTCGAAGTCGTCGTCGACGTTCACACCGAGGCGCGCCCACGGTTCCTTCTTGTACTTGGCGGGAACGTCCGCGGCCCCCCGGGGGAGGTCACGGATGTGTCCGACGGAGGCGTCGACAATGTATTTGTCGCCGAGGTAACGCTGGATCTTCTTCGCCTTGGTGGCGGACTCGACGATGACGAGTTTCTTCCCGCCGCCGGTCTGGGTCTCCTGCGCTGCCATCGGTGTTGCTCCCACCTTCTCCTGTCGGTCCCGTTGTCCTGTGTGCCGGACCTGTCTGGTACGCCCGGTTGAATCACAGGGGGTTCGAGGTGAGACCCTACACGCCGCGAGCGCACCTCTGCGGAAACGCTCTCCTTACGGGGGGTTTCAGGACGTCTCAGGCGTCGGCGACGGTGAAGCGGGTCCGCCGGTGGGCCGGGGTCTCGATCTCGTCCAGGGCCGCGCGGGCGAAGGTGCCGGTGGTGACGCTGTCACCGGCCGGATGGTCGTCGCCGAGGACGTAGGACTCCGCCGGTGCACCGGGGCCGATCTCCGGGGCGGGGGCCAGCATCGTCCAGTCCAGGGACGCGGGGGCGGCACGGTAGAGGTCGAGGACCTCTGCGAAGGACCGTGCTTCGGCGGCGTACGCCTCGGGGAAGTCCGGGGTGTCGACGAGCATGGTGCCGTCCGCGGTGAGGGTCGCCCCGGCACCGCCGACGACGAACACGCGGACATCCTGCCCGGCCAGGGCGGGGACCAGTGCGGCGTGGGCGTCGATGACCGGCTGGACGGAGCTGCCGTCGCGCGGTCCCGGGACGGAGATGACCAGGACGTCGGTGTCGGCCGCCTTGGCGACGACGTCGGCGGTGTCCTGGAGGTTCCCGGTGACGTAGGTGACGCCGTCGACCCGGTTGTCCGGGCTCTCCTGACGTGAGACGCCGATGACCCGGTGACCCCGGGCCGCTGCTTCGCGGGTGATGTCGCTGCCGACCATGCCGGTCGATCCGTAAACGGTGATTGTAGTCATGTCGGCCAGTCTAACCTGGTTACTTCCTTTTGTATAGTGGCATCCCGACATTGTGCCTTTGATATGGTCGACACCATGACGGACATCCCGTGGAACCCCGCCTCGCGCGACTGCCCCAGCCGCGACCTGTTCACCACCGTCGGTGACCGGTGGAACATGCTGATCCTGCTCTCCCTGGAGCACGGCCCCCTGCGCAACGGCGAGGTCCATGCACAGGTGGACGGCATCTCCGTCCGGGTCCTCTCCCAACGACTGTCCACCCTGGCCTCGGACGGACTGATCACCCGCACCGCCTTCCCGGAGACCCCTCCCCGGGTGATCTACGAGCTCACCGACCTCGGGCGCTCCGCCCTACCGCCGGTCCACGCACTGTTCGACTGGACGGTGGCCCACATGTCGGACGTGGCCGACCACCGCGGGGCTCAGTAACGGCGTCCGGAACCACGTCCGGTCCGCGCAGTGTCGATGGTCGCACCCCATAAGAATGTTAATCTCATAAAACCCCAGGTCATATTTTGAGCAGAAGATTATGGGGTGCGAATGTCGGACAGAGCAGGGCGGAGCAGGCCAGCCCCACCGCCCCCGGCACAACGAAAACGTCGCCCGGCACCTGCGGATCTCTCCGCAGACGCCGGGCGACGTCGTTGTGAAGCTACCGCCCGGGGATCAGGTCCCGCAGGCGGCGGGTTCAGTCAGAGCTCTTAGAGAGCGGTGACAGCCTGAGCCTGGGGGCCCTTGGCGCCGTCGCCGATCTCGAACTCGACCTGCTGGTTCTCCTCGAGGGTACGGAAGCCGTTGCCCTGGATCTCGGAGTAGTGGACGAAGACGTCAGCGCCACCATCGTTCGGTGCGATGAAGCCGTAGCCCTTTTCAGCGTTGAACCACTTGACGGTTCCCTGTGCCATGATCTTTCCCTTACTTACATGTCGGTGATCGGTGCCCCGCCAACTTTTCGCGAGGCCACCGGGCCGATGCTAGAACCACCGATTAAGGCTGGTCCGTCCGCATGCAAACAACTCCCGCGAACGTTTTACCTACTGACTGCGGGTCTAACCGGTGATACAGCGAGCAAAGCGACGCACAGAAACTGTGACCGCCCACCAGTGTTCCACGTTTCACGCCGGAGCACCATACCGCGGCACTATTTTCTCCCCCGAAAACCGGAATTCGCAGGGAGGTCACAGCTTCCGGTTATGCCCCGGGCCGCCCCGACACCCCGTGACCTGCAGACACACAGTCGCCCGGCCGGTGCTCCCGCCGCGTCCGTACCGCTGCCTACACTGTTCACCATGAGCGAATCCTTCGGCGGTGAACTCCTCACCACGCTGGCTCCACTGGCGCCACAGGCTCTACAGACGTCACAGGCTCCAGGCGCCGGCGCGGAGCACCCCGACACGCTCACCCACGTCCGCACCGAGACCGCCCGCACCTCGACCCCGGCGGACTGGCCCGAGTGGGTCCTCCCCGGGCTGCGCGACAGGCTCGTCGACGACGGCATCACCACCCCCTGGTCCCACCAGGTCGCCACCGCACAGCACGCCTGGGACGGGCGCGACGTGGTCGTCTCCACCGGTACGGCCTCCGGGAAGTCGCTGGGCTACCAGCTGCCCGTCCTCTCGGGCCTCGCGTCCGACACCGGCGCGTCGTGCCTGTACCTGTCCCCCACCAAGGCGCTGGCGCAGGACCAGCGGGCGTCGCTGGCCCGCCTGTGTTCCACGGTCCCCGAGCTGCGCGGGGTGATGGTGGCGTCGTACGACGGGGACACGCCGCCGGAGGCCCGGCGCACGATCCGGGACGAGGCCCGCATCCTGGTCAGCAACCCTGACATGGTGCACGCCTCGGTCCTGGGGCAGTCGCAGCGGTGGTCGCGGCTGCTGCGCACCCTGCGGTTCATCGTCGTCGACGAGTGCCACGTGTACCGGGGTGTCTTCGGCGCCCACGTGTCGCTGGTGCTGCGTCGGCTGCTGCGCCTCGCGGCGCGGGCCGGCTCGACACCGACGGTCATCCTGGCCAGTGCGACGACGGCGGAGCCGGAACGTCACGCCGAACGTCTCACCGGACGTCCCACCGTGGCGGTCACCGAGGACGGTTCGCCGCGCGGGGAGCGGACGATCGCCCTGTGGGAGCCCGGGTTCCGGGAGGACGTCGTCGGTGAGCACGGGGCCCCGGTCCGTCGGGCGGCGACCACCGAGTCGGCCCGGATCATGGCACGGCTCATCGCCGAAGGTGCCCGCACGCTCACGTTCGTCCGGTCCCGGCGCGGTGCCGAGACCACCGCGCTCGCCTGCGCCGAGGAGCTCGCCGCTACGGGCCGTCCGGGCGACGCCGCGCGCATCGCGTCCTACCGCGCGGGGTACACCCCGGAGGCCCGGCGCGACCTGGAGCGTCGCCTCGACAACGGTGACCTGCTGGGTCTGGCCGCGACCAGTGCCCTGGAACTCGGCATCGACGTCGGCGGGCTCGACGCGGTGGTGTCCTGCGGGTTCCCCGGGACGGTCGCCAGCTTCCGCCAGCAGGCGGGACGGGCCGGACGTAGGGGCCAGGGCTGCCTGGTGGTGATGGTCGCCGGCGACAACCCCCTGGACACCTACCTCGTCCACCACCCCGAGGCGTTGCTGGACATCCCGGTGGAGGCCAGCGTCTTCGACCCGTCGAACCCGTACATCCTGGCCGGGCACCTGCTGTGCGCCGCGGCCGAGGCCCCGCTGACCGACGGCGAGATCGAGGCGTTCGGTCCGACGGCCCGGCGCGTCGTCGACTCGCTGGTGGCGGACGGGTCCCTGCGCCGACGGCCGCGGGGGGTGTTCTGCGACCTGGAGATCTCCGGTGAGGTGCACGGGCGGGTGAGTATCCGGGGCGGCACCGGCGACGAGGTGGTCATCGTCGACCAGCATTCCGGCCAGGTGCTCGGCACCGTCGACACCGCGCGTGCCGTCAGCGAGGTCCACGACGGCGCGGTGTACGTCCACCAGGGCGAGAGTTACCTGGTGGACGAGCTGGCCCTCGCCGATTCGGTGTGCCTGGTGCACCCGGAGACCCCGGAGTGGACCACGCGGGCCGAGGAGACGGTCGACATCCGCATCGAGGGGGTCCGGCGCACCTGTGAGATCGGCGGTACGGAGTCCGCGCCGTCGGGGGTCTGGACGGCGGACGTGGACGTGGAGGTCTCCCACCAGGTCACCGGCTACCAGCGTCGGACGCGGGACGGTGAGGTGCTGACCACCGTGCCGTTGGACTACCCGCCGCAACGGCTGCGCACCCGGGCCGTCGCGTACACGGTGGACCCGGCGGTGCTGCTCGACCTCGGTATCGAGGAACCGTTGTGGCCCGGGACCCTGCACGCCGCCGAGCACGCCGCGATCGGCCTGCTGCCGCTGCTGGCCACGTGCGACCGGTGGGATATCGGCGGGGTGTCCACGGTGCTGCACCCCGACACCGGTTTCCCCACCGTGTTCGTCTACGACGGCTACGAGGGAGGTGCGGGGTTCGCCGAGGCTGGGTTCGAACGGTTCGCCCGGTGGATGGCGATGACCGCCGACACCGTGGAGTCCTGCGGATGCGAGTCCGGCTGCCCGTCGTGTGTGCAGTCGCCGAAGTGCGGCAACGGCAATGACCCGCTGTTCAAACACGGTGCCGCGGTGCTGCTGCGGGCCCTGGCGGATGCGGCGCAGCGGCGGTGACGGACCGTGAGCGGCGGTTTTCCACCGGTCACCCCGTGGCGGTGGCTAGACTCACCGGCAGACGTGTTTCTGCCGGAGATGTTCCTGACCAGCCCCGAGAAGTCCGATGAATTCGCTGAACCCGCTGAGTTCACTGCGTTCGCTGTCCCGCACTGTCCTGTCCCCGCTCCGACGGGCCCTGGTCCCCGCCACCGTGCTCGCCCTGGCTGGCGGTGTCCTCGCTCCTGTCGCCACCGCGGCACCGGCGTCTGTGGCCGGATCACTGCCGGCGGCCCTCGTCGACGCGGGGGAACCGGCGGGCACGGCGGCCCCCAACGAGGAGAACCCGGACTGGTCGGGGCTGGACGTCACCGGTGGGGTCGCGCTCCCCGACCGGGTCGGTGAGCCTGTCGGGGACGTGGCGTTGAACCCGGATCTCGGACTGGGGTCCGCCGGCACGCAACGCCGGTTCGTGTACTCCACGGTGGACCAGCACGGGGACGTCGCCGCGTCCACCGCGGCGGTGTTCCTCCCGCAGGGGCCTGCGCCGAAGGGCGGCTGGCCGGTGCTGGCCTGGGCCCACGGCACCGTCGGGCTGGGTGACGAGTGCACGCCCTCGGCGCTTCCCCGGAGCGCGCGGGACGCCGACTACCTGCAGCACTGGCTGGACCAGGGCTACGCGGTCGTCGCCTCCGATTACGTGGGGATGGGGACGCCGGGGCTGATGTCGTACCTGAACGGGCAGGTCAGCGCGGCAAATGTCATCGACTCGGTGGCCGCAGCCCGGTCCCTGGAGTCGGTGGGGGCGTCGTTGTCGTCGTCGTGGGCGGTGATCGGCCAGTCGCAGGGTGGTGGTGCGGCGCTGCACGTGGCCCATGCCGCGACGGAGCGGAGCCGGGAGCTCGGCCTGGACTACCGGGGCGCGGTCTCCACCGGCGCACCGGCATATGTCGAGGAAGTCGTGCTGGCCGGTTCTCCGTCGTTCCCGCCGGTGGTGCTTCCGACGGGACTGAACGTGTACACCGCCTACATCCTCGCCGGGTTCCGTGAGGCGCACCCGGAGATCGACGTGGACTCCGTCCTCTCCGACGAAGGACGACGGATCACCGACATGGCCGAGACCGCCTGCTACTCCTCGCTTGCGGACGCCCTGGACGGGGTGGGGATGTCCCGCGCCTTCACCGCGCCGGTCAGCTCGGTGCCGGGACTGGAGCCGGCGTTGCGCTCCTACATGGCCACCCCGACCGACGGGTACGACAAGCCGGTGTTCGTGGGCCACGGCATGCGGGACCTCGACGTCCCGACCCCCATCGGGGTGATGCTGAACTCGCAGATGTGGATCAACCAGTTCGCCGGCTCCAACGAGCAGGTCGACGTGCACTGGTACGACGAGGACCACAGCGGGGCGATGGTCGCCTCGATGGCGGACTCGACGCCGTTCCTGCGGTCGTTGTTCGCCTGATCCCGGGATCCTCACCCCACCGGCCCGGCGGCAGCCGAGGCGGTCTTCCCTGCGACGGAGACCGTCACCGAGATCCCCTCGAGTCCTGGCGGCCCGTGGGCTGTGTCGTCACCACTGACCAGGTCGCATGAGGTGAGCCGGGCACCGTTGTCCTCGGCGATACCCCGAGCCACGGCGCATGCGTCGGCCACGCTGGCCCGCTGCATCACCGACGCGGCGGACAACGCGGTCATGTCCGCGGCATGTGTGGCACGGTGTGACTGCACCATCCCCGTCACCCCTGAGCCGATCAGCAACGCCAGCACCACCACGGCGAGGATGACGGCGGCACCGGCGACGGTCACGTTCCCGGCGTCGTCATCCCACCGTCTGCGGCTCACCGACGATCACCGCCGTGGCGGAGAGGTCGAACAGTGTTCCCGGGACGCTCACCTGCACCCGGTACACCAGCTGTCCCGTCGACGAATCCACGGAACCACTGGTCACCGTCACTGTGGCATCCGGTTGACGCTCCGTCACCAGCGACCTCGCGGCCAGGACACCGCCCAGTGCGGCGGCTCTGGCACCGTCCCGGGCCAGCCCCACCGCACCGAGGTACGTCGCCACCGTGACGATACCGGCGACGACCACACCGATCACGGCGGTCAGGGCGGTGAAGACGATGGCCGCCTCGACCGTCACGTACCCGTCCTCGTCGGCACAACTCCCCCTCACCCTGCCGCCGCCTGCCTACTGGGTGTCCAGGGCGCGCTGGAAGATCGACGTCAGCGCACCCTCGACGGCGTCAGACGTCACCACGAGGTACAGCAATGCACCCAGCGCCGCCGCGGCGACACATCCCAGTGCGTATTCGATGGTGCTCATCCCCCGATCATCTGCCAGGACAGACAGGACTACACCGTCCTGACCTGCCCCTTCCCCGGGTTCTCCCCCGTTGGCCATGACGTCCACGTCGTCCGTGGCACCTGTGGTGTCCATGTAGTCGTGGTCCTTCTCGTTCTCGTCCATGATGTCCCCTTTCCTCGTTGTTCTTCATTGTTCTGTGCTGTCGTCATACCCCGGCGAATCCGATGACCAGGGGAAGCAGTCCCACCACCACGAAAGCGGGGAGAAAGCACAGGGTCAGCGGTGCGGCGACGGCGACGAGCACCCGTTCGGCACCCGCCCGCGCCCTGTCGTCCGCCTGCTGGCGGAGTCTGTCAGCCTGGGCCGTGACCGCCTCCGACATCCCTCCCCCGTTCCTGACCTGTGCCGCAGCCCGACGGGCCACCGGCCCGAAGTCCGGGTCGTCGGCGAGGTGCTTCCACGCATCCGCCCCCGCCCCCAACTCCAACAGGCCGGCCACCCGGTACAGGGCGACCACCGCCTCACCGTCAGCACCGCCGTCCCCGTACCTGTCCCCGTCCCTGCCATTGCCATCGCCATCGCCATCGCCATCGCCGGGGAGATCCTGCACCGCCCCGTCCACCGCCGCCCGCCACGCCACCGCGACGGGGAGACCCGCCTGGACGGCTGCAGCGAAGACGTCGAGGACCCGGGCAGCGGCGAGCGCGCCGATACCTGGTGCCGCTGAGACCCCCGGGAGTCGAAAGCCCCCTGAGACCCCTGCTTTCCCACCGGGCCCGGCGCGCCCGCCGACCCCGCCGAGCACGGTCACCGTCAACGACTCCACCCACAGCACCCCGGCGCACGCCAGCCCCGTGCCCGCCAACAGCACCAGAGAACCGGCCGGCTCCGTGAGGAGGAATGTCACGGGCTCCAGCCCCATGGTCTGGCCGATACCGAGCGCCCCGGCCGGCAGGAGCAGCAGGATCACCTCGGTCATACGTGCCCCGGCCAGGGCACCGGAGACGTGGCCCAGGTGCCGCAGCCGGGCATCCAGGTCCTGGACGAACCTCCCCATCAGGGTCCCCAGTGCCAGACCGTGACGCTCGGCGGTGGCCCACAGGCGGTGGAACCGGACGAAGTCGTCGTCGCGGCCGGTACCGCTGTCGACCGACGCCCCGAGCCGGACACGGTGGATCTGACGTCGCAGCCTGTCGCTGATGCCGTGCTCCGCGGTGAGCGCCTGTTCCGCCGCGTCCACCGGCCGGGCACCGACAAGCAGCTCCACGGCGAAGGCGTCGATGAAGTCCCGGTACTCCAGGACCCTCCGCCTGTCGCCGGCCAACACGACCACCGCGGAGACCACGCGCCCGGTGGTGAACAGCACCACCGCCCCTGTCCCGATCAACGCCACCACGGTCACCACGACTGCTCCCACACCGGATCCACCCGCAGCACCCCGTCCGACCCGGTGAGCCGTCCGATCTGCGCGAGCTGCCGCCGCCCGTCGCGCCGCTGCAGGTGCACCACGGTGTCCACCCCGTCGACGACCTGACGTGCCACCGACTCCGCCGGCATCCCGGCCAGTGCACCCAGTGCGGTGAGCCGGCCCGGGACCGCCGACAGACTGTTGGCGTGCAATGTCCCCGCGCTGCCGCTGTGCCCGGTGTTGAACGCCAGCAACAGCTCGGCGATCTCCGCCCCGCGGATCTCTCCGACGATGATGCGGTCCGGCCGCATCCGCAGGCTCTGCCGCACCAGCATCCGCATGTCCACGCCACCGGCACCGTCCTGACCGGCCTCCCGGGTGTGCAGCCGCACCACGTGCGGATGCTCCGGGAGAAGCTCAGGGGTGTCCTCGACCAGCAGCAGCCGTTCGTGTGCGGACACCCGGCCCAGCAATGCCCCGAGCAGCGTCGTCTTGCCGCTGCCGGTACCACCGCTGACGAGGAACGACCGGCGCGCGGCGACGAGCTCACACAGCAACCGCGCGCCGTCCTCCGGGAACATCCCGGCCTGCTGCAGTGTGCCCACGTCACGGTAGGCTCGCGACAGGGCCCGCAGGCTCACGCAGGTCCCGGAACCGGCCGGTGGGGCCAGGACCGCATGGACCCGCACCCCCACCGCCGCCACACCAGGTGGAAGGTCGGTGAGTACGCCGTCGGCGTAGGGACGGGCGTCGTCGAGGCGCACGCCACAGGCCGTGGCCAGCCGCACGGCGAGCGCACGGCACGCCGGTTCGTCCGGCACACACAACTCCGTGGGCTCCACACCCCGGCCCCGGTCGACCCACACCGGTCCTGGGCCGTTGACCAGCACATCGGTGACCTCCGGGTCACCGAAGGGGATCGCCAGGTCACCCAGTCCGGAGAACTCCCGGGCAAGGACACGCACCTGCTCGACGTCCGGGGAGCCCAGCGCCCCGACGACCCCGGCGATATCACCCGGGGACGGACGGAGCACCGCACGGTCGACCAGTTCGTCGCGCACCCGGTCCACCAGCGGCAGGTCCCCGTGGGCGGTGTCGTCGCCGGAGCTGTCGCCGCCGGTGGCACCGGCGGCACCGGCCGTCCGGAACCGCAGCCGGCCGATCACCGGATCTGCTCCAGCAGCCGCACCGCCGCAGTGGCGGCGGTCCCCGCGGACCTCCCGGTCGTGCGGAAATCACCCCGGTCGACGTCCACGGTGAGAAAAGGATCGTCCTCCCAGGTCACCGTCGGCGTCCGCCCCAACAGGCTCACCGTCTGGTTCCAGGTCAGCCCGGAGCGCGGAAGCTCGCGCAACACCACGTGGACCCCGCCGTCCGCCGCGACGAGGTGCCGGGCGGCCAACACCGCCGGTACGGTCTGCGGAACCACCAGGACCCGGGCGGTCACCGTCGCCGGCAGGTCGGTGACCGCACCGCGACCGCAGTCCCGGACCACCGGACACGCCGGCGACGCGGTGTACCGTTCCCCGGCAGCCCCGACAGTCCCGGCAGCCCCGCCGGCCTCCACCAGGCCGACGTCACCCACCCAGGTCACGTCCCGCTCCTCCTGCCCCTCCGCGCCGAGAAGCACCCGGAGGTGCCCCGCGGGCGACAGCGGGTCGGCGTCCACCAGCAACGCCTGGCCCGGGCCGTCGGTCCCGTCCGGACCCGGCTCCGCCACCGCCCCGGCGAGCGCGGCGGCGAAGACGCTGGTCCCGGCCCCGCCGACCACACCACTCACCGCGATTTCCAGCGGATCGTGGGTGCCGACCGCCGCAGCCAGCTCCTGGGTGCCCTCCGGGATCTGGATGGGCACCGCGTCGCCCGAACCAGCCACGTCCGCCGCGCCAGGTTCCCCGGTGACACGGACGACCCGCACCGGCCCCGGTACGTCGGGCACCTCCGGCTCCACGGCGTCCGTCACCACGACCAACCCGCCCACGGCGGAGAGCTCGTCGGCCCGGACCAGCCGACGGCCGGTCGCCGCCACCGTCATGGCGACGGCGTCCACCAGTCCCGGATCCTCGAGCGCCACCAGGACAGGTGCGCGCCGGGTGTCCGGTCCACCCCCGCCGTCCCGTCGCCGCCGGGCTAACCCGGTGTACCTGCCCGTCACTGCCCTGACACCTCGTGTTCCCCTCATGGCGGTAGATGGTGACAGTACAGGCCACCCCAGGGCCAGGGCCGGGCCGACAGGCCCCGAGCCTGTGGATAACTTCGGTCCCGGTTTTGCGCCGGTGCCCCCACCCCCTGTGGATAACCCTCACGGCAGGAGAAAAGTATGAGACGCAAGGTAACGAATGTGACCTCTGGGACGTATGGTGGTGGTGTGACTATGCCGCCGGGAGGACCACGCGAACCGGACGACGCCCACGCCGACAACACGCCGGTCGCCGACCTCGTCGAAACCGTCTCCACCGACCCCGGCGTCGACCCGTCGACCGTCCTCGCCGTCTTCGACCTGGACAAGACCATCATCGACACATCCGCCTCGATGGCCTACCGCAAACCCCTCGCCGAGCGGGGGTTGATCACCACCACCGACATGCTGCGCATGCTCGTCATGCTGGGCAACTACATGATCAGCGGTCACGACGACAACTCCATGAACACCACCCGCGACACCCTGGTGTCCATGGTCCGGGGCCGCAGCCACGACGACCTCGCCGACGTCGCCCACGGCGCCCTCCAGGACGTGATCGTCCCCTTCATCTACTCCGAGGCCCGCACCCTCATCGACCGGCACCACGCCCTCGGCCACCACGTGGCGATCATCACCGCCTCCGCCCGAGTACTGGTCACGCCCGTCGCCGACGAGCTCGGCGCCGACCACCTCATCGCCACCGAACTCGCCGTCGACGACGACGGACTGTTCACCGGCGACGTCCCCTTCTTCTGCAAGGGCCCGGCCAAGGTCGAGGGGCTGCGGCAACTGGCAGACCGGCAGGGCTACGACCTGACCGCCAGCTACGCCTACTCCGACTCCGCCACCGACCTGCCCCTGCTCGAGGCCGTCGGCCACCCTACCGTCATCAACCCCGACCGCGCCCTCCGCCGCGAGGCGACCGCCCGCGACTGGCCCGTCGCCCGGTTCGCCCGGACCGAACCACTGGTCAGTCTCCCGGAGAACACCGGCGCCATCGCCGGCACCTCGGCCGCCGTCGCCCTCGTCGGCACCGTGGCCGCCGGCCTCCTCGTGTGGCTCCGCGGGCGGGACGAGGAATGACCGTGCAGTAGTATCACCGGAGGCCGCTAGAGTACGGCTTCCCCCTCGCCACGCAGGAGCCTCTGGCACAATAGCGTGGAGAACCAACCGGTAGGATCCGAGTTAGACCATCGACCAGGAGAGTGCGTAGTGAGCGACAAGAACAGCAACGGCCTGTTCACTGACCAGGACAGCTTCAACCCCCGGGTCAACTCCATCCCGCTGTCCGACGTGGACGCGCAGGCCGCAGGACGCGGCGGCAGCATCGGCGACCTCGTCAAAGACGCCACCGCCCAGGTGTCCTCCCTGATCCGCTCCGAGGTGGAGCTGGCCAAGACGGAGATCTCCGGCACCGCGAAGAAGGCCGGCATCGCCGTCGCCCTCTTCGGCGCCGCCGGCGTGGTGCTGGCCTACAGCTCCTTCTTTTTCTTCTTCTTCCTCGCAGAGCTGCTGGACACCTGGCTGCCGCGGTGGTCCGCGTTCCTCATCGTCTTCGGCATCATGTTCGTGCTGGTCGCCCTGCTGGCCATCGGCGGCGTGAAGTACATCAAGGGCGTCCGGAAGCCGCAGGCGACGATCGACTCCCTCAACGACCTGAAGTCCGTCGTGCCGTCCGGCCAGAAGCCCGCCTCCTCCGGCGACGGGATGTTCACCTAGCCCACCCCAGGCTCTCCCCCTCCTGCGACGACCTCCACTGATGACCTCCCCTGACGACGCGGCCCACCAGTACCTCCACACGCGGGGCATCCGCCTGCACGTCCTGGTCCAGGGGCCGGTCGACGCCCCCCTGGTCCTGCTGATCCACGGATTCGCCGGCGGCCACTTCGACTGGCGTGAGCTCATGCCCGAGCTGACCGGCACCGACTCACCCGACGCCCCGCCGTTCCGCGTGGCCGCCGTCGACCTGCGCGGCTACGGACGCTCCGACAAGACGCCCCGCGGATACGACCTCACCACGGCGGCGTCCGACATGTGCGGCGCCATCCGCGCCCTCGGCCATGCCGACGCCCTGGTCGTCGGCCACGGCGAAGGTGGCCTGGTCGCCTGGACGATGGCCGCCCACGAACCACAACGCGTCCGCGGCATCGTCACCCTCGCCTCCTCGCACCCCCTGGTCCTCGCCCGGTCGGTGCTGCTGCACCCGGTGTCCCAGTGGCCACGGGTGCGGGCCTCGCTCTACGCCCAGCTCCCCCGGCTACCGGAACGTGCCCTGCGCAAGAACGGGTCCGCCGCCGTGGCCGACTCCTTCCGTCGGCAGGTCGGTCCCGGGTTCCGTGGCACACGGATCTGCCGGGAGCACGAGGAGCTCCGCCGCGAGGCCATGCAGATCGACAAGGTCGCGCACCTGTCCTGCGAGTACCGCCGCTGGACCCTGCGCAGCCGGCTGCGCCCCGAAGGCGGCGACTTCAACCGCACCTTCCCCGCCCGCACCGAGGCCCCGGCCGTCTGTGTGGACGGGTCGATGGACCCGGCCTACTCCCGCCGTATCGCCCGACGGTCCGCCGACCGTGGCGGGGACGGCTCCTCGGCCGAACTACTCTACGGGGTGGGCCACTTCCCGCACATCGAGGATCCCCCCGCGGTCGCGGCGATCATCCGCGCCGCCGCCGGGCTCCGTCCCGGCCGCGGCTGAATCCCCCGCACCGCCGCGAGGTCAGCTGACCACGCAGCTCCGGGTGTCCACGGGTGTGCGGTAGGCGCCGGTGTCCCCCACCTGCGACAGCACCTCGTTCCTGGTCAGGGCGTACCCGGTGTCCGAGTCCCCGACCGCGGCGCCGAAGACCAGGCCCAGGACCCGGCCGTCGGTGTCGAGCAACGGGCCGCCCGAGTTACCCTGTACGACCGTCCCCCGCAGGGTGTAGGCCTCCCGCTCCACCCGCGTGTCCGCGTAGATGTCCGGCCCGGAGACCGTGAACATCTCACGGATACGGGCAGGCGTGGCCTGGAACGGCCCGCCGAGCGGGAACCCCATGACGATGGCGTCGTCGTTCTGCGCGGCGGGGGTGTCCGCCCACTCCAGCGGCGGCAGCGTCGTCCCGTCGGTCGTGCGGATCAGGGCGATGTCCTGCGAGGGGTTGTAGTAGACGACCTCACCCTGGGCGTCGCCGTCCACGGTCTCCAGTGCCACCCGTCCGGTCCCGGCGACGACGTGGGCGTTGGTCATCACCAGGTCGGGCGCCACGGCGAAGCCGGAGCCCTGCAGGATCCTGCTGCACTGCTCCGCCTCGCCGAGCACACGCACCAGCGACGGCCGCGTCTGGGCGACGACGGGGTTGTCCGACAGTGCGGTGTCCGGCGGCTCGACCTCGGCGCTGGGGACGTCGTCGAAGGGGTCGGTGATGACCGGGAACCCGGAGTCGCTGAAGAACGACGCGGTCTGCTGCGGCAGCGCCTCCAGCCAGGAGGGGGCGACGTCGCTGACGCCGGAGAGGATCGAGGAGCCACGCACCGACGACCCCAGTTGGCCGGAGTTGTTCCCGGCCACGGGCACGACGATCAGCCACACCACGACCACCGTCGTCACGACCTGCACCATGGCGCCCACCACGGAGTCGGCGCGCAGGGCGGTGCGGGTCCGGATCAGGTCACGCAGGCGTCCGCCGATGATCGACCCCACGGTGTACCCCACCACCACCGAGCCGGCGAGGACCGCGAGCGCGGCGAGGAACCGCTGGGTGTCCCCCTCGAGGTGGCCCATCACCCACGGCAGGGCCCGCAGACCCAGCACACCGCCACCGAGGACGCCGAGCAGGGAAAGCAGGGCGGAGAAACCGCCCTGACGCCACCCGGACACCAGGGCGAACAGGGCGATGACGACCAGTGCGACATCGACGATGACCGACCCGCTCACCGTGGCGCCTCCCCGTCGTCGTGCTCGTCCTGGCCGTCATCCTGGCCGTCGCCCTGGCCCGTCTCACCGAAGACCGCCGGTACCAGGTTCTCGCCGTTGCGCGACCCCTCCAGGGCGGCGAAGAGGTCCTGCACCGCCGCAGGTTCACCGTCGGTCCAGGGTTCCTCCCAGACCTCGTCCCATCCGGCGATCCGCAGCAGGGCGTCGACCACTCCGCCGGTGAAGCCCCACAGCAGGTAGCCCTCGACGTCGAACGCGGGGCCGTGCCAGCCGAGGACACCGATCCGGCTGCGGGACGACGGTTCCGCCAGGCGCGCCACGGGGTAGGCGCAGACCCAGTCGGTCTCCTCCGTCGCGGGACGCACCGGCCCTGGTGTGCGCCACCAGGCGAGGACGGGGACGACCGCGTGGTTCGTCCGGTCGATGTAGAGGGGTTCCATCACGCTGACCGGCACCACCGAGGCCGGGTCGAGGGCGGTCTCCTCGACCGCCTCGCGCAGGGCGGTCTCGACCGGGCCGGCGTCCTGCGCCTCACGACGCCCACCGGGGAAGGCGATCTGCCCGGAGTGGGTCCGCATGCGGGGGTTGCGGTGGGTCAGCAGCACGGTCTTCCCCGCAGCCCCGGCAGCACCGGCAGCACCGGCAGCACCGTCCTCACCGAGGAGCACCAGCACGGCGGAGTAGCGCGGTGGCGTGCCGTCCGGACCTGCCTCCGGGACCGTCCGCGACGGTTCGCTGAAGATGGTCGACCCGGCGTCCTCCCCCGTGACCCCGCGGACGGCGGCGACAAGGCCGACGAGGTCACGGACCCATGCGGGCGCGTCGGAGGGCAGGTCCGGCTGGGCCTGCGCGGCCGCCAGCCAGTCCTCCAGCGAGTGGGCCCGGTCGGGGCGATCGGTGGAAAGGCTCATGGGTTCCCCATCCTACGTGCCCAGAGGCGCCATGAGCTCCTCCACCTGTTCCACCGACGTCAACTCGCCGGGGTGCATGGCCACACGCGAGCCGTCGGGCCCGTAGACCACCGACAGCGGGACGACCGCCGGCAGCGACGCGGCGGCGGCGACGGCACCGGTGGAGTCCTGGAAGCTGGCGAAGCGCACGTCCAGGTCCGCCAGCAGGTCCACCCCGGCCTGGCCGCGCTCGTTGGTGTGCACACCGACGATGTTCCACTCCGGGTGTTTCTCGGCGACCTCCTGGAGCACCGGCAGCTCCTGACGGCACGGACCGCACCACCACGCCCAGACGTTCACCAGGGTGGGACGCCCCGCGGTCAGTTCTGCCACCGTGGCCTCCGACTCCGCGCCGCCGTCGGTCAGACACGGCAGGACGACGTCGCCGAGCTCGGCGTCCGGCGCCACCACTGCCCCCTCCTGCGGCGTGGGGCAGGCGATACGCTGACCGCCGGCGACGTCGTAGGACGTCCCGGCCGGGTCCGGGGCCGCGGTCCGGTCGGGCGTCGGCACACCGGTGCCGCCCGACGCAGCGGGGTCCCCGGGCAGGGCGGACGGCGCGGCGGACGGGGAGGACGCGTCGTCCCCTCCCCCGGTCAACGAGATGACCATCGGCACCGCCGCGACGGCGAGTCCGACAACGACCACCACGACCAGCAGTACGGCACGCAGCCGCGAGCCGGAATCCTCCGGCTCCTGCACCCCGGTCACGGCGCGGCCCCCACCTCGGCCGACGGGCACCCGGCCGCGAGGACGCATCCGGCGCAGTCGGGACGCCGCGCGTGGCAGACCCGCCGGCCGTGGAAGAGCAGCCGGTGCGAGAACATCGTCCACTCCGCCTTCTCCACCCGCGCGGTGATCTCCCGTTCCACGGCGACGGCGTCGGTCTGCGTCGTCAGGCCGAGCCGACGCAGCACCCGTCCGACGTGCGTGTCGACGGGGAACCCGGGCACCCCGAAGGCGTTGCCGAGCACCACGTTGGCCGTCTTACGCCCCACCCCGGGCAGGGCGACGAGCTCCTCCATCGACCCGGGGACCTCGCCGCCGTGCTCCTCACACAGGGCGGCGCCGAGTCCGATCAGACTGGTGGCCTTGTTGCGGAAGAAACCCGTCGGACGGATGAGCTCCTCCAGGTGCTCCCGGTCGGCACCGGCGTAGGACGCGGCGTCCGGGAACTCCCGGAACAGTGCCGGGGTGACCTGGTTGACGCGTTTGTCGGTGCACTGGGCGGACAATACCGTCGCGACGAGCAGTTCCAACGGTGTGGTGTAGTCCAGCTCGCAGTGCGCGTCCGGGTATTCCCGGGCCAGGGTCCGGTTGACCTTCCGGGTGCGGCGGGTCAGCGCCAACGGACTCGCAACGGACGGGGCGTTGACGGCGGGACGTGAGGGTGAAGTGGCGACCATGGTGCAGCCAGTCTAACCCGCGTTCCACAGAACACACCCCCTACGCTGTATTGTGTGGAGTGACCCTTTTCGGGGGCCGGTGTGACCAACCCGTCACCGACGGCCAGGGGCATCGCCAGCACCGCCGACCTGCCACCGAACAGCAGACCAACCGTACCAAGACCAGGAGTCAGACGAGCAATGGGTGAAGTACCTGAGATCCTGTCTCGCGCCGGAATTTTCCAGGGTGTCGAGACCACCGCGGTCAACGCACTCATCGAGCAGTTGGAGTCGGTGACGTTCCCGCGCGGCACGACCATCTTCGACGAGGGTGAACCGGGGGACCGGCTCTACATCATCATCAACGGCAAAGTGAAGCTGGCGAGGCACGCGCCGGACGGTCGGGAGAACCTGCTGACGATCATGGGCCCCTCCGACATGTTCGGTGAGCTGTCCATCTTCGACCCGGGCCCCCGCACGTCCGCGGCCGTCTGCGTCACCGAGGTGACCGCGGCGACGATGGACTCCCAGATGCTGCACGACTGGATCTCCGCCCACCCCGAGATCTCCGAACAGCTGCTGCGCGTGCTCGCCCGTCGTCTGCGCCGGACGAACAACACCCTGGCCGACCTGATCTTCACCGACGTGCCCGGCCGTGTGGCCAAGGCCCTGCTCCAGCTGGCGAACCGCTTCGGCGTCCAGGAGGGCGGCGCGCTGCGTGTCCACCACGACCTGACCCAGGAGGAGATCGCCCAGCTCGTCGGCGCGTCCCGGGAGACCGTGAACAAGGCACTGGCCGAGTTCGCCCACCGCGGGTGGATCCGCCTGGAAGGCAAGTCCGTGCTGATCTCCGACACCGAGCGGCTGGCCAAGCGCGCCCGCTGACGCCGCACCGCCGACGGAGGCTCCGTGTCACGGACGGGACGGGCGACCCACCGGTCCCGGTGCGGCGTCGTCTCGTCCGCCGCGCCGTCCACCACGTCCACCACGACGCATCGGTGACGGCGCCCCGAGGATGACGAGCGACCCACCGATCAGCGCCACACCCGTCCAGCCTGCACCGCTGAGCTGCTCCCCGACCACGAACACCGCGAGCGCGGCGGCGACCGCCGGCTCCAGGAGTGTCACCGTGGTCGCCGTGGACGGTCGCAGCCGGGTGAGCCCGTACCCGAAGAGGACGTAGCCCAGGAACATCGGGATCAACGCCATGTACGCCGCGACCGCCACGTTCTGCACGGAATCCAGGATCGGTGCCCCGGTGACCACCAGGACCGGCAAGAGCAGGACACCGCCCAGCCCGAAGACCGACCCCATCGCCGCGCCACGTCCGACGCCGGCCCCCATCAACCGCGACGCCACCCAGGAGTACACGGCATAGGACGCCCCGGCGAGGAGTCCCAGCAGTAATCCGGGGACCGTCGACCCCGGGCCCTCCGCACCTGTCGGCGCCGTGGCCGTGGATATCAGCACCGCGCCGACGACCCCGACGACCACCGAGGCGAACCAGCGCGCGGACGGGGCCCGCCCGGTCGTCATCCACTCGATGAGCCCGGCGAACAGCGGTGCCGACCCCAACGAGACCACCGTCCCGACCGCCACGCCGGCCAGGTGCATCGAACTGTAGAAGGCGAGTGGGTAGGTGAACACCGCCACCGCACCCGCCACCACCAGACCCCGGTGCCCGAGGAGCTCACGGAAGCGGCGACGCAGCTCGGGAAGGGCCACGACCGCCTGGAGGATCCCGCCGATACCCAGGGCCGCGGCGCCGGCGGCCAGGGGGCCGACACCCGGAGAGAACGTGGCGGCGGTGCCTGTCGTCCCCCACAGCACGGCCGTCGTGGCGATGGCGGCCAGGGCGAGGGGGCTGTTCGACCGCCCGTTCACCCCTGCCCTCCCTCAGGGACGGTGCGGGCGCCGAGGATGACGGCGGCCTGCTCCCGCGCGCGGTGCAGACGGTCGGGCGACCCCTCCAGGCCCGCGCGCGTCACCGCACCTTCGAGCAGGTGGGACAGCATGTCGGCATGGGTCGGCGAGCCCAGCGCGAGGAGGTCCTCGACCTCCTGTTTCTGCCTCCGGACGAGCTGCCGGACCGCGGAGTCCGGCGGGTAGCCCGCGGCGGTGTTGAGCAGGCCACAACCACGGAAGCCCTCGCCCGCGGCCATGGCGTGGTCCAGGTAGGCGTCGAAGACGGCGAGGACGAGGCCAGCCCCGTCCACGGAGCCCTCCCCCTGCGCCGCGGCCACCCGGGCGTCGTAGTAGCCGCGCCAGTCGCGGTGGCGTTGTTCGAGCCAGGCGTGGACCAGGTCGTCCTTCGAGGCGAAGTTGTTGTAGAGGCTCTTGCGGGCGACGTCGGCGTGGTCGGTCACCGCGTCGATGCCGGTGGAGAGTACTCCCCGTGAGTAGAACAGCTCGTCGGCGGCGGCGAGGATCCGCTGTCGTGCCGGGCGGGGACGAGGGGCGGTGTCGTGCGTCATGGGTCTTCTCCGGGCTCCTCGGGTCTCGGTGGGTGGCCACGTCTAGGTAGCCCAGTCTGCCTACTTTGCGGAACGGCGGCAACTACCCGCGCCGTTGTCGGTTTTCAGGGTCCAGAACCACCAACAGGCCGGGCTACCGAGCACCCCGGACCCCCAGGCCCGCCAGCCGTGCCCGCGAAGCTGTAGCTACAACAGCTACAACGCGCCGAGGTGCCGCAACGCCACGCGGGTGGACTGCTTCGCCGAGTCCCGCAGCACCGGGTCGACGTCGATGTAGATCTCGTCGACGATCTGCCCCACCGTGGCGTCCTCCCCCAGCTTCTCCAGGGCCGCGGTGACCTGGCGGAGCCGGTGCTCCCGGCGCTGCAGGTACTTCTCCGCCAGCTCGGCGGTGTCGTCCCGGTCCGGACCATGCCCGGGCAGCAACCGCACCCCGGACCCCCGACGGGCGAGCAACCGCAGGGTCTCCAGGTAGTCACCGAGGTCGCCGGTGGTCTCGGAGATCATCGTGGTGTGCCGTCCGGCGATGGTGTCGCCGGTCAGGATCCCCTCGACGTCGGCGTCGGTATCCCCACCGTCGGTATGCACGGCGAAACAGACGGAGTCGTCGGTGTGGCCCGGGGTGGCCAGGACCTCGATGCTGGGAGTCAGTCCGTCGATGTGCAGGAACTCACCGTCGACAAGAGGCTCTCCGCCAAGGCAGTACCGCTTGTCGAAGGCACGGACAGGGGCGCCGACCAGTTGCCGCAGCCGGGCCGCACCGTCGGCGTGGTCGGGGTGGTGGTGGGTCAGGAGGATCAACGCCACCTCGGCACCCCCCTCGCTGGCCTTCCTCCACAGCACGTTGAGGTGACCTTCATCCTGCGGGCCCGGGTCGACGATCACGCTCGCGGTGTCGCCCGGTGCCCGGATGATCCAGGAGTTCGTGCCTTCCAGGGCCTGGTAGCTGGGGTTGTCGCACAGGACCACGCCGGTGGACGGGGTGACGGGACGCAACTGGCTGTACGCGGGATGCTCCATGACACCGATCCTACGTCGCCCGGCGGGAAACGACAGGCCCGACGGGGGTGCCCCGACGGGCGCGGTGTCACACCACCCGGACGGTCAGCTCGACCTCGACCGGGCTGCCCAACGGCAGTTCGGCGACACCGACGGCGCTGCGCGCGTGTGCCCCGTCCTCACCGAAGATCTCGCCGAGCAGGTCAGAGGCCCCGTTGACCACGGCAGGCTGGCCGCCGAAACCGGGGGCCGACGCCACGAAGCCGACGACCTTGACGATCTGGGCGACGTTGTCGAGGCCCACCAGGTCGTCGATCGCGGCCAGGGCGTTGAGAGTGGCGGTGCGGGCGTAGGAGGCGGCGTCCTCCGGGGAGACGGCGGCCCCCTCACCGGTGTCACCGACCGAGCCGGTGGCTGGCAGAGCGCCGTCGGTGAACGGCAGCTGACCGGAGGTGAAGACCAGGTCCCCGGTCCTCACCGCGGGGACGTAGGCGGCGACGGGCGCCGCGACGGGGGGAAGCGTGATCCCCAGCTCCGCGAGGCAGGCTGAGACGGGGCGGGCTGCGTCGGCCATCTACTTCTCCCGCTTCAGGTAGGCGACGTGCTGCTCCCCCGTGGGGCCGGGGAGCACGGACACGAGTTCCCAGCCGTCCTCACCCCAGTTGTCCAGGATCTGCTTCGTCGCGTGGGTCAGGAGCGGAACGGTGGCGTATTCCCATTGAGTCATGCCGCCGAGTATACAAACGCGCCGGGACCGCCGGGGAGGGTCAGTTCCGGGTGGCCTCGAGCTGGCCGGCGAAGAAGTCCGCCCAGCTCTCCACCTCAGGGTGCTTGCGCAGGAGGGCACGGCGCTGACGCTCGGTCATGCCTCCCCACACGCCGAACTCGACCTCGTTGTCCAGTGCGTCCGCACGGCACTGGAGCACCACCGGGCAGTGGCGGCAGATGGCCACGGCCTTGCGCTGGGCCGCGCCGCGGACGAACAGCTCCTCGGGGTCGATGTTGCGGCAGTGCGCCTGGGTGATCCATTCGCCGCGGTTCGCGAAGGACTCGCGGGTGGTCACCTGGCCGGCCGTCCGGTGCAGGACGCCCTCGCTACCGCTGCGCACCTGGGGGGCGGTGCCGGCGTCGACGCTGGCCTTGGTGTCGGGGTGTCGGAGTGATGCGGTCATGATGTCCTTCCGCTGTACATAGTGGCCGGGGGTTGATGACCTCCGGCTCCGGAGATCGGGACCCCGGAAGCGATCATCAGCAAACTGGATGTAAGTGTATTCACACAGATTTAGAAGTGTCGAATCGCACATGCCGCGAACAACTGTGCGGCACATCACGGGGACCTCGTCGACGGACGTCCCGACGGGCCGCCGGCACCCCGCGGCCCGGCCGGACGGCAGCCGGAGATTTTCCTCACCGTCCTGCACATTCACCGGCGCCCCGCGGGAAATTGGAGCAATCATCCCAGAAAATGTGCTGGTCATCACACCCTCACCGCCCCCGCGAGCATGTTGTGATGTCCGTCACCGATAGCCCGTTCCGGCCCCGCGGACGCCACCGCGTTGTTAAAGGACCCCGCCTCCGCCCCGCCCCGTCCGGCGCCGACGCACCTGTCGGGGACGCCACCGTCGACCACCCCCGTCGACTCCCCCTGCCGACGATCCCGGCGCGGACTCCCCCTCACCGCCGGCATCCGATACCCTTTTCCGTGTGACTTACCTCCGGAACGCGGCCACACTCGTCCTCGCCATCGTCCTGGTCGGCGTGTTGACCGCGTTCGCCGCCGTCCCCCTGGTCGGCGGCATGGGGTTCGCCGTCAACGCCGGCTCCGACACCGTCGACAGCGACCTGGCCGACATCGACGACAACACCTCGCTGCCCGAGGTCAGCACCATCACCGACCGCGACGGGAACAGGCTGGCCACGCTGTACGACCAGCGCCGCTACTCCGTCGGTTCGGACGAGATCTCCGACAACATGAAGCAGGCGATCGTCGCAATCGAGGACCGTCGCTTCTACGAGCACGACGGCGTCGACGTGCGCGGCACACTGCGCGCCCTGGCGGCGAACTTCTCCAGCGGAGCCGTCGAGCAGGGCGCGTCCACCATCAACCAGCAGTACATCAAGAACTACCTGCTGCTGATCGACGCCGCGAACGACGAGGAACGCGCCGCGGCGACCGAAACCTCGGCCACCCGGAAACTGCGCGAGATGAAGATGGCCACGGACCTGGAGAAGCGCTACTCCAAGGACGAGATCCTCACCCGGTACCTCAACCTCATCTCCTTCGGCAACGGCGCCTACGGCATCGAGGCCGCCGCCCGCACCTACTTCTCCACCACCGCCGCCGAACTCACCGTGCCCCAGTCCGCCCTGCTGGCGGGCATGGTGCAGTCCACCACCGCCCACGACCCGTGGATGAACCCGGACAGCGCCAAAGCCCGGCGCGACGCCGTCCTGACCGCCATGGAGTCCACCGGCGCCCTCGGCCCGGAGGAACGCGACCGGTTCATCGCCCAGCCCCTCGGCGTGAACGAGTCCCCCGTGGGGCAGGCGAACGGCTGCATCGGCGCCGACGACGCCGGCTTCTTCTGCGACTACGTCCTGTCCTACCTCGAGGACCACGACCTGGACCGCGACGAGATCGCCCGCGGCGGGTACACCGTGCGCACCACCCTGGACCCGGACGCGCAGGACGCGGCGGTGAACGCGGTGCGTTCCCAGGCCGACAGCGCCACGCCGGGGGTCTCGATGACCTCGAACTTCATCGCCCCCACCGACGACGCCCACGAGGTCGTCGCCATGGCGTCGTCGCGCACCTACGGGCTCGACGCCGACGTCAGCGAGACGGTGCTGCCGGTCACCCACACCTCCGAGGGCAACGGCGCCGGAAGTGTCTTCAAGATCTTCGCCGCCGCCGCGGCCATGGAGAAGGGGATGGGGCTGAACACCAGACTCGACGTCCCGTCCCGGATCGAGGTGGCGGGCATGGGCAGCGGCGGTGCCGCGGGGTGCCCCGCCGACCGGTACTGCGTCGAGAACGCCGGCGACTTCAAGTCCAGCATGAGCCTGCGTGAGGCGCTGGCCACCAGCCCCAACACGCCGTTCGTGGCGATGGCGGAGCAGCTGGGCACCGGACGGATGACCGACATCGCCGTCGACCTCGGGTTGCGCTCCTACGCCGAACCCGGCTCCTACGACGGCGACACCTCCGTCGCCGACTTCGTCAAGGACAGCAACCTCGGCTCCTTCGTCCTGGGCCCGCTGGAGGTCAACCCGCTCGAGCTGGCCAACGTATCCGCCAGCCTGGCCGACCACGGCCGGTGGTGCGAGCCCTCGCCGGTGCTGTCGGTCTCGGACCGCGACGGCGACACCGTCGACCTGGACACCCCGTCGTGCGAACAGGCGCTGTCCCGCGACATCGCGGACGCGCTGGCCAACGGCATGGGCGGGGACGTCCGTGACGGCACCGCGTCGGCGGCCGCCGCCGCGTCCGGCTGGAGCGGGCCGATCTCGGCGAAGACCGGCACCACCGAAACCAGCCTCTCCGCCGCGTTCCTGGGGTTCACCCCCGGACTCGCCGGGGCGACCTACGCCTTCAACGACGGTTCACAGACCTCGCCGCTGTGCACCTCCCCGCTCCGCCAGTGCGGCGCGGGCAACCTGTACGGCGGCAACGAGCCGGCGCGGGCGTTCTTCACCGCGGCGAACTCCCTGGCCGCCAGCTACGGCGGTGCCGGCCTGCCCCGCTACGACCGCAGCTACGACCGGGGTAACCCCGACCGCTACCGCAACGCGACGTTCACCGACGACGCCCCCACGCCCCGGCAGGAGAGCCGTAGCGCCGGGTGGGACATGACCCTCGACGAGTTCGAGTAGCTCCGGGCTGCACGCGTCGTCCACGTCGGGCCCGCCGTTTACACTGGACACGATGAATAACCGACGCAGTCCAGAACAGCAGCCCGTCCCCCACCGCCGCACCGGGGAGGCCGACGCCGGGCACGGCCCGATATCCCGGGTAGCTTCCCGGGTTGCTTCCGGGCTGGTTCCTGGGCTGGTTCCGGGGGCGCTGGCCGCCGTCGGTACCGCGGCGGCCGTCGTTGCCGCCACCGCCGTCGCGGCCGTCGCCGAGACCCGTGCCTTCGTCCTCCACGAGGTGACCGTCCCGGTGCTCGCGCCCGGCACCCTCGGCGACGGGCGCGAGGCGTTCACGATCCTGCACATCTCGGACCTGCACATGCTGGCCGGCCAGCGCGCGAAGCAGGACTGGGTCGCCGGGCTCGACGCCCTCGAACCCGATCTCGTCGTGAACACCGGCGACAACCTCGGCGAGGCCGAGGCGGTCCCCGGGGTGCTGCGCGCCCTGGGCCCGCTGCTCCGGCGGCCCGGGGTGTTCGTCTTCGGCAGCAACGACTACTACGCACCGCACCCGGTGAACCCCGTCAACTACCTGCTGGGGAAGCGCAACAAGCCCAGCGACGTCGAACTGCCGTGGCGCGGTATGCGCGCCGCCTTCGTCGAGCACGGATGGGAGGACGCCACCCACCGGCGCGTGGACTTCGCCACCGGCGGGGTGAAGCTGGCCGTCGGCGGTGTCGACGACCCGCATCTCGACCGGGACGACTACGCGCGGCTCGGCGGTGCACCGAACGTCGAGGCGGACCTGGCGATCGGCCTGTCGCACTCCCCGGAGCCCCGGGTGCTCGACGAGTTCGCCGCGGACGGCTACCAGCTGACGATGTCGGGCCACACCCACGGCGGTCAGCTGTGTCTCCCCGGCGGCCGGGCGATCGTCACCAACTGCGGGATCGACCGGTCGCGGGTGGCCGGGCTGTCCCGCTGGTCCGAACGGATGTGGCTGCACGTGACCAACGGGCTGGGCACGTCGAAGTACGTCCCGTTCCGGACGTTCTGCCGGCCCTCGGCCACCCTGGTCCGGGTCGTCGAACGCCCGGCCTGACAGCAGCTCCGGCCACGCCCCCGGCACCGGCGTGTCCAGCCGTTTTGCCAGCGGGCTCCACATCGGTCTATAGTGCTTACCTGTTGCGACACAGCGATTCCCGACAGGGATGAGGTGTGCCGTTCCAGACCGGGGTATGGCGCAGCTTGGCAGCGCGCTTCGTTCGGGACGAAGAGGTCGTGGGTTCAAATCCCGCTACCCCGACAGCCGGGAGAACACCCTCCGACCTGCACAGGCAGGGCGGAGGGTGTTCTCCGTTTTCCCGTACCCGCTCCGCGGCACCACCCTCAGGGGTGTTTCACAGGGTGCCCTGTTCTCCTACCGTTGGTCCGGTCACATGACCGCAAGACCGACCTCTCACGAACGGAGAACAACAGTGGACTCCACCACACTCATCCTCGCGGCGGAATCGGCTCCCCCGCTGGGCTTCATCGGTTGGATCGTCATCGGCGGGCTCGCCGGCTGGATCGGCTCGAAGATCATGGGCACCGACGCGTCGATGGGGATCATCCTCAACATCGTCGTCGGTGTGGTCGGCGGCTTCCTCGGCGGCTGGCTGCTGACCCTGTTCGGCGTGGACGTCGCCGGAGGCGGCATCTTCTTCAGCTTCCTCACCTGCCTGGTGGGCGCGGTGATCCTGCTCTGGATCGTCGGCCTGGTCACCAGGAAGAGGTAACACCCCTCCTACGCGTGTGCCTCAGCTCCGCTGGGGCGCCCTCCCCCGCGCCGACGGCGGGGTCATCCCGTTCTCCATCCCCCACCGGACGGCCTGCGACCGCCGCTCGACGCCCATCTTCCGGTACGCCGACCGGATGCAGGACTTCAACGAGTTGATGGTGATGTAGCAGCGGTTCGCGATCTCCGCGTTCGTCAGTCCCTGGGTGACCAGTGCGATGATCTCGGCCTCACGCGCCGTGAGCCCCGCGTCCCGACCTGGCCAGAACCCCCGGTCGGACACCGAGTCCACTGAATCCACCCGGTCGTCGGACTCCTCGCGGAAGAAGTCCGCCGTGTCGGACACCCGCACCTCACCGTTCCCGATCGCCTCGAGGTTGCGCACCAGGGCGTCGGCCCCCATCGACTTGTCCAGGTAGCCGCGGCACCCCTTGTCCAGGGCGGTGCGGATGAGGTCGGCCCGCATGTTCCAGGTGTAGATGACGACGTGGCCGGCGTCGCCGTCGCGGAGGACCTCGTCCAGGTCGAGGCCCTCGACCTGGGACCGTCCGAACGTGTCGTAGAGGGTGATGTCCGCGGTCACGTCCGAGACCGACCCGGTCTCCGCCTCCACCATCCTGATCCGGTCCGCGAACGGGCGGAGCATGGACCTGAGGCCCAGGACCACCACCTCGTAGTCGTTGAGGAGACGGAGGTTCAGCGGCCGGGACGGAGGATGGGTCACACACCCACCTTACCGGCCCGGCGGGCGGGACGGCTCAGAATTCCTCGTAGGTCGCCGGGTCCTGGCCCTTCAACCGGCCGTCCGGGGTGCCCAGGGCCGTGATCGCGGTGACCTCGTCGTCGGTGAGCTCCACGGTCAACGACTCCAGGTTCTCCTGCTGGCGCTGACGCCCGGCCGCCTTCGGGATCGCCAACGAGCCCACCGCGCGGTGCCACGCGAGCACGACCTGCCCGGCCGTGGCGCCGTGCGCCCGGGCGGCGTCCTGCACCGGCACGCTGTCCAGGGCGGCCCCGCGGCCCAACGGGCTCCACCCCTGGGTGATGATCCCGTGAGCGGCATTCCACTCCAGCGCGCCCACCTGGGGGAACGCCGGGTGCAGCTCGATCTGGTTGACCTCCGGCAGCTCCCCGGTCTCCTTCTCCAGGACCTCCAGGTGCGCGGGCAGGAAGTTGCACACACCGATGTGCTTGACCAGGCCACGCTCGCGGGCCTCGATGAGCGCGTTCCATGCCTCGACGTAGTGCCCCTGCTTCGGGTTGGGCCAGTGGATCAGGTAGAGGTCGATCGGGCCGATCCCCGACCGGTGGTACGACTCCTCGACCGTGGCGAGGGCGTCGGCGCGTCGGTGGTACCGGCCCGGCAGCTTGCTGGTGTAGATGATCTCCGAGCGGGTCGCGGCACCGCTCTCGACGGCGTCGCGGATGCCGGCGCCGACCGTGCCCTCGTTCTCGTAGTTGTAGGCGGAGTCGATGAGCCGGTACCCCAGCTCGATCGCCCCCGACACGGCCTCCCGGCCGTCGGCACCGCGCAACTTGTAGGTGCCGAAACCGATACCGGGGAGTTCCAGTGGCGGCGGGGTGAATGACGTTACCGATGACGATGTGGGTGACATCCCACCGATGGTAACAACGTCGCGCCGCTGACCTCCACCGCTCTCTACTGCAAAGTGGCGGCCGTACCCACCTGCGACACGCCTGATAAACTTGTCCCGTCGCATGAGACTGCCGGGGCCCTGGCACGGCCCACCGGTGGCCGGGCCCGTACGGGTCCGACACCCGGAGAAACCATGGGGCACCTACCGAATCAGAACAACAGTGAGGTGTTGGTGAGACCGTGACCTTGATCGTCGTTCCCGTGGTGCTGGCCATAGCCCTCGCACTCACCCCGGTCCTGGTCAGAACTCTCGACCGCAACGCCGGCTGGCCCCTGGCCGCGGTGTTCCTCGGCGTCGCCGCCTACGTCGTCGCCCACGCCGGCGACATCCTGGACGGGCAGGACGCCGTCTACTCCGCGACGTGGATCGAGGGGATCATCCCCGGGGTCGACGGATCCGCGGGAAACCTCGAGTTCGCCCTGCGCATGGATTCGCTCGGCCTGTTCTTCACCCTGCTGGCCCTGTTCGTCGGTTCGGCGGTCTTCGCCTACTCCTCGCGGTACCTGCACCGCGGGGAGCATATCATGAACTTCTATGTCCTGATGACCGGGTTCATGGTCTCGGTGGTCCTGCTCTTCCTCGCCGACGACGTCTCCGTGCTGTTCATCGGCTGGGAACTGGTCTCCCTGGCGTCGTTCTTCCTCGTCGCCCGCGCGGGCCACACCGGTGAGCCGGGCGCCGTGCGCACCCTGCTGCTCACCTTCACCGGTGGGCTCAGCCTGCTGGTCGCCCTCGGTATCTCGGTCATGGCGACCGGGACGACGAACCTGTCCGGGATCCTGGCCAGTGACGTGTGGGGCCAGGACGCCTCCCTCACCGCCATCGTCGCCGTCCTCGTCGCGCTCGCCGGCTTCTCCAAGGCCGCCCAGCTGCCGTTCCACATCTGGCTCCCCGAGGCGATGGCGGCCGTCACCCCGGTGTCGGCGTTCCTGCACGCCGCCGCGGTCGTCAAGGCCGGTATCTACCTGCTGCTGCGGTTCTCGGCGGTCTTCTCCGACGTCATGGTGTGGAACCTGATGCTGATCATCTCCGGCATGTGCACCGCGGTGATGGCGGCGGTCTTCGCCTACCAGCAGACCGACCTCAAGCGGTTGACGGCCTACTCCACGGTCTCGCAGCTCGGCTGGATCGTCGCGACGATCGGTATCGGCACACCCTTCGCGCTGGCCGCCGCCGTCGTCCACACCGCCGCCCACGCCATGTTCAAGTCCTCGCTGTTCATGATCATCGGCATCGTCGACCACGAGAACGGGTCCCGGGACATCCGCGAACTCGGTTCCATCTGGCGCCGCATGCCGGCCACGTTCACCGCCGCCCTCGTCGCCGCGGCGAGCATGGCCGGTCTCCCCCCGACCTTCGGCTTCGTGTCGAAGGAGGGCATGCTCGAGGCCTTCACCGAGTCCCCGCTGGTGCCGTCCTGGGAGATCGTGCTGCTGGTCGCCGCCGGGGTCGGTGCCCTGGCGACGTTCCTGTACTCCGCGAAGTACCTGACCGGTGCCTTCATCGACACCGGGTCGGCCGCGGACACCGCCGAGGTGACCCCCGTCGACGAGGTCAAGGAGGTCCCGGTGTCCCTCTGGCTCCCCGCCGCCATCCCCGGGTTCCTGTCCCTGCCCGTGGTCCTGTTCCTCACTGCGCTGGACTCGCCGCTGGACGCGGTGGTGGGATCCATCGGCGCCGGTGAATCCCACTCCCACCTGGGCCTGTGGCACGGGTTCGGCATCCCGCTCTACATCACCCTCGCGGTCATCGTCCTCGGTGTCGTGCTGGTGGCCCTGCGCCACCGCGCCTACACCAACTGGATGGAGGACCACCGGCTGTTCCCCTTCACCGGCAACGAGGTGATCGCCTTCACCCTCCGTATGGCCGCCCGGTGGGGCCGGCTGGTCAGCCGCCTGGGCAACACGCTGAGCCCCAACGCCCACCTTCTCTGGATCTTCGTGATGGTCCTGGTCCTCACCGTCGCCGCGTTCTTCGGGCCGGGAGGCCTGGAGCACCTGGGCGAACTGCCACCGCGGGTCAGCGGCATCGACAGCCTCACCGACATCATCGGCCTGGTCATCATGTTCATGGTGACCATGGCGATCATCTCCACCCGCTCCCGGATGGGCTCGGTCATCCTGGTCGGCGTGGCCGGTGCCGGTGTCTCCTGGATCATGCTGACCCTGGGTGCCCCGGACGTGGCCATGACCAACCTCATGGTGGAGTTCATCGTCACCGTGTTCCTCATGCTGGTCGTCCGTCACCAGCCGCGCCTCTACCTCAAGGAGGGCGAGAACCGCACCAAGTTCGCCGTCACCCTGGCCGCGATCGTCGGCCTCGTCGTGTTCATCGGTGTCTGGCTGCTCATCGGGCGCCACGAGCGCCCGGAGCTCGCCATGTGGTACATCACCGAGTCGCCGGAGGTCTCCGGCGCGAACAACATCGTCGCGGCGATCCTGGTCGAGTTCCGTGCACTGGATACCCTCGGCGAACTCGCCGTCCTCGGTATGGCCGGCATCGTCATCGCCGCCATCGTCTCCTCGGTGCCGAAGTCCCCGGTGCCGGGCTACGGTCCGGGGTCCAGCGCCGAGCTCTTCCGCAAGCCGGGCTCCACCAAGTTCCCGGACGTGCACAAGGTGCCGGAGCTCGCCCCGTTCTACTCGAAGTACCTGCGCAGCACCCACCTCAACTCCATCCTGGGACGTCAGGTCGTCTGGCCGTTCCTCGCCGTGCTCGTGGTGTACTCCGCGGTCACGCTCTACCGCGGCCACCAGGCACCCGGCGGCGGCTTCCTCGCCGCGCTGATGCTCGCCCTCGGACTGGTGTTCTGGTACCTCGTCCAGCCGAACGCGAAGCGCATCGGCGGCGCCGACCTGGGGTACCAGTTCGTCGGCGGCGGTATCGTCCTGGCCCTGGTCACCGGCCTCGTCGGCTTCGCCGAGGGCAGCTTCCTCACCCCGATCCACTTCTACATCGGGTCCGAGCACTTCAGTTCCTCGCTCTTCTTCGACGGCGGGGTCTACCTCGCCGTGATCGGCATCGTCACCATCGTGCTCAACGAGCTCGGTGGCCGGGACCGCCCCGGTTCCGAGGCACACCGGCCGTCCAAGGCCAGCCCGGTCGAACTGGCGCGGCCGGTGGCGGACCGTCCTGAACTGCAGGCGGTGGCGAACTCACAGGTCGCCGTGACCGCCGGCGGGTCCGCCGTGCCGCTGAATCCCTCCGCCGTCGCCGAGGAACAACGCGGCAGGACCGGATCCGGTACCCGAGAACCCGGGGCAGCACCCGACGACGAACACGACAGCACCAACGACAACGACAGCAACAGCGACCAGGGAAAGGACGGTGACCTCCGGTGATCATCGCGGCCATCATCGCCCTCCTTGTCGCAGCCGGCGTCTACATGGTGATGCAGCGTGGCATGGTCCGTGTCATCATCGGCGCCACACTGATGAGTCACGGAGTCAACCTGCTCCTGCTCGCCGCCGGTATCGGCGCGTGGCGTTCGGACGCGCTCGCCGACCGGACGTTCCCCGCGGACTCCGCCGACCCCCTCCCCCAGGCCTTCGTCCTGACCGCGATCGTCATCTCGATGGCGACGACCGCCGTGCTGCTCGCCCTCGCCGCCCTCGGCCGTGACGACGACACCCGCTCCGGCGAGGACGTCCAGCGCGCCCGCCGCGAGTTCCGCGCCCTGGACACCGTGGGCCGACGCTCGGCCCACCGGATCGACGAACACTCAGCCCAGGCACAACGCCGTCGCGACCGAGAGGTGGACTACTGATGAACCCCGACACCCTCGGACCACTGCTCGCACTGTTCGTCGTGGTCCCGCTGATGGCGGCCGGTGTCGCCGCCGCCCTGCCGTGGAGCCTCCCCCGGCGTGCCCTCGGCCTGCTGGTGCCCGCCGCCGGTCTCGTCGGCGGTGTCCTGCTGCTCACCCAGGTGTCCGGCGGTGGCGAGACCACCGTCGTCGCCGACAACGTCGGCTCCTTCACCGGCGGCGTGTCCATCCCCCTGGTGGCGGACACGCTGTCCGCGGTGATGATCGTCGCCACCGCCGTCGTCGCCCTCACCGCGAACTGGTTCGCCGAGGCTGTCGGCGAGTCCCGCGCCCGCTTCTACCCGGCGATGACGCTGATGCTGCTCGCCGGCGTTTGGGGCGCCTTCCTCACCGCCGACCTGTTCAACCTCTTCGTCTTCATCGAGGTCATGCTCATGCCGTCCTTCGGACTGCTGGCCATGACGGGTACCTGGGCACGGCTCGCCGCCGGCCGCACCTTCGTGCTGGTCAACCTGGTCACCTCGCTGTGCCTGCTCTCCGGTGTGGCCCTGGTGTACGCGGTGGTGGGCACGACCAATATGGCCGCCCTCGCCGGTGCCGCGGGTGAACGTGGCGCAGGCGGCTTCGCCGAGGGGGTCTTCGGCACCCAGTGGCAGCTGCTGCTCGCCCTGGGCGTCGTGCTCATCGCCCTGGCGGTCAAGGCCGGTGCGGCACCGGTGCACACCTGGCTGCCCCGCTCCTACGGCTCGACCTCGCCGTCGGTGATGGCCCTGTTCTCGGGTCTGCACACCAAGGTCGGCGTGTACGCCATCCTGCGGGTGTACATGACCGTCTTCGAGGGCGACCAGCGGTGGGCGCTGCCGATCCTGGTCTTCGCCGTGATCGGCATGATGATCGGCGGGTTCGCCGCCCTCGGCGAGACCACCCTGCGTGGGGTGATCGCCTACCAGATGGTCAACGGCATCCCGTTCATCCTGGTGGCGCTGGCGTTCCTCGGCGGCAGCGCCGAGCTGATGCTCTCCGCGGCCATCTTCTACATGCTCCACCACATGATCACCGCCGCGGCGATGATCATGGCCGCCGGTGCCGTGGAGGAGACCTACGGCACCGGACGGCTCCGCCGGCTCTCCGGCCTGATGCGCCGCGACCCGATGATCTCCGTGGTCTTCGCCGCGGCCGCCATGTCGCTGATCGGCTTCCCGCCGTTCTCCGGGCTGTGGGGCAAGCTGATGCTCGTCTTCGCCATGGTCCGGGACTCCGGCCCCATGGTGTGGGTCGGTGTCGGCGCGGTCGTCGTCGCGTCGATCGGCGCGCTGCTCAGCATGCTGCACGTCTGGCGGAAGTGCTTCTGGGGCAAGCCCATGGACAAGCAGGACATGGACCCCAGCCTGGCGGTCAGCGTGCGGCTCACCCTCCCCAGCGCCACGATGATGGTGGTCAGCGTCGGCATGTTCCTCTTCGTCGGCGTGGTCACCCAGGTCACCGGCGACGCGGCCGCGTCGCTGACCGACACCACCGACTACGTCCACTCGGTCATCGGTGACCCGGACGAGGCGGTCGGTGTCGTGCTCCCGTCCGAGCACTACGGGCTGGCGCACACGGACTCCGGTTCAACCCCCGTCGCGACGGACGCGGCGGCCGCCACGGAAGGAGCGCGGTGATGACGCTGAAGCACGTCCTCCACCAGATCGGCCACGGGGCGTCCTACTCGGTGTGGCTCGTGGGCCAGATCGTGAAGGAGTCCACGATCATGGCCTACGACACGTTCACCACCGGTCGCCACATCGCACCGGTGATGGTCTACTACCCGCTGCGGCTCACCCGGGAACGTGACATCGCCGTGTTCATCGCGTCGATCACCATGACCCCCGGCACGCTGGCGTTGGGTGTGACCGGCCCCAAGGAGGTCGACGAGGACGCCGCCGCCGGCAAGCGCAACCTCGACGACGCCGGCTCCGTGGCCACCTCGGAGTTCCGTACCCACGGGCTCACCCGGGTCCAGCGTTTCCTCGCGGTCCACGCCATGTACGGTGCGGACCCGCAGGAACTGCTGCACTCCCTGGCCGTGATGGAGGCCCGGATCTCCCCGTCGGTGCGCAAGCGCAAGATCGAGTTCGACGTGGAGCACCTGGTCGAGCGCGGTGTGCCCGGGCCGCGCGGCTACCGTGGCAACCGCGGTGGCCGTGCCAGCGAAGACGGCGTCTTCGACGTGGAGAAGGTCGACTCGACCCCGCACGCCGCCGCCTTCGTCGCGGCGATCATGCGGCAGGACGACAACCTCGACGTCAACGACCTCGACAACCTGTCCCGGGAACAGCGGGAGAAGATCGCCAAGACCAACGCCCGTAAGGCGGCCGAGGAGAAACGGCGCAGGATCGCGGAGGAGGAGAAGCGCCGTCGCCGCAAGCTCGCCGAGGAGTTCAGTCCCCCCGAGCTCGACCTCGACGACACCGAGCGTGGCCCGGACTCCGAAGACCTCGAGGAAGGCATCGACCCGGCACGCGTCGCACCGTCCGGCGACCGCGGGGTGTCAGCGCTGTCCGAGGCCAACGACGCGGCCCCCGTGTCCGACGGCGCCAAGGCGTCCCGCTCCGGGCGCCGGACCTCGCCGATCGCCTCGCTGGTCAACGCACTCGAGGTTCGGTCGCGTCTGCCGCAACCGGAACTGGACCTCAGTGGCCGGCAGGGACTCCCCGGCACCCCGCTGTCGCGCCTGCGCGGCCGGCACGGGCACCCCCACACCGAGGACCCCACGGACACCGGCAGCACCGGGAGCACCGGCGAGACCGACAAGAGAGAGGACGAGTCGAAGTGACACCGACACAATTCCTGTGGATCTTCGCCGGGGTTGCGGCGGTGCTCATCGTCGCCGCCATGGCCCTGGTGCTGTGGCGGGCGGTGTCGACGCGTAACGACGCCCGCCGCGCCGTGCTGGCCGACATGGTGTTCCTCACCGTCATCGCCGGGTTCCTGGTGTACTGCCTGTTCTACGACTCCGCGATCACCTACGACGTCGTGTTGCTCGCCGGGCTCGGCGGCGCGATCAGCACCATGGCCTTCGCCCGGATCATCACCCGCGGACGCAGGTAGGAGAAATCATGCTCACACAGACACAGTCCACCGTGCACCTGCTCGCCGCGGAGGCGCCCGTGGTCCAGCAGCCCGACGAGATCGGGTGGATCCCCGCCATCATCGTCAGCATCCTGGCCGTCGTCGGTGCCCTCTACGTGCTCGTCTCGGCCGTCGCGATGTACCTCGCCCCGGACGCGCTAAGCCAGGTCAACATGCTCGGCCCGGCGATCGGGATGGGGCTGCCCCTGCTCGTCGCCGCCGACTTCGTGAACTCCTGGGCCACCGAAGGTTTCGTCCTCGGCTACCTGGTCAGGGGCGTGGTCGCCATCCTGGCGCTGCTCGTGGTCCAGGCGGTCGGCTCCTACGTAATGGGGCGTGCCCTGCACGCCACCCTGTGGGACCACACCGTGCCGCTGTCCGGCGGTGAACGCGCCAAGGAGGCGAACTGACCCATCCGACGCCGAGAACCCCCGGCGGAGAGACCACTGGTCTCCCTGCCGGGGGTTCTCTCTGTCGCACCGTCCCGGGGCCGGCTCAGCCCTTCAGGTCGGTGTAGATCTCCCGGACCCGGTCGCGCAGGTTCTCGTCGACCCGGCCCCAGTAGGTCCAGCACTGGCCCTCGACCTGCTCGGAGACACCCTGCATCGCGCGGGCGATGTTGCCGGCGAGACGCTCGCGGGCGTCGTCGTCCAGCACCTCGCGGACCAGGTTGCCCGCCTGGATGAAATCGTCGTCCTCGGCATGCCGGACATAGGCTCCACGGGTGAGGTCACCGCCGTAGTTGTCGTCGAAGAGACCGAGGTCCTCGGCCGGACCGGTCGCGGACTCCTGCCCGCGACCGAAACCGTAGGCGGACTGTCCGGGTGCGACCCCCTTCTCCACCACGCCGGAACCGTCGGAGACGTCCGCGGTGCCCTCACCGCGTTCGAAACGGTTCGGCGAGTACACCGGTGTGCCGTCGGCGGGGAACTCGTAGGCCGCCGCGCCGTCCTTCATGGTGTAGAAGTTCCGCTCCGCGACGACCGGACGGTTGACGGGCAGCTGCGGGTAGTTCGTCCCCAGCCGGTAGCGCTGCGTGTCGGCGTAGGCGAACGCACGTGCCAGCAGCATCTTGTCCGGCGAGAAGCCGATGCCGGGCACGATATTGGACGGTGCGAACGCCGCCTGCTCGATCTGCGCGAAGAAGTTCTGCGGATTCGCGTTGAGGGTGAAGTGTCCGACGTCGATGAGCGGGTAGTCCTTCTGCGACCAGGTCTTCGTCAGGTCGAAGGGATTCCAGCGGTAGTTCTCCGCCTCGGCCACGGGCATGATCTGGACCTTGACGTCCCAGGTCGGGTAGTCGCCGCGCTCGATGGCCTCGTAGAGGTCGGAACGGGAGTGGTCGAAGTCGCCGGAACCGACGAGTGCGCCGGCCTCGTCGTCGGTGAAGAACTCCCAGCCCTGCCTGGTCTTGAAGTGGTACTTCACCCAGAAGCGCTCACCGTCGGCGTTGATCCACTGGTAGGTGTGGGAGCTGAACCCGTCCATGTGACGGAAGTCCTTGGGGATACCGCGGTCGCCCATGAGGTAGGTGACCTGGTGGGCGGACTCGGGACTGCGGGTCCAGAAGTCCCACTGCATGTCGGCGCTGCGCAGCCCGTTGGTCAACCGCTTCTGGGAGCGGATGAAGTCGGGGAACTTCATGCCGTCGCGCAGGAAGAACACCGGGGTGTTGTTGCCGACGATGTCGTAGTTGCCCTCCTGCGTGTAGAACTTCAGCGAGAACCCGCGGACGTCACGCACGGTGTCGGGGAAGCCCTGTTCACCGGCGACGGTGGAGAACCGCGCGAGCATCGGGGTCACCCGTCCCTGCTGGAAGAGGTCCGCCCGGGTGTACCGGGAGACGTCCTCGGTGACGGTGAGCTCGCCGAAGGCGCCGGAGCCCTTGGCGTGGACGTTGCGCTCCGGGATGCGCTCGCGGTTGAAGTGGGCGTGCTTCTCGACGAGGTGGACGTCGGTCAGGGCGATCGGCCCCTGCTCCCCGACCGTGACCGAGTGCTCCTCGGTGGTGACGGGTGAGCCGTTCGCGTTGGTGGAGTGCCCGGAGTACGGGCAGACCCCGCGGGCGGCGATGTCGGCGGAGCTGTCCTGACCCGGTGCTCCGGTGGTGCGGTCGTCGTGGGTGGTCATGTGTGAACCCTCCTGTTGGCTGCCGTGGGTGCAGTGGTCGTGTGCTGCACTGATCGCGCACATGTCAGTCGTGGATGACGGCGGGGCGCACGGGTGCCGTGATCGTCGGTCACGGGGTGCATGTGCCGTCACGTCCCGTTATACACCCGAACATTCAGGGTCGCACTATTAATTTCTCCCTTTTGAATGGTTTATATTATTTACACTGTGTCGGCGATAGTGATAGAGACAGAATCGAAGGTCACAGGAGTCACAGGAACCCGGTGTCGGTGACAAACGGTGATAAACTCCGGAACCGTGCGAAGAAGAACCCTGCAGTCGACGCGCCGACAGGGTCGGGACGCCCGACAGGACGCCCGGACCACCCCGGCGGACCAGGCGGTCACCGACCTCGCGCTGCGCGCCGCCGGCGGTGACCGGCAGGCCCTCAACGACTTCATCGAGGCCACCCACGACGACGTCTGGCGCCTCCTCGCCCACCTGGCGGACGCCGACCGCGCCGACGACCTCACCCAGGAGACCTACCTGCGGGCACTGGGTGGGCTGCCCCGGTTCGCCGCCCGGTCCTCCGCGCGCACCTGGCTGCTCGCGCTCGCCAGGCACACCTGGGTCGACAGCGTGCGCCACGACATGGCCCGCCCCCGCAGGTCCGCCGAGCAGTGGGAGGACGCCACCGAGCTCACCACCTCCCCGGACACCACCGGCGGGCAGACGTGGGCCGAGCTCGTGGATGCCCGGGCGATGCTCGACGACCTGGCACCGGACCGCCGTGAGGCGCTGATCCTCACCCAGGTCCTCGGCCACACCTACGCCGAGGCCGCCGACATCTGCGGGGTCCGGGTGGGCACGATCCGGTCGCGCGTGGCCCGCGCCCGCGCCGACCTGCTGGCTGCCTCGGGGCGCGCCACCGACACAGGCGCCGACACAGGACCCGACACAGGCGGCGGAGCGTCCCTACACTGGGGTTCGTGACCCACCGCTACCACCAACACCTCCGGTTCCCCCGCCAGGACGTCTGGGACTGGCACACCCGCCCCGGCGCGGTGACCCGCCTGACCCCGGGCTTCTCCCGGATCCGTATCGCCTCCGAGGCGTCGTCCCTCAAGGACGGCACCACCGTGCTGTCCCTGCCCGGCCGCGTCCCGGGGCTCCGCACCTGGCAGGCCGACCACCGGCCCGACGACTTCGTCGAGGGACGTCTCTTCGTCGACGAATGCGTCAATCCCCCGCTGCGCCAGATCACGCGGTGGCGGCACACCCACGCCTTCCACGACGACGACACCGCCAACACCCGCGGCACGCTGCTCACCGACACGGTGCAGGGGACGGCCCCGGCGGCGCTGCTGGACCGGGTCTTCCGCTACCGTCACCGCCAGCTCGCCGACGACCTCGCCCACCGCGCGCGCGTCGGCGACGCCACCGTCACCGGGCACCACACCGTCGCGGTGACCGGGGCGACCGGGCTCGTCGGCACCCGGCTCGTCGCACTCCTGCGGTCCCTGGGGCACACCGTGGTCCCGCTGTCGCGCTCCGCGCTGCCACCGGAACCGGACGCGCGGGTCTGGGACCCCGACGACCCCTCACCGGACCTGTTCGACGGGGTGGACACGGTGGTCCACCTCGCCGGTGCGGGCATCGCCGGACGGTTCACCGAGAAGCACAAGGCCGCCGTCCGTGACTCCCGGGTCGGACCGACGCGCCTACTCGCCGACCTCGCCGCCGCCACCCCCGGCGTCGCGTCGTTCATCTGCGCCTCCGCGGTCGGGTTCTACGGCCACACCCGCGCCGGACGGGTCAACGAGCGCGCCGGGGCCGGTGACGGCTTCCTCGCCGAGGTCGTCTCCGACTGGGAGGACGCCTGCCGCCCCGCGTCCGACGCCGGACGGCGCGTGGTCACCGTACGCACCGGCCTCGTCCTGGCCGGCGGCTCCGCCCTGCTCACCGCCCTGGACGCGTCGAGCAGGGTCGGCGGTGGCGTCCTGGGCTCCGGGCGCCAGCACTTCCCGTGGGTGTCGCTGGACGACCTGGTGGACGTGTACGTCCGGGCCGTGGTCGACGGCGGACTCTCCGGCCCGGTCAACGCCGTGGGCCCGCAGATGGCCACCAACGCCGAGTTCACCGCGACCCTGGCTGACCTGCAGCGGATCCGCGTACCGCTGAGCCTGCCGGTGCCCGCCGCCGCCCCGGCGCTGCTCCTCGGGGTGCAGGGCGCCGAAGAGCTGGCCCTGGCCGACCAGAACGTCGCCCCGTCCGTCCTCGAACACCTCGGGCACACGTTCCGGCACCCCACCCTGCGCGCCGCCCTCATCCACGAACTGGGGTTGCCCGACGAGTAGGATCGGGACCATGGCTGAGTCTGGCATGTCTGGCACCACCGCCCGCAGGGCGCTGCTCGTCCTCTCCTTCGGGGGACCGGAGAAGGAGGAGGACGTGGTCCCCTTCCTCGAGAACGTCACCCGGGGACGGGGCATCCCCCGCGAGCGCCTCGCCGAGGTCGGCGAGCACTACTACCGCTTCGGCGGCAAGAGCCCCATCAACGACCAGAACCTGGAGATCATCGACCATCTCCGCACCGAGATCGCCGCGCGGGGGTTGGACCTGCCGGTGTACTTCGGCAACCGGAACTGGGAGCCCTACATCGAGGACACCACCAGGCGGATGGTGGCCGACGGCGTCACCGAGGTCATCGTGTTCGCCACCTCCGCATGGGGCGGGTACTCCGGCGACATCCAGTACCGCGAGGACATCGAACGGGCGCTGCAGTCCTGCCGCGACGCCGGTGTCACCCCGCCGACGATGACGAAGATCCGGCCCTTCCACGACCACCCGCTGTTCCTCTCCGCCTTCGCCCGGCTGGTCGACGAGGCCAGGGACTCGCTCCCGGCCGACCAGCGGGCCGATGCCCGCCTGCTGTTCACCGCCCACTCCGTGCCCGTGTCCGCCGACGAGGCGTCCTCGGCCGACACCACCCACCGGTACTCGGGCCAGGTGTTGACCGCCGCCCGGGAGATCCGCGCGCTGAGCAGCTTCGCCACGGACGGTGACGACGGCACCGACGTGGAACTGGTGTGGCAGTCGCGCTCCGGCCCGCCCCACATCCCGTGGCTGGAGCCGGACATCTGCGACCACCTGGAGGCCACCGTCACGGGCCAGGACGGTACGGACGGCGACCACCGCCCGATCGTGCTGGTCCCCGTGGGCTTCATCTCCGATCACATGGAGGTGATGTGGGACCTCGACAACGAGGCCGCCGACACCGCCGCCGGGCTGGGGGTGCCGATGGTCCGTGCGGCGACACCGGGTCCGACCCCCGAGTTCACCGACATGGTGCTGGACCTGGTGGAGCAGACCGTGGCGCACACCTCCCGGGTGTGAGCCGGCGGGGCGGACGTCCTGGCCTTGACCCTCACGCTGCGTGAGCCTCTAGCCTCGCTGGCATGAACGACACCAACGACATCACCAGCAACATCAACGACATCAACGTCCTGGACTCACGCCGTGCGATGACCGCGGTACTCGATGCACCCGTGGAGGCGCGGGCCGACCTGGTCCGCGCCATGTGGCGGCCCATGGCCGGTATGTTCCGCTACTTCCCCGGCGAGGTCGACCTCGCGGACATGGACCGGCAGAGCATGAGCTTCGCCTGGGACGGCGATACCGCCGACGCCGCGTACACCGAGCGGGTCCGCGGTGCGGTCGACCTTCTCGGTGACCACCATGCGTGGGAGAGGGCGCGGGACGCACTCCGGCGTGGGGTCCGCTCACTGCGCGAGGCGGATCCCGGTGCCACGGTTCCCGACCTCACCGTCCTGCTCGGGGTGGGTGACCCGGACAACCCCCATTTCATGGACGTGGTCCAGGGGCTGGTCGCGTTCGGCGGGATCAGCGGCTACATCCAGATCCACCTCTGGCCGACCCCCACGGTGCTCGACCGCCTGGAGGCGATCGTGGTCCACGAACTCCACCACAACGTGCGCTACTCGCCCGGTGGTGTGGTCTGGGATCCGGCAACCGTCACCCTGGGTGAGCAGCTCGTCGCCGAAGGTCTGGCCGACGTCTTCGCCACCGAGCTCTACGGGGCGCGCGGATTCACCCACTTCGTCGACCCCTCGGCGTGTTCGGACGAGGTCCTCCGCCGTGTCACCGACGCCGCCGACACCACCGGGATGGAGAACTTCACCGCCTGGATCCACGGGGACGCCTCCGCCAGGGTGTTCGGTGTGGAACCGGTCGGCGTCCCCACCGGGGCAGGGTACGCGGTGGGGGCCCGACTGGTGCGTGCCTACCTCGGTACGACCGGGACGACGGCTGCGGCGGGTGTGCGCACCCCCGCCGCGGAGATCATCCGTGTCGCCCGGGAGTCCCTGGGGCTCTGACACCGGCGTCCTCTGTATTCACGTCCCCAGTACCGACGGAAAAAGTCTGGGCCCGTGCATCTTCAGGGCTACTGAAGATGCACGGGCCCAGACTTTTCCTGGAGGGCTTCCTGGAGGCCTTTCCTGACAGCTCCCACGGGTAGCCCCCTCGCGCTCCTAGAGCAGCAGCTCGGCGATCTGGATGGTGTTCAGCGCGGCGCCCTTACGCAGGTTGTCGCCGGAGACGACGAGCACCAGCCCGCGGCCTCCCTCGATCGACTGGTCCTGGCGGATGCGCCCCACCAGGGACGGGTCGACACCGGCGGCGGCCAGCGGTGTGGGGACGTCGGTGAGCTGCACACCGGGGGCGTCGGCGAGGATCTCCTCGGCACGCTCCGGGGTGATCGCGGAGTCGAACTCGGCGTGCACGGTCATCGTGTGGCCGGTGAACACCGGGACGCGCACGCAGGTGCCCGCCACCGGCAGGTCCGGCAGGTGCAGGATCTTGCGCGACTCGTTGCGCAGCTTCTGCTCCTCGTCGGTCTCCCCGGACCCGTCGTCGACGATGCTGCCGGCCATCGGCAGGGCGTTGAAGGCGATCGGGGCGACGTAGGGGCCGAAGTCCTCGACCTGCAGGGCGGACCCGTCGGTCGCGAGGTTCTCCAGCACCTCGAGGTTGGCGCGGACCTGGTCGGCCAGCGCCTTCACCCCGGCCAGCCCGGAACCGGAGACGGCCTGGTAGCTGGAGACGTGCAGCCGCTTCAGTCCGGCCTCGCCGTGCAGCGCGCCCAGGACGGGCATGGCCGCCATGGTGGTGCAGTTCGGGTTGGCGATGATGCCCTTGGGCACGTCCGTGGCGTCCTGCGGGTTCACCTCGGAGACGATCAGGGGGACGTCGGGGTCCTTGCGCCACGCCGAGGAGTTGTCCACGACGGTGGCACCGGCCTCGACGAACCGGGGGGCCTGTGCCTTGGAGGTGGCCCCACCGGCGGAGAACAGGGCGACGTCGATTCCGCGCAGGTCCTCGGTGGAGGTGGCCTCGACGTCCTCGACGACGACGGTGCCGCCGTTGAACTCGATGCCGGTGCCGGCGGAGCGGGCGGAGGCGAAGAACCGCACGGTGTCGATCTTGTCGAGGACCGAAGGACGGTGTTCGAGGATGTCACGCATCACGCGGCCGACCTGGCCAGTGGCGCCGACGATGGCGAGGGTGGTCATGGCTGGTGTCCTTTCGTACTGGGGCTGACCGGCGTTACCGGCCGGTGCCGGCGTACACGGTGGCGGTCTCCTCGCCACCGAGCTTGAAACGCTCGTGCAGCGCGGCGACGGCGGCGTCGAGGTCGGTGTCGCGGATCAGCACGGAGATACGGATCTCGGAGGTGGAGATCAGCTCGATGTTGATGCCGGCGTCGCGCAGTGCCTCGCAGAAGTCCGCGGTGACCCCGGGGTGCGACTTCATGCCGGCGCCGACGAGGGACACCTTGCCCACCTGGTCGTCGAAGAGGAGCTGACCGAACTTCTGGTGGTCCTCGGAACCCTGCAGTCCCTTGAGCAGTTCGACGGCCCGCGGGGCGTCCTCACGCGGGCAGGTGAAGGTGATGTCGGTGAGGTTGTCCGCCAGGGAGGAGACGTTCTGCAGCACCATGTCGATGTTGATCTCGGCGTCCGCCAGGGTGCGGAACACCCGGGCCGCCTCGCCCGGGGTGTCCGGGATGCCGAGGACGGTGACCTTCGCCTCGGAACGGTCGTGGGCGACACCGGTCAGGACTGCTTCTTCCACGGGGATATCCTCCAATGAGCCGGACACGAGGGTGCCGGTTTCGTTGCTGAATGATGAACGGACGCGAATCGGGACGTCGAACGCGCGGGCGTACTCCACGCACCGCAGCATCAGGATCTTCGCGCCGACCGCGGCCATCTCGAGCATCTCCTCGAAGGAGATCTTGTCGAGACGCTTGGCGTTCGGCACGATGCGGGGGTCGGCGGTGTAGACGCCGTCAACGTCAGAGTAGATCTCGCAGACGTCGGCGTGGAGCGCCGCGGCGAGGGCCACGGCGGTGGTGTCCGAGCCACCACGGCCCAGGGTGGTGATGTCACGGGTCTCGCGGTTGACGCCCTGGAAACCGGCGACGAGGCAGATCTTGCCCGCGTCCAGCGCCTCGCGCACGCGCCCCGGGGTGACGTCGACGATGCGGGCATTGCCGTGGCGTTCGGTGGTGATCACACCGGCCTGGGAACCGGTGAAGGACTGCGCCTCGGCGCCGAAGGAGTCGATGGCCATGGCGACCAGCGAGTTGGAGATCCGCTCGCCGGCGGTGAGCAGCATGTCCATCTCGCGGCCCGGGGGCACCGGGTTAACCTGGTTGGCGAGGTCGAGCAGTTCGTCGGTGGTGTCACCCATCGCGGAGCACACCACGACCACGTCGTGGCCCTGCTTCTTGGTTTCCACGATCCGCTGCGCGACGCGCCGGATACGTTCGGCGCTCTCCAACGACGATCCGCCGTACTTCTGGACGATCAGGGCCACAGTTCCCAGCTCCACCTTCCCGTGCTGACGGGACTACTCGAGATTATTGCTCAGACCCTGAACAGAGTACCTGAGTGGTGTACCGGCCCGGTACCCGTGCACCCCGTTCATTGCGCGGTTCATCACGCGCACGGAATACGCTCCGTCATGCGCCGATGACGACGGCGTGGCTGCCCCAACCGACCGGTATGTCTGCCAGCCCCCGCAGACCCGCCTGGGCGACCGCCGACGACAGGTCCCGGGCGGTGGGCAGGCTCCTCCCGGAGACCAGCATGCGGGTGAGGTCCTCCTCGTAGTCGTGGTCCTCGTCGCCGCTCTCGGCGAGCAGCCGGGTGACGACGACGACGCGGCCACCGCCCGTCGTACCAGCGCCCGTCGCACCGCCACCGGCCGCCGCCACCGCCGACGACAACAGGCCGGGCACCTCGCCGGGGGCGCACACGGCGTAGGGGTCCAGCAGGAGCACGAGGTCCGCCCCGATGCTGCGACCGTCCCCGACCTCCCAGTCGCCGATCCGCACACGGTCCCGGCGCGACTCGCCGACCTCGGCGAGCAGCCGCTCCGGGCTGCAGGTGTGGTTCCCGGGCATGCGCAGCACCGTGACCTCCGGGACCCCCGGGACCCCCGGGGCATCAGCCCGTCGCAGCAGCTCATCGGCGTACACGGCCGCGGCGGTCCCCTCGGCACCGCCGAGCACGGCGACGCTGGCCGGCGCGCCTCCGGGCAGCGAGCCCCACCGGGCCGCCAGCGCCGGGGCGACCCACTGCGCCCGGGTCGCTTCATTGTCCTCCAGTGGTCGGCCCAGCGACGGGTCGTCCCCGCGCAGGCCGTCCCAGGTGCAGCCGGTGGCACCCACCGGGACCGGCGCGCCGTCGCGCAACCCGTCGTCGAGGTGCAGCCAGGTCAGGGCCTGCAGCGCCTCCGGGCCGGCCAGCCGGGCGACGAGGCCGTCCGGGTCGGCGAGCTCCTCGCCGAGCGCGGTCAGTGTCACGGTGGCCTGCCCCTCCCCGCCGTGCAGGGCGAGCAGGCCGAGGGACTCCAGGTACCGCAGGAACCTCACCAGGCGGCCCTCCGGCACCTGGACGGCCTCGGCGACGGCGTCCACGGACGCGGCACCGCCGGCGCTATCCGCGACGGTGTCGACGGCCTCGAACAGTCCGTACCTGCCGAGACGGGCGGCCGCCTGCAGGGCGAGGCCCGGCGCGATCTCGGTGAGCTCGTGGAGCTGCAGCAGCGGGGCCAGGCTGGACGCACCGGCACCGGAATCGGCCCCCGAGCCTGTCCCCGAGCCTGTCCCGTCGTTCGCGGCCCCCTCGGCGGCACCGGCCGTCGTGGCGTCGTTGCGTCGCCAGTACCCGGTGATCTGGACGTGCTCGCGGGGGACCCCGCGCTCCTTGACGAACCGGCGCACCGTCTTCAGCCGTCCGGCCTCACCGGCGGCCCAGACGAACGGCGTGCCCCCGGGCAGCGCCCCGTCCTGCGCCAGCGCGGCGACCGTGGCGGTGAAGTCGCCGCCCTCGGCGCGCACGACCCACCGCAGGTCGATCCCCGCACCGTCCGCCGTCGCGAGGCCGTCGAGATCGTGCTGGATGTCGGCGCGCTCGGGAACCTCGACGACGGCGACGACCCGGTGGCCGGCCGGGAGCTCCTCCAGGCACCGTCCGATGGCGGGCAGCGCGGTCTCGTCGCCGATGAGCAGCAGCCAGTCTGTGTGCACCGGCAGCGACGCGCAGTTCTTCGGCCCGGCGGCGTAGACGCGGTCACCGACCGACGCGGTGTCGGACCAGCCCTCGGCCAGGCCCGCCCCGTGCCGGGCGAAGTCGACGACGAGCTCGCCGAACTTTCCGGCCTCCGGGGTCCACCGGCGCACCGTGTAGGTGCGGAAGAGTTCGTTGACCTCCGCGGTCCAGTCGAGCCGCCCGTCGCCGAGGGAGACCGGGTAGGGACGCTCGCCGGTGACCGGGTGCGGGAAGATCATCCGCATGTCGTCGTCGAAGCCGTCGGAGACGATCGCCGGGACCTGTTCCCCGTCGCGGAGGTGCTCGCGCAGCCCCTCCCCGCCGAAGACCACGCGCCGCATACCGGGGGTGACGTCCTCGATCCGCAGCACCTCCAGTTCGCGCATGGTGATCGGGTAGATGTCGGTGTCTCTGCTGATACGTGGCACGTCGGGGAGGTCCTCACTGGTCGGCGGCGGGCGGGCGGACGATTGGTCGCGCTACCGAGGTTAGCATCACCTGAAGTACCCCCTACCTCAGATTACCTCCAGCCGATAGGATACCCCTGCACGAGCTGCACGGACCATCCAGAGGAGAGAACCCATGACCCGCCCCCACGTCCTCCGCCGTATCACCGGCGCACTCCTGGCCACCGGCGTCGCCGTCAGCCTCGCCGCCTGCACCGACGGCGGGGACGACACACCCGCCACCGACGGCGCGGCGGACGGCACCACCGCCGCGGCGTCCGGGACCACCGGCGAGTGGCCGCGCACCGTGGACTCCATCGCCGTCGACAACGGCCGGCCCACCGACCGGACCGAGGACGTCGAGATCCCCGCCAAACCGGAACGCATCGTCTCGACCTCGGTGACCCTCACCGGCAGTCTGCTGTCCATCGACGCGCCCGTCGTCGCCTCCGGCGCGGCGACCCCCGGCCCGACCTCCGACGACAAGGGATTCTTCACCCAGTGGGCCGACGTCGCCGACGAGCGCGGCGTCACGGAGATCGGACAACTCGAACCCGACCTCGAGAAGATCGCCGCCGAGGACCCCGACCTGATCATCGTCTCCGCCGCCGGCGCGGACGCCGCCCCCGACCTGGCCGACAGACTCCGGGAGATCGCACCGACCGTCGTCCTCGACTACTCCGACAAGGACTGGACCGAGGTCACCACACAACTCGGCGAGATCACCGGCCACGAGGACAAGGCACAGGACACCGTCCGGACCTTCACTGACCGTGCCGCAGAGGTCTCCCGGAACATCACCGAGCCCGAACAGCCCGTCCAGTTCGTGCTCCCCGCACAGGACGGCGGCCTGAACTTCATGACCGGCGACTCCGCCCAGGGCCGGATCCTCACCGAACTCGGCTGGGACCTCAGCGTCCCCTCGGACGACGTGGTCCGCACGGACGGCAGTCTCACCGGACGTACCGACGTGGTCCAGGTCTCCGACGAGAACCTGGACAAGGCACTGACCGGCCGGACCGTGTTCGCCACCAACGCCGACGCCGACAACCCCGTCGGCGACCAGCTGAAGCAGAAGCCGACCGCCCGCGGAACCTACGCCGTGACACACGACCGCGTCTTCGAGTTCGGCGGCGAGACCTTCCGCATCGACTTCTACTCCGCGATGTCGATGCTCGACACCATCGAGGACTACTTCCGGGCCTGACCCACCACCCACCAGCCGGGGCCCAGAGATTCAGCCCGACATTCAGGGCCCTGACACGTCGCCGCCGGCCGACGACTATCCTGATGTGCTGATGATGCACAGCAACCTGCTCGCTGTCGTCTTCGCCCTCCTGTCAGCCCTCACCGTCGCCTGGGGAACGATCCTCCGGCACCAGGTCGCCGAACAGACATCAGGCGATCGCGACGACGCCCACGGCACCCCGGTCCTCTCCGCCGTCGCCCGCCCGAAGTGGTGGGCCGGCGTCTTCTGCGCGCTCGCGGCCTACGGACTCCAGATCATCGCCCTGGGCTTCGGGACACTGCTGGTCGTCCAGCCGATCCTGGTCCTGTCGCTCATGTTCACCCTGCCGCTGGCGGCCCGGTTCGACGGGCGCCGCGTCTCCCGTCCCGAAATGGCGTGGGCGACGCTCCTCACCGTCGCCGTCGGCGTGGTCGTGGTGTGGGGACGTCCCCTGCCCGGCGCGGACTTCCCCACCCTGAACAGGTGGATGACGGTCCTGGGGATCGGCGTCGTCGTCCTGGTCGGCCTGATGTGGCTGGCGTCCCGCCTGCAGCTGCGCTCCCGCGCCCTGGTGCTGGGCGCGGTGACCGGGGCGATCATGGGCTACCTCGCGGTGCTCTCGAAGTCGGTGGTCAACATCTTCAACCAGGAGAGCGCCACCGCCCTGCTGACCAGCTGGGAAGCCTACGGGCTGGTCGCCTGCGCCGTCATCGGCACCCTGGTCCAGCAGGCCAGCTTCAACGCCGGGGCGCTGAAGAACTCGCTGCCGGCGATGACGATCACCGAACCCATCGTCGCCTTCGTCCTGGGCTACCTCGTCCTCGGGGAACGCTTCCAGGTGGAGGGCACCCAGTGGCTGATCATGGCCGGGGCCCTGGTGGTCATGGTCACCTCCACGGTCGTCCTGTCGCGGCGGGGTGTGGAGTAGGCCGGGCAGCCGGGGTAACCGGGCCCATGTCGCGAGGTATCGTGCGGGAAACGATATTCTCGGCCGTATGGACTTCGTCGACCCGTCGGTACGGACGGTGTACGAGACCCTCGACCTGATCGGGGTGGTGCTCTACGGCATGATCGGCGGGATCATCGCGCGTGCCCGCAACCTGGACTTCATCGGCATCGTCTTCCTCTCCATCGTCACCGCCCTGGGCGGGGGCATGATCCGTGACGTCCTCATCGACAACGGGCCCCCGGCCGCGTTGCAGGACATGCGCTACTTCGGCCTGGCGTTGGCCGGGGCACTGGCCTCGATGCTGATCCACATGAACTCCCGCGGGTGGGAGGTCTTCCGGGTCCACGGGGACGCCGTGGTCCTGGGCGTGTGGGCCGCCACCGGCTCCACCAAGGCCCTGGCGAACGGGTTGCCGTGGTCCTCGGCCCTGTTCCTCGGCGTGCTGACCGTGGTCGGCGGCGGGATGATCCGGGACATGATGACCGGGTCGGTCCCCGCCATCTTCGGCGGAGCGACGCTGTACGCCACACCGGCGGCGCTGACGGCCGCGGTCATGGTCGGCGTCCACGCGCTGGACCAGTCCGGAGCCGCCGGTGATTTCCCGGTCCTGGCGGTCGGCATGGCCGTCTCCCCGTTCCTCGGGGCGGGGTTGATGGTCACCGCCTACTGGCGCGGGTGGGTGCTCCCCGGGATGCAGGACCTGTCCTGGGCGACGCAGAAGAAACTACGTCAACCGATGACCCTGGCCCGCGACATGAGCCGTCGGCGGTTCCGGCTCCGACGTCGCGAGGAGCGACGGGAGAGTGGCGCGGATGACGGGGCAGAGCCGCCTGACCAGAACGGCGAGGCCGGAGCCTCTACCCCGACTGCCTGATCCTGAATCCGCTTGTCGCGCCCCTCCACAGCATGTACCATCGTATTCCATGGATACATGGAATAGCGAGGAACCGGATAAGGCATCAGTATTCGAGGCGTTGTCGGAAGTGGTCAAAGCGGCAGCCAACGGACGACGGCTGGAACTCCTGGAGCTTATGGCCCAGGGTGAGCACTCGGTCGATGAACTCGCCCGACTGACCGGAATGGCGACAACGACAACCTCGGCACACCTGCAGACCATGCACCGGGCAGGAATGGTGAGCAGACGTCGCGAGCGAACCTCGGTGTTCTACCAGCTCAGCGGCGACGATGTCGCCGAGTTGTACACTGCGACCAAGCGCGTCGCATTGAACCGGTACCCGCGGCTGCGTGACGTGCTGGACACCTACATGGACCAGCCCGTATCCCGTGGCCCGGTGATCGACCCCGCCGCAGTCACCTCGTCGATGTTCATCATCGATGTCCGCCCTGCCCAGGAGTACGACGCTGGCCACTTCCCGAACGCACTGTCCTTCCCGATGGACGAACTCGACGACCGCCTCGGGGAGATCCCCCGTGACGCCGAGATCGTGGTGTACTGCCGCGGTGAACTGTGCCGTCTGGCCCGTGAAGCCGCGCACACGCTGCGTACACACGGATTCAACGCCCGGGCAATGGACGAAGGCGTCGTTGAGTGGCGGGCCAGCAAGGGAGTAGACCTCGATGTCGCGTAACACACGCCAACTCCCCGTCGAGTTGTCGCCGTCCACCCAGGAACAGGTCCACCGACGCACACTCGTCGTCGTCATCTTCAGTCAGATCCTCGGCGGTGCAGGGCTGGCCGCAGGCATCTCGGTCGGCGCACTACTCGCGCAGGACATGCTCGGGTCGGATTCCCTGTCCGGTCTCCCCACCGGACTGTTCACCCTGGGCGCGGCACTCGCCGCATATCTCGTGGGCAGGTCCACACACAGCCTCGGTCGACGCCTGGGGCTGGCATTCGGCTTCATCGCCGGCGGAATCGGCGCGCTCGGGGTCGTCGTCGCCGCGGTCGCCGACAGCATCCCCCTGTTGTTCCTGTCCCTGTTCATCTACGGTGCCGGTACCGCGACGAACCTCCAGGCACGGTATGCCGGCACTGACCTGGCACCGGAGAACAAGCGCGGCTTCGGAACCAGCATGGCCATGGTCGCCACAACCGTCGGTGCCGTGGCTGGTCCGAACCTCATCGATCCACTCGGCGCTCTCGCCGACGCGATCGGCGTCCCCACGCTGGCAGGTCCGTTCATGCTGGCGGCAGGCGCCTACGTCTCTGCCGGACTCGTGCTGTTCGTCTTCCTCCGGCCCGACCCCTATCTTCTGGCGCTCCAGATCGAAGCTGACCGCACCACGTCAGACGCCCGCCGCAGCAGGACCGCCGACGGTCCCGGCTCCCCCGCGGCTCCTCCGCTGGGGGTCGGCGCCTACGTCGGGGCCGTGGTCATGGTCCTCACCCAGGTCGTGATGATCGCCGTCATGACCATGACACCGATCCACATGCGTGCCCACGGTCACGAGATGGCCGCCGTCGGCCTGGTCATCGGCCTGCATGTCGGGGCCATGTGGCTGCCGTCCCTGGTCACCGGCATCATGGTCGACAAACTGGGACGCGGCCCCATGGTCGTCGCCTCCGGTCTCACATTGCTGACAGCAGGAGTGCTGGCAGCAGCAGCGTCAGGTGACTCCCTCGTCCTGTTGGTAGTCGCACTGGTCCTGCTCGGGGTGGGGTGGAACCTCGGCCTGGTCTCCGGCACCGCCCTGGTCGTCGACGCGACCGTCCCACAGAACCGCGCCAAGGCCCAGGGCACCATCGACATCTTCGTCCAGCTCGCCGGCGCCGCTGGCGGCGTCCTCTCCGGCATTCTCATGGCGGCGACGAGCTACCAGTGGCTCGCCCTCGGCGGGGGCACAGCTGCACTGGCGCTGATCCCTGTGCTGCTCTGGGCGAAGAACAGCGACCGTCGACAGGCGGCGCCTTAGCTGTTGGCCCCGTGCGGCGCCTCCCGTCCCGACGGCCCGCACCGTGTCGTCCAACCGCATGGACCCGCCGCGGGGACGACCACCGGTCCACCGGAGCGGGCTCAGATCGCGTACTCGAAGTCGATGAGCATGACACCGGACACCCAGAACCCGAGTGCACACCACAGCACCGCACCTGCGCCGAGCACCGCACCCACCGCCACCGCGGTCTGCGGCCTCGTCGCGGTCCGCCACGTCCGCACCAGCTCCACCACCAGCGGGAGGGTGAACAGGAGCACCGGCACCAGCAGCAGCCGCGGACGGGAGTGCATGATCCCGTCCGAGCCCAGGACGATGCCGGCCAGGACGATGGCCGGCAGCCACAGCTGCCACGGGATCCGTCCGGTCCACAGCATCCCGAATGAGACCGCGCACAGCAGGGCCACCAGGACGATCGACCAGCTGGAGACCGTGTAACCGGTCAGTTCCCCGGGCAGGTTCCCGGCCAGCCACCGCAGCGTCGCCGCACCCATGTCGACCCCCGAGTGCCAGCCACGTTCCTGGGCGGCGAAGTACCCGCCGATCTCGGCGACCTGACGGTCCGCCCACGACAGGTATGCCACGAGGCCGACCGACCCGACCAACGGGGCGGCCACCGCGCAGGCCGGGAACGGCACAGAGGAGCCCCGCTCCTGCTGCGTCCCCCGCCACCAGCGCCACAGCTCCAGTGCCACGGCCGCACACAAGGTGAGGATCAACGCGGTGGCGGTCAGGCGGGTCGCCCCGGCGACCATGGTCAGGACGCCGGCGAGCAGGAAGCGGCGACGCAGCAGGAAATACAGCGCCCACACGGCCACGGCAGTGAACAGGCTCTCCGAGTAGGGCATCCAGTAGACGACGCCCATCGGCGCCCCCACCGCCAGTACCGTCACCACCGCGGTCAGGACCGCCGTCGTCCTGCGGTCGCACGGGGCCGGTCCGCGCCGTCGCCACAGCTCCACCGCCAGCATCGACACGCCCCACGCCATGGCCACCGTGGCCACCGTCGACACCGTCAGCGCCGCGACGAAGGTCGCCTCGGCCACGTCGAGCACGGCCATGGGGGCGGCGACGACACGCACCAGGACCGGGTAACCGGGGAAGAACGCCACCGACTCCCACTGCACCGGGTCGGTCTGGTCCGCGGACATGACGAAACCGGAGTACCCGTGCTCCGAGATCATGGTCATCCAGTGCGCGTCCCACTGCATCAGGACGTCGTGCAGGGTCCGGCCCTGCCGTCCACCCCACACCGCCATCACGACGAACTGCACGGCCCCGGTCACCAGGGTCGTCAGCGTCGCCACCACCGCGGTGGTCAGTGGCACGCCCGCCTCTGCTGCGCGGGGACCTGCGGATACGGAATTCTTCACGGTCGACCAGCCTACCGCCCCCACCCCGGGCGTAACCCCCGTCACAGTTCACGTTGCACGCTGTTCCAGTCACCGTGTTACACTGGCCGCCATGAAAAACCTCCGCGCGCAGCTCCTCCTTCTCTGCCGCGGCGGGGTCAGGTTCTGAAAAACCGACCGGCTCCCCGTCGCGGAGTTGAGTCGTGCCGGTCGGTGATGACCACCCTCACTTCCCACCGATCACAGGAGCACCACCATGACCCCCACCGATTCCTTCATCACCGCCCCCGCCCGCATCTCCACGCCGGCCGGCGAGATCCCCGAAGGCCAGAAGAGCTGGAACAAGCAGCGCCCCTCCCAGATGCCGGTACACCGCTACCAGCCGCACTTCACCGAGGTCGAGCGTTTCCAGCTGCCGGACCGCACCTGGCCGGACCGCGTCATCGACACCGCACCGCAGTGGTGCGCCGTCGACCTGCGTGACGGCAACCAGGCCCTGATCGACCCGATGAGCCCGGAGCGCAAGCGCCGCATGTTCGACCTGCTGATCCGCATGGGCTACAAGGAGATCGAGGTCGGTTTCCCGTCCGCCTCCCAGACCGACTTCGACTTCGTCCGCGAGATCATCGAGAACGACATGATCCCGGAGGACGTCACCATCCAGGTCCTGGTCCAGGCACGCGAGCACCTGATCCGCCGCACCTTCGAGGCGTGCGAGGGCGCGAAGAACGTGATCGTGCACTTCTACAACTCCACCTCGATCCTGCAGCGCCGCGTGGTCTTCCGGAAGGACAAGGCCGCCATCAAGAAGCTGGCGACCGATGCCGCGGAACTGATCAAGGAGATCGCCGAGGACTACCCGGACACCAACTGGCGTTGGCAGTACTCGCCGGAGTCCTACACCGGCACCGAGGTGGAGTACGCCAAGGAGGTCTGCGACGCGGTCATCGAGATCATGGACCCCACGCCGGACAACCCGATCATCATCAACCTGCCCTCGACGGTGGAGATGATCACCCCGAACGTCTACGCCGACGGCATCGAGTGGATGAGCCGGCACATCTCCCGCCGTGACTCGGTGATCCTGTCGCTGCACCCGCACAACGACCGCGGCACCGGTGTCGCCACCGCCGAGCTGGGCTACATGGCCGGCGCCGACCGTATCGAGGGCTGCCTGTTCGGCAACGGCGAGCGCACCGGCAACGTGGACCTGGTGACCCTGGGCCTGAACATGTTCACCCAGGGTGTCGACCCGCAGATCGACTTCTCCGACATCGACGAGATCCGCCGTACGGTGGAGTACTGCAACCAGCTGGTCGTCCCCGAGCGCCAGCCCTACGGCGGCGACCTGGTCTTCACCGCCTTCTCCGGCTCCCACCAGGACGCCATCAACAAGGGCATCGACGCCCTGGCCGACATCGTCTCCCCCGGCAGCCACGCCAGCGACATCCCCGAGGAGAAGTTCCGCCAGATCCAGTGGGAGGTCCCCTACCTGCCGATCGACCCGAAGGACATCGGCCGCAGCTACGAGGCCGTGATCCGGGTGAACTCGCAGTCCGGCAAGGGCGGCGTCGCCTACATCATGAAGACCGACCACGGCATCGACATGCCCCGTCCGATGCAGGTCGAGTTCTCCGGTGTGGTCCAGGCCGTCACCGAGGCCGAGGGCGGCGAGGTGAACTCGAAGGCGATGTGGGACATCTTCACCGGCGAGTACCTGGAGCGCACCAGCCCGCTGGAGCAGATCTCCGTCACCGTCGACGGCCCGCAGACCGAAGGGTCCGAGACCAAGGTCACCGCCGAGATCGAGTGGGAGGGCACCGCCCGGACGATCCAGGGCCGCGGCAACGGCCCGATCGCCGCGTACTGCAACGCCCTGGAGTCCGTGGGTGTCGACGTCGAGGTCCAGGAGTACTTCCAGCACGCCCGCACCGCCGGTGACGACGCCGAGGCGGCGGCCTACGTCCTGGCGGAGATCGACGGTCAGCAGGTGTGGGGTGTCGGCATCGCCGGCTCGATCACCTACGCCTCGCTGAAGGCCATCACCTCCGGTGTGAACCGGGCCCACGCCAAGGAGCCGGTGGCCCAGAGCATGCCGCGCGGGGTCTGACGGCCACCGCACGGCCACCGCACGGCGTCCGGGGGCCGTCCGACAGGGACGCCCCGGACGGCCGGACCACCACGTGGTCCGCCACCGGCAGCCCCGAAGTTCGGGAGCCTTAGCACCGACGGCGCGCCGGAACGTATGATGTCCTCCATGACTACCCCCGGTTCCGGCCCCGACGCCGCCGACGGCGCCCCGCGAAACGGGCAGGGCCGTTCCCGACGCCGCCGCCGCCAGGTCCACCGCCGTTCCGCACCCCCCTCAGTCCGGGCCACCGAACAGGCCGGGCGCGTCGACGAGCCCTCCGGTACCGGCGTCTCCCCCGCCCCGGCCACGGACGGCACCGCCCCAGACGCCGCACAGACCCCTGTGCAGCCATCCACCCAGCCCTCCACCCAGCCCGCGGCGAAGACCGCGAAGGGCTCGCCGCGGAACCTGCCGAAGACCTTCCACGGCACGCTGCCGAGCGTGGAGGAGGCGCCGTTCGTCGAGATCACGGTGGCGACGTCGGGTATCCACCCCAGCACCTCACGGCTCGTCGCCTTCTCCGCGACGCTACACACCGCCGACGGCGGGCGCGCCGTGGTCACCGGGAACCGTCCGGCGTCTGCGCAGGCCGGCTCCTCCACGGTGGACACCGCCACCGCCGTCCCCGACGACGGGGCCGTCCCGGTGACCGGTGTGGTGCAGCAGATCAACCCCGGGGAGGACCCCGGCCCCTGGCACCTGCACGGGTACACCGAGGCCGACCTGGGGCAGGCCCCGGGCTTCGCCACCGTGGCGCCGTTGTTGTTCGAGCTGATCGACGGCCGCACCCTGATCTGCCACAACACGACGATGACCTGGGGTTTCATCCAGTTCGAGTACCGTCGGGCGCAGCGGGCCGCCAACCGTGGCACCCAGCGCAACAACCCGCGTGGTCGGCGCCGCAACCAGCGCCGTCCCAAGAAGATCGCGGTGCCGACGCCCGCCCGGATCATCGACACGCTGGCCTCGGCCCGGCGCGCCGGTGTGCCCGTGGAGGACCCTCGCCTGCGGAGCGTCGCCGGCTACTACGCCGAGGCGCACGGCCTCGTCCTGCCCGACGACGCCCTGCCGCAGCTCGGGCCGGTCGCGAGTACGGAACGGGCGGACACCGTCGCCGACGACCTCCTGCTCGCCGACAACCACCTCCTCTTCCCGCTCTACAGCGCCCAGCGGGACCTCGCGGCGGGCATCCCGGACAACTCCCCCGGCGGGTTGTCCGTCGCCGACCCCGCCGACCTGACGGCCGACCGTTTCGGCCTGCAGCGCAGTTCGGTGCGGGTGGACGCGACGACGTCGCCGCGCCCCTTCGGCAACCCGGGCACGCCCGACGGCGACCACCTGGTGCAGGGGATGGAGTTCGTGATCAGCCCGGACGTCGGCGTCGACCCGGACGTGCTGATCAGTGCCGCCACCCGCGCGGGGCTGGTGTACAGCGAGAAGCTGAACCGGACGTCAAGCCTGGTGGTGTGCAACCGGAACCACGAGCTGCGCGGCAAGGCGATGCACGGGGAGCGCAAGAACATCCCCCTGTTCACCGACGAGGAGTTCCTCGCGGCGTTGGAGGACGTCTCCGACGGGTCCACCGACATCGCCGTGCCGGACGCGCGGCCCGCGACCCCGCGGATCCCGGCGCCGCAGCGGGGCAAGGGGTCCGGCAAGGGGTCCGGCAACGGCCGTGGCAAGGGAACCGGGAAGGGCTCCGGCCAGGGGTCCGGTCAGGGACGCAACCGCAGCCGTGGCCAGTCCCGTGGCGGCCGTGGTCGCGGCGGGCAGGGCAACCAGGCGGGGCAGCAGAAGCCGGCCGAGGGCACGACGGAACCGGGCCCGGACGGCTCCGCCAGCGGGTCGGGGTCCGGCGCGTCCTCGCCGAACCGCCGCCGGCGCCGCCGTGGGTCGGGACGCTCCCGCGGCAACCAGAACCGCGCGAAGCAGAACAGCAGCAAGAACCAGAATCAGAAACAAGGGTGATCGAAGCAATGGGTGTGTTGACCTCAGTCGCTGTCCGTGCCGCAGACCTTGCGACCTGGGCCTCGAAGAAGACCGGCCGTGGGTCCGGCGGCATGATCGGCGGGCTCATCGCCAACGTCATCGACCCCAGGCTCATGGAGCAGCTGGGCGACGGCCGCCCGTGCACCGTCGTCACCGGGACCAACGGCAAGTCCACCACCACCCGGATGCTCGCCGAGGCGGTACGTACCCTGGGCACCGTCGCCACCAACGACGGCGGCGACAACATGGACGCCGGCGTGATCTCCGCCCTGCTGGCCGGGCGCGGCCGTGACCGGATCGTCCTGGAGGTCGACGAGCTCCACGTGCCCGCCATCGCCGAGAAGCTCGACTGCGATGTGCTGGTGCTGCTGAACCTGTCCCGCGACCAGCTCGACCGCGTCGGGGAGATCAACAAGATCGAACGCGTGCTGCGCGAGTGCGTGGAGAAGCGCCCGGGGATGACGGTCGTCGCCAACTGCGACGACGTGCAGGTCACCTCGGTGGCGTGGGACTGCCCGAACGTGGTGTGGGTGTCCGCCGGCGTCGGCTTCACCGGCGACTCCACGTCGTGCCCCCGGACCGGTGGCTCGGTGGTGCGCACCGAGAAGGAGGACGGCTCCCCCGACTGGTTCGCGGTGAAGCCGCTGCCGGACGGCCGCGAGTTCCGGCGTCCGACGCCCACCTGGACGGTCACCGGCGAGGGGCTGACCACGCCCGACGGGGACGTCCTGCCGATGTCGCTGAAGCTGCCGGGCAACGCCAACCGTGGCAACGCCGCCCAGGCCATCGCCGCCGCCGTCGCCCTGGGTGTAGACACCACCACCGCCCTCGCCGCGGCCGAGCGCGTCGACGACGTCGCCGGACGCTACTCCACGGTCAACCTGGACGGCCGTGAGGTCCACCTGCTGCTCGCCAAGAACCCCGCCGGCTGGCAGGAGGCGCTGTCGATGGTCGACCGTTCGGCGGACGGCCTGGTCATCGCGGTCAACGGCCAGGTCGCCGACGGCCAGGACCTGTCCTGGCTGTGGGACGTGAAGTTCGAGAACTTCGAGGACCTCACCGTCGTCGCCGCCGGCGAACGCTCCGCCGACCTGGCGGTACGCCTCGGGTACGCCGGTGTGGAGCACCGGACCGTCACCGACACCGTCGCCGCTGTACGCGCCTGCCCACCCGGCCGCGTGGAGGTGCTGGCGAACTACACCGCCTTCCGTGACCTCCGCAAGGACCTGCAGAAGGAGATCTCCCAGTGAACGCAGCCCGTGAAGCGACCCTGAACATCGGACTCATCCTGCCCGACGTCCTCGGCACCTACGGTGACGACGGCAATGCACTGGTCCTGCGCCAGCGGGCGCGGATGCGCGGGATCTCCGCCGAGATCCACCCCATCACCCTCGGCGACGGTGTCCCGGAGACGTTGGACGTGTACACCGTGGGCGGGGGCGAGGACGTGGCGCAGATCCTCGCCGCCGAGCACCTGATCGCCGACGGGGCGATGGCGCGCGCGGTGCAGGCCGGACGGCCCGTCCTGGCCATCTGTGCCGGACTGCAGGTCTTCGGCACCTCCTTCCGCGCCTCCGGACGGATTGTCGACGGCCTGGGACTGCTCGACGCCACGACCTCGTCGCTGCAGAACCGCATGATCGGCGAGGTCCGCTCGGACCCGAACGTGAAGGGTTTCGGCCTGACCGCCGGTTCCCTGGGTGGTGCCGGGGTGCTGACGGAGCCGCTGACCGGCTTCGCCAACCACCAGGGCGCGACCCTGCTGGGCCCGGACGCCTCCCCCCTGGGCTACGTCACCGAAGGCGTGGGCAACACCGACGCCCACGGTGCCCTGTCCGGCGGCCTGGGCCAGGACCGGGCCTCCAAAGAGGTCTACTTCGAGGGTGCGGTGCAGGGCTCCGTGGTGGCGACGTACATGCACGGCCCGGTGCTGGCCAGGAACCCGCAGCTGGCGGACCTGCTGCTCGCCGCCGCGATGGACACCACCCTCGCCGACCTTCCGCCGCTGACCGGTGCCTTCGCCACCCAGCTGGACGAGGAGGTCGCCCGGCTGCGGTCGGAGCGGCTCAAGGCCTGACCGGCCCCTGCCCGGCTGGCCCCTGACCGGCACACAGCAACCCCGCAGGTCGGGGTGACCAACCTGCGGGGTTGCTCCTCCAGTCCCCCACCGGCACCTCCGCCACCCAGCTGGACGAAGAGGTCACACGGCTGCAGTCGGAGCGGCCCTCACGGACAAAAGTCTGGGCCCGTGCACCGGATCACCCTGTTCAGGTGCACGGGCCCAGACTTTTCTCGCCGCGCAAGGTTAGTCACCCCACCGTCACGCCCCGGCGAGGATCCTCGCCACGTCGCCCTGACCGCGTGCCTCCGCCTCGTCGAGTGCTGTCCGTCCCTCCGGCCCCCGGACGCCGACGTCCGCCCCCGCTCCGACGAGTGCCCGGACAATGCGCTGGTAGCGTTCACTGCCATCGCCGTACACCACCGCCTCCAGCAGGGCCGTCCAACCGGGGGTGTTCACGTGGTCGATGTCGACACCGGTGCCCACCACCCAGTCGACGTAGTCGGCGTGCCCACGTTCGGAGGCCGGGTGCGGGGACAACCCGCCGAACCGGTTGGTCGCGGAGAGGTCGGCCCCGGCGGCCAGCAGCAGTCTGCCGACCTCCACGGACCCGGTGACCCCGGTGACCAGCCAGGGGGTGTCCGACCGTTCATCGACGGCGTTCGGGTCCGCACCGAGTCTGACCAGCAGCCGTGCGACGTCGGGATAGTCGGCCGCGGAGGCGACGAGCAGCGGGGTCTGCCCCTGCCCGTTCCGGCTCTCGAGTCCGGCACCCCGGCGGAGCGCGATGACCGCACCGGTGACGTCACCCTGCCCCGCCGCTCCGAGCAGCTCGGCGTCGGACGACTCCCCTGCCGGCCCCGGCGCTGCAGCGGCCTGTTCGAGAAGCGCCGACTGTACCTGCAACCCGGCGTCTCGGGCGATGTCCAGGGCTGTCCTTCCGTCGGAGGCGGCCGGCAGCGTGGGGTCGGCTCCCGCGGCCACGAGCAGCCGTGCGGTGTCGACGAAGTCCCGGTCGTCGCCCCGGTTCGGCCCGCCTGCCCGTGAGGCGAACTCGAGTGCCTCGTGCAGGGCCGTCCACCCGAGGTTGTTCACGTGGTCGACGGGCATGTCGGTCTGCAGCAGGATCCCGACGATGTCGGCGTGGCCGCGCTCGGCGGCCCGGATCAGCGCCGTGCCGTCGTAGGAGTCGTGCCGCCCGAGGTCCGCGCCGTTCTCCAGGGTGAGCCGCAGGAGGTCGGTGTACCCCTCGGAGGCGGCGATGAGGAACGCGCTCTGGGTGGTCTCGTCGACGGCGTTGACGTCCGCACCCCGTCCGATCAGGTCCTCGGCGCGGTCGACGTCGTTGGCCCACGCCGCGTCGATCAGCCCGGTGTCGAGGGTCCGCTGCTGTTCCGGGGAGACCGCCGTGGGTGCAGGGGGCACCGGGGTCGCCGGGGAGACAGAGGACACGGTGGACGCAGGGCCCGGGCCGACCGGGCCATCCGGGTCAGCCGAACACGCCACGAGGACGGCGGGGAGAAGAGCCAGGGTCACCACCCGTGACATCCTGGGGAACCGAGTGCGGCGCATGCGTGTCTCCTTGTGTGTCGGCGGACCGGTGCGTACCGGTGTGCATCGTCCCCTGAGACTAGGGCCCGGACGCCGGCGTGCACCTCCACGATCCGGACACACTCCGGTCCATCGATCGGTGGACGCGCTCAGAAACGGATGAGCCCCCGGTTCACCGCCGCGGCGATCGCCGCCTGACGGCTGTCCACACCGAGTTTGACGAAGATCCGGTGCAGGTGGGTCTTCACCGTCGCCTCGCTGACGGTCATCTCCCGGGCGAGTTCACGGTTGCCCAGCCCCGTCGCCGCGAGAGTGAGCACCTCCAGCTCCCGTGGGGTGAGTGACTCGTCCGGACGCCGTATCCGGTCCAGCAGTTTCGCCGCGGCCGGCCCGCCGAGCGCACCGGCCCCACGGGCGGCGTCCCGTACCGCGCGGAAGAGCTCCGCGGGGCCGATGTCCTTCACCAGGTAGCCGGTCGCCCCCGCCTCCACTGCGCGCACGACGTCGGCGTCGGCGTCGAAGGCGGAGAAGACGATGACCCGAGTCGCCGGATTGCCGCGGATGATGCCCCTGGTGGCGTCCACACCGTCCGGCTCACCGGTGCCCAGATCCAGGTCGACCAGGGCGATGTCGGTCTCCACGGTCGTCACCAGGCGCACGGCCTCCTCCGCCGTCGCCGCCTCGCCCACGACGGTGAAGTCGTCCTGCGTGGCGAGCAGCGCGCGGACGCCGTGCCGGACCACGGGATGGTCGTCCACCAGCAGAATGCGGATCATGACCGCCCCTCCTCCACGACAGCGAGTGGGACGGCGGCGGACACCACGGTCCCCTCCCCCGGCGACGAGGTCACGGCGAAGTCGCCGCCGATGCTCCCGATCCGCCACGCCATCGCCCGCAGCCCGTAGCCGCGGGGAGTCCCGGTGCCGCGTTCACCGTCGACGTCGAAGCCCACGCCGTCGTCGGTGACGGACACGGTCACCATGTCCTCCCCGATCCCGAGGTGCACCGCACGGGTGGTCGCGTCCGCGTGCTTCACGGTGTTGCGCAGCGCCTCCTGCACCACGCGGAACAGGGTGTGGGCGACCGCCGGAGGAAGGTCGTCGCCCCCGCCGGTCCGGTGGAACTCCGCGCCGTACCGGTCCGCGAGTCCCGCGAAACTGTCCGGCGTGGCTGCACTGGCCGCACTGGCTGCACTGGCTGCACTGGCCGTCATCCCCGTCTCGTCGTCGCCGACGGTCAGCCCGTGGAGCACCTGACGGGTCTCCGCCAGGGCCCCGCGGAGCACCCTGCGGGCCTCACCGACGGCGACGTCCTCGGTGTCGTCCGGACCACCGGCCTGGTGGGCGGTCTCCAGCAGCAGCAGCGCGCTCGCCGTACTCTGCACCGCGGTGTCATGGAGCTCGCTGGCGACCCGGTGGCGTTCAGCGAAGGCCCCGGCGTCGCGTTCCGACGCAGCGAGCTGCTCCTGGGTCGCCCGGAGTTCGGCCACCAGCGCCCGCTGCTCGTCGAACGACCGGTTGAGCGCACGGTAGGCGAACAGCATCACCACCCCGCCCAGCAACGGGCCGAGCACCAGCCCGAGGTCCTGGCCCCGCGACATGATCAGCAGGCCCGTGCTGACGGACACGACGATCAGCACCGACGCCACCAGCGCGGGGCGACCGTGCAGCACCCGGTGCACCGCGAAGAACAGGGCGAACGCGCACCACCCGTAGGACGGCGCGATGACCGCCAACGGGATCCACAGGGCCGTCGCGGCCACGATCCCGCCGTATTCCCACCGGCCCCGGCCGCGGGACGCCCCGACGACGGCGGCCAGGTAGGTCACCGCCACCGCCGCCGCCAGTAACACGACGGCCACCCCGAGGGTGTCCACCGGGTGCTTCTCGAAGTACCGAAACGTGCACACGACCAGCAGCAACCCGAGGCCCACGTTCACGGTGAGGTCGGTGATGCCGGTCGCGGGCGGGACCGCGGTCCTTGAACTGGTTTCATCCACCACCCCACCAGTATCCACCACGGCGACCGCCGGGACGATACACCGAATGATGGACACTCCCCTGGCCGGAACGCCGATGTGGACGGTGTGCTGCACCGATGATGATGGGGGGACATCATCAGCCCGTCCCCGAGACCCTGGAGAAGACATGCACACCCCTACCCGCCGTATCACCCTCACCGCCCTGGCGGTGGCCTCGACCGCTGCCATGGCTGTCGGCTGCTCGACGAGCAACACCACCGCCGACGACCGGGACGACCGGGACACCGGGGATATCAGGACCGTCGCCGTCGCCTCGGAGAACACCGTCCGGCAGGACCGTCTCAGTGCTCAGGCCGCAGCCACCGCCGCCGAGGCTGCGCTGGCGTCCTGCGCGGCCGACGACCTCGGCTCTGTCTCGGTCTCCGTCGTCGACCGCGACGGCCAGCTGCAGGCGTTCACCCGCGGTGACGGTGCCGCCGAGCACACCGTCGAGGCGTCACGGCTGAAGGCGTACACCGCTGCCGCATTCGGTGCCGACACCGGCGACCTGGTGGAGCGCGCCGACGACAACGACCTGCACCGTCTCCCCGGCACCCTGTTCATGCCGGGCGGGGTGAGCGTGAAAGTGGACGACTCGTCGATCGCGGGCATCGGCGTCGGCGGTGCACCGTCGGGTATGGACGACCAGTCCTGCGCCGCCGCCGGACTGGAGGCCATCGCGGACGCACTGTGACCTTCGGACGGACAAAAGTCTGGGCCCGTGCACCGGATCAGGGTGATCAGGTGCACGGGCCCAGACTTTTTTCGCCGCGGGGACGCCGCTACATCCGGCGCCACTCCCCGACCACGAAGGCCTGGGCGACCGGCCCGTCGTGGGACAGGCTCAGGTGCCAGACAGCGTGCCCGTTATCGGCGGCCCCGCCACCGAAGTGCCGGGTCAACGCCCCGGTGACCACGGATGCCAGTGGTTCGTGCAGCCGGATGAACGGCCGACCCCAGCGGTCCTTGACCACCTCGATCCGTGACCAGTCCATCGAGGCCCCGGGGATCTCGTCGCCGGCCTCGGCGGCGGTCCACGCCTTGTAGAACGCCTCCTTCGCCGCCCAGCGGGCAGCCAGGTGCTGGGCCTCGTTTCCGCTGGTCTGCGCCTGGCGGGCAGAGGTGCGACGCTCCGCGCCGGTGAAGGACTCGGCGAACCGTGACCCCGGCATGCCGAGCTGCTCGGCGAACGACGGGATGTCGACGACGTCGATGCCGACGCCGAACACGAAGCTGGACCCGGTCACCGCAGCAGACCGTCCTCACCGGCACGTGCCGCCGGGTCGAGCAGCATGGCGGGCTCGGCCTCGTCGATCTCGACGTCGTTGGCGAAGCGACGGTGCCCGATCTCCTCGAACAGTGCCCGGTGGCCCAGCATGCCGGCCTCGCGGCGGCGCACACCGGCGCGCAGACGTGCCGAGGCGGTCTCGACCCACTGCTGTGCGGCATCCTCGCCGAGCTGGTTGGCCACGGCCACCCGGAAGGCCTCCGGGTGGACCAGCGCCATCAGCGCGGAGACGTGACCGAAGCCCAGGGAGGTCAGCAGACCCGCCTTGACCGTGCGGTTGAGCTGCAGCGGCTCGCGCAGCCACACGAGGTTCGGTGCGGAGGCCATCTCCGGGTCGACACAGTCCAGCGAACGGTTCGCCGGGATGCGCGAGGTCCGGAACATGTCGCCCAGCCCCGCGGTCTGGAAGACCGCGGCGCCACCCTTGGCGTGCCCGGTGAGCGTCTTCTGGGATACGACGTACATCGGGTTGCCCTCGGTCCGGCCCATGGCCTTCGCCAGGCGGGTGTGCAGGCGCGACTCGTTCGGGTCGTTGGCGTTGGTCGAGGTGTCGTGCTTGGACACCACGGAGATGTCGTCGGCGCCGACGCCGAGCTTGGCGAGCTCCTTCGACAGCTTGGAGCCCTGGCCACCGCGGCCGGCCGCCAGCGCACCCATGCCCGGAGCGGGGATGGAGGTGTGCGCACCGTCGGCGAAGGACGCCGCGTAGCCGACCACGGACTGGACGGGCAGGCCCAGCTTCGCCGCGACGGAGCCGCGGGTCAGCAGGATGGTGCCGCCACCCTGTGCCTCGACGAAACCGCCACGACGGCGGTCGTTGGCCCGGGAGTAGAACCGCTCGTTGAGGCCCTTGGCCGCCATGGCGTCGGAATCCGCGGTGGCGTTCATGTTCGCGAAGCCGGTGATGGACTCGACGTTGATGTCGTCGGTGGCTCCGGCGACCACGAAGTCGGCCTTGCCGAGCTTGATCTTGTCCACGCCCTCCTCGACGGAGACCGCCGCGGTGGCGCAGGCGCCGACCGGGTGGATCATCGCACCGTAGCCGCCGACGTAGGACTGCATGGTGTGTGCGGCCACGACGTTGGGCAGGGTCTCCTGCAGGATGTCGGACGGGATGTCCTCCTCCAGGAAACGGTCGACGAAGAGCTTGCGCATGGACGTCATACCGCCGAAACCGGTGCCCTGGGTCATCGCCACGTCGGACGGGTGGACCGCCTGCAGGATCTCTGCCGGGGTGAAGCCGGCGGAGAGGTAGGCGTCGACCGCGGTGACGAGGTTCCAGATCGCGATCCGGTCAACGGCCTCGATCATCGACGCCGGGATACCCCAGCGTGCCGGGTCGAAGTCCGTCGGGAACTGGCCGCCGACCTTCCGTGCCAGGGTGGCACGGCGCGGCACGTGGGTCCGGGCACCCGGCAGGCGGGTGACGGACCATTCGCCGGTCTCCTCGTCGACGGTCGCCCGGGTGAAGGTCGGGTCGGCGTCGACGAAGGACTGGGCGTCCTCGGCCGAGTCGACGGCGAAGGTGACCTCGCGGTCGAGGAAGATCTCCGCGACCTGCGGGGTGTGGACGTCCTCGACCGCGACGTCGTCGACGAAGGTGCGCACACCGGCGCGGGCGGCGACCTCGTCGCGGTAGCGGGTGAAGATCTCCTCCTCGGGGACGATCTCGCCCTTGGCGTCGTACCAGCCGGCGACCGGGGTGTCCTTCCAGGTCAGCAGTCCGGTCATCCAGGCGAGTTCCAGCACGCCGGCGGCGGTGAGGTCCACCGATCCGTCGGCCTGGACACCGTACTCCGCCTCGAAGCGGGTACGGCCGGAGCCCCAGGCGCTGATTTCTCCGAGTCCGACGACGACGACCATGTCCTCGAGATCCGCGGTGACCTCACCCCAGGTCTCGTCCGGGGCGACGGGCTGCGATGCCCGCACCGGGGACGGCAGGGCGTTGACCGTGACCGGGGCATCGACGCCAGCCGCGGTGCCGCTGTCGGCGGCCGCCTCGAACGCGCCGTCGGCCAGGGCCTGGTCGCGCAGTTCGGTGAGGTTGATCTTGTCCAGCCCACCGGTCAGGTCGGCATCGACCGGTCCGATGGACGCGGCGGCGCGGATCTCGGAGGAGCACAGACGGACCAGCTCGCCGGCGATGTCGGACGGGGTCCACACACGCACACCGGCGTCGACGGCGGCGTCGACGAGCGGGTCGTTGCCGCCCATCAGGCCGGTTCCGGCGACCCAGCCGATACGCGGGTGCGCGATGGTGACACGCCCGCCCCACGGCTCGTTGGACCACTTGTTGCAGATGGCGTCGAAGGCGGCCTTGGTCTCGCCGTAGGCGCCGTCGCCACCGAAGGTCCCACGGTTCGGCGAGCCCGGCAGCACCACGTGCAGACGGTGTGCCAGGTTCGCCTCGTGGCCGATGCGGGACAGCGCGGTGAAGGAACGCTCCACGCTCCACAGCAGCAGGCGGGCCTGGGTTTCGGCGTTTCCGCCGGCGTCCTCGACCGTGCCGGAGACCGTCGGGGCGGCGAAGGGCAGGAAGAGGTCGGGGACGAGTGCCGGCTTGACCAGCTTCTTCTCGGATCCGACGGTCTCGGTCTGCTCGTTGCCGATCCAGTCGACCAGGGCGTCGATGTCGCGGTAGCTCGACAGGTTCGCCGGCACCAGCCAGATCTTCGCCTCGGCCGAGGCGTGCTCGCGGTAGAGCTTCTTGATGAACTCCAGGCGGGCGGAGCTGATGCGCGAGGCGGTGATCACCACGGTCGCACCTTCGGCCAGCAGGTCACCGACCACGCCACCGGCGATGGAGGCGGGGGTGACACCGGTGACCACGGCGACCTGTCCGGCGAAGTCGCCGGCGGTCTCCGTGTCACGGGCGTCGGCGGCGATCCCGGCGAAACGGGTCGCCAGCTCGGCGTCGGTGGTGTGTGCGGCCCACCAGTCGGCGTGCTTCGCCACGGTCTCGCCGGTGCCGCGGAACGTCGCGGTCCCGGCGATCTCCCCGCCGGCGGCGAGACGTGCGATGTCCTCGCGGGCGGTGGCCCACCGGTCATCGATGAGGACGGCGCGGCGCTCGTCGAAGACCGGGGCGACCTGCTTGGGCCAGGTGGCCCCGAGCTCGTCGCTGACGGCCTGCAGGACGGCGGCGGTCTCGTCGGCCTCGGGGTCCTCGAAGGACGAGGACTCCGGGATGTCGAGGTTCAGGTCGTGCAGGATGTGGCGTGCCAGGTTGGCCAGCACACCCTCGTCACCGGTGACCTCCTCGGCGAGGGCGTCGAGTGCCGCGGAGTCGACGGTGCCGCCGCCGGAGCCACCGGCGCTGGGCTTCGCCACGGGGATGCCGTGTGCGGCGCCGACCTGAGCGACGGCCTCGTCGATGATGGCGTTGACGTCGTTCATCGAGGTGGCGGACGTGGCCAGGGTGGACAGGTCGCCGCCGCGGGCGGAGGCGCCGTCACGGGAACCGAGCAGGATCTGCGCGGTGGTGTGGTCGACCCAGCCCGGGCCGAGTTCCCAGGTCCCGGTGACGCGGTCGGCGATGGCGGTGGCCTTGGCGCCGGCGGAGCCGAAGAGCTTCCGCAGCCGGTCCTTCACCGCTTCGCCGAGCACCGGGCCGAAGGCGGCGTAGTTGTGCGCGGCGGCGTCCACCGTGGCGGACAGGGTGGTGACGTCCGCTTCGGCGGCACCTTCGACGCTGGACAGGCCCAGCTCCGCGGAGATGTCCATGAGCAGCTGGTTCAGTCGCGAGGACACGCCGTTGGTCAGGGTACCTGTGGTGTCGGCACCACCGATCTGCTCCGGGCGCAACTTGTTGGCGTAGGCCAGCAGGGTCTTGATCGCGTCGGAGGCCTTGTAGGGCAGGTCGGCGGGGCGCTCGACCGAGCCGGCCGGGGCCGGGGCCTCGGGGGTGGCGTAGCCCTCGTCCACTGCCGGGGAGGGGACGGAGGCGTCCGGACGTGCCTCGGCGACGACGTCGGCGGGTGCGCTCTCGCGCTCCACGTCCGGCTCGTCGACCGGGGCGCCGATGGTCTGGACGTCCTCGTTGTAGACGAGCTTCTCGTCGCGCTGGACGTTGCGCACGGCGACGTCGGCACCGGTGAACCGGGGCAGCTTCAGCGTCTTGGTGGCCAGGTTCGCCAGGGTCGGCGCGGCACCGAGACCGATCTCGACGAACTCGTCGATGTCCAGGCGGTCGCTGGCGAGCAGCAGGTCCTGGGTCTCGATCCACCGGACCGGGGAGGCGAACTGCCAGCAGAGCAGCTCGATGAACAGGGTGCGGGCGACCTCTGCCCGTCCGGCCTCGTCCTTGGTACGGGCGTCCCAGTTGTCCAGGACGTCCTGGGCCGGGGCGGCGGGGACGACGTCCAGGATCGCCTGCACGAAGTCACGGCTCAGCTCGAACGGCCGGGCGACGAGGTTCGGGATGTAGCGTCCCTCGAGGACCTCGTGGTTGATGGTCGCCGGCAGCAGGCCGTCGAGCTTCTCCCGGAAGTCCGGCACACCGGGGTGCAGGACACGAGAGTGGAAGGGCACGTCGATGCCCGGGACCATCATGAACGAGCCCTTGCCACCGGCGGCGGCGGTCCGCTCCGCGGCGTCCTTCTCCAGGGCGGCGAGACCGGCGACGGTGCCGGCGACGGAGTACTGCTCGCCGGCGAGGTTGAAGTTCACGATCTCCAGGAACTCGCCGGACTGCTCCGCCACGGAGTTGACGTACTCGACGACGTGCTCGTCGTCGACACCGAACTGGTTGGGGCGCAGGGCACCCATCCGGTAGTTCGAGCGGCCGTTCTCGTCGCGCGGGATGAGGTGGTGCATCGTGGAACCACGGTGGAACACGACCTCGAGGACGGTCTCCAGGCCGATGGTCCCGGCGTAGGCCGAGAGTGCGGTGTACTCACCGAGCGAGTGGCCCGCGTAGTAGGCGTCGGCGACGAGCGCGTCGGCCTCCCGCAGACGGGCGGTCTGTGCCAGGGCCAGGGTGGCCAGGGCGACCTGGGTGAACTGGGTGAGGTACAGGACGCCGTCCGGGTGCTGGTAGGTCACGCCGTTGGCGGTCAGCGTCGTCGGGTTGTCGCGGACGACGGTGAGGATGGAGAAGTCCAGCGCGGCGCGGGTGTGGGCGTCGGCCCGCTCCCACACGGCGGCGGTCGCCTTCGAGGCGGCGCGCTCGTCCAGGCCCATGCCCTTGGACTGGATGCCCTGGCCCGGGTAGACGTACGCGGTGGACGGGGCCGCGGTGACGGCGGTGCCCTGGGACACGAGTTCGTCGTTGATCCGGCAGGTCACCTCCAGCAGCAGTCCACCACCGGCGACGCGGCCGGTGCGCTCGACCTGGATGTCCACCGGGTCGTTGAGCTGCACCAGGCCGAACATGCGGTAGGTCCAGCCGAGGATCCGGTGCCCGGAGCCGGCCGCGGAGGCGGCATGCTGGGCGGTGGCCGACAGCCACATGCCGTGCACCAGCGGTGCCTGCAGACCGGCGACGCGGGCGGCGACGTGGCTGGTGTGGATCGGGTTGAAGTCACCGGAGACCCAGGCGAACGGGGTCATCTCGTCCGGTGCGTTGACCCGGGTGCGCAGCAGCGTGGAACGCGGGGTGTCGGTGATCCCGCGGCCCTCGTCGACGAGGCCGCCAGCCAGGGCCGGGTCCGCCGGCGGGGTGGTGCCGAAGGCACGGCCACGGATGGCGAAGCGTTCGGTCTGACGGCCCAGCAGGGTCCCGTCCTCGTCGTGCATGTGGTGGTGCACGGTGACGACGCGGCCGGAGGAGGACTCCTCGATGCCGGCGGCCCAGCTGGTCACGGTGATCGTGAAGGGCGCGCGCTCGGCGAGCTCCTCGGCCGGGACCTCGAGTGCCACGGAGTGGTCGAGGTGCACGGCGTTGAGCAGGCCCTCGATGACCGGGTAGTCGTTGACCATGGCCGAGCCCAGGGCGGAGTAGATCGCCGGCCAGCAGGTTCCCAGCAGGGCGTCGGGGACGATGGAGGCTCGGGTGGCGCCGCCGCCGACCGCGGACAGGTCGCCCAGGCCGTCGCCGGTGACACCGGCGTGCTCGGAGCCGAGGGAGTCGGTGAGGGTGAAGGTGTAGTTGAACGTGCCGAACGGGGTCTCCTCCGAGGTGGAGCCCTCGTTCTTCACCGGCATGGCGGTGATCTCGTCCCCGGTGACGGCGGTGTTGCCGACACCGGCGGTGCCGGCCAGCAGGCCGTACATGGTGTCGGGCAGCCGCTCTTCGTCGACCACGGGCAGACCACCGGTGATGCTGGTGGTGTCGAGGATCAGCGGGACGGGCAGGCTGCGCACGGCGTGGACCTGCGAGTCGCCGCTGCCGGCGGCGGTGTCGTCCCAGAAGGTGTCCAGGTGCAGGTCGACGGTGACCTTGACGGGGTTGCCGTCGGAACCGTCGTTGACCATGACGAGGTCGTAGCGGTCCTCGTCGATGACGTGGGCCGGGTTGTCCATGAGGTGCCCGGTCCAGGAGATGTAGGGCACGGTCTTGAGGTAGGCCTCGATGTCCTCCGCGTCGCCGGTGCGGGACCACGCGGTGGTGGCCTCACTGTCGGCAATGCGTGCGCGGCAGGCGTCCTCGAAGCGTCCGAGCAGGTCGGCGACGGGCTCGTCGACGGTGGTGATGCCGGAGACCGACACCGGCCCGGGGATGATGCGCACCTGGTCAGCGGAGTAGCGGTCGTCCTGGGCCTGCCAGAGGCAGTCCTTGCCCCACCAGGCCAGCAGGTCCTCGTCGATGGCCGGCACGAAGCCCATGGGCTTCGGGTACTTCCGGCACAGCGCGATGAACCATGCGGTGTCGAGCGGGGTCAGGGTGTCGACCTCGGCCGACGGGTAGGCGGCGACGAGGGTCGCCACCGCGGACTCGGGGTCCTCGGCGGACTCGAGCGTCGGGAAGAGAGTCTCGACCGGGCCATGCTCGGCGGTGGTCAGACGTGCCTCGACTCGCTGCAGGAGTTCCTGGAAGCGCTGCAGCCAGGACGGGTCGACCCACGGGAAGCTCAGCTCGGCGAAGCGGCGGACGACCTGGGCGTAGGTCATCTGCTCCAGCTCACCGAAGTACGGCTTCGCCGTCTTGTTCATCGCCTCGATGATCTCGTCGCGTCGGGCGTTGACCGCCTCGAGCGACCCACCGACCTCCTGGATCAGGCGCATGCACTTCGCCGCGGAGTTGTCGATCTCGTGGATGTCGGCACGCAGGTGCGACAGGCCCGAGGTGGCACCGCCGGCGGAGTGGCCGGGGGCGATCCAGCCGCCGTTGGGGGCGGTGAAGGCGGCGCCGGTCTCGTCGGCGACACCGGGGGTGTCGACCAGCAGCTGCTTGATCTCGTCGGTGGTCTTGGCTTCCTTGGTGGTCATGGCGGCGGTACCGACCAGGACACCGTCGACGGGCATGGCGGGCAGGCCCAGGGCGACCGACCAGTCACCGGAGAGGTAGTCGGCGGAACGCTCGGGGGTGCCGATGCCACCGCCGACACAGAGCACCACGTTCTTCTGGCGACGGATCTCCGCGTAGGTCGCGGTGAGCAGGTCGTCCAGGTTCTCCCAGGAGTGGTGGCCACCGGCGTGGCCGTCCTCCACCTGGAGGATGATGCTGGTGCCGGTGTCCTCGATCTGACGGGCGATGCCCAGGCCGGCGCGAATCTGGTTGACGGTGCCCGGCTTCAGGGCGATGTGCGAGAAACCGGAACCACGCAGGGCGCCGATGACCTCGGGGGCCTCGTCGGGCTCCGGGATGCCGGCGGAGATGACCACGCCGTCCAGCGGGGCACCGGATTCACGGGCCTTGGAGACCACGCGCTGGCCGCCGAAGTGGAGGTTCCACAGGTAGCGGTCCATGAACATGGCGTTGAACTGCACGGCCCGGCCGGGCTCGAGCAGGCTCTTGAGCTTGGTGAGGTTGGCGTCGAAGACCTCGGCGGTGACCTGTCCACCACCGGCGAGTTCCGCCCAGTAGCCGGCGTTCGCGGCGGCGGCGACGATCTCGGGGTCGACGGTGGTCGGCGTCATGCCGGCGAGCAGCACCGGGGACCGTCCGGTCAGACGGGAGAACGCGGTCTCCACGACCTGGCCGGTGGGCAGGTCGAGCAGGCGCGGGGCGAAGGCGGACCAGTCGACGGTGCGCTGCGGGTCGGGGCCCGGGGCGGCGAGGGCGTCGACGTCGTCGAGGCTGCCGGCGGCGACGATGCCGGCGCCGGAGCCCTCGATGATGTCGGCGGAGATCCGCGAGGCGACGACACCGGGGCCGAGGTCGAGGAACCAGGCGGTCCCCTCGTCACGGGCGGTGGCGACCTGGGAGACCCAGTCGATGTGGTCGGTGAGCACGGCGCGGGCGAAGGCCTCCGCGTCCGGCAGGCCGCAGCGTCCGGCCCAGGCGATGACCTGCTGGACGGCGGGCTCCATGGAGCTGTGGTGGAACGGGACGGTGACCTCGAGGTACTCGGTCTGCGGCGACAGCGGTGCGCCACCACGGGTCTTGGCGGCGAGCTCCGCGGCGTCCTTCTCGCCGAGCAGCAGGACGGTCTGCTCGACGACGCCGAGGTCCTCCGGGGTGCCGGAGAGGATGAAACGGCGACGGCCGTTGTGGATGGCGACCTCGACGTCCACGCCGGCGTCGGCGATGACGGCGTCGAGGTGGGAACGCTCCAGGCCACGGACGGAGAGCATCGGGGTGCGCTCACCGACGGCGAAACCGGCGGACCGGGTGGTGCGGGCCGCGGCCGCGCCGATGAGGCGGGCGATCGCGAAGATCTGGGCGTCGGTGAGCCCGTTGTCGGCGACGAGGGCCGCACCGAGTACACCCTGGGAGTGGCCCAGCGCGGTCGCACGGCCGTCGGCGACGGCGGCCGCGGCGTCGTAGCCGGCGTTCTTCAGGGCGGAGAGCTGTGCGTACTGCACGGCGGTGATCCCGGGCACCGACAGGGCCGCGGAGACCGGGGCCCCGGCGTCCGCGGCGAAGGGCCCGGTGCCGGCGAGGCGCTCGAGGGAGAGTGCACCGGCGGTACCGGCGGTCAGCTCGGCGGCGACGGGTGCCAGCAGGTCGGACGAGGCGGAGATCAGGTCACGGATCTCGCCGGCGAGCGTGGGGTCCTCGGAGATCTGCGCGCAGGCGGGACGCCACGGGGTGGCCTGGCCGCCGAAGAGCAGGGCGGTCTTCTCGCTGCCGCCGTTCAGACGTGCGAGGAAGCTGGAGGAGATGTCAGTCATGGTGTCCTTAATCACAGGGGCCCGTTGGAATGGAACTTGAAGTGGCGGCGGTCGCGGTCCTTGGTCCGCAGGGAGCGCAGCGCGGAGGCGAGGGTGTCGCGGGTGTCGGCGGGTGCCACGATGCGGTCGATCTCACCGGTCTCCACGGAGAAGTTCGGGTTGATGTTCTCCGCCTGGTACTCGTCGGCGAGTTGTTTGGTGTACTCGGCCTTCTCCTCGTCGGGGACGGCGGCGATGTCACGGCGGCGCAGGATCTGCACCGCGCCCTCGGCGCCCATCACGGCGATCTCGGCGTCCGGCCAGGCGAAGGCGAAGTCCGCGCCGATGCCCTTGGAGCCCATCACGATGTACGCACCGCCGTAGGACTTGCGGGTGATCATGGTGACCACCGGGACGGTGCAGTTGCCGTAGGCGTAGATGACCTTCGCGCCACGGCGGATGATGCCGGCGCGCTCCTGCTCGGCGCCGGGCAGGTAGCCGGGCACGTCGACCAGGGTGACGACGGGCAGGCCGAAGGCGTCGCAGCAGCGCACGAACCGGGCGGTCTTCTCCGACGCCTCGACGTCGAGGGTGCCGGCGTTGTGCATGGGCTGGTCGGCGACCACGCCGACGGGACGGCCCTCGATGCAGGCGAACCCGATGACGATCGACCGGGCCCAGTGCTCCTGGACCTCGACGAACTCACCGTGGTCGACCAGGGACTCGATGACCTCGACGACGTCGTAGGGCATGCGGTTGTCCGCCGGGACGATGTCGCCGACGGCGCGTGCGGCCTGCTGGTCCTCCTCGGTGGGCACGTACTCGTAGGACGGGGTGTCCTCGTTGCAGTTCTGCGGGAGGTAGTTGAGCAGGGCGCGGGCGTAGTCGATCGCGTCCTCCTCGTCCTCGGCGAGGTAGTGGGCGACACCGGAGACGCTGTTGTGCATCTCGGCGCCACCCAGGTCGTCCAGGCTGATCTGCTCGCCGGTGACGGCCTTGACCACGTCCGGGCCGGTGACGAACATGTGCGAGTTCTCCCGCGGCATGATCACGAAGTCGGTCAGCGCCGGGGAGTACACCGCGCCGCCGGCGCACGGGCCGAGGATCAGCGAGATCTGCGGGATGAAGCCGGAGGCCTCGCAGGACTTGCGGAAGATACGGCCGTACCACGACAGGGCGGCGACGCCCTCCTGGATCCGGGCTCCACCGGAGTCCAGCAGCCCGAAGCAGGGGACCCGCTCGGCGATGGCGCGGTCGATCAGGTCGGTGATCTTCTGGCCCTCGACCTTGCCCAGGGTGCCTCCGCGGATGGAGAAGTCCTGGGCGTAGACGGCCACGGTCCGGCCGTCGATGGTGCCGAAACCGGTGGCGACCGCGGAACCGAGGAAGCCCTCGGAGGGGTCGCCGCCGAAGAAGCGACCGAACTCCACGAAGGAACCCTCGTCGCAGAGCATCTCGATACGCTCACGGGCAGTCAGCTTGCCCTTGGCGTGCTGGAACTTCCGGGCCTTCTCGTCGGCGGTGGCGGCGAGGGCGTCGTAGTCGACGGACGCCTTCGCGGCGATCTTCTCGACCTTGGTCGTCTTCTCGGGAGCGGTCATTCCGGAGCCTCCTCGGTGTTCTCGGCGGTGTCGGCGGTGTCGGCGGTGTCGATGTGCAGCAGCGTGTCGCCGGCGTTGACGTTCTGGCCGACGGCCACGTCGATCGAGGCGATGGTGCCGCTGGCCGGGGCGTGGATGTACTTCTCCATCTTCATCGCCTCCAGGACGATGACGACGTCGCCCTCGTTGACGGTCGCGCCCGGCTCGGCACCCATACGCACCACGATGGCCTGCATCGGGGACTGCAGCGCACCGTCGGCGGTGAGCGACTCCCCGGTGGCGGCGGCACCGGCGGCGGGGGCACCGTCACCGTTGCGGCGGCGGGAACCACGGCGGGGCTGACTCCGGCGGGACCGTGAACCGAGTTCCTGGCCCTTCTCCCCGAGGCTGCCGAAGCCGCTCTGCATCATCGACCCGAGGCTCGCGAGGCTCTCCGGGAGGGTGATCTTGTGGCGGCGTCCGTCGATCTGGGCGGTGAAGGTACGCAGTGCTGCGGCGATGCCACCCTCCTCCTCGGCGGCGGAGTCCTGGCCGAGCTTCTCCAGGTCCACGTCGGGCAGGAAGCTGGTCTCCAGCCAGCGGGTGCGGACCCGCAGGTCGCGGTGGCCGTTGGTGCCGTCGAAGTCCGGGTGCGCCATGATCAGGTCCAGGACCGGGGTCGAGGTGGCGATGCCCTTGATGGACAGCTCACCCAGTGCCCGGCGGGCCCGGGCGATGGCGCGGGGACGGTCCGGACCGGTGACGATGAGCTTGGCGATCATCGAGTCGAACTCCGGGGAGACCTTGTCGCCGAGGCGGACACCGGTCTCGATGCGCACCCCGTGGCCGGCCGGCCACTCGAGTTCCTTGATCTTGCCGGCGGTCGGGGCGAGGTCCTTGGCCGGGTCCTCGGAGGTGATGCGCAGCTCGATGGAGTGGCCGCGGACCTCGGGGACCTCGGGGATGGTGCCGCCGTCGGCGATGGTGAACTGTGTCTCCACCAGATCCAGTCCGGTGACCTCCTCGGAGACGGTGTGCTCCACCTGGAGGCGGGGGTTGACCTCGAGGAAGAACAGTTCGCCCTCCTCGGTGAGCATGAACTCACAGGTGCCCAGACCCACGTAGTCGGTGTGGTCGAACAGCGCGTTCGACCAGGTGGTCAGCGTCTCGACGGCCTCGTCGGACAGGAACGGGGCCGGAGCTTCCTCGATGACCTTCTGGTGACGGCGCTGCACGGAGCAGTCGCGGGTGGTGACCACGGCGAAGTTGCCGTGGGAGTCACGCATGCACTGGGTCTCGATGTGGCGCCCGGAGAGGATGAAGCGCTCCATGAAGAACTTGTCCAGGTCGCCTCCGGCCATGGCGTGGCCGGCGGCGAAGGTCTTCAGGTCCTCGGCGGTACGGATGACCTCGATCCCGCGGCCACCGCCTCCGTCGGACCGCTTGAGCACGATCGGGTAGCCGTGGGCGGCGACGAAGTCGTCGACCTCCTGCATGGACTGCACCGGGTCGGTGGTGCCGGGCACCGGTGAGACGCCGGCGGCGATGGCGGTGCGTCGCGCGCTGATCTTGTCGCCGAGCTGCCGGATGGTGTCGGCGGCGGGTCCTAGCCAGGTCAGACCGGCGTCGACGACGGCCTGTGCCGCGTCGGGGACCTCGGAGAGGAAGCCGTAACCGGGGTGGACGGCGTCGGCCCCGGACCGGTGTGCGACGTCGATGATCTTGGCGATGTCGAGGTAGGTCTCCTGGAGCGTGGTGCCCTCCAGGGAGTACGCGTCATCGGCCAGCTCGACGGCCGGCGAGTCGATGTCCTGGTCGGAGTACACGGCGACGGACCGCAGGCCCAGGTCACGGGCGGTACGGATGACACGTGCGGCGATCTCGCCACGATTGGCCACGAGGATGGTGGACGGCATCGGGCTCCTTTCGGAGAGTCGGGTCATGGAGGCTCCTCGCGAACGTGACCGGACGTGGGCATGCCGGGCATGCCACGCATGCCACAGTGCGGCCACCGATCGCGTGAATAGGGATGAACTCTAGGAAGCGCCCCGTACAGCTCCGACTCAATCAGTTCTGCACATATATCTGCCCCACCCCCGGCTCGGGTTCGGGCAGACCCCTCGCGGGCATCATTTCCTTAGGTCAACAACCATTTCTCCCCGTCGACTCTCCAACCCCTGAGATCCACCCCCGTTGCCGCTCCCCCGCCCTCCCGCGGGCACCGCATGTGCTCTGCGTCACTCTATGCGGACACTATTACGGACATAGTGATTACAGGAGTGTCATACCCCAAACGAAACATTGTCACCAGCGGTGATGCCGGTGACGCCGGTGATGTCAGTGACCGAGTTTCCGCGTCGAGAGCATCATCGGCACCTGCCCCGCCACCCGTGCCCACCCGCCGATCGTCATCAGGGTGTTCTTCGACCCCGACCGCTGCCAGTCGAGCGCCATCTTGATGTTGCCGGGCCACACGGCAAGCAGGAACAGTGTCGCCGGCGTCGCCGCGGACGCCCGGGTGGACGGGTTGGCGATCGCGGCGGCCAGGCCCAGCTCGACGACACCGCTCCCCCACGTCCAGTACCGCCGCTCACCGGGCAGCCCCTCCGGGACGAGGGAGTCGAAGGCGCGTCGCTGCGCGAAGTGGAGGACGCCGGCGCCGCCGAAGACGGTGGCCCAGACGGCGGCCCGGGTAGTCGCCTGTGTGGTTGCCCTGCGATGCTCAGTAGTGGTCACGGCTTGTACGCTACGCCGGTGACACCTCCGTGTCAGCGGATCGCGGTACGTCCCTCGAAGGCGCGGGACAGGGTCAGCTCGTCGACGAACTCGAGGTCCCCGCCCATCGGGATCCCGGAGGCCAGTCGGGACACGGTCAGGCCCGGGAACTCCTTGAGCAGGCGCCCCAGGTAGGCGGCGGTCGCCTCCCCTTCAGTGTTGGGGTCGGTGGCGATGATGACCTCGGTGATCTCCGGCGGCTCGGCGACGGTGCCGTCGGCGGCGACCACGTCGTCGACCCGTCCGCCGATACGCTGTACCAGCGCAGTGACGTTGAGTTCCTTCGGCCCGATCCCGTTCAGCGGGTCGAGGGCGCCGCCGAGGACGTGGTACCGGCCGTCGTATTCACCGGTGCGCTCGATGACCTGGATGTCCTTCGACTCCTCGACCACACAGACCAGCGAGGGGTCCCGCGTGGAGTCCGCACAGATACGGCAGACCTCCTCCGAGGACACGTTGTGGCAGATCCGGCAGTAGCGCACGCCCTTCTGCAGGCGCGACAAGGCGCCGGTCAGCCGTTCCAGGTCCTCCGGCTCTGCCTGGAGGAGGTGGAAGGCGATGCGTTGAGCGCTCTTGGGCCCCACGCCCGGGAGGCGGGAGAACTCGTCGATGGCGTCCTGGAGGGGACCTTCGAACACGGTGGTCGCGACCTAGAAACCGAGGCCGTCGAGGCCCTGCGACAGGGGGCCCATCTTCTCGTTCGAGAGGCTCTTGAGGTTCTCGCCGGCATCCTGGTAGGCGCCGATGATGAGGTCCTGGAGGGTCTCGACGTCCTCCGGGTCGACGACGGACGGGTCGATGGACAGGCTCTCGACCTCGCCGGAGCCGCGCAGGGCGACCTTGACCAGTCCGTTGCCGGCGGTGCCTTCCACGGTGGAGGCCATGATCTCGGCCTGGGCCGCCTGGAGCTGCTGCTGCATCTGCTGTGCCTGGGCCATGATCTGGTTCATGTCGGGCTGGTTCACGGTGTTTCCCTCCGCTGTCGGTACAGGTCAGTGGTCGTGCAATGGCCATTGCAGTGGTCTGTGCCGTCGCCGCAATGTCGGTACCCCGGGAAGTTTACCGGGGCGCCGCCTCGCGCATCTACCGGGTGCGCTCAGCGCCGAGGTTCTTCTCCAGGAGCTCACCGGCGATCTCGAGGGCACTGCGCCGGTCGATGTTCGCCGACGACGGGTCGGCGAGCTGCGCCATGGCCTCCTCCGCCTCCGCACGGTCGACGCCCTGCGGCCCCTCAGGGTCCGGCGGGAAGCCTCCGGGACCGTCGTCCCAGGGCTCGGCGGGCTCCTCCGGCAGCGGGACACCGTTGAACCCTCCGGAGTGCGGGGACGTCTCGGCCTGGCCGGACCCGCGCCTGGCGTCGATCCTGGCCCGGCGCGCCCGCCAGCCGGACAGCTGTTCCTCCTGCTCCCGTTTCTGGGCCGGCGGCTGGGTCTGTTGGGTCGGCTGGGGTGCCGGCTGCTGGGTCGGCTGCTGCACCGGCTGCTGGGCCTGTGGTGCCGGGGTCTGCTGCACCGGCTGCTGGCGTGGCTCCGGCGCAGGTGCCGGCTCAGGCGCCGAGGACTCGACCTGCCGTGCCCGCTGCAACGCCAGTTCCACCGGGTCCGGCGTCGAGGGCTCCACCGGGTCCGGTGTCACCGGCTCAGCGGCGGCGGACGTCTCCTGTGGAGCGGGCTCCGACTGCGGTTCCGCCGCAGCCTCAGCTTTTCCCGGCGGCTCCGTGGGGTACCTGCCACCCACACCGGCGCTGACCCGCGCCCGGGTACCGACGACCTTCTCCACCGCGTCGGCGTACACCGCGGCGTGGTCCGGCGCGTTGATGTAGTTCGCCAGCGCCCCGGTGTGGTGGGTCAGGGAGATCGTGGCCACACCGTCCTCGCCGACCGGGCCTTCCTGGGCGGTGGCGTCACGCGCGGCGATCCAGGCGGCGAGGTTCGCCTCCTTCACCGCCTCGAGGATCTCGGGCCACCGTCCGACCGGATGCTCCGCCGGTGCGGCGGCAGGTTCCGGCTGCTCCACCTCCGGCGCCGGGGCGGGGTCCGACACTGGCTCCCGTGCCGGCTCCGGCTCCGGGGTGGGCACATCTGCCGGGCGCGGGTCGGCGGGGGCATCCGCGGGCGTGTCCGCCGGCGGACCCGTGGTCTCCTCGACGACGGGCTTCCGCCGCCGACGCATGATCTCCCGGGCACGTTCCGCCTCCGCACGACGGGTGTCCTCCGGGCTCTCCGCCTGCTGGGCCGGCTGGGCCGGACGCGCCGGTTGGGCGGACGCCGCAGGAGCCGCCGGGGTCGCCGGGGCCTCCGGCACCGCAGGGCTCTCCTGCCCCGGGGTGGCCGGAGCCTCGGCCGCGGCACGGGCGGCCTCCGCCTCCCGCTTCGACTTACGCACATAGGGACGTCCGCCCCCGGACGGCGCCGCCGCGGCTCCCCCGCCGGCCTCGAGCGCCTCGACACGCTGTGCCAGTGCCTCGACCGTCATCCCCGCCGCGGGCAGCGACATCCGGGCGCACAGGATCTCCAGCAGCAGCCGCGGCGCGGTCGCCCCACGCATCTGTGCCAGGCCCTCGTTCACCAGGGACGCGCACCTGGTCAACGTCGCCTGACCCACCGCGTGTGCCTGCGCGGTGAGGACGTCGCGTTGGTCCACCGGTGCGTCGACCAGCCCGGTGTCGAACGCGTCCGGCACCGCCTGGACCACCAGGAGGTCACGGAAACGGTCGAGCAGGTCCATCGCGAACCGTCGGGGATCGTGGCCGGCGTCGATGACGTCGCTGACACAGCCGAACAGGCCCGCCTGGTCCTGGTTCGCCAGGGCGTCGACGGCGCGGTCGATCAGCGAGGTGTCGGTGAACCCCAGCAGAGCCACCGCCCGGCTGTAAGTGACACCCTCCTCACCGGCGCCGGCGAGAAGCTGGTCCATGATGCTCAACGAGTCACGCGGCGACCCGCCACCGGCACGGATGACCAGCGGATACACCGCGTCCTCGACGACGGCGCCCTCGTCCTCGCACACCCGGCCCAGCAGGCCCCGCATCGCCGGTGGCGTCAGCAGGCGGAAGGGGTAGTTGTGTGTCCTCGACCGGATCGTCTGCAGCAGCTTCTCCGGCTCGGTGGTGGCGAAGATGAAGATGAGGTGCTCCGGCGGCTCCTCCACGATCTTCAGCAGGGCGTTGAACCCCGCCGAGGAGATCATGTGCGCCTCGTCGATGATGAAGACCCGGTAGCGGGAATCCGCTGGCGCGTAGAAGGCACGGTCGCGCAGCTCCCGCATGTCCTCCACACCGTTGTGGGTCGCGGCATCCAGCTCCGTGACGTCCAGCGTCCCCGGCCCACCGGGGGCCAGGGCGAGACAGGAGGCGCACTCCCCGCAGGGGGACGACGTCGGCCCCTGCTCGCAGTTCAGGGAGCGGGCGAGGATGCGCGCCGACGAGGTCTTGCCGCAGCCGCGTGGACCCGAGAACAGGTAGGCGTGGTTGATCCGCCCGCTGTCCAGTGCCGTCGACAACGGCTCGGTCACATGTTCCTGCCCCACGACCTCGGCGAACGTCGCCGGCCGGTACTTCCTGTAAAGAGCCACGGACCCAGCCTACAAGGCCGGCCGGACAGCCACCGCCCCGCCGGCGGAGCTAGCGCCAGACATCGTTCAGATTCGCCTGGGTGGTGGCCAGCATCTGCTGCGCCGCGGTCGCGCCACCGTCGACGGCCACCCGGTACTCGTCGTCGGTGAGCATCACCAGCTGGGCGTAGACGGTCATCCGGCCCGGGTGCGTGTACTCGTGGTGGGTTCCGCCACCGTGCCGGCCACCGAAGTTCACCTCGTGCACGTTCGGCACCCCGTCCTCCCAGAGGAACGGGGGCACCAGCAGCCCGTGGCGGGCCGTGATCGACTCGTCGACATGCCAGCCCAGGTCAGGCAGGAGCAGCCCGGGCTGGGGGGAGCGCTGGACGGGGTCGGTGGCGATCATCGTCGCCGCCGCCATGACCAGGTCGGGCGCGGTACGCCCGTGCCCGGTGGTCACGGTGATGTACTCCACCCTCAGGTCCGAGCCGTCCTCCGTGGCCAGCTGCGGTTCGATACGTGCGGCGTCCAGGGTGGCCGCCACGGTCTCCGCGTCCGCCTCGTCCCCACCGTCCCCGAGCTGGAGCTCGGCGACGGTGAACTCCGGGAAGCTCTGGCTGACCCGCCGTCGGGTGGTGGTGAACTCGCCGGGGAGCAGGTCCGCCAGCCAGTACGTCGTCTCCTCGAGATTCACCGGCTACTCTCCGGCAGCCTCCGCCGCCTCGATGGTGGCGAGCAGGATGCACGTGGCGACACCGTCCATCGCGACCTCGACCTCCTCGATCGGCGGCATGGAGGGGGCGAGCCGCAGGACGCGGTTGTCCGGGTCGTCCTTGTACGGGAACGGCGCGCCCGCCCCGGTCAGCGCGATCCCGGCGCTCTTCGCCAACTCGACGACGCGCGCCGCCGTGCCGTCCACGACGTCGACCGAGATGAAGTAGCCGCCGGACGGGGTCGTCCAGTCGGCGATCCCCAGCCCACCGAGCCGACGCTCGAGGATCCCCGTGACCGCGGTGAACTTCGGGGCCAGGATGCCGGCGTGCTTGCGCATGACCGCCCGGACACCCTCGGCGCTGCCGAAGTAGCGGGCGTGGGCGAGCTGGTTGACCTTGTTCGGGCCGATCCCGCGGGCCGAGGCGATGCCCCGGTACCAGTCGAGGTTCTCCTCCGAGGAGTTGAGGAAGGCCACACCGGCACCGGCGAAGGTGATCTTCGAGGTGGAGGACATCGCCCAGAAACGGTTCGGGTTGCCCTGCTCGGCGGCCACCGCGACGATGTCGATGTTCTCCGGGAACTCGTCGGTGAGCGTGTGCACGGCGTAGGCGTTGTCCCACACCACACGGAAGTCCGGCGCGGCGGTCTCCATCGCGGCCAGCCCCTCGGCCACCTCGCGGGAGACCGTCCAGCCGGTCGGGTTCGAGAACACCGGGACCGTCCACATGCCCTTCACGGAGGGGTCCTTGACCAGCTCACGCACCGCATCCAGGTCCGGCCCCTGCTCGGTCATCGGCACGGTCACCATCTCGTAGCCGAAGGTCTCGGTGATGGTGTGGTGGCGGTCGTAGCCCGGGACGGGGCAGATCCACCGGACCTTCTCCTCGGCCGACCAGGGACGTTCCGAGTCGTTGTTGCCGAAGGTGTGCGACCAGGACACCAGGTCGAACATGATGTTCAGGCTGGAGGCGTCGCCGGCGATCAGCAACGCCGGGTCGACCCCGAGCGCCTCCGCCCACAGGGCCCGGATGTCCATGATCCCGTCGCCGCCACCGTAGTTGCGGGTGTCCACCCCGTCGGAGGTCGTGTAGTTCACCCCGGGGAGACTGAGCAGGTCACTGGCGAGGTCCAGCTGCTCGACGGAAGGCTTGCCACGCGTGAGGTCGAGCGACAGGTTCCGGTCCTTGAGTTCCTGGTAGGCCTTGTCCGCCTCGCCCCTCAGGGACGTCAGGGTGTTCAGCACGTCAGTGTTAGCGTGGGTGAGCTTCATAGTCCCGCGGGACCTCCTCGACTTCAACGGGTATGTCCCGTCCGAGTGTAGTGGGCGGTGCCCGGAACCGACAGGGTGCACCACGGGCAGCCGCCGACGACGTCACGGACGCCCGCGCCGCAGACCGTCGCGGTCGAGAGCGATCCAGGTGTCGACGCCGAGCCGGTCGAGGAAGACGTCGTCGTGACTGACCACGACCACCGCGCCGCGGTAGTCCTCCAACGCGGAGACCAGGGCGTCGACGCTGTCGAGGTCCAGGTTGTTGGTCGGCTCGTCGAGCACCAGCACCTGGTGCGCCGGTTGTGCCAGCAGGATCCGTGCCAGGGCGACCCGGAACCGCTCCCCGCCGGAGAGGTCCCCCACCCTGCGGTGGACGGCGTCCCCGTCGAAGAGGAACCGGGCGAGATTCGCGCGCACCTGCTCCACCGTGGTGCCCGGCGCCGACGCCCGCACCGTGTCGATCACGTCGGCGTCGTCGTCCAGGTGGTCCAGGCGTTGCGGCAGGTAGCCGATCCGGTCGGTGAACGCCTCTACACGCACACAGCCACGCGCCTCACCACGCACCTCACCGGACGGTCCGCCCCGGTGCTGCTGCCGGACGAGCATCTCCAGCAGCCGCGTCTTGCCGATACCGTTGGGGCCGGTCAACGCAACACGTTCGGGCCCCTGCACCACCACCGGGCCCCCGTCGGGGTCGGGGCACGCGGAGAACTCGAGCAACCGCCGACCTGCCGGGACGCCGGGGGCCGGCAAGGAGATCCGGATGGCCGGGTCGCGACGGACCCGTTCCTCCCGCCGCTCCTTCTCCCGCTGCGCGAGCACGACCTTCTCGTCCAGGTCACCGCGCAGCTTCCCCGCGGAGACCTGCGCCTCGGACTTCCGCTGGTTCATGATCATCTTGGGTTTCCGCCGGTTGACGAAGTCGGTGCGGGCGTAGCGCTGCCGACGCGCCAGTGTCGTCTGCGCCTGGGCGCGTTGCCGCTTCTCCGTCCTGAGTTTCTGCTCGGCGGTGCGCAACGCCTGCGCGGCGGCGGCCTGCTCCTGCCCCACCTGGCGCCGGTAGTCGCTGTAGCCACCGCCGAAGAGGGTCAGGGTCCCGTCCCGCAACTCCGCGGTGTCGTCCATGAGGTCGAGCAGGGTGACGTCGTGGCTGACCACGATCAGCGCACCGCGCCAGGCCTCGACGGCCCCGTAGAGGCTGTGGCGTGCACGCCGGTCGAGGTTGTTGGTGGGTTCATCCAGCAGGACGACGCCCCCGCCGTCCTCGTCCCAGCCGTTGTGCAGCTCGAGGCCGGCGACGGCGGCGAGCACCGTCTCGCCACCGGAGAGCGTGCCCACGGTCCGGTCGACCCCGACGCCGGTGAGGCCGACGCCGTCGAGGGCACGCCGGGCCTCCTCCTCGACGCCCCACCGTCCGCCGAGGGTGTCGACGTGGCGCTCCTCGACGGAGCCGGCCTCGATGGCGCGCAACGCCTCGAGTGTGTCCGTGACGCCGAGGAGGTCCGCCACCGTCGAGCCGGTGGACAGTGTCAGGTTCTGGGGCAGGTAGCCGATGTCACCGCGGGTGACCACCGTGCCTGACATCGGGTGGCGTTCACCGGCGATGAGCGTCAGCAGCGTGGACTTCCCCGTGCCGTTGGCGCCGAGGAGGCCGGTCCGCCCCGGGCCGAAGGCGGCGGTGACGTGGTCCAGGACGGTGGTGCCGTCCGGCCAGGAGAAGGACACGTCTGACAGGACGACGGACGGGGACTGGGTGGTAGACATCGTGGGCTCCGGGGGTTGTCAGTGGTTGCGCTGACAACGGAGCCGACGAACCGGCTACGACGACGTCAACGCACGGCAGTGTGCGGGATGACGGTCGTCGATGAGCATGATGCGCCTTTCAGCGGAGAACAGGTCCACCCCCGAACCTACTCCGCGACCCCGCCCCTCACCAGGGGCCGCGGCAGAAAAAAATTGAAGGACACCGCGCACCCGCTAGAGCTCGTTGACCCTTGCTGCATTCCTGCCCTGGGGGAGTTCACAAGATACACGCCGCGCGGCGTCCGGCCCTCATAGTAGCAACGGCAGGGCCCGGGAGCCAACACGGAGCCGACACGCGCACCGCCACACACGCGAATCTGCCCGAATACATGGTCTCACCAGCGCTTTCACCGCGATTTTGCGTATCCGACACCGACATGTGTATATTTCTCGGCGGAGGATTCGACTAGCGGCCTATGTCACACGCCTGGAACGCGTGAGGGAGTTACATCCCACAGGGGTTCAAATCCCCTATCCTCCGCCACAGCAGAACCCTCGGTCTTCGGACCGGGGGTTCTGTCGTTTTCTCCCGGATTCCCCGGCCCTCCCCGGACGAGGTGGCAGAGCCCCCGGCAGACTGGCAGACCCACAGGTCGATTTCGACCCCTGAATCGCCCGTTGCCTCTGCCACGCTGCAGGACGCTCTGCCACAACCCCCGCTCTACACTGGGACGCCATGCAGACTCTCCGGGATTCACTCCCCTCCGACCACGACCGGGCGGTGTTCGACGACCTCACGGCCGGCCGTCCCACGGTGTGGGCCCCGAACCGCACCACAGCCACAGACCCCGTCCCAGGGTCCGACCCCCACAACACCCACAGCACCCACAGCACCCTCGACGCCCTCGTCGACGCCGCGGACGCCCGCTTCCGCTGGTTCGCCCCACTGGTCGAGGAACTCTTCCCCGACACCCGGGACCTCGGCGGGATCATCGAGTCCCCGTTGACGAAGGTCGGGGCGCTCGGCGACGCACTCTCCCGCGAGTTCAACCGCCCACTCCCCCGTAACCTGTGGGTGAAGCGGGACGACGCCCTCGCGGTCAGCGGCTCGGTGAAGTCCCGGGGCGGGATCCACGAGGTCTTCGAGACGGCGCTCACCGTCACCGCGGAGTTGGGCATCGACCTGTCGGCCGGCCCCACGGTGTTCCTCGAGGAATCCGTGCGGGAACGGATGGCGACGCGCCGCATCGTCGTCGGTTCGACCGGCAACCTGGGGATGTCGATCGGCCTGATGGGCGCTGTGCTGGGGTTCTCCGTGGTGGTACACATGTCCCACGACGCCAAGCAGTGGAAGAAAGACCGGCTGCGGGCCTCCGGGGTGGAGGTCGTCGAGCACGACACGGACTTCACCGCCGCGGTCCACGCCGGACGCCTCGCCGCCGGGCAGGACCCGCACGCCCACTTCATCGACGACGAGAACTCCCGCAGCCTCTTCGCCGGTTACGCCGTCGCCGGCCGCAGACTCGCCGGCCAGTTGGCCGCGGCGTCGGTCCGGGTCGACGCGGGGCACCCGTTGACGGTGTACCTGCCCTGCGGGATCGGCGGGGCGCCGGGCGGCATCACGTACGGGCTGTCCAGAATCTTCGGCGACGACGTCCGATGCGTCTTCGTCGAACCGGTGGCGATGCCGGCGTTCCTGCTGGGCCGGCTCACCGGTCTGGATGACGAGGTCGGGGTGGCGGATATCGGGCGCGGGGAACCCACCGTCGCCGACGGGCTCGCGGTGGGACGCCCGTCCGGGTTCGTCGGGAGGACCGTCGGCGAGCTGGTCGCCAGCTACGCCACCGTCACCGACGACGACCTCCTGCGGGCGCTCGCCGTGGCGCACGACACCGGGGGACTGGCCCTGGAACCGTCGGCCTGTGCCGGCCTGGTCGCCACCGGGCGCCTCGGGGACGCCGACGCCCCGGGGACCCATGTCGCCTGGCTGACCGGTGGTTCACTCATGCCGGACAAGGAGTTCGCCGACCTGCTCGACGCCGGCCGGCGGCTCCTCCGTCAGCCAGGTCGGCCGGGTCAGCCTGTTCAGGCCGGCGGGTAGGCGCGGTCGAGCTCGGCGAGCCACGCGCGGGCGTTGCCGTCCGACGGGGCCCGCCAGTCACCCCGCGGCGACAGTGAGCCCGCCGGGGACACCTTCGGCCCGTTGGGCACGGCCGTGCGTTTGAACTGGGCGAAGCCGAAGAAGCGACGCAGGAAGGTGCGTTCCCACCGCACGATCGTGTCGAGGTCGTAGCAGTAGCGGTCCTCGTCCGGGAACCCGGCGGGCCACTGACCGGCCTCTGCGTCTTTCCAGGCGTGCCAGGCGAGGAAGGCGACCGTGGTGGGCCGGGTGCCGCGCAGCACGTGCCACAACGTGAAGTCGTGCAGCGCGTACGGTCCGATGGTGTCCTCGGTGGACTGCACCTGCCCGTCGGGGCCGGCGGGGACCAGCTCCGGGCTGATCTCGGTGTCCAGCACCGAGCGCAGGACCTCCGCGGCGTCCTCCCCGACCACGGTGCCGTCGGCGATGACCCACCGGATGAGGTGCTGGATCAGGGTCTTGGGCACACCGGAGTTCACCGCGTAGTGGCTCATCTGGTCGCCGACCCCGTAGGTGCACCAACCGAGGGCGAACTCGGAGAGGTCCCCGGTGCCCACCACGATGCCGCCGAGGTGGTTGGCCAGGCGGAAGAGGTAGTCGGTGCGCAGGCCCGCCTGCACGTTCTCGAAGGTCACGTCGTACACCGGCTCGCCGTCGCCGGCCGGGTGCCCCATCCGGGCGAGCATCTCGGTGGCGGCGGGACGGATGTCGAGGGTCTCGATCGTCGCGCCCAGTGCCTCCGCCAGCGCCACGGCGTTCGACTTCGTGTGGTCGGAGGTGGCGAAGCCGGGCATCGTGTAGGCCAGGATGTCGGAGCGTGGCCGACCGGTGCGGTCCATCGCCCGCGCCACCACCAGCAGTGCGTGGGTGGAGTCCAGGCCGCCGGACACCCCGATCACCGGGCGCGGGTTCCCGATGGCCTGCAGCCGCTGGACCAGGCCCGAGACCTGGATGTTGAAGGTCTCGTAGCAGTCCTGCGCCAGGCGGGCGGGGTCGCCGGGGACGAACGGGAACCGTGCGACGTCGCGGCGCAGGCCCACGTCCCCCTGCGGCGGGGCCAGCGTGAACCCGATGCGCCGGAACCGCGCGTCCGGACCTGCCTGCACGCTCCGGCGGTTGTCGTCGAACGTGCCCTGCCGCCGGCGCGCCGCGCGGAGTCCGCGGACGTCCACGTCGGCGATGCTGACGCGCGGGCCGTCCGGGAAGCGTTCGCTCTCCCGGAGCAGCACACCGTGCTCGTACACCATCGTCTGCCCGTCCCAGGAGACGTCGTTGGTGGACTCGCCCTGGCCGGCGGCGGCGTAGACGTAGGCCGCGGTATTCCGGTAGGACGCCGACCTGGCCAGCAGGTGGCGGTCGTCGGCACGCTGGACGGTGATCGGGCTGCCGGACAGGTTCGCCAGGACCGTCGCCCCCTGCAGGGCGGCGAGGGAGGACGGGGGCACCGGGACCCACATGTCCTCGCAGATCTCCGCGTGGACGGTGAGGTCCGGGACGTCCTGCGCCTCGAAGAGCAGGTCGGTGCCGAAGGGCACCTCCGTGTCCCCGACGCGGACCGTCGAGTCGGCGCCACGGACCTCGTCGCCCGGCGCGTACCAGCGGCGTTCGTGGAACTCTCGGTACGTCGGCAGGTGGGACTTCGGGGTGACGCCGAGGATCCGGCCCCGGTGGATGACCACGGCACAGTTGTACAGCCGGTTGCCGTGTGCCAGCGGGGCGCCGACGACGAGCACGGGGAAGAGCGTCTCCGAGGCGGCGACGAGCGTGGCCAGCGCGTCGGTGACCGCGTCGAGCAGGACGTCCTGCAGCACGAGGTCGTCGATGGCGTAGCCGGTGAGGCAGAGCTCGGGGAACACGGCGACGGCGACGTGGTCGTCGTGCAGGCCGCGGGCGGTGTCGAGGACGGCGCGGGCGTTCGTCGCCGGGTCGGCGACGGCGACCGGGACGGTGGCCGCGGCGACCCGGGCGAAGCCGTGGGTGTAGGCGCCGCCGTGCGGTGTGTGCTGCTGTTCGGACATGGGTACAGTCTGCCAGCCGACCCGGACACGGTGCCGACGGGCTCGGTCCCCTGCAGTCCGGGGCCGTCCGGGGGCCGCCCCCGTCGGTCACTACACTCGACCGGTGAGCGTGCGCGGTCGGTCAGTGGCCCCGCGTCCCCACCGTCTACCAACCGCCTACCAGGAGTGTGTCCGGATGCCTGCACAGATCGCCGTCATCGGCGAAGCACTTGTCGACGTGGTCGCCGACGGCACGGCCTTCGTCGGAGGGTCACCGCTCAACGTCGCGGTGGGGCTCGCCCGCCTCGGTCTGCCGGTCACGCTGCATACCCGCGTCGGCGACGACGGGTACGGCCGGCAGATCACCTCGCTGCTGGACAGTGAGGGCGTCACCCTCCCGGACGGTGCCGTGGACGACGGCCGCACCTCAGTCGCCGCGGTCACCCTCGACGACGCCGGGGTGGCGCAGTACGACTTCACCCTCGGCTGGTCCCTCCCCTCGCCCGACCTCACCGGGGTCTCCCTGGTCCACACCGGGTCGATCGGCGCCGTCCTCGAACCCGGCGGGGCGGTCACCCGGCGGGCCGTGGCCGCGGCGGGGTCCGGCGTGCTCCGCAGCTATGACCCGAATATCCGTCCGGACGTCATGGGGGACCCCGCCGCCACACGCGCGAAGGTCCGGGACCTCGCTGCCGCCTGCCACGTGGTGAAGTTCAGTGACGAGGACGCCCGGTGGCTCGCCGGCGACGGGACGGACGGGACGGTGGAGGACGTGCTGACGTCCGTCGCCGCCTCCGGCCCGCGGGTCACCGTGGTGACGCGTGGCGGGCAGGGGTGCACCGCGGTGGTGGACGGGCGGACCTACGACCTGGCTGCCCGTCCGGCGGAGGTGGTCGACACCATCGGCGCTGGGGACGCCTTCATGTCCGGGCTGTTGTTCGCCCTGGTCCGTGACGGTGTGGACCGGTCGCTCGTCACCGGGGCCCCGGTGGGCGACGGCCAGGTGCGCCGGGCCCTGGAGACCGCCCTGGCCAGCGCCGCGGTCGCCGTGTCCCGGGAGGGTGCCCAGCCGCCGTCACCCTCCGACCTGCCTGCCGACCTGCGCACTGACCTGCCCGCCGACGGCTAGCCGCGCCCCCGGCACGGGGGTCGTCGGTCGTTCCCCCACGGCCACCCCACCCGGTCCTCTAGCGTTGACCGGTATGAGTGACCTTCCCACCCTGACCATCACCGACGGGCCCGTCCGGATCGCCCACGTCCGGCTCAACCGTCCGGACAAGCTGAACTCGCTGACCCTGGAGATCCTCGACGAGCTGGTGGCCGTCACGCGCCGCATCCGGGCGGACCGGACGGTGCGTGCCGTGGTCCTCTCCGGGGAGGGACGTTCCTTCAGCGCCGGGTTGGACTTCGCTTCGGCGATGCGGAAGCCGTCGTCGATGGTGGCGTCGTTCCTGCCCCGTCCGTGGCGTGGGACGAACCAGTTCCAGGAGGCGTGCTGGGGGTTCCGGCGGCTGCCGGTGCCGGTGATCGCCGCGGTGCACGGTCACTGCTTCGGCGGTGGACTGCAGCTGGCGCTGGCCGCGGACTGGCGGTTCACCACCGCCGACGCCCAGTGGAGCATCCTGGAATCGAAATGGGGGCTGGTCCCGGACATGTCCGGGATGCGGACCCTGCCCCAGCAGCTGCGGGCGGACGTGCTGAAGAAACTGACGATGACCGGCGAGGTCGTCGACGGCCACGCCGCGGTGGAGTACGGGCTGGCCAGCGAGGTCGCCGAGGACCCGGTGGAGGCCGCCGAGGCCTTCGCCGCGGTCCTCGCCACGCGCTCCCCCGACGCCGTGGCCTACGCCAAGAGGCTGGTGGACGAGACCTGGACGTCCGGCCCGCGGGCCACGTTCTTCCGCGAGCGGATGCGCCAGGTCCGGCTGCTCGCCGAGAAGAACACGCGGACCGCGCAGAAGGCCGCGGCGGCGAAGGTCGCCCCGGTGTTCGGGCGGCGCTCGGTGCGGTGACACCCGTTGCGCTGACACCCGGCCCGCTGACTCAGCGCCGACCGCTCACCCCTGCCCCGTCCAGGTCACCGGTTCGTGGCTCAGCGACCGCGGGTCCTCCAGCGCAGCCTCCCCGATGGACCGGTCGATCCAGTCACGCGCGACCCGTCCCTTCTCCTCCAGGGTGTCGCCGGGCATGTCGCGCAGGGTGACCGCCCCGTCGCGCTTCGCCAGCCGTTCACCGGTGGGGCCGAGCACCAGGGGGACGTGCACGTACTCCACCTCCGGCAGGTCGAGCAGGTGCGCCAGGTAGGCCTGCCGCGGTGCGGAGCTGAGCAGGTCGTCACCACGGACGACCTGGTCGACACCGGCCAGGGTGTCGTCGACGACGACGGCGAGGTTGTAGGCCACGCCGGTGTCCGCGCCTCCCTGCCCGCCACGTCGCAGCACCATGTCGTCGACCTCGCCGGTGTGGCGTCCGCCCGGCACGGCGAAGGTCTCGCGCACCGTCCACTCGCCGACCTGCGCACGCAGCCGCAGGGAGGGGACGCGTCCCTCGGCGGCGAGGGCGTCGCGTCGTCGTTCCCGTTCGGCGTCGTCCAGGTCACGGCAAGTGCCGGGGTAGTGGCCGGGGACGGCGTGCGGTGCGCGGGCGGCCTCGCGGATGTCCTTGCGGGAGCAGTAGCACTCGTAGACCAGGCCGTCCTCCCGGAGGCGTTCCAGGGCGACCTCGTACCGGTCGACGGTCTCCGACTGGCGGGCGACCGCCCCACCCCAGGTGACGCCGACGGCCTCGAGGTCCTCCAGCTGCCGCTCGGCGGAGATCTCCGAGGACCGGGAGGCGTCGATGTCGTCGACACGCAGGACGAACCCGCGGCCGGTGGTGCGCGCCCACGCCTCGGCGAGCACGGCGGTACGCAGGTTGCCGAGGTGCAGGTCGCCGCTGGGGCTGGGTGCGTAGCGTCCGTTGGCCCGGAGGGAAGTCATGGTCTTCAGGATAACGGTGCCCGGCGCTACCGGACGGTGCCGGGGGTTTTCGGGGAGTATGGGGCCATGGGCATCGACCTCACCCTCGCGTCACGGTTCATGACCTCCCATGCCCGCGTCCTCGACCGTCGACGGTTCGAGGTCCTGACGACCGGCACCGGGCAGGACGCCGTGATCCGTGGCCTCGACGCCTACCGGAACCCTGACGGCGGGTACGGCTGGGGCCTGGAACCGGACCTGCGGGCGGCGGAAAGCCAGCCGGCCGGCGCGCTCCACGCCCTCGAAGCACTGGTCACCGCGGCTCCCGCGACATCGCCGCACACCGTTCCACTGCTCGACTGGCTGCAGTCGGTGACCCTCCCGGACGGTGGGTTGCCGTTCGCGTCGCCTATCACCGACCCGACCGGCTGTGCCCCGTTCTGGGTCGACTCGGCACAGGCGGTACAGGCGGGACACCCCGAATCCTCGCTGCAGATCACCGCGGCGGTCGCCGCACAGGCGCATCTGCTCGCCCGCACCGACGCAACCGTGCGGGACCACCCGTGGCTCGCGACGGCCACCCGCTACTGCCTCGACGCCGTCACCACCATCACCGGCAGCGCCTCCCCGCCGTTCGCGTACGTCCTCTCCTTCTCCCTACGGTTCCTCGACGCCGCCTGTGACAGCGGCGCCGCGGACGGCAGGGTGACCGCCGACCTGCTCAGGGACATGGCCAGGTTCGTGCCGGTGGACGGGGCGGTCCCCGTCGAGGGCGGGGCAGAAGGCGAAACGCTCCGACTCCTGGACTTCGCCCCTGTCCCGGGACGTCCTGTGCGGGAGTTACTCGACGTCCGGGCCGTCGTCGCGGACCTGGACCGGCTCGAACAGGCGCAGTGCGCCGACGGTGGCTGGCCGGTGGACTTCACCAGCTACTCGGCTTCCGCGTCCCTGGAGTGGCGGGGCCATGCGACGGTGCATGCGGTCGAGGTGCTCCGTGCCAACGGCCGGACGGAACGCTCCCAGGTGCCGGACAGCGAGCGCGGGTAGCGTTGATGTGGTCCACCGATCCGTCACCAGGCGCAGGGAGGCGCTGACATGGGATACCCTCACCAGAACCGATACGACGGCGCCCCGGACCCCGAGGCACTGTGGAACCTGCTCGACAACGTACGCGACTACCTGCCCTTCCAGGTCCCCGTCCCTGACCAGGGCGGACGACTGCACCGGTCCCGGCAACCGCACCGTCCGCAGCAGCCCGCCCGCAGTGTGCACGCCGCGGTCCTCGACGTCCTCTCCCACGGCCCCCGCCACGGCGGACAGGTCGTCCGGGAGATCGCGGAGCAGGACGGCGACGCTGCACCGGGGGCCGCCGAGGTCTACCCGGAGCTGCAGCTCCTCGTCGACGAGGGGCTGGCCACCGTGGAGGAGAGCGACGGCCGGCGGACCTACACCCTGACCGAGGCAGGACGTGCCGAGGCGGGCGAGGTCGCCGAGGACGCCTCCCCGGCCGCCGCGGCACCGTGGGAGGCGTTCACCCGGCTGTTCGACGGCCGCGGTGAGCTGCCGAAGGCGGGCGTGAAACTGGCTCAGGCGGTGCACCAGGTCGCCCTCAGCGGTACCGAGGACCAGCGCCGTCGCGCCACCTCGCTGCTCGACGAGACCCGTCGCCGGATCTACGGCATCCTCGCCGAGGACGGCGATCCAGACAGGGCCGACAGGGCCGACAGGGCCGACGGGGCCGACAGGGCCGACGGGGCCGACAGTGCAGACAGTGCCGGCAGCTCCGACGGGGCCTGACCGCCCCGGGCGGCGGGAGCTCCGCCGCCGCTACCGCCGCATCACCGCCTTCGGCCTGTGGCTGATGGTGCAGATGTGGTGGTTCGAGCTGGTGCTGCCACGTCTCGGCCTGCGCGCACTCAGCCGCCGTGGGCAGGAACGCCGGTTCGTCCGTGCGGCCGCCCGGTTCCGGGTGCTGGCCACCGGGCTCGGCGGGCTGATGATCAAGGTCGGCCAGTTCATGTCGACCCGTATCGACATCCTGCCGACGTCGGTCACCGGGGAGCTCGCCGAGCTGCAGGACAAGGTGCCCGCGGAGGACGCCGCGGCGATGGTCTCGTTGGCGGAGGACGAGCTCGGCATGCCGCTGTCGCGGGCGTTCGACGACGTCCGCCCGGAACCGTTGGCGGCGGCGTCCCTGGGGCAGGCGTACAAGGCCACGCTGCGGGCACAGGACGCCGCGGACGTCGGGTTCCGGGACGTGGTGGTGAAGATCCAGCGTCCGGGTATCGCCGACATCGTCGAGGTGGACCTGGCCGCGCTGCGGCGTATCGCCGGGTGGTTGTCGCGGATCCGGTTCATCGCCGCCCGCGCGGACGTCCCGGCGCTGGTGGAGGAGTTCGCCCGCACCAGTTACGAGGAGATCGACTACCTGCACGAGGCGGCGGAGGCCGACGCCTTCCTCACCGGTTTCCGTTCCGGGCCGGACGCCGACCCCGGCGTGGACGCCCCCGCCGTCGTGTGGGAACGCAGCACCCGGCGCGTCCTGACCCTGCAGGACGTCACGGCGGTCAAGGTCAGCGACGTCGACGCCCTGCGCGCCGCCGGTGTCGACCCGTCGCGGGTGGCGGCGACGCTCGCCGAGTCGATGTTCACGCAGTTGTTCGTGACCGGCCGTTTCCACGCCGACCCGCACCCCGGGAACATCTTCGTCACCCCGGACGCCTCCCGCGGCCCCGGCGGGTTCCGCCTGACCTTCATCGACTTCGGGATGACCAGCACCGTGGACGACGAGCTCAAGTCGCGGCTCCAGGACCTGGTGGTGGCCGTGGGCATGCAGGACGGCCCGGGCATGGTCACCGCGATGCAGCGCCTGGGGGTGGTGCTGCCCACCGCGGACACCGCTGAACTGCAGGTGGCGGTGACCGAGCTGTTCGCCCGGTTCGGCGGGATGGGGGTCATGGACCTGCAGCGTGTCGACCCCCGCGAGTTCGAGGACTTCGCCGCGCGGTTCCGGGACGTGATCCGCTCGATGCCGTTCCAGCTGCCGGAGAACCTCCTGCTGATCATGCGGGCGGTGTCGATGCTGTCCGGGCTGTGCTCCACCCTGGACCACTCGTTCAACATCTGGGATTCGGTGGAGCCGTTCGCCGCCCGGCTGGTCCGGGAGCGTGCCGGGGCCTCGGCGAAGGACCTGGCGCACCGCGCCATCGGCACGACGGCGGCCACGGTCCGGGTGCTGGGGCGGTTGCCCCACCGCCTGGACACGGCGATCACCATGATCGAGAGCGGCGACCTGTCGGTCAACACACCACAGGTCGAACGCCAGCTCAAGCGCCTGGAGCGCGCGGCGGTGCGCGTGGTCGCGGCGATCGTCTTCGTCGGGCTGGTCGTCGGTGGCGCGGTGCTGCGCGGTGGTGACGGCGGGGCCGCGCAGACCGTGGGCACCACGATGATGGTGCTGTCGCTGCTGCCGTTGGCGTATGCGCTGTTCGGCGGGCTGGCGGGTGGCCGGGGCAGCAGGGACAGCCCCTGACTCAGCTGACCTTCACGACGAGCTTGCCGAAGTTCTTCCCCTCGAGCAGCCCGATGAACGCCTCGGGGGCGTTGTCGAAGCCGTCGACGATGTCCTCGCGGTAGGCGATGGTGCCGTCGGCGACCTTTGGCCCGATCTCGGCGAGGAACTGCGGGTAGTACTCGTCGGCGAACTCGTTCTGGATGAACCCGCGGATCAGCAGGCTCTTCGCCAGGACCGCACCCATGGTGGCCGGCAGGCGGTCACTGTCGCCGGTACCGGTGGCGTTGTACTGGGCCACCAGGCCGCAGACCGGCACGCGGGCGAACGTGTTCAGCAGCGGCAGGACTGCGTCCCACACCGTACCGCCGACGTTCTCGTAGTACACGTCCACGCCGTCGGGGCAGGCCTCGGCGAGCTGCGCGGCGAAGTCGGGGTCACGGTGGTCCACCACCGCGTCGAAACCGAGTTCGTCCCGGACGAAGGCGCATTTGCGCGGGCCGCCGGCGATGCCGACGGCGCGGGCCCCGGCGAGCTGGGCGAGTTGTCCGACCATCGAGCCGACGGGGCCGGACGCCGCGGCGACGACGACGGTCTCTCCCTTCTTCGGCCGGCCGATGACCGTCATCCCGGCGTAGGCGGTGAACCCGGGCATGCCCAGGACGCCGAGGGCGGCGGTCGCCGGGGCGCCGTGGGTCTGCAGGGTCCGGACCCGGTCGGCGGGGACCACGGCGTGGGTGCACCACCCGGTGTGGGCGCGCACGAGGTCGCCGACCTCGAAGTCGGGGTGGCGTGACACGGTCACCTCGGCGACGGTCTCGCCCTGCATCACGCCGTCGACGGGCACCGGCTCGGCGTAGGATTTCGCGGCACTCATCCGGCCGCGCATGTAGGGGTCGAGGGAGAGGTACGTGACCTTCAGTTCGAGTTCCCCGTCGCCGACCTGCGGCAGGGTGATCTCCTCGGTGCGGAAGTTCTCCGCGGTCGGCGCCCCGTGCGGGCGGCTGGCGAGGACGATCTGACGTGCAGTGGTCATGGAGGCTTCTCCTTGGGAGGTACGGTAGTGTCCGCCCGCCGAGGGTAGCGGCGGAACCTGTCAGCGGCACACAGGTTGCCGGGGAGGTCGGATAGAATGACCGACCATGACTGAGCCCGCCGTCTCCCCGGCCCCTGCAGCGCAGGACACGACCTTCGACCTCGGCACCCGGGTCGGTTCCGTCGACGGCGCACCTGTCCACGGCCGCACGGGGGTGATCCACACACCGCACGGTGACATCCACACCCCGGCGTTCATCCCGGTCGCCACGAAGGCGACGGTGAAGACGCTGACGCCCGAACAGGTCCGGTCCACCGGTGCGGAGGCGATGCTGTCGAACGCCTACCACCTGTACCTGCAGCCGGGTGAGGACATCGTGGACACGGCAGGCGGGGTCGCGGCGTTCGAGAACTGGCACGGCCCGACCTACACCGACTCCGGCGGGTTCCAGGTGATGAGCCTGGGTGTCGGGTTCAAGAAGGTGCTGGCGATGGACGTCGCGGACCTCACCGAGGGCGACATCCGGGCGGCGAAGAAGGAACGCATGGCCCTGGTGGACGAGGACGGCGTGGACTTCCGCAGCATCATCGACGGCTCGACGCACCGGTTCACCCCGGAGAAGTCGATGCAGATCCAGCACGGGCTGGGTGCGGACATCATGTTCGCCTTCGACGAGCTGACCACGCTGGTGGACACGCGCCGCTACCAGGAGGAGTCGGTGGAACGGACGCACCGGTGGGCGCGACGCTGCCTCGTGGAGCACGACCGGTTGACCGTCGAGCGCAGTCACCGGCCGTTGCAGTCCCTGTGGGGTGTGGTGCAGGGGGCCCAGTACGAGGACCTGCGACGACAGGCGGCGCGGGGCCTGGTGGAGCTGTCGCGGGAGGCGGAGGACGCCGGACGCCGTGGGTTCGGCGGGTTCGGCATCGGCGGCGCCCTAGAGAAGGAGAACCTCGGGACGATCACCGGCTGGGTCTGCGACGAGCTGCCGGAGGACAAGCCCCGTCACATGCTGGGGATCTCGGAGCCGGACGACCTGTTCACCGCGATCGCGGCGGGCGCGGACACCTTCGACTGCGTGGCACCGACCCGGCTGGCGCGTCGTGGCGGGGTGTACACGCTGGACGGACGCCTGAACCTGATGGCGGGCCGCCACCGCCGTGACTTCATCCCCGTCGACGGCGAACTGGGCGGGTACGTGTGCGAGAACTACACCCGGGCGTACATCCACCACCTGCTGCGGGCGAAGGAGTTCCTGGCGGGCACCCTGTGCACCCTGCACAACATCCACTTCATGGCGACGCTGACCCGCAATATCCGGGCCTCCATCGAGGAGGGCCGTTTCGAGGAGTACCGCGACGAGTTCCTCGGCCGCTACTACGCCGACACTCCCCCGGAGCTGCGCGGGCGCCAGCCCTGACCCTCGCGTATCGTGCCGGTGATCTGCCGGGTGATCTCGGAGAGCTGCGAGACCTGGGTGTCCGTCAAGGCATCGAAGACGAGGCGCCGGACGAGGGCGACGTGGCCGGGCTCCGCAGCACCCACCGCCTTCTTCCCGGCAGCCGTCAGAGTAGCTACGGTGACACGACCGTCCGACGGATCAGGCATGCGGGACACCCACTCCCGTTTCTCCAACCTGGCTACCGCCCGTGACAACCGTGACAGTGTGCTGTTGGCGTAGTCAGCGAGCTGGCTCATCCGGAGCGTGGACTCCTCGGCCTGCGAGAGCGCGTAGAGGATCCCGTATTCGAAGTGGCTGATCCCGGAGTCCCGTTGCATCTGTTCATCGAGCGCCGCAGGCAACCACTCCAGGAGCGTTGCCAACGACGCCCATGTCTCGAGTTCAGTGCGGTCGAATGTCTCGGGCATGGCACCATCCTACGCACTTACTTGAACGGGAAAGTGATCGGACGTAGCATTCACTTTCCTAGGAAATTAAACATCGGACGACGGGACACCATGGATCTTCGACTCACCGGAAAACGTATCTTCATCAGCGGATCAACCCAGGGAATCGGCTTTGCCGTGGCATCCGCCTGCGCTGCCGAAGGAGCAGACGTCGTGGTCAATGGCCGTGAGCCGGCCCGCGTGGAGTACGCCGTCACGAAACTGCAGGCTGACGCTCCAAACTCACGGGTATCCGGCATCACAGCCGACCTCTCCGTCACAGAGGCCGTGCAGTCACTGCTCGTCGACCTCGGCGCCGTAGATGTCCTCGTGAACAACGTCGGACAGTTCGACGTCCGTCCCTTCATGGCGACCGGCGACGAAGAATGGCAACGATACGTCGATGTCAACCTGATGAGTGGCGTGCGTCTGGCGCGCGGCTTGCTGGACGGCATGCTTACCCGGAACTGGGGCCGCGTGATCTTCATCGGCACGGAGTCGGCAGTGAACGTACCCGGTGACATGATCCACTACGGGGCAACGAAGGCTGCGTCGCTGGCCGTGAGTAACGGGCTGGCGAAACTGACCCGTGGCACCGGTGTCACCGTCAACACCGTCCTCGGCGGACCGACATACTCGGACGGCGTGGCACACGTCGTGGAGGCAATCGCCTCGGCACAGGCGGTGCCGACGGACGACCTGAAGCAGGACATGGTGCCGGGCACCTCACTGCTGCAACGCTTTATCGAACCCGAGGAGGTCGCCGACCTCGTGACCTTCCTCGCCAGCCCTCGGTCGTCCGCGATCAACGGTGCCGCACTGCGGGCGGACGGTGGAGTTCTCACCACCCTTACATAACCGCTGACCTGCGACTTGTCACGGATACACTGCTGATCTCGTCTTCCCTGGGACATCCGGCTCACCCCACGGTAAGGAGACGACCATGACCCACCTCGACCTGATGAAGACCCACAAACGTACCTACGCCGCGGCGGGGGCCTTCGAATTCGCCGCCCGCAGCGGCCTCGACCGTCGGACCCGGCTGCTCGTCGAGCTGCGCGCGTCCTTCCTCAACAGCTGCAGCTTCTGTATCGGGATGCACTCCGACGAGGCACTGAAGCACGACTTCGGCCAGGACTGGATCGACGCGGTCCGCGACTGGACACCGGACGGCACCGACACCCGGTTCAGCACGTCCGACAACCTCGTCCTGGCCTTCACCACGGCCGGCACCAGGCTCAGCGAGGACGCCGACTTCGACGTGGCCCTGCAGGAACAGGTGGTCGAACACTTCGGGGAGAAGACCACCGGCGCGCTGATCAGCGAGATCGCGGCGATCAACATGTGGAACCGGCTCGGCGTACTCTCGCAGAAATGACGACCACCCCGACCTGGACCCGGGAACGCCCCCGTCTGCTCGGCCTGGCGTACACCGTGCTCGGCACCTGGGAGGACGCCGAAGACGCCGTCTCGGAGGCGTGGCTGCGCCTGCACCGGGTCACCGGTACGGCGCAGGAACCGCAGGACGTGCCGGCCTGGTTGACGGTGGTGGTCTCCCGCCTGTCCCTCGACGCGGCGACGACCGCGGCGAAACGCCGCGAGACCTACACCGGGCCATGGCTCCCCGAGGTCGTCGTCGCGGACACCGCCGACCGCGTCGTCCTCGGGGAAGGCGTCGACCTGGCGTTCGTCCGGATCCTCCAGGAGCTCCGCCCGGTGGACCGGGTGATCCTCGTCCTCGCCGAGGTCGCGGACATGTCCCACCAGGAGATCGCCGGGGTCGTCGGCAGCACCCCGGCGGCCACCCGCCAGCGGTTGCGCCGGGCACGCGCCACACTCGCCGGACCCCACGGAGAGGAGACCGACCCGGCGCCACGGCTCGTCGACCGGGCCACCCTGGACGCGCTCGCCACCGCCCTGGACGCCGGCGACCTCGGCAGCCTCGTCGAACAGTTGTCGGAGGGGTGCGTCCTGTGGACCGACTCCGGTGGTCTTTCGCGGGCGGCCCGTAACCCCGTGTACGGCGCCGACCGGGTCACCCGGTTCCTCACCGGTCTGGTCGGAAAGTACGGGATGCCCCGGGTGTCGGTCGTCCACACCGTGGCCGGCCCGGCCCTGCACGCCGTCTCCACCGACATGACCAGGGTGGTCTCCCTCGAACTCACCGGCGACGGGCGGATCGGCGGGATCCAGGTCCAGCAGAACCCGGGGAAGATCCACTGACCGGTGTCAGTCCTCCATCCGCCGGACCTTCCCGGTGGCGTAGGCGTCCTCGAGCTTGGCACCCTCGACGTCCACGGAGGGGAGCATGCGGTCCAGCCACCGCGGCATGTACCAGGTGGCGCGCCCGCAGAGGAACATCAGCGCGGGGATCAGGGTCATGCGGATGAAGAAGGCGTCGAACAGCACGCCGACGCCCAGGGCGAACCCGAAGATCTGGATGAACGGCAGCGGCTGGGCGATGAAGGAGGCGAAGACGCAGATCATGATCAGCGCCGCGGCGGTGACGACCTTCGCACCCAGCCCGAACCCGCCGATCACGGAGTCCTCGACGGCGTTGTACCTGCTGGTCTTCGCCGCCTCGTGACTGTGCAGGGTGAACCGCTCCCGCATCCGCGAGACGATGAACACCTGGTAGTCCATCGCCAGGCCGAAGGTGACGCCGATGAGGAAGATCGGCATGAAGCTGATCAGCGGGCCAGGTGAGCTGATCAGGCCCCAGAGCCCCTCCTGCCAGAACAGGACGGTCACACCGAAGGCCGCGCCGACGGAGAGCAGGAACCCGGCGGCGGCCATCACCGGCACCATCAGCGAGCGGAAGACCATGAGCAGCAGTACCAGGGCCAGGCCGACGACCAGGGCGAGGTAGACGGGCATGGCGTCGGACAGCCGGTCGGTGACGTCCTGCTGGATGGGGACCAGGCCGGTGATGCCCATGTCCACGCCGGTCTCGTCCTCCAGCACCTGCTGCTGCGACCGGAGCTGCTGGATCAGCTGGGCGGTGCGCTCGTCGGTCGGGCCGGTCTCCGGGGTGACGAGGATCTGCGCGGTCGAGCCGTCCTCGGACGCGCCGATGAGCTGGGCGTGCTTCACGCCCACGTTGTTGCCGAGCCGGTCCTTCACCGTGACGAACGCGGCCTGGGCGGGCTCGATGCCGGCGGAGACCAGTGGTGACAGGGCGGCGGAGTCCGGGTCCACGTCGTCGGTGTTCACGATGACGAGGAACGGCGAGTTACGTCCCGGCCCGAACCCCTCCTCCAGCATCTCCGCGGACTGCCGCTGTGTGCTGTCCACCGGGGAGGTCTTGTCGGACGGCAGGGAGAGCTGCAGGTTCATCGCCGGCAGGGTCAGCAGGACCAGTGAGACGACCACGACCAGCAGGAAGCCGCCGGGTGCACGGTGGACCAGCTGGACCCACCGGGTCCCCGCCGACGTCCCTGCCGACGTCCCGGATGACGGCGCCCGACGTGCCTTCTTCCCGTGCCGGCGGCGGGCGCGACGCTCCGCCACCGCGGCGTCGGCCTCCTCGAGGCTTATGCCCCCGCGCACCTTCGCACCGGTCGCGGCGTCCTTCCGGAACACCCGGTCGCCGAAGGCGCCGAACAGGGCGGGCACCAGGGTGAGCGCCACGAGGACGGAGAGCAGCACCGTGGCCGCGGCGGCGTAGCCCATGTAGGTGAGGAACTCGATGTCGGCGACGCGCAGCCCCACCAGCGCGATGATCACGGTCAGCCCGGCGAAGACCACCGCGGATCCCGCGGTGCCGACCGCCAGGCCCGTCGCGTCGGGTCTGGACCGTCCGTGCCGGAGTTCGTCGCGGTAGCGGCTCATGATGAACAGGGCGTAGTCGATGGCCACGGCGAGGCCCAGCATGATGCCCAGCACCGGGGTGATGTTGTTCAGCGGGGCGAGGGCGGTGGCGCCGGTGATGCCCAGCGCGCCGAGGCCGACACCGACGACGGCGCTGATCAGCGGCATGCCGGCGGCGATGAGGGAGCCGAAGGTGATGAACAGGATGATGAAGGCCGCCAGCAGGCCGACGGCCTCGCTGATCGGTTCGATGACGATGGGGTCGCCGAAGCCGGCGCCGCCGGCCTCGGCCTTCAGCCCGGCGTCGCGGGCGATGTCGAGGGCGTCGTTGACGGCGTCCTTGTCGGCCGGGGTGACGTCCGCGGGCAGGTCCACATCGAAACCGAAGGAGGTGGTGCCGGTCCGCCCGTCGGGGCTGAGTGTGGCGACGTTGGCGGCGTCGGCCTCGGCGACCGCCCGGGGCAGCCCCATCTCGGTGGAGGTGTCGATGACCGTCCGGGACTGTTCGTCGTTGTAGACGACCGGGTTGCCGAAGGACGAGTCGTCGCCGAAGTCCTCGACGTTGGCGCGGACGGCGGCGACGACCTCGTCGAGGACGCCCATGTACTTCTCGTCGCTGAGCTTCTCCCCCTCCGGGGCCTGGAAGACGAGGTTGACGTCCGCCGCTTCGGCGGGGTTGTCGGTGCCGGGGAACTCGTCCATGAGCATCTCGGTGGCGTGCTGGGACGGCACGCCGTCGATGCTGAAGACGTCGTTGTAGCCCTTCTGCAGCACCATCGACCCACCGCCGACCGCGGCGAGCAGCACCGCCCAGATCCCGATGACGAGCCACCGCCTCAGGTAGGACCACCGGCCGAGTCGGAACAGGAAAAGAGCCACGGAGAGGTCAGCCTTCCACGTAGGAGCACAGTGCGAGAGACAATCCTAGTCCTTCTGCGGCCCTGCCTCCGCCGCATACGCCCTGTTCGCAGCGGATCCACAGCAACGAGAAGAACCCTCCCGGTGTCCCGGGAGGGTTCCTGTGGCGGTGGCGGAGGGATTTGAACCCCCGGTCGCTGTTACACGACGCTCGCTTTCGAGGCGAGTACCTTCGGCCGCTCGGTCACGCCACCGCGGACTAGGCTACATCACCTGCGGCCCAACCGGCAAAACGCCGGTCGTCAGCTGCCGGAGAGCTTGTCGAGTCCGCTCTTCAGTGCACCCTTCGCCTTGTCCGCCTTGTCGCCGTCGACGACCTTGTCGATGGCCTCGCCGGCCTTCTTCTCGACCTGGTCGCGGTTGTCGTTGACGGCCTTCTTGGCCTTGTCGGCCATTCCACCGATATCCATGATGCTCATCCTCCGTGAGGGACGTCGACTGGGATCGTGCTCGGACGCACTCCAGGATAGCCGGTCAGCGCCGTCGGCGGAAGAAGTCGCTGAGCAGGACCTCGCACTCGTGTGACAGCACACCGCCACGGACCGCGACGGTGTGCAGCGGAGACTCCCGGGCCACGTCGACCACCGAACCGCACGCCCCGGTGCGTGGTTCACGGGCACCGAAGAGGATGCGTCCGACCCGGGCGCCGACCGCCGCGCCGGCGCACATGGCGCAGGGCTCCAGGGTGACGACGAGGGTGCAGTCCTCCAACCGCCATGCGTCGCCGTGGGCCCGCGCCGCGGCGCGGAGGGCGAGCACCTCGGCGTGTGCGGTGGGGTCGGCGTCGGACTCCCGACGGTTGGTGGCACAGGCCAGTTCCCGCCCGTCGGGGCCCAGGACGACGGCGCCGACGGGGACGTCGACCTGCGGTGTGGAACGGGCGACGGTGAGCGCCCGTCGCATCAGGGCGTCGTCGCGGACGTCGCGGAGGGGGCGGGGCAGCCCGGTGCCGGTCACTCCCACCCGGTGTACCCGAGACCGTCGAGGACGTCGGCGAGGTCGTCGTCGAAGCCGAGCTCCTCGGCGACGCGCATGAGCTGCTCGGTAGCGAGCATGTTCCCGTCGTCCAGGATCACCGAAAGCACCTGCTCGCTGACGCCGAGGTCGGCGAGGATGTCGAAGTCGCCCTCGGGCCAGGGGGCGTCGGGGTCGTCGGCGTTGTCGATGTCGTCGTCGGTGGGTCCGTCCACGTCGAGTTCGGCGAGGATGTCCCGGGCAAGGTCGATCCCGGGTTCGTCGTCGTCCTCGACGACCACGGAGGCGTCGCTGAGCAGCAGCTGGGGACCACGCGGGCCGGGGCGCACCAGCGCGCACCAGTCGTCCTCGACGCAGACGACGCCGAGCAGCACGCCGGCGGCACGCAGCCGTCCGAGCCCGGCCAGCAGGGGCCGCAGCCCGTCGGGGACGCTCTTCTCCAGGACGCGCAGGCGCCACGACGCGCCGCCGGTGTCTCCCTCGGCGAGTTCGGCTGCGAGGACGAATCCACTCATGGTCGCTAACCGTAGTCGCACTGTGCCACACTTGAAAGGTGAACAACGCTCCCCTGTCCCCCACCCCCCGCCCGGTCTGTGTCCTCGGCCTCGGCCTGATCGGCGGCAGCCTGGTACGCGACCTGCGCGAGGCGGGCCGCCCGGTGTTCGGGTGGAACAGGTCGACGGCGACGGTGGAGGCCGCCACCGCCGACGGTGTCGACGCCTCCACCGACCTGGTGGCGACGTTGCACCGCGCCGCGGCGCAGGACGCGCTCCTGGTGCTGGGCGTCCCCGTCCCCGCACTGCCCACGCTGCTGGAGGCGGTCGCCGCGCACGCCCCGGACTGCGGGCTGACCGACGTGGTGAGTGTGAAGGGCGACGTGCTGGAGACGGTGACCGCCCACGGGCTGGCCGGACGCTACGTCGGCGGCCACCCGATGGCGGGGACGGCGGACTCCGGGTGGGACGCGACCACCGTGGGCCTGTTCCGCGACGCGGTGTGGGTGGTCACCCACGACAACGCGCAGGACGACCCGGCGTGGGTGGACGTGTGGCGCAGGGTGGTGGAGATGGCGGAGACCACCGGTGCGGTGGTGGTGCCGGCGCGCACCGCCGCGCACGACAGTGCGGTGGCCCGGATCTCCCACCTGCCGCACGTCGTGGCCGAGGCCCTGTCGATCACCGCGGACCGGGGCGGGGCGCTGGCGTTGTCCCTGGCGGCGACGAGCTTCCGCGACGGCACCCGGGTGGCGGGGACCGCGCCGCACCTGGTGCAGGCGATGTGCGAGAACAACCGGGACGCCCTGGTCACGGCACTGGACGAGACGCTCGCCCTGCTGACCTCCGCGCGGGACGCCCTGACCGACCCCGACGACGGCATCGGTACGATGGCACACGACGGTCACGACGCCCGCCTGCGGTACGAGGCCTTCGCCGGCCGGACCCGCGAGACCCCGGCCAACCGGCCGCTCATCCGGGTGCAGCCCGGCGCCCCGGGATGGCTGGACCAGCTGCACTACGCCGAGACCCTCGGTGCCCGGATCGACGTGTTCTGAGGGGCGTCTACCCCACCTGGCACTCGGCGGCGCCGCCGTTGGCGGACGCCTCGTCGACGAGCGGGGCGATCCGCCGGGCCATCTCGCTGACGGCGGCCCGTGCGGTCTCCTCCTGCCCGTCCTCGGGGATCACCGCGACGGCGACGGGCACCTGGGCGCCGACGGGGCCGACGAGCCCGAATTCACGCAGGATGAAGCTGCCGTCGGCGGTGTCACCCCAGCCGCCCTTCACCCGGGCTCCCTCGAGCTGCCCGAGCCCGGTGCGGTGTTCGTCGGAGAGCCGCCCCATCGCGTCGAGCACCTGCCCGGAGCCGAGCACGCAAGCCATCTGGTTGGCGAAGATGGCCTGGTGGTCGAGGGTCCAGACGATGTCGCCGAAACCCTCGTAGTCGTCGCGGCTCCAGTCCACGGTGGTGTCCGTGGGGTCGCCGCCCTGGCCCAGGACCGCGCCGAGTTCGGCCGCGTCGGCTTCGTCGTCGTCGCCGAGGGTCTGCCAGAGCCGCAGGGCGGCGTCGTTGTCGGAGACGGTGATGGCCCGGTCGATGTCCGGCACCAGGTCCTCGACGGGGCGGCCGTCCCGCAGGCTCTTCTGCACCGCGGCGATGGACACCGGCACCTTCACCGACGACAGCGCGCGGGCCTCCTGCAGTTCCCCGACGTGCACGATCCCGCCGCCGGCACGCATGGTGGCCCCGGTGGTGACACCGAACTCCGCGCCGATCTCGTCGGTGACCGCGGCGAGGGCGACCCGGATGCTCTCCGCCTCCTGCTCGGCGGTCGGTGCGGACGATGCGGCGACATCCTGTTCGAGGGCGCGTTGCCGGCGTTCCGCCTCGTCACCGTCGTCGGCGGAGAGCCCGTTGAGGAACACCGCCGCACTCAGGATGGCCAGCAGCAGTCCACCGACGACCCACAGGCTGAGCGGGTTCGTCTGGGTCTCCGCGGCCCGGTGATGCGTTCCTGTTGTTCTCCTGCGTACCACAGCCATCGACACTAGCCCACGTCGTGGCGTTTTCAGCAGTCGCCGTCGGCCGCCTCACCGTGAGCACCGGTGACGGTGTCGCGTACCGACGTGACGGCCGCGTCGAGCACCCGCTGCGCCGATTCGTAGGTCCCGTCGTCTGCGGTGACGGCCACGGCGACGGGGACCGTCGTGCCGTCCTCCGCGGGCACCAGCCCGAACTGGCGCAGCAGGTAAGTGCCGTCCGTGTCGGGGCCCCAGCCGCCCTTGAAGCGGGCGCCGTCGAACTGCCCCAGCCCGGAGGACTGGGCGGGGCTGACCTGCCCCATCGCCTCGAGGACCGGTTCCGAGCCGGGGATGCAGCGCAGTCCCGCGGCGAAGGTGACCTGGTCGTCGAGGGTCCAGGTGGTCTGCCCGAAGACGCTGAACTCGGCGCGGCGTCTCTCGGCGGGCACGGTGGTGGTCGTGTCGCCCCCGGCGCGCAGGACGTCCTGTACCGCGGCGGCGGCCTGCCCCGGGTCGCCGAGAGAGCCCCAGAGGGCCTCGGCGGCGGCGTTGTCGGAGACGGTGATCGCCTGCCTCATCTGCCCGACGAGGGCGTCGTCACCCGGCGCGGCGTTCAGCGCGGCGATGGACAGCGGCACTTTGCTGGTGGACCAGGCGGCGTCGGCGAGGTCGGCCAGCGAACCACCGGTGCGCAGGGCCCCGTCGTCGAGCAGCGCGACGCCGACGCTGCCGCCGGTCTCGGCGACGTCGATGTCGGCACCGGCGTCGGGCGCGTCCGGTGCGGTGGTGGTCGGTGACGGTGCGGTGCCGCCCGCGATACTGCTCGTGGTGCTGGCCGTGGTGTCGGCCGTGCCCGTGGCGGTGGTCTCCCCCGGCCGGTCGACCTCGCCGATGACGCACCCGGTGAGCAGCAGGACCGCCGCTGCGGCAGCTGCGGCGGCGCCGGTGCGTCCCGTCCGGTCACGCAATGTAGACATTCGCGTTGTTCCCTCCGGCGCAGTGGACGTAGCTTCCCTCGTCGGTGCAGGTCATCCGGTAGCTGTCCCCGGTGACGGGGCTGCGGACGTCGAGGGTCTGGTCGGTCTCCCGGTCGTCGAGGTAGGCCTCGACGAAGGCGTCGCGGACGGCCTGGGCGAAGTCGTCGCTGGTGTAGCTGCCGCCGACGGGCGGTGACTTGTAGACGGAGTTGAAGTTGCCGGTGGGTTCGTCGTTACGGGCCGCGGCGTTGACCGGTTCCGCCCCGGACGGCAGGTCCGCGCGGTCGGGGCGTGCGGCACTGCTGGTCTCCGAGGGGGCGTCCCCGGTGGTCTGTTCCCCGCCGGCCCCGGCGGTCGGCGCCTGGCTGGTGGCCGTCGGCGCGGTGGCCCCGTCGGAGCCGTCGGAGCCGCCGAAGAGGTCGTCCCACTTCCAGACCAGCACGGCGACGACCAGGATGATGATCAGCACCGGGATCAGGACCAGCAGGACCCCGCCGGCCCTGCGTCCCGGCGGCGGGGTGGGTTGCGGCGGGGCGGGCTGGGTAGGCGGAGTCGGCGCCTGGCCCCAGTCGGGTTGGCCGCCGGCGGCCTGCCCCCACTGCGGGTAGGGGTTCCCGCCGCCCGGGGCGGGACGGAACGCGCGGGTGGAGTCCTCGTCGGCCCGGCGGCCCCAGCCGCCATAGCCGTCATTGTCGCCATCGCCAGCATTGTCGGCCACTGTCATCCCCTTACGCTTCCCTGAAATTCTCTGCTCGCATTCAGTGTAAGGCACTCGCGCGGCGGGAGGACGGGCCGGTAGCTGTGCCGCGTCCCCGGCGTCGTCGACGCCGAGCCCGGCAGGTCCGCCAGCACCCGCGCCGCCACCACCGGGGAGGCGAGCAACCGCAGGTCCAGGCGTGCCACCGGGTCGTCGTCGTTGACCCGGTCGACGGTGCACCGGTCGGCGGCCGGGGCGTCCACGGTCCCGGGACGCCCCTGCCACAACTGCGCCGACACCGCCGACTCCCCCGGGGTGGCAAGTCGCTGCACCGCAGCGGTGCCCGCCGCCACGCCGAGGCTCTGCCCCTGCACCACCACGTCCGGACGCCGGGTCTCCGGCAGCCCGGCGACGCGGTCGACGACCTCCTGCAGCAGCGCCGTCGCCGAGTCCTCGGCGAGGTCGGGCCGCATCAGGTACGCCACCGCCGAGGGGGTGCGGGCGTACCGGACCGACACCGTGGCCACGTCGCCGCCCGCCCACGCCTCCACTGCCTCGACCTGGACGGGGTCGACCCACCCCGAGCCGGTCGGCAGGGCGACCACCACCACGTCCCGGGCCAACCCACCGGCGGCGACGAGGTCGTCGACGGTCTCCCGCGCGGCACGGCCGACGTCCTGCCCGGGGTGGTCGCCGAAGACCCGCACCGCCCCGACCGGGGACGCCTCGGTGAGGACGTCGCGGGGCTGCTGCCGCAGCGGCCCCTCGTCGAAGACCCACCACAGCGCCCCGCCGAGCGGACCCACCGCCTGCCACAGGATGAGCGCGACGAGCACGACCACCCACCGCCGCCGTGGCCGGGGCGTCTCCTCCGGCGCCGGGCCCGGTGTCGCCGCGTCCAGTTGCATCACCACGGGAACCACTCCTCCACCGGGGCACCGTTGCGCTGACGCAGCGTGTTCGCCGCCACGGCGGTGTGCGCCACCGCGGCCATCACCCGGCACCCGTTGTCGGTGCAGGACGCCCGCATCTGCGCCGCCATCCGCCGGTCCAACGCCCGGCGGGTGCCCGACGGGATCGGCTCCCCGATCCGGTGAGCGACCCGCAGCAGGTCGTAGCCCAGGTCGTGGGTCCGGCACGCCGGTTCGAACGAGTCCGGCAACGGCACCGGCGACGAGCAGTCCCCGTCCGGGTTCTCGGCGTATCCGTCGTGCGTGCCCGGCCGGTAGCCGAGTTCGGCGACGAGGGCGTCCGGGAAGTAGGACCTCCCGGTGCCACCGGCGGCGAGGGTCTCCGCCGCCGCGACGGCACCGACGGGTCCACCACCCCGTGGCCCGGCAGGCGCCGCCGACCCGGCCGGCGGCACGACCAGTGCGGCGGCGACCACGGTGGCACAGACGGCGGTGAGGATTCTTCGGCGTGACGTCATGGGGTTCATGGCCCGGAACGCTAGGAACCGGCACCCGCCGCGGGGATCCCCCTGCAGGGTGATTGTCGATCTCCCTCTCCAGGGGGATCCGGGCCACCGGCACACCGACTAGCGTCTCCCACCATGAGACGCACGAAGAACCCGGCCTCCCCGACCCGCACCTCCCGGATGTCCCGTCTGACCCCGGTGGTCCGTCCGGTACAGAGCGCGGTGAACCGTGGTGCAGCCCATGCCGGCGTTCCTCCGCTCGTCCTGTTCCTCGTGGTCGTCTTCACGGCGATCCTCTTCGCCGTCGCCTGGCCCACGTATTTCGTTACCCATGAGTTCTTCACCGCCACGTCCCCGTTCCGCGTGGCAGTCGTTCCGTTGGTTGCTGCCGCGGGCACATGGCCGGTGCTGGCGTCACTGTGGCGGCCCTGGTCGTCGTGGCTGACGGTGGCGCTGGCCTGCCTGGTGAGTGTGCCGTTCCGCTACAACATGGACTTCGCACTCGGCTGGCCGGTCCCCTTCCACCTCGCACTGGCCTTCACCCTGGCGGTCGTGGTGCTGCGCGGCCCACGCAACGCCGTGGCCGTCGCGGTGGTCGGCACCCTGGCGCTGATGCTCACCAACCCCGCTGAGGTCATCGGAGGATGGATCGTGGGCACCGCGGTATGGACCGTGGTGTTCCTGCTGCTGCGCTGGCTGCTGGCCTCCCGACGGGACCTGCGGCGTGAAGAGACCCGCACCAGCGAACAGTCCGAGATGCGGGTCATGGCCGAGGAACGCAACCGCCTGGCCCGGGACCTGCACGACGTCGTCGCCCACCAGATGTCGATGATCGTCGTGCAGTCCCAGTCCGCCCCCTACCGGCTGCAGGGCGTCACCCCGGCGATCCACGCGGAGTTCGACTCACTGTCCGACACCGCCCGCGAGGCACTCAACCAGGTCCGCGAACTGCTCGGCGTGCTGCGCAGCGACGCCGAGACCGGCGACACCACCCCGGTCGGCGCCGACCAGATCGGCCCGACACTGCAGGCCGCACGCCGCGCCGGGATGGACGTGAGCTGGCCGGCGCAGAGCCTCGACCTGGCGGTGTCCTCACTCGACGACACCACCGGGGTCGTCCTGCACCGGGTGCTGCAGGAGTGCCTGTCGAACGCCTCACGCCACGCGCCCGGCAGCCGGGTGCTCGTCGACCTCACGGTGGAGGACGGCTGGGTCACGCTCACCGTGGACAACGGCCCGGCCGCCAGCGACGCCATCGTCCCCCCGGAGCACAGCGGCGGGGCGGGGATCCAGGGCATGTCCGCCCGGGTGCGCGCCGTCGGCGGCAGCTTCACCGCCCTGCCCGCCGCGGACGGCGGGTTCACCGTCACCGCGGGCGTCCCGGTGACCACCCGGTAACGTGAGCGACATGACCGACAGCACCGTTCTCGTCGTCGACGACCAGGCGATGGTCCGCCAGGGGTTCGCCGCCCTGCTCAACTCCCGCGACGGCGTCACCGTGGTCGGGGACGCCGCCGACGGTGCCCAGGCCGTCGACCAGGTCACCCGCCTGCGCCCCGACGTGGTCTTCATGGACGTGCGCATGCCCGTGATGGACGGGCTCGAGGCCGCCCGGCGGATCCTGTCGCTCGGCCTGGACCCCGCCCCGCGGATCATCATGCTCACCACCTTCGACCTCGACGACTACGTCTACGAGGCCCTGCGCATCGGCTGTTCCGGGTTCCTGCTCAAGGACGCCCCCGCCGACGAACTCGCCCGCGCCGTGCGGCTCTCGGTCACCGGCGAGGCGCTGCTCGCGCCGACCGTCACCCGCCGGCTCATCGCCGACGCCGTCGCCCGGTCACCACGGACCCCGCCACGCCGCGACCCACCCGAACTGGCGTCGCTGACGCCGCGGGAACGCGAGACCGTCGAACAGATCGCCACCGGACGCTCCAACGCCGAGATCGCCACCGCCCTGTTCATCTCCGAGGAGACCGTGAAGACCCACGTCCGCAACGTGCTGCAGAAGCTGCGGCTACGCGACCGGGCGCAGGTCGTGGTCTTCGCCTACGAGAACGGCGTCGTCTGAACCGGCCGCACGCAACCCCGCGGCCACCCGGCGGGCCCACTCGCCGACATTCGCCACCGCCGACGGGGTGTCCGGGCAGCGCACCCGCAGGTGCATCCCGTCGTCGTTGAGGACGAACCACGCCATCACCCCGTCCGTCCGGATGCACGCCGAGACATGCCGCGGACGGGCCTCCGTCGGCACCTGCACCGGCAACCGCCGGTTGTCCAGCCACGACAGGGCGAACATCCCCGGTGTCGCCGGCATCCCTCCCCACGGCCGCAGCAAGGGCGCCAACGGGTACGCCCCCAGGGCGACCGCGTCACGGACCGCCGTGGCACAGGCCTGCGGGTCGGTGGAGTCGCACTCCAGCACCGAGTTGGTGATGAACCACCCGACCGACCCCGCCCACCGGTCCGGGTCGTCCGCCGGACCGCGGCGGGAGTGGACGGGGAACACCGCGCGCAGTGCACCGGCGTGCATGTCCCGGTTGACCTGCGTCAGGACGCTGACCGTCAACGGCAGCAGCCGGACGCCCCGACGCGCCGCGACCTGCTCCAGCCGCCCCAGCCCTGCGGCGTCGAGCACGTCGATGACCTCGACCACCTCGTCCCGGGGTTCCGAGACGTCGCCGAGGCTCAGCGGGAAGACCGGCATCCCGCCGTCGCCGCGGTCCATGATCCCCCGCCACCGGTCCCGGACGTGGTCCGGCGCCGGTGGGAGCGCCTCCAGCGCGCGGGTGTGCGCGGCGAAGGACGGCACCGGCGGCAGGTCACCGGCACCACCGGCACCACCGAGTGCGGCGAGCATGTCGCGCACCAGGACCAGCAGCGACCAGGCGTCCGTGTGGCTGTGGTCCAGCCCGATCACCGCCGTGCAGGTACCGTCGGCGTGCTCCACGACCGCCAGCCGGTGCGACGGTGCGGCGAAGGGCGCGCAGGCCCGGTCGAAGACCCGGCGCAGGACGGCGCGGGGGTCGTCCGCCCCGTCGCCGACGTGCCGCCACCGTCCGCCGGTGACCGCCACGGGGTGGACCCTGATCCCGTCGCCGTCGTCCCGCAGTACCGTGCGCAGCGTCCCGTGACGCTGCACCAGGCGGTGCCACGCCTCGGCGAGGCGTCCGCGGCCCACCGGCGGCACGACGAAGGCGACGGCCATCCAGGTGCCGGGCCGGGTGCCCGCGGCGGCGTGCCGGGCCTGGTCGAAGGACGCCGCCGTCGGGTGCGCCGGGTCCGGGGACACGGCCACGGTCATGTCGAACACGTGGACCTGCCCTGCGGGCAGCTCCATCGCGGCTACAGTTGTCAGTCTCATACCCACGGACGATAGGGCCGCGGGATTACGTACGGATGTCCACCATGAGTCGCCTGACCGACACCTCCACACCCCCCAGTTCCATACCCCCCAGTTCCATACCCCTCAGCCACGACGTCTGGGGCCCCACCGACGGTACCCCGGTGGTGCAGCTCCACGGGCTGACGTCCAGCCGCGCCCGTGACGTCGCCCTCGGACTCGACCTCACCGCAGGTCAGGACGGTCTGCGGGTGCTCCGCTACGACGCCCGCGGACACGGGCGGTCACCGGGGCCCGCGCACCCCGCGGCCTACCGGTGGCCGTCGCTGGCCAGGGACCTGGAGCGCATCGTCGACGACTACTCGCCGGACGCCCCCGTCCACGCCGTCGGCCAGTCGATGGGGGCGGCGACGATCCTGACGTCCGCGGCGGCGGGGGCGACCTACGCCTCGATGACCCTGTGCATCCCGCCCACCGCCTGGGAACTGCGCGGCAACCGGGCCGGCATCTACGAACGCTCCGCACGGTTCGTCGAGGAGCACGGACTCGCCGCCTACGCGGACACCACGCGGGCCGAACCCGCTCCCCCGGCACGCGACCCGGACGTCCCGTTCACCCTGCCGGACGTCCCGGAGGCGCTGCTGCCGACGGTGTTCCGTGGTGCGGCGGGCAACGACCTGCCGTCCCGGTCGCGGATCGCCGCCCTCGGCGAACGACGCGTCCCGACGCTGATCCTGGCGTGGACCGGTGACCCCGCGCACCCGGTGGCCGTCGCCGAGGAACTGCATGCGCTGCTGCCCGGCTCCCGGCTGATGACCGCCGACTCCCCGTACCAGGTGGCCCGGTGGCCCGACGTCATCGGTGGTTTCATCCGCACCGCGGCGAAGTTCACGCCCCGGACATGAGAGGAACCCCCGGGTCGCACCGTGTGCGAACCGGGGGTTCCTTGTCGAGAAAAGCGTGCGCCCGGAGGGATTCGAACCCCCAACCTTCTGATCCGTAGTCAGATGCTCTATCCGTTGAGCTACGGGCGCGCCGTTGCATCTCTGCAACGAGACTATAGCCTACACGCCGGCCGGCGAAGCGACAAAGCACCTGGTGGAACCCCGTTTCAGGACCCTAGGTGACCCGGGACAGGAGCCGCAGCGGGAGCACCTTCAGCACCGGGCCGACGAGACGCCACGGCCACCCCGGGACGAGCGCCCGGCGCTTGCGCCCCTCGATCGCGGCCACCATGGAACGGACCCCTGTCCGCGTGTCCACCAGCAGCGGGGTCCTGCCCTCCGCCTGGGCGGTCATCTCCGAACGGATGTACCCGGGGAACAGCACGGTCACGTCGACGGGACTGCCGGCGGCCGCCAGCTCCGCCTGCAACCCCTCCCCCATGTTCGCCACGAACGCCTTGGTGGCGCCGTAGGTGGTCAGCGCCCGGCGGTTGCCGCGCAGGGCGGAGACCGACGACAGCAGGACGAGGTGCCCGGCGTCCTTCGCGCGGAAGATCTCCATCGCCGCCTCGGTCTGCGCCAACGCGCCGAGGACGTTCGTGGTGGCGGTCTCCCGGTTCGCCTCCGGATGCCCGGACCCGATCGTGCGCCCCTTGCCCAGCCCGGCGTTGACGACGATGCGGTCGAGCCCGCCGTCGGCGTCGGCGTCGGCCCGCCGGAAGACGTCGCGCACCGCGTCCGGGTCGGTGACGTCCAGCGTGTAGGTGCGCACCGTGACGCCGGGGCGGGACGCGGTGATCTCGGCGGAGAGCTCGTCGAGCCGCCCCGTCCTCCGCGCGCAGAGGGCGAGGTCGTGGCCGAGGTCGGCGGACTGGCGTGCGAGTTCGGCGCCGAGCCCGGAACTCGCGCCGGTGATCAGGGTGGTGAAGGTGGCCATGCCGCGACGGTAACAGGCGGACCACACCATGTCAGGCTAAACTGTGATCCTCACCACCCACCACTGAAAGGAGTGTCCCCGCCATGGCCAGAAGACTGGTGTACACCGCGTTCATGTCCCTCGACGGCGTCGTGGACTCCCCCGGGTCCACCGCCGAAGGCCACCCGAGCGGCGGCTGGGTCATGGAGACCGACTACATACCCGAGGCGTTCGCGCTGAAGGCCGAGGAGCTGGAGGAGACGTCGGCGATGATGCTCGGCCGCCGCAGCTACGAGGCCTTCGCCCCGGTATGGCGGGACTCCCCCGACCACGCCGAGTACCGGGACCTGCCGAAATACGTCGTGTCCACGACCCTGGACGAGAGCCGGACCGTCTCCGGCTGGGGCGAGACCACCATCCTGTCGTCCACCGCCGACGTCGCCTCCCTCAAGGAGCAGGACGGCGGCGCGGTGTTCATCCACGGCAGCGCCACACTCGCCCGGTCACTGGCGGACGCCGACCTGATCGACCAGTACAACCTGCTGGTCTTCCCTGTGCTCCTGGGCGCCGGGAAAAGCCTGTTCAACCGGGACGACCGCCCGGCCCGCCGGCTCCGGCTCCGCACGTCGGAGAGCTACCCGAACGGTGTGGTCAAACTCGTGTACGACGTGCCCCGCTGACGGCCGACACGCGAAAACCGCCCCCGACGACTGCCGGGGGCGGTTCAAGAAAAGCGTGCGCCCGGAGGGATTCGAACCCCCAACCTTCTGATCCGTAGTCAGATGCTCTATCCGTTGAGCTACGGGCGCGACGCTGTTTCCAGCGACTCCAGAATCCCCGGCACACCACCAGACGGGACGTGTCACGCGGGCCCGGGGTACACCACACACCCCGTAAAGCGGGACCGCGCCCTGAATGTCCGGTAACTCACCACAAGAACCGGACGGCTGACGACACGTCCTCACGAAAAGCCTGAGGAAACTGAAGTGGCGGAGGCGAGAGGATTTGAACCTCCGGTCCGCCGTTAAGCAGACAACTCATTAGCAGTGAGTCCCATTCGGCCGCTCTGGCACGCCTCCATGCCGTCACGGGTGACGACGCAACGAACGATACATCAGGCCCCCGCCTCATTTCAAAACAACGCGGGGACTAGGCTGAAAACCATGATCCGCGCCGACCTCGCCTCCGTGCCCCCGTACGTCCCCGGCAGCCCCCACGGACTTCCCCTGAAGCTGTCGAGCAACGAGTCGTCCCGCGGCCCACTGCCGGGCGTCACCCGCGCGGCGGCCGAGGCCCTCGCCCGGGCGAACCGCTACCCGGACATGGTCGCCCACGAGCTGCGCAGCACCATCGCCGACTGGCTGGGCGGACCGTCCTCCCTGCTGCTCGACGCCGGGAACATCGCGGTCGGGGCGGGGTCCTCCGCACTGATCCAGCAGGCGGTCCAGGCGACCTGCCGGGGCGGCGACGTCGGCGACCAGGTCGTCTACCCGTGGCGCAGCTTCGAGGCCTACCCCATCCTGGCCCGCGTGGCCGGGGCGGAGGCGGTGGAGGTGCCGCTCACCCCGGACCACCGCAACGACCTCCCCGCCCTGGCCGCGGCCGTCACGGAGAAGACCCGCCTGGTGATCGTCTGCAACCCGAACAACCCGTCGGGCACGACGGTGAGCCGGGAGGAACTCGTCGGGTTCCTCGACGCCGTCCCGTCGGACGTGCAGGTCCTGCTGGACGAGGCGTACGTGGAGTACGTCCGCGAGGCCGGCTTCCCCGACGGACTCGGCCTGCTGGCCGAGTACCCGAACCTCGCGGTCGCCCGGACCTTCTCGAAGGCCTACGGGCTGGCCGGGCTGCGGGTCGGCTACCTGGTCGGGCGGCCGGAGTTCATCGAGGCGGTGAACAAGGTCTGCATCCCGTTCAGCGTGAACGCCGTCGCGCAGGCGGCGGCCGTGGCGAGCATCGCCGCGAAGGACGAGCTGACGGCCCGCACGGACGAGACCGCCGCCCAGCGCACCCGCGTGCTCGGGCACATCCCGGACGCGTGGCGGATCCCCTCGGAGGCCAACTTCGTGTGGCTCGACCTGGGCGAGCGGGCCCGCGCCTTCGAGGAGGCGATCGCCGGGTACGGCATCGCCGTGCGCTGCTTCGACGGTGAGGGCGTGCGCATCACCGTCACCGACACCGACGAGACCGACGTCGTGGTGGAGGCGTTGGACGCCCTGGCGCCGGAGTTCTTCCCGGAACGGTAACCGCCCGGAAACAGACGGGCGCGAGGATGGGGCCATGTACACGCCACCGTTCTCCCCGCTGTTCGCCACCCGCCCGGCAGCATCGCCTGCGGTCCGGGACGTCCGGAGCTTCAACTCGGCCCCGGCGGAGCAACTGACGACCCTGCTGTCGTTCATGACCGCCAGCCGTGAGCTGGCCCGCACCATCGTCGTGGGCCGCCCCTACCTCGACGCGGCGGACGTCTACTCCGCGGCCGCACGCACCCTCGACACCCTCCCCACCCCCTTGGTGGAGGGCATCGTGGACGCCCACCAACCGGTCGACCGCGTCCCGCTGGTGGAGGACGCGTGGACGGCCGGCGAGATCACCGACGACCGGTTGTCGGACCTGCGGGAGGCCGCGCTCGGCTATGCGGCGGCCCAGGGCCACCTCTTCATCGCCGATCCGGCGGTGTGGGGCTCGGCGGAGGCCGTGACGATGATCGCTCCCCGCACCCGCCCGGCCCCCGGGACGGTCAACGCCATGGTGGACGCCCTCGACGCGGACATCGACCGACGGCTCCGGATGCCCGGCGCCGAGGCCTGGGCACTGACCGTGGCGCACCTGCGCGAGTCCAACCGGCAGAAGCTGGAGACCCTGCTGGAGCGTTAACGCCAGCTCTGCGCGAGGGTCCCCTCGATCTGCCCGAGGTTCGGGTCGGTGACGACACAGGTCACCGTGCGGTCGTCCTGCGCCCAGCTCTCCTTCGACGGCATCATGGTGACCACGTCCAGGGACGACACGTCGTACCCGAGGCCGACGTAGCCGGTGAAGGCGTCGCCGCCGCAGATCTCCCCGGCCTCCTGGCCCAGCGGGTCGGCGCCGGGGAACAGGGTCTTGCCGGCGATGTCGGCCTGCGCGTAGACCTCCCCGGCGTGGGGTTCGGCACAGTCGACGACGTCGATCTCACCGGTGCCGTCGAGCTGCCCCATGTCGGCCACGCAGTCGCCGACGGCCAGGCCCCGGGCACCGGGGGCGTCCGGGTCGGTCTCCACCGGCTCGGCGTTGGGCTGGTCCGGGTCCTCCGGTACGTCGCTGACTGCGGACGTCGCGGTGGCCGCCTCCGTCGTCTCCGCCGCCGCCGTCGTCGCGTCCTGCTGCCCCACGTCGCCGATGGTGCAGGCGCTGAGCAGCAACGGTGCGCACAGCACCGCCACCGCAGCGCCTCTGGTGATCGTTCTCATTGCCCCGACGTTACCGTCAGGACCTCCACCACTGACGGACCGGCACCCGGGAACGTCCCGCCTCGTCCGGTTTCACGCCGAGCACCTGGTGGAGCTGGATCACGTTGTGCTCGAAGCCCCATTCGGAGCCCGCCATGTAGAGCCCGAAGAGCCGGGCGGTCTCCTCGCCGACCAGGTGGACCGCCCGGTCCCAGTTCATGGCCAGCAGTTCGCACCAGTCGTGCAGGGTGCGCTGGTAGTGCGGGCGGAGGTTCTCCTCGTGCACCACGTCGAAGCCGGTGTCCTGCATGATCGTGATGATTCGGCCGGAGCCGGTGAGCTCGCCGTCGGGGAAGATGTAGCGGTCGATGAACTGGCCGGTCCTGGTCTTCCGGTTGTGCGGGCGGGTGATGCAGTGGTTGAGCATCCGGCCACCCGGACGCAGCTTGCCGTACAGGCGGGTGAAGTAGTCCTCGTAGTTGGGCACACCGATGTGCTCGAGGATGCCGATGGCGCTGACCGCGTCGAAGTCGGACTCCGGCACGTCCCGGTAGTCCATGCAGCGGACCTCGGCGAGGTCCTGGAGACCCTCCTCCTCGATCCTGGCTTTGCCCCACTCGTACTGCTCCCGCGAGAGGGTGACGCCCACGGCCTTCACCCCGTGACGGGCGGCGTAGCGCACCATGCCGCCCCAGCCGCACCCGACGTCGAGCAGCCGGTCGCCTGGGGAGAGCCGCAGCTTGTCGAAGACGAGACGGTGCTTGTTGTCCTGCGCTTCGGTGAGCGGCCCGTTCGCGGCCGTCCCCTTTTCCCAGTGGCCGTAGCCCCACGTCCCGTCGGGCCCGGTGACCTGGTCCTCCCCGTCGTACTCCGGGTAGTAGGCGCAGGTGTAGGCCATCGAGTCGCCGAGGAAGAGCTCGTAGAAGTCGTTGCCCACGTCGTAGTGCCGGCTCACGACCTCCTTGTCACGCTCGGGGGAGTGCCGGGACAGCCCTTCCAGGACGGCCCTCTTCCAGCCCGGCAGTGTCTCCTGGTCGGGTGCGGGCTGCAGCTTGACCGCACCCATGGCCTTCAGCGACCGGGCGATGTCCAGCAGGTCCTTCACCGAGGGGCGGCGGAGCTGGTCGTAGAGGTGCTGGAGGTGGTCGAAGACCAGGTACGGGTGGCCGGGGTCGTCCCCGGTGACCCGCAGGCTGCCGGTGATGTAGGCGCGTGCCAGGCCCAGGTCGCCGGGCGCGGTGACGATGTAGGCCAGCGCGTCCGGCGAGGTGATCTCCAGGACCAGTTCCGCGTCGGCCGGGCCTGCGGTGGAACCGTCGAAGGCGGTCACGCGGAACGGTGCGGGCGGGGTGATGACCTTGTCCACGATCTCTCCCACCGTCAGCGGCGTGAATCCCCTGCTCATCTCTCTCCTTCTGGTCATCGTGAATCTGTGCTGCATGGTTGTGCCTGTGGTGTCCGTGGTACCCGTCAGACACCCCGCACGGTCTTCTCGTACAACCCGGGGAACCTGCCGTCCGGGTCGAAGACCGCCTTGAGCCGGGCGGGACGGTCACCGCCGTAGAGCGCGGCGAACTGCTCCTCGGTGTAGAACGCCTCGGAGTACAGCGACTTGTGGCCGCCCAGGTCCGAGACGACCCGCTCGATCTCGCGGTTGAAGGCCCCGGGTGGGGTGTCCTCCCCCATGAGGTCAACGGGCACCGAACTCCAGAAGCCCACGTTCACCCAGGTGTCGCCGGGCGACAGCGGGTACAGGGGCCAGGGGGTGTGTTCGCCCGAGTCGTCGGCCAACCGGATGGGGCACAGCCACACCGGCTCGATCTCGCAGTGGGTGAAGAACCAGGTGAGGAACTCCGGCAGGTTGTCCGGGGTGACCTCGATGTCCTGGACGACACGTTCGCGGGCGGGACGGCCGTTGTACGCCTCGATGCGGTCGGCGATGTCGAAGCGCCGGTCCCACCCGATGATCTTCCAGTAGAAACTGGACCGCAGCAGGTCGCGGGGCCACAGTGTGCGGATGGTGGGGTCCTGGGTGCCGAAGGCGCGGTTGCACCAGAACCAGTCGACGTCCCAGCGCCAGAGGTAGTCGCGGACGGTCAGTTTGTCGCGCAGGACGCCCGACGGGTGCTGCAGGGACCGGTAGTAGCTGCGCTCACGGGTGTAGTCGCTGGTGGGGCCCGGTTCGTCGGTGGCGCGCCCCAGGACGAGGTAGCTCTCCGTGAGGCTGAAGACGACGCCGTCGAGGTAGTCGACGCGTTCGCCGTCGTACTCCCGGTCGACGACGACGCGGTCGAGGGTGTCGGTGAGCGACTGCACGTCGTCGAAGCGCACGTGGCGCAGGTCCACGTAGGAGCTGACCTCCTCGCAGCGCACCTTCAGCCGCACGGTGTACCCCAGCGACCCGTAGGAGTTGGGGAAACCGCGGTAGAGGTCGACGTTCTGCGTCGGCGAGCAGGTGAGGACGTCACCGGTGCCGGTGAGCACGTCCATCTCCAGGACGGCCTCGTGCGGCAGCCCGTTGCGGAAGGACGTGGATTCCACGCCCATCCCGGTCACCGCCCCGCCGAGGGTGATGGTCTTCAGCTGCGGGACGACGGTGGGTGCCAGCCCGTAGGGCAGCAGGACGTCCACGAGGTCCTCGTAGGTGCACATGCCCTGGACGTCGGCGGTGCGTGCGACGGGATCGACGGCGATGACGCCGTGCAGGCCGGAGACGTCGAGCCCGACCGCGTCGCCGGACCGCCCGCGGAAGAGGTTGGAGGTCTTCTTGGCCAACCGGACGCGCTGCCCGGGAGGGACGGCGTGGAAACTGTCCTGGAGACGCTGTACCGCCCGCCCGTGGGCGTACCACCCCACCGGGGCCAGGTCACGCTGGTCAAGTCCATTTCCTATACGTACCGCGTCGGTGATCCTGCCGGCGACGGTGACCGCTTTATCCTTCAGGCTCATATAGGACCACTGTAGACCTCCTGTCGGGACGGTGCCGGGGGTGGTTACCCTGATCTGTGTGACCGACCTTCCCTTCGCCGCCGGACGCGAGGCCCTGCTGGACGCGCTGCGCACCCGGGGCACCGCTGTGGTGCAGGCACCGCCCGGCACCGGCAAGACCACCCTGGCGCCCCAGTACGTGCTCGACCATGTGACGGCGACGTCCCCGGGGCGGGTCCCGGGGCGGGTCGTGGTCACCCAGCCGCGGCGTGTCGCCGCCCGGGGGTCCGCCGCGCGTATCGCCGCGCTGCGGGGGTCCGTCCTCGGCGACGAGGTGGGGTACACCGTCCGCGGTGACCGCAAGGCCGGCGCCTCCACCGTGATCGAGATGGTGACCCCGGGGGTGCTGCTGCGCCGCCTGCTGGCCGACCCTGACCTGGACGGTGTGGCGGCGGTGGTCGTCGACGAGATCCATGAACGCCACCTGGAGTCCGACCTGGTGTTCGCCATGCTCGCGCAGCTGCGGGAGCTGCGCGACGACCTCACCGTGGTCGCTATGTCGGCGACGGTGGAGGCGGCCCGGTTCGCCGCGTTGCTGGGCGGCGGCGCGGGGCCGGCGCCGCTGGTGGACGTCCCCTCCCCCATCCACCCGCTGGACGTGCGGTACGCCGGTTCCGCCTCGTCGATGTCCAACCGGGACCGGCGGTCGCGGCGTGCGGTGGCGGAGCTGGTGGAGTCGACGGTGGTGCAGGCGATCGACGAGACGGCGGCGACCGGGGGCGATGTGCTCGCTTTCGTCCCGACGATCCGTGACACGGAGTCGGTCGCCGCGGCGTTGACGGCCCGGGGGATCCCGGCCACCGCCCTGCACGGTCGCCTGTCGACAGCGGAGCAGGCGCGGATCGTGGCCGGTCACGGCGACGGAGTCCGTCGTGTGGTCGTGGCCACCGATGTCGCGGAGTCCTCCCTGACGGTGCCGGGGGTGCGGGTCGTGGTGGACTCCTGCCTGGCACGGGTGTCGCGCCGTGACACCACGCGGGACATGCCGGTCCTGGTCACCGAGACCGCGAGCCAGGCGTCCTGCACCCAGCGTGCCGGCCGGGCCGGGCGTGAGGGGCCGGGGACGGTCTACCGGTGCGTGACCGCGGAGCAGTTCGTCAAGGCACCGGCGTACGCGCCACCGGCGGTGGCGACCAGCGACCTGACGTCCGCCCTGCTCGACGTCGCCTGCTGGGGGTCTCCGCGGGGCGGCGACCTGCCGTTGCCGGATCCTTTCCCGACGGCGGCGACGGACGCCGCGGAGCGCACGCTGCGGTCGATCGGCGCGGTGGACGCGCAGGGACGTGCGACGCAGGAGGGACGGCGCCTCGCGGCGATTCCCACCGACCCGCGGCTCGCGCGGGGCGGGCTCGAGGCCTGCCGGCGGGTGGACGTGCGTACCGTCGCCGCCGTCCTGGCCGTGGTGGACGGCGACGCCCGGGTGCCGGACCTCGTCGCGGCGGTGCGTGACGTACGGGAGGCGCAGGACGCGCGCCGGCGTGATCCGGTGGTGGAGCGTTTCCGGCGCTTGCTGTCACCGTCCGCCACCGGGACGCCCGACCTGTCCGGGGAGGACGCGGTGGCGTACACCCTGGCCTGCGCTTTCCCGGGGCTGGTCGCCCGTCGGGTCGGCGATTCGTCCCGGTACCTCACCACGTCGGGCACCGGGGCGGTGTGGCGTGACGGACGGGCCGGGTCCGCCGGGTGGATCGCCGTCGCCGACCTGGGCCGGGTGCCGGGTGACGCCACCGGGGCGGTCGTGCACTCCGCGGTCCCGCTGTCCCGGGATCTCGCGCTGGCCGCCGCGTCACCCCTGCACGTCGACACCGTGACCTGCACCTGGACACCCGGTGGCGCGACGGGGAAGCTCCAGGCCCGTCGGGTCCGCCGTCTCGGCGCTGTCGAGCTGTCCTCCACCCCGGTCGCCCTGCGGGACGTCGACGCCGGGGTGCGTGCCGAGGCGGTCCGGGCGGGGCTGCAGACCCACGGGCTGGACGCCCTGGAGTGGTCGTCGCACGCCCGTGACCTCCGGCGGCGCGTCCAGTACCTGCACAACCACGGTGTGCCGGGGTACCCGGACGTGCGGCACGGCGGCGCCTTCGTCGATTTCGTGGTCCCGGAACTCGCCGCCGGACAGCGCCCGGACCTGGCGGGGCTGCTGCGCGGGCTGGTCCCCTGGGACCGTCCGGTCGACGAGCTCGCCCCCGAGACGCTGACGTTGCCGGGCGGCCGTACCGTGCGGATCGCGTACCCGGAGTGCGACGCCGGGGCGGACAGCCCTGCCGTCGTCACGACGAAGCTCCAGGACTGCTTCGGGCTGCGTGAGTCACCGGAGATCGCCGGCCGACGCGTCCAGTTCCAGCTGCTGTCCCCGGCGCAACGCCCGGTGGCGATCACCGACGACCTGGAGGGGTTCTGGGACGGCGCCTACCATGGGGTGCGGCGGGAGCTGCGGGGCCGGTACCCGAAGCACTCCTGGCCGGAGCATCCGTGACCCTCACGCGTCCTCCAGGTGGCCACTGAGCCAGTCCCGGAGCACCCGTGCGTGCGTATGTTCGGTGTCCTTCCCGGCAAAGAGGAGCAGGACGTCCCGGTGGCCGAGCTCCTGCGCCAGGGTGGCGAGGTCACCGTCCAGCGCACCGTCGGCGTGCCGCTCGTCGAGTTCGGCACGGTAGGCGTCGCCGAACTGCCCCCAGTCCAGGGCGCCGCCGTGGAAATCCCTCCTCAACTGGTCCGACGGCGTGAGCTCCTTGAGCCAGCCCGTGAGCGGGAGACTGGCCTTCGACACTCCCCGGGGCCACAACCTGTCGACGAGGAAGGTGGCCGCGGCGACACCACCACCGTTCCGGATGTCGTACACACGGGCGATGTCCAGTGATCCCATCATTCTCCCTGTCGATTCGAACATACTGTTGACTGTGTCCGTGGCCCAGTATACACTTCAGGAAGCAAACATAAAGGGGGGATCACAGTGACGACCACGACACCGACGACACCGGCAGCGCCCGTGACGGGCGTCGACGCGATCCAGCGCCACCTGAACATGGGGGAGATGGTGCTGGTGGCCCATCTGATGTCGCTCCCCGGGGACGCCCGGATGTCCGCGGCCACGGCGCTGCGGGGACGGTCCCGCGCCGACGCGGTCCGCTTCGCACACTCGGCCGATCTCGCAGCCCGGAACATCGAGCTCTTCGCGGCCGTCGTCGGCAGCGGGGTGGTCACCGCGGAGCACCTCGACCTGGTCTGGGGCAGGCTCAACCGGCAGATGGTCACCGTTCCGCTCGCCCGGCAGGAGGAGATCCTCGGTCACCTGGACGCCGCCGTGAACACGCACGTCACCCCGTGGCTGCGGGCCGCCACCGCGCCGGTGTCGCTCACCGAACTGCGCGACCGGGTCGACGAGGCCATCCTGGACATCGCGCCCGGCCTGGCCGCGGAGACCGCCGTCGCCGAAGAGGACTCCGCGACGCTCCGTCGCCGGGGCAACACCTTCATCTTCACCGCCGGGTGCGAGACCACCAGTGCCGCGATCGACGCAGGCCTGGAGAAGAAGGTGCGCGATCTGCTCGCCGGGCTGCGCCGTGAACGCCTGCTGCTCCCCGAGGAGGAGCAGACCTCCCTCCCCACCCCGTCACAGCTCAAGGCGCAGATCCTGATGGAACTGCTCGGCAACACCCCGGAGACCATGACCATCCGGGTGAACCTGTTCCGTGCGACGCGGGACGGCATCCACGGCACAGGTGCCGGGTATGTCGCCGGTGTCGGCTGGGTCGACGCCCGCACCGCGGACCGGTTCGAGGGGGCGGCGACGACGGTCAAGGAGATCCCGCTCGACCCCGCCGAGCATCCCGAGTCCGACGGCTACCCGTTCCTCCTGCAGGACCGGAACTACCTCGAGGGGCGCGACGCGACCTGCCGGTTCCCCCAGTGCACCGTCCCGGCGAACCTGTGCGAGAACGACCACATCGTCAACTCCCCCGCCACCGACCCCACCAGTGACGGGCCGACGAGTGTCCGCAACGGCCAGAAACTGTGCCGCCCCCACCACCGGCTGAAGACCGCCGGGACGTGGACCTGCTCCACCCCGGACGACGGCTTCACCATCCACTGGACCGGTCCCGACGGCCGGAGCTACACCACCCACGCGACCGGACCACTCGCCCGGGCCTGGCACGACACCCCCGACGACCCCGAGCCCGACTGACGTCCGGACCACCCGGGACAACCCAACACCCCGCCCCTCCCCGGGTGCCGGGGTCACAGGTACGCGCCCGAGGCGGTCAGTACCCGTCGTCCATGGCCACCTCGTGCAGTTCCTCCGACACCTTCCCCGCCAGCGCCCGGTCCTCCCACAAGGTCGTGACGACGGATTCACTGCTACCGTCCGGCAGCGACGGCACGGCGCCGACCAGTCCTTCCCGCATATGCCGGAACACCCGGCTCTGCGCCTGGCGCCGGGCGAACGGTACCGGCGCGATGTCGCGTCCCGTGTGGTGCTGGACGTCGGGGATCAACCCCCAGCTGCTCCGGTAGATGTCGTAGCCGTGGAGTTCCTCGCAGTTGTCCAGCATGACGGTGTCGTCGACGTGGATGCGGTCGTAGTTCGGCGACTCGGTCTCGTCCACGCACTCCAGCTGTTCCTTGTCGAGGAAGCTGACCCACATCGTGGTCTGCGCACCGGGACGCCGGTACGGTGCGGCGGCGATGTAGCCGCGTGGGCTGACGTGGGCGGTGAAGGCGGTCGCCGTGTCGGGTACGCACGCCCGGATGAACGGGACGACCGGGGAGACCCCGTGGGTCCTCAGCTTGCTGCGCATCACCCCCGGCGACGCATTGGAGCCGACGGCGACGACGGCCGTGCGGTCGAGGTCGTCGGCGATCCCCACCAGCCCGACCTCGCCGGGGAAATACCCGTCGGCGGTCAGCGTCCCGGAGGTGGTGGGCCAGGGTCCGGGGTACAGCCAGGGCGTGGCCGTGAGGTCGACGTCGAGACAGGGCGCGTGCTCAGGTACAGCAGTCATGGCGTTTCCCACCCTACGCGACCCTGCCAGTGAGTCACACCAGTCACACGTTACGATCCGGTACATGCGTACAACCACCCGCCGGGACGGGATCTTCGACGCCGTCGACCGGCTCATCGGCACAGGGGGGATCCAGGCGGTGAGCATGCGTGCCGTCGCCGCGGAGGCCGGTGTGTCCCTCCGCCTCGTCCAGTACTACGGGAAGGACAAGAACACCCTGCTCACCGCGTCCCTGCAACGGTTGTCGGACCGCAGCATCCGCCGGTGGCGGGAACAGCGTTCCCGGGACGCCTCCCTGCGGTCCGTCATCGGCGGGTACTTCGCGGCCACGCTCCCCGTCGACGACGAGACCCGGGCGTTCCACCGCATCAGCGTGTCCATGGAGCACATGGCGGTCACCGGCACCGAACCGGCGGCCTCCGCCTACCGCGCCCATCTCGCGGCGACCGGTGCCGAGTTCACGGCCGCCTGCCTGGACGCCGTACCGGAGCTCGGGGAGGAGACCGCCGGCAGCATCGTCAACACCGCCATGGCGCTGGGGCACGGCCTGGGGTCACTGCTGATGGCCGGTCGTGTCACCGAGGAGTCCGCGCGGGCGACCGTCGCCGCCATGGTCGCCGACCTGCCCGACTGACCCCGACCGCCCCCTGCCGACCCCGCCCCGTCAGAACCGTTTCAGCAGCTCGCCGGCCTCCTGGGCCATCCGTGCGACGGTCTCCCCCGCCGGTTCGCGTTGCCGCACGAGCCCGACGGCCTGCCCGGCGTGGAGCTTGAGGTCGTCGGCGTAGCGTCCGCCCGGGGCGCGCGCGGCGACGAGTTCCTCGTCGGTCACCGAGGCGTCGTCGCCGTAGCGGTCGACGAAGTCGTTGCGCACGGTCCGTGTCGGCCATGTCGCGGTGTCCCAGGCGACCTGCTCGGCACGGTCGTAGATCCCGGTCAGCACCGTGCTGCGGGAGGACGACGTCACCGCCGCGGCCTTGAGTTCCTCGGACCCCAGCGATTCCGGCGACGCCAGCAGGGCCGTCCCGATCCAGGCCGCGTCCGCCCCGGCGGCGAGGACGGCGGCGAGCCCACGTCCGGTACCCACCCCGCCCGCCACCGCGATCGGGACGCCCGGGGCGTGGACCGCGGTGTAGCCGAGCACCTGCTGCATCAGCGGCATCGTCCCGATCCGGCCGGTGTGTCCGCCGGCGTCGGTGCCCTGCACGCAGAGCACGTCCACCTCCGCTTCGAGGGCCTGGCGGACCTGCGGCATGTCGTTGACCGGCGCCACCACGCTGATCCCGGCGGCGTGTGCGCGGACGACCCACGGCGACGGGTCGCCGAAGGCCAGCGACACCACGGTCGGACCGGCCTCGACCGCGGCGTCGAACACCTCCTCGGTGAGGGCCCAGACCATCAGCCCGATGCCGAAGTTGCCTCCCTCACGGGCGACCGCGGCCTGTTCCCGGATCCACTCCGGGGACGTCGACGCACCCACGCCGATCATCCCGAGTCCCCCGGCGCGGCTCACCGCGGCGGCGAGGTCACCGCCGGCCCGGCCAGCCATCGGGGCTCCGACGATCGGCAGGTCGATGCCCCACAGTCTCGTCAGCAGCGTGTCGGGTAACTGTGTCACGGTGGTGCTTCCTCCAGTCTGTCTTCCGGTCTGTCTTCGCGGCGTTCGCCTCAAGGGTAGCCTGGCACGCATGGACATGACACTGAAGAACGCCACGGACGTCAACACCGCCGCCGTCACCACCCTGGGCCTCGTCGGCGGGTGGGTCAGCGCCCGCGAGACCGGCGTCCGGCCCCTCGGCGGGGTCCTGCTCGCCGCCGCCGGTGTGTACGCCGGACGGACCTGGCTGGCCAAGGGTGGCCCGGCGCTGACCGCCGGGTTGACCACCGCCTACGTCGCCGGTTTCGGCCTCTCCCACCCGCTGGCGAAGAAGATGGGTTCCTGGCCGGCCGTGCTCGCCGTGACCGCCGGCGTGGCCGGCGCGTCCTACGTGCTGGCGGACAGGAAGTAGGCGCCCACGGTGTTCTCCGCCAGGGCCCGGAGTTCGTCGAGGTGGGGCTCGACGTCGCCGGTGAAGGCCACGGGTTCGGCGGCTGAGGTCCAGCCGAACCCGGTGGCGATCTTCTCCAGCGCGTTCTCGGCGCCGGTGGTGTCGTAGCCGCCGCGGATCCAGTAGGAGTACAGCTTGTCCCGGTCCTGGTTCTGCAGGAACGTGGAGTCCAGGTAGTGTTTCAGCGCCCCGGAGATGTACCCGAAGTTCGCGGTGGTCCCCAGGATCACCGCCGCCGCGTCGTGGAGCTCGTCGCCGTCCGGGTCCAGGGCGTCGCGTTCCCGGATCTCCAGGGGCTCGTCGAGTTGCTCACTGACCTGGGCGGCCGCGTCGCGGGCGGCGTCGACGACGGTGGCCGCGATCATGCGGAGCTTGTCGGTCGGACTGTGGTGGACGATCAGCACATGAGCCATACCTCCATGATGCACGTATCCTGGGCGGCATGGCAGACACCGACCTCAGCACCACCGTCCTGCGGCACGTCTCCTTCGAGGACGCCGGCTCGTGGGACGGGCTCCTGCGGCCCACCTACGTCGATGTCGGCGTCGACTTCCCGCCCGGCCCGGTGGACGCCGACCTGCTGGTGGTGATGGGTGGTCCGGTCAACGCCGAGGACGGCGACTACCCGTACCTCGCCGACGAGATCGAGCTCATCCGTTCCCGCCACGCCGCGGGACGGCCGGTGCTGGGCGTGTGCCTCGGCGCGCAGCTCCTCGCCCTCGCGTTGGGCGGCCGGGTGGTCCCGTCCTCCGGTCCGATGCAGATCGGCTGGTCGCCGGTGACGCTCACGGACGCCGGGGCGTCCGGCCCGCTGCGTGCCCTGGAGGGCCGTCCCGTCCTGCACTGGCACGGTGACCGCATCGAGCTGCCGGTCGGCCCGGCGGCGGCAGCGGCCGGGGTGCAGCGTCTCGCCTACGACGACGACACCCCGGTCCAGGCGTTCCGGTCGAACCACGCCCTCGGGCTGCAGTTCCATCCGGAGATCGTCCCGGAGCATGTCGAACGGTGGCTGCTGGGGCACCACACCGACCTGGTGCACCAGGGGGTGGATGTCGGCGGGCTGCGCCGGCAGACCGCGGAGATGGCCCCGCATCTGGTCGAACCGTCGCAGCAGATGGTGGTGGAGTGGATCCGCAGCGTGGGGCTCATCGACTGACGGGGTCGTTAGAGTGGGGAACATGGACATCTACCAGAACCCCCGTACCAGCGGCCCCCTGATCCTCCCGTTCGACGGACGGGTGCCGCGTATCCACGAGTCCGCCTACATCGCCCCGACGGCGGTGATCATCGGCGACGTGGAGATCGGCCCGGACTCCTCGGTCTTCTACGGCGTCGTCATCCGTGCCGACGTCGGGGCGATCCGCATCGGTGCGCGCACCAACATCCAGGACAACAGCGTGCTGCACGTCGACACCGGGACGTCCAGTGTGCTCGGCGACGACGTGACCGTGGGGCACCAGGCGCTCGTCCACGGCAGCCGGGTGGGCGACGGCACCCTGGTCGGCATGTCGTCCTCCCTGCTCAGCGGCTCGTCGGTGGGCGCCGGGACGCTCATCGGCGCCGGCGCCACCGTGCTGGAGGGGCAGGACGTGCCGGACGGTGTGCTCGCCGCCGGGCTCCCGGCGAAGGTCCGGCGTGAGCTGACCCCGGAGGAGCGCACCGGGCTGGTCACCCACGCGGGCCACTACGTGGACATCGCGAAGGCGCAGGTTCCCCCGGGCGACGCCCTGAGCATCGACGAGGTCCGCTTCAGCTGAGCAGCTGCGGCAGCCCCACGGCCGCGGTGGTGCGCAGCGACCAGGTGGCCAGGGGTGTCAGGTCGGTGTCGTCGGGGCTGACCTCCACGACGGGCACGCCCCGGGACGCCGCGATCCGCGGCAGGCCGGCCGCGGGGTACACCACCCCGCTCGTCCCGACGACGACCACCAGGTCGCAGGTCCGCATGGACTCCTCGGCCGCGGCGAACTCAGCCTGCGGCAGCGACTCGCCGAACCAGACCACGCCCGGCCGCACCAGTCCCCCGCAGTCCCGGCACGCCGGGGGCGGAAGGCGGTCGGCCGGAGCGTCGTCGAGGGACGGCAGGTCCGGTTCGTCGGCGGGCGCGCCGCAGACGGCGCAGCGGAAGGCGAACAGGCTGCCGTGGAGATGCGAGACGTCGCTGCTGCCGGCCTGTTCGTGCAGGTCGTCGATGTTCTGGGTGGTCACGTGCACGGACACGCCCGGCGCGTCCTGCCAGGCCGCCACCGCCCGGTGGCCGGCGTGGGGGACGGCGGCGCGGGCCTTCGCGGCGCGCCACAGGTACCAGGCCCACATCGGCCCGGGGTCCCGGGACCAGGCGTCGACGCTCGCCAGCGCCTGCGGGTCCACCCGGCTCCACAGCCCGGTGGTGGCGTCCCGGAAGGTGTCGAGGCCGGAGTCCGCGCTCATCCCCGCGCCGGTGAACACCTCGACGCGTCGGGCGTCGCGGACGGCGGTCTGCAGGTCAGCGGGCAGATCATCGGGCAGGGTCATGCTCCAAGGGTAGGACGTGCTCCCCCGAGGCGTCCAGGGTCAGCGCCAACGAGGAGATGTACCTCGTCTCCCCGTCCGGCCCCGGCACGGCGGAGGCCAGCATGTCGGGACGCTCACAGGATTCACCGGTCACCGCGCAGGTCAGCCGCACGTCCGAGGGGTTGCCGTCGGCGTCCTCCATGGGCAGGTCGATGCCGTCCGAGCTGCGGCGCAGGTACCAGCGGCCCTTCGTCAGCACCGCCGTCAGCGGGGTGACGACCACCGCGATCCCGGCGGCGACCAGCGGGGAGAACGGTGCCACGGCGTCACCGAACGCACCGAAGAACATGGCGATGGACACCCCGCCGGACAACAGGACCGACACGATCCCGACCGGGTTGTAGTCGAAGAGCATGCCCCGGCGGAACTCCGGGCGCCGCGGCGAGATCCCCAGCAGGTACTTGTTCACCACGATGTCCGCGGCGACGGTGAAGATCCAGGCGATCGCCAGGTTGGAGTAGAAGCTCAGCACGAAGCTGAGCACGCTGAACATGTTGAACTCCATCAGCGCCAGGGAGATCGACACGTTGAGCACCACGAACCACACACGCCCCGGGTAGCGGTTGGTGGTGCGCGAGTAGATGTTCGTCCAGGCCAGCGACCCGCAGTAGGCGTTGGTGGTGTTGATCTTGATCTGGGAGATCACCACCAGCACCACCGCCAGGGTCACCGCCAGCCAGCTGGGCATCATCTGGCGGTACTCCGTCATGAACTGGTTCACCGGTTCCACGGCGATGTCCGCGTTCTGGCCCACCACCGAGATCATGTACACCGCGAGGAAGACACCGAGGATCTGCTTGACCGCCCCGAGCACCACCCAGCCGGGTCCGCCGCAGACCACCGCGGCCCACCAGGAACGGCGGTTGGCGTCCGTCTTCGGCGGCATGAACCGCAGGTAGTCGATGTTCTCGGCGATCTGGGCGGTCAGTGACAGGCACACGGCGGCGGCGAGCATCATCGCCGCGAAGGAGACCGGCGCGTTGTTCTCGCCGCCGTACTCCAGGAACGTGCCCACCGAGGACGGCTCCTGGACGACCAGGACGGCCAGGGGGACGAACATCATCACCAGCCACAGCGGGTTGGTCCACGAGTGCAGTTTCGACAGCAGCTTCATGCCGTAGACGACCAGGGGGATGATCATCAGTGAGCTGACCGCGTACCCGGCCCACAGCGGCAGCCCGAGCCCGACCTTCAGCCCCTGCGCCATGATCGCCCCCTCCGTGGCGAACAGGATGAAGGTGAAGGAGACGAAGATGAGGTTGGTGATCACCGACCCCTTGTAGCCGAACCCGGAGCCGCGGGTGATCAGGTCGAGGTCCACGTTGTAGCGGGCGGCGTAGTAGGCCAGCGGGAAGCTGGAGACGAAGATCAGCACCGCAGCGATGACGATGCCGCCGACGGCGTTGGTGGTGCCGTGCTCGACGCCGATGGCCGCGCCGATGGAGAAGTCGGCGAGGTAGGCGATACCGCCCAGCGCGCTGGCGGCGACGGCGGCCGGCGTCCACCTGCGGTAGTGGCGCGGGGCGAACCGGAGGGAGAAGTCCTCGGTGCCCACCGGGCTGGACGGCGCGGCGGGGTGGGATGTCGGTCGGGGTGCTGGATGGGGTGCTGTCTGGGTTGCTGTCTGGGTCATGCCACCGGACGCTACGGCCGCCGTTTTTCCGGCAGCGTCCCGTAGGGGTTTCCCGGAGGTTACGGTTCCGGCAGGTCCAGCCACCGCGGTGCACCGGCGCGGAACACCGCCCGGTCCAGCGCCCCGGCACTGGCGGGGATGCCGCCGAGCCACGGGCCGGCCGTCAGTTCCTCCAGCGTGGTCGCGGTGGCGACGTCGGTCGCGGTGGGGACAGGGGGCACAGAACCGCCGATGGTCCCCAGGCAGCGGATACCGCGGCGCTCCAGCGCCTCGAGGGTGAGGGCACAGTGGTTGAGGCTGCCCAGGAACGTCGTCGTCACCACGGCCACCGGCGCTCCGAGCCGGACGGCGAGATCGGCCAGCGTATGGTCACCGAGACTGACCAGCAGTCCCCCGGCACCTTCGACCAGCACGACCCGCCCCGGACCGTCGAGGGCCCGGATCCGTCGGGCGGTCTCGTCCAGCGCGGGCAGTTCCACGCCGGCCCGTCGTGCCGCGGCCACCGGCGCCAGCGGTTCGGGGCAGGTGGCGAAGCAGTGGGTGTCGGTGATCCCGGTCAGCGCGGTGACGGTGCGCAGGTCCCCGTGCCCCGGCGGCTCCCCGGTCTGCACGGGTTTGACCACGGTGACGTGGTGTCCGGCCTCCTCGGCGCAGACCGCGAGCGCGGCGGTGGCGACCGTCTTCCCCACGTCCGTTCCGGTACCGGTGACCAGGAGGATCACGGCTGCACCACCGCCTCGCACATGGCGGTGGTGATCCGGCGGACCTCGTCGTCGGTGCAGGTGAACGGCGGCATGGTGTAGAGCAGCCGGCCGAAGGGCCGCAGCCACACCCCGCGGTCGACGAGTGCGGCGGTGACCCGCGCGACGTCCACCGGGCTGCGGGTCTCCACCACGCCGATCGCCCCCAGCACGCGGACGTCGGCACAGTCGGCACCGTCGGCACCGTCCTGCAGCGGTTCCAGCCCCTCCCGCAGCAGCGCGGCGATGCGCGGCACCCGGTCGCGCCAGTAGCCGGACTCCGCCAGGTCCAGCGCCGCCAGGGAGACGGCGCAGGCCAGGGGGTTGCCCATGAACGTCGGGCCGTGCATCAACGCCCCGCCCCCGGGCGCGGAGTCCACGGCGGCGGCGACGCGGTCGGTGGTCAGCGTGGCGGCGAAGCTCATGAACCCGCCGGTGAGCGCCTTGCCCAGGCAGAGGATGTCGGGGACGACCCCGGCGGCGGTGCCGACGAACATGTCGCCGGTGCGCCCGAACCCGGTGGCGATCTCGTCGAGGACCAGCAGCGCCCCGGTCTCGTCGCAGACCCGGCGCAGCCCGGTGACCAGCGCGTGGTCGTGGAAGCGCATGCCGCCGGCGCCCTGCACCACCGGTTCGACGATGACGGCGGCGACGTCCCCGTCCTCGATGGTGGCGCGCATCTGCGCCAGGTAGGTGTCGACGGTCTCGGCGGTACTGCCGCGGGGCGGTGGGGCGGGGACGAAGACCTGCGGGGTGAGCACCCCGGTCCACAGGGCGTGCATGCCGCCGTCGGGGTCGCAGACGCCCATCGGCCCCTGCGTGTCGCCGTGGTAGCCGCCGCGCCAGGTCAGGAAGCGGGTGCGGTCGGGACGTCCGACGCCGCGCTGGTACTGCAGCGCCGCCTTCATCGCGACCTCCACCGCCACCGAGCCGGAGTCGGAGAAGAACACCGATGTCAGCGGGTCGCCGCGCAGGTCGGTGCCGTCAGGCCCGTCAGGCCCGTCAGGTACGGAAACCGCGGCGACGAGGCGTTCGGCGAGTTCCGCGGCGGGGCGGTGGGTCAACCCGCCGAACATCACGTGGCTCATCCGGTCGATCTGCCGGTGCGCGGCGGCACGGAGGTGCGGGTGCCCGTGCCCGTGGCACGCGGCCCACCAGGAGCTCATGCCGTCGATGACCTCGCGGCCGTCGGCCAGGTGCAGGCGGGTGCCGGACGTGGCGGCCACCGGCAGGTTCTCCGCCGCGCCGTGGCGTGGGGCGTAGGGGTGCCAGACGTGCCGCCGGTCGGCGTCGGTGACACGCGACGGGGCCCAGTGCTCGGTGCTGTGGTCTACACTATTCACGCCACCAGGCTATACACCGTTCAATACAGTGTTCAATACATCCTTCAACCAAGGAGCCGCCGTGACCACCCCCACCGGTCTGAGCCCCCACCTCACCGACCGTCTGCGCACCTGGCGCGCGGCCGGACTGGGCCGCACCACCGTCGACCTGGCCAGCGGACAGCACCCCGTCGTCGACGTCGACGGTGACCGACGGCTGCTGTTCTCCTCCAGCAACTACCTGGGACTGTCCCACCACCCGGACGTCGTGGCCGCCGCCGTGGACGCCACCCGCACCTTCGGCACCGGCGCCGGGGGCTCCCGGCTGACCACCGGCTCCACCACCCTGCACCGCCGGCTCGAGGAGGAGCTCGCCGACTGGCTGGGCTACCCGGACTGCGTCCTGTTCCCCACCGGCTACGCCGCGAACCTCTCCGCCCTGACCGTCCTGGCCGACGACACCGTCACCGTCTACTCCGACGAACGCAACCACGCCAGCATCATCGACGGGTGCCGGGCGGCGAAGGGCAACGGAGCCACCGTCCACGTCTACGCCCACCGGGACCTCCCCGCGCTGCGCCGGCTGCTCGGCACCCGGACCACGCCGCACGGCCTCATAGTCACCGACGGGGTGTTCTCCATGGACGGGACGGTCGCCCCGGTCGACGGGCTGGTCGCCGTGGCACGCGAGCACGGCTGCCCCCTGCTCGTCGACGACGCCCACGGCATCGGCACCCTCGGCGACGGGCGCGGCAGCGCGGCACCCCGCTCCCCCGCGCCGGACGTCCTGGTCGGCACGCTGAGCAAGGCGCTCGGCGCGGAAGGCGGTTTCCTCTGCGCCGACACCACCACCTGTGACCTGGTCCGCAACCAGGCACGGCCCTTCATCTACTCCACCGCCTCCCCCGCACCGACCGTCGCCGCGGCCCTGGCGGCGGTCCGGCTGGTGCGCACCGACCCGGGCCACGTCCGGCGCCTGCAGGACAACGTGCACCGTCTGCGCCGGGGGCTCGGCGTGCACAACGCCTCCGGCACCCCGATCGTCCCGGTCCCGGTCGGCGACGAGACACAGGCGGTGGCCGTGGCGGAGTCGCTGCGCCAGGAGGGGTTCCACGTCCCGGCGATCCGCTACCCCACCGTGCCGCGCGGCCGGGCGATCCTGCGGGCCACGGTGATGGCCACGCACACCGACGCACAGATCGACGCGTTCACATCCGCCGCAGGTCGACTGCGCCCCGCCCCAGCAGGTGTTCCCGCGCCAGACCGTGCACCGACCCGACGAGCGCCCGCACACTGACCGGGTCGTCGCCGGCGACGCGCACGGTGACCCCGCCGTCACCGACCATCGTCGACGCCGCGGCCGTGAGCCGCCCCGACGCCGCCGGCAGGACGGCGCGCACCGCATCCAGCAGCGCCGGGACGGTGGACGGGGACGGCGGCACGACGAGCACCGTGCCCCACACCGGCCAGCCGGCCAGCAGCATCGCGGAGTGCGCGGTGGCACCGGTGACGCACAGCGTGTCCGACAGCAGCGGACGGCCGGCACGGGTGACCCGCACGCGCTGGGCGAGGGCGTCGAAACCGTCGCGTTCGCCGCGTGCGAGCCGGCCGGTCAGGGTCACCTCCGCGGCGAGCAGCGTGCCCCCGGGCGCGACGTCGACGTCGGTGGTCTGCAGCAGCCTCGACCCGGCGAAGAGGATCGTCTGGCCGGGCAGGTACTCGCACACCGCGCCGTCGGCCACGTGCAGGCTCACCCACTGCGACGCCATCCCGGCGTCCATCCGGTGCACCGGCGTGCCCGCCTGGGTGGTCACCGTGGCGCAGGCGTCCGGCGCCAGCGAGACACGCTGTCGGACGCGGTCGTTCTGGGCCAGTCCCCCGCCGGTGGTACGGATGTAGAGGAACGCCTGGCCCGGGGCGGCCGGGTCGATGTACAACGGGCGGGTCAGCTGCATCGGCGCCTTGACGAACCGGGAGTCCACCCCGGTGCGACCGTCACGGACGCCGAGCGTGACGTCGAGGATCCCGACCTTGCCGGGACGGCCCACCGGCACCGCCCCGACGCCGGGCCGCTCCCCGGCGAAGGCCGCCATCTCGTGCGGGACCGGCGGGGTGAGACTCACCCCCGGTACCCCTCCAGCTGCCGCTGCAGGTCGGCGATCCCCTGCCCGGAGAAGCAGTCGGTGAGGACCACGGAGGCGCCGTCGCGGACGTCGACGGCGTCGGCGTTCATCACCGCCAGGTCACAGCGCACGTAGGGGGCGATGTCGGTCTTGTTGATCACCAGGATGTCCGACTCGGTGATGCCCGGCCCCCGCTTCTTCGGCATCTTCTGCCCCTCGGCGGTGTCCAGGACGAAGACGAACACGTCCACCAGCGCCGGGGAGAAGGTCAGCGTGAGGTTGTCGCCGCCGGACTCGAAGAACAGGGTGTCGATCTCCGGGTGGTCGTCGAGCAGGTCGGCGGCGGTCATCAGGTTCATCGTCGGGTCGTCGCGCACCGCGGTGTGCGGGCAGGACCCGGTCTCCACCCCGATGACCACGTCGGGGCCGATCACGCCGTCCAGCTCCCGGCGGACGTGCATGGCGTCCTCCTGGGTGTAGATGTCGTTGGTGATCACCCCGACCCGGCGCCCCGCCGCGACGAAGCGCGGTACGAGGGCCTCGATCAGGGCGGTCTTCCCGGAGCCGACGGGCCCGCCGATGCCGATGCGCAGCGGTGATCCGGTGCCGGTGACGGGGTCGGGTGTACTCGGTGCGGTCATGGTCGTGTCCTCTCTAGCTCATGAACAGTCGGGCGGGGGCGGTCTCGTGCGCGGCGGAGGCGAGGTCGCTGCCGGGGCTCGCCCGCCCCAGCAGGCTCCAGTCGCCGTCGGCGAGGAGGTCCCGGGCGGTGCGGACGGCACGGTCGGTGACCTCGGCGATCACCGGGTGAGACGCGGCGACGGCGACCTGGGCGCCGATGTGGTCGCACTGGCGCAGCCGCAGCGCCGCCCCCGCCCAGCCGACGGCGAGGCCGGTGAGTTCGGTGGCGACCGCCGTCGCCCCGTCCATGCCGTGGGACGCGTGTACCACCCCGGCGGCGACGGCCTGGTTGCCGGGGGTCTCCTTCGCGGCGACCGCGGCGGCGTAGTCCCGCAGGACGCCCGACGGCTCCTCGCCGAGACGTCCGGCGACCTGCCCGGTGACCTGCAGCATCTGGCGTCCCACGCGCGTCGACGCCCGACGCAGCTCGTGGGTGACCTTCGTCGCCGACAGTTCATGGTCGAGGTCCACCAGGGTGGACAGGTCGACGGCCGTCGTCGCGACGGCGGTGGCGACCCCGTCGCCGGGCCCGGCGGTGTACCGCAGGTGGTCGAGCAGGGCGTCGGTGACCTGCCGCGTCCCGCGGACCCGTCCGGCCTGCACCAGGCCCTCCAGACCGTGGGACAGGGTGTAGCGGCCGGACGGGTAGGCGGAGTCGGCGTAGGTCAGGGCCTGCAGGAACGGGAGCATCAGAACAGGAAGAACTTCTGCGCCAGTGGCAGCGTCGTCGCCGGGTCGATCGTCGCGGCGACCCCGTCCACGGTGACCCGGTAGGTGTCCGGGTCCACGGCGATGTCGGCGATGCGGTCGTTGCGGACCATGTCCTTCTTGCCGATGTCCCTGGTGCCCGCGACCGGCAGGACGGTGGAGCGCAGCCCGAGCTGCTCCGGCACCCCGGCGGCGATCGACGCGGCGGACATGAACGTCACCCGGGTGTCCTGCAGTGCGGTGCCGTAGCCGGCGAACTGCCCGCGGTAGAGCACCGGCTGCGGCGTCGCCAGCGACGCGTTCGGGTCGCCCATCCGCGCGTAGGCGATCCTGCCCTGGCGCAGCACCAGGCGCGGCTTCGCGGCGAAGGAGTCGACCGGCCACAGCACCAGGTCCGCCAGCTTCCCCGGTTCCACGCTGCCCACGTACCCGCCGATGCCCTGGGCGAGGGCGGGGTTGAGCGTCATCTTCGCCACGTAGCGCAGCACCCGGTTGTTGTCGTCGCCTCGGCCGGCGTCCTCCTCCAGCGGCCCGAGCTGCTCCCGGCAGTGGTGGGCGGTCTGGAACGCGCGGATCCAGGACTCGCCGACGCGCCCCATCGCCTGGGAGTCCGAGCTGAAGATGCTGATGAGGCCGAGGTCGTGCAGCACCGTCTCCGCGGCGATGGTCTCGGCGCGTACCCGGGAATCGGCGAAGGCCACGTCCTCCGGGATGTCGTGCGACAGGTGGTGGCAGACCATCACCATGTCCAGCAGCTCCTCCACCGAGTTCACCGTGTAGGGCAGCGTGGGGTTCGTGGAGGCGGGCAGCACGTTCGGCATCCCGGTGACGCGCAGGATGTCCGGGGCGTGCCCGCCGCCGGCACCCTCGGAGTGGAAGGTGTGCACCGGGCGTCCCTTGAACGCGCGTGCCGTGGACTCGAAGAAGCCGCCCTCGTTGAGGGTGTCGGTGTGGATGGCGAGCTGGACGTCGAACTCGTCGCAGACGTCCACCGCGGTGCGGATCGTCGCCGGGGTGGCACCCCAGTCCTCGTGGATCTTCAGCCCCGCCGCCCCGGCGCGGACCTGCTCGGCCAGCGCCTCCGGCAGGGAGCCGGACCCCTTGCCCAGGAAACCGGTGTTCACCGGCATGCCCTCGGCGGCCCGCAGCATGAAGCGCACACCGGACGGCCCGGGGGTGCACGTGGTGCCGAGGGTGCCCTCCGCCGGGCCGGTACCGCCGCCGAAGAACGTGGTGACACCGTTCGCCAGGCCGTGCTCCGCCTGCTGCGGGGTGATGTAGTGGATGTGGGTGTCCACGCCCCCGGCGGTGAGGATCCGGTGCTCCCCGGCGATGACCTCGGTGCCCGGGCCGATGACCAGGTCGGGGTCGACGCCGTCCTGCGTGTTGGGGTTGCCGGCCTTGCCGATCTTCACGATGCGGCCGTCGCGGATGCCGACGTCGCCCTTGACCACACCGGCCACCGCGTCGAGGACGACGACCCCGGTGATCACGGTGTCGAGCGCCCCGGACGCGGCGGTGGCGGTGGGGTCCTGCGCCATGCCGTCGCGCACCGCCTTCCCGCCGCCGTACACCGACTCGTCCCCGTAGGAGCCGGCGAGATGGTCGTGCTCGACGCGGACGGTGAGGCAGGTGTCCGCCAGGGTGAGCGTGTCGCCGGTGGTCGGCCCGTAGATCTCGGTGTAGCGGGACCGGTCGATGGTGCTCATGGGCGTGTCTCCAGGTCGGTCAGGGGGTCGTTGGTGGCGAGGAACCCCGGCAGGTCCTCCAGGGCACGGGCCTTCACCGCCGGGTCGTCGAGGTGCCCTTCGACGAGGCCCGCGAAACCGTGCAGGACGCGCCGTCCGCCGAAGGCCACCAGGTCCACCTCGCGGGTGTCACCGGGCTCGAAGCGCACCGCCAGCCCGGACGGGATGTCCAGGTGCATCCCCCACGCCGCCTCCCGGTCGACGCTGAGGGCCGGGTTGACCTCGAAGAAGTGGTAGTGCGACCCCACCTGCACCGCCCGGTCGCCGGTGTTCGACACGCGCAGGGTGGCCGTGGAACGCCCCTGGTTCAGCTCGACGGTCGGTCCGGGCATCGGTGTCTCCTAATGGGTGTGGGTGTGGTCGTGGCTGTGGTCATGGCCGTGGGAGTGGGCGAACCCGGTCGCGTGGTCGGCGAGCAGACCGCCGGCGACGCCGTCGTCCCCGTGGTCGTGGAGCCGGTGCAGGGCGGTGTGCACCGCCCGCTGCACCGCCGTGGCCAGGGACGACGGGCGGAACAACGGGGTTGCCGCATCCGTCCCCGGGTACACGCCCAGGTCCGCACGGACCTCGGCGACCTGCGTCGCCCCGAGCAGGCCGAGCCGTCCGCGGGCGGTGTCCACCGACGGCCAGGACCCCTCGAAAGCGACCTCCACCAGCAGGTCCTCGGAGTACTGCTGCGCCAGGCGCACACGGCGCAGCAGTTCGGCGTCGGCGAACGGGTCGACGGTGCCGGCACGGAACAGCACGGCGTCGTACCCCGTCGCCGCGGACCGCAGGTGGCGTCGCATCTCGGCGATCGCCCGGGTGGCGTCGACCAACGACGGCGCGAGCACCACCTGCGTCCCGGAGCGCTGCGCCCACCGCAACGCCTGGGCGGCCTGGGTCACCGACGTCAGCGCCCGTCCCGTCCCCGCCGGGACGACCACCAGCGGGACGTCCTGCGCCCGCGCCCGCTCGGCATGTCCGGCGAGGTCACGCGGCGCGGTGGCCACCGCGACACCCGTGGCGTCCTGCAGTGCGGCGGGTGTCGGTGCCTCGGCGCCGGCGTAGAGGACGGTGGACGGTTCGACGGACATCCGGTCACATCCCGATCGGGTCGTGGACGCTGACGAGTTTCGTCCCGTCCGGGAACGTCGCCTCGACCTGGATCAGGGTCAGGTGGTCGCGGACGCCGTCCAGCACGTCGTCGTGGCCCAGGACCTGCGCGCCGATCGCCATCGCCTCAGCGACGGTGCGGCCGTCGCGGGCCGCCTCGATGACGGCCTCGGTGATCAGTGCGGTGGCCTCGGGCACGTTGAGGGCCAGCCCGCGGGCCCGCCGCCGTCGGCTGACCTCCGCAGCGGTGAAGATGAGGAGCTTCTCCTGCTCCCGGGGGGTGAGTTCCACGGCGCGTCCTTCCTGCTGCCGGCCAGGCAGCCGTCACCCCGCCCACGCTAGTGGCCGACCGGGGCCCGGAGTGTGGTGCGCACGGAGGTTTTACCGGGTGGAAACACGGTGGGGGTGGCCGGCGGGGTCCATCGCCCAACCCGGGTAGTGACGACATCCGCCTGGCGGCATTCGCACCCCATAAGTTTTTTATGAATGCAAAACCGCAGGTCAGTTTTTCTTAATCTACCTATGGGGTGCGATCGTCGACAGGCTTCCCCAGGGCACCTCGTCAGTCGGCGAGGAACTCCAGCAGGGAGGCGTTGAACTCCGCCGCGTGGCTGACGTTCAGGCCGTGCGGCGCACCCTCGATGACCGTGGTCCGGCTGTGCGGCACGGCCTCCGCCGTCCGCCGACCGGAGCCCTCGAAGGGGACGATGTCGTCGGAGTCGCCGTGCACGATCAGCGCCGGCACCCCGATCTTCGGCAGGTCCCCACGGAAGTCGGTGGTGCTGAAAGCGTCCATGCAGCCCAGCGCGGCCGTCTGGTCGCTCTGCCGGGCGAGCCGTACCGCCTCCTGCCGTGTCTCCTCGGCGACCTTCAGGTCGTCCCCGACGGAGAAGAAACCGGTGGTGAAGTCCTCGAAGAAGGCGTCCCGGTCGGCCTTCAGACCGTCCGCCATCCCCGCCGCAGCCTCCTCGGTGAGCGGCCCGTCCGGGTTGTCGTCGGTCGTCAACATGTACGGCGGCACCGCCGCGGCGAAGACGACACTGCGGATCCGCGAGGTGTCACCGACGCTGAAGTACCGCGCCACCTCACCACCACCCATCGAGAACCCGACGAGTGTGACGTCGGTGAGATCGAGCCCGGCGAGCACGTCGTCCAGGTCCCTGGCGAGCGTGTCGTACCCGTAACCGGAGTCGGGCTTGTCCGACCGTCCGAAACCCCGACGGTCGTAGGCGACGACGCGGTAGCCGTTCTTGCGCAGGACCTCCGTCTGCGCCGACCAGGATTCCGCCGACAGCGGCCACCCGTGGATCAGGACGACCGCCCGCCCCAGGTCGCCGTCGTCGCCACTGTCGTCGACGTGCAGGTTCACACCGTCACGTGTGGTGATCGTGCTCATGTCCGTGTCCTCCTTGAGAGAGTTCGGTTGCCCCACCGAGGGTACGTGGGCCACCACCGCCTGTGGGGTGCCCGGAGGCGCCGCCGACGTGTTTCACCCAGGTAAAACCTTCGTTTCCACCTCCGGAGCCCCCTGCCATCGCCGCCTCCGGGGCGGTAGCGTCGTCGCCCGTGATCACCACTGCAGAGCACCCGGCGACGTCCGGCCACATCCGGACCGCTGTCCCGGCCGACCGGTCGGCGCGCCGACGGACCGTCCTGTGGACCTCCACACTCGCCGTCACCCTGTTGGGCACCATGGTGGTGAGCGTCGGTGTCGGCCCGGTCGCCGTCTCCCCCGCCGACTCCGCCCGCATCCTGGCCCACCACCTCCTCGGCACCTCCCTCGAGATACCGGACGGCACCGACCTCTCCCGCCTTGACGCGGTGGTCTGGACGATCCGTGCCCCGCGGGCCGTCCTCGCCGCCGCGGTCGGTGCCGGACTCGCCGTCGCCGGGGTGATCCTGCAGGCCACCGTCCGCAACATCCTCGCCGACCCCTACGTCCTCGGCGTCAACTCCGGTGCCTCCGTCGGGGCCGCCGCCGCGATCCTCACCGGGGCCGGTGCCGCCGCCGGCGACTACGCCCTGCAGACCAGCGCCTTCCTCGGCGCGGCCGTCGCCTCCGCCGTCGTCTTCGGTGTCGCCCGCACCGCCGGGCGGGTCACCGCCACCCGGCTGGTCATGGCCGGCATCGCCGTCGGCTACGCCCTGTCCGCGGTGACCAGCTTCATGGTCTTCGCCTCCGACTCCACCGAGTCCTCCCGCTCGGTGATGTTCTGGCTGCTCGGCTCCCTCGGCCTGGCGTCCTGGTCCGGCCCGTTGGCCGCCGTCGTCGTCACCGTCCTGGCGGTCACCGCCGTCCTGCTGGTCGTCGCCCCGCGGGTGGACGCGCTGGCCGCCGGCGACGACACCGCCCTCACCCTCGGTGTCTCCCCGGAACGGCTGCGGGTCCTGCTCCTCGTCCTGTCGTGCCTCCTCGTCGGCACCGTCGTGGCGATGGCCGGTTCCATCGGCTTCGTCGGCCTGGTCGTCCCGCACCTCGCCCGACGCCTCGTCGGCGGCACCCACCGCGCGTCCGTCCCCGTCGCCGCGCTCCTCGGCGCCGTCCTGTTGTGCTGGGCCGACACCGGTGCCCGCACCCTGCTCGCACCGCAGGAGATCCCCGTCGGTGTCGTCACCGCACTCGTCGGTGCCCCGTTCCTCCTGCTACTCGTCCACCGCATGCACCAGGGGGCCGCCTCATGAAGCGCAGCACCGCGTCGGCCGTCGTCGCGTCCTCCCTGCTCCTGGCGTCCTGCACCGCCCAGGCGCAGGACGCCGCGGTCCGCGTCGACAACTGCGGCGACACCGTCGCCCTCGACCACGTCCCGGACAACGTGACCATGCTGAATCCCGCGGCGGTGACCACGCTCAGCGCCCTCGGCGTGCTCGACCACGTCACACACCGGGCCGGACACTATCCCGACGGGTACTACGACGACGCCACCACCGCGGCCCTCGCCGACATCCCCTCGATCACCGACCGCGCCGACGACTCCGGCCACCTGCAGATCTCCCGCGAGGAGGTCGTGGCCTCCGGCGCCGACCTCGTCCTCGGCTCCACCGACACCGTCAACCGTCGCACCCTGGCCGGCACCGGCACACCCCTCATCGACGAACCGGCCTTCTGCGGCGCGGTCGACGGCGACGTCACCTGGGACGACGTCTGGGACCAGGTGCGGCTCTACGGCACCGTCTTCGACCGGGAGGCCCGGGCCGACGAGGTCGTCGACCAGCTCCGCGACCGGTTGGACGCCCTGCGCGCCCGTGCAGACGCCCCCGGCGCCGGACGCAGCGTCGCCGTCCTCTACCCCACCGCCGGCGGGACGACCTACGCCTACGGCACCGGCTCGATGGCCGCCCCCGTCGTCGCCGCGACCGGGGCGTCCAACGTCTACGCCGACCAGCCCGAACGGGTCTTCGACGTCGCCGCCGAGGACGTCGTGGCCCGCGACCCCGACGTCATCGTCGCCCTGTACAGCTCCGGAAACAGTCGCCGCGTCGTCGACGACGTGAACCGTCTCCCCGGCATCGACCGCACCACCGCCGGACGCCGGCAGCACATCCTGCCGATGCTGCTGAACCACGCCGAACCGCCGACCCCGCTCGCCCTCGACGGCGTGGAGATCCTCGACGCCTACCTGCGGGAGAACCGGTGATCACCGCCGAGGACATCCGGGTCAGCCGCGCCGGACGGACCGTCGTCGACGGCGTCTCTCTCACCGTGCCCTCCACCGGGACGCTCGGGATCGTCGGGCCCAACGGGTCGGGGAAGACCACGCTGCTGCGCGCCCTCCACGCGGCGGTGCCGCTGAGCGGCGGGCGCGTCCTGCTCGACGGCCACGACCTCGCGACCATGCGACGCCGCGACATCGCCACCCGCATCGCCGTCGTCGCCCAGGAACGCGACAGCGCGGACACCGGCGTGCCGATGAACGTCACCGAACTGGTCACCCTCGGCCGGCTGCCGCACCGGGGGTTCGGGGCACGCACCACCGGCCACGACCGGGCCGTGGTCGCCGGCGCCCTCGACGCCGTCGGACTCACCGACCTCGCCCGGCGCGACGTGGCCGGGCTCTCCGGCGGGGAACGTCAACGCACCCTCATCGCCCGCGCACTGGCCCAGCAGACCCCGCACATCCTGCTCGACGAGCCGACGAACCACCTCGACATCCGCTACCGGCACGACATCCTCGAACTCGTCGGCGGCCTGCCCGGGTCCGCCGTGGTGCTCCACGACCTCAACCTCGCCGCCCGCTACTGCGACCGCATCGTGGTCCTCGACGCCGGACGGGTCGTCGCCGAGGGCACGCCGGGGGCGGTGCTCGTCCCGGAGGTCCTGGAGCCGGTGTACCGGCGGCCGGTGACCCGCGTCGACGTCGACGGGGAGGTCACCCTGGTGTTCCCGCGGACCTACCCGATGAACCGCAGCACACCCTCGGCGATCACCGTGGAGGCCAGGTAGGTCGACACGATGACGACGACGCCGACCGGGATGATCTTCCAGCCGATCTGGCGGAGCAGCGGGATGTCCTTGCCGATACTCAGCCCCGCCACCGTGAGCATCATGGTGATCACGGCGAGGAAGTCCACACTCGACGAGATCTCCAGCAGCCACGGCGCCACCGGCGACGCCGGGACCGTCAGCAGGGTGCCCACCGTGATCACCACGATGATCGCCGGCACCTTGCCCCGGGTGAGCCTGGCGACGGTGAGCCCCAGCGTGGTCAGCGCCGAGAGGGCGAGGAAGGTGAGGACCATGTCCCAGGAGAAGCCCCCGGCGAGCACGGACGAGACCGCGACGCCGGCGAGGCCGATGATCGCCAGGGAGATCCACAACGGCATCTTCACCAGCGGTACGTCGGTGACCGCGGCAGCCAGGTCCCCCGAGGTCTTCAGGACCTTGTCGGCCGCCCCGTCCTTCTCACCCTGACGCCGGGTGAGGAAGCGGTAGAACCGGTCCGCCAGCGGCAGCGCGACCCAGACCCCCAGGTAGACGCCGGCGATCGAGGCGATGAGGTTCGCCGTGGTGCTCAGCGCGAGGATCTGGTCGGCGAACTCCGGGTGCGCCGCCGTCACCGACGCCGTGCCCGCGGCCATCATCGACCCCGACCCCACACCGGCACCCATCGCCAGCGCCCGCCAGTCGAAGATCCCCAGCGAGGACGCCAGTGACGCGATGAGACTGATGATCACCGCCCCGAACACCGAGCCGAAGATGTACATCGACAGCACGCCCCGGTACTGTTGGGAGTTCGTCCCGAACCGCTCGGTGACCATGGCGAAGGCGCCCTCACGGTCGATCGAGAAGGTGGCGCCCACCGTGGCGGCCCCCATGCGCAGCATCACCGCCAACGGGAGGGCGAGACAGATCGGGCCGATGATGTTGCCGACCTCCTGCAGCAGCAGCGCCGGCCCGGCCTCCAGCAGGAACGGGATGTTCGGCCCCAGGGTGAACGACAGGCGGGCGACCAGCACCAGCACCGCCGCCCCCATGACCACGTTCGCCACGTGCTGCAGGTCCAGCGGCAACGGGCGGATCCGTTGTGTCGACACCGCCACGCCCATCACCAGGGCCCAGATCATCGGCAGCAGGGACAGTGCGGCGAACCCGAGCGAGATCTCGAGGGGGCCGATGAGCTGGGCGACCGCGGCGATGACGACGACCAGTCCGGCCAGCACCCAGAGTCCACGGTCGCGCAGGGACGGGGCGATGACGCGGGGTGCGGCGGCGACCGACGGCGCGTCCGCGGGCTTGTTGCTCATGGCGGGATCTCTTCTCGTGGCGGGTTCACTGCGTATCCCCCGGGGAGTCCGCACGGGGGACCGCACTGGGACACCGCACCGGGGAATGGCGCGAAAATACGTGACCTCCCCCACACATGCGCCAGGTTGCAGGAAAACAGCGGCCACGGGGACCGATCTGCAGGATCCGACGGTCAGGGCATGGGCACCGTCCGCCCGGTGGCGTCCCCGTGCTCGTCGAGGAGGTGCCCGAGGTGCTTCAGGGAACGCAGCACCACGGACCGGTCGACGATCCGCACCCCGGACAGCCGCTCCTCCAGCACGGCCTCCAGTTTGTTCACCTCCCTCAGCGAGCGCAGCCACGCCGCCATGATCACGTTGTACTCACCGGTCGCCGTCACCACGAGCCGCGCCTCGTCGATCCTGCTGAGCACCGGACCGACCCGCGACACCTTGTCCGCCGGCACCTGGAGGAAGTACCACACCGACACCGGCCACGGCGTCCGGGCACGCGCCACGTCCACCCGGACGGTGTAGCGGTCGGTGGCGGTCATCGCGGCGACCACCTCACGGGCCTTCCGCGGGGTGATCCCCGCGGCCTGCGCCACCTGCGTCGCCGACGCCCGCCCGTCCACCGCCAGCGCCTCCCGGACCTTCTCCAGCTCCCCCGGCGCGAGGCGCGGCATCGTCCCGCGTCCTGCACGTTCCCCGACGGCGGTGACCTTGTCCACCTCGTCCCGGGAGAGCGCACGCAGCCGCCACCCCTGCGCGTCGGCGACGATCCGGGACACCAGGTGCGTCCGCACCCGCCGCACCCCGTCCAGCTGCTGGATGTGCTCCAGCGTCCAGCGCGCCAACGCCGGGGTGTCCGGGGTCAGCAGGCTGAGCATGATGTCCCGGGCCCCGGCCGTGAGGTCGATGGTGAAGGCGCCCCGCTCCTCCGCCAGCGCCTGCGCCACCCGGAGGGTGTCCCCCGGCCGGCACTCGATCTCGATGAGGGAGAACACCGCGTCCGGGTCCCACCCGTAACCGGTGACGTAGACCGCCCCCTGGTCACGCAGCCGCGACCACCGGCGGGCGAGGGTGACCGGGTCCGCCCCGACGACGGGTGCGAGCCCCGTCCACGCCGCACGTGGCGCCACCTGGACGGCGTGGACCAGTCGCTCGTCGAGCGCGTCAAGTGTCATTTCCTGCGTCATCCGACCATTTTCCGTTGATTTCCTGCTACCCGTCCTGCAACCGTGCACCACTCACTACATTGGGCCCACATTACCCCTGAACCGTGCACCACCCCGTGCACCCGCCACGCCCCCGGGAGCCCCGCATGACCGACCTCCTCGACCCCGCCACCGCCACCGCGGCCGTCACCGCCCGCATCGACGCCCACCGCGACCGGCTGCTCGAGATCAGCCACACCCTCCACGCCCACCCCGAGCTCGCCTTCGAGGAGCACGACTCCGCGGCGCTGGTCGCCGAGGAACTGCGCGCCGCCGGCTTCGACGTCACCGTCGGGGTGTACGGCCTGGACACCGCGATCGAGGCCACCTACGGCGACGGGGACTTCGTCGTCGCCGTCTGCGCCGAGTACGACGCACTGCCCGGCATCGGCCACGCCTGCGGCCACAACATCATCGCCACCGCCGGACTCGGTGCGGCCCTGGGGCTCGCCGAGATCGCCGACCCCGCCGGCATCCGGGTGAAGCTGCTCGGCACCCCCGCCGAGGAACACGGCGGCGGGAAGGTCCTGATGCTGCGCGACGGTGCCTGGGAGGACGCCACGGTGTCCCTCATGGCCCACGGCGGGCCGGGCACCGACACCCGCTGCGAGGCCTTCCGCAGCCAGGCCGTCGACCGCTTCAAGGTCACCTACACCGGCACCCCCGCCCACGCCGCCGCCGCACCGCAGAACGGGGTCAACGCCCTCGACGCCGCCACCGTCGCCCTGACGTCCGTCGGCCTGCTGCGGCAGCAGCTCGACGACTCCGTGCGCGTCGCCGGGGTCGTCACCGACGGCGGGGACGTCACCAACATCATCCCCGCCCACACCGAGGTCGACGCCGAAGTCCGTGCCTTCGACATGGACGTCCTGGAGGACGCCAAGCGACGGGTGATGAACTGCTTCGAGGCCGGCGCCCTGGCCTCGGGGTGCTCCTGGACCGTCGAGGAGACCGAACCCCGCTACGCCAGCCTCGTGCAGGACCCCCTCCTCGCCCAGGCGTGGGACGACGCCCTCACCGGGCTCGGACGCGAGGTCGCCACACAGGCCGGGGGCACCGGCGGTTCCACCGACATGGGCAACGTCTCCCAGGTCGTGCCCTCGATCCACCCGATGATCGCCCTGCTGGGCACCGACGCCCCGCCGCACACCACCGGCTTCGCCACCGCCGCGGCCACCCCGGCCGGCGACGACGCCGCCATCGACGCCGCCAAGGGCCTGGCCTTCGCCGCCGCCACCGTGGCGCTGACCCCCGCGTCCCGCTCCGACCTGCTCGCCCGACAGGCCGCCCGTCCCGCCGGAGCGACCACGGTAGAGTCCTGAGCATGACCTCCCCGACGGTCTACGTCTCCGCCCTCGACCTGTTCTCCATCGGCATCGGCCCGTCGTCCTCGCACACCGTCGGCCCGATGCGCGCCGGTGCGGACTTCGCCGCCCGCGTCGCCGACCTGCCCGGCATCACCCGGGTCACCGTCGGGCTCCACGGGTCGCTCTCCGCGACCGGACGCGGCCACGGCACCCCCGACGCCGTCGTCGCCGGACTCCGCGGGGCGGCACCGGAGACCTGCGACCCCGACGAGGTCCGCGGCGCCTGGTCGGCGCTGACCGGGGAACCGACCCGGCTGCTGCTCGACGGCCGGACCCCGGTCGCCCTCCACCGCGACGACGTGGTCTTCCACCCGGCCTCGCGCGCCCTCCCCCACCCGAACACCATGGTGCTGCAGGCGTGGGTCGACGGGTCCGGCACCCCGGCCGTCGAGGAGACCTACCTGTCCGTCGGCGGCGGGTTCATCGAACGCGTCGGAGACACGGGAGACGCAGGGGGCACAGGGGACGCGGCACCGGCGGTACCGTCGGGGGACGCCCCCGCGTTCCGTGACGCCGCCGGCCTGCTCGCCCTGTGCACCGACGGCCGCACCATCGCCGACGTCGCCTGGGCCACCGAATACTCCCGCCGCTCCCCTGCCGAGGTCACCGACGGTATCGACGCCATCTGGGCGACGATGCGCACCTGCGTCGACGCCGGACTGCACACCGACGGCGTCCTGCCGGGACGCCTGCACGTCCGGCGCCGCGCCGCCGCCATGCGCCGACGCCTGGAGGACGACCCCACCGCCGCCGTCGACGAATGGCTGCACGTCTACGCCCTGGCCGTCAATGAGGAGAACGCCGCCGGCGGGCGCGTCGTCACCGCCCCCACCAACGGCGCCGCCGGCATCATCCCCGCCGTCCTGCACTACTGGTGGCGGACCACCCCCGGAGCCACCGACCGCGACGTGCGCACATTCCTGCTCACCGCCGCGGCGGTCGGTTCACTGATCAAGGCCAACGCCTCGATCTCCGGCGCCGAGGGCGGCTGCCAGGCCGAGGTCGGCTCCGCCTGCGCGATGGCCGCCGCCGGGTTCTGTGCGGTCCGCGGCGGCACCGCCGCACAGGTGGAGAACGCCGCCGAGATCGCCGTGGAGCACCACCTCGGGCTGACCTGCGACCCGATCGGCGGGCTGGTGCAGATCCCCTGCATCGAACGCAACGCCGTCGCCGCCTCCACCGCCGTCACCGCCGCCCGCATCGCGCTCGCCGGCGACGGCTCCCACGTGGTCTCTCTCGACGCCGTCATCCAGACCATGCGCGAGACCGGTGCCGACATGAACGACAAGTACAAGGAGACCAGCCGCGGCGGGCTCGCCGTCAACGTGGTGGAGTGCTGACTCTGCGCCGCACCGCGTCCCACAGCGCACTGACCAGGACGAAGGCCAGGCAGGTCACGCCGAACAGCGGGGCGACGACCCCGTAGGCGACCAGCGCGGCGACCAGGACGACGGTGCCCGCGGTGGGACGTGACCACGGGACCCGGCGGGGCGGGCCGGCCAGGCGCCCGGCCGGGCTTCCGACGGGGCGCCGCTTCCACCACATCGCGTAACCCCAGCAGACCATCGCGATGATCGCGGCGGCCAAGGCGGCGAGCACGATCTGGTTCGGCAGCCCGAACAGGGTGCCCATGTGCAGCTGGATCAGCCAGCTCGTCGCCTGCGCCGCCAGGGGCCAGTCGGTGAAGTCGAGACGGTCGGTGACCTCCCCGGTGGCCCAGTCGACCGCCACCGCGTCGTTGGTCAGCCGGTAGGCGGCGCGGTCCTCGGCGGCCGTCCACGCCTGCCCCTCCACCGTCGGAGGTGTGACCGTCAACGGGGTGCGCAGCTCCTGCACCGCCGTCGCCGCGACACGGTCGACTGACCCGGCGTTCAACCCGCTGACCCGCACCGCACCACCCGGCGGGTGGTCACCGTGCCCGCTGTGCCCGGCGTGCGCGCCGGCGTCGGCGGACGGGCTGACCTCCTGCGCCCCCGGCAGCGACGACGACACCGACGGTGTGCCCCAGTCCAACGACGCACGCACCTCCCCGATCGTGCCGCCGGCCACCGACGACCAGGTCAGCCCGGTGACGGTCAGGAACACCATGCCCGCCACCACCAGCGTCCCCGTCGCCCCGTGCAGCCGCATCGTCCGGACCCGGCCGGCGCCGCCGGTACGCAGCATCGCCCGGACCCTCGAGGAGCCTGTCCGTCCTGTCCGGCCCGTCGGTTGCCGCTGCCACCACATCACCACGCCGCCGACCGCGAGGACACCCAACCAGCTCGCCGCGGTCTCGGAGTACAGGCGCCCCGGCTCGCCGAGCCACGCGGTGCGGTGGCCGTCGGCGATCCACTGCCGCAACGGCAGCGACCCGGAGCTGCCGTACTGGGTGCTGTCACCGGTCACCTCCCCGGTCCAGGGGTCCAGGAACACCGCCCGCAGCGTGGACTCCGGCAGGTCCGGGTCGCTGAACAGCACGCGGGTGGTCTCGTCGTCGTCACCGATCCGCACCCCCGCCAGGGCCAGGTCCGGGTGCGCCGCCTGCGCCGTCGACACCAGCGCGCTCACCGGGACCCGGTCGGCCTCCGTCGCGCCGTCGGGGGCCTCGGCGGTGAGCATGGGCCGGTTCGTCACCTGCTCCACCGTCGGGGCGACGGCGTAGAGCAGGCCGGTCACCGCCGCGACGAGGATCAACGGGGCGCACAGCACCCCGGCGAAGAAGTGCAGGCGCCGCAGCAGGCTGTGCTGCCGACGGTCCCCGACGCCACCCGGGCGCGGCGGGGACGGCGGGCGGGAGGATGCGTTCGTCACGGTGCTGGTCACGACGGAGTTGTCGGATCCGCGGGCCCGTCGGTTCCGGCGCGGCGTCGCACGGGGGTACGGACCGGGGCCGCCCACCACCCCCGGAGGTGATCCCGGCGACGTTCCGGAACTCTTCCGATCAACGGGCCGACTAGTAGGTTGACCAGTAGATCAGACTCATCCGTGACCTCCAGGAGTGTTCGATGACCGACACCACGACGCGCCGCCTCACCGCCGCCGCCCTCGCCTCCGTCCTCGCCCTCGGGCTCGCCGCCTGCGGCAGCGACACCGCCGACACCGCCGACACCGGACAGACGACGTCGTCCGCCGGGCAGGACAGCACCCAGAGCGGCGATGCCCTCACGTTCTCGGACGGCTACGTCGGCGCCAAGGACACCGAGACCTCCATGACCGCCGTCTTCGGCGAACTGACCAACTCCACCGACGAGGACATCCACCTCACCCGCGCCACCGGTGACCTCGAGGGCGTCTACCAGTTCCACGAGACCGTCGACGGCATCATGAAGGAGACCGACGACGGACTCGTGGTCCCGGCGAACGGCAGCGTCGACATGGAACCGGGCAGCACCCACATCATGATCATGGAGAACCACGACGAGATCGCCGCCGGCGACGCACTCACCCTCACCCTCACCGCCGAGGACGGCACCACCTACGAGATCAAGGACATCCCCGTGCGTGTGCAGCAGTCCGCCCACGAGGACTACGGCACAGAGGGCACCGAGGGCGCTGACGGCACAGAAGGCACAGGCGACGAGCACGGCGACCATGCCGGGCACTGACCCGCACACGGTGCACCGGGGCCTGACCCGGCGCGGATTCCTCAGCGGTCTCGGTACCCTCGGTGTGCTCGGTGCCGCCGGTGTCACCGCGTCCTGCGCCGACAACCGGGAGGTTCCGGCCGCCGCGGCGGAGGACGCCCCGTCCACCGTCCCCTTCGACGGCGCGCACCAGGCCGGCATCGCCACCCCGCCCCAGTCCCACAACACCACCGTCGCCTTCTCCCTGCGCGACGGTGCCGACCGCACCACCGTCCAACGTCTCCTGCGGATCTGGACCGGCGACGCCCGACGCCTCTGCGCCGGCACCCCTGTGCTGGCCGACCTGGAGCCGGAACTGTCGACGAACCCGGGGAACCTCACCGTCACCTGCGGTTTCGGGGCGGGCCTGTACGCCGCCGCCGGCATCTCCGACAAGGCACCCTCGTGGCTGCGCCCATTGCCCCGCTTCGCCGCGGATGAACTGGACGACACCTGGGGCGACCGCGACATCGTCCTGCAGATCTGCGGCGACGACCGCACCACCGTCTCCCACGCCCTGCGCGTCCTCGTCCGCGGCGGCGCCGACTACGTCCGGCCGTCCTGGAGCCAGACCGGTTTCCTCGACATCCCCGTCACCGACGGCGAGCCCGGCACCCCGCGCAACCTCTTCGGGTTCAAGGACGGGACGGTCAACCCGCGCTCCGACGCCGAACTGGACGCCCAGGTGTGGAACGACGACGGCGGGACCTGCATGATCGTGCGGCGCATCGCCTTCGACATGCCGGAGTGGGAGTCCGTGGACCGCAGCACCCGCGAGGTCGCGATGGGCCGGACCATCGTCGAGGGCGCCCCGCTGAGCGGCGGGGACGAGTTCGCCGACGTCGACGTGGACAAGGTCGGCGACGACGGCCTGCCCCTCATCGACGCCCACTCCCACGTGGCCCTGGCGACCTCGCGCGACGGCGACGCCGAGCGCATGCTGCGGCGCGCGTACAACTACGACCTGCCCGTCACCGCCGGGCCCGCAGGCCTGCAGGACGCCGAGTTGATCGACCTCTCCGACACCGGCCTGGTCTTCACCTGCTTCCAGCGGGATCCGCGGACGTCCTTCATCCCGGTGCAGCGGCGCCTGGCCGACGGCGACCGGCTGAACGAGTGGATCACCCACGTGGGCTCGGCGGTGTTCCACGTCCCCGGTGGGACGGACGGCGAGAGTTACTGGGGCGAGGACCTGCTGGGGTGACCGGCCGCCGTATTCGGGTACCGGAATCCGGCGACCGGTGGCAGCGGATCCCGGATTCCGGCACCTGACGCAGGACCGGTCGTCGAGGAGTGACGGAGCTTTTCCCGGGAGAAGCAGATGACCTACGCTTCTTCCATGCGCCACAGGACACTCACAGCTCTGATCTGCCTCCCCGCCCTCGCCGCCGTGCTGACCGGATGCTCCGACGACGACACCACCACCCCGAACACCACCCCGGCCGCCACCAGCACCTCCACGTCGACCGCCACAGCCACCACAGCCGCCACGACCACCGCACCCCCGCCGTCCGAGCCGGATCCGACCAGAGGCGAGGTCGCACCCGACCCCGCGCCGGCTCCGTCGCCTGAACCGGCACCGGTACCTGCGCCCGCACCCGCCCCGGTCGTCACCGGGCCGCAGCTCGGCGACCAGTGCATCGGTGCGGACATCGGACGTACCGCCGTCGCCGCCGACGGGACGGCGATCATGTGCGACAACTACGTCTGGCAGCTCAACCAGGGGCAGACGCCCAGCCACCCGTGGGTGGACGGCCAACGCGAGTGGGCCGAATGCGTCGAGAACGCCACCACCGAGGAGTGCCGGGTGATGCTGACCCCCTGACCCCTCACATGAGGAAGATGAAGCACCCCACCGTGGCGAGGATCATCACCGCCATGAACAGCAGCGTCACCACGTCTGCCGTGGACGACCCGGGGATCTCCGGCTGCCGGGGGTACTCCTCCATGCCCTCCATGCCCTCCATGCCCTCCGGGGACTCGGTGAACTCAGTAACTTCGGTGACCTCGGGAGCCTCAGACTCGGGTTTCATCACGACACCAATCCAATGAACTCGTAGGCGAGCGTCCCGATGAGGATCAGGAACACCACCGCCATGAACCATGTGTACGTCCACTTGCCCGGGTGGTCGGTACGCCAGAAGCGGCGCATGCTCACCGTCCCGTTCACCAGCGCCAGCAGGCACAGGGTGATGCTCAACGGCGTCGCGACCATCCCCGCCACGCTGACAACGGGGATCAGGATCGGCACCAGCAGGTAGGTGATCGTGCACCGCACGGCGGAGAACACGATCGCCCAGCGGAACGCCCGGTGGGCGCCGGCGACCGCCTCCATGTCGATCCGGTCGACCTCCTTCACGCGGAGCAACCGGAGCATGAACCGGTCGGCGGACGACACCGGCGCCGCAGTCTCCCGGGCCTCCGCGACCGGGGCGTGGCTGAGTGTGGACATGGATCCCAGGCTAGCGCTTCCGCCGTCCGGTGTCCTAACCATGCGCGACGGCCGGGGAAGCCGTCATCCCAGCGCCAGCACCGGCCACCGGCCCGTCCCGCCCGTCTCCCCGTCCCGGCCCACGAGGTCCCGCAGCATCTGCCGGTCGTGGGTGACCACGACGACGGCCGCCGCGGTCTCCCGCAGCGCGACGGTCAGCTCGTCCACCAACGTGGCCGAGAGGTGGTTCGTCGGCTCGTCGAGGACGAGCAGGTCAGGACGCGTGGCCAGGCACAGCGCCAGGTGCAGGCGCCGTCGCTGCCCCTGCGACAGTCGGCCCACCGGAGTGGACCGGGCCGTCCGGTCGAGCAGGCCGAGCGACGACAACGCCGGCCCGTCCGGCCCCGCGGCCCGGTCGTACACCTCGGCCGCGGGGGTGTCCCGCCCGGCGGCGTCCTTCCACGACGGGTCATGCTGGGTCAGGACGCTGACCCGCACCCCGTCGTGGACGTGGCAGCTACCCGTCGTCGGCGCAAGGGCGCCACGCAGGACGTCGACGAGGGTGGACTTCCCGGCCCCGTTCGGCCCGGTGACCACGAGGCGGTCGCCACCGGAGAGCTCGACGGAGACCGGGGCCGCCAGCCGCCCGTCCACCGTCACCCCGTCGCAGGTCAGCAGGGTGCGGCCCGGTGCCACGGCGAGCTCCGGCCAGTGCAGCCGCATCGGTGGTTCCGGCACGTCCACCGCGTGCCGGTCCAGGGCGTCCTGCCTGCGGTGCAGGGTCTGCACCGTGCCGGCCGCCCGGGTGGCGCGTTTGTGCTTGAAGTGGCCCTTCTCCGGACGCCAGCCGGTGGTCAGCCTCGCCCGCGCCTCGTCGACGGCGGTCTCGAGACGCCGGTGTTCGGCGACCTGTACGGCGTACTCCTGCTCCCAGTGTTCCCGTTCCGCCCTGCGCCGGGCGACCCATTCGTCGTAGGTGCCGGTGGTCGTCCGGGGCATCCCGTCGGACGTCGGGTCGAGGTCGAGGAAGGTGCACCGGCCGTCGGCGCTGAGGTCCCGTAGCAGGGCACGGTCGTGGGTGACCACCGCCACCGGGCCGCGGTGCGCCACCACCTGCGAGGTGAGGAAGCCCAGTGCCGTGGCGTCGAGGTGGTTGGTCGGCTCGTCGAGAAGGAGGATGCCGTCGCTGCCCAGCGCACAGGCCAACCGCACCCGGTAGCGCTGTCCGTGGGACAGGGTGGCCAGCTCACGGCCGCGGTCGGTGCAGGCGTCGAGCCCGGCCAGGGCGACGTCGACGCGGCGGGCGGCGTCCCAGGCATCGAGGCCGGTGGCGCGGTCCAGGGCCCGGGCGTAGGCCTGGTCGGCACCGGGGGTGCCGTCGGTGAGTGCGAGGGCCGCCGCGTCGAGCTCGGCGAGGGCCCGGTCGGCCTCCGCAGTGGCGCCGGCGATGAGGTCACCGACGGTGCGCCCGGGGTCGTCGGCCATGTCCTGCTGCACCAGGGTGACGGTGCCGGTGCGGGTCACGGTACCGGCGTCCGGCTCGCGGAGTCCGGCGAGGGTGTGCAGCAGGGTACTCTTGCCGACGCCGTTCTCACCGACGACGAGCAGGCGGGTGCCGGGTGGGACGGTGGCGGTCACGCCGGTGAGGATCCGGCGTCCGGCGACGGTGACGCCGAGGTCGACAGCGCGGATATGGGCATGGTGTTCTTCGGGGTTGTTCTGACGGGACATGTGTCCGTGTACTCCAGGGTCGTGGTCCGGAGCCGGGCAGCAGAAAATCCGCCGCCCGGCGATGAATCATCGTCGGCACGGCGGTGGAGGAGTCAGTCAGGAAACGGGAGTCCCCACCGCCGTCAGCGGTGGCCCCAGATCCTGGCGATCGAGAATCCCATGTCAGTCATACCGTCCAGCCTAGCAGTCCACCTCAGGTGGTGACCAGGTCACGGCGCCGGAACGCCCCGGTCCCCAGGGCCGTGAGCAGCACGGCCACCACCGTGAGCACGCCGACCGCACCCCAGGACAACGCCTCGCCGGGATACTGCCCGACGTGCCGGAACACGGAGGTGTCGAGGACCCCCTCGGGCAGGTCGACCATCTCACCGAAGAGCACGAACAGGGTGGAGCAGCCGAGCGCCACCCAGGCCAGACCGACCAGCCGCGGGACGAGCCCGTAGAGCAGGACCGCCACCCCGAGCAGCACCCACACCGCCGGGGTCTGCGCGACGTGCCCCAGCAGTGTCGGCCCCACGAGCCCGGCGTCGCCGAGACCGGCCGCGGCGCCGAGACCCGACCCGAGCCCGGCGAGGAACAGCAGCCACACCGCGCCCAGCGTGGTCACCCCGGTCCAGGACAGCAGCCACGACGGCCTGGACACCGCGGTGGACAGGACCGTCTCGGTGTGGAACCCCTGCTCCTGGCCCCTCAGCGCCTGCACCGACAGCAGGGCGTACACGGCGACCATCACCGCGAAGTAGATGCCCATGAACCCCAGGTAGCCGTCGACGATGCCCGCGGCCCCGCCGAAGACCGCCAGGATCTCGTCCGGCATCGCCTCCGCACCGTCGGCCATCGGCCCGGTGAACACCCCGAAGATCACGCCCGCCACCAGGATGGCGACCGACCACCCCACCAGGGACGCCCGCTGCAGCCGGAAGGCCAGCGCCACCGGCGTGGACAACCAGGGTGCCGCCGCCGTCGGCCCGGGCCGGTCCGCGACAAGCCCGGCGCCCAGGTCGCGACGTGACTGCAGGGCCACCCCGGCACCGGTCAGGACCAGTGCGGCGGCGACGGCGAGCAGCAACGGCCACCACCGGTCCAGGGTGTACGGCGCGGTCTGCTGCGACCACCCCAGCGGGGAGAGCCAGGACAGCCAGGCGATCCCGCCGTGGTGCCCGTGCTGCAGCGCCGACATGTCGCCCAGGCCGCGGACGACGAAGGCGACCGCCAGGACCGCACCGGCCACCGACGACCCCGCCCGGGAGAACGGGGACAGCTGGACGGTCACGGCCGCCACCCCGGCGAACACCAGGCCCACCGCACCGACGCCGGCGGCGAACAGCAGGTTCGACGACGTCGGTTCCGGCGCCATCGACGAGAACTGGAGGGCGCCCCACACGGCCACCGTCAGCAGGACGGTCATCGTCGCGGACAGCACCCACGCCGCGGCGAGCTGGGCGTGCCGTCCGACGACGTTGGCGCGCAGCAGTTCGGCCCGCCCCGTCTGCTCCTCCACCCGGGTGTGCCGGGACATGGTGGTCAACGTCATGATCGCCGCGCCGACCATCAGGACCAGGCCGTACTCCCCCACGAACAGGCGTGGCAGGGTGATCGCGTCGAAGCCGTAGCCGGGGCCGCCGATCAGGCCCATCACCGGTGTCGTCAGCACCGACGCGAACCCCTCCAGGGACTCCTGGTCCAGCACGGTGCCGAGCGCGTTGGCGAAGTAGGCGGTCAGCGCGGCCATGCCGAGCACCCACCCGGGCAGGCGGACCCGGTCACGGCGCAGCATGAACCGCAGCAGGGTCCATGTCCCGGTCATGACTCCTCCCCGTAGTGGCTCAGCAGCAGCTGTTCCAGCGTCGGCGGCGTCGCCGTGAGTGTCTCGACCCCGTGGGACGCCAGTTCGTCCATGATGCCGGGCAGGGCGACGGTGTCCGCCGCGAAGTGCACGTGTCCGCCGCCGTCCACGGTGAGGTCGTGGACGCCCGCCCGGTCGGCGAAGCCGTCCAACGGGCGGCTGGTCCGCACGGAGACCGCGGTGCGCTGCAGGTGACGCAGGTCGTCCAGCGTCCCGGTCTCCACGTCGCGGCCGGCCCGGATGATCGAGATGCGGTCGGCCAGCGCCTCGACCTGGGCGAGGATGTGGCTGGACAGCAGCACGGTCCGTCCGTCGTCGCGCACCGCCTCGCGGATGCACTCCTGGAACACCGCCTCCATCAGCGGGTCGAGGCCCGACGTCGGCTCATCGAGGAGCAGCAGGTCCACGTCGGACGCCAACGCCGAGATCAACGCGACCTTCTGCCGGTTGCCCTTGGAGTAGGTGCGTCCCTTCTTGCGGGGGTCGAGCTGGAAACGCTCGATCAGCTCGTCGCGTCGACGGGTGTCCACGCCACCCCGCAGCCGGGCGAAGAGGTCGATCGCCTCACCACCGGTGAGGTTCGGCCACAGCTCCACGTCGCCGGGGACGTAGGCCAGACGCCGGTGCAGGCCGACGGCGTCCTTCCAGGGGTCGCCGCCGAGGATCCGGGCGTGACCCTCGTCGTGTCGGAGGATCCCCAGCAGGATCCGGATCGTCGTGGACTTCCCCGCGCCGTTCGGTCCGAGGAAACCGTGGACCTCCCCGTGCTCCACCTGGAGGGTGAGCCCGTCGAGCGCGGTGACGTGGCCGTAGCGTTTGGTGACCCCCTGCAGGTCGACGGCAGGGGTGGTGGATTGTGTCATGACTTCTCCTCGTCGTCTTCGATGAGCCCGTTGCGGTAGATGTCGAACAATTGCGGCGCCAGGCGGGCGAAGGTGTCGGCCATGTCCGGTGTGCCCAGCACGCTGCCGATCCGCTGGTGCAGCATGGCCGGGGCGAGGCCCAGCAACGCCACGGTGCACGCCCTGGCCCGTCGGTCGCCGGCGGCCTCCCCCTGCGCCTCACGGAAGGTGTAGCCGGCGAAGCCGTCGTCGAGGATCCCCTCGATCGTGTCGACGTAGTGGTCGAAGAACCGCTGCCCGTGGTCGGACGGGTCGACCAGCGACGCCACGAGGTAGTGGACGTAGACCCGCATCCGCGGGCTGGCCAGCATGACCGGCAGCGCGGCGGTCCCTCCCGCCGCGTTGGCCCGCTTCGCCTCGGTGAGGGTGTCGAAGACGTGGTCGTCGCACGCCTGCCGCAGCCCGTCCCGGGAGCCGTAGTGGTGTAGGACGAGGCCCGGGGACACCCCGGCGGCGCCGGCGATCCCCCGGACGGTGGCCGCCCCGAACCCGCGGTCGGCGAACTCCGCCACGGCAGCCTCGAGGATGTCGGCGGACCTGTTGTCTGAACGCATGTTCAATATTAAACGCTTGTTCAGCCCTGCGTGTCAAGGGCCGGTCCCGGCTATCCTCAGGTGCGTCACCCTGCACCATCCCCGAGAGCACCCCGAGAGAAAGCAGCCTGTTTTGGGACGCCACCACGCCCCCGCGCCATCCCGGCAGAAGAAGGACACGCCTGCCGCGGCCCCGTCCGACCCCCTCGCCGCGGCCGCGCAGCACGGACACAGCCACGCACACGGCCACGGCACGTCCGACGACCGTCCGCTGGCCGAACGGATGCACCCGCGCAACCTCGACCCCCGGCGGATCGAATGGACGCTACCCCGGTCGATCCTGTTCATCGCCCTGGTCGCCGGCTTCGTGGCCACCTCCGTCGCCGTGGTCCTGCAGTGGCCCCAGGGCGAGCCCGAGACCGGCGACAGCTTCCACCAGACCTCCGGACTGGCCCAGGAGGTCACCCACGGCACCGTCGCCCTGGAGACCTCCGGCGCGTGCAACTCGCCGGCCATCGGACGCTCCTTCGACACCGCCCCACCCACCGGCCACCCCAGCGCCGCCGGCGACGCGGCGGCACCCTGCCCGCAGGTGATCGTCGACATCACCTCCGGGCCGGAGGAAGGACGCCGCACCCTGCTCGCGGTGCCCGACTCCGAAGGCTCCCCCGACCTCCCCGTGGGCCAGGACATCCTGATGACCACCGGCACCACCGACGACGGCGGACGCACCTACGGCTTCCAGGACTACGAACGCACCACACCGGTGTGGGTGTGGCTGATCCTGACCCTCGTGGCCGTCGTGGTGGTCGGCGCATGGCGCGGGTTCCGCTCCATCCTGGGCCTCGGGGTCACACTCGGCATCTTCGGGATCTTCCTGCTGCCCGCCCTGGCCCGCGGCGGCGACCCGGTGCTGCTGGCCGTCACCGCCTGCGCCGCGGTGCTGTACCTGGCGCTGTTCCTGGTCCACGGCATGAACTGGAAGACCGCGTCCTCCCTGGGAGGCACCCTCGCCGCGATGCTGGTGGGCACCGCGCTCGCGTGGCTGGCGATCGACACCAACCAGCTACGCGGCCTCGCCGACGAGAACAACATGCAGATCATGCTGTACCTGCCGGGGCTGTCGATCAGCGGGCTGCTGCTCGCGGGGTTCATCATCGGTACCCTCGGCGTGCTCAACGACGTGACCGTGGCCCAGGCCTCGACGATCGCCGAGCTGCGCCAACTCGACCCCACCGCGTCGAACCTGCGTCTCTTCGGCACCGCGATGCGCGTCGGACGCGACCACCTGGCCTCCACCGTGTACACCCTGGTGCTGTCCTACGCCGGCGCCGCACTGCCACTGCTGGTGCTGCTCAGCGTGTCCGGACGCGACCTGGGGCACATCCTGACCTCGGACATCATGGCCACCGAGATCCTCCGCTCGGCCACCGGCTCGCTGGCGCTGGTCGCCGCCGTTCCCCTGACCACCGCCATCGCCGCGGTCACGACCTCGTCGGTGTGGCGGCAGGGGCGGCAGGCCTGACAGAGTAGGGGCATGAGAGCACACGACATCATCGTCATCGGCGGCGGCGCGGCCGGACTCAGCGCGGCGGAACTCCTCGGCAGGGCCCGGCGCGACGTCCTCGTCATCGACTCCGCCGCACCCCGTAACCGGTTCGCCCCGCACATGCACGGCGTCCTCGGCCATGACGGTGTGCCGCCGCTGGACCTCCTGGACAAGGGCCGCGCCGAACTCGACACCTACGGTGTCACCGTCACCACCGGCAGCGTCGAGTCGGTCACCGAGATCGTCCGTGGCCTGAAGGTCACCTGCGCCGACGGTGCCGTCGCCTACGCCCGCGCGGTCTTCGTCGCCAGCGGCATCGACGACACCCTGCCCGACATCCCGGGCCTCGCGGATCACTGGGGCTCCACCGCTTTCCAGTGCCCCTACTGCCACGGCTGGGAGCACCGTAACCGGCGCATCGGTGTCCTGGCATCGTCCCCCATGCACTTCCACTACGCCCAGCTCGTCCGCAACTGGACCGACGACCTCACCGTCTTCATCACCGACGCCACCGTGCTCAGCCAGCTGGACGACGCCACCCGGCAACGCTTCGACGCCCGCGGCGTCACCGTCGTGACCTCCCCGGTTGCCGGGATCACCGCCACGGACGGGACGCTCACCGGCGTGCGCACCGAGGACGGCGCCGTCCACCCGGTCGACGCGATCGGACTGCACCCGCACTCGCGCCCGCGCGACGGGTTCCTCGCACCCCTGGGCCTGGACCGCACCGAGGTCCCCGGGGTCGGCTCCTTCGTGGCGGTCGACGCCGTCGGGCAGACCAGCCACCCGCGGGTGTGGGCGGCGGGCAACGTCGTCGACCCGCGCGCCAACGTGCCGACCGCCATGGGGCAGGCGTCGATGACCGCGGGCATGCTCAACACCACGCTGGTCACCGAGGACACCGACAACGCGGTGCACGCGCTCACCGCGCCGAGCTCCCACCACGACTGGCCCGAGGTCGCCGACGACGGTTTCTGGGAGACCACCTACGCGCAGGCGCCGCCCAGGTGGTCGGGGCGTCCGAACCCGTCACTGGTGAGGGTGCTGACCGAGGAACTCGGAGGTGCCGGGACCGCCCGCGGCCGGGCCGCGGACATCGGCTGCGGTGAGGGCGCGGACGCCGTCTGGCTCGCGCAGCAGGGGTGGGACACCCTCGGCGTCGAGGTCTCGGCCACGGCCGTCCGCCGGGCGCAGGACGCCGCGGCCGCCGCAGGCGTCGACGGGGTGCGCTTCACCGACGTCGGCGTGCAGGGCCTGGCGGATGCCGCCGCCACCGACGGGTCCGCCCCGTTCGACCTGGTCACCGCCAGCTACCTGCACGGCCCGTCGCAGGGCCGGCGCTCCGCGCTGCTCCTCGACGCCGGCGAACTGGTCGCCCCCGGCGGGTACCTGTTCCTCCTGTCGCACGTCATGCCGGACGCCGCCCCCGAGGAGTACGGGGCCGTCGACGCACTCGGATTCGACGACGACACCTGGGAGCTCGTCCGCGACGAGACGGTGGACCGTGCCGTCATCGGCCTCGACGGCGAGGTCGGCGGGCACCCGGACCGCGTCGTCCTGCTGCGGCGGCGGTGACGGGCCGCTACCCGGTGACGCCGCATGGACATCACGCAGTTCACGACCTTGCGTTTCGGCACAGTGGAGATCTACTCGGACTGGAGCGGATCCTCCGTGCGTATCTGCCGGCCGGACGGTTCCCGGCTGCAGTGGACGACGCCCGACACGCATACGGACACACCGTTGGAGCAGGGCAGGTCCGCCTGGACACGGGACGAGAAGATCTCCCTGAGCGAGCGACTCCTCCGTCGGGCCACGGACGAACTGGAGACGTCCTACCCGGGCGGCTACACTGCGGCTGTCAACGATGTGCGGCACTGGCTGCTGCATGAAAGGCCATGCAGCACAGGCGGAATGATGTGCAGGAAGTACACCACCCTCATATTCGGCGATGTGGAGATCCACTCCGACAGCACCGGATCATTCCTACGTATTTCCCGGGACAGAAGCCGTACGACTGCGGAATATCCAGGAGCGCAGACCGACACCTCTCTCGATGACGGACGTCTCGAATGGAGCAGGGAGATGAAGGTGGACCTCAGTGAACTCTTCCTCCAGAGGGCCGAGGCCACCCTGGAATCCACGTACCCTGGCGGGTACCGTTCCGCCGTCGACCACTTCCGGGACTGGTTACTGTCCGCTACCCGGTGACGCCGGCATCCACCGCCAGCCCGTGTATCGCCTCCAAATGGACTCGGATGGTGTTCCACGTCCGCGCCAATGACGATGCTGAAAACTGGAGAGAAAGCCTATCCTGATTATATGGAGCCAGCGGTTCGAGGAAAAGGGGCGGTGTTGGCGGCTGCCCGTCGTCACTCGGTCGCGGTACAACAGAATGGCACAGTGGTGGCAGTCGGTGATGGCAGAGCCGGCGAATGTGATGTCGACCGCTGGGAGAACGTGATCGCCGTCGCGGCAGGCAATGTTCACACCGCCGGGAACACAGGAAAATCGCACACCGTCGCTCTTCGTTCCGACTGCTCCGTGCTGGCGACAGGGTGGAATCACGACCGGCAGTGTGACATCGGGGAATGGCGCGACATCGCAGCAGTAGCAGCAGGCTGGCGACGTACGCTCGGCGTCCGGCTGGACGGGACGGTAGTGGCGACCGGCCGCCGTGCCGAGGACGCGTGCGACACGGAGACCTGGCGAGATATCACAGCGGTCTCGTGCGGAGACTGGCACTCAGTCGGTTTGCGCGAGGACGGATCAGCCCTGGCAACCGGCAACAACCAGCGGGGTCAGTGTGCCGTCGAAGAATGGCAGGACCTCACTGCCGTGGCCGCCGGTTGCTTCCACACCATCGGTTTAAGGCGAGACGGGAAAGTCCTCACCACAAGGGGCCCGGCGTCTGTGGAAAGCGCCGTCGCCCAGCGGGAAGAAATCGTAGCGGTGTCCACCGGGAGCCATCACACCGTGGGCGTGACTGCAACCGGTCGTGTTCTCGCGGTTGGCGACAACAGCTACGGACAATTCGATGTCGCACTATGGAGGGACGTGGTCGCGATCGCAGCGGGATCCACCCACACGCTTGGCCTATGCGCTGACGGCACTCTCGTAAGTGCCGGGAACGACGCCGACGGTAGACGAGATGTCGCATCCTGGGTAAACATCCGCCGTCCTGACGGAGACTAGAACGCCGAAGAACCAGGAAAACCCGACTATTGTCGCCCCACACGAGGTTCCGCCGTCGATCACTTCCGGGGCTGGTTACTGGCCGCTACCCGGTGACGCCGGTCAGCTCGTTCGGGGTCTCGGGAAGCTCGGCGGAGGTCAGGATTTCCCCGGTGGACAGGTCCACCACGTGGAGCTCCTTGGTGGACGGTTCAGAGACGTACGCGCGGTCTCCCTGGACGAACAGGGTCGGGCGGGCCTCCTGCCACTCCACCGGCTCCTCCCATTCGTTCACGACCTGCCAGGCGGCGGTCTCCTCGCCGGTCTCTGGGTCGATGACGTGCAGTTTTCCGTCGGTCCCCAGCACCAACGCCTCACCTTCGGGCCCGCGGGCGAGCGAACGGAAACTGTAGGAGGTCCCCAGGTCCACGAGGCGCGCGGTGTTGTCCTCCGTGTTCGTCAGCTTGATCCTGGTCGGACGCTCGAGTTCCGCGTCCTCGTCGACCTTGTAGTCGCCGAGAACCACCGGGGATGTGTCGGTCCCGGCCTGGTTGCCGGAGCGCCCGTAGCGGTCCTCGGCATCGATCTTGGTGAACCCACCGTCCTTGTAGACCAGGACACCGTCTTCGCAGCCGAAGGAGACGGCCTCGCCGGCGGCGGTCGCTTCCCCGTGCACGCCTTCGCAGTCGTTGCTGGACGCGATCTCCTGACCATCGGTACTGACCGCCACGACGGTGTCACGGTGCTCCTCCGTCCCTTCGGTGTGCAGCAACGTCCCGTCCGACAGCTCCACGGCGACCCCATGGTGGGGGTCGTCCACCATCACCACCGTCGGCTCCGGGACGTCGTCGCCGTCGCCGCCGGAGATGCCGCGGAAGTCCTCGGCCTTGAACAGCTGGATCTTCCCGTCACCGTCACCGAACAGGGCGACGTTGCCGTCGTGGCTGACCACATGACCGGGGGTGTCGGTACCGAAGACCGTGTCGGTGAGGACGGGCTCCCCGGCGTAGCTGTGGGTGTGGTCGCCGTGCGGCTCGGTCCAGACGCCTGCGTCGACGAGCCGGAAGCCGTCCCCGGTGGACAACAGGGCGTGGCGACCGTCGCCGAGCGGGTTCAGCCGGTTGAAGCCGTCGACCTTCTCGTCCGAGATCACCTCCAGGGTGGTGGCGTCGAGGGTGAGGACGCCCCCGTCGTAGGTGGTCAGGATGCGGGGTTGCGGGGCGTCGACGGCCTGCGCCTCGGCGGTGGGTTCCTCCGCACGGTCGCCGTCGCCCTCACCGGACGAGCAGGCGGACAGGGCCAGGACGGCGGAGAGGCTCGCCGCCACCGCGGCGGTGGCGCTACGGCGGAGGCGGCGTGGGTTGTGGATCCGGGACGTTGGGGCCATGATGGGTTCTCCTTCTCGAGGGTCAGGTGAAAGTCAGGTGTCAGCCGAGCGCGTCAGCGATACGCTCGGCGTTCGTGCGTTGCATGTCGATGTAGGTGTCCGCCTCACCGTCCGGCCCGGTGAGCGATTCGGTGAACAGGGGGACCACGTCGACGGTGATCCCGGCCTCGTCGGCGAGGACGTCGGCGAGGCGCTGAGGTTGGGAGGAGTCGGCGAAGATCGCCGGGACCCGGTTGTCACGGACAGTGGTACTCAGGTCCCGCAGGTCCGCCGCCGACGGTGCGGCCAGGGTGGTGCCGCCGGGGATGACGGTGCCGATCACGTCGTAGCCGAAGCGGTCGGCGAGGTAGCCGAACACGTGGTGGTTGGTCACCAGTTTCCGACGGTCCTCCGGCACAGAGCCCAGGAGCTCTGTCACCTCGGTATCGAGGTCATCCAGCTCCGCACGGTAGGCCGCGGCGGAGGACCGGATCTCCTCGCCGACGTCACTGTCGACCGCGTCTGCCAGGTGGTCGGCGATGATGCCCGCGGCGGTGACCATGCGGCCGGGATCCGTCCAGAAGTGCGGGTCAAGGTCGCCTTCGTCCCCGCCCGAGGCGTACGGGAGCGGGTCGATCTCTTCACCGACTTCGAGGACGTCGACCCCTTCTTCGCGGGCGTTGTCGAGGTTCGATCCAAGTCCTTCCTCGAGTCCCAGCCCGTTGGCGACGATGAGGTCGGCCTGCTGCATGTCCCCGGCCTCACGCGCCGAGATACCGAAGGAGTGCGGGTCGGCGTTGGGTTTCATCAGGACCCGGACGTCCGCGGAGTCGCCGACGAGCCGGGAGACGACGTCACCGAGGATGTTCGTGGTGACCACGATGCTCGGACGTTCGGCGTCACTGCCACAGGCCACGAGGACGGAGGCGAGCAACCCGGAGACCAGTGTGGCGGTGAGGATTCGGAGGCGGTTCATCACTTGTCCCCCGTCACAGCGATTGCCGCGGGGTGTCCGCCGACGTCGATGCTGCGAGCTTCGCGCAGGTTGTCCCGCACATCAAGCTCGGCGACGGTGCCGGCCGCCGGGTCGGAGACATATCCGCGCTCCCGGGTGAGGACGACCGACGGAGCCGTGTCGCCACCGCCGTCCACCAGCTGTCGCTGCGCGGTGACCTCGCCGGAGCCGGCGTCGACCACATAGCCCACGCCGTCCTCGTCAACGGCGAAGACGGTCGAGTCATCCGGTGCGACCGCCGCTGAGACCACCGGGGCATCGGTATCGGCGACGTGCCACTCGCCCGATTCCGGGTCGAGGACTCCAAGCCCGCCGTCTTCGAACGGCGCAGCCACGACGTCCCGGCCCGCCACCAGCGACCACGCACGCCCGTCCGCGTCCTGCGGGTACGGGGTGACAGTGGCGGTGAGATCGTCGTCCACTGTCAGGACACCTTCCCCGCATGCGAAAGTCGCATGGTCGCGGAGGCCTGCCGCACCGTGAATCTCGGGGCATGTGGTCTCACCGGTGAGCTCGCCCGACGCCTCCTCACCGCTGTCGTCGTACAGTGCGATCTCGGCGGGGAGATCCCCGTCACCGGCCCCGGGAACCGTGGTCAGGACGTGGTCCTCGAAAGGGACCGCAACCCCGTGGTGGGCACCGACGTCGAACGAGACGTCCTCGGTCAGCTCCCCGTCCCCGAGCCCCTGTCGCGGGACGACCTTCACCGCGCCGTCGCCGTCGAAGAACATCGCGACCTGCGAGCCGTTGGAGACCACGTGGCCGGGGGTGTCGCCGTCCACCGTGCCGACCAGGGAGGGGTCGGACCGGTAGTAGTGGTTGTGATCGCCGTGGTCGACGGTCCATACGCCGGTGTCAGTGACAGTGACGCCGGTGTCGTCGGCGGTGAACAGGAACCGGCCGTCGGACTCCTTGAGCACGACCGACTGCTCCCCGGCGGGTCCCGCCGGCGCATCCACCGGGTCACCCGTCAGCAGGTCGACCAGGGTGAGTGCACCGGTGTCGGCGTCGACGGTGGACAGCCGCACCTGGGGTTCGGTGGCTTCGTCCGCGCCCTCGACGTAGCCGTGGGGCATGTCGGTCGCACCGGAGGTGGCGGCCGGCTCCGATCCGGAGTCCTCGACACCGCAGGCAGCCAGCCCCATGACCAGGGTAGGGACGGCAAGAGCTGCGACGACGGCGGCAAGGCGACGGGACGGAACGGGCGGACGGGCGCGTGTTCTGCGCTGTAACGTCATCATTCTCCTCTACTGATAATGATTATCATTTGCAGTACGGATGCCGACTCTACACACAACCGCCTTTGCCACCAAGACGACCAGGAAGCACACCCCGCCCAACAGGGTCACCGTCGCCCCCGCAGCAGTCTCCGCGTACCAGCTGACCAGCAGTCCGACATACACCTGCGCCACCCCGACCACCGCCGCCACCGCCATGACCCGACCGATCCCCCGGACCAGCAACAACGCCGTCGCAGGAGGACCGATCAACAACCCGAAGACGAGGAGAGTACCGACCACCTGGAACGATGCCACCGTCGCCACCGCGACGAGGACCAGCATCCCCACGTGCGCCGCTCCCGGCCACAACCCCAGCGTGTGCGCTTTACGCTCGTCGAACGTCAGAGCCGTGAACGGTCGGTGCAACACAAGGCACGCCAGACCCCCGATAACGGCGGCGACGGCGATGACGAGGACGTCGCCGCGGGTGACACCGAGGACGTCGCCGAACAAAAAGGCCGTGAGGTCGACGGCGAACGACCCGGAGTGCGAGACGATCACCACCCCCAGCGACAGCATCGTGATGAACTGCAGGCCGATACCCACGTCCTGCGACAACCGCGACGTGCGACTGACCGTGACGACCCCCAGTGACATCACCAGCGCACTGACCGCCGCGCCGAGCATGAGGTTCCCGCCGAGCAGGGCCGCCACCGCCACGCCGGGCAACATGCCGTGACTCATCGCGTCGCCGAAGAACGCGAGTCCACGCAACACGACCCAGGTGCCGATACAGGCACAGAGCACAGCGGCGAACCCTCCGGCCAGCAGTGCCCGGAAGACGAACGAGACCTCGAAGGGAGCTGTCAGGAATTCCATTTGATAATGATTATCATTATCATGAAGGAATGTGTGAACCAGTCCGCCTCACAGGCATCTCCCACCACTACGCACGGATACCGTCCCTCCGGTCAGTCACCGTCACCCTCGAACCGGGGACCGTCACCGCGCTCGTCGGCGGCAACGGCTCCGGAAAATCGACCCTGCTCGGCATCCTCGCCGGCACGTTGACCCCTGCTTCAGGAACGACGACCGGCGTCCCGTCCAACACCGCCCTGGTACCCCAACACAGCACCGCACCCGACCTGTTCCCCGTGACCGTCCGCCGGACCGTGTCCATGGGACGGTGGCGGGCCCGCGGCCTGCTCCGCCCACTCACCCGGCACGACCGGGAGTTCATCGACACCTCCATGGACCGCATGGGCATCACCGACCTCGCCGACCGCACCCTCAGTGACCTGTCCGGCGGGCAGCGTCAACGCACCTTCATCGCTCAGGGGCTGGCCCAGCAGGCTCCCCTGCTCCTGCTGGACGAACCACTGTCGGCAGTGGACACCACCACCGTCAGGATGATCGACGAGGCGGTCCGCGCGGAGAGTCAGGCCGGCGCCACGGTCGTCATCGCCACGCACCACCGGCACCAGGCGGACAGCGCCGACCGGGTCGTCGTCCTCGACCACGGACGGGTGGTGGAGCCGGTATGACCGCCACGCGCCGTCGCACCCCGGTGACCGTCCTGTCCGGATTCCTCGGTTCTGGCAAGACCACACTGCTCAACGCCGTCCTGGCGAACCGTGACGGCCGTCGCATCGCCGTCATCGTCAACGACTTCTCCGAGATCAACATCGACGCCGCCCTCATCGCGGGCGAAGGCCTTCTCACCCGCGGGGAGGACCATTTCGTGGAACTGACCAACGGCTGTATCTGCTGCACACTGCGCGACGACCTCGTCGAATCTGTCGGGGCCCTTTCCCGCGCTGAAATCTACGACCACATCCTCATCGAGTCGACGGGGATCTCCGAACCGATGCCGGTGGCCGCGACCTTCGAGTGGCAGTGGGACGACGGCACTCGGCTCGCCGATCTCGCTCCGATCGACACCATGGTCACGCTCGTCGACGCCGTCCAGTTCCTCGACGGGCTCGGCGGGCGGACCCTGCTACAGGACGCCGACCGCGGCGCCACGCCGGACGACGAACGCACCGTCGCCGACCTGCTCGTCGACCAGGTCGAGTTCGCTGACCGCATCTACGTCACCAAGTCGGACCTTGTCTCCGCGGACCGGCTTGCAGCAACCATGACCCTGGTCCGGCGCATGAACCCGCGGGCGTATATCGATGTGATGGTGGACGGGCTGGTCCACGGACGTGCCGCCACCGGGGAAATCCTGGGGGCGCGCCTGTACAACGAAGCCACCGCGCGGGCCTACCAGGGATACACCGAGGAACTGGCGAACCCCCACACCCCGGAGACCGAGGAGTACGGCATAAGCTCTGTCGTGTTTCGGGGAGAGCGTCCCTTCGACCGCGGACGACTCCTCGAGGCACTGCGCTCCACCGCGGGACTGGTCCGGTCGAAGGGTTACTGCTGGATCGCCGACCGCCTCGAATATGCCCAGGTGTGGCACCAGGCCGGACCCGACTTGTCGATCCGACCTGCGGCATCCTGGAGAGGTGCCGGTCTGGAGCCAGGAAACGAGGTGGTGCTCATCGGGGTGCAGCTCGACGGCGCCGCGCTGCTCCGGAAGCTGGAAGCCGCCATGCTCAGCGACGCGGAAGTCTTCGGTCTCGTACAGTGACCGTGGGGCTCGCGGCCCCGCCCGTTGTTGGTCAGGGCCCCCGTCGACCGACATCGGCCGGGGTTCTCAGAAAACGGCCGCAGCCAGCGTCCGCCGCGCCTCCGACACCGCCGGGTGACCGGGGTCGAGTAGATGCAGCATCTCCAGGAGCCGGGGACGAATGCTCTCCACATCCGCGGCATGCACGAGGGACCCGGACAGCAACTGCACCGCCTCGACCGGCCTGTCGAGGAGGACCAGCACATCCGCGGCACGCAGGACGGAGTCGACGGTGCCGCCGGTACCGTCGGTGCCCGGCTCCTCCTGCCGACCTCGCCGCGCGTCCGCCACCGCCGACAACACCGCCGAACGGTCCATGTCCCGGGTACGCGCCAACACGGCCACGGCCGCCCGCGCCCGACGCAGAGCCCCTACCGCAGCAGGGTCGGTGTACTCGGCGAGCATCCGGTCGTAGAGTGCCAGCGCAGCCTCCGCCTCCCCTCGTCCGACCAGCTCCGCCGCCTCCCGGAGCCGGGGGTCCGTGACGACGGAGCCGCCGACGGTCGCCTCCCTGCCACCGTCGACGGGTGCATCCTCCGGAAGCCCCTCGAGCCGTCCGGCGACAGTCGCGACGACCTCCCCGGCCCACTCCCCGCAGTCGACCTCACCGTCCGCCGTGGTCCAGGTGCCGACACCCGTGCCACCGGCCACGACGACCACCGACGGAAGCGCCGCAGGCCGGAAGGCCCCGACGACCTGCGGGAACCGGTCGGCGTCGACCACGCCGAGGATCCACCTCAACCGGGCCGCATGGGCACGGTTCTCCAATTCACGGCGCAGCGTCGACGTCCGCGGATCGACCGACGAACCGAGGAGGACCACCACCGGGACCTGCGACGACCGGGCGATGACCTCCGTCTCCAGCGACAGCGGGGTCACCTCGACGACAGGTGCCGCAGGAGGAGGTGGTGGCGGCGGTGTCTGCGGCCGGCGCCGGTCGTGGCCAGGCGACTCCCCGGCCGGCCGGGCACCCGTGACCACCAGGTCGCGGTCGAGGTCGGGGGTGCAGGAGTCGTGGTGGTCGTGTGCGTGGGTCATCGCCGCCCACTGTAGGCGCCCCGGCCGGTGGTGACGACCCTGGCCGATTACGCCTCCGCCTCAAACGCCCCACCCAAAAAACACCCTGACCTGCACATCTCTCAATGTGGAATGTGGCAGAGACGTAATCGGCGATAGCCCCTAGGGGATGAGCTCCAGGATCGCCGCCGTCAGCGCCGTGCGTTGTGCCGCGGTCAGCGGGTGGTCGTGCACGTGGTCGTGGATCCAGAGACCGTCGGCCAGCATCTGCACCAGGTACGCCGCACGCTTCAGGTCACCGCCCTCCCCCGGCTCCTCGACCCCGTCGACCGCCGGCAGCCACCGCTGGTCGACCGCCCGCCACACCTCGACGAAATCCCGGTGTGTGCGGGAGTCCACCTGCAGCAGCAGGTCCGCACGGGTCGCCGAGCGGCTCAACGACAACACCATCGCCCGCAACCGCTCCGACGCCGACACCTGGTCCGCCGGGCCACCGGCCGCGGTCTCCAGGTCGTCCTCCCACTGGTCGGCGAGATACCGGTGCACCCCGAGCATCAGCTCGTGGCGCGAGGGGAAGTGGTAGACCAGCCCCGACTTGGACATCCCGGACGCCTCGGCGAGGGACTCGTAGGTCACCGCGTCCAGGCCGTCCGCCTCGACGATGCCGACGGCCGCCCGCAGGATCACGTCCTTCTTACTCGTGCGCAGAGTACTTCGCCTCCTTCGGGTTGCCACGGAAGCACCAGGCCGTCACCAGGGCGGCGACGACGGCGACGACGCCACCGATCACCAGCACCAGCAGGTAGCCGGTGTCGTAGGCGTCCGCGGCCGCGGCACCGAACACCGGATGGTCCACTCCGTGGTCCACGTCGTGCGCGACCTCGGCGGGGGCACGCATCGCGTAGAACATCGGCATCAGGCTACCCAGGATAGCCACCGACAGCAGCGTGCCGAACTCGTAGGAGATCGCCTCCACCGACGACGCCATCCCCGCCTTACTCTCCGGGGCCGAACCGATGATGGCCGACGACGACACCGACATCACGCAGCCCGAGCCGACACCGACCAGGCCCAGGCCGATCACGGCGGCCCACAGCGGCTGGTCCGGGACGGCCCACACCACGGTGGCCACACCCGCCGCCCCGATGACGAATCCACCGGTGATCAGCGTGCGGAAGCCGAGACGGTGCAGGTTCATGCCGCCGAGGATCGACGCGGGGATGGCGGGCACCGCCGCGGAGGCGACCAGCAGCCCGGCCTCCAGGGGGCTGAACCCGCCCGAGGTCTGGAAGCGCTGCGTGGTCATCAGCTCCGCACCTGCCAGCACGAACATCGCGAACATCGCGGCGAGGGTGCCGCCGGCGAACATGCGGTCGCGGAAGATCGCGAACTCCAGCAGCGCGGGCATGCCCCGTCGCTTCAGCAGGTTCTGGCGGTGCGCGAAGAGCACGGCGCCGACGAGCGCCACACCGACCGAGCCCAGGACCAGGCCCGCACTGCCCTCGGAGTTGGCGATCTCCTTGATCGCCATGACCGCACCGACCATCGTCAGCATGGCCCACACCGAGGACAGCACGTCCCAGTGGCGGGACGGGTCGGCATAGTTGGCGGGGGCGTACGCGGCGGTCGCCACGAGGATGGCGACCGCGACCGGCACGTTGATCAGGAAGACGGTGCCCCAGTGGAAGTGCTCCAGCAGGAACCCGCCCATCACCGGCCCGGACGCCGCGCCGACGACGGCGACGGACCCCCAGATGCCGATGGCGGTGTTGCGTTCACGGACGTCGGTGAAGGTCTGGCGGATCAGCGCCAGGGTGGCGGGCATCATCGTCGCCGCACCGAACCCGAGGACGGCGCGGGCGGCGATGAGCATCCACGCGTTCGGCGAGAAGGCCGCGAGCAGCGAGCCGACGCCGAAGACGCTCACCCCGGTGAGGAACATGACGCGGTGGCCGATCTTGTCGCCGAGGGTGCCGGTGCCGAGCAGCAGCCCGACGAGCACCAGCGGGTAGGCGTTGATGATCCACAGCCCCTGCAGTGCGGTGGTCTGCAGTTCGTCGCGCAGCACCGGCAGGGCCGTGTAGAGGATCGAGTTGTCCGCGCCGACGAGGAAGAGCCCGAGGCTGATGATGCCGAGGAACGTCCACCGCTGGGCCGGCGTGGTGGCCGAGGGTGCGGCGGGGGTCCCGGCACCTCCGCCCGGACGCCCGGACGCCGGCCCCGCCGTCGTCGTCTTCGTGTGGCTCACGGTCGTTACCTCCTGTGTATCCCAGTCGCCACCGGTGTCCGACGGTGCGTCCTGGTTCCTTCCGCACGGGTTGTGCACGGTCCCGAACTGTACCGAACGTACGTTACAGTTACAACACCATCGGCGCTGGTGGTGACGGAGTTCACCTTCCGTCCACCTACCGGACAGCCTCACGACGCCCGGGCTCCCTAGATTCGTCCACCGACCACGCTGTGACGACCCGACGAGAAGAGACACCCATGCCGCTGCTCGGCCGAAACCTCCTGTCCACATCAGACTTCACCTCCAGCCGCTCCCACCGCACCTGCGTGTACAAGTGCGGCGACGCCTGCTCCAAGCCGGTCCCCAACACCTCCGGCAACACCTACTTCCGCGACATCGTGCGCCGGGAGTTCGACCGCCGTAGCCTGCTGCGCGGCGCCGGCACCGCGGCGGTCGTCGTCGGGGGCGGCAGCCTCCTCGCCGCCTGCGGCGACGGCTCCTCACCGGCAGCCTCGACGACGGCGTCGTCGTCCCGCGCGGCCGGTGCCGGTACGCCGTCCGCCCCGGCCGGCATGCGCTTCGACATGGTCGCACCGAACACCAAGGACGCGGTCACCGTCCCCGCCGGCTACAGCAGCGAGGTCGTCATCCGTTGGGGCGACGCCGTCGTCGAAGGCGCCGCACCGTGGTCCGTCGACAAGCAGACCCCCGAGGGCGCCGCGAAGCAGTTCGGCTACAACTGCGACTTCGGCGAACTGGTGCCGGTCGCCGGGGAGGACAACCGCTACCTCCTGCTCGCCAGCCACGAGTACACCACCCCGCAGCAGATGTTCCCCGGGTACGACACCGACAACCCCACCGAGGACCAGGTCCTCATCGAGATCGCCAACCACGGGCTGTCCGTCGTGGAGGTCGAGGGCAACACCTCCGACGGGCACCTCGCACCGGTCATCGGCCGCTACAACCGGCGCATCACCGGCGACACCGAGTTCCTTGTCACCGGACCGGCCGCCGGCCACGACTTGATGAAGACCTCCGCGGACCCGACCGGCACCCGCGTGCGCGGGACACTCAACAACTGTGCCGGCAGCGTGACCCCCTGGGGCACGATCCTGTCCGGCGAGGAGAACGTCGACCAGTACTTCGCCGGCGGTGCGGACGCCAAGGGCAAGACGGCGCAGGAGCGGTTCGCCCGCTACGGCATGGAGGACGCCGAGACCGCCCGCAAGTGGGAGCGCTTCCACGACCGCTTCGACATCGCCAAGGAGCCCAACGAGGCGCACCGCTTCAACTGGGTCGTCGAGGTCGACCCGTGGGACCCGAACTCCACGCCCGTCAAGCACACCGCGCTCGGCCGGTTCAAGCACGAGGCCGCCGCGATCCACGTCACCGACGACGGCACCATCGTGTCGTACTCCGGCGACGACTCGCGTTTCGAGTACATCTACAAGTTCGTGTCCTCGAAGAAGTTCGTCGACGCCCCCGCCGACTCCCCGCGCCAGGCGGCCGCGGCCCGGCGCGAGAACATGAAGGCCCTCGACGAAGGCGTCCTCTACGTCGCCGTGTTCGAGGGCAACTCCGACGACTTCCGGGAGAACACCCTGCCGGAGGACGGGGCCTACGACGGCACCGGCCGCTGGGTGAAGCTCGCCACCTGCCGTCCGGACGGCACCGCCGAGTCCCACGTCGACGGGATGTCCGGCGAAGAGGTGCTCATCTTCACCCGCCTCGCCGGCGACAAGGTCGGGGCGACGAAGATGGACCGTCCCGAGGACGTCCAGCCGCACCCCACCACCGGCCGGGTCTACGCCGCGTTGACCAACAACCAGTACCGCGGCGCCGCGCGTCCCGGGAAGGACGACGAGCCGGCGATGGAGTACGCCCCGGTCAAGGAGAACAAGAACGGGTACGTCCTGGAGATGGACGACGACCACGCCGGCGAGGACTTCACCTGGAACCTGCTGCTGGTCTGCGGCGACCCGGGCGCGGCGGAGACGTACTTCGGCGGATTCGACGCGTCCAGCGTCTCCCCCATCTCCTGCCCCGACAACCTCGCCTTCGACCCGCGCGGCAACCTGTGGATCTCCACCGACGGCAACGCCCTGGGGTCCAACGACGGCCTGTTCGCCGTCTCCCTGGAGGGGGCGACCCGTGGCCTGACCAAGCAGTTCCTCACCGTCCCCTTCGAGGCGGAGACCTGCGGGCCGGTCGTCACCGACACCCGCGTGCTGGTCAACGTGCAGCACCCCGGCGAGAACGACGAGGCCACCGTGGAGAACGCCTCGTCGCACTGGCCCGACGGCGGCACCTCGCTGGCCCGGCCGTCGACCGTGGTCGTGTGGAAGAACGACAACGGCCCCATCGGCGGATAGGACGGGGACGGGGTCCGATGACGTAACATCCGGGGAAAACACCCCGTCCCCGCCGAGGAGTACCCCGTGTCTGTCCCCAGCACCGTCCCCGGCGTCCTGCCGGCGCTCACCGCCCTCGCCGACTCCGCACTGGCGGACATCGACCCGCTGGTGCCCGGGCGCTGGGCGACACCGGTCACCTGGCGCCAGCCGGTGCACACCGTGTACGTGCCCGCCCACCTCGTCGTGGGCGACGGCGCCCCCGGCGCGGACCTCCCCCGACGGTGGGGGTCGGACGCCCTGGCCGCCCTCGACGCCTACGGCCACCCCGCAGACCTCGCCCGTGAACTCGGCGTCGCCGAGGCGCACGCGGACACCGTCGGTGAGCTCACCCGGGCGAAACTGCTGCGTGAACCGGTCGAGGACCTGCGCATCGATTTCGAGGACGGTTTCACCCAGCGCGGCGTCGCGCCCGACGCGAGGGACGCCGACGAGGACACCCGGGCACGCCAGGCCGCCGAGGTGCTGGCCGACTGGTTCGGCGCACCGGGCGGTGCACCGGGCGACGCCGCATCCCCGGCACCGGCCTTCGCCGGGATCCGGTTCAGGTCCTTCGACCCGGCCGTGCGCGACCGCGGCCTGCGCACCCTCGCCATCGTCCTGGAGGGGCTCGCCGAGCGCGACGTCCTGCGTACGGTCCTGGAGCAGGACCGCCGGGCGTTGCGGCTGACCCTGCCGAAGGTGCAGCACCACCGGCAGGTCGAGGCCTTCGTCGAGGTGCTGCGTGCCCTGGAGTCCACCCTCGGTGTGCCCGAGCTCCCCTTCGAGGTGCAGGTCGAGACGCCGCAGGCGATCCTCGCCGAGGACGGTGCCGCCGAACCCGCCCGCCTCATCTCCGCCGGTGAGGGGCGCGTGCTGTCCCTGCACTACGGCACCTACGACTACTCCGCCTCCCTGGGAGTCGACGCCGCCGCGCAGTCCCTGGAGCATCCCGTCGCCGACCATGCCAAGGACGTGCTGCAGGTGGCGACGACGGCGGTCGGGGTGGAGCTCTCCGACGGGTCCACCAACCGTATCCCCGTCGGCACCCGCGAGGAGGTGCTGGAGGGCTGGCGTATCCACCACCACCTGGTGCGCCGGCATCTGCGGCGCGGCATCCGGCAGGGCTGGGACCTGCACGCCCACCAGCTGGTGACCCGCCACCTGACCACCATCGCCTACTTCCGGTCGGACTGGCGGGTCACCGCGGACCGGCTGCGGGCGTACGTCGCCGGCGACACCAGCCGGTGGATGGATGAACCGGCCACCGCCAAGGCGATGGCCGGCTACCTGCGGCGCGCCCACGGCTGCGGTGCCGTCACCGACCACGAGTTGGCGACCACCGGGCTGGACCACGCGCAGTTGCGTAGTCTGCAGGTCAAGGGACGAGTGTGACGACCGAGAGGAGAACACGACATGACAGACGGCACAGAAGGCACGACGCTCAGCGTGGTCTACCGCGCGGCACGGGCGGTGTACCTGCGCGACGCTGACCGCACCCCGGTCCAGGGGCCGGTGACCGTGCTCGTCGGCGGCGGGCGGATCCTCGCCGTCCTCGACGGGCGGGACGCGCCGGTCCCCCCGGAATACGGCGGCACCGAGGACACCGACGGCACCGGTGGCACCGGGGTGACGGTGGTCGACGTCCCGGACGACCAGGTCCTGATCCCGGGTCTGGTGGACACCCACGTCCACGTCAACGAGCCCGGACGCACCGACTGGGAGGGGTTCGCCCCGGTGACCCGCGCGGCCGCCGCCGGTGGGGTGACCACGCTGCTGGACATGCCGCTGAACTCGGTCCCCTCCACCGTCACCGTAGACGCACTCGACGCCAAGCAGGACGTCGCCGCCCCGCAGGCGAAGGTCAACGTCGGTTTCTGGGGCGGGGTGGTGCCGGAGAACCTCGGCACCGGTGACCTGCGGGCCCTGTGGGACCGGGGTGTCTTCGGCTTCAAGTGCTTCCTGCTCCATTCCGGGGTGGACGAGTTCCGGCCGCTGTCCACCGGGCAGCTGCACCAGGCGATGGCGGAGATCGCGGAGTTCGACGGCCTGCTGATCGTCCACGCCGAGGACGCCGACGAGATCGCCGCCGGGGAAGCCAGGGTCGACGCCGCCGGGGGCATCGACGAGACCTTCGACAGCTTCCTGGCGTCCCGCCCGTCCTCCGCGGAGGCGACAGCGATCGCCACGGTGATCGACGCCGCCGAGGCCACCGGCTGCCGGGCGCACATCCTGCACCTGTCCGACTCCGGCTCCATCGACCAGATCGCCGCCGCCCAGGAGCGGGGAGTCCGGATCACCGCCGAGACGTGCCCGCACTACCTGTCGCTGTTCTCGGAGGAGATCCAGAACGGCGCCACCCAGTTCAAGTGCTGCCCGCCGGTACGCACCGCCGGGAACCGGGAACGCCTGTGGAAGGGCCTGATGGACGGGGTCATCTCCACGGTGGTCTCCGACCACTCCCCCTGCACCGCGGAGCTGAAGAAGTTCGCCGGCGTCGCCGAGGCACAGGCGTCCGCCAATGAGCGCAACGAACTCACCGCCTTCTCCGCCCTCGCCGCCACCGGCAACGACCTCGGTGCCGGTGGCGCCGACGGCCGCGGGTCCGGCGGCTCCTTCGGTGAGGCGTGGGGCGGCATCGGCTCGGTTCAGCTGGGCCTGCCGGTGGTGTGGTCGCAGGCGCGGCTGCGGGGGCTGTCCCTGGCCGACGTCGTCGGCTGGATGTGCCAGGCCCCGGCGGAATGGGCGGGCCTGGCCGACCGCGGTGCGATCGCCACCGGACGCCGCGCCGATCTCGCCACCGTCAGCGCGGACGACGCCTTCGTCGTCCTGCCCGACGAACTGCACCAGCGCAACAAGATCACCGCCTACGCCCAACGCGCCCTCGCCGGCGTCGTGACCCGCACCTGGATCGGCGGCGAGACCGTCTACGTCCGCCCGTCCACCCCGCACGTCCCCGCCGCCGACCTGGAGGACCACGTCGTCTTCCCCGCCGGTGTCCGTCCCCTCACCCTCCGACCCTGAGGACCACCATGACCGAGCACACCGAGCACCCTGAGCGCCCTGACTTCCTGTCCTACCCCGATCTCGCCAGCCGTGCGCTGGCCGGGTCGGTGGTGTGGGCGTCCGACGAGTCCTTCGCCGAGCGCGAGAACCTCATCATGCCGCACGAGCCGACGTTCGACCCCACGGAGTTCGGCAACAAGGGCAAGGTCTACGACGGGTGGGAGACCCGGCGCCGACGCCACGACGAGGTCGGCGGGAACGACGCCGCGATCGTGCGCCTGGGCGTGCCTGGGCATCTCACGGGGATCGTCGTCGACACCGCCTGGTTCACCGGGAACTACCCGCCCCAGTTCGCGGTCCATGGACTGACCTGCGACGAGTACCTCAGCGGTGAGGAGATCGCCGCCCTGCCGGACGACCGGTGGTTCACCCTCGTCCCGCCGACGGACGCCCGGGGCGACCACAGGCACCACATCGAGATCTTCCCCGCCGGGGACGCCTCGGCCCGCCGCGTGACGCACGTGAAGCTGGAGATGATCCCCGACGGCGGCATCGCCCGGCTCCGCGTCCACGGCCAACCCGCCCCGGACCCCCGCTTCATCACCGGCACGATCGACCTGGCCGCGGTGGAGAACGGCGGGCGGGTGACCGAGTGCACGAACATGTTCTACTCGCACCCGGACCAGATCATCGCCCTGGGCCGTGCCCACGACATGGGCGGCGGCTGGGAGAACGCCCGACGCCGCGACGACGGCACCGACAGCAACGACGCAGTCACCGTGCGGCTCGCCGGGGAGGGCCGGGTGCGCTGGATCGAATTCGACACGTCCTACTTCGTGTTCAACGCCCCCGGCGACGTGAAGCTCACCGGAATCACCGCCGACGGCGAGGAGGTCGAACTCGTCGGCAGGACCCGCGTGCTGCCGGACACCCGGCACCGGTTCGCCGTGTCCGACCCCGCCGAGGGCACCACCGGGCCGACGCCGGTCGTCGCCGTCCGTGCCGACGTCTACCCCGACGGGGGTGTCTCCCGGATGCGGGTGTGGGGCGAACTCACCGACGAGGGCCGGCTGGACATCGAGAGCCGCTGGTAGACAGCAGGTAGAAGGGCTTTTTCTCCCCGGCTCCTTTCGGAACCACGGGAACATCCGCGCGAAACCCCGTCGAAACAGGCGGTTCCTAGACTCTCGCTTCTGACAGCCGCCCACCCCGGGCGCCGACGACGCGAACGGAGCCGATCGACCGATGACCCGCGTGATCCCCCGTGACAACCCCGGCACAGAGAGCAGTCCTGCCCGACGCCACCGGCCGGCACCGGTGCCCGACGACGTGGCCCGGGCGAACCTGGCGGCGCTGACCGCGCAGGCCCGCGCCGACATGGCGCTGACCGGGCACAACCACGACTGGGTGCCGGCCCCCGCCGACGGCGCTTGGAACGTACTGGTGATCGGCGGTGGCCAGGCGGGGCTCGGCACGGCGTTCGCCCTGTCGCGCCACCGGATCGGCGCGGTGAAGGTGCTGGAGGCCGGTCCGCCGCAGGAGGCCGGCTGCTGGACCCGGTACGCCCGGATGCACACGCTGCGCAGCCCGAAGAACATGAAGGGCATCGAGCTCGACGTCCCCGCACTGCACACCGCACGCTGGTTCGAGGCGAGGTACGGTGCCGAGGCCTGGGCCGTCACCGACCTGACCCCGCGGGAGGACTGGAACGACTACCTGACCTGGTACCGGGAGACCACCGGCACCGACGTCGACTTCCACACCTGTATCACGGGGGTGACCAGGCCGGACGACGACGGCTACTTCCACGTCGCGGCCCTGCGGGACAACCGGCCCGTGACCTACCGCGCCCGTCGTGTCGTCTTCGCCATGGGGCTCACCGGCGGTGGCGGGGTGTTCCTGCCGCCGCTGGTCGAGGCCCTGCCACCGCAGGTCCGGGCGCACACCCAGGACCCCGTCGACGTCGCCGCGCTGCGGGGCAGGCGGGTGATCGTGCTCGGTGGCGGCGCCAGCGGCTTCGACAACGCCTCCGTCGCACTGGAGGCCGGTGCGGCGAGCGTGGAGATGCACGTCCGCCGCGCGGACATCCCGCGGCAGAACTCGCTGCGCTGGATGGAGTTCCCCGGCATGCAGGAGCACTTCTTCGACCTCACCGACGAGCAGAAATGGGAGTTCTCCCTGGTCAACGGCGGGCTACCGCAGCCACCCACGCAGGCCTCGGTGTGGCGCGCCTTCGCCCACGACAACTTCCGGCTGCTGACCGACACACGGTGGGCCACCGCCGAGGTCCGGGACGGCGCGGACGGGCCCGAGGTGGTCGTGACCGACGACCACGGCGGGACCCATGTCGGCGACTACGTGATCTCCGCGACGGGGTACACGGTGGACCTGGGTCTTCGGCCCGAACTGAGCGAGTTCCTGCCGGACATCGCCCTGTGGGCAGACCGGTTCGCCCCGGCCGCCGGGCACCCGCTGGGCAACTGCCCGTACCTGGGGGACGGCTTCCAGTTCCAGCCGAAGGCGGGTGCGGCACCGGACGCCGCGTCCTACCTCCCGCGGCTGTTCCACCTGTCCACCGGCGCGCGTGCGTCGCACGGCGTGGCGGGCAACCAGCTGTCCGGGATCTACGCCGGACTGACCCGGCTGGCCAACCGCATCGCCACCGACATCACCAGGGAGAACTGGCCGGACTTCTTCGCGGACTTCCGGGACTTCGAGCACCGGGAGATCGACACCGTGGGTCCGCACCGTGCCGGCGAGGCGTGGTTCCCGACCTCGCCGCGGTACTGAGTGCGGTGGCGTACTACCTGAACAGCGTCCTCACCTTCAGCGGTGAACGCTCCCTGCCGGAGAAGTCCCGTGCCGCAGCGTCCTACGTCGTCTGTTTCACCGCCGCCGTGCTCGTCGACTGGGCCATCGGGCACGCCTTCCCCACCCTGCCCGACGTCACCTTCTGGTCCTGGTTCGTCTCCCAGGGCGTGGCGACCACCCTGAACTTCCTGCTGCAGAACTTCTGGGTGTTCCGGGGACCCCGGCCGGCGCCTGACAGCCACGTCCCGGTCAGTCGACCGGTGCGACACGTATGAGATTGCCGTCTGGGTCGGCGGCGACGAACGTCCGACCGAAGACATCGTCGTACGGTTCCGCCACGATCTGCACGCCACGCGACCGCCAGTCCGTGAAGCGTGCGTCGATCTGCTCGGCACTGCCCAGGGACAGGCACAGCTCGCTGGTACGAGTCAGCGCAGTACCCGGTACGACAGTGTCGCCGAATACGTCGGACCCGCTCCACACCGCCAGTTGGACGCCGGGAGACAACTCGAAGGCGATGAACCTCGGAGAATCGAATACCGGCGTGATGTCGAGCAGGTCTCCATAGAACGCTGCAGCCGCCTGCGCATCGCTGACGTAGATGATGAAGGTGTAGGGATTCGGGGTGGCCATGGTGGCCTCCTTTCGCTCGGAATGGACGAGGCGCCGTGGTCCGCCGCCTCCGACACCGAGTCTGGGGCGATACCATGACAGAAGCTGTCATGGTTCAGTTTCCGTGCCGGAAAAATTCGCGAAAGGCACCAGGATGTCCCGTCCACAACGACTGTTCGACCTACTGAGCGTCCTCAAGGCACGCGGACGGTCGACAGTCCCCGAACTCGCGCAAGAACTGGGGGTGTCACCCCGGACGGTCCACCGTGACCTCGCCGTCCTGTCCGACGCAGGTGTCGCCCTCGTGACCAAACCCGGAAGGTACGGCGGGGTGTCGCTTCTGCCGAGCGGACGATTCCCCGTCTCCGGGCTCTCCACCCGGGAAAAAGACCTGCTGCGCGTCACGGGACTCGATGTAGACCGTGCGACCGAGCTCGGGATGGAGGCTCTGGCGACAGCGGCATTGGGAAAACTCCGTCCAGCCGGACCGGAGCAACGTCCCGGTGTTCTGCCCTTGTCACACATCGTCACCGTAGACAATCGCCCATGGTTCTCTGTGGCCCCCTCGAATGGCGATGTGGCTGCACTGGCCGCGGATATCCGCAACGGGAGTCGACTGGTCATCCGGTACCGTCGTAGCGGGGAGGAGTCGGTAGACGACCGCATCGTGGACCCCTATGGTCTGCTCGGACGGGGAGGCCGCTGGTACCTCATCGCTGACCGGGACGGCGTCCCACGGCAATACGCCACAGGGCGTTTGGCGTCATGGTCGGTCCTGGACGAACCTCGGCGACTGCGCCCAGGAGAAACCCTGGCGTCCGTCTCTGCGTCTCTGGCCGCGTCACTTGAGCAGCCAGAAGGGACGGTCGCTGTCGTCGCCGAACTGGACCGCAGGAAACTCGACCTTGCGGAACGGATCCTCGGCTCGCGCCTGGCCGCCATCGACGACGGACCTACAGCAGGGACCGTTCGGATAACCGTCACCTACGCCCAGATCGGTGGAGTCCGTCAGCTGCTGCAGTTCGGGGACTCTGTCAACGTCCTTGGCCCTCCGGAGGCCAGGTCCCTGATCGTTGACCTGTCCAGGGGCATTGTCGCGCGTCACGAGCAGCCATGTACCGGCGCGACCGACGGACAGGCGCGTACCATCGCGCACATGGCTTCCACCGACATCAGGACCATCCCCGTGCGCGCCCTCGACGGCAGCGAGCTCGATCTCCGGGACCTCCCCGGTCCGATGCTCATCGTCAACGTCGCGTCGAAATGCGGACTCACACCGCAGTACACCGCCCTCGAGAAGCTCGCCCGTGCCTACCGCGACCGGGGCCTCACCGTCCTCGGCGCACCCTGCAACCAGTTCATGGGCCAGGAGCCCGGCACCCCCGACGAGATCGCGGAGTTCTGTTCGGCGACCTACGGCGTGACCTTCCCGCTGACGGAGAAACTCGACGTCAACGGTGACGACGCCCACCCGCTCTTCGCCGAGCTCACCACAACCCCCGACGCCGACGGCAACGCCGGGGACGTGGAGTGGAACTTCGAGAAGTTCCTCGTCAGCAAGGACGGCGAGGTCCTCGCCCGTTTCCGCCCCGCCACCGTACCGGACGCACCCGAGATCATCGAGGCGGTCGAGAAGGCGCTGTAGCCGCGCGCGAACACCGCTGAGTCGCGTGTCTACCCCTCGCGGTGATGCGCCAGCTCAAGATCGATGAATGCCCCGATCATGGCGCGATACGTGGTCTCGACCACCTGCGGCGATGCGCCGACGTCGTCGGCTACTGCCCGCACTTTCGCTATGACCTGCTCCACCCTGTCCGGGGCCCGCACGGCGGCTTCGTCGCTCTTCAACGAACCTGCGGCGATGACCCGCTGCTGCCTCTCAGCGATGAGGCGGATGATCTCCCGGTCAAGGGTGTCGATCTGCCCGCGGATGTCGGCGAGTGTGTGTTTCGGCGTCTCCATACCCCTGACAGTACGGAACGCACAGCCCACCCTGGCACGACACAACGGCGCAGCCGCGCGCGTCACCCTGCCGCGTACCAGGGCTCCCCGATGAGCACGGTGTCCCGGGTGATCTTCCCGGCGCGTGCCATGTCGAAGATCTCCGCCTGCGGATACGGGATCCTGGCTCCCCCTTTCCGACTGATGTGTGTGCGGTCCTCCCGCTGCTCGGCGAGCCAGCCATCGCCCCACACACGGACGAAACCACCGACCACGCTCCACACCAGTTCGTCCACGTCTTCGAGAAGCTGCCCGCTCCCGCCATCGCAGCCGTCGCATGCGCACCCCGGCGCATCGCCGACCGCGCGGGCTCCCGACCCCGCCCCGGCTCCGCCGGTACCGGCGATGAGCACCGTCGCCGGGATGTCGTCGAACGCGCTTTTCACCAACACCAGGGGTTGCGCCCCCTCCACCGTCGGAACCAGCAGCACCGCGTCCTGCGACGGTGCCTGTGTCCAGTCCGACGGTGTGACGATCCCCTGTGAGCGCGCCAGGCCGAGACCGACCAACGTCCGCTCCCACGCGTCCACCCGCGCACCGACGATCCGATAGCGTCCCGGTTCCGTGACCCGCGAGTACTCCTCTTCCCGGATCTCGACGTCGGCGTGCGGGGCGTCCCAGGTCACGGCACTGAGTGGGTCAGTGGCGTACTCGCGGTCCACCGCGGCGAGGATGTCGTCCTTCACGCCCCCTCCAGCACCAGGTCCCGGTACATCATCGTCTGCCGGATCGCCGACCACACCATCGGCGAGTCCGCCAGCGACTCCCACCCGCCGCTCCAGGTCAGACGCCCCGCCAGGCGCCACACGCTGATCTCCGGGTTCCACTCCAGCACCCGTGACACCTCCCCGGCGCGCTCCATGACATGCTCCCGGGTCTCCCGCCGCCGGGCGGCGAGCCCGGTGAAGCAGTACCCGTGTCCGGGGATCACCGTGTAGTCGTCGAACTCCGCCAACCGGTCCAGTCCCGCCAGGTAGTCCTTCACCGGGTTGCCACCCAGCGACGCCACCCCCAGCCCGATGCCGGGGAAGATCTCCGGCAGCACGTGGTCGGCGGCGACCAGCAGCTTGCGCCGGTCGTCGGCGAAGCACAGGTGCCCCGGGGTGTGCCCGGGGGTGAGCACCGCGCGCCACCCGAGTTCAGCGGTCACGCCGTGGTCGGTCAGCAGGTCGCCGTCCTCCACCGTCGCGTCGGGGCGCTGGCGCGGGATGAACGGCGGCAACCCCTTCTTCGCCAACGGGAACGGGTACTTGTCGAGCACCCCGTCCGGGGCTCCGATGGCGTGACGGTCCACGGCGTAGTCGTCCTGCGACCGGCCGGTGCGGGCGGCGTCCACGGTGCGTTGCTCGACGGTCCCCAGGTGGTAGCGCGCCCCGGTCGCCCGCAGCATCTCCGCCGCGCCGCCGACATGGTCGGGGTGGGCGTGGGTGACGACCACGTCGGTGACGTCCTCCAGGCGTCGGCCACGCTCGCGGAGGAAATCGTCGAGGGGACGCAGGACGTTGCCCGCGGCGTCCTGCGCCTTACCGCCGGCCCACCCCGGGTCGACGACGGTGACCCCGCGGTCGCCGAGATGCACCGTGGACAACACGCTGTTCATCACCCCGGCACCGGGCATCGGCACAGCACGGACCCACAGTTCACCGTCGTCGGTGCTGACCCGGACCGGCGCGGGGACCTTGCCGGCGGTCGCCGCCTGGTGCTGGGCGCGGAAGATCGGGGTGATGCCGCTGTCGTCACGTACTGCCATGTGCAGTCAGCCTACCCGTCGCCCTCACCGCGCAGGCGCAGACGTGGCAGCCCCGACATCGTCAGGTGTACCATGGCGCGACGGTTGCGCCCGGTGGCCGTCTCCCTCCCGGTTGAGCAGCAGGTTCAGCAGGATCACCGTCACCGCGCCCACGGTGATGCCGCTGTCGAGCACCGTCTCCACCGCCGGAGGCAGGTTCGCGTACAACCCGTCGAACACGGTCGGCAGCATCGCCACGGCCACGGACACGCCCACGATCAGTGAGCGGGTCTCCGTCCAGGTCACCGTGGACAGCGTCCGGATCCCCGCGGCGGCGACCATGCCGAACAGGGCGACACCCGCCCCACCGAGCACCGGGGCCGGGATACCCGCGGCGACCTCACCGACCTTCGGCAACAGCCCCAGGACCACGAGGATCAGCCCGGCCGCGGTCACCACGTAGCGGCTCGCCACCCGCGACAACGACACCAGGCCGACATTCTGGGCGAACGCCGAATAGGGGAACGTGTTGAAGACGCCGCCGAGGACGGTGGCCAGGCCGTCGGCCCGCAGACCGTCGGCGAGGGTCCGTGCGGTGACACGGCGGCCGGTGATGTCCCCGACCGCGACGATGTCCCCGCTGGTCTCCGTCATGATCACCAGCCCGACCAGCACCATCGTGAGGATCGAGACGACATCGAAGGTGGGCGTGCCGAACTGGAACGGTGCCGGAACCCCCACCCAGTCCGCCTCCGCCACCGCCGAGAAGTCACCCGCGCCGAGGACCACGCCGACGACGGTACCGACGACGATGCCGCCCAGCACCGCCATCGACCTCCACGCCGCCGGGGCGAACCGGTGGATGCAGATCACCGTGACCAGGGTGCCGAGCCCCAGCAGCAGGTTCCCGCCCGTCCCCTGTTCTGCCGCCGGGGCATCCCGGTCGAACAGCCACCCGGCGGCGACGGACAGCAGCGACAACCCCACCACGGTGATGACCGTGCCGACGACCAACGGCGGGAAGAACGTCACGATCCGGGCGAAGAACGGTGCGACCAGCATCATGACCACCCCGGTGACGATGACCGAACCGTAGATCGCGGTGATGCCGTGCTCGGAGCCGATGGCGATCATCGGTGCGACCGAGACGAACGACACCCCCTGGATCAACGGCAGCCGGGCGCCGAACCGCCAGAGCCCCAGCGACTGGACCACCGACGCCACACCGGCGACGAACAGGTCGGCGACGATGAGGTGGTGCATGTGCCCCGCGTCGAACTGTCCGGCGGCCACCAGGGCCCCACCGACGATGAGTGGCACGGCGATGGCCCCGGCGTACATCGCCAGGACGTGCTGGAGCCCCAGGACGACCGTCCGGGCCAGCGGCGGCCGCTGGTCGACGGGGTGGGTGCCGTCCGGCGCGGTGGCGCCGATCATTCCGGGGACGTGCCCGCCGGTGTCCATCCTGGTCAACTCCCCTGGTAGGTGGAGTAGCCGAACGGTGACAGCAGCAGGGGGACGTGGAGCTTCCCGGTGGCCGTGATGTCGAAGGTGACGTCGACGAAGGGGTACAGCGACGCCCGGCCGGTGGCCGCGAAGTACGCCCCGGTGTCGAAACGCAGCCGGTAGGTACCCGGCCCCGGCAGCGCGGAGAAGCGGTGACGGCCGTCGCCGTCGGTGACGCCCTGCTCGACCGGGACGTCCTGCCCCGAATACAACGCGACCCCGACCCCGGCCGCCGGCACGCCGGTGGCGGTGTCCAGGACATGAGTGGACACGACACAGGTGGACACGGCACGGGTGGACACGCTCATGCCTCGACCTCCTCCGGTGCGGCGGAGACGAAGCCTCGCAACCGCAGCCGGTTGATCGCGTCGAGGTTGTCCAGCACCACCGGCCACTCCTCGTCCGGCCCGTGGCCGAGCCGCTCGACGAGGTCGTCGAGGATCTGCCGGCTGTCGCGTCCGGCGGCCCGTACCAGGTAGTTCCACCCGAACCGGTCCCGGTAGACCGGCTGCAGGTCCCGGATCGCCTGTAGCTCACCGTCGTGTGTGGCCGCCGACTGCTCGGCGGCGGACATGCTCCCCGCGGCGACGGTGCCGCCGATCGGCGGGTGGGCGTTGACCGACGCCAGGATCTCCGCGTCGTCCTGCTCGTGGAACAGGGTGGACGCCGCGTCGCAGAGCGCGTCCACGGTGGCGAACGGCCGGACGTCCACGAGGGCCGCCGCGAGCGTCCTGCCGGCGAACAACCCGGCCACCCGGTCGACGAGTTCCTCCGCCGGTGCCCGGTTGAACCCGTCGAGGGTGACGGTGGCGGGGATCGGTGTCTGCGTTGTCGCCGGTGACGGCGTCGGTACGGGGCTCAGCATGGCCCCCAGTCTCCACACCCCCTGTTTCCCCGCGGTTACCCGGGAATTACCCGGGCGAGAAGTTCGGCGGGGCGGCGGGTCAGTCCTCCGGCGTCCAGATGAACTCCGAGGCGTCGTAGTCCTCGCTGATGATGCCCTGCTCGATCATCAGGTCGGCGACGTGCCCGATACCTTCCTCGTCCATCTCGGTGGCGAACACCGGCATCGGCAGCTGCTGTGCCGTGCCCTCGTCGAGCTGCGCGATGGACGGCAACCAGTCCCGCCACTCCTGTTCCTTGGCCAGGATGTCCTCGTTCGCCGCGTACAGGGCCCGGGCGAACGCCGCCGCGGTGTTGGGGTTCCGGCCGAGGAACGCCTTGCCCGAGACGATGTTGGACGTGGCGATCTCGTGGTTCGGTCCCTCGGTCAGGTCGACGATCTGCCGCATCCCGGCGTCCCAGGCAGCACTGAGGAACGGCTCCGGCGAGTAGCCCACGTCGATCGACCCGGACTGCACGCCGGTCAGCATCTCCGTGAACGGGACCTCGATGAAGGTGGGCTCGACGTCGACACCGAGATGGTCGGCCAGCGCGCGGAAGGTCACGTCGCCGGTGTTGTTGGTGTTGTTGATGCCGATGGTCTTGCCGTCGAGGTCCTCGATCCCCTGGATGTCGGAGTCCGGGTTGACGTACATGGCGATCGAGTTGTCCGCGGAACCACTCAGCGACGCCGCCGTGTCGACGGGCATGCCGTTGTCCGTGGCGCTCATGGTGTTGAACGTCGTCGACGTGGTGAAGTCCAGCTCCCCGGTCGCCACCATCTGGGCGCCGACGGGACCGCCCTGGACCGGTTCGATGGTGACGTCGAGCCCCTCCTCCTCGAAGAAGCCCTTCTCCTCGGCCCACCACAGGGTCGAGAAGTCCGCGATAGGCAGGGCACCGACGGTCACGGAGGTCTTCTCCAGACCACCCTCCCCGCCCGACGCCCCGTCCCCGCCCCCGCCGCAGGCGGTGGTGAAGGCGAGGAGCGCGGCGGCGCCGAGGGCACCCACCGCCTTCGCCGTGGTCGTCCTACTCGTCCTGCTGGTCGTCTTGCGCGTGGTGAACATGTTCTCCTCCAGTGGTGGTTCCGGGGTCGGGCACGTGGCTCAGGGTGGCTCAGGTCTGGCTCAGGGTGACTCAGGGTGACTCAGGTGTTGCGGATCTCTTCGGCGGTCGCCGACGGGCGGAGCAGCGCGGTCACGCGGGCCCGGATGTCGATGAACTCCTCGGAGGTCTTGGTCTTCAGGTGGTCCCGCGGCCGCTCCAGGCCGACGTCGATCACCTCGGCGACCACGCTCGGGGGCTTCGACAGCACCACGATCTGGTCGGCCAGGTACACGCTCTCGTCGATGTCGTGGGTGACCACCAGCACCGTGATGCCCAGGTTCGTCTGGATCGTCATCAGCAGGTCCTCGAGGTCCGCCCGGGTCTGCGCGTCCACCGAGGCGTAGGGCTCGTCCATCAGCAGCAGCTCCGGCTGGGACGCCAGTGCCCGGGCGATCGCCACACGCTGCTGCATACCGCCGGACATCTGCCACGGGTAGAGGTGCTCCTTCCCCGCCAGGCCCACGGCCTCGATGCTCTCCCGGACCCTGCGGTCGCGCTCCTCGGCGGGGAGGTCCTTGATGGGGAAGGCGATGTTCTTGGCGACACGCATCCACGGGAACAGTGACCGCGAGTAGTCCTGGAAGACCATCGCCAGCCCCTGCGGGACGCCGTTGACGGGGGTGCCCTTGAAGGCGGTGGAACCGGAGGTCGGCTTGTCCAGCCCGGAGATCATCCGCAGCAGCGTGGACTTGCCGCAGCCGGACGGCCCGACGATCACGGTGATCTTGTGCGCCGGCACCGACGCGGTGATCGACCGGACCGCGAGGTTGTCGCCGTAGGACTTCGACAGCCCGTCCAGCTGCAGCTCCGGGACGGCGCCGACAGCGCCGGTAGCGCCGGTGGCGCCGGTGGTGTGTGTGGTGTCAGTCATGTTGATCAGTGACTCCTCTGTGCCACGCCAGGACGCGGCGTTCGATCGCCTTGAAGACGAGGTTGAAGACCACGCCGATAATCACGAGCATGATCAGGACAGCGAAGAAGGTCCCGAAGTCGAAGTTCCGCTGGGCCTGCACCAGCAGGTAGCCGAGGCCGTTCTCGGAACGCTGGAGCTCCGAGATGATCATCATGATCAACGAGTACGACATCGACGTCCGGATCCCGGCGAAGATCTTCGGCGCCGCACCCGGCAGCACGATCATCGTCAGCACCCGGTGCGCCGGGATGCGGAACACCTGCGCCGCCTGGGCACGGACCTCACCGACGGCGCCGACGCCGTCGATCGTGTTGAGCAGGATCGGCCACACCACCGCGAAGGCGATGAGGAAGATCTTCGGGGCGTCCCCCACACCGAACAGCAGGAAGAACACTCCCAGCAGCGCGGGGGACGGCAGCGAACGCCCCAGGTGGACCAGGGGCTGGAACAGGCCGGTGAGGATCGTCGAGGTTCCCAGCGCCACGCCGACGGCGATGCCGACGACGATCGCCACCCCGAGCCCCACGAGGGCCCGGACCAGGCTCGGCACCGTGTGGGTGACGACGGCGTCACCGACGACGAACTCGTCCCAGAAGGTCTGCACGGCCTCAGCCGGCGTCGGGACGAACAGCCCCGTGATCTCGGTCTGGGACACCGCCCACCAGGCGATGACGATGAGCACCGGCACGGCCAGCCGCAGCACGACCGTCCACAGCCCCGCCACCAGCCGGGGGGCCGCCGACGACGTGCCTGCCGCGGTGGAACCGCCGGACCTCACGGTGTTGTCGGTCTTGTCGGTCTTGAGGGTCATTGCTCGAGTCCCTTCTTCCAGGCGAAAAGCAGTGTGTCGATACGTGACAGCACCACGTTCACGACGACACCGATGACGCCGGCGAAGATCGTCGCCGCGTACACCGCGTCCAGGTTCGCCGCGTTGGCGGACTGGGTCAGGATGAACCCGCCGATACCGGAGCCGTCACCGACCAGCAGCTCCACCGACACCGCCACGAGCAGGCCGATGGACGCGGAGATACGGATACCGGTGAACGCGAACGGCAGGGCCGAGGGGATCTTGATCCGCGACAGGATCTGCAGTCTGTTCAGGCCGAACGTCCGGGCGGTGTTCACCGCCGTGGGGTCGACACCCCGCACCCCGTACATGGTGTTCAGCAGGATCGGCCAGACACACGCCAGTGCCACGGCGAGGGACAGCGAGACCATCCCCCGCCCCACGACGAGCACCAGGATCGGCGCCAGGGCGACCGACGGGAGCACACGGAACGCCTCCACCGGCCATTCGAAGGCGGTGTACCAGGACCGGAACGCGCCCATCAGGCCGCCCAGCACCACACCGGCGACGCTGGCGATGAGCATCCCCAGGCCCCACTCCCCCAGGGTGAAACCGACGTTCCCCCAGAAGGCGGCGTCGGGGACGAGCTCCACCGCACCGGCGAGGACCTGGCTAGGGATCGGCAGCCCCTCGATGGTGATCAGACCCGACCTCATGACCAGTTCGGCGACGAGGCCGGACCCGATCACGCCGACGGTACCGAGCACCAGTGTGCGGGTGGTGGACAGGGGTTCGCGGACGGCTTTCATCCCGCCACCCCGTTCTCCCGGCGCGTGGAGCCACCCAGCGGGACGGTCCAGGCGTCGTACCCGTACAACCAGTCCGCCTGGTCACCGGATTTGAGCCAGTCGTTCGCCCGCGAGGTCAGCTGGATCCGGCCGGTGCGTTCGCGCCGGGCGTCCTCGTAGGCGAGCAGCCGCTCGTCGACAGGCAGGTCGTCCCCGGTCAGGGCGCGGCACAGCACCACCGCGTCCTCGATCGCCTGGCCCGCCCCCTGCGCCATGAAGGGCGTCATGGGGTGGCAGGCGTCGCCGAGCAGCGTGACCCGGCCCTCGCTCCACCGCGGCATGGGGTCCCGGACCCGCAGCGCGGACTTCATCACCTGGTCGCAGGCGCCGAGGATCGTGCCGACCTCCGGGTGGAAGTCGGCGTACTGTCCACGGAACTCGGCGGCGTCCGCGGTGGTCGTCCAGGATTCCGCGACCCATTCGGGCTGGCCCACCGTGGCGAAGACGAACAGGTCCTCGCCCCGGTTCAGCGGGAAGGTGACCAGTTGGCGTCCCGTGTCCGGCCCCCACCACTTGGTGAACGAGTCCAGGTTCCCCACCCCCGCCAGGCGGTCGTTCGGCACGACGGCACGGTAGGCGACGATGCCGGTGTACTCGGCGTCCTGCGGGCCGAAGAGGGTGTCACGCACCACCGAGTGGATGCCGTCGGCGCCCACGAGGACGTCGACGTCGACCGCCGGGCGGTCGCCACCGAAATGCACGCGGACCGCGTCGGCGGACTGCTCGATGCGCTCGACCCGGTGGCCCAGCTGCAGGACCCCCTCCGGGAGCAGCTCCCGGAGTGCGTCGAGCAGCGTCGCCCGGTGGACGGTCAACTGCGGTGCGCCATACTGTTCTTCGGCGGTGTCACCCATCGGCAGGTCCGAGGTGACCTCACCGGTGTCCCACCGGCGGCTCAGCCGGCGTTGCGGACGTGCCCCGGTCTCCCGGAGCCGGGCGCCGAGCTCGGCGTGCAGGCCGTCGAGGGCGCGGGTCGAGTTCGGGGTCAGGTTGACGTCGGCGCCGACCTGGCCGAACTGCGGCGCCTGTTCGTAGACGACCACGTCCACGCCCCGTTGGACGAGGCCCACGGCCAGGGCGAGGCCGCCGACGCCGCCTCCGACGATTGCTGTCTTCATGCTGATCTCCTTGGGTAGGGGGCGGTGGCCGCCCTCCGGGGTCATGCTGTCCCGGCCCGGGGACGGCCGGCAGTGCCCTGTGCGGCTGCGGGGGCGAGAGCCTTGGCCTGCTTCTTCGCCTGCTTGCGGAACAGTCGGCGGATGCGCATCACACCGAGGTCGTGCTGGTAGAGGTTCTCCGCGGCGTCCGCGTCCGGTGCCATGCCCTCGAGCATCACCCGGTCCTGTTCGAGGACGTGCCAGTGCCTCGGCTCTAGGGTGGTGCGGTACAGGAACCGCCAGGTGTCGCGCAGCCAGCCGGTGACCTGGCGGTACCGCCAGAAGAAGACACCGCAGGTCTCGTCGTCGATCGGAATGACCATGCCGACGATGCCGAAGGAGCCGCCGGGCCCCGCGGACGCCGGGTAGGGGATGCTCAGGTCGACCCAGTCGGCACCGGTGTGGCACAGCTCGACCCAGTCGAAGTTGACCCCGACCTGGTCGGTCTTCTCGAAGAAGAAGCCGCGGTCGGACTCACGGATCTGGAACTTCGCCTTGGTGTCGCCCTCCGACATCGAGTGCGACTCGTGGTGCAGGAACGTGCCGTGCATCGGGTCCAGCAGGTTCTCCAGGGCGAACCGCCAGTTCACGCCCCATTCGGCGTAGCAGAGGAACGCCGAGGTCCCCTCGTCGGTCAGCGGGTCCGGGAAGGTCAGTTCCGCCGGTTCGGCGTCGGCGTCGGTACCGAACCAGGCGAACACGGCGCCGGCGAACTCCTTGACCTGCGGGGCGGTGACCAGGCGCTGTCCCTCGATCTCGCAACCGGGCATGCCGGGGACGGACCGTACGGTGCCGGTGCCGTCGACCTGGACGCCGTGGTACTTGCATCCGACGCGGTCACCGAGGTGCGTGGCCTGGTTCAGCGGCGCCCCGCGGTGCGGGCACCGGTCCTCCAGCATGCGCACGGCGCCGGTGGTCTCGCGGTAGAGGATCCAATCCTGGCCGAGGCGGCGGATCTTCCGGATGCGTCCGTGCTCCACGAAGGACGACGGGCACACGGCGTACCACCGGTCGCGGAGACCGTTCTTGTACAGGAAGTCCTCGGAGAATTCCGGGGTGTAGTAGTTGGCCATCGGTCGTTCACTCTCCCAGTCGTGACATTTCGTTGCGGAAGCTCTCGGCGGTCCACGGGGAACCACCGGGGCCGGGGACGTCGGCGTTGTTGAGCCCTTCGGCCAGCACCTCGGGCGTGTCCGCCCCGGCGCTGAACAGGGCCTCGACGGCGTGGGCGAGCTGCAACTCGTAGTTGGTCGGTGCGCCGTGCCGCGATTGCGTCGGTTCAAGGTAGCGTGTCATGGTCAGTCATTCCTCCTGGTCAGTTGCGGATTCTTCAGATGCCGTCAGATGTCGAGTTCGAGGACGTCCGACGCCGCCCGGGAGACGCAGATCAGCATCGTCTCCCCGGACTCCCGCTCCTCACGGGACAGCAGGGAGTCGCGGTGGTCGGGGACGCCGGAGACGATGTCCGTCTCGCAGGTGCCGCAGGTGCCTTCCCGGCAGGAGTGGGGCAGGTCGATCCCCGCCTTCTCCAGTTCGCCGAGGATGGTGCAGTCCACCGGGACGGTCACCCGGACGCCACTGTCGGCGCAGACGACGGTGAACTCCCGTTCCCCGTCGACCGGGGCCTCGACCTTCCGGGCGACGAACCGTTCGCAGTGGAACGTGCCGTCCGGCCACGCCTCCGACCTCGCCTCGACCGCGTCGAGGAGCCCGGTCGGGCCGCAGACGTAGACTTCGCGGTCACCGTCCTCCAGCCCGGCGAGGATGCCGTCGAGGTCGAGGATGCCGTCCTCGTCGTCACTGGTGACCGTGGCGTGGTCACCGAGGGCGGCGATCTCGTCGAGGAAGGCCATCGACGCCCGGGTCCGGCCTCCGTAGTAGAGGTGGAAGTCCCGCCCGGTGGCCGCGGCCTCCCGTGCCATCGCGAGGATCGGGGTGATGCCGATCCCGCCGGCGATGAAGACCAGCGGCTTGCCGTTGTCGTTGACCGCGAAGTTGTTCCGCGGTTCCGACACGGCGATCTCCTGGCCGGGCCGGAGGACGTCGTGCACCTGCACGGAGCCGCCCCGTCCGGCGACCTCCTTAAGGACGCCGAGCCGGTAGGTACCCGTGTCCGCGGGGTCACCGCACAGCGAGTACTGCCGGACGAGTCCGTTGCCGACGGCCACGTCGAGGTGGGCCCCGGGGGTCCACGACGGCAGGGCCGTCCCGTCGGGCCGGCGGAGTTCCAGGGACAGGACGCCGTCGGCCTCCACCCGCATGGCCTGGACGACCACCGGGACCGTGCACTGGTCACTCATCGTCCTCACCGTCCCCGTCGTTCTCGTCCTCCTCATCGCCGTCGGGCACGCTCACCGGCGGGGTGAACGGCGCCGGCATGTCGCCGTAGGCGGCGAGGTCGACCTCGACCACCACCGCGGAGGTCAGCGCCACGGCGTCGGCGAGCACGCCGTGCACCTCGTCGGGGGAGCTGATCCGGGCGTAGTCGAGGCCGCAGGCGGCGGCGAGCATCCGGAAGTCCGGGGTGGCCAGGTCGACACCGGTGCGGTCGTTACCCATGGAGTCCTGCATGTTCCGCAGGACGCCGTACCCGCCGTCGTTGAACACCAGCAGCACCAGCCACGGGTTCTCCTGGGCGAGGGTGAGCATCTCGCCGAGGTGGACGGCGAGGCCACCGTCGCCGCAGATGGAGACCACCGGCTGGTCGGGGACGGCCGCCGCCGCGCCGATGGCCATCGCCAGGCCCTGGCCGATGCCACCGCCGCGCGGGAAGATGTTCACCCCGGGGGTAGGCATCGGGAGCAGACGGTTGCCCCAGGAGCTCGAGGCGATGGTGACGTCGCGGGCGACCGGCGACCCGTCCGGCAGGATGTCGCGGAGCGCGTCGGCGAACGCGGCGTGGTCGCCGAGGCCGTCGCGCTGACGGCGGCGGCACTCCTCCCGTGCCGCGGTGACGCGCCGCCGCCAGTCCTTGTCGGACCGCAGCGCCGCCCGGTTGTCCACCAGGTAGCCCAGCACCTCGGCGGCGTCGCCGTGGACGCCCGCCTGTGCGGGGTAGACCCGGCCGATCGCCGCGGCGTCCTGGTCGACCTGGACGTGGAGCCGCGGGATCTCCACGGTGTAGTCCGAGGTCTCGTTGGACCGGAAGTGGGTGCCGACTGTGAGGAGGCAGTCGGCCTCGGCCAGCAGCCCACGTCCGGCCGGGCTCGCCGCGTAGTTGCCGATGCACAGGTCATGGTCCTCGGGGACCGCGCCGCGCCCGGAGTTGCTGGTGACCACGCCCGCGCCCCAGGACTCCGCCAGGTGGACGGCCAGGTCCCGGGCCTCACGGCCGGTCGCCCCGCCGCCGAGCCACAGCAGCGGCCGGCGGGCCGACGACAGCAACTTCAGTGCCGCCTCGAGTTCGCCGGTGTCCGGCACGCGGGGGGCGACCGGCTCAGGCAGGGCGGCGCCGTCGACACTGCCGGCACCGTCGCCGGTGTCCGTCGTCGGCGCGAACTGCAGGTCGATCGGCCACTCCACGCTGACCGGGCCGCCGACGGCGTCGACGGCGAGCGCCGCCGCCCGGCGCAGCACCGGCGCGGCGTCGTCCGCCTCGGTGATGGTGAACGCCGCGCGGGAGACGGCGTCGAGCATGCCCTTCTGGTCGCGGGTCTCGTGGATGAACCCGCGGCCCGAGCCCAGGTACCGGCTCTGGATCTGGCCGGTGACGTGCAGCACCGAGGTCGCCGAGCTCAACGACTCGATCAGTGACCCAGCGGCGTTGCCCGCACCGGTGCCGGTGCTGGTCAGTGCGCACCCGAGGGTGCCGCTCGCCCGGGCGTAGCCGTCGGCGGCGTTCACCGCGGCGGCCTCGTGCCGGACCGGGACGAACCGCAGGCGGCTCGACACCGCCTCGACCAGCGGCAGGTTGTGTACTGAGATGATCCCGAACACGGTGTCCACGCCGGCCTCGGACAGGATGTCCGCCAGCAGTTCACCGCCGTTGCGGTAGGTGGTCGGGGACTGTGTATCAGACATATCGGTTGACTCCTCCGGCGACGTCGACCGTCGCTCCGGTGATGTAGGACGCACGGGGCGAGAGCAGGAACGAGACGACCGGGGCGACCTCGTCGGCGCGTCCGAACCGGCCGAGGACGATCCCCCGGTCGGCGGCGATGTCCCGCGAGAAGTCGTCGTAGCTGGTGTAGCCGTCCGCCTTCTCGTAGCGTCGCCGCCACTGGCCGGTGTCGATGAGCCCGAGGCACACCGAGTTCACCCGGACCCGCGCGGCGGCGAGGCTGTGGGACAGGGACTTGGTGAGGTTCAGCAGTCCGGCACGTGCCGCGGACGTCGCCGCGAGGGCCGGTTCGGGCTGCCGGGCCAGGACCGCGTTGAGGTTGACCATCGCCGGGGAGTCGGCGTCGGCCATCAGCGGGACCAGGTGATCGACGCTGTTGAGGACGGGCGTGAACTTCAACGACAGCTCGTCCTGCCAGTCCGCCGCGGTCATCTCGGACAGCGGGACCATCCGTGACCCCCCGGCGTTGTTGACGACCCCGTCGAGGACACCGAACCGCTCCCGGACGGTCTCCGCCATCGCCCGGACGTCGTCGCCGGAGCGGACGTCACACCCGACGGTGGTGACCAGGTCGCTGCGGGACAGCCCCGCCACCGCCTGCCGTAGCCGCTCGGGGTCCCGGGCACAGGTCACGACCGAGGCGCCCTCCCCGGTGAGGGCGTCGACCGTGGCCAGGCCGATGCCGGAGCTCCCGCCGGTCACGACGAACGTCTTCCCGCTGAGTTGCAGGTCCATCGTCCGTGCCTCCTTTCCACTTCAGTAGTTGCTGGGTGATCAGCGGAAGACGAATCCGCCGTTGACGAGGATCTCCTGGCCGGTGATGTAGCTGCCCTCGTCGGACAGCAGGAGCCGGACCACCCCGGTGATGTCGGTGGGCTGCTGGTCGCGCAGCAGGGCGCGTTGCCGCCGGTACTCCTCGTGGCGTGTCTCCGGCACCTTCGCCGCCGACTCGGACTCGGTGAGCCCGGGCGAGACGGTGTTCACCGTGACCCCGTGGGGGCCCAGGTCGCTGGCGGCGGCCCGGGTGAGGGCCGCCAGTCCGCCCTTGGAGGTGATGTAGTGGGCCAGGTTCGCCGACCCGTTCGTCGCCGCGTCGGAGCCGATGTTGACGACCGCCCCGCCACCGGCGGCGATGATCAACGGGGCCGCCATGCGGAGCATCAGGAAGCTGCCACGGAGGTTGACCGACAGCACACGGTCCCACTCGGCGAGGGGGAGTTCGTGCACCGGCGACCCGCCGACACCGTCGGCCAGGGCGGCGCAGTTCACCAGGCCGTGCAACGGCCCCGCCGCCTGCAGCTCCCGGCCCAGGTCGGCGACAGCGTCCGGGTCGGAGATGTCCACGGCCAGCGGGGACGCCGACCCACCGGCGTTGACGATCCGGCGCGCGGTGTCCTGCACCGCGCTGTCCCGGATGTCCGCGAGCCAGAGGTGCCAGCCGCAGCGTGCCAGGTCGAGGGCGATCGTCCGTCCGAGGCCGCGGCCTGCTCCGGTGACCAGGAGTGTCCGTGGAACAGCCATCGCGATCAGTCCCTGGTGATCCCGTGCATCACGGAGGTCTCCGGGTACGTCGGGATCTCCGGCTTCTGGGCGCCGATGATCACGCAGAACAGGGCGGGCTTGTCGGTGTTGTTCTTCAGGCTACGGGGGACCCCGGCCGGCACCACGATCATGTCGCGGTAGCCCAGGGTGCGGGTGACGACCTCGGTACCGCGGTGGACGCTGACGTCGACCTCACCTTCGAGGACGAAGAACGCCTCCTCGACGTCGTTGTGGGTGTGCTCCGGGCCCTCCGCCCCGGCGGGCAGGAGCATGTTGGAGAAGGTGAAGCCCCGCGACGGGATGGTCCGGGAGTCCGTGTCGTGGTTGCCGGTGGCACCGGAACCGACGTAGCGGATCTGCGCCCGGGCGAACTGGTCGCCGGCCTTGGTCTGGAAGTTGAGCGTGTCCCAGTCCTCGTACCGGCTCTCACGGGTGAGGACCAGCGAGTCGGTGTAGTCGGCGAGGTCGACGGTGTCGTTGTAGGTCAGCTGGTTGTCGGACATGGTGGTGGTTCCTTTCGGTGGGGTGCTCCGCTACAGGGCTGCAGCGGGCAGTGGGGTGGACTTGAGGTACCGTCCGGATTCCTTCATCCGTTCGGCGATGAGGGCGAACGAGGCGATCCAGGTGGTCACGTTCTCCGGGGACTCCAGGTTCGTGAGGTGCCCGGCGTGGCGGACCTCCACACCGACCGCCCCGGGGATGCCGGCGATCAGCGGCACCGCGGCGGCCCGCCCGGTGACCTCGTCCCGGTCGCCCCAGAACACCAGGGTCGGGACGGCGACGTCACCGAGGTCGTCGGTGTGGTCGGTGGTGGCCATGGACTCCGCCGCGTAGCCGTAGCCGGGCAGCCGGATGGACGACTCCATCAGCGCGGTCGCCTGCTGCTTCAGCTCCGCGGTGGCGTCCGGGGAGACGAGGCGGACCGCACGGTCCCCGGCGAACGCCGCCGCCCCGACCCGCCCGAGCTCCTCCGGACGGCCACGCATCTGCCCCGCCTTGCCGGGGTCCCCGCCGGAGCCGACCGTCGACGAGCCGAGGATCAGGCTCCGGACGAGCTCCGGGTGCCGCAGGGCCAGCCGTGTCGCGATGACACCGCCCCAAGACATCCCGACGACGTGCGCCCCGTCGTCGAAACAGGTGCGGATGCACTCGGCGGCGATGTCGGCGAAGTCGTCGATCCCCAGGGGGCCGTCCGGGTCGGCCGACCGGCCGTAGCCCGGGGCGTCCCAGGCGACGACGTGGTGCTCGTCGGCCAGCAACGGCAGCTGGTCGTCGAAGACCGCACCGGAACTGCCGATACCGTGGAGAAGGAACACGGGGATGCCGTCCCCGGCCTCCGTGAGGTGGACGCCCGAGGGCCCCTCCCTCACGGACGGTGCTGGTTCGATGGTGGTCATCACGGTCCTTTCGTGTCGGTGGTGGCGGGTCAGCGGTTGTCGAGGAGGTGGAAGGACCCCTCGTCCGGGATGCCCGCCATGTGGGAACGGACGTCCTTGCTCGGCGGCCCCGCGGTGCCCCAGGTGTCGGACAGCTCCGGCACCCGGCGCCACACCCGGCACAGCCACTGGTCCTCGTCGACCTGGGCGATCTCCGAGGTGAACTCGCAGACCAGGCCGGCGGGGTCACCGAAGTACGAGAAGGTGTTGTCGCCGGGGCCGTGGCGGCCCGGACCCCAGAGCGGGGTGACACCGGACTGCTTGAGCCGTCCGATACCGCGCATGAAGTCGTTCACCGACGGCATCTCGTAGGCCACGTGGTTGACCGAGGCCCACTGCGCCTGGTTGAAGGCGATCGAATGGTGGTCGCTGTTGCAGCGCAGGAACGCCATCTGGTGCTCCGACCAGTCCGACACCCGCATCCCCAGCACGTCGCAGTAGAACGCCACGGCGGTGTCGATGTCGGCGGTGTTCAGCACGACATGGGTCACGCCCTTCGGGATCGCGTCGGCGGTGTGCCGCTCCGGCACCGCCCAGAAGTCCGCGAGAAGCTCGATCCGGCGGCCCTCCGGGTCGATGAAGCTCACGCTGTAGCCTTCACCGGCGTTCTCCGAGGGCCCGGGGCCCGAGATGATCGGGATGTTCCGTGCCTCGAGCCGGCGCGCCGCCTCGTCGACCTCCCGCGGGGTGCCGACCGCGAAGCTGATGCGGCCCAGACCGTTCTTGTCGGCGTCGGTCAGCTGGAGGATGTGGTGCTCGGACCCGGTGCCCCGCAGCCACGAGGTGTCCTTCTCCTTCTCGACGACCTCGAGTCCCCAGGCACCGGAGTAGAACTCCGTGGAGTCGGCCAGCTCAGAGGTCCGGAGTTCGACGAACCGGAGCTTCCGCAGCTGCGCGACCGGTGGATGCTGTGCAGTGGTCATGATGTCTCCTCGGTGTGTGACGTGTCGTGGTCGGAGGGGTGGGGTGTCGGCCTCCCCCACCCCATCGGGGCCTGGTCCAGACCCCAGTAGAGGCTCTTCCTCTTCGAGTACTCGGCGAGACCGTCCAGCCCCTTGTCGACCCCGAGACCGGAGTCCTTGAACCCGGAGAACGGGGTCGAGATGCTGAACTGCTTGTAGGTGTTGATCCAGACGGTGCCGGCGTCGATACGCCGGGCCAGCCGCCGGGCACGCAGGTACGCGGGCGTCCAGATCCCCACCGCCAGGCCGTACACGGTGTCGTTGGCCTGGTCCACCAGGTCGTCCTCGTCGTCGAAGGGCAGGCAGACGAGCACCGGGCCGAAGATCTCCTCCTGGCAGGTGTCGCTCGAGTTCGCCAGCCCCTCGATCACGGTCGGCTCGTAGTAGTTCCCGTCCGCCAGTTCCGTCGCGTCCGGGGCCTTCCCGCCGCACAGGACGGTCCCGCCCTCACCCCGCGCCCGCTCCACGTACCCGTGGACGGTGTCGCGGTGACGCGCGTGCACCAGCGGGCCGACGTCGGTGGCGGGGTCCGTCCCCGGGCCGATCCGCAACTGCCGGGCGCGCCGGACGAGTTCGTCGACGAACCCCCGGTAGATGCTGCGGTGCACGAACAGCCGGGACCCGGCGATACAGCTCTGCCCGGTCGACGAGAAGATCCCGAACAACACCCCCTGGAGTGCCTGGTCGACGTCGGCGTCCTCGCACACGATCGTCGGCGACTTCCCGCCGAGCTCCAGCGTGGTCGGGATCAGCCGGTCGGCCGCCTGGTGGGCGATGCGCTTGCCGGCCCCGGTGCCACCGGTGAACGAGATCTTCGCCACGGCAGGGTGCCCGGTGATCGCGTCGCCGATGACGGCGCTCTTGCCGGGCAGGACGGTCACCAGCCCCTCGGGCAGCCCGGACGCGACGACGATCTCCATCAACGCCATGGCCACCAGGGGCGTCCACTCCGCCGGCTTGAGGACCACGGCGTTACCCGCCGCGAGGGCCGGGGCGATCTTCTGCGCGTCGGAGGCGATCGGCGAGTTCCACGGGGTGATCGCGGCGACCACACCCAACGGCTCCAGGACGCTCACCGTGTCCCAGGGGCCGCGCCGGGGGGTCACCGCCTCCTGACGGGACTCCACGGCCGCCGCGTAGTAGCGGAAGGTGCCGGCGGCACTGGCGACGAGTTTCGTGGTCTCGGTGAGGGTCTTGCCCGTGTTCGCCGTCTGGATCCTGGCGAGCCGTTCCCGGTTCCTGTCGATGCCGTCGGCGATGCGGCGGAGCCCAGCTGCCCGCTCGTGGGGCATCAGGTCCCGCCACCCGGACGTCCGGAAGGCGGTGTCCGCGGCGTCGATGGCGGCGCGGGCCTGCTCCGCGGAGATCTGGTGGATCGTCTGGACCTCTGCCCCGGTGGCGGGGTCGACGACGGTGTACAGGTCCCCGGCGCCGGTGACCCAGTCACCGTGGAGGCGGACGGCGTCGACGACGCGGAGGTCCGGAATCTTCTCCGGGTCCTTCTCCGGGGTCTTCTCTGGGGTGACCGTCATGTGTTCAGCTCCTCTGGCGTGGTCTCTGGTTCGTCTCGCCGGACCGGTGGTGCGGGGTACGCGGTCAGCGGTCGCTTCCTCACTTGATTACTTACCGCTTTACTATTTGGCGCAATACTAGATGGGTGAGCCGGGTCACTCAATGCGTTCCGCGCTGAAAAGACCACTGTCGGCGCAGCAGGGAACTACGGTGACCCTAAGAAGTGCAGTTCATCGCTAAGTTATTTCCGGCAAAGAAATACATCCCCGGACTCCCGCAACCACCCCCGTCGATCACCCCCGGTGTCCAGGAACACACCGTTCCCCCGATGTGACCACCAACATACATATCCCCGCCGGAGCCGGGCCCGGACAGACGTGACCGCCGCAGACTGTCAGTCTGCGGCGGTCAGTACGGGGCGAATCCGGCCGTCAGGCGGGGGCCTGCCCCGCGTTGAGGGAGTGGAACAGTCTCCGCAACAGGTCCGACAGGACACGCTGCTCGTCGTCGCTGAGGTCGCTGAGCAGCTCCGCCTCCCGGGCGAAGTGGTGACGCGCGACGCGCGAGACGAGCTCGTCGCCCTTCTCCGTGAGCCGCACCCCCACGGCACGCCGGTCCTGCCGTCCGCGGATGCGTTCGACGAGCCCGGCGTCCTCGAGACGGTTGAGCCTCAGCGACACCCCTCCCGAGGTCACCAGGGACTGCGTCGCCAGTTCCGTCGGTGTGACGGTGGCGTCCGGCCCCGTCCGTTTCAACGAGGCCAGCACGTCGAATCCGGCCTGGTTGATCCCGTACTCGTCGAAGGTCTCGCTGATGATGTGGCTGTAGAGGAGATAGGCCCTGTGCAGGCGCCCGAACACCCGCAGCGGGGAGACGTCGAGCCCGGGCTCGACCCTCGCCCACTGCGCGATGATCCCGTCGACGTAGTCCGGGGTCTCCTCTGAACTCATGCGTTCTCTCTCTCCGTCACCGCTATGGCGTCAATCTCGACCGAGGCACCGTACGGAAGTCGGGAGACCTCCAGGAAGGTGCGGGCTGCACCCGTCTCCGCGAAGTTGTCGACGAACTGCTGGTTGGCCTCTTCACGGAGGGATAGGTCTGTCACATAATACGTGAGCTTGACGACGTCTCCCGGGGTCCCCCCTTCCGTGGCCAGCCGCTCGACCATGCGGTCGTACGCGGCGTCCAGCGCCTCACGGCGCCCGGACACCGGCCGGTAGTCGGCGTCGACCGACAGTGCGCCGGACACGTAGATGTGGGATCCGGCCCGCTTCGCGGGGTTGTAGGGGTGGTCGGAACTGGTGCCGGACATCGTCGCTCTCTTTCCTCGGGGTCCGCTGCCATTACTTTCACGAAGTAGTTTAGCGGATAGATTCTTAGAGAGCGATTGTTGCCGGTGCGGAATCAGACGGGGGACGGCACGCGCCGCGGTCCGCCTACCGCACCTCGTCGAGCTCCGGCAGGTCGGCGAGGCTGTCGAGCACCAGCGCATGCGGCTGCGCCTCCAGGACCTCACGCGCCACCGACCCGGTGAGCACACCGACGCCGCGGACCCCCGCGTTCGCCGCCGCCTGCAGGTCAGCGACGGTGTCCCCCACCGACACGACGTCGTCGACGGACGCCACGCCGGTCATCTCCATCGCGCGGTGGATCAGGTACGGGGCCGGCCGCCCCGCCGGCACCGTGTCGGACGTGACCAGTGCGTCGACGGTGAACCCCGCGTCGCCGGTCGCCTCGAGCGCGGGGACGTGCCCCTCCCCCGGCGCGACGGAGAACCGCCGGACGCCCCACCCGCACGCGCGGAGGACGACCTCGGCGATGTCGCGCTGGAAACCGGTGGTCAGCGCGATGGACCCGCCGGCCGCGCGGACCGCGCGCAGCCGGTCCTCCACCCCGGCGACGGGGCTGGGCGGCTGCTCGGCGTAGGCGCGGCGCAGACCGTCCATGAAGTCGGCGAAGGTCTCCGCGACCTCCTCCTCCGAGGTCCCCCGTCCTCCCGCGGTGAGCAGGGCGGTGATCGCCGACCTCTTCTCCGTGCCTTTCACCGCGTTGACCTGGTCGGCGGTGACGGTGACACCGCGGCGTTCCACGCAGGCGCGCAGTTCGCGGTAGACGATGCCGTCCTCGTTGACGGTGGTTCCGGCGATGTCGCAGACGATGAGGGTCATGATGCTGTCCTGTCGGTGGAGGGGAGCAGCGAGAGCCCGGCTGCCCCGGAACGGGTGTTGACGACGGTGAAGGCGGCCCTGTCCGGCAGGTACCGGTCGTCGGCGATCTCGAGCAGGCGCCCACGCGGGTCGCTGGTGCGCCGTTGCACCCGCAGCAGCGGGGCGTCCGGCGCGACGCCGAGGTGGCCGGCGTCGACGTCCGGGGCGCCGAGGGCGTCGATGCGGTTCTCGGCGCGGTAGAGCTCGACGCCGCAGCCGGTGAGGTGCTCGTAGATCGACCCGGCGTCGGTGTCGAAGTCGAAGAGGTGCTTGCCGACGTCCGGCGGGAAGGCCGCCCGTTCGAGCATCGCCGGCGTCCCGTCCATGGTCCGCAGGCGCAGGACCTCGACGACGGCGGCGCCGGGCTCCAGACCGAAGGAGGCGGTGACCTCGTCGGTCCCGGGACGACGTGCCAGCTCCAGGGTGTGCTGCCCCGGCTCCGCGCCGAGGGAGCGGCACCATTCGGTGAAGGACAGCAGCGTGGTGAAGCTCTGGGAGCTGGCCCGGGACTGCACGATCGAACGGCGTCCCTGCCCGCCGGAGAGCAGCCCCTCGGCCCGCAGGGCGGTGACGGCCTGCCGGACGGGACTGCGCGAGGTGTTGAAACGTCGGCAGAGCTCGGCCTCGCTGGGGATGGGGTCACCGGGTTTCAGCTCACCGGAGGTGATCATGTCGCGGAGGTAGTCCTGAAGTTGTACGTGCAAGTTCGGGACGCGGTCGGAGTGCATGGCACCTGAGGTTAGCAGCATCCACCTGCTGATTGTCCATAGTTCCCCGGGAACCCGAGGGGAACTTGTCGTGAATGGACCGTGAACACGTGAACTGTTCATGAACTTGTACGTACAAGTGTGGACAGGACGTCGGCACCACCCCACAATGAGCACCATGACCGACACAGCAGACCTCATCGTCGTCGGAGCCGGCATCCTCGGCCTGGCGACGGCCTGGAGAGCACACCGCGACGGGCTCTCCGTCCACGTCATCGACCGCTCCGACCGCCCGGTCGGCGCCTCCGTCCAGAACTTCGGCCACGCCTGCTTCACCGCCCAGTCCGACGACCTCCGCGACCTCGGCGCCGTCTCCGCCGACGGCTGGGCCGCCGCCGCGGCCGACGCCGGCTTCCGGGCGTCCCGCCCCGGCACCGTCCTGCCCGCCGTCACCGCCGCCGAGATGCAGGTCCTCGAGGAGTTCCACGCGCACCGGGGCGACGCCGACGTCCGCCTGCTCGGCCCCGGCACCGTCCGCGACAGGCTCGGCAACCCCGCCCTCGACTGCCTCGGCGGCGCCCACCTGCCCCGCGACATGCGCGTCAATCCCCGGGAGGCCGCCCCGGCACTCGCCCGGCACCTCGTCGCCCGGGGCGTGCGCTTCAGCTGGCGCACCTCCGTGCACGCCGTCGGCGACGGCGAGGTGCACACCAGCCGCGGCACCTTCCGGGCGGCACAGACCGTCGTCTGCCCCGGCGAGCACCTCAACGACATCTTCCCCGACCTCGTCGACGAACACGGCGTACGGACCTGCACACTCACCATGGCCCTCATCGACCGGCCGTCCGGCATCCCGGACGACCTGGCGATGCTGACCGGCACCTCCATGACCCGCTACGACGGCATCGCCGCCATGCCCTCGGTCGACGACCTGCGGCGCGAACTCGTCGGCCGCGAACCGGCCCTCACCGAGGCCATCGCCAACGTCATGGCCACGTCGGTCCCCGGCGGCATCCTCGTCGGCGACTCCCACGACTACGCCACCTCCCCCGAACCCTTCATCGACGCCGACCAGTCCGACCTGCTCCTCGACCGCACCACCCGCTACCTCGGCATCGGGCAGCCGGTCGTCCGCCAGCGCTGGCAGGGACGCTACGCCGACTCCCCGTCGACGAACCTCGTGCTGCACCGGCCGGACGGCCGCACCACCGTCGCGGTGGTCACCTCCGGCATCGGGATGACCCTGTCCTTCGGCATCGCCGACCTCGTCCTCACCGGGGCCGACGCCCCGGGGAAATGACCGCCGCCGTGAAGAACAGGTTCCTCCGCACCACCGCCGTCGCCGCCCTCGCCACCGTCACCGCCCTGGCCTCTGTGCTCACCACCGCCTGCGCCCCCGGCGGCCGTGGGCCGGACGACCCGGTCTGCCCCAACGGCAGGATCGCCTTCGGCATCGAACCCTACGAGGCCCCCGACAAACTCGAACCTGCCTACCAGGTCATCGCCGAGGACCTCAGCGAGACCCTGGACTGCGGGGTCGAGGTCCAGATCGTCGAGGACTACTCCGCCGAGGTGCTGGCCATGCGCAACGGCTCGCTCAACCTCGGCCAGTTCGGCCCGCTGGGCTACGTCTTCGCCGACCGGATCGCCCAGGCCGAACCCATCGTCTCCTTCGGCGACGCCGAGGGCAACCTGTCCACCTACACCGCCGGGATCTGGGTGCAGAAGGACTCGCCGGTCCGGACCATCGACGACCTGCGGGGACGCCAGCTCGCCCTCGGCGGGGTCGGCTCGACCTCCGGCGACGCCCTGCCGCGCATGGCCGTCTCCGAGGCCGGACTCACCGAGGACGACCTCACCATGGACTACACCGGCGGGCACCCCGAGGCCCTGCTCTCCCTGAAGAACGGTGCCGTCGACGCCGCCCAGATCAACTCCCAGACCCTCGCCAGCGCCACCGCCGAAGGGACGTTCAACCCGGACGACTTCCGGCAGATCTGGACGTCCGACCCCATCCCCAACGACCCGATCACCATCCCCGGCGACGCCAACCCCGAACTCAAGGAGAACCTCCGCGAGGCGCTGACCAGCCTCAGCCCGGAGACCATCACCGAGGTCGCCGCCTTCCTCGACGTCGACCCGCCCGGCCCGCTGGTCCCCGTCACCAAAGACGATTACCGCTCGCTCTTCCACCTCGCCGACGAGCTCGGCATGACCCCTGAGGACGTCGAATGACCGACCAGACCTCCGTCACCATGACCCACCCCACCGACGTCGCCACCGAACGCCTCGTCCGCGTCACCCACATCGCCAAGAGCTTCGGCACCAACCACGTCCTGCACGACGTCTCGCTCGACGCGCACCGCGGCGAGATGCTCGCCCTGCTCGGCGCCAACGGCAGCGGCAAATCCACCGCACTGCGCATCATGGCGGGACTCGAGACCCACGACCGCGGGGACGTCAGCGTCCCGACCGGCGTCGGCACCGCCATGGTCTTCCAGAAGGTCCACCTGGTCCCCCGACGGACCGTGCTCGACAATGTCTGCACCGGTGGCCTCGCCCACATCCCCGGCTGGCGCAGCATGACCCCGCTGACCTTCCCCACCTCACTCAGGGAGGAGGCGATGGGCTGCCTGGAGCAGGTCGGCCTCTCCGACCGGGCGCACCACCGGGCCGGGTCACTGTCCGGCGGCCAGCAGCAGCGCGTCGCCGTCGCCCGGGCCCTGTGCCAGCGGCCCGCGGTGATCCTCGCCGACGAACCGACCTCCGCCCTCGACCCGACCGCGGCACACCAGGTCATGGAGCTGCTCCGGGACATCACCCGGGCGGCGGACGTGGCCTGTGTCGCCGTGGTCCACCAACCCGAACTCGCCCTGGGCTACTGCGACTCCGTCGTCGGCCTGCGCCAGGGCCGGGTCGCCTTCAACCGACCCGCCGCCGACACCGACCTCGACACCGTTTCACGCCTCTACACCGCCGACGGGACACCGGAGACCCAGCCATGACAACGAAAACCACCCCACCCCTCGTCGCCCCCGCGCCGGTTCCCCGGCAGGACACCACCCGCCGGAACATCGGCTGGGGCATCGGTCTGCTCGCCCTCGTCGCCGTGCACTGGGTGGCGGTCGGCAGCACCGACTTCTACGTCGAACGCCTCGTCGCCGGCTGGTCGAACATCGTCAGCTTCTTCGCCGAGGCCGTCCCGCCGGACCTCGACTGGGACACCGTGATCCGTCCCGGGCTGGACGGCCTGCTCACCACCCTGTGGATCGGCCTGCTCGGCACCACGTTCTCCGTGCCCTTCGCCATCGTGCTGGCCATGGGCGCGGCCCGGACCGTGACCTCCAACAGGCTCGTCTACCAGGCGTGCCGCAGCATCCTGTCGTTCCTGCGCGCCGTCCCCGACATCGTCTTCGCCCTCATCCTCGTCACCGCCGTGGGCCTGGGCCCCTTCGCCGGCGTGATGGCGCTGATCCTGCACAACACCGGCGTGATGGGCAAGCTCTGGGCCGAGGCCGTGGAAGACACCGACCAGGGACCGCAGACCGCGCTACGCACCGCCGGGGCGTCCCGCCTGCAGCAGCTCGCCCACGCCACCGTGCCGATGTCGCTGCCGCAGATCACCGGGCTGCTGCTCTACCGCTTCGACGTGAACGTCCGCAGCTCGCTGGTGCTGGGTCTCGTCGGTGCCGGCGGCATCGGGCTGCTGATCAACCGGTCGATCAAGACCTTCCAGTTCGACGAGATGTTCACCTACATCATCATGGTGCTCATCCTCGTGGTCCTCGTCGACCAGTTCTCCGCCTGGCTGCGGCGCCGGCTCTGACCGGCCCTGACCGGCTCTAGCACTCAGGCGCCGGCGCCGACGCGGGCCTCCTTCTCCGCAGGTTCCTCGTCCTCGTCACCGGTGAGGAAGGCGTAGCTCACGCCCGCGACGGCGGCACCGACCAACGGTGCCACGAGGAACAGCCACACCTGGCCCAGGGCGTCCCCACCGGCGAACCAGGCCACACCGAGGGAACGGGCGGGGTTCACCGAGGTGTTGGACACCGGGATCGAGATCAGGTGGATCAGCGTGAGGGCCAGGCCGATGGCGAGCGGGGCGAAACCTGCCGGGGCCTTCTTCGAGGTCACCCCCAGGATCACCCACAGGAACACCGCGGTCAGCACGACCTCGGTGAGCGCGACCGCGGCCAGGGAGTAGCCGTCCGGCGACAGGTCGCCGTAACCGTTGGTGGCGAACCCGGACTCTGACGCACTGAAACCGTTCTTCCCGTCCGCGACGACCCACAGCACCGCGCCGGCCACCGTGGCGCCGACGACCTGGGCCACCCAGTAGGGGACCACCACGGACCACTCGACGCGCCTGGCCAGCGCACAGCCCAGGGTCACCGCCGGATTGAAGTGGCCACCGGAGATGTGGCCCACGGCGTAGGCGGCGGTGACGACGGTCAGGCCGAAGGCGAGGGCGACACCGACGAAGCCGATGCCCATGTTGACGGTACCGCCGGAATCCTGCGCGATGACTTTCGCTGCGAGCACGGCGGAACCGCAGCCGCCGAAGACGAGCCAGAACGTGCCGAGGAACTCGGCCCAGAGTCTCTTGGACATGGGAGGGGTGTGCATGGTGTCTCCTTGTTCAGTTGTGCCACATGGGTGGGCCTCCTTAGTAACACGCCTCCCGCATGATGGGAATACCCCCGGGCCAAAAACCTGGGTGTACGTAAACGAGCCTGGCGGCCGTGAACATGGTCAGTTCACGGCCGCCAGGCTCGTTTCGGTACGCCCGGACGGCGCCACCGGTCAGCGTTACCGGACGCCGCCCGGTCAGTTCAACGCGACGTACCGCGCCTCGAGGTACTCCTCGATGCCCTCGGTGCCGCCCTCGCGGCCGAAGCCGGACTGCTTCACGCCGCCGAAGGGTGCGGCCGCGTCCGAGATCGCGCCCCGGTTGATGCCGACCATGCCGGCCTCCAGGTTCGCCGCCAGGTACTGGGCGTTCTCCAGGGAGCCGGTGAAACCGTAGGCTGCCAGGCCGAACTCGGTGTCGTTCGCCATCGCCACGCCTTCCTCGAGGGTGTCGAAGGTGCTGACGGTGGCGACGGGGCCGAAGATCTCCTCGTGCAGAATCCGGGCGTCCTCCGGGACGTCCGTCAGGACGGTGGCCGGGTAGAAGTAGCCCGGGCCCTCCGGGACGGTGCCGCCGGTGGTGACCGTCGCACCGGCGGCGACGGCCTCATCGACGAGCGCGGCGATGCCGTCACGCTGCTTCGCGGTGATCATCGGCCCCAGGGTGGTGCCCTCGTCCAGGCCGTGACCCATGGTGACCTGCGACATCGATTCGGTGAGACGCCGGGTGAACTCCCCGGCGACGGAGGAGTCGACGAGGAAGCGGTTCGCGGCGATGCAGGCCTCGCCGCCGTTGCGCATCTTCGCGGCCATCGCACCGGTGAGCGCGAGGTCCAGGTCGGCGTCGGCGGCGATGACGAAGGGGGCGTTGCCGCCGAGCTCCATGGAGGTGCGCAGCAGCTGGTCGGCGGACTGGCGGACCAGCGTCGCGCCGACCGGTGTGGAGCCGGTGAAGGTGACCTTGCGCAGGCGGTCGTCGGCCATCAGGGCCTCGGAGATCGCGCCGGAGCGGGTGGACGGCACGATGGTGACCAGCCCGGAGAGGTCGCCGAACTCGTCGCTGACCTCGTCGAGGGCCTGCCGGATGACCTCGCCGACGAGGATCATCGTCAGCGGGGTCTCCTTGGCGGGCTTCACGACCACCGGGCAACCGGCGGCCAGGGCCGGGGCGATCTTGCGGGTGGCCATCGCCAGCGGGAAGTTCCACGGGGTGATCGCGAGGACGGGGCCCACCGGGTGCTTCGAGACGAGGATGTGCCCGTTGCCGGCGGGTGCCTGGGTGAAGCGTCCCGGGATGCGGACGGCCTCGCCGGCGAACCAGCGGAAGTAGCTGTTGCCGTAGGTGACCTCGCCGCGGGCCTCCGCCAGCGGCTTGCCCATCTCCAGGGTCATGGTGGTGGCGAAGTCCTCGGAGCGCTCCCCGATGATCTGGAAGACGCGGGTGAGCACGTCGGAGCGGCGCTGCGGCGGGACGTCCTGCCAGATCTTCTGGGCCTCCACGGCGCGGCCGAGGGCGTCGAGGGCGTCGGCGGCGGAGCGGTCGGGCACGGTGACGAGCACCTCGCCGGTGGCGGGGTCCTCGACGTCGAAGGTGCTGTCGACCTCGCCGACCTGAGCGGCGAGCAGGTCGGTCAGGTCGGACGGGAGTGTGCGGTCGGTCATGGTGTGTCTCCTGGTGGTTTCTCGTCTACTTCTGTGCACGGATGGCGTCGGCGAGCACGCCGAGGCCGTCGCGGAGCAGGTCCTCGCTGATCACCAGCGGCGGGAGCAGGCGGACGACGTTGCCGTCCATGCCGCAGGTGAGGATGAGCACGCCCTGGGCCTTGCAGGCCGCGGCGATCGCCGCGGTGGTGGCGGCGTCGGGGCGGCCGTCGGCGTCGGTGAACTCGAGGGCGATCATGGCGCCGCGGCCACGGACCTCGGCGAGGCCGGTCCCGGCACCGACCAGGGGCTCGAGCACCTCGCGGACGACGGCCTCGATCTCACGGGCGCGGCCGTTGAGGTCGTGGGTCTCCATCTGCTCGATGGCGGCGAGGGCCGCGGCGCAGGCCACGGGGTTGCCGCCGTAGGTGCCGCCGAGGCCGCCGGGGTGCGGGGCGTCCATGATCTCGGCGCGTCCGACGACGGCGGACAGCGGCATGCCGCCGGCGACGCCCTTGGCGACGGTGACCAGGTCGGGGACCACGTCCTCGTGGTCGGAGGCGAACCAGTCGCCGGTGCGGCACATGCCGGCCTGGATCTCGTCGGCGACGAAGACGACGTCGTTGGCGCGGCACCAGTCGGCGAGGGCCGGCAGGAAACCCTCGGCGGGGTCGATGAACCCGCCCTCGCCCTGGATCGGCTCGATGACCACGCAGGCCAGGTTGGCGGCGCCGACCTGCTGCTCCAGGGCGGTGATCGCGCGCTCGGCGGCCTCGGCGCCGGTCAGTCCGTCGCGCAGCGGGTAGGACACCGGTGCGCGGTAGACCTCGGAGGCGAAGGGGCCGAAACCGGACTTGTAGGGCATGTTCTTCGCGGTCATGGCCATCGTCAGGTTGGTGCGGCCGTGGTAGGCGCGGTCGAAGACGGCGACGCCGTCGCGTCCGGTGTAGCTGCGGGCGATCTTGACGGCGTTCTCCACGGCCTCGGAGCCGGAGTTGAACAGCACGGTGCGCTTGTCGTGGTCGCCGGGGGTGATCTCGGCGAGCTTCTCCGCCACGCGGATGTAGGACTCGTACGGCGAGATCATGAAGCAGGTGTGGGTGAAGTGCGAGGCGGCGTCGCCGACGGCCTCGACCACGGCCTGGTTGGACGCGCCGACGGTGGTCACGGCGATGCCGGACGCGAAGTCGACGAAGGAGTTGCCGTCCGCGTCGACGAGGACGCCACCGTCGGCGTCGACGATGTAGTGCGGCAGGTTCGGGGTCACCGCACGGGGGACGACGGCGTCGCGTCGGGCGGCCAAGGCCGTGCTGCGGGGCCCGGGCCCGGAGGTGACGAGTGAGCGTTCCTGCGGGAGGCGGTAGCTGAGGTCCTTCATGGGTGGCTCCTTCACGGTGTACTCGGTGTACTCGGTGTTCTCGGTGTTCTCGGTGTTCTCGGTGTTCTCGGTGTTCTCGGGCCATTATGCGACGGGATGTGTCGTGGGCGACATGGCCTTACTGTCGAACTTCGACCGTATTTATGTACAGTCGGTCCATGACCGACGACATCCCCCTGCGGTGGCTCCGCGCCCAGCGCTCCCTCGACCTGCGGATGCTGTGCCCTCCGGGCGACCCGGAAGCGGGGTTCTCGGTGATCCAGCCGACCGAGCTCACCGACCCGCGGGAGTTCCTGCAGCCCCGGGCCGTGGTCCTGACGGTCGGCGTGGCCCTGAGCAGGGACGTCTCCGACGACAACGACCCCTTCCCCGCCTACGTCGACCGGCTCGCCGAGGCCGGGGTCACCGCGGTCGGCGTCGGCACCGGCCTGTTCTTCCCCGCCGTCCCGGACTCGCTGGTCACCGCGGCCCGGGGTCACGGGATCGCGGTGTTCGAGGTCCCCCGCCACACCGCGTTCATCTCGATCCTCAACGCCGTGACCGAGGAGCGGGCCCGCCGTAGCCGCCGTGGCCAGGAGGGGCTGGTCGTCGCCCAGGAGAAGCTCAGCGCCACCGCCGTCCGCGGCGGTCTCGACGAACTGGTCACCACCACGGCCCGTCAGCTCGACGCCGCCGTGGCCGTGACCGACAGTGACGGCCGGGTGCACGGGCACCACGACCGGGCGGGACGGTCCGCGGTGGCCGTCGCCCGCCGGCAGCGTGCCAGCGGCGCCGACAGCGACGGCCGCACGTGGCGGATCACCCAGCGCATGTCCCCGCAGGGCGACCGGTTCCACCTGGTCACCGTCGTCGCCGGGCACCCGTTCAGCCCGCACGACCGCTCGGTGATCAAGCACGCCGCCGGCCTCGCCGACATCCTGCTGCAGCGTCCCGCCTACCTGCGGCGCAGCCGTACCGGCCTGAACTCCCTGGCCCTGCAGCTGTTGCTCGGGCTGGACGGCGGGGACCAGTCGATGGGCCGGGTGCTCGACGACGCCGCCGACGGCGACGGGCTCGTCCGGCCCGTGGTCGTCGCGGCGGACCGTCGGGCCGACCTGGACCGGGCGGTCGCCGCCGCGGACCGGGCGGCGTCGCGGGCGGGCCGCCACATCTTCGTCACCGACCTGCCGGGCACGGACGCCGACGCCGCGGGTGCGTTGTTCCTGTTCCGGGGGTCGCGGGCGGTGGCGGCGGTCGCGGAGGAGTTCGGCGACGCCGCCGCGCACGTGCGGGTCGCCGTCGGGGAACCGGTGGCCTGGGGCGGGGTCACCAATGAGCGGGTGCAGCGGCTCGAGGCGGCGGCGCGGGCGCTGACACCGGGGCGCCACGTCGGCCCGTACGAGGCGGGGGCGGGCTGGCTGGGGCAGCCCGAGGTGCGGTCCGCCCTGGACCGGCGCGCCGCGGAGACCGTCGACCGGCTCGCCCCGGACGGCGACCTGTCGACGACGCTGCTGACCTGGCTGCGCAGCGGGGCCCGGGTCGCCCCGACGGCGGAGGCGTTGGGCGTGCACCGTCACACCGTACGCTCCCGTCTGGACCGCGTCGCCGCGATCTGCGAGGTGGACCTGGACGACCCCGTGGTCCGCGCGGAGCTGCTGCTGGTGTCGGTCCGCCCGTCCGGACGCTGACTCCCGTCGGTCAGTCGCGCCGGTCGCGCCGGTCGAGATGCGTCGGCGCGAAGAGGTCGAGCACCGCGGACACGACGACGACCCGCGGTTCGCCGGACGCCAGGGCGCGGGCGACGGCGTCCGGGGCGTCCTCGACGGTGGCGGCCTCCGCCGTGACACCGAAGGACTCCGCCAACGCCACGTAGTCGGGGCGGGTCAGCTCTGTGGCCGTGGCCGTGCCGAACTCGCCCTCCATGTAGTCGCGGAGGATCCCGTAGCCGCCGTCGTCGACGATCAGCCACACGACCGGCAGCGTGTTCTGGGCGGCGACGGCGAGTTCCGCGATGCCGTACAGCGCACCGCCGTCGCCGGAGACGGCGAGGACGGAGCCGTGGTCGCCGCCACCGGTGACCCGGCGTCCGAACGCCGCACCCAGCGCGGCGGGGAAGCCGTAGCCGAGCCCGCCGGCGCCCTGCGCGGAGGCGAACTCGTCGTCGCGGACGTCCCATGCCGACCACGCCCAGTACGCCAGCACCGTCATGTCCCAGAACACGGCGGTGTCGTCGGGCAACGCGTCGCGCAGCCCGTCGATGAGCCGGCGTTCCTTCTCCAGGCCCTGGCCGGCGATCCGGGCGTCCACGGTGGCCAGCAGCCCGGCGATGCGCCGTGCCGCATCCTCCCGGCGGGCAGGTTCGGACGCCCGCCCGCGCGCCGCGACGAGGTCGTCGAGCCGGGACAACGTGAGGCGGGCGTCGCCGTGGATGCCGACGCCGGGGTGGTTGGAGCCGAGTTTGCCGAGGTCGGCCTCGACCTGGATGACCGTGCCCTGCGGGGCGAAGGTGTGGTAGTTGCTGGACAGCTCCCCCACCCCGCTCCCGACGATGAGGAGGACGTCGGCGTCCTCGAGGAATTCGGTGGTGGCGATGTCCTCGATCCAGGACCGCGCCGACAGCGGGTGGCTCCACGGCAGCGCGCCCTTGCCGCCGATGGTGGTGACCACCGGGGCGTCGAGGCGTTCGGCGAGGGCGGCGAGCTCCGCCTGCGCCCCGGAGCGCACGACCCCTCCCCCGGCGAGGACCGCGGGACGGCGGGCACCGCACAGCAGGTCGGCGGCGTGCCCGACGATGCCGGCGACCGGGGTCAACGACGGTGCCTCGGCGAAGACGGCGGCACCGGGGGCGGTCAGCGGCGGGACGGTCGCGTCCGCGTCGGCGAGGAGGATGTCCTGCGGCACCTCGACGAGGACGGGCCCCTGTGGCGCGGTCGCGGCGACACGCCAGGCCTCGGCCACGGCGGTGGGGATCTGGCCCATGGCACGCACCGTGACGACGTGCTTGACCACGCCCCGGAAGGAGTCCGACTGCATGGGCAGTTCGTGCAGGTAGCCGTGCCTGCCGCCACCGAGTCCGGCGACGGGCACCTGGGCGCTCAGCGCGAGGACGGGGATGGACGAGGCGGCCGCCTCCTGCAGTGCGGCGAGGGAGGTGAGCGCCCCGGGGCCGGTGGACAGCAGCAGCGGTGCCACCGACCCGGTGGCGCGGGCGAGGCCGTCTGCCATGAACCCGGCGTTGTTCTCCACCCGGGCGCCGAGGTAGGGCAGGTCGGAGCGGCGCAGGGCGTCGAACAGGCCGAGGGCGTGTTGGCCGGGCAGTCCGACCACCCCGCGGGCGCCGAGGGCACCCAGCGTCTCGAGGACCACGTCACCGCCGATGCGGTGTGCGGGCCGTGGGGTGCCGTATGGCTGGTTGTCGGTCATGTCTCCTCCTCAGGGGGCATGTGGCCGTGCGGCCGGTCAGTCGGGTTCCGGCACTCCTTGGACGGGCGTGCCCTCCGTGTCTGGGGTCGGCGGGGGTCAGCGGGGGGTCGGTCCGGTTACTCTGCCGCGACGGGTTCGTTCCCGGAGACGCGCGCCTTCCAGGCGTCCAGGACCTCCGGGGCGGTCGGACGCGTCGCCAGGGACACCGCGACGTAGACCACGAAGGAGAGGACGAGGCCCACGTAGATCGGCTCGTTCGCCAGGATGCCGCCGAGGCTCTCCTGCGCCCTGACCTCCATGACGGTCATGGTGACGACGGTTCCCAGCGTCCCGGCCACCATGGACCACATCGCGCCCTTGCCGGTGCCGCGTCGCCAGACTATCCCGCCGAGGATCGCCACGAGCAGGCCGCCGACGAGGAGGTCGTAGGCGATGGTCAGCGCGGCGACCACGTCCGGGACCACCATCGCGACGACCAGGGTCAGCACCCCGAGACCGAGGACCCACATCCGGTTGCCCGCGACCTCGTCGCTATCGTCGCCGCTACCGCCGTCTGCGCCGGTCGCCGAGGCCGGTTTCCCGACCATGTCCCGCAGCAGCGGGACGACATCCTCCTTGGCCACCGTGGAGGCGGCGATCAATCCGCCCGAGGCCGTGGACATCATTGCGGCGAGCCCACCGGCCAGGGCGATACCGCCGAGGCCGGCGGGGAGGATCTCGGTGGCGACCTGGGCGTAGACGTCGTCACGGGCCCCGATGCCCGGCAGCAGGACTGCCGCGGCCATGCCGACGACGGCTCCGGCGACGGCGAACAGGATGCAGTACACCGCCGCGCCGGCGCCGCCCCAGCGGGCGACCTGGGGCGAACGCGCGGTGAAGACCCGCTGCCAGATGTCCTGGCCGATCAGCAGTCCCAGCGTGTAGACGACGAAGTAGGTGATGATCGACTGCAACCCGATGCCGCCGACGTCGAAGAACTCCGATCCCAGGCGTTCCTGCATGCCGGACCATCCACCGGCGTCGCTGAAGGACATGGGGAGCATCAGCAGGAAGACGGCCACGGTGATCACGGTGATCTGCGCCATGTCGGCCAGGGTGATCGACCACATGCCGCCGGTGGTGGAGTAGAACAGGACGATCCCGCCGCCGACGACCAGCGCCAGCCACCGGTCCCAGCCGAACAGGACCATGAAGATCGACGCATAGGCGCTGGTCGAGGTGACGGTGAGCATGACCGTGTACCCGAGCATGACCACCGAGGCGACACGGGTGGTGGTGCCCCCGTAGCGGAGGCCCAGCATCTGGGTGACGGTGTAGATCCGCAGCCGCTGCAGCAGCGGGGCGAAGCACAGGCTCAGGATCAGCACGCCCACGCCGATGGCGGTGACCAGCCAGAACCCCGAGATGCCGAACTCGTACCCCAGGCCCATCCCACCGACGGCCGACGCCCCGCCGAGGACCACGGCGGCCATGGTGCCCGCGTAGAACAGGGGCCCGAGGCGCCGGCCGGCCACGAGGTAGTCGGCCCGGTTGCTGACCTTCCGCTGGCCCCACCAGCCGAACCACAGCATGACAGCCAGGTAGAGCACGATGATGACAGTGTTTAACCAGTTCACAAGCATCTCCCGTCAGAGGATTGGTCAATCGAGGGATCTGTCGCACGGGTGCCCGGTCGACACCGGCACCCGCGGTTCATGTGGTGCAGATCGCTTGATTGGTGGCATGTGACGGCCTACACTAGTGCGTAGTTGTCCGACAGGCAACACTTTTTATCCATTGGTCAACAGAGAGGTGCGGTGCCGTGAAATCGCTTCCCGCCGAGTCCGGCGGTTACAGTTCGCGCCCGGGACGCCGCCTGCGCGCCCTACGCCAGCAGAACCGGATCACCCTGGACCAGCTGTCCCAGGCCACCGGACTCTCCAAGGGGTTCCTGTCCCGGGTGGAGCGCGACGTCACCAGCCCGTCCGTGGCCTCACTGGTCACCATCTGCGAGGTCCTGGGGGTGCCCCCGGGCGCGATCCTCGACACCCCCGACACCGACCTCATCCCCCTCGACGACGCCCCGCTCGTCAACCTCGGCGGGGACGGCATCACCGAACGGCTGGTCACGCCCCGTGGGCGCCGTGACCTCCGGATCCTGCACGCCGTCATCGAGGGGCACGGCACCGGCGAGGACGAGCTGTACACCATGGACTGCACGGTGGAGTCCGTGCACGTCATCTCCGGGCAGTTCGTCCTCCAGACCCCCGACCAGGAGATCCACATGCACGCCGGGGACACGGTCACCCTCCCGGGCTCCGAACCGCACTCCTGGCGCAACCCGACACCAGAACCCGCGACGGTCCTCTGGGTCCTCGTGACCAGCTGAACCGCCCCCCCCCGACGACACCACGAAAGGCACACTCATGCTGAACAGCCCCCGGGTCATCGACAACGGAAACATCGGACCGGTCGACTCCTCGCTCGTCCCCCGGTACAGCGGGGAGTCCACCTTCGCACTGCTGCCCCGCCTCCGGGACCTCGCCGCCGACGGGAGGACCGCGGACATCAAGGTCGTGGGCGTCCCCTTCGACACCGGCGTGTCCTACCGGTCGGGCGCCCGGTTCGGCTCCGGGCACGTCCGCCAGTCCTCACGACTGCTGCGCCCCTACAACCCGGCGACCGACACCTCACCGTTCGCGCAGGTCCAGGTCGCCGACGCCGGCGACATGGCGGTCAACCCCTTCAACATCCACGAGGCCATCGAGGCCGTCGAGAACGACGCACTCGAGCTCACCGGCGACGGCAGCTCATTGCTGACCATCGGCGGCGACCACACCATCGCCCTCCCGCTGCTGCGGGCCGCCACGAAGCGGGCCGGCCAACCCGTCGCCTTCCTGCACTTCGACGCCCACCTGGACACCTGGGACACCTACTTCGGCGCCGACTACACCCACGGCACCCCGTTCCGGCGCGCCGTCGAGGAAGGCGTCGTCGACACCGAGGCGCTCTGCCACGTCGGCACCCGCGGCCCGCTCTACGGCCACAAGGACCTGGAGGACGACAGGCGTTTCGGCTTCGGCATCCTGACCAGCTCCGACGTCTTCCGTCAGGGGGTCGACGAGATCGTCGCCCGGCTGCGCGACCGGGTCGGCGACCGCCCGCTGTACATCTCGGTCGACATCGACGTCCTCGACCCCGCCCACGCCCCCGGCACGGGCACCCCGGAAGCCGGCGGGCTGACCAGCCGGGAGATCCTGGAGATCCTGCGCGGCCTGCGCGGGCTCGACATCGTCGGCGCGGACGTCGTCGAGGTCGCACCGGCCTACGACCACGCCGAGATCACCGGCATCTCGGCCTCACACATCGCCTACGACCTGATCACGCTGATGGCCGACCTCCGTGCGGGGAAGGACCGGTAGCGACCCGGGCGACGAGAGCCTCCAGCCCCCATTCGAAGGGGTCGTCGGCGTACGGGTTCGCGGCCCCGGACGGGGCCTCCGTCACCCGCGCCGTGAACGCCTGCACCACCGACTGGAACGTCGGTGCATCCGACTCCTCCGGCGCCGACGAGAAGATCTCCATCGGTGCGTTCGCGTCCATCGCCGAGCCGTAGAGGAACGACTCGAAGGCGACGATCACCGCCACCACCTGTGACACGGGGACCCCGGCCGCCACCAGTCCGGCGGACACCGTCTCGTACATCCGACGGGTGGCGGGCGCACCGGACACCGGCATCGTGGCGATGAGCGGGACGAGCTCCGGGTACACCGCGAAGACGTCCCGGTACGACCGCCCCCAGGAGCGTAGGGCGTCCGCCAACCCACCCCGGGGGTCCGCGGCGTGCACCAGCGCCCCCAACGCCGAGGCGTCCACCCGCGACATCACCGCGTCCTCGACCAACAGCAGCAGGTCGGCCTTGTTGGCGATGTGGTTGTAGAGCGCCGACACCGCCACGCCCAGACGGTCCGCCAACCGTTTCATCGTGAGCCGCCCCTGCCCCTCCTCCGTGACCAGCGCCAGCGCGGCGTCCGCGATACGCACCCGGTCGAGCACGGGTGCCGTCGGCCTCCCGGCGCGACGACCCGTCCTGCGGTCCGTGTGACCTTCTGCCATAACTGTCCAGGCCTCTCCCACTGCCGTACCAGCCGGCCGGGTTCGGCCGGGGGACACACATGTCACACACAATTTACCTCAGCGGACAGGGCAACATCTCCGCAGGTCATGCACCCCGCATCACCGGGTCGGACAGCGACCCGGACAGACCGGCGTGAAGTATTTCCGGCCCAAAACCTGGCGTTCCGGGCGATGCGGATGTACGGTCTCGATAAACGAATGTGGTTCATTTAACAAGGAGGACATACACGTGAACACCACCACTCATGAACGAGACGTCGTCGTCATCGGCGCAGGTCCCGCCGGCCTCACCGCCGCCCACACCCTCGCCAAGGCCGGGAAGACCGTCACCGTCGTCGAGGCCCGCGACCGCGTCGGCGGCCGCACCTGGAACGGCACCGCCGTCGCCGACGACGGCACACCGCACTTCATCGAGATCGGCGGCCAGTGGATCTCCCCCGACCAGACCCGGCTGACTGACCTGGTCGACGAGCTCGGCCTGCAGACCTACCAGCGCTACCGCAAGGGCAAGTCCGTGTACGTCTCGCCGGACGGGTCCCGCCACACCTACGAAGGTGACCGTCTCCCGTGCACCGAGGAGACCGAGGCCGAGATGGACAAGCTCATCGCCCTGCTGGACGACCTCGCCGCCGAGGTCGGTGCCGAGGCACCGTGGGCCGCCGAACGTGCCGCCGAACTCGACACCGTCCCCTTCCGCGACTGGCTCGCCCGGCACAGCGACGACCGGGAGGCCATCGACAACGTGTCGATCTACGTCGCCTCCGGCATGCTGACCAAACCGTCCTACGCGTTCTCCACGCTGCAGGCGGTCCTGATGGCCGCCTCCGCCGGCTCCTTCTCCAACCTGGTCGACGAGGACTTCATCCTCGACAAGCGGGTCGTCGGCGGTATGCAGTCGGTGTCCCTCACCCTGGCCGAGCGCATCCGTGAACTCGGCGGCGACATCGTCCTGTCGTCGCCGGCACGCCAGCTGACCTGGTCCGGGGTCGACCCCACCACCGCCGACGAGGCCAACAACGTCCCCGCCGACGTCCGCAACGGCGTCCCGGACAACGGCGCCCCCGGCACCGTCACCGTCGTCTCCGACAAGGTGACCGTGCACGCGAGGAACGTGGTGCTCGCCGTGCCCCCGAACCTGTACAGCCGCATCCAGTTCGTCCCGCCGATGCCCCGCGAACAGCACATCGCCCACCAGCACATCTCCATGGGCCTGGTCATCAAGGTCCACGCCGTCTACGAGACCCCGTTCTGGCGTGACAAGGGCCTGTCCGGCACCTGCTTCGGCGGCGGACGGCTGGTCCAGGAGGTCTACGACAACACCAACGTGCAGACCGACGCCGACGGCACCCCGGTCGAGGACACCAACGGCACCCTCGTGGGCTTCGTCTCCGACGTCTACGCCGAGCAGATGTGGGCCCTGCCGGAGGCCGAGCGCAGGGAGGCCATCCTCTCCGCGATGGCCGACTACCTCGGGCCGGAGACCATGCACCCGATCGCCTTCTACCTGTCCGACATGGCCGCCGAGGAATGGACCCGCGGCGCCTACGCCACCAGCTACGACCTCGGCGGACTCCACCGCTGGGGGCACCTGCAGAACCGGCCGACCGGCCCGATCCACTACGCGTGCTCCGACATCGCCGCCGAGGGCTACCAGCACGTCGACGGCGCCGTCCGACAGGGCGAGGCAGTGGCCCGCACCATCATCGAGGGGCTGTGAGCCATGGGTACCAACATCATCGTCGGGTACAGCGCGACATCCAGCGGACGCGACGCCCTCCACCTCGGTGTCGCGGTCGCGCGTGACCGCGACGCCCACCTCCACCTGGTGATGGTCGTACCCGCCGAGAACCCCTTCAACAGCTCCCTGCCGTACGACGGCAGCTACGAGGACATCCGTGACCGGCAGCTGCAGGACTGGCTCGACGAAGCGGCGACGACGGTCCCCGACGACGTCCGCTGCTCCACCCACCTCGTCGCGGACCAGTCCGCCCCCGAGGGCCTGCTCAGCGCGGCCCACCGGCTCCACGCCGACCTCATCGTCGTCGGCCCACGTCCGGGCGCCGTGCTGCACCGTCACCGGCTGGGCACGATGGCCACGAACCTCCTGCACACCGCGGACGTCCCGGTCGCCCTCGCCCCGACAGGCTACGACCGGCCCGGCCCGATCGGGCACGTCACCGCCATGTTCGGTCCCCGGCGCGGGGCCACCGACCTCATCGGCGAGGCGATCATCACCGCCCGCGGCCGGGACATCCCGCTCCGGCTGGTGTCGCTGGTCACCCTGGACCACTCCGACCGCGCGGTTCCGGTCGACCGGGCCGAGGTGGCGACCGGGGTCCTCGAGGACCTCGAGACCTACGCCTCGAAACGGCTGGCGGAGGACGCCACCGAACTCGTCGAGGACGGCCGCGCCACCACCCACATCGCCACCGGGCGCGACGTGCCCTCCGCCATGGCCGAACTCACCTGGCACGACGACGAGATCGTCCTCGTGGCCTCGTCCCGGCTCGCCGCGCACGGCCGCATGTTCCTCGGGTCGACGGCGAAGAAGATGCTGCGGGTCGCCCCGGTACCCGTGGTCGTCATCCCGTCCGGCTACACCGTGTTCAGCCGGAATCCCCCGACGGACGGGAGCCGCACATGACCGGGAACAGCACAGAACGACAGGACACCGGCAAGGGCCTCGCCACCGGGCAGATCGGTGTGCTCGGCACCGTCGTGATCGGTGTGGGGTGCATCGCCCCCGCCTACACCCTGACCTCCGGCCTGGGCCCCACCATCGCCGAGGTCGGCGCCCACGTCCCCGCGATCCTCATCCTCGGGTTCCTGCCGATGCTCCTGGTCGCCTTCGGCTACCGGGAACTCAACTCCCGCCTCCCCGACTCCGGGACGTCCTTCACCTGGGCCACCAAGGCCTTCTCCCCGTGGATCGGCTGGATGGGCGGCTGGGGGCTGATCGCCGCGACGGTCATCGTGCTGTCGAACCTGGCGGCCGTCGCCGTGGACTTCTTCTACATCCTCCTCGGCCAGATCCTCGACAACCAGGGGATCGCCGACCTCACCCGGAACCTCTGGGTGAACATCCCCACCACACTCGTCTTCATCGCCGTCGCCGCCTGGATCTCCTACCGGGGGCTGGGGTCGACGAAGATGGTGCAGTACGTCCTCGTCGCCGTCCAACTGGTGGTGCTCACCGCCTTCGCGGTCTCGGCGATCGTCCAGGCGAACAACGGCAGCTCCTTCGACCCCACACCGATCAGCCTCGACTGGTTCAACCCGGCGGGCATCGGGAGCTTCCCGGTCATGGCCGCGGGCGTCTCCCTGTCCATCTTCATGTTCTGGGGCTGGGACACCACGCTGACGATGAACGAGGAAACCAAGGACCCGAAGACCACGGCCAGCCGGGCGTCCACGATCACCGTGCTGATCATCATCGCGATCTACACACTGTGCGCCGTCGGCGTGGTCGCGTGGGCGGGCACCGGCTCGGAGGGACTGGGCGCCGGCAACCCGGCGAACCAGGAGTCGCTGTTCGCGGCCCTGGCGGGCCCGGTGATGGGACCGTTCGCGATCCTCATGTCGATCACGGTGCTGACCTCGTCCTTCTCCTCCCTGAACTCCACGATGATCTCCCCGTCGCGGACCCTGCTGGCCATGGGCTACTACCAGGCGCTGCCACCGGTGTTCGCGAAGATCAGCCCGCGGTTCCGCACACCGTCCGTCGCGACGGTCACCTCCGCCGTCGCCGCGGGCGCCTTCTACACGGTCACGCGGTTGATCAGCGAGAACGCCCTGTGGGACACGATCACCGCCCTGGGCCTGATGATCTGCTTCTACTACGGCATCACCGCGCTGGCCTGCGTGTGGTACTTCCGCAAGGAGTTGTTCGCCTCCACCCGCAGCATCTTCTTCCGCTTCCTGTTCCCCCTGGTCGGCGGGGTCGTCCTGCTGATCATGTTCGTCCAGACCGCCGTGGACTCGCTCGACCCGGGCTACGGGTCCGGGAACTCGATCGCCGGTATCGGCATGGTCTTCATCCTCGGCGTCGGCGTGCTGCTCATCGGGGTGGCGCTGATGCTGTGGACCCGGGTCTTCCACCCCGCGTTCTTCCGCGGTGAGACCCTGCCCGTCTCCGAGTCGACCACCGACACCACCGATACAGCCGACATCACCGACACCACCGAGGAGCTGATCCGATGACGACCGTCATGCCTGCAGAATGGGCCGCCCACGAGCAGACGTGGATGTCCTTCCCCACCGCCAACGACACCTTCGGGCCCGAGGGGTCCGACACCCTCGCCCGGGCACGCGACGCCTGGGTCACGGTCGCCCGTACCGTCGCCCGGTACGAGCCGGTCACCCTGGTCGTCGACCCCGACGACGAACCGGTCGCGCGCGACATGCTCGCCGACAGCACCGGTCGATCCGCTGTCACCCTGGTCACCGCACCGCTCGACGACGCCTGGATCCGCGACTCCGGACCCACCTTCGTCCACACCGACGACGGGTCACTGCGCGCGGTGAACTGGATCTTCAACGGGTGGGGCGCGCAGTCCTGGGCCGCCTGGGACGACGACGCCCGCCTCGCCACCACCGTCGCCGGGCTCGCCGACGTCCCCGTCGACGACTCCCCGCTGGTCGCCGAAGGAGGCGGCCTGCACGTCGACGGGCGCGGCACCGTCCTGCTCACCGACACCGTCCAGCTCGACCCCGACCGCAACCCCGGATGGACGAAAGAGCAGGTCGAGCAGGAGATCCACGCGCGACTGGGAACCCGGCACGCCATCTGGCTGCCCCGCGGGCTCACCCGGGACTACGACGGATTCGGCACCCGCGGGCACGTGGACATCGTCGCCACGTTCACCGAGGCCGGCCACGTCCTCCTGCACCGCCAGGACAACCCCGAGCACCCCGACCACGAGGTCACCCGCCGGCTCCGCGAGGTCCTGGAGGCCGCGGTCGACGCGGACGGCGCACCGCTGACCGTCGTCGACCTCCCCGCGCCGTCCGCCCTGCGCGACGACGAGGGCTGGGTGGACTACTCCTACATCAACCACCTGGTCTGCAACGGGGCCGTCATCCTGTGCGCCTTCGGCGACGAGGAGGCCGACGAACGGGCCCGTGGGATCCTCGCCGCGGCCTACCCCGGACGCACCGTGGAGCTCGTCGACGCCCGCGACATCTTCGCCTTCGGCGGCGGCATCCACTGCATCACCCAGCAACAACCCGCGGTCTCCCCGGAGGTGCGCCGTGGCTGACACCTACGACGTGACCGGCAAGTCCGTCGCCGACCTGCGCACCGACCTGGAGAACGGCACGACGACGGCCGTCGCCCTGGTGGAGGCCTACCGCGCCCGGGCCGCCCGCTTCGACCGTCCCGACCCGGCGCGCGGCGACGGACTCGCCGCCGACGGCGGCGTCCCCCTCAACGCGGTGATCGTCGACAACCCCCGGGCACTGGACGAGGCCCGCGCCTCGGACGAACGGCGCCGCACCGGCACGACCCGCGGACCGTTGGATGGCATCCCCTACACCGCGAAGGAGTCCTACCTGGCCCGCGGTCTGACCGCCTCCGCCGGCTCGCCGGCCTTCGCCGACCTCGTCGCGCAACGGGACGCCTTCACCATCGAACGCCTCCGGGCGGCCGGGGCCATCCTGACCGGCCTGACCACCATGCCGCCGATGGCGAACGGCGGGATGCAGCGCGGCCTCCACGGACGGGCCGAGAGCCCCTACAACGCCGACTACCTGACCAGTGCCTTCGCCTCCGGATCGTCGAACGGTTCCGGCAGCGCGACCACCGCGGAGTTCGCCGCCTTCGGGCTGGGCGAGGAGACCTGGTCGTCCGGACGGGCGCCGGCGTCGTGCAACTCCCTGTGCGCCTACACGCCGTCGCGCGGGGTGATCTCCACCCGCGGCAACTGGCCGCTGGTCCCGACCATGGACGTCGTCGTCCCCCACACCCGGTCCATGGCCGACATGGCCGAGGTGCTCGACGTCATCGTCGCCGACGACCACACCACCCGCGGGGACTTCTGGCGGATGCAGCCGTGGGTGGACGTTCCGGCGTCCTCCGAGGTCAGGCCGGAATCCTACCGGGCACTGCTCGAGGACGCTCCGGACCTGTCCGGTGTACGTCTCGGCGTCCCCGCGATGTACGTCAACGCCGACGGGGAGGCGGGAACCGGTGGCGACCGCACCGGAGACCCCGGTGTCGGCGGCCCGATGGGCCGTCGGATCGAGACGTCGGATGCGGTCGTCGCGCTGTGGCGGTCACTGCGTGCCGACCTTGAGGCGGCCGGTGCCACCGTCGTCGAGGTCGACTTCCCCGTGGTCACCAACTACGAGGGCGACCGCCCCGGGGCGCCGACGGTCTCCACCCGGGGGCTGGTCAGCGCGGACTACCTCGACCTGGAGGTCGGCGCACTGGCCGCCTGGTCCTGGGAGGACTTCCTGCAGGCCAACGGCGACCCGGCATTGCACTCCCTCACCAGCGTCGACGGGGCGCGCATCTTCCCCCACCCGGAGGGCGCCCTGCCCGACCGCTACAACGGCTTCGACGACGACATCGCCACCTACCCCTCGGTCATCGCGGGGTTCGGGTACACCGGCCCGGACGACGTGACCGACCACCCGGCCTTCCGGCCGTTGCCGGACGGCGTCTGGGGGCTGGAGGAGACCCGACGGGTCGACCTGGAGGACTGGATGGACGACCTGGGACTCGACGCAGTCGTCTTCCCCGCCATGGCCGACACCGGTCCCGCCGACGCCGACACCAACCCCGACTCCGCCGACCTCGCCTGGCGCAACGGTGTCTGGGTCGCCAACGGCAACCTGGTGCCCCGGCACCTCGGGATCCCGACGGTCACCGTGCCGATGGGCACGGTCCCGGAGACCGGGATGCCGGTCGGGCTCACGATCGCCGGACGCGGCTGGGACGACAACCGTCTGCTCCAGCTCGGGGCGGGTATCGAGGCCACCGCACCGGGCGGGACCAGGCGGACACCACCACACCGCACCACGCCCACCACCAGAAAGCCGAGAAAATGAGCATCACAGAACCCCTCGTCACACCGTCAGAACCCCACGACCCCACCCACACAGACACCGGGGGCGAGGAGACCGGTACCCGCGCCGGTCCGGAATCCCGTGGTATCGAGTACATCTCGGATGAGGACCGGGGTGGCAAACCGGGGTCACTGTTCTGGGTATGGGCCACCCCGAGTATCAGCTTCCTCACCGTCACGATGGGCGCACTGATGGTTGCGGGTCTCGGGCTCAGCCTCCTGCAGACCCTGGCGGTCACCGTCATCGCGAACCTGGGATGGATCTTCGTCGGCGTCATCGCCGGCAGCGGCCCCGCCGCCGGCACCTCCGGATCCGTGATCAGCCGCGCATTCTACGGACTGCGGGGCAACAAGGCCATCGTCGGCCTCTACGGGTGGCTCCTCGCCGCCGTCTATCTGTCGCTGACCTGGTCGTCCGCCTCCGTCAACGGACTCGGCCTCCTCAACCGCATCGGTGTCCCGTCCACAGAGCTGGTCGGCGTCGCCGTGGTGATCGTCATCGCCTCGGTCACGGTGCTCGTCGCCATCTACGGGCATGGGCTGATTACCCGGCTGTATCCCTACGTCGCGAACGGGCTTGTCGTCGTCTTCCTGCTGGCGACGGTGTTCATGTTCCCCCACTTCGACTTCAGCTACGAACCTGCGGAGAAACTCACCGGGACGGCGTTGGTATCCGCGATGACAGTCGGGGTGACGATCCTCGGTTCCACCCCACTGTCCTTCGTCAACAGCCCCGACATGGCACGCTACCTCCCGCGGTCGACACCGGTGTGGAAGACCGCGGCTGCCACCGGCTTCGGCGGTGCACTCCCCGGCATCCTGTTCACCATGATCGGCGCGTTGATCGCCACCGGTGCCGGCTTCGACATGCTCGGCGACCCCATGGGCGCGTTCGAGACCGGTCTGCCATCCTGGTTCTTCCCGGTATTCGCGCTGGCGGTGATCGTCGCCGCCATCGGCCTCAACGGCATGACCACCTACAGCGCCAGTCTGTCCCTGCAGGCGTTGGGGATCCCCATCCGCAGGATCCCGTCCACCCTCATCATCGCGGTCATCGGAACCGTCCTGACGATCGTCTCCGTGGCGATCTACGACTTCACCACCTCCGTCTCACTGCTCCTGCAACTCGTCGTGGTCGCCGCCGGGCCGTTGATCGCGGTGTTCGTCACCGACGTGCTCCTCAGGAGGAACCGGTACAACGACCCGGATCTGTTCGACGAGACCCGCACCAGCCGCTTCTGGTACCGCAACGGGTGGAACTGGCCCGGCCTGGTGAGCCTCGTTCTCGGCGGGGTCGCGGCCACGCTTTTCATCGACACCGATGTCTTCGTCGGGTCCCTGTCCGACCTCACCGGACTCGACCTGTCCATCCCGTCGGGAATGATCGTCGCCGCCGCATCCTATGTCGTCCTCGCCGGGAAGCAGGTCCGCTCCGACTCCATGACCGCCACCCGCACCCAACGTTAGGAGAAACCATGTCAACCACGATCTACGTCAACGCCGTCGTCTTCACCGCAGAACCGGACGGACGCACCGAGGAGTCGTTCGCGGTCACCGATGGTGTCGTCAGTGCAGTGGGTTCCGTCGACGACGTCCGCGCGACCGCCCCCGGTGCAACGGAAGTCGACCTGGGCGGGCGCTTCATCTCCCCGGGGGTCATCGATTCACACACCCATCTGGCGTCGTTCGGTACCGCACTCGGCAAAGCGCAGCTGCGCGACTGCCGGACACTGGATGACATCCGGGAGCGGCTCCTGCGGTGGAAGGAAGCGAACCCGGAGGCTCCACGCGTCCTCGGCGGTGGTTGGTTGTTCGACGCCGTCGGCGACACCCACCCCACGGCGGCGATGCTCGATGAGGTCCTCCCCGACATTCCCGTCTACCTCGACGCCAACGATCTCCACTCGACCTGGTTGAACTCCGCTGCGTTGCAGGAGGCCGGGGTTGACCGGGACACCCCCGACCCTGTCGGCGGCGAGATCGCACGTGACAGTTCCGGGGAAGCCACCGGGCTCCTCTACGAGACAGCAGGGCGGAAATACGCCTGGGATTTCCTCGACAGCATCTCCACTCTGGAGGACAGGATCCGTTCACTGCGTCGCGCGTTCACCGCCTACCTGGCGTCCGGCGTGACCGGAGTGACCGACATGGCGCTGACAGAACCGGAGATCGAGGCCCTGCGTACGCTGGTCGCACGCGATGGACGGCTGCCGTTCCCCGTCACCGGACACATCCTGATGATCGCCGAAAGCGACGCCCGGGCGAACCTGAACCAGGTGGACCGGGCCACCGCATTACGCGATGAGCTGGAGCGCAGCGGAGAATCCGAATGGTTCCGGATCTCCGGGGTGAAGTTCATCATGGACGGGGTCATCGACGCCAAGACCGCCACAATGTGCTGCCCGTACGCCGACGGTTCCAACACCGACCCCATCTGGGACGCCGACCGTATGAAGCCGGTGGCCGCTGCCGCCGATGCCGCCGGGCTGCAGATCGCCATGCACGCCATCGGCGACCGCACCAGCGAGATCGCGATCGAGGTCCTCGAGTACTGTTCCGCGGAAAACGGGAGCGGCATCAGGTCCCGCCGGCACCGCATCGAACACCTCGAGAGTGTCACCGACGGCACCATCCGGCGGATGGCCGACCTCGGAGCCGTCGCATCCATGCAGCCGGTACACAGCGATCCGGCGATCATGGACAACTGGAAGGCCGTCCTCGGTGATGAACGGCAGGAACGGGGCTTCCCGTGGCACAAGTTCCGGGAGTCCGGGGTTCCCATCACCCTCGGTACCGACGCACCGACGGCACCCCATGAGGCACTGCCGAACCTCTACATCGCGCTGACCGGAGGATCGTCACTGTCCCCGGGCCTTCCCCCTTATCATCCGGAGCGTGCATTCACCCCGGCCGAGGCGCTCACTGCACTCACTGCCGGAGGTGCCTACGCTGGGTATATGGAGAATGTCGGACGTATTCGCCCCGGGTTCCGGGCGAACTTCATCGAACTGGACGTCAACCCGCTCGACACCGATCCCCGAGAACTGCTCGGCGCCGAGGTCATCGCCACCCACGTCCACGGGGAATGCGCGTACTCCGCCGCCACAGACCACGCTGACAAGAACTGACTTCCCGACCACCAAGGAGCACACCATGACCATCTCTTACCGCAGCATCGACGTCGCCACCGGTGCCGTCCTGTCCGAGCACGACCACGCCACCGACGCGCAGATCAGCGCCGCACTCGACGCCGCGCACCGTGCCGCGGCGTCCTGGGGCGCGACCAGCATCGCCGAGCGTGCCGAGATCGTCCGCCGGGTCGCCGACCTGTTCGCCGAGCGTCAGGACGAGCTCGGGGCGATCATCACCCGCGAGATGGGCAAGCCCGTCGCCGAGGCGCCCGGCGAGGCCGAGTTCAGCGGCGACATCTTCCGCTACTACGCCGACCACGCCGCCACGCTCACCGAGGACCTCGTCATCGAGGACACCGCGGAGTCCCGGACGGTGGTGCAGCGGCGTCCCGTCGGCGCACTGCTGGGCATCATGCCGTGGAACTACCCCTACTACCAGGTCGCCCGTTTCGCCGCGCCGAACCTGATGCTGGGCAACACCATCCTGCTCAAGCACGCCGAGAGCGTGCCGGAGTCCGCCCTGGCCATCGAGAAGATCATGGCCGACGCCGGGGTGCCGGACGGCGTGTACACCAACATCTTCGCCACCCACGACCAGATCTCCACCGTCATCGAGGACCCGCGCGTCCAGGGCGTCTCACTCACCGGCTCCGAGCGTGCCGGGGCCGCGATCGCCGCCCAGGCCGGCGCGGCCCTGAAGAAGGCCGTGCTCGAACTCGGCGGCTCCGACCCCTACGTGATCCTGTCCAGCGACGACGTCCGCGCCGCGGCACGCACCGCGCTGGGGGTCCGCCTGGAGAACACCGGCCAGGCCTGCAACTCCAACAAGCGCATCATCGTCCACGAGGACATCTACGACGCGTTCGTCGACGAGGCCGTCCACATCATCGGCGCCCTCACCCCGGCCGACCCGGCGAAGGTCGACAACGTGCTCGAGGCCTTCGGGCCGCTGTCGTCCGAGGCCGCCGCGGACAAGATCGTCTCGCAGATCACCACGGCCGTGGATGCCGGCGCGACGCTGCGCACCGGCGGCGAGCGCCTCGGCGGGGACTACGCCGACGGTTTCTACGTCTCCCCCGCCGTGCTCACCGACATCGAGGTCGGCTCCGACATCTACTACGAGGAGTTCTTCGGCCCGGTGGTACAGGTGTACAAGGTCGCCTCGGACGAGGAGGCGCTGGCACTGGCGAACGACACCCAGTACGGCCTGGGCTCCACCGTCTTCGCCACCGAGGAGGGCCGCGCCGAGGCCTTCGCCGAGGGCCTCCAGGCCGGCATGGTCGGGGTCAACCAGTCCGCCCCGGAGACCGAGGAGATGCCCTTCGGCGGGGTGAAGCGCTCCGGCTACGGCCGGGAGCTCGGACCGCTGGGCATGGACGAGTTCGTCAACAAGCGTCTGTTCTCCGTGAAGAAGTAGAGCAGGCTCACGGCCCCGGCGACATCACGACGCCGGGGTCCGGACGCCGCGTCCGTTCCGCACCGTATACCCTGCCAGTGACCCGGTCACCGCGAACACGCAGAGACTGAGCACGATCACCGGTATCTCGTCGACGTAGAGCAGTGCCACCACCGCCATGACGCCCAGGACAGCCGTCGCGACGAGCCGGGAGGCAGCGAGCCTCCCGAACCTCGACCGGAGGAAGAGGATGTTTCCCACCAGGTACACCACCGGCCCGCCGATGGTGACCACGACAGTCGCCGAGTCGAGGTGGTCATGCGACAGCCGCAGTTCAGTGGATACCGCGACGAGAATGGCCCCGAGCACCATGAGCGCGTGTGCGTAGGCGTACGCGGAACGTAGAGCCCCGGTCGACTCGCTTCCACCGGTCGCGGTGGGGCCCGCCGCAGCGAAGTAGTTCCACCAGAGGACGAACAACGAAGCGAAACCGACCACCAGGCTCAGCGCGAGTGAGAGGCTGGCCTCACCCCTCTCGACGAGCACACCGCCCATGAGGAGTATGGACTCGCCGAGCGCGATGATGAACACCAGGCGGTTACGTTCGGCCAGGTGCTCCGCGTCCGTGTCCCACCGGTCCATGGGGGCTGCCCCGATGCCGGGCAGCCGGTAGTGCAGCAACGGTGCCGCGTAATCCACGATCACCGCGACCAGCCACAGCCCCAGCCGCCACTGCTCCGGCAAGGCCGCGCCAGCGATCCAGAACACCCCCGCCAGGAGTGTCCACCCGAGCAACATCCGGTAGTTCGAGGCGAGTTGTCGCCCACGGAAGGCCACCATCATGAACACAGGCCGCAGGATCCCCATCGCCAGGTAGCACCCGACGAACAACCATGCACCACCACCGAATGCGTCGGGTATGGCCACGGACATACCGAGGGCGGTCAGCATCAGGACAGCGTTGAGAAGCTGGACAGACGGACTCCGGGGGTTCAACCAGTTCATCGCCCAGGCCGTGTAGTTCCATCCCCACCAGACCGCCGCGAAGATGACACCGGTCTGTGCCGCCCCGCCCCAGGACAGGTTGCCGATCAGCAGGTGGGAGAGCTGGATGATGGCGAACACGTAGACCAGGTCGAAGAACAATTCGACCGGTCCGACCTCGGAGCGGTGGGCCCCGGCGCGTTCCACGGACGGTACCTGCACACGCACTCGCTCATCCCTCACTGATCGTCATCGTGGTGATCCTGTCACCGTCGATGTCGAAGTCGAACCGTGACGGCCCGTTGGCGTGGGTTGACCGCCAGTCACCGATGACGGTGACCGTACCGTCGGTGGTGGACGTCCGCTCGACGGTGAAGTGGGGCTGTGACCCGACGAACGCCGTGTCGCTCCACTTTTCGATGTTGTCACGACCGGTAATGACCTGACCCCAGTCGTTCACGACGCTGTCCTGTGTGAACGTGTCGCGGAACGCCTGCCGGTCATGCGCGTTCACCGCAGCGAGAAAAGACGCCACCGGTTCAGCGACATTGTTGACATTGTTGACATTGTTGACATTGTTGACATTGTTTCCGGGTGTATCCATGGTCAACCCCCTCCTACCGCGTGGTGTAGCCGCCGTTGGCGAAGATCGTCTGCCCGGTGATCCACCATCCTTCGGTGGCGAGGAACCGGATGATCGGGGCGATGTCCTCGATCTGGGTGAGCTGGTTCCCCATGGCCTGGGACTTGTGGAACTCGACCCGCTCAGGCGTCTCCTGCCCGTAGAAGAACGGCGTGTCCATCGGGCCGGGCGCCACAGCGTTCACCGAGATCCCGCGGTCGGCGAACTCCTTGGCCGCGGCGCGGGTGAAGTGCTCCACCGGGGCTTTGCCGCCGGCGTAGGTGGAGTAGCCGTCGGTGAAGGCGGCGAGCAGAGCGGTGACGACGGTGATGACCTTGCCGCCGTCGGCCAGGTGCCGTCCGGCCTCCTTGAGGAAGAAGTAGGCGGCCTTGGCGTTGATGTCGAGCATCGAGTCGTACTCGTCCTCGGTAGTGTCCACGATCGGCTTCCGCAGCACCTTGCCCACGGTGTTGACCGCGACGTCGATACGCCCCACGGCCTGCTCCGCCTCGGCGAAGAGGGTCGCGACGTTCTCCGGGACGGTCAGGTCGGCCTGGACGAGTGCCGCCCGGACACCCTGCGCCTCGACCGCGGCGAGGGTCTCCTGCGCGTCCCCGCGACTGGAGTCCGAGTTGTAGTGGATCACCACGTTGGCGCCGGCCTCGGCGGACTGGCGTGCCACCAGCCCGCCGAGATTCTTGCCGCCGCCGGCGACCAGGACGTTCTTTCCTTCGAGTGAGTGTGCAGTCATGGGTTCCTCCTGTGGTGCGTGGGTGTCTGACAGTGCTCATTATCAACGACATGGGTTCATATATCGGTGATATGTGCGCTACTGTAGCAGCATGGCCAGGGACGTGTCGACAGGAACGAGGGAGAAGCTGATCGACGCAGCCGCAGACATGATCGCCCGCTCCCCCGGCGAGGACTTCTCCCTGCGGGCAGTGTGCGAGGTCGTAGGCGTCAAACTCCCGACGGCGTACCACTTCTTCGGCTCCAAACAGGGCCTCGCCGACGCCGTTGTCGAGCACGGTTTCGACATGTACATTTCCGAGAAACAGGCCATGGAATGGTCCGGCGACCCGATCCAGGACATCCGCACCGGGTGGGATGCCCACGTCGACTTCGGCCTGGCGAACCCGGGCTTCTACGCCCTGATGTACGGCAAGGTGCAGCCCGGCCAGGCCCCGGCCGCCCAGTCCCGTCCCGCCGAGATCCTGCTCGGGCTCACCACGGCAGCCGCGGAACAGGGGCGCCTCGTCGTTCCCCCGGAACAGGCGAAAGCCCACATCCTGGCCACCAACATCGGGGTGACGCTGCGGCAGATCATTCAGGGGTACGCCGACCCCGAGTTGTCGACCGCGGTGCGTGAAGGCGTAATAGGTGCCATCACCGGAACCGCCCCCGGACAGGACGCGTCGACCCACCGGGCCCTCTCCATGGTGTCGGAACTCGCCGCCGCCCACCCGGAGACCCTCGGCACCGCCGAGACCCGGCTGCTCCAGGAGTGGCTGCACCGCCTGCAAAACATGACCCCGTGAACCCCACGACCCGAGGAGACACCCCATGACCACCGGAAGAATGAACGCCCTCGCCTGGACCGCCGAGCTCCTGGGCCTGCTCGTCGTGATCCTCGGCGTGCTCAGCGTCCTCCCCGACCGGTTCCTCGCCGCAGGCCTGCTGCTGATGGTCGTCGGCATCCTCGCCAAGCTCCGCGCCAACAAGATGGGCCAGCAGGGCTGACCACCGGCGACGGGCACACGCCTACCGCCCCCGTGGGAAGTCACGCGGGAGGAATCACTGCCGTCGCCCCATCAGGCCACCGATCTCCTTCGCGGCCTCGGCGACCCGGTCCAGCAACTCCTGGGTGATCTCGAGCTCGCCCTTCGTCGCCACGGACACCGATCCGAGCGGGTCCTTCGTCGTCCGGATCGGCATCGCGAGTGCGGCAACGTCCGCGTCGTACTCGCCCTTCGTTGAGCAGTAGCCGTTCTTCCGGATCTCGGCGAACTGTTCCTCGATATCCGTCGCTCCGGTCCTGGTGTTCTCCGTGTAGTGCGCCATCGGCCGCCTGCCGGTGAACTGGTCACGCATGATCGACGGAAGGAACGCGTAGTAGGCCTTCGAGATCGCACCCACATGCGCAGGGAACAGCTCGCCGGTCATCGGATAATTGCGCAGCGGCCCTTCGACGCCGTCTACCGCGACCACTGCCCTCATGTGCGCATGGTCGGCGACGGCGAACGTCGCTGTGAACCCCGTGTCCTCCGCCAACTTCGCGACCACCCCTCTGGTCTGGTTAGCCAGTGAGGCCGTTCCGTGCCAGGTCCGTGCCAGCCCGAGGACCCGACCACTGAGCCGGTAGGTCCTACGGCGCGGGTCCTGGCGTAGGAAGTCCATCGCCGTGAGAGCGGTGATCGTCCTCATCGCCGTCGACGTCGAGCATCCCAGGAGGCGTGCCAGTTCAGAGACGCCGACCTCCCTCCGGTCAGCGTCGAACAACAGAAGTGTCGCGAGGACCCGTTCCGCGCTCTTCAGCGTGTCAACCATGTAACCACTTTACCGCATAGCGGGAAAGCTATTGCTCTCACGAAACGGGTACCTGAGTCTGGGAAGTGATCCGAGACGGAACCTACCGCCGGATGAGACCCACGACACCAAGGAAGGAGTTCTCTGTGACAGACGTGACCTCAGCTGATGAGCCCGGCACGGACTATGTGTACTTCGACACCGCCGCCGCAGCGCCGCCCGTCCGGGAAGCCGTCGACGCCGCCGTCGAGTACCTCAGGAAGACCGGGGACGTCGGCCCCTACCTGCCCCGTTTCAGGAGCGAGATCTACACGCGGCTGGAGGAGATCCGGTCCGAAACCGCGACCCTGTTCCAGGCCACTCCCGAAGAAATCGCATTCACCCGCAACGGCACCGAAGCGATCTGTCTCGTGGCCCGTGGACTGCGGTGGAACGAGGGTGACGAGATCATCGTCCCCGACACCGAGATGCTGAGCAACGTCGCCATCTGGCGCATGCTTGAACAGGACGTGGGAGTCACGGTCGTCACCGTGGAAGCCGGGGCAACCGGGGTACTCGACCCCGAGGCAATCGCCGAGGCGATCACCGACCGCACCCGGCTGGTCACCTTCGCCTCACTGTCCAACGTGACGGGCGTCGTCCAACCCGTCCGCGACATCTGCGAGGTCGCCGCGTCCCACGGGGTCCTCACCCATGTCGATGCCGCGCAGTCGCTCGGCATCGTCCCCCTGGGTTTCGACGACTGGCACTGCGACTTCATCTCCGCGTGCACCCGCAAGGGGCTGCGCGGAATCGAAGGGTCCGGCGTCCTCGCCGTACGCTCCGCACTCACCGACCAGCTCCGTCCGACACTCGCCGGATGGTGGAACACACAGATCGATCCCGGGACCGGCGACGTGACCGTTCCCCCGACCGCCCGCCGCCTGGAGGCCGGCTCCCCCAACGTCCCAGCCATCCTCGCCCTGGGCGGCGCCGTCGAGGCCGTCCGGAAGACCGGCATCGACCACATCCACCAGACCGTCCGCGAGCTCACGGACTATGCGGCCGGCCGCCTACGGGCCCTCGGCGAGGTGGACATCTACGGCCCGGAGGACGATTCACGGCGCCTGGGAATCATCCCTTTCAACCTCCGCGGCGTTGACCCGGACCACCTCACGACGTCCCTGGAAGACAGGGGCATCATCATCGAGTCAGGTCATTTCATGGCCGGCCCGATCCTCGCGGAGTACGGCATCGAGAAGATGGCCCGCATCTCGCTCAACTACTTCAACACCCGCCAGGAGATCGACCGGTTCATCGACGCGGTCTCGACAAGGAAGGACCACGCCCGATGACACGAGCACTCCTCATGAGCAGTTCCCGCAAGGACAACCTGGGCTACCTGGAACATGCCGACCGGCAACTCCGCACCATTCTGGACGGGACGAGCCGCAAGGTCCTCTTCATCCCCTACGCCGCGGTCTCCTTCAGTTACGACACCTACGAGGCCCTTGCATCCCCTGCGTTCATCGCCGCGGACGCGGAGCTGACCTCGGTGCACAGGTTCGACGACCCCGTGGCCGCCGTCAACGACGCCGACGTCATCGCGGTCGGCGGGGGCAACAGTTTCGCTCTCCTGAACCGGCTCTACGAGGCCGGACTCGTCGACGCGATCCGGGACCGCGTCACCGGTGGACATGCCTCCTACATCGGATGGAGCGCCGGGACGAACGTGGCCACCCCCACCATCCGCACGACGAACGACATGCCCATCGTCGAACCCCCGACGCTCACCGCCATCGGTCTCGTCCCCTTCCAGATCAACCCCCACTTCATTCCCGGCAAGCCTCAGGGCCACAACGGTGAGAGCCGGGAAGAACGGCTCCTGGAGTTCACGGAGATCAACCCGACCGAGGATGTCCTGGCGCTCTACGAGGGCGGCGCCCTGTTGGTCGACGGCACCGACGGAGAGATTCTCGGCGAGCACGACGCACTCGTCTTCACACACGGGGCCACCCCGGCCGACCTCGGGCGGAACCGACGCTTCCCCCTCACCGACCTGAAAGGACCGGTCAACTGATGTCACTCCGCGAAATCATGGAAATCTGCGACCTCATGGACGACCCGGGGCTCACCGGAGAGCGCATCGCCGGGCTGCTTCGTTCCCCGGCCGCACCCGGCGTCCGCGTCGACGTGGAACGGGTCAGCTACGACGAGCCGGAGGACACCTCCAGGCTCTGCGACTTCATCAAGGTCACGATCCCGGGGACGGACGGTGCCTCGTCCGGTGGCGATGCCCCGACCCTGGGCCTGATCGGCCGCCTCGGGGCCCAGCAGGCGCAACCGGAGCGGATCGGCTTCGTGTCCGACGCCGACGGGTCGATAGTCGTGCTTGCGGCGGCGCTTCGGCTCATACGCCTCGCAGCCGCCGGCGGACAGGCCGACGGGGACGTCGTCGTCACCACCCACGTGGCGACCCACGTGAGCATCACCCCGAGGGAACCGGTCGACTTCATGGGCACCCCGCTGGCATCGGACGTCATGAACACCCACGAGGTCGACACCTCGATGGACGCGATCCTGTCCTTCGACACCTCGAAGGGAAACCGACTGATCAATCACCGTGGTGTCGCGATCTCCCCGACCGCCCAGTCGGGCTACCTGCTTCCGGTCGCTAATGACCTGGTCACACTGCTGGAGTACGCGACAGGTGAGCCTGCCAGGACGTTCCCCCTGGCGCAGCAGGACATCACGCCGTACGACAACGGCCTGAGGCACTTCAACTCGATCATGCAGCCCACGGTCGCCACAGATGCCCCGGTCGTGGGCGTTGCGCTCACCGCCAAAGCAGTCGTCCCCGGGTCCTCCACCGGCGCGAGCTACGAGACAGCCTTGTTCGACGCCACCCGTTTCGCCGTCCAGGCGGCCAAACAGTTCGGCCGGGGAGAGGTGAGCTTCGTCGATTCCGTCGAGGTCGCCACCTTGACCGAACGCTACGGCCCCATGGACCGCTTCCAGCAATAGGGCGGTCAGGGCGCGCTGCCACCGCACCGCGCCCGGCCCCACCCTCCCCCGTGAGAAAGAGCCATCATGGACAATCCACCCGCAGCACACGGCACCACCACACCTCCAGGTGCGCCTCCCGCTACGCCGCCACGCCATCCCCGGGCCTACGAACCCGGTGTCCTCGTCCTCTGTGTAGTGCTGAGCCTGCTCGGCTCGATCATCGGCGTCCACCTGATCACCACACTGGGCATCTCGGCCAACACCAGTGTCATCGGCGCGGTTATCGCGATGATGATCGGCCGGGCGTCCTTCGCCGGACTACGTAAGTTCAAGAACCCGCACCGGCAGAACCTGCTGCAGACGGCGATCTCGACGTCGACGTTCGCCGCCGCCAACGGCCTCCTCGCCCCCATAGCCATCCCGTATGCACTCGGGCAGCCCGAACTCGTGTGGCCGATGCTTCTCGGCTGTTCCATCGGCGTCGCGGTCGACGTGTTCGTGCTGTTCCGCGCCTTCGGGTCCCGGTTCATGCCGGCGTCGGCCCCGTGGCCACCCGGTGTCGCCTCGGCGGAGACCATCCGTGCCGGGGTGGTCGGCGGACGACGCGTCGTCATCCTCCTCGGCGGGGCCGTCGTCGGTGTCGCGGGGTCCCTGCTGTCGTTGCCGATGTCAGCTGCGGGTGTCGCCTTGATCGGCAACCTCTGGGCCCTGCTGATGTTCGCTTTCGGACTACTGATCGCGCAGTACACGCCGGTGCTGTGGGACATCGACCTCAGCGAACTCTACGTCGCCCACGGCTTCATGATCGGCGCCGGTGTCGTCGCGTTGCTGCAGGTCGCGTGGATCATCGTCAAGTCACGGACCACCTCCGGAAAGCGCTCGGAAGCCGCTCGTCTGGATGAGGTCGCGAAGGACGAGACCCTCGGTTACACCATCACCGATGCCGCGCTGGGCCGTGCGATGAGCACCGGGTACATCCTCTTCGTGCTGGGCGCCCTGTTCATCGCACTCATCGGAGGTGCGACTTCCGACCTCTCCGGATCGGGCCTGTTCGGATTCGTGCTGTTCGCCGGTGTCGCCGCCATAGTCCACGAACTGATCGTCGGCCTGGCCGCCATGCACGCGGGCTGGTTCCCTGCTTTCGCCGTCACACTCATCTTCCTGATCTTCGGACTGTTCCTCGGCATCCCGACCGTTCCACTGGTCATCCTCGTGGCCTACTGCTCGGCCACTGGGCCAGCGTTCGCCGACATGGGCTACGACTACAAGGCCGGTTGGATCCTGCGCCGGGAGACCCGCCCCTGGCGGGAGTACGAACTCGTCGGGCGGCGCGAACAGCTCAAGGCGTCCATCATCGCCATCGTCGTGGCGATCGGCGTCGTCGCGGTGTCCTGGCAGGGGCTGTTCGGGGACGGAGGCATCCCACCGTCCGCCACCGTCTTCGCCGAGACGATCACCGCGGGGATCTCCGACCCCGATGTAGCGACAACGATGGCGCTGTGGGCGATCCCCGGGGCAGTGATCCAGCTCGTGGGTGGCTCGACCCGACAAATGGGGGTGTTGTTCGCCACCGGGCTACTCGTGGCCACCCCGCACGCCGGTTGGCTTGTTCTGATCGCCTTGGCGACCCGGGTGGTGTGGCGGCGGTTGCGCGGCCCCGACGACACGAGCCTGTCCCTGTTCGGTGCCGGCATCATCGCCGGTGACAGTGTGTTCAACGTCGGCAAGGTCGCACAGTAGGAACAGTAGTACCAGTAGTCCCGGCAGGCTCTACCGCCTCAGCGACGGCAGCGCTACAACGTCCGCCGCGAGACGAACCGGTAACGGTCACCGCGGAAGGCGGACTCCGTCCACTCCACGGGACGTCCCCCCTCACCGAACCCGGTGCGGTGGACCAGGAGCAGCGGCTGCCCCGTGCTCACCCCGAGCAGGTCGGCGCGCACCGGGTCACACGGGATCGTCTCTACGACGTCCTCGACCTCCCGGATGCCCATGTCGTAGTCGGCGCCCAGCATCCGGTACAGCGAGTCCTGCGCCTCCAGCCGTTCAGACAGTTCGGTGAGGTCCCCGGGCAGGTGCACGGTCTCGTGGGCGAGCGGCTCGCCATCCACGGTCCGCAGCACCTCGAAACGGGTGACCTGTTCCCCCTCCTCCAGCCGGAGCTTCTCCCGCACCACCCCGGATGCCCCCTCGCAGCGGGCGGAGACGACGACGCGACCGGGACGCCAGCCCTGCGACATCGCGTTGCTGGAGAACGAGACCTGCGGCAGCAGCAGCATCTTCGGCGACGCCACGAACGTGCCCCTGCCCTGGGCGCGCTCGAGTCGTCCGTCCGCGACCAGCTCGGCGATGGCCTGACGCACGGTGGTGCGCGAGGTGCCGAACCGTTCGGCGAGTTCACGTTCGGCGGGCACGGCGGTGCCGGGCTCGAGCCCCGCGGTGAGCTCGATGATCTGGTTCTTGACCAGGTAATACTTGGGCACCTTCATGGCTCCACCGTACCGGCACTGGTGTAGACCAGACAATCGGCCGTCCGACGTGACCCTTGACACAGCGAATTGGTCTAGTCCAATATTGTCCGTACTGGCCCGGCCCGGGCCCCACTGACGCGAGGAGCCTCACGTGACCACCCCAGACACCACCCAGGACCCCGGACCCGCCGACAGCGGCCCCGGGAAGAACACAGGGAAGAACACGGGAAAGAAGACCGGGAAGCGCAAGGGACTGAGCATCCCCGGATTCGCCCAACTGCAGCGGCTCGGCAAGAGCCTCATGCTGCCGATCGCCCTGCTGCCCGCCGCCGGCATCCTGCTGCGCCTCGGCCAGGACGACATGCTCGGCGGCACCGACATCCCCGTCATCGGCCCGTTCTTCGACTCGATGAGCGCCGCCGGCGACTCCCTCTTCGGCAGCCTGGCGTTCCTCTTCGCAGTGGGTGTGGCCATCGGCTTCGCGAAGAAGGCCGACGGCTCCACCGCCCTCGCCGCGGTCGCCGGCTACCTGGTGATGACCGCCGTCTTCGAATCCATGTCCCCGGTCGTCCTGGAGGGTGTCACCGACGCCGCCGGCGACCAGGCGATGATCGACTACAGCGTCTTCGGCGGCATCATCGTCGGTCTGATCACCGCGTGGCTGTTCGACCGGTACCACGACATCGAGCTACCCCCGTACCTGGGCTTCTTCGGCGGACGCCGCTTCGTGCCCATCGTCGTCTCCCTGGCGGTGCTCTTCGTCAGCTTCGCCATGTCCTACGTCTACCCGCTGTTCAACAGCGGCCTGACCTCCGTCGGTGAGTTCATCGCCGGCTCCGGGGCGCTGGGCGCGTTCGTCTACGGTTTCGCCAACCGCATGCTGATCCCGCTGGGCCTGCACCACATCCTGAACACCTTCATCTGGTTCATCTACGGCGACTACGAGGGCGCCAACGGCCTCGTCAGCGGTGAGCTCACCCGCTTCGCCGCCGGCGACCCCGCCGCCGGCACGCTGACCTCGGGCTTCTACCCCATCCTGATGTTCGGCCTGCCCGCCGCCGCCCTGGCGATGATCCACGTCGCCAAGCCGCGGCAGCGGACCGTGGCCGTCGGCATCTTCGGCGCCGCCGGACTCACCGCCTTCATCACCGGTATCACCGAGCCCCTCGAGTTCGCCTTCATGTTCCTGGCGTTCCCGCTGTACGTGATCCACGCCGTGCTGACCGGCCTGTCCCTGGCGATCGCCAACATGCTGGACATCCACCTCGGCTTCTCCTTCTCGGCCGGACTCGTGGACCTGCTACTCTACGGCCGGGCCCCCGCCGCACACAACATCCTGCTGCTGATCGCCCAGGGTCTGGTCTTCGCCGTGGTCTACTACCTGATGTTCCGCTTCGCGATCACCCGGTGGAACCTGCGCCTGCCGGGCCGCCTGCCCGACGACGAGTTCGAGGCCTCCCAGGCCGCCCAGGACGCCGACGGTGCCGTCGGCTCCGAGCGTGCCGAGCAGTTCATCGCCGCATTCGGCGGACGCGACAACCTTGTGGGCGTCGACGCCTGCATCACCCGCCTGCGCATGGAGGTCGCCGACAAGAGCGTGGTGAACAAGGGCGCCCTGCAGGCCCTCGGCGCCGCCGGGGTCATGGAGGTCGGCAACAACGTCCAGGCCGTCTTCGGCACCCAGTCGGACGTCCTGAAGGAGGAGATCCGGGCCGCCCTGGCCGGCGCCGCCCCGGCGACGGCCCCCGCACCGGCGACCGAACCCGTCGTCGCACCGGTCGAGCCCGAGACACCCGCAGCGGACACCGACGCACTCCCCGAACCCACGCTGGTCCGCGCCCCGGTCCAGGGCCGCACCGTCGCCCTGTCCGAGGTCCCGGACAAGACCTTCGCCGCCGGTTCCGTCGGCCCGGGCCTGGCCATCGAGCCCGACGGTGGGGCCGACGGCGTGGTCGAGGCCGTCGCCCCGGTGTCCGGCAAGATCATGCAGCTGCTGCCGCACGCCTACGCCATCATGACCGACGACAAGACCGCCGTGCTCGTGCACCTCGGCCTGGACACCGTGAAGCTCAAGGGCGAGGGGTTCACCGCCCACGTCGCCAAGGGCGACCGCGTGGTCCAGGGCCAGCCGGTCATCACCTACGACGTCGGCGCCGTCGCCGCGACCGGCTACCCCACCGTGGTACCCGTGGTGGTGATGGACGCCCGCGGCGCCACCGTCGACGGCCTCGTCGAGCCCTCCGCGCCGGTGTCCACCATGCGCCCGCTGTTCACCGTCACGAAGAAAAAGAAGAAGTAGGGACCCACATGGAAATCATCATCCTCCCGGACGCCGACGCCGCCGGTGAACTCGCCGGCGGCGCCGTCGTCGCACTGCTCGACCGTAAGCCCGACGCCGTCCTCGGCCTGGCGACCGGCTCCTCCCCCCTGCCGATCTACAACGACCTCGCCGCCCGGCACGACGCCGGGGAGGTCTCCTTCGCCCAGGCCCGCGCCTTCACCCTCGACGAGTACGTCGGCCTCGACGCCGCCCACCCGGAGCGCTACGCCAACGTCATCCACCGCGAGTTCACCTCCCGCGTCGACTTCCGGCCCGGCTCCGTCCAGGGCCCCGACGGACTGGCGACCGACATCCCCGCGGCCTGCCAGAACTACGAGGACGCCATCCGCGCCGCCGGTGGCGTGGACCTGCAGATCCTGGGCATCGGCACCGACGGCCACATCGCCTTCAACGAGCCCGGCTCGTCCCTGGCCTCCCGCACGCGCATCAAGACCCTCACCCGCCAGACCCGCATCGACAACGCCCGCTTCTTCGACGACGACCTCGACCGGGTCCCCACCCAGTGCCTCACCCAGGGACTCGGGACCATCATGGAGGCACGCCACATCGTGCTCGTCGCCACCGGGCAGAACAAGGCCGAGGCCGTGCACCAGCTGGCCGAAGGCGGCGTGAGCGCCCTGTGGCCCGCCACGATCCTGCAGCACCACCCGCACGTCTCCGTGCTGGTCGACGAAGCCGCCGCCGGACGTCTCCAGCTGGCGAACTACTACCGGCAGACCTACGCCGCCAAGCCCGTCTGGCAGGGGCTGTGACGGGGCCGACTGGGCCGACGGGGCCGACCAGGCTCGTCACCGCCGACGTCCTCGTCACCGGCGACGAGGTCCTGCGCCCCGGCTGGGTGGAGGTCACCGACGGGACCGTCACCGCCCTCGGCGCCGGTGAACCACCCCGGCCCACCGCCGACGGCGACCTCGTCCTCGGCGCGGCGACCGTCGTCCCCGGCTTCGTGGACATGCACGTCCACGGCGGGGGTGGCGGCGCATTCCCCGTCGCCACCGACGAGGAGACCGCCACCGCCGTGGCCATGCACGCCGCCCACGGGACGACGACCATCATGGCCTCCCTGGTCTCCGCCCACCCCGGGGAGCTGCTCCGTGAAGTCGACGTGCTGTCCCGGCACGTCCGCGACGGCCTCGTCGCCGGCATCCACCTCGAAGGACCCTGGCTGGCCCCGTCGAAGAAGGGGGCCCACGACCCCACGGCGCTGCGCCACCCCGGACACCCCGACGCCGGCGAACTCGCCCGCGTCCTCGACGCCGCCGACGGCACCGTCCGCATGGTCACCATCGCCCCCGAACTCGACGGTGCCCTGGACGCCGTCCGGCAGGTCGTCGACGCCGGAGCGGTCGCCGCCGTCGGCCACACCGACGCGTCCTACGAACAGACCATCGCCGCCATCGACGCCGGCGCCCGGGTGGGCACCCACCTGTTCAACGCCATGCGCCCGGTCCACCACCGCGAACCCGGGCCCGTCACCGCCCTGGTCGAGGACCCGCGGGTCACCGTGGAGATGATCGGCGACGGCGTGCACCTGCACCCCGCGCTCTACCGGGGGGTCTGCGAGCTCGTCGGCCCCGACCGCGTCACCCTGGTCACCGACGCCATGGCTGCCGCCGGCATGCCCGACGGCAGCTACAGTCTCGGCACCCTGGGTGTGGACGTCACCGGTGGCGTCGCCCACGTGGCAGGCACCGACACCATCGCCGGCAGCACCGCCACCATGGACCAGCTCTTCCGGTTCGCCGTGGCACACAGCTGCCCCGGGGGCGGTGACGTCTCCGACGCCGATGCCACGCTGCTCCAGGCCGTCCGTCAGACCTCGGTGAACCCGGCCCGCGCCGTCGGCTTCCCGGTCGTCGGCCTCCAGGTCGGCGGACGTGCCGACATGGTCGTCCTGGATGCCGACCTGCAGGTCACCACGGTGTTGCGTGGCGGGACCGTGGTCGCCGGCGGGTGACGGGGCGAGGTTGGGGGCCGGTGGGCCGGGCGCACCGGCCCGCGGCGCTGCGACAGTCGCACCCGATAAGGTTCTTACTCTCGTAAAACCCCAGGTCAGTTTTACTTAGGAAACTGATGGGGTGCGACGGTTGCCCCGCTGGCCGGCCGGCGATCCGCTCACAGCAGATCCGCCGTCGGCAGCGGGGCATTGCCCTGCACCGCGACCGTCCGCAGGGTGGGTCCCATGCCAGAGAACAACCCCGACCCCACCCGCACCCTCGACCAGGAGATCTACCGGGATCTCTACGAACGCCGCATCATCGTCCTCGGCGACGCGCTGGAGCAGGACACCGCCAACCGGCTGTGCACCTCACTGCTGCTCCTCGCCTCCCGCGACGCCACCGCGGACATCATCTTGCTCATCAACTCCCCCGGCGGTTCCGTCCCCGGCATGCTCGCCATCCGCGACACCATGCGCGGCATCCCCAACGACGTCGCCACCGTGAACATCGGCATGGCCTACAGTGCCGGCCAGTTCCTGCTCTCCGCCGGCACCCCCGGCAAACGCTTCACCCTGCCCCACGCAAAGGTGCTGTTGCACCAGGGCTCCGGCGGGATCGGCGGCACCGCCCAGGACATCGAGATCCAGGCCGCCGACATCAGGCACACCCGGGACACCGTCCTGACCTGCGTCGCCGAGGACACCGGGCAGCCGCTCGACAAGGTCACCCGCGACTCCCTCCGCGACCGGTGGTTCACCGCCGAGCAGGCGAAGGAGTACGGCTTCGTCGACCGGGTCATCGACGACCTCGGCCTGATCACCGGGCCGGACGGACTGACGGCCCGCCGTGCGGCGCTCGGACTGGGGGTGAACTGAGATGTCGTCGTACCCGGTCCCGTACGTCACCACCCAGACGCCCACCGGCGAGAAGACCGTCGACATCTACAGCCGCCTGCTCGACGAACGCATCATCTACCTCGGCACCCCCGTCGACGACGGGGTCGCCAACACCGTGATCGCCCAGTTACTGCACCTGGAGAGCGACAACCCCGACGCGCCGCTGTCCCTGTACGTCAACTCCCCCGGCGGCTCGCAGTCCGCGACCATGGCGATCTACGACTGCATGCAGTTCATCCGGCCCCGGGTGGAGACCACCTGCGTGGGGCAGGCGGTGGCCTCCGCCGCGCTGTTGCTGGCCGGAGGCGAACACGGCCACCGGTCAATCCTGCACAACGGCCGCGTCGTCCTCACGCCGCCCGCCGCCGAGGGCGGACGCGGCACCATCCCCGACCTGATCATCGAGGCCGAGGAGATGGAGCGGGTCCGGCGGCTGCAGGAGGCGATCCTCGCCCTGCACTGTGGCCGCACCCCGGAACAGGTGCGGGAGGACACCGAACGCCAGCTCGTCCTGACGCCGGAGGCGGCGCTGGACTACGGGGTGGTCGACCGGGTCCTCACGCGGCGAGGAGCACCGGCCCGGTAGGTGCCGCCGCCGACCGCACCAGGTCGAACGACGACTTCCCCAGTGCCCCTGCCACCGCCTCGAGGACCTCGGAGGACGGGTCCTTCAGCCCCCGCTCGAGCTCCGAGAGGTACTGCGCCGAGATGCCGGCCCGTTCGGCGGTGTCGACCAGGCGGTCCTGCCGCGCGGCGCGTTCGCGACGGATCTCACGGCCGAGGACCTCACGCCAGAGCGTCGCCGGCCGCCCGGTCTTCCGCCGGAACGGGATGACGGTCTCGTCGTGCTGCGCTTCGGTGCCCATGGCACCATCGTAGAACGTCCGGCCCGCCCGTCGGTGGAGACACGTATCCTCGGGGTACGCGACACCAGGAGGCACGCCATGGGCCATCTGATCTACTCGATGATCGTGTCGGCGGACGGTTTCGTCGCCGACCGGGACGGACACTTCGACTGGGCCGTGCCCGACGAGGAGGTGCTCGCCGCCATCAACGCCGACACCGCGTCGGTCCGCACCTACCTGTACGGCCGTCGGATGTACGAGATGATGCACGTCTGGGAGACCGACCCCGAGGCCGCCGCACAGTCGGAGGAGTCCGCCGTCTGGGCGGGGATCTGGTGTGCGGCGCAGAAGGTCGTCTACTCCACCACCCTGCCGGAGGTGTGGACCGGGAACACGACCCTGGAGCGCGAGTTCCGTGCCGCCGACGTGCAGCGCCTGAAGAACGCCGACGGTGACCTGACGGTCGACGGCCCCACCCTCGCCGCGGAGGCACTGCGGCTCGGACTGGTCGACCAGATCCACATGCTCGTCTGCCCGGTCACCGTCGGCGGCGGCCTGCGGTTCCTGCCCGACGTGGCGATGTCGCTGGCGCTGCGTTCGTCGCGGGGTTTCGGTAACGGGATGGTGCAGCTGAAGTACGACGTGGTCTCCGGGGAGCGCCTGTGAGCGGTCCCGTCCGGCTGTTCATCGACCACCTCGACGACTCCCCCACCCTGATGACACTTGCCACGGTGGACGGGGACGGCTATCCACGGACCCGCACGGTAAACGTCAACGGTGTCCGCGGGGACGGTGGCGTGCTGTTCCACACTGACAGCCGGTCGCAGAAGGTGCATGACATCGGCTCGGACCCCAGGGCCTCCCTGACGGTACTGACCGGTGACGGCTCCCGGCAGGCCACGGTGGTCGGCGACGTCGTCCGGGCCGACGAGGAGACCGAACACGTGATCTACGCCGGTCAGCCCCGCTACCTGCAGCTACTCGCCTGGATGAACAGCCCTGACCTGGCCCGGGCATCGCCTCGGGAGCGGCGCCGTCGGTGGGCGGAGTTCGACCGGGAGAACCCTGACCTGGGCAGGCAGGACCCGCCGGCGACGTGGGCGGTCTTCGCCGTGGTCCCCCGTGAGTACCTGTTCTGGGAGGGTGACGACGACGGACCGTCGCGTCGGGTACGGTACACCCGTACCACCAGCGGGTGGACGACCAGCGTCCTGCCGGGCTGAGGGCGACCACGGCGACCCCGGTGAGACAATGGGCCCCATGCCATCCACATCCCCCACCCCATCCAGAGTCACCGTCATCGGCGCCGGCGTCATCGGCCTGTCCTGCGCCCACGACCTCGCCGAGGCCGGCCACGAGGTCACCGTCGTCGCCGACCACGGGCCCGGCGACACGGTCTCCGCGCTGGCCGGCGCCCTGTGGTTCCCGTACCGCGCCGAGGGAGCGGAGGCCGTCCTCGAACGCTCCCTGCGGCGGTTCGTCGAACTGGCGACCCTCGCCGAGAGCGTTGATACAGACGACCCATCGGCGGGTGCCGACGACTTCACCGACGACGTCCCACCGGTGCAGATGCGCACCGGCATGTTCCACGAACGCCTCGACCCGCCGGACCGCTCGTGGGTGCCGCCGGTCGTGTCCGTGCTGGGCGACGACGCCGTCCGCCCGGTCGAGGGAGGCGTCCGGGCCACCTTGCCGATGATCATGACCTCCCGTTACCTGGCGTGGCTGATGGACTCGTGCCGGATGAGCGGCGTGGCCTTCCAGTGGCGCACCGTGACCTCGCTGGATGACCTGTCGGGGTCGGCGGACGCTGTGGTCGTCGCCGGCGGGCTGCGGGGCGGTGAGCTCCTCGGCGGGGACGACGCCGTGGCCCCGGTGCGGGGCCAGGTGATGGTCTTCGCCAACGGTGACGGCGGCGAGGACGGGCCGCGGTTGATCGGGTGGACCGTGGACTCCGACGACCCCACGGCCATGACCTACGTCTTCCCCCGGGAGGACGAGATCGTGGTCGGAGGGACGGCCGAGGCGGGGTCCTGGGACGAGACGCCGGACCAGGCCACGGCCGAGGCGATCCTGTCCCGCGCGGAGGCGCTGGTCCCGGAGCTGAAGGAGCTGCCGATACTCGGGCACGGGGCGGGGCTGCGCCCGACGCGGGAGACGGTGCGCCTGGAGCGGGTCGACGGGTACGCCCTTCCCGTGATCGCCGCCTACGGTCACGGTGGCGCAGGGGTCACGCTGTCGTGGGGCACGGCGGAGCGCGTGGTGGAGCTTGTCGGCGAGGCTGTCGGTGTCGGCGGGCGCGGCGGGCTGTCCTGACGAAACTTATCCACAGCGTTGTCCACAATGTGTTCACATTGACCCCCACCCCTGTGGATAACTTCGGGGTTCGGCACCCCACTCCATCCACAACCGGACCGCCGTGTCTCTAGGTTGTGTCGGCGATCAGCCTCGTCACCGGCCCAGGCCCGAGGCATCGGGGCTCATAGCTCGGCGACCGGTCGCTGCACGTCCCCTCAGCACGTTCGAGTTACCGGCGGCCCGGCTACGAACGCGATAACGCATCAAGGATCCAGTACACGTGGGAACACGCCGTTCATCGCGTCGCACCGCCCGGATACCCTTGGATGAGACAGATCCCCCAGATGAAAGACGACCATGGACTCACTCAGCCACACCGAACGAGCGGAATGGATCCGTGACGCCGACGACGCCATCCGAGCTCGCCGGCTCCTCCGAGGATGCACCCTTGAACAGGCCTACATGGAACTGAGCGGCGAACGGGTGTGGCGACGAGAGCCCGCAGCCGCACATGCATTGCGAGATGCATTCACGGCAATGTAGCCAACAGCGTGACTACTTCATTGATGGCGCAGTGAGATAGCCATAGAGCCCGGCACTCACCGAATGTTCCAGATCCAGCTTCATGTTTACGATCGGGACGTCCTTGCCATTCTTATCCTTGATATGCGTGTCGAATGCGTCCCTAGCTTTAGCGCCACCCAAGTAGAAGAAATCGCTTCCATCCACGTCATCCTTCTTCACGAAGACATGTAGCGGGAACGCGTTCGCTGCAATATCCATTTCTCGTTTGCTTCTCAAGGAAGTTCGACTCTTCGTAAACCAGTTGATGGTTGCTTCATCGTCGAACCCATCCTCATACTGAGTGGTCGCGGAAATCTCATCCGACTTCTCATAGGTAATGAAGATTGGACACGTATTCGAATAAGAGTCTGTCTTATAACCGTAGAGCGTGCTGTACTGATTAGTTTCAAAGTTCAGCAAGCGGCAGACATCCTTACGGGTGTACTGATGCCCCTCGACGAGCTTACCCTGCCATGATTTACTATGGCGCGACAGGTATATTCCGGTCGCGACAGCGTCATCGACATGAGTTGCGAATGCCGTGCCGGCATCATACAGTCGGACGAATTCGCGGTTCAGTCGATACTGACCATCAGAGATATCTATCACCGGGTGAGGGCCATACTTTTTCTTCTCTTCCTTCGTAAAGAAAGACAGAGTCAGGATGCGCTCCACAGACGAAATGGTCGCGTCGTCGGCAGCACACCCACGCTCAACCAGAAGCTGCGCGAAAGAATCCCGCGTGATCGTCCTCTGATTCAATAGTGCCTGAATAAGGAGGAGCTCATGCGGACGCTTCCCGTTCAATAGTTCACTATCGAGCAACGAAAGATATGAAGCCTCGTCGGCGTACGGCACCGAAGCAGAAAGACCGAAGCCCGAAAGAAGGTTCCAATAGCAACGCTTCTTCGTAGCAAGAACTACCGGGTCCGCCGTCTCATGATGTGCAAAATCGATAAGCATCGGCGTTCGGCCAATCCTATTTCCGAGACTGCGAATAGCACTCTTGAGATTATGCGCGCTGTCTAGTCTCGATTTCGCGAGCGAATCAAGGACACGCTGGCGTGAAATCTCATCGAAGTTCACACTTGAGATCCCAGCGATCACTCCCGAGGTCTGCGCCTTGATCAACTTCTCCTTGACAGAATCACTGTTCAAACTATGATCGCCGAACAGCGCAACAGGGATGAGGAAGTTGTTCTTATAGTTTCCGATGAAGTCAATGACACGGAGATGGTCCTTGCCTTCGCTCTTCCGCAACCCTCGACCAAGCTGCTGGGTAAACACAATACTAGAATCGGTATTGCGCAGCATCACGACTTGATTCACTGACGGAATATCGATTCCCTCGTTGAAGATATCGCGAGTAAGAATATAGTCGAGCCGACCATCCGCAAGGTCCCCCATCGCCACTTCACGCTCTTCCGCGGTCGACTCGCCGGTCAGAGGACGTGTCCGAAGTTCCCGGCCGTTGAGGGTCCTCGTATTTAACAATTCCGAGAGCTCATGCGCCTCCTGCCGGCTGCTGCAGAACATCAGTCCCTTGACGCCTGAAGGGAAGCCATACGCGCGTAGCATTTCGAGAATGTACTCGACGCGGTCCGGAGCAACTAGCTTACTAAGACGTCCGGTATCTTCCTGAAGATCACCGATATCGTCGATATATTCCGTAACGCCGTAGTAGTCGAAGGGTGCCAGCATATCCGCCTCAAGAGCTTCCTGGAGGCGAATTTCATATGGGACATTATGGTCAAACATCTCAAATATGTTTGTGTCATCGGTCCGCTCGGGGGTTGCGGTCAAACCTAGAAGAAATTCTGGATCGAAATGCTCAATCACGCGCTCATAGCTGGCGGCGCCGGCACGATGCACCTCGTCAATAATGATGAGATCGAAGGAATCAGGAGCAAGACTCTGGATATACTCCTCCTTAGATAGAGTCTGGACCATGGCGAAGACGAACCGCTTATCGTCCTCCTTCTGATTTCCGACAACGCGGCCAATCTCGTCCGGGTCAGCTTCGAGGACACGACGGAACTCACTCATTGCCTTGTCGAGAATCTGCTCTCGGTGCACGATGAAGAGCATGCGGCGGGGGTTAAACTCGCGCGCCGCAAGGGCTGCCAGAATGGTCTTTCCCGTTCCCGTTGCGGAGATAACGAGAGCGCGCCCCTCCCCTGCATCCCGCACCGAACGGATTTCGGTCAGCGCTTCCTTCTGCATCGCATTGGGAACGATCGGACCTAACGGAATCTCGCCGTTTTCGATGGCCTGTGACATCATCGGTACGATGCGAATCTGTCGATCCTGCTCGTAGTTGTCAATCCATTCTCGGGTCAGGGGCCGAGACTCTGCACACTGCTCGTCGATTGCTGCACGTAATTGATACGTGATATCGCCTTCAGGAAGCGCGGAGAAACGGAGGTTCCACTCCTGATTCTTCGTCAGAGCATTTCGGGTGAGGTTAGAACTACCGATGATGGCAGAAAGCGTCTCCTCCTGAGTGAAGACATAGCCCTTGGCATGGAATCCGCCTTCCGTGCCAGGATGGATAAGCACTTCTACATTATCGAGATTAAGGAGTTCTCGAAACATATCAGGCTCATTGAAGTCAAGGTAGGTCGATGTGATGATCCGGACGACACCGTCAAAATTGCGCAGCGCCTGCTTGATCAGCCCCAAAGCCCCCGGCGTAATGAAGGCTACTGAAAAGTCAACTCGTACCGAGCGACGCATCTCCTCAGTGATCGCACGGACCATAGTGTTACCATCCCGGTTGGCGATGAGCCTGGGGTGGTAGAGGTGCTCCGAGTCGACCTCCCGGTCGAGGAATCCGTATGCTGTCCCGGCACTTACCGGGTTATCCTCCATGCTCATGCGCCGAGGTATGCGACGACGCGATTAACTGCCGGGATATCGGCAGGGGCCCACTGCAGCTCGGGAAGGTCATGCGCTTCGACCCAACGCACTTCGGAGTGTTCAGTCAACGTTGGTTCCCTGTCAATGATCGTCCCAAAGTATGTCGTCAGTACCACGGTGCCGAAGTCATACTCATACTCCGTTGTCTCCACCCGGTCCCCGATCTCTGCCACGCACAAGAGCTCTTCTTTAAGCTCCCGGCGAAGCGCCTCCTCAGGGCTTTCCCCCGCCTCGATTTTGCCGCCTGGAAACTCCCACATGCCGGCCAACGACATGCCTTCGCCACGTTGCGCTGCGAGAACCCTCGTCCCGTCCGTCAGAACCGCTCCGACGACATTGATCCGCTTTGTCATGCGCTTCAGCCTAACAAGCATTACATCCGGCCTCGCGCCGTCCAAGGCATAGCACCAAGCGACACCGTTCCCGTTCGGGCATCATGGAAGCCGATGCCCGTGACAGGGCTCAACCCCACGCCACCAATCCGAAGGAGCGCAGTCATGATCGTCACCACCACCAACGGCGTCGAAGGCCACGCCATCACCGGTTACCTCCGCGTCGTCTCCGGGGAGACGATCGTCGGCATCAACATGTTCAAGGACATCGGCGCCGGCATCAGGAACATCGTCGGCGGCCGGAGTAACAGCTACGAGGGCGAAGTGCTCCGTGCGCGAGAGAACGCCCTCGGTGAGATGGTCCAGCGGGCCACCGAGCTCGGGGCAGACGCCGTCGTCGGGGTCGACCTGGACTACGAGAACCTCGGCCAGGGCGGCATGATGATGGTCTGCGCGTCCGGTACCGCCGTCACACTCGGCCCCCACGCCTGACACAGCCAGAGACTATCGTCCTCGTCCTGCCAACACGAACGTCCTCCCGGCCACCGCAGACGCGGTGTTCATCGGGGATACGGACCGCACCGAACCCTGGACAGCCTCCGGAACGTCCCCTACACTTCGCAGACGTACGACACCCCTCACCTGAAAGGACCCCACCATGGGCCTCTCCACTCTCCGCTCCTCCCGCCTCTCCCGCGCCGGCATCGCCGCCGTCGCACTCGCACCCGCCCTGGTCCTCGCCGCGCCGGCCGCGCTCGCCGACGACACTGACTCCCCCTCGGCGGACGCGCCCACCACCTCCCCGGAGGACACCACCGGCGGCTCGCTTCCCGAGGGCATCGGCTCGGAGGACGCCGCGTCCTCCCTGTCCGACGCCGACTGGTCGAAGGTCGCCGGGGTCATCAGTGACGTCGTCGGTGGCGGTGTCTCCCTGGACACCATCCTCGAGGTCATCTCCCTGGTCAACGGCGACGACGCCACGGTCGGCGACGTCATCGGGTCCGTCACCGGCTCCCTCGGCGACGAGTCCGGCGCCGACGACACCGACGACACTGATGGCGCCGACGGCGCGTCCGACGCAGCAGACGGCGCAGCCACCGCCGAGTAGCAGCACCGACTGCACCTGCAGCACCGGCTGAACCTGTCAGGAGGTTTCCGCACGACGCGGGGGCCTCCTTCTTCTGTCCGCCCGGTGCCGGTGGCAGAGCAGTCGGCAGCGTGACAGAGGCGACCGTCGTTCTACCGGTCCGAAACGACCGGGAACTCTGCCAATGGACCGGCACCTCTGCCAGCGCGGGTCGGCACGGGTCGCGCTCCACTCCGTGGGCGCCCCGTGCGCTGCACTGCTATGGTTCTAGGCCAGACATTTCACGAGCAGAAAGCATGTGCCATGAACCTCCCACCCGTCTCCCGCCGCATCAAGGCCGGTATCGCCGCCGTCGTCGTCACCCCCGCCCTCGTCTTCGCACCCACGGCCGTCGCCGACTCCACGGGCGACGCCGGCGCCTCCGCAACCTCCTCGCTGCCCGCCGACCTGGTCAGCAGCCTCAACGGCGAGAAGGCCGGCCCCTTCGACGCCGTCGGCAGCCTCGGTGAGATCAACGGCGGCGAGATCGGCGCCGCCGTCACCGTGGTCACCGCGCTGCTCCAGGCCGGCGTGAGTGTGGGCGACATCGTCACCATCTTCATGGCACTGCAGGGCGCCGGGGTGAGCGTCAGCGACATCATCGCGGTGTTCTCCTTCCTGGCGGATAACCCGGCCGCGCTGAAGACCGTCCTCTTCCTCATCGAGAAGGGCTGGATCACGCAGATCCTCGCACTCATCCGCTGACACCCTCCAGAGCGCGGGAACAGGGCCGCGCCACCGGGAGTGTGCTTATGCAGATAGAGACACATGAGCGCCTCCCACCACTAGAGTGTGTTGCATGACACATACTTTCGAGACGGTCGAGATCCCCACGTCCCACGGGCGCGCCCTGACGGCGGGGATCATCGACACCCCGGGAGCACGGGCCGCTGTCGTCGTCCACCCCGCGACGGCGGTGTCCCAGGGGCTCTACCGGGCTTTCGCCGGACACCTCGCCGACCAGGGGTTCTCGGTACTGATCTACGACTACTCCGGATGCGGGGACACCGCGGCACCCGGCGACGACCGCCGCCGGGACATCGCCATGTCCACCTGGATGTTCGAGGACATCCCCGCCGCGAACGCGTTCGCCAGGGAGCGGTGGCCCGACCTCGGCCTCCTGGCCGTGGGCCACAGTGTCGGCGCGCACGGGCAGATCGCGGTCCAACAGCAGTCCCCGGTCGACGCGCTGGCCATGGTCGCCAGTCACGCCGGCGTCACCGCCCTCATCCCGGAGGTGAAGGAGAAGGCGAGGGTGTGGGCCTTCTTCAACATCATCATCCCGTTGACAGCGCGGATCACGGGGAGGGTGCCGGTCGCGCGGCTCGGCATGGGCAAACCTATCCCGGTCGGTGCCCTGACGCAGTGGGCGGGCTGGAGCAGGAAGGAGAACTACTTCTTCGACGACCCCGGCTTCGACTTCGGGGCCCGGTACGCCGCCGCGGACATGCCGGTCCAGTCGGTGTGCTTCACCGACGACCTCTGGGCGACCCGTGAAGCGACCACCGTGCTGACCCGCCGGATGCGCTCGGCCGACATCGACGAGGTCGACGTCACCCCACGGGCCGGGGACTCGCTCGGGCACATGGGGTTCTTCCGGACCAGGAACTCCGGGTACTGGACCCGGGTGTCGGACTGGTTGTCCGACCAGGTCACCGCGCAGCCGTAGGGGCCGGAAACACCGGAGACACCGGAGACACCCGTACCGCCCCGCCGGCCGAAGCCGGACGGGGCGGTCAGGGGGAACGGACGGGGCAGGACGCCGGGATCTCAGAAGTGGCGTCCCACGTGCGCCTCTCCGCGAACGGTCTTCACCATGTGCGGATAGTGCAGCTCGAACGCCGGACGCTCCGAACGGATCTTCGGCATCGAGGTGAAGTTGTGCCGCGGCGGCGGGCAGGACGTGGCCCACTCCAACGAGTTGCCGTACCCCCACGGGTCGTCCACGGTGACGACCTCACCGTAACGCCAGGACTTGAACACGTTCCACACGAACGGCAGCACCGAGACACCCAGGATCAGGGCACCGATGGTGGACACCTGGTTCAGCACCGTGAACCCGTCCGAATCCAGGTAGTCGGCGTAGCGACGCGGCATACCCATGTTGCCCAGCCAGTGCTGCACCAGGAACGTGGCGTGGAAGCCGATGAAGGTCAGCCAGAAGTGGATCTTGCCCAGCTTCTCGTCCAGCATCCGGCCGGTCATCTTCGGGAACCAGAAGTACACGCCGGCGAAGGTCGCGAACGCCACCGTGCCGTACAGGGTGTAGTGGAAGTGCGCCACCACGAAGTAGGAGTCCGAGAGCTGGAAGTCCAGTGCCGGCGAGGCCAGCATCACACCGGTCAGACCACCGAACAGGAAAGTGACGAAGAAGCCGATCGCGAAGATCATCGGCGTGTCGAAGGTGATCCGGCCCTTCCACATCGTGCCCAGCCAGTTGAAGAACTTCATGCCGGTCGGCACGGCGATCAGGAAGGTCATGAAGCTGAAGAACGGCAGCAGCACCGCACCGGTGACGAACATGTGGTGCGCCCACACCGCCAGCGACAGCGCCGCGATCGACAGCGTGGCGAACACCAGGCCGACGTAACCGAACATCGGCTTACGGGAGAACACCGGGAAGATCTCGGAGACGATGCCGAAGAACGGCAGGGCCAGGACGTAGACCTCGGGGTGGCCGAAGAACCAGAACAGGTGCTGCCACAGGATCGCGCCACCGTTGGCCGGGTCGTAGATATGGCCGCCGAGCAGGCGGTCGTAGAGCACACCGAGTGCGGCCGCGGTCAGCAGCGGGAAGATCAGCAGCACCAGCAGGGACATCACCAGGATGTTCCAGGTGAACACCGGCATGCGGAACATCGTCATACCGGGCGCACGCAGGCACAGGATCGTGGTGATCATGTTGACGCCGGCGAGGATGCTGCCGACGCCGCCGACACCGACACCGACGATCCACAACTGCGAGCCCACACCGGGCGAGTGGATGGCGTCCGCCAGCGGCATGTACATCGTCCAGCCGAAGTCCGCCGCGCCACCGGGGGTGAGGAAGCCGGTGAGCATGATGATGCCGCCCCAGGTGGTCAGCCAGAAGCCGAAGGCGTTCAGCCGGGGGAAGGCCACGTCCGGTGCACCGATCTGCAGCGGCATGATGTAGTTGGCGAA
>NZ_JALIEA010000012.1:414107-530434 GCF_022869005.1 Corynebacterium kalidii | reverse complement strand
CACATTGCCAACAAGCAACCCGCCGGTAAACACCCGACGACAACCTGCACCCTGCACCAGCACCACCCGGACACTGTCCCGGCGTCTCGCTGACCAGGATTAATCTACACAGCACCCACCCGACACGCAAAACACCAGGTCACGCCCACTGTCTTCCCCATTCCCCCGTAACGACGGAACGGCGGTGGGGCCACCTGTCTCCAGGTAGCCCCACCGCCGTTCATGTCGGAGCCGTGACGCTATGCCCCGTCGACCAGCGTGATGCCGGCGAACCGCTTCTTGCCCTTACGCAGAACCAGCCAGTCGCCGGCGAGCAGGTCTTCCCGGCCCGGGTCCCACTCTGGGTCGGTCACCCGGACGTTGTTCACGTACGCACCGCCCTCCCCGATCGTCCGACGTGCGGCACCCTTGGACTTCTCCAGCCCGGCCTCGACGAACATGTCGACGACACCGGTCCCCGGGGCCACCTCCGCACAGTCGGTCTCGGACAGGGCACCGGTCAGGGTCTGCGCGTCCAGGTCCGCCAACTCCGCCTTACCGAAGAGGGCCTCGGCCGCCTTCTCCACCTTCGCCACGGCGTCGGCGCCGTGGACCAGCTCGGTCATCTCGCGGGCGAGGACCCGCTGGGCCTCCCTCTTGAACGGCCGCTCCTCGACTTCCACAGCCAGGCGGTCGAGCTCCTCCTTGCCGAGGAACGTGAACCACCGCAGGTAACGGATGACATCCGCGTCGGCGGCGTTGAGGAAGTACTGGTACCAGCTGTAGGGGCTCGTCATCTCCGGGTCCAGCCAGAGCTTGCCGCCACCGGTGGACTTGCCGAATTTACGCCCCTCCGAGTCGGTGACCAGCGGCACCGTGAATCCGTGGACCGTCTCGCCGTCGACACGGCGGTTCAGGTCGACACCGGAGACGATGTTCCCCCACTGGTCGGAGCCGCCGATCTGCAGCCGGCAGTTGTAGGTGCGCCGCAGCTGGACGAAGTCGTTCGCCTGCAGCAGCATGTACGAGAACTCCGTGTAGGACATCCCGTCGGTCTCCAGGCGACGCTTCACCGTGTCGCGGGCGAGCATGGTGTTCAGGCCGAAGTTCTTGCCCACGTCACGCAGGAAGTCGATCGCGGTCATCTCCGCGATCCAGTCGATGTTGTTCGCGGGGATGGCGGCGTTGTCCCCGTCGAAGGAGACGAACCGGGCGAGCTGCCTCGTGATGCGTTCGACATTCGACGCGACCTGCTCGGCCGTGAGCATCGTGCGCTCCCCCACGTCACGGGGGTCACCGATCATGCCGGTGGCGCCACCGGCCATGACGATCGGGGTGTGCCCCGCACGTTGCAGCCTGGCGAGCATCAGGAGGGGAACCAGGTGCCCCGCGTGCAGGGAGGGGCCGGTGGGGTCGAACCCGACGTACGCCGTCGTCGGGGTGTCCAGTTCCTCGCGCAGCGCCTCCAGGTCGGTGGACTGTGCGATCAGTCCGCGCCACTGCAGTTCATCGAGGATATTGCTCTGGGTGGTCATGTCGGTCATGCCAGGGGTCCTTCTGTACTTCTCGAGGGGTCAGTTCGTGGTCAGCGGCCAGCTGACGGCTTCGTCGGAGAGCAGGACGGGGATACCGTCCTGCACCGTATAGGCGATGCCCAGGCGCGGATTGACCAGATACTCCCCGTGGACCTCCAGGGGCTGCTTGTCCCGGGGGCAGACGAGGATCTCGAGAAGTCGGGGATCGATCATGCCCCTCAGTCTATCGCCATCGCGCGGCGACGGCGTGCACAGGGCCCCTGGTGGGGCCCCCGTGTCACCGGACCGTCGCGGCAGCCCAGCTCCGGGCGTCCTCGACGGCGGCCACCACGCGGCCGAGCTGTTCGGCCACGCGGTCGCCGGCGGTACCTCCGCGCGTCGAGCGGGACGCGACCGCACCGTCGACGGTCAGCACCTCACGCACGTCGACGGTCAGCGCCGGGTGCACCCCGGCCAGCTCCCCGTCGGTGAGCGACACCAGGTCCACTCCCCTGTTCTCGGCGATCCGGACGCACTGCCCGGACGCCTCGTGGGCGTCGCGGAACGGGACGCCCTGGCGGACCATCCACTCCGCAAGGTCGGTGGCCAGTGTGAAACCGGCCGGCGCGAGCTCGCGCAGACGCTCCGGGTGGAACGTCAGCGTACCGACCAGCCCCGCCATGGCCGGGAGCAGCAGGCGCAGCTGGACGACGGAGTCGACGATCGGCTCCTTGTCCTCCTGCAGGTCCCGGTTGTAGGCCAGCGGGAGGGCTTTCAGCGTCGCCAGCAGACCGGTGTGGTTGCCGATCAGTCGCCCGGTCTTGCCGCGCATCAGCTCCGCGACATCCGGGTTCTTCTTCTGCGGCATGATCGACGACCCGGTGGACCATTCGTCAGCGAGGGTGACGTAGCCGAACTCCGGCGTCGACCAGGCGATGATCTCCTCGGCCAGGCGGGACAGGTCCACAGCGACCTGCGCCAGGACGAAGGACGCCTCGGAGGCGAAGTCGCGCGAACTCGTCGCGTCGATCGAGTTGTCCCCGGCGGAGTCGAAGCCGAGTTCCTCGGCGATCGCCTCCGGGTCCAACGCCAGCGACGACCCGGCCAGCGCCCCGGACCCGTACGGGGACACGGCCAACCGCTTGTCGAGGTCGCGGAACCGGGCGACGTCCCGCAGCAGCGGCTGGGCGTGCGCCAGCAGCTGGTGACCCAGCAGCACCGGCTGGGCGGCCTGGAAGTGGGTCTTGCCCGGCATGACCACGTCCGGGTGCGCCTTCGACTGCGCGACCAGGGCGTCGACGACGTCGAGCACCCCGTCGGTGGTCTCACGGACGGCGTCGCGGACCCACATCCGGAACAGTGTGGCGACCTGGTCGTTGCGCGACCGGCCGGCGCGCAGACGTCCGCCGACCTCCGGGCCGACGCGGTCGATCAGCCCGCGTTCCATCGCGCCGTGGACGTCCTCGTCACCGGGGTCCGGGACGAAGGCGCCGGACTCGACGTCCGCACCGAGGCGGGTCAGTCCGTCGAGCATCGTCGCCAGGTCGTCCTCGGAGAGCAGCCCCGCGCGGTGCAGCACCTTGGCGTGGGCCTTCGAGGCCAGCACGTCGTAGGGTGCGAGCACCCAGTCGAAGTGGGTCGACTTGCTCAGCGCAGCCATGGCCTCGGACGGGCCGCCGGCGAAACGCCCGCCCCACAGCGCACCCTCGTTGGTGCCGTGCTGTTCGACGGAGTTCCCTGCAGGATTGTCGGTGGTCATGCGGGTCTACTTTCCGCCGCGGTCGCGCTTGTTGGCGATCTTCGACGACAGTCCGTGGAGCTCCACGAAGCCCTTGGACATCGTCTGGTCGAAGGTGTCGCCGGTGTCGTAGGTCGCCAGGTTGAAGTCGTAGAGCGACACGTCGGAACGACGGCCGTTGACCACGATCGACCCGTTGTGCAGGACCAGACGGATATCGCCGGTGACGTGCTCCTGGGTGGACTCGATGAAGGCGTCCAGGGAACGCTTCAACGGGGAGAACCACAGGCCGTCGTACACCTGGTTGGACCATTCCGCGTCGATCCCGCGCTTGTAGCGCGCCAGCTCGCGTTCGACGGTCACGTCCTCGAGGGCCTCGTGGGCGCGGATCAGCGTCAGGGCGCCGGGGGCCTCGTAGACCTCACGCGACTTGATGCCGATCAGGCGGTCCTCGACCATGTCCAGGCGTCCGACGCCCTGGGCACCCGCCCGGCGGTTGAGCTCCTCGATGGCCTGGAGCACGGTCACCTCACGGCCGTCGATGGCGACGGGCTTGCCCGACTTGAAGGAGATGATCACCTCGTCCGGGGCCTGACCGAGCGACGGCTCCTCGGTGTAGGCGTAGAGGTCCTTCGTCGGCGGGTTCCACAGGTCCTCGAGGAAGCCGGTCTCCACCGCGCGGCCCCACACGTTCTGGTCGATCGAGAACGGCGACGACGCCGACTGCTCGATCGGGACGTCGTTCTCCTCGGCGAAGGCGATCGCCTTGTCACGGGTCCACGCGAAGTCACGGGCCGGGGCGATGATCTTCAGGGAGGGGTCGGTGTCCATGAAACCGACCTCGAAGCGCACCTGGTCGTTCCCCTTGCCGGTGCAGCCGTGGGCGACGTGGGTGCCGCCGTGCTCCTGGGCGGCCTCGACCAGGTGCTTGACGATGAGCGGGCGGGAGATCGCCGAGACCATCGGGTACTGCTTCATGTACAGCGCGTTCGCCTTGATGGTCGGCAGGCAGTACTCCTCGGCGAACTCGTCGCGGGCGTCGACGATGATCGACTCGACGGCGCCGGCGCCCAGGGCGCGCTGACGGACGGACTCCATGTCCTCACCGCCCTGCCCGAGGTCGATGGAGACCGCGACGACGTCGCCTCCGGTCATCTGCTTGAGGTACGGGATGGCGACGGTGGTGTCGAGGCCTCCGGAGTAGGCGAGTACGACGCGGTCGGTCATGGTGTTCGTCAGTCCTTTCGGGTTGTGTGGGGGTTACGCGGATGGAAGTCCCAGCTTCTCAGCTGAGTGTATCTGGTGGGTGTGACCCACCGTGCACGGACGGTGCCGGCGACACCGAGATCTCGTGCAGGTGCTCGGCGAGGGCACGGCCGTCGACCGGGTCCCTGGCGAGGACGAACACGGTGTCGTCCCCGGCGATGGTCGCCACCACCTCGGGCAGGTCGGAGCGGTCGATGACACTGGCCAGGTACTGCGCCGCCCCGGGCGGGGTCCGCAGGACCGCGGTGTTCCCGGAGTGGTCGGTGGCGACGAGGAGTTCGACGAGGATCCTGCGGAGCCGCGCGGGCCCGTCCGCGGACAGGTCGGTGTCGGTCTCGCTGAGGCTGTAGAAGGACCGGCCGTCGGCCCGGACCTTGCGCGCCCCGAGGTCGACGAGGTCCCTGGACAACGTCGCCTGGGTGATCTCCACGCCTTCGGCGGCGAGGAGGTCCTGGAGGTGGCGTTGGCTCGCCACCCGCCGGGTGTCGACGAGCCGGGAGATCAACCCCTGTCGTGCCGACCGGGTCAACGGCGTCTGGGGGTTCAGCTCAGCAGCCATTCCAGCAGCGCCTTCTGTGCGTGGAGCCGGTTCTCCGCCTCGTCGAACACGACCGACTGGGGTCCGTCGATGACACCGGCGGTCACCTCGTAGCCGCGGTACGCCGGGAGGCAGTGCATGAAGACCGCGTCCTTGTCCGCCGTCGCCATAAGTTCCTCGGTCACCTGGAACGGCACCAGTGCGTCGGTGTCCCGGTCGGCGTCCATGCCCATCGACACCCAGGTGTCGGTGATGACGACGTCCGCACCGGTCACGTCGGGGGTCCCGGTGACGGTCAGTGTCGCGCCGGTCTCGTCGGCCCGGGCCTGCGCCCGGTCGATGAACCGCTGTTCGGGCTGGAAACCCTTCGGCGCGGCGATCGTGATGTCCACCCCGGCGGTCGCGAAGCCGAGCATGTACGAGTTCGCCATGTTGTTGGCCCCGTCCCCAAGGTACACGGCGCGGAGGCCCTTGAGGTCCCCCTTGTGCTGCCGGATGGTCAGCAGGTCCGCCAGAATCTGGCAGGGGTGGAAGTCATCGCACAGCGCGTTGACGACCGGTACCGTGGCGGTCTCGGCCATGTCGTGGAGGTTCTGGTGGGCCCCGGTGCGCCACACGACGGCGTCGACGAACCGGGAGAGCACGGCACCGGTGTCCTGGTACGACTCCTTCTTGCCCATCTGGGACTTCCCGGAGTCGACGACGACGGGGTGTCCGCCGAGCTGATGGATACCGACGTCGAAGGAGAACCGCGTCCGGGTGGAGGTCTTGTCGAACAGGACCGCGACGGACTTGTTCCGCAGGCTGGTCCGGTAGGGGTCCTTGACCATCTCCATGCCCAGGTCGAGGATCTCGGCCTGTTCGGCGACGGAGACGGAGTCGTCGGCGAGGAAGTGACGGGTCATGACAGCAGCTCCTTGATCGTGGCGAGTGATTCACGGATGTCGGTCTCCGTGACGGTGAGCGGCGGAACGAGCCGCAGTACGTCGGGCGCCGGTTGGTTGACCAGCAGACCGGCGGCCAGCGCGGCGTCGGCCAGGCCGGGGCGCGGCCCGTCGAGCACCACGCCGAGCATCAGGCCCCTGCCCCGGACGCCGGTGACCGCGTCCAGCGGTTCGAGGGCGGCCCGGATGATCCGTTCCATGTCGAGGACGTGTCCGCGCAGGTCCTCCGCGCGGATCGTGTCGATGACGGCGCACCCGGCGGCGCAGGCGACCGGGTTACCGCCGAAGGTCGACCCGTGGTGTCCCTTGGCCATCAGCTGGGCGGCCGGTGTCACGGCCACGCAGGCGCCGATGGGGAGGCCACCGCCGAGTCCCTTGGCCAGGGTGACGACGTCCGGCACCACGTCCTCCACCTGGTAGCCGAACCACCGGCCGGTCCGGCCGATGCCGGCCTGGACCTCGTCGACGACCATGAGGATCCCGTACTCGTCGCACAGCGCGCGGACCTCGGTGAGGAAGCCCTCGGGTGCGGGGACCACGCCGGTCTCCCCCTGGATCGACTCGAGGAAGACGGCGGCGGTGTCCTCGGCGCGGCCGTCCTGCTCCACGAGCGCGCGGAGGGCGTCGATGTCGCCGTAGGGGTAGAACTCCACGCCGCCCGGGAGCGGCTCGAACGGCGCCCGTTTATCGGGTTGCCCCGTCAGCGCCAGCGACCCCATGGTACGGCCGTGGAAACCGTGCTCCGCGGCCAGCAGACGGTTCCTTCCGGTCAAGCGTGTGATCTTGAACGCGGCCTCGTTGGCCTCGGCGCCGGAGTTGGAGAAGAACACCCGCGCATCCGGTCCAGTGAGCTCCTGCAGCTTCTCCGCCAGCTCGATGACCCGGGGGTGCGCGTGGATGTTCGAGGTGTGGCCGAGGGTCGCCACCTGGCGGGAGACCGCCTCGACCAGGGCCGGGTGCGCATGTCCCAGCGAGTTGACGGCGATGCCGGCCAGGAGATCGATGTACTCGCGTCCGTCGGCGTCGACGACGCGCGCCCCGGCCCCGGAGACCAGCTCCACCGCGGGCGTCCCGTAGGTCGGCATGAGGGTGGTGTCCCACCGCTGCTTCCAGGTGATGTCAGGCATGGGGTGACTCCCAGTCGTCGCGGGCGATCATCGTCCCGATGCCGCCCTGGGTCATGAGCTCGAGGATCACGGAGTGCCGTTCGCGCCCGTCGATGACATGGGCGGCGGACACCCCGGTACGCACGGCGCTCAGGCAGGCCTCCATCTTCGGGATCATCCCGGCGTCGAGGTCGGGCAGGATCTTCTCCAGTTCGTCCGGGGCGATCCGCGACACCAGGGAGCTCTTGTCCGGCCAGTCCGTGTAGAGGCCCTCCACGTTGGTGAGCACCACCAGACGTTCCGCACCCACCGCCGACGCCAGGGCGCCGGCGGCGGTGTCGGCGTTGATGTTGTAGACGTTGCCGTCCTCGTCCGGTGCGAACGGTGCCACCACGGGGATCCTGCCGGCGTCGACCAGGTCCATCAGGACGCTGGCGTCGACCTGGGAGATGTCCCCGACGCGCCCGAGGTCGACCTCGACCCCGTCGACGGTCGCGGTCCGACGCACGGCGGTGAACAGCCCGGCGTCCTCCCCGGACGTCCCGACGGCGAAGGGGCCGTGCTGGTTGATCAGGTTCACCAGTTCCCGTCCGACCTTGCCGAACAGGACCATGCGGACGTACTCCATGGTCTCGGGGGTGGTGACCCGGAAACCGCCGACGAACTCGCCGGGCAGGTTGACCTTCTCCAGCATCTCGGTGATCTGGGGACCGCCGCCGTGGACGACGATCGGGTGGGCACCCACGGTCCGCAGGAACGCCATGTCGGCGGCGAACGCGGCCTTGAGGTCCTCGTCGACCATGGCGTTGCCGCCGTACTTCACGACCACGATCTTGTCGCGGTAGTGCAGCAACCACGGCAGCGCCTCGGCGAGGACGTTCGCCCGGGTCGCCGGGTCCAGGTCGGTGGCGGCGCGGTAGACGACCTTCTCGGGGTCGGGCTCGGTCATGACTGCTCCTCTATGAGCTGTAGGCGGAGTTGATGTGGACGTAGTCGTGGGACAGGTCTGTCGTCCAGACCGTGGCCTTGCCCTCTCCCCCGGTCCCGAGGTCGACGAGCACGTCGATGTCGGTTCCGGAGAGGTCGACGTCACGGGCCCCGGGGGCGCCGGTGGCGTTGACGCAGACAGGCTGGCCGTTGAAGCTGACGGAGATACGGTCGGGGTCCATCGCCACCGGGGCCATCCCCACCGCAGCGAGCGTACGGCCCCAGTTCGGGTCCGAACCGAACATCGCGCACTTGAACAGGCTGTCACGTCCGAGGACGCGGGCGGCGACCTTCGCGTCGGCGTCGGAGTCCGTGCCGGTGACGGTGATCGAGACCCGCTTCGTCACACCTTCGGCATCCGCCTGCAGCTGCTTTGCGAGGTCGAGGCACACGGCGTGGACGGCGGTACGGAACTCCTCGTCGGACGGCGTCACCCCGGAGGCCCCGTTGGCCATGAGGATCACCGTGTCGTTGGTGGAGGTCGACCCGTCGATGTCGACGCAGTCGAAGGTCACCTCGGTGGACGCCTTGAGCGCCGGTGCCGGGTCCTCGACGTGTGCGTCGGTGGTCAGGACGATGAGCATCGTGGCCAGGGACGGGGCCATCATGCCCACGCCCTTGCCCATTCCGCCCAGGGTCCACCCGTCGCCGTGGAAGACGGCCTGCTTGCTGACCAGGTCGGTGGTCATGATGGCCTCGGCGGCGGCGGTGGCCGACTCCGGGGAGGTCGCGGCGTCTGCCCGGATGTCCGTGGTCAGCGTGTCGACACCGTTGAACACCTTGTCCATCGGGAGGGTGTCACCGATGAGTCCGGTGGAGCACACGGCGACGTCCGTGGCGTCCACGCCCAGCCGGTCCGCGACGGCCTCCGCGGTGGCCGCGGCGTCGCGGTCGCCCTGTTCGCCGTTGCAGGCGTTGGCGTTGCCGGCGTTGAGGACCACGGCCCGGAAGGTGCCGTCGTTGTGGGCGCGGGTGAGCTTCACCGGGGACGCGACGACGCGGTTGCGGGTGAAGACGGCTGCGGCGGTGTACTCGGGGCCGTCGTTGACGACGAGCGCCATGTCCGACTTCCCGGACGGCTTGATTCCGGCGGTGGTCGCCGCGGCGCGGAAGCCCGTCGCCGCGGTCACGCCCGTCGCCCCGGCGGACGTGGTCGGGTCAAGTTCTTGGCTCATGGTGGTGTGGTCCTCGTTCTTGTCAGAGTCCGGCCATCGGGAGACCTGCGGTCTCGTCCCAGCCCTGGATCAGGTTGAGGCACTGCACGGCCGCGCCGGCAGTGCCCTTGGTCAGGTTGTCGATCGCGCTGGTGGCCACGACCATGCCGTCGGTCACGGTGACCTGGATATGCGCCATGTTGGTACCGGCCACGCTCTTGACCTCCGGTTGCTCACCCTCCGGGAGCAGGTGCAGGAAGGGCTCGTCGGCGCAGAAGCGTTCGTAGGCGTCCCGCAGCGCGTCCGCGTCCCCGGTCGCCCGGGCGGTCACGGTCGTCAGGATCCCCCGGCCGAGCGGGGCGAGGACCGGGGTGAAGGTCACCCGCGTGTCGGCGCCGTCCGGTGCGACCCGCCGGATGTTCTGCGCGATCTCCGGGGTGTGCCGGTGGCTGCCGACCTTGTAGGCACGGAGGTTCCCCATGGTCTCCCCACCGAGCAGGCCCACCGCGGGCTTCTTCCCCGCACCGGTGACCCCGGTGACGGAGACAACGGAGACGTCCCGGCTGATCAGGCCCGCGGCCATCCCGGGCAGCATCGCGAGGGTGGCTCCGGTCGGGAAGCAGCCGGGTACGGCCACCCCGGTGGCCGCGGCGATCGTGGGACGGTTCCCGGGCAGCTCGGGGATGCCGTAGGGCCAGCTCCCGGGGTAGGTGCCGCCGTAGTAGGCGTCCCAGTCGCTTTCCGAGGTGAGCCGACGGTCGGCGCCGCAGTCCAGGACCACGGTGTCACCGAGGTCCAGTGAGGACGACACCCCGTGCGGCAACGCGAGGATCGCCACGTCATGGCCGGCGAGGACCTCTTCGGTAGTCTCCCGGACCACACGGTCGGCCAGCTGCGGCAGACCGGGGACGAGGCTGCCGAACCGCTGACCGGCGTTGGACGCGCCGGTGAGCGCGCCGATCTCGAAGTCCCGGCCGTGGCCGGGGTGGTTCAGGAGGAGGCGGAGCGCTTCTCCGCCGGCGTACCCGCTGGCGCCTGCGACTGCGATGGAAATCATGGTGCAAGTATGCACCGGGACGGCGAATGACGCAAGTTATGCATCATTCCGGTTTTTATACATACAGTGCCGGGTCCCGCCCCCCCGCCGCCGGGACCCCGGGGCGGCTAGCTCCGCAACGTCGCATCCACACGTTCCGCGGCGACGGCCACGGCCGCCTCACGCGCCACGGTGGCCTCGTCCTCGGTGAGGGTGCGGTCCGGGGCGCGGAACCGCAGGCTGAAGGTCAGCGAGCGCCGGCCCTCCCCCAACGCCTCGGAGTGGTAGACGTCGAACAGCCGGATGTGTTCCAGCAGTTCGCCGGCACCGTCCGCCAGCGCCTGCTCGACCTCGGCCGCCGGGGTGGTCTCGTCGACGACGACCGCCACGTCCTGGTTGACCGCGGGGAACGGCGAGATCACGGGCCGCGGGAACGACTCCTCCAGCGGCAGCGCGTCGAGGTTCATCTCCAGCGCCACGGTGCGCTTCGGCAGGTCGGCCCGCTCGCAGACCTGCGGGTGCAGCTCACCGGCATGTCCGACGACGGCGCCGTCGACGAGGATCTCCGCGCAGCGCCCCGGGTGCCACGGCAGGTACTCGGCGTTACGCAGCGTGATCTCGACGCCTGCGGCGCGGGCGACGGTACGCGCGGCGTCGAAGACGTCGGCGGCCTCGAACGCCACCGCGCCGCCCCAGGTGCCCTGGAGTTCCCGGTGACCGGCCGCGATGACCGCGACGTTCAGGGGCTGCACCGGCAGCGAGGACAGCAGCCCGGCCACCTCGTCGTCCGACGGACGGGCCGCGGTGGACGGCATCGGCGAGGTCCCCGACTCCGCCGTGGGCAGGGTGACCTGCTCGACCCCGTAGAGTGCGACGTCGTGCTGGCCGCGGGCGATGTTGCGGCGCAGGGAGTCGATCATCGACGGCAGCAGGCTGGTGCCGAGCGTCGCGACGTCACTCTCCAGCGGGTTGACGACGCGGACCGCGTTGCGACGCGGGTCGTCGGCGTCCAGCCCCCACACGTCGAAGACGTCGTTCGGGACGAAGGGGCTGGGCAGCACCTCCACGAAACCGTTCCAGGCCAGGGCGTGGCCGACCGCACGGCGCATGCGCTGCCGGGGGGACAGACCACGGCCGGCCGGGGCGGTCGGCACGATGGACGGGATCTTGTCCAGGCCCTCGAGCCGCAGGACCTCCTCGACGAGGTCTGCCGGCATGGTCAGGTCGGGCCGCCACGTCGGCGGGGTGACCTCGATCGCCTTGGCGCCGTTGGTGTCGCGCTCGCCGGTCTCACGCACCGAACAACCGACCTCCGTCAGCCGCGACACGGTCGTCCCGGACGGGTAGATCATGCCGGCGGTCTTGCCGGGACGCGAGGTGTGCATGTCGATGACCGGCATCTCCGGCACCTCCCCGACCAGGCTCACCCCCTCGGCGACCTGGCCGCCGGCGATACGGGTCAGCAGTGCGACCGCGAAGTCCAGGGCCGCCTCGATGACCGCCGGGTCCGTCCCCCGCTCGAAACGGCGGGACGACTCGGAGGACAGACGGTGCCGGCGCGACGTCCGGGCGACCGTGATCTGGTCGAAGTGCGCGGCCTCGAAGTACACGCTCGTCGTCGACGCGGAGATCTCCGAGGTGGAGCCCCCCATGACGCCGGCCATCGACTGGATGCCGTTGTCGTCGGAGATGACGACGTCCTCACCGGACAGGGTCCGTTCGACCCCGTCGAGGGTGGTGACCGTCCGCCCCTCGGCGGCGCGGTGGACGTGCAGGTCGCCGGAGATCCGGTCGGCGTCGAACGCGTGCATCGGCTGGCCGAGCAGCAGCATGATGTAGTTCGTCACGTCCGTCGGGGCGTTGACCGGGCGCTGGCCGCACAGCAGCAGCTCACGCTGGAGCCAGTACGGGGATTCGGCGTCGGCGGAGATCCCGGTGACCTTACGGATCCCGAAACGGGAGCACTTCGTGTCACCGTCCACGGTGATCCGCGGCAGGTCGCCACGGTCGGTGCCGTGGGGCAGCCCGGCCAGCAGGTCGGTCGGCAGTGCGGCGGCGGCCGGGTCGTCGGCGGGGTCACGGAACGTCAGCGAGAAGGAGCTGGCGAGTTCACGGGCCAGTCCCCGGGCGGAGAGCGCGTACCCGCGGTCCGGGGTGATGTTGACGTCGAAGACGGTGTCGTCGAGGCCGAGGAAGTCCCTCGCGTCCTCCCCGACCACGACCCGGGGGTCCTCCGCCTCGGCGCCGCGCAGGGCGATGATCCCGGCGGTCTGCACCGACGCCAGCCCGAGTTCGGCGGCCGAGCACATCATCCCCTCGGACGTCCGCCCGTAGGTCTCACGCGCACTGATCTCGAAGCCACCGGGCAGCACCGCGCCCGGCAACGAGACTATGACGACATCGCCCTCACGGAAGTTCCGCGCACCGCAGATGATGTGCTGCAGCTCGCCGGTGCCGTTCGCGTCGCCGACGTTGACGTCGCAGTAGCGGATGGGCTTCTTGAAACCCTCGAGCTCCTCGATGTGCTCGACGCGGCCGAACACCAGGGGCCCGGTGGTGGGCTCGATCTGCTCGTACCCCTCCGTCTCGAACCCGACGCGTACGAAGCCGGCGTCCAGCTCCTCTGCCGGGACGGTGAACGGTGCGGTGGAGGTCTTCAGAAGGCGGGTGAGCCAGGACTGTGAGATCAGCATTGACGGGTGCTCGGTTCCTCTAGGTTCTACAGGGGTTGTTCCAGTGGTGGCGCGGGCTCAGCCGCGGATGCCGAAGGGCTCGGTGAATCGGACGTCGCCCTCCACCATGTCGCGCATGTCGGGCAGCCCGTTGCGGAACTGCAGCGTCCGCTCGATTCCCATGCCGAAGGCGAAGCCCGAGTAGACCTCCGGGTCGACACCGACGGCCGTCAGCACGTTGGGGTTGACCATGCCGCAACCACCCCACTCGATCCAGCCGGCCCCTCCCTTCTTGTCGGGGAACCAGACGTCCACCTCGGCCGAGGGCTCGGTGAAGGGGAAGAAGTTCGGGCGGATCCTGGTGACCGCGTCCTCGCCGAACAGGGTCCGGGCCAGGTGGTCCAGGGTGCCCTTCAGGTGTGCCATCGTCAGGCCCTTGTCCACCGCCAGACCCTCGACCTGGTGGAAGACCGGGGTGTGGGTCGCGTCCAGTTCATCGGTGCGGAACACGCGCCCCGGGCAGGCGATGTAGACCGGCACGTCCCGGTCCAGCAGGGTGCGGACCTGCACCGGGGAGGTGTGGGTGCGCAGCACCTGGCCGGAGCCGTCCGGTCCGATGTGGAAGGTGTCCTGCAACGTCCGCGCGGGATGGTCCGGCAGGAAGTTGAGGGCGTCGAAGTTGAAGTACTCCGCCTCGACCTCGGGGCCTTCCGCGATCTCCCAGCCCATGCCGACGAAGATGTCGGCGATCTGCTCCGACAGGATCGTGATCGGGTGCTGGGCACCGCGCTGACCACGTGCGGTCGGCAGGGTGACGTCGATGCGCTCCGACGCCAGGACCTCGGCGTTGCGCTTCTCCTCGAGAGCCGCCTTCGCCGTGGCGAACGCCTTCTCGATGCGGCCCCGCGCCTGGTTGACCAGTCGGCCGGCGTCCTTGCGCTGATCCTTGGGTAGCGAGCCGAGGTTACGGCGTGCCGCCGGTACAGGGGCGTCGTCACCGAGGTGGGCACGGCGTAGGTCCGCCAGGGCATCCAGGTCCGCGGCCCCGGCGAACGCCGTCACGGCGGCCTCCGCCGCGGCCTCGAGTCCCGCCTCACTCATGTCGATGTCGTCAGCCACCTAGCGCACCTCGCACTCAATCTTGTCCCGGTCGATCCCCTTTTGGAGTCGACTCAAGATGATACCAAGGTCACCGGAACGCCGGGAGGTCGGGGACACGTCCTCCCGGACCGTTCTCAGGCGCCTCTGGCGACCCGCGCGGTCTCGTAGAGACAGATCGCCGCGGCGGTGACGAGGTTGAGGCTCTCCGCCGCACCACGCATCGGGATGGACACCCGGACGTCGGCGAGGTCCTGCCAGTCCCCCAGACCGTGGGCCTCGTTCCCGAAGAGCCAGGCGATCCGCTGCCCCAGCAGTGCGGGTTCACCGTCCTGCGACACAGCCGCGGTGTCCAGGGAGATGTCACCGTCGCCCGAGGTGGCCAGGACGGTGTATCCACGCTCGTGGAGCAGGTCGATGACCTCCGCGACACCGGTGTGCCGGGCGACGGGGAGGTGGAACAGCGAACCCGCCGACGCGCGGACCGCCTTACCCCCCTGGGGGTCGACCGTGGAACCGGCGAAGATGACCGAACCGGCGCCCGTGGCGTCAGCGACCCGGACGAGGGCGCCGGCGTTACCTGGCTCGGCGGTCTCGACGGGGACGGCGACGAGGTCCCCGACCAACGCCTCGGACAGGTCCACGAGCTGGTGGCGGCACAGCGCGAAGATACCGGTGGGTGTGACCGACTCCGACAGGGCTGCGGCCGCGCGGTCGGTGATCAGGTGCACGCGGACACCCCGGTCGTCGGTACCGGTGAGGGTGTCGAACTCTGCACCGACGGCGTCGAGGCCCCGCTCGGTGAGGTACACCTCGACGACGTCGCCGTACCGCAGTGCCGAGGAGACCGCGTTGGAGCCTTCCGCGAGGAAACGGCCCGCCTTCTTCCGCGCGGCGGCCCGGTGCAGTTTCGCCGCGTTCACGATGCGCGGGGTGCGCTCGGTGAAGGGCTCGTCCCCCATCCAGGTCCGCCAGTCGGCTGCGAGGGGGCGTGCGGGGGACGGTGCGGACGGGTTCTCAGTCATGGTCCACGATTCTAGCCTGGGGCCGTCCGCCCGACCCCACCTGCCCGACTTCACATGCCCGGAACCGGTACAGGTCCGGTGCAGGCCCGGTGCCGCTCCGGCCGTCGCCGGAAACGCAGAAACCGCGCCGACCGCCCGTGGGGTACACGGAGACGGTGGCGCGGTGGGACGCAGGGTCCTTAGTTGGACGCCGGTGCGTTGACGTCCTCGGGGAGGGCAGCCTTGGCAGCCGCGACCAGGGCGGTGAAGGCCTGCGGGTCCGAGACGGCGATCTCGGCGAGGTTCTTCCGGTCGACCTCGATGCCGGCGAGACGCAGGCCCTGGATCAGACGGTTGTAGGTGATGTCGTTCGCGCGGGCGGCGGCGTTGATACGCTGGATCCACAGCTTGCGGAACTCACCCTTGCGTGCGCGACGGTCGCGGAACGCGTAGGTCTTGGAGTGGAGGACCTGCTCCTTGGCCTTGCGGTACAGGCGGGAGCGCTGGCCGCGGTAGCCGGAGGCCTCGTTGAGGATCTCGCGGCGCTTCTTCTTCGCGTTCACTGAGCGCTTGACACGTGCCATGGTGGGACGTCCTTATCTTCTAGCTTCTTGATACTCGGGATGTTCCGGGTTGCCCGGTGACCCCTGGAATTACTGGATACGAGTCGAGACGGTGGAGGCGCTCAGGCCTTGCCCAGCAGGCGCTTGATGCGCTTGACGTCCGCCGGTGCAACGTCCTCGGTGCCCTTGAGGCGACGGGTGCGCTTGGAGGGCTTGCCCTCCAGGAGGTGGCGACGGTTCGCCTGCTCGCGACGCAGCTTGCCGGAACCGGTGACCTTGATGCGCTTGGCGGTGCCCTTGTGGGTCTTCTGCTTCATCGTGGATCCTTAACTTCTTCGTGGGTAGGTGCCGACCGGTGAGGTCGGGGAACTACTTCTTGCCCTTGCGGACAGGTCCCAGCACCATCGTCATATTGCGACCGTCCTGCTTTGCACGGGTCTCAACAACGCCGAACTCACGCACATCGTCCGCCAGCCGCTCGAGCAGCCGGAAACCCAGTTCCGGGCGGGACTGCTCCCGTCCGCGGAACATGATGGTGACCTTGACCTTGGACCCCTTCTCCAGGAACCGGACCACGTTGGACTTCTTCGTCTCGTAGTCGTTGTCGCTGATCTTGGGGCGGAACTTCTGCTCCTTGACCACGGTCTGCTGCTGGTTCTTGCGTGACTCGCGGGCCTTCTGGTCCTGCTCGTACTTGAATTTGCCGAAGTCCATGATCTTGCACACGGGCGGCTTGGCGTTCGGTGCAACCTCGACCAGGTCGAGGTCCGCGTCATAGGCCAGCTTGCGTGCATCGTCGATTCGGACGATACCGACCTGTTCGCCACCCGGACCGACCAGTCGGACCTCGGGGACTCGAATCCGGTCGTTTATGCGAGCTTGTGCGCTGATGAGAACTCCTCAGTAGCAGTGGTAGAAACTTGTACCGCGTACTGCGAGTGTTGTCCCCCCGGACGATACTTCTGTACCGCACCTCGGACGGTCAGGACATACCCGCACTGCGGTTGCCGTTGACCGTTCCGGTGACCCGAGCCCTGCCGGATCGGCGGTCTCAGGTGGGAGTGACTCCACTTGCAGCCTGACATCGTTGACAGGCGGTAGTGACGCCAACACTAGCAGCCTACCTGCCCAGGCACAAACCCGGCGACGGACCGGGCCCCGCCTGGTAGTTTCAGACCATGAACAGGATGTACCCGTCCGACGACGAGCCGCTGGACACCGACCTGCTCCGGCAGCGCCTCGAGGCGTCACTCCGCCGGTCCGAGGAGGCGCACCGCGAGACCGTCCGTCTCACCACGGAACTGCTGGCACGCCTGGAGATGCCGTCGGCCACGTCTCCGACGTCGCCACCGTCGACGGTACCCGGCACCCCGCGTCCCGCGAACTGGCCGAGTGCACCGCCGGCGCCCCCAGCCCCCACGACCCCCACAGTGCCCCCGGAGACCCGCCACCGCCCGACTGTCCCGACGGCCGCTCCACTCCCGCCGGCCCCTCCGGTACCTGCGACCCCCGGCCCACTCGCCCGGTTCCTGGAGGACAAGGACAAGGTCACCCTCGGGGTGTCGGTCCTCGGCGCCGTCATCACGGTGATCGGACTGGTCTTCCTCGCGGTCCAGGCGTTCAGCCGGGGTTGGCTCGGCCCGGCCAGCGCGGTCTCCGGCGCCGCCGTGCTCTGCCTGCTGCTGGTCGTCGGCGGGTTCGCGGTCCACCGACGCAGTCCCGACGGCCCGACCGCCCCCGCGTTGATCAGTGTCGGTGTCCTCGGGATGTTCACCGACCTCTGGGTGCTGGTGTTCGGTCTGGGGTGGCTCGACCCCGGCCCGGGTGTGGTCCTGGTCGCGGGCATCGCCGGCTCGGGAATGATCACCGCCTGGGCCTGGTCACGCCAACCGCTCGCCGTGATCCTGCTGCTCGCCGGGACCGTCTTCCTCACCCCGGCCATCCTCCATCTCCTGCAGGTCACCGACTCCTCCCGGCTCGACGCCCTCTCCCTCACCGTCGTCGCCCTCATCGGTGCCGCAACGACCTGGCACCGGGCATGGCCGGCGGCCGCCCTGTCCTCGGCCGTCGTGTTCGGTATCGGGGCCGTCGTCCTGTTCAGCGCCGGCCAGCACACCGCCCTGGTCGCGAGCGCGCTCGCCGGCGTCGCCGTCATGTGCCTGCTCGGCTCGTCCGCGCCGTACCAGACCGCGACGCTGTCCGCCGCATCCCGGTGGCTCCCGGTGTCGACGCTCCCGGTCGTGCTCCTGATCGCCGACGGTGCCGGCGACCTCGGGATGACGGCGACGACGGTCGCCTGCCTGGTGGTCGCCGGGGCACCGGTCGCCTACGCCGCTGCCGGCGCCGTGCTGTCAGGGACGTCCCTGCGGTCCGCGCCCGACCGTCCGACCGACGCCGCCGGTTCACCGTCCGCGACCCGCCAGGCGGCACTGTGCTGCGGCATCGCGGGGATCGTCGCCCTCCTGATGGTCAGGCAGGACGACCCCTACGCCGGCGGGGCCCTGTGGTGGATGATCGCCCTGCTCTCACTGGCCACGGTCCTGCTTCTGCTGTCGGACCACCTGCCCGTGCCGCTGGTGTGGATCGTCTTCGCCGTCACACTCGCCTACGCACTCCCCCGTGCCGTCCCGGCGTGGGGCCCGTCCGAGGCCTCCCCCGCGTTGATGTGGCCCGTCCTGCTGCTGTTGGCCGTCCCCGGCGCACTGGCGCTGGCACGGTCGCGGTCGCTCGGGGCACCGACGGAGATCGCGGTCGGCCTCGCCGGGCTCCTGCTGGTCCTGGTGAGCTCCGCGATCCCGTTGCTCTCCGTCACCGTCAGCGACACCGACGTCGCCTTCATGGCCGGTCACCTGGTCACCTCCGTCACCTGGATGGGGCTCGGTGTGACGATGCTGGCCCGCGGCAACGGCAACACCGGTCTCGCGCTGGCGCTGCTGGCCGCGGCGAAACTGGTGTTCTACGATCTCTCGGCGCTCTCCGGCCTGATCCAGGTCGCGGCCTTCATCATCTGCGGTGCGATCCTCCTGGGCGCGGCGATCGCCCGGGAACGCCGACGTGGCGCCCACACCCAGCCCTCGGAGACAGCACCGGCGGAGTCCGCCCGGTCAGAGCAGCTCGCGGAGGAATGACCCGGTGTGGGACGCCTCCACGCCGGCGATGTCCTCGGGGGTGCCTTCGGCCACCACGGTGCCGCCACCGGCGCCACCTTCCGGGCCCATGTCGACGACCCAGTCCGCGGCCTTGATCACGTCCAGGTTGTGCTCGATCACCAGGACGGTGTTGCCCTTGTCCACCAGCCCCTGGATCACCAGCATCAGTTTGCGGATGTCCTCGAAGTGCAGGCCCGTGGTCGGCTCGTCCAGGATGTAGACCGTCCGTCCGTTGGACCGTTTCTGGAGCTCACTGGCCAACTTCACGCGCTGCGCCTCACCACCGGACAACGTGGTGGCCGCCTGGCCGAGCCGCAGGTAGCCGAGCCCGACGTCGACCAGGGTGTCGAGGTAGCGGGCGATCGAGGTGATCGGGGCGAAGAACTCCGCCGCCTCACTGATCGGCATGTCCAGGACCTCGGAGATCGTCTTCCCCTTGTAGTGGACCTCGAGGGTCTCCCGGTTGTACCGCGCACCGTCGCAGACCTCGCACGGGACGTAGACGTCCGGCAGGAAGTTCATCTCGATCTTCAGCGTGCCGTCGCCACGGCACGCCTCACAGCGCCCGCCCTTGACGTTGAAGCTGAAACGCCCCGCCTTGTAGCCACGGACCTTGGCCTCGGTTGTCTCGGCGAAGAGGGTCCGGATCTTGTCGAAGACACCGGTGTAGGTCGCCGGGTTGGACCGGGGTGTCCGGCCGATCGGGCTCTGGTCCACCCGTACCAGTTTGTCGAGCTGGTCCAGTCCGGTGACTTTACGGTGGTGTCCGGGAACCTGGCGGGCACCGTTGAGCTCGTTGGCGAGGACCTGGGCCAGGATGCCGTTGACCAGACTGGACTTCCCCGAACCGGAGACACCGGTCACGCAGGTCAGGATACCCAGCGGGAAACTGACCGTGACGTTCTTGAGGTTGTTCTCGGTCGCCCCGTGCACGGTGATCGTCCGGGACCGGTCGACCGGCCGACGCTCGTCGGGCACGGCGAGCAGCCTCTTTCCGGAGAGGTACTGACCGGTGAGCGACTCCTCGGCCTCGAGGATGCCGTCCGGTTCGCCCTCGTAGACGATCCGCCCGCCGTACTCGCCGGCACGCGGCCCGATGTCGACCAGCCAGTCGGCCGTCCTGATGGTCTCCTCGTCATGTTCGACGACGATGAGGGTGTTGCCGAGGTCCCGCAGATGCTGCAGTGTCCTGATCAACCGCTTGTTGTCCCGCTGGTGCAGTCCGATGGACGGTTCGTCGAGGACGTAGAGCACGCCGGCCAGACCCGAACCGATCTGGGTGGCCAGACGGATGCGCTGGGCTTCGCCGCCCGACAGCGTCGCCGCCGCACGCGACAGGTTGAGGTAGTTCAGGCCGACGTCGAGCAGGAAGGTCAACCTCGCCTGGATCTCCTTGAGCACCCGCCCGGCGATCATCTCGTCGCGGCTGGACAGGCTCAACCGGTCCAGGAACTCACTGGCCTCCTCGATGCTCAGGTCGGAGACGTCGGCGATCGACTTCTCGCCGAGCTCCGAGCTGATGGTGACCATCCGGATCTCCGGGCGCAGACGCGTCCCCTCGCACGTCGTGCAGGGGACCTCGCGCATGTAACCGAGGAAGCGCTCCTTCTGGTGCTCGCTCTCGGCCTGGTCGATCTTGCGGTGAAGGTAGGGCATGACGCCCTCGAACGGCGCCGAGTACTGGCGTGACCGGCCGTACCGGTTGCGGTAGCGGACGGTGATCTCCTCGGGATGTCCGTGGAGGACCGCCTTGCGCTCCTTCTTGGTGAGCTCCGCCCACGAGGTCCTGGGGTCGACCCCGATGTTCTCGGCGAGTGCCGCGAGAAGCTTGTCGAAGTATTTGTGGTTCGGGCTCGACGCCCACGGCGCGACAGCGGTCAGCAGGGGCGCGTCCTCGTCCGGGATGATCAGCTGCTCGTCGACCTCCAGACGGGTCCCGAGCCCGTCACACACCGGGCAGGCGCCGTACGGGCTGTTGAAGGAGAAGCTCCGTGGCTCCAGCTCGTCGATGGCGAGCGGGTGTCCGTTGGGGCAGGCCATGTGCTCCGAGAAGCGGCGGTACCGGTTCTCGTCGGAGTCGTCGAGGCCCACGAAGTCGATGACCACCCGCCCGTCCGCGAGCCGCAGTGCGGTCTCGACGGAGTCGGTGAGGCGTTGCTTCTGGGACGGTTTGACCTGGAGTCGGTCGACGATGACGTCGATATCGTGCTTGACCTGCTTCTCGAGGGTCGGCGGGTCGGACAACCGGTGGGTCTCCCCGTCGACGAGCACGCGGGAGTACCCCTCCGCGGCGAGGTTCTCGAAGAGGTCGACGAACTCGCCCTTCCTGGTCCGCACCACCGGGGCGAGCACCTGGAACTTCAGCCCCTCCTCCATCTCCAGGATCTGGTCGACGATCTGCTGGGGGGTCTGCGCCTCGATGCGTTCACCGCATTCCGGGCAGTGGGCTACTCCTGTCCTGGCGAACAGCAGGCGGAGGTAGTCGTGGATCTCCGTGATCGTGCCCACCGTCGACCGGGGGTTGCGGTTGGTCGACTTCTGGTCGATCGACACCGCCGGGGACAACCCCTCGATGAGGTCGACGTCGGGCTTGTCCATCTGGCCGAGGAACTGACGTGCATAGGACGACAGGGACTCCACGTAGCGGCGCTGCCCCTCGGCGAAGATGGTGTCGAAGGCCAGCGATGACTTCCCCGAGCCCGACAGCCCGGTGAAGACGATCATCCGCTCGCGCGGCAGGTCAATGTCCACGCCCTGCAGATTGTGTTCCCGCGCTCCACGCACGGTGAGGATCTCAGCCACCCGGTTCTCCTTCATGGAAGTTCGTCACTGCGTCGCCATCGTACGTCAAGACCCCCTCCCGGTCGAACGGATAGTCGAAAAGGCCGCTACCGTCACACCGACGGCCCCGCTAGGGTGGGGGCCATGGCTTCCGCACAGATCACCACCACGACAGTAGGTCCGATGGGCAACAACTGCTACCTGGTCAGCGCCGGGGGTGACGCCCTTCTGATCGACGCGGCCGACGAGGCCGGGCGACTGCTCTCCGTCGCCGCGGACGCGGGTGTGAGGATCACCGACGTCCTGACCACGCACCGCCATCACGACCACGTCGGGGCACTGCAGGAGGTCCTCGCCGCCACCGGCGCACGCCACCACGCCTCGGTCCAGGACGCACCGGAACTGCCAGCCTCCGTCGACCAGACCTGGGGGCACCACCCGGACGACGACGCCCCGGAACCCTTCACCACCTCGTCCCCCGCCCTGGACGCGCTCGGCATGCAGCTGATCCTCCTGCGCGGCCACACCGCCGGCGGTCTGGGGGTGCTCGTCCCGCAGGCCGACGGCCCCGACGACCTGTTCTCCGGGGACAGCCTGTTCCCCGGGGGCGTCGGCAAGACCGCGACGCCGGAGGATTTCGCGTCACTGACCTCCGATGTCGCACGCCGCTGCTTCACCCTCCTGGACGACACACGCGTGCATCCCGGCCACGGTGCCGGCACGACCATCGGCGCCGAGCGTCCGCACCTCGGGGAGTGGCTCGAACGAGGGTGGTGACGGCGTAGAATGGTCGATCTGTTGCGCGAGCGACGGACACCCTTCGACAGATCCTGGAGACCATGAGCGCCACCCCCACCGAGCACCCCGACCTCGCTGCCGAGCAGGAGCACCTCGACGACCTGCTCGCCGTCGTCGACGAGGCCCGCGAACGGCTCACCGAGCGGCTGCGTACGGCGCAGCGCCGCCGGGCGGACATCGACCAGCCGCAGACCCTGCTCGAACGTGACCACGAGACCCACGAGGTCGCCGGTCGGCTCGACGAGTTCTCGGCGGCGGAGATCGGGCTGTTCTTCGGACGAATCGACGTCGACGACGACGAGCCGGAGAACCCGGTCACCGACGTCCCCGGGGAACCCGCCCTCGACCGTCGGTACATCGGCAGGATCGGCCTGCACACCGCGGACGACGAGATGAGGACCCTGCTCATGGACTGGCGGGCCCCGCTGGCCCGCCCCTTCTACCTGGCCACCACCCTCCACCCCGAAGGGGTCCACGTCCGGCGGCACATCCGGACCCGGGGCCGCACGGTGACGGCGGTCGCCGACGAACGACTCTCGGGGGGTGACCTGCCCCCGCACGGGGAACATGACGGGTCCGTCGCCCGGGAGGGCGCGCTCCTGCACGCGGTGAACCGCGCCCGGGACCGGCACATGCACGACATCGTCGACACGATCGTCGCCGAGCAGGACCGCATCATCCGCGAGGAGCACCGCGGGGTGACGGTGGTGCAGGGGGGACCGGGGACCGGCAAGACCGCCGTGGCACTGCACCGGACGGCCTACCTGCTGTACACCTGGCGTGAACAGCTGTCGAACACCGGCGTCCTGATCATCGGGCCGAACCCGCGGTTCCTCGACTACATCTCGCAGGTCCTCCCGAGTCTCGGTGAGACCGGCGTGGTCCTCGCCACCCCCGGGTCCCTGCTGCCCGGGGTCACCGCACGCCCCCTCGGGGCCGAGAGTCTGACCGCCCAGGAGGTCAAGGGATCCCTGGAAATGCTCGAGATCCTGGGCCAGGCGGTGCGTGACCTGCAGACCGTCCCGGAGAGCAGTCTCGACTTCCTCATCGACGGGGTCACGGTGTCGCTGACCCCGCAGATCGCCCGCCAGGCCCGCACCCGCGCCCGCCGGACGCGTCGTCCCCACAACCTGGCCCGCGGCCGGTTCCGGGACGCGGTCCTCGACCTGATGCGCGACGCCATGGCCGACTCGATCGGCGCCGACCCGCTCGGCGGCGAGAACCTGCTGACCCCCGCCGACCGTGAGCAACTCCGGGCCGACCTCGCCGAGGAATCCGACGTCGCCGAGGCCGTCGACGCCCTCTGGCCGGAACTGACGGCTGAGGAGGTCCTCGCCGGACTGTACGGCTCCCGCCAGGCCGTGGACTCGGCCGCGGCCGACTACGACGAGCTCACCCGCGAATCGTTGCTCCGCGAGGACAGGCCGGACGACTGGACCGAGGCGGACGCCCCGCTGCTCGACGAGTTGGCCGAGATCCTGGGCATCGCCGGTGCCGAGGAGGCGGAGGCCGAGGAGGCGGAGGCCGAGGAGCGCCGCCGGTGGCAGTCCCAGGTCGACGAAGCCCAGGAGGCGCTCGACATCCTCAGCGGTTCCGCCTACCAGGACCTCGACGACGGTACCGACGCGGAGATCCTGATGGCCTACGACGTCATCGACGCCGAGCAGCTCGCCGAGCGCCAACGGGTCCGGTCGTCGATGTCCACGGCCGAACGGGCTGCGGCCGACCGGACCTGGGCGTTCGGCCACGTCATCGTCGACGAGGCCCAGGAGCTGTCCGCCATGGCGTGGCGGATGATCTTCCGTCGCTCCCCCAACCGGTGGATGACCCTGGTCGGTGACCCGGCGCAGACCGGCAGCCCCGCCGGCGTCGAGGACTGGGCGGGCGCCCTGGAACCGTTCGTCAAGGACCGGTGGAGGCTCCACGAGCTCACCGTGAACTACCGGACGCCCTCGGACATCTCGGACATCGCCGCCCGTATCCTCGCCGAGGTCTCGCCCGGCCAGGAGGCCCCCGCCTGTCTGCGGGAGACCGGGTCAGGCATCCGGGAGTTCCCGACCACCGAGCTCGCCGAGGCGGTGGCCCGGGCCCGCGAGACAGCGGACGACGGGCTGGTGGGCGTCATCGCCGCCCCGGAGCGGGTCACCGCCCTGCAGCAGGCACACGGCACCGACACGGTGCTGGTGTCCGACGTCAACGGCGCCAAGGGACTCGAGTTCGACGAGGTGGTCCTGGTCGAACCGGTGGAGATCGCCGACGGGTCCCCCCAGGGGCTCAACGACCTCTACGTGGCCGTGACCCGCGCGACGCAGGGCCTCACCCTCGTGCACGACCTCCCGGTACCCTGGTAGGAAGGTGGTCATGGGCGAATCAGGGATCTCCGACCGTGACCGTGGCTTCCTTCGGCTGGCCGTCGACCGTGCACGGGAGGCTCGCCGGGCCGGCGACGAGGCGTTCGGCACCGTGCTGGTCAATGGGGACGGCGAGGTCCTGTTCTCCGACCGTAACCGGGTCGTCACCGGTGGCAGTCCGCTGCTCCACCCGGAGTTCACCGCGGCCGGGTGGGCGCTCGCCAACCTCGGGGTGCGGGAGCGGGCCCGCTGCACGGTGTACACCTCGGGGGAGCACTGCCCGATGTGCGCGGCCGCACACGGGTGGGCCGGTCTCGGACGGATCGTGTACGCCTCGTCGGCCGGGCAGTTCGCCACGTGGGCCCGTGAGGACGGGCGGCCGGCCGCACCGGTGGCACCGCTGGGGATTACCGACGTCGTCCCCGGGGCCGTGGCCGACGGCCCCGACCCCGAACTCGCCCGCGAGGTGCGTGAGCTGCACCGACCGTGACCGGTGCGGTGACGGGCGCGGTGGCCGTCAGACCGTGTGGACGATCATCACGTCGCAGTCGGACTGCCGTGCGACGTCCGCCGGCACGGACCCGAGCAGGCGTCCGGTCAGCGAGTTGATGCCGCGGTTGCCGACGACGAGCAGGTCCGCCGACTCGTCGGTGACGATGCCCATGAGCGCGTCCACCGGGGCGCCTTCCTTCACGGCGGTGGAGATGTTCGTCGCCCCCACCGCCTCCGCGGCGGCGACAGCGGCGGTCAGGTTCTCCTGGGCGGGATCGTCGCCGACCACCGTCTTCGAGTCCATCCGGATGGCCTTCACCGCTGATTCGGCGTTCTTGTAGTAGGCACAGCCGATGACGAGCCGGGCGCCGAATGCCGCGGCCAGTGCTGCTGCCCTCTCCACCGCCAGGACGGATGACGATGATCCGTCGGTTCCGACGACGATGGTCTCGTAGGTTGTGCTATCGCTCACTGCCAGCCCTCTGTGGTCGCGGATGGTTTCCACACGAAGCCTACCCCAGTCAGATCCCCGCTTCGATCATGCCTCGCAGTTCCTTCTTCAGGTCGGCGATCTCGTCCCTCAGACGGCCGGCGAGTTCGAACTTCAGCTCCCGTGCGGCGTCCTGCATCTGGCTGGTGAGGTCGCCGATGAGCTTCTCGAGCTCGGGGCGGGCCATCGACCCGGTGTCCTGGTCACCACCCGTCGCCGTCTCACCGGCCGCGACATTGAGGTCCGCACCGACGCCCGTGGTCTCCCCGTCTCCCCCGTCGCCCCGGTTCTCGTACACCTGGTCGAGGATGTCGGCGATGGCCTTGCGGAGCGGCTGCGGGTCGATCCCGTGCTCCTCGTTGTAGGCGATCTGCTTGGCGCGCCGACGTTCGGTCTCGTCCATCGCGTACTGCATCGAGTCGGTGATCTTGTCGGCGTACATGATGACTTCACCGGAGACGTTGCGGGCCGCACGCCCGATGGTCTGCACCAGCGAGCGCTCCGACCGCAGGAAGCCCTCCTTGTCCGCGTCGAGGATGGCCACCAGGGACACCTCCGGGAGGTCCAGCCCCTCCCGCAGCAGGTTGATCCCCACCAGCACGTCGTACTCCCCCAGGCGCAGCTGGCGGAGCAGTTCGACGCGCCGCAGGGTGTCGATGTCCGAGTGCATGTAGCGCACCCGCACGCCGTGTTCCAGGAGGTAGTCGGTGAGGTCCTCGGCCATGCGTTTCGTCAAGGTGGTGACCAGCACGCGTTCCTGCTTCCCGGTACGCTGCCGGATCTGCTCGATCAGGTCGTCGATCTGGCCCTCGGTGGGCCGGACCTCGACCTTGGGGTCGACCAGTCCGGTGGGCCGGATGACCTGCTCGACGAATTCGCCACCGGCAGCGGCCATCTCGTAGTCCCCCGGCGTGGCGGACATGTAGACGCACTGGCCCTTGCGGTCGTCGAACTCCTCCCACGTCAGCGGCCGGTTGTCCAGCGCGCTGGGCAGGCGGAACCCGAAGTCGACGAGATTGCGCTTACGCGACATGTCGCCTTCGAACATGCCCCCGATCTGCGGGACGGTGACGTGCGACTCGTCGATGATGGTGAGGTAGTCCTCCGGGAAGTAGTCGATCAACGTCGCCGGTGCCGACCCGGCCTCACGTTGGTCCACGTGGCGCGAGTAGTTCTCGATACCCGAGCAGTAACCGACCTGCTGGATCATCTCCAGGTCGTACTCGGTCCGCATCCGGAGGCGCTGCGCCTCCAGCAGCTTGCCCCGGCCCTCCAGTTCGGCGACACGTTCCTCGAGTTCGGCGCGGATGTCCTCCATCGCCTTCTCCATGCGCTCGGGACCGGCCACGTAGTGGGTCGCCGGGAATATCCGGACCTCCTCGACCTCCCGGATGACGTCCCCGGTCAGCGGGTGGATGTAGAAGAGGCTGTCGATCTCGTCCCCGAAGAACTCGACACGCACCGCCAGTTCCTCGTAGGCGGGGATGATGTCGACGACGTCCCCTTTCACCCGGAACGCCCCGCGCGTGAACGAGATGTCGTTGCGGTCGTACTGGATGTCGACGAGGAGCCGCAGGAAACGGTCACGTTCCACGTCCTCGCCGACCTTGAGCACCACGGACCGGTCGAGGTAGGACTGCGGCGTGCCCAGGCCGTAGATGCACGAGACCGAGGACACGACCACGACGTCGCGACGGGACAGCAGGTTGGACGTCGCGGAGTGACGGAGCCGTTCCACGTCGTCGTTGATCGACGAGTCCTTCTCGATGTAGGTGTCCGTCTGCGCGATGTACGCCTCGGGCTGGTAGTAGTCGTAGTAGCTGACGAAGTACTCCACGGCGTTGTTGGGCAACAGGCTACGCAGCTCGTTGGCCAGCTGCGCCGCCAGCGTCTTGTTGGGGGCCATGACCAGCGTGGGGCGCTGCTGTTGCTCGATCAGCCACGCCGCGGTGGCGGATTTCCCTGTTCCGGTGGCACCCATCAGGACGATGTCGCGCTCGCCCCGGTTCAGGCGTTCATCGAGCTCCTTGATCGCGGCGGGCTGGTCGCCGGCCGGCTCATACTCGCTGATGACCTCGAACCGGGAGTCGGTGCGCTCCACCTCCCCGACCGGGCGGAACTCGGATTCGGAGAGGACGGGGTGTTCTGCCGCGAAGGCCATGGCCGCTACCGCCCTTCCCAGAACGCGTCGACCTGGGCGACCAGTGACTCGAGGTCGCCACTGTTGTCGAGGACGACGTCCGCGGCAGCCAGCCTCGTCTCCCGGTCGACCTGGGCGGCGAGCCGCCGGCGGACGTCGTCCTCGTCCAGGCCGCGCGACTCGACGAGACGCCTGACCCGGAGGTCGTCGGGGGCGTCGACGACCAGCACGGTGTCGACGGTGTCCACCTCCCCGTTCTCGATGAGCAGCGGCATGTCGTAGACGACGACGTCATGTCCTGCGGCCTCGGCCTCCCGGAAGAGTTCGGAGGTCCGTGCCCTGATCCGTGGGTGTGTGATGGAGTTGAGCGTGTCCGTGGCCTCCGGCGTGGCGAACGCCTGCCGTGCCAGCTCCGCGCGGTCGAGCGACCCGTCGGTGGTGAGGATCCCGTCGAAGGCGCCGGCGAGTTCGGCGAGCGTGGGTTGGCCCGGTTCGACGATCTCGCGGGCGACCTTGTCCGCGTCGACCACGAACGCCCCTTTCTGCCGGAGCCGTTCTGCCACCGTGCTCTTCCCGGAACCGATTCCGCCTGTCAGGCCGATGATGCGCATGGACCCCAGGATAGCGCGGGTACCCCCGGCGCCGCTCATCCTCCGTCGCTCATCCTCCGAGGTTGCCGGCCACCCTCGTGAGAACCCGCAGCGTGTCCGCGAGCTCGGCGTCGGGGATGCCGCGGTACATCCCGTCCACGACGTCGGCCACCGCCGTCTCCGCCTCCCTGAGCCGGGCCACCGCCACGTCCGTGAGGGTCGCCGCCCGGTCACGACGGGGCCCCGGTGGCGTCGAGCGGTCGATGTACCCCCGTTCCTCGAGGCCGGTGACGACGCCGTTCATCGACTGACGGGACACGAACAACCGGCGTGCCAGCTCCGCACCGGACATCCCGGGGTTCCCGTGCAGGGCGCGGAGGCAGGCGAACTGGGTGACGGTGAGCCCCAGGGGGCGTAACCGCCGGTCCATCGCCTGGTGGAGGAGCGACTGGACCTGTTTGACCGTGACCGCCAGCGAATCGGCGGTTGCGCTGCTGTTCATGTCAATATCTTGACACAGAGTGCGAGACGGGTCCACACTGTGCCCAGTGTCATGTTCTTGACACTTATTCCGAGAACCCATTCCGAGAACCCGAGGAGATACACCCGTGTCGACACCATCCGCCACCGGACCCGACTTCATCTCGTTCCAGGTCCGCGACCTGGACCGTGCCGCCGCCTTCTACACCGACGTCATCGGTCTTCCCCAGGTACCCGCCCCCTCACCGGACGCCGTGGTCTTCGGCACGGGTGCGGGCTCGGCCGCCTTCGCCGTGCGTCGCCCCTTCCCCGGCACCGACCTCGACGCCGCCACCCCCTTCCCCGGGCACGGCACGGGCGTGTGGTTCCATGACGACGACCCCTCCGCCGTCCACCGTCGCGCAGTCGACGCCGGCGCGACGGTGGTCGCGGAACCCTTCGACGGTCCTTTCGGCACCCAGTTCACCGTCGTGGACCCCGACGGCTACCGGGTGACCGTGCACGGGGCCCGGTAGCTCCCCCAGACCTCCTGTCAGCGCTCGATGATGGCGGTGATGCCCTGCCCGCCCGCGGCGCAGATGGAGACCAGGGTCCGGCCGCCACCGTTCTGCTCGAGGATCTTCGCGGCGGTGGCGAGGATACGGCCACCGGTCGCGGCGAAGGGGTGGCCGGCGGCCAGCGAGGAGCCCTTGACGTTCAGCTTCGCGCGGTCGATGGCACCCAGCGGGGCGTCGAGACCCAGCCGGTCACGGCAGTAGTCCTCGGACTCCCACGCCTTCAGCGTGGCCAGGGTCTGGGAGGCGAAGGCCTCGTGGATCTCGTAGAAGTCGAAGTCCTGGAGGGCCAGGCCGTTACGCTCCAGCAGTCGCGGCACGGCGTAGGTCGGGGACATCAGCAGACCGTCCGGGGTGAGGCCGTCGCGCCCGTGCAGGAAGTCCACCGAGGCGGTCTCGGAGTCCACCAGGTACGCCTGGACCGGGATGTTGTGCTGCTCCGCCCACTCCTCCGAGGCCAGCAGGACCGCCGAGGCACCGTCGGTCAGCGGGGTGGAGTTTGCCGCGGTCATCGTGGCCTGGGTGCCGTGGGCGGCGGCGTCCTTCTTGCCGAAGACCGGCTTGAGCTTCGCGAGCTTCTCCAGCGACGAGTCCGGACGCAGGTTCGTGTCCCGCTGCACGCCGAGGAAGGGGGTGATGAGGTCCTCGAAGAACCCCTCGTCGTACGCCGCGGCGAGCTTCTGGTGCGACTCGACGGCCAGCTCGTCCTGGTCCTCACGGGCCACGTTGAGCTCGCGGGCGGTGATGGCGGCGTGGTCACCCATGGACAGGCCGGTACGGGGCTCGCCGTTCTGCGGCTGGTCCGGGGCGATCTGGGACGGACGCACGGTACCCAGGAGCTTGACCATCTCGCCGGTGGTCTTGGCGTTGTTCACCTTGATCAGGGTCTTGCGCAGCTCGTCGTTGACCGCCAGCGGCGCGTCGGACGTCGTGTCGGTACCACCGGCGATACCGGCGTCGATGCGGCCGAGGGCGATGGCGTCGGCGACCTGCACGGCCGCGGCCAGGCCGGTGCCGCAGGCCTGCTGGATGTCGAAGGCGGGGGTCTCGGAGCTCAGTGCCGAGCCCAGGACGACCTCACGGGTCATGTTGAAGTCGCGGGAGTGCTTCAGGACCGCTCCGGCGACGACCATGCCCAGCTGCTCGTCCTGCAGGCCGTACCGCGCGACCAGACCATTGACGGCGGCGGTCAGCATGTCCAGGTTGGAGGCGTTCGCGTACTCCTTGTTGGACCGCGCGAAGGGGGTGCGGTTGCCGCCGAGGATGGCGACCTTACGAGGCGAAGTAGTCATCTGGATGTCTCTCCATCGTGTGTTGTCGTGTCGTCGTGGGTCGTGGTGTCTGCCAGACGTTCCCGGGAAGTTTACCGGCACGGTCCCGTCTGGTCCGGCCCCTGAAATTTTGTGTAACCCCCGTCACGGAATCTTGAGACGTGGTTCGGGGTCACACACTAGGGTACAAATGTGAACATACATTGTTCGGGCGGCCGTAGGTACGCTTTCGAATAACGGATCCACTACCAAGGAGTTACGAACGTTGTCTTCCTCCAACAAGGGCCTGCTCGACCAGGTCGTCAACTCAGGGCTCGCCGGCAAGCTCGGAGTCCCCCAGGGTGAGCCGCTGCGTCGCTACAAGAAGGGTGAGCCGGCACTGGACGGCCCCGTCGTCGTCGGCGGTGCCGGTCGCGTGGTCTCCGGCATCAAGCCCCTCCTGGGCAACGACTACCAGTTCATCGACCACAGCGCGGACGCCAAGCGCGCGGCACTGGTCTTCGACGCCACCGGTATCACCGAGCCGGAGGAGCTCCACCAGCTCTTCGACTTCTTCAACCCGCAGATGCGCAAGCTCCTGCCCTGCGCCCGCCTCGTCGTCATCGGCACCACCCCCGAACTGGTGGACGACCGCGACGAGCACATCGTGCAGCGCTCCCTCGAAGGCTTCACCCGGTCGGTGGCCAAGGAACTCCGCCGTGGCGCCACCGCCCAGCTGGTCTACGTCTCGCCGGAGACCTCCTCGTCCGACCTGAGCGGCGTCGAGTCCACCCTGCGCTTCCTGCTGTCCGGCAAGTCCGCCTTCGTCGACGGCCAGGTCATCCGCGTCTCCAGCGGCGCCTCCACCGCACCGGAGTCGTGGGACGCACCGCTGGCCGGCAAGATCGCCGTGGTCACCGGTGCCGCCCGTGGTATCGGCGCGGACATCGCCAAGGTCCTCGGCCGTGATGGCGCCAAGGTGGTCTGCGTGGACATCCCCGCCGCCGGTGAGGGCCTCGCAGAGACCGCCAACGAGGTCAAGGGCTCCTCGCTCCCCCTCGACGTGACGGCACCGGACGCCGCCGAGAAGATCAGGACCCACGCCGAGGAGCGTCACGGCGGCAAGGTCGACATCATCGTGCACAACGCCGGTGTCACCCGGGACAAGCTGCTGGCCAACATGGACGAGGGCCGGTGGAACATGGTCCAGAACATCAACCTCGTCGCCCCGGTCCGTATCACCGAGGGCCTGCTCGAGAACGGTGGCCTCGCCGACGGCGGCCGTGTCGTCGGTGTGTCCTCCATGGCCGGCATCTCGGGCAACCGCGGCCAGACCAACTACGCCACCACGAAGGCCGGCGTCGTGGGTCTCGTCGACTCCTTCTCCGAGGAGCTCGCCGACCGGGGCATCACGGTCAACGCCGTGGCCCCGGGCTTCATCGAGACCGCGATGACCGACGCGATGCCCTTCGGCACCCGCGAGGTCGGCCGTCGTCTGAACTCGCTGGCCCAGGGCGGCCACACGGTGGACGTCGCCGAGACGATCGCCTACTTCGCCGGCAACGCCTCCAACACCGTGACCGGCAACACCGTGCGCGTCTGCGGGCAGAACCTGCTCGGCGCCTAGGAAGGAACCCACCGTGACTGTCACCTACAAGGAGCTCCCCGCCATCCCCGACCTGATGGCCGAGTACAAGGGTGCCGCCAAGAACATGGTCCCCGTCGTCGGCGCGAAGCGGTCAGCCACGAAGGACCCGTCGACGGGCTTCGAGGTCAGGGGCGTCACCATCGACATCCCCCACCTCGCCGCCTACGCCGACGCCACCGGCCTGCGCCTGGGCAACGAGCTGCCGTACACCTACCCGTACGTCATCTCGTTCGCCCTGGTGATGAAAGTGATGTCGACCGACGACTTCCCCTTCAACGCCGTCGGCGGCGTGCACCTCACCAACGTCATCGAGCAGTCCCGCCCGCTGACCGTGGACGACGTCCTGCACATCCGGACCCATGCGGAGAACCTGCGCCGGCACCGCAAGGGCCTGCTGATCGACATGGTCACCGAGGTCTTCGTGGAGGGTGAGGACGCCGACACCCCGGTCTGGCGGCAGACGTCCGGCTTCCTCGCCAAGGGTGCCAAGCTCTCGTCGTCCGCGGACGCCACGGTGGCGGCGCGGAACGAGGACACCGGCTCGCTCTTCGAGCGTCCCGAGATCCCGGCGGACCCCACGCCGACGGCGGTCTGGCCGGTCGACCAGGCCGGCATCAGGATCTACGCCGACGCCTCCGGCGACAAGAACCCGATCCACGTGTCCTCGCTGGGAGCCAAGGCATTCGGCTTCCCCGCGACGATCGCCCACGGCATGTGGTCCGCGGCACGCATCCTCAGCGGACTGGAAGGTCTGCTGCCCGCCGCGGGCAGGTACTCGGTGGAGTTCGCCAAGCCGATCGTCCTGCCGACCAAGGTCGCCTACTTCACGGAGAAGGACGGCGACACCTGGAAGATCCAGCTGCGTAAGGCCTCGAAGCTGGAGACCCTCCACGCCGTGGCCGAGGTCACCCCGGCCTAACCCCGACCCCGGCACACCCTGGGCGACCCGGACGAGCCCCGCACACGGACGTGTGCGGGGCTTCCGTCGTCCCCACCCCACGCAGACGGGGGTGAGCCGCGACAACCGGAGTATACTCCCTAGGGGTATACATTCCTTCGACCGGAAAGCGGGACCCCATGAAGAAACGTCTGACCACCCTCACTGTCGCAGCCGTTGTCGGTGGCGCCCTGTCACTGTCCGCCTGCAGCTCGGACCAGAACGACAGCACCGCGACCGAGTCGGCCACCTCCACCACCCCTATGACCGGCATGGACCACCAGGGTCACGACGCCGGGCACATGGACCACCCGGCGGACGGAGGCCCCGCCCCCGAGGGCATCATCGAGGCCGCCGACCCGACCTACCCGGTCGGGACCGACGTCGTCCTGACCGCCGACCACATGGCGGGGATGGACGGCGCCACCGCCACGATCGCCGGGGCGTTCGACACCTACACCTACTCCGTGTCCTACACCCCCACCGACGGCGGCGCACCGGTGGTCGACCACAAGTGGGTCGTCCAGGAGGAACTGGCCGACGCCGGCGACCGACGCCTCGAGGACGGTACGACCGTCACGCTCACCGCCGACCACATGCCGGGGATGGACGGGGCCGAGGCGACGATCGACAGCTCCACCGACGAGACCGTCTACATGGTCGACTACGAGGCCGACGGGAGGACCATGACCAACCACAAGTGGGTCACCGAGAGCGAGATCCGCCCGGCGGAGTAGCCCCGCCCCGGGCGACCCGGCCTACGTGGCGGGCAGCGACTCCTCCGCCTTCGCGGTGACGGTGATGATGTCGTCGCCGACGGCGACCGCCGGGGCGGGGATCCCCTCCACGGTCGAGAACCGCTTCGTGTTCACCACGACGACCGGGGTCACCGCCGAGTAGCCGGCGTCCTTGATCCGCTGCGCGTCGAACCGGATCAACGGCGTACCTGCCGTCACCCGCTGCTTCTTCTCGACGAGCACCTCGAAACCTGCGCCCTCCATCTTCACCGTGTCGATACCGATGTGGATCAGGAGGTCGATGCCGCTGTCCAGGCGCAGACCCACCGCATGGCCGGTCTTCTGGACGGTCAGGATCTTCCCGTCCGCCGGTGCCACCACGGTGTCACCGGTCGGGTCCACGGCGATCCCCTGCCCCAGGGCCCCGGAGGAGAAGGCGGGGTCGGCGACCTCCGACAGCGGCAGCGCCGCACCGTCCACCGGGGCGGTGACCACGGTGACCGCACCTGGCCGCAGCGCGGGCTTCACGGCGTCGGCCGCCGGCGCGGTTTCCGTGGTACCCGACGACGCCCCGTCGTCCTCCGCCTCCCGCTCCGCCGCAATGCCGGCGAGGACCTCCGCCTTCTCGTCCTTGCCCCGGTAGTCGAAGAACACGACGAGCAGCATCGAGGTGGCGAAGGCCGCGGCGATCCCCAGCAGGTAACCGCCCCACGGGTCCATCGCGGGGAACGTCAGCAGGGAGGTGAACACGAAGGCGCTCGCCTTGACGTCGAAGAACCCGATGATCAGGCCGCCCACCAGACATCCCGGCAGCAGTCGGGCGTAGGTCTTCTTGAACCGGAGCAGCACACCGTAGAGCGAGGGTTCGGAGATGCCGCCGAACAGACCCGCCATCAGGCCACCCAACGACACCTGCCGCATCCCCTTGTTCTTCTCGCGGAAGGAGATGTACAGGACGCCGGCGACGACGCCGAAGCAGGCGAAGTTCCACGCACCCATCGGCCCCTGGATGAAGTCGTAGCCCAGGGTGGCGATGTTCTGGATCATGATGGCGTTCAGCGGCCAGTGCAGGCCCAGCGGCACCAGGAACGGGTACATCAGCGGGATGATCACCGCCAGGATGAACGGGGAGACCCCGTTGAGCCACAGCAGGAAGTCGGAGATGCCGTTACCGATGCCGATGCCGAACGGCCCGAGCAGGAACGCCGTGGCCGGTATCATGATCAGCAGGGAGAAGAAGGGCACGAACACCATCTGGACGGCGGTGGGGATGATCTTCTTCAGCCCCTTCTCCACCCAGTAGAGCCCGATCGCCGCGATCAGCGGGGGGAACACCTGCGAGGAGTAGTCGTTGAGCACCAGCGGGACGCCGAAGATGTCGACCGTGTCCCCCGCGGCACCCAGGGACAGGAACTCCGGGGTCAGCAGCGCCGCGGGGATCGCTGCACCGACCCACTCGTTGGCCCCGAGTTTCCGTGCGGCGGTGGCGCCGATCATGATCGGGAGGAAGTAGAAGACCGACCGCCACATGGCGTGGAGCAGCACGTAGCCGTCCGGCTGGTCCGCCATGTCCGCCCGGAAGTCCTGCCAACCGAAGGTGTCCGCCAGGACCAGCATCGTGATGATGAGTGAGGCACCCAGCAGTGCCCACAGCACCGGACGGAAGGTGTCGGACAGGAACTCGAAACTGTAGTTGACCCAGTCGTACCGGCCGCGGACCCCGCCGTACTCCTTCTTCGCCGCCGACCTGCTCTCCGCCCCGGCGTCCCCCATCCCGGGTTCCTTGACGATCGCGTTGTAGTAGTCGGCGACCCCACCACCCATCACCACCTGGAGTCCGGTACTTCCCTGTTCCACGACGCCGAGCACCGCGGGGTCGCTGTCGAGTGCGTCCCGGTCGACGACCGACCGGTCAACGAGGTCGAAACGGAGTCGGGTGGCACAGTAGGTCAGGGAGGAGACGTTGTCCGCCCCTCCGACCTCCTTGAGGATGTGCCGGGAGGTGTCTGTTGTCGCAGAGGCCATGAGTGGGTCCCCCTTGGTCAGGTGAGATGTGTCGACACCGCTGCTGTCGAGCGGGCTACGTCACATCATAGAACCTGATCCGCCAAAAAATAAGGGGGAAAGGACGCACACCGAAAACCCGGCCCACCCCGTGATCGGGGTGGGCCGGGTCGTGACCGCAGCTCAGGCGACGGTACCGGTACTACTACTCACCGGAGCCGGCGAGCTTCTCGCGCAGAGCGGCGAGCTGCTCGTCGGACGCCAGGGAACCGGCGTCGGAGGCGGCCTCCTCGACAGCGGCGGCCGGCTTGTCCGAGTTGCTGGAGTAGGAGCCGTTGTCGGCAGCCTCGTCCGCCTCGGCAGCCTGGGCACGGTGACGCTCGATCTGGGCGGCGTGCATCTTGTGGCGACGCTCGGACTCTGCGTACCGGGCCTCCCATGCCTCACGCTGCTCGTCGAAGCCTTCCATCCACTCGTTGGTCTCCGAGTCGAAGCCCTCCGGGAAGATGTAGTTGCCCTGCTCGTCGTAGGAGTCGGCCATACCGTACTTGGACGGGTCGAACTCCTCGGCGAAGTCCTCGTCGGCCTGCTTCAGCGACAGGGAGATGCGGCGACGCTCGAGGTCGATGTCGATGACCTTGACCATGAGCTCCTGGCCGACGGTGACGATCTGGTCCGGGACATCCACGTGGCGCTCGGCCAGCTCGGAGATGTGGACCAGGCCCTCGATGCCCTCCTCGACGCGGACGAACGCACCGAACGGAACCAGCTTGGTGACCTTGCCCGGGACGATCTGGCCGATCGCGTGGGTCCGGGCGAAGACGCGCCACGGATCCTCCTGGGTGGCCTTCAGCGACAGGGAGACGCGCTCGCGGTCCAGGTCGACGTCGAGCACCTCGACGGTGACCTCGTCACCGACGGTGACGACCTCGGACGGGTGGTCGATGTGCTTCCAGGACAGCTCGGAGACGTGCACCAGGCCGTCGACACCGCCGAGATCGACGAAGGCGCCGAAGTTGACGATGGAGGACACGACACCCTTGCGGACCTGGCCCTTCTGCAGCTGGTGCAGGAACTCGGAGCGGACCTCGGACTGGGTCTGCTCGAGCCATGCCCGCCGGGACAGCACGACGTTGTTGCGCTGCTTGTCGAGCTCGATGATCTTGGCCTCGATCTCCTGGCCGATGTACGGCTGGAGGTCGCGGACGCGACGCATCTCGACGAGGGAGGCGGGGAGGAAGCCGCGCAGACCGATGTCCAGGATGAGGCCGCCCTTGACGACCTCGATGACGGTACCGGTGACCGGCTCGTCCTTCTCCTTGAGCTCCTCGATGGTGCCCCAGGCGCGCTCGTACTGTGCGCGCTTCTTGGACAGGATCAGGCGGCCTTCCTTGTCCTCCTTGGTGAGGACCAGGGCGTCGACCTCGTCGCCGACCTCGACGACCTCGCCGGGATCGACATCGTGCTTGATGGACAGCTCGCGGGAGGGGATGACACCCTCGGTCTTGTAGCCGATGTCAAGCAGGACCTCGTCGTGGTCGACCTTGACGACGGTACCTTCGACGATGTCACCGTCGTTGAAGTACTTGATGGTGGCGTCGACTGCGGCGAGGAAATCCTCAGCGGAGCCGATGTCGTTGACGGCTACCTGAGGAACGTTGTTGGTGGGCATATGTGAAGTTGCTCCGAGACGGATTGTTCTTAGTGATGGACAGGGGGCGCCGTCCCACCAGCGTTCAGTGTTCCGGCACCGTCGCGCGCCTGCGGACAGACGGTTAACGGATTGTAGGCTACACGACCCCTCCGAGCTGTGCAAATACCGCCTGGGAGAATTCGCGGGTCCCGGCCCCTCCGGCACCGACGAGATCCGGGGTCGGACAGTGGGTCACCGCGTGGCGCACCGCGGCGGCGAGACCGTCGGCGGCGGCGTGGTGGCCGAGGTGGTCGAGCATCATCGCCGCCGAGTTCATCAGCCCCGCCGGGTTGGCGGTGCCCAGGCCCGCGATGTCCGGCGCCGACCCGTGGGCGGCCTGGGCCATCACCGCCCGGTCACCGGCGTTGATGCTCCCCGCCGCCCCGAGCGACCCGCCGAGCGCGGCGGTCAGGTCGGAGAGGATGTCGCCGAACATGTTCTCGGCGACGACGGTCCGGTGACGCCCCGGGTGCACCACCAGGTCGGCACACAGGGCGTCGATGTGCACCGGCCGCAGCTCCACCCCGGTCTCGGCCGCCATCGCCTCCGCCTCCTCGAGGTACATCCCCGAGCTCCTCGCCAGGACGTTCGCCTTGTGTGCCACGGTGAGCGGCCCACCCCGCTCCGCGGCGACCTGCCCGGCCCGGCGGACGATCCTGCGCACCCCGTGCCGGGTGAACGTCCCGATCGCCAGCGCGACGTCCGGTGTGACCATCACGTCGCCGGAACCGGCGTACATGTTCCGGTCGGCGTACATCCCCTCGGTGTTCTCCCGGACCACGACCAGGTCCATGTCCGGCGCCACGGCACCGGGGACCCCGCGCACCGGCCTGATGTTCGCCCACAGGTCGGCATGGACCCGCAGGGCCGCCGACGGATTCTGCTGGGCCCGCGCCTCGGCCGGGTAGGACGCGTTGTCGTGCGGCCCGAGGACCCAGCCGTCCAGTCCGGCGACGGTGGACCAGGTCCCGTCCGGCAGGATCTGCCCGGTCTGCAGGTACGCCTCGTGACCGAGCAGCAGCGGTACCCAGGTCACCGCTGGCCCGCCATGGTGCCGCAGCGCCAGCGTGACGGCGGTGACCGTGGGCTCCACGATCTCGGGGCCGATCCCCTCCCCGGGCCAGTAGCCCAGTGTCAGGGTGGATGTCCGGTGTCCTTCAGGCGTCGTGTTCACGGGTGTCCATCCTAGGTCAGTACAGGGTCGGCGGACACGCGCCGCGTCGGCGGGTTTCACCCTCCTCCCGCGAATCCGGATACGATGACGCGCGTGAACGACAACTCCCCCAGCCCAGAAAAGTCCCCCGGAGCGGCGGCCGACCAGGCACCGACGTTCGGACGCACCCCCCTCAACCCCGGGACGGTGGCCCTCAACGTCCTGCGCGGCGGCCTCATCGGCTCCGCCGAGCTGGTCCCCGGCATCTCCGGCGGGACGGTGGCCCTGGTCACCGGCGCCTACGAGCGGGTGCTCTACAACGCCAACCGACTGCTCGACGCGGTGAAGGCGTTCGCCACCGACCGCGCCGAGGGGGTCCGCAGGTTCAAGGCCGTGGACTGGACGATGCTGCTCCCCATGGCGGTCGGCATGGTCGCCGTCGTCTTCGCGTTGGCCGGGGCACTCAGCTCGTTCGTGGAGGACCACCCGGTGCCCGCGAAGAGCCTGTTCCTGGGCATGGTCGCGGTCTCCGTCGTGGTTCCGCTGCTGATGATCGACTCGCGCGACCTGAAGCGTCGTCTTCCCGTGGCTGTCCCGCTCTTCATCGTCGGCGGCGTGTTCACCTTCATCGCCACCGGGTTCTCCTCCACGACGAACTCCGACCCGAACCTGGTCCTGGTCTTCATCGCCGCCGCGGTCGCGGTGTGCGCCCTGATCCTCCCCGGGGTCTCGGGGTCGTTCTTCCTCTACGCGATCGGCATCTACACCGCCACGTTGACCGCCGTCAGCGACCTGGACGTCACCTACATCCTGGTCTTCGGCGTGGGTGCGCTCACCGGCCTGGTCCTCTTCGTGCGCGTGATGGAGCATCTCCTGACCCGGCACCGCACCCTGACCCTGTTCACCATGACCGGTATGCTGCTCGGCTCACTGCGGGCGCTGTGGCCGTGGCAGGACGACGACGCCGCCCTCCAGGCACCGGGCGACCAGGCGGCCCTGGCACTGGGGTTGTCCGTCCTCGGCGCCGCGGTCGTGGCGGCGATGGTCGTCACCGAGCAGGTGACCAAGCGCCGCCGGGAACGCGAGCAGGACGCCCGCCCGACAACCTCCGGCGGCCGGCTGCCCTGACCCCTGCAGTCCCCCTGCCGCCGGACTCAGTGTCCGGCGGCCTCCCAGTTCTCCCCCGTGCCGGTCGACACGTCCAGCGGGACCCGGAGTTCGGCCGCACCGTCCATCTGCTCCTGGAGCAGCGCGGTCATCTCCTCGAGCTCCCCGTCGACGACCTCGACGACGAGTTCGTCGTGGACCTGCAGCAGCACCCGTGACCGCATCCCCCGTCGCGTCATCTCACGCTCGACCCGCAGCATCGCCCGCTTGATGATGTCGGCCGCGGTCCCCTGGATCGGCGCGTTGAGGGCCGCGCGCTCGGCGTTCTCCCGGGCCACCCGGTTGGTCGAGTTGAGCTCCGGGAGGTAGCGCCGGCGCCCGTAGAGGGTCTCGGTGTAACCGTCCTTCCGCGCCTGCTCCACGACCTCGTCGAGGTACCTCTTCACACCGCCGAAGCGCTCGAAGTAGGTGTCCATGATCGTCTTCGCCTCCCCGGCGGCGATGTTGAGCTGCTGGGAGAGCCCGAAGGCGCTGAGCCCGTAGACCAGCCCGTAGCTCATCGCCTTCACCCGACGACGGAGCTCGGGGGTGACCTCGTCGACCGGGACGTCGAAGACCCTGGACCCGACGTAGTTGTGCAGGTCCTCGCCGTTCCGGTAGGCCTCGATGAGCCCCGGGTCCCGGGACAGGTGGGCCATGACGCGCATCTCGATCTGCGAGTAGTCGGCGGTCAGCAGGGTGGTGTACCCGGACCCGACCCGGAAGGCCCCGCGGATGTGCCGGCCGGCCTCCGTCCGCACCGGGATGTTCTGCAGGTTGGGCTCCGCCGACGACAGCCGGCCGGTCGCCGCGCCACGCTGGTTGAAGGTGGTGTGGATCCGTCCGTCGTCCGACGTGGCCTCGATGAGGCCGTCGATGGTGGTCTTCATCTTCTGGTACTCACGGTGCGCCATGAGGTGGCCGAGGAACGGGTGCCCGGTCTGGGCGGTCAGCTTCTCCAGTTCCCCGGCGGCGGTCGAGTACCCGGTCTTGGTCTTCTTCGTCGTCGGCAGACCGAAGTCCTCGAAGAGCACCTTCTGCAGTTGCTTCGGGCTCGACAGGTTCAGCGACTCGTCGCCGGCGAGTTCGCGGGCGGCGGTGACCTCCTCGGCGATCCGGTCGGCGTAGTTGTCGGAGAGTTCCTGCAGGGCAGGACGGTCGACCTCGATACCGTGGCTCTCCATCCTCGCCAGGACCGTCGCCAGCGGCACCTCCAGGTCCAGGTACAGTTCCATCGCCCCGATACCGGCGAGTTCACCGGTCAGGGACTCCACCAGCTCCAGGACCGCCTGGGCGCGGACCGCCGTCGACGCCTCCTCCGGCAGCTCGTGACCCACGTGTCGCTGCAGGACGTCGGCCAGCCCCGTCGACCGGACGTCCGGACGCAGCAGGTAGGCCGCCAGGGCGGTGTCGTGTTCCACCCCGTCGAGCTCCACCCCGGACCCGTGGAGCATGTGCCAGCCCCGCTTGGAGTCGTGCATCCACTTGGCGGCCGAGACGTCGGCCAGGTACTCCAGCAGGACCTTCTCGTCCTTCGGCGCCTGGTCGTCGAGGTCGACCTGCACGGCGTGGAGTGCGCCGTCGTCGCCTGCCACCGGATCGAGCAGGACGAGCTGGTCGGCGCGTCCCCCGAAGGGCGCGCCGTCACCACTGACCTCCAGGACGAGCGGACGGTTGACGGCGGCGTCACCCGGGTTCCGCCCCGCCTTGAACCCGGCGCGTGCGGCGAGCCAGGTGGCGAGCTTGCCCTCGGGGACGTCGTCGACGGTCAGTTCGGTCGTCGTGCCGTCCTCGAACTCGATCCCCAGCACGCGGAAGGTCCGGTTGCGGAGGTTCGCGCCGAACTGCAGCGTGTCGAACAGCTCGCTCGCCTCCGTGGCGTCCACCGCGGCGGGACGCAGTGCGGCGAGGGGGCCTGCGTCGCCCCCCAGGTCGCCCAGATCGAGGTCGCGCACCATCTCGGTGACCTTGCGTGCCAGGATGACGTTGTCGATGTTCTCCCGGAGGGACTCCCCGACTTTGCCGCCGAAGTCGTCGAGGTGGTCGATGACCGCGTCCAGGCTCCCGTACTTGCTGATCCACTTCTGTGCCGTCTTCGGCCCCACCCCGGGGACCCCGGGCATGTTGTCGGAGGTGTCGCCACGCAGCGAGGCGAGATCGGGGTACTGCGTCGGCGTGACGCCGTACTTCTCCTCGACCCGCGCCGGGGTGAACCGGTCGAGTTCGGAGACGCCCCGGAGCGTGTAGAGCACCGTGACGTCGTCGTTGACGAGTTGCAGGCTGTCCCGGTCTCCGGTGCAGATCACGGTGCGCATCCCCGCCTCGCTGCCTCGGCAGGACAGGGTGGCGATGATGTCGTCGGCTTCGTAGGACTCCTTGGTCAGGGTCCTGATACCCAGGGCCTGCAACGCTTCCTGGATCAGTTCGACCTGACCGCGGAACTCCTCCGGTGCCGGCGGGCGCTGGGCCTTGTACTCCGGCAGGTCCTTCTCACGGAAGGTCGGGCCGGAGAGGTCGAACGCGGCGGCGACGTGGGTCGGCCTCTCGTTCTCCATCAGACCCAGGAACATCCCGAGGAAGCCGTACACCGCGTTGGTGTACTGCCCGCCGGTGGTGGAGAAGTTCTGGGCGGGCAGTGCGTAGAACGCCCGGAATGCCAGGGAATGCCCGTCGAGCAACAGGAGGGTGGGACGTTCGTCCCCGGGGTTGTCAGTCATGTGACCTTCCTGCATGTCCGGTCACCTGTCGGTGGCATGTCGGACACACTTCTCGTGGTGGCTGCCGCGATCGGCGTCGTGCCCGGGCTAGTCTAGTCGCCATGAGTGACCAGACAGAGAGTATCCCGGGCGAACCGGCGTCGACCCTCGACGTGGAGGCGCACACCTCGGCACGGCGGCGCGCGGAGCAGACACGGGTGAGCATCCTGGAGTGCGCGAAGGCCGCATTCAACCAACGGCCCTACGGCGAGGTGTCGCTCAAGGACATCGCCAACGAGGTGGGGGTCAGTGCACCGCTGATCATCAAGTACTACGGGACGAAGGAGAACCTGTACGAGGCCCAGTTGGACTTCACCGAGGCAGCCGACCGGCTCAGCAGGGTCGATTTCGCCGACATGGGGACCCACCTGGCGCGCCTGGCGGTGACCTCCGCCGACGACAGCCCGAATTCCCTGGTGCGTAAGCTCGCCGATGCCGGGGGCAACCGGCATATCGTCGACACCCTCGGCAAGGTGTTCCGCCAGCAGGTGGTGGCACCGGTCCTGGAGCGGGTCGCCACCGAGTCCCTCCGGGAGTCCTCCCGGGACGCAGAGATGCGTGCGGAGGCCGCGATGTCGATGGTGATCGGTCTGGCGTTGATGCGCAGACTGGTGACCCAGGAATACTTCCACGAGGCCGACGTCGACGCGTTCATCGAGTACTACGGCGGCCTGGTCCAGTGTGTCCTCGACGGTGCCGACACCGCCGACACTGCCGACACCGCTTCCTGACGGTAGCCGGACCCCGTGTTGGCCCTACGGAGACCTCTGCAGTAACATTCCCGGGGTCAGCCCTGGTGGCGGAATTGGCAGACGCGCTGCACTCAAAATGCAGTGTCTTCGGGCGTGTGGGTTCGAGTCCCACCCAGGGCACCTTCCGACCCCGCCGGTCTCCACGGAGACCGGCGGGGTTCTGCGTTGGAGCGGTCCTTTTTCCGTCACCCGCGCACGAGTGCCGCCAGGTCGTCCTTCCTCGCCGGCCGCATCCCCCACGCGTCGAGGCTGACGCAGAGCTGCAACGACCCGGACAGCGAGTAGCTGACCTTGTCGGTGGAGTGGGTGTGCCCGTGGACGACAGGTGCCCCGCAGTCCCGGGCCCGCCACTGGACGTGGCGGTCCGGGCTCGTGTGGTCCCCGTCGTAGGGGAAGTGGCTGACGACCGCCCGCTGCCCCTCGATCTTCAGCGTCATGGCGGAGGACACCGTGTCGAACGTCCGGAGGAAGCGGGAGTGGCCGGACAACGCCCGCGCGTGCATCGGGTGGACGGCGTCGTGGTTGCCGGCCACCAGGTGGAGACGTGCCCCGGTGGCGTCACGGATACCGGCGAGCACCGCCAGGGCGTGGTCCTCCTGGTCCGGGATGCCTGAGGAGATGTCACCGACGACGAAGAGCCGGTCGCCGGGCAGCAGCATCTCGCGGAGGTGCCCGGTCAGGACCGTGTCATGGTCCTCCACGGTGTCGAATCCCCTCGGGCGTGCCGGGGTGAGGTGTCCTATATGCAGGTCGGCGGTGAACCAGTCGGTCATCCAACCGATGGTACTTGTCCGGTCGATGCGCTACATTGGACTCGAAAACTTCCGGGAGATGCCCGGCGAGTCAAGCCCCCTCCAGGAGGATTACTGTGGACCTTCCCATCGCCGACGCCGTGGACACCGCGGCCGCGTACTCGATCAACGCCGTGTTCATCGCCGGTTCCGTCCTGTCGTCGCCGGTCGGTCTGCTCAGCGACGTCGGCGCGTTCCTCACGTCCTTCATCCCGCGCTTCTAGGCGCGTCACCGCCACCCGGGGCGCTCCCCTGGTCGTCGAACTCCTCCGCGGTCGTGGCGACCTTCGTCCCGTCCTCGAAACGGCGGTCACCGAGGACGTTGCTCGGGTCGACGACGGCCACCTTCTTCCCGCTCTCGCGGATACGACGGAGGCCCTCCTTCACCATGCGGCGGCCCACCGGGTTGCTTTCGGTGACCTGACGGGCGTCGATGATCACCCGCGGTGTCTTGATCACCCGGTTCTCCGCCGCCATGAGGAACTCCTCGGCCCCGGAGAAGTCGAGCCCGCCCTGCAGCCGGAACACCGTCGTACGGCCGCGGGTACGGATCCCGCGCACGGAGCTCCCCTTGCGGGTCACCGCAGACATGAGGTGCAGCCCCATGTCCTCGGACAGCGCCCGGAAGATCTTCGCCCCACGCACGCTGTTCCCCGACTCATCGAGTCGCGGCGAGAACGTGGCGATCCCCAGCTGCCCCGGCAGGGTGCCCATCAGACCACCGGCGACCCCGGACTTCGCCGGGATCCCCACCCCCGCCATCCACTTCCCGGCGCCGTCGTACATCCCCGCCGACGCCATCACCGCCTGCACCTGACGGCACACCAGGGGTTCCAGGATGCGTTCGCCGGTGATCGGCTGGACCCCGCCGAGGGCCAGCGTGGCCCCCATCACCGCCAGGTCCTTCACGGTAACGCGGACGGCGCACTGGCGGGTGTAGCTGGCCACGGCGTCCTCGGCGGTGTCGACGATCACCCCGTAGCTCCGCAGCATGTGCGCCAACGCCAGGTTGCGGTCGGCGGTGCCGGTCTCGGACTCGGTGACGCTCTCGTCCACCGTGAGCGGGCGGCCGGCCAGCCGGGAGAAGTACTCCACGATGACGTCGACGCGGTCCTCGACCGACGAGTCCTCGCCGTTGATCAGCTGGTTGACGGCGATGGCGCCGGCGTTGATCATCGGATTGACCGGACGGTGGGTCCGGCCGTCGAGCGAGAGCTCGTTGAAGGCCTCGCCGGACGGTTCCATCCCCACGGTGTCGATGACCTTGTCCACCCCGCAGTCCTGCAGCGCCGCGGCGTAGGCGAACGGTTTCGAGATCGACTGCATGGTGAATTCCCGCTCGTCGTCGCCGACGCTGTAGATCCACCCCTGGTTGGTGCACATCGCCAGCGCCAACGGTGTGGGGTCCGCTTTGGCGAGTTCGGGGATGTAGTCGGCGACCTCCCCGTCGTCCTCGTCTCGGACCTGGTCGAGGATGTCGTTCAGGTAGTCTTCGACGAGTGAATCCATGGGGCCCGAGATTAACAGAATCCGGCGCCGATATACTTCCCCCCATGACACCCCATTCCGTTCCGCGACCGGGCCGGTCGGCCCGTAAGGTCGGCTCGGTCCTGGGGGCCCTGATGATCTCGGTGTCCCTGGCGGCCTGCGTGACCAACGAGGAGTCCGGCAACCCCGACGGCTGGGTCGACACCCTGCCGGAACCGGTCCCTGCCCTCCAGGAACTCCTGCCCCCGGACTACCGCGAATCCGGACGCATCTCGGCCTCGACCAACCCGACCTTCCCGCCCAACCAGTTCAAGGACCCCTCCGGGGACATCATCGGGTTCGAGGTGGACCTCGTCCGGGCCGCAGGCGCGGTCCTAGGGCTGGACGTCGGTTTCCAGCAGCAGGACTTCAACCTGATCCTCCCGTCGATCAGCGCCGGGACGGTGGACATCGGCACCTCCGGCTTCTCCGACACCGAGGAGCGCCAGGAGTCCTACGACTTCGTCGACTTCTACACCTCGGGCATCTCCTGGGCGACCACCCCGGGCAAGACCGTCGACCCCGCGGACGCCTGCGGACTCACCGTCGCGGTGCAGAAGGGCACCTACTCCGACACCGACGACGTCCAGGTGAAGTCCGACCAGTGCGTCGCCGACGGCCGGCCGGCGATCGACAAGCTCGTCTACGAGTCCGCCAACGCCGCCGCCAACGCCACGGCACTGGAGCGCGCCGACGCGATGAGTTCGGACTCCGCGGTCACCGACTACGCCATCCGGCTCTCGGAGGGCAAACTGGTCCCGGCCGGCGACGCGTTCGACACGACCCCCTTCGGGTGGGCGTTCGCCAAGGACTCCGACCTGGTGCCCGCGTTCGCGGCCGCCCTGGAGTACCTGATCACCTCCGGGCAGTACGAGGAGATCCTCGAGCCCTGGGGCCTGACCGACGGCGCCGTGGACACCGTCACCGTCAACACCCGGGACTACCCCGTCTCTGCTGCCGCAACCGCCGACCAAGGAGCATCCTCATGAGCGACCACTCCCGGACGCAGGAACGAACCCGTCCGACCGACAACGACGTCGTGCCCCTGCGCCACCCCGGCAGGATCGTCGCGTCGGCGATCCTGCTGGTGCTGCTGGCCCTGTTCCTCTGGAACGCGGCACACAACGACGCCTACGGGTGGGACATCTACGCGTCCTACCTCTTCGACTCGCGGATCGCCGAAGCGGCCCTGAACACCCTGGCGCTGACCGTCCTGGCGATGATCGTCGGTGTGGTGCTCGGCGCCGTCCTCGCCGTGCTGCGCATGTCCCCCAACCCGGTGACCAGCGGCATCGCCTGGCTCTACCTCTGGATCTTCCGCGGCACCCCGGTGTACGTCCAGCTGGTGTTCTGGGGTCTGCTGTCGGCGGTCTACCAGTCGGTCAACGTGGGCTTCGCCGAGATCGACCTGGAGTCGCTGCTGACCAACATGTTCTGGCTCGCCGTGATCGGCCTGGGCCTCAACGAGTCGGCCTACATGGCCGAGATCGTCCGCGCCGGCATCCAGGCGGTCCCGGAAGGCCAGTCGGAGGCGTCGAAGGCCCTGGGGATGACCTGGTGGCAGAACATGCGCCGCACGGTCCTCCCGCAGGCGATGCGGATCATCATCCCGCCAACGGGCAACGAGCTGATCAGCCTGCTGAAGACGACGTCGCTGGTCATCGCCCTGCCCTACGCCGGTGAACTGTACGGGCGGTCGATGGACATCGCCTACGCCATGTTCGAGCCTGTCCCGATGCTGCTCGTCGCCGCGACCTGGTACCTGGTGATCACCTCGATCCTGATGGTCGGACAGCACTACCTGGAGCGCTACTACTCGCGTGGCTCCTCGCGCGCGTTGACCAGCCGTCAGCTCGCCGCCCTGACCGACGCCGAGGGCCTCCCCCCGTCGAACATCACCGTGGAGGACCCGGGCAACCCCCGCACCGGAAACGACAAGGAGAACGGCCGATGAGTTCCGAGAACGCCACCCCCATGATCGCGGTGAAGGACGTCTGGAAGCGCTACGGCCGCCTCGACGTGCTCAAGGGAATCGACCTGGAGGTCCCCGCCGGCGGCGTCACCTGCCTCATCGGCCCCTCCGGTTCCGGTAAGTCCACCCTCCTGCGGTGCGTGAACCACCTCGAGAGCATCGACGCCGGGCGCATCGAGGTCAACGGCGACCTCATCGGCTACCAGGAGCGCAACGGCCGGCTGCACCAGATCTCCGAGCGGGAGGCGTCCCGCCAGCGCGCCGACATCGGCATGGTCTTCCAGCAGTTCAACCTGTTCACCCACCGCACCGTCCTGGCCAACATCATCGAGGCCCCGGTGAAGGTCAAGGGGATCCCGAAGGCCGAGGCGGAGGCCACCGCCCGGGAACTGCTGACGATGGTGGGGCTCGCCGACAAGGCGGGCGCCTGGCCGGTGCAGCTCTCCGGTGGTCAGCAGCAGCGCGTGGCGATCGCCCGCGCGCTGGCGATGAAACCCAAGCTGATGCTCTTCGACGAGCCCACGTCCGCACTGGACCCCGAGCTCGTCGGCGAGGTCCTCAACGTGATGCGGCGTCTGGCGGACGAGGGCATGACCATGCTGGTGGTGACCCACGAGATGGGCTTCGCCCGCGAGGTCGCCGACGAGGTCGCCTTCATGGACGGCGGACGCATCGTCGAGCACGGCCCGGCCCGTCAGGTCATCACGGACCCGCGGCAGGAGCGCACCCGCTCCTTCCTCTCGAGCATCCTGGACTGACCGCCGCCTCAGCGGCGGATTTCGACGAACCACGGCACCCGGGGTGTGCCGGGGTCGTCGAGGACCTGCTGGAAGAGCTGTTCGGCGGGCTGCTTGTCCCGGACGACCAGCACCTCGGACAACCGTGCGGTCAGGGCGCTGACACTGCCGTCGTACCCGGTCACGTCGACGGTGACGGTCGCCGGGGTCGGCACCTCGCCGGCGTTGTCGGCCGCGTCGGCGAACCCGTGGTCGCGCCACACGTCCTCGAGACCGGGATCCACGGTAGTCCCGGTGGTGACGGAGACGTCGGCGTCGAGCGTCCCGGCGTTGAGGGCCAGCAACTGGCGGAGATCAGCGACGACGGCGTCCCGCTGCTCGTCGGTGGAAAGAATCTTGAACTCGATCTGTGGCATGCAGACCATAGTAAAGCACCTCCCTGGTCCCCCTGCCGGGCAGCGAGCGACTACTGTTGGGTAACTGTGATCGGCCACTCCTCCATCTCCCCCGCACCGGTGCCCCCGTTGACGACGCTGCCCGACGGCACCATCAAACAAGTCAACCCGTTTTCCGGGACGGAAGTCTGGACCGTCCCCAGCCGGGGCCACCGTCCCGTCCGCGAACGGCCCGAAGCGGTCTTCGCGGTGACCGACGCCAACCGGGACAACCAGACGGACTTCGGCATCGCCGACCTGCTGCGGACCACCCCGGAGAAGGCCCGGATGGTCATCGACGACAACGGTGACCCCCGGATCCTCCGCGGGCTCACCGTCTCCGAGCTCGATCAGACCGACCCCCTGTTCCGTCGGGTGGCGAACCTGTACGAGATCCTCACCTACGACTACTGGCTGGTGAACTACGGGCACCGGATGGACGCCACCGCGGCGCGTCACATGGCCGAGTACCTGTCCGAGCCGGAGGGCCGGGACCACGTCGAGCGGCTGCTGCGCATCCGCCTGGCGGCCGCGGGACGCCCCGCCGAGGAGATCGACGCACTGTTCACCGACGACCGGGCGGCGCAGAGCGTCAACGAGCTCGGCGGCGCGTTGTTCGGCGGCGGCCACGACATCATCCTCGCCCGCGACCACTACGTCCCCGGCGCCACCCGCAGCGACCAGCTGCTCAGCTCCGGGGAGATGAGCTGGTCGGACCACCGGCTCTACATCGCCTTCACCGTGGACGCGATGGACCGGCTCTACCGGGCCAACCCGTACGTCCGCTATGTCGCGGCGTTCCAGAACTGGCTGGAACCCGCCGGTGCCACCATCGAGCACCTGCACAAGCAGCTGGTGGCGATCGACGAGCACGGCCTCCAGAACGAGACGGAGATCGCCCAGGTCAGGGCGAACCCGAACATGTACAACCAGTGGGCGGTGGACTACGCCGGCCACCACAACCTCATCGTCGCCGAGAACGACCACGCCGTGGCCTTCGCCGGGTTCGGGCACCGGTGGCCCACCCTCGAGGTCTTCTCCCGCTCCGGGACCACCGAGCCCTGGCTGATCAGCGACGAGGAACGCGACGCGATGGCCGACCTGGTCCACGCCTGCCATGTCGCCGCAGGCCCGCAGATGCCGTCCAACGAGGAGTGGCTGCACCGGCCGCTCGACGTGGACGTCCCGATGCCCTGGCGCATCATGATCAAGTGGCGTGACTCCACCATGGCCGGGTTCGAGGGCGGGACCAAGATCTTCATCAACACGCTCAGTCCCGCGGCCCTGAAGGCCAAGGTGCTCGACACGCTGCAGGAGGCGCGGGACCGGGGGCGGCTGGCCCCCGGGATCCGGCTCGGCGACGAGATCGACTTCCAACGCAACTCCCTGCGCTACAACCCGGCGGTGCGGTAGCTAGAATCGTCTCCCATGAGTACCCACGGGATCGCGGAATTCGTCGACGGCCACGGTGTGGACCTGTCCTGGACAGAGGACTTCTACACCTGGATGCACAGGCATCCGGAGCTCAGTGAGCGGGAGGAGCAGACCGCGGCGTACATCCTGCAACGGCTGCGGTCGCTGGGGGCGGAGGTCACCTCCGGCATCGGCGGGCACGGTGTCACCGCGGTGTGGCGCAACGGCGACGGCCCGACCGTCCTCTACCGGGCCGACTTCGACGCCCTGCCGGTCACCGAGGACACCGGGGCCGACTACGCCTCACTGAACCCGGGGGTGATGCACGCCTGCGGCCACGACGTGCACACCACCGCCCTGATGGGCCTGTGCGAGGTCATGGACGCCCGACGGGACGCGTGGTCGGGGACGTTCATCGCCCTGTTCCAGCCCGCCGAGGAGGTGACCCGTGGCGCGACGTCGATGATCGAGGACGGGTTGGCCGACCGGATCCCCGCCCCCGACGTGTGCCTCGGCCAACACGTGATGCCCGGACCGGTGGGTACGGTGTTCTCCGCGGCGGGGCCGGTCATGGCCGCCTGCGACACCATCACCGTCACCCTGCACGGGGTGTCCTCGCACGCCTCGGCGCCGCACAACTCGATCGACCCGACGTTCCTCGCCGCGATGATCGTGGTCCGGCTCCAGGGGATCGTGGGACGCGAGGTCGCCGCCGACGACTTCGCCGTGGTCTCGGTGGGCACACTCACCGCCGGCCACACGAACAACACCATCCCGGACACAGCCACCCTGGTCCTGAACTGCCGCTTCTACGACACCGCCGTGCGGGACCGTACCTACGCCGCGATCGAGCGGGTGATCCAGGCCGAATGCCTGGCCTCGGGGACCCCACGGCCGGCGGACATCGTCTACTCCGCGCGCGGTGAGCTCACCGACAACGACCCCGGGGTGCACGACACCGTCCGCCCGGTGTTCGACGCGGTCTTCGGTGAGGGGTCACAGGACGCGGCCCGCTGGACGGCCTCGGAGGACTTCTCCGAGATCCCCCGGCATTTCGGGGTGCCCTACGAGTTCTGGCTCACCGGGTGCACCGACCGGGACGCCTGGGACGCGGCGGTGGCGTCCGACCGGGTGGCCCAGGACATCCCGGGCAACCACTCCCCCCATTTCCTGCCCGCCCCCGGCACGGTGGACACCGCGACGCGCGCGGCGATCGCCGGGGTCCTGGCCTACCTCTGGCGGTCGGCGTAGGGTACGTCAGGTCACCGGCACCGACGGACGGCCGAGGAACGCGTCCATCCCGGTCCAGTCGCGCCGCGCCTGCTCCGTCCCGCGGTGCAGGGAGTCACGCAGGATGTCGACGTTGCGCTCGGTCGAGCTGACCGGTGCCTCGTCCTCCGGGAAGTACAGGAACGCCCGGCCGGCGCGCTCCAGGGCGTAGAGGCGGTCCATCGTGGCGTTGTAGCGGATGTGGCGGGTGATGAGGGCGTCCGCCACCGCGGGGTACCGGCGGAGCAGGGCGCGCCACACCGCCGGCTTCCCCACCGGAGGCTTCACGTAGCCGCGCGGATGGGTCAGGACGGCGAAGAACCGGTCGTACCCGTCGGCGAGCGCCGCGTCCAGGGGAATGCCGCCGGACGGCCCGAGCGCCCCGTCGACATAGGGCACCCCGTCGATCCGGGGCACCGGCATCGCGAAGGGGATCGTCGACGACGCGCGGACCCGGTCCATCAGTTCGGTACCCGACCGGATGTCGCGGCGACCCCAGTAGGCCGGGTCGCCGTTGTCCGCCCTGGTGGCGCAGATCCGGAACTCCGTGTCCCCGTCGAGCACGCGGCGGGCGTCGTAGGGACGCGGTAGGTCAAGCGTAGGAGCCTGACCGTAGATGTATTCGGCGTTGAAGTAGCCTTTGCCGCGGAGCAGCCAGGTCCACCCGCCGAAGTGGGGGTCGGTGGCGAAGTCCACGAAGCTGTGACGTAGCCGGTCGCGTTCCCCGCTGAGGTAGCTGACCAGGTGGGAGGCCCCGGCCGAGACTCCCCCGACCCAGCCGAAGCGGACGTCGTTCTCCATGAGGACGTCCATCGCCCCCGCACTGTAGGACGCACGCATGCCGCCGCCTTCCAGCAGCAGTGCCGTGTCACGCGCGTCGATCATCCGGGACCTGCCTCCTAGGCGGTGTCTTCGCCGAGCAGGTGGACGTGGATCATGTTGGTGTTGCCCGCGGTTCCGGGGGGCGAACCGGCGACGATGACGACCGCGTCCTCCCGGGTGAATCCGGCCTGCCCCAGCAGGATGGAGTCCACCTCCTGCATGATCTCGTCGGTGGTGCTGACGTGGTTGGTGAGGAAGGATTCCGCACCCCAGGTCAGGGCGAGCTGGTTACGGACCTCCTGCGACGGGGTGAACACCAGCAGCGGCAGGTCGGAACGCAGCCGCGCGACGCGGCGGGCGGTGTCACCGGAGGCGGTGAAGGCGACCAGCGCGCGGGCGTTGAGCCGCTCACCGATGTCCTTGGCGGCGAAGCTGATCACACCACGCTTGGTGCGCGGGAGGTGGGACAACGGCGGCACCTCGCCGTCGATCTCGGCGGCGGTGACGATGCGCGACATCGTCTTCACCGTGTCCACCGGGTACTTGCCGACGGAGGTCTCACCGGAGAGCATGACCGCGTCCGCACCGTCGAGCACCGCGTTGGCGACGTCGGACGCCTCGGCGCGGGTGGGCCGGGAGTTCTCGATCATCGAGTCCAGCATCTGGGTGGCGACGATGACCGGCTTGGCGTTCTCGCGGGCGATCTGCACGGCCCGTTTCTGCACCAGGGGGACCTCTTCCAGAGGGACCTCGACGCCGAGGTCACCACGGGCGACCATGATGGCGTCGAAGGCCAGGATGATCGGCTCCAGCGCGTCGACGGCCTCGGGCTTCTCCAGCTTCGCGATGACCGGCACGCGACGGCCGACCTCGTCCATGATCTCGTGCACCAGCTCCACGTCCGCCGGGGAGCGCACGAAGGACAGGGCGATGACGTCGGCGCCCATGGTCAGGGCGAACCGCAGGTCGGCGATGTCCTTCTCGGAGAGCGCGGGCACGGAGATCTTCATCCCCGGCAGAGAGACGCCCTTGTTGTTGGAGACGGGGCCGCCCTCGACCACTTCGCAGACGACGTCGTTGCCGTCGACGGACTTGCAGACGAGACCGACCTTGCCGTCGTCGACGAGGAGGCGGTCGCCGGGGCGGGCGTCCCTGGCCAGCTCCTTGTAGGTGGTCGAGACCCGGTCGTGGGTCCCGGACACCTCGTCGACGGTGATCCGGACCTCTTCGCCGGTCTCCCAGTAGGTCGCGCCGTCGGCGAACCGGCCGAGACGGATCTTCGGCCCCTGCAGGTCGGCCAGGACGCCGACCGGCCGACCGGTCTCCTCGGCCGCCTGACGGACCCACTCGTAGTTCTGCTGATGATCCGCATGTTCGCCGTGCGAGAAGTTCAGCCGGGCGACATTCATCCCCGCCAGAACGAGCTCACGGATCTTGTCTGCGGAGGCCACTGCGGGGCCCAGGGTGCATACGATCTTGGTGCGTCTACTCACCCGTCCGAGGATAGCCCGGTACCCTCACTCCCGCTACCGTCGGGTGTCCCGGCCGCCGGGCCGGCGACGACCTCAGGGGTCTCCCGGGTCCGCGAGCGGGTCGCGACGAAGAGGACGACCGCGCCGACGAACACCACGGCGGACACCACGCTGTTGATCCGCACGTCACCGAAGACGGTGGTCGCGGCGTCGGTACGCATCAGCTCGATGAAGAACCGGCCGAAGGTGTAGCCGGCCACGTAGAGCATGAACACCCGGCCCCCGCCGAGACGGAGACGTCGGTCGGCGACGACGAGCAGCACCACGACCAGCAGGTTCCACAGGAGCTCGTACAGGAACGTCGGCTGCACGGTGGCCAGGACGACGCCGTCGGAGACGCCGTTCATCTGGTCGATGTTGCCGGCGGCGTCCACCCGCCGGTAGATCTCCAGCGCCCACGGGGCGTCGGACTCGCCGCCGTAGAGCTCCTGGTTGAACCAGTTCCCCAGCCGCCCGATGGCCTGGGCCAGCAGGATCGGCGGGGCGACGGCGTCGGCGAACGGCCCCAGCGGCACCTTCTTGTAGGCCAGGACGGCCCACACCGCCAGACCACCGCCGATCACCGCACCCCAGATGCCGAGACCGCCGTTGGTGATCTTGACGGCGTCGACCCAGTTGCGCCCATCCCCGAAGTACAGGTGGTGGTCGGTGATGACGTGGTAGATCCGCCCACCGACGATGCCGGCCGGGACCGCGGCGATCGCACTGTCGATCACCGTCTCGGCCCGGCCGCCCCGCGCGACGTAGCGGCGCACCGTCCAGTACACCGCCACCACGATCCCGGTCAGGATGCACAGGGCGTAGGCGCGCACCGCGACCGGGCCGAGGTGCCACACGCCCTGGGGCGGGGACGGGATGGCCGCGAGGAGCTCCGTCGTCACCGGCGTACCCCCTCGTACAGCTCGGCGGCCAGGCGGTCCAGGGTCTCGACACCCTCCGACGCGGCGGAGATCAGGGCGGAGCCGACGATCACGCCGTCGGCGTAGTCCGCGATCGCCGCGGCATGCCCACCGGTCTTCACCCCGAGCCCGACGGCCACCGGCAGGTCCGTGGCCGCGCGGGTCCGGGAGACGAGCTCCCGGGCGTCCGAGGAGACGTCGTCCTGGGCGCCGGTGACACCCATGTGCGACTGCGCGTAGATGAAACCGCCTCCGGCACCGACGGTGAGGGCGAGCCGTTCGGGCGTGGTGGACGGTGCGACGAGGTAGACGTTGTCGAGGCCGTTGGCCCGGCACGCCTCGTTCCATCGGGCCGACTCCTCGGGCAGCAGGTCGGGGATGATCGACCCGAGACCGCCGGCGGCGGCGAGTTCCTCGGCGAAACGCTCCGGACCGTACTGCAGGATCGGGTTCCAGTAGCTCATGATGACGGCGGCCCCACCGGCGTCGGTGACCGCCTGCACGACGGTGAAGGTGTCCTTGACGCGGAACCCGGCGTCGAGGGCGGTCGTCGCGGCCGCCTGGATCGTCGGGCCGTCCATCATCGGGTCGGTGAAGGGCACGCCCACCTCGATGAGGTCGGCGTAGCGGGCCAGGGCAGTCACCAGCTCCACCGACCCGTCGACGGTCGGGTAACCGGCCGGGAGGTAACCCACCAGTGCGGCACGGCCGTCGCCCGTGGCGTCGGTGAAGATCTCGGACAGTCTGCTCATCAGTTCTTCTCCTCGTTCGCGCCGTCGGCGGACTGTTCCGGGTGCATGCCGAACCATGTGGCGGCGGTGTCGACGTCCTTGTCCCCGCGCCCGGAGACGTTGACGATGAACACGGGGCGTGCACCGCTGGTCGTGCTCCGGCGGCCGTCGGCGTACTCGGCCCCGACCTTCACCGCCAGGGCGACGGCGTGGGCGGACTCGATGGCGGGGATGATCCCCTCCGTCCTGGTCAGCAGACGGAAGGCCTCCATGGCCTCGGTGTCGGTGACCGGCAGGTACTGCGCCCTGCCCTGCTTCGCCAGGTAGGAGTGCTCGGGGCCGACCCCGGGGTAGTCGAGCCCGGCGGAGATCGAGTGCGACTCGGTGATCTGGCCGTCCTCGTTCTGCATCAGCGCGGCGAAGGACCCCTGGAAGACCCCCTCGGAACCGACGGTGATCGGCGCGGCGTGCCGCCCGGTCTCCACACCGTCGCCCCCGGCCTCACCACCGACGAGGGCGACGTCCGCGTCGTCGATGAACGCGTGGAACAGGCCGATGGCGTTCGACCCGCCGCCGACGCACGCCATGACCGCGTCCGGCAGGCGTCCCGCCTCCGCGAGGATCTGCGCACGCGCCTCCACCCCGATGATGCGCTGGAGGTCGCGCACCATCTCGGGGAACGGGTGCGGCCCGGCGGCGGTGCCGAAGCAGTAGTAGGTGTCGTCGGCGTGGGAGACCCAGTAGCGCATGGCCTCGTTGATGGCGTCCTTCAGGGTCGCCGACCCCACCGTCACCTCGATGACCTCGGCGCCGAGCAGGCGCATCCGCGCGATGTTGAGTGCCTGCCGCCGGGCGTCGACCTCCCCCATGTAGATGCGGCAGTTCAGCCCGAGCAGGGCGCACGCGGTCGCGGTGGCGACGCCGTGCTGGCCGGCGCCGGTCTCGGCGATGACGTTCTCCTTGCCCATCCGCTTGGCGAGCAGGACCTGGCCGAGGACGTTGTTGATCTTGTGGGACCCGGTGTGGTTCAGGTCCTCACGCTTGAACCAGACCTCCGCGCCGACCGCCTCGGAGAACCGTGCCCCGTGGTACAGCGGCGACGGACGCCCGGTGTAGGTGCGGTGCAGTTCGTCGAGTTCGTCGAGGAACCCCCGGTCGGCGCGGGCCTTCGCCCAGGCGTCCTGGATCTCCTCGATGACGGCCATCAGGGCTTCGGGGATGTACCGTCCGCCGTAGTCCCCCCAGTGACCGTGCTCGTCCGCGTCGTGTGCCGTCGGCACGGCGAGGACCTCCCCTGCCGTGGGCAGGTCGAGGGTGTTCGTGCCGTCACTCTTGTCGTTCCCGGATCGTGTACTCACACCCAGGAACTGTACCTTACGACGCCCCGGCTACTTCGGGTCCGGTCGGAAGGCGGGGTGCTGTCCGGCGGCGACGAGCGCGCGGCACGCCTGCCCCGGACTCGTCGCCGTGACGAGCCCTTCACCGACGAGGATGGCGTCCGCCCCGGCGGTGGCGTAGGCCTGCATGTCGGTGGTGTTGCGCACCCCGGACTCGGCGACCTTGACCACGGAGTCCGGCAGGTGGGGCGCGATCCGGGCGAAGACGCCGGGATCGACCTCGAGGGTCTTGAGGTTCCGGGCGTTCACCCCGATCACCGACGCCCCGGCGTCGACGGCGCGCTGTGCCTCCTCCTCGGAGTGGACCTCCACCAGGGCGGTCATGCCCAGGGACTCGGTGCGGTCCAGCAGCGCCACGAGGCGGTCCTGGTCCAGGGCGGCGACGATGAGCAGGACGACGTCCGCACCGTGGGCGCGCGCCTCGTGGACCTGGTACGGGTTCACCGTGAAGTCCTTGCGCAGCAGGGGGACGTCGACGGCGGCACGCACCTTGTCGAAGTCGGCGAGCGAACCACGGAAGCGCCGCTCCTCGGTGAGGCAGCTGATCACCGCCGCCCCGTTGGCGGCGTAGGCGCCGGCCAGGATCTCGGGCTCGGGGATGTCGGCGAGGTGGCCCTTGGACGGGCTGGCCCTCTTGACCTCGGCGATCACGCTCACCTCGGGTCCGCTCAGTGCCGCGTGGGCGTCGAGGGCCGGCGGCATGTCCAGCGACATCGCCTTGATCTCGGCGAACGGAACCTCGGACTCCCGTCGTGCGGTGTCCTCGAGTACCCCGGCGATGATCTCGTCGAGTACGGTTGCCATCTTTCCTCCCGGCAGGTCAGGTGTCTCAGCGAAGTTCCATGCTATCCCCGCACCCGGACGGGAGCGGCATCGGGGTGACGTCGACGTCACACCCGCCGTCCACCCTCGCCTGCGTCACGGTCGGTGGGGTCGACCCCGGCGTCGAGCGCGTCCCACAGGACACGGCCCGACCCGGGGTTGTCGTCCAGATCCTTCTCGACACCTTCCCGACGGGCCTCCGGCGTCTCGTACTTGCTGGCCCCGGACCGTGCGGGGCCGGGTTTCATGGCCAGGAGCACGCCGCCGACGACCCCGAGGGCCGCCGCCGCCAGGAACAGCACCACCGGCGCGGTGTGGGTGTGCCCGTCCACGACGGTCGCCCACTCCGAGATCTGCACCGGGGCGGACTCCCGCTGGGTGCCGGCGCCGCTCACCAGCAGGCCCTGCGCACGGTCGAGGTCCGGCTCCCCGGCGAGCAGGTTGACCCCGGCGACCCCGGCGAGCGCGGCGAGGGCAGCCGACACCCCGCCGAGGACCCGGCGGGCCAGCGGCTGCAGCGCCATCGACAGGATCATCGCGGCGAGCATGGCCAGTGCCAGGGGTGTCCCGGCGGCGTCCCACACCGAGCCGATGATGTCCTTGACGGACTCACCGCTCTTGTCGTCCTCGACGGTCACGGTCAGCCAGGTCATCTGCCCCGCACCCCAGAGGCCGGCGGCGCTGAACACCGTCAGCAGGAGCGCGAGGGTCCGTCCGCCGAGTCGTTTCACCGGTCGGCCCCCGCGGGTGCGACGTCGACCATCGTCTCGGCCGCGGCGACGGCGCGGAGCACGGCCAGCGCCTTGTTCCTGGTCTCCTCGTCCTCGGCGTCGGGATCCGAGTCCGCGACGATGCCCCCGCCGGCCTGCACGTACACCGTGCCGTCCTTGTAGAGCCCGGTACGGATGGCGATCGCCTGGTCGGCGTTCCCGGAGAAGTCGAAGTAGCCCACGGTCCCACCGTAGACCCCTCGGCGGGTGTCCTCCAGTTCGTCGATGATGCCCAGGGCCGAGGGCTTCGGCGCTCCCGAGAGGGTGCCGGCCGGGAAGGTGCCGACGAAGGCGTCGACCGCGGTCCTGCCCTCGGCGAGTCGGCCGCTGACCCCGGAGACCAGGTGCATGATCGCGCTGTAACGCTCCACGTGGCGGAAGTCGTGGACCTCGACCGTCCCCGGTGCACAGACCCGTCCGACGTCGTTACGGCCCAGGTCCACCAGCATCAGGTGCTCCGAGTTCTCCTTCTCGTCGTTGACCAGCTCCTTCTCCATGAGCTCGTCCTCCTCGAAGGTCGCCCCGCGCGGCCTGGACCCGGCGATGGGGAAGGTCGTGACCCGGCCGTCGGAGACCTGGACCAGTGACTCCGGCGAGGACCCGATGATCTGGAAGGCGGTGTCGGTGAAGGACTCGTCGGGCACGTTGAGCAGGAACATGTACGGGCTGGGGTTCGCCACCCGCAGCATCCGGTAGATGTCCAGCCCCGGGACACGGGTGTCCAGCTCGAAGCGCTGCGACAGCACGATCTGGAAGGCGTCGCCGGCCCGGATGTGCTCCTTGCAGGTCTCGATCCGTGCCTTGTGGTCGTCGAGGGTGCGCTGCCGGCGCGGCTGCGGTGCCGGTGTCGAGAAGGTCGCCGAGGGCAGGTGCGCGCCGGTGGCCAGGCGCCGCTCCATCTCGTCGACCCGGGCCACGGCCTCGGCGTAGGCGCCCTCCACCCGGTCGTCGGAGCCGTCCCAGTTCACGGCGTTGGCGATGAGCCAGATCGTGCCCTCGTGGTGGTCCACCACCGCCAGGGTGTCGGCGAGCAGCTGCACCATGTCCGGGACCCTCAGGTCGTCGGTGCAGGTGTCGGGGATGTCCTCGATGTAGCGGATCACGTCGTGGCCCATGTAGCCGACCAGCCCGGAGCTCAGCGTGGGCAGTCCCGGCGTCGGGTCGGTGTGCAGCAGCGACAGGGTCTCCCGGATGACCTCGAGCGGGTCGGACCCTTCCGGGGCACCCGCCGGCGGGGTACCGATCCAGTGGACGTCGCCGTCCTTGGCGGTCAGCGCGCACCGGGCGCCGGTGCCGATGAAGGAGTGCCTCGACCAGGACTGGCCCGGCGCCGCCGACTCGAAGAGGAACGTCCCGGGACGTCCCGCCGCGAGTTTCGTGTAGGCGCTCAGCGCGCTCTCCCCGTCGGCGAGGACCTTACGCGCCACCGGGACGACCCGGTTGCGTGCGGCCAGCCGGCGGAAGGTGTCGAGACTGGTGATCTGGTAGGGGTCGTTCTGGTCAGTCATCTACGGGTCTTTCAGGCTGGAGCAGCCGGTCGGCGTCGAAGCAGGTGTGGTCGCCGGTGTGGCAGGCGCCACCGGTCTGGTCGACGGTCAGCAGGACGGTGTCCCCGTCGCAGTCGAGTCGTACGTCGTGGACGTACTGGATGTGCCCGGAGGTCTCGCCCTTCACCCAGTACTGCCCGCGGGAGCGTGACCAGTAGGTCGCACGGCGGGTGGCGAGCGTGTGTGCCAGGGCGTGGTCGTCCATCCACGCGAGCATCAGGACGTCCCCGGTGGCCTTCTCCTGCACGACGGCGGCGACGAGGCCCGCGTCGTTGGGAGCGAGACGCGCCGCGACGGCGGGGTCCAGGTCGACGCCGCGGATCTCGTCGTCCGTGGTCACCGCGCTCATCGCCGGACCTCGATCCCCTGCTCCGCCAGGGCGTCCTTGACCTCGGTGATGGCGATGTCACCGAAGTGGAAGACGGACGCCGCGAGCACCGCGTCCGCCCCCGCCTCCACCGCGGGCGGGAAGTCGCCGACCGTGCCCGCGCCTCCCGAGGCGATGACCGGGATGCTGACGGCCTCCCTGACCTGTGCGAGCAGGTCGAGGTCGAAGCCGTCCCGGGTGCCGTCGGCGTCCATGGAGTTCAGCAGGATCTCCCCGACGCCGAGTTCCTCACCACGGACGGCCCATTCCACCGCGTCGATCCCGGCGGACCGTGACCCGCCGTGGGTCGTCACCTCGAAGCCGCTCGGCCGGGGCTCCCCATCCTCGGGCACCCGGCGGGCGTCGACGGAGAGCACGATGCACTGGGCGCCGAACCGGGCGGAGAGCTCCCGGAGGAGTTCGGGACGGTGGATGGCGGAGGTGTTCACCGAGACCTTGTCCGCGCCGGCACGCAGCAGCTGGTCCACGTCCTCCTCGGAGCGCACGCCGCCGCCGACGGTCAACGGGATGAACACCTGGTCGGCCGTCCGACGCACCACGTCGAGCATCGTCCCACGGCCCGCCTTCGACGCCGAGACGTCGAGGAACGTCAGTTCGTCGGCGCCCTCGGCGTCGTACCGGGCGGCGAGTTCGACGGGGTCGCCGGCGTCCCTGAGGTTCAGGAAGTTGACGCCTTTCACCACCCGTCCGTCGTCCACGTCGAGACACGGGATGACCCTCACTGCAACACTCATCGGTCTGTCACCTTATTCCTCCCCGGTCCATGATTTCCTGGGCGTTTCGTGCGGCGGTACCGATCGGCACCGAACGGATGTGGTCGAGCAGGATCGAGTGGACCTCGGGTTCCCCGGCGACCAGGCCGGAGACGCCGGGACGCCACGGGTCGCCGTTGAAGTCGGTCACCACTCCCCCCGCCTCGCGGACCAGGAGCATGCCGGCGGCGTTGTCCCAGAGGTTCGGGCTGAAGGTCACGGTGCCGCCGAAGATCCCGGCGGCGGTGAAGGCCAGGTCGATCCCGCAGGAACCGGTGACCCGCATGCGTGGGTAGGTCCGCCCGATGGCGTTGAGCATGTCCTGACGGTACGAGATCGGCAGGTTTCCGCGGCGCTGCGACAGGATCGACCCGAAGCTGATCTGCGTCACCCCCGGGTCGGAGGGGAGCATCGGCCGGGCGGGGTGCCCGTCGACGAACAGGCCGTGGCCCTTCCTGGCAGTGATGCGCTGCCCCAGCAACGGCATCTCGGTGACCGCCACGACCGCCTCGCCCTTGTGCACCAGGGAGACCAGGATGCAGCAGAACGGGTTGCCCACCGCGTAGTTCGCGGTGCCGTCGATCGGGTCGACGACCCAGCAGGTCTCCGGGAGTTCGTCGAGTCCGGGGTTGCGGTCCGCGTCGGCCCGGTCGAGGACGTCCGCGTCGGTGCGGTCGCGCCGCGGGCCGTCGAGGTCGTCGGCCTTGTCGTCGTTGGGGTTGACCTCGACCGGGTCACCGGGGCGCACCACCCCGTACTCCTCGCCGTGGACGGGCAGCCCGGTGTAGCTGGTCAGCAGGTGACGCAGCTGGCGTTCCACACTGAGGTCGGCCTCGGTGGCGAAGTCACCGGGGCTCTTCATCACCGACGGTTCGGCGCCGACGGCCGCGGAGAACGTCGTCTCCGCCTCGTCGACGGCGGCCTCGGCGATCGCGAGCAGGGCCCGGGTGTCGATCCCGTCACTCACCGGGCACCGCCTGCGTCTGCCCGCGTGCGGCCTCCAGCGCCTCTTCCAGGGTGAACTTGCCGGCGTACAGCGCCTTGCCGACGATCGCGGAGTCGACCCCCTCCTCCACGACGCCGGCCAGGGCACGGATGTCGTCGAGGCTGGAGATCCCGCCGGACGCCACGACCGGTGCGGACGTCGCCGCCGCCACGTCGCGCAGCAGGTCGATGTTCGGGCCGTTGAGCATACCGTCGCGGGACACGTCGGTGACCACGAAGCGGGAGCACCCCTGGGAGTCCAGGCGCTCCAGGACCTCCCAGAGGTCCCCGCCGTCGGAGACCCAGCCGCGGCCGCGCAGGCGCCATTCACCGTCGATCTGGCGGGTGTCGAGGCCGATGGCCACGCGGTCACCGTGCTCGGCGATGATCTTCTCGCACCAGTCCGGGTTCTCCAGGGCCGCGGTCCCGATGTTCACCCGGCGGCAGCCGGTCGACAGGGCCCGTTCCAGCGAGGCGTCGTCACGGATACCGCCGGACAGCTCGACCTTGACGTCGAGGGCCCCGATGACCTCGCTGAGCAGTTCGAAGTTGCTGCCCTTGCCGAAGGCGGCGTCCAGGTCCACCAGATGCACCCATTCCGCACCGGCGTTCTGCCAGGCCAGGGCCGCGTCCAACGGTGCGCCGTAGCCGGTCTCGGTGCCTGCGGCTCCCTGGACGAGGCGGACCGCCTGACCATCGGCGACGTCGACGGCGGGGAGCAGGGTGAGAGTCATGTGAAGTATCCTATCGCGTGTTTTCAGGGAGGGACGGTCTAGAGTGTGGCGAGCCAGTTACGCAGCAGCCGGGCGCCGGCGGCACCGGACTTCTCCGGGTGGAACTGGGTGGCCCACAACGGGCCGTTCTCGACGGCGGCGACGAAGCGGCACTGCTCGTGGGTCGCCCACGTCACCGACGGTGCCACGGTATGTCCGTCGGTCTCGAGTTCCCACTCACGGACGCCGTAGGAGTGGACGAAGTAGTAGCGCTCGTCCGGTGCCGCGCCGGCGAACATCCGGGAGTCCTGCGGGGCGTCGACGGTGTTCCAGCCCATGTGCGGCAGGACGGACGCCTCCAGGCGTGCCACCGTGCCCGGCCACTCACCGCAGCCCTCCGTGGCCGCGCCCGCGGCGTCGACACCGCCCTCCGCCCCCTCGACCCCCCGGTCGAACAGGACCTGCATACCCACGCAGATCCCCAGCACGGGGCGGCCGCCGGCCAACCGCTCCCCGATCATCCGCGGCCCGTGGACGGCCCGGAGGCCGGTCATGCACGCCGCGAAGTTCCCGACGCCGGGGACCAGCAGGCCGTCGGCGGCCAGGACCGTGGCCGGGTCGGCGGTGACCGTGACCTGTGCCCCCGCATGTTCCAGGGCGCGCTGGGCCGAGCGCAGGTTGCCGGAGCCGTAGTCGAGGAGTGCGACCGTCGGGGATGCTTTTTCCACCATGGGGAATGATCCTACAAGGCGGTGCCGCACCATGGACGCCCCGACCCTACTGCCCGGCCCCGGGGAGCAGCCGCCGGAGCCGCGTCCGCACGTTGTCGTGCTCGCTGACCCGGTGGCGTCCGAGCAGACGGTCGCCGGCGAGCGTGGCGCTGCCGAGGCCGACCAGGCCCGCCCCGACCACGAATGCACCGCCGTAACCGCTGGTCGTGGCCGCGACACCCAGCACCGAGGACCCCGCGCCGGTGCCGGAGTCGAAGCCGACGTTCCACATCGCGGAGGCTTCCGAGACCCGTTCCTTCGGCATCCGGGAGAACAGCATCAGCAGGGTCTCGGACTGGACGGCCCCGAAACCGAGCCCGAAGACGGCTGCCGCGCCGAGGGCCCCGGCGACCAGCGCACCACCGGTGGGTGCCGACACGATCAGCGCCGACATCGCCAGCATGCCGCCGACGCAGAACAGCGACGCCCAGACCACCAGCCGGCCGGGCTCGCCCACCCGGTCGGCCCACCATCCCGAGGCCGTCCGGCCCAGGATCTGGCCGGCGCCGATCACCGCGAGGGTCACCCCGGCCAGCGTGGCGGCGGCGGTGGTGTCGATCTCCCCGACGGCGGGGGCGGTGAAGGTGGAGAAGGCGCCGAAGCCCATCGCCCCGGTGCACAGTCCGACGATCGGCACCAGGACGAGTTTCCACACCGGCGCCCGCCGCGGCCGGCCGGCCTGCGCCGCCGGGTCGGTCCGGTCGGCCCGGGTGCCCACACTGGCCGCGCGCAGGGCCGGGATCCCCAGCGCACCGACGCCGCCGACGACGCCGCAGGCCACGGCGACGTAGAAGACGACGTCACCGGCGTGGGTGTACAGCGGCAGGCCCACGGTGAAGCCGACGATCTCACCGAGGCCGATCGACGCCCCGAAGAAGGCGTTGGCCCGGCCGAGCTGCCGGGCGGGGACGAGTTCGGCGAGCAGCGCGGACTGCGCCACGGTGACGGCGCCGAACCCCACGCCGCGCACGGCCGAGACGGCCAGGATCAGCCAGGAGCCGGCGTCGGGGAGGTAGAGCACCGACGGTATCCCCAGCAGCGCCGCCCCGGACGCCATGACCGGCACGTAGCCCCACCGCCGGAGCAGCCGCGGGACGAAGACCTGGGTGACCACCGTCGCCGCCATGAACACACCGGTCGTCAGGCCGGCGAGGGAGTCGCCGTACCCGGCGTCGAGCATCGCCACCGGGATGACCGGCAGCAGCATCGACCAGCCGAGGAAGGCACAGAACACGCTCAGCAGCATCAGGGGCACGCCCCTGACCGAGAGGACGGTCACAGGGTCCCCTTGGTGGACGGCACCCCCGTCACCCGGGGGTCGGGTTCTACGGCGGCACGCAGGGCACGGGCGACCGCCTTGTACTCCGCCTCGGTGATGTGGTGCGGGTCGCGGCCGTAGAGGCACCGCACGTGCAGCGCGATCCGGGCGTTGAAGGCGAGGGTCTCGAAGAAGTGCTCGTTGATCACGGTGGCGTAGTGGCCGCCGATCACGGTGGTCAGCATCGTCTCCGGTTCACCGGTGGCCACGAAGTACGGGCGCCCCGAGACGTCCACGACCGCCTGGGCGAGTGTCTCGTCCATGGGGATGAAGGAGTCCGCGAACCGGCGGATCCCCTTCTTGTCGCCGAGTGCCTCGCCGACCGCCTGGCCGAGCACGATGGCGGTGTCCTCGACGGTGTGGTGGGCGTCCACCTCGGTGTCGCCGTCGGCGTGCACGGTCAGGTCGAAGCAGCCGTGGGAGCCGAAGGCGGTGAGCATGTGGTCGAAGAAGGGCAGGCCGGTGGCGATGTCGGTGCGTCCGGTCCCGTCCAGGTCGATCTCGACGGTGATCGAGGATTCCTTCGTGGTGCGTTCGATGCGGCTGGTTCTCACGTGTGTTCTCCGATGATCGTTGCTGCGGCGGCGAGGAAGGCGTCGTTCTCCTGCGGGAGGCCGACGGTCATCCTCAGGTGCCCGGGGACACCGACGTCGCGGATGAGGACGTCGCGGTCGAGGAAACGCCGCCAGGTGCCGTGTGTGTCACCGGTCTCGCCGGGGACGGCGAAGAAGATGAAGTTGGACTCGCTGGGGACCACACCGTACCCGAGGTCCGTGAGCCCCGCGACGACCCGGTCGCGTTCCCGACGCAGCGCGTCGACGGTGGCCAGGGTCTCGTCGCTGTACCGGAGGGCGACCGTGGCGGCGGCCTGCGACAGCGTCGAGAGGTGGTACGGCAGGCGGACGAGCATCACCGCCTCGATGAAGGCGGGGTCGGCGACGAAGTACCCGAGCCGGCCACCGGCGAAGTCGAAGGCCTTGGACATCGTCCGGGAGACCACCAGCGTGGCGGGGTACTCGGCGATCAGCCCGGTGGCGCTGGGCTCGGCGGAGAACTCGGCGTACGCCTCGTCGACGATGACGACGGCGCCCGCCGCGCGTCCGGCGTCGAGGATGCGGCGCAGGTCCGCCACCGGGGTCACCCCACCGGTGGGGTTGTTCGGGGTGGTGACGAAGACGATGTCCGGCTCCTGCTCCGCGATGGCCCGGACGGCAGCGTCGGTGTCGATGCCGAAGTCCGCGCCCGTGCGCGGGACGTCGATGAACCCGGTCTGTGTCCCCGCGGCGAGGATGGGGTGCATCGAGTAGCTCGGGGTGAACCCGAGCACGCGGCGGCCCGGTCCCCCGAAGGCCTGCAGCAGCTGCTGGAGGACCTCGTTGGAGCCGTTGGCGGCCCAGACGTTGTCCACGCCGACGGTCACGCCGGTCTGGCGGGTCACGTACGCCGCCAGTTCCTGACGCAGGTCGACGCTGTCGCGTTCCGGGTAGCGGTTCAGCGTAGACGCCAGGCGCGCGACCTCCGCCACGAGGTCGTCGACCAGGGCCTGGCTCGGCGGGTAGGGGTTCTCGTTGGTGTTGAGCTGGTTGGCGACGGTGAGCTGCGGGGCACCGTAGGCGGACTTCCCCCGCAGTTCGGGTCGCAGCGGCAGGTCGGCCAGTGTGACGCGGTCGGTCATCAGAGCCCCCGGGTCTCGAAACGGGCCCGCACGGCCTCGCCGTGCGCGGGCAGCTGCTCCGCGTCGGCCAGGGCGGTCACGGTGTCGGCGACCTCCTTGAGCGCGTCACGGTCGTAGGAGACGACGTCGACGTGCTTGAGGAAGGTGTGGGTGGACAGGCCCGAGGAGTGCCGGGCGGTGCCGGAGGTGGGCAGCACGTGGTTGGAGCCGGCGGCGTAGTCGCCCAGCGGCACCGGCGCGTAGTGGCCGACGAACACGGCTCCGGCGTTGGTGATCCGGGCCGCGACCGCCGCGGAGTCCGCGGTCTGCACCTCGAGGTGCTCGGCGGCGTAGGCGTCGGCGACGCGGACCGACTCGTCGAGGGAGTCGGTGAGGATGATCCCGGACTGCTCACCGGTGAGCGCCTCCGCCACCCGGTCGGCGTTGACGGTGACACGGTACCGTGCCTCGATCTCCCGGTCGACGGCGTCGGCGAGGTCCCCGGAGTCGGTGATCAGCACCGACGCCGCCATGACGTCGTGCTCGGCCTGGCTGATCAGGTCGTAGGCCACGGCCACCGGGTCGGCGCTGTCGTCGGCGAGGACGGCGATCTCGGTGGGGCCGGCCTCCGAGTCGATGCCGACGACCGAGCGGCACAGCCGCTTGGCGGCGGTGACGAAGATGTTGCCGGGCCCGGTGACCATGTCGACCGGTTCCAGTGCGGTGGCGCCGGCGTCACCGTAGGCCATCAGCGCGACCGCCTGGGCACCTCCGACGGCCCACACCTCGTCGACCCCCAGCAGCGAGCACGCCGCGAGGACGGTGGGGTGCGGCCATCCGCCAAAGTCCGCCTGAGGCGGCGACGACACGACCAGGCTCCCGACGCCGGCCTCCTGGGCGGGGACGACGTTCATGATCACCGACGAGGGGTACACCGCGTTGCCGCCGGGGACGTAGAGGCCCACCCGGTTGACCGGGATCCAGCGCTCGGACACGACGCCGCCGGGGGCGACCTCCACCGAGGCGTCCTGCGGCCGCTGGGCGCCGTGGAACGCCCGGACGCGCCGGATGGCCTCACGCAGCGCCGCGGTGACGGTGGGGTCCAGGTCGCGCAGGGCGGCGGCGACGACGTCCTCCGGCACCCGGACCGACGGCGGCCGGACGTGGTCGAACTTCTCGCCGTACTCCAGCGCGGCCTCGGCGCCACGTGCGCGGACGTCCTCCACGACCGGTGTCACCGCCGGGAGAACATGGTCGATGTCGGTACCGCCGCGCGGCAGGATTCGACGGAGTTCGGCGGTGGAGGGGGTCTGGCCCCTCAGGTCCAGGCGCGAGAGCATGGCGTGGGATCGTCTCCAGGGTCGGTGAACGGGTAACGTGTTGTGATTCTAGCCCCTTACCACAGCGAAGAAAGGACGGAGGGTCACCAGTGGCACCGCAGTCATCACTCGTCGAGCTGCTGCAGGCGTCCGTCGCCGCGACATCCGCCGGAGACCACGCCACGAGTTGGCGTATCACCAGCGAGTTCGGGACCCGGCACTGGCTGGCGGACCCGGACACCGATCTCCCGGCGGACGCCCCCGCCCACCTGCGGACGGAGTTCCACGTCCTCCGGGCGGCGGTCGCCGACCGGCTCGAGCTCCACGAGGAGGCCGCCGAAGCCGTCTTCGAGTGGCGTCACCTCGCCCGGGAGTCCGGTGACCACGCGTCGGCGGTCCTCGCCGACTCGGCGCTGTGCCTGGTGGCCATGGTCGTCGAGTCCGACGGTGTCGACCTCGGTTCCCTGCCGCCCGCGGCACATCTGCTGGAGGACCTGCAGGGCGCGATCATGTCCTTCCGTCCCGGTGCGGAGGGTCCGCCGGTGGCCGACGACCCGACGCTCACCGGCGCCGATCTGTCCCGGCACCAGGCGACCTGCCTGTCGCTGGCGGCGATGGGTGGGCTGACCTGCGCCACCTCGTTGGCGACGCCGGAGACCGCGCCGCTGCGTCCGGTGTTCCGGGCACTCGCCGACCGGTTCACCGTCGGTTCGGTCTCGCCCGGCGACCGGGAACTGACCCGGGCCCAGCAGCTGCATGCCGACGGCGAGACCGACGCCGCGGTGGCGGTGGCCACCAGCATGCTGGAGTCCCCGTCCCCCACCACCCGCTACGAGGCCCATGACCTGCTGGGCTACTTCGCGCTCACCGCCGACGACACCGGGTCGGTGCTCGGGCACTGGCGCCGCTGCGCCGAGATCGCGCTGGAGCTGGGGGCGCCCCTGGAGGGGATGCACCGGGCGGAGCAGGCCTGTCAGCTGCTCAACGCCGACGGCGACTACGCCGCCGCCCACGACCTGGCCGTCCGGTTCGACGAGGCGTCCGCCGGCGCCCCGGTCTCCCCCGCCGTGCTGAACCTGCGTGCGGTCCGGGCCCGCGCTGCGATCGGGGTCGGCGACCTGGACGAGGGGCTCTCCCTGGCAGTGGCGACGGCGGACTGGTCCATGACGACCCCCGACAGTGAACGCACGCTGGCGTGTCTGACGATGGCCTGCGTCGCCGCGTCGTCCTCCGGGCAGCACGTGGTGACCGCCGGGCTGCTGGAACGCAGCAGCGTCCTCTACCGGGACCTCGACCGGCCGTTGGCGGCGGCGCAGGCGTTGCGCACCGGTGCGCGTGAGCACCTGAATGTCGGCGACACCTCGCGGGCCGTGGAGCTGATGGAACGGTCGCGCCGGATCCTCGAGGACGCCGGCGACGACCCCATGCTGTCCTGGCACCTGGGCGACTGGAACGAGGACATGTCGGCGATCTGGGAGGAGGCCGGCCGGGAGGACCTGGCCCTGGAGTACGCCACCCGGGCCGCCCGGTCCTTCACCGAGGCGCGGGACCACAGCAGTGCGGCGATGAACTGGGTCGCGGCGGCGTCGCTGCACCTGGAGCGCGGCGAGGACTCGTCCTGCGACGTGGCCCTCGACCGTGCCCACGGGGAGCTTCTGCTGGTCCCCGAGGAGACGGCGCTCGATGTGCTCGGTGACACCGACGACACGGACGACACGGACGACGCCGGGGGCTCGGTGTGGCAGGCCTACCGGGAGCTCAGGAACCTGCGGGGGCAGTGAGCGCCGGGCCCGGCCCTCAGCGTTCGAAGGCCGTGTCCGGGGCGAAGAGCGAGCAGGCCCAGTAGACCACGGCCGCGGCCGCGGGGGCCGCGAGGTAGCCGGCGGCGCCGGACACCCTGGCGACGATGGAGACGTCCTGCCCGGGGGTGAGGCCATCCGCCATGCCGGCGGTGATGTCGGTGCTGTGCAGGACGTCGGCGAGCCAGTTGCCGAAGAGCAGGAACACGGCGGCACCCAGGAAGGCAAGGGCGGTGACCGCCAGCAGCATCACCGGACCGCGGAGCCGTGGTGAGCGCCAGAAGGCCCACCCGGCGAGGAGTGCACCGAGGAGTCCGGTGGCGACGGCGAACATGGCGAAGGACTGGAACGGGGCGCCGGCGGTCGCCGGGTCGACCGCGGCGGCACCCGTGTCGGTGACGACCGCGGTCACGGCGGGACGCCACCACCCCCAGAGGAGTCCGGAGATGCTGAAGACAGCCAGGAAGACCGTGAGGGTCTTCGCCGACTGTCCGATCAGTACTCGACGGGATGCCATCAGGCGCCGTTGCAGGTCTTCCACTGCCCGTCTTCGCGCACATAGACGGCGGAGGTGGTCTGTCGCTGACCGTTCATCTCTGCGTCGACATTGGCGGTGGCGCGGTCGCCCTCGACATGGATGTCGTTGACCCCGTGGACGACGGGCAGTGAGGTGCCCATGTCGGACATGACCTTGCTGGCCATGGTGTCCTGCGGCTGCCGCTCCAGGTCCTGCAGCAGCATCTCCTTGCCGCCGTACCGGTCGAGGTTCGCACGGCACGAGGTGTCGAACACCGTGCGCTGGTACTCGCCCCAGGGCTTGTCCTCGCCGAGACCGCGTGCCACGGCGTCGATCTGGGCGGCGTCGTCCTGGTTCGCGGGGGCCCCGGCTGCGGGCGGCGGATCGGCGGGTGCGGGGGCCGGGGGCTCACCCTCCGGGCGGTCCTCGGGTGCCGGCTCGGCGGATGCACCGGGGTCCGGCGCTTCCGAGGACGCTGCGGTCTCCGAGGTCTCCGAGGCCTCCGTCGACGTCTTCTCACTGGTGGCGGCAGCGCTGGAGGAGCCGGCCGTCGTGCTGGTGGCGGCGCTGTCCCCGTCGGCGTCGTCCGAGCCGCAGGCGGCCAGTCCCAGGGTCGTCGCGACGACCCCGGCGAGGATGGCCCTGGTGATTCCCGGCCGGTGGCCTGACACCCGTGGTGACATTCGTGGTTCCCTTCTCACGCTTGTTGTTCAGATACGACCCTACAACGTCGCCGGCGCCGAGAACGTTAGCCGTCGTCGGACGCAGGTGGGCGACACCACTACACTGGGTGCCGTGCAGCTCAACCGTGACCGAATCCTCACCGCCGCCGTCGAGATCCTCACCGAGTACGGGCTCGGCGACCTGACGATGCGGCGGCTGGCACGTACGCTCGACGTCGCCCCCGGGGCGCTGTACTGGCACTACCCCAGCAAGCAGGATCTTCTCGGCGGCATCGCCGGGCACATCCTGGAATCCGTCGTCCCGACGGACACGCCGGAGGGGGAACCGTCGCCCGACAGATGGCGGGAGCGCACCTACACCGCGGCGGCCCGGCTCCTCGACCAGCTGCTGGACGTCCGGGACGGTGCAGAGGTCGTCGCCGCCGCCCTGGCCGCCGGCACGGCGACGCAGGACCCGGCGGTGACACTCGCCGGGGCGCTGGACGGGTCGCCGTCGGCGGACCCCGAGCTGACGGGGTGGGTGTTGTCGCGGTACCTGCTGGGCGCGGCGACCGACGTGCAGACCGCGCAGGCGGCGGGCGTGCAGGCCCGCACCGCGTCGCAGGTGCTCTCCGGGGTCGACCTCGTCCTCGACGGCGTCGGGAACTAGGATCGGACGGCATGAGTACCACCGCTGCAGCGCACACGGTCACCGCCCACGGGGCGGACGTCACGGTCGACGACGAGGGGGTCCGGGTCCGGCGCACCCCGATGGGGCAGACCCTGCTGCCGGCCGAGCTCCGGATCTCCCCGGCTGATCTGCGGGGCTGGTACCACCACGCACCGACGTCCGACTCCCCCGGCTGGATCCAGTTCTCGTCCGCGACGCCGCCGGACAACGCCGTCCTCCGGCCGGTGCGTGGTTTCCCGGCGACGCGGGGCGCGTCGAATATCGTCGTCTTCGGCCCCGGTCAGCAGGAGCAGTTCAGCCAGGTGCACCAGTTGCTCACCAACCTGCAGTCCGGCGTGCCCCTCGACACCGCCCCTGCCAGCCCCACGGCCCCAGGGGACACCGGAGGCGCCACGACCGCCGGGTCCCCCTCCGCCGAGCCGTCCCAGACGGCACCGCACACGGCGGAGACGGGAGCCTCAGGAAAAACCGCGAAAGCGGAGAAGCCGCAGCAGACGTGGCAGCGTGTGGCCGCCCCGGACACCGTCCCAGAGCCCAACCCCGCGGCCGACGCGAACGGGCCGGTCTTCGGCCAGAACGTCACGGTCACCGGTGACTTCGCCCCGTACGAGAAGGGCGAGGTCTGGGACATGATCGCCGACGCCGGGGCGACCGTCGGCAAGAACGTCACCAAGAAGACGACGCTCCTGGTCATCGGCGAGTGGGGGTCGGTGACCAGCAAGGAGAAGCGGGCCCGGGAGCTCAAGGAGAAGGGCCAGGACATCGCGTTGTGGAGCTTCGACGAGCTGTTGTCGGCCCTGGGCAAGTCGCGGCGGCCCGACCTCGACGAGGTGAAGGGAACCTCGGCGCCCTTCTAGGAGTCTCTCTACCGGTATGAACCGGAAACTCCACCTCCTCGTCGTCACCAGCTCCCACGACCACGACCCGTACGACACCTCCGCCCCGGTCACCGTCCCGTTGGGCGGGGGCCTCTCCGCGGTCGTGCAGGACGGGTCCCGGCGCCTCACGGTCGGCGACCTGGGGCCACGCCGCACCAGCGCCTCACTGCTGTGGCAGGAGGCCGCCGACATCATGCTCGGGACGCTGGGGAACCTCACCGCGGAACACGGGACGGCGCTGCGTCACCGCGACGTCGGCGCCGGTGTGCGGGAGATCGCCGTCATCGGGGAACCGTTCCCCGCCGCCGGGTTGATCGCCCACCCGCTGCTCGCCGTCCCGACGTACCGGATCCTCGACGGCGGTCCGGGCCCCGCGCTGTTCTTCGTCACCGCCGACCAGAGACTGTTCCTCTCCTCCGGTGCCACGCCCCCACTGCCCTGCACCGGGCCCGTCGACATCTCGGCGGGCCACTGTCAGGCGCTAGAGTCGGTGCCATGAGAGATTCCGCCGTCCTGCACGACTTCGACTCGTGGCTCGCCGAGCACCCGACCGTGGTCACGGACATCCAGAAGGTCCTCTCGGACGAGTTGTCCGACGCGGGCATCGCCTTCGACCAGGTGTCCGTGCGGATCAAGGACCGCGGCAGCTACCTGACGAAGATCCAGGACCCCCGGTATCCGGACTACCGCGACTTCGACACCGCCTACGACGTCCTCGGGGTCCGGGTCACGGTGCACACCACCTCGGACGTCATCCTGCTGGTCGGGGTGATGCGTAGCCTGTTCGACGTGGTCTCGGTCACCGACAAATCCGCCCAGACCGCCGGGCGCGGGGAGTTCGGCTACGCGTCCTCCCACGTGATCGCCCGGGTCACCAGCTCCACGCTGCCGTCGCTGGCGGAGCTGGAGGGCCGGCTGATCGAGATCCAGGTCAGGACGGTGCTGCAGCACGCCTGGGCCGAGTTCGAGCATGACGTGCGGTACAAGAACCCCGGCCACGAGCTCAGCCCCGAGGTGCACCGCGCCTTCACCCTCGCCGCCGGCCTCATCGAGCTGGCGGACCAGCAGTTCGACTCCATCGCGCGGGCGACCAGCACCGACGGTGACGCCACCGACGACACCGAGCTCACCGCCACGATGCTGCCGGGGGTCCTCACGATGCTGGTCGGCAACGAATACCCCATGTCCAAGGCCGACTACTACAGGTTCGCGGTCGACATGCTCGCCGCGAACGGGGTGACGACGATCGGGGAACTCAGCGTGCTGTGCGCCCCGGAGGCACTGGCGCAGTTGCAGGAGACGATGGGCTACGGCTATCCCCCGGGGCAGGTCCGTCTCATCGACGACCTGCTGCTGTTCACCTACGGCCGGGACCACATCCGCCGCACGGTCCACATCGGCGACCACGCCTCGTCCCGCCCGGGACGCCTCGGCAACCGGTGGCAGAAGATGGGTCAGCGTCCGCGCAACTGATCGATCTGGCGCCTCTCCCGCTTCGTCGGGCGCCCGGCACCACGGTCGCGCCGCGGGATGGACGCCAGGACCTCCTTCGGCGGAGGCGGTGGCGAGTGGTCCACGTAGCACTGCCGGGCGTGCGACGCGCCGACCCGTTTGGACACCAGTTCGGTGACCTCGACGATATGCTCCCGGTGGTTCACCCAGGCACGGACCCGGTCGCCGACAGCCACGGTCTGGGCGGGTTTCACAGCGGCGTCATTGAGCTTCACGTGACCGGCCCGGCACGCCTCCGCGGCCGCCGAGCGGGTCTTGTACAGGCGTACCGACCACACCCAGGCGTCGATCCTGGCCACGGCTCACCACTCGTCCTTGTGGTTGAGCACCTCGCGGACCTTCACCACGTTCCACCCCAGGACGACGAGCGCGATCACGGCGATGGTGAGGAACAGCCCCGTGGCGGATGTCAGCACGGCCAGCACGCCCCCGGCGACCGCGACTCCCCCGGAGACCTGGATGGACCGCGACCGCGTGCGGACGTCCGCCTTACGGCGGGCAACGGGATTGTCGGAGTAGTTGTCCATGGTCATGGTCCCGAGTCTACCCCGGTTCACCCCGCCGTGAGGTCGTCCCAGCGGGAACCGGCCCGTACAACTTCCAGGGTGCCCCCTGAGATCTCCCTGACAAGCCCACCCGGGTCCTCTCCCGCCGGGAGGGCGAGGGTGAGGGTCACCGACGCCCCGTAGGCCGCCTCGACGGACATGCCACGGCCCCGCAGGTCCGCCTCGACCTTCCCCGCCTCGGCATGGCCCACCTCCAGCGACCACAGGTCACGTGGCTCCCGCCGCGTCACAGTGACGTCGTCGAGCACGGCGCGGGTGGCGTCCTGGTAGGCACGGACGAGTCCCCCGGTACCCAGCTTCACCCCGCCGAAGTAACGGACCACCACCACCGCGATGTCCTCCAGCCCTGAACCACGGAGCACCTCGAGCATCGGCTGCCCGGCGGTGCCGGCGGGCTCCCCGTCGTCGCTGGAGCGCTCCACCGGGTTCGCACCGTCGACATGCAGGACGTAGGCGCTGCAGTGGTGCCGGGCGTCGGGGTAGTCGGCGCGCACGTCGGCGAGGAACGCCCGGGCGGCGTCCTCGTCGGTCACCCGGGCGGCGCAGGCGATGAACCTCGACCTCTTGACCTCGGTCTCCGCGACGGGACGGCCGGGGTCGGGACGCAGGTAGGGGTGGCTCACCGGTCCCGTCACCCGAGCACGCCGGCCCAGGTCGACGCCTTGAGGTCACCCATCAGCGAGGACGTCCGTGCGACCCGCAGGTCCGGGGGAAGCATGTACTGCAGTTCCTCGGTGCCGTCGGTAAGGGTGAGGTAGACGTCGGAGTCGCCCTTGTTGTTGTGCAGGACGCCCTTCAGGCGGTCCATGTTGTCCGGGGTACACTGGTCGACGCGCATCCGCAGCCGCAGCGGCACACCGGCCCCGGCGCCGACGGAGAGCTCGGCGGGTTTGAGGTCGTTGCAGAACAGGCTGGTGCGGTCGTCCCGGATACTCACCTCGGCCTGGGCCAGGATGATGTTGTCCTCGGCGATCATCGGGGCGACCATCGAGTAGGTCCGGGAGAAGCAGAGCAGTTCGATCTGGGCGCCGTGCTGGTCCTCGATCGTCACGATCGCCCAGGGGTTGCCCTTCTTGTCCACCCGACGGTCGACGCTGGAGATGATGCCGCCGACCTTGATCGCCCGCTTGTCCGGAAGCTCCCCGGAGAGCACGGTCGTCAGCGGGGTGTCGATCTGCGCGTCCAACGACGCCTCGAAGCCGTCGAGGGGGTGGCCGGACACGTAGAGGCCCAGCATCTCGCGTTCCAGGGTCAGTTCGTGCTTGCGTTCCCAGTGCTGGTCCGGCACGTCGACCTTGAACGCGTCGTCCTCCACCGCGTCGAGACCGGAGAACAGGTCGTACTGCCCCCGGGCCGCGGCCTTCTTCGTGGAGGTGACCGAATCCACCGCGTCCTCGAACACCAGCATCAGGCCCTTGCGCGGGTGACCGAGGGAGTCGAAGGCGCCGGCCTTGATCAGCGACTCGGTGACACGCTTGTTGCAGGCGGTGGCGTCGATCTTGTCCAGGTAGTCGGAGAAGTCGCCGAACCCGCCCTTCTCCTTCCGGGTCGCGACGATCGAGTCGACGACGTCCTCGCCGACGTTACGCACCGCGCCGAGACCGAACCGGATGTCGTGGCCGACCGGTTTGAAGGTGTAGTCGGACTCGTTGACGTCCGGGGACAGCACCTTGATGCCGAGGTGGCGGCAGTCGGCGAGGTAGATCGCGGACTTGTCCTTCTTGTCCGCCACCGAGGTGAGCAGGGCCGCCATGTACTCGGCGGTGTAGTGCTCCTTGAGGTAGGCGGTCCAGAAACTGACCAGGCCGTACCCGGCGGCGTGCGACTTGTTGAACGCGTAGCCGGCGAACGGCAGGATCGTGTCCCAGAGGGTCTTGATCGCCTCGCCGGAGAAACCGTTGGACTTCATGCCCGCCTCGAAGTTCTCGAACTCCTTGGCCAGCACCTCCGGCTTCTTCTTACCCATCGCCTTACGGAACCCGTCGGCCTGGCCGGCGGTGTAGTTCGCGACCTTCTGCGAGATCCTCATGATCTGCTCCTGGTACACGATCAGACCGTAGGTCTCCTCCAGGATCTCGTCGAGGGCCTCGGCGAGCTCCGGGTGGATCGGCTCGATGGGTTTACGGCCGTTCTTACGGTCGGCGTAGTCCCAGTGCGCCCCGACACCCATCGGGCCGGGACGGTACAGCGCCAGGGCGGCGACGATGTCGTTGAAGCCGGTCGGCTTCATCCGCTTCAGCAGCTCCTGCATACCGCCGGAGTCCAGCTGGAAGATACCCAGCGTGTCACCGCGTGCCAGGAGTTCATAGGACTGCGGGTCGTCGGTGGTCAGGGCCTCCAGGTCGAGCTCCTCGCCCCGGTTCTTCCTGATGTTCTCGATGCAGTCGCCGATGACGGTGAGGTTGCGCAACCCCAGGAAGTCCATCTTCAGCAGGCCGATCGCCTCGCACGCCGGGTAGGGCCATCCCGTGATGATCGCGCCGTCCTGCTGCCTCTTCCACATCGGGATGTGGTCGAGCAGCGGCACCGAGGCCATGATCACCGCGCAGGCGTGCACGCCGGCCTGCCGGACCACACCCTCGAGGCCGAGTGCGTCGTCGTAGATCTCCTTGACCACCGGGTCGGTCTCGATGAGGGTGCGGATCTCCGCGGCCTCCTGGTAGCGCTCATGGTCGGGGTCCATGATCCCGGACAGGGGGATGTCCTTGGCCGCCTGGGCCGGGGGCAGGGTCTTGGTGATCCGGTCGGCGATCTGGAACCCCGGCTGGCCGTGGTGGGCGCGGGCGGCGTCCTTCAGCGCCTGCTTGGTCTTCACCGTGCCGAAGGTGATCACCTGGGCGACCTTGTCCTGGCCCCAGTTGTCCGCGGCGTAGCGGATCATCTCGCCGCGCCGACGGTCGTCGAAGTCGATGTCGATATCGGGTGCGGACGGTCGCTCCGGGTTGAGGAACCGCTCGAACATCAGACCGTGGTCGATCGGGTCGATGTTGGTGATGGTCAGCGCATAGGCGACGAGCGCGCCGGCGGCGGAACCACGGCCCGGTCCGACGCGGATGCCGATCGACCGGGCGTGCTTGATCAGGTCGGCCACGACGAGGAAGTAGGACGGGTAGCCCTTCATGTCGATGACGTCGATCTCGTACTCGGCGCGGTCGACGTACTCCTTCGGCACCTCGCCGCCGTTGAAGCGCTCCCGGAGCCCCTCGTGGACCTCGTGGCGCAGCCAGGTGGTGGGTGTGTGCCCCTCCGGCACGTCGTAGTCCGGCATGCGGTCGTGGGTGTGCTCCTCCCACACCTCCCCGTAGTCCTGCACACGCTCGGCGATCCACAGCGTGTTGTCGCACCCGTCCGGGACGATCGGGTCCCAGTAGTTGCGCAGTTCCTCGGCCGGCTTGATGTAGTAGCCGTCACCGGAGAAGGCGAAGCGTCGTCCCCCCTCGTCCAACGTGGGCTCGTCCATGGTGGCGCCGGTCTGCACGCAGAGCATCACCTCGTGCGGTTTCGCCTGCTTCTGCAGCACGTAGTGGCAGTCGTTGGTCACCAGCGGCGGCAGGTCGAGCTTGCGCCCGATCTCCAGCAGCTCGTCGCGGACCCGCTTCTCGATGTCCAGCCCGTGGTCCATCAGCTCGAGGAAGTAGTTGTCCCTGCCGTAGATGTCCTGCCACATCGCGGCCGCCTCGAGCGCCTTGTCGAACTGCCCCAGCCGCAGGCGCGTCTGCACGTCGCCGGACGGGCAACCGGTGGTGGCGATGATGCCTTCGGCGTGTTCGGCGACGATCTCGGCGTCCATACGGGGGTACTTGGAGACCTGTCCCTCGTAGCTGGCCAGGGAGGACAACCGGAACAGGTTGTGCAGCCCGGTGGCGTTCTCCGCCATCATCGTCTGGTGCAGGTAGTACCCGCCGCCGGCGACGTCGTCGCGCTTCTGGTCGGGCTCCCCCCACCGGACCCGGTCCTTGACCAGGCGGGACTCCGGGGCCATGTAGCACTCGATGCCGATGATGGGTTTGATCCCCGCACCAGTCATCGCACGGTAGAAGGCGTCGGAGCCGAACATGTTGCCGTGGTCGGTCATGCCCACCGCCGGCATCCCCTGGCGTGAGACCTCTTCGGCGAGCAGGTCCACCTTCGCCATTCCGTCGAGCATCGAGTACTCGGTGTGGTTGTGCAGGTGGACGAAGGAGGACTTCTTCATGGGGGACAGTCTACCGGCGGGGGCAAGTCACCTCATCCGTGCAGGTTCACAGACACAACCCGTCGCTGACACCGCGGTGGCACAGTGGCGTCCGCTCGACCTGGCCCAGCCGGGACACCCCGTCGCGTTGCTCGACGACGACGCGCAGGCGCTCGCCACCCTGGGCGTCGTCCGGCATACCGGTGACGTCGACGCGGTAGGCGCCGTCCCCGGTGTCCTCCGGGGTGGTGACGACCGCCCACCGTCCCATCCCGGCGGCGGAACGTTCCCCGATCCTGCCGAGGAGCAGGTAGGGGTCGTCCGCCGGTGCCAGGTCCGCGTACTCGCCGGTCACGTCGTCGACCCCGCCGAAGTAGAACAGGTGCGTGCCGGGCATCCAGCCGGTGACACCGTCGTGCCTGACCTCCACCCAGTAGCCCTCGTCCGGCATGGTGGTGTTGTTCCACTCCCGGCCGGCGAGCTCCACGGACCCGGTACGCCAGACACGGGAGACCGGGTCGGCCCCGGAACTCGGCTGGGCCCTGATGATCTCGGGGGCCATGGCGGCGTCGAGTCCGGCGACACCGACGACGGCGCCTTCCCGGGAGAAGTAGGTCTCGACCTGTTCACCGGGCACGGTGACCTCGCCTGGGTCGTCCGGCGGGTCCGTCGGCCCTGTCGGCGCTGTCGGCTCTGGCTCTGCGGGCGGAACGGTGACCTCCACACTGCGGGTGGACGTCTCCGTCACGGTGACGACCGGGTCGTCCCCGCACGCCCCCAGCACCAACGCGAGCCCCGCCCCCGCCACGAGAGCGGTCTTCTGCAGTCCCTGGTTCTTCATCGGAGAAGCACCTCCTGCTTTCTCCATCGAACATACCGGGGCAGCCGTTTCGCCCTCCGGCACAGCCGGCTCCGTGTACCAGTCACACTGGCGGCGGTCCCGGGGTGCAACCCGCACATGCACCGACGCCCTGAGCCTCCAGGTCATCTTTCACCCCAGATCACGACCTGGGGACTCAAGACGTGGCTGCCCGGTGCCGGAAGAACCCCCTGACGCGCTACTCAGCTCACAGGTCCAACCCGATGTCCAGCGCCGTCACCGAATGGGTCAGGGCCCCCACCGCCAGCGAGTCGACACCGGCCGCCGCATAGTCCCCGGCCACCTCCAGCGTGAGTCCGCCGGAGGATTCCAGCAGCACACCCGGCGCGATACCGTCGCGCATCCGCACGGCCGCCACGGTGTCCGGTACGGCGAAGTTGTCCAGCAGCACCTGCTGTGGCGGCACGTCCACCTCCAGGACCGCGCGGAGCTGGTCCAGGTCGTCGACCTCCACTTCGCACCACAGGGCCGGGTTCTCCGCGCGGACGGACAGGTAGGCGGCGAGCACTCCCCCGCCGGCAACGACGTGGTTGTCCTTGACCATGGCCTGGTCGGAGAGGTTGTAGCGGTGCGGGGTCCCGCCACCGTGCACCACGGCGCGTTTCTGCAGCAGCCGCAGTCCGGGCAGCGTCTTGCGTGAGTCCCTGACCACGGTGCCGGGGCGCGCCGCGGAGACCTCCTCGACCCACCGGGCGGTGTGTGTCGCCACCCCGGAGGCGTGGGACAGGACGTTGAGCACGGTGCGTTCCAGCTGCAGGATCGCCCGCACCGGCCCGGTCAGCGTCCCCACCACCGATCCCGTCTCGACGCGGGCGCCGTTGGCCACCGGGTCCTCCAGCGTGACCCGCCCGCCGAGCACGGGGTAGGACGCGCCCGCCTCCAGCACGGCCCGGACGGCGTCGATCCCGGAGACGACGCCGGGCCGTCGGGCGACGAGGTCGCCGCTGCCGGTCAACTCCGCGGGGACGGTGGCCAGGGTGGTGGCGTCCCCGGAGGCGATGTCCTCCTGCAGGGCGGCCCACGCCAGGGAGGAGAACAGGGCCGGGTCCCCCTCGACGGGCCCGAGGTCGGTGTCGGGCAGGACGGCGGTCACTCGCCGCCTCCGGGCGTCCCGACCGAGATCATCCGCTCGACGGCGAGGCGTGCCTTGTCGGCGACGTCCTCGTCGACGTCGACCTCGTCGGTGCCGAGGGCGAGGCAGCGCAGCAGTGCCGCCGGGGTGATCATCTTCATGTAGGGGCACGAGGCGCGTTCGTTGACGGGGGCGAAGTCGACGTCGGGTGCGACGCCCCGGAGCTGGTGGAGCATGCCGACCTCGGTGGCGACGAGCACCGTCCCACGTCCCGCCTCGCCCGCGACCCGCGCGCTGTCGAGCATCTCCCCGGTGGAGAGCATGTGGACGCGCTCCGGGTCGATCACCCCTTCACCGGCGAGGTAGATCGCGGAGTTGGCGCAGCCGCACTCCGGGTGGATGAACAGGTCCGCCCCGGGGTTCTCCTCGGCGCGGCGGGCGAGCTCGGGTCCGGAGATCCCGGCGTGGACGTGGCATTCGCCGGCCCAGACGTGGATGTCGTCCCGTCCGGTCTGCCGTCGCACATGCGCCCCGAGGAACTGGTCGGGGCCGAAGAGGATCTCCCGGTCGGCGGGGAGTCCGGCGACCACGTCGACGGCGTTGGAGCTGGTGCAGCACACGTCGGTGAGGCCTTTCACCGCGGCGGTGGTGTTGATGTAGCTCACGACCAGGGCGTCGGGGTGTTCGGACTTCCACTCGGCGAGCTCCTCGGCGGTGAGGGAGTCCGCCAGGGAGCAGCCGGCGTCTTCGTCGGGGATCAGCACGGTCTTGTCCGGGGACAGGATCTTCGCGGTCTCGGCCATGAAGTGCACGCCGCAGAAGACGATGACGTCGGCGTCGGTGTCGGCGGCGATCCGTGACAACGCCAGGGAGTCGCCCGTGTGGTCCGCGATGTCCTGGATCTCCGGGAGCTCGTAGTTGTGCGCCAGGATCACCGCGTTCCGCAGTTCCTTCAGGCGGCGGATCTCCGCGGCCCAGACCTCGTCGCCGACGATCCCCTCCCACCGTCCGATGTCCCCCTCTGGTCCGGCGTGCCCCGGGGCACGGAAGACCTTCTCCAGGAGGGGACTCCCGAATTGTTCAACAGTCGTCACAGTCATGTCCGGTGATGATATCCGAAACCGGCACACGCCGAGGGGTTTCCGGACGTATCCTCATCCTCGTGAGTACTCCACGACCTGCGGTGCGCGAGGCGGTAGCGCACCTTGACGCCCCGTTCGCCGTCCTCGACCTGGACAACGCCCTGGCCAATGCCGGTGACATGGTCCGCCGCGCCGCCGGGACGCCGATCCGGCTGGCGACGAAGTCGGTACGGATCCGCCCGTTGATCCGACGGCTGCTGCAACGCCCCGGCTTCCGGGGACTGCTGTCCTACTCGCTCGGGGAGGCCCTCTGGCTCGCCGACGAGGGCGTCAGCGACGACATCCTCGTCGCCTACCCCAGTACCGACCGCCACCTGCTCCACCAGCTGATGTGCAGCGAGGCGGCGTCACGGGCCGTCACCCTCATGGTCGACTCCGTCGAACACCTGGACTTCATCGACGCCGTGGTCCCGCCGACCGAACGCGGCGTGGTGCGGGTCTGCATCGACATCGACGCCTCCCTGACCGTTGGACCGGTGCACCTCGGCGCGCGACGCTCCCCGGTGCACACCGTCGAACAGGCCCGCTCCCTGGCCCGGCACATCCACGGGCGTGACGGGTTCGCCCTGGTCGGCCTCATGGCCTACGAAGGGCAGATCGCCGGCACCACCGATTCCTCACCGCTGGTCACGGCGGTGAAGCGTCTCTCCGTCCGGGAGCTGGCGGCGCGCCGGGCCGCCGTCGTCGACGCGGTGCGGTCGGTGGGTGCCGAACTCGAGTTCGTCAACGGGGGCGGGACGGGCTCGATCGAGTCGACGGTCGCCGAGGCCGCCGTCACGGAGATCGGTGCGGGCTCCGGTGTCGTCGGGCCGGGCCTGTTCGACAACTACTCGTCGTTCCGTCCGCTGTCGGCCGAGTGGTTCGTCCTGCCGGTCGTGCGCCGGCCCGCACCGGATTTCATCACCGTCGCCGGTGGTGGCCGGATCGCCTCCGGGCCGCCCGGTGCCGACCGGCAGCCGGTGGTGGACTACCCCCGGGGGTTGTCGTTGACGTCCACCGAGGGGGCCGGCGAGGTGCAGACCCCGCTGCGCGGCGACGTGGCCACGGCCATGAACCTCGGCGACCACGTGTGGTTCCGTCACGCCAAGGCCGGCGAACAGGCCGAGTTCACCGACACCGTCCTGGTCGTCAGCGACGGTGACATCATCGACGAATGGCCCACCTACCGTGGTGAGGGAAGGAGCTTCACATGAGATGGCGCAACTGGTCCGGTGCACAGACCGCCGAGCCCGCGCAGTTCGTCCAGCCGACCACCGAGGCTGAGGTGGTGGAGCTGGTCCGCCGTGCCGCCGGGGACGGGTTGCGGGTCAAGGCGGTCGGCGCCGGCCACTCCTTCACCCCGGTCGCGGCGACCGACGGCGTCCTGGTGAACCTCGACCACCTCAGCGGGGTCGTCACGGTCGACCGTGAGGCGATGGTGGTCACCTTCCTCGCCGGGACCCGGCTCCGCGACATCCCGGGCCTGCTGCGTCCCCACGGTCTGGCGCTGGCGAACCAGGGCGACGTCGACCCGCAGTCCCTGGCCGGGGCGGTCAGTACCGGGACGCACGGCACCGGCGCCGGGCTGACCGGGTTCGCCGGGATGGTACGGGGACTGCGCACCGTCACCGCCGACGGGACCGTGCACGACGTCGGCCCCGGCGACCCGCTCTTCGACCTGGGGAGGGTGTCCCTGGGGGCGTTGGGGGTCACCACCCGGATCACGATGGCGGTGGTGGAGTCGTTCGTCCTCTCCGCGGTGGAGAAGGCGGAGCCGCTGGCGCCCCTGGCGCGGGACTTCCCCACGCGGGCCGCGGCCGTGGACCACCTGGAGTACTACTGGTTCCCCGGCACCGACGTGGCCCACGTCAAGACCAACACCCGGTACTCCCTGCCGGACGCCGCGGCCGCCGACCTCCCCGGCCCGGTACCGCGCTGGCGGTCGGTCATCGACGACGAGGTCGTCAGCAACGGCGCCTTCGGCGCGATGTGCGCACTGATGCACCTGGCGCCCCGGACCACCGGGGCGATGAACCGGGTCGCGGCGGCGACGCTGGCGCAGCGTGAGTACGCCGACACCGCCCACAACGTGTTCGTGTCCCCGCGTCGCGTCCGGTTCAACGAGATGGAGTACGCCGTCCCCCTCGCCGACGCCCCCGAGGTCCTCTCCGAGGTCCACCGGGTCATCGACGCGTCCGGCGTCCCCGTCGGTTTCCCCGTCGAGGTGCGCTGCACCGCCGCCGACACCGTCCCGCTGTCGACGGCCTACGGCAGGGAGTCGTGCTACATCGCGGTGCACCGCTACCACCGCGACGACTACCGTGAACTGTTCTCCGTGGTCGAGCCGGTGCTCACCGCGGCCGGGGGACGACCGCACTGGGGCAAACTGCACACCCTCGACCACGCGGACCTCGCCGCCGTCCACCCGCACCTCGGCGAGGTCGCGGGGCTGAGGGCCCGGGTCGACCCGGACGGGGTCTTCCGCAACCCCATGGTGGACCGGGTCTTCGGGATCTAGCCGGAATCCCCGTCCCCGGCCCCGTCACCCGAGCCGCTTGAGCCGGTTCACCTTCCGGGCGTGCATCAGCGAGTCCACGATGAACACCGCCAGGGCGACCCAGATGACCGCGAAGCCGACCCACCGTGCCGGCGGGATGTGCTCCCCGACCACCAGCACCGCCCACAGCATCTGCATGACCGGGGTGAGGTACTGCAGCATGCCCAGGCTGGTCAGCGACAGCTCGTGGGCGGCACGCGCGAAGCACAGCAACGGCAGCGCCGTCACCGCACCGGCGGTGACCAGCAGCAGGACGTGCCCCACCCCGTGCCCGCCCTGGACCATGGTGTTCTCCCCCTGGCTCTGCAGCCACGCCAGGAACAGCACACCGACGGGCGCCAGGACAGCGGTCTCCGCGGTCAACGACTGCAACGGTGTCAACGGCACCCGCTTCTTCAGCAGCCCGTACCCGGCGAAGGACACGGCCAGGCCGAGCGACAGCACCGGCGGCGAGCCCAGTGCCACCGTGAGGATCACCACGGCGACCCCGGCGATGCCCACCGAGACCCACTGCAGGGCGCGGAGCCGCTCACGGAGGACGAGCACCCCCAGCAACACGCTGACCAGTGGGTTGATGAAGTACCCGAGGGCCGCGTCGGCGACGTGGTCGTTGTTGACCGCGTAGATGTACAGCCCCCAGTTGCCCGCGATGAGCACGGCGGCGGCGGTGATCCGGAGCCACAGGGACAACGGGATACGCCGCGCCCAGCGGAAACCGGTGGTGCACGCCATCACCACGACGACGAACACCAGCGTCCACACGAAGCGGTGCGCCAGGATCTCCATCGGCACCGCCGGGCGCAGCAGCGGGAAGAACGCGGGGAAGAACCCCCACATCAGGTAGGCCAGTACTCCCCAGATCACCGGATCTCCTCCCGGTCGGCGACGGTCACCGGGCGCAGTCCGAACCGTCCGTACGCGGCGTCCGGCGGCAGCGCCTCCACCGCGAGGACACCGGGACGGTCGGCGAGCGTCCGGAGGTCGGCGGGCGTGGCGTGGACGAGCACGCCGAGGACGTCGAGGGAGGGATCGTCCAGACCGACCCCGGCGCTGGACGCGACCTGCTCCCGGGAGGCCTCGAAGACGTCCTCACGCCGGTGCCCGTCCGCCGGCTCCGGGACCTGCCACCGCGACTCCCCCGCCATCAGCGTGGAGACCCGCAGGTCCGGCATCCCGGAGAAGATCTCCGCCAGTTCCCCGGGCCCGGCCGGCGTCACCGGGGTGACCAGTGCCCACCGCGGCGCGTCCTGTGCATCCTGTGTCTCCTGGGCCTCCTGGACCGACGCCGCCGCCCGCACGAGGTACTCGTCGACGGTCTCGCTGTTGTCCGGGCCGAGCATGTCGCCATTGACGGCCTGCGGCCGCGACATGCGGTCGGACCCCGCCAACGCGACCACGGTGACCACGAGGCCGACCAGGCACACCACGGACAGCCACATGACCCAGGCGGGCCGACGGGTGTCCTGCCATTCACGTCGACGACGGACCGTGCGGTCCGGTGCGATCCGCCGGGACGGGCGGGGGCCGACACCGGCCATCAGTTCACCTCCCGCAGACGGTCGAGTCCCACCCGGAGGTCCTCCGGGTACGGCGACTCGATGTCCATCCACCGTCCGTCCGGGTGGGTGAAGCCCAGGTGCACCGCATGGAGCCACTGCCGCTCCAGACCGAGGAAGGCGGTCAACGCGGGGTCGGACCCGTACATCGGGTCACCGCAACAGGGATGGTGCAGGGCCGAGAAGTGGACCCGGATCTGGTGGGTGCGGCCGGTCTCCAGGTGCACCTTCACCAGCGTCGCCTGACGGAACGCCTCGATGGTCTCGTAGTGGGTCACGGCATGACGGCCGTCGTCCCGGACCGCGAACTTCCACCCCGCCCCGGGGTGGCGTGCGATCGGCGCGTCGATCGTCCCCACCGTCGGGTCCGGGTGGCCCTGGACCAGGGCGTGGTAGGTCTTGTCCACCGTCCGGTCGCGGAACGCGCGCTTGAGCACGGTGTAGGCGCGCTCGCTGGCGGCGACGACCATCACCCCGGACGTCCCGACGTCGAGCCGGTGGACGATGCCCTTACGCTCCGGGGGCCCGGACGTGGAGATGCGGAAGCCCTCCGCCGCGAGGCCGGACGTCACCGTGGGGCCCTCCCACCCGACCGTCGGATGTGCGGCGACGCCGACCGGCTTGTTCACGGCGATGATGTCGTCGTCGGAGTAGAGGATCTCCATCCCGTCGACATGCTCGGCCGGTTCGTCGGCGAGGTCCCTCTCGGGTGCGGGCAGCGTGACGTCCAGCCACGCTCCGGCGACCAGGCGGTCGGACTTCCCCGCGGGACGGCTGTCCTGGGTCACGTCCCCGGCTTCGGCGAGCTCGGCGACGACGGTGCGCGACAGGCCGAGCAGCTTCGACAACCCGGCGTCCACCCGCATCCCCGCCAGCCCGTCCGGGACGGCCATCATGCGCGACTCCCTGGGAGCTGTGCTCATGACACCTCACCCCGCTCTCTCGCCTTCCTCGGCTCGACCACCAGGGCGTACACCAGGTACACCCCGACGCCGACGCAGATGGCGGCGTCGGCCACGTTGAAGATCGCGAAACTGCCGACGGAGACGAAGTCGACGACATGGCCGTGCAGTCCACCGGGGTCGCGGAAGACACGGTCGATGAGGTTGCCGGCCGCACCGCCGCCGATCAGCCCCACGGCGGCCACCGCCCAGCGGTCACGCACCCGGAACGCCAGGACGACACAGATCAGGACGGCGACCATCTGGACCACGGAGAACACCACCGTGGCGTCCTCCCCCATGGAGAACGCCGCACCGGAGTTGCGGATGAGGTACAGCCGCGCGACGTCGCCCACCACCGGATACGCCGTCGCCGGCTCGAGGTTCTCCACGACGAGCCACTTGGTGAGCTGGTCGGCGGCGACGATGCCGGACAGCGGGAGAAGCGCCCAGGGGCGGACGTTGAAAACAGTCACGACGACGATCCTATCGCGTCGCAGCCTGTGGGCCTCAGTCGGTGCACGGCCGGTTGGTACGCTGACGGTTGTGCGCACTCAACGACACACGCCCCTCCGCCGGGCCCTCCTGCCGACACTGATGACCACCCTACTGACCGGGACCGTGCTCACCGCCTGTTCCTCCGGTGACGACGCGGCGTCCGAGGCCCCCGTCGACGCCCCGGTGTCGGGGGTGTCGGTCACCGTCGAGGACGCCGGGGAGGCACCCAGGGAACCACTGGTCTGGTTCGACGACTCCACGGAGACGCAGACGGTCTTCCGGGCGACGCAGGGCTGGGAACAGCGGACCGAAGGCGGGGCGGGCCAGAATGACCTCCCGTTCGAGGACGTCACGATGGAGGTCCCGGTCGCCGTGTCGACGTCGACCGACGGCGACGAGCTGGAGTCCCACGTCGTCGCCGGCCGTCCGACCGGCGACAACACCGAGGGGAACGAGGACCTGGCCACCGCAGAGGGCTTCACCATGAACCAGACCTACAACCCGGACGGCCGCGTGGTCTCGCGGAGTTTCGCCGCTCCCGAGGACGCCACGGGTGCGGCGCGTTCCAACGTGGAGCGTGCCCTCACCCAGATGACCGACGTTCCCGTCGTCTTCCCCGAGGAGGACCTGGGGACGGGGGCACGGTGGACCGTCAGCGGCCAGGTGGAGGATCCGATGCTCGGTGTCTCGATGCGCCAGGGCGTCACGTTCACCCTGCTCTCCCGTGAGGGGTCACGCATCGAGCTCGGCGTCGACGTGGAACGCACCCCGTCCGTCCAGAAGATGGCCGGTTCAGACCTCAATGTCGTGGACTCCAGCAGCGACTCCGACGGCAACGTCACCGTGGACCTGCGCCGTCCCGTCCCGGTCTCCGGCATGATCGACACGACGACCAGCGTGACCTACGGCCAGGCGGAGTCTCCGGTCACCGTGGTGCAGACCTCGCGCACGAGGTCCGCCTGGGAACCTGCCTAGGAAGCGGGCGCCGGGGCCGGGGCCTCACCCTCCGGAGCCGGGGCCGGGGCAGGCGCCTCGCCCTCGGGAGCGGGGGCCGGAGCGTCGCCCAGGAACGGGGCACAGGTCTCCGGGACCTGGTCCGGGGCGACGTTACTGACCAGGGTGCAGGCCCATTCCTGGGACAGCTTCCACTGGCCGTTGTCGTTGACGAACTTCACGCCGTCCATCCGCACCGGCTCCTCGTCCGGCTGCAGGAGGTTCATGGTCGCCATGACCTCCTGCGGGGTGATACCGGGGAGAACCGGGTCGACGACCTCGAACGTCGCACCGGACTCCTGCTGCGACTGCATCATCACGTCGAAGAGCTCCACCGCCTCCTCGCCGTTCTCCACGGTGTCGGCCTTCTCCGGCGCCGGGACGCCCGGGTCCATGGCACGGGCCAGGATCTCACCGAGTTCCTGGGCCGTGGGCATCGGCGTCTGCTCCGTCGTCTGCTGGGCTGTGGTCTCGGCGGCGGTGTCGCCGCCCTCGTCGTCCGAGGAACAGGCGGTCACGGACAGCCCGGCGGTAATGGCGACGGCGGCGGCGATGGCACGGGTTCGCTTCAATGATCTCACTGTGACGAGACTCCTTCTGCGGATGAATGTACTACGGATGACGAGAGTCTACCGTCGATCGGACGGTAGCCTTGAAATCCGTGACCGACTCGACTGCTGACACCCCCACCGTGCTCGCCACCGGCGGCACCATCTCGTGCACCTCCGACGCCGACGGTGACCTCGTGCCGACCCGTGGCATCACCGCACTCCTCGACGACGCCGGGCTGCCCCCGTCGTCCGTGAAAGCCCGGGACGTCCTGCGCCTCGACTCCTCCACGATGGACCTCGCCGACCTCGACGGCCTGCTCGCCGAGATCCACGACGCCCGGGGCACCGGGCCGGTCGTCGTCACCCACGGCACCGACTCCATGGAGGAGACCGCGATGGCCGTCGACCGGCTGGTCGGCGGCCCCGTCGTGCTGACCGGCGCCCAGCGCCCCGCGGACGACCCGGCACCCGACGGACCGGCGAACCTCCGGGACGCCGTGGCCGCGGCACAGCAGGTGGTGTCCCCCAGTGTCGTCTTCGGCGGGCGGACCCTACCCGCGTACGGGGTCCGTAAGGTCCACACGACCGCCGACGCCGCGTTCGACGCCCCCGACCTCGCGCGTCCCACCGTCCTCGCCTCGTCACCGGTGCCGCTGGCCGGCCTGCGGGTCGACATCGTCGCCGCCTACCAGGGCGCGGACCCCGACGCTGTCCGGTCCGCGCTGGACTCCGGTGCCGACGGGATCGTCGTCGCCGCCTTCGGTTCCGGGAACGTCGGTGTCCTGGCCGACGGGGTCACCGATGCACTGGCGGCGGGGATCCCCGTGGTCGTGGCCAGCCGTGTGCCCGCCGGCGGCGTCAACCTGGTCTACGGCGGCGCCGGCGGCGGACGCAGCCTCGCCCGTGCCGGGATCCGTTCCGCAGGCCAGCTCACCCCGCCGCAGGCCAGGATGGAGCTGCTGTGCCAGCTCGCGGTCCAGCGGGCCCGCCGGTGACACGTACCCGTCCCCGGCTCAGCGGAGACTGTCCAACGGGTCCGCCGGCCGCAGCGCCGGGTCGTCGATGTCCAGTGTCCGGGCACGTCCCGGGCCTGTCGACCGCGACTCGAACCTCACACTGACCACGCCGGCACCCGTGCCCTGGACCCAGCCGTGGCCGAAGACCTCGTGGTGGACGTCCGCGGTCGGGCGCCAGTCGACGCGGTGGTCGGTCTCGGCGGTCTCGGCGGTTTCCGGGGCCGCCGTCTCGACCGCCCTGACCGCCTCCACCCCCGGCTCCGGGAAGAGGACGGCCTGTCGCTCCTCCGTGAGCCCGGAGAGGCTCACCCCCACCAACCGGACCACACCGGAAACCTCCGGGCGCGGGACGACGGACCGGGCCGCCGCGATGATCTCGTCGAGGTCGTCGGTCGGGGTGGCCAGGGTCGTGGACCGGGTGTGCGCCTTGAAATCGGCGGTGCGGGTCTTCACGGTCACCGTCCTCGCCGCACGACCATCACCGAGCAGGCGTTTCCTCGCGGCACCGGCGGCCCGCACCAGCACGGGGTCGACCTCGGCGGTCGTCGTCGCATCCGAATCGAGGGTGCGCTCCGCGGACACCTGTTTCGCACGCGCACGCGGTGCCACCGTCCGGGAGTCCCGGCCCCGGGCGTACCCCAGGACCTGCAGGCCGACCGAACCCAGCAGTCCCTTCACGTCGACGTCGTCCATGGCGGTGAAGTCCCCGATCGTCGTCACACCGACCTCGGCCAGTTTGTGCTGCGCGACCGGGCCGATGCCCCACAGCTCCCCGACCGGACGAGGTCCGAACACCTCCTGACGACGGTCACGTCCCACGACCGTGACCCCGTGTGGCTTGGCCAGGTCCGAGGCCATCTTCGCATCGAGCTTGGTGGACGCCACACCGATGGAGCACGGCAACCCGACCTCGCGGTCCACCGTCTCCTGGAGGTCACGTGCCCACCGTTCGACCTCGGCGGAGCCCGCCCCCGCCAACACGCCGGGTTCGACGAACCCTTCGTCGACGCTCAGCTGCTCGACAGTGTCACCTTCCCGCCCCAGGAGTTCGAATACCTGTGCCGACACCGCGGAGTACACGACGAACCGGGGTGTCACGACGACAGCCTTCCCCCGGCAGAGCCGCACCGCCTGGTGCATCGGCATCGCCGAACGTGCCCCGTACACCCGGGCCTCGTAGGACGCGCCCGCCACGACACCACGACCAGAGGCACCTCCCACCAGCACCGGGCGCCCGGCGATGGTGGGCCTGGTCAACTGCTCGACAGAGGCGAAGAACGCGTCCATGTCGAGGTGGACCACCCAGCGCTGCGTGGTGTTCATGTCCCCGATTCTAGGCAGGGTACGGTCCGCCACCCTCAAAACGGCACCAGCTTCTGCGCCTCCTCCGCGGCCGCCTCGATCTCGGCGATCCACCGCATCCTGGCCTCGTTGTGCCGCGCCAGGGTGCGGACCTTCCGGTGCAGGCGCGTGTCGAAATCCAGGACAGCGTCCGCCAGCGGCCCGGTCGGAGTCGACACGTAGACGTGTCCGTCCTCCACACTGGTCCACCAGTCCGAACCGTCCGGGTTGAGGGTGACGTCGTACAGGCCACGTGTCTTGAGGCTGTGGCATCCGGGACACAGCGAGTGCATCGACCAGGTCGCGGTCTTCCCTCCCCCGTCGTCCTCCCCGTCCCACCGTGTGACGTGGTCGAGCTGTGCGGTCGCCGCGGGGCTGTCGCAGCCCGGGAACCTGCACGTACCGTCGCGCCCGGCGTCCGTCGCCCGCTGGTGTGCCGACGGGGTGTAGCCGGAGACCTCGCTGTGCCCGGCCACGCAGAGTTCGGTGACGCGGGCCATCCACCGCTCGGTGGCCACCTCGTGCAACCAGGTGCTCTCCAGGTGCATCCGACCGTCGTCGAGATTCCGGTAGCAGTTCAGCGTGACGGAGACGTCGCCGGCCCGTCCGTGCACCAAATCCACCAGCGCACGCGACCTGCTGCATCCCCGCGCCGCGGCGACGGCGTCGATGATCCGGATCATGCCTATCCCCTCATCCGTCGGGACGGTGACGCGGAACGTCGTCGCCGCGTCCGCCCGGGTGTCCACGCTGAAGTCGAGCTGCGCCTCCGGTGGCGGCGGCTCACCCTGCCCCTCCGGGTCGATCGGCCGTGCCGACGGCTGGACCTCGGCAACCACCTGCTGCACCAGCCGACGTAGTGTGACGACCCCGGGCACGACCTGGCGGGGCGTCGTCGGCGTCACCAACGACACGACGCCACTCTCGACCTCGGCCACGTGTGCGTCATCCACCGCGACGACGGAGTCCGCGAGCGCCCGGAGATGGTCGAAGGAGAACGCACCGCCCTGGAGTGCGAGCGCCAACGCCGGCATCCGGGAGAGCATCGTACCGATGTCGCAGTAGGCCAACGCCTTGCCCTTCGAGACCCCCAGGCCGACCGACAGTTTCCTGGCGTGGCGCGACACCTCGTCCGTGGGCGACGGCGTGGCCTCCCGCGCGATGTCGAGTTCGAGGACGTTGACCTGCCTCTTCGCGCTGTACATCACCTCCTGCGCGCTCACGGCCCAACATGGCTCGTCCAGGTTCTCCTCGACGTACTCGACGTCGCAGTCGAAGTACAGCTCCTCGAAGTCCCGTTCGATAAAACCGAGATCCACTCCACCCTGCACCATGCCATTCCCCTCACCGTGGCCACCATATCCCTCGTTACGACCCCCACGGTACCGAACTCCTGTTCGATGGTCAAGGACGGCAAAAACCCCGGACGGCCACCACAGGTGGCCGTCCGGGGTCGGTGGGAACCTACACCTTCGCGACGTCCGCGGTGGCCCCGTCCCCGACATCGTGGGTCAGGGTCTCGCCGACCACGACGGTCACCGAGGTCGCCAGCACTTCACCGGCGATCGTCCCGATGTGCTCGTCGGCCCACGCCTTGCGGTCCGCCGGGACGGACAGTGTCAAGGCGATCCGGTCCGAGACGTCGAACCCAGAGGCCTTCCGGGCGTCCTGCACGCCACGGACACGGTCCGCGGCCCAGCCCTCCGCCTCGAGCTCGGGGGTCACCGTGGTATCGAGCACGACCAGACCGTCCTCACCGGGGATCTCCGCGGTGTTCTCCGGGTCCACGGCCACGAGCTTCCGGCTGAACTCACCGTCGACGAGCGCGATGCCGTCAGCGGTGACGGTCCCGTCGTCCGCCACGGTGTAGTTTCCGGTCTTGACGGCCTTGATCACCTTCTGGACGTCCTTGCCCAGACGCGGACCTGCGACCCTGGCGTTGACCACCACGTCGAAGCGTCCCACGGACGACACGTCGTCGGTCAGCGTCACGTCCTTGACATTGACCTCGTCGCGGATGATCGAGGTGAAGTCCTCCAGCGCACCGGAGTCCGGCACCGCGACCGTCAGCCCCGGCAGCGGCAGACGGTTACGCAGCTTGTGCGCCTTCCGCAGGGACGACGTCGCCGAGCACACGGCACGCACCGCGTCCATGGACGCGACCAGTGCGTCGTCCGCCGGCAGGTCGTCGGCCGACGGCCAGTCGGTGAGGTGGACCGAACGCTCACCCGTCAGCCCCCGCCAGATGACCTCGGTGGTCATCGGCAGCAACGGGGCCGCGATCCGGCACAACGTCTCCAACACGGTGTACAGGGTGTTGAACGCCTCCGGGTGACCGTCCTCGCCGGAGTCACCCGCCCAGAAACGGTCACGTGACCGGCGGACGTACCAGTTGGTGAGGACGTCGCAGAACTGGCGGATCTCGTCGGTGGCGGTGGCGATGTCCGTGGCGTCCAGGGCCTCGGTGACCGCGGCGACGGCGTCATGCAGCTTCGCCAGGATGTACCTGTCCAGCACGTTCGTCGAGGACACGTCCCGCTGGGCCGGCGTGTGCGCGTACAGGCGCAGGAAGGAGTAGGCGTTCCACATCGGCAGCATCGCCTGACGCACGCCCTCGCGGATCCCCTGTTCGGTGACGATGAGGTTCCCGCCCCGCAGGATCGGCGAACTCATCAGGAACCACCGCATCGCGTCGGAACCGTCCCGGTCGAAGACCTCGTTGACGTCCGGGTAGTTCCCCTTAGACTTCGACATCTTCAGCCCGTCGTCGCCCAGCACGATGCCGTGGGACACCACCTTCGTGAACGCCGGACGGTCGAACAACGCGGTCGACAGCACGTGCAGCAGGTAGAACCAGCCGCGGGTCTGCCCGATGTACTCCACGATGAAGTCGGCCGGCGAGTGGGAGTCGAACCACTCCTTGTTCTCGAACGGGTAGTGCACCTGGGCGAACGGCATCGAGCCCGAGTCGAACCACACGTCGAGCACGTCCGGCACCCGACGCATCGTCGACCGCCCCGTCGGGTCGTCCGGGTTCGGACGCGTCAGCTCGTCGATGTAGGGACGGTGCAACGACTCCGGACGGACACCGAAGTCCGCCTCCAGCTCGTCGAGGGACCCGTAGACGTCCACACGCGGGTACTCGTCGTTGTCCGACACCCACACCGGGATCGGCGAACCCCAGTAGCGCGACCGCGAGATGTTCCAGTCACGGGCGCCCTCGAGCCACTTCCCGAACTGCCCGTCACGGATATGCTCGGGGATCCAGTCGATCTGCTCGTGGTTCAGCTCCACCATCCGGTCCCGGAACGACGAGACGGACACGAACCAACTCGGCAGCGCCATGTAGATCAACGGCTCGCCCGAACGCCACGAGTGCGGGTAGGAGTGCTCGATGGTCTGGTGACGCACCACCCGGCCCGCGGCCTTGAGGTCGCGGATGATGTCCTTGTTCGCGTCGAACACCAGCTGCCCCTGGTAGTCCGGCACCAGGGACGTGAACTTGCCGTCCATGTCCACCGGCACCACGGTGTCGATACCCGCGGCGTTACAGGTGTTCATGTCGTCCTCACCGAAGGCCGGCGCCTGGTGGACCACACCGGTACCGTCCTCGGTGGTGACGTAGTCGGCGGCCAGCACCCGGAACGGCCGCTTGTCCCCCAGCTCCACCCGGTCGGCGAAGTAGTCGAAGATCGGCTCGTAGGTCAGGCCCACCAGCTGTTCACCGGTGAACTCCGCCACGGTCTCCGCGGACTCCCCGAGCTCGGCGGCGTAGGCGCCCACCAGGTCGGCGGCCAGCAGGACGGTGCGGCCGGCGATCGCCTCCGCACCGTCGTCCGCGACCTTCACGAGGCTGTAGGTCACCGCCGGATTGACCGCCAACGCCAGGTTCGACGGCAAGGTCCACGGCGTGGTCGTCCAGGCGAGTGCGGACGCGTCGGCGAGTTCCGGGTGCGCCGCCAGGGTCTCCACCGCGGCCGTCCCCGGGTGGGCGCCGGTGACCGGGAAGGTCACCGTCAGCGTCGGGTCCTGCCGCATCTTGTAGGAGTCGTCCAGCCGTGTCTCCTGGTTCGACAGCGGAGTGTGCTCCGCCCACGAGTACGGCAGCACCCGGAACCCCTGGTAGATGAGCCCCTTGTCGTACAGCTCCTTGAACGCCCAGATCACGGACTCCATGTACGACAGGTCCATCGTCTTGTAGCCGTTGTCGAAGTCCACCCAGCGCGCCTGCCGCGTGACATAGGCCTTCCACTCGTCGGTGTAGCGCAGCACCGACTTGGCGCAGTAGTCGTTGAACGACGCCAGACCCATCTTCTCGATCTCACCCTTGTCGGTGATGCCGAGCTGCTTCTCCGCCTCCAGCTCCGCCGGGAGACCGTGGGTGTCCCAGCCGAAGACCCGGGGCACGCGGTAACCGCGCATGGTCTTGTACCGCGGGACGATGTCCTTGACGTAACCGGTCAGCAGGTGACCGTAGTGGGGCAGGCCGTTGGCGAAGGGGGGCCCGTCGTAGAAGATGTACTCCGGCGCCCCCTCGCGGTTGTCGAGGGAGGCCTGGAAGGTGCCGTCCTGCTTCCAGTAGTCCAGGACGGACTTCTCCATCACGGGGAAGGAACTGGTGCCGTCCGACATGTCGGTGTGCGGGTATGCGCCGCCGGCGGGGGTGGTCATCGCGGACTCCTCGTAAGGTCGTGTGCTTTCTCACGGTCCGCGGGGACGTCGCCGCTGACGGCAACGCGGTACCACCCCGCTTGGGCTCCCCGACGACACCGCCGGGCCGGGAAATCCCACTTGTTCCTACGGCTGTGACGTGCCGCGACCACGTCCGGGTCTACCGGGCCTCCCCGCGGACGGGGCTGTGCCTTTCTTCCGGAACGCTCCCCGGTGATGGCCGGATCGATGCGTGTGAAAAACCCCGCACGGCGATGCGGGGCCGGTCACTGGTGAAGTATACGCCTCATCGTCGCCGGTGGAGAAACAGGTCCACGACGAAGACGACGATCCCGACGACAGCGACTCCGATACAGATCCAGGCCCACAGCGTCGACCCCACGTAGAGGGCGACGAGCAGGGCGAGGAACCCCAGGAGGGACATCAGGAGCGACAGTGCGAGCATGGTTACCGCCTTCCGTCGCCCGGGTCGCCGACCGGTGGCCTACTTCTCGCCGAAGTCGATGTTGGAGTTCGGGGCCGCGGTGCTGCGGCTGTTGAGCTCCTCCAGCTGGGACTCCAGGAACGTCTTCAGGCGGGTACGGTACTCCCGCTCGTAGGTGCGCAGTTCCTCGATACGGCTCTCCAGCGCGGTCTGCTGCTTCTTCACCGTGGTCATGATCTCGGTGTGCTTGCGCTCGGCGTCCTTCTGCAGCGCGTCCGCCTTCTCCTGCGCCGCACGGACCTGCGCCTCGGACTGGGCGGTGGCGTCGGAGATCAGGGTCTCGGACTTCTGCGTGGCGTCGGCGACCAGGGTGTCGGCCTTCTGCTGGGCCTCGGCGACGGTCTTGCGTGCCTTCTGGTCGGCGTCGGCCAGCTGCTTCTCCGACCGCTTCTGCGCGTCGGCCAGCTGGGCGGTGGCCTTGGAGTTCGCGTCCTCCAGCGTGCGGTTCGACTCGTCGCGGGCCTCGTCCAGCATCGCCTGCGACTCGGTCTTGGCGTCACCGGTGAGCCGGTCCGCCATCTCCTGCGCCATGCTCAGGACGCGTGCAGCCTGCATGTGGGTGTCGGCGTTGGCGGTGCCCGACTCCTGCGGTGCGTCAGCCGTGGCGGCCTGTGCCGGAGCAGCCTGGGACGCCTGCGCCGAGGCGGCCTCCGCACGCTTCTCGGCGGCTGCGGCCTTGTCCTCGGCCGCGGCGGCGCGCTTCTCGGCGGCGGCGGTCGCGTCCTGGGCCTTCTTCAGCTCGGCCTCGAGCTCGGAGACGCGGGCGCGGGCCTCGTCGAGCTCCGCGGCGGACGCGGAGTCGTCCGACGAGGCGGGGGCGGCGACCGGGGCGGCGGCGGACGAACCCGACGCCACCTGACCCCGGAGATCGTCGTTCTCGTCCTGGAGCTCGGCCAGCGTGTCTTCGACGAGATCGAGGAACTGGTCGACCTCGTCCTCGTTGTAGCCACGCTTGCCGATCGGCGGCTTGCTGAATGCCACGTTATGAACGTCAGCGGGAGTCAACGGCATCGGTAGTTCCCTTCACAGTCGATGTGTTCCGCCGGCCGAGTGGGCCGGACAGCGAGTCAGTCACGATCTTATCAGTGACCACGTCCACGAGGTTTCAGGTTCAACCTCATGTGCAGTCTTTCAGGTCAGTTATACAGTAGGGCATTTCCCACCGGCAACAATGTCACAACGCAGAGGCGGCGACCGTCGTCAGGATGCTGATGAGTATCGAAATTCCGAAGAACAGCACCAGAACCGACACATCCAGCGCCACCCCTCCCAGACGGAGTGGCGGGATGACCCGGCGCAACGGACGGATCACGAAGTCGGTGAGCACGAAGATCGGCTCGGCGACCAACGCGAAACGACGCGACGGCCGCCACTGGCGGGAGAACGACCGGACCATCTCGATGATGACCCGGGCGAGGAGGATGAACCAGTACAGCCTCAGGAGCAGGGCGATGAAATAGAGAGTTGCGGCCACGGTGTTCTACTGGTCCTCCACCAGCTGGTCGAGCTGGCTCTGGTCAAGGGTCACGGAGGCGGGGATCAACGCGAAGTTGCGCAGCCCGCCGAGCTTCTTCAGTGTACCGTCCAACCCCTTCGCGAGGCCGACCGAGAAGTCGAGCACCCGGCTGGCCTCGGCCTTCTCCATCCCGGACAGGTTCAGGACCACGATATCCCCGGCCTTGAACTCCGTGGCGAGCTCGCCGGCCTGCTGGAACGAACTCAGGGCCAGCCGCACCACCTGCGGTTCGCGGGCCGGTGCCGCCGGCGCCGCAGCCGGCACCGGGGCGACGGGCGCGGCACCCACGTCGGCACGACGGGACGGACGGGAGGAGCGGTAGTCGTAGTCGGACCGCTCCGGGCGGCCCGGCCGCTCATGGTGCTCGACCCGGTCCCGCTCGTAGTCACGGTCCCGGTCGTCCCCCCTGTCCTGGTACCGCCCCGACTGACGGTACCCACCGCGGTCCTCGTCGAACTCGTCACGGTAATAGGGGTCGTCGAAACTCTCGACGTCACCGAAGCCGAAGAACCGCTTGATGTTCTCACCGAAACCGTCTGCCATGGTCTGTCTCGCTTTCTCTGGGATGTGCCGTACGAGGGTAGTCTGCTGTCGAAAATACCGGAAGTGGGACCGGGCGGGCCCAGGCGGGCTCAGGCGTCGGGGATCCAGACCACCGCGGCCTGGCGCCCCGTCCGGCCTTCCCTCCGGTAGGAGAAGAAGTTCTCCCCGGAGATCGTGCTCCGCGGGTCGGCGTCGACGGCGGTCACACCCGCGGCGAGCAGCTGGCGCGTGACTCCCGCCCGGATGTCCAGCCCCGGGGTGCCGCGGGTGGTCGTCGTCCGGGAGCCGGGCAGCCGCTCCTCGACGTCGCGGGCCATCTCCTCCGGCACCTCGTACTCCTCCCCGGCCGCCGCTGCACCGATCAGCGCGTGGATCCGGGCGGGGACGGCGCCGAGCGCCACCATCGCCTCCACCGTCGCCGGGACGACACCGTTGCGCGCACCCATCCGTCCGGCGTGCACGGCGGCGACGACGCCGGCGTCCTCGTCGGACAGCAGGACAGGGACGCAGTCGGCGGTGAGGACGACGAGCGCGACACCGGTCTCGCGGGTCACCAGGGCGTCGCTGAACTCCACGGGCCCCCCGTCGAGGGAGGCGAGCAGCTCCGCGGTCACCTCGGTCACGTTCGGTGAATGGATCTGCTCCATGTACACCATGCGCTCCGGGGCCACACCGATCAGCTCGGCCAGCCGGCGACGGTTCGCGGCGACGTCGGCGGCGTCGTCACCGACGTGGTCGGCGAGGTTGAAGGACGCGAAGTCCCCCGACGACACACCACCGTGCCGGTCGGTCACCACCTTACGGACGCGACGGTCAGAGGAAGGTCGGGACATCGAGGTCGTCATCCCCCTCATCGCGGCGGTCGTCACGGCGGGTGTCCCGGGACTCACCGTGCGAGGTGAACAGACCCGAGGTGCCCTGCGACTCCGACGACCCGGGGACACCGGACCGCGACCGGCGGGTGAAGCTGGTCGACCCCGCAGCGGCCGGCTGTGCCTCGGTCTTCTGTGCGGCAGGGGCCTCCTCGCCGTTGAAGATGCCCGGCTGCGACTGTTCACAGGCCGGTGCGGCGGACGCGGCGGGCGCGGGGTTCTCCGGGGCACGGTGCTGCCCACGACGCGGCGTGGACACCACGTTCGGGGAGTCGTCGAAGCCGGTGGCGATGACGGTGACCCGCACCTCGTCGCCGAGTTGGTCGTCGATGATCGTACCGAAGATGATGTTGGCGTCCTCGTCCGCGAGGTCCTGGACGATCGTCGCCGCCTCGTTGACCTCGAACAGCCCCAGGTCCGAGCCGCCGGCGAACGAGAGCAGCACACCCTTGGCGCCCTCCATGGTCGTCTCCAGCAGCGGCGAGTTGATCGCCAGCTCGGTCGCCTTGCGGGCGCGGTCGTCACCACGGGAACTGCCGATACCCATCAACGCGGAACCCGCGTCCGTCATCACCGAGCGCACGTCGGCGAAGTCCACGTTGATCACGCCCGGGGTGGTGATCAGGCGGGTGATGCCCTCGACACCGGAGTGCAGGACCTCGTCGGCCTTGCGGAAGGCGTCCATGAGCTGCAGGTCGGCGTCGCCCATCTTCAGCAGGCTGTCGTTCGGGATCACGATGAGCGTGTCGCAGACGTCGCGCAGCGCCTCGATCCCCTCGAGGGCCTGCTTCGAGCGGCGCTGCCCCTCGAAGGTGAAGGGGCGGGTCACGACACCGACGGTCAGGGCGCCCTTCTTCTTGGCGATGTTCGCCACGACCGGTGCGGCGCCGGTACCCGTCCCACCACCCTCGCCACAGGTCACGAAGACCATGTCGGAGCCCTCGATGACCTCCTCGATCTGCTCCTTGTGGTCCTCGGCGGACTTCCGCCCGACCTCCGGGTTGGCCCCGGCGCCGAGACCCCGGGTCTCCGCCTGGCCGATGTCCAGCTTGGTGTCTGCGTCGGTGAGCAGGAGGGCCTGCGCGTCAGTGTTGATCGCGACGAACTCCACACCCTGGAGATTCGCGTCGATCATCCTGTTCACGGCGTTGACACCACCGCCACCGACACCGACGACGGTGATCTTGGCGAGGTGGTTGTCGTAGAGGGTCATGGTGTGCGCTCTCTTTCCCGGTGTGCCGGACATTGTCTGCCCGTGTTCTGTCGCTCTAACTCTGCGAACAATTGTGTGTGACACAGAGGTAATTTCCGTGCTCATTTTTCTTGCGTGTCGTATCCCTCAACGTCGGGTTGAGAGTTACGGCGGTCGCGGGTCAGTCCCGCACCGACGGCAACGCCGGATTCGAGACATTCCACCGCTGCCCTTCCCTGGTGAGCACCACCCGGGTCGCCTCCGCCTTCTCCTCCGCACGGTCGGCGGAGCCCCAGTAGACCTCACGGCCCTCGGGGAAACGCAGGGTGACCTCCTCGGCGGACGGGGCGTCCACCTCCTCCACGGTGCCGCGGAGCTCGCCCGGCAGCGCGCCCAGGGCCTTCCCCGCGGATTCAAGGGCCCCGGCGTCGTCGGCGGACGCCCGGACCGGGACCGCCCCCTCAGGGCTCTCCCCGCGGAGGAAGACCCGCCCTCGTTCGTTGATCACCAGGGGCCCGTCGTCGCCGTCGACGACGCCGACGGCGTCGTACTCGGTGACGGCGACCCGCACCCCCGACGGCCATTCCCGCGAGACGGTGACCTTCTCCACCCACGGCAGCTCGGAGACGGACCGCGCCGCGGCGTCCGTGTCGGCGAAGAGGAGGTTCTGGCCGTCGACCGGGGAGGCCGCGGCGATGACCTGTTCGGGGGCGAGGCGCCCGGTGCCCTCGACCGCGATGTCGCGGACCGTGAACAACGGACTGAAGACCACCCCCACCACCAGGAGCACCAGGACGACGGGCACCCCGACGAGGACGGCCAGGCGCCGCCGCCCCGTCCGTCGTGCCCGTGCCGCGCGGGAGTCGCTGCGTGCCATCGGTGATCAGGCCTCGTCCGCGGCCGTGGTCTCGAGGGCGCGCAGGATCTCGTCGGCCAGCATCGTCACCGTGCCGGCGCCGACGGTGAGCACCAGGTCGCCGTCCCGGGCCAGGTCCGCGACCCGGGCTGGGACGTCGGCGAACCGCGGTTCATAGTGGACCTCGGTCGTCGACCGGTCCACCCGGTCGGTGATGACCCGGCTGTCGACACCCTCGACCGGCTCCTCCCTGGCACCGAAGATGTCGAGCACCACCGCCACGTCCGCCAGGGACAGCGCCTCGGCGAACTCCCCGGCGAACGCCAGGGTGCGTGAGTAGAGGTGCGGCTGGAAGACGGCGACGACGCGCCCACCGGCGGTGTCACCGGCACGGACCTTCTCCCGCGCCGCCGTCACGACGGCACGCACCTCGGTCGGGTGGTGGGCGTAGTCGTCGTAGACCTCCACGCCGCCGACACTGCCGTGGTACTCGAAACGGCGACGCACCCCGTCGAAGGAGGCCACGCCGGCCGCCATGCCTTCCGCGGAGGCACCGACCAGGACACCCGCCAGCAGTGACGCCACCCCGTTGAGCAGCATGTGCCGGCCCGGCGTACGGACCCGCACCTGCACGGTGGTGCCGTCGGCGAGCCGCACGTCGGCGTCGGTGCCGCCGTCGGCCAGTGTGCTGGTCGAGACGATCTCCGCACCCACGGGCACGGTCGGGTGCGCGGCCGCCGCGGCGGTCGTCCCGTAGCCCAGGACCCGCACGCCGTCGGCGACGGGGACGTCACCGGCGACGACGGACTCCGCGAGCCCCGCACTGCCCTCGTCGTCGAGGCAGACCACCAGCGCACCGCCGGCGGTGACCCGTCCGGCGAACTGTTCGAAGACCTCCCGGTAGGCCTCCTCCGAGCCGAAGTAGTCCAGGTGGTCCGGCTCAATGTTGGTGACCACGGCGACCTCCGGTGAATAGGACAGGAAGGACCCGTCCGATTCGTCGGCCTCGGCGACGAAGACGTCGCCGGTGCCGTGGTGCGCGTTGGTCCCGGCTCGGTTGAGCTGCCCGCCGATCGCGAAGGACGGGTCCATGCCGGCGTGCTGCAGCGCGACGACCCCCATCGAGGTCGTCGAGGTCTTGCCGTGGGTGCCCGCCATGAGCACCGCCCGGCTGTCCGCCATCAACAGCGCCAGGACGTCCGACCGGCGCAGCAGCGGGATACCCGCCCCGCGGGCCGCGACGAGCTCGGGGTTGTCCTGCGGGATCGCGGCGAACGAGGTCACCACGGCGTCCGGCAGTCCACCGTCGGGGGCGGACGAGGTGACGTTCTCCGCACGGTGGCCGACGGCCACGTCCGCTCCCGCGGCCCGCAGCGCCAGCACGACACGGGACTCCTTCATGTCGGAACCGCTCACGGTGACCCCACGGTCCAGCAGGATCCGCGCGATACCGGACATCCCGGCACCGCCGATACCGACCATGTGGACGTGGCGGAGGTCGTCCACCGAGGTGACCGTCGAGTTGACCGGTGTATTCACGTGTTACTCCCCTGCTTCGCTGATGACGATCTGCGCGATGCGTTCCGCGGCATCGCGGTGCCCGGCCGCGGCCGCCGCGTCACCGGCGAGCTGCAGTCGTTCCCGGTCCCGGAGCAGCGGGACGACCTCGCGTGCGACGCGTCCGGCGTCGAGCTCCGCGTCCGGGACGATGACCCCGCCGCCGTCGGCGACGACGGGGCGGGCGTTGAGCTCCTGCTCACCGTTGCCGTGCGGCAACGGGACGTACACGGCCGGCAGTCCGCAGGCCGAGATCTCCGCCACCGTCATCGCCCCGGAACGGCACAGGACCATGTCGGCCGCCGCGAGGGCGAGGTCCATCCGTTCGATGTACGGTACGGCGACATAGGCTGGTGCCCCGTCCACGGACGGGACCTCCGGTGCCTCGTTCTTCCGTCCGTAGGCGTGCAGGACGCCGATCCCGGCGTCAGCCAACGTGCCCGCCGCCCCGGCGACGGCCGTGTTGATCGACGCCGCGCCCTGGCTGCCGCCGGTGACGAGCAGGACGGGGCGGTCGCGGTCGAGGCCGAAGAAGTCCCGTGCCTCGTCACGCAGTGCGGCACGGTCGAGCGTCAGCAGCGACTCCCGCACGGGGATGCCGACGACCTCGGCGTCGAGACCGGAGTCGGCGGTCGCGGCGAGCGCCCGCCCGCCGAGCCGCACACCGAGCTTGTTGGACATGCCCGCCCGTGCGTTCGCCTCGTGGACCACGATCGGCACCCCGAGTGACTTCGCCGCCAGGTAGGCGGGTGCGGAGACGTACCCGCCGAAGCCGACGACCACGTCCGCCCTGAGGTCCTTGAGGGTGCGACGGGTACGGCGCAACGCGCCGACGAGGCGGAACGGCAGGGTGAACAGGTCCTTGTTCACCTTGCGGGGCACCGGGACGGCCGGGATCAGCTCCAGGTCGACACCACGGGCGGGGACCAGGGTGGTCTCCAGGCCACGGGTGGTTCCCAGGGCCGTGACGCGGGCGTCCGGGCGCGCGCGCCGGACGGACTCCGCGACGGCGAGGGCGGGCTCGATGTGACCCGCTGTCCCGCCGCCCGCGAGGACGACGGATATCGGGCGGGATGAAGGGGACACGGCTCAACGCCTCCTGCGGTTGTGCTGCTGACTGGTGCGGTGGCGGGGCTCCGGCAACGGTTCCCTCGCCCCCCGGTGCCGCGAGGTGGCACCGGTTCTACGGACGGGCTCGCCCGGTGGCGGCTGACGGCGCCGGGTCACCGGTTCACCGTACCGCCTGGGTTGTTCGCGGACGCGCTCGCGCCGCTCCTGGCCGGGCTTGTAGGGTTCCGGTTCCGGGAGGAAGAGCAGACGGTCGATCAGCGGCCGGCCCTCATGCTGCATCGACGACACCGTGGCCGGCTCGTGCCGGGCGATGTTCGCCAGCAGTCCGAGCGAGGCCAGTGTCACCACCGCCGACGAACCACCCGCCGAGATCAACGGGAGCTGCACACCCGTCATCGGGAACAGGCCCACCACGTACCCCATGTTGTAGAACGCCTGGACGGTGATGCCCATCGTGAGGGCCGCGGCGAGGAGACGCAGGAACGGGTCGTTCTGCGCCATGGCGGTACGGATGCCGAACCAGGCCAACACGCCGAACAGGACGACGACCAGTCCGGCACCCAGCAGACCCAGTTCCTCCCCGATGATGGCGAAGACGAAGTCGTTCGCCGCCTCGGGCAGGTACAGCCACTTCGCACGCGACTGGCCCAGCCCCTGCCCCAGGAGTCCACCGTCGGACAACGACAGGATGCCCTGCCTCGACTGGAAGGTCGCCCCGCGGGACGTGGCCTCGTCGAAACTCAGGGTGAAGGTCTCGGTCCAGGAACTGAAACGGGCACTGCGGAAGGTGTGCTGGAGGCTGAAGATCACCCCGGCGACACCGACGAGGGCGAGCACGGTGACCAGTGCGGTGGTGCTGACACCCGCGAAGAACAGCATCGACGCCACCACGGCCGCCAGGGACAGCATCATGCCGAGGTCGTCCTGCAGGAGCACCAGCCCCAGGACCACCGCGGTGACGACGACGAACGGGTTGAGCACGAACCGTGCCGAACTGCTCACCCGCGAACGGGCCGCGATCACCGCCGCGCCCCACACCGCCAGCGAGAACTTCGCCACCTCGGAGGGCTGGATACCGATACCGCCGAAGCGGATCCACGAGTTCGAGCCGACCTCGGTACCGCCGACGCCGATCCCGGGGATCAGGACGAGGATCAACAGGACCACCGAGAAACCCAGGAAGAACACCGACAGGTTGCGGACGGTCGTCGGCGTGATCCTCAGGAAGAACCACATGCCCACCAGACCGGCGGCCACGACGACAGCCTGCTTCATGAACTCGCCGAAGACACCCGTGTCGCTGTCGATGGAACTGACCATCGACGACGACAGCACCATCGTGAGACCGACGAGCACCAGGATCGCGGTGACGCTGAGGATCACCTTGTAGTTGAACTGGGGGGTCGCCAGGGCGCGACGGAACTTCTCCCCGAGCCCCCGCCACGGCGACTCGGGGCGTCCGGTACCTTCCTTCAGCGTCATCGTTCAGCGTCCTTTCCCGCCGGTCGTCCCGCCGGTCGTCCCGCGAGCTCGGCGAAGAGGTCGCCCCGGTGCGACATCCCCCGGAACATGTCCAGGGACGCCGCCGCGGGGGCGAGCACGACGCTGTCGCCGGCGGAGGCGACGGCACGGGCCGCGGCGACGACGTCAGCCATCGCACCGGCCGGGTCGGTGTCGTCGACGACCGTCACCGGGAGGTCCGGTGCCGCGGCCGCCAACGCGTCGGCGAGGATGTGCCGGTCGACCCCCAACAGTACCGCCGCACGGAGCCCGGGCGCGACCTCCGCGACGAGCTCGTCGACGGCCGCGCCCTTGAGTTGTCCGCCGGCGACCCAGACGACGTTGTCCAGGCCCCGGAGGGCGGCCGACGCCGCATGCGGGTTGGTCGCCTTGGAGTTGTCCACCCAGCGCACCCCGTCCGACTCCGCCACGACCTGGCCCCGGTGGGCCTGGACCCGGAAGTCCGCCAGTGCCGCGGCCACCGCCCCGGCGGACACCCCGGCGCTGCGCGCGAGTGCCGCCGCCGCGGCGGCGTCGGCCACACCGGCCGGACCGGGCGGGGAGATCCCCCCGGCGTCGGCGAGGTCGGTGAGCTCACCGGTCGTACCGTCGAGTTCGACGATCCGGCCGTCGCGCACACCGGTGACGACCCGGGCGGCCAGGGCCGCGACCCCGTCCGCCGCCGGGTCGCCGGTGGTGAACGCGCGCCGTTCACCGCGGACCACGTCTGCACCGTCGGCACCGGCAACGACCCGCGGGTCGTCCGCGGCGATCACCGCGACCGCCCCGGTCAAGGCACGCATCTTGTCTGACGCGTAGTTGTCGAAGGAACCGTGCCAGTCGAGGTGGTCGTCGGCGAGGTTCAGCACGCACCCGCCGTCCGGGGCGAACCGCGGCGACCAGTGGAGCTGGAAACTCGACACCTCCGCGGCCAGCACGTCGACCCGCGGTTCGGCCAGCAGGGCCTCACCCGGAGGGGTCCCGATGTTGCCGACCGCGAGCGAGCGGCGCCCGTCGGCGCGCAGGACCGCGTCGAGCATGGCGGTCGTCGTCGTCTTACCGTTCGTCCCGGTGACCGCGAGCCACGTCCTGGGGGCACCGAACAGTCCCGCCCGGTCCGCCGACCACGCCGCCTCGACATCGCCGACCACGGGGACGCCGGCGGCCGCGGCCGCGGTGGGGACCGGACCGTCCGGCCGCCATCCCGGGGACGTGACGACCAGGTCGACCGGGGCGCCGGCCCCGCCGTGCAGCAGGTCGACGGCCTCAGTGACGGTGACGGCGCGCGCACCGGTCTCGGCCGCCAGCCCGCCGCCGGCGACGGTGTCGTCGTCGGCGACCGTCACCGTGCAGTCCAGTGCCCCCAGCATGCGGGCCACGCCCGCACCTGCCACACCGGCACCGGCCACGAGGACATGTCCGTCCCGCATCGCTTCGACGGCCTGGTTCACCATGTGATCGCTCTCCTGTCGTGGACTGGCTTGGATGGATAGGGGGGTCAGAGCGGCGAGTTGCTGAGCCACTCGGAGTAGAACACCGCGACGCCGACCACCGCGAACAGGGCCGACAGCAGCCAGAACCGGACGGTGACCGTGGTCTCCGCCCACCCACCGGCCTCGAAGTGGTGGTGGAAGGGGGCCATGCGGAAGACACGGCGACCGGTCGACTTGAAGGACACCACCTGAATGACCACGCTGGCCGCCTCCACGACGAACAGCAGGCCGACGATGATCATCAGCAGTTCCGTCCGCGACGCGATCGACAGGCCGGCGACGAGACCACCCAGCGCGAGGGACCCGGTGTCCCCCATGAAGATCTTCGCCGGGGCCGCGTTCCACCACAGGAAACCGACACAGCCACCCAGACCGGCGGCGGCGAGCATGGACAGGTCCAGCGGGTCACGCACCGCGTAGCACCCCGCCTCGGCCGCGCCGGCACAGGAGTTCCGGAACTGCCAGAACGTGATGACCACGTAGGCCGACAGCACCATCGCGGTCACGCCGGACGCCAGCCCGTCGAGCCCGTCGGTGAGGTTCACCGCGTTGGACCAGGCGGAGATCACCAGGTAGATGAAGACGAGGAAGAGGACGGTGCCGATCACCGCGCCGCCGACCGAGAGGTCGAGGGTGTTGATGTCGCGGGTGAACGACAGCTTCGTGGACGCCGGCGTCAACCCGTCGGAGTTGGGGAACTGCAGCACCAGGAAGCCGAAGACCAACGCGGTGACCAACTGCCCGGCGAGCTTCGCCTTGGCGTTGAGCCCGAGGTTCCGGCCCTTGACCACCTTGATGTAGTCGTCGGTGAAGCCCAGGGCGCCGAGCGACAGGGTCAGTCCGAGGACGAGCCAGCCCGACACCCCGGGGCCCGCCCCGTTGGTGACCAGGCCCACCAGGGCGGCCACCACGTAGCCGGCGGTGATCCCCGCCAGGATCGCGATCCCGCCCATGGTCGGGGTGCCGCGCTTGCGCAGGTGCGACTTCAGGCCCTCCTCACGGATCTCCTGGCCGATGCCCTCGGCGGAGAAGCGTCGGATCAGGACGGGGGTGAGGAATATCGAGACAAAGAACGCCACGAGGGCGGCGACGATGATCTGCGTCATGTTTTCAGCTACCTGCTCTCTTCTTCGCCGGCGAACAGTCCCTCGGCGACACTCCACAGGCCGTCGGCGTAGGACGCCTTGACCAGTACGACATCATTGGGCTCGACGTTGAGGTCGAGGAAGTTGACCGCGGCGTCCGCGTTCTCCACCCGGCGGACCGCGACGCCGTGGGCCTCCGCGGACTCCGCCAGGGCGTTCTGGTTGACACCGTTGCCCACGACGACGACGTGGCCGACGCGTCGTTGGGCGAGCACCTCACCGAGCCGGGCGTGCTCGTCACGGGCGCCGTCGCCCAGTTCCGCCATCTGGCCCAGGACGGCCCAGCCGCACGCGTCGGGGCGTCCGGCGGCCGTGTACGCGAGGGCGTCGATACCGGCACGCATCGAGTCCGGGTTCGCGTTGTAGGTGTCGTTGATGACGGTGACGCCGTCGGCGCGGGTGCGCACGTCCATACGGTTCGCACTGGCCGCCACATGGCAGCTCAGGGCGTCGGCCACGGTGGCCGCGTCGAGCCCGCACTCCATGCCGACGGCGGCGGCGGCGAGCGCGTTCGAGACCTGGTGGGCGCCGAAGACGCCGAGGGTGACCGGCACCGGGTCCCCGTGGGGATGGTGCATGGTGAACGACGCGCGGGCGACCTCGTCCAGGGTGATGTCCGTGGCGACGTAGTCGGCGTCGGGACGTCCCTCCGCGGTCATCGAGAACCGGATGATCCGGGCACGGGTGCGGGGGGCCATCGCCGACACGAAGTCGTCGTCGGCGTTGAGGATCGCCAGGCCACCGTCCTCCGCGGTCGGCAGCGCCTCGACCAGCTCGCCCTTGGCCCGTGCGATCGCCTCGCGGGACCCGAACTCGCCCAGGTGGGCCGTACCGACGTTGAGCACGACGCCGACCCGTGGCGGTGCGATCCGCGCCAGGTGGGCGATGTGCCCCTGGCCGCGGGCCGACATCTCGGCGACGAGGAAGCGGGTGTCGCGTCCCGCCTTCAGTGCCGTGTAGGGGTGGCCGATCTCGTTGTTGAAGCTGCCCGGGGGCGCCACCGTGGCCCCTGCGCGGGACAGCACGGCGCCCAGAAGGTCCTTGGTGGAGGTCTTGCCGGCCGAGCCGGTGACCCCGACCACGGTCAGGCCTTCCTCGGCGACCAGACGGTCGGTGTTGTACCGGGCGAGCCGGCCGACGGCGGCGAGCACCCGCTCGCCGATCCCCTCCGGGTCGTTGTCCAGGTAGGCGGCGTTGCGCTGGGCGGCCCCGGAATCCGGGCCCGAGGCGTCGTCGACGGCCGTGCACAGCAGGGACGGCTGTCCCACGGCCCGGCCCACCATCGCCAGGGCCGCACCGTCGCGCAGGGCACCAGGGACGAAGTCGTGGCCGTCGACGCGCTCACCCGGCAGCGCCATGAAGACGCTGCCCGGGGTGATCCGTCGCGAGTCGAACTCGACGGGCCCGGTCACGACCGTGTCGGCCGTGGCACCGTCAACGAGGTGCCCACCGGTGACCTCGGCGATGGTGCCGCTTGTCATCTCAATCATCGTGTCGGTTCCTGTCCGTCCTGTCGGTCCTGTCGGTCCCTGAGTGCTTGTGCGAGTACGGCCACGTCGTCGAAGTCGAGCACGGTGTCGCCGACGATCTGCCCGGTCTCGTGGCCTTTTCCGGCGACTATGACGATATCGCCCCGGCGGGCCCAGTCGACCGAGGCCCTGATGGCGTCGGCCCTGTCACCGACCTCCCGGAGGTCGACGCCGCGGACGCGGGCGATGTCCTGCGCCCCGGCGAGGACCTCCGCACGGATGGTGGCGGGGTCCTCGTCCCGGGGGTTGTCGTCGGTGACGACCACGAGGTCCGCGGCCTTCGCCGCCTCGGCGCCCATCAGGGGCCGTTTCTCGTGGTCGCGATTGCCGCCGGCGCCGAGGACGACACCGACCCGTCCGCCTTTCCCTGCCCGTTCCAGCTGGTCGGACAGCGTGGTCAGGGCGGCCGCCACCGCGCCCGGCTTGTGGGCGTAGTCGACCAGGGCCAGGAACTCCCGCGGGTACCGCGACTCCCCGTCCCCCACCGTGACGGCCTGCATCCGGCCCGGCACGTGGACCTCGCCCAGCGCCGGTGCCGCCGTGGCCACGTCGTCCCCGGCCGCCCCGACACAGGCCAGGGCGAGGACGGCGTTGGCGACGTTGAAGACCCCCGGCAACGACAGCGGGAAGCGGAGGACCGCCGCCGGACCGTCGGCGTCCCGGCCGTGGGTGACGGAGACGTGCTGCAGACCGTCGGCGGTGACCTCCACGGCATCGACCGACCAGTCCGCCGGTTCCACGCCGGTGGTCGTCACCGTCACGGCGTCATCCACCATGCCGACGAGCTCCCTGCCCCACGCGTCGTCGACGCAGACGACGGCGGTCGGGCGAGCGCGGCCGGGGTCCTGCGGGGTGGTGAACAGCAGCGACTTCGCCTCGAAGTAGTCCTGCATCGTGGGGTGGAAGTCCAGGTGGTCCTGGCTGAGGTTCGTGAACCCGGCGACGTCGAAGTCCACCCCGCGCACCCGGCCCATCACCAGGGCGTGGGAGGAGACCTCCATGACCACGTGGGTCACCCCCTCGTCGCGCATGCGGGCGAAGAGCCCCTGCAGTGTCGGTGCCTCCGGGGTAGTCAGCGAGGTCGGGACGGCGCGGCCGTTGATCCTGGTGCCGGTCGTCCCGATGAGGCCCACGCTGTGGCCGTCGAGCAGCATCCGCTCAACCATGTAGGACGTCGTCGTCTTGCCGCTGGTGCCGGTCACCCCGATCACCGTCATCGACCGCGACGGGTGGCCGTGGATCTCGGCCGCGACCGGACCGAGCCAGGCACGGCAATCATCGACCACGAGGACGACGGTGTCCACGCCGTCGGCGCGGAGCACCTCGAGGCCGTCCTCGTCGGTGAGCACACAGCTGCCGGCCGACTGACCGGCGAACGAGGCCCCGTGGGCGCGGGTCCCAGGCACCGCCATGAACATTCCGCCGGCGGCCACGGACCGGGCGTCGATGGCGGCGTCGGGTACCGGGAGGTCGCCTGCGGCGCCGGGGGCCGTCGACCCACCGGTCACCACCAGGCGTCCTCCGGTCAGCTCCGCGAGTGCGGACAGGGTGGGGGGATTCACGCTCACTGCGCCTCCAGCGTCAGTCGGGGTGCAGCCTCCGGGGAAAGCGGCACGTTGTAATGGTCGAGCAACCAGGACGTGATGTCCCGGAACAACGGTGCGGCGGACTGCCCGCCGCTGCCGTCGGTCCCCCGCTCCGGGTCGTCGAGCATGATCGCGACGACGAAGCGGGGGTCGTCCGCCGGCGCGATACCGGCGTAGGTGATCCAGTAGTCCGAGTTGGAGTACGCCCGGGTCTCCGGGTCGATCTGCTGGGCGGTACCGGTCTTGCCGCTGGTCTGGTACCCCTCGATACCTGCCGTCGGCGCCGTCCCCTGCTGCACACCGGTGGGGTCGGACTGGTTGACCGCACGGAACATGTCGACCACGGTGCGGGCCGTCTCCGGGGAGACCACCTCGACCGACTCCGGCTCGTCCTGCGGGACGTCGTTGCCGGCGGCGTCGGTCACCGACTTGATGATACTGGGCGTCACCCGGACGCCGTCATTGGCCAGCGCCTGGTAGATGCTGGCCATCTGCAGCAGGCTCATCGACATGCCCTGACCGATCGGGAGGTTGGCGAACGTGCCTCCGGACCACTGCGACAGGTCCGGGACATAACCGCTGGTCTCGCTGGGCAACCCGAGGTCGGTGGCCTGGCCGATCCCGAACTTCTGGACGTAGTCCCAGAAACTCTCCTCGCCGACCCGGTCCGCCAGCATCAGGGTGCCCACGTTCGAGGACTTCCCGAAGACACCGGTCGTGGTGTACGGCACGACTCCGTGGTCCCAGGCGTCCTTGACCGTGACCCCCGACATGTCGATGCTGCCCGGGACCTGCAGCACCTCGTCCGGGGTGGTCTTGCCCTCCTCGATCGCCGCCGCCGCGGTGATCACCTTCGCCACCGAACCGGGCTCGTAGGCGTCCTGCACCACACGGTTGCCGAAGACCTTGCCCTCGGCGAGCTGCCGGTCGATGTCGCCCTGCGGATTGATCGTGTCGGAGGTCGCCATCGCGACCACCTCACCGGTCTTGGCGTCCAGGACCACGGCGTTCGCGGACTCGGCGCCGGAACGGTCCTTGGCCTGCTGCACCAGCTGCTGGATGTAGGTCTGCGCCTCCAGGTCGAGGGTCAGCTCGTAGGCGTCGCCGTCGACGGCCGGATGGCGGTCCCGGGTGGAGCCGGGGATCGCCAGACCGTTGGCGCCGACGTCCACCGTCCGCGAACCGTTGGTGCCCTGGAGCCGGGAGTCCTGGGAGAGCTCGAGCCCGAACTGTCCCTCGTTGTCGCGGCTGATCTTGCCGATGACGTTCTGGGCCACCGCACCGTTGGGGTACTGGCGGATGTCCTGGCGTTCCACGGTAATCTCCGGGAACTCCTCGGAGACCTTCTCCGCGACATCCGGGTCGACGTCGCGGACGAGCACCTCGTAGGTGGAGTCGGACGTCAGCTTGTCCCGGATGTCGTCGGCACGCACGCCGTCGCCGGAGGACGAGTCCAAACCGGAGTCGGCGTCGTCCGGGTCCGTCTGGCTGTCGGACTCGTTGAGCAGGTCCGGGAGGCCTTCGGCGATCTCCTCGATCCGCTGGTCGGGCGCGGCGACGGTGTCAGGGTTCATCTCGTGGCGTTCCTGCATGTACGTGTCCAGCAGGTGCGGGTGCACCGACAGCGACCGCGCCTCCATGGTGTAGCTCAGCCGCTGGCCGTTCCGGTCGACGATGCTGCCCCTGTGGGCGGGCTCGGTGATCACGGCCGTGCGCTGCTCACTGGCCATCGCCGACAACTCGGGCCCCTTGACCAGCTGCACCCAGGTCAACCGGAGCAGCAGCGCCAGCACCACGACGAGGACGATCACGAGGACGGCGGCACCGCGCCTGCCGAAACCGGCGGCTCCGAAATCCAGGGTCCGCCAGGAGTTCCCGGGCACCCCGCCCCGTCCGGGACGGGGTGCCGGTTGCGTGGGCCGCGAGGGTCGCTGAGGTCGAGGTTCACGTCCGGCGTTGCGCCTTCGGTCCCTGTCCTCGGCCACTGTGACCTCTCCCTTCCACGGTGCTCACCGCATGATCCTCTCGGCCGGGCATGGGCCCGACCGATTCATCTCGTCCATTGTCCTAGCACGGGCACCACACCCGGGGCATTGGACGTCCGGGCGTGTCTCGCCGACCCTCGTCGGCCCGCCCTCAGTACGGGAGTTCGCCGGTCGAGTCACCGCCACGGGCCTGCTGGTCCTGCTGTGCCCCCGGTGCCACGGGGGCGTCGTCGCGCCCGGGGTCGAGCGCCTGCGGAGCCAGACCGGGAACCTGCCCGGTGGCCTCGGGGTCACTCGTCGGGCGCTGTGCCGGGGTCCGGCCGTTGATGTCGGTGACCGGGAGGGACGCCGCCGGGTCGGCGGGGCGCACCTCCCGGACCTCCTCGCCGTTGACGTCGAGCACACCTGACTGGCCGGGGACGACCATGCCCAGGCGGGACGCCTCGGCGGCGATGCGCTGGGTCGAGGAGGCGTCCTCGACGTCGCGATGCAGCGACTCCAGCTCATTCGACAGCGTCGTGCTCGTCGACTCGGCCTCGGACAGCTGGTAGGACTGCTCGGTCGTCTTGCCCGACAGGTACATGGCGAACGCCACGCCGGCGACGAACAGGAGCAGGAGAACCACCCAGGTCCGGACCACCGAACGTTCGGCCGCCGACGGTACGGCGATCCGACGTCCACGGACCGACACCTGCTGGCGGGACCCACGTCGCCGGACGGGGCTGGTGTGGGCGTGACGACGTCCCCCGCGCGGGCCGGCGGGCGCGGCGACGGACGACGTGTGGTCGTGGTATCCGGGAGCGCCGGTGCGTTGGCGGGTGCGCTGACGGGCTGCGGTGGCGGTGCTCATCTGGTTCCTCGCTGTGCGTCTCGGTCTGTCTGCTGGATTCGTCGGACTGCGCGGACCCGGACGGGTGCCGCCCTGGGGTTCTGCTCGATCTCCGCGTCGGAGGCCTTCTCCGAACCCCGGGTGACGAGCTCGAAGTCCGGTGCGGACCCGGGCAGTGCCACGGGCAGCCCCGGCGGGGTGTGATCCACCGTCAGGTCGGCGAGGGCCTTCTTGACGATGCGGTCCTCCAGGGACTGGTAGCTCATGAAGACCGCGACTCCCCCGACGTGCAGCCGTGTGGTCGCCTCGGGTATGACCGCGGCCAAGGAGTCGAGCTCGCCGTTGACCTCGACACGCAGCGCCTGGAACGTACGCTTGGCCGGGTGTCCGCCGGTGCGCCTCGACGCCGCCGGGATCGTGCGATAGAGCAGTTCCACGAGCCGTCCGGACGTGCTGAACGGCTCCACCTCGCGCTCGCGGAGAACCGCCGAGGCGATCTTCCCGGCGAAGCGTTCGTCCCCGTAGGTCTTGAGGATCCGGGCCAGGTCGCCGTGCGCGTAGTTGTTGAGGATGTCCGCGGCCGTCGTCGGGAGTTCCGGGTCCATCCGCATGTCCAGGGGTGCGTCCTGGGCGTAGGCGAACCCGCGCTCCGCCTGGTCGAGCTGCATCGACGACACACCGAGGTCGAAGAGGTACCCCGAGACGCCGTGCTCGCGGACGGAGGCGGGGAGGCGGCCGTCGTCCACCAGGGTGTCCAGCGCGTCACCGAGCCCGTCGAACCTGGTGCGGTAGGCGAGGAAACGGTCGCCGAAGCGCGCCAGCCGCTCCTGCGCCTGGGCCAGGGCGGCCGGGTCGCGGTCCAGACCGACGACCACCGCCCGGGGGAAGTGCTCGAGGAAGACCTCGGTGTGCCCGCCGGCACCGAGGGTGCCGTCGACGATGACCGGGGTATCCGGCGCATCCGGTGAGGTCACGCCCTCCCCGACGAGTTCCACCATCCGGTCGCGCATGACCGGGACGTGCCCGTGCTCGCCAGCGACGTGCGCGTTCTTGTCGTCATCGGCGACGGTCATCGAGGTGGTCCTTTCATCAGGGGCGGTTGTCCGGTCCTGTTCACTTCACGTGGTCATCACGACGCCGCCGGGACTGCACACGGGGCCTCACCTGCACGGGCCCGTTTGATGTCGGGGAAGTACATCAAATCAAGGTCGTCCGCGCAGATGAGGGCCGGCACACAGTCCCACCGGCATCGCGGAGGCATACGGCGGGGGTCAGAGGATCCCGGCGAGCGAGTCGTCGTCGCCGTCGGCGAAGGTGGACTCGTGCTCCGCGAGGTACGCCTCCCAGGCCGCGGCGTCCCAGATCTCGATGAAGTCGACCGAGCCGATGACGACGCACTCCTTGTCGAGACCTGCGTAGCTCCGGTGCCCCGGGGAGAGGGTGATCCTCCCCTGTTTGTCGAGCTCCTGCTCGTCCGCGCTCGCCGCCAGGTTCCGGACATAAGCCCGTGCCTGCGGATTCGCCCGTGACGCCGCCGCAGCTTTCGCGGCACGCACCTGGAACTCCGCCCGGGTGTGGACCGCGAGGCTGTGGTCCTGACCGTTGACGACGACCAGGCCGTCCGCCAACTGCTCGCGGAACTTCGCCGGGAGGGTCAACCGACCCTTGTCGTCGAGCTTCGGGGTGAAGGTGCCGAAGAACAAGTCGGCTCCTTTCCCCGGTCATCCGGACATCTGGGTCGCCACTGCCGTATGCGTTCTCTGTGAAGTTGTCCCGGGACCATTCTGCCCCAGTGCGCCCCACAGTACCCCACTTTCAACCACGGTGACTAGCCCATGAGTCACACAAGACTACAAAAACCGCATTCTGTACCGCAGATCCGTCCGAGATTCCGGGCACAGGGCGCGATGAACTGCGATTATGGGAGTTTCCGCACAGTGGGGGAAGGTGGGGAGCCAGGCGCATCCTCCAGTGAGCATGCACGTGCCCACCCCACGGGACAGACGGGAATACGCCACAGAGAGGCGGCCGTGGTGACGGCGTGGGGCAAAGTGGGGCACCCCGGAGGACGTCAGCCCACCACCCCGGGAGGACACAGAAAAGCGGGCGGGC
>NZ_JALIEA010000012.1:0-414101 GCF_022869005.1 Corynebacterium kalidii | reverse complement strand
CCCGCCCGCGGGGCACTGCCGTGAACTACTCGAAACGCTTGCGGAAGCTGTCTTCCATGCGGTCGGCGACACCGCCGGTCTTCGCCCCGGAGCCGGACTTGCCGGACGCGGCGCCAACGTTACGGGATCCCGACCCCGCCCCGTCCGCCCCGCGGAAGGCCAGCAGGCCGCCGCCGAACATCACGAGGAAGCCGATGACTCCGAGAGCCACGAACCAGAGACTGTTCTGGGACAATGCGATGCCGGCGACGAGGAGGCACACGCCGAGGAGGAAGACGGCGACCGAACGGATGCCGATACTGAAACCTCCGCCGACCGGACCGTCCCCGGCAGCCTGCCTGGCAAGGTTGGGGTCGTCGGCAATCAGCGCCTGCTCGATCTCCTGGAGCATGCGCCGTTCCTGTTCTGAAAGGGCCACGATCGTCCTCCCCTGAGGTGTCGGGTGTTGAAGTCTGACGGTTGTTCTGTCTCTACCGTGTCAACGCACGATGGGCGGAAAAAGTTCCGCGCTGATGCCCCTAGCCTACCCCAGGTCGGGACGTGGACCGTCACGCAACCTCAGGCAGGTACCCGACACGTCCCCGCACGGCGTCGAGAAAGAGGCAGGCGTCCTGGTAAACCTCGGTCACCCGGTCCTCGGACAGGTCCGGGACCAGCCCCATCTCCACCTGCGCCACCAGTCGCGCGTGAGGCGCGAAGCGGCGGCACCACCCGTCCATCTCCTCGTCGCCGGTCAGGGCCCGCACCTTCTCCCAGGCACTGCCCGGCGGCAGCCTCCGCCGCTTCTTCCTCGCGAACTGGATCACCGCCCCCGCGCCACGGAGGGCCGCACGGTACGCCCACGTCAGACGCTCCTCCCGGACGAGGTCGGTACGACTGAGCTCCAGGAGGCGTTCGGCCTCGATGACGAAGGTGTCCGGCGGCACGGAACCGCCCCTGCGTGACCTGTCCACCCTCGCGACACCACCGGTGACTCCCTGTGCCATGACCGCCTCCTCGACGAGACCCGTCCTGCTCTCTGACTGCTATGTCCCAACGGTACGGGCGCGGCCGGACGCGGGATCCCGACCAGACCAAACCATCGAACTGATGTTCGATTTTCGACGTTCCGTCGGATCTCTCCCCTGCCGTTTGCCACAATAGACAGGTGACCGACGACCACCAGATCAGCATCTGCACCATCCCGGTGCAGGACTACGTCCGCCGCATCGACCAGCTCGTCGACATCCACCTCAGGGCGATGGACTACCCGGCGGAGACCTTCCACCAGCGCCGGCAGCTGTGGCTGGCGAACGCGAGGAAGGAGGGCTTCCACTGTGTGGTAGCCCTGTCCCACCCGTCCCGGTCCGTCCCCGACCCCGGGCGCGCGGCACACCGGGCGGTCGGCGTCGCCTACGGCTTCCCCGGTGAGCCGACCAGCTGGTGGTACCGCGAGGTCCGCCGCGGCCTGATCGCCTCGGGACTGCCGGCCGACCGCGCCGACGAACTGCTCGCCGACTACGACGAGATTTCCGAGATCCACGTCCACCCCGACGCCCAGGGGCACGGGGTCGGCCGGGCCCTGCTCGAGGCGCTGCTGCCCCACCTCCGACGGCCGGTCGCGATGCTCTCGACCCCGGAGGTCCCCGACGAAGCCAACGCAGCCTGGTCCCTCTACCGCGCCACCGGGTTCCACGACGTCCTGCGCCACTTCCGGTTCGGTGCGGACCCCCGTCCGTTCGGGATCCTCGCACTCGACCGCGACTGACGGGCGACTGACAGGCGCGGACTCACCGCACCATGTCGTGGCCCAACTCCGGCCCCCAGGCCGGCGCCATCCCGAGGTTGTGGAGGACCTCCTGGGTGGCACGGACGTTGTTCATCGTCATGAAGTGGAGGTCAGGCGCCCCTTCGGCGATGAGCCTCTCCGCCATCTTCGAGGTCACCTCGATCCCGGCCTCCCGGATCGCCGCGGCGTTCTTCACCTCGTCACCGTCCGCCGCGCGGGTGAGAACGTCGTCGAGCTCCCGCGGCAACGACGCCCCCGACAACTCCAGCTGGCGGCGCACCGACCTCAGTGAGGTGATCGGCATCAGCCCCGGGATCACCGGCTTCGCCCCGTGCACCGGGTCAGCGGCGGCCAACCGGTCCCGCAACCGCAGGTAGTGGTCGACGTCGAAGAACATCTGGGTGATGGAGTAGCTCGCACCCGCCCGCAGCTTCTGCAGCGTGTACCGGGTGTCGTCCTCCAGGCTCCCGGCGCGGTAGTGGCCCTCCGGGAAAGAGGCGATCCCGATGTCGAAGTCGGCGCACTCGGGCATCGACCGGACCAGCTCGATGAGCTCGTGGGCGAAGTTGAGTCCCCCCTCCACGGGGCTCCACTCCCCCATCGGGTCCCCCGGCGGGTCGCCACGCAACGCCAGGACGTTCGTCAGCCCCAGTGAGGCGAACTCGCGCAGGATGTCCCGGAGCTCGTCGACGCGGTGGTTGACGAGGGTGAGGTGCAGCAGGGTCGTCAGGGGCTTCACCGCCAGTCGCGCCGCCACCCGCTCGGTGCGTTCCCGGCTGGAGCCGCCGGCACCGTAGGTCACCGAGACGAAGCTCGCACCGACGTCGTGAAACGCCTCGGCCGCCGACCAGAGGCGTTGTTCGGCGGCGTCGTCGCGCGGGGGCATGAACTCCACCGAGAAGGGGACGCGTCCAGGCGTGCCCCACTTGAGGGTGTCTGCGACGGCGACCTGCAGGCTCGCCGGGGCCGGGCGGTGAATTTCATTGACCATAGTGCCCCATCCTAGAAGACCACGGGCCGGCTCCGGCAGGTCGAGGTCCGCTTTCCGCGGCACGGTCCCTACTATTGGGTGGAACCGGAAACCCCCTTCACGCTCCCCGACCCGACTACGGAGGAACCCCCCGATGGCCGACGCCGCCCCGACGACCACCTGGCACGTCGACGCACCACTGACCGACGTCCCCCCTGCCGTCGACCTGACCATCCAGGAGTTCCTGGCCGACAGGCACGCAGAGTTCGACGGCATCGACCCCGTCATCGAGCAGGGCATCACCGAGCTCGGTAAGTTCGTCGTCGGCGGCAAGCGGCTGCGCCCGCTGTTCGCGTGGGCGGGCGTCCGGGCGGCCCTCGACGGCGGCGGTGGACAACTCGACCCCGGGACCGATGCGGCGAGCCTGGTCAGGGCCGTCAGCTCCCTGGAGTTCATCCAGGCCTGTGCGCTGATCCACGACGACATCATCGACCACTCCGACACGCGCCGCGGCCGCCCCACCGTCCACCGCTCCTTCGAGGCACGGCACCGGCGGGACGCCTGGCTCGGGGACCCTGGCGCCTACGGCGTCAGCCAGGCGATCCTGGTCGGCGACCTCGCCTTCGCCTGGGCCGACGACATGCTCGCCGCCTCCGGCGTGTCGGCCGAGGCCCTGCTCCGGGCGCGGACGCCGTGGCGCGCGATGCGCACCGAGGTCATCGCCGGGCAGATGCTCGACATCTCCGTCGAGGCCAGCGGTTCCGAGGACCCCGAGGCCCCGGGGAAGGTCAACGCATACAAGACCGCCGCCTACACGGTGGAACGGCCGCTCCACGTCGGTGCCGCCCTCGCCGACGCCCCGGCGCACACCGTGGAGATGCTGCGGTCGGCCGGGCGCGACATCGGCGTGGCGTTCCAGCTGGAGGACGACTACCTCGGGGTCTTCGGCGACCCCGCCGTCACCGGCAAGGCCTCGGGCGACGACCTGCGTTCCGGGAAGCGGACCTACCTCGCGGCGACGGCGCTGCGGGCGGCGGACGCCACCGACCCGGCCGCCGCCGCCCGCCTGCGCGCGGGCATCGGGACGGTCACCTCCGAGGAGGAGGTCGACGTCCTGCGGGGGATCATCGTCGACTCCGGCGCCGCCGCGGACTCCACCGCCCTCATCCGGTCACTGACCGACCGTGCCGTGGAGACGCTGCGGGGAGGCGGACTCGGACGTTCCGTCACCGGGGAACTGGTGGCCGTCGCCGAGGAGCTCACGGAACGGAGGAGCTGAGCCATGCTCACGACGATCGGAACCCGGGTCCGGGACATGCCGCGTCGCCGGGCCGTCCTGCTCGGACTGGTCGGCTCCGTCCTGCTCGCCCTGTGCTCCCACTCGGTCGGCGCGACCCGTAACCGCGGCGGTATCCTGCAGGCGCTGGGCTGGTCCAACCTGGGGTTCGGCCACCTCTACGGCATCGTCGTCGTCGTGATGTGGGTGGCCATCCTGCTGATGATCCTGTCGTGGATCGTGGTCGGCGGACGGATCGTCCGCCTGGGTGAACCCCTCGGTGTCCGGCCGGTCCTCGCCTGGGTCGCCCCCCTGTTCTTCGCCGGCCCCCTGATGAGCCGCGACATCTACTCCTACCTGATGCAGGGCACACTGGCCCGCGACGGGCACAACGCCTACGACGTCGGCGCCTCCGCCAACCCCGGACGGATGTTCTTCGAGGTCAGCGGTGACTGGCGGAACACCACCACCCCCTACGGCCCCCTCCACCTGTGGATCGGGGACGGGATCACCCGGGTCACCGGCGACAACATCACCGCCGGGATCGTCGCGTACAAGATCCTCTCGCTGCTCAGCTTCGCCGTCCTGGTGTGGGCCGTCGCGGCGCTGGCCCGGCGGTTCGGCGCCTCGCCCGACGTCGCGGTGTGGATCGGCGTCGCCAACCCCCTCGCCGTCATCCACTACATCGGTGGCATGCACAACGAGGTCACGATGATGGCCCTCGTGTGCACCGGCCTGTACCTCGGCGTGCACGCCGCCCCCGTCCGGGGTCTGTTGTACGGGTCGGCCCTGATCGGCGTGGGTGTCGCGCTGAAGGCGACGGCCCTGTTCGCGCTGCCGTTCCTGGTGTGGGTGTTCGTCGCGCGTCGTGCCGGTGCACTGCCGGGCGACGGCGGACCCCGTCGGCGGGCCCGGGAGATCCTCGCGGACATGCGCAGGTTCTCCCCCGCCCGCCTGGTGGCCCTGGCCCTCGGTGGACTCGCGTCGGTGGCGGTCACACTGGCCGCGCTCGCCGCGGTCACCTGGGCCAGCGGTCAGACCTGGGGCTGGGTCGCCGAGATCAGCGGCAACACCAAGGTCATCAACCCGCTCTCGCTGGCGTCGCTGCTGGCGGGCCTGCTGGTCCGGCCGTTGAGCCTGGTCAACGAGGAGATCTACTTCAACGAGATCGTCGCGGTGCTCCGGCCGGTGACGATGGTCCTCATGCTCGTCGGCCTGGTGGTCTGCTGGTTCATCTGGCGCCGCGGGGCACGTGACGCGATGGTCGGCGCCACGGCCGCCTACGCGGTGACCTGCGTGCTCAACGCCGTCGTCCTGCCCTGGTACTACATGGCACCGCTGGCGCTGTTCGGCGTCTGGGTCCGTGACCGCCGGGCGTTGATCGTCGTCGCCTGGTTGTCAATGGTGCTGTCGATGACCTTCGACGGAGGCGGCAACAACCGGCTCTACTCCCTGTGGTGGCTGCTCGTGCTCGGCGTGGTCATGTGGTGGGCGGCCACCACCTGCCTCCGCGAGGACAGGCCCGCCGGGTCAGGAGATGGCCATGGCCTGGGCGCGGCGCATGACCTCCCGGGCGAGGTGCCCGTGGACGGCGTCGACTGGGCGGCCCGGCAGTGACTCGTCCTCGGTGAACAGGAACTCCAGGACCTCCTCGTCCGAGTAGCCCCCGTCCGACAACAACGCGATCAGCCCCGGGATGAACCGGTTGACCTCACCGCCGTCGGTGAAGAAGCGGGCCGGGATCTGCCGGACCCCGTCAACCTGGACGGCCACGAGACGGTGGCTGTTGAGGTGGTCCATCACCCGGGTCACCACGACGCCGAGCAGGTCGGCGACCTCGGGGACGTTGAGGACCCGCTCACCGGCCGGGACCCCCGACACCGCGGAGGTCAGCCCGTGGCCCGGAACAGAACCACCGGTGGTGCGGTCGGCTCCGGGGTTGTTGTGGGGATTGTCGCTGCTGTTGTTCGTACTCACGGCACCCACCCTATCCCGTCATCCCGTCTTTCCTGGACTGCCCCGTATACTTCCCGGGTAGCCGTAGATGAAAGGAGGCGGGTCGAGCATCATGGAACCGCAGCTGCAGCCGGGTGACCTGCTGGACAACCGGTACCGCATCGGCGAGACGATCGCCCGCGGAGGAATGTCGGTGGTCTACCACTGTGTGGACACCCGACTCGACCGTGACCTCGCCGCCAAGGTCCTCGACCCGGGGTTCGCGCGTGAACCCGCGTTCCGGGCCCGGTTCGAACGCGAGGCCAGGGCCGTGGCACGGCTGAACCACCCGTGCCTGGTCAACGTCTTCGACCAGGGGGTGGACCACCGTCCCGGCGGCGACCACGTGTTTCTGGTGATGGAACTGGTGCCGGGCGGTACGCTGCGTGAACTCCTGCGCGAACGTGGCCCCATGCCCCCGCACGCCGCGCTCGCGGTGATGGGCCCCGTGCTCGAGGCCCTCGCCCTGGCGCACCAGGAGGGGATGGTCCACCGGGACGTGAAGCCGGACAACGTCCTCATCCGTGACGACCACCAGGTCAAGCTCGCCGACTTCGGTCTGGTCCGCGCGTCCCGACGCGACGTCACCTCCGGTGGGCCGGTGATCGGCACCGCCGCGTACCTGTCCCCGGAACAGGTCAGGGGTGGGCACGTCGGCCCCGAGGGGGACGTCTACTCCGCCGGCATCCTGCTCTTCGAGCTGCTGACCGGGCGTACGCCGTTCCGCGGTGCCACGCCCGAGGAGACCGCACTGATGCGTCTCGACAACGAGGTGCCGGCGCCGTCCGGTCTCATCGCCGGGGTACCGCCGGAACTCGACGAGCTCGTGCTCCGAGCGACCAGGCACAACCCCGGCGAACGTTTCTCCGACGGCGACGGATTCCTCGCCGCCGTGCGCACCACCAGGCACGCACTACGGCTGCCGGACTTCCAGGTCCCGGCCCCCACCGTCAGCGCCGTCCACCGTGCCCTGGAAGGCTCCGTCGTCTCCGACCGCCTGAGCTGGGACGACGACGCCATGGCCACCAGCATGTTCGCGGCGGGCACCGACTCCGGCGACCAGGATACCCGGGAGACGAGGGCTGACATGCCGGCGGCACACACCGCCGAAACCAGCCTCGTCCCGCCTGTCCCCCCTGTCCAGCCCGCCCAGCCTGCCCCTCCGGTCGCGCACGACCCGGCCCCCGCACCCGAGCCCGCCCGGTCGCAGGCGCCGGCCCCCGCACCCGAGCCCGCCCGGTCGCAGGCGCCGGCCCCCCGCCCCCGGCCGTTGACCAACCGCGGCGGGGCGTCCACGCTGATCTGGGGCGTGATCCTCGTCGTCCTCGTGGTCGCCGTCGCCGTCACCGGCTGGTGGGTGGCGTCCGGACGGTACGGCGAGATACCGCAGGTACTCGGCCAGGACGTCTCCGGTGCGCGCGCGGCCGTCGAGGCCGCCGGATTCACCGCCGTGGTCAACGAGGTCTACTCCGACGACGAGCCGGAGCAGGCGGTGACCGGGACCGACCCCGGAGCCGGCGAACGCGCCGTCCGCGGTGACGACGTCGCCGTCCTCGTCTCCCAGGGCCGCCCCACCGTCCCGACCCCGGGACCGGCCGACACCCTCGCCGCCTACCAGGCCAAGCTCTCCGAACGGACGCTGACCTGGACCGTCGGTGAATCGGTGTACTCCGACGACGTGCGTTCCGGCGTCGTCGCCGAGGTCTCGCCCCGGCCCGGACAGGCCGTGGACACCCGCACCGACGTCACCGTCAAGGTCAGCAAGGGTGCGCGGCCGGTGACCGTCCCCGACGTCTCCGGGATGAGCGAACGTCAGGCACGCCGCGCGATCGAGTCCGCCGGCCTCGAGGTCGGCGAGGTCCGGCACCGCTTCGACAAGGACGTCGACGGGGGCGACGCCGTCGGCACCGACGTGGAGGCCGGCACCGAGATCCCCGGCTCCTCCCCGGTCACCCTCATCCTCTCCACCGCGGTCACCGTCCCGGACCTGGAGGGCATGAGCGCCGACGAGGCCGCCGCCGAACTCCGCGACCTCGGGCTGTCGCCGAAGACCGGGGAGGGCGTGTCCGACACGTCTGTCTCCCGTGGTGACATCGCCGCCCAGGAGCCCGCGGCAGGGACCCGGGTCGACCCGTCCTCCTCCACCACCGTCACGCTGCGGGAGTCCACGATGGTCCGCGTCCCGTTCGTGATCGGACGGACGGCCCGGAACGCGGCGAAGGCCCTCGAGGACGAGGGCCTGGAGGTCACCGTCGACGGCAGGGCGGACGGCCTGGTGATCACGCAGTCGCCGGGGCCGACCTCGCGGGCCGCCGTCGGCGACACGGTCACCCTGAAGACGCTGTAGACGCTGTAGGCGCCTACAGACGCTACAGCTACTTGCGCAGCATCTCCGCGACGAGGAAGGACAGTTCGAGGGCCTGCTGGGTGTTCAGCCGGGGGTCCACGACCGTGGCGTAGCGCGACGGCAGGTCCAGGTCCGTGATGTCCTGGGCGCCGCCGACGACCTCGGTGACGTCCTCGCCGGTGAACTCGATGTGCACGCCGCCCGGGTGGGAACCGGCGGCACGGTGCACCTCGAAGAAGCCCTGGACCTCGTCGATGATGCGGTCGAAGTCACGGGTCTTGTAGCCGTTGGACGTGGTGTAGGTGTTGCCGTGCATCGGGTCGCACTGCCAGATCACCTTGTGTCCGGTCGCCTCGACGGCCTCGACGATGGGAGGCAGGACCTCCCGGATCTTGTCGTAGCCCATGCGGGTGATAAGGGTCAGCACACCCGGTTCGTTACGCGGGTCAAGCTTCTGGACGTAGGCGACGGCCTCCTCCGGGGTCGTCGTCGGCCCGATCTTCACCCCCACCGGGTTGCCGACCAGGGCGGCGAGGGCGATGTGGAAGTCCTCAAGACCGCGGGTGCGCTCGCCGACCCAGATCTGGTGGGCGGAGAGGTTGTACAGCACGTCCTCACCGTCCTCCCCGTGGGCCAGACGCAGCATCGCACGCTCGTAGTCACGGACCAGTGCCTCGTGGGAGCAGTAGATGTTGGCGGTCTCCAGGGTGGAGTCCGAGACCCCGCAGGCGCTCATGAACTCCAGACCACGCTCGATCTCGCCGGCCAGCGCCTCGTACCGGGCACCGGCACGGGAGTTGGCGACGAACTCGCGGTTCCACTCGTGCAGCTTGGCCAGGTCGGCGGTGCCCGAACTGGTCAGGGCACGCACCAGGTTCATCGCCGCGCCGGAATTCGCGTAAGCACGCACCATCCGCGACGGGTCGTGGCGCCGCTCCTCCTCCGTGGCCCCGATCCCGTTGACCAGGTCACCGCGGTAGTTGAGCAGACCGTTGGAGTCGCGGTCGGCCGACCGCGGCTTGGAGTATTGTCCGGCGATCCGGGCCATCTTGACCACGGGTGTCGACGCGCCGTACGTGAGCACGACCGCCATCTGCAGCAGGGTCTTGATGTTGCCGCGGATGTGCGGCTCGGTGTTGGCCTCGAAGGTCTCGGCGCAGTCGCCTCCCTGCAGCAGGAACGCCTTGCCCAGCGCCACGTCGGCGAGTTCCTTCTTCAGCCGCCGGATCTCCGGCGCCACCACGATCGGTGGCACGGACTCCAGGATCTTACGCACGCGGTCGGCGTGCCCCTGGTCCCACGACGGCTGCTGCTTCGCGTCGCGTGCGATGGTGTCCTGAAATACCCGTTCGAGGTCGCCGGGCAGCGGTGGCAGATCAGGAAGCTCTTCGAGAGGTGCGTCAATTGTCCAACCCATGGACGCCATCATACGAGACGGTACGCCCGAATGGTGAACTGCACTACCTCGACAGGCGGAACTTCACCGCATTCGCGCGCGCGTCCGCGAGGGCGTCGTGGGCCCGCTCCGGCGGATCAGGCAACGCCGGCCGGCCCGCAGCCTCCCACAACTGCTTCAGTTCATGGGTGAACCGGGGAAGTTCCTGGGGCAGTTGTGTCATGTCGCCCCACAGCTGGGCCAGCGCCACATGGTCGTAGGCGCCCACCCAGGCCCAGAGCTCCGGACGCCGTGAGGGCGGCAGCCAGTCGCCCTGACGGTGCCCGGGGACGAGGAAGGCGAACAGCCGCGCACGGATCTCCGCGCGGGACATCCACGCCGGGTCGGTCCGAGGCGGCAGCAACGGCAGGACATGCCGGCGGACCCAGTCACCGGCCTTCCGCTCCCTGAACTCGGTCGACACCGCGTAGAACTCGCGGCCGTCCTCGGCCACCACGCCGATCGACACCAGGTCGATGGTGGTGCCGTCCTCGATGAACTCGGTGTCGTAGAAGTATCGCACGCCAGGCAATCCTAGACCCGTGCCTCGACCGGGGCGGCCTCGCGTCCCCTGTCGGCGGCGCGGCGCGGCAGGGCCGGCGGGTGCAGCACCCACTTGAGCACCGGCGTCCGGCCGACGAGGTAGAAGACGAACCCGGCGACGGCACAGGTCACCAGGCCGACGACGACCCGCACGTTCGTGTCCTCCAGGAATCCCCACACCACGGGGTCCGAGGCGAGCAGCGACGGGATGACGACAGCGGAGACGAGGTGCAGGACGGCGTGGTGGGAGACGTAGATCGGCAGCGTGTTCCGTCCGACCGCCGCGACCGCACCGGACAACCGCGGCGTCCGCGAGATCGACGCGGCCAGGAGGATCCCCATCGGCACCGCGGTGACGATCCGGACCAGTGCCAGCAGGTTCATCACCGCGGCCTCCCCCGTCGACCAACCGTCCGGCCGGACGATATCGGCGACCGTGGAGTAGATCCACTCCCACCCCACGAACGCCAGCACCGCGGTGGCGACGACCGCCGGGCGTGCGGCGTGCTCGGCGATCCTGAAGAACAGATGCCGGAAATGCAGCCCCAGGAAGAACGCCGGGGCGTACTGGGTGATGTGGGTGAGTTCCGGGTAGCCGGTCCACCCCGCGGCGGCGACGACGAGCGCCGGCACGAACGAGAGCGCCACCGCCCAGACCGGCGGGACCCTCCGGAGCAGACAGGCCAGGATATTGAAGACCATCAGCACGTACAGGAACCAGATGCCCGGATCCCCCAGCAGAATCGCCCGTCCCAGACTGGCCCACCCCAGGTCGTCGGCCATGTCCAGCCGGATCGCGGCCTGCACCGGGGTGAACACGAGGTAAGGCACCAGCAGGAACCAGAGCCGGCGGTACCACAGGTCACCCAGCGTCCGCTCGACGACGCGGTGGGCGAACAGCCCGGAGATGACGAAGAACAACGGCATCCGGATCGGGTCCATGAGTTCGTTGAACCAGTTCCATGCGGTCTCCTGCGCCCCCGGGATCCCGGTGACCACGTGCATGTAGCACACCGCGATGATCGACAGGCCCTTGGCGCAGTCCGCCCACAGGAGCCGGCCCGGTGCACGTCGCCCGGTCGCGCGTGCGTCCCCCACAGCTGTCGCCGCGGGGGTTGCACTGGTGTTGGCGTTCGAGGTTCCGGATGTGGTGGACACGGGACCCCAGAGTGCCCCATAGCGGCGAAAGAATCAATTGAGCGTGACCTGATATAGAGTCGACAACCGTGGAAAAACGCAGTACACCGTCACCCGACCGCCGCACCGTGACACTCTGGTACCTGGGTGCCCTCGTCGCCGTCACCGTGGCCGGCATCCTCCGCTTCGTCATCAGCGACGACACCCTCACCTACCACTTCGACTACGACATCTACCGTGAGGGCGGCCGCGCCGTCCTGGACGGGACCGCCCTCTACGTCGGGGGCTTCCCGGCCCAGGGGATCACGCTGCCGTTCACCTACCCTCCCCTCGCGGCCCTGGTCTTCACGCCGCTGGCCCTGGTGTCCGGCACGGTGGGTTACGTGCTGTTCACCGCACTGAACGTGGTCGCCCTGGCCATGACCACGATGATCGTCATCCAGGCGCTCGCCTCCGAAGGCGGGGCGCGCACAGTCGCAGGCGTGGGGTCGCTGACCCGCCGGCAGGTCACGATGACCACGCTCGCCGCACTCCCCCTGGCGGTGTGGTTCTGGCCGGTCACCCACACCCTCGAGTTCGGGCAGGTCAACATACTGCTCATGCTCATGGTGGCGGCGGACCTCCTGCTCCCCCGCACCCCCTGGCCGCGTGGGATGCTGGTCGGCATCGCCGCGGCGCTCAAGCTCACCCCGGCCGTGTTCGGCCTGTACTTCCTGCTCCGCCGCCAATGGGGTCCTGCGGTGACCAGCGTGGTCTCCGGGATCGTCGCCTCCGGGATCGCCTGGCTCGTCCTGCCGGCGGATTCGCGGCAGTACTGGACCGAGACGATCAGCGACCCGTCCCGCATCGGCGGGCTGGCCTACTCCGCCAACCAGTCCGTGCGCGGCTTCCTGGCACGGTTCACCGACGACCCGCTGCAGACGTCCCTGTGGTACGTCCTCGCCGCCGTGACGGTGGTCCTCGTGGCCGTGGTGATGCTGCGCCTCCTCGCCGCCGGGGCCGTCACGGCGGCGGTGTGCACCAATGCGTTGCTGGCGCTGCTGGTCTCTCCGGTGTCTTGGGCGCACCACTGGGTGTGGATCCTGCCGATGACGATGGTGGCCGGTGTGTCACTGTGGTCCCACCGGCCGGTCCGCGCCGCCGTGATCCCCCTGGCGGTCCTCGCGCTGCTGCTGGTCCTCACGGCCACGGCGTTCCCGGTGCACGTCTACCTGCCCTCGGCCCACGGTGCCGAGATGGACTGGACCTGGTGGCAGAAGGTCCTCGGGTCCGAGTACGTCGTCGTCGGCGCCGTGTGGCTCGGTCTCGGCGGCCTGTGGCCGGGTCTTCTCCGCCCCGGCCGGCGTGACCGTGCGGCCGCCGTCAGAGACGGAAGCGCAGGAAGCGGGGCCGGGGCTTCGTCCCCAGCACCCGGCCCGTCCCAGGTTCCGCCCCCTGCGGATACCCCTTCCCCGAGGTCAGCGACTCCTTGACGTCGGCGGCGTAGACGCCGTCGACGTACTCCTGGCCCGACAGCTCCGCCAGGCGCTCCATCGTGTAGTCGGTGAGGGCCCGGGCGCGCGCGTACTCGTCGTCCCCGCTGTCGGCGAAGTCCGCCGGGTCGATGGGGTCGCCGACGACGACGCCGACCCGGTGCGGCCGCAGGATCCAGGACCCCGCGATATTCGCCTTCTCGGTGTCGATCATCGCCACGGGGTACACCGTCGCCCCCGACTGGAGTGCGATGCGGGCCATCCCCGTCTTGCCGCGGTACAACCGGCCGTCCGGGGACCGGGTGCCCTCCGGGTACATCCCCAGCGGATCGCCCTTGTCCAGGACCCGCAACGCGGTGTCCAGCGCGGCGTCCTGCGAGTTCTTGTCGTTACGGTCGATCGGGACCTGGCCCACCGACGAGAAGAACCACTTCTGGATCCCCCCGGCGAAGCCCGGGGTGGTGAAGTACTCCTTCTTCGCCAGGAAGGTCAGCTGCCTCTTCGAGAGCAGCGGGAAGTACAGGGAGTCCATCACCGCCAGGTGGTTCGAGGCCAGGATCACCGGACCGTCCTGGGGAATCTTGTCCAGTCCCCGGGAGTACGGCCGGTTGTAGAGCCACAGCCATGGTCCGATGACCACATTCTTCAACCACCAGTAGGTGCGGTTCTGCACAGATCTGTCCCTTTCACAAGCCGGTCGAGGACGGGCTCAGCTGAGCCTGTCCGGCAAGAAGTGCCACGCCGATCATACCCGCCTCCGACCCCAGGGACGCCGCTTCGACGCGGGCGAGCGGCCGGAAACCTGCGCCGACGACCGAGCCGTCCATCTCCGCCTTCGCCTGCGGCAGGTACAGGTCCGCGTCCGCCGAGACGCCGCCCCCGAGCACGATGAGCTCCGGGTCGAGGATCTCCTGCACCGCGGACAGCCCGCGCCCGAGCCACAGGGCGAAGTCGTCGATGACCTCCTTCGCCAGCGGGTCACCGTCACGGGCGAGCCGGACCACGCTCCGCCCGGTGATCTCCTCCGGTCGCGAATGGAAGATCCCGGCCAGCATGCTGTCCGGGTGGCGCCCGGTGGCGATGTACTCCAGCGCCGTGGTCTCCAGGGCACTCCCCGAGCAGTACCGCTCCAGGCAGCCCCGCTTACCGCACGGGCACGCGCGGCCGCCGGGCACGACGGTCAGGTGACCGAACTCCGGGGCCGTCCCGTACGCCCCACGGTAGAGGGCCCCGTCGTGCACCAGGGCGCCCCCGATCCCGGTGCCGACGGCGAAGAGGACCCAGGTGTCCGCCTCCTGGCCGGGGCCCAGGATCTGCTCCCCCCAGGCCGCGGCGTTCGCGTCATGCTCCAGGACCACCGGGAGTCCGAGCCGGTGGGACAGCCTGGTGCGCACGTCACGGTCGCGCCACGGCAGGTGCGGGGCGAAACGGACCCGCTGCTGGTCGCCGGTGATGAAGCCGGCGACGGCGAGCCCCACCGCACTGACCGTGTGCCGTTGCCGAAGGGTGCCGACGGCATGCGCGATCGCCGTCTCGAGTGAGTCGACCGTGGACGGGGTGGGGAGCTGCTCGACGTCGAGCACCTTCCCGGCCCGGTCGACCACCGCAGCACGGAGATTGGTCCCCCCGATGTCGATGCCGATGGTCAGTTGCGTCACTTGCTCCTCCTGTACCTCGCGCGCCGGTGTCCCGGCACAACCTGTCCAGGCTATCGGTCACACCCGCCAGTTCCAACTGTGCCGACCCGGACGGCGGGCGTCACCGTCGAGCACCGCCTCCAGCTGGGCCCCCAGGACGTCCCAGTTCCACGCGTCCCGGACGTAGGCCTGTCCCGCCAGGGAATAGCGACGGGCGCGCTCCGTGTCGCCGAGGAGCGCCGACACGGTGTCGACGACGGCGGTGAGGTCCCCGCCGTCGACGACATCGCCGGTCACCCCGTCCTGCACCGTCTCGGGGGCGCCTCCGCCGGATCCCGCGACCGTCGGGACCCCGCACGCCTGGGCCTCGAGGAACACGATCCCGAGCCCCTCGACGCTGAACCCCCCGCCCTGGGTCCGCACCGGCATCGCGAACACGTCACCGGCGCAGAAGTGCGCGACGAGCTCGTCGTAGTCGACGGGACCGGTGAGGGTGACCCGGTCCGAGACGCCGAGTTCGGCCGCCCGCGCGGCCAACGTCCGGGCGTAGTCGCCTGGTCCGACGATCACCAGGTGCGCCGCGGGCTCCTTCCCGAGGATCCCCGGCATCGCCTCGACGAGGGTGTCCTGCCCCTTCCGCGGCACGACGCGCGACACGCACACGACGACACGACGGTCGGAGACACCGAGCCGGGCGCGGATCCGCTCCCTCCCGTCGGGGTCCGGGCGGAACACCGAGGTGTCCACGCCGCCGGGCATCGGCTCCCACGCCACGTCCGGCCCGAAGGCCGAGGCGAACCTGCCGCGTGCGTACCGGGACACGTACGTCAGGCAGTCCGTCTGCCGGCCGATCCGACGCAGCACACCGCGGCCGCCGGGGACCATCGACCACCCGACCTCGTGCCCGTGGGTGGAGGCGACGATCCGTCGGGCACCGGCCCGGCGGGCGGCACCGGCGAGCAGCCCCAGGGGCGTCGACGAGCCGAACCAGACGGTGTCGATCCCCCGCTCCCGGATGATCGATGCCATCCGTCGTGCGGTGGCGACGGTGGGCAGCATGACCGACCGCGGCCACCGGACGACGTCGAACGGGAGGCCGGCGTCGTAAGCCGCCGCGTCCGACGCGTCCTGGGTCGAGGCGAAGACGGTGAGCCGGCCCGGCTGACGGCGTTCCAGTTCCGCGCAGTAGTCGCGCAGGTAGCTCTGGATCCCGCCGACCGTCGGCGGAAAGTCGTTGGTGACGAGGAGAACCCTGGAACCCACGGTGGAGACGCCTGCCCCTAGTAGCGGGCGGCGCCGGCGAACGGCATGCTGTCGACGCTGACGACCTGGACGGGAATACCGTAGTCGGAGGCGTGGACGATCTTGCCGTCACCGATGTACATCCCGACGTGCGTCACGCCCGGGTAGAAACCGACGATGTCGCCCGGCTGGAGCGCGTCGCGGGAGACCGACGTCCCTCCCGCCACCTGGGCCGAGGAGGTGCGTGGCACCGACACGCCGATCTGCTGGTAGGCCCAGTACATCAGACCGGAGCAGTCGAAGGCGTCCGGACCGGTGGCGCCCCACGAATACGGGGAGCCGAGCTTGCCCATCGCCGCACCGACGGCGCCGCCGGCCTCGGTGACCGAGCCGAGGAACTCCTCGACGTCAACGTCGATCGGACCGTTGCGGTCCACCCAGCGCTGCTTCTGCTCGGGGCTGAGACCGTCCACCGCCGTGGAGATCTCCTTCTTCATGCCGTCGAGCAGGCCGATCCGCTCGTCGAGGTCCGCCTGGCGCGCCTCGACCTGCTTCAACTGGAAGTCCGCCGTCACCTTCGAGCGGTTCGCGCGGGACTCGAGGTCGGCCGCCTGCCGCAGACCGTCCTGGAACGAGGAGAGGGTGTTCGTACGGTCGGCGTTCAAGGCGCTGGCGAAGGCACGGCGGTCGATGGCGTCCTGCGGACTCCGGGAGCCGGCGACCGCCGAGACCGGGTCGATGACGGCACCACGGTAGAGGGACCGGGACAGTTCCGTGACGGGGCCGCGGTTGGCCTCGACCTCGGCGCGGGCACGCTGCGCCTCGCCCGCGTAGTACTCGGCAGCGCGGTTCGCGCGGTCCAGCGAGGCGCGGAGGTCGTCGAGGGTGCGGGAGTTCTCCTGCACCTCGTCGCTGGCTTCCTGGGCCTGACGGGACACCGTGGCGAGCCGTTCCAGCAGGCCGTCGGCGTCGTCCGGGAGGGGTGAGGTGTCGACGGCGTCGGCGTCGGCGCCGGCGGACGGCGCGGGGCCCGACGGGTCGGCGGCGACGACGGACGTCGAGGCCACGGTCAGTGCCACTGCGGTGCCGATACCGGCGACGAAACGGACCGACGTACCGACGTCGGACCGGCGGGACCCGAAGGCGCGCAACATGCTCACTGTCTCTGAAACCTCTTCGCTCGTGTCTCTACACAACATCGTTATACTGCCACAACTGAGCAGCGGAGACGTACTCGGACACACGACACGCCCCGTGGAAAGGCACCCCGCGTCGGGGGCCACGTCACCGGGGCGTCACGGGCGGTCTGACGTCCTAGAAGCGGACCGCGTTGTTGACCGGCATGTAGTGCAGGTCGTTGACCTGGACCGGCGAACCCTCGTTGAGCGCGTGGACGATCTTGCCGCCGCCGATGTAGATACCCACGTGCGATGCGCCGGAGTAGTAGGAGACGACGTCGCCGGGCTGCAGTGCGTCCAGGGAGACCGGGGTGCCGGAGGCGGCCTGTGCACCGGAGGTACGCGGGATGGACTTGCCGACCTGCTGGTGTGCCCAGGTGGTCAGGCCGGAGCAGTCGAAGGCGTTGGGGCCGGCGGCACCCCAGGCGTAGGGGGCACCCTGCTTCGACAGGGCGGCGTCAGCGATCTTCTGGCCGACGCTGTTCGGCGCGGCGCTCGGGGCGCTGCCGTCGGCGGCGGGGACGGCCGCCTGGCCGGCTGCCGCGAGGAAGGGGTCCACGTCCACGTGCTGCTTGGCGAAGTCGACGGCCTCGTTCGGGACATCGACGCTGATGTCGGTGTTCGGAACCTGGACAGTGACGGCCTGTGCGGTGGCAGGCAGGGCGATGACGGCGCCCATGCCCACTGCGGCGACGGCGACTGCGTTGCGGCGGGAGTGGTCCTTCTTCATACGGTGCTTGCCCATGAGGGTTGTAGCCTTTCCTGATTGCTGTCGGGGAGCCGGGAACGTCACGTCGCTCCCCTTAAGGTCACGAGAAGATTACGAAACGTCGCGAATCTTGTCCAGCCACGAGACCGTGATCTCGCCGTGAGCGCTTCGTTATCCAACCGTTATCGAATCGCGACCAAAGCTTGACCGGGTCCGCCCTTCCGGACCGCGCCCACCTTGCCGAAGCCCGTCACCTGCAGAGATGCTGGACGCGAAGGCCGTCCGCGACGGTCACGACATCCGGACGTCCACCCCGGGAGAAATGATATTGTGATTCCCATCACATCCAGGTCGTCCCCGGGCGTGTCCACCTCAGAAGTCACACCAGTCCCGTCCTACTCCCCCACTGCGGAGCCTCCGTGTCCGGCCCACCCCGTAGACTCCGTGACTGTGGCAACCACACTTCAACGACGCCTCGACGCTGCGCTGGCAGACAGCGTCATCATCGACTGCGAGACGACCGGCCTGGACCCCGAGGGCGCCCGGATCATCGAGATCGCGGCCCTGCACGTCCACGAGGGCCGTCCGGTGGCCGAGTTCCACTCGTTCGTCGACCCCGGGCTTCCCGTCCCCCGGGAGATCACGGACCTCACCGGGATCACCTCCGACGACGTCGAGGGCCAACCGGCCTTCGCCGACATCCTCGACGCGGTGACTCCTCTGGTGTCGGGACGGACGGTCGTGGGCCATAACGTCGCCTTCGACATCGCCTTCGTCGCGGCGGAGTGCCGCCGTAGCGGCACCCCGAGCCCATTGGAGACCACCGACGTGGTCTGCACGGCCACTGCGGCCCGCTCGCTGATCCCCCGGGAGCGGGTCGGCCGCTACCGTCTCGCCACCCTGGCCGAGCGGCTCGACCTCGAACACCGTCCCGCCCACCGTGCGGCCGACGACGCGCTCGCCACGGCGGACCTGCTGGCGTACCTGCGCAGCATCTCCGGTTAGACAGAGAGACACCCCGCCTCCCCACCGCCGTGCTGGCGGCGGGGAGGCGGGGTGTCAGCCTCGGAGGGCGGGATCAGGGGTTCTGGTGTCCCTCGTCACCGAGCTGGCGACGGTTCTCCTCCTGGAGACGCAGCAGCATCTCCTTGTGCTCGTGCTCGTTCGCTTCCTCGATCTTCTCGACCTGGGCGACGATGTCCTCGGGATCCGGGGTGAACAGCGAGCCACGGCCGGGCTGGCCGGCGAACCCGAGCTGGTTGAGGCGCCGCGGAACCTGGGTTCCGGCGTACTCCAGCGGGATCGGGTGGCCGTGCTCGTCCACCGGTCCGAGGGGCTGGTGCACCTCGATGAACCCGCCGGACGGCAGCTGCTTGATCGTACCGGTCTCGATACCGTGCTCCAGCACCTCGCGGTCCGCACGCTGCAGGCCGAGGCAGATCCGGTAAGTGACGAAGTACGCGATCGGGGGCAGCAGGATGAACCCGATACGGCCGATCCAGGTCATCGCGTTCAGCGAGATGTGGAAGTACACCGCGACATGGTCGTTACCACCGGAGATCGTGAGGATCGCGTACGAGACCAGTGCCATGACACCCAGCGAGGTGCGGACCGGCACGTCACGCGGACGCTGCAGCAGGTTGTGGTGCGCCGTGTCCTTCGTGAAGCGCTGCTCGATCCAGGGGTAGGCGAACAGCAGCATCACGAGGATACCGAGCAGGATCGCGACCCAGAACACCGCCGGGATCGTGTAACTGCCGATGTAGAGCTCCCAGGCCGGCATAATACGCGCGGCACCGTCCGTCCACAGCATGTAGATGTCAGGCTGCGAACCTGCCGACACCTGCGACGGGTTGTACGGCCCCAGGTTCCAGATCGCGTTGATCTGGAAAACACCGGCCAGCAGTGCCACGAAACCGAAGGTGATCAGGCCGAATGCCATGGAGTGCACGGCGAACACCGGGATCACACGGGCACCGACGACGTTGCGCTCGGTACGGCCCGGTCCGGGGAACTGGGTGTGCTTCTGGTACCAGACCAGTGCCAGGTGCGCAGCGATCAGCGCCAGCAGGATGGCCGGGATCAGCAGCACGTGGGCGATGTAGAGGCGCGGGATGATGATGTCGCCCGGGAAGTCGCCGGCGAACATGATCCAGTGCAGCCAGGTGCCGATGATCGGCAGCCCGATGATGATCGCGGACATGATGCGCAGGCCGACGCCCGACAGCAGGTCGTCCGGCAGGGAGTAGCCCATGAAGCCCTCGGCGACGGACAGCAGCAGCAGGACGCAGCCGATGACCCAGTTCGCCTCACGCGGCTTGCGGAACGCACCGGTGAAGAAGATGCGCATCATGTGGACCATGATCGACACCGCGAACAGCAGCGCCGCCCAGTGGTGCACCTGGCGGATGAAGAGTCCGCCACGAACCTCGAACGAGATGTTCAGTGCCGTTTCGTAGGCGCGGGACATCTCCACGCCGTTGAGCGGCGCGTAGGCACCCTGGTAGATGACCTTCGACAGGGAGGGGTCGAAGAACAGGGTGAGGTAGACACCCGACAGCAGCAGGATGATGAAGGAGTAGAGCGCGATCTCACCGAGCATGAAGGACCAGTGGCTCGGGAAGACCTTGTTCATCTGCTTCCGCAGCCCACTTGCAGCGGTGTAGCGCTCATCGAAGTTGTTGGCCGCCTGGGCCAGGTGGGAAGGCTTTGTGGATGTGCTCATGACTGACGCTCCCAGAAGGCAGGGCCGACGGGCTCGACGAAGTTCTTGTCCGCGTACAGGAACCCGTCCTCATCGACGTTGATGGACAGCTCGGGCAGGGCACGTGCAGCCGGACCGAACACCGGCTTACCCCAGTGCAGTGCATCGAACTGCGACTGGTGGCACGGGCAGAGGATACGGTTGGTCTGCTGCTCATACAGCGAGGTGGGGCAGCCGATGTGGGTGCAGATCTTCGAGTAGGCGTAGTAGTCGCCGTAGTGGAAGTCCTCCTGGCCCTCACGCTGGACCGCCTTGAGGGCGTCGGCATGACGCAGGCGGATCAGCATGACCGCGTTGCGGGAACCGTGGATCGAGTGCATCTGCTCCTCGTACACGTCTCGCGAGGGATCGAAGTTGTCGTGGTCGTTGACCATGTCTTCGGTCATCGGGAACACGGTCTCCATCGCACCGGCGTCGAGGTCCTCCGGGCGGACCCGGATCAGGCGGTTGACACCCTGGGTGCTCCAGTGGCCGTGGTGCTCCTCGGCGATGGCACCGGTGTCGCGCCCGAGGTAGACCTTCTCGCCCTTCTCGACGAGGGTCCACCCGGTGGTCCACAGCGTGCCGTCGCCGTCGATGCCCATGGCACGCGGCTTCCAGGGGTTCTTGACGATACCGCCGAGGGGAAGCGCGATGGCCACGCCGGCCAGGGCGACGCCTGCGCCACCCAGACCCATGAGGACCTTGCGGCGACCCAGGGTGGAGGTCTTCCACGCGTCGTTGAGCAGAGCCGTCATCGTGCGACGGTCGACCTCGTCCGACGGTCCGTCGTGACGCTTCTGGACCGCGATCTCCTCGGGGATGAACTTCTTGGAGAACTGGACCGCGCCGATACCGAGGGTGATGATCGACAGACCCGAGGTGACACCCAGCAGCGGGGTGTAGATGGTGTACAGCCAGAGGCCGTCCTCCGCCAGGTGCTTGTACTCCCACGGCCAGAACAGGTAGACCGCGATGAACGCGAGGCCGAAGATGACCGACAGTGCCCACCAGAAGCCGATACCGCGGGCGGCACGCTTCTCGGCCGGGTCGCCCTCGACCGGGAAACGCTCCTTGCGGTATGCGACGGTGACGCCGTCCATCTCGGTACCGAGACGGGCGAGCTCATCGTCGCTCATGCGCTTGATCTCTTCTTCAGAGTAGCTGCTCTTGATCTCACTCATGAACGGGTTCCAATCCACATGGCCGTGCCGATGAGCACGACGATCCCGACGATCCACATCAACATGCCCTCACTGACCGGGCCGAGGCCACCGAGACCGAGGCCACCGGGGTTCGGGCTCTCCTTGGTCGACTTGATGAAGGCGATGATGTCCTTCTTCTCGTCGGCGGTGAGCTGACGGTCCGAGAACTTGGGCATGTTCTGCGGGCCGGTGAGCATCGCCTGGTAGATCTCCTGCTCGTTGGCGGCATCCAGGTTCGGCGCGTACTTACCGCCGGACAGGGCGCCACCACGGCCAGTGAAGTTGTGGCACGACGCGCAGTTCAGACGGAAGAGATCGGAACCACGGGACACGTCGGCGGGGTCGATCTCGCCGTTGTTGTTGTGCGAACCGCGCAGCGACTCCATGGCGATGGTGCCGTCGTCGTTCTTGACGATCCCGGGGCCACCGCCGTTGGCGTTGACGTAGGCGGCGAGCGCCAGCGTCTGTGCCTCGTTGAAGCGGGCGTCCTTGCGGTCGGCCTGCGCCTCGTTACGCTTCATCGGCATACGGCCGGAGTGCACCTGGAAGTACACCGCGCCCTCGCCGACACCGACCAGGGACGGACCGCGGTCCTCGACACCCTGGAGGTTCGCACCGTGGCAGGTGATGCAGGCGACCTCGTAGATGTCCTGGCCCTGGTTGATCATCGACTGCGCGTCCTGCTGCGCGGTCGCGGACTGCGGATCCGGGGTGAAGGCCTGGGCGACCAGGCCGGCACCGGTCAGGCCGAGCACGAGCGCGAGCGCTCCAGCCATGGTCCGGCGCAGCTTACGTCGGGTACGACGTTTCTTGCCTGTTGCGGATGCCGGGGCGGAGTCCACCACCGGGTTCTCCCCCTCGGGAGTTGGATTGTTCGTATCCATCTTGTTCCCTTAACTCGTCATTTGGAAGGCGATGGGCTTAACGGCCGACCGTCACACATCGGCCCGTCCGGCCTACTGGATGAAGTAAATGGTGATCCACAGTCCGATCCACACGACGTCGACGAAGTGCCAGTAGTACGACACCACGACGGCGGCGGTGGCCTGGGCCGGCGTGAACTTCGACTTCACCGTCCGGAGCAGGACCACGACGAAAGCCAGCACGCCGGCGAGGACGTGTGCCCCATGGAAGCCGGTGGTGATGTAGAACACCGACCCGTAGACGCTGCTCGAGATCGTGGTGCCGTGCTGCACAAGGTGGATGTACTCGTAGGTCTGCCCGGCGAGGAAGATCGCGCCGAGGACGACCGTGAGTGCGTACCACTTGCGCAGACCGAACACGTCGCCACGCTCTGCGGCGAACACGCCCCACTGGGCCGTGAACGACGACGACACCAGAATCACGGTGATCGCCAGAGCGAACGGCACGTTCAGCTCGGTCGGCTCGGAGGGCCAGTTTCCGTTCGAGTTCGCCTTAGAGACGAAGTACATCGCGAACAGGCCCGCGAAGAACATCAATTCCTGGGACAGGAACACAATCGTGCCGACGCTGACCATGTTCGGTCGGTTCAGCGTCACGGCACGCTGCGGTGCTGCCATGCTTTGGTTTCCAACTGCGCTCGTCACGCGTACAAGTATGACGGACCCTGGCCGCCGAGTCGATTCGCAACCCCGACAAGATCCAGGCTTTCTGCAAAACCCCTGGTAGTCGCTTCACGTTTCCTGGCAACTCACCACAAACGGGGTTAGCCGGGAACTCTTGCCCGGGAAATACGACGGGCCAGTGTCTGTGCAGGTCGCCCGTCCGCCGGCCCGCCACTCCCCCGTCCCGGCGGCCAGCTCCGCCGGGCGTAGCCACCCCCGTTCGGGGGTCTGTCCTCCCGGCATTCCCCGGGGCCCCGGAACCGGCCCCACTTCCCTACCGCGGATTCTACCTGGGCGGCCACAGCCGGACGAATCCACCGCCGCCCCTGCCCCCGGGCCACACTCCGCCGGTCAGTGGCCGTCAGAGCCGTAATAGGATGGACAGCGTCCACACGCGCCCGCCCACGGGCCCCGGACACCGACACCCAACTTCGAGAGGACGACACCGATGCCGGACGAGCTGAGGCTGACCACCCCGGACCATATCGCCCCACTGGGCTCCGACCGACTGCCGGGGAGCTACTTCACCTGGCCGGGTGTGCTCGACCGCATCGGCCGGCACGAGGAGCTCAGCGAGTCGCAGATCACCTGGGCCGTCAGCCGGATCATGGAGGGCGGCGCCACCGACGCGCAGCTCGCCGCGTTCGCCTTCGGGCTCCGGGTCAAGGGCATCACCGCCGCGGAGCTCTCCGCCGCCGCGTCGGCGATGCGCGCCTACGCCACCCCCGTCGACTTCAGCGACATCCCCGACGCCGTCGACATCGTCGGGACCGGTGGCGACGGCCACCACACGGTGAACATCTCCACGATGGCCTCCTTCGTCGTCGCCGCCACCGGGGTACCGGTGGTCAAGCACGGCAACCGCGCCGCGTCGTCGAAGTGCGGCGGGGCGGACGTGCTCGAGGTGCTCGGGCTGGACATCGACCGGTCCCCCGAGACCATCCACGACGACGCCCTACGCACCGGCTTCGCCTTCATGTTCGCCAAGACCTACCATCCCGCGATGCGCTTCGCCGGGCCGGTGCGCTCCGAGTTGGCCGTCCCGACCCTGTTCAACCTGCTCGGACCGATGACCAACCCGGCCGGCCCGAAGTTCGGGCTCATCGGCTGCGCGTTCCGGGACATGATGCCGATCATGGGCGGCGCCTTCGCCCACCAGGGCGTCCGGGCGCTCATCGTCCGCGGGCTCGACGGCATGGACGAGATCAGCGTCTGCGCCCCGACGGAGGTCGTCACGGTGGACGAGTCGGGGCGCACCGGTGAGTTCACCATCAACCCGCGGACCTTCGGGCTGGATGTCTACGACGACGACGCACTCAAGGGCGGTGACCCCCGGTACAACGCCGATATCGCCCGGAAACTCATGGCCGGGGAACTCAGCGGCGCAATCAAGGACGCTGTCTTGATCAACGCGGCTGCCGCCTTGACCGCCGTCCACGGCTGGGAGGGCGACGACCTGAAGTCCGCCCTCGCGACCCAGCTCGCCGTCGCACGCGAGGCCCTGGAGTCCGGCGCCGCCGAGCGGAAGATGTACGACATCGTCAGCCTCTGAGCCTTCACCACGGCGCCTCACAGGGCGCCACACACACGAAGAAGCCCCCGCGAGGAAGATGCGGGGGCTTGTCCGGTGGTGCATCCGCCGTCTGCGGTGTGGGGACGGCGGTGTGGTGCTACTCCTTCTCCGGCGGGAGACCGTACTGGAGGTTGAGCATCGTGGTGGACCAGATGAGCATCGCAGCACCCAGCAGGATCACCCAGATCAGGAAGAAGGCGATACCGTAGCCCATGATCACGATGGCCATCGACATGATGAAGGGCCAGCCGGAGTGGGGCGAGAAGAACCCGAGCACACCTGCGCCGTCCTCGATCTCCGCTTCCTCCCAGTCCTTCGGCTCGATGTCGGCCTTGGAGTTGGTGAGGTGGAAGTACACGCCGAGGAAGAGCGTCAGCAGCGTCGCCAGGACAAGCCCGGTCCCGCCTGCCCACTCGATACCCTGCTGGTTCGCGCCGTCGTTGAGCTGTGCCGTGGCGTAGAAGTACACGACCGTCATCAGCGTGAGGAACAGTGCCAGTCCGTACATCAACTTGGCTGTCTGCCGCATTGTCGTCTCCTAGTGTCTCTTCGCCGGCTTAGGCGGAACGGTCGATGAAGTTGTCACCCTCGACTCCCCGGGTGGCCTCGCGGCCGGGGAGGAAAGGCTGGGTGGACGTGGCGTAGGGGTCCTCGCCGATCTCCGCCAACGCCTCGGCGTTGCTGGCCTCCGGGTTGGCCTCGCGGTACGCCAGGTACGCCGCGAAGTTCTCCGGGCTCACGGCACGGACCTCGAAGTTCATCATCGCGTGGTAGGTACCGCACATCTCGGCACAGCGCCCGACGAAGGCACCCTCACTGTCGATGCCCTCGATCTGGAACCGACGCTCGGACTGGTTCGCCTCCGGGTGCGGGAACACGTCGCGCTTGAAGAGGAACTCAGGGACCCAGAAGGAGTGGATCACGTCAGAAGACGCGAGGTTGAACTCGATCGGGGTGTTCGTCGGCAGGACGAGCACCGGGACCTCCTCGGAGGTACCGAGGGTCTCGATCTTGTCGTAGTTCAGGTAGGTGAAGTCCTCCGACGACTTTCCGTGGATCGGGCCGACGGCCTGGCCGTGCCCACCACGGTCGTCCTGCGGCACCGCGGCGTTCGCCTCGGCGGCCTCGGAACGCTCCGCGTCCTCGCCCACGTACTCCTGGCCGTCCTGGGTGAGGTCGCCGCTGACGTTGCCGTAGCCGAACTTCCAGTTCCACTGGTAGGCGGTGACGTCGACGGTGACCTGGGGGTCCTTGTCCAGGGCCGTGACCTTGTCCTGGGTCTGCACCGTGAAGAAGAACAGGCCCATCACGATCAGCACCGGGATCACGGTCAACGTCAGCTCGAGGGGGACGTTGTACGCCGTCTGCCGGGGGAACTCCGACTTGCCCTTCTTGGCCGCCCGCTTGTCGCTGTCGCGGAAGATGACCAGGAACATGAGCGCCCACATGATGATGCCGATAATCCAGGCGACGACCCAGGTCCACACCCAGAAGTTACCCATGGACTGGGACTCCGGGGTGATTCCTTCGGGCCATCCCATGCGCAGGGCATGGAAGAATCCGTTGTCGGGGGGTGCGACATCGCAGCCGACCAGGGCAAGGGAACCGAGTCCCAGCACTCCGGCGAGGCCGATCTTGCGACCTCTTCCGTGAACTTTTCGCTGTACCACGCGAGTATGCCTTCCTCAATCACACGTCGTGTTCATCGGGGCCACCGGGTCCGTCGCCTGCAGAGGACGGACACCAGCCCCGTGTCATCTTCCGACAATAGTGCATGGAGGGGGATGCCCCCGCATCATGCACACCATTGTGATTCTCTGTCGGCCCTATTCGGGGTTGCTGGACGCCGCCTGAGGAGCACACCACCGTCCGGCATGTCCCGTCTGGGTCGGCGCGACCTCGACGAGTAGTCTTGTGTGCTTACGCACGCGGCCGGCGGTCCACCGTCTCGTCACCCCTCCCCGGGGGCCAGACACGCCGGCCCCCGACGACACTTACGGAGATGATCCCAGAGCACATGTGTGGACTTCTTGGAATTCTGACCGCCCAGGGTGACGCCCCCCGCTTCGTGGACACCACCGCACGTGCACTCCCCTGCATGCGGCACCGTGGCCCCGACGAGGACGGCACCTGGAACGACGACGACGTCGTCTTCGGGTTCAACCGCCTGTCGATCATCGACCTCGAGCACTCGCACCAGCCCCTGCAGTGGGGTCCGTCCGGCGAACCGGACCGCTACTCGATGACCTTCAACGGCGAGATCTACAACTACCTCGAGCTGCGCGAGGAGCTGCGCGCCGAGGGCTACGAGTTCGCCACCTCCGGGGACTCCGAGACGATCGTCGTCGGCTTCCACCACTGGGGTTCGGACGTGGTCAACCACCTGCGCGGCATGTTCGCCTTCGCGGTGTGGGACTCCGTCGAACGGACCATGTTCCTGGCCCGTGACCCCTTCGGCATCAAGCCGCTGTTCTACGCGACGACCGACGCCGGCACGGTGTTCAGCAGCGAGAAGAAGTCGATCCTGGCCATGGCCCAGGACATCGGTCTCGGCCTGGGCCTTGACGACAGGGCCATCGCCCACTACACCGACCTCCAGTACGTCCCGGAGCCCGAGACCCTGCACGCCGGCGTCCGTCGTCTGGAGTCCGGCTGCCACGCCACCCTGCGCCCCGGCGACGAAGTCACCGCCGTTCGCTACTTCGAGCCGACGTTCCCGGTCACCCCGGTACCGTCGGGCCAGGAGAACGCGCTCTTCACCCGGATCGCCGACGCGCTGCAGGACTCGGTCGCCAAGCACATGCGTGCCGACGTCACCGTCGGGTCCTTCCTGTCCGGGGGCATCGACTCCACCGCCATCGCCTCCCTGGCCAAGCAGCACAACCCGGACCTGATCACCTTCACCACCGGTTTCGAGCGCGAGGGCTACTCGGAGGTCGACGTCGCCGCGGAGTCCGCCGCGGCGATCGGCGTGGAGCACGTCGTCAAGGTCGTCTCCCCCGAGGAGTTCGCCGCCGCCGTCCCCAAGATCATCTGGTACCTCGACGACCCGGTCGCCGACCCGGCACTGGTGCCGTTGTACTTCGTGGCCGCCGAGGCCCGGAAGCACGTCAAGGTGGTGCTGTCCGGCGAGGGTGCCGACGAGTTGTTCGGCGGGTACACGATCTACAAGGAACCCCTGTCGCTGGCCCCGTTCGAGAAGGTCCCCTCCCCGATCAAGAAGGTGCTCCGCACGCTGGGTGACGCACTGCCGGACGGCGTGCGCGGCAAGTCGCTGCTGCAGCGAGGCACCACCCCCATGGAGGAGCGCTACTACGGCAACGCACGGTCCTTCAACTACGAGCAGCTGGAGCGGGTCCTGCGCATCGCCCGACCGGAGTGGGACCACCGCGAGGTGACCGCACCGGTCTACGCCAAGTCACGGGACATGGACCCGGTGTCGCGGATGCAGCACCTCGACATGTTCACCTGGCTGCGGGGCGACATCCTGGTCAAGGCCGACAAGATCACCATGGCCAACTCGCTGGAGCTGCGTGTGCCGTTCCTCGACCGCGTGGTCTTCGACGTCGCCCGCACCATCCCCCACGAGCTCAAGGTCGGTAACGGCACCACCAAGTACGCCCTGCGGCGTGCCCTGGAGCTCATCGTCCCGGAACACGTCATCAACCGGAAGAAGCTCGGCTTCCCGGTGCCCCTGCGCCACTGGCTCGCCGGCGACGAGCTCTACGACTGGGCGAGGAAGAACATCGAGGACTCGGCCACCGACCACATCTTCGACAAGGCACAGGTCCTGGCGATGCTGGACGAGCACCGGGTGTCCATGAACTCCGGGTCGGGCCCCGACCACTCCCGGCGCCTGTGGACCGTCATCGCCTTCATGATCTGGCACGGTATCTTCGTCGAACACCGGATCACCCCCGACATCGACGAGCGGGACTACCCCGTCCAGCTCTGAGTCGTCCACCGACGACAGAACTCCCCGTCCCTGTCAGTCCAGGGGCGGGGAGTTCTCGTCTCTCCGGTGACGGTCGGGGACGGTCAGCTGAAGGAGTCGCCGCAGGCGCAGGAACCGCCGGCGTTCGGGTTGTCGATGGTGAACCCCTGGGACTCGATGGTGTCGGAGAAATCGATCTTCGCACCGGTCAGGTACGGGGCGGACATCTTGTCCACGACGAGACGGACGCCCTCGACCTCGTCGACGAGGTCGCCGTCCAGCGTACGGTCGTCGAAAAAGAGCTGGTAACGCAGGCCGGCGCAGCCACCCGGCTGGACGGCGATACGCAGGGCCAGATCGTCCCGGCCCTCCTGTGCGAGCAGCCCGGCGGCCTTCCCGGCAGCGGCGCTGGTCAGTTCGACGCCGGTGGACTTCTCGGCGGTTGCCTCGGCAGCAGTCATCGTTTCCTCCTCGGTAATGCGGATATGCCCAAACTACTCGTGTAGAACCATGAAATCCAGTGATCTATTCCCGACAGGCTCACCCTCGTTGGTCCCCCTGTCCACCGGTGCTCTAGCCTGTGAGGTGTGAAACTCCCGTGGAAGAAAGACGATGACAGTGCCGCCGCCGACAGCGACGTCACCGCTGCAGCCAACCCGGTCGACGAGGGCGACGCCGGGCACACGCCGAAGGGCTACACCCCCAAGAAGGGACGGCCGACGCCGAAGCGCAACGAGGTCGAGCGCGCCACCGGTGTCCGCCGCGTCCACTACGACGCCCCGCTGACGCCGAAGGAGGCCCGCCAGCGCCGCAAGGACGTCAAGAACTCCATGTCCAAGGAGGAGTTCAAGGAGGCCAAGCGCAAGCAGCGGGAGGAGGCCGCCGAGGCCCGGCGCAAGGCCAACGACCGGATGATGGCCGGTGACCCCGCCTACCTGCTGGCCAGGGACCAGGGCAAGGAGAAGCTCTTCGTCCGCAACTACGTGGACTCCCACCGCTACCTGATGAACTACTTCCTGCCTATCGCGCTGGTCGTGGTCGTCGTCATGATCCTCGGTACGCGTATGCCGGCGGTCGCCAACTACCTCAGCCTGTTCATGCTCGTCGTGATCGTCATCCTGGTGATCGAGGGCCTCTTCCTCGGCAGGAAGGTCAACCGGCTCGTCAACGAGCGGTTCCCGGACAACTCCTTCGGGAAGTGGGCCATCGGGTTCTACTCGTTCACCCGTGCCACCATGATCCGCAAGATGCGCACCCCCGCTCCCCAGGTGAATATCGGCGACGCGGTCTGATGGTCACCCGTCCGGTTCTGCAGCGTCTCGGCGAATGGGCCAGTGCCACCGGTTGTGCCGGGGCCCTGGGCAGCGACCGGGACTCCGGGGGGCGTCCGGAACTCCTCGTCACCGCGGCGGACCACGCTGTCGCCGCTCCGGTGTCGGGCCCACTGAGCCCGGTGTCGACCCTGCCGTGGGGACACGGCAGTGCCGAGGCCGCCCGGATCAACGACGGGGAGTCACCGCTGTGTTCCCTCGCTGCACGGCAGGGCGTCGGCGTCACCGTCACCGAATTCCCCTACTCCAGGGAATCCGACGCACCACCGTCCAGCCGGGTGGACGAGGGGCGCGAGGCCGCCGACGGCGTCGCCGACGCCGGTACCCCCCTGCTGCTCACCGGCACCCTCGGCACGGGAGCGACCACGACGGCGGCAGCGGTCGTCGGGGTCCTGTGCAACATCGAGCCGGTGAAGGTCGTCGGGAAGGGCGGCGGTTCCCGGGGGATCACCGACGAGCAGTGGAAACACAAGACCGTCGCCATCCGTGACCTGATGTTCCGCGCCCGCCCCTACCGTCGCCGACCGGTCGACGCGACCGCCGCCACCGAGATCCTCGACATCCTCGGGTCACCGGACCTGGCTTTCACCGCCGGTCTGCTGGCACAGTCCGCCACCCGTCGCACACCTGTCGTCCTCGACGGAGTCAGCGGACTCGCCGCCGGGCTGCTCGCCGACGCCCTCACCCCGGGGGCGTCACGTTGGTGGCTGCTACCGGACATCCCCACGGAACCGGGCGCCGCGGCGGCGGCCCGTCGCCTGTCCCTGCAGCCGGTCGTCGACCACCCGCTCGGCGCACCGGCCGCGGCCTCCGGACTTGTCCTGCTGCCCCTCCTGGACGCCGCCGTGACGCTCACCCCGCAGGACTGACCGCCCGGCGCCTTAGGCGTCGACCAGCGTGTGGTTCCAGGAGTGGGTGTCCGCGCCGGTCCCCCGCTGGATGCCGGTGAGGCGCTCCCGCAGACGCATGGTGATCTCCCCGGGGCGTCCGCCGTTGATCCGGAACTCCCCGGTGCGGTCCTTCACGGTGCCCACCGGGGTGATGACGGCGGCGGTCCCGCAGGCGAACGCCTCGGTCATCTCCCCCGACGCCGCCGTCGACCGCCACTCGTCGACCGTGAAGCGGCGTTCCGTGACCGTCAGCCCCTCGTCGGCGGCGAGCTGCAGCAGGGAGTCGCGGGTGACCCCCGGCAGCAGGGAGCCGGAGAGTTCCGGGGTGACCAGTTCGTCCGGCCCGCCGTCCTGCCCACGGAGGACGAACGCCAGGTTCATCCCGCCCATCTCCTCGATGTAGGTGTGGTCCGCGGCGTCCAGCCACACGACCTGGTCGCAACCCTGCTTCTCCGCGTAGGACTGCGCTGCCAGGGACGCCGCGTAGTTCCCCGCGAACTTCGCGGCACCGGTGCCGCCCGGGGCCGCCCGGACGTACTCCGTGGACAGCCACACGCTGACCGGGGTGACCCCGCCCTTGAAGTAGGCGCCGGCCGGCGAGGCGATGACGTAGTAGCTGTAGCTCTGCGACGGGTGCACGCCCAGGCCCACCTCGGTGGAGATGATGAAGGGGCGCAGGTAGAGCGCCTCCTCGCCGCCGGAGGCGGGGACCCAGTCCCGGTCGGCGTCGACGAGCTGGCTCAACGACTCCAGGAAGAGGTCCTCGGGGACCTCCGGCATGGCGATACGCCGGGCGGAGGAGCGGATCCGCTCGGCGTTCTTCTCCGGGCGGAACGTGGCGATCGACCCGTCCGGCTGGCGGTACGCCTTGAGTCCCTCGAAGATGGCCTGACCGTAGTGCAGCACCGACGTCGCCGGGTCCATGGGGATCGGGGCGTAGGGGACGAGCCGCGCGTCGTGCCAGCCGGCGTCCTCGGTCCAGTCGACGACCACCATATGGTCGGTGAAGTACCTGCCGAAACCGGGGTTCGCGAGGATCTCGGCGATGCGCTCGGGCGGTGTCGGGTTCCCCGTCAAGGTACGGGTGAAGGTGGCGGACGAGGAGTTGGCGGGCGCGGAATCAGACATGGCCTGTATCTTAGACCCGTCGGTGCCGGTCCGGAACAGGAGCCCGGCAGGACCGCCGACGACGATCCCGAACAACCTTGAGGTGAGCGATGACATCCGCAGGACTGCCCAGGGGCACCATGCCTCCGCTGGAACTTCTCACGGACGCTATGGACACTACGGACGCCACGGCGGTCACGTCCGTCGCCGGTGTCGCCGGCACGGAGGTCGACGTCCTGGTCGTCCCGGCGTTCTCCGGCGAGAACGGGATCGAACTGTCGCTGGCGCCGGCGTCACCGCCCGACACCCCCGCCCTGTTCACCAGGGAGACCCAGGTCGCGCTCTGGAAGGCCCTTGTCGAGCTCGGGGCGCGCGGGCGCGCGGGCGAGACCCACCTGCTCCCCGCCGTCCCCGGCGTCTCCGCGACCCGCCTGCTCGTCGTCGGGCTCGGGGACGCCGACGCGCTGACCGACGAGGGGCTACGCGCCGCGGCCGGCACCGCGTCGCGTGCACTCGGACGGCTCCCCCGCTCCCGGTTCAGCGGCGACGTGACGGCACTGAGCCTGCTCGGCACGCTGGGCACCGGTCCGGCGACCGAGGGCCACGGGTTGGGCAGCTACACCTACCGCGGGACGAACGGCGGTGAGGACGGGGACGGTGACGGGGACCACCCGCGCCTGGCACGGATCCTCATCGCCCCGCCCGCCTCCCCGACGGCGGCGAAGGCCGCCGCCACCGACTTCGCCCGGGCCTGCGTCGCCATCGAGGCGGTCACCTGCGCCCGCGACCTCGTCAATGCGCCGGCGAACCTCCTTTACCCCGACAGCTACGCACGGGTGATCGCCGACCTCGGCTCCCGGGCGGGCCTCGAGGTGGAGATCCTGGACGAGCAACAGCTCAACGAGGAAGGCTTCGGTGCGCTCGTCGGCGTCGGCCAGGGGTCGCCGCGTCCACCCCGCCTGGTGCGTGTGACTTACCGGCCGGAGGACGCCGACACCACCGAACCGCCCCACGTCGCACTGGTCGGCAAGGGGGTCACGTTCGACACCGGCGGGATCTCCCTGAAGCCGTCGCCCCACATGGGCAACATGATCTCCGACATGGGCGGCTCGGCCGCCGTGGTCGCCGCCGTCATCGCCGCCTCGGAGCTCGACCTCCCGGTCTCGGTGACGGCCACGGTGCCGCTGGCGGAGAACATGCCGGACGGCACCGCGGTGCGCCCGGGGGACGTGTTGCGCCACTACGGGGGCCTGACCACCGAGGTCCTCAACACCGACGCCGAGGGGCGTCTGATCCTCGGCGACGCCATCGTCCGCGCCTGCGAGGACGACCCCGACTACCTCGTGGAGACCGCGACCCTGACCGGCGCGCAGGTCCGGGCCCTCGGGGACAGGACGCCCGCCGTCATGGGCACACCCGGTTTCCGCGACCGGGTGGCCTCGCTGTCACGCGACGCCGGCGAGGGCGCCTGGTCGATGCCGTTGCCGGCGGAACTCGCCGACGAGATCCGGTCCGACGTGGCCGACCTGCGCAACATCCCGAAGAAGAGCTGGGGAGGCATGGCCGCCGCCGGACACTACCTCGCCGCCTTCGTCCCCGAGGGCCTGCCCTGGGTCCACATCGACGTCGCCGGCCCGGCCTACAACACCGGTTCGCCGCACGGCTACACCCCGCGGCGCGCCACGGGAGTCCCCGTACGCACGCTCATCGCCGTTCTCGAGGACATCGCCGCGGAATCCACGGCGTAGGCGGCCCACCTACCGCCCGGGCTGTTCCCCTGACTCCCCGGCCGCCCGCCGCTGCTCGAACCTGGCGCGACGTTCCTGCTGTTCCAGGCGTTTACGGATGATCCGGTCCCGTTCGATCCGGTCCCGCATCCGCTGCGGGTAACCGGTCTTCTCGGCGTCGTGGAGCCGCACGCCGGTCGCCGCGGCGACGTCGTCGATCCCCCGTGGACCGCCGATACGCCGGCGCGTCCACTCCCCGGTGGCGTCGACGAACACGACGGACATCTCGTTGACCAACGTCTCCGGTTCGACGAACCCCTCCACACCCTGGCGCTGCGCAGCCCACCGGCGCAGGTAGTCGAGGTCGGCGGACCGTGCCCGCCCGCCCGGGGCCCGCGGAGGACGGGGGCCGGAGCGACGGGATCGACCGAATAAGTTGAACACCCCACCGATTCTAAGCGATTCTGCGACGGCACCGCGATCAGTCGACGGCGGCGGGCACACCCCGACCCCCTACGGCAGGACCACGGCGACAGCGGTATCATAGGTAGTATTCGGTCAGAGACCATATTCTCTGCTTGCTCTGCGTACTGCGGACCGATCCCCGTACTCCACATCTGTACCCCGTCGTTTAATAGGAGCTTCAACACCATGGCGCACTCCGTCGAAATGCCCGAGCTGGGCGAATCCGTCACAGAAGGCACTGTCACCCAGTGGCTGAAGAAGGTCGGCGACACCGTGGAGGTCGACGAACCGTTGCTCGAGGTCTCCACGGACAAGGTCGACACGGAGATCCCGTCTCCGGTGGCCGGAGTCCTGCTGAAGATCATCGCGGACGAGGACGAGACCGTCGACGTCGGCGCCGTGATCGCCGAGATCGGCGACGAAGGCGAGGAGAGCAGCAGCTCCGACTCCTCCGACTCCTCCGCCGCCGAGCCGGCTGAGTCGACTGAGTCGACTGAGTCCGCCGAGGAAGCCGCGTCCTCCGACGACGACAACACCGGTGCCGCCCAAGCACCCGCCTCCTCCGGTGGCGGAGCCGCCACCGACGTGACAATGCCCGAGCTCGGCGAGTCCGTCACCGAAGGCACCATCACGCAGTGGCTGAAGAAGGTCGGCGACGAGATCGAGGTCGACGAGCCCCTGCTCGAGGTCTCCACGGACAAGGTCGACACCGAGGTCCCCTCCCCCGTCGCAGGTACGCTGCTCGAGATCCTCGCCGACGAGGACGACACCATCGACGTCGGTGGCGTGATCGCCCGCGTGGGTGACGCCAACGCCGCACCGCAGGCGGCCGCAGAAGAGCCGGCGGCCGAGCCGGCGCAGGAAGAGACCGCACCGGAGCCCGCACCGGCCGAGCAGCCGAAGCAGGAGAAAGTCGAGAAGACCGAGGCGGTCGAGAAGCCGGCCTCCTCCGACGCCGGTGAGCCCTCCGAGGGCAACCTCCCCTACGTCACCCCGCTGGTGCGCAAGCTCGCGGAGAAGCACGGCGTGGACCTGTCCACGGTCGAGGGCACCGGCGTCGGCGGACGCATCCGCAAGCAGGACGTCCTCGCCGCCGCCGACGGTGGCTCCGCGAAGGAGTCCGCTCCGGCACCGGCCAAGGGTGTCGACCCGGAGAAGGCCGCGCTGCGCGGGACCACCCAGAAGGTCAACCGCATCCGTGCGATCACGGCGAAGACCACCCTGGAGTCCCTCCACGGCGCCGCACAGCTCACCCAGGTCCACGAGGTCGACATGACCCACGTCGCCGAGCTGCGCAAGGAGTCCAAGGCCGCGTTCCAGGACAAGCACGGCCTGAACCTCACCTTCCTGCCGTTCTTCGCCAAGGCCGTCGTCGAGGCACTCGTGGCACACCCGAACGTCAACGCCTCCTACAACGCCGACACCCAGGAGATGACCTACCACGGCAAGGTCAACCTCGGCATCGCCGTCGACACCAAGGACGGCCTGCTGTCCCCGGTGATCCACGATGCACAGGACATGTCCCTGCCTGAGCTGGCCGCGGCCATCGCCGACATCGCCGACCGCGCCCGGAACAAGAAGCTCAAGCCGAACGACATCACCGGCGGCACCTTCACCATCACCAACATCGGCTCCGAAGGCGCGCTCACCGACACGCCGATCCTCGTCCCGCCGCAGGCCGCGATGATCGGCACCGGCGCGATCCGCAAGCGCCCTGTCGTGATCACCGAGGACGGCTCGGACAGCATCGCGATCCGCAGCATGGTCTACCTGCCGATGACCTACGACCACCAGGTCATCGACGGTGCGGACGCCGGCCGGTTCCTGACCACCGTCAAGGACCGCCTCGAGAACAGCGACTTCTCCTCCGACCTGGAGATCTGAGAAGCCTAACCGCCCGTCCTCTACCCCGCCACCGCGATTCCGCGGTGGCGGGGTAGAGTCGTTAGGTATGGGATATCAGCACGGATCCATCCGGACCTCGGACGCCCCGGTCGTCGTCGAGGACCTCGGCACGGTGGACTACCTGACCACCTGGGACAGACAGGCCGACCTGGCACGCCGGCGCGCCGACGGGCAGATCGACGACACCGTCCTGCTGCTGCAGCACCCGCCGACCTACACGGCGGGCAAACGGACCCAGCCGGAGGACCTGCCCACCAACGGCCTACCCGTCGTCGACGTCGACCGCGGCGGCCGGATCACCTGGCACGGGCCGGGCCAGCTCGTGGCCTACCCGATCGTCAAACTCGACGACCCCATCGACGTCGTGGACTATGTCCGGCGTATCGAGGAGGCCGTCCTAGCGACGTGCCGCGAGGTCGGTCTCGACGCCGTGGGGCGGGTACCCGGCCGCTCAGGGGTCTGGCTGCCCGCCGGGCTGCGGCGCGGCGAGCTGCTCCCCGCCCGCAAGGTCGCCGCCGTCGGTATCCGGGTGACCCGCGGTGTCACCATGCACGGCGTCGCACTGAACTGCGACAACAGCCTGGAGTACTACGACCACATCGTGCCGTGCGGCCTGGCCGATACCGGGGTGACCACCCTGTCCGAGGAACTGGGCACACCGGTCAGCGTGTCCGACGTGACCGGGATCTTCACCGGTCACCTCCTCGCCGCCCTCGACGGCGACCTGGAGATGTCGGGCAACGACGTCCCCGAGGAGCTCGCCCACGGCGCCGTATCGCCCTGATCAGGCGTTTTTCCCGGCATCTCCGTGCCGGAAGGCGGTTAGCGTCACTGAACGATGCAGCGTAGGGTGGGTGCCGTGACTGTGACATCAGACGGACGACGACTTCTCCGCATCGAGGCGAAGAACTCCCAGACCCCCATCGAGCAGAAGCCACGCTGGATCCGCACCCAGGCCAAGATGGGCCCGGAATACCGCGACATGAAGAACCGTGTCGCCGGCGCCGGGCTCCACACGGTCTGCCAGGAAGCCGGTTGCCCCAACATCCACGAATGCTGGGAGGAACGCGAGGCCTCCTTCCTCATCGGCGGCGATACCTGCTCGCGTCGGTGCGACTTCTGCCAGATCAAGTCCGGCAAGCCCACCCCCCTGGACCGTGACGAGCCCCGCCGGGTCGCCGAGAACATCCGCGAGATGGACCTGCGCTACGCCACGATCACCGGTGTCACCCGCGACGACCTCGACGACGAAGGCGCCTGGCTGTACGCCGAGATCGTGCGCAAGGTCCACGAGCTCAACCCGAACACCGGCGTCGAGAACCTGACCCCGGACTTCTCCGGGAAGCCGGACCTGCTCGCCGAGGTCTTCGAGGCACGTCCCGAGGTCTTCGCCCACAACCTGGAGACCGTCCCCCGTATCTTCAAGCGGATCCGGCCGGCGTTCCGCTACGAGCGCTCCCTGGAGGTCATCCGTGCCGCGCGTGACTTCGGGCTGGTCACCAAGTCGAACCTCATCCTCGGCATGGGCGAGACCGCCGAGGAGGTCCGCTCGTCGCTGACCGACCTGAAGGACGCCGGCTGCGACATCATCACCATCACCCAGTACCTGCGTCCGACCTCCATGCACCACCCGATCGAGCGGTGGGTCAAACCCGAGGAGTTCATGGAGCACTCCGACTTCGCCAAGGACCTCGGCTTCGGCGCGGTCATGTCCGGACCGTTGGTCCGCTCGTCCTACCGCTCGGGCCGGCTGTACGCCGAGGCCAAGGCCGCCCGCGGTGAGGAGTTGCCGGAGAACCTGCGTCACCTCGGCGAGACGTTGGGCTCGACCACCAGCCAGGAGGCCAGCACCCTGCTCGACAAGTACGGCCCCTCCGCGGACACGCCGGTCTCGTCCGCACGCTGACAGTCCCCCACGCGCCCGTGGCGGACGTCGTTGCCGACCGCGGGGCACCGATGTTCTAAGGTAGGCGGTATGGCGAAGGATCCCCGGGAGAAAGAAAACAAGCGGCTCGAGAAGGCCGCCAAGAAGTCACGGCGTAAGCAGACGCGAGGCCAGATGTGGCAGGCCTTCCAGATGCAGCGCAAGAAGGACAAGAAGCTCATCCCCTACATGCTGCTGGGGCTGCTTGTCCCGGTCGCGGTGATGCTTGCCCTGAGCCTGCTGTTCGGCTGGTGGTGGCTGAACCTCATCGTCGGTATCGCCGTCGGTGTGATGGTCGCGTTCTGGATCTTCTCCCGCCGCCTGCAGGCCGGGGTGTACGACCAGATCGAAGGCGAGGCAGGTGCCGCCGGGTGGGCCCTGCAGAACCTCCGCGACGGTGTCGGGGTCAAGTGGATCACCGAGACCGCGGTGGCCTCGAACACGCACATGGACGCCGTGCACCGTGTCGTCGGCGTCCCCGGCGTGGTGCTCGTCGGTGAAGGCAGCCGGCACCGCCTGAAGCCGATGATGGCGCAGGAGCGCAAGCGTCTCGCCCGGATCCTGGGTAACACCCCGATCTACGACGTGTACATCGGCGACGGTGACGACGAGGTGCCGATCCGCAAGCTGCAGAACCACCTGGTCCGTCTGCCCCGCAACATCAAGAAGAACCAGGTCGACGCGCTCAACAGCAAGGTGGAGTCGATCGCCCGGCTGCACTCGCGTGAATCGATGCTCCCGAAGGGGCCGATGCCCCGCAACGCCGCGAATCCGGCCGGTATCAACCGCCGTGCACGTCGCGCCGCGCAGCGCAACAAGAAGGGCTGACGTCCGACGCTCCTCTGCCCTCCCCGGGCGCCCGGCCGAACAAGGCCAGGCGCCCGGGGTTTTTCATGGCCGCAGACCGGTGGCCACGCTCCCCCTCCCCCGACGGGCGACTACCGGGTGCGGATCACCGCGGTGCCGGTGGCACGGTCGTGCATCCCGCGGCTGTCGGTGTCCTGGATCAGCGGCGGGAACAGGAAGACGGTGAACACCGTACGCACCACGGCGCGGAGGAGACCGACCCGCTGCGAGGGATCGTCCACCCGGGCCACGCCGATGCCCATCACCGCGTGGCCGGGCGACTGGCCGAACAACCACACGGTCACGATCCGCCAGATGACCCACACCATCAGCACGACCGTCGACGTCCCGCCGAGGGCGTCGGTCATCTGGGTCACGAAGAACGCGATGCCGTAGCAGATCAACCAGTCGACCAGCAGCGCGAGCACCCGGGGGAAGATCGTGGCGATCGAACCCGGACCGGACGCCGGCAGCCCCAGCAGCTTGCCGGGGTACGAGCTCAGGTCATGCGGGTCCTCGTACTGGCCGGGGACCTGTGGCCCCTCCAACCAGCTCGGCTGCCGGGCCCGTTCCTCCCGCAGCCCCTTCCGCTGCTGTCGGCGGTCGTCCCCTGTGCCACTCTTCTTCTGCGGTTTCGCCATGATCCCCAAGCGTACCGGCCCCGTGTTCGACCCCCAATTTCGTCCCGGGGCACCCCACCGGTGCACACCCGCGGGCCACTGCCCGTATCCTTGGGTTCAGGCCCCGTCGGGGGATTACCGGAATCCACCGGGTGCCGGGTGGATACACACCGGTAACATTGGATTGACACCAGGGCAACAACCCCGCATTAGGGTTGTTAACGACGCACCCGGCAGGGTGAATCCCCTCGTGAGACAACGAGACAACGAGTTGGGTCGAACATGACTGCAAGGAGTCCAGAAGTGGCATTGAAGACGGCCGAAGAGGTCACCAAGTACATCGCGGACAACGACATCGAGTTCGTTGACGTCCGTTTCACGGACGTACCCGGCACGGAGCAGCACTTCACCATCCCGGCCGCCGCCTTCGACGAGGATGCCATCGAGACCGGTCTGGCGTTCGACGGTTCCTCGGTGCGTGGATTCACCACCATCGACGAATCCGACATGAACCTGCTGCCCGACCTCGCCACCGCCACGATCGACCCCTTCCGCAAGGCGAAGACGTTGAACGTGAAGTTCTTCGTCCACGACCCGTTCACCCGTGAGCCGTTCTCGCGCGACCCCCGCAATGTCGCGCGGAAGGCCGAGGAGTACCTCACCTCGACCGGTATCGCCGACACCTGCAACTTCGGTATGGAGGCGGAGTTCTACCTCTTCGACAAGGTCCGTTACTCCGTCGAGCAGAACTCCTCCTTCTTCGAGGTCGACTCCAACGAGGGCTGGTGGAACCGCGGCAAGGAGACCAACACCGACGGCACCCCCAACACCGCCTACAAGACCCGTGTCAAGGGCGGCTACTTCCCGGTCCCGCCGTACGACCAGACCGTGGACGTGCGCGACGAGATGGTGCGCCACCTCGCCGCCTCCGGCTATGACCTCGAGCGTTTCCACCACGAGGTCGGTACCGGTGGCCAGCAGGAGATCAACTACAAGTTCAACACGCTGCTGCACGCGGCGGACGACCTGCAGTCGTTCAAGTACATCGTCAAGAACACCGCCGCCGCCCACGGCAAGTCCGCCACGTTCATGCCCAAGCCGCTGGCCGGCGACAACGGGTCGGGCATGCACGCCCACCAGTCGCTGTGGAAGGACGGCAAGCCGCTGTTCCACGACGAGGCCGGCTACGCGGGCCTGTCCGACCTGGCCCGCTACTACATCGGCGGTATCCTGCACCACGCCGGTGCAGTCCTGGCGTTCACCAACCCCACGCTGAACTCGTACCACCGCCTGGTGCCGGGCTTCGAGGCACCGATCAACCTGGTGTACTCGCAGCGTAACCGCTCCGCTGCGGTGCGTATCCCGATCACCGGGTCGAACCCGAAGGCCAAGCGTCTGGAGTTCCGCGCACCGGACCCCTCGGGCAACCCGTACCTGGGTATGGCCGCGATGATGCTCGCGGGGCTCGACGGCATCAAGAACCGTATCGAGCCCCACGCCCCGGTGGACAAGGACCTCTACGAGCTTCCCCCGGAGGAGGCCGCCAGCATCCCGACGGCGCCGACCTCCCTGGAGGCCGCGCTGCAGGCCCTCGAGGACGACAACGACTTCCTCACCGAGGGCGGTGTCTTCACCGACGACCTGCTGGAGACCTACGTCGCCTACAAGTACGACAACGAGATCGCCCCTGCCCGGCTGCGCCCGACGCCGCAGGAGTTCGAGCTCTACTACGACTGCTGACCACCGGGTCGCCCCGTAGGATGGCCGGACCCCCTCCACCTTCTCTCCGGAGGTGGCGGAGTCCCGTGTCGTCGGGGCGGGGTCAGCTGTAGGTGTGGAGCGCGTTGTCCAGCAGCGCACTGGGGGTCTCGGTGAGTGCACCGGAAGCGACGCCGGCACCCCTGGCTTCCAGCTCACCGCCGTAGAGCTGCCGGAATCCGGTCAGCGCGGCGGCGTAGTGGCTGACGGCGGTCTCGTAGGTGACTCCGATACCTCCGTGCAGCTGGACGGATTCCTCGGCCACGACCCTGGCCTGGCGCGCCAGGAAGACGAAGGAGTCGAGCGCGGCGGTCTCCAGCTCCTCCAGGGACAGGCCCTCGGTCTGTGCCATCGCCGCGGCCCACAGGGCGGTGGACCGGGCGAGTTCGACGTCCGCGTACAGCTGCGCGGCCCGGTGCTTGAGCACCTGGAAACTGTTCAGGGTCACACCGAACTGCTTCCTGACCTTGAGGTACTCCGCCGTCTGGTCCATCGCGGTGCCCATGAGTCCCACGGCCCGGCCGCCCTGGACCACCCGCGCCAGCGCCACGGCGCGCCGGAGGGCCCGGTCGGCGTCCCCGGTACCGGCACCGAGCCGCTCGGCCGGTGCGTCGCGGAAGGTGACCCGGCCGGTGTGTGCCCATTCCGCGTCCCGGTGCACGGTCACGTCCACCCCGTCCCCCGCATGGACGAGGTAGACGCCGGGGGTGCCGTCCTCCACCGCGGTGACGAGGAAGGCGTCCATGTCCCCGGGGGCGGCGACCGCGCGCTTCTCACCGCTGATCCGCCCGTCGGTCACACCGGTGGTCCGGGGGTCGGTCCACCCGGTGCCCGGTTCGGCGTGGGCGAGGGTGATGAGCTTCTCCCCGGCGGCCAGCGGCGGCAGCCACGCGGCCTTCTGGTCCCCGGTCGCCAGGTCCTGCAGCAGCCAGGCCGGGACGTAGGCCAGGTCGGTGAGCTGTTCGGGTGCCGCGAGCTCGCCCAGCGCCCCGGCCGCCGCGTAGGCTTCACCGACCCCGGCGCCGGCACCGCCGTACTCCTCGTCGACGACCAGTGCGGTCACCCCGAGCTCCGCGGCCCGGTTCCACAGGTCGCGCCGGAACTCCAGCGCACCCTCGGGCGCCTCTGCCCCGGTGGTGGGGTCACCGTCTGCACCGGCGAACACGCCGCGGACGGAGTCGGCCAGCATCCGCTGCTCGTCTGTCAGGGAAAGATCCATGGTCGTTACGCTCCTAGAGTCCGAGAATGGCCTTGGCGACGACGTTCGCCTGGACCTCGTTGCTGCCTCCGTAGATGGAGACCTTGCGGTTGTTCAGGTACCCGACGACCGCGTCGCCGGAGTCACCGCCGGTGATCTCCACCGCATCGCTGCCGAGGGCCTCGACGGCCAGGTCGTGGAGTTCCTGGAGGATCCGGCTGCCCTCGATCTTCAGCATCGACGACACGGGGCTTGGTCGGCCGTCCCTACTGGCGGCCGTGACGCGCAGCTGCGTGGCCTCGACCGCGCGCAGTCGCAGCTTCACGTCGTAGAGCCGGTCGCGGAAGAGCGGGTCGTCGATGACGCGTCGCCCGGCGCGGGTCTGCTGCGCCGCCGTCTCGACGAGCTCGGCGTAGAGGCGCTGGCTGCTCCCGACCTGGGTGATCCCGTCGCGCTCGTTACCCAGGAGGAACTTCGCGTACGTCCAGCCCTTGTTCTCCTCGCCCACGAGGTTGCCCACGGGGATCCGGACGTCCGTGAAGAAGAACTCGTTGACCTCCACCGATCCGTCGATCAGCCGGATCGGACGGCGCTCGATCCCGGGGGTGTCCATGTCGACCAGCAGGAAGGAGATGCCCTGCTGCGGCTTCGGTGCCGCCGGGTCGGTCCGCGCGAGAAGGAACATCCAGTCGCCGTGCTGGCCGAGGGTGGTCCACGTCTTCTGCCCGTTGACCACGTAGTGGTCCCCGTCGCGGACGGCGGTGGTCTTCAGCCCGGCCAGGTCGGAACCGGCGCCGGGCTCCGAGAACCCCTGGGACCACCAGATGTCCAGGTTCGCGGTCTTCGCCAGGAAGCGCTCCTTGAGGGCGTCACTGCCGAATGCCGCGATGACGGGGCCCACCATGCCGGTGTTGAAGGCGAGGGGTTCGGGGATGCCGGCGCGCTGCAGTTCGTTGGTGTAGATGTGCCGCTGGATCGACGTCCAGTCGCGGCCGCCGTACTCGACCGGCCAGTGCGGCACGGCGACTCCGTGGCTGTTGAGGATGCGCTGGGAGGTCACGATGTCGTCGCGGGTGACGTGACCGGCACGGACCCGGGCCCGGACGTCGGCGGGGACGTCGGCGAATATACGGCGGAGTTCGTCGCGGAAGGCGACGTCCCCCTCGGAAAGCTCGAGATGCACGGGAACCTCTCATCCATGGTGTGGTCCAGGTCACTGTCTGGTACTGCTGGTGTCACACACTACCCCTCCGGCTCCTGCCCCGGTCCGGGAGGTGGGTGAGGTGGGTCAGGAATAGCGGGACGGGTGCGCCTGTTGTGCAGACCAGACACCGACCACGAACCACCTTTCCCGAAGGAGAACCGAGCATGACGGACACACCAGGTACGACGAGCATTCTCATCATCGGGGGCCACGGCAAAGTGGGGCTCCTCGCGGCACCGAAACTGGTCGAGGCGGGATTCTCGGTGACCTCCCTGGTCCGGGACCCCGCCCAGGTCGGCGACATCGAGTCGCTGGGCGCCACGGCCCTGGTCGAGGACGTCACCCAGGTGACCCCGGCCGGCTGGGACGAGATCCTGGGCCGCTTCGACGTGGTCGTGTGGACCGCCGGCAACGGTGGCCGTGGCGGCCCGGAGGTGACCTACGCGGTCGACCGCGACGCCGCCCTGGCCGTCGTCGACTCCCTCGAACGACTCAGGGACACCGGCGCCGCAGGCACGGCGCCGCGCTACCTCAACGTCTCCTACGCCGGGGCACGGGACCACACCGTCCCCCGGGACGACAGCTTCTTCCCCTACGCCGACGCCAAGAAGACCGTCGACGACCGGCTCGTCGGCACCACGGGACTGGACTACCTGATCCTGGGCCCGGCGGCGCTCACCGACGAGCCGTCCGACGGCGCCGCCGCGTACACACCGGACCTCGACCGGTCGCAGGCGCACACCTCACGTGAGCTCGTCGCCGACGTCATCGTCGAGTTCGCCCGCCGGGACACCCTCCCCGACGACCGGACCGTCGACTTCGTCGACGGGACCTCCCCCGTCAGCGAGCTCTGAGCCGCCCGTCCTTCAGCTGGGCCGCCAGCTCCGCGGACGCGGCCCCGGGGTCGTCGGCACCGGTGATCGCACGGACCACCACGGCACGCCGGGCGCCGGCCTCGATCACCTCCGGCAGGGTGTGGCGGTCCACCCCGCCGATGGCGAACCACACCTTGGCCGACCGCCCCGCCGTGCCGGCGTCGCCGAGCATCGCGGCGGTCTGCGACACGAGCCCCAGTCCGGTCGCCGCGCGGCCGGGTTTCGTCGGCGTCTCCCACACCGGCCCGGTGCAGAAGTAGTCCAGCTCCGGGTCGTCGATCGCGGCCTGCGCCTGGTCCGGTGAATGGGTGGACAGGCCCAGGACGACATCCGGCCCGAGCAGCGCCCTGGCCTGCGCCACGGACAGGTCGTCCTGCCCCACGTGCAGCACGTCGGCGCCCACCAGCGCCGCGATGTCCGCTCGGTCGTTGACCGCGAACAGCTTCCCGTGCTCGGCGGCGACCTCGGCGAGCACCTCGATCGCCGTGATCTCGTCGCAGGTGTCGAGGGTCTTGTCACGCAACTGGACCACGTCCACTCCCCCGTCGTACACGGCGTGCAGGAACTCGCGGAGGTCGCCCTGCTCCCGGCGCGCCGGCGTGCACAGGTACAGCGACGCCTGCCGCAGGAGGTCGCGCCGCCGGTTCCCGGTGGCGGTGGCTGTGGCTGGATTTGTGGCGGGGGCGTCCGGAAGCTGCAGTGGGTCCATATGATGTGATGGTAGTTGCTACGCGAACTACGGGAGCCCCCGACACCGGGGCTGAGAGGACCGGGGCCACCGGTCGACCGTCGACACCTGATGCGGATCATGCCGCCGGAGGAAAGAACGCCAATGTCCCGACAGTCCCAACGAATCGTCGTCGGCGCCGGAGTCGCCGGGCTCAGCGCGGCCTGGTACCTGCGGCAGGCCGGGGACACCGTCACCGTCGTGGACCCTGACCCGGGGCACGGGGCCAGCCACGCCGCGGCCGGCATGATCGCCGCGGTCAGCGAGGTGGTCCACCAGCATGACCGGATCCGGCCGCTGATGCTCGCCTCGGCGGCGGCCTACCCGGATTTCGTCGCCGGCCTCGAGCGGGCCGTCGGACACCCGGTCGGTTACCGGTCCACCGCGACCCTGGCAGTGGGTGCCACCCCCGGGGACGTGGCCGCCTTCCGGGACCTCGCCGACGTCCAGCGTGACGCCGGGATGACGGTGGAGGGCCTGACCGTCCGGCAGACCCGCCGCCTGGAGCCCGCCCTCGCCCCGGGGATCGCCGGCGGGTTCCTCATCGACGACGACCACCAGGTCAATCCGCGGACCCTCCTGCACGCCCTCACCGAGGCGGTGTGCGCCCCGTCCGGTGACACCGGCCCCCAGGGCACGATCCTCACCGAGCGCGTCGTGTCCGTCCTCCGCGAGGGGGACACCGTCACCGGAGTCCGGCTCGCCGACGGCAGGGTGCTGGAGGCCGACAGCACCGTCCTGTGCCCCGGGACCGCCCTCGACGGGATCGACGGGCTGCCCGAGGCCGCGTCGGTGGACCTGCGCCCGGTGCACGGCGACATCCTGCGGGCCCGGGTGAAACCGGGGCGTCCGGCATTGCTGGACCGGACCGTCCGCGGGCTCGTCGACGGACGGGCCGTGTACCTGGTCCCCCGGGCCGACGGGGAGGTCGTGATCGGGGCCACCGAACGCGAGGACGGTTTCGACGGTGTCTCCCTCGAGGGGGTTCACCAGCTGCTCCGGGACGCGCAGATCCTCGTCCCCGGCGCCGCCGACCTGGAGCTCACCGAGATCCTGGCGCGTGCCCGCCCCGGGACGCCGGACGACCTGCCCTACCTCGGCACCGTCCCGGGCGTGGACGGGGTCGTGGTCTCCACCGGCTACTCACGGCACGGGGTGCTGCTCGCGCCGTTGTGCGCCAGACTCGCCGCCCTGCTGGCCTCCGGGGCCCCTCCGGAACACCGTGCGCCGCAGGACGACCACCTACTCACCACCACGTCCCTGGAAAGGACACCATGAGCGACACCATGCCGGACACCATGCCGACCACAGTCAGAGTCAACGGGGAGGAACGCCCCGTGACCGCGTCCACGACCGTCGGCGACATCGTGCACGAGGTCACCGGCCAGAATCCGGAGTCCGGGGAGCTGGGACTCGCCGTGGCCCTCGACGCCGCGATCGTCCCGCGCAGCCGCTGGGCGACCACCGGTGTCCACGACGGGGCGGAGATCGAGATCATCACCGCCATGCAGGGAGGCTGAGCACTGTGACGACAGGGACGACAGGGACGACAGGAACACCCGGCTTCACCGTCGGCAGCTCCACGCTGGATTCGCGGCTGATCATGGGCACGGGCGGGGCCACGTCGCTGGAGGTGCTGGAGCACGCCCTCGTGGCGTCCGGGACCTCGATGACCACCGTGGCGCTGCGCCGGTTCGACCCCACCACCGGGACGTCGTTGTTCGGTCTCCTCGACCGGCTCGGCATCGACGTCCTGCCGAACACCGCGGGGTGCTACACCGCACGCGACGCGCTGCTCACCGCCCGGTTGGGTCGTGAGGCACTCGGTACCGACCGGGTGAAACTGGAGATCCTCGCCGACGACCGTACGCTGCTGCCCGACGTCATCGAACTGGTCGACGCGACCGAGGAACTCACCGCCGACGGGTTCGAGGTCTACGCCTACACCTCGGACGACCCGGCGACCGCACGGCACCTGGAGGCCGCCGGGGCGGTGGCGGTGATGCCCCTGGGCTCGCCCATCGGCACCGGGCTGGGGATCCTCAACCCCCACAACATCGAGCTGATCTGCGACCGGGCCTCGGTGCCGGTGATCCTCGACGCCGGGATCGGCACCGCCTCCGACGCCGCCCAGGCCATGGAGCTCGGCTGCGACGGGGTCCTGCTCGCCAGTGCGGTGACCCGGGCAGCGGACCCCACCGCCATGGCCACGGCGATGCGTCACGCCGTCGAGGCCGGACGGCTCGCCCGCGGCGCCGGACGTATCCCCCGGCGTCCGTGGACGCAGGGTGCGTTGGCGTCGTCGACGCCGGACGGCCTGATCGCGGCCACCGGCGGCCCCGAGGCGGCACTGTGACCGGCCCGCTGTCGACCCCACTCGTCGACCCCGGCGACGAGCTCACCCCCGGGGAACTGTCGCGCTACGCCCGCCACCTCACCCTCGAGCAGGTGGGGCTGACCGGACAACGCCGGTTGAAGAACGCCCGCGTCCTCGTCGTCGGGGCGGGTGGGCTGGGGTCCCCGGCGCTGCAGTACCTCGCCGCGGCCGGGGTCGGCACCCTCGGGATCGTCGACGACGACACCGTCGACGTGACCAACCTGCAACGGCAGGTCATCCACGGTGTCGGTTCGGTCGGGACCCTCAAGGTCGACTCCGCCGCCGACGCCGTCGCCCGGATCAACCCGCTGGTGACCGTGGAACGGCACGCCGTGCGGCTCGACGCCGACAGCGTCGTCGACCTCGTCGCCGGCTACGACCTGGTGTTGGACGGGGCCGACAACTTCGCCACCCGCTACCTCGTCTCCGACGCCTGCACCCTGACCTCCACCCCCTGCGTCTGGGGGTCGGTGCTGCGCTTCGAGGGGCGGGTGTCGGTCTTCTGCTCGGGCCCGTCACACGACGGGGTGACCTACCGTGACCTGCACCCCGATCCGCCGCCACCGGGCCTCGTCCCGAGTTGCGCCGCCGGCGGCGTGGTCGGCGCCGTGCCGGGGACGATCGGGGCACTGATGGGCACCGAGGCGGTGAAGCTGATCACCGGCTGCGGCACCCCACTGTACGGCCGGCTGCTGCTCCACGACGGTCTCGCCATGACCTTCCGCGAGCTCCGGGTCTCCGTCGACTCCGACGCCCCGCCGGTGACCGGGGTCCGGGACATGACACAGGCGTGCGGGGTCCCCGGCCACCCGACCGTGGCGCCCGGGGACCTGGCTGCCCGGATGCGTGCCGGCGCTGTCCTCGTCGACGTGCGCGACGACTGGGAGCGCGACATCGTCAGCATCCCGGGGGCCGTCGCCGTGCCCCTGGCCGACCTGGAGGAACGGGGGGCAGCGGCCCTGCCCGCCGTCGCGCGGGGCAGTGACGTCGTCTTCCACTGCAAGTCCGGGGCGCGGTCGGCGCAGGCGATGGACGCCGTGGCGTCCCATTTCGCCGCACGGGAGGAGAACGCCGCACACCTGGACGGCGGGATCCTCGCCTGGGTCCGGCAGGTCCAGCCGGGGGCCGCGACCTACTGACCGGTCGCCCGGCTGGCTTCGGCGGCGCGCCACCGTTGCATCGTCACCCGGCTGACCAGCAGACCGATGAACCCGATGCCCCAGACCACGCCGAGGGCGCACCAGGCGGTCCGGAAGTCCGACCAGGTGTAGTCCCCGCCGTCGGAGACGGCGTCGAGGACGAAACCGGCCGCCTGTGCAGCGACCATGGCCGCGAGGAACCCGCCCATGTTCGACAGGCCGGTCGCTGTGGCGGTGAACCTCCGGTCGACCTCCTCCCGGACGGTGTCGAACCCGTAGTTGGCCGCCGGCGCCAGGCCCGGCACGATGACGTTGACCACCGCCACCGCCACGAGTGAGCGCGGATCCGGTGAGGCGAAGAACACCACCCAGGACACGGCCACGGCCAGGGTCGCCACGATGACGACCTCGGGGCGGCGCCTGCCCGCACGCGCGGAAATCACGCCCAGCACCGGGCCGACGAGCACGCTGACGACCATGTTCAGCACGAGGATCCCCGAGGCCTCGGACTCGCTGAGCCCCATCCCCAGCGTCATCAGGGGAACGCCCCACAACAGGGTGAACACGATCTGGCTCATCAGCGTGAAGTGGATGAAGAACCCCAGCCAGCACGCCGGGTGCCGCACGACGAACGCCAGGGCCGCACCGACCGACGGGCCACGTCCGGCCCGCTTCCCGCCTGCCGCGGCCGGGGGCTCCTGCGCATCCGGTGTCTCCGGGGAGTCGGCGACGACGACCCAGGCCAGCAGCGCGACCAGCACGCTGCCGGCCCCCAGCGAGACGAACGCGGTCGACCAGCCCTGCGAATGCAGCAGCATCGAGAACGGGACGGCGGACATGAACTGCCCGACATAGCCCAGTCCACCGGTGAGCTGGGTGAACACCGGGGTCTTGCGGATCGGTATCCACGCCGGCAGGATCCGCATGACCGACAGGAACGCCGTGGCGTCGGCGGTGCCGACGATCACCCTGGCCAGGATCGCCACCGGATACGACGACGTCAGCCCCAGCAGCACCTGGCCGACCCCCATCAGGAGCGCGCCGACGACCAGCATACGTCGCGCACCGAAGCGGTCGATCAGCATACCCATCGGGATCTGCACACAGGCGTACACCCCGACCTGCACCGACGTGAACACCGCGAGCCGGGACGCGTCGATCTGGAAGTGCTCGAGCGCCGGCACCCCGGCGACCCCCATCGACGTCCTGCCCGTGATCGCCAGGATGTACGCGACGACACCGGCGGACCACACCATCAGCGCACGCCGGCTGAGACGGTCAGAAGGAACAGATGCTTTCGCAGTGGAGTCAGGCACGTGTCCCCACACTAGACCCCGGCACCACCGGTGCCACCAGACACCCCGGTCAGAGCAGGGACAGTATCCCGCGGACCAGGACCGTCACCCCGCCCAGCGCCGCCATCGCCACGGCGAGCCGCCGGGCCTTCTCCCGCTCGATCCGACGGCTGATCACCATTCCCGCGGCGATCCCGATGACCATCGCCACCACAGCGGCCGACCAGATCCCCCAGGGTTGGGCGGAGATGTCCCCGGCCGAGGTGAGGTACTTGATGCTGAAGCTGACCAGGCCGGAGACGATGAACAGCGGCTGCAGCGTCGCGGAGAACGTCCGTTGGTCCCACCGCGACGCCTGGGCGTAGACCGTGATCACCGGCCCGGCGACCCCCGCCACGGTGTTGCTGAACCCTCCGACCACACCGGAGACCACCGCCGGTAGCCTGCCCGACGCCCGGGGGACGACACGTCGCCCGAAGGTGGTGACACCCAGCGCCGTCAACAGCAGGACCCCGACCACGACCTGCAGGACCGCCGGTGAGACGAGGTGGACGAGCCAGGCACCGGGCACGGCCCCGAGGACCATCACCGAGCCGATCAGCGCGAACTTCCCCCAGTCGACGTTCCTGCGCACGGTGACGGTCGACATCGCCGCGTTGACCGCCGCAATCGCGTTGATGACCATGATGCCTTCGACAGGCCCGATCGCGATGCTCAGCACCGGCCCGCCGATCAGCCCGACGCCCATACCGGACACCCGCTGCATGCACGCACCGACGAGCACCGTGGCGAAAACCAGGATCATAAGTTCCATCAGGAACAATCTATACGCCGCACGCACCGCCCCCGGTGGGCGGGCCACCGAGGTGCCGACGGCCTCGGATATGATGCATGCCTGTGACATCCACGAGTTCAGCGGCCGCGCACCGTCCCCTGCCCCGGCGACGGTGGCCGGCCCATCCCGCGGTGGTCGCCGTCGGCTGGGTCATCGCCCACCTGGTCCCGGTCGCCTGGATCATGTCGGCCGGGACCTCCACCGGCGACATCCGCTACTACTTCCGGGGGCTCACCGGCGCCGAGGCCGGCGCGATGGACGAGTACCCCGAGGTCGGGACGTGGCCGGCGCGGGTCGTGGAGCTGGTGACCTCCCTCGGTGGGGCCGGGACCGACGAGGACACCTTCGTCACGGGGTTCGTGGCCCTGTCGGTCCTGGTCTCCGGCATCTTCACCTGGTGCCTGTGGCGCGCCGTCCGGCACACGGGCAGCTGGCCGGTGTGGTTCTGGATCCTCTTCGCCGGGGTGTCCGGGCCGATCTTCCTCACCCGTCTCGACATCTTCCCTGGACTGCTCGTGGCCGGCTACGCCGCGCTGTTGTTCGCGGGCTCACGGCGGTCACGACGGTCACGGTCTGGCTGGTCAGGATGGTCGGCACGCGCGGCGACGGCGCTGCTGGCCGCGGCGACGATGATGAAGCTCTGGCCGGGTGTACTGGGGGCGGCGCTGGTCGGCGGGTTCCGCAGGGCGTCGACGTGGGTCCGGGTCTGCTGGTTCTTCGGGTCCCTGGCGGTGCTGTGCGTGGTCGTCGCGGTGTCCGGCGGTGTCGACCGGCTGCTCTCCCCGTTGACGTACCAGGGCGACCGCGGTCTGCAGGTGGAGTCGATCGCGGCCACGCCGTGGGTGCTCGCCGCCGCCCTGCACCGGATCGTGGACGGTCCCGCCGGTGCACCGGTCCCCTGGTCGATCACCTACGCGGAGTCCAAGAGCTACGAGATCTCCGGCCCCGGTACCGGGGTCACGCTGACGGTGCTGACGGTCCTGACGGCGGCGACGATCCTCGCCGCGGTGGTCTGGGCACTGCGTCGGCTGGTCCGCGACGACTGGACGCCCGTGCGTGCGGTGTCGTTCAGCGTGGCCCTGATCATGCTGATCATCGTGACCAACAAGGTCTTCTCCCCCCAGTACCTGGTGTGGGTGGCCCCGGTGGTGGCCGTGGCGCTGGTGGTGGCCCGGCGCCCGGTGGTCACGCTGATCTCCGTGGAGATCCTGGTGACGGCCCTGCTGACCACCATGGTGTACCCGGTGTTCTACGACTGGCTGATCGCCAACCCGCCCTACGAGGTCGCGGTCGTCGCCCTGCTGCTGCGCAATGTGGCGGTCGTGGTCCTCGCCGTCACGTGCGTGCGGTGGGCGTTCAGTCCTGCCGGACCGTCGGACCGTCCGGTGCCGGCAGGCGTCGGGAACGAAGCCGGCTGACCAGGTCCCCGGCGTCCGCGGCGGCGAGGTCACGCCCCGCCATCGACACCGGTCCGGGTACCAGGTCGAACCGCACCCCGGCCAGGCCCAGCATGTTCTGCACGGGGCCACGCCGGTAGCTGAGTTCCTGGATATGGGCCGGGGAGACCACCGCCACGGCCCGCCGGAGGGCCCCGTGGTGGCAGACCACCGCGGTCAACGGGCCGTCGCCACCGTCTCCGCTGACCAGGGTGGTGCCCTGGCGGGTGCGGTCGACCGGGGACACCCACCGGGCGGACCGCGGGCTCAGGTAGGTCCGGGTGCCCGGGTAGCCGGTGCGGTCCCGTCCCTCCGGGTGCGCCACCGCGCTGACCTCCCGGCCGTCCAGCGGGGAAAGCACCTCGAGGACGTGGAGCGCCAGCGACAGGTCACCGACCGGCAGGACGGTGGTCGTCGATCCCCCGGACCCGGACCTCGACTCCGCACCGTAGCCGGCCACGTCCACGCGGACCCGCCACCATCCCAGGATCCGCCACACGACCGGCTGGGACACCTCGACGGCGTGGATACGGGCCAACGGCACCGACTGGCGTCGACGTTCGGTCAGGCCGAAGGTGATGCCCAGGACGTCCCCGTCGAGGGTGGCGGTGAACCGCCAGCTGGTGTTCAGCACACCCCAGGCCCACGGCACCGCGCCGAGCAGGATCGGCACCAGGACCGCCGGTCCCGCAGGGGTGGCGAGGGCGATGACGGCACCCGCCACCGCCAGTACGGTGGCCCCGGACAGCGCGGCCGCCACCAGGGAGCGGGTGACGGGGATGGTCGGGACCACCCGGCGCGTGTCGGTGTGGGCGGCTTCGTCCGGTGCCGGGCACCGGGTGGGTCCCGGGTCGTCGGCGTCGCCGGGCACACCGTGGACCATGCCCAGCAGGTGGGCCCGGAGGTCCTCGGCGTCCCGGCGCCGTAGGTACTCCACCGCCACGGAGCTGCCCGACCCGCCGGCGGTCTCCACGCGGACGCCGGCGAGGCGGAAGAGCCGCGGCGCCAACGGCTCCACCAGGTCGACGGTCTGCACGCGGTCGAACCGCGCCGTGCGCAACTGCCTCGATACCACCCCGCGGCGTACCGCGATCTCCTCACCGTCGACCCGGTAGCCCGTGGCCCGCCACCAGGGCAGGGAGACGACCCACCCGAGGAGGAACACGACGGGGACGGCCACCAGCACCGCCACCACGACAAGCGCCGTCGGCAACGGTGAGTCGTCCAGCAGGTCCCACAGGAGCCGTAACGTCTCGACCTGTTGGGCGGCGAGGATGGCGACGAGACCGACGAGGACGGCCCACATCCGGAGCAGGGGGCTCAGCGGGTGGACGCGCCTCCAGGCGCCGTCGGCCCCTGTGTCGGCCCCTGTGTCGGCCCCTGTGTCCGCCCCTGTGTCGCTCACAGCCCGCTCATCCTCTCGCGCGCGGCGACGGCGAGCCGGTCCCGCAATGCGTCGGCGTCGGCGGCGTCCAACCCCACCACCGTGGAGTCACTCGTCGAGGACGCGGTGTGGAGCTTCACCCGTTTGAGCCCGAACGCCCGTTCCACCGGCCCGGAGGTAACGTCGACGTACTGGATGCGGCCGTAGGGAACGACGGTGAACGTCCGCCACAGGCGTCCCTTGGTGATCAGCAGTTCGTCACCTGTCTCCAGCCACCGTTTCCGCGACGCCTGGGCAGGGATGAGCCAAAGCTGCCAGACGAGCACGACCACCAGCACCGCGGCCACCGCCCACAGCACCGTCGACACCGTGCCGGAGGTGACCAGGGCGCCGACGGCCGCGGCCACCACGGCGATGACCGTCCACGGCAGGTCGGAGACGAACCGGGCGGGGACGTAGCGTCCGCACACCGGGTGCATCGAGTCGGGCAGGACAGGCGGTGTGCCGGGGGTGGGGTCGACCATGACCCCAGTGTCGCACAGGGGTACCCCGCGTCAGAGCGCCAGGACCTGCCGGACGGCGGAGCGGGCCTCGTCGACGTAGCCGCCACCGAACACGGCGGCGTGGAGGAACAGCACGTGCAGCCGGTGCAGCGGCAGCAGTTCACGCCAGCCGGGCGGCAGCTCCGCCGCCTCCGCGTAGGAGTCGAGGATCCGCTCGAGGTGCGGGGCGCCGAACATGGTGAGGAAACCCAGGTCGGTGAGCCCGTGCCCGCCGTGGGCCGACGGGTCGACCAGCACCGCCCCCTGGGCCGACCACATCACGTTGCCGGACCACAGGTCCCCGTGCAGCCGCGCCGGCGGGCGCCCGTCGTCGAAGTCGCCGGCGACGAGACGGGCGAGCAACCGGCCGGTCCCCGGGACGCCTCCGGTGACCCGGCGTTCCAGCGGCGCGAGCACCACCTCGGCGTAGTAGGAGCCCCAGGTGCGGTGCGAGGCCAGCGGCAGGTCCAGCAACCGGTCGTTCGGGCCCTGGTAGCCCGCCCCGGCCCAGCCGCGGGGCCCGGCACCGAATGCCGCGGCACCGCAGGAGTGGGTGACGGCGAGGCGGCGGCCGAAGTCCTCGGCGGCCGACTCGTCCGGCGGGACGGGGACCACCCGCCGCAGGACCAGGTCACCGGCCTGTTCGGTGGGAGTCTCCGGGGAGCGGACTCCGGCGACCGCCACACCACCCTGGGCGGTGGCCTCCTCCAGCCAGTCGAGGCAGGTGTGCTCCCACGCCCCCGGCCGCCCCGGATTGTGCTTGGTGAAGCCCGTCGCGTCGACCAGCCTGGGGAACGTGGTGAACATCAGCGGCGCCAGCGGGTACGCCGGGTCGTCAGGGGTGTGGTCGGCGGTACCGAGCGGGAGCCACCGGGCGTCGGCGATCTCGGCGGCGACGACCGGGGTGACCCCCGCTCCCCCGGTGTCGCCGGTGTAGAGGAAGAGGTCCGCCGTCACCGACAACCCCGCCTCGTTGGCCGCCGGCGCGGTGAACGTGCCGAGGGCCTCGAGCGCGTCCGCGGGGACGTGGACCCCGGTCTCCTCGGCGACTTCACGCACCGCGGCGTCACGGGCGGTCTCGCCCGGCTCAGGTTTCCCACCGGGGTACTGGTGGAGCCGGGTGCCGTGCTTGCGGACGGTCAGTACCTCGCAGCCGCCCGCGGCCCCGGGCGCGTCCCGGAGGAAGGCGACCGCGCTGACCCGCACCGTGCCGCCGCTCACCGGAGCGCGCGGCGGATCGTCGACACCGTCACCGCACAGCCGCTGTCGGCGTCGCGCTCCGGGTAGCCACGGCAGACGTCCGCGCCGTGCTGCATCATCAACAGCAGCGCCACGCTGAGTTCCTCGGACAACTGCTCGAGGGCCTCCTCGTCGCGCACGACGGCGAGCACCGCGTCCTGCAGCATCCGCGGGTCCCGGCCGGTCACCCCGGGCTCCGGGCAGGCACGGCACACGTACAGCCGCAGGTAGGCGTGCGCGACCAGCGCGACGACATTACCGCCGTCCCCGTCCTCCTGGAGCTCGCCGATGTGCCGGCGGAACTGGAGCATCGAGGGCATGGTCACGTGCCGGTCCCGCCACCGGGCGGTCGCGTGGGCCCGGTCGAGCGCCCTGGAGAACTGGTCCGTGGCGGCCGACAGTGCCGAGCACAGGGTCACCACCGGCACGGGGGCCGAGGTGGCCGACGCCGCCGACATCTCCGACAGGGCCGAGCGCAGGATCCGCAGGCCCTCCCAGTGCTGTTCGAGATAGGCCGCCCGCCCGGCGAACGGCAGTGTGCCGTCCCCCATCCGCCGGAAGACCGTCGAGCGACGGACGCAGTCCAGGGCGGAGTCGCCGGCCGCCTCCAGGACACCGGCGACGTGTGCCTCGTCGAGCGCGGACCGGTCGCCGGCACAGGTGCCGGCGTTGGCGTTGGCGTTGGAAAACTGCTGCACGTCATTCACCGTCCTCGGGTCCAGGGTCACCGCCATCCACTCAGGCGCATATGTCGTGAGCCTACCCTAATCGATCTGAGTGGGCCAGCGTATGGCCGACCGTACCCGCCGTCGGCGTCAGTCGCCGAACTCCGCGTCGGTGACCTCCTCACCCCAGAACACCCTGTCGACCACCCGTCGCGCGCGCCGGGTGCTCTTCAGGTAGTCGTCGAGGAAGCCCTGCGAGTCCTCGGGATCCCAGTTCGCCGCCGCCGCGATGTGGACCAGCTGTGGCCCCGGGGCCGGAAGCTGGTCGCGACGTTTCGCGTCGGCGAGGATGATCGCGTTGCGCGCACGGGTGGCCACGATCCATGCCTCCCGGAGCGTGTCGACGTCCGCCTCGGACAACAGCCCGGCGACCCGGATCTCCTCGAGGACCTGCAGTGTGGAGGTGTTGTGCAGGTCGGCGATCCGGTGGCAGTTCTGCATCGTGAGCAGCTGGACGGTCCACTCGATGTCGGTGAGGCCGCCGCGACCGAGCTTGGTGTGGGTGTAGCGGTCCGCACCGCGCGGCAGGCGTTCGCCGTCGACGCGTGCCTTCATGCGCCGCACCTGCTGGACGGTCGCCCGATCGACACCGCCCTCGGGATAGCGGAATTCGTCGATGGTGCGCAGGAAACGGATCCCGAGGTCCTTGTCCCCGGCGATCCACGTCGCCCGCAGCAGCGCCTGGTACTCCCAGATCTCGCCCCACCGCTCGTAGTAGGCGCGGTAGGACTCCAGCGTCCGCACCGTCGGACCGCTGCGCCCCTCGGGACGCAGATTCAGGTCCACCTCCAGCGGAGGGTCCTGCGACGGGCGTGACAGCCGGGTCCGCAGCCGCTTGGCGATGCCGCTGGCCCAGGTCACCGCATCCTGGTCGGTGCCGGGTTCACCGTCGCCGTCCTCGTCCACGGCGTCCGCACGGTCCATCTCCTCCGGGACGGGTTCGCAGACGAACATCACGTCCGCGTCGGAGCCGTAGCTCAGCTCCGCGCCCCCGAGCCGACCCATGCCGATCACGCTGATCAGGGCGGGGGCGTTGCGGTGGTGTTCGTCCTCCCACGCGCGGACCTCCGCACGCAGCGCGGCCTCCAGCACCGCGTTCCAGATCAACGACAGTGACCGGCACACCTCCTGGGTGTCGATGAGCCCGAGCAGGTCCGCCGAGGCGATCTTCGCCAGTTCCGTCCGACGCAGCGACCGGGCGACGGCGATCGCTGCGTCGGGGTCCCGGTGGCGCCCTGCCGCGGCGACGAGGGAGTGGCTGCGCACCGACGCGTCGTCCTCCAGCAGCTTCGGACCGTTGGCCCCGTCGGAGAGCATGCGCACCGCCTCCGGCGACGCGATGAACAGGTTCGCGGTGTACGGCGAGGTCCCGAGGATACGCATCAGGCGTTTGCCCACGATGTTCTCGTCGCGCAGCAACCTGAGGAACCAGGAACGGTCGAACGCCGCCTCGGACAACTTGCGGTACGCCAGCAGCCCCGCATCGGGGTCGACGGTGTCCGACAACCACTCCATCAACGACGGGAGGATCATCGCCTGGATACGGTCCTTGCGCGTCGTGCCCGAGACCAGCGCCGACAGGTGGTCCATCGCCCGCGACGGGTGCAGGTAGCCCAACGCCGCCAGCTGACGCTCCGCCGCCTCGGGGGTGAGACGCAGCGCATCGACCGGCATGGTGACCACCGACGACAGCAGCGGGCGGTAGAACAACTTGTTGTGCAGCTGCCGGATCTGGTTGCTGACACGGCGCACCTTCGCCGACAGGGCTGCGTCCGCCCCCTCCTGCCCTTCCCCACGCACCCCTGCGGTGCGCGCCAGGCGGAGACGCCCGGCCTCGTCGTCCTCCTCGGGCAGCGCGTGGGTGCGGCGCAGGTGCTCCAGCTGCAGCCGGTGCTCCAGCAGCCGCATGTACTCGTAGCAGGCGATCAGGATCTGACCGTCCTCGCGACCGACGTAACCGCCGTCGACCAGCGCGTTGAGCGCCTGGACGGTGGAACGGACGCGCAACGACTCGTCGACCCGGCCGTGCACCATCTGGAGCAGCTGGATGGCGAACTCCACGTCACGCAGCCCACCGGGGCCCAGCTTCAGCTCCCGCGGGATCAGGTGGTCGGGGACATTGTCGATCACCCGACGCCGCATCGCCTGCACGTCCGCGACGAAGTCCTCCCGTTCCGCGGCGCTCCACACCATCGGGGCGAGTTGGGCGACGTACTCACGGCCCAGTTCCAGGTCCCCGGTCATCGGACGGGCCTTGAGCAGCGCCTGGAACTCCCACGTCGACGCCCACCGACGGTAGTAGGTCAGGTGCGACTCCAACGTCCGCACCAGCGCGCCGTGCCGGCCCTCGGGACGCAGCGCCGCGTCGACCTCGAAGAACACCCGGCACCCGATGTTGATGAACTCGCCGGCCAACCGCGTGGTCTGGGCGTCGGCCGGCTCGGCGACGAGGATGACGTCCACGTCCGAGATGTAGTTGAGTTCCCGGGCGCCGCATTTCCCCATCGCCACGACCGACAGTTTCGCCGGCACGGGCCCGGACGGGTACACCGTGGCCACCGCCACCGCCAGCGCCGCGGTGAGCGCAGCGTCCGCCGCGTCCGCCAGGCGTGCGGTGAGGACCTCGAACTCCAGTGGCTCCGCATCCGGCGCCGGCGTCCGTCCACCGAAGGTGTCCGCCAGGTCGATGGCGGCGATCCGGGCGAGGATCGTCCGGTAGGCGGTACGCATCGCCCGGTCAGCGTCCACACCGGTCACCGTGGCCCGGAAGAACAGGGAGTCCTCCTCGTGGCCCTCCACCTGCTCGGCACCCACCGCGGCGGTGAGCGCCTCCATGATCTCCCCCCTGCTCGGCAGCTCGCCGGCGAGTTCGGGCCAGATCCCCGGGTTGGCGACGACATGGTCGCCCAGCAGGGTCGAGCCGCCGAGCAGGGCGAGCAGCCGCACCCGGAACACCGGGTCCGAGTCGATCGTCGCCAGCAACGCGGCCGTGGACGTGTCGCCGTCGGCCTCCCGGTCGAGGGCCTCCACCAGGCGGACCACGGCGTTCAACGCCCGGTCCGGGTCACCCGTGGACGCCAGCACGGCGAGGACGTCCCGGTGACCCTCGTCGTCCCAGCCGAGCCTGGCGAGGTCCTCCCCCGCCGAAGGCCTGGTCAGGCCCAACGACACCGGGGACGGGACTCGACGACGGGCGGTTCGCGGTTGATACACCGGGGACTCATCTCCTGGGCTGGGGCATCGTGGCAGAAGCACTGGACTCCGACCCATCGTAGTGGATCGACGGCCGCGTGCCCGGCCATTGCCGGGGCCGCGACCAACGGAGGGCCCGCTCGATCGTGACGCACGTGACGCATACGTCACGGCGCTCACCCGGCGTCACCCAGGCCCACCGTGCGGGTTCGACAGCGGCATGTTCGTCCTGCGTCCGGTCGAGCGTGGCGAAGGTGATCGCACGAGTGCTCTCCAGGTGGCCGCGACACAGTGTCACGACCTCGATGGGCGCGCCTGATGGCCGTCGTCCCGTCGGGACACCTGAACAATGTTTACGCGTCATCTCCGTTAAGTAATCTGAGTGCATGTCCGACGAGAAGAAACACGATGTCGTAGAGCCGCTGTCTGTGGCTTCCGTTACCGGCGGCTTCTACTTCGCGTATTGCATCGTCACGGGAACAGGAAACATCGCCCTCGCCGCGATCGCGTGTGCCACCCTGGCTGCCGGCATATTTGTCGGAAATTGGTCCGGCTCATGGGCTGGCCGCATAGTCGGCGCAGCCCTTGCGGTGGCCGCCATCGCGGCGACCGTATCCCTGACGTAGCGATTCATGGACATGACTGATTCCCCCGCAACTGTCGGAGCTTCGGGTACAGAGTACCGCGCACAGGGGCGGCGGGGCGGGTGCTCACCACCCCACGGCGACGGGCACTAGGGGGAGGATCATCATGAGCATCGCTGCGAGACTGAGCGCAAACACGCCCACAAAGCGCCGGCGAGCGCGCGTGTGCAGCCACTGGAGGTCTTCAATGTTCAGATCGTCAAGCGCGCCCGGACCTCGTAGGTGCAGGTTAAGCGCCATAATATCGTTCTGCGAGCGGTTCGCATCGCGGATGATGACGATGAAGACCGGCAACAACGGCAAGAAACCCCAGCCTCCGCTACTGATGACGTTGACGACGAATCCTACGGGAGCAAGGGCTACAAAGAGGACCGGGTCCATGCTCGGCCGGTATATCAGGCCGTAACCCCGGACTAGCCGCTGGTACCTCTCTTTGCTGCGGGCCACTGAACCCCTCTTATCCTTCCCCCGCGGACCGTCCGCAGACTGTGCCGTCATGCTGAGCCGGGGCCCTGCATCTCCGGTATGTTCCACGGCCGACCTGCGGAATATTCAGCACGGCCCGGGATGGTTGACCGGAGAAAGTCAAGCGCCCCACCTCCGCCCCAGGCGACTATCCGGCGGGTCGAGCTACGGCCTCAGGGTGGTGGACTGGGGGCATCCTTACGCGCCGACCCCGGCGCGCTTCCACAGGAGTACGGCCGCCAGTGTGTGTCTCCCCCAGTAGGCTTCCCCACTCGAATCGACAGAGAACCCACTGGTCAGAACGATTTCCCGTCCCGAACAGGTCTAGAACTCGAGGTTGTGCGCCAGCTCCCAGGGCGTGACCTGCGCCTGGTAGGACTTCCATTCCTGCCACTTGTTGCGCAGGAAGTACTCGAAGACATGCTCCCCGAGAGCATCGGCCACGAGCTCGGACTTCTCCATCTCACGCAACGCGAGGTCCAGGTCGGTGGGCAGGTCCTTGTACCCCATCGCCATGCGCTCCCGGCGCGTCATACCGGCGACGTCCTCCTCCACCGGCGGGTGCAGCTCATAACCGTCGCGGATCCCCTTGAGCCCCGCGGCGAGCAGCACCGCGTAGGTCAGGTAGGGGTTCGACCCGGAGTCCGGGGTCCGTATCTCCACCCGACGCGACGACGGCTTGTGCACCGTGTACATCGGAACACGGATCATCGCCGACCGGTTCGAGGCACCCCACGTCGCCGCCGTCGGTGCTTCTGCCCCACTGGTCAGGCGCTTGTAGGAGTTCACCCACTGGTTGGTCACCGCCGAGATCTCCGGGGCGTGCTCCAGGATCCCCGCGATGAACGACTTGGCCGTCGCCGACAGGTAGAACTGGTCGTCCGGGTCGTGGAAGGCGTTGTTCTCGCCCTCGAACAACGACATGTGGGTGTGCATCGCCGACCCGGGGTACTTGTCGAAGGGCTTCGGCATGAACGTGGCCCGCACGTTGTTGCGGGTGGCGACCTGCTTGATCATGTACCGGAAGCTCATCACGTTGTCCGCCATCGACAGGGCGTCGGCGAACCTCAGGTCGATCTCCTGCTGGCCCGGGCCTGCCTCATGGTGGGAGAACTCCACGGAGATACCCATCGACTCCAGCGCCGAGATCGCGTCCTGACGGAACAACGGTGCGGCGTCGGTGACCGCCTGGTCGAAGTACCCGCCGGTGTCCGCCGGTACCGGACGGCCGTCCGGACCGTCGCCGTTCTTGAGCAGGAAGAACTCGATCTCGGGGTGGACGTAGCAGGAGAACCCCTCGTCGGCGGCCCGGTTGAGCTGCCGCCGCAGCACCTGGCGCGGGTCGGCCCAGCTCGGCTCACCGTCGGGCATGGCGATGTCACAGAACATCCGGGCGGTGAGCACCTGGTTGTCACCACCGGCGGTGTCCAGCGGCAGGATCTGGAAGGTGGACGGGTCCGGCTTGGCGATCGTGTCCGACTCCACCACCCGCGAGAAGCCCTCGATGGAGGAACCGTCGAAACCGATGCCTTCGGCGAAGGCGCCCTCCAGCTCCGCAGGGGCGACGGCGACCGACTTCAGGTAGCCCTGGACGTCCGTGAACCACAGACGGACGAAGCGGATGTCCCGCTCCTCGAGGGTGCGGAGGACGTATTCCTGTTGGCGACTCATGGGCACCATCGTAACTCCCGCCCCGACCGGCAGCCCCTTTTTCCGGGCCCGGTGGACCGGTTGTTACACATCGTTAACACCTGGACGTCTGACGTGGCACAATGTCGTGACATGGCTGACAAGACTGAGAGCACCGGATACCTCGCCCCCACGCGCCAGGTTCGCATCGGCGACCTGCGAAAGCGCAAGGGGACCGACCAGAAGTGGGCGATGCTCACCGCCTACGACTACTCCACGGCACGCGCGTTCTCCGCGGCCGGTGTCGAGTGCCTCCTGGTCGGCGATTCCGCCGCGAACGTGGTCTTCGGCTACCCCCAGACCCAGCAGATCAGCCTGGACGAGATGATCTACATCGCCGCCGCCGTCGTCCGCGGTGCCGGCAACGCACTGGTGATCGCCGACCTCCCCTTCGGCACCTATGAAGCCTCCGACGAGCAGGCCGTGCGGTCTGCCGCGGAGATGATGCGCCGCTCCGGCGCCGCGATGGTCAAGATCGAGGGCGGTGTGCGTATGGCACCGCGGATCCGGGCCCTGGTGGCCGCCGGCATCCCCGTGTGCGCGCACATCGGTTTCACCCCGCAGTCGGTCAACGCCCTGTCGGGGTTCAAGGTCCAGGGCCGTGGTGAAGGGGCCGAGCAGCTACTCGCCGACACCCGGGCGGTGGCGGACGCCGGTGCGGACTTCGTGGTCCTGGAGATGGTCCCGGCCGATGTCGCGGCGCAGGCCACCGAGGCCGTCGACATCCCCACGGTCGGTATCGGCGCCGGCCCGCACACCGACGCACAGGTGCTGGTCTGGCACGACATCGCCGCCCTGCCGGCCGACGGGCACCGCCCGAAGTTCGCCAAGCAGTGGGCCCAGGTCGGGGCCGATCTCACCGCCGCCGCGGCGTCCTACAAGCGTGAAGTCGCCGAAGGGAACTTCCCCGCGGAGGAGCACTGCTTCTAGGCTGCCAGGCGGTCAGACTGTCAGGCGGTCAGTCCTCGTCCCACTCCTCGGCGGCCTTCGTCCGTTCCCTGGCGATCTCCAGGGCGTGTGCCGCCTCCTCACGGGACGCGTACGGGCCCATCCGGTTGTCCCATCCAGAGGTCTTCCCCTGGGTGACCTCTCCGCTTGCGGTGTCGAAGTACCACTCTTGTTCGCTCATGGCTCCCGAGTATAGTACCGCCGGGGCCTAAAGGCCGGACCTCCGGACCGCGGGGGTACAGGGGTGCCGAGAGGGCCTGTGAGCCGGATTCTGTTCCGCGCCGCGGGTGTGCACGGCACGACCCCGCACGCGATGGCGATCATCCATCTGGGTCAGCCGTCGCCGACTGCCTCAAGCGGTCTACCTGCCCCTTGGCCGGCGAGCAACCGACGGGGCACGGCCGCACCGTGGTCCTCGCGAGGAGGAACGGTCGCGGCCACTTGACCTTGCTCCCGGTGGGGTTTACCAAGCTGCGCCGGTCACCCGGCACACTGGTGCGCTCTTACCGCACCGTTTCACCCTTACCCCGGTGCCCCGGACGAATCCGGGCCACCGGGGCGGTCTGTTTTCTGTGGCACTAGCCCGCGGGTCACCCCGGGTTGCCGTTAACAACCACCGTGCTCTGTGGAGTCCGGACTTTCCTCGACGCCGGGCGGACGCCGGCACAGGTGCAGACGTGGTCCCCGGCACCGCGATCACCCGGCCCTCTCGACGGCTCCAACTCTAGCACCTGTCCATGCCGTCGGGCGGGACCGGGACCGTCACCTCAGGTAGTGGGTGTCGTTGACCTCACGCACCATCGAATGGCCCGGGTAGAACTCCACGACCGACAGACCGGCCAGGTCCAGGTGCAGGGTGGAGTACATCGCCGAGGGGACCTGCAGCGCCGCGCGCAGGATCGCCTTGATCGGCGACACGTGACTGACCACCAGGACGGTGCCCGCCCCCGCGAGGTCCTCGACCAGGGCACTGCACCGGTCCTCCACCTGGCTCATGCTCTCGCCGCCGAGGGTGGGCACGGTGGTGTCACCGACCCAGGCCGCATGCTCCTCGGGCCACCGGCGGTGCACCTCGTCGAAGGTCAGCCCCTCCCACCGGCCGAAGTCGGTCTCGATGAGGTTCTCGTCGGTGTCGACGTCCAGTCCCAACGACCCCGCGGCCGCCTCCGCGGTCTGCCGGGTCCGGGTCAACGGCGAGCTGATGATCCGTCCGATCCCCTCCCCCGCGTCCTGCCGGGACGCAAGGTAGGCCGCCGCCCGCCGAGCCTGCTCGTGGCCCAGGTCAGTGAGCTCCGGGTCGCTGCGCCCGGAGAACACCCCGGCCGCCGACATCGCGGTCTGCCCGTGTCGCAGCAGCAGGATACGCACCGGGTCGCCCCGGTCACCGATCCACCCCGGGGTGGCCCGACGCTCCGCCACGTCAGCCCTCCGTGCCCGGCAGCAGCATCGTGCCGCACTCCGGGCAGCCCGCCGGTGCGTCGGCCGGTGCCTCCAGGACCTCCGTCAGCGACGCCCGGTCCAGCCCCATGAAACAGGCCCGGCACACCGCGCCCGACAGGACAGCCGCTCCGACGCCGTTCTCCTTCTCCGCCCGCTCGTAACGGCGCAGGACGGGATCCGGGAGGTCGGCGCGCAGAGCCGTCGAATGCTCCTGCAGGGAGTCGCACTGCCCGGACAGTTCACGCTCCCGCGACTCCTGCCGACGCCGTGCGTCGTCGAGGGCGGTGAGCGCCTGCTCCAACGCCCGCGAGGCACCGCTGGCACTGCCGGCACTGTCCGCCGCGGCACGACGGGCGCGCTCCTCCGACTCGATCGCCTGCTCCACCTCCGCCAGACGACGCTCGGCGACGGCCAGGTCGTGGCTGAGGTCACGGCGTCGTTCCACGTCCACGACCGTCTTGAGGCCGGCGATGTCGTCGCGCCGACGGGCCCGGAGCTTCGCCGCGTCCTGCTGCATGCGCTGCAGCCGTCCCTCGTCCTCGGCGACCGCCTGGTCGGCTGCGACGCGGGCGCGCCGTGCCGCAGCGACCTCCTGCTCACGGCGTCGGACCTCCTCGCCCTCGCGGACCTCGGCGAGCTGTGCGTCGACGCTGCGCCACCGGGCGTCGACGTTGACCAGGTCGGTCAGTACGGTACGTACCGGCCGCGTCGGACGATGCGGTGCGGCGAAGAACTCAGACACGGGAAATCCCTCCGGACTGCGGTGACGGGGCGTGGACGGTCCACGGATCGGTGCGTACGTCGATGACCTCCGTGGTGAGACGGGGGTCCGCCGCGGCGATGATCTCGGCGGCCTGCGAGCACCACGGGAACTCGCTGGCCCAGTGGGCCGTGTCGATGACCGCGCACCCGCCGGCACGCAGATGTTCGTCGACCGGGTGGTGACGCAGGTCGGAGGTCACGAAACAGTCGACGTCAAGTCCCTGGACCGTGCCCAGGAAGCTGTCGCCTGACCCGGACGACACCGCCACCCGGCGGATGACCCGGTCGGGGTCGCCGGCGGCCCGCACACCCCACCGGGTCGCGGGCAACCGCTCGGCCACCCGAGCGGTGAACTCGCGCAGGGTCATCGGGGTATCCAGCTCGCCGACCCGTCCGATACCGAAGGCCCGCCCCGGGTCCTGTGCCACCCCGACGGTCTCGGTGACGTCGTAGGCGGGCTCCTCGTAGGGGTGTGCCGACAGCAGGGCGTCCAACACCGCCGCACGACGCCGCCGCGGTGCGACGAACTCCACGCGACGCTCCGCCACGCGTTCCAGGTCCCCCGGGCGTCCGGTGTACGGCGAGGCCGTGGCCCCGGGCCGGAACTGTCCGGTCACCGGGAAGTCGAAGGAGCACTCCGTGTACAGGTCGTCCGCCGTCCCGCCACCGGCGGCGAAGACCGCGGACTTCACCGACTCCGCGTCGGCCTCCGGGACGGTGAACCCCCACCGGTCGAGCTCCGGTGGCCCGGACTCCCCGCGGGCAGCGCGCACCGCCGTCGCCGCCGCCGGCGACGACGGGCCCAGCGGTGCCCCCGGAGTGACCCCGAGCAGCTCCGCCAACCGGTCGTTGACCCCGGGCCGGGCCGCGTCGGCACTGGTGTGCGCCGAGTACAGCGCGATACCCTCCCGGATCAGCCGGTGCACGATCCTGCCCTTCGGATGGTCGGCCGGCACCCCGGTGACCCCACGCATCAGCAGCGGATGGTGCACCAGCAGGACGTCGGCGCCGCGTGCCACCGCCTCCTCCACGACCGCGTCGGTGCAGTCCAGCGCCACCATGACGCGGCGGGCCGGCGCCGTCGGGTCGCCGCACACCAGTCCGCAGGCGTCCCACGACTCCGCCAGTTGCGGCGGGTAGGCCCGCTCGATGACCGCCACGACGTCAGCGACGGTGGCGTCGGGACCTGCCGCTGTACTCGCCTGTTCACGTGCTCGTGTACTCACACCGCCCACGATACGTGCCCGAGGGGCGCTGTCACGGCGGGGACACGGCGGGGGACACGTCGAAACGTAATCCACCCCGGTCGTAGCCTGCGGCGCCCGGTTCTGGCACCCTGGGAACCGTGACGGACGCACATGAGCAAGCAGCTAACGGCAGCAGGACTCTCCTTGTCGACGTCGACGGCACTCTCGTCGACTCCTACCCCGGCATTCGGTCGAGTTTCCTTCGTGCACTCGAGGACAACGACGTGCCGGTCCCCGGGGAGGACCTGCTCCGCCTGATCGCCGGTCCGCCGATGGTCGACACCCTGCGTGGCCTGGGCCTGGACGGCGAGACGCTCGAGGCGACCGTGGCCAGCTACCGCGAACACTACGACGGTGGCGGCTGGCTGGAGGCGGCCCCGTTCCCCGGGGTCGAGGACCTGCTGCGCTCATGGAAGGACCGGGGGTACGTCCTCGCCACCGCGACGTCGAAGTCGCTGAGCTCGGCGACCCGGCTGCTCAAGCACTTCGACCTCTACGACTACTTCGACGTCATCGCCACCGCCTCCGACGACGGCACCCGCCGGGCGAAGGACGCGGTGGTCGCCTATGCGCTGGAACAGCTCGGCGCCCCGGGCGGGCCGGTGACCCCCGCCGCGGACGGGGGTCCGTCGCACCGCGACAACCTGCTGATGATCGGCGACCGGATCCACGACGTCGACGGTGCACGCGCCTACGGTATCCGCACGGCGCTCGTCGACTGGGGCTACGGCATCCGGGACGAGCACAAGAAGGCCGACTATTCGGTGGCCGACGCCGCCGAGCTCGGCCGGCTGGTGGAGGACTGGTCCGATGAACGTCCCCACATCTGTGTGGTGTGCACCGGGAACATCTGCCGTTCCCCGATGGGTGAGATCATGCTGCGGCAGGCTCTGGTGGACGCCGGCATCGACGAGGACGTCCGCCTGAACTCCTGCGGCACCGACGGCTGGCATGTCGGGGAGGCCGCCGACCCGCGGGCGGTGTCACGCCTGCGTCGGGACGGGTTCAACGGGTCCGGACACCGGGCCGCCCAGTTCGGCCCCGAGCACCGGGACGCCGACCTCTTCCTGGTCATGACCGCGGCCCACCTCAAGGCGCTGGTCAAGCAAGGCGTCGCAGAGGACCGGATCGCCCTGTTCCGCAGCTTCGGCCCGGCCGGCGACAAGGAGGTCGAGGACCCCTACTACGGCGACAAGGACGGCTTCGCCGAGGTCTCGCGGCAGCTCGCCGAAGCGATCCCCGGGGTGGTCGACTGGGCGCAGAGCCGGGTGGCCGAGCGGCGCTGACACGCACTGAGACGCGCTGACACCCGGGGGACGGTGTCAGCGCAGATCGAACTCCGTGGAGTCCAGGGTGCCGTGCCGGGAGCACGTCGCCGTCCACCCGTGCGGGGTGACCTGGGCGACGGTGCGCCGTCCACAGTCCGCACAGTACCGCGGGACGTCGAGACCAGCCTTCTGCGCCGGCGAATACACGACGGTCTCGCCACGCCCGAGGTCGGCACCGGTGTACGGGTCGAAGGGGCCGGTACCGCGGTCAGACACTGCGGCTCAGCACCTTGATCGGCAGGTTCAGCCGTCCGACCGTGTCCAGGTCGTCCTCGGCGGGACGTCCGAGGGTGGTCAGGTAGTTACCCACGATCACACCGTTGATACCGCCGGTCAGCCCCTGCTCCAGGCCAAAGTCGCCGAGGGTGAGCTCCCGGCCACCGGCGAAGCGCAGCGTGGTGGCCGGCATCGCCAGGCGGAACATGCCGACCGCCCGCAGGGCGTCCTTCCCGTCCATCACCGGCATGTCGGCGAACGGGGTCCCGGGACGGGGGTCCAGGAAGTTCAGCGGAACCTCGTGGGGGTCGAGCTCCGCCAGCTGGACGGCAAACTCGGCGCGCTGCTCCACCGACTCCCCCATCCCGATGATCCCACCGCAGCAGACCTCGATACCGGCGTCCTTGACGAGCATCATCGTCTCCCGACGTTCCTCCCACGTGTGGGTCGTCACGACCTCCGGGAAGTAGCTACGGGCGGTCTCGAGATTGTGGTTGTAGCGGTGCACGCCCACGGCCTTGAGACGGTCGACCTGCTCCGGGGTGAGGATACCCACCGAGACAGCGACGTCGATCCCCTCGACATTGGCGTAGATCTCCTCGACCGCCTGCTCGAGCTGGTTCATGAGGTTCTCGTCCGGCCCCTTGACCGCGGCGACGATGCAGAATTCGGTGGCGCCGGTCTTGGCGGTCTGGCGTGCCTGTTCGATGAGCTGCGCGATGTCGAGCTTCGTGGAGCGCACCGGGGACTCGAAGAGCCCCGACTGTGAGCAGAAGTGGCAGTCCTCCGGACAGCCCCCGGTCTTCAGGCTGACGATGCCCTCGATCTCGACCTCTTCACCGCACCAGCGCACGCGGACCTCGTGGGCCAGGGCGAGGAGGTCGGGGATGCTGTCGTCAGGGAGGTCGAGGATCCGGGTGAGGTCGTCGTAGTCGAGACCGCGCCCTTCACCGAGGACCTGGGCACGTGCCTTCGCAAGAATGTTGTCCATGGACACACCCTAACTTGAACACCGTACAAGTTCCACCATAAAACTAGAACCGGTCTAAATCCGGACTAGAACCGATCCTGGTCCCGGGCGTTCCGCTTCTCGTGGAAACGGGTCCGGGTCCCGCCGTAACGGTCCTCGAGCTTGCTGGCCCGCGACCGTGTCGCCGGAGCCTCCGGCACATCAGTGGCGTCCGACGCTCCCGGAGCGCCGTGGACCTCCCCCGCCCCCGTCGCCGCGACCTCGTCCCTACGCCGACGGCGCTCCCGCACCTCCGCCCACACGAAGTACGCCAGCCCCAGGGGGACCATCACACCGAAGGCGATCCACTGGAGTCCGTACGACAGGTAGGGACCCGCATCGAGGTTGGGCAACTCCCGGGCCGACAACTCACCACCGGGGTCCGCCACCGGCACCGACGCCTCGTCAAGCTGCACGTAGTCGGCGGCCAGGTCGACATCCACCGCGTCCCCGACCATCGCGGTGTTCATGCTGTAGACCTGAAGCCTGCCGTCCGCGGTCATCGGCGGGTTGTTCGGCGGCGCCTCCGACATCCGGACGAAACCGGTCACCGTCACCGGCGTCGACACCGCCGCGGGGATACTCGGTGCCGCCGTCCCGTCCACCGGGTGCGCCCAACCGCGGTTGACCAGCACCGTCAGCCCGTCGTCGAGACGGAACGGGGTCAGCGCGTGATAGGCCGGCTGCCCGTCGACCGGCCGGTTCCGCAACAGCACCTCGTCGTCCGCGAGGAAGCGACCCTGCAGCTCCACGCGGGTCCACTCGCTCTTCTCCCCGGCACTGGCGCCGTCCCCCGGCAGCACCTCCGCCGCCGGCACCGGGTCTGCCTCCAACCCTGCCCGGAGCCGGTCGTTGAACTCGTGGGTGTCGCGGTTCTTCCCCAGCTGCCACGGCGCCAGGACCGTGAACGCGACGTAGGCGAACAACACCGCCACCACGGCGGTGATGACCCACCCCGGGGTGAGGAACGACCGCCAACCGGTCCGACGTCGCTGAACTTCCCCGGCAGACGGAGAACGACCGGACAAGGAGGCGGACCCACGCTCAGGAACTGACTCAGACACCTTTCCGAGTCTAGTACCGTAGGTACCCCCCGGGACAGTCGACAGAAACTCCTGCCCGCACCTACCGCTGGCCGCCCCGACGCCGAATGCCGAACCAGCCTCCGAGCACGACCACAGCCGTCGGCGTCATTCGACGCGACGTCAGCGACGAGGGTCCACTCATCACCGGCGACAAGGATCTCCCGATTTGCACCGGTCATGTCGGGAACACCGCCATGACCGGCGAGGGACACCCCGGTATCCGCCACACCTGCGGAGACACTCCCAGCAACCTGACTGTGCAGGCAAAAGAGGCCGGAACGGAGCAGTGTCTAGCGTTCAGAACGCCGTCAGAATCTCCCCACCGCCGGGCCGGATGACCACCGTGTGCTCGGAGTGTGCTGCACGTGACCCATCAACGGTAACAACAGTCCACCCGTCGTCGCCGACATCCACCCGGCTCGTGCCAGCGAACCACGGTTCGATGGCGAACGTCATCCCCTCCTCCAGCTTCAAGCCACGGTGCGCCTTACCCACGTTCGGAATAACCAGGTCACCGTGCATGTGCCGTCCAATATCATGGCCACCGTAGTCGGCGTTCGGACGGATGTCGTAGTCCTTCGCGACCGTAGCGATGGCGTGAGAGATGTCGCCGAGACGGTTTCCGACCTTCGCGGCGGCGATACCGGCATCCAAGGCAACCCGGGTCGCCTCAATCAGCCGTACATCCTCCTCACGGGGCACGCCGGCAATGACGGAGACAGCACTGTAGCCGCACCAACCATCGAGGCTGAGAGCAAGGTCAATACTCAGGAGATCCCCGTCTACGAGAACAGTGGAGTGTGGCAGTCCGTGGAGGGCACCGTCATTGAGCGAGAGGCAGACTGTGTTGCGAAATGGGCCGTTTCCAAAGTCAGGGTCATAGTCCCAGTAACAGGACTCCGCACCGGCATCCCTGATCAACTCACGGCAACGGTACTCCAGATCCATGAGGTTGACGCCAGGCGCCACCATGCCACTGAGGTCATTGAGGATCGTGGCGACCATGCGCCCGGCTTCCCGCATTTTCGCGATCTCTGCCGCAGTCTTGATTTCCACCATGAACGGTACAATAATACCGGCAGACGAAAAGGAGCAACCGTGGTCAGAAGTCCACTCACCGCATCAGAGATCGAAGCAGGACAACGCATCGGCCAAATCCTGCGGGATGCCCGGCACCGCGCCGACCGGACACTCACCGGGGTTGCAGGCGAAGCCGGCATCTCTGCTGAGACACTTCGCAAGATCGAGACCGGGAGACTACCCTCTCCCGCCTTCGGCACCGTGGTGCGCCTCTGCCGAACTCTTGACCTGGATATCCGCTCCATGGCTAACGTCTGGCAGCACTGCACGTCCGGAGTAGCGCCGGTGGTGTAGTCCGCCGCCCACCGGGGTCAGAGCGGCGCGACGCGTAGTTCTCGGTCGACTTACCGCGACCGACTACGGCGTGATCACGGAGGTCGTCTCCCGCAGGGACCAGGGACCCAACATCATCTCGTTGCCTGGTCAGTAGTGGTGCGCACTGACGGGTTCGAACCGCCGACCTGCTGGGTGTAAACCAGCTGCTCTTCCAGCTGAGCTAAATGCGCGTCATCCCCATGCAGTCGGCGTGCAGCCGCGCGACGGGAACCCCTAGAACTCTAGCGCTTCGTTCCGCCGGGTACCAGACAGGCCCCCTGCCAGCTGCCGAGCCGCGTCGACGTCGTCTGCACCAGGCCTGCGACCTGCGCGGATTCAGCGATCTCACCGGGGTCGACGGTCCCGGGGGTACCCGCTGCCGGGGTCAGCAGCCAGATACGTCCGGCGTCGCCGAGGTTCCTGGTCGCGTCGACGAGCCCGTCGACAAGGTCACCGTCGTCGTGGCGCCACCACAGGAGGACGACGTCGACCATCTCGTCGGTCTCTTCGTCCAGAAGAGCGTCACCGATGACCTCTTCGAGACCTTCGCTGATCGAGCTGTCGGCGTCTTCGTCCCAACCGAGCTCCTGCACGATCTGGCCGTTGGTCACATCCAACATCTCTGCCCAGTCCTGTCCTTCGTGCACTGCTGCGCCGGAGGCGTCTCCCACTTGCGGTTCCCTGACCTTTCCTCTGATATGTCTGGTGCCATTACTTGTTACGCCCTCTGTGAGGGGGCGTCGCGTAGAACTTCCGAGTGGCATATTTCACCATTCGTCCGGGGCCCCGGACCGGCAGTTGGCGCGTCGTACGCGACACCTGCAGTTCAAGGCACCGATCTCCCTGCATAGTAGGGGAAGTCTCTGGTCATGGCTAGACGGCGAGCCCACTTCATCGACATCGCACTGGAATTCCCCACCGACATCTTACGTAGTATCGGACAGTGACAGACCGTCGACAGGCGCCGCAGCCGTAATCCTGGGCTGCGGGGCACGTCTATTCCCGTACCCAGGAGGATCGTCATGACCACTGCGTCCAGCAGGGCACCCAAGTCCGACCCGTCGGACAGCAATTTCAGCAGCATCCGCGACGGCGTCGCGTCGTATCTCCGCGACTCCGACCCCGAGGAGACCAGGGAGTGGATGGATTCCCTTGACGGCCTCCTCGGCAACGCAGGCCCCGACCGGGCCCGGTACCTGATGCTGCGCCTGCTGGAACGTGCGTCCGCCAAGCGTGTCCCGATGCCGCCGCTGCTCTCGACCGACTACGTCAACACCATCCCCACCACCATGGAGCCGGAGTTCCCCGGTGACGAGGACATGGAGAAGCGCTACCGTCGCTGGATCCGGTGGAATGCCGCGGTGATGGTCCACCGTGCCCAGCGTCCCGGGATCGGCGTCGGCGGACACATCTCGTCCTACGCCTCGGCCGCCGCACTCTACGAAGTCGGTTTCAACCACTTCTTCCGTGGCAAGGACCACCCCGGTGGCGGCGACCACGTCTTCTTCCAGGGACACGCCTCCCCCGGCGTCTACGCCCGCGCCTTCCTCGAGGGACGGCTCTCCGAGGAGGAGATGGACGCCTTCCGCCAGGAGAAGAGCAAGCCCGGCAAGGGCATGCCCAGCTACCCGCACCCGCACGGCATGCCCGAGTTCTGGGAGTTCCCGACCGTCTCGATGGGCCTCGGCCCGATGAACGCGATCTACCAGGCGCGCTTCGACCGCTACCTGCACGACCGTGGCATCAAGGACACCTCCGACCAGCACACCTGGGCGTTCCTCGGCGACGGCGAGATGGACGAGCCGGAGTCCCGCGGTCTCATCCAGCAGGCCGCGCTCTACAACCTGGACAACCTGACCTTCGTGGTCAACTGCAACCTGCAGCGTCTCGACGGCCCGGTCCGCGGCAACACCAAGATCATCCAGGAACTGGAGAGCTTCTTCCGCGGCGCAGGCTGGAACGTCATCAAGGTCGTGTGGGCCCGCGAGTGGGACGACCTGCTGGCCAAGGACAAGGACGGCGACCTGGTCGACGTCATGAACACCACCCCGGACGGCGACTACCAGACCTTCAAGGCCAAGGACGGCGCGTACGTCCGCAAGTACTTCTTCGAGAAGAACCCGGAGACCGCCAAGCTCGTCGAGGACATGACCGACGAGGAGATCTTCGCCCTGCGTCGCGGCGGTCACGACTACCGCAAGATCTACGCGGCCTACAAGCGTGCCCTGGAGACCAAGGACCAGCCGACCGTCATCCTCGCCCACACCATCAAGGGATACGGCCTGGGCCACAACTTCGAGGGACGCAACGCCACCCACCAGATGAAGAAGCTGGCGCTGGAGGACCTCAAGCAGTTCCGCGACAAGCAGGAGATCCCGATCTCCGACGAGGAACTGGAGAAGGACCCCTACCTTCCCCCGTACTTCAACCCCGGTCCCGATTCGCCCGAGGTGCGGTACATGCTCGAGCGCCGCAAGGAGCTCGGCGGCGCCGTGCCCGAGCGCCGCAACTCGTACACCCCGTTGCAGGTGCCCGAGGTCAAGGACGTCGCCAAGAGCGTGCTGAAGGGGTCCGGCAACCAGGAGGTCGCCACCACCATGGCGCTGGTGCGCGCGCTCAAGGACCTGATGCGCGACCCGGAGATCAAGAAGCGTCTCGTCCCGATCATCCCGGACGAGGCCCGGACCTTCGGTATGGACGCCTGGTTCCCCACCCTGAAGATCTACAACAACCACGGCCAGAACTACACCCCGGTCGACGCCGACCTGATGCTGTCCTATAAGGAGGCCACCAGCGGCCAGATCCTCCACGAAGGCATCAACGAGGCCGGTTCCGTCGCGTCCTTCACCGCCGCGGCGACGTCCTACGCCACCCACGGTGAGCCGATGATCCCGCTGTACATCTTCTACGCGATGTTCGGCTTCCAGCGCACCGGCGACGGCATCTGGGCAGCCGCCGACCAGATGGCCCGCGGCTTCCTCATCGGTGCGACCGCCGGCCGCACCACCCTCACCGGCGAGGGGCTGCAGCACATGGACGGCCACTCCCTGCTGCTCGCCGCCACCAACCCGGCGGTCGTCGCCTGGGACCCCGCCTTCGGCTACGAGATCGCCTACATCCTGCGCGACGGTATCCAGCGCATGTACGGTGACGGCTCCGGCGAGGACAACCAGGGTGAGAACGTCATCTACTACCTCACCGCCTACAACGAGCCGGTCCACCAGCCGGCGGCGCCGGCCGACCTGGATGTCGAGGGCCTGCTCAAGGGCATCTACCTCTACTCCCCCGCCGACCGGCTGATCGGCACCGGCGCGAACTCCACCGGTGACGCCGGGCCCGCCCCGGAGACGGAGCTGCAGGCCAACATCCTGGCCTCCGGTGTCGGTGTCACCGAAGCCATCCGCGCCAAGGAGATGCTGCGGGAGAAGTACGACGTCAACGTCTCCCTGTACTCGGTGACGTCGTGGACCGAGCTGGCACGCGAGGGCGCGGCGCTGTCCCGCGACGCCCTGCGGCACCCGAGCGCCGATTCGGCGACGCCCTACGTCACCCAGGTGCTGGAGAAGGCCTCCGGCCCGTTCATCGGCGTGTCCGACTTCGCCACCGACCTGCCGGAGCAGATCCGGGCGTACGTCCCCGGCGACTACTCGACCCTGGGCTGCGACGGCTTCGGTTTCGCCGACACCCGGGCCGCCGCACGCCGGTTCTTCAACTCCGACGCGGAGTCCATCGTCGTGGCGGTGCTGTCCGCACTGGCCCGCGAGGGGAAGTTCAGCTGGGACGACGTCAGTGACGCCGCCGACGAGCTGAACCTCACCGACCCGACGAAGGCGTAGCACCGACGCCGCGGCGACGGTTGGTAATGTGGTCCCCGACAGTTGCGGGACCACAGAACCCAGAAAGGTCGATGTCCGTGGAGATCTCACCGGATGCCCGAGACAAGCTCGCCGGAAAGCTCGGCGGTGACCCCGTCGGCACCGGCGCCGGGGCCGCCAAGGGGACGCGTCCCTCCCGAAACGCACGCAATTCGTCGGTCGACCCGCTGACGCGGATCTCGATGATCATCGAGGACGCGACCGGTGTCGACGTCGAGGAGATCAGCGCGGACAGCGACCTGGCCGACGACCTCCACATCGACTCCGTCTCCCGGATCGACATCGCCATCCGCATCGAGGACGCCTTCGGCGTCCGCGTCGAGGAGGAGGATCTCGACGCCGCCCGGACCGTGTCGGACATCGTGCGGTTCGTCGAGGCCCGCACCCCAGCCCACACCGAGGGCTCCTGACCCCGTGTCGGTACGGGACGTCCTCGACGAGACCGACGCCTGGCCGGTCGACGCGGTGGCGGCGGGCGTCCTGCAGGGGGCGACGACTACGACCCACGGCGACACCGCGCGCCTGTTCCCCCTGGCCAGCGTCAGCAAGCTGATCACGGCCTACAGCGTCCTCATCGCCACCGAAGAGGGCGCCTTCGGTCTCGGGGACACCGTCGCCGAGGTCAACGAGGAATACGGTGCACACGTGGCCGGACCTGCGGACGCGACGGTCCGTGAACTCCTCAGCCACGCCTCCGGAGTCGGGATGCAGTCACGTGACCGGGAGAAACCTGCCCGGTCACGCCGGATCTACTCCTCCGCCGGCTACGAGATCCTCGCCGACTTGATCTCGGCCACGGGCATCCCCTTCCCCGACTACACCCGGGCAGCGGTGTGTGACCCCCTGGGCCTGTCCACGACCGAGATCGACCTCTCCGGGTCGGCGGGTCACGGATACAGCGGCTCACTCTCGGCACTCATGGTCCTCGCCGGTGAATTCGTGTCACCGACCCTGCTCTCAGAGCAGACCTGGGCGGACGCCGTGTCCCCCCAGTACACCGACCTCGACGGCATCGTCCCGGGCTACGGCCGCCAGACGCCGTGCCCCTGGGGGCTCGGCCCCGAAGTTCACGGCGGGAAGGCGCCGCACTGGATGGGTCGGACCATGCCACAGGACGCCGCGGGCCACTTCGGTCAGTCCGGCACCTTCCTGTGGTTCCACCGTCCCACCGGCCGCGCGGCGGTGGTCCTCACCGACCGCGCCTTCGGACCGTGGGCGAAAGAACGGTGGGACGGTTTCAACGACCGGCTGTGGGAATCGCTTCAGTGAACCCCGCCGAGCAGTCGCTCGAGGCGTGCGTAACTCATCTCCATCCCGTCCACCATCCCGGTGCCCAGGATCATGTCACGGACGGCCACGTCCGGGTAGGTGATGACGAGGCTTAGTAGCGTGCCGTCGGCCACCGGTGAGAACGTCAACTCATTGCGGGTCTCCGGCCCGTCCTCGACCGGCGTGCCCTCACCGTCGGTCATCATCTCGGTGGTGACGACACGGTACGGCTCCTGCGCGTCCAGCACGGTCCCGGTGAACCCGAAGGCCTCGGTGCCGTCGTCGCTCACCCACCCGAACCGGTAGCTGTCCCCGACGGTGGTGGTCACCTCGCAGACCGGCATCGACCACCCGTCCGGACCCAACTGCCAACGGCGCAGCATCTCGGCGTCGTGATGGGCACGCCAGGCCTCCCGGACGTCACAAGGAAGCACACGGTTGATCCTGACGAGTGTGTCGCCGAGCACGGTCAGCTGCGTCATCGTGCCGGCAGCGGCGAGGTCCGGGCCTTCCAGCACCGCGTCGAGCTGCCCCAGGGCAGACTCCATACCTTCGTCCATGCCCATCTCGAGCATCTCCTGCATCTGCGCGTCGCTGTCGAAGGAGGTGACCATCGTCAACGTCGCCCCGTGGGCGGTGTCCTCGAAGCGGAACGACATCGTCATCTCGGGGGCCTGCAGGTTCGGCTCACCGGATTCGTCGGCGAACCCGTCACGCACCGTGAACGAGTGCGGGGCGTCGACGTGACTGAAACTCCAGTAGCCGGCGGACGTATCTCCGTCGGGGCCTGTCATGACGTAGTGCGACCGTCCGCCGACGGCGAGGTCGTGGCGGGTGAACGTAGCGGGGTAGGTCGGCGGACCCCAGAACCGTTCGAGCTGGTTCGGATCGGCGTACGCATTCCAGAGTCTGCGGGCGCTGACCGGGTAGTCGGCGACGATCTCGATCGTCGAGTCGTCGGTGTTCTTGTGGACGGTACGCACAGGCATGGCGGGCGCTCCTTCAACGGGAGATCCAGTATATGCACAGCGCACGGCGTTCCGGTAGGGGTCGGCTCCGGGTTGTCGTGGCGATGTCCCGACCACGCACACCGGTGCACACCCCTCCCCGTACCGCGGGTGCGTCTCCTGCAGGCACGGGATAGGTGACAGGTCTGTGCTCCCGGGGTCCGGTGATCACGGGTGACCGCGTGGCCGCGTGGCCGCGTGGCCACGTGGCAGAGCTCCGTGCACGATGGCAGAGCTAACGGTCGGTTCGAGGGGCAGAATCGCCCGGTGGATCTGCCATCCAGCCGGTGACTCTGCCACCCTGGCTACAATAGGGCTGCGACAACGAAAAAACCGCCGACCAAAATGTGGTCGGCGGCTGTGTTCTGCTCCTCCAGCTGGACTCGAACCAGCAACCCTTCGATTAACAGTCGAATGCTCTGCCATTGAGCTATGGAGGAATACTGTGGCCGGGGTTTTGCTCTCCCCTGCAACGGAATGAAACTCTACAGAGGTCCACACAAAGGATCAAATCAGTGCTCCCACCTGCAGGAACAGGAGCAACCGCCCGCAGCCACCCACGCACTCGACAGACTGCCCCGGAGCATCCCGGCAGATCGAGGGGCACGTGTCCTGGCACGCCAGGACATGTGCTTAAATATCGGCACGGGGCTATAGCTCAGTTGGTTAGAGCCGCGGACTCATAATCCGCTGGTCGCGGGTTCAAGCCCCGCTGGCCCCACCACGCGAAGCTGCAACGCAGAGAGGCTGCCGTCCGATGGGACGGCAGCCTCTCTGTCTCTCTTCATGCGGGCGACAGCAACTACTACTTCAGCAGTCTTCCGACCGCCGCAGAGACCTCGTCGAGCTTCTCCATGGCCTCCTCCTCGCCCTGCTGCGCCGCATGCAGCACACAGTGCTGCATGTGGTCGTCCAACAGCGCGAGAGCGACACCCTTGAGTGCCGACTGCACGGCCGACACCTGGGTCAGGACGTCGATGCAGTAGGTGTCCTCGTCGACCATCCGGTGCAGGCCCCGCACCTGGCCCTCGATCCGCTTCAGGCGGGCGAGGTAGCGCTTCTTCTCCGCGCTGTAGCCGTGCGACTCCTCGGCACCGTCTCCGGCACCCTCCTGCGACGCACAGCCGCAGCCGGACTCATCCGTGGACGCGATGTCGACAACTAGATTCTCGGGCACTTCCACTCCTCCTGTCGGACCCCACAACGCCCCTCAGAGTACCCCTGAGGGGTATCGAGATCAATAGCCTCGGGCGATCCACTCCTCCAGATGAGGAGCCTCGTCACCGATCGACGTCGCGTCACCATGCCCGGTGTAGACCTCCGTCTCGCCCGGCAACGTCAGCACCTTCTCCCGCAACGACCCGATGATCGTGTCGAAGTCACTGAACGACCGGCCCGTCGCACCGGGCCCACCGGCGAACATCGTGTCACCGCTCAGCAACACCTTCGCCTCCGGCAGATACAGACAACACGACCCCGGCGAATGCCCCGGCGTGTTGATCACCCGCAGCCGCGTCCCGGCGATGTCGAACACCTGCCCGTCATCCAGGTCCTCATGCCCGACCCCCGGGTGGGTCTGCTCCCACAACATCTGGTCACCCGGGTGAACATGCACCTGCGTATCCAGCCGCTCCGCCAACTCCGGCGCCACGGTGATGTGGTCGTTGTGCGCGTGTGTGCAGATCACCGACCGCACCGTCCGACCCCCGACCGCACCGACGATCGCGTCAGCGTCGTGGGCGGCGTCGACCACGATCACCTCGTCGTCGTCACCGATGAGCCAGATGTTGTTGTCGACCTCCCACTCGCCGCCGTCCAGTGCGAACACACCGTGGGTCACGACCCGGTCGATGCGCAGGCCACTGCCGGACGACCCGGCGAAACGCTCCGATGCCCCCGACGCCATCACAGCTCCACCACCGAACGCAGCACCGAACCCTGCTTCATCTTCGTGAACGCCGCCTCCACCGCGTCGAGGCCGACACGCTCGTCGACGAAATCACCCAAGGAGAACCTCCCCTGCAGGTACAGCTCCGTGTACATCGGGAAATCCCGCTCCGGCAGGCAGTCCCCGTACCACGACGACTTCACCGACCCACCCCGGGAGAAGACGTCCAGGAACGGCAGCTCAAGGGTCATCTCCGGCGTCGGCACGCCCACCAGAACCACACGTCCGGCCAGATCACGCATGTAGAACGCCTGGGTGAACGTCGCCGGCAACCCGACCGCATCCACCACGACGTCTGCACCGATACCGCCGAGGATCTCGTGGACGGCCTGCACCACCGGCTGATCCTCGCCCGTGGCCCCGGCGTCCCCGCCCAGCGCCGACGGATTCACGGTGTGCGTGGCACCGAAGTCCTGTGCCCGACGGAGCTTCTCGTCCGAGAGGTCCACCGCGATGATCGTCGTCGCCCCAGCCAGCTTCGCCCCCGCGATCGCGGCCATACCGACCCCGCCACAGCCGATCACCGCCACGGTCTCACCACGCTGGACTCCACCGGTGTTGACGGCCGCGCCCAGGCCGGCCATCACGCCACACCCCAGCAGCCCGACCGCGGACGGGTCCGCCTCCGGGTTCACCTTCGTGCACTGCCCCTCATGCACCAACGTCCGCTCGGCGAACGCACCGATCCCCAACGCCGGCTCCAGCTCGGTGCCGTCGGTCAGCGTCATCCTCTTCGAGGCGTTGAAGGTGCTGAAGCAGTACTTCGGCTCACCCTTCCTGCAGGCCCGGCACTCGCCGCACACGGCACGCCAGTTCAACACCACGAAATCACCCACCGCGACGTGGCTGACCCGGTCGCCGACCGACTCCACCACCCCGGCGGCCTCATGCCCCAACAGGAACGGGTAGTCGTCACTGATCCCACCGTCGCGGTACGCCAGATCCGTGTGGCACACACCGCACGACTGCACCCGCACGACCACGTCATTGGCACCCGGGTCCGGCACCACGATATCCGTGAGCTCCACCTCTGCGCCCTTACCCCGGGCGATGACACCCTTCACCGTCGTACTCATCCCTGGCCACGTCCTCTCGTCATGCAGCTGTCATTTTCTCCCCCTCAGGATACGGATGTTTTCCGTCGAAGGCGCCGGGCCCTCAGGGTAGGCTGGTGGGAGGAACACACCGGACCGAGCCTGTCCGCCACCGTCTCGTTGAATCCCAGGAGAGTATTTTTCATGATCCAGCTGGTCATCGGAGCTGCCGCCGGATACGTCTTCGGCACCAAGGCCGGACGCCGCCGGTACGAGCAGATCCGACGCGGTTACGAGGCTGCGGTCAACTCCCCTGCCACGCGACGGGCCGTCCAGGCCGGTCGGAAGGCACTGGCAGACCGCCTCGACCCGGACCCGCGGATGCGTGAACTGCGTGATCTCCGCGGATCCGACGAGCTCAACGGCGGTACCGTCCTGGAGAACGACCGCATCGAGCACGAGGAGGACATCTACATCGAGTCCGAGCAGTCCCGGATGCGGGACAGCAAGGGCCGGCCCGTGAGCGACCAGGACGGCACCGGGGCACCCACCCGTAAGCGGTTCGACAAGGGCCCCCGCCGCCGTCGCTGAACCACCGGACATCCCCCGGGGGCCCCGGTACGGTCAGCCGCGGAGGTCGCCGTAGGACTGGGCCTGCTCCTGCAGGGTACGCCGGTACTTCTCCAGCGCCATCAGGTCGGCGAAGGTGTTGTTGTACTCCTGTTTCTTCCCGCCGCCCTGGTCCGGGCGCATACGCTGCATCCGGGACTTGAGCTCGGCGATCTCCATGCCCACCCAGCGCTCCTCCATCCGGGCGACGACGGCACCCGCATAGAACTGCAGCCGGTCACGCTGGCAGCGGGGCTCCTCCACCGCCAGTTCGCTGATCACCGCGCGGCACATCACGTCATCCGTCGCGCTGGTCACCGCGTCCAACCATTCTGCGCCGGCGGCATGCCCGCCCTCGGCGCCGACCGTCCCCACCCCGCCGGCCGCGGCGACGGCCTTCGCCACGGCGATGTAGGTGGGGTGTTCGAAGGAGTCCGGCAGGAGGCCGTCGGCGTCCGCGCCGACCATCTCCGGCTCCTGCAGCATCAGTTTCAGCACCTCGCGCGCCGGCTCGAGGTACATGTCCGCCGGGTCCGGCCGACTGAGCATCGACGTGACGTTCGACGATGCGCCGGCCTTCTCCGCCTCGGCTGAACGGCGTGCGAGCCGGGCCACCCCCTCCTTCAGCTCCGGGCCCTGCCGGCCCCGGTGCCCCTTCGCCGCCTCGGCACGGACCTGGCTGACGATCTCGGTGGGGTCGGGCCAGCTCAGCCACCCGGCGGCCTGACGGGCGTACTCGTCCCGCAGGGCGTCGTCCCTGATGCCGGCGAGCACCGGGACGATCCTGCGCATCGCCTCGACCCGGCCGTCGATGTGGTGGGTGTCGTAGCCGCGGATGACGGTCCGGATCACGAACTCGAACATCGGGATACGGTCGGCGACGATCTCCCGTACCGCGGCGTCCCCCTTCTCCAGCCGCACGTCGCAGGGGTCCATCCCGTCCGGGGCCACGGAGACGTAGCTGCGCCCGGTGAACTTCTGGTCGCCCTCGAACGCACGCAGGGCCGCCTTCTGTCCGGCCTCGTCGCCGTCGAAGGTGTAGATGATCTCGCCGCGGAAGAACTGGTCGTCGACCATGAAGCGCCGCAGCATCTGCAGGTGGTCCTCACCGAAGGCCGTGCCGCAGGCCGCCACGGCGGTGGGGACCCCGGCCGCGTGCATCGCCATGACGTCGGTGTACCCCTCCACCACCACCGCCTGGTGGTCCGAGGCGATGTGCTTCTTCGCCAGGTCGATACCGAACAGCACCTTCGACTTCTTGTAGAGCAGCGTCTCCGGGGTGTTCATGTACTTGCCGAGGTTGTCGTCGTCGAAGAGCTTGCGCGCCCCGAAACCGATCACGTCACCGGCCACCGAACGGATCGGCCACAGCAACCGCCGGTGGAACCGGTCGATCGGGCCGCGGTTCCCCATCCGGCTCAGGCCCGCGTCCTCCAGCTCCTTGAACTCGAAACCGCGCCGCAGCAGATGCTTGGTCAGGGTGTCCCACCCCGCCGGCGCGTAGCCGCACCCGAAGGTGTCGACGATCTCGCCGGTGAAACCCCGGTCACGGAGGAACGCCCGTGCGGTCTCCGCGCCCTCGTCCTCCGGGTCCCGCAGCCGCTCCATGTAGAACTCGTGCGCCGCACGGTTCGCCGCCACGAGCCGCTGGCGCGTCCCCGGTTCCACACGGTTGACCGGGCCTCCACCCTCGTAGTTGATGCGGTACCCGATGCGCTCGGCGCACTGCTCCACCGCCTCCGGGAAACTGACGTGCTCCATCTTCATCAGGAAGCTGAAGACGTCGCCGCCTTCGCCGGTGGCGAAACAGTGGAAGTAGCCCTTGTTCGGGCGTACGTGGAAGGACGGGGTCTTCTCGTCCTTGAACGGGCTGAGCCCCTTCATCGAGTCCACTCCGCCCGGCGTGAGCTGGACATACTCACCGACCACCTCCTCGATCGGGGTCTGCTCCCTGATCGCGGCGATGTCGGTGTCCGGAATCCGCCCTCGTGCCATGCCGACCATGATAGCCACCGGCGGCACCAAGTCCCCGATTCACCTGACGACGGGGACCCCGGACCCTAGGATATCTTCTATCCCCCACGAAACAGCACCGTTGGTGCCCGACAACCCCCGACGACCCCACGTTCCGCGGCACGGAGTGACTCCCGGCGCGCGGGCGCGAAGAGAAGAGCAGTCCACCATGAGCAACACCCACTACGACGTCCTGATCATCGGCTCCGGGTTCGGCGGGTCCGTGACCGCCCTCCGCCTGACGGAGAAGGGGTACAGGGTCGGCATCATCGAGGCCGGGCGCCGTTTCGCCGACCACGAGTTCGCGAAGAACAGCTGGCACCTCAAGGAGTTCCTCTGGGCCCCGAAGCTCGGTCTGTACGGCATCCAGCGGGTCCACCTGCTGAAGGACGCTATGATCCTGGCCGGCGCCGGTGTCGGCGGTGGCTCCCTGAACTACGCCAACACCCTCTACAAGCCGGGTGCCGACTACTTCCACAGCCCCGCCTGGGACCACATCACCGACTGGGAGGACGAACTGTCCCCCTACTACGACCAGGCGCGACGGATGCTCGGCGTGGTCACGAACCCGACGGTCACCCCGGCCGACCGCCTGTCGAAGAAGGTCGCCGACGAGATGGGGGTCGGCGACACGTTCCGCATGACCCCGGTCGGTGTGTTCTTCGGCAAGAAGGTCGGGTTGGAGGGCGAGGAGGGCGAGACCGTCCCCGACCCCTACTTCGGCGGGGTCGGCCCCGACCGCACCGCATGCACGGAGTGCGGGGAATGCATGACCGGCTGCCGGCACGGCGCGAAGAACACCCTGTTGAAGAACTACCTGTACCTCGCGGAGAAAGCCGGGGCCACGGTGCACGACCGGTCCACCGTCACCGGAATCAGGAAGAACGGCGCCGACGGGGACACCGGGTGGACCGTGACCACGGAAACCACCGCACCGGTCGTCGGCAGGAAGGCCCGTCGGACCTTCACCAGCGACTACGTCGTGATGGCGGCCGGAACCTGGGGCACGCAGAACCTGCTCCACCGCGCGAAGGAGGACGGCACACTCCCCCGGCTGTCCGACCACCTCGGACAGCTCACCCGGACCAACTCGGAGGCTCTTCTCGGTGTCGGCCTGCAGAAGGCCGACCCGGACCACGACTTCTCCCGCGGCGTCGCGATCACCTCGAGCTACTGGCCGGCGCCGGACACCCACATCGAGCCCGTGCGGTACGGCAAGGGGTCGAACGCGATGGGCCTGCTGCAGACCCTGGTGACCGACGGCGACACCCGGTGGCCACGGTGGGTCGAGTTCCTCCGTGAGCTGTCGAAGAACCCCGCCGCGGCCAAACTGGTCCTGAATCTGCGCGGCTGGTCGGAACGCACGATGATCAACCTGGTGATGCAGGCCCGGGACAACTCCCTGACTACCAGCCTGAAGAAGATCGGTCCGCTGCGGTTCCTCACCAGCCGTCAGGGCAGCGGCGAGCCGAACCCCACCTGGATCCCCGAGGGCAATGAAGCCACCCGTCGGGGCGCGGCGCACTTCCCCAAGGCCGTCGCCGGCGGCGTGTGGTCGGAGGTGTTCAACATCCCGTTGACGGCCCACTTCCTCGGGGGCTGCACGATCGCCGACTCCCCGGACAGCGGCGTGATCGATCCCTACCACCGTGTGTGGGGGGTACCCGTCGCTGCTCGTCACCGACGGCGCCTCCATCACCGCCAACCCCGGGGTGAACCCGTCACTGTCGATCTCGGCGAATGCGGAGCGCGCGGCGGCCCTCTGGCCCAACAAGGGCGAGGCCGACCCCCGCCCGGCACAGCGAGACACCCTGCACTCGTACCGGCGGGTCACACCGGTGCGTCCGGTCAGCCCGGTCGTCCCGGACAGCGCCCCGGCGGCGCTGCGCCTGCCGATCACCCCGGTGTCCTCCGCCCGGGCGTGACCGGCCCGGCGTCGTGTGGTGTACTGACGTGCTGTGAGTACCAGGAACAACAGACGCAACGGTGGAATCGCCGGGATCGCCGGCGCGGCGATCCTGCTGGTCGCCGGTTACTACGGATTCGACGTCGTCACCGGCGACGACGGCAGCGACAGCAGCGACGGCGGCAACGGCACGTCGTCCTCCGCCGTCGCCCCGGCGGGCGCCGGGGACACCTGCGAGGTGGCCTCGCTCCCCGAGCAGGCCGACGAGGTCATCGACTCGATCCTCGGTGACGGCACCTTCGACCACCCGGGCCACGACGGCAAGCACTTCGGCAACTACGAGGGCATCCTCCCCGAGGAGGCCGGCAGCTACTACCGCGAGTACACCGTCTCGACCCCCGGTCTGGACCACCGCGGTGCGCGCAGGATCGTGGTCGGCGGCGGCACCGACACCGACCCCGACGTCTGGTACTACACCGCCGACCACTACGAGTCCTTCTGCGCGATCCCCGACGCCGAAGACTGAGCCAACAGCGCCCGCGTCGGCTCAGCCCCAGGCGGCGCTGATCGCCGACGCCGAGCGGTCCAGCCGCTCGAGCCGCGCCTCGGTGAGCGACGCCACCTGGTCGATGACCACCCGCCGCCGCTCCGCGTCCGTCGACGCCGCCTCCCACCAGGGACGGAACAGCAGGTCAAGGCTTCCGGGCGCTCCCTGTGCCAGGTAGTTCGTCACGCGGAAGATGCGGTCGCGCTGGCGCTCCTGCTCGGCGAGATGCCGGTGCTCGTCCATGACGTACAGCACCGCCAGGGACTTCAGCAGCACCACCTCCGCCTTGACCTCGGCGGGGACGACGAGGTCGGCGGCGTACCGTCCCAGCGGGACCCTGCCGTCCCCGTCGTCGGACGGAGCGAAGTGGGCCTCCCTCGTCGCCGTCACCGAGGCGGTGACGAACCGGCTGACCAGTTCACTGGTGAGCCCCTTGAGCGCGGCGAGGTCCCGGAGAGTGCCGTGGAAGTCGGCGGCACGCGCCACCGGGGGCATCCGCCGCAGACGGTCGGCGGCGTCGAGCAGTTCCTCAGGGTCGCCGCCGAAGGCCCGGGCGCCCTTCTCCGCCAGCGTGGCGAGCTCCACGAGGTCCCACAGGACGTTCAGGCTGATCCGTCCGGAGACGATCCCGTCCTCGACATCGTGCACGGAGTAGGCCACGTCGTCGGACCAGTCCATGATCTGCGCCTCGAGGCACTGACGTCCTTCCGGGGCTCCCTCGCGGATCCAGGCCAGCACGTCCAGGTCGTCGGCGTAGCAGGAGTACTTGCGGCGGGCGGTACCGTCGGGCGCCGTCGGGCCCCAGGGGTACTTGCAGGCGGCGTCGAGGGACGCACGGGTGAGGTTGAGTCCGTGGCTCTGCCCGTCCGGCCCCACGGTCTTCGGCTCCAGACGGACGAGGATGCGCAGTGTCTGCGCGTTGCCCTCGAAACCTCCGCAGGACGCAGCGGCCTCGTCCAGGGCCCTCTCCCCGTTGTGGCCGTAGGGCGGGTGGCCGATGTCATGGGTCAGCCCCGCCAGATCGGCCAGGTCCGGGTCGACGCCCAGGGTCTTGCCGATGCCACGGGAGATCTGACCGACCTCGAGGGAATGGGTCAGCCGGGTACGCGGGGTGTCCCCCGACCCCGGCCCCACGACCTGGGTCTTGTCCGCGAGGCGACGCAGTGCGGCGCTGTGCAGCACCCGGGCACGGTCGCGGTCAAAGTCGTCACGCGCATCGGGCACGGCACCGTCGATACCGAGTGACTTCCCCGGCACATCGACGATGCGTTCCAGGTCGTGGGCGGTGTAGCCGTACCGTTGCACCGTGATCGGTCTCCTCAGGTTCTCGTCTTCTCGTCAGTTCTCGTCGACGGTGTAGTCGCCGCCGCCTTCTTCCGTCGCCCGGTAGAACAGCAGGCCGCCGGTCTCGTGGATGATCGCGTCGAGCTGTTCCTTCCTGCTCGACACCGCCGGCCCCTGCCGGGTCGGTGAGGCGTGTGCCACCAAGCCCTCGCCCCCGACCATGTCGGTCGCCCGGAGAGAATGGTTCGGGTCGGTGACGACGAGGACGGTGCCCCAACCGTTCTGCTTGGCGACCGGTGCGAACGCCTCGGCCGAACCGAGGGTGTCCGCCCCCTCGTTGACCTCGGTGATCGCCTCGTCCGGGATCCCCTGCTCCCGGAGGTAGGTCGCCCCGGCCTCGGCCTCGGTGTAGGCGTCGCCCTCGAGTTTCCCGCCGATCGTGGTGATGTGCGGCGCCACCCCCTGCCGGTACAGCTCCGCGGCGTGGTCGAGGCGCGCGGCGAACCACTGCGAGGGGGTTCCGTTGTACTGGGCTGCGCCGAGGACCAGGATCGTGTCCGCGTCCGAGCGGTTGTCCTGCCGTGCGTACGCCCAGACGTGCGCAGCCGTGGCCAGGGTGATGACCAGTGCGATGACGACGGTGCCGGTGACCATGTAGATCAGTCCACGAATACCTGCACCGATCGTCCGTCCCGCGGTACTGCCGATGGTTCTGCCGTTCATGCGACTAAGCCTACGCACCCGAGTTCGTGGATTTCGTTATTGTGGGGTGCATGTACGCTGCGAATCCTCCCCGCCCTTCCTCCCGTCCCCGACTCCGCCGGTTCGCCGCGTCCGTCGCAGTCGCGGGAGTCGCCGGTCTCGGAGTCGGGACCGGCGCTTTTCTCGGTGTCGGGGCCGCCGGCGCAGCGCCTACCCCCACCGTCGCGGACACCTCTGTCCTGGCACAGGGCACGGCGACGGACACCGGTTCCGCGACGGACATCACATTGGATTCCCAGGTCGTCGACCAGGCTGGGGTCCTGTCGGGCTCCGAGCGCAGCTCCATCGAGGAGACCCTGGCGAAGGGGCCGTCGGAGACCGGTGTGAAGGGCTACATCGTCTACACGGACAACTACGCAGGCGACCTCAAGGCTCTCGCCGGTGAGCTGCGTAGCCAGGACCCCGCCAACAATGTCCTCGTCACCGTGATCAACGTCCTGTCGGAATCGAACGGCCAGATCGTCACGAGTCCAGGGCCCCGCGTTCCGACATCGGTGTCCAGTGACGCTTACCAGGCGGGGATGGACAGCCTGCCCGGTGGCAACTGGGCCGCCGGCGGCCAGGCGGTCGCCGACGTCATCGCTGACGTCACCCCGGCGTCGACCTACGCCTGGGGCGGAGCCGCGGCGGTCGTCGTGCTCGGTGGTGCCGGCGGTGCGATCTGGTACTCGCGGAAGAAGAAGCACGAGAAGGACGCGGAGCAGCTCGATTCAGCCCGCACGATCACCCCGGGCAACACCGACGACCTCTCGCAGCAGCCCACCCATGTGCTCCGCACACTCGCCGTCGAGGAGCTGCACAGTACCGACGAGTCGATCCGCAAGGGCCACCAGGAACTCGACACCGCCGAGTCGGAGTTCGGTGAGGAGCGGACCCGGGACCTCCGCAAGGCACTGGAGGTGTCCAGGAAGGCGCTCGCGAAGGCCTACGACACCCACCAACGTCTGCAGAACGGACTGGTCAGCGGTGAGCGGGAGGAACGCGCGCACCTGATCGAGATCATCTCCTCCTGCGGAACAGCCGACCGGAACCTCGACGACCAGGCCGAGCGCTTCGCCAGCCTGCGGGAAAAACTGATCGACGCCCCCACGATCGTGGAGAAGCTCTTCCAGCAGACCGTCGAGCTCCGTGCCCGGATCCCCCGCTCACGTCAGATCCTCGAGGGGCTGTCGACCAAGGTGAACCCGGAACTGCTCGACTCGGTCTCCGACAACCCCGACATCGCCGAGGCGGAGATCGCCGAAGCCGAGAAGGCGATCACCCGGGCACGTGAGCTCCTGCATCTGCCCGCCGGCCAACAAGGTGAGCTCATCGACGCCGCGAGTGCCGCCCACCTGGCGATCGGTCAGGCAGATAGCCAGCTGTCCGCCGTGGAGAACGCGGAGTCGCAGCTGCAGGAGGCGCAGAAGAACCTCGATTCGCTGATCCAGGAGGTCGACGAGGAGATCACCGAGGCCACCCACCTGGCCGCCAGCAACGCCGAGATCGACCGCACGGAGCTCGGCAAAGCAGTGGAGCACGCCACGAACGCGCTCCAGGCTGCACGGGAGAAGGGGGACCGCAACCCGCTCGGGACCTACTCCGACCTCCTGGCGGCCGACGGTGAACTCGACATCCAGTTGGACGAGGCCCGCGGTGCGGAGAACGACTACCAGCGCACGCTCGGTATGGTCGACCGCACCATCGCCGAGGCGACGAACCACCTGCGTGCCGTCGAGGACACGATCCATACCCGCGGTCGCATGATCGGCGTCGAGGCACGGTCGGCCGCCCAGTCCGCGGCGCACGCCCTGGACACCGCCAAGCAGCAGCGGGAGTCGACACCCCGCGCCGCGTTCACGGCCGCGCAGGAGGCCAATGCCCTGGCACGTCAGGCGTCCCAGATGGCCCGCGGTGACATCGAGGACTACAACCGCCGCAACAACTACTACGGTGGAGGCGGAGGCGGCGGAAACCTTGTCGCCGGCATGCTCCTCGGTTCGCTCCTCAGCGGCAACGGTGGATTCGGTGGCGGCGGCTTCGGCGGAGGAGGCTTCGGCGGTGGCGGCGGCGACTTCGGCGGTGGGGGCGACTTCGGGAGCTTCTGACTTCGGGCCCTTGCTCACCGACCACGCCACCGCATCTCGGTGACCCGGGTTTTCCCGACCGCCTAACCTGGTCCCATGACCACCCACTACTTCACCGCATCCAGCCTCGACGGCTACATCGCCACCACCGACCACTCGCTCGACTGGTTGACCTCCCAGGACTTCGCCTGGGACGGTCCGATGTCCCCCACCACCTTCGTCGACGGAATCGGCGCCATAGCGATGGGCGCAACGACCTACGAATGGATTCTCGCCAACGACGACGGGTGGGCCTACGAGACCCCGGCCTGGGTGTTCACCCACCGTGACCTTCCCACCCCCGACGGCGCCGATGTCCGATTCACCTCGTCCCCCGTGCCGGACGTGCACGCCGAGATGACGGCCGCCGCCGGTGGGAACGACCTGTGGATCGTCGGTGGCGGAGACCTGGCGGGTCAGTTCGCCGACGCCGGCCTCCTCGACGAGGTGTGGATCCAGTACGCCCCGGTCACGCTCGGGGACGGTGCACCACTGCTCCCCCGCCCGCTGACCCTGGAACTGCTGGACACACAACGGAACCGGGCGCTGGTGTGCACCCGGTTCCGCGTCGTCACATGACGTCTCAGATGTAGCCGAGGAAGTAGAGCACCAGGAACGGCACCAGGATGATGAGGAAGATCGAGAGACGCCAACTCGACGACAGCACCCGGGTCTCCATCGCGTGTCGGGCCACCCAGGACAGGAACACCTGGACGTCCAGGGGAAGCGTCTCCCCGTCGCCCTCGAAGGAGACGTGGACCCTCTTCAGCCCGTCGTTCTCCGAGGTGAACTGGCCGATCTTCTCGGCGTTCGCCAGATCCAGGGCCACGTCCGGGTCCGCGGGCGCCTTGAACAGGACGAAGTCCTTACGGCTCTCCGCATGGATCAGCACCCGGTGCCGGTCGGCGATGCAGCTGACGTTCTTCGAGGCACCGAACGTCTTCGCGTCACCTACGGCAGTGAAGACCTGGGAACCGGTGGCTGCACCGGTCGTGGCCTTCATGACCGGGCTCTTGCCCGCCTCCAACTGCCAGGCGTCCCCACCGAAGTGCATGGTGGCGACGTCGCGTTCCACCGAGTACTCCGCCACCCGGTCCATGTCGTCGGTACGTCCGGCGTAGATCGGGAAGGTGTTGCCGTAGTCGGGCACTGACCAACGGATGTCAGGGTTCGGCATGTCGACAGGTCCGTTCGCCCTAGCAGCCCGCGAGCCGCTCGGCCAGGTAGCCCTGCAGCTTGTCGAGGCTGACACGCTCCTGCGACATCGTGTCGCGCTCGCGCACCGTCACCGCGTTGTCCTCCAGGGTGTCGAAGTCGACGGTCACGCAGAACGGCGTACCGATCTCGTCCTGGCGACGGTAGCGGCGCCCGATCGCACCGGAGACGTCGTAGTCGACGTTCCAGAGCCCGCGGAGTTCCTCGGCGAGCTTCTCGGCGGTGGGGGTGAGCGTCTCCTTCTTCGACAGCGGCAGGACGGCCACCTTCACCGGAGCCAGACGACGGTCCAGCCGCAGGACGGTGCGCTTGTCGACCCCACCCTTCGTGTTCGGCGCCTCGTCCTCGAAATAGGCGTCGACCAGGAAGGCCATCATCGCGCGTCCGAGGCCGGCGGCCGGCTCGATGCAGTACGGGATCCAGCGCTCGCCGGTCTCCTGGTCGAAGAAGCTGAGGTCCTCGCCCGAGTGCTCGGCGTGGGTCTTCAGGTCGTAGTCCGTGCGGTTGGCGACGCCCTCGAGCTCGCCCCACTTCGACCCGGCGAAGTTGAAGGCGTACTCCACGTCCACGGTGCGCTTGGAGTAGTGGGAGAGCTTCTCCTTCGGGTGCTCGTAGAGCCGCAGGTTCTCCGGGTCGATGCCGAGGTTGACGTACCAGTTGAAGCGGTCGTCGATCCACTTCTGGTGCCATTCCTCGTCCTCACCGGGCTTGACGAAGAACTCCATCTCCATCTGCTCGAACTCACGCGTGCGGAAGATGAAGTTTCCGGGCGTGATCTCGTTGCGGAAGGACTTGCCGGTGTTGGCGATGCCGAACGGCGGCTTCTGGCGGGACGCACCCATCACGTTCTTGAAGTTGATGAAGATGCCCTGGGCGGTCTCCGGACGCAGGTAGTGCAGGCCCTCCTTGTCGTCGACCGGGCCGAGGTAGGTCTTCAACAGACCCGAGAACTCCCGCGGCTCGGTCCACTTGCCGGGCTGGCCGGTGACCGGGTCGTTGATGTCGGCCAGGCCGTTCGGGGCCGGGTGGCCGTGCTTCTCCTCGTAGGCTTCGAGAAGGTGGTCGGCCCGGTAGCGCTTGTGCGTGTACAGCGACTCCACCAGCGGGTCGGTGAACACCTCGACGTGGCCGGATGCCTCCCACACCGCAGTCGGCTGGATGATCGACGTGTCGACGCCGACGACGTCCTTACGGGAGGTCACCATGTGACGCCACCACTGGCGCTTGATGTTCTCCTTGAGCTCGACGCCGAGCGGACCGTAGTCCCAGGCGGAGCGGGTGCCGCCGTAGATCTCACCGGCAGGGAACACCAGTCCCCTGCGCTTGCAGAGGTTGACGACGGTCTCGATGTTACTGGCAGCCATGGGCTCGGGGCACTCCTCGTTGACGGTGTGATGGACGGTCGTTCAGACAATCACACCAATGATACCGGGGCGGTCACGACGAGGCACCTCCGGGTCACACACCCCGGGCGAGGCACCGTCAGGGTATAAAAAAGGACCCGCGAAAGGGGGGGGTTATCGCGGGTCCCGGCCGCACTGTCCTCCGAAGAGGATGGGGCCTTGTTCCCCGTTTGGTGGGATGGACTTAGGGGGGGGGACAAGCCATCCCTGGGGAACTGGATCCAATTTACGGCGGCCCCGGCGCCCCTGTCAAGTCCGTCAGACACCTCCCCCGCAATCACCTCCCACCTGCGTATTCCACGCCCCACACCCACCCCCTGCAGTCCGTGTGCCCCGGGCTTCCCGGACACTCCCGACTCCGGTTCCGTTCCCTCCCCGCACCCCAAGGGATAGAGTGGACGGCACGATGAACACTCCCCGGATCGGACAGCGAAACACCCGCCAGCGCGCGGCCGTGGTCGACACGCTCGAAGGGATGACCACCTTCGCCAGCGCGCAGGACATCCACGCCACGTTGAGTCAGCGAGGCCACAAGGTCGGCCTGACCACGGTGTACCGTACCCTGCAGCAGCTCAACACCCAGGGGATGATCGACACCCTGCAGGACGACAGCGGCGAGATGCTCTACCGCAGCTGCACCTCCGTGCACCACCACCATCACCTCGTCTGCACGTCCTGCAGGAAGGCCGTGGAGATCGACGGAGGCCCGGTGGAGCGGTGGGCCTCCGACGTCGCCGGGCAGCACGGTTACACGATGACCGGCCACACCGCCGACATCTTCGGCCTCTGCCCCGACTGCTCCGGACGGTAAGCCGGTGCCTATACCCCGGCGACGTCGAACAGGGACCCCAAGGTGAAGGTCACCGCGGCCGCGCCCGCACCGATGGCGAGCTGACGTAGCGCCCGCTTCCAGGGCGACATCCCCGACAACAGCCCGACCAGCGCACCGGTGACCAGCAGGACGAGCCCGACCAGGACACAGGCGACGACGATCGCCGGCAGTCCCGCCAACCCGAGGATCAACGGCAGGACGGGCACCAGGGCACCGACCCCGAAACACAGGAAACTCGAGACAGCCGCCGACAGTCCGGAACCACCGTCCTCGGCGACGGCCGCGGAACCGGACGTGTCCCCGGTGTCCCCGGCGTCCCCGGTCTCCCCGGTGTCCCACCCGTCGGCGAGGTCCGCACCGGGCTCCGCACCGTCGGCGACCTCCCCGAGCTCCCGGAGCCGGGACAGCTCGGCGAAGACCTGCCGTGCCTTGCGCCCGGCAGACTCCGCGTCCATCCCGCGGGCCCGGTAGACCAGTTCAAGTTCATTGCGGTCCACGTCCAGCTTCGGCACCGCGGTCCTGGTGTTGGGGTCCGGTGTGGACGCCTCGAGCAGCTCCTTCTGGCTGGTGACCGAGACATACTCCCCGGCCGCCATGGACAACGCCCCGGACAGCAGGCCGGCGATGCCGGCGGTGAGCATCGTCGCCGGTCCGGCACCTGCACCGAACATGCCCAGCAGCAACGCCAGATTCGACACCAGGCCGTCGTTGGCACCGAAGATCGCCGCACGGAAGTCCCCGGACATCTTCGCCCGCCCCCTGGCGGCCAGCCCCCGGACGACTTCGGCGTGGATCGCCTCGTCCGCCGCCATCTGCTCGGTGGCGTCCTCGTCCGAGAGGTAGTGGTTGCGCGACTCCGCCGACTGCAACAGGGCCAGGACGAACACCGAGCCGAACCGCCGCGCCATCCACGCCGTCAGCCGGGTCTTCAGGCCCGCCTGACGCGGCAGGCCGATGTCGTCGCCCAGACGCGCCCGCCAGTACTCCTCGTGGCGTGACTCCGCCTCGGCGATCCCCAGGAGGATCTCGCGTTCCTCGCCGGTCCGTTGGCGGGCCAGTTCGCGGTACACCGCCCCCTCGGCCCGCTCGTCGGCGAGGTACCGACGCCACCGGTTGAGCTGCCGGCGGGTCGGCTCCCCGCTCATTTCACACCGCCGAACCGCCGGTCCCTCCTGGCGTACTCCAGCACCGCCTCCTGCAGGTGCGCGGGGGTGAAGTCCGGGAACAGCACGTCCTGGTACACCATCTCGGCGTACACCGACTGCCACGGCAGGAAGTTCGATGTCCGCTGTTCGCCCGACGGTCGCAGGAACAGGTCCACGTCCGGCATCGCCGGATCACTCATGTACGCCGACAGGGTCCGGTCGGTGATGTCCCGCGGCTTCAGCCGGCCCGCGGCCACCTCCTCGGCGACCGCGCGGGTGGCGTCGGTGATCTCGGCACGCCCGCCGTAGTTGACGCACATCACCAGGGTCATCCTGGTGTTGTCCCGCGTCTGTTCCTCGGCCTTCCTCAGCTCGGAGATCACCGACCGCCACAGCCGCGGCCGCCGTCCCGCCCACACCACGCGCACACCCTTGGCGTCGAGCTCGTCGCGTCGCCGGCGCAGGACGTCCCGGTTGAAGCCCATGAGGAAACGCACTTCATCGGCACTGCGACGCCAGTTCTCCGTGGAGAACGCGTAGGCGGAGAGGTAGTCGACCCCGAGTTCCAGGCATTCGTCGACGACGTCCATGAGGACGCCCTCGCCCCGCTTGTGGCCTTCGGTGCGCGGCAGCCCCCGTTCCTGCGCCCAACGGCCGTTGCCGTCCATCACGATCGCGACGTGGCGGGGAATGAACTCAGCGGGGATCTCGGGTCTACTCACGTCCAATATTCTGCCAGACAGGACGTCACAGGGCGGCGTACGCCCGGCACGGTGCCTCCGTCTGGTTCCTCACGTGGGCGAGGAGCAGTTCGTGGGCGGTCTCCATCACGCGCGGGCCGTCGATCCCCCCGGCGACGTCGAGGACCGCCGCCAGGTCGCCCGGCCGCCCCCGCGACAACAGCCACAGGACCCGGACGGCCTGGGCCGGCGGAGTGAACGCACCCGGCGGACGGCATGACGTGCACACCGCCCCTCCCGCCAGCGGGTGGAAGGCCGAATGCGGGCCGGTCCGTCCGCACTGTGCACAGTCGACGAGACTCGGGGCCCAACCGGCCATCCCCAGTGCCTGCAGGACGAACCGGTCCGCCAGGGTACGCGGCGACAACCCGGCCCCCTCCCCTGCCGCGCGGTGCGCCAGCGCCGCCAACGCCTGGTCGAGTCCGTCGAAGACGTGCCCGGCTTCCTCCACCGCCCCCTGCACGGTGAGTTCGGCGATCTCCAGCATCGCCACCCCCGCGTAGTACCGGTCCACGTCGCTGCTGATCTGCGGGGCGAAGGTGTGCACCGTGACCGCGTCGGTGACGTTCGCCAACCCGCCGTCCGGCTTCGACCGGTTACGGCCCGGGTAGATCTGGACGTTCACGCGGCAGAACCGGTCGAGCCGGGCACCGAAACGGGACTTCGACCGACGGACACCCTTCGCCACCGCGCGGACCACACCGTGTTCCCGGGTCAGGAGGACGACGATGAGGTCGGCTTCCCCGAGTCTGTGGGTGCGCACCACGAAGCCCTCGTCCCGGTACTGGGGACGAGGGCTTCTGGGCATGGTCCCAGTGTACGACCACCGGCCACCTCCGGTGTGGACGAGGTGTCAGAACCGTCCGGTCGGACGTGCGCCCTGTTCCAGCAGCCGCTGGTCGATCGCCTGGGCGGACTGTGCGATACGGATGTTCGAGAGGTAGAACTCCAGCATCATCCGCAGCGTCATCAACGTGAACAGCATGCCGACGGTGATGACGAGGACCCCGAACAGGCCGAGGACGAAGCCGGCGCCGCCGAACTCGCTGGCCGGGGCGATGAGGGCGAAGAGCACGTACCCCACCCACATCAGCGCGATGAACGCGAAGCCGAGCGCGTAGGCGAACTTGATGATCGACGGTGTGGCGTAGCGGGTGAACCCAAAGTCGAACAGCGCCGACACGAAGGAGTCGCCACCGGTGCCGGCACCCGGGGCTGCGGCATAGGCCCCCGGCGCCGGCTCAGGCTGGGGCTCAGGCTGGGGCTGGGCGCCGAAGGCCGGGTACCCCTGACCCGGCTCCGGGGTCGCCCCGGACTGGCTGCTCCACCGGTTGGCACGGTACCCGCCGTTACCGCCGGTGGCGCTGTCGTCGCTGCTGCCGTTGCTGTCGCCGGGGGTGGTCATGAGGATTCTCCTGGAGGGATGTCGGATCGGAACACAACGACCCTATCACCGGGCACTCAGAACCCCAGGCGGCCCAACTGCTTGGGGTCGGACTGCCAGTTCTTCGCCACCTTCATGCGCAGATCCAGGTAGACGTTCTGCCCGACCAGGTCGATCAGGCTCTGCCTGGCGTTGTGGATGATCCGTCCCCACCGGCGGTTGTCCTTACCCCGCAGAATGCGCTTCTGTCCCTCGCGCTCCAGGAAGATCACGGCATGGACGTCCAGCACACCGTCCCGGTCCTGCGACGGGAGCACCTCGTCGATCTGGACGGCGACGGAGTGCGGCAGCTCGTCATGCAGCCCCGACAGCGCCGCCTCACGGATCAGCTCCGACATCCGGGTGTCGCGGTCGTCGTCGGTGACGTGGTCGTCCGGGTAGAACTTCGGCCCCTCGGGCAGCAGGCGGGTGAGCACGTCGAGCAGGACGTCGAGCTGCACCTCGCCGGTGGCCGAGACCGGCACGACCTCTCCCCCGTCCAACAGGTCGTGCAGCGCCATCAGCTGTGCACCGACCTGGTCCTTGGATGCCTTGTCCAGTTTGGTGACGATGCCGACGACCGGGGTCTTCGGCGCCGAGGAGCGGACCGCGTCGAGGATCCACCGGTCACCCGGTCCGATCTTCTCGTCGGCGGGGACGCACAACCCGATGACGTCGACGTCGGCGTAGGTCTCCTTCACGACCTCGTTGAGCCGCTCGCCCAGCAGGGTGCGCGGCCGGTGGAGCCCGGGGGTGTCGACGACGATGATCTGCGAGTCCGGACGGTGCACGATGCCGCGGATCGGGTGACGCGTGGTCTCCGGCTGGTCGGCGGTGATCGCGATCTTCTCACCGACCAGGGCGTTGGTGAGGGTGGATTTCCCGGTGTTGGGGCGTCCGACGAAGCTCACGAACCCGCTCCGGAACCCCTCGGGGGCGCTGAAGTCGACGGGAGCCGCCGCGACGGCGTCGGACGGCAGGTCCGCCTCGTCGGGGAAGTCGGGGAACTCCGGGAACTCCGGGAAGTCGGGCTTTTCACTCATGGTCGGTCCTGTCTCTGGTGTCGTCCGGAACGTCCTCGTCCGGTGTCTGTCCGGACCCCGTGCGGGAGTCCTCGTGAACGTCGTCGTGGGTGGGTGCGGGTGTCGTCGGGCCGGCGACGACCACGGTGCGCACCTTGATCCGGCCGCGTCGGTCGCGACCACCCTCGCAGGTCAGGTGCAGCCCGGCGATGTCGAGCTCGGCCCCCGGCAACGGGACTTTCCCGAGCTGGTAGGCGGCCAGGCCCGCGACGGTGTCGACCTCGTCCAGGATCTCGTCCGAGAACTCCAGGTCGACGTCCTCGTACAACTCGGCCAGGTCACCGAGGCTCGTCCACGCCTCCACGCGGTAGACCCCGTCGGAGATCCTCTCCACGGGGACGTCGTCGCCGTCGTCGTATTCGTCACTGATCTCGCCGACGATCTCCTCCAGGATATCCTCGATGCTGACCAGCCCCGCAGTCCCGCCGTACTCGTCGACCAAGACGGCGATATGCACCTGGTCACGCTGCATGTCCTCCAGGAGGTCGTCGAGGTTGCGGGAGTCCGGGACGAACACCGGCTCGCGCATCAGGTCACGCACCGGGAGCGCGCGTGCCGTGGCGGAGGCGTCGTAGGTGGCGGCCACCAGGTCCTTGAGGTAGACCACGCCGAGGACGTCGTCGACGCTCTCCCCCACGACCGGCACACGCGACAACCCGGAACGGACACACAGGCGCACCGCCTGGGCGGCGGTCTTGTCGTCCTCGATCCACAGGATCTCCGGGCGCGGCACCATGATCTCCCGGGCGGTGGTGTCCGCCAGGTCGAAGACCGACTGGATCATCCGACGTTCGTCGACCTCGACGACGCCACGTTCCTGGGCGATGTCGACCATCTCGCGCAGCTCGATCTCCGTGGAGAACGGACCGGCACGCAGACCACGGCCCGGGGTGACCACACCGCCGAACCAGACCAGCACCCTCGACAATGGACCGAGGACCCTGCGGACCACCACCAGCACCGTCGCCGAGCGCAACGAGACACTGTAGGGGTTGCGACGTCCCACCGTGCGGGACACCACGCCGACGACCACGTAGATCAGCAGCGTGACCACCGTCACCGCGACAGCGACCGACGAACCGCGGTCTCCCAGCACACCCAGGGCGACGACCGTGACGAGCACCGCCGCGGACGCCTCGCAGGCAGTACGCAGCAGGACCAGCAGGTTGATGTAGTCGGGCCGGTCCTGCACGACCCTCAGCAACCGTGGCGCCCCGGGCTTCTCGTCCTTGACCAGGGCCTCCACCCGGGCCACCGACAGTGAGCCCAGGGCGGTCTCCACCGACGACAGCACCCCGGCGAAAGGCAGGACGACCAGCAGCGCCACGACCGCGGAGACGACGACCGCCGCGTCAGTCATCGGTGGGCGGCTCACTGAACGGCGGCGGGACCGGGTTGACCCACCGGTCCGTGCCGGCGTCCGATGCACTGGGGAACGCCGCGGCCCCACTGGGCTTCGGCCCGAAACTGATGCCCCGTTCCGCCTGCGAGTCGTACCAGTTGACGAGGATCTCGTTCTGGAGGGCGAACATGCGCTGCTCCTCGTCGGGAACGGCATGGTCGAACCCGAGCAGGTGGAGCACACCGTGTACGGTCAGCAGGTCGAGCTCATGGGCCAGTCCGTGGCCGGCGCGTTCCGCCTGTCCTCGGGCGAACTCCGGGCACAGCATGATGTCGCCGAGCACGCCCGGTCCCGGAGGCGGGCCGTCCTTACGGCCCCAGCCCGGGGTCAGTTCGTCCATCGGGAAACTCATCACGTCCGTGGGGCCGGGGAGGTCCAGCCACCGCACGTGCAGGTCGGCGATGGTCTCCAGGTCCACGATGTGGATCGACAGCTCCGCGGACGAGTGGACGTCGAGGCTCCACAGCGCGAAGCGCGCGACGTCGATCAGCTCCTCCTCGTTGACCTCGCCGAACCCTGACTCGTTGAATACCTCGATGCTCACCGGTTCTTCCTCTCCTCGCGGTCCTGGCGCGCCAGTTCCGCGTCCGCGGCCTGCTCCGCCTCGTAACGTTCATAGGCCTGGATGATCCGTCCCACCAGGTGGTGACGCACCACGTCGGTGGTGTCGAACTCCGTCACGGTGACCCCGTCGACGCCGGACAGGATCCGGTGTGCCACGCTGAGCCCACTGGCCTGGTGGTGCGGCAGGTCGACCTGGGTCAGGTCGCCGGTGACCACGATCTTCGTCCCGAAGCCGAGCCGGGTCAGGAACATCTTCATCTGGGCCGGGGTGGTGTTCTGCGCCTCGTCGAGGATCACGAAGGCCCCGTTGAGGGTGCGCCCGCGCATGTACGCCAGCGGGGCGACCTCGATGACGCCGGACTCGATGAGACGCGGGATGGACTCGGAGTCCAGCATGTCCCGCAGCGCGTCGTAGAGGGGACGCAGGTACGGGTCGATCTTCTCGCCGAGCGTGCCGGGCAGGAAGCCGAGCTTCTCGCCGGCCTCCACGGCCGGACGGGTGAGGATGATCCGGTTGACCTCCCGCTTCTGCAGCGCCTGCACCGCCTTGGCGACGGCGAGGTAGGTCTTGCCGGTACCGGCCGGGCCCGTGCCCACGACCACGGTGGAGGCGTCGATGGCGTCGACGTAGCTGCGCTGGCCGACGGTCTTGGGGCGGATCACCCTGCCCCGGTGTTCGACGATGACCTCGCCGGTCACCGACGCCATCCCGCCCGACGGGACGGCCGCGTCCGCCGGCAGCGACTCGCGGGCCTGCGCGTCGGCCCGTCGGTCCGTCTCGTCGACGAGGTCGATGGTGCGACGGGTGAGGTCCGGGCTCACCTCCGAACCCCGGGCGGCCATGGCCTCGAGCTCACGCAGGACGCGGCGGGCACGGGCCACCTGGGACGCCTCACCGCGCAGGGTCACGTGGTTCCCCCTGCTGAGCAGGTCGGCGTCGATATGGTCCTCGATGATCCGGAAGTTCTCGTCGGCGAGCCCCGACACCGTCTGCGCGGTGTCCGGGTCGAGTTCGACGGAGGTGGAGGCGATACGTCGTGGTGGTTGCTTCAAGATACTTCCGGATTCTCCTGTGACGGTAGGGGGCACGTGGCCACGTGCTGATACATGAAGCTTAGCGTCCCCACCGTGAGGTGAGCACCCCGACAGCTCCCAGTGCCACCGCGGCGGCCGTCGCGGTCCGCAGCACCTCGGGCCCGAGGACGACGGCCTGACCAGGCTCACGTCCGGGACCGGCGGAGGTGACCGCGTCGATCTCACGGTCGCTGACACCGCCCTCCGGCCCGATGACGAGGACGACCTCGTCGACGTCGAGGTCGACCTGCGCCAGCGGCGTCGCCGCCTCCTCGTGCAGGACCAGGATCCGCACCGTAGGGTCCGACGGCCCCTCCCACGGCCGTGCGGCGAGGTGGTCGTGCAGGTCGCCGATGTCGGTGAGCAGGTCACCGACATGGGCCCCGGAGAGCCGCCGCGACTGCTTCATCGCCGCCACAGCCGTCGCCGTCCACCGTGCCCGGGCCTTGTCGGACTTGTCCGACTTCCCGCCGGTCCAGCGCGCCACACAGCGGTCCGCCTGCCACGGGATGATCCGGTCCGCGCCGGCCTGGACGGCGAGGTCGACCGCCAGCTCGGCACGCTCCGACTTCGGGATCGCCTGGACCACCGTCACCCGGGGGCGGGGCTCACGTCCGGCGATCCGGTGGGTGCCGGCGACGGTACCGCCGCCGTTCCAGTACCCGGCGACCCCGGTACCGGAACCGTCGGTCACCACCACGGCCTCCCCCTGCCGGATCCGCTTGACCGAGGCGTGGCGGGCCTCCGCGTCAGGGAGGGTGAACGTGCCGGTGTCCCCGACCCGGGCCAGCTGGGCCACGAGGTCGGGGACGACGAAGACCGGGTCCGTCACCGGTTACCGTCCGAACTTCTGGCGGAGCCGGGAGAACAACCCGCCGGAGCGCTCGTCCGCGCTGGACTGCAGGCCGGCGACCTGCTTGGAGGCGCCGCGGAACTGCTCCAGCAGGTCCCGCTGCTTCTTGTCGAGTTCCGAGGGAACCGTGACGTCGACATGGGCGATGAGGCTGCCGTGGCCTTCCCGGCGCAGGTGCGGCATACCCTTGCCCTTCACCCGCACCACGGCCTCCGGCTGGGTACCCGGGTCGACGGTGACGGTGGCCACCGTGTCGTCGAGCAGCGGCACCTCCACCGTGGTCCCCAGTGCCGCGTCGACCATCGGGACGTTCACCGTGACATGCAGGTCGTCGGCGTCACGCAGGAAGTACGGGTGCTCCTTGACCTGCACCTCGACGTAGAGGTCGCCGGCGGGACCGCCGCCCGGGCCGACCTCGCCCTCGCCGGACATGCGGATCCGCATACCGTCGCGGATGCCCGCGGGGATCTTGACCTCGATGTCCCGGCGTGCACGCACCCGGCCGTCGCCGGCGCATTCCTGGCAGGGGTCCTCGATGATCTCGCCGACACCCTGGCACCGCGGGCAGGCCCGGGCGACCTGGACACGTCCCAGGATCGACTGCTGGATCTCCATGACCTGGCCCTGACCGTGGCAGGTCGGGCAGGTCACCGGGTCCGACTTCGACTCCGAGCCGGAACCGTCGCACTCCTCGCACAGGACGGCGGTGTCCACGGTGACGTCCTTGGTGACACCGGCGAAGCACTCGTCCAGGGTGAGCTGGAGGCGCAGGAGGGCGTCGTTCCCGGGCCGCACCCGCGACACCCGCGGTCCGCCGCCCGCACCACCGGCACCCCCACCGAAGAAGGCGTCGAAGATGTCCCCGAATCCGCCGCCGCCGAAGCCACCGGGGCCGCCGGCACCGGGCCCCTGCTCCTCGGGGTCGCCGCCGGCGTCGACGATCCGACGCTTCTGCGGGTCGGTCAGGACCTCCTGCGCCAGGGACGCCTCGCGGAACTTCTCCGCCGCCTCGTCGGACGGGTTGACGTCCGGGTGGTACTTGCGGGCCAGGCGTCGGTAGGCCTTCTTGATCTCGGCGTCCGACGCGTCACTGCCGACGCCGAGAATTCCGTAGTAGTCACGTGCCAAGGTGGCTTATTCCTTCTCACCGTAATCGAAGTCTGTCCGGGGCTCGGGGCGAGTCCCGGAAATCACCCCGACAAGTGTAGTACGTCCTACTCTCCGGCGAGAATGCGGGAGACGTAGTGCCCCACCGCCTGCACGGAGCTGATCGTTCCCGGATAGTCCAGGTAGGTCGGCCCCAGCACACCCATGCCCCCCATCACACCCTCGCGGGTGCCGTAACCGGTGGACACCACGGCGGCGGACTGCAGCTCGGCGGTGCCGTTCTCCTCACCGATGGTGACGCTGACGCCGTGGTCACGGGCCGCCGACAGCAGCCGGAGCACCACGACCTGCTCCTCCAGGGCCTCCAGGACGCTGTCCAGGTCCCCCGCGCGCACCAGGTTCGGCGTCCCGGCCAGGATCAGCCGGTCGGTGGGACGCTCCAGCATGGTCTCCACCAGGACCGTCGCGCACGCCAACGCCGGTGAACGCAACGTCGGCGGCACCCGCTCGTCGTCGCCGGCCGCCATCTCGGCGATGGCCGCCGACGCGTCGTCGAGGGTGTGGCCGACCAGGGTCTCGTTGATCAGCTGCCGCAGTCTCGGCAGGTCCTCCTCGGCCAGCGGTTCACCCAGGTCGACGTTGCGCTGCTCGACCTGGCCGGCGTCGGTGATCAGCACCAGCAGCAGCCGGCTGTCGCCGAGCTGCACGATCTCGCAGTGCTTGACCTGCCCGCGCCTGAGGTCGGGGATCTGGACGACAGCCACCTGGCGGGTCAGCTGGGCGAGCAGCTGCACACTGCGGCGCAGCACGTCCTCCATGTCGACCCCGTCCTCCAGGAAGCCCAGGATGGCCCGACGTTCCGCACGGCTCAGCGGCTTGACCTGGGCAATCCCGTCCACGAACGTGCGGTAGGCCTTCTCGGTGGGGATCCGTCCGGAACTGGTGTGCTGCTGGATGATGTAGCCCTCCGACTCCAGCACCGCCATGTCGTTGCGGATCGTCGCCGACGACACCCCCAGGCTGTGACGCTCGACCAGGGCCTTCGACCCGACCGGCTCGTGGGTCGCGATGAAGTCGGCGACGATGGCGTGCAGCACGTCGGCCCGTCGTCGCTCCGTACCGCTCATCGCCTTGCCCGCCATCCGGCCCACTCCTCTCCTGCTGTCGCTGTGGGTTCTGCCGCCATCATTATGCCACCGGACCCCCGGACACGTCCTCCGCGAGCAGGATGTCGGTGATGATCCCGTCCGCCAGCAGGCGTCCACGGTCAGTCAACCGCGTCCGTCCTCCGGCGCGTTCCAGCAACCCCAGCCCGACGTGCCGCTCCACCGCACCGGCACCCGCGGCGAGGAGCTCGTCCGGCAGGCCTTCACGCAGACGCAGTCCCAGCATCACCCGCTCGGTGTGCAGGTCACCGGTCGACAACGGCTCGACCGTCGCCACCGGGCTCGTCCCGGCGCCGAGCGCCTCGGCGTAGCGTCGCGGCAACTTCGCGTTGACCAGGCGCGTCACCCCGCTGGCGTCGACGACACCGTCACGGTCCACACCACGCCCGCTGGCCGGGTCGTCCACCAGCCGGACACAACCGTGGGCACCGGGACCGGCACCCCACCACTGGCCGGAACGCCAGTAGACCATGTTGTGGCGGCACTCCCCGCCCGGGCGCGACCAGTTCGACACCTCGTACCACTGCATCCCCGCCGCACGCAGCGCCGAGTCGATCATCTCGTAGCGGTCGGCGTAGACGTCCTCGTCCGGTTGCGGCAGCAGCCCCTTGCGCACCTTACGGGCCATCGCCGTGCCGTCCTCCACGATCAGTGAATAGGCGGAGACGTGGTCCACCCCGGTGGACAGGACCCGGTCGAGGGTGAGCCGGAGGTCGTCGTCGGTCTCGGTGGGGGTCCCGTAGATCAGGTCGAGGTTGACGTGCTCGAAGCCCGCGGCCAGCGCCTCGCCGGCCGCCTCGGTGGCCCGCCCCGGGGTGTGGGCGCGGTCCAGGACCTTCAGGACGTGCCCGGCGGCGGACTGCATCCCCAGGGAGATGCGGGTGTAGCCCGCCTCCAGCAGGGCGTCGAAGAACGCCGGCGAGGTCGACTCCGGATTCGACTCGGTGGTGACCTCGGCTCCCGGTGCCAGGCCGAGCGTCCGCTTCACCGCAGCCAGAATCCGGACCAGGCCGTCCGCCCCCAGCAGTGACGGCGTCCCGCCGCCGAGGAAGACCGTCGACGGCGGGCCGCTGCGGTCCCAGTCCGCTGCGGCGAGCTCGAGCTCCGCCTCCAGCGCACCGAGGTACGTCGACATCGAGGAGGACCCCGATTCACCCGGGGTGTACGTGTTGAAGTCGCAGTATCCGCACCTCGTGCTGCAGAACGGCACATGGATGTACAGGCCGTACCGGTCGTCAGGAATGGAGGTCATTGGCACCATGCTATCGGTCCGGCGGCACACCACCGAACCGGTCCGCCGACCGAGTCGGTACCCGGGGACGGCGAGGGGTCAGCCGGCGGCGACGCGGCGCGTACGGATCTTCGCGAGCACCTGCTCTACCCGGGCACGTTCAGCGAGGAACCGGGGTGGCGCCTCCCCGCGCAACTCCGCGACCAGCGCCGGGTGCTCGCCGATGACCTCGGCGCGCCACCGGGTGACGAGCTCGCGGGCGTGTTTGTCCGCCCGGGCCAGGGACTGCGGCAACAGCACGCTCTGCTCCTCGACCGCCAGACGGGTCTGCTCCACCGTCCACTCAGCCAGGTCCTCGAGCAGGTCGGTGAGCTCGGAGTTACGGCGCCGCAGGTTCACCCGCAGCGTCGCCGTGCTCACCATCGGCGACGGCGCCGCCTCCACCGGGGTCACCGCGTGGTCGCGCAGGAACGACAGCGTCCTGCCCGGGTGGTTGTCGACGACGGTGGACGCCGACAGGGACCCGGAGCGGATACCGGAGACGAACGCCTGGCGCAGGCCGTTGAGTTCGGCCAGGGCGGCGCGGACCTCCGAGCGTCCCTGCGCCACAGCCTCGGAGAGCTCCAGCAGACAGTCGTCCACCAGCTCCTCGTCCCAGTCCGCCATGGCCTCGGCGAGGTTCTCGACGAGTTCGGCGACCTCGTCGCCGATGTCGTAGACACCCTGGGTGAGCTCGCGCAGTCGCAGGCGGGCGGCGTCGTGCACGTATGGCTCCTCTCAGCGGCGTCACGGAACTCGTCGGCGGCATGTCAGGGGTCGCGACTGAAAGACAGTGTAGGACACGGAGAACCCCGACCCAGGGAGGCTGGGCCGGGGCTGTGGCGATAATTGGGAGGGCGCCGGACACTCCCTGGTCCGGGCCTACTTCGAGGTGTAGATCCAGGCGATGTCGTCGGCGAAATGCTCCGACACGGCGTGCCGCTTCACCTTCATCGAGGGCGTGACCTCGCCGTCCTCCTCGGTGAAGTCGCGGGCGCAGATGCGGAACTTCTTGATACCCTCCGAGTGCGAGACCGTGTCGTTCGCCTCGTTGACCGCGTCCTGGATCTCGGCGCGCAGCACCGGGTTCTTGGCCAGTTCCTTGACCGGGGTGTCGGCGTTGATCCCGTTGCGCCTGCGCCAGCCGACGAGGGCGTCCTCGTCCAGGGTGATCAGCGTGCCGACGAACTTCTCGTTGTCGCCGACGACCATGGCCTGGGAGATCAGCGGCGCCGACCGCAGGATGTCCTCCAGCGGCCCCGGGGACACGTTCTTACCGCCGGCGGTGACGATGATCTCCTTCTTCCGGCCGGTGATCTTCAGGTGCCCGGTGGGCAGGAGCTCGCCGAGGTCACCGGAGATGACGAAGCCGTCCTCGGTGAAGGAGTCCCGGGTCGCCTCCTCGTTCCTCCAGTAGCCGTCGAAGACGACCGAGCCCTTCATGAGGATCTCGCCGTCGTCCGCGATGCGGATGGTGTTGCCTCCGACCGGCTTGCCGACGGTGCCGATGATGTTGTCCGGCTCGAAGTTCACCGCGATCGCCGCGGTGGTCTCGGTCATGCCGTACCCCTCGTAGATACGCACGCCGATACCGCGGAAGAAGTGCATCAACTCCGGGTTGAGGGCGGAACCACCGGAGATGCAGTACTGCAGCTCGCCACCCATCGCCGCCTTGACCTTGCCGTAGACCAGCTTGTCGAAGACGGTGCGGCGGATCTTCTGCCCCAGCGTCGGCCCGGACGCGGTGTCCAGTGCCTTGGAGTACTCCACGGCCGCCTTCTCCGCCAGCGGGAAGATCTTCGCGCCGACACCGCCACCCTCAGTGGCCTTGGCCTTGACACCGGCGTGGACCTTCTCGAAGACCCGGGGCACACCCAAGATCAGGTGCGGCTGGGAGCGCTGGAACTCCGGGACCAGCGTCGACATGTCCGCCCAGTGGGACTGGGTGGCCTCACCGAGGGTGCAGGCCAGCGAGACGGCACGGGAGAGCACGTGTGCCAGGGGCAGGAAGGTCAGCGTCCGGTTCCCCACCACCGCGATTCCGCCGATGGGGTTGGTCAGGATGGCACGCACCTCGCCCAGCCAGTTCGAGTGCAGCAGGCGGCAGCCCTTGGGGCGTCCGGTGGTGCCGGAGGTGTACACCAGCGACGCGAGGTCGGACGACGTCGTCCGGGCGATGCGCTCCTCGACGACGTCGTCGGACAGGTCCCGTCCGTCGGCGACCAGGGTGTCGACGGCGCCTTCGTTGAAGGACAGCACGCGGGTGAGGTGTGCGGTCCCCTCCACCGGCTCACCCTCCTTGACGAAGGTGCGCAGGCGGGTTGCGTGCCCGGACTTCTCGGCGATACCGAGCTTCGCGCCCGAGTCCTGCACGATCCACTCGCACTGCGAGGTGGACGACGACGGGTAGATCGGCACCGACACCGCTCCCGCGGCCATGATGGCGTAGTCGAGCAGCGACCATTCATACCGGGTGTCCGACATCAGCGCGACACGGTCACCGAACTCGACGCCGTTGGCGATCAGCCCCTTGGCGACGTCGTAGACCTCTCGGAGAAACTCGTCCGCCCGTACGTCGACCCACTCGAACTTCCGGGGACGGCTGTACAGGATCGTCTGGGGACGCTTCAGGGTGTTGTCCCTGAGCACGGTCAGACAGGTCTCATTCTCGCCGACGGTGTACAGCGCCTCCGAGGAGTACTCCTGCATGTCTCTCCAATCAGTGTGATATCAATAGGGTCGTCCACGTCACATAAGACAACCGGTGTGTTCCAGGGCATGATCCTAGCCGACTCCTGTAACCGGGGTTACAAAAACAGGAAACCCGGGGCGCGCACCGACTGCGACACCGGCCGGGTCACCGGCCGGAACGCCGACTCAGACGACGGGCTCAGACGAAGTAGGTCACGATCCAGCCCACGACCAGCAGTACGAGCAGCAGAATGAGGGCCTGCCTGACCCTGGAATGGTGTTTCACCGTGTCTCTCCTTCGTCATGGTCCGCGCCGGCGGGAACATCCGCCGACCCGAAGGCCTGTAGCTCGTCCTCGGTCGCCGGCAGCACACCGAAGGCGACCTTGATCATCGCGGCCGCCACGGCCGACGCCACCAGTACCAGCACGACCAGAGTCAACGGGGTCTGCAGCCACAGGGGCAGATCGAGGACCCATTGTTCAATGCCGTCAGTCACAGGCGTCGAGTTTACCTGCCGGACCGCCCGCGGACGCAGTCCCGGTAGCCGACCCCACCACGCGACCCGGCACCGGTCCGGGCACCACTGGTCCGGGAACGACTAATCCGGGGACCACTAATCCAGGGACCACTAATCCAGGGACCCGGCCAGCCCCCGACGTCGCAGCAGCGGTTCCACACTGCGCTGCTTGCCCCGGAACATCCAGAAGGCGTCGTCGTAGTCGATGGTCGCCCCGCGCGACAGGATCATCCGGCGGAACCGGTCGCCGGCGAAACGGACGTCGTCGGGGTCGATCGCCGGCACATCGCCGACATGTGCGTTAGCGCCCGCCGCACCCCGTGCGGCGTCGGTGTCGACGAACCCCTCGAAGCCGTCGGCGTCGAGCACCTCGGCCCACAGGTAGCTCCAGTAGTCCGCGGAGTAGCCGCCGGCGAAGATGTGGTTGAAGTACGCCGAGGAGTACCGCGGCGCCAGGGCGGGCAGCACGTCCCGGCCGACCCCTGCGGACGCCAGCGCCTCGGCCTCGAACGCCTCGACGTCCGTGACCGCCTCGGCCTCCTCGACGCTGAGCCGGTGCCACGCGAGATCCAGCCAGCAGGCGGCGAGGTACTCGGAGGTGGCGAACCCCTGGCCCCAGGCCGCCTGGGACCGGACCGCCGCCACCATCTCCTGCGGCAGGTGCGCGCCGGTGTCGACGTGCCGGGCGTAGTTGGCCAGGATCTCCGGCTCCAGCGCCCAGTTCTCGTTGATCTGGCTGGGGAACTCGACGAAGTCACGCGGGACGTTGGTCCCCGACAGACTCGGGTACCGGACGTCGGAGAGCAAGCCGTGGAGCGCGTGGCCGAACTCGTGGAACACGGTCGCCACCTCGTCCGGGGTGAGCAACGCCTGCTCCCCGGCCGCCGGCTTGGCGATGTTGAGGACGTTGACCACCACCGGCGTCTGGCCCAGCAGGTTGTTCTGCTCGACGAAACTGCTCATCCACGCCCCACCTCGCTTGGTGGGCCGGGCGTACATGTCGGTCAACAGCAGACCGACCGGCTCCCCCGGCGCATCCGCCGATGCGGGACCACCGGTGGCAGCTGCCGCCTCCCGCACCTCCCAGACCTGCACGTCCGGGTGGTAGCCGACGAGGTCCTCCCGCCGCTCGACGGTGATGCCGTACAGACGCCGGGCGGCGAAGAAGGCCCCGTCCTCCAGCACCCGATCCAGGGGGAAGTACTTCTTCAGCTCCTCGTCGTCGACGTCGAGTTCCTCGGCGCGCAGCTTCGCGGCCCAGTACGGCCAGTCCGCCCCACTGACCTGCACGCCGTCCGCACCGTCCCCAGCGCCGTCGGCGCCTGCCGTCCGTGCCTTGTCGAGCACCCTCTTGTACTCGCCCTCGGCGTTGGCCACCGCCGCCGGCGTGAGCCGTGCCAACAGGTCGTCGACGTCGGCGAGCGACCCGGCGGTCTCCTCCTCGACGACGTACTCGGCGTGGTTGGCGTACCCCAGCAGTTCGGCGCGACGGGCACGCAGGCGGACGATCTCCAGGAGGACACCGGAGTTGTCCGTCTCCCCTGTCGAGCCACGTCGCAGGGACGCCTCGTGGACCCGGGCCCGGGCCGCGGGACTGTCGAGTTCCTCGAGCACCGGCTGCACACTCGGCAGGCCGAGCCGCACGAGCCACCCGTCCTGGCCTGCGTCCGCGGCGTCCTGCGCCAGCCGGGCCTTGTGCGCGTCACCGAGCCCGGCAAGCTCGCTCTCCTCGGTGAACAGCACCGCGCCGGTCTCGGCCGCGTCGACGACGTTGCGACCGAATCTGGTCGAGAGTTCCGCCAGGCGGGCGTCGATCGACCCCATTTCGGCACGTCCGGCCTCGTCGAGCATCGCCCCGCCCCGGCGGAACCGCCGTAGCCAGTACGTCAGCAACGCTTCGTTCTCGCTCCCCTCGGGCTGCGCGGGCAGGGAGCTCACCCGGGCGAACAGTCCGGCGTCCATGTTGATGGCGCTGACGTGCCCGGCGTACTCCGGCGCGATGGTCTCCTCCACGGCGATGACGTCCTCGGTGGCGTCGGTCCCGGCGTAGTTCCCGACGATGGCGAGGACGCGGTCCAGCAGCTGCCCACTGGCTTCCAGGGCGTCCATCGTGTTCTCCCAGGTGGGTTCCTCCGGGTTCGCGACGATGGCGGCGATCTCCGCCCGGTGGTCGACGACACCGGTCCGGAACAGCGGCACCAGATCGGCGACGTCGACGGCGGCGAAGTCCGGCAGCTCGTGGTCGAGTTCGGACGGGGCGAGCAGCGGGCTGTACTGATGATTGTGCTGGGGTTTGTGACCGGTCATGCCCGCCAGCTTAACGCCGTGCCACCTCCGGCAGCGGCCCCGGTTCGGGGGTCCGCCACATGAGGGTAGTTATTTTCAGTAGGATATCCACCATGTCAGCCCCGGTAGAAGTCAGCACCACCCCTGCTCCCCACACGAACGACGCAGTGGACGAGGCCCCACACAAGCCTGCCCCGAAGCGCCGCGCCCGGAACCGGCGCGCCGACGGGGAACGTTCCCGCCAACGCATCCTCGACGCCGCGACCCGTATCGCCACCGAACGTGGTTACGACGGGACGAGCATCGCGGAGATCTGCAGGGAGTGCGGCCTGCCCGCCAGCTCCCTCTACTGGCACTTCCAGGACAAGGACGACCTGATGTCACAGGTCATCGGGAAGAGCTTCGACGCCTGGAACGCCGCCTGGACGATCCCCGAGGACGAGGACATCCTCCAGCATCTCCCGCAGATCGCCGAGCAGCTCCTGGACGCCCTGGAGAACCACCCCGAGTTCATCCGTCTGTGCCTCCCGCTGGCTCTCCAGAAGCGCAGCGACGACCCCGGTCCCCGCCGGATGTACCTGGCCATGCGTGCCGACGTTATCGGGAGGCTCTCCGAGATCGGCGCCACCCATTTCGGCCATGTCCCGGAGTCGCGGCGCAACGCCATCGTGACCTACATGGTCTCCGGCGTCGAGGGCCTGTTCGTCGACCACGAGATGAACCCCTCGTCGAATCTGCGCGAACAGCTCGACCTGCACGCCACCGGGGTCATCTCGATCATCCTCCAGGAAGCCGCGCAGCACGCGTCCTGACCCCGTGAGAACCGCCCCCGCCACCGGCGCACCGCTGTTCGACACCCCGTCCGGCACCGTGGGCGGCTCGTGGCGGGACGGCACCGTCGCCGTCTTCCGCGGTGTCCCGGTCGCTGCACCGCACGACGACGGTCCGGCGGCCTTCGCCCCTCCCCGTGCCGCACCTCCCTGGACCGGGACACTGGACTGCGCGGACACACCGGCCCGCAGGGCCCTGCGGGCGACGCACACCGCCACGGTGACCTGCCCGGCGGAGTCCGGCGAGGGTCCCCACCCGGTGGTGGTCTGGGTGCACGGCGGGCGGTTCCAGACCGGTCACGCCGATGAACCGTGGTACGACGCCACCGCCCTCGCCGCAGCCGGCTGCGTGGTGGTGACGTTGAACTACCGCAAGCGCTTCGAGGGCTTCCTGCCGTTGGACGACACCGGCTTCCGCGGTGTCGACGACCTGTTGCTCGGTCTACGCTGGGTCAGGGACTGCATCGCCGAGGTCGGCGGGGACCCCGACCAGGTCACCCTGGCCGGCCAGTCCGCCGGAGGCGCCCTGGTCGCCTGGCTGCTGACGGACCGGCGGGCGGACGGTCTCTTCCACCGGGCGGTGCTGATGTCACCCGGCGCGCCCCGGCGGGGTTGGCGGAGCCGGGGTCTCACCGCACGCCTGGCCCTTCGGTCGTTCCGTCGTCCCACGTCCGCGCGTCTGGCTGCGATGGACCCGGACGCGATCGCGACGGCGTACCGGCGGTTCGCCCGGATGCACGCCGCGGACTGTGCTGTCGGGGTGTACCCGGTCTCCACGGCGGCGATGCGCCCGGTGCCGGTCATCGTGGGGACGATGCACGATGAGTTCGTGATGTTCCCGGGGGTGCACCAGGTCGACACGCTGCTGCGCCGGACGCTCGGCCGACGCGGTCCCGCCGGCACGCTGGCGGCCTGGCTCGTCGCCCCGGCGATGGTCGCGCTCGGGGTTCCGGTACGTTCCCTGCCCGGGTGGTGCCGGTACGTCGGCTCCACTGCACCGGTCCGCCCGTTGGGACGTACTGTGGGCGACCGGACGATCCGTCGGTGGGCGTCGGCGTTCGCCGAGTCACTCGCGGCGGCGGGCGCACCGGTGTGGACCTACGATTTCCGGGGGAACGGTCGTCTCGCCGAACACTGTGCCGAGCTCCCCCTGTTGTTCGGCAGCGCGGGGACCGGGGCATTCCGGTCGACAGTGGTCGGGTTCGCCCACGGGCGGTCCCCGGACTGGCCCCGCTTCGAGACACCGGACCGGCATACCCGGTTGTTCGACGTCGCCGGCGGCGCGGACCACGCCGCGCTCCCCCGTGCCACCCGGGTCACCCGGGATCCGTGGCAGGCTGTCCGGACCCTCCTGGGGCCCCTGTACCCGGGCCGGCCGGTCCGGCCTGCACGCGCCAGGGGTGACGCCGGAGGTTAGAGTTGTCGGCATGGCTCTCACCTTTCCCGACCTAGATACCCTGCGTGCCCGGCGCACGATGAAATGGACGGCGTACGAGCCCGATGTGCTTCCGCTGTGGGTGGCCGAGACGGACTTCGGCACCTGTCCGCCGGTGGCCGCCGCGATCCGTGACGCGGTCGACCGCGAGTACTTCGGCTACCCCGAGCTGGGGGCCGGTTCCCGGCTGCTGGCGGAGGCGCTGGCGGACTTCTCCGAACGTCGGCACGGCTGGACGGTCGACCCGGCGCGGGTGACCGTCGTCCCGGACGTCGTCAAGGGCATCGTCGTCGCCGTGGACACCCTCACCGCCCCCGGCTCGTCGATCGTCATCCCGCTCCCCGCCTACCCCCCGTTCCAGAAGGTCCCCGCCGCCACCCGGCGTCCGGCGACCTACGTCCCGATGTCCACGGGTGCCGCCGGCGAGGCGGTGTTCGACCTCGAGGCCCTGGAACGGGCGTTCACCTCCACCGACAACCCCAACGGTGTGGGCAGCCTGATCCTGTGCAACCCCTTCAACCCGTTGGGCCGCGCCTTCACCGCCGATGAACTTCGTGAGGTCACGGACCTGGCGGCGGCACACAATGTCCGGGTGATCTCCGACGAGATCCACGCCCCGTTGGTGTACTCGGGCCGGCACGTGCCCACGGCCACGGTCTCCGACACGGCCGCGGCGGTCACGGTGACCGTGACGGCCACGTCGAAGGGGTGGAACACCGCGGGGCTGAAGTGCGCGCAGATCATCACCACCAACAAGGAGGACACCCGCGAGATCGCACGGTTGTCGAACCTGGTCACCGGTGAAGCATCCACGATCGGGCTCGCGGCGGCCACCGCCGCCTACACCGACGGGCTCGACTGGCTGACCGAGGAGGTCGACTACCTGGCCGCGAACTGGGAGCACCTCACCCACCGGCTGCCCGAGGTCCTCCCCGGGGTCCGGCTGCCCCGGGAGGAGGCCACGTTCCTGGCGTGGCTGGACGTCTCCGAGGTCGACCGGCTGCGCGGGGCCGACGGGACGGTCACCTCCCCCGCGGCACGCCTGCGCACCCTGGCGCGGGTCGGTCTGAACGAAGGCACGGACTTCGGTCCGACCGGTACCGGGCATGTCCGGCTAAACTTCGGGACCTCCCGCGAGATCCTGGACGCCGCCCTCGACCGGATCGCCGAGGCCGACCTGCGGAGCGGGGACGCGTGCGAAGCCTGACCCGAATCGTCGGCTCCATGAAGGAGCTGTGGCCGTACTACACCATGGTCATCGTGGCGGCGACCGCCACGGTGCTGTTGTCGCTGGCCTCCCCGTTCCTGATCAGCCACGCCACCGACACCATCGTGGACTCGGTCAACGGCACGATCAGTGTCGAGGCCGCGACGAAGACCGTCATCGCCGTGGCGTTGGGGCTGCTCGCCGCGGAACTCGCGCACACGGTGATCCACAACGTCGGTGGCTGGTTCGGCGACGTCATGGCCATGCGGATGCGTCAGATCCTCTCCAACCGCTACTTCGCCAAACTGCTGTCGCTGCCCCAGAGCTACTTTGACCGGCAGATCACCGGCACGATCATCTCACGTCTCGACCGGTCGATCATGGGGCTGACCCAGTTCCTCCAGGCGTTCGCGAACAACTTCTTCTCGATGGTCCTCACCGTCATCGTGGTCCTGGCGATCTCCGCGTGGTTCTACTGGCCACTCGCCCTGCTGCTGGTGATCATCTTCCCGATGTACCTGTGGCTCACCGCCCTGACGAGTAAACGGTGGATGCGGTGGGAGAAGACGAAGAACGAACACATCGACACCGCCCAGGGCCGTTTCGCCGAAGTCGTCGGCCAGGTCAAGGTGGTGAAGTCCTTCGTCTCCGAGCTGCGGGAGCTGCGGCTGTTCCAGACGCACTTCGCCGAGACCGTCGACGTCACCAGGCGCCAGTCACGCTGGTGGCACATGATGGACGTCTTCCGCATGGCGGGGATGAACGTGGTGTTCTTCGCGATCTACCTGGTGCTGTTCACCCGCACGCTCAACGGGGACTTCACCATCGGTGAGCTCGTCCTGCTGGTCCAGCTGGTGGCGATGGCCAAGCAGCCGGCGACGATGATGAGCTGGATGGTCGACTCCGCCCAACGCGCCGCCGCCGGGTCGCGGGAGTACTTCGAGGCCATGGACGAGCTGGAGGAGCCGACCGCGTCCCCGGTGCTCCTGACCGCCTCGCGCGAGTACGGCCCGTCCGTGGTGGACGAGCAGGAGGTGCGCGACGCGATCCCGTCCCCACCTGCGCCCGTCGCCGATACCGACCGCCCGGGCGGGACGCCGGTCTTCGAGTTCGACGACGTGACCTTCGGCTACGACCCCGACGACCCGGTGATCCACCAAGTCAGTTTCGCGGCCGGCCACAACGAGAAGGTCGCGCTGGTCGGTGAATCCGGCGGTGGGAAATCGACACTGGTGAACCTGCTGCTGGGGCTGTACCGCCCCACCGGCGGCACACTGAAGGTCTGCGGTCACGACATCCGCGACCTGTCGGCGGCCCAGCTGCGGGGCATGGTGGGTGTGGTGTTCCAGGACGCCGCCCTGTTCTCCGGGACGATCCGGGAGAACATCGCCTACGGGCGTCCGGACGCCACCGACGAGGAGATCCGCCGGGTCGCCGAGCGTGCCAACGCCGACGCCTTCATCCGGAACTTCACCGACGGATACGACACCCTGATCGGCGAGCGTGGTCTGCGCCTGTCCGGCGGACAGAAGCAACGGATCGCCGTGGCGCGGGCGATGCTGAAGGACGCGCCGATCCTCATCCTCGACGAGGCCACCTCCGCGCTGGACACCCGCGCCGAGCGTGCCGTCCAGGCGGGTCTGGAGGAACTCATGGTCGGGCGGACCACCCTGGTGATCGCCCACCGGCTGTCCACCATCGCGACGGTCGACACCATCGTCACCCTGGACTCCGGCCACGTCGACGAGATCGGTACCCCGGCGAAGCTCGCGGCCAGTGGCGGCATCTACGCCGAGCTCCTCCGCCTCACGGCCAGCTCCTCCGAGGAGGACCGTGCCCGGTTGCGCAGGTTCGGTTTCCACGGCGACGGAGGCCCCGAGGACGACGAGCTGGAGGCGGGCCCCGTCTCACCGGGGTCGGCCGGGCCGACCGCGTAAAAACGCAGGAACCCCCGCTCCCCTGGGCACAGGGGGCGGGGGTTTTCCTCGCGGGACGTGGAGCCGGTCAGTTGTCCTTGAACTTCCCGATGACCTCGTTGGCCTTGTCGGAGGCCGCGTCCTTGGCGTCCTCGAACTTCTGCTTGACGTCCGAGGTGACCTGGTCGGCCTTGCCCTCGTTCTTCAGGTCGTCGTTGCCGGTGGCGTCACCGGCTGCCTCCTTGGCCTGACCTGCAGCGTTCTCTGCCTTGTTCTTGATGTCGTCGAACCCTGACATGGAAGTTCTCCTTCGCGATGGTGTGGGAAGCGTACGCCACCGACTGTAGCGGCAATCTGCCCCGCGTGCAGGGTTCTATGCGTAGTCGTAGAAACCCTTGCCCGACTTACGTCCCAGGTGCCCAGCCTGGACCATGCGCCGCAGCAGCGGCGGGCAGGCGTACGACGGGTCACCGAACTCCTCGTGCATGACGTCGGCGATGAACGCACAGGTGTCCAGGCCGACCATGTCCGCCAGGGTCAGCGGCCCCATGGGGTGGCTGGCGCCGAGCTTCATACCGGTGTCGATGTCCTCCTTGGTGGCCACACCCTGCTCGACCATGCGCACCGCGGACAGCAGGTACGGCACCAGGAGGAAGTTCACGATGAAGCCGGAACGGTCCTTGGCCTCGATGGCGGTCTTGCCCAGCACCTCGGTGGCGTAGGTCCGCGCCGTCTCCACGGTGGCGTCGGCGGTTGTCAGTGCCGGGATGACCTCGACCAGCGGCAGGACGGGGACCGGGTTGAAAAAGTGCAGGCCGATGATCCTCCCGGGGTTCTCGGTGGCCGAGGCGATGGCCTGGATCGGCAGCGACGAGGTGTTGGAGCACAACGGTGCGGTCTTGTCCTCGACAATGGCGTCCAGCTTGGCGAAGACGTCCTTCTTGATCTTCTCGTTCTCGATGATCGCCTCCATGACCAGTTCCCGGTCGGCGAAGTCCTCGAGCGTGGTGGTGAAGGTGAGCCGTGCCAGTGCGGCGTCGCGGTCGTCCTCGCTGAGCTTACCGCGCTGCACCGCCTTGTCCAGGGACTTCTCGATCCTGGACTTGCCGAAGTCCAGGGCGTCCTGGGTGGCCTCCCACACCAGGACGTCGCTTCCTGCCTTCGCGGCGACCTCGGCGATACCGCCGCCCATCTGACCGGCACCGATAACGCCTACACGCTGAACCATGGTGTTCTCCTTCGAGCTGAAGTTCCTGAAAGTTGGTATGTGGTTATATCTTCACAGTGTAACCGGGGTCACCCTCCAGGACGAACGTTACCCTGGCTTACCCTGACCGGAAGCGGGCCGGTCAATGTCGTTCAATGCCTCGTAGTCCTCCGGGGCGGCCGCACCGATGTCACCGACCACACCCACGTCCCCGGCAACGATGATGCTGCCAGGAACGATGAGGTTGCCCTCCTCGTCATAGGTCGCGACCGGCAGCTCGTCACCTGTCTCGTCGTACCCCGGCGCGGGTTTGCGCTCGTTCTCCTCGAGCGCCTCGGGGCTGTCGGCTTTCTCCCATTGCCTGGTCCGCGGTTCGGGCCGGGCGTGGTAGTCATTGCCCATTCCTCTGACCAGAGAAAACATCATCACGAAGAACATCAGGAAGAACGGCAGCCCGATGATAATCGCGATCTCCTGCAACGCCTCGATCCCAGCGTCCGGGGACATCACCAGGATCGCGGCGGTCACCGCACCGATGGACGCCGCCCACAGCACGCGCTGGTAGGTCGGGGTAACGTTCTCTTCGCCGACGGCGAACATGTCGTTCACCAGGGCGGCGGAATCGATCGAGGTCACGAAGAAGATGGCGACGACGACCAACGCGAAACCACTGACCAGGGTGCTCCACGGCAGCGTGTCCAGCAGAATGAACAGGGACGCCGCTGCATCCCCCTGGTCCACCACCGGGCCGGAAACGCTTCCTGGATTCCGGCGTTCAGCGTCGAGACCGGCATAGCCGAAGATGGCGAACCACACCAGGATGAATAACGCCGGCAGAACCAGTACCCCGCCGACGAACTCACGGACGGTGCGTCCCTTCGAGATCCGTGCCACGAACATCCCGATGAACGGCGACCAGCAGATTGTCCACGCCCAGTAGAACACCGTCCAGGTGCCCTGCCAGCCGTCCGCCGTGATCTCGTCGGCGTCGGACCAGAACATCAGCCGCGGCAGCCATTCGGCGTACAGGGAGGCGCTGTCCATTGTCCCACGCAACAGCAACAGCGTCGGCCCCGCCACCAGGACGAAGAGCATCAGCACGGCAGCCATGACGATATTGATGTTCGATAGGTTCCTGATACCCCGGTCCAGGCCGGCAGCAACCGACCAGCACGCCAATGCCACGATCACCGCGACGATACCGACCAGCAGCAACGTGGACCCCTCAATGCCGAAGACCCTTCCCAACCCCGACTGGATCTGCAGGGTACCGAGGCCCAGCGACACGGCGATACCGAAGACAGTACCGATGATCGCCAGCGCATCGATGAGTTTGCCGGGCCAACCGTAGATGGCGCCACCGAGGAGCGGCGCGAAGATCGACGACACTCGCGGCGGCAGATTCCGCTTGTAGATGAAGTACCCCAGCGCGAGGCCGGGGAGCGCGAATATCACCCACATGTGGATGCCGAAGTGATACATGGTGAACCCCATCGCCTGGTTCACAGCCTCGTGGGACATCGGTTCTTCGTTCTGCATGGGAACGTTCACCGCGTGGTTGATCGGCTCCGCAACTCCCCAGAACATCAGGACGCTGCCCAACCCGCCAGCAAACAGCATGGCGAACCAGCTCTTCAGCGAATACTCGGGCTTCTCCCCGTCCGGACCGAGCCGCATGCGCCCGAAATGGCTGAGGGCAAGCCCCACCAGGAACAACAGCGCAACGGTGACACCGGCGATGTACAACCAGTTGAGGTTCGTCATCAGCCATCCGGAGACGACAGAGAACCTGTCGCGGGCAGCAGGCCCGAAGATCACGCATACCGCGACGAACAGGACGATGAATCCGGCTGACACCCCCAGGACGAGGCGGTCCGGGCCCCTCGCGGTTACCTCCTCTCCCTGCGCGGTTGTCGCCCCGGCATCGCCGGTAGTTCGTGCACGGTCAGTCGAGGAAGTCACGTCAGATCCGGTTCCCCGGGCCCTCGAACGATCCTCGTACCGAAAAGGCCCGGTTGATTGAGGTCAGTGGACAACTGTTTCCTGAGTCTACACAACGTTCCCCTTTCTCCCCGGGCACAGGAAACCCCCGGCTCCTGACGAACCGGGGGTGTCCTGCTGACGTTTCAAGAGGAGAATGCTCACCTGCCGTATACGTGGATCCTTTCGCGACGACCGTCCTGGATATCACCTCACCACCTGTGGTGGCAATGTCTCCGACAGTACGACGCCCACGTTGGAGCTCCCTGACAGGCTGCTGGAATGTCAGTCCGAGATTCCTCAGCCCCGGCTCCGAGGGCCAGCCGAGCCCTGCCGGTGGGCTAGATCCGGTTCAGGTGCTGGCGCGTGCCGTCGAAGGTGTTGAACAGCACCGGCGTCCCGTTGGACAGCGTGCCCACGATGTGCCGCTTCCCGTCCCTGCCGGACACGTGCAGGGGACTGCCGGAGTCGCCGCCGATCGCGGGGATCAGCGCGGTGACCTCCTCGGTACGGGAGTTGACGGCCAGGACCGGACCACAGGTCCTGCCCGACATCGTGCCGTCTTTGCAGACGATCCTGCCGACCAGGTTCTGGCTCACCGGCACCGGCTCACCCAGCGGCTGGTTGGCACCACGCAGCAGGTCGTCGAGCATCGGGATTCCGGTGGCGGCGGTGCTGGACACCTGGCCGGCGTCCGGGGTCACCGACTCATCGAGGCGGAACCAGCCGAAGTCGTCGAGCCCGGCGTACGGCTCGAAGGGGTTCGCGGTACCGCTCCGGACCACACCACCGGCCTGGATGTCGGCGCTGTCCGCCAGCAGGCCGCCGTCGCGGGTGGAGATCTTCACCACCGGGGAGCCGAGCTCCGCCGGGTTGAGGCAGTGGCCCGCGGTGACGCCGAAGTAGGTGCCGCCGCGCTCGACGACCGAGTTCATCGTGCAGATGGCCTCCTGCCCGTCGGCCGTGGTCACGATGATGCCTGCTCCGGCGTGGGTGGACGCCGCGGCCGAGGCCGTCGCCGGCAGCGCTGCGGCCGCACCACCGGTCACCAGCGCGAACGCCATCGCCCCGGCGGCGACGATCCTGCCGAGGGGACGCCGCGAACGACCACCGGCCGACTCAGTTGACGTGGTTTTTCTGCGCATCGTACTGTCCCTTCACTGGGTGCCGAGAATGGTATGGGGGGATTGTATCGTGTTCCCCGGACCTGCATGCTCTCCAGGCGGAAAGTACCTGCGTGCGCAGCTGACCCGCAGATGACCCGCAGCTGATGCAGCCTCCCGCAGGGGTACCCTCGGGCACATGCTGCTGCGCCGACCGTCCACACCTCCCCGCTCCCCGGACCGCGCGCCGACCGGCCGCGACCTGACCTACCCGTCCGACCTGACCGGGGCGTCGGCGATGGTCGCCGACCTCGACACACCCACCGACCTCGACCGTTCGGCGTTGGCCGACCGGCTGCAGCGGGACGGCTTCCACCGTGTCACCCACAGTGAGGTGATCGGCCACGGCACCGCCGACCGGGACCGGGCGTTGGACAACCTGTTCTCCGGACGCGCCCACCGACTCGCCGGGGCTCCCCTGCACCGCGACGGGCCCCCGTTGTCCGCGCAGTCCCCGCTGGCCGTGGGCGACCTCGTCACGGTCACCCCGGGGCGTGGGCTGCTCACCCCGCTGGATTCGCCGTGCCTCGTACTCACCGCCGGTCCGGCGCAGATGGTCTACGGGACCCTGCCGGGCCACGTCGAATGCGGGGAGGAGTGTTTCTCGGTCACCCTCGACGAGGACGGTACCGTCACAGCGACCGTCAGCGCCTTCTCCCGCCCCGGGCGTCTGGTCACCCGACTCGGCGGTGCACTCGGTCGCCGGATCCAGGCCAGGATGGCGGCGGCCTACGTCCGCGGCATGGGTGCTGCCTGAGGACCCTCAGTACCCCTTGCCCGGGTCGAGCTCGGTCGGCATCCGCCGGCCGTCGAGGAACGCCAGGTAGTTGTCGACCACGGGGCCTGCCAGCTGCGCGTCCATCGACGCCCGCGTGTTCGCCGAGTGGGTGGTCACCGTGACATTGTCCATGTCCCACAGGGGATGACCGTCCGGAAGGGGTTCCGGATCGGTGACGTCGAGCCCGGCACCACCGAGATGACCGGACTCCAGGGCGGCGACGAGATCGTCGGTGACGACGACGGGGCCGCGGGCGACGTTGACCACGGTGGCACCGGGGCGGAAGGCGGCGAAGACGTCGGCGTCGAACATCCCCTCGGTGTCGGCGGTCAACGGGACGGCGACGACCGTGTGGTCGGCCGCGGCGACGGCGTCCTTCAGGTCCTCGACGGGCACACTGCGCGAGGCGCCCTCCACCGGGGTACCCGTCCGGTTCACGACGATCACCTCGGCCCCGAACGGCGCCAGCATGTCGATGAGGTGACGGCCGATGCCGCCGGCACCCACCACGGCGACGGTGGCGCCGTGCAGCCAGCGTGTCCCCTCGTCGACGTCACGCCACACCGACCAGCTCGCGGCCCGGGTGATCTTCTTGTGCATGTGGGTGACCGACAGCAGCAACGCCACGGCACTCTCCGCGACCTGGCGGCCGTAGATCCCGGAGGCATTGGACCACCTCCGGTCCCCGCCCGGACCGGCGGTGACGACCCCCTCGCCGATGTACCCCTCGATGCCCGCCTGGCAGAGCTGTACCCACTTCACCCGCTCCGGGAGCTCCGGGAAGTCGGACGGAGCCACGCCGTGACAGATGAAGGCGTCGGCCTCGGAGAGGTCGTCGACGATGACGGCTCCTGCGGCCTCCAGTGCTGCCCGGGTCCGGGGCAGCGGGAAACGGGCGGTGTAGATGTTCAGGGACGGTGTGTGTCGGGTCATACCCCCAGTCATACCTGCCGACGGGCGGGAGCCTTCGGACCACCCCCGCCCCCGGGGCCCACCCGGACGCTCAGCCGAACTGGTTGCGGAGCTGGTCCAGGGTGTCGTTGAGCTGTTCCTCGAGTCCCGGGTCCAGGGTCGGGAGCTCCGGGAGGTTGCTGGGCAGGTCCTGGATCTCCGTGGGGATCTGGATGTCACTGGGCAGCTCGAACGGCGGCACCGTCGGCCTGTCGCGCGGGGTGTCCTCCGGCGTCGTCTCGGGGGCGGGCCGGGTCGTCGACGTCGGGGCGGGCGCACCGTCGTCGTCGCCACCGAAACCACCGAAACCACTAAAGAAGGAGAATGCGAGTATCAGCCCCAGGGCGACCAGTGCGGCGACGACGAGCAGGATCACCGCCAACGGCCCGCGACGTTTCTTCCCGCCGCGCGGTCCGGCCCCCTGGTCTGCGCCGAACTCCGGCTGACCGTACTGCTGCTGGTGACCGGGCGCCGCGTACCCGGGCGCCGGCGCCTGCTGGCTGTACTGGTCGTACTGGCTGGTCTGCCCGTACTGCCCGTACTGCCCGTACTGGCCGTCAGGCTGCTGTCCCTGTCCGTGGCCCGGACCCGTCGGCGGGATGACCCGGGTCTCGTCGGCGTTGGCGTGCCGGTACCGGGGCGGCTCAGGGGTCTGCCCCTGCGCTCCGGTGGACCACACGGTCGTGGGGTTCTCGTCGGGCGGGACGTCGCCCGACCGGCCGAAGACGGTGGTCGGTGTCTCGTCGTCCGGGCGCCGACCGCCGCCCTCGTCACCACGGCGACCATTCGGGCTCATCGCCACGTCCTTTCGTTCTGTGCAGGTCCTTCCGGGGCACGGCCATCGCCACCGTGTCCGGTCCAGGAGAACACTACCCCACCGCCACCCCGGTCAGCGTGACCTCGACGTCGGCGGTGCACACCCCGGTGACCCCCGCCCGGGACATGGTCCGTGGCACGTCAGATATGGTCCGGCACATCCAGGTACCCCATGTTCACCGCACCGGGGGCCGCCCGTGTACCAACCCGCAGGTCTGACCCACTATGCTCGATCACGAGTACATACAGGAGGCACTGACATCCTCCTGCTGATCCACCGCTGACTCACTCAGGAGAGATGAGATGACCCGCACACGCCGGACCACCGCCCTGCTCGCTGCCGCTGTTCTGGCGCTGGGGGCCACCGCCTGCCAGCCGCCCAGCGAGAACGACAGCGAACGCACCGCCCCGTCCACCGAAGTCACCCCGGACAGCGGTTTCGAGGGCGCCGGCGTTCCGACGACGTCCACCCCGGCCAGCGAGGCCGGTGAGCCCACCGAGGCGACCACCGGCTACGGCACCGAAGGGGCTCCCTCGACCGTCGGCGAGACCGAGCCCTACGCTCCGGGCGCCCAGACCGCACCGGCGTCATAGGCACGCCCACCGCCTCATTCACCGGACCGTTGCCGGGGGACCACGGTCCGGACTCCGCGCGTGTCGCCGGGGTCGGTGACATCGACCCGATCCGTGAGCTGGAGCGACGTGCCGGGGAACCGTTCCGCTCCGTGGGGCTCGACGCCATAGCCGACGACGCGCCCCCGGATGCCTCCGAACTGACCGTGGCCGTCGACGACGGCCGTATCCTGGTCGTCGATGACCTGACCCCACCCGGCCGCGGCAGGCCCGCCGCCTGGCTGTGGGTGGGGGTCGCCGACGGTGACCTGCTGATCGAGCAGGTGTCGGTGGACCCGGCGCACCGTGGGAAAAGACTGGGGACCGGGCTGGTGTCCCTGGCCGTCGACCACGCCCGGCACCGGGGTTTCCCGGGGGTGTCCCTGACCTCGTTCCTTGAGGTGCCGTGGAACGGGCCGTTGTACCGCCGCCTGGGGTTTCACCCCGTGCCCGACGACGCCCTCGGCCCGGACCTCGCGGCGATCCGGGCCGCCGAGCGCGCAGCCGGGCTCGACGTGGCGCTGCGCGGTGCCTTCCGCCTGGTGTTCTGAGTCGTCGCCGGTTCAGCCGGTCCGGACGACGGCGAGCGGGACGTCCCGCTCCTCCGCCCACGCCTGCCAGTGTCCGACGGACTCCGCGGCGAAGAAGTCGGTCAGGGTGTCGACCGTGACCGACAGCGGGGAGTCCGCCCCCACCGCGTCTGCCAGTGCCACCGCGAAATGGGGTTCGATGGCCGCGACCGCCACGTACCCGTCGCGGGCCGGGTACATGCCGTAGAGGGGCAGACCACCTCCGAGGGGGCCGCCGGGCGCGGATAATCCGAAGCGCCGGGACGCCGCGAAATCGTCGACGACCTGTGCCAACCCGACCTCGACGAACATCCCCTCCCCCGTCCTGGCGGCATGGAAGAGTGCGGCGACACCGTCCGCCACCGCGCGTTCGGCCCCGCCCAGGTCCGCCACCGGCAGCGCGGGAAGCACCGGTGTGCCCTCCGCCACGGCGATCGTGCCCGCCTGCGCCTGGTAGGTCAGGTCATGACCCGGGGTGTCGGCGTCCTCGCCGTGACTGCCGACAATCGCCACCTGCGACAACCGCGGGTAGCGCGCATGCAGGGTCGCCCAGTCCAGCCCCAGCCGCGCCAGGGCCCGTGGGCGGTGCGAGGTGACCAGCAGATCGGCGTCACAGAGGTAGCTGTCCAGCTCGCGCTGCCCGTCGGCGGACTTCAGGTCGACGGTCACCGTCTCCTGCCCTTCGGCGAAGAACCCGTAGTAGTCGGGCGCGGCGAAGGCCAACGGATCGCCGGAGGGCGGTTCCACCTTCGTCACCGAGGCACCCAGCTGTCGGAGTCGGCGCGTCGCCGCCGGGCCCGGGAGATTCACGGCCAGGGAGACCACGGCGACACCGCTGAGAGGTTGGTCCATGGCCGTGATGGTACGCGTCCGCGGGTCAGGCCACCGTCGATTCCGGGAGAAGCATCGACCCGGCCATCGCGACGAAGAACCCCACGATGACGACCATGACCACGGTCTTCCACCGACGCAACGGCAGCACCGGCAGTTCCTCGGGGGCCGCGAACACCGCCTGTTCATCGCGGGCCAGCAGCTCCCAGTTCGCCTGGTACTCCCGGTGTGTGAGCACCCACTCCGACAGGGTCTTCGCGTCCCGGCGGTTGCACAGGAGCCAGTAGACCCCGGGGACGAACATCATCGTCCCGAAGCCGAGCCCCAGCAGCGCATCGGCCACGACATCGCCGTTGACCGGGTTCAGGACCGTCAGGAACATCAGGACCCCCAGGACCACCCCGGCCCAGGCGCCGGTCTTCTTGATCCTGGTCGGCCGGTACTTCCGGAGCCGTGCCCGCGGATCCAGTGCGGTGACGTCGACATAGGAGGCGACGGCCTCCGGCACGTCGCCGCCCGTACGGCCATAGGGGTTCTGCGCTGAGTAGCGGCTGTCTCGGTCCACGGCATGTCCTCCTCGAACGGTGTTGTCCTGTCGAGACTACGACACGCCCCGGACACGACCCGGACAGGACCGGGACCCCGGCCGCCCCGGGTCGGACATCCGTTCGACCCGGGGCCACGAGATGGTGGTGTCCAGGACTGTTTCCCACCGATAGGATGACCCCATGAGCACTCTCACATCCCTGCTGTCCGAGAACCGGATAGCCCTCGACGCCGACGCCGACGACTGGCGGTCAGCCGTCACCCGTGCCGGGACACTGCTGGAGGACACCGGGTCCGTCGACCACGCCTACACCCGGGCGATGGTCGACTCCGTGGTCGACAACGGCCCGTACATCGTCGTCGCCCCCGGATTCGCCTTCGCCCACGCCCGCCCCAGCGAGGCGGTGCACGAGACGGCGATGAGCTGGGTCCGTCTGGCCCGGCCCGTCGAGTTCGGTCACGACAGGAACGACCCCGTCGACCTCGTGGTGGCGTTGGCCGCCACCGACGCGACGACCCACACCCGTGCGATGGCGCAACTGGCCAAGGTCATCGGTAAGAGGGCCACGCGTCACGCACTCGACACCGCCCATAGCCCGGCGGAGGTCCTCACGATCCTCGACGGGCGCGACGGCGGCAGCACTGACAGCACCGACAGCACCAGCAGCACCGACACGACCGGTGCCGGCACGGCGGCCGAGGTGTCGTCATCGACGGCGGACGGTGGCCGCTACCCCGGCGGCAACTCCCGCGACCACATCCTCACGGTGTGCGGCAACGGGCTGGGCACCAGCCTGTTCCTGAAGAACACCACCGAAGACGTCCTCAAGCGGTGGGGGTGGGACGCGCTGGTCTCGGTGGAGGCCACGGACACCATCTCCGCGAAAGGCAAGGCGAAGGACGCCGACTTCATCCTCACCTCCGGGGAGATCGCCAAGACCCTCGGCGACCCCGGTGTCCCGGTGCGGGTCGTCGAGAACTTCACCAGCGCCCGCGCCGTCGATGCAGTGCTCCGCACACTGTACGCACTGTAAAGGAGATCCACCATGGACTGGTTACTCGCCGTCCCGCAGTTCCTCGTCAACGAGATCCTCGCCGTCCCGGCGTTCCTCATCGGTATCTTCACCGCCATCGGCCTGGTCGCCATGCGTCGCAGCGCCGGGCAGGTCGCCGGTGGCGCGATCAAGGCGATCCTGGGCTTCCTGCTCATCGGCGCCGGTGCCACTCTGGTCACCGCCTCCCTCGACCCGTTGGGGACCATGATCGAAGGGGCGACCGGCATGCACGGCGTCGTCCCCACCAACGAGGCCATCGCCGGCATCGCCCAGGAGGAGTTCGGCTCCCAGGTCGCCTGGCTGATGATCCTCGGCTACGTCGTCAGCCTCCTGCTCGCACGGTTCACCCCGCTGCGGTACGTCTTCCTGACCGGGCACCATGTGCTCTTCATGGCGACGATGATCACCATCATCCTGGTCACCGCGGACTACGCCGACTGGATCGTCGTCGGCCTCGGTGCCGTCCTGCTCGGCGTGCTCATGGTCTCGCTGCCGGCACTGGCGCACCCCTGGACCCGGAAGATCACCGGCGACGACTCCGTGGCGATCGGGCACTTCGGTACCGCGGGCTACATCGCCGCCGGTGCGGTCGGAAAGGCCGTCGGCGGGAAGGGCGCGAAGGCGTCCACCTCCACCGAGGACGTCAAGGTCCCCGAGGGTCTCCGCTTCCTGCGCGACTCCATGGTCGCCACTGCCCTGTCGATGGTGCTGATGTACCTGGTGCTGGCGATCCTGTACGTGGTCCGTGCCGGTCAGGACGAGGCCTTCGCCGCGTTCGGTGAGGACTCCGTCGCCACCGACATGGGCAACTACCTGATGCAGGCCGTGACGCAGGGTCTGCAGTTCGGCGTCGCCGTGGCCGTCATCCTCTTCGGTGTCCGCACCATCCTCGGCGAGCTGGTCCCCGCCTTCCAGGGTATCGCCGCCAAGGTCGTCCCCGGCGCCATCCCGGCCCTGGACGCCCCGATCGTGTTCCCCTATGCCCAGAACGCCGTGCTGATCGGGTTCATCTCCAGCTTCTCCGGCGGACTCGTCGCCCTGGTGGTCCTGTCGGCGTGGCTGAACCCGGCCTTCGGCGCCGCGCTGATCCTGCCTGGCCTGGTGCCCCACTTCTTCACCGGTGGCGCCGCCGGCGTCTACGGCAACGCCACCGGTGGTCGGCGCGGTGCCGTCATCGGCGCCTTCACCAACGGTGTGATCATCACGATCCTGCCGGCGTTCCTCATCAACGCCCTCGGAGACCTCTCCGGCGAGAACACCACCTTCGGTGACGCCGACTTCGGCTGGTTCGGTCTGCTCATCGGCAACGCACCCGCCGGGGTGTGGGGTCTGGTGGTCATCGTCGCCGTGGCGGCCGCGGTTCTCGTCGGCGCGCTGGTGGTCCAGAAGAAGCTGGTCGACGGCCGGTGGGACGCCGCCCCCGGCCGCTCCGCAGGCAGCTGGGTCGGCGACGGTGCACCGTCCGGCACCACCGACGCCACCAACGACACCGACGCCACCGACGCCACCGACGCCACGGCATCGCAGGAGGACGCGGCCACCGCTGCGGCAGCGGCGTCGTCCTACCCGCGGATCGCGCCGCCCAAGGGCGCCCCGGTACCGCCCCCGCCGCCGGAGTCCTGACCGGCGGTGCTACGACTCCCGGCGGGACACCATCTCGGCGATCCACGCCGGGGCGTACGGGGACGTGCAGTTCTTCGGTGTCGGGTAGTCCTTCAGCACACCGAGCCGCTCCCCGATCGACACCGCGCGGGCCCGGAACCCCGGGTAGTTGATGCCGATCTGGGCGAGGCACTCGTTCTGTGCCCACTGCAGGCGCTCCGCGCTGTCCACCATGGTGGCCTCGATGGTGTCGAGCAATTCCGCCACCTCCGCCGGGTCCACCTCACCGGGACGCGCCACCAGCCGCCCGGTGGTCAGGGCCCACCCTGCCGAGGCGACCACGGGGTCGGGGTCGGTGAACCACCGCCCGCGGAGCTCGTCGACGCTTCCGCTCTTCGTCACCACGTAGCTCATCAGCCAGCCGTGGACCTTCGGGCTCCCTGCCTCGCGCAACATGGTGTCCAGGGTGTCGGCGTCCAGCTGCTTCGGACGCAGCAGCAGGGTGGCGACGAGCCTGCACGCGGAGTCCCCGGTCGCCCACAACGCCTGGCCGAGCTCGTGCTTCGCCGCGGGGCGACGGCCGGTCCCGGCCTGTTTGGCGACCTCGCGGAGCTTCGTCAGGTTGACCGCGTGGTCGTCGCCGTGACTCTGGTTGACCGCCAGGATGCCCGGGTCAGCCAGCCGTGACAACGCGTCCCGGACGGCACCGACCGCCTCGGCAGAATCGGCGGAATCGGCAGGGGCACGTGTCTCGTCACTCATGCCCCCATCCTATTCGCCGGCCCGCTCACCCGGCGGAGTACACGGCACGCGACCGGTCGAGCTGCCCGCCGGCCGGACGTGCCCCCGGGTCACCGGCGGTGGTGCGCCAACTGGTGGTGTAGGTGAGCGGCTCGGTCCTGCCGAGGACCTCGCCGTGGTACCAGTCCACCTGCGTCCGCGTCGCGTCCACGTCGACCACCATGGTGCCGTGCCGGCTCAGGTCGACGTACTTGTACCACGGGTCGGCTTCGGTGAGCAGCCGCTCGCCCACCTTCAGCACCTCCCGGACCGCGGGTGCGGCGGCTGGCGCCGGGGCGATGGAGTCGAAGGCGCTGGCGGCGGTCACCGACGGCACGACGAACTCCGCCGCGGCCACCGTCCTGTCCCTGCCCAGCCGGTACTCGCCCGCCTTGGCGGGCACGTCCGAGGCCCACGAGGAGTGGATGTCGCCGGTGAGGAAGACGACGTTCATGTCCCGGCGGTCCGGGCTGGTCCGGCTGTCCATGATCAGGTCCACGACGCGTTGCCGCTCCGCCATGTACCCGTCCCACTGGTCGGGGTTCAGGGCGAAACCCTCGGCCGGCAGGTCGACGGTGTCGACCAGCCAGTCGTGCAGCCGCGGGTCCAGGGAGTGCGGCAGCGTCATCGGGGAGAACATCACCGAGTTACCCACCAGTTGCCAGGTGGTGGAGGACGTCGCCATGACGTTGGCGAACCAGTCGAACTGGTTCTGCCCCATCATCGTGCGCCCCTCGGCGGCGGAATTGAACAGCGAGGCCTCGATGTCCCGGTAGGTGCGCAGGTCGGGCAGGATGATCTCGGCCAGCGTGCCGTAGCGCAGGTGGCGGTAGAGGTGACGGCTGTCGTCCGTGCCGAAGCCCTCACCGGCACGGACGGGCATCCACTCGTAGTACGCCCGGGTCGCCGCCTGCCGCACCGCGGCGTACTCCGCCGGCCCGCCGTACTCGGAGTCCCCGGTGGCCCCGTCACGCCAGGCGTTGTCGAAGAACTCGTGGTCGTCCCAGATGCAGATCATGGGCTTGGCGGCGTGCAGGTCCGCCAGGTCGGGGTCACGGCGGTAGTGCCCCTGCCGCACGCGGTAGTCGTCCAGGGTGGTCGTCCGGTGCGCCGGCTCCGCCCGACGCACGGTGGTGCTGTACGCCGCGCCGTACTCGCCGGTGGCGTACTCGTAGGTGTAGTCGCCCAGGTGCAGGACGAACTCCACGTCGTCGCGGTCGGCGAGCTCCCGGTACGCCCGGAAGTAGCCGGCCTCGTAGTTCGAACAGGAGCACACCCCGAAACGCAGGTGTTCCGGGGCGGTGTCCTCCGCCGGGGTGGTGCGGGTCCGGCCGGTACGGGACACCGCCCCGGCCGCCGGCCCGTCGAGCACCGTGAACCGGTAGTGGTAGGTGGTCGCCGGTGACAGGCCGGTGACGTTGACCTTCACGGTGTGGTCGCGCTCGGGACCGGTGGTCAGTTCCCCTCCGGCGGCGACCGCGGCGAACCCGGGGTCGGTGGACACCTCCCAGCGCACCCGGGTCGGTTCACCCAGCCCGGACCCCGGCGTCGCCTGCGGGACAGGGGTGACGCGGGTCCAGATGACCACACTGTCGGGCCACGGGTCCCCGGAGGCGACCGAGTGCAGGAACGCGTCGCCACCCGGGCCGTCCCCGGGATCAGGGGCGGCCACACCGGCGGCGGCGGTGCCGACGGTCCCTGCGGCCAGGCCACCCAGGGCGGCACCCGCGCCCACCGTCACCGCACCACCGAGGAAACGACGTCGTGAGACACCTCCGGCGGCCCGCGCGGGGATGTCGGTCGGTGTCATGTCTTTCGGCCTCATCGGCACAGCGTCCTTCTCCGTCTCTTATCCGGCGCACCGGATTTCCTCCGGCACTCCCACCGGAGATACAGAGTAGCGGGCCTCCGGCGCGCCCACTGATCAAACTGATGTATTTCTGTCAGCGTTTCCCGATTGTTCACCACGGGTTCAGACCCGACATCCAGGCAATATCCCATGATGCGAGACAAATGCACCCATATTTTGGGAAATTGCACCGGGTGCCGTTAGATTCGGGAGCCATGAGGAACCACGAACCCCGCACCGCAACGGTGGACCGTTCAGCAGCCGTCGCGGTCACCGCCTTCCCCCTGTTCATCCTCGCCGGCACCGTCGTCGCGTTCATCGCACCGGAACCGTTCATCCCGCTGACAGACCACATCAACCTCTTCCTCATGGTCATCATGTTCAGCATGGGCCTGACGTTGACCGTCCCGGACTTCACCGTGATCGCCAAGCGTCCCACCCCGGTGATCGTCGGCGTCGTGGCACAGTTCGTCGTCATGCCGCTGCTGGCGATCCTCGTCGCCAAGGTCCTGGGGCTCAACTCCGCACTCGCCGTCGGCCTGCTGATGCTCGGCTCCGTCCCCGGCGGGACCGCCTCCAACGTGATCGCCTACCTCGCCAAAGGTGACGTCGCGGTGTCTGTGGCGATGACCAGCGTCTCCACCCTGGTCTCCCCGATCATGACCCCGGCACTGATGCTGCTGCTCGCCGACACCCGCACCGGGGTCGACGGCGCCGGCATGGCGCTGAGCCTGGTGCAGACCGTCCTGCTGCCGGTCGTCGGCGGCCTCGTGGTCCGTACGGTGCTCAACCGGTGGGTCGACCGGATCTCCCCGGTGCTGCCCTGGCTGTCCATCGTCGGCATCGGCGGCGTGGTCTTCCCCGCGGTGGCGAACAACGCCGACCGCCTGGCCGAGGTCGGACTCATCGTCTTCGCCGCCGTGCTCCTCCACAACGTCTGCGGCTACATCCTCGGGTACCTCACCGGCCGACTCTTCCGCCTGCCGGAGCCGGTCAACCGAACCATGGCGGTGGAGATCGGAACCCAGTCCGCCGGACTCGCCTCCGGCATGGCGGGACGCTTCTTCTCCCCCGAAGCCGCGCTGCCCGGCGCCGTCGCCGCGGTGATGCACAACATCACCGGCTCCGTCTACGCCGCGCTGGCCCGCCGCCGTCCGATCGCCCCTGCCGCCACCGGCTCCACCGACTCCGCATCCTCCACGTCGACCGGTGCCGCACCGGCAGCCGACACCGGGTCGACGTCTCAGCCGACGATCTCGTAGCTGTCCGCGGTGACGCGGGTGGTGACGCCGTCCGCGGTGATCAGGGCGGCGTCCGGCTGGGTCAGGTCCACCACGAACCGGTCACCGACACCGGTGACGGCCCCGTCCTCGAGAGCTCCGGCGCGGTTGATGCCGGCCGCATTGCCGAGCAGCGCGTACAGCGCGGGGTCACCGCCGGCGCGGTACGCCACACCGTTGGCGTCCCCGCCGCGGGTGGCGTCCCACCCGGCGTGGAAGTTCTCTGCCTGGCAGCCCCAGTCGAAGCCGTCGGTCTCCTGGCTGTCGCGGAACATGCAGATCATCGAGTCCTGGCCGTTGAGGGGGACGGTGTAGTCGGCCATCGCCACCTGGTTCGGCGGCGCCACGTCCCCACCCGGCGTCGCCTTCGGCGCGGGGGCCGGTGCACCGTCCCCGGCGGGCTCATCTGCAGGCTCACCGGCGGGCGTCGGCTGCGGCGCATCGCCGTCCGTGGGCCCGGCCGCCGACGACTCCGCGGCCTGGTCCGACATGGTGGAGGAGACGGCGGCCTCGCCCGGGTCGGCGCTGACCGCCGCCCCGGAGCCCTGTGCCTCGTCGACCCCTGCCCCGTCGTCGGAACACCCGGCCAGGACCAGGCCGGCGGCGGTCACGACGGCGAGCCCCGCCGCGGGAAGGAACGCGCCTCGTCGGATTCCGGTCACATCACGCACAGGGCTCATCTCCAGTATCTGTAGTTCACAGCAGTGTCACCACCACCGTGCCACACCCGTACGGTGCAGCGCTACAGGACGACGGACATCCCCCACGTCGGGCCCACGGTCGGCTTCGCTACCATGGCGTAAATGGCGATGTCAGTCTTCCGGGACCGTCGCGGCCCCGTCCTCATAGCGATCATGCTGTCGTCCGCCCTCATGGCGGTGGACGCCACCGTGCTGGCCACGGCGGTACCGAGCATCGTCGCCGACCTCGGCGAGTTCTCCCGCTACCCCTGGCTGTTCTCCGGCTACCTGCTGGCCCAGGCCGTGACGGTCCCCGTGTTCTCCCGGCTCGCCGACACCTACGGCCGCAAACCGGTGATCCTCACCGGCATCGGCGTGTTCGTCCTCGGTTCCGCCCTGGCGGTTCTCGCCCCCAGCATGACCGTCCTCATCCTCTGCCGGATCGTCCAGGGCATCGGCGCCGGCGCCGTGCAACCGATGGGCCAGACGATCGCCGGCGACATCTACACCGTGCGTGAGCGGGCGAAGGTCCAGGGATACCTGGCCAGTGTCTGGGCGCTCTCATCGATGTTCGGCCCGCTGATCGGCGGGCTCTTCTCCCAGTACGTCTCATGGCGCTGGATCTTCGTGCTCAACGTCCCCCTGGGGCTGCTCGCCGCCACGATGGTCTGGCGCAACTTCCACGAGCAGGTGGAGAGGACACGGCACCGCATCGACGTCGAAGGCGCACTGGTGCTCACCCTCGCCCTGACACTGCTGCTGCTCGGGCTGCTGGAGGGCGGCGAGGCATGGGCGTGGAACTCCACGGCGTCGCTGGTGTGTTTCCTCGGCGGGGCCGCCGCACTGGTGCTGTTCGTGTTCATCGAACGCCACGCCGCCGAACCCGTGGTCAACCTGCGCCTGCTCTCCCGCCGGCTGATCGTGCACGCCGTGCTGATCTCGGCGGCGATCGGCGGCATCGTCCTGGGACTCACCAGCTTCGTGCCCACCTACCTGGAACGGGCCGCCGGCGCCACGCCGGTGGCCGCCGGGATCGCCGTCGCCGCGCTGACCATCGCCTGGCCACTGGCCAGCGCCAATGCCGGACGGATCTACGTACCCCACGGGTTCCGCGCCTCCATCACCCTCGGATCCTCGATCGTGATGGTCGGGGCGGTCCTGCTGCTCCTGGTGGTGGGACAGCGGAACATCTGGCTCATCGTCGCCGTGGCCCTGGTGCTCGGTGCAGGCCTCGGGTTCACCGCCGCGCCGAACGTGGTGGCCGCGCAGTCCTCCGTCGGCTGGTCGGAACGTGCCGAGGTCACCGGGCTCACGATGTTCGCCCGCTCCGCCGGCAGCGCCGTCGCCGTCGCGGTGTACGGCACGATCTCCAACGCCGTCATCGGCGACGGCGACGGTGCGACGGACCCCGCCACGGTGGTCGACGCCACGACCGGCGTGTTCTACGGCGTCGTCGGCGCCGCCCTGCTGCTGCTCGTGGCCGCGTGGACACTACCGAGGCAGCGAAGGCAGCCGGAGGACGACGGGCAGGCCGGTGCCTTACGATAGTGGGATGAAGCTCCTCCGCGTTGTCCTCAACATCCTCTGGCTGATCACCGGCGGAATCTGGTTGTCGCTCGGCTACCTCGTCTTCGGTGTCGTCGCCTGCATCTTCATCATCACCATCCCCGCGGGCGTGGCGTCGTTCCGGATGGCCAGCTACGCCCTGTGGCCGTTCGGCCGCACCGTGGTCCGCAAGTCCGGTGCCGGGGTCGGCTCCGGACTGATGAACGTCGTGTGGTTCCTGGTCGCCGGTCTGTGGCTGGCCCTCGGGCACATCGTCACCGCCGCCGTCCAGGCGATCACGATCATCGGACTCCCCCTCGCCTGGGCGAACCTGAAGATGATCCCCGTGACCTGCTTCCCCTTCGGCAAGACGATCGTCCCCGACGCCTCGGCACAGGTCGTCCCGGCCCCATGACGCAGACCGACTACCTCGTCATCGGCGCCGGCCTGACCGGTACGGCCGTGGCCCGGGAACTGGCTGACCTGGGCCGGTCGGTGGTCCTCGTCGACCGCGATGTCCCGGCGTCCGCCCACGGCAGCTCCCACGGTTCCGCCCGGATCTTCCGGTACCCCTACCCGGACCCGCTGTACACACGGCTGGTGGTGGAGGCCGCGGCGATGTGGGACGACCTCGAGAAGCGCAGCGGTCACAGGCTCATCACCCCCTCCGGCGCGGTCGACCACGGCTCACTGCGAGACCCGGTGCACCTGGCCCGGGTACTCGACGACGCCGGGGTGGAGCATGAACTCCTGAGCCCCGCGGACGCCGCCGCACGCTGGCCGCACATGACCTTCGACACCGGGGCCGCCACCGGTACCGCCACCGCGACCGACGGGAACCGGCCGGTGCTCTGGCACCCGGGGGCCGGGGTGATCGACGCCGAGTCGACGGTCCACGCCCAGGCCGCCGAGGCGCGCCGCGGCGGCGCGGTCGTCCTGGACCGCTGGGAGGCCGCCAGTGTGCGCCGCCGCGGCGGGTCGCGGACCGGATACACGGTCACCTCGACGACAGGGGAGGTCCTCGAGGCCGGACATGTCGTGGTCTGTGCCGGCGGGTGGGTCAACGACCTCCTGGCACACACCGACCTGCCCGAGGGGTTCCGTGCCCGGCTGCCGCGCGCACGGGTGAGCCAGGAGTACGCCTACCACTTCCCCTACCGGGACGAGGCCGACTGCGGAGCCACGCCGGATGGCTCCTCCACCAGCTGGCCGACGACCATCCACCTCCGCGAGGAGATGCAGGTCTACACCCTTCCCGGCGGTCGCGACGCGGGACACCGTGGGCAGAAGGTCGCGGAGTTCAACGGCGGACGGGCGATGCCCTCGGCGTCCCTCCAGGACGGCCGGATCGACCCGGCCAACCGTGCCAGGGTCGTCGAGTATGTCCGCCGGTATCTCCCGGGACTCGTCCCCGAACCGTTCGCGGAGACGACGTGCCTGTTCACCACCCTGCCCGACGACGACTTCCTCGTCGACACCGCCGAGGCTGTCACGGTGGTCTCACCGTGCTCCGGACACGGCGCCAAATTCGCCCCGCTCATCGGGTCGATGGCTGCTCGACTCGCCACCGGCCGGGCCGAGGTACCCGACCGCTTCCGCGCCCGGGCGTAGACCCCCCGGGCACAGGCCCCCGGGAACAGACCCCGGGGCACAGACCCCGGCATCCCCCGTCCGCTCACCACCCCACACCGGTGGACCGGGCGTACAGGTGCTCCGGACGCCCGGAGCTGCCGTAACGCAACCGCACGGTCACCACACCACGTCCCGCCAACGCCGACAACCGGCGCTGCGCCGTCGCCCGCGAGACCCCGGTGAGCTCGGCGACCTCCGTCGCGGACCTCTCCCCCGTCCCCAACGCACCGAGGACCAGGTCCTCGGTGCTGTTCCCCGCCGCCGTCACCGGCTGGGAGGTCCCGTGCATCGCCGCCAGCGCCCGGTCGATCTCCTCCTGCTTCATCGGGTGCGGTGTGCCGGTGATCCTCCGGAACCGCAGGAACCGGTCCAGCCGCTCCACCAGCGACTGCCGGGTGAATGGTTTGACCAGGTACGCGTGGACCCCGGCCGTCAGTGCACGACGGACGGTGGCCGCCTCCACCGCAGCGGACAGGACGAACGCGTCCGTCGAACTTCCTCGCACCAACTCGATACCGTCGCCGTCCGGCAGGTAGACGTCGGCGAGGACGAGGTCCGGCGGGCGTGTGGCGAGCTCCGCCCGCGCCTCGGCGCACGTTCCCACCGTCGCCTGCACCTCGAACCCGTCCACCCCGGCGACGATGTCGGCGTGGATCGAGGCGACCCGGAAGTCGTCGTCGACGACCAGGACCTGCAGGTCCCGGTGGGTGGACGTGGTCGTCGTCCTCGCTGTCATGGCCGTTCCTCGCCTTCTCGTGTCGGTGCGCCGTCGGTACCTGCCGTGAACACCCCGGGGAGCCGGACCCCGAACACCGCTCCGTGCCCCGGGGACGCGCCTCCCCGTTCGATGACCCAGAGTGCGCCGCCACGCCGGTCCACCAGCTCCCGGGTGAGGGTGAGGCCGATGCCGTAACCGTGGACCCTGTCCCCGGTACCGCTGTCCGGTCCGTGTCCCCGGTCCTGTCCCCGGTCCTGCTGCCGTTCCTGCTCCGTGGCGCCGTCCAGTCCGTTGCCGGAATCCGCCACGACCAGGGTCAGGGCGCCGCCGTCCTGCATCGCGGTGACCTCGACCCACCGGTCGCCGTCGCGGACGGACAGGGCCGCGGTGACCGCGTTGTCCACCAGGTTACCCAGCACCGTGGCGACATCCTCCACCGCTCCGGGGCCGTCGAGGACGTCCAGCACCAGGGTCTCCTCGCTGATCCTCAGACCGACCCCACGTTCGCTGGCCTCCATGGCCTTGCCGCCCAGGAACGACTGCAGGAACGGCTCACCGAGCAGCTCCGCGCCCTGCAACGGGAAGTCCACCGGGCCTCGGTCCGCCATGTCCTGGAGGAAGGCACGGGCGTCGTCCACCCGTCCGGCGTCGAGCAGCCCCGAGGCGGTGTGGATGCGGTTGGCGAACTCGTGGCGCTGCACCCGCAGGGTCTCCCCCAGTGCCTGCACGGTGCCGAGCCTGCGGGTCAGGGCGGTCAGGTCCGTCCGGTCCCGGACGACGACCACGGTACCGAGATGGTGCCCGGCGCGGGTGACCGGGCGTGCGTCCAGGTAAAGGACGCGGCCGCCGACCACGACATTGTCGAAGGAGCCGTCGAGCCCGTCGACGACACGCGCCGGCAGCCCCAGGTCCCGCACAGTGAGGCCCTGCACCCTGTCACCGTCCCGGTCGCCACCCCGGTCGCCACCCCGGTCGCCGAGCCCGAAGAGCCGCGACGCGACTTCGTTGACCACCTCGATCTCGCCGTCTGGGTTCACCGACAGCACGCCGTCCTCGACCCCGTCCAAAACCGCGGCGTGGTGGCGGACCAGCTCGACGAGGTCCTCGGGCTGCAGCCCCAGCGTCAGCCGTTCCCACCGCCGTGTGGTCAACAGGCTGGCGACCACCCCGATGAGCAGTGCGGCGGACCCCGCCGTCCCCACGCCGACCATGACCAGGGGCAGGTCGTCGAACACGCTGGCACGACGGAACCCCACACTGACCTCGCCGACCGGCCGGCTGTCGGAGACGTCCCTGACCGAGTCGTCGGCGGCGTAGACCGGGACCTTCGCCCGGGCGGAGTGGCCGAGCGTCCCGGTCTCCCAGGCGGTGACCTCCTCGCCGCGCAGCGCGGCCTCGTGGTCGGTGCTGACCTGCTCGCCGATGCGTTCCGGGTCCGGGTGCGCCAGGCGGATACCGTCGGCGTCGGTGATCACCACGAACAGGGCACCGGTCCGGGCCTCCACTCCCGCGGCGAGATCCTCCAGATCCGGTGCGGGGGCTCCCGCCGGCACCCCGGCCCGGACCTGGGGGTCCTCGGCCACCGACCGTGCGATGGCGACGGCCGAGTGCATGGCCTCCTGCTTGAGCCTCTCGACCGACAGCCAGGCGAAGATGCCGGAGCACACCGCCACGACGGCGACGACCGTCAGCACCTGGAGGAGGAGGACCCTCGTTGAGAAACGCACGTCGGGAAGTGTACGGCACGCCTCCGCACCACCGGTGAGCACAATGCGCACAAGTCATTGATTGCATAGAAGATGGCCCAACGCACACAAGCCCCCCGCTGTGTCTCCGGTCACTTTATCCTCTCCCTGTCCGGTCAGACACACCTGAAGGAGATGCGATGACCACCGCAGACACTCTGCTGCTGGCGGCAGACTACAACCTGAGCCACACCCCGTCCGACGGGATCCTCGTCGCCCTCGGGTTCCTCATGATCCTCACGTTCATGGCGCTGATCATGACCAGCCGCATGACGCCGATGCTGGCGCTGATCCTCGTCCCCACCGTCTTCGGCCTGATCGGCGGCGCAGGTCTCGGAATCGGCGACATGGTCCTCGACGCCATCAAGGACATGGCGCCGACCGCCGCGCTGCTCATGTTCGCGATCATGTACTTCGGGATCATGATCAACGTCGGGCTCTTCGACCCCCTGATCAGCTGGATCACCCGCATCCTCGGCAACGACCCGGCGAAGGTCGTCGTCGGCACCGCCGTCCTCGCCGGTGTCGTCTCCCTCGACGGCGACGGTTCGACGACCTTCATCATCACCACCTCGGCGATGCTGCCGCTGTACCTCCGCCTGGGCATGAGCCCGGTGGTCCTGACCTGCGTGGCCGGCCTGATCAACGGCACCATGAACATCGTGCCGTGGGGTGGGCCGACCGTGCGCGCCGCCGCCGCGCTGGGCGTCGAACCGTCCGAGGTGTTCGTCCCGATGCTGCCGTCACTGGGTGCCGGCCTGGTGATCTGCTTCATCTTCGCCTGGCTCCTGGGCCAGGCCGAGCGTAAGCGCCTCGGACGGATCGAGACCTCCCACCTGACCGGGATGGGCGGGCCGGCCACCGCACCCAACGAGGCCCCCGCGACCACCGAGTCCACGGCGCAGGCTGTGCAGACGTCGATGGCGGACACGATGCTCGACCCGGACCGGGCGTCGCTGCGGCCGAAACTGCTGTGGTTCAACCTCGCGCTCACCGTCGCTGTGATGGTGCTGCTGGTCGCCGATATCTTCCCCCTCGCCTTCGTCTTCATGGTGGGTGCCGCCGTCGCCCTCACCGTGAACTTCCCGCGGCTGAAGGACCAGGCCAACGAGATGGTCGCGCACTCCAGCTCCATCGTCGCCGTGGTCGGCATGGTGCTCGCCGCCGGCGTCCTCGTCGGTGTGCTGGACGGTACCGGCATGGTCACGGCCATGGCGGAGTGGATCACCTCGGTCATCCCGGACTCCCTCGGCGGGTACCTGGCGCCGATCACCGGTCTGCTGTCGATGCCGATGACCTTCTTCATGTCCAACGACGCCTTCTACTTCGGCATCCTCCCCGTCCTCGCCGAGAGCGCCTCGCACTTCGGCATCGAGCCGGTGCAGATGGCCCAGGCGTCGATCACCGGACAGCCCGTCCACATGCAGTCCCCCCTGGTCCCGGCGATCCTGCTCCTGGTCTCCCTGGCCAACGTGGAGCTGGGCGCCCACCACCGCAAGGTGCTCTGGCGGGCGGCCGTGGTGTCGGTGGTAATGCTGGCCGTCGGTGTCCTCGTCGGCCCCATCCCGTTCCACGTCGGCTGACCGGCACGGCACACCACCCGGTCAGCGGATCTGGTCGAACCGGACCTCGGACATCGTGGCGTTGACGTCCACGGTCACCGTGTGCTCGGCGTCCCGACCGGTGTCGCCGGCATTGTCACCGCGGCTTTTCACGAGCGTGTTGTCGAAGCTCGCGCAGTCGACCTCGCTCATGGTCAGCGACTCGCAGTTGACCCTGACCCGGTAGGACGGCCCGTCGGTGGTCTCCGGGAAGAGCATGCCCACCGAGCCCATGGTCGTCGACAGGGTGATCCTGCTGTCCTGCTCCACCGTGGCCCCGGTGAAGTCGAGGGTCGGCGAACTCATGGTGAAGGAGTAGTCGCGGTCACCGTCCACCACCGGGACGGTCCGGGTGCCGCTGCTGAACGTACCGGACGTGGACGTCCCGTCCTCGGAGGTCACGCCGCCCCAGCGGGGGAACAGCACCCCGGCCAGGACGATCGCCCCACCGACGAGTGCGAGGACCACCGCCAGCACCGCCGCGACGACCAGGGCCTTGACCCCGCGGCGCTTCTTCTTCGGTCCGGTGGGACCGGCGTCCTCGTCCACGGTGGGCTCACCGGGGTCCGGCAGGTCCCAGGCGAACGGTGCCGTGCCCAGCGGGTCCCACGACGGCGGCTGCGTCCGGGGAGGTTCGAAACCCGGCGCGGCGTCGACACCGTCGAGGTCGATCGTCGGCGCGCCGTCCTCGACCGGTGCGGTACCGTACGGTGGCGTCGGAGCTGACGGTGCCGTCGGTGCCGCAGCTGTTGTGGCGGCCGTCGGTGCCGTCTGGGCTGTGGCGCGGTGGTCGTCGCGGTCGAGCAACCCGGCGGGTGCCACCGGCTGGCGTTCGTAGAGCAACCACCAGGCCACACCGGTCAGCGCGGCGGACACCACGATGCCGGTCAGGGTGATCCCGCCGCTGAGGATGCCACCGAAGACCAGGAACACCGCGCCGATGACCAGGGTCCCGACAGCCAGGGAACGGTCGTCGGCGAAGCGGGGGTCACGCTCGCCGCGCACGAGCACCTCCAGCGGAGTCCGCGGGACGGTGTAGCGCCTCATGACCAACAGGGCGATGCCGTAGACCCACAGGCCGACGCCGCCGAGGAAGGCCATGAGGACGAACACCAGGCGGACCAGCAGGGGCGAGACCTGGTAGCGCACCGCGATGCCCTCGCACACGCCGAAGAACCAGGACCGGGTCGACTGACTGCGCGGGAAGCGGACGGGGCGGGTGTCCCACATCCGGCGGACGGTGGATTCGAAGCTGCCCCGGGGAGCACCCGGGGTCGTTGACTGTGTGCCGTAACTCATGGACCCCATTCTTCGCGGAACCCCCTGCGACCACATCGGGGATGCCCCGGATATCGACCCTGATCCTGGCGTCGTCCTACTCCTCGCCCACTCCCCTACGGCCCCTGACTGTCTCCGGGGCCCGTGCGATCTCAGGGTGGTCCCCGATACCCTGAGGCCCCCGGCCCTGGCAGTCTGGGAACCATGTCCCCTCTTCCCGTTCCGGCCGGGCACGCTGCACGGCGTCCCGGTCCGCCCACCCCCGACCTGTACCGGGTCGCCGACGGAGAAGTCGTCGCCGGCGTGTGCACCGGGCTCGCCGCGCACCTGGGTGTCCGTCTCACGGTGGTACGCCTGTTCTTCGCTCTGGCCTGCACCGTCGCCGGCGTCGGCCTCATCGCCTACGGCGCCCTGTGGGTGTTCACCACCCGCGTCGACACCGCCGGTGACGCCTCGAACGCCGCTGCCGAGCGCTCCGTGCGCCACCGTGGCCTCGACCCCGGCCTGGTGAACCGTCCGGCGGCCGGGGTGGACCGGATGCTGGTGGCCCTGGCGTGCGTCCTGTTCATCGGCGGCGCCGCGATCCAACCGCAGGTCGCGGTGAGTGTGATCCTGCTCGCCGGCGGCGTGCTCCTGGTGTGGCGGACCTTCGGCCCGAACGCCCTGGCCGGGGCCACGGGCACTGACGGACGGCTCGGCCAGGCGGACCGACGGGAGCAGCTGCGGCGCGTCCCCGGCGGACTGCAGTGGGCGAGCCTGGTGGGCGGCGTCGTCCTGCTGGCCGTCGGTATCGGCTACACCCTCTTCGGTGTCCGCGCCGACGGCGGGACCGGGGCCGACGGCGGGTCCGGCGGAGTGGTGGTCCCCGCCCTCATCGCCGCCGTCGCGTTGATCGCCGGTTTCATCGTGGTGCTCATCCCGCTGTGGCTGCGGCTGTGGTCGATGGCGAACACCAACGCCCGCGAACGCGCCGCCGAGGAGGAGCGGGCCCGGATCGCGGCGCGCATCCACGACTCCGTCCTGCAGACACTGACCCTGATCCAGAAGAAGTCGGCTGAACCCGAGATCGCGCAGATGGCGCGGAGCCAGGAACGCCAGCTCCGCCAGTGGCTCTTCGCCCCCGGTGAGTCCGTGCGCACCGAGACCCTGTTCGGCGCACTCCGGGTCGCCTGCGGCGAGGTCGAGGACACCTTCGGCGTGCAGATCCGCCCCGTCATCGTCGGTGAGGACCGCGACACCGACGACGCCTCGGTTGCCTTGCTCCTCGCCGGCCGCGAGGCGATGGTCAACGCCGCCAAGCACTCCGGCTGCCAGGAGATCAACGTCTACCTCGAGGCCGGCGACGGTAACAGCGACGGTAACGGCGACGACGGGATCGAGCTGTTCGTCCGGGACCGGGGTCCCGGCTTCCGCGTCGAGGACATCCCCGAGGACCGTCAGGGGGTGCGCGCCTCGATCCTGGACCGGATGGCCCGCGTCGGCGGTACCGTGGAGATCGACTCGGGCCAGTTCGGCACCGAGGTGATCCTCACGCTGAAAGCGCAGACGTCGAAAGGGCAGACACGGTGACCGAGCCAGACAGGACCCCGGCGACCGGGCCGGTGACGGTCTTCCTCGTCGACGACCACTCGATGTTCCGGACCGGGGTACGTGCCGAGTTGGACGGCCGCCCCGAAGTCCGCGTCATCGGGGAAGCCGGTTCCGTCGGCGACGCCGTCGACGGCATCCACGAACACGCACCCCAGGTGGTGCTGCTGGATGTGCACATGCCCGACGGCGGCGGACTGCAGGTACTGCGCCGACTCCGGGCCGACGGGGGCGCCACGGCCCCGGACGGTCCGGACGAGACCGTCCCCCGGTTCCTCGGGCTGAGTGTCTCCGACGACCCCACCGACGTGATCTCCCTGATCCGGGGCGGTGCACGGGGCTACGTGACCAAGAACATCGGCGGCGGTGAACTCGTGGACAGCATCCTGCGGGTGCACTCCGGTGACGCGGTGTTCTCCCCACGGTTGGCTGGCTACGTCCTCGACGCCTTCACCGCCGGGCCCGACGACGGGGCCCCGGCCGGTGCCGTCGCCGGCCGGTCCGGGCAGACTGCCCCGGCGGAGCCGACGGACCTGGCGGAACCGTCCGAACCCGCCCCGCTGCCCGACGACGCCGACCAGACCGTCCTGTCGACCCTCACCCCACGGGAGAAGGAGGTGCTGCGGCTCCTCGCCCGCGGCTACACCTACCGGGAGATGGCCGGGCGGCTGTTCATCTCGGTGAAGACCGTCGAGACCCACGTCTCCAACGTGCTGCGCAAGACCCAGCAGACCAACCGACACTCCCTGTCACGGTGGGCGTCCGACAACAGGCTGGGATAGACGTGTAGAAGTGGTGGGCATGAGCAACCAGAACTCCAGCTACACCGTCAACGTCGTCCGTGGGGCCGCTGCCGGGGACACGGCCGGGCCCACCTGGTACGCCACGGTGGCCGGTGTCGACGGTGCCGTCGTCCGGGGCGACGACTTCGAGGACCTCGAGGCCGCCGTCCGCCGGACACTCGCCGAGCTCGCCGGCGAACCCCAGGGCACCGACCCGGAACTCGTCTGGCAGATCGACAGCGACGCCGAGACGTCCCGCCAGGTGCCGCTGAACCCGATGTGACACACCCATGGTCCCCGCCACGATCACCCTGACCGTACAGCTGCCGACGACGCCGACGCGGGCGTTCCGTGCGCTGACCCGCGCCACCCAACTGCGGCGCTGGTTCGGCGACATGCTCGACTACGACCGCTCACTGCTCGTCTTCGGTGCAGGCCGGCAACTCACGTTCATCTCCGACGGCACGGTCGGACAGGGGCAGGTCACCGTCTTCCGTCCCCCGTCGGTACTGGAGTACAGCTGGAACAACGAGACCCTGCGGTTCGACCTCGACGCCGAAGGTGAGGAGACGTCCCTGACGTTCACCAACACCATCCACGGTGCCGGCGCACAGACCATCGCCGAGGCGGCGTACCCCGACTGGCGGGACGCCCTGGAACGCCTGCGGGCCCTGTTCACCACCCCGCCCACCACCGACCCCGGAGGAGCCGAATGACCGACCACCCCACCCCGGACGACCGCCTGACCGACCGTTACGGGAGGCCCCAACCATGGTCACCCGGGCAGTGGAACGACACCCTGGAGACCATCACCGCACACCGCTCCGTGCGGTTGTGGCAGGACCGGGACGTCGACGACGACGTGCTCTCCACGGTGCTGGCCGCCGCACAGTCCGCCCCGTCGTCGTCGAACAAGCAGACCGTGTCCGTGGTGGCGGTGCGGGACCGGACGGTGAAGGAGCAGCTCGCGGGCATCGGCAAGCAGATGTCCGGCCACGTCGCCACCGCCCCGGTACTGCTGCTGTGGCTGGTGGACTTCTCGCAGATCCGGTTCCTGGCCGCGCAGGCGGAACAGGCGGCGGCCGACGGGGATGCGGACGGGGACGGGGATGCGGACGGGGCTGCTGGCGCCGGGGAGATCCACGGCGTCTCCTCGGCGCCGCCGCACGACCTGGGGTCGCTGGGCTACCTGGATGAGCCGGTGACCTCGGTCCTGGACATCGGCATCACCTCCCAGACCGCCGCCATCGCCGCCGAATCCCTGGGACTGGGCACGGTGTACCTGGGCTCGATGCGCAACGACATCGGTGCCGTCCAGGAGATCCTCGGGATCCCGCAGGACGTCGTCCCGTTCCTCGGACTGGCGGTGGGCTACGGCGACCCCACTGAGAACGCCGGTGTGAAGCCGCGCCTGCCTATGGAGCTGTTCGTCCACCACGACCGGTACAACCCGAGGGCCGACGAGGCCGGCGCCACGGAACGTGCCGGCCTGCTCGCCGACTACGACGACGCTCTCGTCGGCTACTTCGCCCGGTACGGCCAACACCCGCAGTGGTCGGCGCAGACCCTGCACCGGGTGTCGCAGAACGCCGCGACGAAGACGAAACGCCACCTGATCCGGCAGTTCCTGGAGAAGGCGGGGTTCGGGCTGAAGTGACCCTCCCGCCATCGAGGGGAGCCACCGACGACACCGCACACGCAGCAACCCCACGGGTCGGCAACACCGACCTGTGGGGTTGCTAGGCTGCGGAACCATGACACCCGGCCACAGTCATCCCGGCAGAACCACCGACCTCGGCAGCACGCTCAGCAGTCTCGACGGCTCAGGATACGGCGCCTACAAAAAGCTCCACGGGGAGCACCACCTGCAGACCCCGTCCGGGACACCGGTGACGTTGTCGGTGGACAAGGTGCAGTCCGACCCCTTCGCCCCTCCCTCGCTGGTACAGGTCAGCGTGCCGCTGTCGGCCACGGGGATCGCACCGGACCTGGTGGGGTCACGCCGCGACGCGGTACCGGTGCGTGACCACCTGACCCGCCGCGTCGCCGCCGCGATCGCCACCCACAACCCGTCCGGTGGCAAGGGCTCCGGTTTCCTCGCCGTCGACGCACCTGGCCAGCAGGTGATCGACCGCAGCAGCGTGGTCATCGACGCGGACCGGGACCGGGTGACCGTCCGGCTGGAGGCCGCACTGCCGGCGCAGGGACGGCGGATCCGGGGTCCGGCTGCGGCCACGTTGTTCTGCGAGGTCCTGCCGGCCGTCGTGCAGGAGGCGCTGGTGGACCTGGACTCCCCCGCTCTCGACGCGCTGAGCCTCGCCCACGAAACCTACCTGGACCAGGAGTTCCTCCGCGGGGCCCTGGACGGGATGGGGCTCGTCGGCTTCGTGGCGGACGGTTCCGTCCTGCCGCGGGCGGCCGGCAACTCCCAACGTCCGTTGTCCGGTGCCGTGGCGTTCCGTTCTCCGGAATCGTTGCGCCACAGTGTGGCGCTGCCGTCGGGACGGACCGTCACCGGACTCGGTGTGCCGGCGGGGGTGACGTTGGTCGTCGGCGGCGGCTACCACGGCAAGTCGACCCTGCTGCGGACACTGGAACTGGGGATCTACAACCACGTCCCCGGCGACGGCCGCGAGTTCGCCGTCACCGACCCCGATGCCGTCGCGCTACGGGCGGAGGACGGACGTGCGGTCACCGACGTGGACATCTCCCCGTTCCTGCACGACCTCCCCGGGGCGGGACGCTCCCCTGACACGCGCTGTTTCTCCACCACCAACGCCTCGGGGTCGACCTCCCAGGCCGCCGGCCTTGTCGAGGCGCTGGACTGCGGGGCGCGGACCCTGCTGATCGACGAGGACACCTCGGCGACGAACTTCATGATCCGCGATGACCGGATGCGTACCCTCGTGCCGTCGGCGAAGGAGCCGATCACCCCGCTGGTCGACCGCGTGCGGTCCCTGTGGGAGGACCACGGGGTGTCCACCGTCCTGGTGGCCGGCGGTTCGGGCATGTTCATCGACGTCGCCGACACGGTGATCATGCTCGACAACTACCGTCCCGTCGACGTCACCGCCCGGGCGGCGGAGCTTGCCGAGCCGTCTGGTGGGCAGGCGATGCCTCGTCCGGGCCGTCGACGTCCGGGACCGTTCTCCTTCCGCCCTCCGTCCGGCGGAGGGCGCGGAGGACGCGGCGGACGGGGTGGACAGGGCGGCCGGGGTGGACGGGGTCCCCGTCCTCCGCAGGCGAAGGGCCTGGACACCATCCGCGTCGGTGAGGAATCCATCGACCTGTCCGCTTGGGCGCAGCTGGTGGACCCCTCCCAGACCGCTGCCGTGGCCGCGGCGCTGAGCCAGGTCTCCTTCGACGGGGACACGACCCTCGACGAGGTGGTCGACGAGGTCGTCCGTCGCATCCGTGACGGTGGGCTGGACGTCCTGTCCGCGCACGGGCGGGGACGCCATCCCGGACGGCTCGCCGGCGTCCGCCGTCACGAGATCGCCGCCGCCGTGAACCGCTACCGGGGTCTGCGTCCGCGCGGGCGCGGGTGACACCGCGGTAGTCTCGGGGCTGTGACGACTCCAGCACAGATCCGTAAAGCCGCCCTCGCCCTCCCCGGGGTCGACGAGGCCGTGGAAGGGAGGCAACGGACCTACTCCGTGGCGGGGGCGGTCGTCGCCGTCGTGACCCCGGACGCGGATCTCCGGATCCCAGGCCGGCAGGACGTGGCGCTGGCCGGGATCAACGGGATGGAGTCCAACGCCCTGGTGCGCCAAGCCTGGTACGCCGCGGCCCCGGAGAGTCTGACGGCACGGCTACGTGCGGCCGAGGAGGCCGTCGCCGGTGAGGTCGGTGATCTGCCGAAGAGCATCGGGACCCCGGCGACCCGGGCCCTGGTGGAACGGGGTATCACCTGCCTCGCCGACCTCGACGGGATCACCGAGGAGACACTGGCGTCCTGGCACGGGGTGGGGCCTACAGCTGTCCGGATCCTGCGGGAGTCGCGATGACGGTGCCTGACGGGCCGTAGCAGATTTCCGCGGCATCGAGCTGGGCACTGCGTCGGGCGGTGGGACTCGAGCAGTCCCACTCCCCCATCCGCATCGCCAGCGTGTTGCCACCGCATTCGGCGTCGCGCCGCTCACGGTAGTCGTCGATGACCTCCTGAGCGTCGAGACACGACACAGACCCTTCCCTGACCTTGACGAGGGTGTTCCCGGACGCGGCTCCGCACATCGTTCCCGCCGCCACGGGCTCGTCGGTGTCACTGTAGTCTCCGTCGATGCCGGCCGGAGGGGCAACCTGACCTGCGGTGAGCGCCGGGGCACTGGGGTCCACGTGGTATTCGTCGTCGAGGACGTCGCCGGTGAGTGTCATCGTCCGGTCTTCTCCACTGACGGTCAGGACTGTCTCACCGACAGCACAGCTCAGCTCCCGGTTCCCGCCCATCTCGCAGGTGGCGTCCCCGACCGTGATCCGCTGGTCGGGCTCCAGAGCACCCGGCGCCGGCGGGACCCCCTCGACCAGGGTGTAGGTGATCCCCTCGTCGGTGATCCTCGCGGCTCCCGGACGCTGCTGCTCGAACGGGGGAACCTCGATATCCGGGGCCTCGTCGGGGGCCGTACCGGTGCAGGTCACCGCATCGGGATTGGCGTCGTCAGCCTCGATGATGCAGAGTCCGGTCTCGTCTCCCCCGGTCCGGTAGTCGAAGACCACGTTGCCGTTGAGTATGTAGTCGGCGGGGTCGACGTCCTCGACACCGGCGCCCTCCACAACGGTCGTGGCCGTGACCTGTTCCGCGAACGTCGGCGTCGGGGCCTCCTCGCCGGAGGTGCACCCGGAAAGAAGGCCTGCTGGTACCGCAATGACGGCCGGTGCGAGTCTGACATTGATTCTGGCTCGGGCGTTCTCCGAGTATCGCATTCTCCTCACAGGAAACTGTCTACCAGGCGAGCGTAGGCACAGAGGGGCGAATCGAAATCCTCGAGGGCATCTACGTCGCGTTCCTCCTGGCACGGATCCAGGATGAGGACACTGATGTCTTCCTGAGCAGGACGGCGTCGGATGCAGGGCCGGTCACTTCAATGCCTCGGGAACAACCCAGTAGCCCCCTTCACCACGGCTCTCCAGGTACTCCGCGAACTCGCCGGACCGATAGGCTGCGGCAACATCGTCGGCCCACTCCGAATCCGCGTCCTCGCTTCTCACCACGGCGACGAGCTCGAGTTCGGGGAGCAGTTCCTCCTGGAACAGCTGGAGGTTCTGGTCCACGCCCGAGGCGTACGCCATGGAACCGGGAATGACCGCCCAGTCCACGTCGTCGAGCCCCCGGGGGATGAACGCCGAGTCCAGGGTTCTGATGTCCAGGTCATGCGGGTTGTCCGCGATGTCTTCTGCAGTGAGCTCGGTGTCGTCCGCACCGTCCTTCATCGTCAGCCAGCCTGCCTGGGCGAGGATCCGGTAGGCGCGCGAGGCGTTCGACGGATCCTCCGGGATAGAGACGGTCTGACCGTCAGCGACATCCTCAAGGCTGCCATGGGCCGACGAGTACAAGCCGGCGGGGACAGTGGGAATTGGCGTGATCGACACGAGATCCGCCCCTGCATCCCGGTTGAACGCCTCCATGTAGGCGGTGTGCTGGTCGACGTTGATGTCGACGCTCCCCTCCTGCAGTGCGATTTCCGCCTGCTGGAGTTCAGTGTAGTCGTCGAAAGTGACGTCGTATCCGTCGTCCTCGAGGATCGGGACGATCCCCTCACGGAAAAGCTCACTGTAAGGCCCGGGCGACGTGCCGACCCGGATGGTGCCCACCTCTTGCTGTGAGCTGTCGTCGACGCAGGCCGCAAGACTGACGGTGAGTGTCGCCGCAACCGCTGCGGCGCCGACGCTGCGTGAGACCCGGTGTGCGATGGTTCTCATGATGTTCTCCTCGTGGTGTGTGAAACGTCGTCCACATACCAGAATAGACCACTCTGTCTATGTGGTTATCACCCGGCCCACGGAAGGAAGTTGCGAAAGAGAGCACCAGAAGCCCGAAGCGTCAGCTCCCCAGCCGGGTACACGCCGGGGACGTGGCCGCCGCGGCAATCAGCCCTGCCGACAGGCCGTTGATGTACCGCGCCTTCTCAGCGCCGGTGAGCCCGTGCGCTCCCCCGCCGGTGTCGCTGCCGAACTCGTTGTAGACCCACGGGGTGTCCGCGATCAGGGAGATCACCGGGAGATTGCCCTCCCACAGCGGGTCACGCCCCGCGAACGAGTTGTCGCGCACCGGCACCGCGCCACCCTCGACCACCGAGCGGGCACCTGCCACGATGCCCGACAGCCGCTCCGATTCCGCAGCCGTCGCCGCGTTGTCGAAGGCCACCTTGCGTGGTTCTCCGGCGGCGTCCGTCCCCGCCCGGTACCCGCCCTGGCGCTGCGGGAAGACCGCCGACTGGTCCGCACCAGGGGTCGTGTGGACGGACACGCCCAGGAACGCCCCTGCGTCGGCCGCCCGGTCGACCCGCTCACGGTACGTCACGTCCTCGTCGACGGAGTTCTTCAGCACCACGGTGCCGATCCCCGCCAGCGACAACCGCGACTCGACGGCACGGACGATCTCGTAGGCCTCGGCGTTCTCCACGCCGTTGGGGTAGTCGATCATGCGGACACCGGTGGCCGGGTCGAACTCGTCGGTGTCCACGGCATTGTGTCCGGGATCCAGGGCGACGACACACTGCGTCCCGCCGGCGCCACCACCGACGGACGACCCCGGCAGCGACGACGACTGCGCCTGCGCCGTGGCCACCGGCCCGACGGTCACCGCGACGAGGGCCACGAGTGCGGCGGAGACGACACGGCGGGAACGGCCACCCGGGAAAGAAGACAGCATGTGGAGAGTATAACTCACAGATTAATCTGTTCCTACGCTCATGCCACGCACCACATCCCGTCCAGCGTCACCAGCTACGACGAGGCCTTGGCGACGGCCTGCTCGATGATCTCGAGCACCCGGACGGAGTCCGCCGGGGCGACCGGCAGCAGGCCGGTGCCGTAGATCGCCGAGGCCAGCGCCGGTTCTGGAAGACGGTGAGGTGACGTCCCGCCCGGTCGGCGTGCTCGCTGAGCTCCCGTCCCGGCCGCCCCGTGAATCGACGTGGCGACGGGACCCATGTCAGGCGTCGGCGATGCGCTCCCGGATCGCGGTGATCTCCCGCGGCGTCACCCGGCAGCACCCACCGAGCAGGTGGACGCCGGCCTCGAGGAAGTCCGGGACGGCGTCAATGAGCCCGAGTCCGCCGGTCTCCCGCGGCACCCAGACGCGGTTCACGTGGTCCCACCGTTCACCGCTGTTCGGGTAGGCGGCCAGTGGAAGGTCGGTGAATTCAGCCAGCCTGCGCACCCCGGCCAGGACGTCCGCCACCGAGCCGCAGTTCACCCCCACTGCACGGATCGAGGTCGACCCCGAGACGATCGCGGCGACCTCCTGCAGGTCCGTCCCGTCGCTCAGCATCCGGCCGTCCCCGGGGGTGACGGTCACGCTCAGCACGGCGGGTCGCCCGGCGCGGTCGAGTTCGCCCGCCAGCGCCTCCACCTCCAGGACGGACGGGACGGTCTCGGCGAAAAGGAGGTCTGCCCCGGTGTCCGCGAGGATCCCGATACGGCGGCGGTGCCACGCCGCCAACTGCGCGGCCGTCAGCCCGTACGCGCCGTCGTACTCGGTCCCCTGCCCCGGTCCGGCACCGTAGGGACCGACTGACGCGGCGATGACGTGGTCGCCGTCCGCCGCGTGCACCGCGAGCTGCACGCTCTGTCGCAGCAGCGACTCGGCCACGTCCTCCACCTCGGCGGTCGGCACCCCAGCGTGGAGGAGACCGCCGACGGTCACCTCGTAGGAGCACGTCGTGGCGACGTCGGCACCGGCGGCGAAGAAATCACGGTGTGCGGCGACGATCTCGGACGGGTCGTCGCGCAGGATCTGCGCCGACCACAGGGAACCGGTGACGTCGTTGCCACGGTCGGCCAGGTGGGTGCCGAGACCGCCGTCGAGGATGAGGCACGGAAGAGAGGGGTCTGTCATCCGGACCACTGTAGACGGAGCAGTACAGTATCTGCCATGACCGTACCCGCCGAGCACGCCACCGGTGCCGCCACCGCGCATTCCGCACCACCGGGGAGCTCCTCCCTTAAACGCACGATGGCCTCCCGCCACCTGGTGATGATCGCGCTGGGCGGGGTGATCGGCTCGGGGCTCTTCGTCTCGTCCGGATACACCATCGACCAGGCCGGCCCGCTCGGTGCCGTGATCGCCTACGGGATCGGTGCCCTGGTCGCCTGGCTGGTGATGACCTGTCTCGGCGAGCTCGCCGTGGTCTACCCAGTGTCCGGCGGTTTCCACGTGTACGCGACCCGGAACCTCGGCCCGGCCTGGGGTTTCACGACCGCATGGTTGTACTGGATGTGTTGGGCGGTGGCGCTGGGCAGTGAATTCACAGCCATCGGGATCCTGATGCGACGGTGGTTCCCCGACATCCCGGTGTGGGTGTGGTGTGCGGTCTTCGCCACCGTCCTGTTCAGCCTCAACGCGGTCTCCTCGCGGGTCTTCGGCGAATCCGAGTTCTGGTTGTCCCTGGTCAAGGTCGTCGCCGTCGTGGCGCTCATCGTTGTCGGCGCCGCCTCCGTCATCGGCATCAACCCGCTCACCGACGGCGGCGCCATCGGACTGGGCAACTTCGACACACCCGACGGGCTGCTGCCCACCGGGATCGGCGGCATCCTGATCACCACCCTGGCGGTGTTCTACGCCTTCTCCGGTACCGAGCTGATCGGGGTCGCCGCCGGAGAGACGAAAGACCCGGAGACGACGATCCCGCGGGCCATCCGGACCGCGGTGCTCCGCCTGACCGTCTTCTTCATCGGGGCGATCGCCGTCATCGCTGCGGTCATCCCGTACTCCTCCGCCGGCCTGGACGAAAGCCCCTTCGTCACCGTCTTCGACGTTGTCGGGATCCCGGGAATGGCGGACGTGATGAATTTCGTGATCATCACCGCCCTGCTCTCCGCCGGCAACTCCGGTTTGTTCTCCTGCACCCGGATGCTGCACTCACTGGCGTCCGAGGGGCAGGCGCCCAAGGCACTGGCCCGTACGACCGCACGCGGGATCCCGATGCTCGCGTTGTGCGTGTCGATGCTGGGTGGCCTGGCGTCCCTGATGTCCAGTGTGATCGCACCGGGGAGTCTCTTCCTGGCGCTGGTATCGGTCGCCGGCTTCGCTGTCGTCGCCGTGTGGATCGCGATCGCCGCGTCCCAGATCGCCTTCCGGCGACGTTTCGTCGCCGGCGGAGGACGTCCCGACGATCTCGCCTACCGCTCACCGCTGTTCCCCTGGGTGCCGGGCACCGCGCTCGTACTGTTGGTGGTCTCACTGGTCGGCGTGGCATTCGACCCGTCCCAACGGGCGTCCCTGTACTTCGGGATACCGTTCACCCTGGTCTGCCTGGGGTACTACCGGTGGAGGCACGGCGCCGGGGTGTTCCGTCCCACGACGCACTGACCGCACCGGCGGCAGGGGGTCAGGACCGCACCGGGGACCGCGGCACCAACGCCATGAACACGCACCCCGCCAGGGCGAAGGCGGCGAAGATGTAGAACGAGGTCGACGGGTCGGCGTTCATCCCGATGAGCACCCCGCCGATCACCGGTCCGAGGATACCGCCGAGACGTCCGAACCCTGCGCACCAGGCGACACCGGCCGCCCGGGCCTCGGTGCCGAAGTAGTTCGCGGTGAAGCCGTACACCAGTACCTGGGTCCCGATCGTGCCGAGCCCGGCCAGGGCGACCAACAGGTACAGCACCCCCAGCGAGAGGCTCACCGGCAGCAGGACCAGGCACACCGCCGCCAGCAGGAAGGTCGCGGCCACGATCACCTTCGCGCCGAGCCGGTCGGCCAACGCCGACGCCACGAGGACCCCGACGATCGCCCCGCCGTTGAGCACCAGCAGGAACAGCAGAGAGCCTTCCGCCTCCGCACCGTTGTCCTGCATGATCTGGGGAAGCCAGGTGTTCAGCCCGTACGTCAGCAGCAGCCCGATGAAGCTCATCAGACCGATCAGGACGGTGCCCGCCAGGTACCGGGTGCTGAACAACGCCACGAAGCCGACCTTGCCCCGGGGCCGGGTGGCCTCCGGCCCGACACCCGGCCCGACACCCGGACCGGTACCCGGACCACTACCCGGACCACTACCCGGACCGGTCGCAGCTTCTGTGACAGGTTCGGGGTCCGGGACGAACGTCTGCACCGGCAGGCCGTACTTCTCGCAGACCGCCCTGGCCTCGTCCCGACGTCCCACCGTCACGAGCCACTGCGGGGACTCCGGGAGCGCGACCCACGCCAGCGGGAGCAGGATCACCAGCGGGGCCGCACCGATCATGAACAGGCCGCGCCACCCGATGTCGGACAGCAGGGCGATGGCCAGTGCCGACGCCATCAGTCCACCGGCGGGGATGCCCGAGTAGGTGACCGCGTTGAAGAGGTTCCGGCGTTCACGGGGCGCGAACTCCGCGACGATCGCACCACCGGTGGCCACGATCATGCCGACGCCGATGCCGGTGACGAACCGCAACAGCCCGAACACCACCATGGACTGGGCCAGTGCGGTCACCAGCATGCCCACGGAGAACCAGACCGTGGCCACGAGCATCACCCGCCGTCTTCCGACCCGGTCCCCCACCGCCCCGGCACTCAAAGCGCCGACCAGGACTCCAATCAACGCGTAGGACGCCAGGGTACCGGCCGTCGACGGGGTCAACGCGCCGATCTGGGTCGGGTCAGCGAGCAGGTCCGGCAGGACGGCACCGTAGACCACCAGGTCGTAGCCGTCGAAGAGGATGGCCACGGCGACCACGGTCAGGATCAGGTAGACCGTACGGCGGTGCCTGGGCGAGTCCCAGGTCGCGTCGCGACGCGCCGGGGAGGACGTGGCCGGTGCCGGCGCCCCTGGGGACGGTGTCTGTGCTGGGGGTGAGCTCATCGGGTCTCCGATCGTCGTGGATGGTCTGTACACCTCCACCACACCAGGATGTGGCGCCCGTCACACCAGGGCTTTCCCCGACACTTCCCCGGGGTCGTGCAGCACCCCGTCGATTCACGCTGCACCAACTACGCCGCACTGCGGACAAAGAGAGCCTGCTGTGACACAGGTCATAATGAGAGCGTCATCGACCCGTAGAGCGGAGCACTGTATGAGCGACAACACCACACTGAAGAAAGGGCGACTCGGTACAGCCGCCCTCGTGTTCATGATCATCGCGGCCTCGGCACCACTCACCGTCCTCGCCGGTGGTGCGCCGACCACGTTCGCCGTCTCGGGCCTGCTCGGGCTCCCCGTCGGCTACCTGGTCCTCGGGGCGGCGCTCGTCCTCTTCGCCGTCGGCTACTGTGCGATGAGCTCCCGGGTGCACAACGCCGGGGCGTTCTACGCCTACATCTCCGAGGGGCTCGGCCCCCGGCACGGCATCGCCGCCGCGCTGCTGGCACTGGTCGTCTACAACATGCTCCAGGTCGCGCTCTACGGACTGTTCGGCTTCTCCCTCTCCGCCGCACTCGCCACCTGGACCGGGCTCAGCGTCCCCTGGTGGGTCGCCGGGGCCGTCGGATGGATCATCGTCACCCTGCTGGGGGTCAGCAACGTCGACCTCTCGGCCAGGGTCATCGGGGTGCTGGTGACCCTCGAGTTCCTGGTCGTCCTGGTGGTCATGGGTTTCGCCCTGACGAACCCCCAGGAGGGGATCAGCGCCGACTCCGTCCTCCCCGAGCAGTTCCTCACCCCGGGGGTCGGCGTCCTCCTCGCCTTCTCCATCGCCGCGTTCATGGGCTTCGAGTCCGGTGCGATCTACTCCGAGGAGGCGAAGGACCCGAGCAGGACGGTCCCGCGGGCGACCTACATCGCGGTGAGCATCATCGCCCTGTTCTACGCCCTGTCGACGTGGGCCCTGACGATGGGGGTCGGCCCCTCCGGCATCATCGACGAGTCACGGACCTACGGTCCCGACCTGGTGTTCGTCTGGCTCTCGGAGTTCTCTCCACTGCTGTCGGACGTCGTGCACCTCCTGTTCGTCACCAGCGTCCTCGCCGCCCTCCTGGCCTTCCACAACGCCGCGGCCCGCTATTTCTTCGCCCTCGGGCGCTCCGGGGTGCTGCCCCGGTTCCTCGGGACGCCCGGCAGGAACGGGGCACCCGTGGCAGGTTCACTCACGCAGTCGGCCGTGGGCGTCGTCATCGTCGTGGTCTTCGCCCTGGCCGGGCGCGGCTCCGAACTGGGCGAACTGTTCCCGGTGATCACCCTGTTCACCTGGTTCTCGACGGCGGCCGCATTCGGCCTGGTCTTCCTGCTGGCGGTGACGTCGGTGGCGGTGCTCGTCTGGTTCCGGCGTGACCACCACGGATTCGGCGTGTTCACCCGGGTGGTCGCACCGGCCGTCTCCGCGGTGGCGATGCTGGTGGTGGCGATCCTCATCCTCGTCAACTTCGACATCATGATCGGCGAGGAGTCGCCGCGGTCCATGGTGTTCATCATGCCCGGCATCATCATCGGCGCCGGGGTCTTCGGGGCACTCTGGTCCCTGCGCTTCCCCAACGGGACGGTCGACATGGACGTCCTCCCGGAGCCCACGGAGCCGGTGTCTGTCCCCCGCTGAACCACTCCACTGAACCACTCCACTGAACCACCCCGCTGAACCACCCTCTCATCCCCCACGTCCCCACCCAACAACACCACCAAGGAGAACACCATGAGCAGGAAAGTAGTCGTCGTCGGAGCAGGATTCGCCGGACTCGTCGCCGCCCGGGAACTGCAGTCGGCCGGCATCGACGTCGAGGTCGTCGAGGCCCGGGACCGCATCGGTGGCCGCGCCTGGACCGACGACCGGATGGGCGCGCCCCTCGAACTCGGCGCCACCTGGGTGCACTGGCACCAGCCGCACATCTGGGCGGAGATCACCCGCTACAACCAGGGGATCTACGCCAGCCCGGACGTCGACGACGCCTACTGGCTCAGCGGCGGCACCGTGCACCGTGGCACCGAGGAGGAACTCGACCGGCGCCGCGAACGCGCCATGGACCGTGTCTACGAAGGGTCCCGCAGGTTCTTCCCGAACCCCTACAACCAGCTCTCGGCCCTCGACGACCCCGCCCTGCGCGAGGAGTTCCTCGCCGCGGACCAGCGCACCGTGTTCGACGAACTGGCCGACGGCGACTTCTCGCAGGAGGAGATCGACCTCACCGACGCCTACTGGTCCGGCGGGTTCATCGGTGAACCGCGGCAGGGGTCGGTGCTGATGGCCAAACAGTGGGCCGCCCTGTGCGACCACAACATGGCCGCGGTCGACGCACAGACCCTCGGCTTCAAGCTCGACAACGGGATGCGCGGCCTCTACGAGGGCGTCGCCGGCGACCTGGAGAAACCCGTCCGCCTGTCCACCCCGGTGACCGGGATCGCCCACACGACGACCGGTGCGGTGGTCACCCTGGACGGCGGCGAGGAGATCTCCTGCGACGCGGTGGTGGTCACCGTCCCCGTCGGTGCGCTGGGTACGGTCTCCTTCGACCCGCCGCTACCCGCCCCCATGGCGAAGGTCGTGGCCGAGAAGTGGAACTCCACCGGTGCGAAGATCTGGATCAAGGTCAAGGGCCACCACCGCATCCTGGGGATGGCCCCGCAGCCCTACCCGGTGAACATGCTGCGCTCCGAGGTGTTCACCGACGACGCCACGATCATCGTCGGCTTCGGCTCCTACCATGACCGGCTCGACCTGGACGACCCCGCGTGCGGCCAGCGGGTCATCGACCAATGGCGGGACGACCTGGAGGTCATCGACTGCACGGGCCACGACTGGGTCGCCGACCGGTGGAGCGGACAGGCCTGGGCGACCCCGCGCACCGGCCAGTTCACCGACAGCTGGCACCACTTCCGCGACACCGGGACCCGCCTGCACTTCGCCGGCTCGGACTGGGCGAACGGATGGCGCGGGGTGTGCGTCGACGGCGCCCTGGAGATGGGTGTGACCACCGCGCGCACGGTGATCCGGGAACTGGCCTGACCCGCCCGGCCGTCACCGGTGCAGGCGTGACCGGTAGGCCCGCGGGGACTCCCCGTACTCGGACCGGAACGCCTTGGACACGTGGGAGGCGTCGAAGAGCCCGTGCCGTGCGCTGATCGACTGCACGGTCTCCCCGCTGAGCTGGGGGTCGGCGAGGTCCGAGTGGATCGCACTGAGACGCCGCGACCGGATGTAGGACGCCACCGTGAGATGCTGCTCCGCGAAATGCGCGTGCAGACTGCGGACCGAGACGTAGAGCTCACGGGCCACACTGCCCGGGGACAGGTCCGGGTCCGCCAGGTGGGAGTCGATGTAACCCACCGCCCGCCGGAACACCTCGGACTGGGCGACCTCCCCCGCCGCCGGACCGTCCCCGTGCCGGGTCCGTTGTGCATGGTCCGCCAGGACGGTGACGAGGACGTCGAGGGACGAGCGGATCAGCGACTGCCCGTGGGTACCTCGTAGTTCGTCGAGGTTCCCGGCGAGCTGCCGGAACAGCGGGACGGCCACCTTCCCCAGGCCCACGTCCCCGGAGACCGCCGTCGCGGTGATCGCCGCGAGCTCGTCGTCACGCAGGTGGATGTAGGAGCGGGGGAAGAAGACCACGAGGCTGCGCTGCCGCTGCGGGAACTCCAGGGAGTACGCCCGCTCGCCGGTGTAGAGCGCCAGGTCCCCGGGCCGCAGCTCGCAGGAGCGGGAGTCCTGCGACAACAGGCAGCTGCCCTCCATCTGCAGGCTGAGCTTGCACATCGGCACCCCACGCCCCTCTCCCCCGGCCGGCCTACCGGCCACCACCGCCCCGACGTCGGGGTGCCCGACGGTGTGGGGACCGGTGTGCATGTCGAACAACTCCACGTCACCGAGGTGCACGTGCCTGGCCTCCGCGGTGAAATCCGCGGACGGACCGCTCACCCGTATGCCACGGAACGTGCGGGTGATCACCTCCGTCCACTGCGCGAAATCATGGGTCGTGGTGGTCTCCACGGTCGTCCCCACACTGGTCGTCACGTCGTCCTCCTGCCCGAGGGAAAAGCATCCGGTCCTGTCGTCCGGGATATCGCCAAGCCTATGGCGTCCGTCACACACTCCAGAACAAAAACCCTGCGCAATAAAGCAATTCCCTATACGTCGGGCACGGCAGAATCGTCCCTACCACGGGATTCCCACCGGAGCCCCGTCAGCAGCCCCGGCCCGCACCCCACCGTTCAAGGAGCGAATAGACATGTACACAGACCTACTGACGGCGATCGACGCGACGGACCCCTCCGGCAGGGCGATCCCGGACCCCGCCACCGGCGAGGTGATCGGTCACGCCCCCGAGCAGGGCGTCGACGACCTCGACCGTGCGGTGGATGCGGCGACCACCGCCCAACCCGGGTGGGAGGCCCTCGGCCACGAGGAACGGTCCCGGCTGCTGCGCGCCGCCGCCGACGCCGTCGACGCCCATGCCGAGGACCTCGCCCAGCTGCTGACCCGGGAGACCGGCAAACCCCTCAACGGTCCGAATGCGCGGATGGAGGTGGCCATGTGCGGCGACTGGCTGCGGGCCACCGCCGGCTTCGAGACACCCGGCGAGACCCTCGTCAGCGAGCCGGGGAACGCAGGGGATGGCGGGGACACCGGGGACACCGGGGCTCACGCCACACTGGCCTATGAACCCATCGGCGTCGTCGGCGCGATCGGCCCGTGGAACTGGCCGTTGATGATCACCGTGTGGCAGGTCGCCGCCGCCCTGCGCATGGGCAACACCGCCGTGGTCAAGCCCTCGGAGTACACCCCCCTCAGCGTGCTGTCGCTCGTGCACGTCCTCAACCAGGCACTGCCGGACGGGGTGCTCCACGTCGTGTCAGGGGGACGGGACGTCGGGGCCCGGCTGAGCGGACACCCCGGCATCGGCAAGATCATGTTCACTGGCTCCATCCCCACCGGCCGCGCCATCGCGGCGGCCGGTGCCGGCACCCTCAAGAGGCTGACGCTGGAGCTCGGCGGGAACGACCCCGCCATCATCCTGGACGACTGCGACCCTGCGGCCATCGCCGAGGACCTCTTCTGGGGTGCGTTCATCAACACCGGGCAGACCTGCGCGGCCGTCAAACGTGTCTACGCCACCGACGCCGTCTACGATGACCTCTGCGCCGCCCTGGCCGAGATCGCCGCAGCGGTCCCGATGGGGCCGGGCACCGACGAGGACAACGTGCTCGGCCCGTTGCAGAACCCGGCGCAGTTCCGCATCGTCGCCGACCTCGTCGACGCCGCCCGGGACGCCGGCGCCCGGATCCTGACCGGTGGCGACCCCGCCGGCGGCCCGGGGAACTTCTACCCCGCGACGATCGTCTCCGACGTCGCCTCCGACAACCCACTGGTCGTCGAGGAACAGTTCGGCCCGGCGCTGCCGATCGTCCGGGTCCGCGACGCCGACGAAGCCGTCGCCCTGGCGAATTCTCTCGACGTCGGGCTCGGCGCGTCGGTGTGGTCCGCCGACCGCGACCGGGCACTGGAGGTCGCCCGTCGGGTCCGCGCCGGGACCGTGTGGATCAACGGGCACGCCAAGCCGGACCCCCGGATCCCCTTCGGCGGGATCAAGCAGTCCGGGTACGGTCTCGAGTTCGGTGCCGAGGGGCTCAAGGCGGTGGCCGTGCCGAAGGTGTACAACGGCTGAATCCCCGGCCAGCCCCGGCCATGGCTCACAACCGCAGGGCCGTGGACAGGTTCTCGGCGTTCATCTCCGACAGGCGGACGCACGGCCCGCCCAGCAGTTCGGCCAGGGCGGACGCCCGTTCCCGGCGCACCTTCAACCGGCCCTCGCAGTCGATGACGAGGTTGCCGGACAGCCCGGCCTTCACCACCCGCCGCGCCGCGGTGACCACGCCCGCCTCACCGGCGTCGGAGGTGTCCTCCCCGTCGGTCATCACCACCAGCATCGCACGGCGCCCCGGCTCGCGCCGGTGCTCCCGCTCCATGACGTCCACGGCCATGAGCAGCCCCTCCGCCAGCGGGGTGCGTCCCCCGACAGGCATGTCGTCCAGGCGCCGGCGAGCGAGGTCCACCGAGCGGGTGGGTGGCAGGACCAGGGTGGGCCGGCCGCCGTTGACGGTGATCACCGCGACGGAGTCCCGGCGCTGGTAGGCGTCGGTGAGCATGGACGTCACCGCGCCGGTGACGGCCCTGACCCGGGACCGGGCCGACATCGAGCCCGAGGTGTCCACGACGAAGACGACGAGGTTGGCCTCGCGTCCACGGCGCAGTGACCCGCGCAGGTCCGACGGGTGGAGGTCCACCATGCCGTCGACGACGCCGGTTCCACGGTCGGCGGCTGCCATGACGGTGCCGACGAGGTTCACGCCGTGCCCGCCGCTCACCGCCCGGACATCGGAGCCCTGGGCGGTGAAGGCGGGCGACCGCCGCCCGGGGGTGGCGTCCTCATGCCCGGTGCGCTGCAGCCGTACCGCCCGCGGGACGAAAGGGTTCGCCGGAGCCGGCGGTACCTGCCTTCCCGGTCATCTGCGGACGGGCCTGCGAGCTGCCCTGCTGCGCCTGGTCGTCGGTGGGGTTCTCGGTGTCCACCAGGACCTCCGCACCGGGCTGCGTGTCGTCGTCGGCCGCCTCGGACACCGGGCCGCCGTCGTCGTTGTCCTCGAAGAACCGTCGTGCCTCCTCGAGTGTCTCGCGGACCTCGCGTTCCTCCATCTCCGGCGCCTCGAACGGTTGCCGACGACGACGGTGCGGCAGGGCGAGCCGGGCCGCGACGTCGACGTCCTCGTCAATGACGCGGTCGCCGCCCCGCCAGGCCGCGTGCGCGATGGCGGCGCGGGTGATCACGAGGTCGGCGCGCATACCGTCCAGGTCGATGCGGGAGCACAGCCAGGCGACCTGGTTGAGGACCGCGTCGGGGAGGGTGACCGAGCCGACACCGGCGCGGGCCCGGGCGATCCGCGCGGCGGTCCGCGCGTCCTGCTCCGCCCACGCACCGACCATGGCGTGCGGGTCGTCCTCGAAGGCGAGCCGACGGCGGACGATCTCCACGCGGGTCTCCGGCCGCGTCGACGCGGCGACGTCGACGGCGAGGCCGAACCGGTCGAGGAGCTGGGGACGTAGTTCGCCCTCCTCCGGGTTCATCGTGCCCACCAGGACGAAGTTCGCCGGAGAACTGTGGGAGATGCCGTCGCGCTCCACGGTGACCCGGCCGGTGGCCGCGGCGTCGAGCAGCGAGTCCACCAGGTGGTCCGCGAGGAGGTTGACCTCGTCGACGTAGAGCACGCCACCGTCGGCCTGCGCGAGCAGTCCGGGCCGGTACTCAGCACGTCCGGTGGTCAGGACGGTCTCCATGTCCAGTGAACCGACGACACGGTCCTCGGTGGCGCCGACCGGGAGGTTCACCAGCGGTGCCTCGCCGAGCAGCGAGGCGAACGCCCGCACGGTGGTGGTCTTCGCCGTCCCTTTCTCGCCACGGACGACGACACCGCCGATGCGCGGCGAGATCGCCGTGAGGATCAGGGCGAGCCGGAGGTCGTCCTGTCCGACGACCGCCGAGAAGGGGAAGCCGGGGGTGTCGGTGCCGTGCCGGGTCACGGCTGCTCCCCCTGGTCCGCGGAGATGTCGGACGGATGGCGTGACAGGGCGGTGACGGTGCAGGTCATGTACCGGAACAGCGGGAGGTTCCACAGGATGTCGTGGAGCTCGTCGGCGTCGGCGACGTCGAACACGGAGTAGTTCGAGTACTCGCCGGTGATCCGCCAGATGTCCCGCCATTCGCCGCTGCGCTGGAGTCTCTGGGAGTACTCCTTCTCCCGCGCGATGGTCTCGGCGGCGACGGCCGGGTCGAGGTCGTGCGGGATCGCGACGTCCATGCGGACGAGGAACAGTGCCATGGTCTTGTCTCCTGGTGGTTTCGGGATGTGGTGGTTGTCTACGGTCAGGCCCGGGTGAAACGCTCCACGGCGTCCCAGTCCGCGTCGAGGCCGAGTCCTGGGCCCTCGGGGAGGGTGACCTGCCCGTCGGCGTAGACGAGGTCGGTGGTGGTGTACGACTCACGCAGCAGCATCGGCCCGAACAGTTCGGTGCCCCAGCTGACCGCCGGGACCGCGCAGGCAAAGTGCAGCGACGCCGCGGTGCCGAACGGCCCCTCCAGACTGGTGGCGCCGTGGCAGGCCAGCCCGGCTGCCTCGGCGACCGCGGCGGTCTTCAGTGACTCGCGCAGTCCCCCGAGTTTCGTGGTCTTCAGGGCGATGACGTCGGCGGCCTCGGCGCGGACCACCGCGAGCGCGTCCGCCGGGGAGCAGACCGACTCGTCGGCCATCACCGGCACGCCGGTGCGCCGGGTGATCTCGCGGAGCGTGGCCAAGTCATGCGCCGGGGTGGGCTGTTCGAACAGGTCGAAGCCCGCCTCCGCCAGCCGGGGCAGCTGCTGCAGGGCCGTGATCCGGTCCCACCGTGCGTTGACGTCGATGCGCAGCGACACCTTGTGCCCGACCTCACCGGCGAGGGCGACGAGCCGGTCGACGTCGCGGGCGGGGTCGCCGGCGCCCATCTTCAGCTTGAAGCTGCGGTGGCCGTGGGAGGCGATACGTTCCTCGATCTCCGCGACGGCGGTGTCCACGGGCAGGACCCCGAGGGCCCAGGTGACGTCGACGCTGTCACGGAACCTGCCGCCGAGCAGGTCGCGGACCGGGATGCCGAGCGTCCGCGCCCACGCGTCGTGGATCGCGACGTCGCACGCCGCCTTGGCGAACCGGGCGTTGGCGACGACCTTCTCCATGTCGGCGAGGATGCCGGCGAGTTCGTCGACACGTCGGCCGACCATCACCGGGGCGAGGTAGCGGTCCACGAGCGGTTTCATCGTCTCGACGGATTCGCCTCCCCACCAGGGGCCGCCGGGGACGACCCCCTCACCGAAACCGGTCACCCCGTCGGCGGTGGTCACGCTGACCAGCAGGACCGACTGTGCGGTGGCGGTCGTCGTCGCGAACCCGTGCGGCCGGATCAGCGGTACGTCGAGGATCCTCGTGTCGACCCGTTCGATGGTCAGCCCGCTCGCCACCGGGTCAGTCCTCCTTGTCCAGCGCGAAGTTGTAGTCGACGATGTTGCGGCCGTCCTCCGACCGCGGGTCGAGCAGCAGTTCCGGCTTCACGGCGGTGGCGACGTCGTTCTCGATCCACTTGCCGCCCTTGAAGTACAGCTGGGTGGTGATCTCGCGGTAGCCGGGGTAGGTCACCCGCAGGTGAAGGTGGGCGGGACGCCACGGGTGCCCACCGTAGGACTCGACGAACCAGCCGGTCGGGCCGTCGTGCGGGATCATGTACGGCGCCGGCTGCAGGGTGGTGATCTCGTAGCGGCCCTCCTCGTCGGAGACGATGGTGCCGCGGAGGTTCCACTCGGGGATGTCCGGCGCGAACTGGGAGTAGTAGCCGTCCTCGTCGGCGTGCCAGAGCTCCAGGCGGGCACCGCCGAGGCCGTTGCCGTCGACGTCGGTGACCTGGCCCTGGAAGATCAGCGGAGTGGCCTCCTTGTCCTTGTCACGCATCGGCATCTGGCAGCGCGCGGGCAGTTCCGGTGCGTCCGGGACGTAGTACGGCCCTTCGATGGACCCCTTGGTGCCGGTGTAGGCGTGGCGGTTGTAGTTGATCTCCTCGATCTCGTGCTCGACGAACACGTCCAGCCACAGGGGCCACTCGCCGTACTCGCCGACGTCGATCATCCACTGCTTCACCACGCGGTACTCGTCGTAGGTGACCTCGTGCTTACGGGCGACCTCGCCGATGGCACCCAGCAGGTCCTTGTAGATGGCGTTCGCCCGTTCACGTGAGGTGTCGGAGCTGACCCGGTTCTGCTTGAACTTGTCGGTCGCGGCGTTACCCGACCCGTGGGCGGTCGGGTTGTCGTCGGCGGCGGTGGTGTCGGTGGTGGTGTCGGTACTCATGACTCTCTCCTCAGGGTGGTTCTGGGACGACGTGCGCCCCGGTGGTGGAACACCCTTCACTGTGGTCCCGAACACAGCGGTAGTCAAAGCCGCCCGGACGTCACGACACCGGCAGTCGGACGCCGAACACTCGAGGACGAAAGTGCCGTACTACCAGGTCACAGCAGATTTCCCATGAGGCACCTGGAGTGCCCGCCAAGTCCGTTCCCCGACAAAACCCCAGGAACATCCCTCACGCCCGGAAAGCTTCCCCCACCCCCGTTTCCTCCCCTCCCCATGCCCCCGTCCCGCCCCCACCGCGCACGGCACGGGCCGGCGGCGCGTCAGTGAATGGGTCAGGGGTGAGTCAGTGGTGAGTCAGTGGTGAGTCAGTGGTGTGTGTCGGGGATATCCTCCGGGGCCAGGACGATGTCGAACCGCGCCCTGCTCCATTCCTTCCCGCCGAGATCCCGGCCGTCGGGCGTCGCGGTCCCGGCCGGCTGTCGCTCGAAGGCGGTCACCAGGGAATCCTTCACCCCGAACACCGAATCGCCGATCGCCAGCTGCGGGTCACCGTCGACGAAGATGTGGGTGACCAACCGGCGCAACCCCGGCGCGGTGACCATGAAGTGCAGGTGGGCTGCGCGTACCGGGGAGCGTCCCACCGCGTCGAGCATGCGTCCGACCGGCCCGTCGTGCGGAATGGGGTACGGCACCGGTGTCAGCCCCCAGAACCGGTAACGGCCCTGCTCGTCGCTGACCAGGTGGGCCCGGGCGGCGGTCCGGCCGTCGTCGTACTGCACGTCGTACAGGCCTTCCTCGTCGCACTCCCACACCTCGATACGGGCCCCGGGGACGGGGGTCCCGTCGGTGTCGGTGACCGTCCCCTCGATCCAGGCGGGCTCGCCCTGGGCGCCGGCGGCGATGTCACCGCCCAGCGGGATCGCCGGGGCGTCGTCGACGAAGAACGGGCCGAACACGGTGGCCTCGGTGGCGTTGCGGTAGGCCTCGTTGTTCACGGCGATCGTCTGCATCGACGCACCGAGTGTGTCGGACAGCAGGATGAACTCCTGCCGGGTGTCGTCGGTGATGTGGCCGACCTGGGTCAGGAAGTCGATGGCGTGGCGCCATTCGTCCTCGGTGAGCCGGACCTCCCGGATCAGGCCGTGGAGGTGCCGGACGACAGCCTCCATGATCTCCCTGAGCCGGGGGTCGTCGCATCCGGAGAAGGAGTCCAGGACCCGCTGGAGCAGGTCCTCCTCCACCGCGGTCTGCCGGTCGCCGTGCTCTGGGGTCGCGTGGGTCGGGGTCGTCATGCCGGGGTCACTCCTCGGTGCGTAAGTCGGTGGTGGTGGTGGTGATGGTGCTGGTGTCTGCGGGGTCGGAGCCGTCGAGCGCGGCGTGCAGCAGGGCGGTGAGCCCCTCTACGGTGACGGTCCGTGGATTGCCGGCCGGGATGTTCTGCAGGACGATGTCCACCGCGACAGGGATGTCCGCGGCGGTGAACCCGAGGTCGGCGAGCCGGCGCGGCGCCCCCACCCGGTCACGGAGCCGGTCGAGGCCGGACAGCGCGGTGGCGGCACCGAACGCCTGCGCCGCGCGGGCCTCGGCGGCCGGAGCCGCGGGCCCGTTGAAGGCGAGCACGTACGGCAGGACGATGGCGTGCGTCTGGGCGTGCGGAAGATCGAACGTCCCGCCCAGGACGTGGCAGATCTTGTGGTGCAGGCCGGAGCCCGCCGACGAGAACGCCACCGCCGAGAGGTAGGCGCCGTAGAGCGCGAGGTCGCGGCCGGCGGTACTGCGCGGGTCGTCGACGATCAGGGGCAGCCCCTCACTCAGGGCACGGATCCCCTCGGCGGCCATCGCCGCGTTGATCGGGTCGGCCCGTGGCGCCCACAGCGAGTCCACGCAGTGGGCGAGCCCGTTGAGACCGGAGGCCACGGACATCTCCACGGGCAGAGTCACCGTGAGGCTGGCGTCGTAGATCACGCTCACCGGCAGGACGGCGTCGTCCACTCCCGTGGTCTTGCGGCCGTCCTCGGTGAGCCCCCAGACGTTGGTGGCCTCGGAGCCGGCGTAGGTGGTGGGTACCGCCACGATCGGCTGGCGTCCGGTCAATGCGACGGCCTTGGCGAGTCCGGTGGTCGACCCACCTCCGACGCACACCACCAGGTCGATCCCCGCGGCCTGCGCCGCCTCCCGTGCCGCGGCCGCGGTCTCCACCGGGACGTGCATGACCACGTCGGTGTGCCACAGCGCGACCTCCACCTGAGCGGTGACCTCCCCGGCCAGTGCACGTTCCCGTTCCGAGGCGATGACCATCACCGAGCGCGCGCCCAGTCGGTCCACCTCGGCGGCCAGGTGCGCCGCCGCGCTCCCCGAGCCGAACAGCACCCGCTGGCCGGCGGTGACATGGGTGAAGGAGAGCGCCTCTCCCCCGGGGCCGCCGCCGTCCCGGCCCGTCTGCTGCTGTGCCCGGTCTGACGTCCGGTCTGTCTCCGTCATCTCACGCTCTCCTTGCGCTCGGGGGACGGTGCTGCCGTCCGACTGTCTCCACTGTGACCTGCGGGCGGGCCCGTGGCAACGCCACCGTGGTCCTCCCTTAGCCGGGTCGGGGCAATCCCCACCCCCGGATGCGGGGCGCCGACCGTGGTGGTCAGGTCACGGTTTGTCCGGTCACGGTTTGTCCAGTCGCGGTTTGTCCAGGGGGAAGCTGATCCGCACGGTGGTGCCGCGCGGCTCGTTGGGTTCATAGGTGATGGTGCCGCCGTGGCGCTGGACGATGTGCTCGCAGATCACCAGGCCGATACCCGACCCGTCGCTCTTCGACGAGAACGCCCCGGCGGCGAGCATGTCGGCGGGCACCCGCGTCATGCCCCTCCCCCGGTCGCGGACCAGGACAGAGGCAGTGTTCCCGGTACGTTCGGTCGACACCTCCATGTACTTCTCCTCGGTGGCGGGCAGGCTGACCTCGTCGATGGCGTTGACGCAGATGTTGATGATCACCTGGCCAATGAGCACGCTCTCCCCCACGATCACCAGGGGTTCCCGGCACAGGTCGGAGATCACCTCGACGCCCTTGTCCTCGGCCCGTAGCCGGACGAAGTAGAGGCTCTCCTCGAGCGCGTCGTTGAGGTCGACGGAGGTGCTGATGTTCTCGATCCGCCGGACGTACTTCTTCACCGACGAGACGATGTCGGCCACCCGCTCCAGCTGGGTACCCGCCTGGTCCAGACCGTACGTCAGGGAGGGGTTCCCGCCACCGTCGTGCACCAGGCGCCGCCGTACCCCGTCCAGGTAGTTCGTGGCCGCCGCGATCGGCTGCCCCAGGTCGTGGGCCAGGATCATCGCCATGTCCCCCATAGCGTTGTAGCGGCTCATGTACTGCAGGTTCTGCTCCTGGTAGGCGTTGCGGCGCTCCCACTCGACCTTGTTCGAGATGTCCCGCACCGTGAGCACGCGGACACACCCGTCATCGAGGATGACGTTGTCCAGGTTCCCCGCCAGCCACCGCACCTCCCCACTCTCGCTGGAGACCTTCATACGGACGGTCAGCGCACCGTCGGGCTTGCTCATCTCCGACAACACGATCATGTCGTCGAGCGGGGTGTCGATCTCGGCGAGTTCGTCGAGTCGGACCCCCAGCATGTCCTCCACCGAGGACCCGACCAGCTTCGCCGCGAACGGGGACACGTCCTCGACCCGGTAGTCGCGGTCCAGCAGCATCATGCCCGAGGAGGTGTGCAGCATCAGGCGGTCGAGGGAGTCCTCCACCCACTTGCTCGAATCCGGGACCACCTCCGCCTCCCGGAGCACCCGGAACTCCACCAGGATGACGTCGATGCCCTGGTCACCGGCGGTAGCTCCGTCAGAGCCGTCAGATCCCTCAGGGCCGCCAGATCCCTCGGGGCCGTCGGTGACCGCGGCGGCGGGAAGGGTCACCAGGGTGGCGATCGCGTCCGCCATGAACTCACTGCCGTCCCTGCTGGCGTAGCGCCACAACCGCTTGTTGCCCCCGTAGACCACCGCCGCCTGCAACCACGCCGTCCCCATCGCCCGCCGGTACCTCGGGTCCCGGGAGCTCATGTGGTGCGCCTTGAGGGACCGCAGCTCCTCGACGGTGTAGCCGAACGTCTCGCACGCCGTCCGGTTCGCCCAGAGGATGCGCTTCGACTTTGCGTCGTGGACCAACCAGCCATTCGACGAATTATCCGCCAGCACCCGGAAACTTTCTGCGCCGAAATCCATGGACCCCACTATAGGCGCCTGGGAAAACCGCTGGAAGAGGGATTGCAGCACCGGTGAATAAGGATTCCTGTAGCTGTGCCCGGGGGTTTCCCCAATAGTCGCCGACGCGCCGGAACCATAACGTCGGAGAGGAATAATCCACCGACGACACCTGAAAACCTGGAGGATACGTGCTACTCGACGACGTCGAATTCACCACACAGGCGGAACCTGCCGGGCCGGCCCGTGACGCCGCGTTCGCTCACGCGCTGGCGGTCCTCCGGGACCGGCGCGACGAGTTCACCCGGCTCGGCCACGTCCCGAAGGACTACGTGGACCTGCTGGTCAAGGCGGGGATCTACCGTGCGTCCACGCCGGCCACCTTCGGGGGCGAACCGCAGGCACCGTCGGACTTCATGCGCCGGATCGAGGAGATCTCGGCGATCGACCCGTCCACCGGCTGGGTCGCCAGCTTCGGTTCAGCACTGACGTACTTCTCGGCCCTTCCCGAAGACACCCAGCGCACGCTCTACGGAAAGAGCGTGGACGTCGTCTTCGCCGGCGGGATGTTCCCGATGATCGAGGCACGACGCGTCGACGGTGGCTGGATCGCCTCCGGCACCTGGTTCTTCGCCTCGGGTTGTCGCGGCGCCGACATCCTGGGGATCGGACTCCGGGGTGGCCCGGAGACCGAGGGACGCCCGCTGACGGCCCTGGTCCACCCGGACGACGTGGAGATCGTCGAGAACTGGGACGTGGCGGGGATGAAGTCCACCGGCTCGCACAATGTGCAGGTGAAGGACCTGTTCATCCCCGACGAGCTCACCTTCGTCCGGGGCGGGACCCCCACCGTGGACGAACCGCTGACCCGGTACCCCGCGCTGGCCTACGCCGCCCAGGTCCTTGCCGTCACCGCGTTGGGCGCCGGACGCGGGGCACTCGACCACATCCGCGAGCACGGGGCGGCGTCGACGTCGGTCACCGGTGGCACGGCCAAGGGCAACCGGCCGGTCTACAAGCTGGGGCTCGCCCACGCCGAGGCAGAGCTCCGGTCGGCCCGCGCCTTCTTCTACGAGACCACCGACGACGTCTGGGCGAAAGCCGTCGCCGGCGAGGAGATCACCGTCGAGGACCGCGCCCTGCTGCGGATCGCGGCCTCCCACGCGGCACAGGCCGGCCGACAGGTCGTGCTGGCGGCCTTCGACCTCGCCGGGACCGGTGCAATCTTCAACGGTCACCCGCTCCAACGGTTCCTGCAGGACGGCCTGGTCCCAGCCCAGCACGCGATGCTCCAGGAGAACACCTTCGAAGCCGGCGGCGCCCTGCTGCTCGGCCTCGACGCCGGAATCCCGAGCTTCCCCTGACCCCCACCGAACACCCGAACCACCAAGGAACCCCCATGTCAGACTCACCCTCCGCCACCCCGCTGCGCACCCTGTTCTGTGTCGGGAACAACCAGAACTTCTTCGACCTGCCGAAAGACGACATCGGCAAGGTCTGGATCGCCACCCAGAGCTTCCTCACCCAGCTCCGTGACATGGACGGGGTCGACATCATCGGCACGTTCGACGACGACGCCCACATGGTCGGCCCGTCCACAGGCTGGCCCTGGACGTTCTACGTCCTGGCCGACGTCCGCGACCAGCCGACGGTGAAGGAGGCGTGCAACCTGCTGCGCACCATCCGGGTCGAGGAGCACGCCCTGTGGCGCTACTTCACCATCGAGGCCCGGATGGGAAGGGAACTGACCATCCGCGACGACGTCGCACTCTGATCCACCGCACACGAGGAGCCTTCCCCATGACCATCCCCACCGACAACCGCACCAACTTCGCCGACCTGGTGGAGGACGACCGCGTCGCCGGACGTCTCTACACCGACCCCGAGATCTTCCGCGAGGAGATGAAGCGGATCTTCTACCGCACCTGGGTGTGGGTCGCGCACGAGAGCGAGATCCCCGAGTCCGGGTCGTTCAAGACGACCTGGGTCGGTGACCAGCCGGTCATCGTCAACCGCGACCGCAAGGGTAACTTCAACACGCTGCTCAACCGGTGCCGTCACCGCGGCGCCACGGTCTGTGACCAGCGCAGCGGCAAGGCGAACGGTTTCACCTGCCCGTACCACAACTGGTCCTACACCCACGACGGGCGCCTGCGTGGCATCCCCTACCCCGACGGCTACGAGGGACTGATCGACAAGAAGGACTTCGGCCTCCAGAAGCTGCGTACCGAGAGCTACCTCGGCATGATCTTCGCGACCTTCAACGACGACATCGAGCCGCTCGAGGAGCACCTCGGCGACGCGAAGATCTGGATGGAGCGCTTCTTCAAACAGACCAACGGCTACCCCTGCAAGGTCATCGGCGTCCACAAGTTCCGGTTCAAGGGCAACTGGAAGATCCAGTTGGAGAACACCACCGACGGCTACCACTTCCCCATGGTCCACAAGTCCTGGATGGCGTCCGTCGACTCCGAGACCGCGGACATGATGTCGTTCATGGACGACCCGGCCGCCGAGACCCACGCCCTGGGCAACGGCCACAGTGTCAGCATCATGGCGACCGCCCATATGGACCTCGACGTCGACGACGGGACCGAGGAGATCCAGCCCCGGTTCAACCACATCGTCGAGGAGCTCGAGGCCGCCGGAGAGAGCCCGGAGCGGATCCGTCGCTTCATGCGGTCGATGCACGGCTGCGGGTTCAACCTGAACATGTTCCCGAATATCGCGATGTCCTCGGCGTTCTTCCGGGTGCTCATCCCGGTCTCGGTGGACGAGACCGAGATCTGGCACATGGCGCTGGGCATGGACGGCGGACCCGAGTCGGTCAACCGGGAGCGGCTGCGTATCCACGAGCACTTCCAGGGGCCGTTCGGTTTCGGCAGCCCCGACGACTCCGAGGGCTGGGACCGGGTGCAGATCGGCGCCGGCGGCAACCCCGGGATGCCGATCATGATCAACCGCGGCCTCGGTCGCGAATACACCACCGAGGACGAGAACTGGCCGACGTCCCACGTCACCGATGAGACGGGGATGCGGGAGGCCTACTACATGTGGAAGAGGATGATGAACAATGACGACGAGTGAGACGGCAGTAACGACAGAGACGGCAGCACGACCGGCCTCCCCGTTCCTGGCCGACCCCCGTGTCCAGCGTGCGATCGAGCTGGTGTGGCATGAGGCGGCGCTGCTGGACCGCAAGGACTACCCTGCCTGGGAACGCCTGTTCACCGACGACGGCTACTACGTCGTGCCGGTCGACCCGGAGACCGAGGACTTCGAGAACTCGCTCAACATGATCTACGACGATGCGCGGCTCCGCCGCCTGCGCGTCGAGCGGCTCATCCAGGGCTTCTCCCCCAGCGCCGTCGCGGCGGCGTCGACGGTGCGCACCGTGTCGCGTTTCGAGGTGCTGGAAGTGTCCGACACCGAGGTGGTGCTCCGGTCGGCCCAGGTCATCACGGCCTACAAACGGCAGGAGACGCGCACCCTCGGTGCCGACCTCACCCACCGGATCCGACTCGACGACAACGGTGTCGACCGTATCTCGCAGAAGGTCGCCCGCCTCATCGACAGCCAGGACGCCATCGGCGCCGCCGGCTTCCTGATCTAGAAAGGTCACCCCCATGAGCGAACACACCTCACAGACAGACGGGCGTCACCCGGGTATCGCCGTGGTCACCGGTGCCGCCGGTGGTCTCGGGAGCTTCATCACCCGCCGACTCCACGCCGACGGGCACCGGGTGGTCGTCACCGGCCGCAACATGGAGAAGGCCGCCGGCCTCGCCGCCGAGCTGTCCCCGGACGGGTCGACGGCGATCGCCGTGGAACTCGACGTCTCGCGCAAAGAGGGGTTCACCAACGCCCTCGACCGGGTCACCGACCAGTGGGGCACCCCGTCGGTGCTGGTCAACAACGCCGCGGTCACCCGGGCCGCCGACGTCCTCACCCTGGACACCGACGAGTTCGACGAGGTGCTGACCACCAACGTCAACAGTATCTTCTTCGGATGCCAGGTCTTCGGCCCCGCGATGGCCGAGCAGGGCTACGGCAGGATCGTCAACCAGGCGTCCCTCGCCGGCCAGAACGGCGGGACGGCCACCGGCGCGCACTACGCCGCGTCGAAGGGCGCGATCCTGACGACCACGAAGATCTTCGCCAAGGAGTTCGCCGCGTCCGGGGTGACCGTCAACGCGATCTCGCCGGGTCCGCACGACGTCTCGATCGTCCACGACACCGTCGGCAGCCGGCTCGACGAGGTCGTCGAAACCATCCCGGTGCGCCGACTGGGCAGCCCGGAGTTCATCGCGGCCACCGTGTCCCTGCTGACCGGCCCGGACGCCTACTTCGTCACCGGCGCCTGCTGGGACATCAACGGCGGACTGTACCTGCGGTAGCGCACGACCGCGCCACCAACGAGAGGGGAAGACAATGGCACTCAAGGAAGTCGTCGTGGCCGACATCGTCCACGAGACACCGACCATCATCTCGATCTACCTGAGCATGCCCGACGGTACCCCGATCGGGCACTACACCCCCGGCGCCCACATCGACGTCGAGGGTCCGACCGCCATCACCAGGCAGTACTCGTTGTGTGGCCGGCCCGACGGCGACGACGCCTACGTCGTCGCCGTGAAACGGGAGGACGACTCCCGCGGCGGGTCCGCGGCCCTGCACACCCTGCAGGTCGGCGACCGGCTGAAGATCTCCGAGCCCCGCAACCTCATCGGCATGGACCCGACCGCCACGCACCACATCCTGGTCGCCGGCGGTATCGGGATCACCCCGATGCACAGCCTGGCCCGGTACATGGACGTCCGCGACATCAGTTTCGAGCTGCACTACTTCGCGTCGTCCGCCGAGGACGCCGCCTTCCTGCCGGTGCTGCAGGAGAAGTGCCCGGAGAAACTCCACGCCCATCTCGGGGTCGGACGGGACGAACAGACCACGATCCTGGAGAAGGTCCGGGACGCGGCCCCGGACGGCAGCCACGTCTATCTCTGCGGCCCCCAGGGGTTCATGGAGAAGGTGACCGGGATCGTGTCGGCCCGGTTCGACGACTCCGAGATCCACTTCGAGAACTTCCACGCCGGTGACCCGGTCGATGAATCGGAGAACACCGCGTTCGTCGTCGAGCTCGAGGGCGAGGAGTACGAGATCCCGGCGGACCGCAGCATCGTCGACGTCCTGAACGAAAACGGCGCCGAGATCGACACCTCCTGCCGGGAGGGTATCTGCGGGACCTGCATCATGGAGGTCCTCGAAGGGACCCCCGACCACCGGGACAACGTGCTCACCGCCGCCGAACGTGAGGCGAACGAGACGATGGCGGTCTGCATCTCCCGCTCGTGTTCACCCCGGCTGGTGCTCGACTACTTCTGAGCCCCTGGCCGGGGTGCACCGGCCACCGGTGTGTCACACCGGGGTGCCGTAGCGCAGGATGTCGCGGACGAAGGTGCCGATGCTCTCCGCACCGGTCTTCATCTTGATCCGTGTCCGGTGGACGTCGACGGTCTTGACGCTCATGCCGAGCCGCCGGCCGATCGACTTGCTGGGCAGGCCCTCCACCACCATCGCAAGCACCTCACGCTCCCGCGGTGTGAGCAGCTCCACCTTCCGCGCGACGTCGGTCATGCTCATGTGGTGGGCGAAGTTCTTCGCCGCGTCCTCGACCCCCAGCTGGACTGCGTCGAGCAGTTTCTGGGGGTCGTAAGGTTTCTCCAGGAAGTCCTGCGCACCGGCCTTGATGGTGTCCACCGACATCCGGATGTCACCGTGCGCCGAGACGAAGATGATCGACACGGACGGTGCGATGTCCGCCAGCTTCTCCTGGAGCCGGGGGCCGCTCATCTCCGGCATCCGCACGTCGAGGACGATGCACGCCGGCCGGGCGCGGTCGAACCGTCCGAGGAACTCGGCGGCGCTGTGGCAGATGACGCTGTCGATGCACGCGCTGTCCAGCAGCCAGGCGACCGAGTCGCACAGTCCGGGGTCGTCGTCGACGATGTAGACCACCGGGGAGGTCACGGAGCTTTCCACGGCGTCCATGTCAGTCGTGTCCGTCCCAGGTCGCTTCCGCGGTCCAGTAGTGCATGCCGAAGTCGCTGACGTGGTGTGTCCACGGTGTCGTCCGGACCAGGTCCGGCTCCTCCCGGCGGACGGATTCGTCCGCGGCCTCGGGCCCGTCGGCCTCCACGGTCCAGTGGACCCAGTTGACCTCCCGCCCGAGCTCGTCGTGCACGAACAGGTCGACGTGGTGCCACCCGTAGGTGAACCTGTCGCCGTAACAGGTGAGGAACATCCGGTGGTGGTTGACCGGACGAGGACGGATCAGGGTGTCGTGTGTGGCTACCATTTCATCTCCTTGAGAGTGGGTGTGCCGTCGGTGTCGCTGAAGGACGGGAGGGCGCGGAGCAACGGCTCCAGTGCCGCGCCGAGGCGCAGCAGGGTCGGCTCGCTCCCCTTCGGTCCGATGACCTGGATCCCCAACGGCATGCCGGTGACGGTCCTCGCACCGGGGACGGTGAGGACCGGGAGTCCGAGCAGCTGCCAGGGCCGGCTGAGCTCCGGGGAGCCGGTACCTGTGGTCATGTCGGGGGCCGGCCCCTTCGCCGCCGGCCCCACGATGAGGCCGTTGGCACCGAGGCACCGGTTCAGCGAGGACAGGGACACGTCCCGCCGGAACAGAGCCTCGGTGACGTCCCGCTCCTCGACGGCGTCACCGTCGTCGAGGAGCTGGCGGAACTGCCCGCTCAGCAGGGCCCGGGTGTCACCCAGACCCCGGCCCATGCCGTGGGCGGCCTCGTAGGACATGACCGTCCGGTGGTCGTCGACCAGGGTGCGAATATGGTCGTCCCACTGCAGGGGAGCCGTCTGCGCACCGAGCGACTCGAACAGGCGCGGCAAGGTCCGCAACAACCTGACCATGGTGCCCTCCAGGTTCAGCATGCCGGAGCCTTCCCACAGGAACACCGTCAGGTCCGACGGTTCCGATGCGTCCGGCGCGTCCGGCTGCTCTGCAGCCTCGGCACGGTCAGCGTGCCCGTCCGCGAAGAACGCCCGGTGGACGAAGGCGAGGTCCTCCACCGTCTGGGCGAGGAATCCCAGGGAGTCCAGGGAGCCGCTGAGTCCGGTGACCCCCGCCAGCGACGTCGCCCCGTGCGTGAGCACCAGCCCGGCCGCACCACAGAAGGACGCGGGACGGGTCAACGACCCCGCGGTCTGCGTCCCCAACGCGAACGGGACCGTTCCCGCGCCCACCGCGGCGGCGGACCCGCTCGACGAGCCTCCCGGGGTCGCGCGGGCGTCGAAGGGGTTGCTGGTGGGACCCGGCGAGAAGTAGCCGTACTCCGTCGTCACGGTCTTCCCCTGGATCACGGCACCGAGTTCGCGTAGCCGGGCGACACAGTCGGCGTCGCGGTCCTTCGGCGTCGGGTCGGTCGTCGGTGTGCCGCACCTGCTCGGCAGGCCGCGGACGTCGATGATGTCCTTCACCCCGACAGACAGGCCCGCCAACGGCCCGTCCGCGGGGACGATGTCTGCCGCGTCCGCCGTGTCGTTCTCCCCGGGGTCGAGGTCGGTGAGCTCGACCCAGGCTTTCAGCCGTGGTTCATACCGCGTGATCTCGCGACGGTGGTGCTCGGCGACGTCACGGGCGGAGACGAATCCGTCCCGGACGGCGGCGACCTGGTCCTCCACCGACCGAATGCGATGTGCAAGCGTCATGTCGGTTCCTTCCCTGTGAAGATCCGTGGGGGTGTCCGTTGTTGCTCCGGATACATCCTGTGACCACTGTGACTGCGGTCACCCAGGACCTTTTGAGGACCAGACTATTACAGCACCTCACCATCCCCCTACTTTCGCAAGGTAAAGGTTCCCCCGATGCCGGAGGGCGGCGATACCCAGTCAGCGACATCCTCCGCCGACTCCCGCCAAAAGCAACGCCTGTCGTCGATCCCCTAAAGGTTTCCCCTGTAGCGCCGTAAGTCACACCGATTTTAGGTTGGTGACGTAACCGACAAAGGAGTCAGCGACATGGACAACGATCTCGTCTCCAGGCAATTCGACCCCCGCACTTTCCGGAATGCGATGGGCCACTACCCGACCGGTGTCGCACTGGTCACCGGACGGGCGCCCGACGGAGAATTGCTGGCGATGGTCGTCGGCACATTCTCCTCGGTGTCCCTCGATCCACCACTGGTGTCCTTCATGCCGATGAAATCGTCGTCGACGTTCCGGAAAATGCAGGAATGCGACTCACTGTGCATCAACATATTCGGCGGCGAGCAGGAATCGGAGATGCTGTCCATCGCCCAACGGTGGCAGAATAAACTGGACGGCATCGACTGGTACCCGTCCCCCGCCGGCGACCCGGTGCTGAAAAACTCCATCGCCTGGATCGACACCACGATCGCCGACACCGTGGAGGCCGGGGACCACTGGATCGTGCTGTGCCGGGTCCACGACCTGGAGGTCACCAACCCCGTTCCCCCGCTGCTGTTCTTCCAGGGCGGCTACGGCAGCTTCGTCGGGTCGTCGCTGCTCGGCAGGCTGCGGCACGACTCCCTCCCCGCCATCCACGCCGCCCACGGCGCCAGCGCCGAACTCGAGGACCTCGCCGACTCCATCGGTTGCGAGGTCATCGTCTACGCTGCACTGAGCGAGGACGAGTTTGCCACGGTGTACTCCGCGCTGGGACCGGATGTCTCACAGGAACACCGGTTCGCCAGCCGTGTCCCGATCGTCCCACCCATCGGCGACACCTACATGTTCGACAAACCCGACGACGTCCGGGACCGCTGGCTGGCGAAGATCGGGACCTCGTCCGGCGAGGTTCCCGACGAGGTCAGGCAGTCCCACTGCCGTCGACTCGAGATGCTCCGCGACACCGGTCACCTGATCGCCCACCTGCCCGATGACGGAGGCGCAGCGTACCAGCAGATGATCGAGGCGACCAACGAGTACCTCAACGCACCGCTGACCCCCTTCGCCGAGAAGACGATCCGGGAACTGATCGGGAGCACCACGGTCGACTACACCCAGCGGGAGATCACCGCCGACCAGCGGTACACCATCGGATCGATCGTCTTCCCGGTCCGCGACCCGGCCGGCGAGCACACCATGACCCTCCGCCTGGCCCAGCTGCCCCAGGACGTCGACGGCGAGACCGTGAACCGGTGGATCGGCCAGGCCGAGAACGTCGTCCACACCATCGAAGCAGACTGACCCAGCCCCCTATCCCCTTGAACCAGGAGCATCACCCATGACCGACAGCACCCCCACCATCGAACAACTCGCGGCGCGGATCGAGACCCTGGAGGCGGAGGCCGCCATCCGCAAGGTCCAGGCACGGTACATGATGCTGTGCGACACCCCGTGCCCCGTCCACCCCCCGGTCAGCGACCAGGAACGCATCGAGCTCGTCCTCGAGCTCTACACCGACGACGCCGTCTGGGAAGGCGTCGGCGAATACTACACCGGTCAGTTCGGCCGCGCCGAAGGCAAGGATGCGATCCGAGCCCACTTCAACCGGTTCTGGCCGGAAGACCAGGACCCGAAGCTGATCCTCAACGCCCACTACCTGACCTCCGAACAGATCACCGTCGACGGAGACGAGGCGGAAGGCACCTGGATCCACATGCAGCCGTGGCTGTTCTCCGACGGCCACGCCCTGCTGCGGTCCAGTCGACTGAACAATGCGTTCCGGAAAGAGAACGGCGTGTGGAAGGTGACCCGAACACGGACGGAGAATGTGTTCATCTCCGATCTGCCCGATAATTTCGCGACGAGTTACCCCACCCAGTCCGTGCTCTTCTCGTAAGTAGGACACGCGATTCACTGAAACCCAGGCGGTCGGCCAATGCCGGCCGCCGTCGGCATGTTCAGGTAAGGAAAATTCTTATTCCGCGACACCCGACGTGATCCATATCATAAACCGCACGGAATCATCGTCGCGGCCAATTCCCGGCCCACGGAAACTGCATTGTCAGGAGGCAGGATGTTCGGAAAGACACGACAACGACTGGCGGCGGTGCTCCTGGTGCCGCTCCTGGTGGCCGGCTGTTCCTCGGCAGCGACGGACGACAACGCCGGCGATGTCACGATCACCCTCGCCAGCGGCTTCGCGAAGAACCACTCGAACAACGAGGGCGTCTTCATGTTCATCGACCGGCTGAAGGAGACCGCCCCGTGGATCACCGTCGACTTCAAGGGCGGCCCCGAGGTCATGGCGCCGAACCTGCTCATCGAGGGCGTCTCCGCCGGCGTCTTCGACATGGGGATCATGCCGGGTGACTACTACGTCGACCAGGTCCCGGCAATGGAGATCGCCCGCTTCACCCCGTTCACCCCCATGGAGGAACGGGAGAACGGTGTGGTCGACATCTACGACGAGATCCACCGGGAGCAGCTCGGGGTCACCTACCTGGGCCGCGCTGTCGCGGGCATGCCGCAGGTGATCCTCAGCCGCGAGGACATCACCGGCCTCGACCTGCACGGTGACTCGTACCGTACCTCGTCGGCGACGTCTGGCATGGTCAGCCAGATGCACGGGGTCCCGGTGGACCTGCCCGGCGGGGAGGTCTACACGGCCCTGGAGCGCAACGTCGTCTCCGGCGCCACCTGGGCTTCGGTGGGGCCGTCGAGCCTCGGTCTCGAGGGCGTGGTGAGCCACGACCTGGCACCCCGGTTCTACGAGTCCGTGGCGAACCTGCTGATGAACGACCGCACCTGGGACCGCCTCGACGAGCGGACCCGGAACGCACTCACCGAGACCCTCGCGGAGACCGAGCCAGAGATCTTCGCCCACTACCTCGGGCGGACCGTCGAAGAGACACAGCAGTGGCACGACGCCGGCGTCCGGGAGTCCCGGTTGAGTGACGAGGACTCCGAGGCCCTGCTCGAACTGGCCTACGTCGACGCCTGGGAGGGCCTCGACTGGGACCGCATCCTGTCGACCTCCCCCGCCGCCGCGGACCTCCGCGAGGCGTACGACGTGCCACTGGAGGGACGCGGGTACGACAGGGTCCCCGCCGGCGCCTTCATCTCCGACACGGAGAGACTCCACACCGAGACCCGCCAGGAGAACACCCGATGAGTACCCGAGAACCCACTGGTGCCGACAGGACCGACAGGCTCGACAGTGCCGAGGCGGCACTCGAGACGCTCCCCGACACCGTCAACGACACCACCGACATCTCCGCGCCCAGATGGCTGCCCGAACGCCTGCTCGAGTACCTGGGCGCCGTGATGATCATCGTGTTGTCCGTCTTCATCGCCGTCACGGTGGTGATGCGGTTCAGCGGACACGGCGTCCTCGGTGCCGTCGAGCTGTCCGCCCTGGCTATGGTGCTGATCACCGTGCTGGTGGTCCCCGCCGCGACCGCGGCGGACGACAACTTCAAGGTCGAGATCATCGACATGCTCGACCGGCCACGGCTCGTCGTCGCCGGCAAGATCATCGGCGCCGTCGTGCAGCTGGTCGTCGCGTTGTTCCTGACCTTCAGCGCCCTCGAACTGCTCGTCAACGACTGGACCACCAAGACGACGATGGCCGGCGAACTGGCCCTGCACCGGTACTGGCTGTCGGCGGCCGTGTTCATCGGCTTCGCCGTCCTGCTGCACGCCACGGTCTTCCACCTGATCACGACGATCAGGTCCGCCCGGGCGGTCGCCCGGCACCCCGGCACACGACAGGCGGCGCCGACGACGTCGCCGCGAGAGGAGGCGTAGACGATGGAATGGTACATTTTCCTGCCGCTCTACATCCTGGCACTCATCCTCGTCCTCCTGCTCCGGATCCCGGTCGCATTCGGCATCTTCGCCGTGGGGATCGTCTCGTCGCTGCTGATCTTCGGTGACCTCGAGGTCACCTCACGCCTGCTCAGTCTCAGCGTGATCAGCTCAGTCAACAGTTTCACCTTCACCGCCATCCCGCTGTTCATCCTCATGGGTGACGTGCTGTTCCGGGCCCGGATCGCCCAGGACGCCATCGTCGAGATCTCCAAACTCCTGCGGCGCGTCCCCGGCCGCCTCCCGATGGTCGCCGTCGCCGGAGGCAGCGCCTTCGGCATCCTCTCCGGGTCGTCGCTGGCCAACACCGCGCTGCTCAGCCGCACCCTCCTGCCCCAGATGAAGTCCGCCGGCTACGACACCCGGTTGTCGGCCGGCTCTATCCTGGCCGCCGGTGGACTGGCGATGGTGTTCCCGCCGAGTGCCCTGGCGATCCTGTGGGGCGGGGTCGCGAACGTCTCGATCGGCCCCCTGCTCATCGCCGGTATCGTCCCCGGCATCATGATGGCCGTCGGCTACGTGCTGATCGTCCTGTGGAAGAGCCGGCGCAGCGCCACCGGCGACGCCTCACCGGACGCCACCCGGAACCTGCCGCCGAAGCGCAGCGGGTCAGAGGTCGTCCAGGGGTTCCTCAGGAACCTTCTGCTCCCGGGCATCCTGGCGGTCACCGTGCTGGTGGTCATCTTCGCCGGCATCGCCACCCCCACCGAGGCAGCCGGCTTCGGCGCCCTCGCCTCGATCGTCCTGGCCTTCGCCACCGGCCGGTTCACGGTCAAGGACCTGGTCGGGGCCGGGGTGGGCAGTATCCGCATCACCGGCACGATCTTCATCCTGGTCATGGCCTCCACCCTGTACTCGCAGATCATGGCCTACATGGGGGCCACCGCGGGGCTCGTGCAGTGGGTGTCCGGCAGCATCGCCAACGGTGCCCTGATGATGTTCCTCATCGTGCTGGTGCTGGTGGTCCTGTCCTGTTTCATCGACCAGGCCTCGATCATGCTGATCACCGCACCGCTGTTGATGCCGATCGTCACCCAGTTCGGGTGGGACCCGGTGTGGTTCTCGATCATCGTGCTGGTCACCCTGCAGATCGGCAACATCTCCCCGCCGTTCGGCATGGGTCTGTTCGTGATGAAGTCCACCGCCTCCTGGCTCTCGCTGTCCACCATCTACCGTGCCGCCGTGCCGTGGATCCTCTCCGACCTGGTCGTGATCCTGATCCTCTGCCTACTGCCCTGGCTGGTGACCTTCCTGCCGCAACTCATGGCGGGGTAGCCGCGGCGGGGCGGGGCACCACACCCTGACCCAACCCTAGGGGCGCTCCCGGTGTGATCTGCGTCATTTCCATCCACTATGGACATCGACAAAGTTCCCACCGACCCCAAGGAGCACACCCGTGACCACCGCGGCCGAGAACGTTCGCACCACCCTGGACCACGCCCTGGAAGAACACCCGGAGGACGGCGTGGTCCGGGTCAACCGCCGGATCTTCACCGATCCGGAGATCTTCGACCTGGAGATGCGCCACATCTTCGAGGGCAACTGGGTGTACCTCGCGCACGACTCCCAGATCCCCGAGATCGGTGACTACTTCACCACCTACATCGGACGCCAGCCCGTGGTGATCACGCGCGGCAAGGACGGCCAGCTCAACTGCCTGATCAACGCCTGTTCCCACCGGGGGGCGATGCTGTGCCGGCGCAAGACCGACAACCGGACGACCCTGACGTGCCCGTTCCACGGCTGGACCTTCTCCAACGCGGGGGAACTGCTGAAGGTCAAGGACGAGAAGGCCGGCGGTTACCCGGAGAACTTCAACACCGACGGGTCACACAACCTGCGTCGGGTGCCGGTCTTCGAGTCATACCGGGGTTTCCTGTTCGGTTCGCTCAACCCCGACGTGGTGCCTCTCTCGGAGCACCTCGGCGACTCCCGGGTCCTCATCGACATGCTCGTCGACCAGTCGCCGCAGGGCCTGGAGGTGTTGCGCGGAGCCTCGACCTACACCTTCGACGGAAACTGGAAACTGCAGGCCGAGAACGGCGCCGACGGGTACCACGTGACATCGACCCACTGGAACTACGCCGCCACGACCTCCCGGCGCGCCTCCGGGGAGTCCACCAACGAGACCAAGGCCATGGACGCCGGCTCCTGGGGCGACCAGGGCGGCGGGTACTTCTCCTTCCCCTACGGGCACCTCGCGCTGTGGACCTCGTGGGGCAACCCCGAGGACCGGCCGATCTACGACCGTCTCGGGGAACTCAAGGAACTGCACGGTGACGAACGTGGCGAGTTCATGGTCGGGGCATCGCGCAACCTGTGCGTGTACCCGAACGTCTACATCATGGACCAGTTCTCCACCCAGATCAGGCACTGGAGGCCGATCTCGGTGGACCAGACCGAGGTCACCATCTACTGCATCGCGCCCAAGGGCGAGTCCGACGAGGCCCGTGCCGCACGTATCCGCCAGTACGAGGACTTCTTCAACGCCACCGGGATGGCCACACCGGACGACCTGGAGGAGTTCAGGTCCTGCCAGAAGACCTACCAGGCCAGCGCATTCCCGTGGAACGACATGACCCGTGGCCTGACCCAGCAGGTCGCCGGCGCCAACGACGTCGCGACGAGGCTGGGCATGGACGAGGTCCTGTCGTCCGGCTCCCGTGCCGAGGACGAGGGCCTGTACCCGATCCAGCACCGGTACTGGGCCGAGCAGATGGAGGCGGCGTTGGATAAGGACGCCACGACCACCAAGTTCACCGCGGACGACGCCGCGTCGTCGCGGGCGACGACCGACTACGCCCGCTCGCGTGCGCGGGACCGGGCCTCGGGTGAGAACGCCACCCCACAGCGCCGCCGCCGTCGCCGCGGCTGACCACCCTGTACGACCCACACACCTGGAGATGACGATGACCAACGCCGACATCACACGCACCGAGGTCGAGGACTTCCTCTACCGCGAGGCCCGCCTGCTCGACGACCGCCGGTTCGAGGACTGGCTGTCGTGCTACCGCGAGGACGCCGAGTACTGGATGCCCGCCTGGGACGACAACGGGGAACTCACCACCGACCCCCAGCGCGAGATATCGCTGATCTACTACCCGAACCGGGGCGGTCTCGAGGACCGCGTGTTCCGGATCCGCACCGAGCGGTCCTCGGCGACCTCCCTGCCGGAGCCGCGCACGGGGCACAACATCACCGACGTCGAGATCCTCGACCGCCGTGCCGGCGAGGTCGACGTCCGGTTCAACTGGCTGACCTTCTACTTCCGGTACAACACCACCGACACCTACTTCGGCACGACCTTCGTCACCCTGGACGTCTCCGGTGACGTCCCGCTGATCACGAGTAAGAGGATCGTGCTGAAGAACGACTACATCCACCACATCGTCGACATCTACCACGTCTAGGAGGGCACCATGAGCCACCAGATCGCCCTCGCCTTCGAGGACGGGATCACCCGGTTCATCGAATGCGACGAGGACCAGACGGTCGCCGACGCCGCGTACCAGGCCCGGATCAACATCCCCTTCGACTGCCGTGACGGGGCGTGCGGAACGTGCAAGGCGTTCTGTGAAGCGGGTGACTTCGAGGAGGGTGAGTACATCGAGGACGCCCTGTCCGGCGCCGAGGCTGCCGACGGGTACTGTCTCCCCTGCCAGATGACCCCGAACTCCGACCTTGTCCTCCAGATCGCGACGACCTCCGAGCGGGCGAAGACAGGCGCCCAACGGCTCCGTGGCGAGGTGACCGAGATCGTCCGGCACTCGGAGTCCACGGTGGGGTTCACCGTCCGGCTCGACGACCGGGAGAACCTGGGCTACCTGCCCGGCCAGTACATGAACATCACCGTCCCCGGTTCCGAGCAGACCCGGTCGTACTCGTTCTCCTCCGGCCCCTCGGACGACACCGTCTCGTTCCTGGTCAAGCTCACCCGCGGCGGATTGATGACGACCTACCTGGAGGACCGGGCGGCGGTCGGTGACGAGCTGGTGATGACCGGGCCGATGGGGTCGTTCTTCCTGCGCGAACCCTTCCGTCCGATTCTCCTGCTCGCCGGGGGAACCGGACTGGCACCGATCCTGTCCATCCTGGAGAAGCTCACGGAGGACGAACTGCTGGACGTCCCGGTGCGTCTGGTCTACGGGGCCTCCGCGGAGATGGACCTGGTCAAACTGGACCAGCTCGCCGGTTACCGGGGACGGCTCCCCGACTTCGACTTCTTCACCGTCGTCTCCGACCCGGACTGCGGGCATGAACGCACGGGGTTCGTCACGGACCACCTGTCGTCGGCGGACATGCACGGCGGGGACTGCGACGTGTACCTGTGTGGTCCCCCGCCGATGGTCGAGGCGGTGCGGGTGTTCCTCCAGGAGCTCCCGGAGCAGCCCGAGAACTTCTACTACGAGAAGTTCTCCTCGGCGGCCGGCACCGCCGGCGCCTCGGACACGGACTCCCTGACGGTGACCACGTCCGAGACCGGGGACGGCACGGCCGCGCGGGCCGAGGTCGTCATCACCGCCCCCGGTGTGGAGATCGGCGAGGTCCACTCGGCGAAGGCCGACTCCACCTCGCAGTTCGAGGCCCGGATGGCCCTGGAGTTCGGGGCCCTCGAACTGACCGTCGGCCGCCTCGGCGACGCCGACATCGCGGAGTACCGGGCCCTCGCCGAGGCCGCCAACGACGTCCTCGACGGAGACCACATCGTCGACTCGGCGGAGTTCACCCGTGCGAACAACCGGTTCCACGAGTTCCTGTTCACCCGTACGGGGAACCCGGCACTCCTCGCGGCCTACCGCAACCTCACCGTCGTCGACGTCATGAACGAGACGCTGAACGACGCGACGTGGATCCACCGGGACATCGCCGACGAGCATCTCGCCCTGGTGGACGCCGTCGCCGCCGGCGACCGGGACCGTGCCGCGGCGGTCATCCGCAGCCACAACGACCATGCGGTCACCACCATGAACACAGCCATCGACGGCGGAGCAGACACGGAGGCCGGGGCATGAGCGCCCCGGTCGGCCCCGGGACGGGGGAACGCCCCAGGCACGTCACGCCGGAACGGTTCTTCGGCCAGTCGGTGATCGTCACCGGCGCCGCCCAGGGGATCGGGAGAGCCGTGGCACAGCGGATCGCGTACGAGGACGGCAACGTCCTGCTCGTCGACCGGTCCCCCGTCGTGGAGGAGGTCGCCGCCTCCCTGCGCGACGTCGGCGCCGGCACCGTCGCGGCGTTCACCGCCGACCTGGAGACCTGCGACGGGGCGGAGCGCGCCGTCGCCACGGCGGAGGAGGTCCTCGGCACCCTCGACATCGTGGTCAACAACGTCGGCGGCACCATCTGGGCGAAACCCTACGAGCACTACTCGGCACCGGAGATCGAGCAGGAGATCCGCCGCAGCCTGTTCCCCACGCTGTGGATGTGCCACGCCGCGATGGCGGTCTTCACCGGCAACGGCGGCGGCACCGTGGTCAACGTCTCGTCGGTGGCGACCTCGGGGGTCAACCGGGTCCCCTACGCCGCGGCGAAGGGTGGCGTCAACGCGCTGACCCGCGCCCTGGCGCTCGAGGGCGCCCCGCACGGGATCCGGGTGGTGGCGACGGCCCCCGGCGGGACCCTGGCACCGGAACGCGTCATCCGACGAGGCCCCGGCCCCGACGGCGAGGACGAGGAGCGCTGGTACCGCCAGATCGTCGACCAGACGGTCGACTCCTCGCTGATGAAACGGTACGGCACCCTGGACGAGCAGGCGGCCCCGATCTGCTTCCTGGCGTCTGAGGAGGCGTCGTACATCACCGGGACGGTCGTCCCGGTGGCCGGTGGGGACCGCGGTTAGATGGCGGCGCACCTCGACTCCACCGCCGACATCCTCCGCCCGACGATCCACGAGCTCGTGCGGGCCGTGGAGTCCGCCGCCCCCGGTGACGGTCGGGTGCTGGTGGTGTCCGGTCCGCACGGGTCGGGACGCAGCGGTGTCCTCCGCGGCACCCTGGCGGCGTTGCCCGGGTGGCGGTCCGCCCGTGTCACCGCGCTTCCGTGGCACGGCCACGACAGCGGCACCCTGGCACGGCTCCTGGCCGCGCGGCTGGGCGCCGACGCCACCCTGGCCGGGACCGCCGACGTCCCCGGGGCCATGACCGTCCTGGCCGTGGACGACGCCCAATGGGCCGACACCGGCACCGTGCAGGAGCTGGTCTCGCTCGCCCGGCACAGTACCCGGGGCCGCGTCGCGGTCGTGCTGTCACTGCCGGACGGGGCGGGGAGCGGTACCGCCGGCCTGATACGGGAGATGGCCGACACCGTGACGGTGCTGCCTCCGCTCGACCTGCGTGACGTCCGCGCCTTCGCTCTCGCCGTCTCCGGAACCAGGTTGGGCCCGGAGGCCGCCGCGCAGCTCCAGGACCTCACCGGCGGTCGTCCCGGCCTGATCCGCGAAGTCCTCGACTCCGTCCCGGGGGACCACTGGCGGCAGGCGTCCCCCTCGATCCCGGTCCCGGAGTCGTGGCGGGACGCGATGGCGGCGAGACTCGACGCCGTGGCCGACCACGGCAGGTCCCTGCTGCCGGTACTGCAGGCCGTGGCCCTGTTCCCGGAGGGTGCGACGACCGACCTGGTCCGCACACTCACCGCGGACGACGGCACGGGGATGGACCACGCCGTGTCCCTCGGTTTCTGCCTGCTGCACCCCAGCCCCGGACACCCCGTGCTGCGCCTGGTCTCCCCGTCGGACCGTGCGGTCCTGACGTCGATGACCCCGCCGGGCCGGAACGCCGCGATGCACCGCGTCGCGGCCGAGCACTTCGCCGGCCTCGGCGACACCGACGCGTCGCTGCGGCACCGGGCCCTGGCGTTGACCACCCCGGACGGGGAACTCGCCGCGACCATCGCGGACCGCGGGCACAGGCTGGGGGCCACGGGCTACTGGCGGCGCGCCGCGTCACTCATGACCCTGGCCGCCGAGATCGCCACGGACGCCACGCACCGGGAGCGCTACCGTCTGGACGCCGCCGAGGCGATGCTCGGTGCCTCCGACATCCCCGCCGCACGGCTGCACACCCGGGCGTTGTCCCCGGTGATACCGGTCGGCACCGCCGCGGTGCAGCGGCATTCCGTCCTCGGCTACCTGGCCCTCCACGAGGGACGACGGGCCGAGGCCATCAGCCACATCGACTCGGCGTCGGACCAGCTGGCGTCGGACGGGCCCGACGGGGACGACATCGTCCCCCGTGGGCTGGCCTCCCGCGTGGCGTCGCGCCAGGCCCTGCTGAACCTGGCCGAATGGCGGCCGGAGCAGGTGGTCGCGTGGATGGACCGGGCCGACCGGTGGGCCACCGCCGGCGCCGCGGCACGTACCGAGTCGCAGGCGATCGCCCTGATCGCCCAGGGCGCGATCACCGGACGGATGCCGGAGGAACCCGTCGACGACGGCAGCGCCGGGCTGCACGTCCAACGCCGCAACATGGCGATGGGGTGGCTCTCGCTCGTCTTCGACGACCCGGTCACCGCCCGGCAGCGGCTCCAGCGTCGCACGCAGGTCGACGGCTCCGAACGGATCAGCCTGTGGCAGGACGCCTGGTTGGCCCGTTCGCAGTTCGTCATGGGCGAATGGGACGACGCGATGACCACGGTGGAGCGCGGGCTGGCCCGTGCCGAACGTTTCGGGATCAGCTTCCTCGAACCGCTGCTGCTGTGGACCGGTGCCCAGATCTCCGTCTTCCGGGGAGCCCCGGGTCTGGCGCGCAACTACATGAACCGTTTCGCCGTGGGCACGGACTCCTTCGTGGTCGAGCAGGTCCCCGCCGCGATGTGCCGCCTGCTGTTCGGCAGCCTCGACAACGACCTCGCCTCGGCGGTCCATGCCGGCGAGAGACTCACCGGGATCCAGGGGCACACCGACATCTCCCAACCGGGCTTCTGGCCGTGGGAGGACGTGTGGGCCCAGACCCTGATGCGGGCGGGCAGGTTCGCCGAGGCCGAGGAGGTCACCACCCTGGCCGAGGAACGCGCCGCGGCGTCCGGGCTGCTGTCGCTGCAGGCGAAACTCGGCGTCCCCCGGGGAAACCTCCTGATCCAGCGCGGTGACGTCGACGCCGGCCTCCGGGTGCTCGACGACGCCGCCGACGCCATAGGCACGCTGCCGATGCCGTCGTACCAGAGCCGGATCCTCTTCGAGTACGGCCAGCTGCTGAGACGACTCGGCCAGCGCAGGCGGGCCGACGAGCAATTCGCCCGCGCCGCCGAGGTGTTCGCCGCGATGGGTGCGACGACCTTCGTGGAACGGTGCAACCGGGAACGGCGGGCCGGCGGGCTCGGCCCCCGCACCGTGGACGCCACAGGAATGACGCCCCAGGAGAAGGAGATCGCCGCGGCGGTCGCCGACGGGGCCACCAACCGCGAGGTCGCCCGGGACCTCTTCCTCTCCCCCAAGACCGTCGAGTACCACCTCACGCGGGTGTACCGGAAACTCGGGATCCGCTCCCGCTCCGACCTCGCCAGGGCCCTCGATGACCGTGCCTGACTCCCTGACCGGTGCTGACGGCCCCCACGATGAAAGGACTCCGCAGATGACCTCGTCCACCCCCGGCCGGAGCGGGTTTCCGCTCCTGGCACTGGAACGCCCGGACACGCAGGCACCGTCGCTCCGTGGCGTGCTGGCCGACCTGAACCCCACCGCCGTCGCCAACGGTCTGGTCGCCCTGCTGTTCTCCGCCTCCGGGCCGATCGCCGTCATCCTGACGGCCGCCGGCCAGGGCGGGCTGTCGCAGGGCGCCACCGCCTCGTGGATCTTCGGGGCCTTCCTCGGAAACGGTGTCCTGACGATCCTGCTCACGTGGCTGTACCGCACGCCCTTCGCGGTGTTCTGGACGATCCCGGGCACCGTGATCGTCGGCGACGCCCTGACCCACCTGACCTTCAGCGAGGTCGTCGGCGCCTACCTCGCCACCGGTGTCCTGGTGTTCCTGCTCGGGTGGTCCGGTCTCGTCGGCAGGATCATGGACCTGCTGCCACCGCAGATCGTGATGGCGATGGTCGCCGGGGTCTTCCTCCGGTTCGGCCTGGACCTCGTGGACGCCTCGACCGACGAACCGTCCGTCGCCCTGCCGATGATCGTCGTGTTCATCGTCCTCACCGCCGTACCGACGCTCGGCCGTGTCCTTCCCCCGGTGGCCGCGGCCACCGTCGTCGGGATCGTCGTGGTGGTCGCCGGTGGAAGCATGGCGCCCGGCGCGCTGGACGACGGTGTCGTCGCCCGGCCGGAGTTGACCACCCCGGAGTTCTCGTGGGCGGCGATGGCCGAACTGGTGGTGCCGCTGGCCATCACGGTGGTCATCGTGCAGAACGGCCAGGGCGTCGCGGTCCTGCGTGCCGCCGGGCACCGGCCGCCGACCAATGTCGCGGCCGCGGCGTCGGGCCTGTGGTCGCTGCCGATGGCACTGGTCGGGACGGTGCCGACCTGCCTCACCGGCCCGACGAACGCACTGATCGTCAGTGGTGGCGAACGGTCACGGCAGTACACCGGTGCCCTGGTGTGCGGCACCGGGGCGATCGCGGTCGGCATCGTCGCACCGGCGTTCACCGGGCTGGTGCTGGCCATGCCCGCGGTGTTCCTCGCTGTGCTCGCCGGCCTGGCGATGCTGGCCCCGCTGAAGAACGCGTTCCTCGCGGCATTCTCCGGTCCCGCGTCGACAGGGGCACTGGTGTGTCTCCTGGTCACCTTCTCCGACCTGGTGCTCGCCGGGGTCACCGCCCCGTTCTGGGGTCTGGTGGCGGGCCTCGTCGTCGCACGCCTGGTGGACCGGCCGTCGCCGCCGTCGGCGTAGCCGGGGCGAACTACCGTAGTTTTCCGGTACCGGGGTCCACGGGCACGGACGTAGCTTTGCAGTGTCACAGCTCACTACAACACCAGGAGACGGAACCATGTCACAGCCACGACGCGTCGGATACCTCTGGGACACCCTCTACGGGTGGGTGGACAGCGGCAGCGGCGGGTTCACACCCGCCGACCCGGCCCGCGGTCTGCAACCCATCAGCCACCACATCGCCCACGCCGACACCAAACGCCGGTTCCACGAGGCGGTCCAGGTCTCCCCGCTGCGTGACCTGCTGACCCCGGTGCCCGCGGTCGCCGCGACGGAGGAGGACCTGCTCCGGGTCCACACCGCCGGACACGTCGACGACATCCGGTCCCAGTCGGAGAGCCGGTGCGGCGGCGACGGCGGCGACGGGGCGACGCCGCTGGGGCGCGGCGGTTACGACATCGGGCTCCGGTCCGCCGGAGGTGCGGTCAGCGCCACCACCGCCGTGGTCAACGGCGAGGTGGACGTGGCCTACGCCCTGGTCAACCCGCCCGGACACCACGCCGAACGCGCCCGCGGCATGGGGTTCTGCCTGTTCAACAACGTCTCCGTCGCCGCCGCCCACGCCCGCGAGGTACTCGGCGTCTCCCGCATCGCCGTCGTCGACTGGGACGTGCACCACGGCAACGGCACCCAGGACATCTGGTGGGACGACCCGTCGGTGCTGACCGTCTCACTGCACCAGGACCGGTGCTTCCCGGCGGACTCCGGCTTCCGGGAGGAGAACGGTGCCGGCGCCGGGGCGGGCGCCGCCCTCAACATCCCCCTGCCCCCGGGCAGCGGGAACGCCGTCTACGAACTCGCGGTGCGCGACGTCGTCATCCCGGCCCTGCGCGCCTTCCAGCCGGAACTGATCATCGTCGCCAGTGGTTTCGACGCCGCGGCGATGGATCCCCTGGCCCGGCAGATGGTCACCCAGAAGGGCTTCAAGGCGATGACGGAACTGGTGATGGAGGCCGCCGACGAGCTGTGCGACGGCAAGGCGGTGTTCATCCAGGAGGGCGGCTACAGCCCCTACTACGTCCCCGTCTGCGGACTCGGGGTGCTCGAGGTCCTCACCGGCACCGAGACCGGGTTCGGCGACCCCTACTCCCCGGTGCTCGACCCGCAGGGTGTCGACGACCTCCACGACCACCAGCGCCAGGCCGTCGCCGCGGCAGCCGAACTGGTGGCTAACGTACCTACCGCGTGACGGTGCCGCGGACGATCTGGTGCAGGGGCGCGGTGTCGGGGTGGGGGATGTAGAGACCCGAGCCGAGGGCGATCACCACGGCCTCCAGACGGCTCGCCGCGTCCAGTTTGGTGCGTAGCGAGCTGACGTACGCCTGGACCGTGCGCACCCCCAGGTACAGACGGGCCGCGATGTCGGCGTCGGAGGCACCGCAGCACAGGGCACTGAGCACCTGCAGTTCCTGGCCGGTCAGGCCACGGGTGAGCCCGCCCGGCGCGGGGCGGGCCGTGACCTGCCCCGGTTGGACGATCTCGACGGTCACCGCCTTCCCGTCCACCCACCACAGGTGTTCGACGAATGCCAGCGGTCCGGTGCAGAACGCGTCGACATGCCGGGTGAACGCCTCGTCGGCGGCCAACCGGCGCCCGACGTCCGGGTCGTGCTGCGCCTCGCGACGCGCCCCGGGTGCTGCACCGGTGCCGGGGTACCGTGCCCGGACCTCGGCGACGAGGACCCCCAGCAGACCGGAGACGGCCAGCGCCGCTTCCCGGGGAGGCCCGTCGAAAGCTCGGGGGTCACGGCCGGAGAAGTGTGCCATCCCCACCGGGGACTCCCCGCAGAACAGTTCGAGGGTCATCCCGTCGGCGTACCCCTCCTGGGCGAGGTGGTCGCGGAACAGGCGGGAGGAGGTGAACTCGCCGCGCACCTCGGACGTCGAGAGCGTCGGCGGCAACGGCGCGTCGGCACTGGCGTAGCGGGTGAACCCCAGGGTCTCCTTGCGCGGGAACATGTGCGCCAGCGCCCAGGCGGTGTTGGAGGAGTAGCCCGTACGGAAGATCTCGACCGGCCGGGACACACCGGGGTCCCCGTCGATCGCGAGGACCTGCGCCGCGTCGAAGGGGATGAGCGCCCGCAGGAGCTCGAAGGAGGTCCCGAGGTCGGGGGTGCCCGCCCCCGACCGGGGCAACGGGTCAGGCGGGGTCCGGAATCCGTGCATCATCGGGTCCGAGACTACCGGCCCCGGATCCCCGGTGGCCGGTCCCCCGCGACGTACGTCGCCCGCCGGCCACGATTCCCACCGTCATCGCCAGGCACACCGCGGCACACCCCGCGTACAGCGCGAACAGGGACGGGGACCCACCGGCGGCGAAGGCGCGCCCGCCGACCACCGGGCCGAGGAACGACCCGACGTAGGCCATGGCGTTGGTGATCGCGATGACCGTACCCCGCAGCGGCGGGGCGACCTGGTTGGTCGCCGCGGCACTGATGAGGTTCTGGGTGGAGTGTCCGCCGATCCCCATCAGGCCGACGAAGATGACCGCGAGGACGAGTGACGCCGGTTCGGTCAGCAGCCCGAGGAGCCCGGCCAGGGTGAGGGCGGCGCAGACGACCGCCACTCTCGCCGGGCCGACCCGGTCGCCTGCGGTGGCGGTGAACCAGGAACCGACGACGGCGGCGCCGGTGAGCACGAAGGTGAGCGTCAACGCCTGGGTCAGGCTGAAACCGCTGCTACGCATCGCCTCGGCGAGCCAGGCGTTCAGCCCCAGCCAGGTCACGAGGTTGACCACACTGGCCAGCGCCACGAAGATGACCACGACCCGGGTCGAGGGGGCGAACAGGGAGGTCAGCCGTCGGGACGGGCTCAGTGTGGTGTTCCTGACCTCCTCCGGCTCACGGATGTGGCAGGCCAGCGACACCGCGAGGATGACGAGGGTGAGGACCGCGCCGGCCCAGTAGTTCGACCGCCACCCCCAGTGCGGCATGAGGAAGATCCCGAACAGCGACGCCAGGACACCGCCGACCGGCACGCCTGCGGTGGTCAGGGTGATCACCAGACTGGCCCGGTTGACCGCGGCGTGGTTGCGGGCCAGCGTCATCGCCGAGGTGAACGCGGCACCGATGCCGATTCCGGTGAGCACCCGTGCCAGGCCGATCACCGTGGCGTTCGGGGCGAGCGCGACCAGCACGGCGCCGACGGCGAAGACGCCGACGGCCACGGACATCAGCCGGTGCCGTCCCCACCGGTCGGCCAGTGGACCGCTGACCAGGATCCCGACGAGTCCACCGGCGTAGACGACACCGCCGATGAGTCCGGCGGTGGCCGGGTCGAGGCCGAGGGCGGGGTCGTCGAGGAGCAGCGGCACCGTGATGCCGAAGGTGATCAGGTTGTACCCCTCCATGACCACCACGAACATGCACAACGCCACCACGGCGGTGCTGGACAGGGGGCTCCGGGTGCCGGTGGCCCCGGGTGCTGACGTAGTCACACCAGTTCTCCGATCGTGTTGTCGCGACGGCCCGTGCCGCCGACGATGAATGATGCCGCGCGTTCCCCGACGAGGATCGCCGCGGCGTTGGTGTTCCCGGTGGTGACCAGGGGCATCACCGAGGCGTCGGCGACGCGTACCCCCGTGAGCCCCCGTACCGTCAGGGTCCGTGGGTCCACCACCGCGCCGGCGTCCAGTCCCATCCGGCAGGTCCCCACCTGGTGGTGGTAGGTGCTCACGTGGTGCCGGACGTAGTCCTCCAGTGAGGCGTCGTCGTCGGCGACGTCGGGGCCGGGGTAGAGCTCGCGGGCTCCCCATCCGGCGAGCGCGCGGGTCCGCCCCATCTCGCGGCACTGACGGACCGAGGCCACCAGTGCATCGGTGTCGGAGGCGTTGTCCAGCGCGGACAGGTCGATCCGCGGTTCATCGGCGAGACCGGGGCCGGACAAGGTCACCGTGCCGCGGGCCTGGGGTCGGATCAGCCCGGCCACCAGTGAGAACCCGTTGTCCGGTCCGGTCATGCCGTCCAGGTACATCGGGATCGAGAAGTGGATGGGCTGGGTGTCCGGCACGGTCAGGTCCGGTCGACTCCTCCAGAAGTGGTGGGTCTCGGCCACCCCGGTCGTCGGGGCGGGGACCGGGGTCTCCGTGGTAAAGACGACCGGGACCAGGAAGTGGTCCTGCAGGTTCCTGCCCACGCCCGGCAGGTCGAGGACGGGCTCGACACCGACCGCGGCGAGTTCCTCTGCCGGGCCGATGCCGGAACGCAGCAGGATCACCGGTGACCCCACCGCACCGGCAGCCAGGACCGTCTCCCCTGCCCGGAGCGTCTCGCGGCGGTTGTCCCGGACGTACTGGACACCGGTGACCGCGCCGTCCTCGACGAGGAGCCGCTCGACCTCGGCACCGGTGATGATCTGCAGGTCCGGGTGGTCGGCGACCGGGCGCAGGTAGGCGTGCCAGGTATTGAACCGCTTGCCCCCGCGGACGTTGAGCTGCATCCGGGAGACCCCGTCGACCTCGCCGTCGTTGTAGTCCGGGTTCACCGGCAGGCCGATCTCCACCGCCGCCTGCAGGATGCTCTCCTGCACCGGGTTGACCTCGTACCCCTCGACGACGTCCAGCAGCCCGTCCCCTCCCCTGGTGTCGGAGGCGCCGCCGTCGAAGTTCTCGATGGCGCGGAACACCGGCAGCACGTCGTCCCACCCCCACCCCGGGCACCCCAGGTAGGACCACGTGTCGTAGTCCTGTCGTGCACCGCGGCACCAGATGGTGCCGTTGAGCGCGTGCGAGCCGCCCATCACTTTCCCGCGGGGCAGGTGGATCCGGCGGCCCGCACACGACTCCTGCTCGACGGTGTGGAAGTCCCAGTCCTCCGGGCCGTGCCACAGCCGGACCGACGACCACAGGTCGGCGATCAACGGGTTGGTGTCGTACCCGCCGGCTTCAATGACGGTGACCTTCTCGCCCGCGTCGAGCAGACGACGTGCCACCACGCTGCCGGCGGATCCGGCACCGACGACGATGTAGCCGGTGTCCGGTGTCCCCTGTGTTCTGTCCGTTGTGTCCGTTGTATCCATGGCGTCCCGTTCTCCGTCCACGGGACGCTGGGGCCCGTGGAACAACTGAAGTAGTTTCACCGGTAAACGCTAGTCAGCGACCTGCGCGCCGATTTGTCGTGGAGTGCCGCGCACTTGGCCTGGAGTGACACCGGGGACGGCGGCACGAAAGCGATCAGAAGTTCGAGCAGGGAGGGGCCCTCCACCGCCTCATGTCCACAGCGGCACGTAACCTCACCTTCATGAATGACACACCAGAACTGGAGATCGTGGCAAGGACACGGCACGATGCCTTCACCCCGGCGGTCCCCACACCCCGCATCGGTGTCCCTGCGCCCACACCCGACGCCACCGCACACCGGAAGCTCGTGTCCGAGGTACTGGAGTCCACGACCCGCGACCTCCAGAAGATCGCCGAGCAACGTCGGGCAGCCTTCTCCCACACCTACTCAGTGGAGGCCGCCATCCTCTATTCCGTGCTGACCGTCGTCGGTGCGGTACTCACGGTGCTACTGGGCATCTGGCTGTTCAATGTGGGCGTCGACATGGAGATCGGGGGCGAGTGATTCTCCATGAGCAGTAAAGGTCAAGACAACCCCGGCAGCGGATGCGCCCTCATCATCCTGGCAGGCATTGCCGTCGTCATCCTCGCGTGGGCCATCAAGATCGGACTCGTCATCCTGGGTGTCGTCCTCATCGTGGGTGGAGCACTCGGAGGCGTCGCCCTGGTCCTCATGTTCTGGTTCGGTGTCTCCGAACGCCCTAAGGCGCAGGCCGCTCTCAGCGACTTCGACGCGACGTTGGCGGAACTCTCGACAACGTCCGCACGCCGTCTCTCCTCCGCGCTGACCTCCTGGGACGACCTGCAACGTAACCGCGGGGTGGGCACGACCCTGGAGAAGGCGTACTTCGCCGAATCCGTGGACGAGGTCGCCCAGGCCCTCTTCGACGACATCAACACCCACATGAAGCGTGGCGAGGAGCTCCTCGCCGCCGCCGAACACCAACTCGACCGCGAACAGCGCATCGAGCACCTGCACCAGCAGGATCTCACCACTCTCCATCTGGAGATGCTGCGCCGGCAGGTGAGCTGAGGGCGCGGAGTGCCCCGGGGGCAGATAGTGCTCTCAGATAGTCGGTCGTCCCAGAAACCGCCCCACCTTCGCAGCCACGTTCAGCGGCATCTCGTCCATCGCGTAATGACCGACCTCCGGCAGAACATCGATTTCCAGACGAGGATAGGTCACACCGAAGCTGGACCGCACCGCGTCCTCGGTGACCGCCGGGTCCCGGTCCCCCACGAAGACCTTCACGGGGACGTCCCTCGTCCCGAGTTCACCGAGGAAGTCGGCGTCGGCCCAGGCCCGGAAATACCCGCCCACGGCCGCGTCGACCGACGTCACCCGGCTGTCCTCCGCCACGGTCCGGGCGAACCGCTGCGGCAGGCTGTTCCCGGTGGTGATGTCGATGATCGTCCGGCGTGCACCGGTGTCGGACTCCGCCGCCTCGAAGAGGGCACGCTGTTCGCCACCCATCGGTGTCCCCGCGGCCCCCACCGGAGAGACACCGACCAGCGACTCGATGCTGCGGGACGTGTCGGCGAGGACACGCTGCATGAACACGCCACCCATGGAGTGGCCGAGCAGCGAGACCCGGGCACACGGCAGCTCCTCCAGCAGTGCGCACATGTCCGCGGAGATCTCGTCGACGGTGAAGTCCCCCGAGACGTCCCGGCGCCCACCGTAGCCCCGGTAGTCGGGGAACACCCACGTGAAGCTGTCGGTGTCCAAGTGCCTCTCCCACGGCCCCCAGCCGCCGGAGTGGCCGAACCACCCGTTCAGGCACACCACCGCGTGGTCGCCGGTCCCTGTCGTCCTCGCCTGGACACTCATCGTCCCGTCCTCTCGTCCACCATGAACTCCGCCTCCGTCATCGCCCGGACCTCCTCGACACCCACACCCGGTGCACACTCGGTGAGCACCAGGCCGGTGTCGGTGACCTCGAAACAGGCGAGGTCGGTGATGATCCTGTCGACAACACCCACGCCGGTCAACGGCAGGGAGCATTCGCGCCGGATCTTCGGGGAACCGTCCCGGGTGGTGTGCGTGGTCATCACCACCACCCGCGGCGTCCCCGCCACCAGGTCCATCGCCCCGCCCATGCCCTTGACCATGTGCCCGGGGACCATCCAGTTGGCCAGGTCACCGGTGGCGCTGACCTCCATCGCGCCGAGGATGGCGACCTTGACGTGGCCGCCCCGGATCATGGCGAAACTCGTCGCGGAGTCGAACACCGACGCCCCAGGCAGCAGGATCACGGTCTGCTTCCCCGCGTTGATGAGGTCGGGGTCCTCGTCGCCCTCCAGAGGGAAAGGGCCCATCCCGAGGATGCCGTTCTCGCTCTGGAGCGTGACGTGGATGCCCTCGGGCAGATGGTTGGCGACCAGCGTGGGCATCCCGATGCCGAGGTTGACGTAGTCACCGTCACTGAGCTCGCGGGCGGCGACCGCCGCCATCTCCTCCCGTGTCCAGCTCATACCGCCACCCCGTCCGTCATGGCCCCGTGCCGGGGCCGTACCGTCCGCTTCTCGACCGGTTTCTCCCTCGGTACCGCTTCGATGACCCGTTGGACGAACACCCCCGGTGTCATCACCGCGTCCGGGGCGACCGTCCCCCGGCCGCCGAGGTGCTCGACCTCGGCGAGGGTGACCGTCCCGGCGGTCGCGCACAACGGATTGAAGTTCTGCGCGGTCAGGTGGTAGACGAGGTTGCCGTCCACGTCCCCGCGGGCGGCGTGGACGAGCGCCAGGTCGGCGACGATGCCCCGCTCCTGGACGTAGGTCCGGCCGTCGAACTCGGCGGTCGGCTTCCCCTCGGCGACGAGGGTACCGACCCCGGTCGCCGTGTAGAACGCCGGGATCCCGGCGCCCCCTGCCCGGAGCCGTTCGGCCAGCGTCCCCTGCGGGGTGAACTCGACCTCGAGGTCACCGGACAGGTAGAGTTCCGCGAAGCGGCGGTTCTCCCCCACGTAGGAGGCGATCACCTTGCTGACCTGGTTGTTCTCCAGCAGGATGCCGAGGCCCTGCCCGTCGACCCCCATGTTGTTGGACACGATGGTGAGGTCCTTCACCCCGGAGTCGCGCAACCCCTCGATCAGGTCGAACGGGTTGCCGGACAGGCCGAAGCCACCCACCGCGACCGTCATGCCGTCGCGGGCGTACCCGGCGACGAGTTCCGCCGCCGTACCGTCTGTCGTCTTCCGCATGCTGTTCACACCCCCGTCGCCGGACGGACCGTGCCGACGCACTCGCCGAAGTCGAGGGTCTGCCCGTCCGGCCCCGGTGCGGTGGCGCGCATCACCACGGTCTGTCCGTCCCGGAGGAAGACCATCTCCGTGCCGTCCCGGAGCACCAACGGCTCCTTGCCGCCCCAGGACAGCTCCATGAACGACCCCCGGGTATCCTTCTCCGGGCCGGAGACCGTGCCCGACCCGAACATGTCCCCGGCGCGCAGGGACCCGCCGTTGACCGTCATGTGCGCCAGCATCTGGGGGGCGGTCCAGTACATCCGCCGGTACTCGGGGCGGGACACGACCTCACCGTCGAGCTCCACCTCCATGTGGATGTCCAGGCCCCACGGGCCACCGGCCTCGGCACCGTCCCGGAGGTAGTCCGCGAGCGCGAACTCCCGCGGGGGTGTGTCGACACGGGCCTCCTCCAACGCCTCGAAGGGGACCACCCAGGTGCCCACCGACGAGGCGAAGGACTTGCCCAGGTTCGGTCCCAGCGGCACGTACTCGAAGTTCTGGATGTCGCGGGCCGACCAGTCGTTGAAGAGGAACACACCGAAGATGTGGTCCGCGGCGTCCGCCACCGCGACCTCGGTGCCTGCCGGGGCTCCGCCGCAGACGAAGCCCATCTCGGCCTCGATGTCCAGGCGTGTCGACGGCCCGAAGTCCGGGACGCCGTCGGGGGTCGGGCGCAGGCCCTTGGGCCGGATGACGTCCGTCCCCGAGATCACGACGGTGCCGGAGCGGCCGTGGTACCCGACCGGAAGATGCTTCCAGTTCGGTTTCAGGGCCGCCTCGTCGGGCCGGAACATCCTGCCGATGTTCGTCGCGTGGTCCTCGCTGGCGTAGTAGTCCACGTAGTCCGCCGGCGTGAACGGCATGCGGTAGCTCACCTGGCCGACGTCCACGCTCGCCGCCTCCACGGCCGCGGCACTTCCCTCCGCCGTCACCGCGTCGGTGAGCCAGCGACGGAGTGGACGCCAGACCGCGGGGCCGCCGGCGAGCACGCCGTCCAGCCCGGGGCCGCCCACCGCCTCCACGACCTCGGGGTCGAGACCACCGAGGGCCTCGGCGAGCGCGGCGATGTCGATGACGCGGTCGCCCAGGCGGGTCGCGAGGAACGCCCGGTCGCCCCGGTCCGCCGCGGTGACCGACGCATAGGGGAGGTTCGCGGTCCCGAACCCGTCGGTGGAGAATGTCTCTGCTGCAGTAGTCATGGGTGTACTTCCTCTCTCGTGGGACTCTCTCGTGGGACTCAGTTGTGGGACGACTCGGGTTCGGTCAGCCCCTCGAGCACGTGGTCGCCGACACCCCCGAGTTCGCTCAGGGTCGTCAACGGCTCGAGGGTGCTGCACGCCCCGAAGCTGGTGAAGCTCTCCCGCCAGCCGGTGCCCGCCTGGACGGTGCGGAGGACCTCGCCCCCGTCGTCGCTGCCGAGCAGGATCTCGGCGCGGTCGGGGTCACCGGCGCGGAGGGCGACCACCGCTGCGGCGATGTTGAGGAACCCGAAGTGGTCCAGGGTCTCCCCGGCCGGCTGTTCCCGGTAGCGCAGCGCCCGGTGGAGACCGGCGGTGAGCTTGAACGGGAGGTCGGCGTGCACGGCGGTGTGGAGGACAGCCAGGAGTTCGGCCGGGCTGGGGTACAGCGACCGGGTGACTCCGCCGGTCCGGAACTTGAGTCCGAGCCCGTGGTCCCGCATCCACGCCGTCCTCGCGCTGTCGACCAGGTCGAACGGCAGCTCGACCCACACGGCGAGGTCGCCGTGGGTCGCGGCGAAGGACGCCGCCGCCGCGAGTTGGGTGTCCACCGCCGTACCGGAACCGGTGGTCGGGTCCACCTTGACCTCCACCGCCGCCAGCCGTGTCGTGGACGGCAACGAGTCGAGCAGGACCACGACGTCGGCCAGACCACCCGGCGGCACGACCGCCGAGAGGTCGAGGGCCGCACTGTCGGCCAGTGCCGACGCCTCGGCGACGTCCGCGAGCGGCACGACGAGGGGGCCGGTGAACTCCGCCGCCGGGAGCGTCCGGTTCTCCAGGTGCTTGGCGACGGCGTCGGGGAGCGACGCCAGGCCCGGGGGGAAGACGGCGGCGTCGTCGATGAACGACCTGAACATCACCGGTCCCCCTCCCCCAGCCAACGCCCGCCGGTCCACGAGGACCGGTAGGAGAGGTCGTTGACCGCACGTCCGGCCTCCCCGAGCGACAGGGGCTGGAAGGTGTCGACCATCACGGCGAGTTCATCGAAGAAATCCTTGCCGATCGACGCCTCCGCGGCACCGGGCTGTGGCCCGTGCGGGTGTCCTCCGGGATGCAGGGACACCGAGCCCTTGTTGATCCCGGAACCCTTACGTGCCTCGTAGTCACCGTCCACGTAGAACATGACCTCGTCTGAGTCGACGTTCGAATGGTAGTAGGGAACGGGGATGGCCCCCTCTGCGTAGTCGACCTTGCGAGGGACGAAGTTGCAGACCACGAAGTTGTGCCCCTCGAACACCTGGTGCGAGGGCGGTGGTTGGTGGACCTTCCCGGTCAGCGGCATGTAGTCGTTGACGTTGAAGACCCAGGGGTAGAGGCATCCGTCCCACCCGACGACGTCGAACGGGTGGGTCGGCAGGACGTGGATGGACCCGCTGATACCGGAGGGGCCGGAGCCGCGGTGCTTGATGTAGAGCTCCACGTCCGTCTCGGAGGGGTCCGCCAGCTGCAGCTCCGCGGGGCCACGCAGGTCCCGTTCGCAGTACGGTGCGTGCTCGAGCAGTTGCCCGTACCGGGACAGGTAGCGACGCGGTGGCCCGATGTGGCTGCTGGCCTCGATGAAGTACAGGCGCGCGTCCTCCCCGTCGCGGAGTACCCAGCGGTGGATCGTGGCCCGCGGGATGTTGATGTAGTCGCCCTCGGCGACCTCCAACGGACCGAACTGGGTCTCGACCAGGGCGGAACCCCGTTCGACGTAGACGAGCTCATCGCCCAGTCCGCTCTTGTACAGCGGCGAGGTGGTGTTGACGTGTGCGTAACTCAGCCGGACGTCGGAGTTCCCGAGCACCAGCCGGCGCCCGCGTACGGCGTCCAGGTCGGTTCCGTCGGCCGCGCCGGCGAGGTCATGCAGCTTCAGGTGCAGCGGAGCCAACGGGTCGTTCGGGGTGAGCGTGTGGTCGGGGACGTCCCAGGGACGGATGTCCACGAGCGCGGAGGGGATCCCACGGTGGTACAGCAGCGAGGAATCCGAGGAGAACCCCTCCTCCCCCATGAGTTCCTCGTAGAGCAGCTCGCCGCTGTCGCTACGGAGTGCGGTGTGACGGTGCTTCGGGAGCGTCCCGAGGCTGCGGTAGTAGGCCATGGTGTCCTCCTTCAAGGAAATGACTGTGGCGACAAACATACACCATTCTAGTTAAGTTGTGAAGTAGTTTTCCGCCGAGATCCCGTCGGTCCCGCCACGGCGACCTCCCCGGCACCTCGCGATACTGTGGTGACCATGACCAACCAGGACACGCCCGCCACACAGGACACCCCACCCCGCCCCCGGTACAGCGGCGGACTGGACTACTGGAACTTCGTCGACCACGTCCGGGGCCGGCTCGCCGCCGAGTCGCCCGACTCCGACCATGCGGCGACCGCGGTGATCCTCGCCCTGGTGCGCGGCGCGAGCACGTTCAGCAACACGATGGAGTCGACGATCCACCGCCCGGCCGGGCGCAGTTGGGCAGGCTACCAGCTGCTTTACACGCTGTGGCTGGCCGGCGACATGTACCCCTCCGAAGCCGCCACCCTCACCGGCATGAGCCGGGCCGCCGTGTCCGGCCTGACGGCGAAGATGACCGAGGAAGGCATCCTCACCAAGGTCCCCGCCCCCGAGGACGGGCGCAGCCACCTCCTGCACCTCACCGACGCCGGCGTCACCGAGGCCAGGACCCTCTACGAACGCCAGAACACCCAGGAGACCCGGTGGGCGGACGCCCTGACGCCGGAGGAACGGTCGATCCTGCTGATCCTCATGGACAAGCTGCTCAGCGGCACCGCCGCGACCGAAGCACGCCAGCGGCGCTAGCCACGCCCGCCGGGAATCCGTTCAGGCACGGACATAAACTAGTTCACATCTTGACTTGATTATGTGATGTGAATAACATCCTGCGGTACGTTCCCCGCCCATTCTTCCGGGCGTGGCCCCACCGCTCCCCGGCAGAAGGGATCCCATGGTTCTCGCATCACTCGGCGTCGTCCTGGCGTTGGTCGTCCTCATCGTGCTCGCCTACCGCGGCCACTCCGTCATCGTCGCAGCCCCGGTCGCCGCCCTGATCGGGGTCCTGTTCTCCGGCGCCCCACTGATGGCGTCGTACACGCAGATCTTCATGCCCGCGGCCGGCAACTTCATCGTCAGCTTCTTCCCGCTCTTCCTCGTCGGGGCGATCTTCGGCACCCTGATGTCCTCGTCGGGGTACGCGGACGACCTGGCACAGTGGATCTCGAGGCTGGTGGGGGCGAAGAAGGCGATCCTCGCCACGGCGATAGCGACGGCACTGCTCACCTACGGCGGAATCTCCGCCTGGGTCATCGCCTTCACGATCGTCCCCGTCGCCAACTCGCTGTTCCGCGAAGCGGGCATCCCCCGGCGGCTCATGCCGGCGGCGATCGCGCTCGGGATCTTCACCTTCGCGACCGCGGCGCTCCCGGGTAGTCCGCAGATCCACAACGCCATCCCCACGCGGTACTTCGGGACCACCACCTACGCCGCACCCGTGCTGGGCATCATCGGCGCAGTCGTCACCTTCGCCCTGGGCATGGCCTGGCTGGAGTACCGCACCCGTACCCTCGTCGCCGCCGGCGAAGTCTACGAGCCGCCTGCCCCGCAGGCCGGGACGACCCCCGCAGGTACCGACGCTGCACCGTCGGCGGCCACCCGAACGGACACCCCGACGTCCCGGTGGCCCGACCGCACCACCACACTGCGTGGTCTCCGGGGACTCCTGCCGATCCTCATCGTCGTGGGGATGAACCTCCTGTTCGTCTACGTCCTGTCCACGAGAATGGACTTCTCGTACCTGGCCGAGGACAAGTTCGGCGCCACCGACATCAGCGCCGTCATGGGCACCTGGTCGGTGGTCATCGCCATGGCCACGGCCATCATCGTGATCTTCCTGATGAACCCGGGCATGTTCAGCACCTACGTCCGCAGCCTCTCGGAGGGCGCGAAGAACGCCGTGCTCCCGGCGTTCACCACCGCCTCCGAGGTCGGCTTCGGCGCGGTCATCGCCTCGCTGGCGGTGTTCGCGGCCCTGCAGAACAGCATCTTCGACGTCAGCGACAACCCGGTGGTGATCGGCGCCGTCGCCACCGCGGTCATCTCCGGGCTGACCGGTTCCTCCTCCGGCGGGCTCACCATCACCCTGGAGACGTTCGGCGACCAGCTCACCCAGCTGGCGAACGACCAGGGGATCAGCCTGGAGCTCCTGCACCGGGTGATCGCGATGGCGTCGGTCAGCTTCGACTCACTGCCCCACAACGGCGCCATCGTGACCCTGCTGCTCGTCTGCGGGCTCACCCACCGCCAGTCGTACAAGGACGTGGGCATGGTGACCATCGTCCCCCCGTTGATCGGCGTCCTCGTCGTGATGGGCCTGGGCGCGGTGTTCCCCGCGCTCTGAGCCTCTCTGAGCTCAGCCGAGCCCCTCTGAGCCCCGCTTTTCCGGCACCCCACGCGGTTCACCCGCGTGGGGTGCGTCGCTGTCTCCGCAGCTAGAATCGTCCCATGTCCCGAGAGAGCTTCGCCACCGGTCCCGAGTACTGGTCCTTCATGGACCGGGCGCGTCAGAAACTCGACGACCGCGACATGCCGTCGACCCGGATGCTCCTCGCGCTCAACCGGTCCTCCGAGGTCATCAAGAACGCCCTCGAGTCCACCGTCCACAAGAAGCACGGGCTGACGTGGCAGGGGTTCAAGTTCCTGTTCGTGCTCTGGGTCTCCGGTGAGCTCGAACCGCACCGTACCGCGGAGCTGACCTACCTCCGTCGGGCGACGGTGTCCTCGCTGGCGAACGCGCTCGAGGAACGGGCACTCATCACGAAACGCCCGTCGGAATCCGACGGGCGTTCAGTACTCCTCTCCGTCACCGGGGACGGAGAGGAGCTCATCGAGACGGTTCTCCGGGAGCAGCAGGACAGCCTGACCCGGTGGGCGTCGCCGCTGACGCCGACGGAACAGCAGATCCTGGTCCTCCTCCTGGAGAAGCTCCTGGCCGGCCAGCGGTGAACCCCGGGCGCCGGCCCGACGCTCTCACAGGTCGAGCGTCAGCGGCTTCCCGGCACAGGACCGCGACACACACGGCATGACCACCGCGCCGGACTGCCGTTCCCGCGCCGACAGCACGTCGTCACGGTGGTCGATGTCCTCCGGTGCGGCGTCGACGACCCCCAGGACGCACGTCCCGCACAGACCTTCACGGCAGTCCGCGTCGACGTCGAACCCCGACGTCTCCAGCGTCTCGAGAAGCGTCTGACCGGCGGGGACGTCCAGGACCTGGCCGGTCGAGTTGACCGTGACCTCGAACGGTTCATTCGACGACGGGTCGACCGCCGACGTCGACTGGAACGACTCACGGGTGACGGTCCCCTCGGGCCAGGACGAGAAGGCCTCGAGGACCGCGTCGGTCAGCCGGTCCGGGCCACAGGTGCACACCTGCGTTCCCGCACGGTACTCCTCCACGATCCCGGGCAGGTCCAGCCTGGTCCCCTCGCCCGAGACGTGGAGCACCAGGTGGTCCCCGTGGTCGTCCCGGAGTCGGTCGAGATAGGCCATCCGGTCCCGCTCCGGCCCGCAGTAGTGGACCGTGTAGTCGATACCCCGGGCCTTCGCGTCGTCGGCCAAGGCCAGTATCGGGGTGATGCCGATACCGCCGGCGATCAGGATCCTCCGGTCCACGTCGGGGTCGACGGCGAAGTTCTGCCGGGGGCCACGGACACGGACCGTGGCCCCTGCCACGACATTCTCGTGGATCCACCGTGAGCCGCCGCGACCGTCCGGTTCACGCGCCACCGCGATCTCCCAGGCGTCGGACGAACTCCCGCACAGGGAGTAGCGGCGGCTGACGTCCCCGGCGTCGATCTCGACATGCGCCCCGGGCTGCCACCCCGGGAGCGGGCCGCCGTCCGGCACCAGACGGATACCCATGACGTGCGGGGTGAGCGGGCGTACCTTCTCGACGGTCATGGTCCTGGTACGCAGGTCCTTCCCGGGGCCGTTGAACACGATGCCCGGGAACTCCGGGGGAGCGTCCTCCGCCGTGCCGGCCGCGCGGGTGTCGGCGTCCCATTCGACCCAGAGGTGCTCAGGCCCCCGGAAGGACGTGTTGGGGACGAACTCGAACTCCTGGTCCACCAGCCGCATGGAGGGGAACCGGCTGGTGAGCTCCTGCAGGATCACCTGGAGTTCCAGGCGGGCCAGGTTCTTCCCGAGGCACTGGTGGCTACCGAAACCGAAGGTCAGGTGGTCGGTCGAGTTGTCGCGGTAGAGGTCGATGACGTCCGGGTCGTTGAAGTGCCTGGGGTCGCGGTTCGCCGCCGCCGAGACGATGAGCAGCCGCTCCCCCTCGTCCAGCCGCTGGCCGCCCAGGACCGTCGGCCTCGTGGTGATCCGTCGCCACGCCGCGACGCCCCCGCTCAACCGGAGGCACTCCTCGATCGCGTTGGGGATCAGCTCCGGGCGGCGCACGAGCTCCTCCCAGACCGAACGGTTCTCCAGGAGCAGCTTGATGGCGTTGGACGCCGAGTGTGCGGTGGTCTCGTGGGCGGCGACGATCCCCGCCATCATGATGGAGTGGAGGTACGAGTCCGTGACGACCTCCGGCTGCTCCTGCTGGGCGCGGATGCTGTAGGGCATCCAGCCCGGCGCGTCCGGGGTCTCCCGCAGTTCGGCGAGGATGTCTCCCGCCAGGTTCCAGAAGTTGCCGACGTTCTCCGCGATCTCCTCCTGCTGCTCCGGGCTCGGCCGACCCCAGGTGTTCACCGTGTGGGCCACCGAGTAGCGGCGCAGCATGTCCATGTCGTGCTCCGGCACCCCGAGGAAGTGGAAGGCCACGGTCAGCGGGACCTCCCACAGCAGGCTGTTGACCAGGTCGGCGCGTCCGTCGGCGGCGAACCGGTCGATGTACCCGGTGACCAGTTCGCGGACCATCTCCTCCTCGCCGTCGAGGTGGGCCACATCGAACGGTCCCGCCAGGGCACGGCGCCGTGCGGTGTGCGCCGGTTCGTCCTCGTTCACCAGGGTCCGGCGCATCCCGTAACCTTTGGCCTCCAGGATCTCCTGTGCCTCGGGCGTGGCCGGGGTCAGCTTCTCCAGGGCGACGGAGGCCGAGTAGGTCGACTGGTCGCGGAAGACCTCCTGGACGTCGTCGAAACGGGTGACGACCCAGTACCCGAGTTTCTCCGAGTAGAAGATGGGCTCGTTCTCCCGGGCCCAGGCGCATGCCTCACCGGGGTTGAGCTGGTAGTCCATCTCGAACGGGTCGAAGTCCTTCGAGGCCGAACCCGAGCTGTACGGGCAGGCGGACGCCGCTGTGGTGTTGGTCGTGGTCATCAGTGTTCCCTCCTGCAGCGACGTGGCCGGTCCGACGTCTCCTGCTGTTTCCTTCACAAGATGAACGTAACCCAGGTCACAGCATATAGTCAACTGTCGTACTATATTTCCCCGTGGAGATCCGGACGATCCAGGGAATAGAGCAATCAACCCGGGGTGACGCGGCGCGAAAGTAGTATTTTCAGGAACTATATGGCGGTCCCCCCGACGTGTTCGATACGCCGGAACTCCGGTGTCCGTCGTCCCCGCTAAGGTGCGCCCCCATGAGGACCGACGCCCGCCACCGAGACGCCGTGGATGCGCAGCAGGGAGGTGTGGATCCACGCCGTGGACCTCGACACCGGTGCCGGCTTCGGCGATATCCCCGGCCCCGTCCTCAGGACGCTACTGACCGAGATCCCCGCCCGATCGCGATCGCCGGCAGGTCGTCAGCGGTCCCCTGCCCGGACTCGTCCGCTGGGCCGCGGGGCGCGGCGCCGCCGGGGTGACCGCCACCGACGGGTCAGGACGGCCCGTCCCCGTCCCCGCTCCTCCACGGTGGCTCTAGGAGGTCTACCCTGCGCTGGTCGTCGGTTCCGGCGCGACACCGTCGGTGTCCGCCCCGGAGGAACGCTCCGGGATGTCCATCAGCACCCGGCCGTTCCCGGTGGTGGCCAGGACCAGCTGTGCTGCGTCGGGCTGGACCTCGAAAGCGCCGTAGAGCAGCTTCTTCTCGCCCTTGTCAATGTGACCGAATCCGGGCCAGCGATTCGCCCCGTCATCTGGTTCCTCGCAGTACCGGGTCGCAGTCTCCACCGGCTGGGTGTATCCGTCTGCCGACAGCGCTGTCAGCGCGTCCATCCCGTACTGGTCGTCCCCGTGGTTGGTGACGTCGATGGTGAGTTGCACGATGCGGCTGTCCGGCGCCTTCTCGGCGATCCGGGGGTCCACCATGCCGTACTTGCAGGACTCGTCGACGGAATAGTCCTGGATATTCGTCACGACCTCGATGCCGTCCCAGGTGGTCACGGTGAACCCGTCGCCGACGCCGATGACGTCGTCGCCCGAATCGGCGTCCTCCTCGGCGACAGGCGCGTCGAATCCGCCGGACGGAGAGTCGGAGGCCGCCTGTGCCGACCCGGCGTCCACACCGTCGTCACCGTCGTCCCCGGTACTGAGGAACGTGAAGGTGAGGGTCGTGGCGAGGACCCCCACCAGCAGTGCCGACACACCGGTGACGGCGAGGTGGACGCCGCTGAACCGGCGGCCACCGGTCACCGGTCCCAGGCTCGGCTCCGGGACCGGCCGACCCCAGCCTTCCTGGACGGGTTCACAGCCCGGGGTTGACACACGGGACGGCTCGGGGTGGTCGTGGTCTCCGGGCTCGGGGACGGGGTCGTGCGAGACAGGCATGGGGGATCCTCTTTCGGCGTAGAGAAGGCGTAGAGAAGCAGGCCGGGACATTCGCCGGACAATATACGTGCGCCCGACAATATACGTGAGCGTAAGCATATCTCCCACACATCAGACGCTGATCTTCGGGACAGCTTTCCGCAAGAACGCGACCTACATCAAGGTCCTGTGCACGGGTGGAGAACGTCGCCTGGACGGGTTGTACCCTCCGCCACCGAGGCAGCGTCGGCTTGTACACTCTGCGACAGACTGTCGAAGACTGTTGCCCCAGGATCCACGGACCCGCTGACCGGGAGGCCCCCGCGCACCGATGAACATCGATCTCCACCAACTCGCCGTGTTCGTCGAGGTCTCCCGCACACGCAATGTCGCCAGGGCCGCGGAGAACCTTGGGCTCACCCCGTCCCCGGTGAGCCGCACGCTGCGCACCCTCGAGCACCGCACCGGCCCGCTGTTCCACCGTGCGCACCACGACATGCAGCTCACCGATCACGGCCGGGCACTGCTCGGAACCGCGGTGAGCATCCTGCAGTTGTCCCGCGTCTTCGAGGACAAGGCCGCCGGTGTCGAGCGGACGCTGCGCTACGGGGCCACCCCCTGGGTCCCTGACTCCTACGCCGACGCCTTCCGCACCGCCGTGGGGTTGTCCGGCATCACTCCGGAGGACACCGCCTCGGAGGTGTCGGTGACGCTCCTGGAGAAACTCCGGTTCGGTGAGATCGACATGGCGCTGGTCCACCTCCCCGTCGACCTGCCCGACATCAGTTCACTGGCCCTCGGGAACTACACATTCGACCTGATGGCAGCCGCCGACGATCCCCTCGTCAGGATCGCCGCCGACGGCCCCGTGCCACTCGCGGCGCTTCGTGGCCGGCAGGTCGTCACCCTCCCCTTCTCGCAGATGCAACCGGACTCGGGCAGTAATGTGCGCGACTGGTTCATCCAGGCCGGGGTCACCGACATCACCGAGGTCACCTTCAGCGACTACGCGGTGCTCACGTCCCGGCTGGCGCGTACCCACGAGATCAGTATCGGGGCACGCGGACACTCGCTCAGCCAGGTCCGCGGCACCGACGGTAAAGTCGTCATGCTGCCGGTCAAAGACCCGCAACCACAGTTCGAGATCGGTGTGGTCTGGCGCTCCGCGGCCACCGCCCGGCGCGAGGAGATCGACCGCGTGGTCGCGGCGCTAACCGACCGCTTCCGGAACTGACACCGCACCGATACGCCTGGCGAGATTGGCCCGGTGGAACTGGCCGTCGCCGAACAACAGCTGGTCGGCGCGTGCCCGCTTCAGGTACAGGTGCGGGCTCGCCTCCCAGGTGAACCCCATACCGCCGTGGAACTGGATGTTCTGGTGGGTCGCCGACACCGCCACGTCCGTGCAGACGCCGGCGGCCAGGGACGCTGCCGCCGCCAGCTCCTCCGGGGCGTCCTGCGCCGCCCACAGGGCGTAGCGCGACGCCGACGCCGCGGACTCGACGTCCACGAGCACGTCCGCCGCCATGTGCTTCAGCGCCTGGAACTCACCGATGACCTGCCCGAACTGGACCCTCTCCTTCATGTAGGCCACCGCGTCCTCCAGCGCACGCCTGGCGACGCCGACCTGCTCGGCCGCGAGTCCCACCACGGCCAGGTCCAGCACGCGGGACACCCGGTCCCACCCTGCGCCCCTGTCCCCCAGCGGAGTCGCCGGGGCGTGGTCGAAGCTCACCCTGGCGATACGGCGGGTGGGATCGAGCGTCCTGACCCCCTGGCGGGAGACGCCGTCCCCGAGGTACACGCTGAACAGTGAGACACCGCTGTCGGGTTCGGTTCCGGTACGCGCCGGGACGATGAACAGGCCGGCGTTCTGTCCGTCGACGACCTCCGGGCACGTGCCCGAGACGGTCCAGCCGCCCGCGGACTCTACGGCGGTGACCGTGACACCGGACTCGTCCCACCGGCGGTTCTCACCGGGGAACGCCAACGTCCCCACCAGTGATCCGTCGGCGATGCCCGGCAGGATATCCCGCTGAGCGGCGGCGTCCCCGCACTCCAGGACCGCGGTGCCGGCGAGCACCGTGGTGGCGAAGAACGGTGCGCACAACAGTGCCGAACCGGCCTCTTCCAGGACGATTCCGAGCTCGGCCCAGCCGAACCCCTGTCCTCCGTACTCCTCCGGGATGGCGATGCCCTGCAACTGCAGTTCCCGGGCCATCCTGTCCCACACCTGCGGGTCGTATCCGCTGTCGGTGGTCATGGCCTCCCGGACCCGGGGTTCCGGTGAGACGGTCGCGAGGAAGTCCCGGACCACCGCCCGGAACTCCTCCTGCTCCTCGGTACGTGATGCAAACATGTCGTCGGTTCTCCCGTCCTACTTCTCTCCGCTGAGGCTGCGGTTCACGGCCTTGCGTACGTCGCGGAACGGCACGCCCTTGTCCGGCTGGGCCCCGCGTGGCAGCCCCAGGACCCGTTCACTGATGATGTTCCGCTGGATCTGGTCGGTGCCGCCGCCGACGGAGTTGAAGAACCCCATCATCATGTCGTACGACGTGCGGTAGGCGTCGGGGTCGCCCTCCTTGTCGTACTGCAGGCCCCGGGTGCCGAGCAGGCGGTACTCCAGGTCGGACGCCCCGTGGAGGATCCGGGAGTTGGCCAGCTTACCGAGGGACGCCAGTGGTGAGGCGCCACGCGAACGGTTCTCCATCTTCGCCCGGGCCTGGGTCCAGTCGTTGGTCAGTCGCCAGGTGTGGATCTTCATGATCTCGTCGACGATGACCGGGTCGTCCAGCCTGTCTGCCGCTCTCGCCGCCTCGACGAGGTCGTCACTGCGGGTGAACAGCGGCGAGGAAGCGGGGCTCCCGTTTTCCCCGGACTCCACCGTGTCCCTGCCGACCTGGGCCATCTCCCCCATGCCCCGGCGTTCGGCACCGAGGGCGGACTGCAGGACCTTCCAGCCGTTGCCTTCCCCACCGATGAGGTTCGCCGCCGGGACGACAGCGTCGGTGAGGAAGACCTCGTTGAACTCGGAGTCACCGGTCATCTGCCGGACAGGCACGACCTCGACTCCGTCCTGCTGCATGGGGACGATGAACAGGCTGATCCCGGCGTGTTTCGGCACGTCCCAGTTCGTCCGGGCGATGAGGATGGCGAAGGTCGCGCGGTGGCCGTTGGTGGTCCACACCTTCTGTCCGTTGAGGATGTAGTTCTCGCCGTCTCCGGACAGTTCCGCCGTGGTCTGGATACTGGCGAGGTCCGATCCGGCCCCTGGCTCAGAGTAGAGCAGACACCCCAGGTCCCACTCGCGGGTGATCATCGGGCGCAGGAGCCGTTCCTTCTGCTCGGCGGTACCGTAGTCGGTCAGCGCGGCGCCGGGCAGCAGCAGCCACGAGACCTCGGAGAACGGGGCGACGTCCCGCGCACCACCGGGGACGCCGGCGTCGTCGAAGGCGCGGAGCACCTCGCGGGCCTGGTCGCGGGTGTAGCCACGGCCGAAGTTCTCCGGAGCCCAGGACGGTACCCCGTATCCTGCGTCGACGATCCTGTTCCGCCAGGCGAGGTCGTCGGTGCCGCTCCAGTTGTCCGTGATCCACTCCGCCGCTTCGTTGTAGATACTGCTCATGCCTGTGCCTCCTGTGTGGTGTCGCGGGTGGTGCCGCAGATGATGTTGCGGTCGCCGTCCTGCCTGATCTCCAGGGTCGACCCGAAGACCGCGTCCGACATCAGCAGCCCGATCACGTCGTCGGACGTGCCCGGCTCACTGACGGCGAGGAGCCGGGCGTTGTCCGGGGTGCGCGCGACGACGACGCCGATCCAGTCGCGGTTGAGGTCGGTGGTCACCGTGTAGGACTCGACCGTCGCCGGTCCGGAGTAGTGCTCCACGATGTCGGGGGCGGGCACGGCGTCCAGCTCCGCCTGCAGGGGCGTGTCGTCCCAGCGGGCGAACGCCACCGGCGTGGTCGAGTACACCCCGGAGGAGTACTTCGTCATCCACCCGCCGTTGGCACCGACGAAGCCGAAGGTGCCGGGATTGTCCCGCAACCGGTCGACCATCTCCGCGATGGCGTGCATCGAGTAGTTGTTGCCGGCCCCGCCGAAGAACGGCAGGCCCCCGGTGAGGGTGAGGCCCCGGGGATCGTCCGGGGTGATGCCCAGCCCGTCGCAGATGTTGAACACCGGCACCGGGAAACAGCTGTACAGGTCCAGGAACCGCAGGTCGTCCGCGGTGATCCCGGCGCGCTCGACCGCGGTACGGGCCGACGACACCGATGCCGGGGAGACCGACAGGTCGGCCCGCTCCAACACGGTGCGCTCGGTGAGGTCGCAGTAGCCGTGCAGGAAGACCCACCTGTCCTGCGGCACCCCGAGGTCCCGCGCCTTCCCGACGGAGGTCAGCAGCACGGCCGCACCCTGGTTGACCTGGTCCCTGGCGACCATGAACCGCGGGTAGGGGTCGGCGATGAGCCGGTTGCGCTCCGTGACGGTCGCAAGTTCCTCCGCGGTGCGCTCGGTCGGCGCCGCGGCGTAGGGGTTGGCGGCGGCGACGGAGGTGAACGGGGCGAACAACTCCCCCATCTGCGTCGCGTACTCCTCCCGTGTCATCCCGAGGCGTCGACGCCGGGCATTCTCGAAGACCGCGTACTCAGGCGGTGCGCCGAGGAGCCCGTGGCGGACCTCGTAGGGCACGTGGAGGTCGTCGACCTGCATGCCCCGGTCCTCCAGCTGGCCACCGACGGTCTCGGTGAAGTCAGGGGCGTCATCCCGGCCGGCCAGGGCCCGCACCGTGGAGATCGCCTCGGAGCCGGTCAACAGCACGACCTCCGACTCACCGTCGGCGATGGACCGGCAGAACTCGGTGACGAGATGCTGCGGCCCCTGGCCTCCGACGACCTCCAGGACGGCGCGGCGCGGGTCGGCACCGATCCGCGCGGCGACCGAGCGGGCGATGTTGTCCGACTTCCCGAGCGGCGCGACCGCGCCGGGTGTGGAGATCTCGAACTGCCGGACGACGGCGATGGTGTCGATGGCGGCGACGGCGTCGATGGCCTCGGCTGCGTCGGGACCCAGGCCGGCGTCCTGCACCGCCCTGCGGGACGCCTCCCCGGCGAGGTCGGCGGCGGACCAGCGGTGGTAGTCGTCGGCGGTGACGGGGTCGGCCACCTGGCCGACCCCCACGAGGACGGGGGTACGGGGGTCGAGTGTGTCTGGTGCGTCGGTCATCTACTCCGCCTTCCATTCCGGTGCACGCTTCTCCGCGAACGCCGTCATACCTTCCCAGGCGTCGGCGCTGCCGAGCAGTGCCGCGATCTCGGTGTCGTTGCGTGACCAGTCGACGTCCTCACCGGCGACGGTGCCGTCGGTGACGCCGCGGGCGACCCGCTTGGTGGCCTGGACGGACAGTGGTGCGTTGCGGTTGATCTTCTCCGCCAGTTCCAGGGCCGTGTCCAGGACGCGGTCCTGCGGGACGACACGGTTGACCATGCCGAGTTCGTAGGCGCGGTCCGCCGTGATCGGCTCGGCGGTGAGCATGCTCTCCATCGCGACCTTCACCGGGATCTGCCGGGGAAGCCGGAACGCCCCACCGGCGGCGGCCATGATGCCGCGGGTGACCTCCGGCAGTCCGAACGAGGCGGTCTCGGAGGCCACTGCCAGGTCACTGGCCAGGGTGATCTCGGTCCCGCCGCCGAGGGCGAAGCCGTTGACCGCGGCGATGACGGGCTTGGAGATCCAGTGCTTCACGAACCCGGCGAACCCCCAGCTCTTCAGTGGTTCCTCGGTCATCCCCAGCTCGCCGGCGGCTGCTGCCCTGAGGTCGGCGCCGGCACAGAACGCCTTGTCGCCGGCGCCGGTGACCACGACGGTGCGCACGTCCCTGGTGTGTTCGGCCTTCTCCAGCGCCTCACCGAGGGCGAGGGCGAGCTCGCGGTTCACGGCGTTGCGTGCCTGTGGCCGGTTCAGGGTGACGAGCAGGGTGTGTCCGCGTTGCTCGACGAGGACGGGGTCGGACTGCGGGGTCGGTTCAGTCGGTTCGGTCGATTCAGTCACTGCGGTTCTCCTGTGGTGGGTGTGCTGGTGGTCTCGGAGGGGTGGGGTTCCAGGACACCCCGGGCGACGAGGTCGTCGATGGTGGCCTCGTCGAGTCCCAGGACGTCGCGGACGACCTCCCGGGTGTGTTCCCCCTGCAGGGGCGCGGGTCCTGACCTGGCGTCCCCGAGCCGCAGACTGCGGCCCTCGGCGGCCATCGTGGGGAACGGCTCGGCGAACTGGGGCTGGGTCATGGTGGTGAGCAGTCCCCTCTCCGAGAAGTCGTGGTCGTCGGCGACGTCGGCGAAACGCATCATGTGCCCGGCGGGGACACCGATGTCCTGCAGCAGGCGTTCCGCGGTGACCGCGTCGCGGGTGGACGCCCATTCCCGGAGCGCGTCCTCCAGTTCCTCATTATGGGCGAGACGTCCGGCGTCCGTGGAGAAACGGCCGTCACCGATCCATTCCGGGTGGCCGATGACCTCGGCCAACGCGACGAAGTGCTCGTCGCCGTGCCCGTCGACGATGATCCACTCGTCGTCCCCTGCAGCAGGGAACAGACCCCGCGGGGCATCGTGTGGGCCGCACAACGCGGCCAGACCGGAGCCCGGCTCCAGCGATTCGGCAGCGAGGTGACCGGCCATCGCGGCGAAGATCGCGTCGACCTGGGCGGTGCTGACCACCCCTCCCCGTCCGGTGCGCGCCCGCCGCAGCAGCAGCGCGACCACTGCGACGGCGTTGAGCCGGCCGACCACGTGATCGGGGTAGATCGTGATGGTGTCGCTGAAACCGTCGGGGTCGTCCGGGTAGCGCCACAGCGCCGACAGCCCGGACGCCGCCCGGACCAGCGGGCCGTACCCCATCTTCGTCGACCAGGGGCCGGTGTCGCCGTAGGCGGAGGACTCCGACAGGACGATCCCTGGGTTGATCTCCGCCAATGTCTCGTAGCCGAACCCGAGTCGCTCGAGGGTGCCCGGTTTGAAGTTGGTGAGCACCACGTCCGCCTCGGCGACGAGGGCCCGGAAGAGTGCCTTGCCGTCGTCGGTGGTGAGGTCGAGGCCGAGGCTGCGCTTGTTGCGGTGGCCCCAGGCGAAGCTCTTGGTCATCTCCACGCCCGGCGACATCTGCCGGCACCCGTCCGGGAAACCGGTGGACTCGATCTTGATGACGTCGGCGCCGTAGTCGGCGAGCAGACGGCCGGTCTCCGCTCCCATGACGATCACCCCGAAGTCCAGGACGCGCAGGCCGGCGAACGGGAGGCGCCGGTTGTCGTGCGGATTGTCGTCCCCGGCGGTGTCGGCGCGTCCTGCGGGGAGCGGGTCAGCCAGACGTGGGGCACGCCAGGTTCCGTCCGGTACCGGATCGGGGGTGGCGCCGGTGATCCCGGTACGCACCCCGTCGACGGTGTACACGCCCGTCGGCAGCGTGGCGACGCGTCCATCGGCGAGTGCGACGTCGCGGAGACTGCCGTTCGCGCGGAACGCGGGTTCGGCGACGACATCGGAGAGCTCGTCGATGGATGTCGTCGGTACCCGGAGCTCCTCGCCCTGTCGCACGGCCTCCGCGGTGGTCATACCGGCGAAGAGGTCACGGTAATAGGCGAAGATCCGGTCCTTGTGCTCCACGCGGTAGGCCGGACTGTCGTACTCCGGTGCACTGAGCTCCTCCGGGTTCCCGAGCCATGACAACATCGCGCGCCACTGGCGCGGCGACAGCACGCAGATGCGCACCATCCCGTCGGTGGTGGGGAAGATCGGGTACAGCGCCCGGGCGTCGGGACGTCCGTGCGGGACGTCGAAGGGGTCCATCCCGGTGCGTCCCGACCCCTGCATCCCCATCGGCGGGTCGAAGATGTGCACCAGTGCATCCAGCGTGGAGAAGTCGATGAGGTCGCCGGTACCGGTGCGCCGCGCAGCGTAGTACGCGGTGACCGTCATCCAGACAGCCTGCGGGGCGACGGCCCCGGACACGAGGAAGGCCGGCGGCAACAGCGGCTCCTCCCGGTCCGGTAGCCCGGACCGGGACAGGATCGTCGACAGCGCGAACTGCACGTCCGGCGTGGACGCCCAGTCCTTCTTCGAGCTCAGTTCCCCGAAGTCGCTGAGGACCGTGACGACCTGTTCCGGATGGCTGTCGACGAGGAGCGCCGGATCGACGAGGTTGCTCCGGACGTAGTCCGACCGCCGGTCGACCAGCACGATGTCTGCGTCGGCGGTGAGTGCGTCGAGGTCCTCCCGGGCGGTCGCACCGGCCGGGTCGACGGTGACGAACCGTTTCCCGGCGTTCGCGATCTCGAAGGTCAGGCTGACGCCCTCGGCGACGACGCCGTCCCGGCGGTCGCGCGAGCCTCCCGGCGGTTCGACCCGCAGGACGTCGGCCCCGAGGTCAGCGAAGTACCGGCCGATCATCTGGAAATCACCCTCGGCGAGATCCAGGACCCTGACCCCGGCCAACGGTGGATCGACAGTGTCTGTCATCGTGGTTCCCTGTCCTTCCCGGGGCGCGGTGCACACCCCTTGTGTCACCGAAACTACGAGGGCGCGGACCGCCACGCGACGCAAATGATGGCGACGGGGAATGGCAGGCGGTGGGTGGTGGACGTGCCAATTGTTGGCACGTTGACCGCCAGTTCCTGGTCGAGTCCGACCCGACCGTGGCCCCCAGGGTGTCGGATTGTCGCCGCCCCAGGAAGGGTTCCGGGTGGATTTCCTACCTGGGAGGGTGATGACCCGACATGGCGGATGACGGAGCCGGGAGACCTCAACGGCCTTCGGTCACCCTCCAGCGGGCGACGGTCTCGTCGAGCCCGACACTGTCGACCGACCAGCACCGGAATTGACCGTCGAAGCCACGGAGCATTCCGAGCAGGCTCTGTCCGGGAGCACACTGCACCCAGTTCGTGACTCCCCGTTCGGTGACCCCCGCCATCCCACTGGACCACTGCACAGGCTGATCCGTGGACGCGACAAGATCCGACAGGACCGCCGCCCCATCGCGCAACAGGCGTCCCGAACAGTTGGCCAGCAACGGGAATGCCGGACGACCGGCGCGTATGTCCGCCACCGCGTCCTCCAACGCCGCCCGCGCCGGTGTCATCAGTGGACTATGTGCAGGCACCGCCACGTCGAGCCGGACGACCCGCTGCGCCCCTGCATCAGCCGCAGCCAGCCTCAGCCGGTCAAGAGCCGCATCCGATCCGGACACCGTGCACTGCAGTGGCGTGTTCAGGTTCGACACCCAGACTTCGTCGGCAGTCGCCGCCACCAGGCTGCGGACCGCTGCCTCGGACAGCCCGACGACGGCCGACATACCGTAACCAGCCGGTGCTGCGGCCGCCATCCGGGATGCCCGGACGTCGACGAGGCGCAGCGCATCACTGAACTCCAGGACACCGGCGGCCACTGCCGCACTCCAGGCGCCCAGGGAATGCCCCGCACCGGTATCCGGACGGAACCCCCTGTTCCACAGTGCGGCGTTGATCCCACTGTGCAATGTCAACAACGACAACTGCACCGCGCGGGTCCCGCGGAGGGACAATTCCGAATCAAGGTCCCACATGTCCTCACCGAGGACCGCGGAGGCCTCCGCCACGTGGTCAGCGACCTCGGGGAGTTCTGCCCACCGGTGCAGCATTCCGGGGCGCTGGCTCCCCTGGCCACCGAACAACATGACCGTCGTCATCGCAGGCTCCACAGGTTGCCGAGTGGAACCGGTCCATCCGCGGTACGCTCAACGGCCGTGTCCACTCCAGTAGCCAGTTCCTGCAGGCTGACTCCGCCTCCGGGAGTCTCGACAAGGGCATCGATCTCGACCCCGGTCTGGGCACTTATCTGGTCCAGCATGACCTGCATCGGTCGGGCCTCAGATGTGTCCGGGACGCTGTCCACCCGGATCACGAGGTCAAGGTCACTCGTCGACGACGCCGCCGGATGCCCGGTCGCGAGCTCGGCACCGACACTCCCCCCGGGCCCCCAGTCCCCCGGGAACGGCAGTTTCCGCAGCAGCGACAGGGCCCGGAACACCGGCAGGTCCCGGGGCGGGTTCCGTAGAACCAGGTCGGAAGGTCGGAGCACGCTGAGGCATGCCGAGGCCGGAACCTCGGTACCCCAGCGTTGATGTCGGTGTCTCCCCCGCACACCGATCGCCAGGTGCCCACCGTCAACTGGACTGGCGCGACGGATTACCGCCCACGGTGATGCGGAGAGGCTGTCGACGGCCCAGGGTTGTCCCTGTTCCGAAGCCCGCCCGCAGAGTTCAGTGACAGCATCGGGCGATAATTCGACGATGTCGTGGACGACGGCATTCACCACTGGTCATTCACCACCTGGCGGACTTTTCTCGACAAGGCTCGGGACTGGTGTGCCTGCTCGGACTCGAGACGACACCGCAGGTCCGTCGTCCCGCTGTCCCGGATATCCGTCAGAGCGCGCCCCAGGACGTCCCGGGTCGCGGCGACATCGGCGGCGTCCGGCGACGCGGGGTTCGCAGGGGACAATGACTCGAACACCCCTCCGAGTGAGGTGAAGGAGGCTCCGTCGAAGGCCATGGCCGGAACGGATTCGGCTGCAGCCTCCATCTCCTCCACTGACCGTCGGGTGATCCGTGCAGCGGCCTGCTTCCCCATCACCTGGACCTGGACATCGTCGTGCTCGAGCATGATGATCCGGTTCGCCTGCATCCCGGTGGACAGGAAGGCACCGGAGATCGCCTTGCCGACAACCAGGCTGATGACCGGTCGACCGGCGAGCCGGGTTCGCGCCAACGCATTGACCGTGGTCGCCATCGTGGCATTCAGTCCGAACTTCTCCTCGATGAATCCATACGCCTGACTGGGCACATCCACCACGATCACGAGAGGCATCTCGGGGTCCTCGAGGCCCGTCACCCATTCAGCGAGCTCAAGAGACTCGCGGAGACCGACCTCACCGTCCCTGGCCCGGGGGAACCGGCTCTCCGGATCCGGAACCACGGCGACCAGCGCAGCCGTCGTGCCGTCGTCCAGCACCGTACGACCGGTCAACAGTGATCCGCTGGTGTCTGCGCCCGTCGTGTCGAGGGCGGTGAACCAGACGGTTCCGTACTGGGGGGTGGCGTTCATCATTTGGTCCTCTCTGCGTCGGTGGCGGCAAGTTCCCGGGTGAGTTCATCGACCCGGTCTGCACGGTGTCTGTCGGTGGGCGTGTTCCACCCGCTGATCACCGCTTCCCGGACAGCGGCAGGCCGGTCTGCGACAAGTGTGTCCGCCCGGCCGGTGGCGACGCGGTGCTCCCCGCCAGTGACGGCCCATACCGTGCTCCGGTCGGCGGAGTTGAATTCCTCGATGCCCGCCTCGGTCTCGATGACCTCCGGGCCGTTGAGGGACAGCCGGCCGGCCCGGGTCATGATGATCCGGTCGCAGAGCCCCGCGGCGATCCCCATTCCACCGAAACAGCCGACCATGCCGGCGACGATGGCGGTGACCGGGACATGACGTTGCAGGGCGACGATGCCGGCATGGATCTCCGCGATGGCCAGGAGGCCGAGGTTCGCCTCCTGCAGTCGGATACCACCGGTCTCCAGCACCAGGATGACCTGTGTGGGGTGCCCGTTCTCCGCGTCGACCAGGGCTCGTTCCAGGACGGCGGCGATCTTCGCGCCGGAGACCTCGCCGATACCACCTCCCTGGAACTTCCCCTCCAGTGCCACGACCGCTGCGGGGACTCCGTCCACGGTGCCCCGCGCGACGACTGCGCCGTCGTCGGAGGCGGGGACGATGCCCTGACGTTCCAGGTGGCTGGATTCGACGTGGTCGGACGGCGGGAGGATCTCCCGGTAGGTTCCCTCGTCGAGGATCGTGGCTGCACGCTGCCGTGCATTGAGTTCGGTGAACGGCATACCGGCGGTACCCCTGGTCGCCTCGTCGTCCGGTGCCGCAGCGATCTCGAAGGCCTGGGACAGGCGGAGGGAGACCATACCGGGAGTCGCACCGAAATCGTTGATGCGCACATCGCAGGCGATTTCGTTCCGGCTGAAGAAAGCGTCGAGGACGCCACGCCAGGTGGTGTCGAACCCGTCCACCGAGGTACGGACCGTCACGGTGACGGTGTCGGACGACGCCGGTGGCGCAAGGGTGATCTCGAGGTCCCCGGACCCGACCACCCCTACATGGACGTCCGTGTCCACTGGAGTGGTCGCCGGGTAGTCAGCGGTGATGAGTTGCATGTCAGTTGTCCTTCGTCGTCAGAAATAGTGCACAGGCCAGCAGGTCAGCGCTACCGCCGGGTGAGAGCCTGCGTTCGGTCATCCGGGCGTCCAGGCGTGCGAGGGCGTCCTGGTCGAGGGACCCGGTGCAGAGGGCGTCCTCCAGAATCCGGGTGGATGCCTCGCGGACCATCTCCAGTGCCACGCGCCCACCCCGGTGGAGGAGACAGGTGTCGTCAAGGCTGCTCATGGAGGTGAGGAGACCGACCAGGCTGGCGTCGTCCCGGCTGAAACCGTCCTCACGCGCGGTGCGCACAGCACGCGTTATCGCCCGGACATGCGGGAATCCGTTGGCGGCCTCCGAGACAGCGCCTCCCACCCCGTACCTGTGGCGGGCACGCGCCCCCGGTCGCTGCCCGAGGTCGACGGCGCTGTCGTTCAGCGAGGCGATCTCGCCCGCGCGCCGGGTCACGGCGCCGACGGTGGCCGGGGAGCCCGCGGCGCGCAGCCCCGCCGTGGCGGTGACCATCAGCCCCAGGTTCCAGATGGCACCCCGGTGTGTGTTGACACCGCCGGTGGCAAGCATCATCTCCGCCTCGCCACGGCGCCCGACCAGGCCGAGGGTGTCGCGCAACTCCTGCCCGACCGGGAGCCGTGCCCCGTGACCGGCGAGTGCATGGAACGTGGGCTGCAGGACGTTGGCGGACCGGCACATGAGGGCGCAGTCCATGTCCGTGTGTCCACGTGTCCCGTCGGGCCCGACCAGGCCCGGTTTTCCGCGCAGCCGGACTTCCGAGACCAGGGCAGCGACCGCCGATGTAGCGATCTGCGCGGAGAGGCCCCTGCGTACCGCCGAGGACCGGGAGCGTGTCGTCGTGAGCGTAGTTGTCATGGAGTCACCAACTCCGGAACTTCGCGGGCGGATCGTACAAGCCCCCGGACCAGTCGACGAGTTCGTCGATGGAGTGAGCCGCCAGGAGGCTTCGGTTCGCCTCCGCCGGACGAACACCGATATCGGCGGGGAGGGCGAGAAGGCCGTCGCGACGCAACGCATCGACCTCCTCAGGTGTGGACCGCCGTCCCACCGGGGTCACCCCGGCGAGAGCCGAGACCACCCGTCGGCGTTCATCGAGACTCTGTGCCTTGTAGAGGTAGCCGACCCCGACCTCGGAGACGAGGTGGGTGAGATCGTCGCCGTAGACCATCACCGGCGCCAGGTCCATGCCGGCGTTGTCGCCGACGGCCACAGCATCGAGCTGTTCGACGAACTTGGGCTCCGAGCCTGCGTTGAAGGTCTCCGCGATCTGGACTACCAGTTTGCGTCCACGTTCCACACCGAGTTGTCCGCGCCCCTCCGAGAGGTCGAACCAGGCCGGCGAGGAATGACGACGGCCTCGTGAGTCAGCACCGAGGTTCGGTGCACCGCCGAACCCGGCGAGCCGTCCCTGGATCACCGTCGACGAATTCCCCTCCGGGTCCACCTGGAGTGTGGAGCCGACGAACATGTCGGTGGCGTACAGCCCGGCGGACTGTGCCGCCATTCTGTTGGATCGCAGACTGCCGTCAGGACCGGTGGCGAAGATGTCGGGACGTGCGGCGACATACCGGCTCATCCCCACTTCCCCGCCGAAGGCGGAGATCTGCTCGACCCAGCCGCTCTCGATGGCGGGGATGAGGTTCGGGTGCGGGTTCAGGGCCCAGTGCGTGCAGATCCTGCCTTTGAGTCCGAGTTGTTCCCCGTAGGTCGGCAGCAGCAGTTCGATGGCGGCGGTATCCAGGCCGACGCCGTGGTTCAGTGACGTGACCTGGTGACGTTCGTAGACGCCCCTGATGGTGAGCATCGCCAGGAGGACATGGACATCGGTGAGATCGCGTGGGTCGCGGGTGAAGAGGGGCTCCACCTCGAACGGTCGGTCGGCCTCGACGATGAAGTCCACCCAGTCACCCGGTACGTCGACACGGGGGACCTTGTCGACGATCTCGTTGACCTGGGCGATGACGATGCCGGATCGGAAGGCCGTCGCTTCGGTGATCGTGGGGGTGTCCTCGGTGTTCGGACCGGTGTACAGGTTGCCGTCGCGGTCGGCGGAGACGGCGGCGACGAGAGCCACTTTCGGCGCCAGGTCGAGGTACATCCGCGAGTAGAGTTCCAGGTAGGTGTGGATCGCCCCGACTTGGAGGGTCCCGTCATCGACGAGCTGGGCGACGCGGGCGGACTGTGGCCCGGAGAACGCGAAGTCGACCTTACGGGCGATACCGTCCTCGAAGATGTCGAGATGCTCCGGCCTGGCGATCGAGGAGAACAGCATGTGCAGGTCATGGATTCGTTCGGGGTCGACCTGCGCCAACGCCCGGGACAGGAAGTCCGCCTGCTTCTGGTTGTTCCCCTCCAGGGCGACGCGGTCGCCCGGTCGCATCACGGCGTGGAGGAGATCGACGGTCGAACCGGTCGGAACAATTTTCCCGGTGGCCAGGCCCGCTGCCTGGCGCAGTCTCTCCGCTTTGTCTCTGCGGCCGGTGTCCCAGAGTGTGGTGTTGTCTGTCATGGGTATTCCTTGTCGTTTGGGTGATGCTGAGCCGATCGGTCCGGTCAGCCGAACAGGGCACGGAAGAGGAAGTAGAAGACGGACGGGCCGAGGAGACAGCCCAGGCCGGTGTAGAGGCTGGAGGTCACCGCGCCGTAGGGGACCAGACGCTTGTCGATGGCGGCGAGGCCACCGGTGACCCCCGAGGTGGTGCCGAGCAATCCGCCGAAAGCCATCGCCGACTTCGGGTTGTCCAGTCCGATCCAACGGGCGACGAGCGGTGCCGCGATCATGGCGAGCATGGACTTCACCAGTCCCACCGCCACGGACAACGCGATGACCTCGGAGGATGCCCCCACAGCCGTGCCGGTGACCGGGCCAACGATGTATGTCGCGGCACCGGCGCCGATGGTCGCCAACGACTCCGCGTCGTTGTAGCCGAACGCGAGTGCCACTCCCGCCCCGACGACGAAGGAGACGACCATTCCGAAGATGAGGGAGATGACGCCCGCGGGCCCTGCCTTCTTCAGTTCGCGGACATCGACGCCGTACGCGGTGGCGACGATGGCGAAGTCCCTCAGCATCGAACCGCCCATGAGGGCGAGACCGCTGAAGAGACTGAGGTCCGCGAGGCCCTTGTCCCCGCCGGACTGCAGGCCCCCGAGGTAGGCGAGGACGAGACCGAGGAGGATCGCCACGGCCGAACCGGCGACGTGTCCACGGGTGAGGGTCCGTCCTATCCACCCGCCGACGAGCATGACCAGGCCGACCAGGGCGAAAGCGAACAGGAGCGCGTTGTCCTCGATGAGGGTGGTGATCGTGTCGATGATGTCGCTCATGTCAGGCTTCCTCGTCTTCCTTGTCGGTCAACGGGGGAAGGGGCTCTGAGACCGGGCCTATTTTGGCGACGGCGGGGACCAGTGCCAGTGAGGCGATCAACACGACCACGCCTGCGGCGATCGCCATGACTCCTCCGTCCACGGCGCTCCGTACGTTCTGGGTCATGGCCATGGCCACGACGATGGGGATGTAGATTCCCGACCAGAACAGGACGCCGCGCTCTGTGACTCTCGGCAGATACCGCCTGCTGCGGAGCCAGCCAGTGACCAGGAGCAGCACGATCATCGCGAACCCGACGCCTCCGACGTCCGCATCGACTCCAAGTAGTTGCCCCAGCAAGGTGCCGATCGCCTTCCCCACCAGCACGCACGCGGCGAGGATCGCCGTACCGTAGATAATCATTCTGCCTCCGGTTGATGTAGTGGTCTGTCATATCTCACGTTCCAGATGTGACCTGCGTCCCACTTTGCACCCGGGGTAGTTTTCTGGTCCAATATGAAAAATGACCGACTCATGCACATCTGCATTGATTCGCACCGCTCCCCGAGGAGGCTCCACCGTGACAGTTCCTGCGACGCCGACGTCCTCCCAGATCGCCGTATTGACTGGCGCACTTCCGGTACTCCGCGAACTGGGTCGGGGAACCACGCTGACGCAGACCGCCCACCTGCAGGGCCTGTCCCAGCCAGCCCTGAGCCGCATGGTGATGCGGTGGGAAGCGGAACTCTCCGTCCCTCTACTCCACCGGGTGGGCCGCGGTGTGGCACTGACCCAGGAAGGCCACGCCCTGGCCAATGCGGCGACAGATGCTCTCAGCGTGTTCGAGTCGTCGCTGGAACAGGTCTTGGATGAACGGGACGCCAGGCCGGTACGCCTGGGCGCCCTCCGGTCGCTGTCCGGGCGTATCGCCCCGCTCCTCGCCGACACACGGTCGCCGGTGAGCCTCAGCGTGTCGGAGGGGTCGGCGAGTTCGCTGCTCACACAGCTGGAGGCGGCGGACCTGGACGCGGTGATCGTGGGGCCCCGGCCCACCGGGAGGATATACAACTGGACGTTCCTCGCACATCAGCCGTTCCACCTTGTCGTCCCCGACGGCCACAGGTGCGCAGACCAGTCCTCGGTACGCTTGGAGGAGGTCGCCGACGAGAATTTCGTGGCGATGGACGCACACTACACGACCAGGCAGTTCGCCGATGAACTGTGCGCCGAGTCCGGGATTGCACCGGACATCACCGTGGAGTCGGACAATTCACATACCCTGAGATCGTTTGTGCAGGCAGGCGTCGGACTCTGCATTCTTCCGGCGGTCATGGCGGACGCGACCGGTGTCGTGTCGGTCCCGATTCTCCGGCCGGACGGGAGGCCGGCCGTCCGTGAGATCGGAATGGTCCGCATGGCCGGTCGGCGCCTCCCGCCTCATGTCCGGAGTGTTCTCCGCGAGCTGAGCGCGCTGTTCGAGGGCAATGCCGGACTAGTGCACGGATCGCATACATCCGCCTGAGCCATGCTCACCACCGTCGGAGGCACCGATCTGTCGCGGCCCGACGCACAAAGACCACCGTGGGACGCCCCCGTACCGTCCGGACATTCCGTCAGAGGTCCCGGAGCCGGAAGGACACCCCTGTGACGACCGGCACCCGGAACTTCTGCGTGCGCTCCTCATTCCACGTCCACAACAGTTCGAAGGACGCTTCCAGTGCAGTGAAAGCTAGCGTGTCTCCCCTGTCTGCGAGCATGACCAGGTGATCGGCACATTCACCGTCCCACCGCGAGACTATCTCCAGTCCTTCGCGGGTCACCACGCTGACTTCCGCCCGCTGACCAGCGGCACGATCCCATAGGTCCGGAATCTCGACTACCCTCCCCTCGATCCGCATCGGTCTCTTGCCGAACCTGTCGTAGATCCGTCGCGGACTGAGGAACCGGGGCGAGACGAGATCGAAGAAGACACCCCAGACTTCGATCACTGTCGCCGAACGTCGGGCGAAAGTACCTTCCCGTGCCGCAAAGATGATCTGGGTGCCCACCGTCAACTGCGTCAACGCCGCGGCTGCGCGGCCGTCAGCCCACTTCACCAGGAGATTGCACCCCCGAGGCAGCCCCTCGATCTGGATCCGGGTCTCTGTCCAGTCCGGGGTTTCCACAGGCGCTGCGCTTACGGTACCGATGTACTTCATGAATCGGACAGTAAGCATATGGACAGACGCCACCGCCTACGGTCCACACAGTTGTTCGACAGCTGCCGCGCCCCAAGCAGTTACGCTGTGCGACCTCCAGACGACTGCGAGGTCGACACAGTCCACGTCCATCCCGCCACTCGGCCGTCGCCCGGTGATCGTGCAGCACTGCGCCATGCCCGTCGGGTCGATCCGAGAAAGACATACTGTTCTAACACGTGGAGAATAGCGGCAGCGTGTCCGTGTCCACCGTACCGATCCTTTGGCGTTGCTCATCGAGACCGAAAAACGACTAATGCACGTGTTTCTCCCGTTCCCTGGGGAGCACTGCCCCTGTCACCTCGCAGAACCTTCGAACACTGCCGCCCGCAGGCACCCCCGGTGCACCGCAACGGTGTAGCGCCACCTCAGTACCTCCTACCCCACCGGCGCCGCCCTCCCCTACCCTCCGCTGATACGCCCCATCGCCTCGCGGAGCACCTCGGGTTCATGCCACAGTGGCAGCCGCAGCATGGTGCGTTGGCCGTCGTGCGGCGAGAAACTCGGCCCGGCGACCAGGCGGACCTGCACCCGCTTCGCCTCCTCCGCCAGTGCCAGGGCGTCCTGACCGGTGTCGACCCATAGGCCGGTGCCGCCGTGCACCGGCCGCCACGTCCAGTCGGGGAAGACCTCGTGCACGACTTCCCCGGTACTGCGCAACCTCGAGGACAGCATCTCCCGTCGTTCCCGGCGCGCCTCCCCGGCATGCTCCAGGAGTCGGGTGGCGACCAGCTGGCTCATCACCGGTGTGGCGAGGTCCTCGGCCTTGCGCAGCTCCAGGATCTGGCGGATACGCGTCCGGTCCGCCCGCACCCACCCGATGCGCAGCCCTCCCCAGAACAGCTTCGACAGGGTCCCGACCATCACCAACAGCTCATCATCGACGTGTCCGGCCAATGTGGAGGCGACCCTGCCGTCACAGGTCAGGTCGTAGGAGCAGCAGTCCTCGACCACCGGGACGTCCTCCCGTGCGGTGACCGTGCCGATCTCCCGGCGGACCGCGTCGGTCATCGTGGTCCCCGTGGGGTTGTGGACCCCGGTCTGGCAGTAGAGCATCGCTGGGTGCCGCGCCACGGCACGTCCCAGCAAGGCAGTGTCCAGGCCGTCCCGTCCGACCGGGATTCCCTGCACCTGCGCCCCGAGGAGCCGTAGCGCACCCAGTCCACCGCGGTAGGTGGGGTCCTCGACCGCCACCGTGTCGCCGGGGGATACCAGGCTGCGCATCGCGAGGAACGTCGCCTGCTGTGCACCGTTGGTGACCAGGACCTGCTGGGGGACGGTAGGGATGCCGTCGCGGGTCAGCCGGTCGGCGACCGCCTGCCGCAGTACCGGTAGGCCGGCCGGGAAGTACCCGTCGGTGTCCAGGTAGTCCCCGATCCCGGACAGGCCCACCGGCCCGGCGCCCAGCAGGTCGCGCACCACCCCGGAGGCCGGGAGTGCCCCGGTCGACAGGTCGATGACGCCGGGGGCGGTGCCGGTGAAGGAGAACAGCCGCCCGTCGGTCGCCGCCAGCGCCCTCCCCGAGCGGATCCTGGTCCCCGACCCCACGGCGGACGCCAGGTAGCCGCGGGCCTCCAGGTCGGCGAAAGCCACGGCGACGGTGCCGCGCGAGACCCCGAGGGCGGCGGCACAGTCCCGCTGGGACGGCAGGACGCTGCCCGCCGGGGCGAAGCCGGCGTCGATGAGTTCGAGCAGCGCCGCCGCCAGAGCGTCCGGGAGCCGGGTGCCGGGGCGGGCCCAGTCACCGAGCATACGGCTGAGTTCCGCCGCGTCCATCCTGGGTGCCATGGCTCCCAGTATCGTCCCCCAGCCGGCGGAATGGACCATTGCCCCGGAATTGGCACAGCGGCGTGAGCCGAAGCACACCTACGGTCAGGGGAACCGACCATGAAGGAGCACACCATGACCACTGTCGCCCTGCTGGGGACCCTCGACACGAAACAGGAGGAGTTCAGCTGGCTGCGCGCGCGGCTGCACGAGCACGGGACGGAGGTGGTCGTCATCGACGTCGGGTCCTTCCCGTCCGGCGGGGACGGTGTGGACGCCGGGGCCGGCGGGATCGGCGCCGACGTGACCTCCGACGAGGTCATCGCCGCGGCCGGGGAGGACGCCGCCGCGCTGCGTGCCCGGCGCGACCGCGGGGAGATGATGGACGTGATGGGGCGTGGTGCCGCCGTCGTCGTCGCGGACCTGGCGGCGGCCGGACGGATCCAGGGGTTCCTGTCGATCGGCGGGTCCAGCGGCTCCTCCGTCGCCGCACCCGCCATGCAGGCCCTCCCGGTCGGGTTCCCGAAGCTGCTGGTCTCCACCATGGCCTCGGGGGATGTCGCCCCGTACGTCGGTGAGTCCGACGTGACCCTGATGTATTCCGTCGTGGACATCGCCGGGATCAACTCGGTGTCGACGATGGTGCTCGGCAACGCGTGCGCGGCCATCGCCGGCATGGCGGCGGCCTACGGTACCCGGCTAACCGCCCCCACCGAGGACCACCGGCCACTGGTCGGCGTGACGATGTTCGGGCTGACCACCCCGGCCGCCGACGAGGCGCGGGCCACGCTCACCGACCTGGGGTACGAGGTGCTGGTGTTCCACGCCACCGGTGCCGGCGGGCGGGCGATGGAGAAGCTGGTCTCCTCCGGTTTCCTCGCCGGGGTCTGCGACCTGACCACCACCGAGCTCGCCGACGACCTAGTCGGCGGTGTGCTCAGTGCCGGCCCGGACAGGCTGGAGGCCGCCGGTGCGGCCGGTGTCCCCCAGGTCGTGAGCGTCGGGGCGCTGGACATGGTGAACTTCGGACCGCGCGGCACCGTACCGTCCGCGTTCGACGACCGCACCCTCCACGTCCACAACCCCACCGTCACGCTGATGCGTACCTCGGCCGACGAGATGGCCGAGCTCGGCCGCCGGATCGCCTCGAAACTCGCCGCGGCCACCGGCCCCGCCGAACTGTTCCTGCCCCTGCGCGGGGTCAGCGGTATCGACGTGGACGGACAGGCGTTCCGCGACGCGACCGCCGACGACGCCCTGTTCACCGCCCTGCGCGACGGACTGGACGGCACCCCGGTGGCCGTCCGGGAACTCGACCTGGCCGTCAACGACGCCGGCTTCGGCCGAACGATGGCCGAGGCCCTGCACCGCCGCATCACCGGAAACTGACAGAGTATGCCGGGCACCGGCACACAGTCCCCCACAGACACGAAGGAGAACACCATGTCACGCCAGGAGATCCTCGACCGGTTCCGTCACCAGGTCGCCGCAGGAACACCGATCATCGGCGGTGGTGCCGGCACCGGCATCACCGCGAAGTCTGCCGAGGCCGGCGGCATCGACCTGCTGGTCATCTACAACTCCGGACGGTTCCGCATGGCCGGACGTGGCTCGCTGTCCGGCCTGCTGGCCTACGGCGACGCCAACGAGATCGTCATGGACATGGCCCGCGAGGTCCTGCCCGTGGTCCGGCACACCCCGGTGCTCGCCGGGGTGAACGGCACCGACCCGTTCCGCTCGATGCCGCGGTTCCTGCAGCAGGTCAAGGACGCCGGCTTCGCCGGTGTACAGAACTTCCCCACGGTCGGCCTGATCGACGGCACGTTCCGTGCCAACCTCGAGGAGACCGGCATGAGCTACGGGCTGGAGGTCGACATGGTCAAGGCCGCCCACGAGCTGGACCTGATCACCTCCCCGTACGTCTTCGACACAGAGCAGGCCAGGGACATGGCGCGGGCGGGTGCCGACATCCTGGTGCCGCACATGGGCCTGACGACGTCGGGGACGATCGGCGCGCAGACCGCGATGAGCCTCAGCGACGCCGCGGTGAAAGTGCAGGAACTGGCCGACGCCGCGCGGTCGGTGAACCCGGACATCCTGTGTCTGTGCCACGGTGGGCCGATCGCCGAACCGTCGGACGCGCAGTACATCCTGGACCACACCGACGGCATCGTCGGCTTCTACGGTGCGTCGTCAATCGAGCGCTTCCCCGCCGAGACCGGAATCCGGAGGCAGACCGAGGACTTCAAGGCGGTCACCTTCCGTCGGGATTGACCTGACTGGCCTGACTGACCCGACGGGACCGGCGCTCAGCCCGCAGCGCCACACAGGTGTTCGACGGTGCGGTCCGGTGTGCCCGGGGATGTCCGGCGACCGTCGTACGGTGTCGGTGAACCGTGACAACGCACAACCCCGGGAGGCCCCGATGACCACTGACCCCACCGAACTCTGCGCCAACTTCTGGGCCTACGTCTCCCCCGTGACCGGGCTCGTCCAACGCGTCGCCGGACGGCTCTACGCGCTGACGGGTACGGAAGAGGACCGGTACGCCGTCCTCCAGGCCCTGGCGCCGACGGACTTCGCCGCCTCCCTGTGGACGCCCGTCCCCGAGTCGATGGTGCTGGACGTCGAGTTCATCGAGGAACCATTGCGTGGAGTCGTACGTGCGGACCTGCTGGCCGATCCCCGGGTCCACGAACAGGTGTTCAGGCCAGTCGTCGACATGCTCGTCGAGGCCCTACCGCGCCAGATGCGCATGGTCGACGGCGTCCCGACCGAGGCGGTCATGCCGGTGCCGGACACGCTGCTGCATGTCACCACGAACGTCTTCGAGTACGACGACGGGGGCGTCGCCGTGCAGGTCCGGCGCTGCTGAGGGTGCCCGCGCCCGCTCTTACACGAAGACGGAGACCAGCAGCGCCATCAGCAGGCCGAAGACCGACACCAGGGTCTGCACGGTCATGTGGGTTTTGGTGGCCTGGCCCAGGGTCATCCCGAAGGACTCCTTGACGAACCAGAAACCGGCGTGGTTCACCCAGTTCAGCCCGACCGAACCTGACCCGATGGCGATGACCACCAGGGACACGTACGCCGGCGGCATGCCGGCCACGAGTGGGGCGAGGATCCCGGTCGCGCTGACGATGCCGACCGTCGCCGACCCGGTGCAGAACGACAGGGTCAGCCCGATCAGCCAGCCGAGCAGGATCAGGTTCATGTCGAAGCCGGAGACCACGTCCACGATGGCGTCGTTGATGTCGGAGGTCTTCAGCACGGAGTTGAACATGCCGCCGCCGGCGATGATCAACGCCACCCCGGCGACCGAGCCCAGGGAGCTGCCGAAGGACGCCTTGACGTCCGCGCCGCTCATCTTCGCCGAGGCCGACAGGACGACCGCGGCGAAGAGCACGCCGACGAACATCGCGATCACCGGTTCACCGAGGAAGGCGGCCGGGGTCTTCAGCGCCGATTCCGGGGCGACGAGGTCGACCACGGTCTCGAAGAGCATGAGGACGACCGGTACCAGGACGCACACGAACGCCAGCCAGGTCGGGACCGGGCGCAGGACGTGGCCGGACTCCGTCCCCGTCCGGGGTGCGGCGTCGGGTTCGGCGGTGTCCACGGCGCCGGACGTGGCGTCCGGCGTGGCGGTACGGGCGGCGATCTGCATCTGTTCCACGGTGGTGCCGGTGTACTGCCGCACCAGCTTGTCCTCCGGTTCCAGGGAGATGCGCGGGGCGATGAGGTGTGCGTAGACCGGGCCGGACAGGATGACGGCGGGGACGGCGCACAGCAGACCCAAACCGATGGTCAAGCCGATATTCGCGTCCAGACCGTTGACGGCGATGGTCGGCCCCGGGTGTGGCGGGAGCATTCCGTGCAGGCAGCTCAGCGCAGCGATCGCGGGGATGAGGATCTTCAGGTACCACGTCTTCGGACGACCGGCGGCGACGTCGAGGCGTAGTGCGACACCGTAGATGACGGGCATGAGGACGACGAGGCCGACCTCGAAGAACATCGGGATGCCGATGAGGAAGGCCACCGCGGTCATCACCCAGGGAGCGGTGCGCGGGGAGCTGTGGTCGACGACGAGGTCGGCGATGCGTCCGACGGCACCGGAGTCGGCGAGCAGGCGTCCCAGCATAGCTCCGAGGAAGACCACCAGGCCGGTCTCCCCCAGCGTCCCACCGGCACCGTCGATGAGGGTCTCCGGGATGTCGGCCATGGGCAGGCCGGCACCGACGGCCGCGACGAAGGAGACCACGGTCAGGGCGAGGAAGGGGTGCAGTTTCGTCCGCCAGTTGATCAGGAAGATCAGCAGGATGATCGAGACCGCCAACACCCCAACTAGATAAGCAGGTGAATCAGTCATGGGAGGGTAGTTTACTCCGGGAGATCGCGGGAGCCTGAGGCGCGGAGGGGTAAGGGTCGGGCGGCAGGACGTCCCAGAGGCCAAGCTGCGTCTTCGTCGATGCGTGACAACCGCCTCTGATGGCGTCACGTAGCAAATAGGCGCCCGTTGAAACCCAATCAAGGTCTGAATCAACGAGCTGGCCCGATACAGAGCGCGACATTCTCCGCCGGTGTCTTCATCATCCTCGCCGGCGTGCGCGTGGTGCTGGGCGAGATCGTCCCGGCGTTCAAGGGCATCAGTGAGCGCCTGGTAAAGGACGCCAAGCCAGCACTGGACGTCCCGATCACCTTCACCTTCGCACCGAATGCGGTGCTCATCGGTTTCCTGTCGAGTTTCGTCAGAGGCCTGCTGGGCATGGGCATCATGGCGATGGCAGGGACGACGATCGTGGTCCCGGGCGTGATCGCACACTTCATGACCGGTGGTGCCTCCGGCGTGATCGGCAACGGTGTCGGTGGACGGCGCGGCGCGGTGCTCGGCGCCTTCGTCAACGGCCTGGCCATCACATTCCTGCCACTGTAGCTGCTGCCCGTCCTCGGCGACGTGGGACTGTCGGACTCGACGTTCTCCGACGCGGACTTCGGCGTGACTGGTCTGTTCCTGGGCTACCTCAACCAGGGTGGCGGTCAAACGGCCATCATCATCGGACTGGTTGCCGCGGTCCTGGTGACCTACGCCGCCTCGTTCATGATCGGTCGGCGGGAGAAGAAGGTGGAGGACTCAGCGACTACGGAGGACGGTGCCGACGAGGCCTCGGTTGAACCTTCGGAACCTGCGAGGCGGTTTCTACCAGGATGTCATTGCCGCGTACGGTGTCCCGGACAAGTCACGGGGCAACAAGTTGATGGCCGAGTTGATCGACACGCTGCGTAAAGGACTCCCGAAGGGGTTGGAGGAGCTGGCGCAGTTCGGGCGTACATTGTGGCGCCGTCGGGCTGACATCCTGGCGTATTCCGACGTCGGAGCGTCGGACGGGCCCGTCGAGGCGGTCAACGGGAGACTGGAGCACCTGCGCGGTATCGCATTGGGGTTCCGAAATCTTGACCACTACATCTTGAGGTCACTGTTCCATTCGGGACAGCTGAAGGACCAGATCAACGCACTGTGAATCGCGAAGAGCCCGTAATGCCAGACTGACCCCCGCCTGTAGGCGACTGATCATCGAACGCCACCAGCAGGGTTGGAAACAGGCCCACATCGCTGCCGCAATGGGAATCTCCCGGCGGTACGTGGCACGCTGGATCAGCCGCTACAGGGTCGAGGGCCTGGCAGGTTTGGAGGATCGTTCTTCAAGACCCCGTACCTCGCCCTTACGAACATCGGTGCACCTCGAACAATCGGTCATCCAGCTTCGGGGCGATGAACGTGTGAATCGTGACGAGATCGCCCGTCGCGTGGGAGTGTCGCCTCGAACGGCATCGCGGATCCTCGCCCGGCACGGCATACCGCACCTGGCTCATCTCGATCCGATGACTGGGGAACCGATCCGCGCATCCAAGACCACCGCGATCCGATACGAGCGCGACCGGCCCGGGGAGCTGGTCCACATGGACGTGAAGAAACTCGGTCGCATCCCTGATGGCGGTGGCTGGAAATCGCACGGCAGATCACGGCGAGAACAGACCTACCAACGCACGCGACCGGTCGGTTAAGACTACGTGCACTCTCTGGTCGATGACCATTCGCGGCTCGCGTACTCCGCGGTGCTCCCCGACGAGAAGGGTATGACCTGCGCGGCGTTCTTGGAGCGTGCGAGCGCGTACTTCGCCGAGCACGGGATCACCCGGATCGAGCGTCTGATCACTGATAACGCGTGGGTGTACCGGTACTCGCTGCGTCAGGTCTGCGCCGATCACGGGATCAGGCAAAGGTTCATACGTCCGCACTGCCCTTGGCAGAATGGAAAAGTCGAACGCTTCAACCGGACCTTGCAAACCGAGTGGGCGCACCGGCGCCCCCTACGCCACGAACTCGGAACGCACACAAGCGCTTACGCCCTGGCTCGAGTTCTACAACACTGGGCGCTGCCACTCAGCCCTGAGGGGCCTCCAACCGATAAGTCGACTGGAACCAACCTCCTGACCGGGTACACCTAGCCCGAGTCGCTCAGCACTGCTCTCAAGCCGGGGTTTTCTAGGACGACGAGACGTTTGACAACCAGTTGGGGTGCCGCCGGGGAAACGTTCCGGTGGTGCACTGGTTACAACTAGACTCGTCGGCATTCCCAGCGCAGGTGTCTCTCATCGAAGGGCTACGAGCCATAGCCATTCGGCAAGCTCCGACCCGCATCTTGGACCAAGCCCTTATTTCCGCTCTATGGTGTTCAGTCACGATTCACTAGGCGCATACAGTCGATCTAAAACAAACTAGCCTACTTGTCCATTTCAACCTTCAGTGCATACTTTGCCACCTGCATAACCACATCAACCATATTCATCAACATCGAAAATGATACCGTAACGAGCACGCAAGAAAAGAGAACGGCAAGGAAGTCTAAACTGAACCAGCTAATCATTGAGAAACGCAAAGACTCATTGAAAGAGGTAGAGAAAACTAAAAAAGTGAAGAAACTTAGCACATTGCAAGTGACCGCCCATAGCATAGCAAAAGCTAACTCATCAAACTTGCTTGGTCTATTCTTCAAATGATTTTCACTGGGCTGGGATAGGACCTTCAGCAAACGCGCCCCTACGACGGAAAGAATAATAGCAGCCGCAGTAAAAGTAGTGGGTACCGACACCTGAAAGAAATCTTTGGCCGTATCAGAAGCCCGCGCTACGTCGAGATTTCCACCTCTAGAAAATAACATCAGCAATACTGCGAGCAAAGCCCCCAGAAATAAGCCAATGCGGATATGGCGATCTCGCAGAAAGAGTAGAGATCTCCTCGGCAACACTTCACTTGAGAAAAACCCATTCGGTGACGAAAAGCACTTTCCCAGCGCGGTTCCCAGCGCGGTACCGATATTCACTATTACCCTCCCCGTAACCTAATATCTCGCCTAGCCCATGTAAAACTCATTCACCCTTCTTAATTATCTTTTCAGCGACCCTAAGAAGATCGACTCCGATACCGCTAACCGAAGTTGAAACAATCCTCTTCTTTCTACTGTTCCTATCATTGAGAGTTGTCGTACCGGAATCTCCCTCATTCCTAACCTCTGCCTTAATTCCGGAAACTGAGGGTGTTTCCTTGTTTAACTCTTCTTCGAGTGAAGGAAGCACTCCAGCTGTATGATTCAACGTCCCTCCAGGAGCAGCCTCATATTCGACGCCCACCCGCGACGCATCCGACGGCTGGGCTTGCGCTTTCAGATCATTCGCGTCGGCCCAGTCGTAATTCGGCTCCGATATTGTGATATTGACCTTTCGGATAATATCGTACGCGAGTATTGATTGCATGAATGATTCGTCTATGGCTGGCGTATAGTCAATGGTGAGCCCTTGCTTATACTGCCCCCTCGCAACCTCCTCTAGGTAGTTCATCATCTCCGAAAGCGGTATTTTATTCTTGGAGCGACTGTGGTATATTCTTCTTTTTCGAGGATCTATTAACAGCCAGCCTCGTTTTGCTACTTGTCCAGGAAGGTCAATGGATTCCGTAGTGTATCCAACACGCGGGTTCCACACTTCAACGTTGTCAACGCCGTCAACTTGAACGTATTCCATTAGCCAAACGTTCTCTCCTCTAGTAATATTTTCAATCATAACCGATCGGTTTACTCTCCCCTGAGAGTCCTTCTGATCAATAACCCTACTCTGTGCCGGAACAGTAGAAATTTTTTCCATCATGGCGAGGTAGTTAAAATCTTCTTCTTCTTCAAGATGTCCATGGATGACATACTCGGCCAGAACAAAGGTCCATTTGTTCGTCATTTAAATTAAATTACCCTTCATCCGTTGACAGCGCTGCAACAAACGCTTCCTGAGGGACGGACACCGACCCGATGGACTTCATGCGCTTCTTGCCTTCTTTCTGCTTCTCCAGCAGCTTCTTCTTACGTGAGATGTCGCCACCGTAGCACTTGGAAAGCACGTCCTTGCGCAAAGCGCGGATATTCTCACGCGCGATGATCTTCGAACCGATCGCTGCCTGCACCGGTACCTCGAACTGCTGACGAGGGATCAGCTCCTTGAGCTTCTTCGTCATCTTGTTGCCGTAGTGCAGAGCGTGATCTCGGTGCACGATCGCGCTGAACGCATCCACCGGCTCACCCTGCAGCAGGATGTCCACCTTCACCAGGTCAGCCTCCTGCTCGCCGTTCTCCTCGTAGTTCAGCGAGGCATACCCCTTCGTCCGGGACTTCAGCATGTCGAAGAAGTCGAACACGATCTCACCGAGCGGCATCCGGTAACGCAGCTCCACACGGTCCGTCGACAGGAAGTCCATGTTCTTCATCTGCCCACGCTTCGACTGGCACAGCTCCATCGTCCCGCCCAGGAACTCCTCCGGCACGATCACTGTCAGATCCACCATCGGCTCGTAGACCTCACGCAGCTTGCCTTCGGGCCAGTCAGACGGGTTCTGGACATGCAGCTCCGTCCCGTCCTCCCCCACCACACGGTAGACCACCGACGGTGCGGTGGAGATCAGGTCCAGGTCGAACTCGCGCTCCAGACGGTCACGCGTGATCTCCATGTGCAGCAGGCCCAGGAATCCGCAGCGGAAACCGAAGCCCAGCGCCGTCGACGTCTCCGGCTCAAACGTCAGGGACGCGTCGTTCAACTGCAGCTTCTCGATCGCCTCACGCAACTCCGGGTACTGGTTCGCCGAGATCGGGAACAGACCCGAGTACACCATCGGCGTCGGCTCGCGGTATCCCGTCAGCGGCTCGTCAGCGCCGTTGACTGCCCAGGTGACCGTGTCACCCACCTTCGATTGGCGGACGTCCTTCGCGCCGGTGATGATGTAGCCCACCTCACCCACACCCAGGCCCTTCGACTTTTCCGGCTGCGGGGAGATGATGCCGACCTCCTGCGCCTCATGCGTGGCACCGGTGGACATCATCTCGATCTTCTGTCGCGGCTCCAGGGTGCCGTCCATCATGCGGATGTAGGTAACCACGCCACGGAAGATGTCGTAGACCGAGTCGAAGATCAGTGCGCGGGCCGGTGCGTCCTGATCGCCCTCTGGGGCAGGGACGAGCTCACAGACCTTGTCGATCATGTCCGGGATGCCCTCACCGGTCTTCGCCGAGATACGCATGACGTCCTCCGGCTCGCAGCCAATGATGTTCGCAATCTCCAGGGAGTACTTGTCCGGGTCCGCGGCCGGCAGGTCGATCTTGTTGAGGACCGGGATGATCTCCAGGTCCTTCTCCATCGCCAGGTACAGGTTCGCCAGCGTCTGCGCCTCAATGCCCTGTGCGGCGTCGACCAGCAGGATCGCCCCCTCACACGCCTCCAGCGCACGGGAGACTTCGTAGGTGAAGTCCACGTGGCCGGGCGTGTCGATCAAGTGGAGCACCAGCTCCTCGTCCTTGTGCGCACCGTTCCTCGGCACCCACGGCAGCCGGACGTTCTGCGCCTTGATCGTGATCCCGCGCTCGCGCTCGATGTCCATGTTGTCGAGGTACTGGTCGCGCATGTCACGGTCGTCGATGACCCCCGACATCTGCAGGATGCGGTCGGCCAGGGTGGACTTGCCGTGGTCGATGTGCGCGATGATGCAGAAGTTCCGGATCCGCGAGGGGTCAGTGAACGTCTCGCGGGCGTAGTTCTTCTGCTTGGGGGCCATGGGTGTCGTCCTCCTGGTGGTGCATGGTCCCGCCGTGGATCGCCGCGGCAGGAAGATATCAGGCCGAGTCTACCGTGCCGTGGGGCGTGAGTTGGAGTCGTATAGGCCGACCAGAGTCGACGTACGCTGAGCGCAAGGCTCGGACGGAAGGAAGCACTCGAGAGCAGCCATCTACGGATGCCACTTCGCCTACGCGCACGAGTTAACGAACGCGTCCTGCGAAGCCTTGGGCATACGAGCCGGTCATACAACGTTCCCACCCACAACGGGCAGTTCCCCGTCCGAGGGGTCCTGCATCGCCGCATCAGAACCTGTTGATTCGTCCGATACGACGTCCGAGCCTCAGCCGACACCACGACTCGTCCCGCCCGCGGCTTTCAGGCCATCTGCCATGCAACCAGGGTACGGGCCCCTCGCAACTGTTTCCACTGGATATGCAAGGGTCGCCCCACGCGACGCTCGCACACCTCAAGCCCCTCACCAGCGACAACACCGATCATATTACCCCCAAAAGCAGGTAGCTCCATTGCGGGTGTGACCCAGGCCACGTACGCTGCCAATTAGTTTCATCTGAAACATTTTCATACGTCAGCTCTCCCATGGAGGTAGACCATGACCCCGTCCATCCAGAGTGTTCTCGCAGCCAAGGGAGTCAATCCCACGGCCGAACACCTCGACAAGCTCGAAGCCAAGTGGGCCGAGATCCAGGAACTCAAGCCCGACTACACCACCGTCGGCCTCGACGACGCCGACATCGCGCTGCGCAATATCCCGGGAGGCGACCACAATGAGTAACACCACCACGCAGTCACTGTTGAAGAAGACCGCCACCGAGATCGGCGAACTCATCCGGACTCGCCAGGTCACCTCCGTGGAAGCCACACAAGCTCTCCTCGACCACGCGCACAGCCTCAACGACACCGTCAACGCCTACATCAGCTTCCGCGACGACCTCGCACTCGCCGAAGCTGCCCGGGCGGACGAAGAGATCGAATCCGGCAACCACCGCGGGCCGCTGCATGGTGTCCCCATGGCCATCAAGGACAACCTCTACCTCGCCGGCGAGGTCACCACGATGGCCTCCAGAATCCACCAGGACTTCGTCTCCGACGACGACGCCACCGTCGTCACCAAACTGCGCGAAGCCGGGGTCGTGATCACCGGGAAACTCAACATGCACGAATACGCCTGGGGGATCGACAACAACAGCCCCCACTTCGGTGCGGTGCACAACCCGTGGAACCTGGACAAGGTCCCCGGTGGCTCCTCCGGCGGGTCGGGTGCTGCCGTGGCCTCCGACATGTCCTTCAGCACGCTGGGCACCGACACGGCCGGTTCGATCCGTATCCCCTCCTCCGCATGCGGGCTCGTCGGACTGAAGCCGACGCACGGGCGGGTCGCCAAGTACGGCTGCTTCCCGCTGGCCTGGACCCTCGACCACATCGGACCCATGTCGAAGAGCGTGGCGGACGCCGCCGCCGTACTCCAGGCGATCGCCGGGTTCGACCACCGGGACCCCACCTCCGTGGACGTCCCGGTGGGAGACTACAGCGCTTCCCTCGGGCAAGGCGTGGAAGGACTCGTCATCGGAGTGGAGGAGGACTACTTCTTCCACAATGTCGACTCCACCGTGGAATCGCTGGTCCGCGCACAGATCGCGGCACTGGAAGAACGGGGCGCAACGGTGAAGAAGGTCTCCATTCCGGCCCTCGCCCACTCCGAGTGGACGGAACTGGCGACGAGCCTCTCCGAAGCCTCGGCGATCCACCACAAGGATGTCGTCGACCGGCCGGAAGACTTCGGCGAGGACATCCTCTTCCTGTTCGAGCTCGGCGAGTTGTTCTCCTCCGTCGACTACCTGCAGGCACAACAGCTACGGCGCGCGATCAAACAGGACTTCGCGGCGGCGTTGCAGGACGTCGACGTGATCATCGCCCCCACCCTCCCGGTGATGCCCCCGGACATCGGCTCATCCGTTGCCGATCTCAATGGCAAGGATGTCGACCTCATCGACAACTTCATCCGGTTCACCGGCCCCAGCAACCTCACCGGACTTCCCGCGCTCACGGTGCCCGCCGGGCTGAATGAAGGGCTCCCTGTCGGGATGCAGCTCATCGGTCGCGCTTTCGACGAGGAAACGCTCTTCCGCGTCGCTGCGCAGGTCGAAGCCTCCGACCCGATGGAAGGACGTCGTGCCCCCACCGGGGCCTGACGTCCACCCTCTTCTCGGAGGCTGACCATGACCAGTGTCGCACTACTTTTCGTGGGCGCCGTACTGCTCATCAACGGGCTGACGTTCTGCGGCCTGCTCGATGGTCGAGCAGGGGTACCGGCGAATGTCCTTGTCGGGGCCCTGCTACTCGCCGCCGCCGCTGCCAGCGTCGTCGAGGCCGGGGGTCTCACGGGGCAGACGAGGATTCCGCTGTACTCGGCGGCTGGGTTCGTGCTCTTCAGCTTCACGTACCTGGGAGTGGCAGGTCAGTCCCTGTTGCGGACCGACGGCCGCAGTCTCGGCGTCTACTGTGGATGGTCGGCGCTGGTCGCCGCCGTCCTGGCCGCCGTGAATATGTACGAGGCCGTGAGGATGGGCTGGCTCTGGTTGGCGTGGACCGTCCTGTTCTTCGCGTTCGCGCTGGCGTTGCTCACTGACCGTGCGCACCTGGGTCGTGCAGCCGGTGTGCTGTCGATCTGGCTGGCGGTGACCAGTGCGACGCTGCCGGGGCTCCTCATGATCGACGGCGCCTGGGACCGTACTCCGGTGTGGGCCGTAGCGGCCGCTCAGCTCCTGGGCGTCATCGCCTACGGCTCGCTGTCGCTCACGCCCCGCCGGCGGCCACGGGCCGGTGCCAAGGATCGTCCCGGTGGTGAGCACGTCCTTTCCGCCGCCCCTGGATCCCCCGGCTGATGCAGCGGACAGGGTGGCTCGCCGCCGGAGCAGTGATCACCGCCGCTGCGGTCCACCTTGTGTGGAGGGACCCGCAGGCGGCGGTGTTCCTCGCTGCCCGTCTCGCGCCGATCCTCGTCTTCGTAACAGCCATGTCCGTGGTGGTCAACCTCGCTGCCGACGCCGGGGTGTTCACCGCGGTCACCCGCCGGGTGACCGTCAGGGCCGGTGCCCTGGGGCCCACCGCGAGGCGTTGGTGGACATGGGCGGTGTCCATGTCGCTGGCAGTGGTGTCCACCATCTTCCTCTCCCTGGACACGACCGTCCTGTTGATCACCCCGCTCGTTATCGCCCTGGCCCGCCATACCGGTGTCAATGTCACTGCCCTGGCGCTCGGTGTGGTGTGGGTGGCGAACCTTGGCTCGCTGCTGTTACCTGTCTCCAACCTGACCAATCTGCTGGCGGTGTCGGGGGACGTCATCGACAGCCAGTCCCATTACATGGCTCTGTCATGGGTACCTGCGACGGTCGCCCTGGTCCTTGCGCTGGCTGCGTCAGCCATCGCCCTCAGGATGTCCGCAGATCCCTCTCCGACCACGACGGACTCCGTCGCCGGAACAACGTCCCCGGTGCTACGGGCGTCCCTCGTCGTACTGGTTCTGCTGCTGCCGCTGCTGGCGTCCCCGGTACCGTTCTGGTTGAGCAGTACAGTCGCGGCGGGGGCTCTCATCGCGCTTTTCCTGCGGCACCCTGTCCACCGGAGGTCGCTGACCTCCGCGTTGGTTCCGTGGTCGTCCCTGGCGTTGATCACGGTGCTGTCGACCGTCGCCGCCTCCATACACTCCACTGGGGCGGACGCACTGGTGAGGGACGCCTTCCAGACCGCAACCCCGGCACCGGGTTTCGGCTCCTCGTTCATGGAACTGATGTCGGTGTCTGCCGCTGGCGGAATTCTGTCGAACATCGTGAACAACATCCCCGCGTACCTCGCCCTGGAACCCGCTGCAGGCACAGCGGCCAGCCTCATGTCGCTCCTGGTTGGCGTCAACGCCGGACCGGTCATCACTCCGTGGGCATCGTTGGCCACTGTGCTCTGGGCGGATCAACTACGACGGGCGGCGATCCCCGTTCCATGGCGGACTTTCATCTACGTGGGTCTCGTGCTCGCTCCCCTGGCAGTCGTCGGACCCGTCGCCGCCATCTCATTTCTGCCCTGGGGGGAATGAGGTCAGTACCTCGAAGTCGAAGACGTCGGCCATGGCCAGGTTGATCTGCTGTGTCGCCTGGTTTCCCGCGAACTGCACCGGCCCACGGGGACCATCGAAACTGAGCCCGTCGATGGCCATGTCGAAATCAGCGACGGTGATACCGTCTGCCCGGCGGGCGAGCTCGGCCAACGTCTGGATCCCTTGATAGCAGGACTCCGCCATGTTGTTCAGGGCCGGCGCCACGGGCCCGTGCGCCTCGACGTAACGTCCCACGAAGTCAAGGGACTCCCTGCTGGCCAGGCTCCGGAAGAAGGAGGCGGAGACGAACAAGTTCGACGTCGCCCCGGCACCACTGGCCAGCAGCATATTCTCCTCCATCAGCGGGCTGTAGCGGGTGATCGTGGTGTCCAGTCCGGCTGCGGCGAAGGAACGGTTGAAGTCCACCGCGTCCTGCCCCACGAACAGCATCAGGACCGCGTCACAGCCGGACGCACTGACAGCCCGGGTGAGCCCCGGCTGTGCACCGTCACCCATCTTCACGAAATCCATCCCGACGATCTCGATGTCCAGTGCCGCCGCCGCACCCCGGATCTTCGCCGCTGAGCGCAACGGCCACACGTACCGGGCGCCGACGAGGTGCCACCGGCGCAGGCCGGCGACATCCCTGAGCCATCTCAGGGCGGGAAAGATCTGCTGCTCAGGAACTTCACCGGTGCAGTAGACCCCTCGGGTCGTGTCCCCTCCCTCGAACAGGGACGTGTACACGTACGGTATCCGCCCGCGCAGTGCCGGCCCGAGCATCCTGCGGATCGGGGAAATGTGCCAGCCGGTGACGGCGTCGACCATCCCACGGTCGACCAGGGACACCACCTCGGCCACCACGTCCCGTGGGGCCTGCCCTCCGTCGATGTAGACGAGCTCGACTTCCCGTCCACCCACTCCGTGCCCCGCGTTGAGCTCCTGCTTCGCCAGTTCACATACCGTCATGCAGGACGGACCGAAGATTCCGCCGGCGCCCTGCAGGGGGATGACGATACCGATCCGGTAGACCGCCGATCTACCTGTATGAGCGGAAGCACCGAATCCTCGCACGGTCACGTAGTATTCCTCCCATAAGAAGTGGAAGACATAAGGATCGGGGAGACAGGTGTCCACCGTGAGCGCGTTCAACGAAGACCCGTCCACCGGCGCGGCACCTGCCGGGCAGGCACCCGGGCGGACGAAGCGACCTTTTGTCGTGGAAACTCTGCTCCACGGTAACAGGCGATGCGTCTCCGTGGTGAACGATATCGGCGCCCGCCACGGACTGAACGCCGACGACTGGCTCATCCTCGACGCACTCGCAGGCGGCGACGGACTCTCCATGTCACAGATCGCCGAGCACGCGTTGAGTTCGGGAGCGACGCTGACCCGCGCGGTCGACAAACTCGTCAGCCGTTCGCTGGTGTTCCGGGAGGTGGGTCTCGCGGACCGTCGGCAGGTGCTGGTCTTCCTCAGCCCACTCGGGCGCACGCAGCACACGGACATGAAGGCCGACATCTCCGATGCGGAGGAGGACGTCCGGGCCAGGCTCACTGCCGCGGGCGTGGACCCCGACGCGGTCGCCCGCGTGCTCTCCGATCTCTGGCGACCGCGCCAGGACGTGTGACGCCCGACACCGCCACAACCACCGTCTCCTTTTCGTGTCCGGGCGCCAGGCTAGAGTGGTCACCATGAACGCCGTACGGAATCCGCTGCGCCGAATACTCGAGCGCTACTTCCACCACCGCGGCAACCTGGACGCCGGCCTCGCCGAGCTCCACGCCAACCTGGGCCTCGACCAGTCCGCGCACACCGAGACCGCCGTCCGGGCCGTCACCGTCACCACCCCCACCGAGGACCACGCCCGTCCGGTGATCTACGCCCCGGACATGGACGGGCAAGCCGATCCCGGCGAGGTCGTCTGGTACCACGTCCTGCCCAACCGCGAGTCCACCCCGGAGCTGCGCGCGTGCGTGGTCGTCGGACGCAACCGCCACACCCTGCTCGGCATGCTCGTCAGCTCGAACCCGGAGCACGCCGAGGACGACAACTGGGTCGCCATCGGCGCCGGCCTGTGGGACCCGCGCGGCAACGAGTGCTGGGCCCGCACCGACCGCATCATCGAGATCCCCGAGGCCTCCATCCAACGCCGCGGCGTGTCCATGCCGGAGCGCCGGTACGAACGCCTCGCCAACGTCCTGCGCCGCAACTACGGCTGGTCCTGAGACCCCGCCACCCTCCCGCCACAACCAGAGACAGAATGACTGACCAACCCACACTGTTCGACCTGCACTCCCCCGCCTCCGACCTGCCCGACGGCGCCCACCACCGCTCCGCCTGGCTCGACATCGCCCAACAGCGCTGGATCGTCGCCCAGTACGCCGCCTGGGCGAAGGGCCCCGTCCCGCCGCACTCGCCGGTGATCCACGGCCACCCGATGAGCGTGTCGATGCTCTGCCTCGGCTGGCATTGGACGCCGGGGCGCTACACGCGCCGCGCCGTGGACGTCAACAACGCCCCCGTCCTCCCCGTGCCGGACTGGCTGGTCGACCTCGGGCGCCGCGCCGTCGCGGAAACCACGGGCGACGCCGCGCTGGCGGCGTCCTACACGCCCGACGTCGCCCTGGTGAACCACTACCCCGACACCGCGAAGATGGGCATGCACCGGGACGCCGACGAGCGCTCCGACGCCCCGGTGGTGTCCCTGTCCATCGGCGACACCTGCCGGTTCCGCTTCGGCAACGCCGAGACCCGCAACCGGCCCTACACCGACCTGTGGCTGGCTTCCGGCGACCTCTTCGTGTTCGGCGGACCGGCCCGGCGCAACTACCACGGCGTGACGAAGGTCTACCCCAACACCGGCCCCTACGACCTCGAGATCCACGGCAGGCTGAACATCACCCTGCGCCAGACAGGCAAGAAGGGATGAGCTCCCTGGTCACGGGGCCCGACGGCCTGGCGCGTCCGGCGTGGGCGGCGGCGTCGGACCTGCTGCGCGGGTACTACGACACCGAGTGGGGCATGCCTGTCACCGACGAACAGGGCCTGTTCGAGCGGATCAGCCTGGAGGCGTTCCAGTCCGGGTTGAGCTGGGCGACGATCCTGCGCAAACGTCCGGCCTTCCGCGACGCCTTCGCCGACTTCGACCCGGACACCGTCGCCGGGTTCGACGACGCCACGGTCGAGGCGTTGATGCAGGACGCGCGCATCGTCCGCAACGCCCGCAAGATCCGCGCCACCGTCACCAACGCCCGCGCCACCGTCGGGCTGCGGGGACGCCACGGCCCCGGGACCGGGTTGGCGGAGTTCGTGTGGTCCTTCCGTCCCGCGCGCACGCCGGTGCCCGGGCGCATCGAGGACGTGCCCACCACCTCACCGGAGTCCGTCGCCCTGTCAAAGGCATTGAAGAAGGAGGGGTTCGTCTTCGTCGGCCCTACCACCATGTTCGCCCTGATGGAGGCGGTCGGGATGGTCGACACGCACCTGCTCGGCTCGCACCGGCGCGGGTGCTCCGGACTGTGGGACGCCGAGGGTAAAAGCACGGGAGATCCCTGGTAGACACGTGTACTATCGGCTGCAAAACAGGAAGGCAGGCGAGCACACGATGACGAAGAACATGACCCCCTTCGAGGCCCTCGAGATCGAGATGTGGAGCCTCCGCAACGCCCGGGAACGCCACCTCACCGTCCCCGTCCTGCTGGACTTCGCCGTGCGTCAACGCGAGCTCCCGTTGGCCGACGCCGTCGAAGCGACGATGCAGATCTTCCGCCGCTACCGCGCCCGCTACCGGCACGACGCCACCACCACCGCGCGCACCGCCCGCCTGGTCCCCGAGATCGAGGCGTACTCCAACGGCTACCGTGCTGCCGACGGCGCCGCCCGGGTCTCCCTGTCGGAGACCTACGTGCTGGACATCGACCTCATCGCCGACATCGAGGACTCCGGCTTCCGCCAGAACGAGACCCCTGACGTCCCCGCCGACGAGGTCTGGCCCACCCTTCTCCGCCACCTGCGCAGCATCGGCATGGTCGTAGAGATGCAGGACGACCCGGCGCAGGTGGAACGCACCGGGCCCTTCACCCTCAACGTCCACTCCGCCCTGCCGGGCAGCGTCCCGCCGGTGGACCTGGACACGTCCTCGGCGTGGTACGTGCTGCGCCTGGCCCCGGAGCTGGGCGGGCCGGGCGCCGCGGACACCCTCGCCGTCATCGCCGAGGTGCTCGGCCACATCTTCCTGGCGCATGCCCCGCAGGTGTGGTCGGACCCACGCACCTGGTCGGAGAGCGCGATGCCCTGGCCGCCGGACATGCCCACGACCAGCCACTGGTGGCTGCCGTCCCGGCTGGTCGACCCGGATCTGCTGACCAGCAGGCACTTCACGGAGGTTCAGGCCCAGGAGGCGATGACGGCGGGCATGGTCGCCTTCGCCCGGGCGGGGCTGATCCCCCATCTGCCGGATTCCGGTTCCCTCGGCGCGGCGGACCGGCTGCCCAAGGAGTTCCGGTGGCGTGCGGTGATGGACGCCGCGGCGGAACTCGAGGCGATGCTCACCGGCGCGATGCCGCAGCGCATGGTCTACCCGCCGGCGGACGACCGACGCACCCGTGACCTGAACGAGCCGTGAGCGCACCAGGTGGCGGCGGGACCGTCCCACCCGCCGGATTTCGGCCTTCTGCGGCCCGCTGGTAGAGTTCATCGGGTTGACCCGCGACCACCCGCGGCGCACACACCGCAACCGGCAGGACCTTGGGTCGGTTGTCAGAGACCGTGTGTGCGGCTCACCCGGGTGGAAGTGGCGAACGATCACCGATTCACCGTTCAGAAAGAGGTAGGCCCCATGGCTAACATCAAGCAGCAGAAGAAGCGCGTCCTCACCAACGAGGCCGCCCGCAAGCGCAACCAGGCTGTCCGCTCCCGCCTGCGCACCGAGACCCGCAAGTTCGAGGCCGCTGTCGCCGCCGGCGACAAGGACGCCGCCACCGCACAGCTGCGCGTCACCAACCGCCTGTACGACAAGGCCGCCACCAAGGGTGTCATCCACAAGAACAACGCGGCCAACAAGAAGTCCGGCCTGGCTGCCCAGCTGAACAAGCTCGTCGGTTAATCCCGCCTTCTGCAGCACGAAGCCCCGCGTCCGGTCCATACCGGAGGCGGGGTTTTCTGTCGTGCCGTGGGTTGACTGACAGGCGTCGGGTCAGTCCTGGAAGCTGACGTAGCAGATCCCCGACTGCCGGTTGACGAAGATGGACCAGTCCTTCTCACCCTGCACGAGCGCCTTGCCGAGCCACGGGTCCTCGGACTCGTTGTACGACCTCCCCAGCGGGAAGCCCACCTGGCCGGCGTCCCTGTCGCCGTACGGGTACCAGAGCCAAGGTTCCTCCGTGTCGTCGACGTCCCAGACATACCGGATGACCGTCTCCTTTGCCCGCGGGTCCTTGATCGCCAGCGCGAGCTGCAGACGGCCCTCGTCCCCGATCTCCTTCAGGATCGCGGCATTCGACGGGCTCACCGTCCAGTAGTGGCGGGCACGCTCACGTGCCTCGTCGTCGCTCCACGGCCACCGGGGATCCCACCCCCGACGTGGCTCCTCCCCCTTGTCACCGACATAGGCGATCCGGAACCCGCTGTCGTCTACCTCGTCGAGGATCTCGTCCTCGGAGAAGGACTTGTCGTCGTCGCTGCCCTTGACCACCACGCAGACGCATTCATCCGCACGGGGGCCACCGGGGGCGAAGTCCTCCAGTTCCGCGGCACTCAACCGCTCCACGTGTTCCTTCTCCGCCGCGTAGAAGCGACGGACCTCGCCGGCCGGCATAAGCACCTCGGCCTCATGGTGACCGGAGACCAGGTTCGTCAGGTCGTTGCCGTAGGTCCTCATCATCTTGATGACCAGGGCCTCGGTACGCAGTGCCTCGTCCTCCGACAGTCCCCACTCGACCAGGTAGGCGTAGCGCTCGATGTCGAGGTCGTCGCCGTCTGCCGCGTAGAGGTCCCTGATCGTCTCCTTCTTCCTGGTCATCACGACATCAGGGTCGTCCTGCATACGGCGGAGGTCCGACAGGGTCTCCTTGAAATGTGCCTTCCACCTGTTGCCCCGCCCTTTGCCCACGTAGAAGATGTTCCGCAGGTCGAACCCCTCCTCCACCGGGCGCCGGGACAACGCGTAGACGTAGTAGTCCCCCTTCCCACCGACACTGACCTCGATGTCCTGACTCTGGTCGCCACCTTGCCGTTTCATTCCTTTTGCCATGGATACGCACTATATCTCCGCCAGTCGCCTTCTGCTGGGTGTCCGGGGAGTACTCCCCGGTTGTCCTGCGAGGCGGGCGTCGTCGTGAAATCGTGGGTAGTCGACGACGACCGCAGGACACGAGGACGGGGAGACACGGATGGACAGAGCCGGCACGACAGAATCCCGGGCCAGGCGGACCACGGGGAGTTCGGCCACCACCAGTACGTACGACAAGGATTTCCTCCGTCACGGCATGCGTCTCAGGCTCGACGACAGTTACGATGTCGCCGAACTGCCGGAGTGGAGGGCCGCGGTCTTCAGCATCGCGATGCCTTTTCCCGCACGTGGGCTGCCTCCTGCCCTCACGGGAGAGAGATTCATTGACCTGGGTCCGTCATGGCGGCCGGGTCGGTTCCGGGGGATCCAGATGATCTCGACGCCCATCGAGATCGACGGCCGCTACCGTGCACCGGATTTCGACCGCGACGGTGCGACGTCGTACGAATACACGCCGCGTACGTTCCACCAGTCCGCCAGTGCCAGATTCAAGGGCCCTCTCGCCCAGACCGTCGGGAGCAGCCGGGTGGACCAGGGTATTCCGTCCAAGGGAGCCGTCTCCCGTGGCGTGGGTGCAGTCGTCGCCGACGGAAACCATGCGGCACAGCCCGACGACGTCCGGTGCCACCGGTACATGTTCGACGCCGACACCTACAAGGTGTCCCCTGCGGGTACGGATATCCGCGACGACGGCCAACCGTCGCACCCCATCGCGAAATACCGGATACGCGGCGGAGGAAACGACGATTCCTGCAGGGCTGCAGACCCCTCCGTGAGTCTCGTCTGTGCGGAATTCCTCCAGTACCGGGGTATGGTCACCCACCGTTTCCACGCGGACACCGGCGCGTCGGAGACCGGCGAACTCGCCCATGATTTCCTTGTTCTCCACGTCATCGCGGAGAACTGCGACGGCCCGACCCTCGAGAAAGTCTCGCAGACCCTCCACCGGTCCCGTAATGTCGTCGAGATCTGCGACTGGGACCGGAATAACCGGCACACGGCGGAAAATGTCCATGCCTCATGCAGAAGCACGAAGCGCGGTAATCCGGGCATCCGGCTGCTGCCGTTTTTCGTCGACCAGGCGGTCCACGCCCTCAACGAGGGACTCCCGCTCCCTCCCGGCACCGACGGACACCAGAGGAAGTTCTCCGCGACAGTCCACAAGGGTGGCTGGTTGGACGGCACCTACCCGAATCCGGGAGTAGCCGTTCCAGAGACCGTTCCACTGACGGGGACGGTCGACGGGAACGGGTCGATTCCCGTGTGGCGTGGAATGGGTGGTAACCAGCCCCTCCGCACCGTCTGCGCCGTTCCCGGGCACACCGATTATCCGCAGCCGCAGCTTTTCGGTGACGTGGACGTCGAGGAGGAGTCTGCCTGGTGTGAACTCGACATGTGGGCCTGGGAACTCGGATCCGGCGCCGATGACTACGCCGAGGGAATCCCACGGTACTCCGCCGAGGTCAAGGATTCTCCGGACCACAGCCGCTACGAGTACTGGACCATGCTGCCTACCGCGAACGGCACCGCTGTCGTGCGGAATGCTCCGGCGTCTCCCCAGGATTGTCGTCCATGGATGCTGTCCAGTACCCGTTTCATCGACCTCGCGATCCTGATCCACCGGTCGACCTCGATGCTCTCGAATATCAGCGAGCGGCTCCGTGCGATCCGATTCTCCACCGCATCGACGACACGCGGTTCGTCGCCGTGTTCCACCCCCGACGACGAAGCACAGTCGCTCACGGCCGATCTGAACACCTTCCAGTTGATCCAGTCCGACTTCGTTCGTTTCCGGGACCGCCTGTGGTTCGACGCGGTCCCCGACCGGGAATTCGAGACAGACTTCATGACCGCGCTGCGCGAGGCCACCGGTGCAGCCCGGCGTTACGCCGACGTGAAGGACGAACTGGATCTACGGCAGGCCGTCTACACGACGCAGTTCAACTCCCGTCAGATCGAACTCGACCGCGAGATCCGTAATCGGGCGGAGCAGGACGCCCACCAACGCGCAGACGTGAAGGAACGCGAGGAAGCTCAACGTCGTTTTGATGAAGCGGCCGCGAGAGAGGAGCGGGAAGCGGCCGAGGCGCACCGGAGGGAAAGCGAGAGCGCGCGGAACCTGGCGCTCGGTTTCCTGGCGATCATCTTCGCCGTCCCCGGCCTCGTCCAGTTGCTCCCCACCACGGACTCGATGATCCCGTTCTGGGCGACGGCCGTGTTCATCGTCGCCTTCATCGCCGCCTCGCTGGTGTATCTCCGGGCACGGCAACGCAGGGATTCCTGACCGCCGACGCCACTCCCCCGCATTTCATGTCCGGCGCAACGACTAGCATGTCGGCAACACCTGACAGACCTCTAAGGAACCACTGCATGCACATCACCTTCGGTTGGGGCTTCGACACGGCCCGCTGGTTCGACCCCGCCACCAGCACCACCACCGCTTCGAGCAACCTCGGGTCAGTGACCGTCGGCCCGAACCAGTTCGCCGACATCCTCGCCACCCGCCTGGCGCTCTCCGCACCGGAATGCGACGCTCCGGTCCGCATCGCGGCCTACCGCGGCGTCCTGGCCCGTGTGCTGGAGACGCAGGATCCGCACAGCTGGCCGGTGGCGAGCTTCCGCGCCGATCCGTGGACGGCCTCCCGGGAACTGCTGTCCTGGCGTGACCAGCTGGTCGCGTCTGGTTGGGACGCTTCAGCGACGGGTGCCGACGCGCCGCACCGGCTGCAGGTGCTCAGCAGGGTCGAGCAGGCGCTGGCGGACGAACCGGGCTGGTCACCGGGACCGGCCGACGTGCTCCGGGAGGTCGACCGCACGCTCGCCGATCTCGTCGACACCGGCGAACCCTGGCCCCTGGGGATCGACCGGGTGGACCTCGACGGCCACCTCGACGACCTGCCGCCGGTGTGGCACCGGATCACCGGGAACCTCAGGGAGCTCGGCGTCGACCTCGGTGAACTCCCGGTCCCGGAGCCGCTGGAGGACCTCACGCTGATCACCTCGGACACCGTCTGGGACGCGGCACCCGTGGCGGCCGCACATCTCGCCGGGCTCAGCGGCGAGAGGATCCGGCACACGGTCATCGCCGGGACGTCCACCGCCCTGCTGGACCGTGAACTCCAGCGCATCGGACGCCCCGCCCTCGGCGTCGCCGAACGCCAGGCCTCCGCCTACGCGCAGGTGATCCCGTTGTACCTGCGGGCGATGACCACCCCGCACGACATCCACGCGCTCGTCGACCTGCTGAACACCGGCGTCACCGTCGACGGGACGACCACCACGCTGGTCCCCGGCCCACTGCGTCGCCGTCTGGTCGACGCCCTCAACCAGCAACCCGGTGTCGGCGGACCTGCCTGGGACGCCGCCGTCTCCGACGCCCTCGCGGACTGTTCGGACCGTCCCGCCACCGCAGAGAAGATCCGTGACTTCGACACCCTGGTCCGGCACCGTCCCCTGTCTGTCGACGACGGTTTCGACACCGCCGAGGTCGCCCTCCACCTGGAGTGGCTGCAACGCCAGTTCACCTCCCAGGGCCGTGGCCAGTCGGCGTCCTCCGGCATCGGCAGCCGGATCGCCCCGTTGCGCGACCTGATCGTCGGCCTGGGCGCGCGCATCTCCGCCCGGGAACTCGACCAGGTCATCGCGGAGTTCACCGGCACCGGCGGTGTCGGCGTGCAGGCTAGCGCGGACGCCTACTCCGACGTGGTGACCGGCCCTGCCCAGCTGGGAGTGGGCAGTGCACCGGTCGTGTGGTGGCTGCCCGCGGACGACGGCACCGCTCCGCGAGACCGGGTCCGTCCCGATGAAGCACAGTGGCTGGCCGACCACGGCGTCGTCCTGCCGGACCCCGAGGCCGACGCCCGCCGCGTGCTGGACTCCCAGCTCCGTGCGCTGCGCCGTCGCCGACACGTGACCGCGTTGACCGTCGAGACCGTCAACGGTGAGCCTGCCGCACAGCACCCCGCCCTGACGTTCCTGGTCGACGACCTGCACCGGCAGGGTCGTGAACCCCACGTCGTGCCCGGTGACCTCCCCGAGGATCACCGCACGGTCCCGGGGCCGGTCACCATCGACGTCCCCGACCCGGTCTCCCGCAGCCTGACGCCGGGCGACCACCTCCTGCCCACCCGCATCAGCTTCTCCCAGTGGGAGAAGCTGCTGGTACACCCCCTGGAATGGCTGCTGGAGCGTCGGCTCGGCATCCGCGCCGGCGGCCTGGCCACCGTCCCCACCGGCAACCAGATGGTCGGCACCTGGCTGCACACCGTCGTGGAGAACATCGTCAACCGCCACCTCGCCGACACCGCAGACACTGCCGACGCCGCCGTCACCGATGCCGCTGTCACCGTCCCGGCCGACCACGCCGAGATCGCCGCCGAGCTCCGACGGCTGCTGCCCTGGTACGCCGCCGAACTACTGATGCCCGGGCGCAGCCGTGAACTCGGGACCACCCTGGCTCTGGCCGAACAGTCCATCGCCGGACTGTTCACCACCCTCACCGACGCCGGCATCCGGATCCGTGCCGTCGAGGCGTCCTTCACCACCAGCGTGACCGGCAGCCACGGCGCCGAGGGCGACCTCGAGCTCGCCGGACTACGGGACATGGACGTGGTCATGCCCGACGGCACCCCCGGGGTCATCGACCTGAAGTACACCTTCGCCCGCAAGAAGTACCGTGACGCGGTGCAGGACGGTACCGCACTCCAGCTCGCCGTGTACGCCGCCTCCGTCGCCGACGAGCACGGCCTGCAGCGCCTCGCCGACGTGCCCGTCGCCTACTTCAACCTGCGCGACAACCGGCTCGACACCACCGACGGACGTTTCGGGGCGGCCGAGCCCCTCACCGTCGACCCCTCCGGCACCGGCGCCGCCGACGCGGACGAACTCTGGGACCGCGCGGTCACCGGGCTCAACCGCATCCTCGACGACCTACGCACCGGCCGGGTCACCGACCTGGGCAATCTCGTGGTCCAGAGGGAATGGCAGGACTGGGAGGCCCCGAAGAGGGGATCCTCCCCCAGCTCCCCCTATGACGACGACACCACCGCGGCCTACACCGCCGCACTCCGCGATGCACGCTCCACCGAGTTCTTCCCGGAGAAGAACGCCGTCTACACCGACTACCCGCTGATCACCGGCGCCGAGGGGGACTTCTCATGACCACATGGACGATCATCAAGGCCTCCGCCGGTTCCGGCAAGACCTACCGGCTCACCGAGCTTCTCACCGAACGGCTCCGACGCGTCGACGCCGACGGCACCCACCCGTACCGCCCGTCGCAGATCATCGCCACGACGTTCACCCGCGCCGCCGCGGCGGAGCTCAAGGAACGCATCCGGGGCACGCTGGTGGACGACGGTCTGCTCGAGCAGGCGGCCGCGCTGCCGACGGCCCTGATCGGCACGGTGAACTCCGTGACCGGGCGGATCCTCACCGACTTCGCCATGGACGCCGGACGCTCCCCCGAGCTCTCCGTGCTCACCGAACAGTCGCAGAAGGACGCCTTCCGCCTGGCCACCGACCGCATCATCGCCGACGCGGAGACCTCCCACCGCGACCTGCTGGCCCGTACCGGCTACGACGACGACAGCGACGGCGGCTACTTCAGCTCCGGGGTCAACTGGGCCGCGACCGTACGCACCGTCACCGACCATGCCCGCGCCAACGACATCGACGCCGCCGACCTGGCCGGATTCGCCGAGTCCAGTATCCGGGAGCTCCACCTCGCCCTCGACAGCGCAGGTGGCCCCGCAACCGGGGACGGTCCTGCGGTCGACACCCGGTCCCTGCTGGCCGGCGCGGCACAGCGCATCCCCGACCAGCTCCGGGCCGACATCGAGGCCGGCCGGATCACCACGCGTTCGGCGGCGAGCCTGCAGAGCAGGTTCCCCGACCTCGACCGCTTCGCCCGGCGCGTCCGGCGTGAGCGCCACAACATCCCGTGGCGGGACTGGCTGCGCACCGCCGACGGCAAGGTCCCCGGGGTCGACGGCCCGACGAAGCCGATCAAGGAGGCCTACGGCGGCGTCGTCACCAGTGACGACATCGCCGCGGACCCGGACCTGCGCGCGGATCTGGACGCGCTGATCCGTCTGGTCTTCGACACCGCCGCCGCCTGCCTGGACGCCTACGCCGAGTACAAGAACGCCCTGGGGCTCATCGACTTCACCGACCAGGAGCAGCTGACCCTGCGTCTGCTCCGTGGTGACGGGGTCGACCCGTCCACCACCGCGGCGGTGCGTACCGCCCTCGCCGCGCGCTACCGCATCCTGGTCGTCGACGAGTTCCAGGACACCAGTCCCCTGCAACTGGCGTTGTTCACCGAACTCGCCGGTCTGGTCGAGGAGGTGATCTGGGTCGGTGACCCGAAGCAGTCCATCTACGGGTTCCGCGGGTCCGACCCCGCCCTCATGGATGCCGCGGTGGAGACCATCACCGACCCGGACGGGGTCGCGGGTACCGCGGAGACCCTGTCGCACTCCTGGCGTACCCACGCCGAACCGCTGGGGCTGTCGAACCGGCTGTTCGGCCACCTCTTCCCCGGGCAGAACGTGACCCTCACCGTCCCCGGGCACCTGGCGGAGGAACGCTCCGGAGGAGCAACCGTCCTGTGGACGCCGGCCGAGGGGGCGAAGAAGAACAAGGACACCTGGTTCGCCCGGATCGCCACCGGGCTGCGTTCCCTGGAGGCCGCTGAGGGTGTGCCCGCCCGTGGCCGGGCCGTTCTGGTGCGCAACAACACCCATGCCGCGGAGTTGCGTGCCGAGTTGCGTCGCCACGGGATCCCCTGCACCGGTGGCGGAACGCCGCTGGCGCAGACCAGGGAGGGTCAGCTCGTGCGTGCCGCCGTCGCCTGGCTGCTGGATGAGCGCGACACCCAGGCGCTGGTCGAGCTGGTCACCTTCCTGGACGACCACGCCGCCCACACCGGCTGGTTCGATACCCTCACCGCACTGGGTACCCGTGAGGAACGCCGGGAGAGATTCGCCGACTGGGCGCAGGACGAGTCGTTGGCCCCGCTGCGACGGTTGCGTCCGACGTTGTCGGAGGTCCCGGTCGCTGACACGGTCGGTGCCGTCATCGACGCTCTCGACCTGCGTCGACGCATCGCCACCTGGACCGACCCGACGGAGCGCACCGGGTCGGTGCTCGGGATCCTGCGCGCGGTGGAGGACTACACCGCCGAGGCGGATTCCGGCAACCGGCCCGCCACCCCGGCGGGTTTCCTCGAGCACCTGGCCTCCGAGGACGCGGTCTCGGCACCGACGGCCGACCCGGGCGCGGTGTTCGTCGACACGATCCACCAGTCGAAGGGGTTGGAGTGGGACACGGTGGTCGTCGCCCTCCCGGATGTCCGTGACCGGTTCGTCCCCGCCGGTGTCTGGGTGCAGTCCACGGCACCGTTGACGATGGAGGCGCCGCTCGCCGGGCGTGAGATCCGGTTCTGGCCGGCGACGGTCACCGACATCAGCTCGGTCAAGGAACTCTTGGCCGACACCGGTGTCCAGACCCGGCGTCGGCAGGCCGACATGCTCGAGGAGCAGCGGGTCCTCTACGTCGCGCTCACCCGGTCGAGGACCCGTACGGTCCTCGCCCCGTACTCCGGTGTCGGGAAGTGGAAGCCCCTCGCCGAGACCGGCCTGCAGGACGACCAGCTGACCGAACTGCTCGGCTGCCCCGTCCGCGAGATCGACGCCAGCGACACCGGCGACGTCGGCGACGCCGATTCCGGCATCGGTGCCGGGACGTCCACCCCTCTCCCGCGTGCGGCCGTCCTCGACAGCCGGCGGGCCCTTGCCCCGGTACCCGCCCCGTACCTGCCTGCCACGTTCGCCCCCAGCGGTGTGGAGGCCGACGACGACATCCTCGCCACCGCCTCCGTCGCCGAGATCGCAGACCTCGGGGAGCCGTTGGTCAGTGGAGGCGGTGAGGAGTGGAACAAGGTCGGCGACTGCATCCACGCCTACCTCGCCGCCCCGCTGGGCCAGCTCTCCGACGCCCGGCGCCAGGCCGCCGCCTCGCGCCTGGTCGCCGGCTGGGGCGTCGGTGACCGTGTGACCGCCGACCAGGTCGTCACCGCGGGGCAACGGTGGACGGACTGGGTGGGGCGGACCTTCCCCGGTGCCGTCACCGCCAGCGAGGTGCCGTTCGCCTGGACCAACCCCGACCACCAGCGTGCCCAGGGGTGGCTGGACCAGCTGCTCACCCTGCCTGACGGCCGGCGGGTCGTCGTCGACCACAAGACCTACCCTGGCCTGGACCCGGTCGGTCATGTGCGAGCCACCTACCTCGGGCAGATGGACGTCTACCGCCGGGCGCTGACCGACATCGACGGCCGCCCGCCGGCGGCTGTCCTGGTCCATCTTCCGCTGCTCGGGTCGGTGCTGGAGGTGTCGCTGACGTAGGCGTTCCGGGACGCCGAGGCGCCCGCGGAGCGTGACGGGGGTAACAACACCACCCCGAGCGGATCGGTTTTCACCGCCAAAGGTACGTTCGTCACTACCAACGTTGACGTTCAAGGAGTTCTACCCGCATGTCCGTACTCGACCGCGATGCCATCATCGCCCCGGTCAATTTCAACCGCTGGCTCATTCCGCCGGCGGCCCTGGCCATCCACCTCAGCATCGGCCAGGCGTATGCCTTCTCCGTGTTCAAGAGCCCCCTGGCCGAGCACTTCGACGTCGGTGACGTCGCCACCGGCTGGATCTTCTCCCTGGCCATCGCGATGCTCGGTATCTCCGCCGCCATCTTCGGACCGTGGGTGGAGAAGGCCGGGCCGCGGAAGTCCATGGTCGCCGCCGGCACCTGCTGGGTCCTCGGCTTCTTCGTCGCGACCCTGGGAATCTGGACCGGCCAACTCTGGCTGGTGTACTTCGGCTACGGCTTCATCGGCGGCATCGGCCTGGGTATCGGCTACATCGCCCCGGTGTCCACCCTGATGAAATGGTTCCCCGACCGTCCCGGCCTGGCCACCGGCCTGGCGATCATGGGGTTTGGTGGCGGTGCGCTGATCGCCAGCCCCGCCTCCAACGACCTCATGGCCTTCTTCAGCGATGACCCGGACTCCCTGACCCCCGGTGTGCCGCAGACCTTCCTGACCCTGGCGATCGTCTACCTGGTCGTCATCGCACTCGGAGCATTCGTCATCCGGCTGCCCCACCCCGACTGGACCCCCAAGGGCTACACCAAGCCCACGAAGCCGGGGAACTCCGTCCAGTCGTCCGGCAACGTGTCGGTGTCCTCGGCGATGCGCACCCCGCAGTTCTGGCTGCTGTGGGTGGTGCTGTTCACCAACGTCACCGCCGGTATCGGCATCCTCGAGTCGGCCTCGCCGATGATCCAGAGCTCCTTCGCCATCACCGCGGTCGCCGCCGGTGGTTTCGTCGGCCTGCTGTCGCTGACCAACATGGCCGGACGCTTCGTCTGGTCCACCGTCTCCGACTACATCGGGCGCAAGAACACCTACGTGATGTACCTGGGGCTCGGCGCGGTCCTCTACCTGCTGCTGGCCAGCTTCGGTTCGCACTCGCTGGCGCTGTTCGTGGTCAGCGCACTGGTCATCCTGTCCTTCTACGGCGGAGGTTTCGCCACTGCCCCGGCCTACCTCAAGGACCTTTTCGGCACCTACCAGGTCGGCGCCATCCACGGCCGGCTCCTCACCGCGTGGGCGGCGGCCGGTGTCGCCGGGCCGCTGATCGTGAACTCCATCGTGGAGTCCCAGGAGTCCGCCGGACGCTCCGGCTTCGACCTCTACCGGCTCTCCCTGTTCATCATGGTCGGTGTGCTGGCCGTCGGTTTCCTCGCGAACCTGTTCATCACCAAGGTCAACACCCGTCACTATGAGGACCCCGAGGTCGTCGAGGCCAAGGCACAGGCCGACCGGGCCGCCGCGGCGGAAGCCTCCGACGCACGGGCCGCCGGTGACGTCAAGGGCGCCTCCAGCGGGGTGCACACCACCGTGGCCGGCGTGTTGGCCGTCATCGTCATCGGGGCACTGGTCTACGGTGTCGTCCAGACGGCCACCACCGCCACCGGACTGTTCACCGGTTAGGCACGACCCCCTGGGAGTGACTCCGCATGACCACCACCAACACCACACCACTCGGGCTCATCGACGCCGACGGACTGCTCACCGACGATGAACGGGTCCTGCGGGACACCGTCGCCGACTTCGCCGCCCGTGAACTCACCCCGAACATCGCCGGCTGGTACTCCGACGGCACCCTGCCGGTCGCTGGTCTCGCACCGAAACTCGGCGACCTGGGGGTCCTCGGCATGCACCTGGAGGGCTACGGCTGCACCGGGGCCACCGCCACCGAATACGGCCTGGCCTGCATGGAGATCGAGGCGGTGGACTCGGGTCTGCGCTCCCTGGTCTCCGTGCAGGGGTCGTTGGCGATGTTCGCCATCCACCACTGGGGCTCCGAGGAGCAGAAGGAGCACTACCTGCCGGGCATGGCCGCCGGCACCACCGTCGGGTGCTTCGGCTTGACCGAGCCCGACGCCGGTTCCGACCCGGCCAATATGCGTACCCGAGCGGTGCGCGACGGGGACGACTGGATCCTCACCGGCACCAAGATGTGGATCACCAACGCACCGGTCGCCGATGTCGCCGTCATCTGGGCCAGGACGGACGAAGGGTACGCAGGCTTCATCGTCGACACCGCGACCGAGGGTGTCAGCACCCCGGAGATCACCCGCAAGCTCTCGCTGCGGGCGTCGGTGACCGGTGAGATCGTGCTGGACAACTGCCGGGTCCCGGACGCCCGACGTCTCCCCCACGTGAGCTCGTTGCGGGGTCCGCTGACCTGCCTCAACGAAGCCCGCTACGGCATCATCTTCGGTGCTCTGGGCTCCGCCCGGGACGCACTGGCCACTACGCTGGACTACGTGTCCACCCGGCAGGTCTTCGGCAGCCCGTTGAGCTCCTTCCAGCTGACCCAGGCCAAGCTGGCGGACATGGCCGTCGAACTCGACAAGTCCTTCCTGCTGGCCCTGCAACTCGGACGGTTGAAGGACGCCGGCACGCTGGCTCCCCACCAGGTCAGCGTCGGCAAACTCAACTCCACGCGCATCGCCCTGGAGATCACCCGGGAATGCCGGACGCTGCTGGGCGCCTCCGGCGTCACCCTGGAGTACTCGCCCCTGCGGCACGCCAACAACCTGGAGTCCGTACTCACCTACGAGGGCACCGCAGAGATGCACCAGCTCACCATCGGCCAGGCCCTCACCGGGCAGCAGGCCTTCCGGAACCGGAGCTGACCACCGCCGCGTCGGGTGCATCCTGGGCGGTGACCTCGGAGGGCCGCCCCCGGGACGGACCTCCGAGCATCACCGCGTAGTACAGCACCCCGCCCAGGGCTGCACCGATCAACCAGGCGAAACCGGACAGGTCCTGCAGCGCCGGTACCCATACGGTGAGCACCGCGAAGACCGCGGCGACGCTGACCGCCGCCAGCCCCTTCATGTTCCATCCGTTCCGGTAGAAGTACGGGCCGTCCCGGTCCAGCGAGAACGCGGCCCGCAGGTCCACCTGCCGACGCCGGATCACGTAGTAGTCCACCACCAGCACCCCGTACAGCGGGGCCAGCACAGCGCCCAGGGTGTCCACGAATGTCGGCAGACCGATGTCGTCGATGACCGCCACCCACAGCGCACCGATCACGAACCCGAGCAGCGCGGTGATGATCCCTCCCAGACGGAAACTGATCTTCGACGGTGCCAGATTGGCGATGTCGTAGGCCGGTGGAATGAAGTTCGCCACCAGGTTAACCCCCACCGTCGCCACCAGGAACGTCACCGCGGCGATGATCGACAGCACCACTGAGTCCGCCTGGCCGACGATGTCGGACGGGTTGTCCATCGGTGTGCCCTGCCCGTCCTGGAACACCACGTACGCCCCTGCCGTGATGAACAGTGCCAGGAACGTGAACAAGGCCAACGACAACGGCAGTCCGGTGAAGTTCCCCAGCTTCATCGACCTCTCCGAACGGGAGAACCGGGAGAAGTCACCGAAGTTGATGATCACCGCGGAGAAGTACGCCACCATCGTGCCGACGACCCCGACGAACGCCGACACTGCAGCCCATCCGGTCACGTCGTCGTTGTTGAAGATGGAACCGACCGCAGGCAGCATCTCCGAGCCGGCACGCACCCAGATCACCACGAGGAGGATCACCATCACCACGTACACGGCCGGGCCGGCGACGTTCAGGAAACGGGCGATCGCGTCGATCCCCCTGCTGAACAGGGCGACCTGGAGTACCGCGACGATCACATAGGAGATCCACGACACCATGTTCATACCCAGGAACTCACCGGACTGCAGGGAACCGAACGCGGAGTTGATCGCCAACGCCACCGCCGTGGACGCGAAGTACGTCTGCGCCCCGTACCAGAAGATCGCCACCACCCCACGGACCAGCGCGGGGAAGCGCGCACCGAGCACCCCCATCGACAGCCGCGCCATCACGGCGTACGGCACACCCAGCCGCACACTCGGCGCACCCGACAGGTTCACCAGCCAGTTGACGATGGCCCCGGCGAGGATGATCGCGGCGAACACGTACCATCCGCTGATGCCGGCACCGATGAACAGGGATGCGGCGAGTGTGTACCCGGCCAGGGACTGGACGTCGTTGGTCCAGACGTTGAATATCTCGAAGGCGCCCCATTTTCGGTGGTGCGTCGCGATCGGGGCGAGATCCGCGTTGAACAGTGCGGGGTCTGCGGTGGTGCCGTGAATATCGGTGCTCTGGAAACCTCGGTCGTCATTGTCGCGCATGGGCCCGCCCGATCTGTCGTCGTAGGGACGTCGTTGAGGGACAACCCTAGACTGCGCAGAACGGCGGGCGCCAGTGATTCACCACACACCAAGTAGGCTCGTCAGCGAGTATCACACCCTGCAGGTCGGGCTACGCCGGACTAGTGCTCGCCGCGAGAGGTCACCACGAGGTCGTCGGTGACCCTCCACCGTTCGCCGATGAACCCACCGGCCGCGGTGATCAGCGACACGACTGCGAGGATGACGATCGCCGGCGTCGACGACGGTTCATCCTGCAATCCCATCAATGCCGTGGCGATGAACGGCAGGAAGCCGGTGATGGCCCCGGCGAGGTTGTATCCCAGCGATACCCCGGTGTACCGCAGATGAGCAGGGAAGAGCTCGCTGAGCAGCGCTCCGGTGACGGAGTAGGAGATGGTCAGGACACCGATCCCCAGGGAGATCGCGACGGTGATCGCGAGAATACTGCCGGTGTCGATCAGCATGAACAGCGGCCACGCGGCCACTGCCGTGACGACACCGCCGAACGCGACGACCGTGCCCGGGCCGAACTTCTCGGCGACGCGTCCGAAGATCAGGACGACGACGATCTGCACGACGGCGGCGACCAACGTCGCATTGACCACCGGCTGCCGCTCCACGCCGAGGGTTCCGGTCGCGTAGCTGACGACGAAGGTGTTCATCACGTAGAAACCGCCGACGCCGAGGAGTGCGACGCAGACCGCGACGCACAGCTGGCGCCACCCGGAACGGAAGACCTCGAATGCCGACGTCTTGGGCTGGTCCTCACCCTCCATATCTTCCATGAGCTGGGCGAACACCGGTGACTCCTCCACCTGGAGGCGGATCAGCAGGGCGACACCGAGCAGCGGGAAGGCCGCCAGGAAGGGCAGTCGCCACCCCCAGGCGTCGACGGAGTCTGACGGGAGCAGCAGTACGAGGGTGAACGCCGCGGAGGACAGCAGGGTGCCGACCGGGGAACCGAGCTGCACCATGGCCGCGTAGCGTCCGCGCTTCTCCGGCGGTGCGTGCTCGATGGCGATCGTGGTCGCCCCGCCCCACTCGCCGCCGACGGCGACTCCCTGCAGGAGCCGCAACAGCGCGAGAAGGACCGGGGCGGCGATCCCAATGTCGCCGAAGGTGGGCAACAGCCCGATCACACCGGTCGCGGTCCCGATGGCGACGATGCTGATGATCAGCGTGGGACGCCTCCCCACCCGGTCCCCGAGCAGACCGAAGAGGAATGCACCGATCGGCCGGGCGACGAACCCCACGCCGAAGGTGGCGAAGGAGGCCATCGTCGCCGCGAGCGCGTTGAGGTCGGTGAAGAACAGGTGGTTGAACACCAGTGCCGCTGCGGTACCGAAAAGGAAGTAGTCGTACCATTCCAACGCCGTACCGACGAAGGCTGCACGGGCGATACGCGAGACGTCTTTCGCGCTGACCTCCACGGCACCGGCTGACCCACCGGCGCCGTCGGGGTCGGGGACGTGCGCGGGGGCGGTGATGGGCCCGGCGGGCCCGGGGCTGTCGGCAGTGGCCACAGAACTCTCCTCTTTCTAGGGGACGGGTGCGAGCCTAAACAGCACCCGCCGGACTCAGTGAGTCCCGTCACACAACGGTGGCAAAGCGATGCACGGCACCCGGCCAGCATTGTGCATGTGACCAACCATGACGCCGATCCAGCCGGTCTCCCGGCACGGTCACGGCGCCGGCGGGAGCAGCAGCTGCACGATACCCGCGTGCCCGGGGCGGGTGACATCCAACCCGGTCGCCGTCGCGAAACTGTTCAACCGGTTGACCACGGTGTTGCGGTGGCAGTACATCGCCGATGCCGTGCCCTTCACCGTTCCGGTGCGCAGGTACGTCCTCACGGTCGGCACCAGGTGGTCCGACTCGTCGCGGACCAGTGCCTCGATCGCCGCCCCTTCGTCCTGCAGGAACCCGGGGACCAGCCGGGCACGGATATGGCGCAACACGGCGCCGGGAAGCAGCTCCCCGTACGGGTGCAGACGGGTCAGTTCGGGGTGTGACCGCAGCATCTCCACTGCACCGCGTGCCGTCACCCGGACCCCCGCCAGACCGGGCACGTCGCTGAACAGCACACCGGCGCAGTCACCGATCATCTCGTCCAGCGGCCGGGCTTTGTCCGGTGGTCGCAGCACCACCAGCGTCGGCCCGAGTTCGTGGCCGAACAGGGTGCCGTCGGCGAGTTCGTCGGCGATGGACCGGCGGACGGCCGCGACGTGCTCGGGAGGGATCACCGCCAGCTCGAAGCCGGCGTCTGCGTGGACCCCGAGACCGGTGGCGATGTCCCCGAGCATGTCGCTGTGCACGGTCCCCTCGGCGAAGAGGCGGGCCAGGTGCCGCTGGTTGGCGAGGCTGACGTTCTGGGCGATCCTGGCGGTCTCCCTGATGAACTCCTCGCGGACCGAGAACGAGTACCGGTCGACGACGACATGCACCCGCTCGACGTGGTCGATGAGCACACCGGTGTGCTCCTCCCCCGCGTGCAGGCGGATTCTGCGCCACAGCACCGGGAAGTCCAGCTGCACCGCGTCCACCAGGTCCTGCATCGCGACCCCCTGCCGGGCGCGCAGACGTCCGAGACGGCGCGCGATCAGGTGCCGGTCGGGGGCGTCCGATGGTGACCGGAGCCGGTCGATGAGGAAGACGAAGGTCTCCGCCGCCGAGTCCGCGAGATCCTCCCGGCTCACCAGGTCCCCGGAGTAGAGCCCGGACGAGGAGAGTTCCGACAGGAACTCCTCGACGAGCAGGGGCACCTCGTCCTCCAGCTTGTCCACCAGGCGAAGCCACAGGTGATCGTCGGCGGCGGTTGTCGTCCCGTCTGGGAGGTCGGAGTGCATGTGCACAACCCTACGCCGTGGATCACCGACAGAATCACAGGGACAGCCCTGGTTCGCCCCGTCCGGTCCACACCCGGACGTAGGGTGCTGTGGACCACACAAACTACCCGCCGGTGGCCCTACCGCCACCAGAAGCCGTGAGGTGACCGACCCCCATGCCACTGCGCCCCGACACCGTCATCGAGAACGCCACCGTCGTCACCGGCGACCCCGCCCGTCCCTACGCCAGCCGCGTGGGCATGTGGAACGGCACGTTCCTCGCCCTCGACGAAGATCTCGACGCGTTCGCCAGCCCGGTCCACGTGATCGACGCCGGCGGAGCGACCGTCCTCCCCGGATTCAACGACGTCCATGCCCACAGTGTGTGGTTCGGGCAGACCCTGATGGAGATCGACCTGGGCTCCTGCGCGACCACCGCCGAGGTCTACCGGACCATCCGGCAGCAGGCGGAGGCGTCGGACGACCCGGCCGACGGCACGTGGGTCGTCGCCTCGAACTTCCACCCGTTGGCGCTGGAGGACGGCCCGTTACGCATCGATGTCCTCGACGACGTCGGCGGCGGGCGGCCGCTGGTGATCAAGCACAACTCCGGTCATGCGCTCACCGTGAACACCGAGACCCTGCGCCGTGCCGGGATCGCCCTGTCGGACCCCGACCAGCCGGATGGCGGCGAGATCCGGGTCGACGACCGTGGCCGGCCCACCGGCCTGTTGGACGAGAACGCCATGCGTCCGGTGCAGGACCTGCTGCAGCCCGAGTCCGAGGGACTCATCACCCGCGCCCTCGACCTCGCCACCTCCCGCTACGTGTCGGAGGGTCTGACCTCCGTGACCGACGCCGGGATAGCCGGCGGCTGGATCGGGCACAGCCCCCGCGAGTTCGGCGCGTACCAGACCGCATTCGACAGGGGGCTGCTGAGCACCCGGATGCAGACCATGGTCACCATAGACGCGCTGCACGAGGTCGCCGGTTCCCCGGAGGACCCCGTGGTCCGTTCGTTGTCGGCGGGGGTACGCACGGGCGTCGGTGACGAGTGGCTGCAGATCGGTCCGGCGAAGATCTTCACCGACGGCTCGCTGATCGGCTCCACCGCCGCAATGTCCGAGGACTACCACCACTGCACACACCACCGCGGGTACTTCCAGGGCGACCCCGGGGTGATGCGCGACCATGCCCTCCGCGCCGCCGCCGGCGGGTGGTCGCTGGCCATGCACGCGATCGGGGACGCTGCGGTGGACTACGCCGTCGACGTCCTCGCCGAGGCACGGCGTCGTTTCGGCCCACCTGTCCTCCCGCACCGCATCGAGCACGGCGGCGTGGTTCGCGACGACCAGTTGGCGGCCATTGCCGCCGTCGACGCCGTCCTCGTCCCCCAGCCCCGGTTCATCGCCGAGTTCGGCGACGCGATGGCCGACAAGCTCGGCCCCACACGCAGTGCGCTGTCGTACCCCGCGCAGCGGGTTCTCGACGCCGGTGTCGTCCTGCCGGGGAGTTCGGACCGTCCGGTGGCCGGAGGTGCCCCGCTGTCGGTCATCCAGGCCTTCGTCGAACGCCGGACCGAGACCGGCCGGGACTACGGACCCGCCGACCGGATCACCGCCGCGCAGGCGATACGGGCCTACACCGTGGGGTCGGCACGGGCCACCGGGTGGGCCGGACGCAAGGGGCAGATCATCCCCGGCCAGTTCGCCGACCTGGTCGTCCTCGGGCAGGACCCGACCGACCCGGGCATCGACCCGTCGCAGATCGCGGACATCCCCGTCCTGGCCACCGTGGTGGGCGGCACGACGGCCTTCGGCGACGACCACTGGACCGCACGACCCACCACGCAGGAGGAGACGCACTGATGAGTACACGGAAGTCCACCTCGGCCCTGGCCACGACCGGGTTCCTGGAGAACTTCGCCACCATGTCCACCTTCGGTGCCACCTCCGGTGGCGGCGTCGACCGGCAGGCGGCGACACCGGAGGACCGGGCCGTCCGCTCGTGGTTCAGCGGTCAGGTCACCCGGCGCGGCGGGCGGGTGCAGTTCGACGACATCGGTAACCAGTTCGGGCTCTTCGAGCTCACTCCTGGCGCACCGTACGTCCTCGTCGGCTCCCACATGGACTCCCAGCCGTTGGCCGGACGGTTCGACGGTTCGTACGGGGTCCTGGCCGGCCTCCACGCAGTGTCGGCCCTGGCCGACGAGCGACGTGCCACTGGTGAGACCGGTGCCACCGGTGTCAACCTGGCGGTGGTCAACTGGTTCAACGAGGAGGGCTCGCGGTTCTCCCCGTCGATGATGGGCAGCGCCGTGTACACCGGGACCTTGGCGCTGGCGGACGCCTTGGCCGCCACCGACGGTGCGGGCGTCAGCGTGGCGGACGCCCTGTCGGAGGCCGGCTGGACGCCGGTGTGCCCTCCCCCTCAGGTCGCGGCGTACGCCGAGATCCATGTCGAGCAGGGACGGGTCCTGGAGGACACCGGGACCGACATCGGGCTGGTGTCGGCGACCTGGGGGGCGAGGAAGTTCCGGGTCACCGTGCACGGCGACCAGGGCCACACCGGTTCCACGCTGATGGCCGACCGCCGCGACGCACTCTTCGGTGCCTCACTGGTGATCTCCGCGGTGCGCCGGATGACCGAGGAGGTCGCCGCCGGTGCACTGCAGGCGTCGGTGTCCCGGATGACCGTCGAACCCAACTCCCCGGTCACCATCGCCCGCGAGGTGACGATGAACATCGACCTGCGCTCACCTGACCCGGACATCCTGGAGTGGGCGGAAGCCCGGGTGGCCGAGGTGGTCGCGTCGGCGGAGGACGAGGCCCGTGTCCGGGTCGAGCGGGAGTTGACGCACCAGTGGGCGTTGAATCCGTACCCGTCCAAGGGCGTCGCCCTGGCCGCCGGCGTCGCCCGGGACCTGGGTGTCAGCCACCGGGAGGTCTACACCGTCGCCGGCCACGACTCGACGAACATGAAGTACACGGTGCCGACGGTGATGCTCTTCGTCCCCAGCGTCGGTGGAATCTCGCACAACGAGGCGGAGCTCACCCGTGACGGGGACATGCTGACCGGTGTCGAGGTCCTCACCGAGGTCGTCCGGCGGTTGTCGGAAACGGTAGAATCCGGTGGTGATTGACCGACGTCCGTGACAGGAGGAGGCACCGGTGGCACCGCTGTCCAGAACCGCCGCGGTGCTGGCCACGGCACTGCTCGGCGCCGCGGTGCTCTCCGCCTGCGGTGACGGGCACGGGTCCGCGGGCTCCCCGCCCGCCACGGACACCACCGAGGCCGACGGTCTCACCGTGGTCACCGGCGTGCCGGAGGACGAGGTCTCCGACGGCTTCGTCGAGCGGATCGTCTACCCGGTGCGGGACGGGTCCCCGGACCCCGCGGAGAACTGGGCGGACCTCTACCTCCCGGAGAACCACCGTCGGGACGCGCCGGTGCCGCTGGTGGTCTACCTGCAGGGCAGCGGCTGGAACGGCGGGGCCCACGGGTCCCGCCACATCGCCTCCGACCTGGCCGCGCGTGGGCTGACGGTCCTGAACGTGGAGTACCGCGGGGTCGAGGAGGGCGGCGGGTGGCCGACGACCTTCACCGACGTCGCCGACGCCCTCGACCACATCCCCACCATCGAGGAGCACCGGCCGGGGATCGCCGTCGACGACGCGACGGTCGTGGGGCACAGCGCCGGTGGGCAGCTCGCGGCGTGGGTCGCCTCCCGCGGCATGCTGGACGACGACCAGGTGGGTGCCCACCCGCGCTTCTCGCCGACCCGGGTGGTCTCACTCGCCGGTCCGCTCGACCTGGTCTGGGCGGCGGAGAACGGCGACGACAACATCGTCGAGGCGATGGAGGCCCCTCCGGAGGAGCTGCCGAGGGCGTACGACAGCATCGACCCGATCCGCAACATCAACCGGGACGTCCCGGTGGTCGCCGTCCACGGCACGGAGGATTCCCTGGTCCCGAAGGAGAACTCGGAGCACTACGTCCGGGCTGCCGGGGAGGCCGGGGGCACGGCCGAGCTCGTCCTGCTGCCCGGCGCGGACCATGTGTCGTTCCTGAAGTCGTCGTCGTCCTACTACGACCGTCTGCTGTCGATCATCCACCGGACCGCCACCGTGCCGACGGATGAGCTCGACGGCGGCCTGTTCCAGGGGCGCTCCTGATAAGGGGGCGTCAGGAGGTGTGGTGCACCGGTGCCAGCCGGTACACCGGGGTGTCCAGTCCTTCGTGGCGGGCGGCGAGCTGCAGCGCCAGGTAGCGCGAGTAGTGCCGGCCCTGGTGCAGGTTGCCACCCATGAACCACAGGTTGTCCTGCTGGGTCGGTTTCCACATGTTGCGCAGTTCGCCCTCCCACGGGCCGGGGTCCTTGGCGGTGTCGGAGCCCAGGCCCCAGCATTTGCCGACCTTGTCGGCGACCTCCGGGCTGATCAGCATCTCCGCCCACCCGTTCATCGACCCGTAGCCGGTGGCCAGGACGACGACGTCGGCCTGTAACTCGGTGCCGTCGGTGAGCACCACACCGTCGGCGGTGTAGTGGTCGATGCCGACGCCGCTGTGCAGTTCGATCGTGCCGTCGGCGACGAGTTCGGAGGCACCGACGTTGATGTAGTAGCCCGAGCCGCGCCGCAGGTACTTCAGGAATAGTCCGGACTCGTCTTCACCGAAGTCGAGCATGAACCCGGCCGCCTCCAGGCCGGCGTAGAACTCGGCGTCCTCCTCACGTACCTTGTCGAAGGCCTGCTTCTGTCCTGCGGGCAGCAGTTTGTAGGGCCAGGAGGCGAAAAGCATGTCGGCGGTGTCGGTGTCGATCCCGGACTCGACGGCTTCCTCGGAGAACAGCGGCGAGGTGACGTGCCTGATGAAAGCGTCGGAGTTGACGATATGTGTCGATGAGCGCTGGATCATGACCGGGTGCGCCCCGTTGTCGTGCAGGTCCTTGCAGATGTCGTGGGCGGAGTTGTTCGCCCCGAGCACCACGACGCGGCGCCCCTTGTCGACCTCGCCACCGGGGTGTTCGGACGAGTGCCTGATCTCGCCGCGGAAGTCCTCCTCGCCGGGGAAGGACGGCTTGTTCGGCACACCCGACATGCCGGTGGCCAACACCAGCTGGGTGGGGTTGAGGACGACCTGTTCGCCGTCGCGGGAGACGACGACCTCCCAGGTGCCGGAGTCCTCGTCGTAGGACGCCCGTTCACAGGTGGTGTTCGTCCAGTAGTCCAGGTCCATGATGCCGGTGTAGTGCTCCAGCCAGTCGCCCATCTTGTCTTTGGGGGTGAACACCGGCCAGGTCGCGGGGAACGGGAGGTAGGGCAGGTGGTCGTACCAGACCGGGTCGTGCAGGCAGAGGGAGTGGTAGCGCCCGCGCCACTGGTCGCCGGGGCGTTCGGACTTCTCCACGACGAGGGTGGGTACCCCCTGGTGCTTCAGGCGGGCGGCGAGCGCGATGCCGCCCTGTCCCCCGCCGACGATCAGGACGTAGGGCTGGTCCTGGTAGCCGAGCCGTTCCCGCCGACGGGCTCGTTCGTCGGCCCAGTTGAGTTTCTCGGCGGCAGGACCGTGCGTGACCCCTTTGGGACGGTTGCGGCCCTTGGGCTCGGGGCGGGCGACGAGTTCGCGGGCGGAGGTCAGCAGCGTCCAGATCTTCCCGTCCCGCAGGCGGACGATGGCACGTGCCTTGAACACCGGGGTGGTGAAGGTGACGGTTCCCCGGGTGACGCCGTCGCCCTCGTCGGTGGCGTCCTCGACCTCCAGGTCGGTGGCGCCGAGGCGGTCGTTGTTCTCCCGGACCAGGTCGGCGATCTCGTCGACGCCTTCGGCGGTGTGCAGGTTCCAGGTGAACACCACGAGGTCGCGCCAGAACCCGTCGGGTTCGAACAGGTCGGTGACGGCGGCGGCTGCGGCGTCCGGGTCGGTGGTGTTGAGCGCGTCGGCGAAGGTGGTGAGCCAGTCGGTGACCTGCTGGTGCAGGGTGGTGTCGGTCGTGGCGGCGGTCATGGACCTGTGTCCTTTCGTTCGCGGGACTGGAGAGCGGGGACATGCTCGACCGGCATGTGCCGTGCGTCACACCCGGTCGCCCCCGCCAACGCTAGGAGACTCCCCCTCCCCTGACGACCTCGCTGAAAACATCACTGTTCCGGCATACAGTTTCCCACCGGAACAATCCCGGTCAGGCCCATGGCCACCCCCGCGGCGACGTCGTCCCCGGGGGTGGGGTCCTCACCCCCGGGCGAGTGCCGCGATGCGTCGGACGGCGTCCTCCACGGCCCACTCTGCGTCCGCCGCGTGGCCCTTGACCCCGGCGTCCAGCTCGGCGACGATCTGCACCGCCGCCGCCACCGACGACGCCTTCCAGGCGCGTGCCGAGCGGACCGTCTTCTCCAGTTTCCATGGCGGCATCCCGTACTCCCCCGCCTGTTGCCGGGGGTTCACCCGCGCCCCGTGCACCCGCGCGATGTCACCGATCATGCCGGACAATGCCGAGGCCAGCAGCACCGGGTGCACACCCAACTGGAGTGCCCGGCGTGCCGACCCCAGCGCCTGGTCCGCGCGCCCGGCGATGGCCAGGTCGGCGACGTCGAAGCCGGAGACCTCCGCGGACCCCTGGTAGTAGCGGTGCACGGTGTCCACGGTGACGTTGCCGTCGGTGTCGGCGACGAGCTGGCTGATCGCACTGGCCAATTCGCGCAGGTCGGTGCCCACGGAGTCCAACAGCGCGGCGGTGACGTCGGGGGTCACGCGTACCTTGTGGTCGCGGAACTCCTGCTCGACGAAGCTCTGCCGTTCCCGGCCCTTGAGCTCGGCGGCCGAGTGTACCTCGACAGCGCCCTTCGGTCCTTTCTTCGGCAACGAGGTGACCAGGGACTTCTGCCGGCCCTTGCCGGTGTGCTGCAGGATCAGCACCACCCCGGGGGCCGGGTCGGCGACCGCCATCTCGATCATGGCGACGGACTCCTTCGCCGCCTCCTCCACACCGGTGACCACCACGATGCGGTCCTCGGCGAACAGGGACGGGCTGAGCAGCTCGGCGAGTTCACCGGCGTTGAGCTCGGAGGTCTTGCGCATGTCGACCGGCAGGTCGGCGATCCCGGCGTGGGCACGGGTCGCGGCGACGATGCGGTACCGGGCCCGTTCGGCCAGGAAGCTGTCGGCGCCGACGATGAGGTTCACCGGGGCCGGTGGACGGGAACTTGATGCCATGGGGACCAGTCTATCGGTCGGGCCGGACACCCACGTGCCGCTGCAGTGCCCGGAGCCAGCGTTCCGTCTCACCGGGACGGGAGAAGCGGACGACATGGAGGCCCGGGAATCGGCTCTCGAGGGTGGGAATGACGGGCTTCAGCTTGTTCCTCGTCGTCCACCCCCAGCGCAGGATATGGTCCGGGTCCGTGAGGACGGTGTGCAACGGGGCCTCCCGGTTGCCGTTCCACAGTTCCCTGCCAGACAGCCGCCGCCCCACCGTCCGACGGACCAGCCGTGCCATCTGCAGCGGCACCGGGTAATCGAGCCAGAGCAGCGTGTCCGCGCGGGAGACGATCAGGGGACGCGCCTGGCGGTACTGCAGCTCGATCGCCCAGCGCGGCCCGGCGATGACGTCCCGGACGTCGTCGAGGAACTCCTCGCGCGGGGTCCACCCCGGACCGTGGTAGAGACTGTCCAACTCCACCCACGGATAGCCGATGGTCGCGGCGAGCCGACGGCACAGCGTCGTCTTGCCGGTCCCGCTCACCCCGGCGACGGCGATCCGTTGCGGTACCCCGACGATGGGGTCGTACGCGGTGAACATGGTGTCCCGTCCTTCCCTGTGGCACCTGCGTGTGCCGTGCCGAAGAAGCCTACCCGCACCGGACATCCACCCCGGTGTCCCCGTCGGCGAACAACCCGCCGGGCCCGAGCACCACGGTGCCGTCGCGTGCGGGGAACGCCACCGGTACACCGGCGGGCGTCCGGCTCGGCATCCCCCGGCTCTGCCCGCAGGCCGTCACCACGTACAGGACGGGACGCTGCAGGGCACCGTCCGCACCGTCCGCACCGTCGGCACTGCTACCGCCGTCGGTGGTGCGGGTGGCGTTGACCCGGTACTCGTGCAGCAGCACCGCCGCCTCGTCGGGCAGCACCACGACCTCGACCGCCGGCACGCCGGCACCGTCGGGTGCGAAGATCTCCGGCCCGTCCGTCCCCGACTGCCGCACACCGAGGAACCACTCCACCTCGCCGAGGGCGTCGGCCCACTCCCGCACCAGGACTGCACCCTGGTCGGTGGCCAATGCGTAGGGCCCGGTCACCAGCACGCCACGCTGCACCCCCACCGCCGTCCAGGCCCCGGCGACGAGCAGGCCCGCCAACGCCCACCTCCGACACCGCGGCGACACCACCGCCAGCACCACGGCCGTGGCGACGAGGACGACCACCGCTGCGGCGACCGCACCACCCGGGGTGTGCAGCACCGGGACCCGCGACAGGACGGCGGCGACGCTGAGGATCCACCACGCCGGCAGCGCCGCCGGCCACAGCACCAGCGTCGCCACCCCGGTGTGCAGCCCGGCGACGAGCGCCCCGAGCATCCCGACCACCGTCACCGGCGGGACCGCCACCCCCACCAGCACATTCGCCAGCACCGCCGTCGGCGAGACCACCCCGGTCATCTGCACGATCACCGGTGCGGTCACGACGTCGGCGGCCAGACTCACCGCCACCAGGCCCACGAGCATCGCCTGCCACCGCGCCGGCGGACGGTGACGACCGCACCGGGCCGTCCTGCGGTCGGTCCAGGACTGCAGGATCCGGCGGGTGACCAGCGGTGCGAGCGCCACGATCCCCGCCGTCGCCACCACCGACAGGATGAAGGCGTACTCCACGGCCAACCCCGGGTCGACACCCAGGAGCACGATGACCGCCGCAGACAGAGCGGCGTACCCGTGGGCCCGGCGTGCCGACAACGCCGCCACCAGGCCCACCGTCCCCATCACCGCGGCCCGCAGCACGCTGGGCTCCGGGCCGACGAGCAGCACGAAGGCGACCAGGCACAGGAACGCGGCGAGGTACCTGGACCACAGCGGCCATCCCCACGCCGTGACGAGCACCAGCACGCTGCCGGTCACGATCGCCAGATTCGCCCCGCTGACCGCCGTCAGATGGGTCAGACCCGTGGCCAGGAACTGGTCCCGGACCAACGGGTCCTGCATGCTGACGTCGCCGACGACCATGCCCGGCACCAGATCGCCGGTGCCGGCCGGCAGGTCCTGGGCAGCGTCCCGCAGCCCGGCGCGCAGGTGCGCGGTGACTCCGGCCAGACCGTCGGGTGGTGCGACGGGCTCCGGCGCCGACACCGCGGACAGGCGGACCGGCGCCATGGCCAGCCGGTCGGTCTCCGCGGCGGTCGCCTCCACCGCCAGCGGTGTCCCCGGTTGCCACGCCAGCATGCCGGGATGCGTGGTGCGTGCGTCGACGAAGAGCGGCACGGTCCCCAGGTCCTCGACGTCCACCGAGAGCAGGACGGTCCCACCGGCGAGCTGCTTCGGCGCGGTCGCGAGGTCGACGGTCTCCGCCAGGCGGGTCGTGCCGTCACGCAGCGGATGCCGGTCCACCCGCGACACCAGCCACGCCGCCCTACCCGACCACGCGGCGGCCACCATCGCGACGAGGGCGCAGGTCCGGACGGCGACCCGGCGGCTCCCCTCCGCCACCGTCCTGCCTGCCCGCACCGGTCCGAGGGACACCAGCACCGCCCCGGCGACGACGGCGATCCCCAGCACCACCGCGGCGATCCAGGGTGTGCGCAGGAACACCGTGCCTGTCACCGCCAGCCACACCACCACGGCCACCGGCGCCAGTCGCAGGTCCGGGCCCCGGCGGCGCCGCACCACCTCGGGACTCCCCGGGTCGCGGTCGGCCACCGTCCACGGTGTCCCCGTCCCGGGCGACGGCGTGAGATCGGGGTTGGGCCGCCCGGGCACCCCGGCGGAGACCCCGGACGGTGCAGCGGGGACTGACCCGGGGACTGGCCCGGGGACTGGCCCGGGGACTGGCCCGGGGGATGCCTCAGACGGTGACACGGTCCCGTAGTTCCCCGAATTTCGCCGGGCCGATCCCCTTGACCTCCATGAGCTGTTCCACGGCGACGAACCCGCCGTGGTTCTCCCGCCAGTCGATGATCGACGCCGCCGTCGCCGGCCCCACCCCGGACAGGGACGTCAACGTCGCTGCGTCCGCGGTGTTGATGTTCACCGTGCCGGACGCGTTGTCGGCGGGCGCTCCGGCGTCACTGCCCTGCCCTGGGTGCCCTGTCTGTCCTGTCTGTGCAGGCCGTGGTTCAGCCGGCTGCCCGGGGTACAGCACCCGCGAGCCCTCCGGATCCACCACGATCTGCATCCCGTCGACCACGGGCTCGGCGAGGTTGACCCCCTCCACACGACCGTCGCCCCGGACCCCACCGGAGCGGTCGATCACCTCGCCTGCCCGCGTCCCCGCCTCGACGGTGACCAGGCCGGGACGGTGCACCAGCCCCTGCACCGACACCACCACAGGACCCCCGTCCGTGGCGTCGTCGTCCCGGCCTGTCGTCCCGGATTCCCCAGGGTCTCCGGAGTCTCCCGTGTCTCCGGTGTCCCCGGTGTCCCCCGCCAGCTCCACGCCGGCGTCCCCCGACACCTCCGGAGCCCCTGACACCGTCGGTGACAGTCCCGCCACGACATCCCCGTTGCCGTCGCCGCCGTCACCGCCATTCTCGTTGAACAGCATCACCCCTCCCACCGCGACCACCAGGGCCGCGACCGTCGCCGTCATGATCCGGGCGGACCGGGGACCGATCACGGTCCGACGCTCGAAGCGGACATCGGCCAGCTCGTGGCCCGGTACCGGCTGGGTCAGTGCCTCGACCCTGTCGGCCACCGCCCGTCGCATACCGCTACCCCGGCGCTGTGCCGGTGTCCTGTCTTCCGCGTCTCCGCCCATGGGTCACCATGTAAGTACATGCCCGGACACAGTGACGGCCGCCGACCGTGGTCGCCGCAGGACACTGTGGACAACCGCCCCCCTGTGGAGAAAACCCGCCCGGACGGTCATCCCGAGGCAGACCCTGCTCAGACCCTGCTCAGTCCTCGACGAGCGACACCGCGAGCGCCCCGGGGCCGGTGTGCACCGCCATGGAGTGGCCGATGTCCACCACCGAGATCACCACACACTCCGGCAGCTGTTCCCGCAGGTGCGCACGCAGCTCCTCGGCCACGTCCTCGACCTCCCTGTGGTGCACCGCCAGGTGCATCGGCACCCGTGGCAGCTCGTGCAACGGGACCTGGTCGACCCCACGCCGACGCAACCGCAGCCGCTCATGCTCCGGCTTATCGGCCTTGTCGTTCTTCTCGTGTTTGTCGTTCTTGTCGTGCTTCTCGTGTTTGTCGTGCTTGTCTGCCCTGTCGGTCTTCTCCGACTTGTCACGACCGCCGAAACTGAAGATCCGTGGCCGGTCGCCGGACCCCTCCGGTTCGTGCTCGTCGTCTGACTCCCGGGTGTCTTCCTCCGTGCCCTCGGTGGTTTCCCCGGGGGTCGACGGCTCCGCCGGCTCTCCCGGCCCCGACTCCGCCTCGGCATCGTCGCGGACATCGTGGTCCTCGCGGTCGTCGTGGTCGTCACGGACATCGCGGTTCTCGCGCTCCTCGCCCGTCCCGCTCGTACCGCTGTCCTGGCCGTCCCCGTCGTCCTCGGACGGGGGCAGCAGGGCCTCAGCGGCTTCACGATAGGCGTTGGCCGCCAGGGTCACCATGCGTTCCATCGCCTTCGACCTGGTCCGGGTCTTCGCCGCGAGTTCGAGGCGTCCGCCCGCCAGGTGCATGATCGGCTTGATCGCCAGCGCGGTCGACAACAGCCGCTGTCCGGCCGTCAGCCGGCCACCACGGGCCAGGGTGTCCAGCCGGTTGACGAACAGCCACAGGTGCCCGGTGTCGATGGCGTGCTGGGCCGCACCGCGGCACTCGTCGAGCGAACCGCCGTCGCCCGCGCACCGTGCCGCGGCGATGGCCGCCTGGCCGATGACCATGCCACCGGACATCGTGTCGATGACCTCCACCCGCCCGTCGAGTACCGCCGCGGCCTGCGAGGCCGACGACCAGGTGCCCGAGAGTTCCTTGGAGATGTGCAGCGCGACGACACCGTCGTCGCCGCCACGCTCGAGCAGACGGGCGTAGCAGGCGGTGAGTTCGAGGGCCCCGAGCCCCGCCGTGGTCTCGTCGTCGCCCTCGCCTTCGGCGTGGAAGTCCAGGACGGTGATGCCGTACTCCGCGGCCAGGGCCGGGGGCAGGCACGCCGAGGAATCGGTGACCACCATGACGCTCATCGTCCGGTCACCTCACCTTCATCCGCGTTCGCCACGGCCACCGGCGCCGGGGCCGCGACGCCGACGTTCCATCCTTCCAGGAACCAGCGGGGCGCACGCCACACCCCGGCGTCGGTGTCGGCACCGACGCCGGCGCCGTCGGCGGTCGGCCGGGCCACCAGCTGCGACCAGCGGGCGTTCCCCAGACCGCCGAACATCGGGTAATGCTCGGTCGGGATGCCCAGCAGACGCGAGGTCAGCGCCGAGATCGTACCGCCGTGGGCGACCAGCATCACCGCACCACCGGCCCAGGCGTCGCTGGCCATGAGCTCGTCGACGAGCGCGGCGGAGCGGTCCGAGACCTCCAGCCGGGTCTCACCGTTCGGCGGGGCCCAGGTGGGGTTCAGCCGCCAGTGGGAACGCTGGCCGGGGAACACCGAGTCGACGTCCTCGTGGGCCTTGCCCGACCAGTCGCCCAGGTCGGTCTCCCGCAGGCGAGGGTCGGTGGTGTACTCCACGCCGAGGGCCTCGGCGAGCAGTGACGCGGTGTCGCGCGCACGCTGCAGGTCCGAACTGACCACTGTCCCGATCGGCCAGGTGCCCAGCTCGGCGGCCGCGGCCTCCGCCTCGGCACGTCCGGCGTCGGTCAGCGGGGTGTCCAACTGTCCCTGCATCCGTCCACGTAGGTTGAACTCGGTCTGGCCGTGCCGGATCAGGATCAGCCGGCGTTCAGGCAGACGTCCGCCCCTGGCGACACCGTCGACACCGGTGCCGCCAGTGCCGCCGGTGCCACCGGGCGTGCCTGCAGAACCGGACTCTCCCGGGCGCACCGTCACCAGCTCCTAGAGCTCGTCTTCGTCGGGTGCCGGGCCCGCCAGCGGCAGGTCGGCCGCGCTCTGTGCAGCGAAGAGGGCGTCGGCGTCGGTGTTGAGGTCCTCGGTGCTGACGTCGCTGGCCCAGTAGCCACGGTCGGCCTGCTCCACACCCTCGACCTCCACGGTCGGGCAGTCACGGTAGAGACGGTCCAGCGCGTAGTACTCGCGCTCGTCGCGGCGCTGGACGTGGACGACGATGGTGCCGTAGTCCAGCAGGACCCACCGGTTGTCCCGGTGGCCTTCGCGCAGGTGGGGCTTCACGCCGACCTCGGTGAGCTTCTCCTCGACCTCATCGACGATGGAGTCGACCATGCGTTCATTGTCGCCGGTGGCCAGCACGAAGCAGTCCGCCAGCGGCATACGGGAGGTCACGTCGAGGACGACGATGTCCTCTGCGAGGCGCTCGGCGGCGGCACGGGCGGCGATGCCCGCGTGGTTGATGGCGTCGGAACTAGCGGTCACGTGGTGCCGGATCCTTCATGAGAGTAGAGGGCAGATGTTTTCCGCCAGTGATTCTACAAGCTGGACGACGATTCGCAGCATCTGCCCGCCAGAACCGAACACCGGGACCGGGGTGTCAGAACCACCCGTCGGGGAAACGGTCGCCGTCCCCGTCCGGATTCCAGTCCACGTCCGGCTCCGCCGCCACGTCCGAGCCCGCCACATCCGCGCCCGGGACGTCCGCACCGTCGACGACCCCGTCCCCGGTATCGCTGAGCGCCCACGGCAACCCGCCGTGGCTGTCGCGGCTGCGCCGACGGTACAGGGCGGTCTTGGCGATGTACTGGACGACGCCGTCGGGCACCAGGTACCAGACCGACCGGCCGTCGGCGGCGCGTTCGCGGATGTCGGTCGAGGAGATCGCCATCGCCGGGATGTTGACCAGACTCAACCGGTCCGAGTCGACCTGGCTGCGCAGCGCCTCCCCGGCGTCGGCGAGGTCGTAGCCGGGCCGGGTGACCCCGACGCAGTGCGCGAGGTTGAACACGTCCTCCCAGTGCCGCCAGGTGACGATGCGTTCCAGCGCGTCGGCACCGGTGATGAAGTAGAGCTCCGCCTCCGGGTACCGGCTCTGGATGTCCTTGAGCGTGTCGACGGTGTAGGTGTCGCCGGGGCGGTCGATGTCCACCCGCGACACCAGGAACTGGGGGTTGGCCGCGGTGGCGATGACCGTCATCAGGTAGCGGTCCTCCGCGGCGGTGACCACCTTGTCCCGCTTCTGCCAGGGGTGCCCCGTGGGCACGTAGATCACCACGTCCAGACCGAACCGGTCGGCGACCTCACTGCCGGCGACCAGGTGGCCGTTGTGGATCGGGTCGAACGTGCCGCCCATCACGCCGATTCGCTCCGGCGGCTTGTCCGGGAATCGTGCGGCACGCTGGTCCGGTCGGCGGTTCTTGGTCACGGTTGTCCATGCTACGGGTACCCGCCGACCGAAAGGAACCACGGCCCGGCTTTCCCGCGATACGCTGTACAGCTATGGCGATGAGAATGAACCCGTGGGTACCGAACCAACACGGCGCGTGGCCGATGGTCACGATCCCACCCCTCGTCGGGCTGTTCTGGTGCCTGAAGATCTGGGACTCGGTGTCGCCCGTCGACCGCGGGGACGGACTCCACGGCACCGCCGGCATGGTGCTGGCGTTCCTGGCGGTCACCGTGGCCTGGGTGGTCGGCTACCTGGCGTTCTTCGCCGGCGGGATCCTGATGCGTGCCCGTAACGCGACCATGCGCCGACGGGCGGTGGCGCCCACGGCGGTCTACGGCGCCGTCGCCGGCGTCGCGGCCGCTCTCGCGCTCGTCCTGCAGCCGCACCTGTTGTGGTGGTCCTTCGTGTTCCTGCCGCTGGTCGGCGTCGCCGTCTACGAGACGTGGCGGGGGACGCCCCGGTCCCTGGCGTCCGGCGTCGCCACAACGGCGGCGTCGGCGTTCGTCGTCCCGGTCGCGGCGACGATCGGGCTGGGCGCCAGCCTGCCGGTCAGCGGCGGGGTGACCTGGACGTCGAACCTGTTCACCGCGGCGGTCGTCGACGCCCTGCCGCCGGCGGTGTGGGTCAGCTTCCTCTGGCTCCTGCTCTACACCGTCGGCACGGTCCTCTACGTCAAGACGATGATCCGGCAGAAGGGTGACCGGGCCTGGCTGCTGGGTTCGCAGATCTTCCACCTGGCCGCGGTGGTCCTGGTGGTGGCCACCGTGGCGGTGCGCTACGTGCACTGGGCTGCCTGGGCCGTGGCGGTGGTCGTGTTCGTCGCCGCCCTGTGGCGTTCACGCGCCGTGCCGGCCTCCGCCGCCGCCGGCACCCCGTGGCCCCCGAAGAAGGTCGGGATCCGCGAGATCCCCCTGCACGCCGGCGTGGCGGTCGCCGGCATCATGGCCGCCCTGTTCTACGACGGGCCGCTGATCCTGTTCATCGGATAAGCCCGGCGAAGACGTCGGCGGCGGCCCGCTCCTGCACGCCCGCCGTCGACGGGTCGGTCGCCGCACCGGCGAAATAGCTGTCGTGTGCCCCGGCACCCTCGTCGTCCTGCACGGCCAGCAGTGCGGAGCGGGGGCCGGGGTCACAGACGAAGTCGTCGTCGACGCAGTAACTGTGGACGGGGACCGTCGACATCGCCCCGCCGCCGATGAGATCCGGGACGCGGTGGAAGGGGTTGCCGAGGTACACCGCCCCGCGCAGCCGCCCCTCGGAGGCGAGCCTGTGCTGCACCGGCGCCAGCGCCGCGACACCCTGCGAGTACCCCAGCCCCACGTAGTCCGGCCGGCATCCGGTCGAGCTCTCGTACTGCTCGACCATCCGTACCCCGCCGGGCAGGCCCTGGGCCATCGAGTCGATGAACATTCCGACACCACCGGCCAGCGTGGCGGGGTCGGGGACCTCCCCCGGCTCGCCGACGGGGAAGCGTGCCGGGTAGTGGTCGGCGTCGAGCGCCAGCACCGCGCGCTCCCCTAGGCCTTCTTCCGGACCCTGCCCCGTCGGCTCGTCGGAGCCGAAGAGGTCCGGGTGGACGGCGGTGGCGTAGGTCAGGAACCGATGGAGGGTCTCGCCTTCGTACCCGTTGGAGTGGCCGTTGGCCGGGCTCGGGGCGTAGACGTCGTTCTCCTCGCTGCCGCGGGCGACGAGGGCGACGACGGAGGGGCAGGTGTCTGCCGTGCCCGCCGACGCCGTACCGGGTGTGGTGCCGGCGACGGCGGTGGGTGAGGCAATTGCGGTGACTGCGGTGAGGCCGAGGGTGACGGCGAGACCGGGACCATGGGATTTCCTCATGGAACACAGAGTACAACCACAGCCTCGCACCCCCGGCAGGTGGAGGGCCCTCAGATCACGGGCGGACCTGGCCCTGCCCGTTGACGATCCACTTGGTGCTCGTCAGCTCCGGCAGCCCCATGGGGCCGCGGGCGTGCAGCTTCTGCGTCGAGATACCGATCTCGGCGCCGAAGCCGTACATCTCGCCGTCGGTCCACGCCGTGGAGGTGTTGATCATCACCGCGGCGGCGTCCACGTTCTGCTCGAAGTACTTCGTGGCCGCGTAGTCCCGGGCGCTGATGGCCTCAGTGTGGCCCGTGGTGTACCGGGTGATGTGCTCCACCGCGGCTTCGACCCCGTCGACCACGGCCGCGGCGATGTCGAAGGAGCCGTACTCCTCCTCCCAGTCCTTCTGCTCCGCCTGGACCACGCCGCCGACGCCGAGGGCGGAGAGCTCGTCGGCCTCTCCGTGGACGGTGACCCCGGCGTCCTGCAGTGCGGTGAGGACGCGCTTCTTGTCCTCGTCGGGCAGCGCCGCGTCCAGCAGGACGACCTCGGTGGCGTTGCACACCGAGCACCGCCGGGTCTTGCCGTTGATGACCAGCTCGATGGCCTCGTCCACGTCGGCCGAGCCGTCCACGTAGAAGTGGCAGTTCCCGGTACCGGTCTCGATCGCGGGCACGGTGGCGCCGGTGACCACGGCGTTGATCAGGCCGGCGCCGCCGCGGGGGATCACGATGTCGACCAGGCCGCGGGCGGTGATCAGGTCCTGCACCGAGTCGTGGGTCTCACAGGGCAGCAGCTGGACGGTCTCCCGGGGCAGGCCGTGCTCCTCGCAGACGTCCTGCAGGATCTCCACCAGGCGGGCGTTGGAGTGCTGGGCCGACTTCGAACCGCGGAGCAGCGGCACGTTGCCGGACTTCACGGCGAGCCCGAAGGCGTCCACGGTGACGTTCGGCCGGGCCTCGTAGACCATGCCCATCACGCCCAGGGGAACCCGGACCTGACGCATCTCCAGGCCGTTGGGGCGACGGGAGCCGCGCACCACGTCCCCCACCGGGTCGGCGAGGTCGGCGACCTGGCGCAGGCCTCCGGCGATCCCCTCGACCCGGGCGGCGTCGAGGCTCAGCCTGTCGATGAGCGCCTCCGACATCCCCCGCTCCCGGCCGGCGGCGATGTCGCGCTCGTTGGCCTCCAGGATCGAGGCGGTCTCGGCGACGAGCCGGTCTGCCGCGGCGGTGAGCAGGTCGTTCTTCTGGGTGGTGGACAGGGCGGGGCGCTGGGAGACCTCGCGGGCCTTCTGCGCCTTGGCGAGGACCTCCTCACGCTCCGCGGCACGGACGGGGGTCAGGCCGGCGGTGCCGGTGGAGGTGGCGGACGAGTTCTTGGCGGTGTTCACGTCGGTCATGGCACCCCAGGTTACGTGACCGTCGCCCAAAAATCAGCATGATTGTTCAACAATCTTGCTGTCGAGGTCGATCAGCTGGTCGCGCCGTACACGCGCGACTGCCGGTTGGAGTAGGTGGCCATGTAGTCGGCGTGGATCACCGGACGCTGGGCGAAATCCGGGAGGTCCGCGGTGGACTTACCGACCATGCCCTCCAGGGTCGCCGAGTCGTAGTTGACCTCGCCACGGCCGATGAGGTCCCCGTCGGGGCCGACGATGTCCAGCACCTCGCCGGAGGTGAACGCACCGTCCACCTGCACCACGCCCACCGCCAGCAGGGAGTTGTGCCGCTCCATCGCCGCGGCCGCACCGGCGTCGAGGTGCACGGTGCCTGCGGAGTCCGCGGCGTAGAGGACCCAGAACTTCCAGGCGGACAGGCGGTCCTCACGCGGCCAGAAGCACGTCCCGACCCTCGCCTGGTCGAGCGCGGCGCCGATGTTCTCCGTGGAGGTCAGCAGCACCGGAATGCCCGCACGGGAGGCAAGCCGCGCAGCGGACACCTTCGCCGCCATGCCACCGGTCCCCAACCGTCCACCGTCGCCGGCGACGACACCACGCAGATCCTTGCTGCCCTTGACCTCGGCGATGAACCGGGCCCCGGGCTCGGCGGGGTTGCGGTCGTAGAGCCCGGCCACGTCTGAGAGCAGGACGAGGGCGTCGGCGTAGGTCAGGTGGGACACCAGCGAGGCCAGGCGGTCGTTGTCGCCGAAGCGCATCTCGGAGGTCGCCACCGTGTCGTTCTCGTTGACGATCGGCACGGCCTTGAGCTGCCGGAGCCGGTCGATGGTGCGCTGGGCGTTACGCGCGCGGTCACGCCGGGCGGCGTCGGAGGCGGTCAGCAGCACCTGGCCGATCGACCGGCCGTAGCGGGCGAAGCTGCGGGCCCACTCCTGCGCCAGCAGCACCTGGCCCGCGGCCGCGGCGGCCTGCTTGGTGGCCAGGTCCGTGGGCTTCTGCGCCAGACCCAGCGGCCCCATCCCGCAGGCGACGGCGCCGGAAGACACGACGATCACGTCGGTGTCGCGGTCCATCCGCGCCTCGAGGGCGTCGGCGATGACGTCGATCCGGTCCGGGCTCACCCGCCCGGTCTCGTCGGTCAGACTGGACGAGCCGATCTTGACCACGACACGCTTGGCCCCCCGGATCGTGTGCCGGACGTCGGACTGGTGACCGTAGGCCGGCGAGTCCTCGGTGACCTCCGGGTCCGGGAACTCCTTGGAGGTGGCGGGGATGACGGGGCCGGGCTGATGCACAGCGTCCGTCCCGAATTCCAGGGACGCCGGGTACTCGAATACCGTCGGCTCAGCGGACATGTCGGAGGCATCAGGAGTGTCAGACATGTCATTCATTATGGCCCAGTGACACCGGTCCTCGCCACGAGACGGCCATCTGCCCCGGCAGCCTGGGCGGGACGTGGCTACAGCGCCGGGCCGGGCGTGTGGCGGGCGCCCGGCCGTCAGCCCTGCCAGCGCTCGCGGTCCGGCTGCTCGCCGTCGCCGAAGTCGTACTCGTCGATGAGACCACGGCGTGCCTGGGAGGCGCGCTTACGCTCCTCGGAGGTCGACCGTCCCGTCCGGTCCAGACGACGGTCAGTGCCACGTCCGGACGGCAGCAGGTCCACGCCGGCGGCGGTCTGCGGCTCCCATTCGAAGGTGATCTCACCGATGGTGACCTCGTCGCCGGCGACGGCGCCCGCCTTGTACAGCGCCTCCTCGACACCCGCCTTGGCCAGACGGTCGGCGAGGTAGCCCACGGCCTCGTCGTTCTCGAAGTCGGTCTGGATGATCCACCGCTCCAGCTTCGCGCCGCTGACGATGTAGGCGTCCTCGAACTCCGGGTCCTTGGTGACCTCGAACTCGGCGAGGCGGCCGCGACCCTTGCCCCGGAGGTGCTTCGGGGTGATCACCTGCGGGGCGACCTCCTCGACCGGGTGCTGGCGCCGGTGCTCACGGACGATGTCCATCAGCGCGTACTTCAGCGCGTCGAGGCCCTCGTGGCTCGCCGTGGAGATCTCGAAGATCGGCCAGCCGAACTCCTCCTCGAGCTCGGGGCGCATCAGCTCGGCCATCTCGCGGGCGTCGGGCACGTCGATCTTGTTCAGGACGACCACACGCGGGCGGTCACTGAGGTCACCGAGGCCGGCGTCCGCGGAGAGCTCGGACTCGTAGTCCTTGAGCTCGCGCTCCAGGGCGCGGATGTCGTCGACCGGGTTGCGGTCTGACTCCAGGGAGGCGCAGTCGACCACGTGCACCAGCACGGCCGTGCGCTCGATGTGGCGCAGGAAGTCCAGCCCCAGACCCTTGCCCTCACTGGCCCCGGGGATCAGACCGGGGACGTCGGCGATGGTGAACACGTCATGGGCGACGTTCACCACCCCCAGGTTCGGCTGCAGCGTGGTGAACGGGTAGTCGGCGATCTTCGGCTTCGCCGCACTCAACACGCTGACCAGGGAGGACTTACCGGCCGACGGGAAGCCCACCAGGCCCACGTCCGCCATCGACTTCAGTTCCAGGGTGACGTCCCCGGCCTCGCCCGGCTCACCGAGCAGGGCGAAACCGGGGGCCTTCCTGGCCTTGGACACCAGCGAGGCGTTGCCGAGCCCACCGTGTCCACCGGCAGCGGCGATGAAGCGCTGGCCCTTGGTGGTCAGGTCGGCGAGCACCTCCCCCTTGGCGTCGAGCACCACGGTGCCGGCAGGTACCTGGACCACGAGGTCCTTGCCCCGTGCGCCGTGCCGGTGGTCGCCGGCGCCGTTCGCACCACGTTCAGCCTTGATGTGCGGGTGGAAGTGGAAGTCGAGCAGGGTGTGCACCTGCGGGTCGACCTCCAGGACGACGTCGCCGCCGTGCCCGCCGTTGCCGCCGTCGGGTCCCCCGAGCGGCACGAATTTCTCACGGTGTACTGAGGCACAGCCGTTGCCGCCGTCGCCGGCCTGCAGGTGCAGGACGACTCGGTCCACGAAGCGTGACATGATTGGACGCCCTCCAGTTCAGGCGGTTGTACGGGGGTGGGTCAGGAATCTCGATGATACTACCACCCTGGGCGGACGCCGGCCCCAGCGATGCGGGCCGGCGGTAGAGGGTTGGGACGGGCACGGGACGGTGTCCGTCACCGGGAAAAGTCTGTGCCCGTGCCGCGAAACAGGGGCCCGGCGGTCCCGGCGCCAGACCCTTCCCCACAGGGCGGGGAGACAGGTCGGGGAGGCAGGTCCGGCCAGGCATGCCGGGCATGGGAAAACCCCGGGACGTCGGAGACGTTCCGGGGCGGTCTCGGAGAAGAACACCGGTAGCGCTCTCGGCACTGCCGGTGACGGTGCGGGAGGACTACGCCTCGACCGTCTCGTTCTCGACGATGTTCACCAGACGACGGTTACGGCGGGTGCTGAACTGCACGGCGCCGGCCTTCAGGGCGAACAGGGTGTCGTCGCCGCCGCGTCCGACGTTCTCACCGGGGTGGAACGAGGTACCGCGCTGACGGATCAGGATCTCGCCGGCCTTGACCTGCTGACCACCGAAACGCTTCACGCCGAGGCGCTTGGACTCGGAATCGCGACCGTTGCTGGAGCTGGAAGCACCCTTCTTGTGTGCCATGGTCTTTTCCCTCCTCGGAAAAGCTGGTACCGCTGCGCAGGACGCAGCGGTCGCTGGGTTTACTTGATGCCGGTGACCTTGAGGACGGTCAGCTGCTGACGGTGACCGTAACGACGCTTGTAACCGGTCTTGTTCCGGTAGTGCATGCCGTTGATCTTCTTACCCTTGGTCTGGTCGACGATCTCGGCTGCAACGGTCTTGTCGGCGAGCTTGTCACCGGAAGTGACGTCAGCGCCATCGACGAGGAGAACCGGGGTGAGAGCCACGGACGAACCCGGCTCTCCCTCGATCTTCTCGACCTTGACGAGGTCACCTTCGGCAACCTTGTACTGCTTTCCGCCGGTCTTGACGATCGCGTACATGGAAGGGCTACCCCTTTGTTTCTCTACTCGGCTCAGGCCGCCCCTCCACCGTCCGCCCCGACGAACTGCGGGACACGGCCTGAAAAGGCAATCTGACTGGACTTCATTGCTTATTTCACTGCGTTCAACCTGGACGACACGGCGCCGGACGTGCGGCGCGTCCGTGATGTCTAGAGACACGCTGACGGACACGGTCGACCAACGGTCGAACAGCGACGATGCAAGGCTACCGCCATACCCCGGGAAAACAAAATCTCGTGGTGTCACCCGGGGTGGGAACGACACGCCGGTAATTCACCGCCCGCTGCGCACGACCCGGCGCCGTCCACGACGGTCCGAACGCACCTGAGGGGCCTGCGGGGTCTGCGCCGCCTCAGTCACCACCGGCGCCTCGGGGACCTCAGCGGTACCGGCGGCCCGGGTGGTCCCGGCGGTCCCGTGGTCCTGCTGCGCGGTGCGCTCCCTGCCGAGACCGAAGTCCTCGGCCTTCGGCGCGACATCCGAACGCGAGTTGCCCCGCACACGGCGCCGACGACGCGGGGACCGTTCGAACTCCTCCTTCGCCTTGGCGAACTCCTCCGCCGGGGCTGCCGCTGCCTCAGACGACGCCTCCACAGCGGGCGCGTCGGTCTCGGCGGTCTGCTCGGCGACCGGGGTGACGCGACGCACGAGCCGTCGACCGCGGCGGTCCCGACGACGGACCGTCTCCGTCTCGACCGCCGTCGCGTCATGGCGGGCCTCGGCGGGCGCCGCCGGGGCGTCCTCCTGCACGATCCCACGCACCAACGCCTCGGTCACGTCGCCGGCCGCATCGTCGGCCACGTAGTCCGCACCGGTGGGCTCGTCCGGGTCTTCCTCACCCGCGCGGGTCAACGCCCGGGCGACGATGCCGTAAACGTCACTGGAGTCACTGTCTGCGCTGTCTGCACTCTCGTCGGCCGCCTCCGCCGCAGCGGCGGTGGCCTGGAGGTCCTCCTGCGCCGGGGCCGGCGCGTCCTCGATGGCGCTGTCCTCGTAGCGCCTGCGGATCTCCTGCTCGTGCCGGGCCTGCTTGAGTCCCTCACGTCCGCCGTGGTCGCGACGCTCGCGGCTCTCCTCGGCCTCGTCGTGCTGGACGGGGTCGTCATGCAGGATGACCCCGCGACCGTCGCAGGCCTCACAGGTCGTGGAGTAGGTCTCCACCAGTCCGGCACCGAGCCGCTTACGGGTCATCTGCACCAGCCCGAGGCTGGTCACCTCGGACACCTTGTGCCGGGTGCGGTCGGCGGCGAGGAACTCGTTGAGCCGGCGCAGCAGCAGGTCACGGTTCTCCTGGAGCACCATGTCCACGAAGTCGACGACGATCATCCCGCCGATGTCGCGCAGCCTCATCTGCCGGACGATCTCCTCGGCGGCCTCCAGGTTGTTCTTGGTGACCGTCTCCTCGAGGTTGCCTCCGGAGCCGACGAAGCTTCCGGTGTTGACGTCGATGACCGTCATCGCCTCGGTCTTGTCGATGATCAGGTAGCCACCGGAAGGCAGCCAGATCTTCCGGCCCAGCGCGTTGGCGAGCTGCGCGTCGAGCTCGTAGGCGGCGAAGACGTCGTCCCCGCCGTGCTCCTCCGGGTTCCACCGGACCACGCGGTTCTCCAGGTCCGGGGCCATACGGTGCACGTAGTCACGGACCCGCTGCCAGGACCGGCGTCCGTCGACGACGAGCTCGTTGAAGTCCTCGTTGAACAGGTCGCGGACCACCTTGACCAGGAGGTTCGGCTCCTCGTAGAGGGTGACCGGGGTGGCGCCCTTCTTGGCGCGTTCCTCGTTCTCCCTCTCGGTGATCTCCAGCCACCGGCGGTGCAGCCGGTCGACGTCCTCGGCGATCTTCTCCTCGCTGACACCCTCGGCGGCGGTACGGATGATCGTGCCGCCGTCACCGGGGACGACCCGCTGCAGGATCGCCTTCAGCCGTTTACGCTCGGCCTCCGGCAGTTTCCGGGAGATGCCCTGGGTCCGGCCACCGGGGACGTACACCAGGTAGCGTCCCGCGAAGCTCACCCGGTTGGTCAGCCGGGCGCCCTTGTGCCCCAGGGGCTCCTTGGTGACCTGCACCAGGACCTGGTCGCCCTGCTTCAGCGCCGACTCAATGCGGCGGGACCGACCGCGCACGTGCTCGGAGCGCCAGTCGACCTCGCTGGCGTAGAGCACGGCGTTACGGCCGGTGCCGATGTCGATGAAGGCGGCCTCCATGCTGGACAGCACGTTCTGGACCCGGCCGAGGTAGATGTTGCCGACCGTGGACTGCTGGTCGTCGCTGGTGACGAAGTGCTCGACGAGCAGACCGTCCTCGACGACACCGACCTGGGTGGTCCACCCGTCGCCGTCCTTCCGGTGTGCGTCGCGGACGACCATGGACCGGAAGATGTTCTCGCGGCGGGCGATGAACTCTGCACGGGTAACCACCCGGTGCTTCTCGTTGCCCTGCTCCTGGCGCCACCGGCGCTTGGACTCCAGCCGGGTGGAGCCCTTGAGCTTCACCGGCTCGTCGACGACCGGTGTCGGCTCCTGCTCCGGCTGCGCGGGGGTCTGGGCCGCGGCCCCGGCGGCATCCGCGGAGTCGGCGGAACCGGTGGAGTCGGCCGAGCCAGCCGGGCCAGTGGTGTTGCCCTGCTGGTCGTCGATCTGGTCACCACGGCCGCGACCCCGACCACGGCTCCCCCGACGACGACGTGAGGTGGAGGAGGACTCGCCGGACTCACCCCGGTCCCCGTCCGCCGCGCCTCCGGTGGACTCGTCGGCGGCCGATGCCGCTGCGGCGTCGCGCTGACGCTCGCGACGCAACTCCTCGGCTCCCGCGGCGGCGCTCCGGGACCCGACGCGACGGACGATCCGACGGCGGACGAGCGGGCGGGGTTCCTCGGCGGCAGGCTCCGGCGTCGCCTGTTCCGTCGCCTGCTCCTTCGGCTGTTCCTTCTCCTTCGCCTGCTGCTTCTGCGGGCGGGACGGCTCGGTGGGCGCCGCGGTGGTCTCCGCAGCGGACTCCCGGTCGGCCCGGTGGTTCTGGTCGTCCCGGTTGTTCTGGGCCTCCTGGCCCGTCGGACGGTTGACCTTCCGCCTCCGCCGCCGTCGCACGCTGCTGGACGTGCCGGTGGAGCCGGTCGCGGCACCCTCACCGGTCGCCTCGCCCGCGTCCACGGTATCCGTCGGCTGCGGCGTGGCCGTTGCGGCGGGCTGCTGCACCGGTTCCACCGTCACCTCGTCGACGGGGCGTGTCGGCACGGCGGCCTTGCGGGTCACCTTCGTCGACCGCCGGGCACGGCGCCTCGTCGAGCGGGACGCGCCCGCCGCCGGGGCGTCCTCTCCCCCGGTCTGCGTCCCGAACGGCTCAGTGGGCTCAGTGGGCTCAGTGAGCTCAGTGGGCTCAGCGGGCCCTGCAGCGACCGGGGTTTCCGTCGTCGCGGCAGCCTTCTTCGGGGCTTTCTTCACGGCCTTCTTCGGGGCAGCCGTCCCCGGCTTCTCCCCCGCCGCCACGAGTTCGCCGAGGATCCGTTCCACCTCGGCCCTCGGCACCGTGGAGGCGGCACGCTTGTTCTCCACGCCGTGCTCCCCCAGCACGGTGATCATCTGTGCACTCGGGATACCCAGTGCCTTCGCCAGAGCATGGACCCTGACCTTCTCCCCCAGGTCACCGCTGGTCACTGCTGCCGCAGCTGCGGCTAGTTCCTGGCTACTGTTCGCCATACTGTCTCCTCAACAGTGCCACGGGCGGGGAACGGAACCGGTCGCGTCCGCGCTGACGCCGTCGTCAGCCTGACGCAGGCTCGCGCGAAGGACAACGGGCGCTGTGATCACAGACGATCAGGTCGCAGCCACACAATGTCCGACGTGTCCACCATGTCCACACGTCCCGGCAGGACTCCCGCCGTGGCATTCATATTCGATGTTGTCTGCACGTGTCGTGCCTTGTAAAAGAAAAATCTTCGGACATTCGGAGCACACCACGACCGGCCGGTGGGTTGACACGCCGATGATGGCGCGGGTTCCACTTGTCTACGTGGGTGCTGCACGTGTCCCCCCACATTGTTGCACACCGCACGCCACGACCCCGCCCCGCCATGCCCCAGAGGCCCGGAACACGATACGGTGGCTATTATGAGCGAGGCCATCCGAACTCTCAGGGACATCCACAGCTCCTTCTCACCGTCGATGTCGGGACGGATACTGTCCGCCCTCGTGGTCTCCGTCGGCTTCGGCGCCGCAGCCTCCCCGCCGGCCGGCCCGTGGGTCCTCCTCGCACTGGCCGCCGTCCTCCTCGTCGGCGCGCTGTACCTCGGCTGGACACTGCGCTCCACCGGCCTCCGAGCCAACAGCTACGCGCCCATGCGGACCGACGAGGAGACACCGGTGTCGCTGGGAGGGTCCATGGAGGAGCCACGCAGCCCCCGCCAGAGGCTGCGGAAGCTGGTCACGGTCGCCGGGCCAGCCGTCTTCCCGCTGCTGGTCGCCGGCCAGTTCATCCCGTCCCCGACCGGCCGGTGGGGGTACGCCGCTGCGGTGGGCGTCATCTCCTTCGTCGTCCTCGTACGGGCCTTCTTCCTCGAGGGGGCCTCTCCGCCGGGGTACCGGCCGCCCGCGACGCTGTTCGCCGCCTCGCCCGACTGGTCCCCCGCCGATGACTCCGAGGCGGTGGCCGCTGTCCTCCACGCCTTCCAGGCGGTGCCCGGGGGCCGCCAGGTGCGTCGGGACGTCCTCACAGCACACGCCCGTCCGTTGACGTCGACACCGCAGGACGACACGGGGGTGGACGCCGGGCTCGACGCCCTGACCGCCCGCGGACTGGCGGTGGTCCTGCGGGAGCGGCAGAGCAACTCGGTGGTCGAGGAGTGGGTGGCGCTCACCCACGAGGGTCACGATGCCCTGGTGACGGGCAGCTGAGACCCGGTGTGAGCCCCGGTGGACACGAAAAACCTCCCCGCCGAGGGGCGGGGAGGTCACGGTGTCGCGGGGACGGTCAGAGGTTCGGGAACCAGATGCCGATCTCGCGCTCAGCGGACTCCGGGGAGTCCGAGCCGTGGACGACGTTCTCGCCGACCGAGGTCGCGAAGTCGCCACGGATCGAGCCCGGGGCAGCCTTGGCGACCGGGTCGGTGCCGCCGGCGAGCTGACGCCATGCGTCGATCGCGCGCTCACCTTCGACGATGCCCGCGATCATCGGTGCGGAGGTCACGAAGTCGACCAGTTCACCGAAGAAGGGCTTGTCGGCGTGCTCGGCGTAGTGCTTCTCCGCGGTCTCGCGGTCAGCGACGCGCAGGTCCAGGGCACTGAGGGTGAGGCCCTTGCGCTCGATACGGGCGATGATCTCGCCGACGAGGCCGCGGGAGACGCCGTCCGGCTTGATGAGGATGAGAGTGCGTTCAGTCATGCGTGTCAGCCTACAGAACGCCGATGAACGGGAGTTAAAGAGGCAACCCCCGGCGCCTGCGCCGTTCCCTGACCACGTGGTTGACCACCGCGACGGCCACCAGGAAGGCCGTCAACGGGTACACCGCCACCAGACCGAGGTTGAAGAAGACCAGCGCACCGACGACCGCGCCACCGGCCAGGAACAGCGCCATGAACAGTGGGTACACCCAGGCCGTGACATGCCCGCCGAAGAAGGAGTCCACGAACCGCTGCCCCGCCTTCACCAGCGTGCCGGTCATGTACGTCAGCGCGATACTGACCTCACCGTCACGCTCGAACACCGAGTTCATCGCGCCGACCCCCACCGACAGCAGCGACACCGCCAGCACCTCGTCGCCCGCCAGCAGGGCGGTGGACGAGGCCAGGAACGCGACCGACACCGCGGCCAGCACAGCCTCCCTGGCGCGGTGCCGGCCCCACCGGCGCGTGGCGAGCCGGTGCACCAGTGCCCCGCCCATCACACCGACCATGAACAGCACGATGCAGCGCCCCGCCAGCCACATCAACGTGGTGTCGTCCTCCACCACGGACACGGCGAGCCGTGTGGTGTTGCCGGACATGAACGACAGGAAGACGCCCCCGTAGAACATGAACCCGATCGAGTCGGCGTACCCGGCGACGGCGGCGAGACACAGGGCGAGGAACCGTTCCCCGCGGCGGTAAGTGTGCATCCGGAAATCTTACCCGCGCCACCGGCGTTTCCCTGATAGGTTTGACCCAGGAATGACAGGATGCCAGTGGAGCATCACGTACGCGGGAGAAGGAGAGACATGATGGGTGAGCTGACCGACAAAAACGGCGACTCTGTCACCGTACGGTTGACCTCGAAGGGGAACGCCTACGCGCTCTATCTCGAGGACGGCACCCGTGCCGGGGCGACGTACTTCGTCGACCGCGGGTCGGAACGCATCTTCCACCACACCATCGTCGGCGACGACTACACCGGGCGCGGGCTCGGCAGCATCCTGGTGCGCGAGGCTCTGGCCGCCACCAGGGCAGCTGAACTCACGGTCGTGCCGTCCTGCCAGTTCGTGGCCTCCTGGATCGGGCGCAACGGGTACGACGGCCCCGTCACCGACCCCACCCCGGAGACCGACGAGTACGTCCTGCAGCACGCCGGGGAAGCCTGACGGGCTCCTGAGGCCCCCTGCGGGTCCGGTGCCTGCCGCTCCCCCGGGGGCCGGCACCGGCTCAGTGTCTGCTCAGTCCCGGTCTTCTGTGATGTAGTAGTGCTGCGCTGGGAGCAGCCCCTTGTCCATGCGGCTCTTCACGTTGGCGCGCAGGTGGTAGGTGTACCACCAGGCGAGGATGAACAGCACCGCCACGAACAGCATGGTCGGGTGCACGACCACACCGATGACGGCGAAGACCTGCAGGGCGATGTTCATCTTGTCCGCCCACGGGCGGAACTGCAGGAACGACGCCACCACCATCGCCAGCCCGAGGACCGACACATAACCCATGTTGAAGGCCGTGGCGTGGGCGCCGTCGTCGACGACGCCGATCACCGCGAGCACCAGCAGGACGGTGATCGCCTCCATGAGCATGATCCCCGCCATCATGCCCTTGAGCCCCTTGAAGGGGTCGACCTGCATCTCGTGTGCGGGCCCCAACGGGGTGGTGTTCTCACTCACGGGATCCTCGTTTCGCCGGTCATCACACCGGTGGTCGTGTGCATCGTCTTCTGTGACCACTTTGCCGCAGCCGGGGTCCAGGAGTCCAACGAGTCGCTAAGCCGCGAGACGTCGGTGAGGTGGATGAGCCGGTCACGGTGCTCGGCGGAGAAGAAGCCGCGCGACACCATCTGGTCGACCATGCCGAGCAGCGGTGTCCAGTAGCCCTCGACGTCGACGAGGGCGACGGGCTTGTGGTGGATCCCGAGCACCTGCGCGGTCCACACCTCGAAGAACTCCTCGAGGGTGCCGATGCCTCCCGGCAGGGTGACCATGGCGTCGGCGTTCTCCGCCATCCGGTTCTTACGCTCGTTCATGGTGTCGACGATCTCCAGGCTGGTCAGGCCGGTGTGACCGGTCTCGCCGTCGTACAGGTGACGGGTGATCACGCCGTGGACGTCCATCCCCGCCGCCAGGGCGGTGTCTGCGGCGACCCCCATCAGCCCCACGGAGCCTCCACCGTAGACCAGCGAGTGGCCGTGTTCGGCGAGGTGACGGACCACCGCGACGGTGATGTCCCGGTAGGCGGGACTGTCGCCGGTGGCGGAGCCGAGGTAGAGGGCGACGCGTTTCGGGGCGACGCCGGCTGCTGTGGCGACACTGCTCATGCGGGGTCCTTTCCGAACAGGGTGCGTGCCTCACCGGCGGTGACGACCGACCCGGTCACCAGGACGCCCGCACCGGAGACCTGGGAGTCACCGAATCCGCCGTCGTCCTCGGCGAGTTCCACGGCCAGTTCGACGGCCCCGGGCAGGTTCGCCGCGACGTGCACGCGTTCCTCGCCGAAGGCGTCGCGGGCGTACTCTGCCAGGGTGTCGACGTCGACGGCGCGTGGCGAGGTGTTCTGGGTGACGACGACCTCGTCGAGGACGGGTTCGAGCGCGGAGAGGATACCGCGGGCGTCCTTGTCCCCCAGCACCCCGACGACACCCACGAGGCGTCTGAAGGAGAAGTCCCGGTCGATGGCCTGGGCCAGGGCCCGGGCGCCGTGGGGGTTGTGGGAGGCGTCGATGAACACGCTGGGGGTCGCGCGGACGCGTTCGAGCCGTCCCGGGGACGTCACCTGGGCGAAGCCGCGTCGGACGGTCTCCTCGTCCAGCATCCGGCCCGCGCCGGCGCCGAAGAAGGCCTCGACGGCGGCCAGGGCCGTGGCGGCGTTCCGGGCCTGGTGCTCACCGGACAGTGGCAGGAAGATGTCGGTGTAGACCCCGCCGAGCCCCTTGAGGGTGAGCGTCTGCCCGCCGACGGCGACCGTGGATTCCACGACGGCGAACTCGCTGCCGGCGCGGGCGACCGCGGCGTCGGACTCCACGGCCTGGCGCAGCAGCACCTCGAGTGCCTCGGGCTCCTGCTCCGCGATGACGGCCACGTTGTCCGGCGGGGTGAGCAGGTCGTCGGCGTCCCACCGTTGTTTGATGATGCCGGCCTTCTCGCCGGCGATCTCGGCGAGGGTGTCGCCGAGGTAGTCGGTGTGGTCGAGCCCGACCGGGGTGACCACGGCGACGTCGGCGTCGATGACGTTGGTGGCGTCCCAGCGCCCGCCCATACCGACCTCGACCACGGCGACGTCGACAGGGGCGTCGGCGAAGGCGGCGTAGGCCATGGCGACGAGGATCTCGAACTTGCTCATCCGCGGGCCGCCGGACTCCTCCGAGCGGGCGTCGACCATCGCGACGAAGGGTTCGATCTCACGCCAGGTGCGCACGTAGTCCGCCGGGTGCAGCGGGGCACCGTCGACGGCGATACGTTCGGTGGCGAGCTGGAGGTGCGGGCTGGTGGTCCGCCCGGTACGCCGGTGGAAGGCGCGCAGCAACGACTCGACCATCCGGGTCACCGAGGTCTTCCCGTTCGTCCCGGCGACGTGGACGGCCTGGTAGTTACGCTGGGGGTTGCCCAGCAGGTCCATGAGGTCGCGGACCCGGTCCAGCGTCGGGTCGATCTTGGTCTCGGGCCACCGTTGGTTGAGCTCCGCCTCGACCTCCGCCAGTGCGGCGAGGTCCTCGGCGGTCACCGGGCGGGCCAGGTTCGCGGCGTCGTCGTCGCTGTTGGCGGGTTCGGTGAGGTCGATCGGCAGATCAAGGCCGGTGGCGTTCAGGACGGCTTCACCGAACTCCCCGTCCTTACCGGTGTCGTCAGTCACGGCCGGGGGTCACTTCCCTTCCAGGTCGGTGAGCCGGGCGGTGATGCGGGCGACCTCGTCGAGCGCGATACCGCGCCGCTCCCGGATCTCGGCGACGACCTTCTCCGGCGCCTTGGCCAGGAAGTTGTCGTTGCCGAGCTTCTTGTCCGCGCGCTCGAGCTCCTTGTTGGCCTCGGCGAGGTCCTTCTCCAGGCGCTTGCGCTCGGCGGCGACGTCCACGGTGCCCGAGGTGTCGAGCTCCACGGTGATCGTGGCGCTCGACAGGCGCAGTTCCACCGACGCGGTCGGGGTGAAGTCCTCGTCAGGGGTCGTGAGCTTCACGATGGAGCGCACGGCGTCCTCCAGTCCCGCGAGGTCGGCCAGGGCGGCGTCGAACCGGCCCGGGACCTTCTGGGAGGGCTTCACCCCCTGGTCGGCGCGGAACCGACGGATCTCGGTGACCAGCTTCTCCACGTCGTCGAGACGGCGGACCGCGTCGGTGTCGGTGGCGGCACCGCCGTTGGTGTTCGCCTCGGTGGGCCACTCGGTGACGACGAGGCTGCCGGCGTAACCGTCCACCCCGTCGGTCAGGACGGTCCACAGGGTCTCAGTGACGAACGGCATCGACGGGTGCAGCAGGCGGAAGACTGTGTCGAGCACGCGCCCGAGCACCAGGCGGGTGTTCTCGCCGCGGGTGCGCTCCTCCTCGGAGGCGGTGTCCCAGTCACGCGGGATCTGGACCTTGGCGATCTCCAGGTACCAGTCGCAGAACTCGCCCCAGGTGAAGCGGTAGAGGGCTTCGTTCGCCACGGCGAACTCGTAGCGGTCCAGGTGGGTGTCGACGTGGACGCGCAGCTCCTCGAGCTGGTCGAGGATCCACCGGTCCGGGTCGGTGAGGTCCTCGCGGGCCGGGAAGGCGTCCTGCCCGCCGGCGGGGAGCACCCGTGCCCCGTTCATCAGGGCGAACTTGGTCGCGTTGAACAGCTTGGTGGCGAAGTTACGGGAGGACTGTGCGGAGTCCTCCCCGATCGGCAGGTCGGTGCCGGGGTTCGCACCACGGGCGAGGGTGAAGCGCAGGGCGTCCGCGCCGTAGTCACGCACCCAGTCCATCGGGTCGATGCCGTTGCCCAGGGACTTCGACATCTTGCGGCCGTGCTCGTCACGCACCAGACCGTGCAGGAAGACGTCCGTGAACGGCACCTGCGGGCGCCCGTCCCGCTGCTCCGCGGTCGTCCCGCGCTCGCCGGTGCCCAGGGTGGAGCCCTCGACAGTGTCGGCGAAGGTCGCGAACATCATCATGCGGGCGACCCAGAAGAACAGGATGTCGTAGCCGGTGACCAGGACCGAGGTCGGGTAGAACTTCGCCAGCTCGTCGGTGTTCTCCGGCCACCCCATCGTGGAGAACGGCCACAGCGCCGAGCTGAACCAGGTGTCCAGCACGTCCTCCTCACGGTGCCAGCCCTCGCCCGACGGTGCCTCCTCGTCAGGGCCGCAGCACACGATCTCGCCGTCCGGCCCGTACCAGATCGGGATGCGGTGGCCCCACCACAGCTGGCGGGAGATGCACCAGTCGTGCATGTCGTCGACCCAGTCGAACCAGCGGGGTTCCTGGGACGCCGGATGGATGACGGTGTCGCCCTCGCGCACCGCGTCGCCGGCCATGCGGGCCAGCTCCTCGACCTTCACCCACCACTGCTCGGAGAGCCGCGGCTCGATGGCCTCCTTGGAGCGCTCCGAGTGGCCGACGGAGTGCACGTAGGGGCTGATGCGCTTGACCACGCGCCCCTGCTCCTCCAGTGCCAGGCGGATCTGCTCGCGAGCCTCGAAGCGGTCCATCCCGTCGAAACGGGTGCCGGTGTTCGCGATGTGGCCGGTCTCGTCGATGACCTCGGGCATGTCGAGGTCGTGGCGGCGGCCCATCTCGAAGTCGTTCGGGTCGTGCGCCGGGGTGATCTTCACCGCACCGGTGCCGAACTCCGGGTCGACGTAGTCGTCGGCGATGACGACCATGCTGTGGCCCTCGATGAACGGGTGCGGCAGGCGTGTGCCGACCAGGTCCCGGTACCGCTCGTCGTCCGGGTGTACCGCGACGGCGACGTCGCCGAGCATCGTCTCGACACGGGTGGTGGCGACGTCGACGTGCGCCCCCTCACCGGAGGCGTCGCCGTAACGCAGGGTGACCAGCTCACCCTCGTCGTCGGAGTAGACGACCTCGATGTCGGAGATCGCCGTGCGCAGCACCGGCGACCAGTTGACCATGCGCTTCGCACGGTAGATCAGACCGCGGTCGAACAGTTCCTTGAAGATGGTCTGCACCGCACGCGACAGCCCCTCGTCCAGGGTGAACCGCTCGCGGTCCCAGTCCACCGAGTCGCCGATGGCACGCATCTGCGACTGGATGACACCGCCGTACTGCTGCTTCCACTCCCAGACCTTGGCGGTGAACTCCTCACGACCGTAGTCGAAGCGGTCCTTGCCCTCGGTCTCCTTGAGCATGCCCTCGACCTTGGTCTGCGTGGCGATGCCGGCGTGGTCGGACCCGGGCAGCCACAGGACCTCGTAGCCCTGCATGCGCTTACGCCGCGCCATGGCGTCCATGAGGGTGTGGTCCAGGGCGTGGCCCATGTGCAGCTGGCCGGTGACGTTCGGCGGCGGCAGGACGATGGAGAACGGCGGGCGGTCACTGGTGGCGTCCGCGTGGAAGTACCCTGCGTCGACCCACCCCTGGTAGAGGTCGGATTCGACGTCGGCGGGGGTCCACTGTTTCGGGAGCCGGTCCGCCCGGTTCCCGGTCCCGGTACTGCTGCTGGCTGCGCTGGAGCTGGTCTGTTCAGTCACGGTTGAACAGTCTAGTGCAGGGGCCGGACACGGTTGGGACCGGCTTTCCCGGTCCGTCCCTCACGACCGGACGTCGTCGGCGTCACCGCCCCTGACCACGGTGTGCGGCCACACGATGTCGAGGTTCTGGATCTCCTCGAGGGTCGGCGGATTCTCCGCCGACCTGCTGCGCGGCCGCACCTTCCGCCCGACGTCGGGCAACAGGACCGCCGGTGGCACGTCGAGCGCGTAGGCCAGCTGGTAGATCTTCTCCATCGTCGGGTTCAGGACCCGCCCATTCCGTCCGGTGCCGTGGCCGCGTTCGAAGTTCTGCACCTGGTTCCGGCTCATCCCCGCGCGCTGCCCGAGCTCCTCCTGGGTCATGTCCGCGTCGACACGCAGCAGGCGGATGCGGTGTGCCAGAGCCGACCCGTAGGTCTTCCAGTCGAGGTCCGGCAGCGGGGGTTGCATACAAAAGAATGTGCCCTCAGGCTAAGGTAGTGTCAGCACATTAGATTGTGCCCGTATCCACTCACGTCACCCTGGAGCCTGCATGGACGTCGACCGGACCGACGTCGACGTCACCCCGGAACCGTTGTGCGTCGACGATCTCCGCGCGGGCCGCACACTGGTCGGCCTGTGTGAGCACCCGGTGGACATCATCCAGGTCACCCCCACCGGGGACGGGGCGATCCTGGTCTACCGGCACCCGCGCGGGGACATCGACGAGTCCATCCTGTTCGGCGACGACCTGCACGGGCTGTCCGTGACGGACGCCCACTCCCCCGACCTCTTCACCGGGGACGCCGAGGAGTTCCGTCTGGCGGCGGAGGCACTGCGCATCAGCACCGCCGGCCTGCACGACCCGATGGTGGCGGTGACCTCCAGCGACATCCAGCCGCTTCCCCACCAGATCAGGGCGGTGTACGGCGAGATGCTCCCGCGGATCCCCCTCCACTTCCTGCTCGCCGACGATCCGGGGGCCGGCAAGACGGTCATGGCGGGGCTCTATATCAAGGAGCTCATGCTGCGTGGCGACGTCGCCCGGTGCCTGATCGTCTGTCCGGGCGGTCTCGCCCCGCAGTGGCAGGAGGAGCTCCGGGAGAAGTTCGGCCTGCACTTCCACATCCTCGCCCCGGGCGCGGTGGACACCTCGCGCACCGGGAACCCGTTCAAGGACCACGACCTGCTGATCGTCCGCATGGACGCGGTAGCCCGCAGTGACGACGAACTCCTCCCCCTCCTGGAGGCGACCGACTGGGACCTCACCGTGGTGGACGAGGCCCACCGCATGTCTGCCTCGTCCGGGTTCCGCAAGGAGCTGCGCAAGACCCGCCGTTTCCAGCTCGGCGAATCGCTGCGGGACATCTCCCGCAGCCTGCTGCTGATGACGGCGACCCCGCACAACGGCGACAACGAGTCGTTCCAGGCGTTCCTGTCACTGCTGGACCGCGACCGGTTCGAGGGGGCCTTCCAGACCGGGACCGAGGTCGAGACCGTCGATACCTCGGGCCTGATGCGCCGGATGGTCAAGGAGGAGCTGCTGACCTTCGACGGACGCCCGCTGTTCCCGGAACGCATCGCGACGACCGTCCCCTACCGGCTCAGCGCGCCGGAGGCCCGGCTCTACGAGGACGTCACCGAGTACGTGCGCACCGAGATGAAACGGGCCGAGGGGGCGATGAACAACGCCGAGAGCCGCGCGGTCGGGTTCGCCCTCACCGTCCTGCAACGTCGCCTGGCCTCCAGCCCCTACGCCATCCACCACTCACTGCAGCGACGGCTGGCCAAGCTGGAGTCGTTCCGTGCGGAGATGGCGCAGGCGTCCAGCGAGGGACGCAGTCTCGTGTGGACGGGACGGGGATTCGTCGACACCGCGGCGAGCCGGGCGGTGGACGTGATGGCGGACGCCTACGCCGATGCGCTGGACGTGGCCGCCGGCGACATCGAGGACGCCGAGGACACCATCGTCATCAGCCCGGCCACCGCGGCGCAGAACCTGCCGGAGCTGGACCATGAAATCGTCGAGCTGCGTCACCTGGTCGCCACGGCGTCCGCAGTGGTCGCCGGCGGCGAGGACCGGAAGTGGTCGGAGCTGCGCAGGATCATCGAGGAGGAGACGCTCGTCGACTCCACCACCGGTGAACACCGCAAGCTGATCATCTTCACCGAACACCGTGACACCCTCGACTACCTGGTGCGACGGATCAGCGCCGTCACCGGCAGCGAGGTCGTCTCGATCCACGGTGGCACCGGCAGGCTCGACCGGCAGCGGATCAAGGCCAACTTCACCAACGACGACCGGGTCCAGTACCTGGTGGCCACCGACGCCGCCGGGGAGGGGCTGAACCTGCAGGCCGCCTACCTCATGGTGAACTACGACCTGCCCTGGAACCCCAACCGCATCGAGCAGCGTTTCGGGCGGATCCACCGGATCGGGCAACGGCACGTCTGCCAGTTGTGGAACCTGGTCGCGGACGAGACCCGCGAGGGTGCGGTGTACGCACGGCTGCTCGAGAAGATGGAGACCCAGAGGAAGGCCCTGGGCACCCGCGTCTTCGACGTCCTCGGTGACGCCTTCAGCAACCGCTCCCTGCAGGACCTGATCATGCAGGCGGTGGTCTACATCGACGACCCCGCGCGCCAGGAGGAGATCGAGCGGATCATCGACGCCGAGGTGTCGCACGGCCTCGACGAGCTGATGCAGGAACGTGCCCTGGCCACCGAGACGTTCACCCGCCGGGACCTCGAGCACCTGCGTGACCAGATGGACGCCGCGCGGGCCCGCAAGCTGCAGCCCCACTACATCGCGCAGTTCTTCCGGCGGGCCCTGGAGTTCCACGGTGGACGTTTCGTGCCGAAGGCCCGGGGTACCGCTGCGGTCCGCCGGCTTCCACGCGCGGTCCATGACTGGGCCCGGAGCCACGCCGCCCCGGTCGCGGACCGCTATGACCGGGTGACCTTCGAGCCGTCCGTCGCCGACGCCGACGACCGGGCCGAACTGGTCACCCCGGGCCACCCGATGTTCGATGCCCTGGTCGACCTCACCGTGTCACAGCTGCGGGGACCCCTGGAGACCGGGGCGGTGCTTGTCGACCCAACGGACGAAGGCACCACGCCGTGGATGCTGGCCGCCACGGTCCTGGAGGTGAAGGACGGCACCGGGAACGCGCAGCACCGGGAGTTCGCCTATGTCCGGTTGAATCCCGACCTTTCTGTCGGTGATGCCGGCATGGCACCGTACCTGGACTTCGACCCGCTTCCGGAGAAGGTGTCCGCCGAGGATGCCGTCGCCGCCGCGGCGCAGGCCGGCGAGTGGCTCGCGGACGATCCGTCGTCGATGATCCGGCAGGAGGTCACCGCCACCCGTGTGCGCGAGGTGCTGGACGCCACCCGCGACCGCGTGCTGCCGGAGATCGACCGTGAAGAACAGTTGGTGACCCGCCGGCTGAGCGCGCAGATGGACTACCTCGCGACGAAGGCCGCGGAAGCACGGGAGCAGCAGGAGCTCTATGACGCAGGCGAGGCGAAGAAACCGCCAGCCCAGTCGTATGCGGCGTTGATGAACCAGGTCAGGACGCTGGATTCCCGCCTGCGGGACAGGATGGACCTGATCGAGCGTCGACGGCGTCTGCGCCCGAGCCCGCCGACAGTCGCCGCACGGGCGCTGGTGATTCCGAAGGGACTGCTGCGGGTACTCACCGGTGTCGACGCCGATGAGGTCGCCCGGCACGCCAAGGACACCGAGGAGGTCGACCGGCGTGCTGTGGCCGCCGTGATGGAGGCGGAGCGGAGCCTGGGGCGCGTACCCACGGAGATGCCCCACAACAACCCGGGTTACGACATCAGTTCACGACCGGCGGATTCCGTGGAGCCTTCGGTGATCATCGAGGTCAAGGGGAGGATCTCCGGCGCGGACGAGTTCTCCATCACGCACCGCGAGGTGATGACGGGGAAGAACACCAGCAAGGACCACCGGCTGGCGCTGGTGGAGGTCAGCCCGGACGGCCCGGAGCACGACAGGGTCCGCTACCTGGCCGACTTCTGCCGCGGCCTGGCGGAGTTCGACGACAGCTTCCCGGTGACGACCTACACCCTGAGCTGGGCGAAGACCTGGGCACGAGGTGGTGATCCCATGTAGCGCCGCCGTCCTCCCACCGCCCTCACGCCCATGACCCGGGCACTGTTCCAGCGCGCCCTTTTACCCCTTAAGGCACATTTTATTGTGCTTTCCATCCTTCCGAAAGAGATCTCAATGACCTCCCCCGCCCCGCAGACCCGCCGCAAGCTCATCGAGGTGTCGATCCCCCTGGAGAAGATCAACGAGCAGTCGGCCCGCGAGAAGTCGATCCGGCACGGCCATCCGTCGACGCTTCATCTCTGGTGGTCCCGCAAGCCGACGTCCACGGCCCGCGCCGTGCTGTTCGCCCAGATCGTGGACGACCCGGGGTCGCGCCCGGACCTGTTCCCCACCGTGGAGGAGCAGGATGCCGAGCGGCGTGAGCTTTTCGAGATCATCGAACAGATCTCGAACTGGGACACGGTGAAGAACGATCCTGAGGGGTGGTTCGACAAGGCGCGCGAGAAGATCATGCTGTACACCGACGGTAATCCTCCGGCGGTCGCGGATCCTTTCGCGGGCGGCGGCTCGATCCCGTTGGAGGCCCAGCGGCTGGGGTTGGAGGCGCACGCCAGTGACGTGAACCCGGTGGCGGTCCTCCTGGAGAAGGCGCTCATCGAGATTCCGCCGAAGTTCACCGGCCAACCGCCGGTGTTCCCCGGCGCAGCGGAGGTCCTCGACAGCGACGACAGCTCGGCATGGCCGGGCGCCACCGGTCTCGCCGAGGACGTGAAGCGCTACGGCGAGTGGATGCTGGAGGAGGCGAAGAAGCGGATTGGTCACCTCTACCCCGATGCGGAGTTGCCCGACGGAACGAAGGCGCCCGTCATCGCGTGGTTGTGGGCACGCACCGTCACGTGCCCGAACCCGGCCTGTGGTATCGCCGCGCCCTTGACGAGTTCTTGGTGGGTGTCGAAGAAGAAGGGAAATGAAGCTTACATTTCCCCTATTGTCACTGATGGAATCGTGCACTATGAAGTGCACCACGGAAAGGAGGGGGGCCCGATAAGGAAAATGATGGCACGGTAGACAGAGGCGGAGCCAAATGCATTGGCTGCGGAACTGCCATTCCTTTTACTCACATACGAAAAGAAGGGCAAAATGGAAACCTCGACGAGCAGATGCTCTGCACAGTTTCGAGGAATAGCCAATCACGGACATATACTTCAACATCGCCGAACCAGATCAAAGCATCAAAGTTTGAACCGCCAGAACTAAAACCACTTGGCGAACTTTTTGATTGGCCGGGAAGAATCAATGTATACCGTTATGGATACACTGACTTCTCACAGCTTTTTACCTCGAGGCAAGTTGCATCACTCACAACATTCAGCGATCTCGTCTGCGAGTTACGCTCCGATCTCCAACGCGCCAGCAATCCAGAGTATGCCAATGCAGTATCCACCCTGCTCGCCATTACAGTCAGCAGATGCACTGATTACTGGTCTTCATTCTGCAGCTGGCACAACACGGGCGAGAAGATGCGCAACGTTTTCGCCAGGCAAGCGATTCCCATGATATGGAACTTCGCGGAAGCTTCACCCTTCTCGCAATCTAGCGGGGGCTTCAAAGGGCAACTCTCTTGGGTCACAAAGACGATCAGCATGACACCCGCCACAGGAGAAGGGTTCGCAAACGCCGTCACCGCCAATCAGTCACCATTAGATGGGAAAGTCCTATCTACCGACCCTCCCTATTACGACTATATTGACTACTCAAGCCTCTCGGACTTCTTCTACGTCTGGCTCCGAAGGATCGCAAGGGAAATATACCCGACACTACTGAATAGCACCCTTGTTCCCAAATCCGAGGAGCTAGTAGCCAACCCTTATCGCAGAGGCGGAAAAAAGGAGGCGCAGAAGTACTTCGAGGATGGATTTGTAGAATTCTTCACTAAGGCTCGTACCGAGACAAGCCTAAAATTTCCAGCAACGGTGTACTATGCCTTTAAGCAACAAGACGTACGGAATGATGAAACATCATCCGCAACCGGCTGGGAAACAATTCTTGAAGGCATCATCCGCGCCGGTTGGCAGATCACCGCAACGTGGCCAATGCGATCAGAAATGATGAGTCGGTCGGTGGCATCGGGCACCAATGCCCTCGCGTCATCCATCGCCCTCGTCCTCCGTCCCCGCCCTAAAGGTGCACCGACCACCACCCGTCGTGACTTCCTCCGTGAACTGAAGACCGAGCTCCCCGGTGCTCTGCGTGACCTCCAGCGAGGCACCGTCGCACCCGTGGACCTCCCCCAGTCCGCAATCGGCCCCGGTATCGGACTGTTCTCGAAGTACAGCGGCGTCCTCGAGAACGACGGCAAGAAGATGACCGTGCGTTCCGCCCTGCAGGTCATCAACGAGATCCTCGACGAAGTCCTCAGCGAACAGGAAGGCGACTACGACGCAGACACCCGCTTCGCACTCGCCTGGTTCCGCAGCTACGGCTTCGACACCGAAGCCTACGGCCACGCCGACAGTCTCGCTCGTGCCCGCAACACCTCCGTCGACCACCTGCACCGTGCCGGGATCCTGCACAGCGGACAGGGCAACGTCCACCTCCACTCCCCTGAGGAACTCCACGACGTCGACACCGCACGCGGCGAGAACTACAACCCCGCCGAAGACGACGAGACAAGCGCATGGGAAACGGTGATTCACCTCGCCAAGGCCCTCGAATACGAGGACGGCGTGGAGGCCGCCGGGCGCCTGCTCGCTCTGGTCCCCGCGTCCATCGACCGGGACCTGTGTAAGCAACTGGCCTTCCTGCTGTTCCAGATCTCCGAACAGCGCGGTGAGCCCAAGACCGCCCTGTTGTTCAACCAGCTGGGTACCGCCTGGAACGACATCGAACAGGCCGCCCGACACGCGCCCGGCCCTGACGAGAACACCGACAGCACCGGCACCAGCGCCCTCTTCTAGCCACCACACCACCACGAAGAAAGGACCCCCGATGGCACAGAGCAACCGCGGCCGCGTCAACGACGGATTCGAGACCCTCGCCGCAGCCCTCGACCGCTTCCTCACCCGGGTGATCGCCGTCGACGACAACTCCAGCTGGATCGACATCCTGGAGCTCACCGACAACCAGCGCTCCAACGGACGCGGACGACAGGAGTACTCCGCCACCGACCCCCAGTGCTCGCTACGGTTCATCACCGAAGGCACCACCAACCGGTTCCGTACCGGATGGTGGCCCCTGCGCCGGTACCTCGACCGCCCCGAAGAAGCTCTCGCCTCCGAACTCCGCGAAACCCGGAACCTCTGGGCCCACAACGCCGCCTTCAACGCCGACGACACCTACCGCGCCCTCGACACGATGCAACGGCTCGCCACCGCGATCAAGGACAAGAAGGCAGCCGAGCAGCTCGCCGGCCAGCGCAACGGCGTACGCATCATCCAGGACCGCAAGGAGGACCAGGCACAGAGCCGCTCCGCCGACATCAACATCAGCGGCGACAACCTCCAGCCTTGGCGGGAGATCGTCACCCCGCACCCCGACGTCGCGAACAACACCTTCAATGCCTCCGGCTTCGCGGCCGACCTGCACACCGTCGCCACCTCCTCGGCCAACAGCCGGCACCGGTCCACCGGTCGACACAGCATGCCCGAGGAGGTCAGCGCCGACACCGGGCGTGTGTCCGCCGGTGCGGACTACACCGACCCGCAGCGGTTCTTCGAACGCACCTACCTCACCGAAGGCCTCAAGGACCTACTGACCAAGGCGCTCCGCCGCACCGCGGGCGACACCACCGCCTCGCCGGTGATCAACCTGCAGACCAACTTCGGTGGCGGCAAGACCCACTCCATGCTCGCCGTCTGGCACCTCTTCGGCGGACTGGACCGCAGCACCCTCCCCCAGGACATGCAGGACCTCCTGGCCACCGACGAACTCGTCCAGGCACTCGCCGCCGTCGACGGTGAGATCCCGTCGAATGTCCGCCGGGTCGCTCTCGTCGGTACCGAACTCGTCGCCGCCGGTGGCATGACCAAGCCCGACGGCACGACCGTCCACACGATGTGGGGTGAACTCGCCTGGCAGCTCGGCGGCGCCGACGCCTACGAGATCGTCAAGGACTCCGACCTCAGCGGAACCAACCCGGGAGAGAACCTCCGCCGGCTCCTCGAGAGCCACGGCCCCGCGGTCATCCTCATCGACGAGTGGGTCGCCTACGCCCGACAGCTGGTCAACCGCACAGACCTGGCCGGTGGGGACCTCTCCACCCAGCAGACCTTCGCGCAGTCCCTCGCCCAGGCCGTCGCCGCCACACCGCAGTGCATGCTGCTGGTCTCCATCCCCGCCTCCGCCGAGATGAAGCCCGGCGAATTCGTGGACGGGATGGTCGACGACGAGGAGATCGGTGGCGCCAACGGTCGCGAAGCCCTCACCGCCCTGCTCCAGATCATCAACCGGCAGGCCGAACAGTGGCGTCCGGCCGAGTCCAACGAAAGTTTCGAGATCGTCCGGCGCCGCATCTTCCAGGAGGTCGGTGACGCCGACCAGGAGAAGATCCGGCTGATCGCCCAGACCATGCGGACCTTCTACTCCCGGAACGAGGACGCTTTCCCACCGGACGCCGTCCGTCCCGACTACGCCAGCAAGATCGAACGCTGCTACCCGATCCACCCGGAACTGTTCGACCGGCTCTACCAGGACTGGGCCACACTCCCCCGCTTCCAGCGCACCCGTGGTGTGCTGCGGCTGATGAGCACCATCGTGTCCGAACTGTGGCGCTCCGAGAACAACAGCCCGCTGATCCTCCCGTCCGATATCCCCATCGGGAAGCCCGCGGTGACCAATGAGCTGGCCCAGTACCTCGACGACAACTGGAAGCCGGTGATCTCCACCGACGTCGACGGCGACGTCCCCCGCGAGATCGACAACCGCAGCGCCCTGTTCGCTCCCCGGCGCGTGGCGACCCGCCTCGCCCGCACCGTCTTCTTCGGCGCCGCTCCCCGCAGCCGCGGCACCGGGATCGAGAGCCGCTACGTCACCCTGGGTACCGCGGTCCCGGGTGACAAGATCGGCAACTTCCACAGCGCCCTGACGGCGATGTCGAACAGGTCGACCCACTTCTACGAGAACAACAGCCAGTACTGGTTCGACACCGCGGCCAACATCACCAGCGAGGTCCGCGAACGCGCCGAGGCGCTCAGCCCCGACGACATCAACGAGGAGATCTCCGACCGGCTCCGCACGCTCACCGACGCATGGAACAGGAGCCACCGTGACTCGGTGAAGGTGGTCTGCACCCCGGCGTCCAACGGCGACATCCTCGACGAGGAGCAGCTGCGGCTGGTCGTCGTTCCCCCGTCCTACCCGGTGGACAGCGGGAACTCGTCCGGTGCGGCCGGCGAGTGGGCGCGGTCGGCGACCAACAACGTCGGACTCAAACCGCGCACCTTCAAGAACACCGTGGTCTACCTGGCAGCGGACGCCCGACGAATCGACAGTCTCAACGACGGCGTCCGCCAGTACCTGGCGTGGAGCAGTGTGCAGCGGGACCGGGAGAAACTCGACCTCACCCAGTCCACCGCCTCCCAGGCGTCGACGCAGACACAGAAGACCGACCAGACCGTCGACGACCGTCTCATGGAGGCCTACCAGTGGGTCCTCGAGCCGGTGGAGTCCAGCGACTCCACGCACAACTACGTCGACCTCGACCACCAGGCCATCCACGGCGGCAACGAGATCATCCGGCGGGCCATCGACAAGCTGCAGACGATGTCGGCGTTCGCCACCCAGCAGGCTCCGGTGCTCATCGCCACCTCCCTGGCCAACAACACCAACGGTACGTGGCAGAAGAACGGCCACTACCGCTTCGGTGACCTGTGGGACATGTACCCGAGGTACCTGTACATGCAGCGGGTGCTCAAGCGCAGCGTGGTCGAGGACGGGCTCCGTCACGCCGACGGCGGCACCTTCAACCTGGACGACCGCCCGTTCGCCTTCGCCGACGACGTGTCCGGCGACGGGGACGACCGCCGGTACACGCGCCTGCGTTGGCCGGACGACGGGTCGGAACTGCCTCCCGGGGCGCTCCCGGACACCCTCCTGATCGTCACGCCCGAGGCTGCACGGGCACAGTTCCGGCGCGAGCTGGGCGGGGTTGGCCCGCTGCAGGGCGGTGACGGTGACGGAACCACCGGTGGCACCGGGGACGACGGCACGTCCAGAGGCGACGGAAGATCCGGGGGCGACGGAACGTCCGGGGGCGACGGCGGCACCACCGGTGGGCACCCGGGAGGCACGTCCGGCACCGGTCCCGGCACTACTCCCCCACGGCCCTCCGGGGAGCCCGGCGCGACCCGGTTCACCGCGACCTTCGACCTGCCGCTCACCGGTGGGGTGGGTCGCTACGCGATCATCGACGACGAGGTGTTCACCCACCTCAAGAACCTCGCCGGCTCGGGAGGTTCCGTGTCGATCTCGCTCGATGTGGAGGCCACGAACCCCGAGGGCTTCTCACCGGCGGTGCAGAAGATGATCAACGGGAGTCTCGCGGAGATGTCCGACGCGGACGGGGCATTCGAGTAGTCCCCGGGGAGTCAATCCAGCTTCCACAGGGCCTGGATCGGGAGTACGTAGATCCAGTCGTGGAGCACCTGGACGGTCTTCCCACCATGGAAGACCACGCCAATGACATCGTGGTCCGACACCTTGTCCCTGAAGCGTTCCAGCTTCTTGAACGCGTCGGTCTTCACCGTCTGACCGCTCTTGACCTCGATGGCGATCAGGCGGCCATCCAGCAGATCGATCACCAGGTCGACTTCGAGGTCGTCGTTGTCCCGGTAGTGGTAGATTTCGAATGTCTCTGACGACCACCCCTGCTGCTTGATCAGCTCCAGCATGACGAGTTGTTCGACAACAGCTCCGTAGAACTCACGCATCCCCGGTTTCTGCACATTGTCCTGTGTCAATCGTCCCAGCCCCGCGCTCAAACCGGTATCGGTCAGTGCGGCCTTCGGCCTACGTACTGCCCGCCCACGCACCGGCCTGGTCCATGAGGGAACCTCCACCAGGAGGTTCATCGTCCGAAGTGTCCGCAGGTAGGTACCCATGGTGCTGTCACTTGTTCCGAGATCACCCGCAAGACGGCTCTGGACGATCTCAGATGCCCCTCCTGCTGCCAGCAGCCGGGTGAGCTTCTCCATCTCATCCTGAAATCCACCGCCGTGGTACTCGTATGCGTCATGGTCCGCGAGTCGCCTGATGTAGGTCCGGAACCACGCATCTCGCCGTCGCGGAGTACGGAACGTCGCTTCAGGAAAACCACCTGCGAGTACCACCGTGGGCGACAACGGTTCTACTGGGCCAGAACCCTCACCAGCCACCATTCCGACGAGCTCGGGCGCCGCGGGCCGACGCAACAGGGCAGCCACGAAGTCCTCAGGCTGCTCCCTTCGGGCGAGTTCGCCCTGGCTGAATGACATGAGCCGGACCGATTCGACGCGACCAGCGAGAGAATCACCCACACCCCGTACCCGGAAGACATCTGCTGAGCCGGCGAGCAAGAACCGACCTGGCCGCCGGTCACGGTCGACATTCGCCTTCAACGGAAGCATGATCTCCGGTACCCGCTGCACTTCGTCGATGACCAGAGTGCCCTGACCCGCTTGTGCCACGAACCCGGTGGGGTCCATCCTGGCAGCCTCGAGCGTCTCAGGATCATCAAATGTCACGCTGACGACCGGTTGCCGACAACCGGATGCCAGTGCTGTCACGAGGGTGCTCTTCCCCACTTGCCGGGCACCGTGCACCACGACGACAGGCGTGTCCGCCAGAGATTCCTCCACTGCGGACGATTGAAACCTGGGTACCGGCTCTTCTCCTCGCATGCTGCGATACTACCAGGGCATATCCTGCTTCAGGCACCATCTACTCGAAGATCCGCGACACCTGACTCGAAGATTTGAGGGCACTTCACTCGAAGATCCGCGACGCCAGGCTCGAAGATTTGAAGGCATTTCACTCGAAGATCCGCGACACCCGGCTCGAAGATTTGAGGGCTCCCCGAACCCCTGTGACCTCAGTGCTTCCACTTCACCGCCCGGGTCACCAGGTCCTCCAGCTGACTCGGCGACACCGGCTTCAGGTCCGCCGCCTCGAGGCTGACATTCACGTTCTTCGGACGCACCGGCACCGCGGAGTGGGTGTGGCCGTGCACCGTGCAGTCGAACCCGTCCCGGCTCGTCCTCCCGTCACGGGCCGACCAGCGCGCCAGGGCCGGGGTCAGGTACGGGTCCTCCACCTGCTCCGGTGCCGGAATGTGGGTCAGCAGCACCAGCCAACGCCCCACCCGTACCTGCAGCTCCAGTTCGACGACGTCGAAGACCTCACGGTAGGCCGGCGTCCACTCCAGGACCGACTCCAGGCCGAACATCGGATGCACCCGGTCGTGGTTCCCCGGCACCAGGACCATCCGGAAGGACTTCTCCTGCTTCACCTCCCCCAACTGCCGCAGCGCATCGGCGTCACGACGCACCGAGATGTCCCCCAGGCAGATCACCGTCGCCCCGTCCGGTACGGCGCGCAGGTTACCGAGGACCACCCGGTCATGCTCGTCCACGTCGTCGAAGCCGCGCAGCCGGGACACTTTGCGGTGCCCGAGGTGCAGGTCCGACACCAACCAGAAGCCATCCGTGAGACCGTCCATGGTGGACGACGGTAGTCCCACGCACCGCCTCGCGCCCGGCGACCGCCGGAGACCGGCCACCGGGAGCCCACCCCTGAGGGCGTCGACAGCGGGCCACGTCGGGGCGTACAACGGGGCCATGACCAACTTCAGCGTGAACAACCCGTCCACCGGCCAGACCGAAGACACGTTCACGAGGATCGACGACTCCCGACGGGACGACATCCTCGACCGCTCCACCACCGCCTACCGCTCCTGGCGCACGACCACCGTCGACGAACGCGCCGCCGTCCTGCGCCGTGCCGCCGACATCTACGAGGAACGGAAGGACGAACTCGCCTCGTACATCGGACGCGAGATGGGCAAACTCCGCAAGTGGGCCACAGCGGAGATCGGCATCGTCGTCGACATCTACCGCTACTACGCCGAGCACGCCCACGAGCTCCTCGCCGACAAGGACCTGCCGGCCCAGGGCGCGCAGCACACCTACGTGCGCAAGGACCCGATCGGCCCGCTGCTCGGCATCATGCCGTGGAACTTCCCCTACTACCAGGTCGCCCGGTGGGCGGCGCCGAACCTCCTGCTCGGCAACACGCTGGTGCTCAAGCACGCCTCCATCTGCCCGCTGTCGTCGCAGGCCTGCCAGGACATCCTGGAGGAGGCCGGACTGCCGCAGGACGTCTTCCAGAACATCTACGCCTCCGGTTCGCAGATGGACGCCTTCGTCGCCGACCCGCGCATCGCCGGGGTCTCCCTCACCGGCTCCGAACGTGCCGGCGCCGCGGTGGCGAAGACCGCCGGCGAGAACTACAAGAAGTCCCTCCTCGAGCTCGGCGGCAACGACCCGTTCATCGTCCTCGACGACGACAACCTCGACACCGTCCTCGACAAGTACGTCGGCATCCGCATGTACAACACCGGCCAGGCGTGCAACGCGCCCAAGCGGCTGATCGTGATGGACAGCTTCTACGACCGGGTCGTCGAGGGCCTGGAGAGGCGCATCGGCGCGCTCACCGTCGGCGCGTGGGACGACGGGAACGCCAAGGTCGGGCCGCTGTCCTCCATCGACGCCCGGGACGAGATCGTCCGACGCCTCGCTGACGCGGAGGCCGCCGGCGACGCCACCGTCCGTGTCGGTGGTGGCGCCATCGACCGCCCGGGGGCCTACATGGAGCCAACCCTGCTCACCGATGTCGATCCCCGGTCCGACGTGGGCTGCAACGAGATCTTCGGCCCCGTGGCCATCGTGTACCGGGCGAAGGACGTGGACGAGGCCGTGGAGATCGCGAACAACTCCGACTATGGGCTCTCCGGGTCCGTGTGGGGCACCGACCTGGCCGTCGCCGAGGACGCCGCGGCCCGCCTCGAGGTCGGCATGTCCTTCGTCAACGAAGCCTCGGTCACCGCCGCCGGTCTGCCGTTCGGGGGTGTGGGCCGCTCCGGGTACGGGCGCGAGCTCGCCGAATGGGGCGTCGGCGAGTTCGTCAACGACCACCTGGTGCGGGTCTCCGCACAGTAGCCACGGAGCCCCTCCCCACTGGGGCTTGAGGCAGCAACCCCACAGGCCGGTGTGACCGACCTGTGGGGTTGCCGTCTGCCGGGGGGGCGCCGGTCTGCCGTCTGCCGGGGGGGGCGCCGGTCTGCCGTCTGCCGAGCGCGAGGATGAGCCGCCTCCCGGGGGCGGTTCTGCTGTGACGGCCACACCGCATATGCTGATCCGGTACCCTGCCGCGGGCGCCACCCCGCCCCGCGCACCGACGTTTCCGGAAAGCCGCCACATGAGTACCAGCACCGCCGCGCCCTCCGCACCGCCCAAACACCCTGTCGACCAGGTCCCGCCGAAGGGCAAACTGGCCGTCCTGTCCACCCAGCACGTGCTGGCGTTCTACGCCGGCGCCGTGGTCGTGCCGCTGCTCATCGCCAGCGGACTGGGTCTCGACGCCGAGACCACGATCCACCTCATCAACGCCGACCTGTTCACCTGTGGCATCGCCACCCTGATCCAGTCCGTCGGGTTCTGGAAGGTCGGTGTGCGCCTGCCGATCATCCAGGGTGTCACCACCACCGCCATCTCCCCGATCATCGCCATCGGACTGGCCACCACCGGCGGTGAAGGCGGTGTCGAGGCGCTGCCGGCAATCTACGGGTCGATCATCGTCGCCGGCCTGTTCACCTTCTTCGCCGCGCCGTACTTCGCGAAGTTCATCCGTTTCTTCCCGCCGGTGGTCATCGGCACGGTGCTGACCACGATGGGCATCACCCTGCTCGGTGTCGCCGCCAACGACATCACCAGCTTCGCCGAGGGCACCCCGGACGCACGCGACATGGCCTACGCCGGGGTGACCCTGGCGGTCATCCTCTTCGCCCAGCGTTTCTTCAAGGGCTTCCTCGGCACGCTCGCGATCCTCATCGGCCTGGTGGTCGGCACGGCCGCAGCCGTGATCCTCGGCGACGCCGGCTTCAACGACGTCGGGTCGTCCGACTGGGTCGGATTCACCACCCCGTTCTACTTCGGGGCACCGGAGTTCGTGCTCACCGGCATCATCTCGATGTGCATCGTCATGCTGATCACCATGGTCGAGACCACCGGTGACGTCTTCGCCGCCGGTGAGATCGTGGGCAAGCGGATCAAGAAGGACCACATCTCCGCCGCCCTGCGTGCCGACGGCCTGTCTACCACCCTCGGCGGTGTGCTGAACTCCTTCCCCTACACCTGCTTCGCGCAGAACGTCGGGCTGGTGCGGATGACCCGTGTGCGCTCTCGCTGGGTCGTCGCCGGCGCCGGCGTGATCATGATCATCATCGGCCTGATCCCCAAGGCCGGCGCGGTGGTCAGCGCCATCCCCGGCCCCGTCCTCGGCGCGGCGAGCCTCGCCCTGTTCGCCAACGTCGCACTGGTGGGTATCCAGACCCTCGGCAAGGTCGACCTGACCGACAACCGCAACGCCACGGTGATGACCATCTCGATCGGGCTGGGCATGCTGGTGGCCTTCAAGCCGGACATCGCCCAGCTGTTCCCCGACTGGGCACAGGTGTTCTTCGCCTCGGGTGTGACCACCGGGTCCATCTCGGCGATCCTGCTGAACCTGCTGTTCTTCCACGTGGGACGACGCCCCTCGCCGGAGGTGACCCGCGACGCCGGCGGGCGCACGGTCACCCTGGAGGACGTCAACGCCATGGACCGCGACACCTTCGTGGAGACCTTCGCCCCGCTGTTCAACAACACCCTGTGGCCGTTGGAGAACGCGCACGCCGCCGCACCGTTCACCACGGTCCAGGACCTGCGCGACGCCGTCCAGGAGGCGGTGCTCACCGCCGACCGTGACGACCAGAGGGCCCTCATCCGTGACTACCCCTCCATGGCCCAGCTGCTCCTGGACCCGGAGGCCTCGAAGCGGATCTCCGGGTTCGCCGGCTCGGTGGCGCTGGAGAACCTGGACACCATGGACGACGTGGAGCAGGAGCAGCTCATCGAACTGTCGGACCGCTACCGTGACCGTTTCGGCATGCCGTTCGTGACCTGCCTGGGCCGACTCGACTCGCGCACGCAGATCATCAGCGAGGGGCTGCGCCGTCTGGAGAACTCGCCCGCCCAGGAGCACGTGCAGTTGCTCGGCGAGGTCGTGGAGATCGCCAACGACCGGTTCAACCACATGATCGCCGACGCCAACCCGGTGGCCGCCGCCTGGGAGAGCAAGTTCGACCACCTGGAGTGAGATCCCCGGCGCGCCTCAGTGCTCGCGCAGGGCGGTGATGAGCTCGTCCCTGGTCATCGACGACCGGCCCGGGATCTCCAGTTCCTGCGCCCGGGTGTACAGGTCGTCCCTGGTCCATTCGTCGTAGCTCGACGACTCCCCGCCACGGCGGCCCACCTCGGAGCGTGAGGTGTTGGCCGCGGCGTTGGCGACACGTGCCGCCTTCTCCTTCGACGCGCCGTCGTCCCGGAGCTTCTCGTAGAGTTCCTTGTCCTTGACCGACGGGCCCGGGTCCTCGGCCCGTCCGGTGCCGTGTCCGTCCTGTCCGTCCTGTCCGTTCCGTGCGGTGTTCTCAGCCATGCGCCCCGAGGGTAGTCCTCAGGTGGGTGGTCGCGTCCACCATCGCCCGCCTCGCACCTCCCCACACGGCGACGGAGTTGACGAAGGGGTGCACCAGTCCCCGGTGCCGGCGCAGGGTGACCGGTACGCCGGCGGCCTCCAGACGGGCCGCGTACGCCTCCCCCTCGTCGCGCAACGGGTCGAATCCGGCCACAGCCACGTACGCCGGTGCAAGACCGCTGAGATCCGGTGCGCACAACGGGGAGACCAGGGGGTTCGTCGGATCCTCGCCGGGCATCCCGTCCCTGCCGTTGCCCAGGTAGTGGCGCTCGTACCAGTCCATCTGCGCGGCGGTGAGGTACAGCCCCGCCTCCCCGAACTCCGCGTAGCTCGCCGTCCGTGACGACAGGTCGGTCACCGGGACGAAAAGCTGCTGCAGGGCCGGCTGGGGCCGTCCGTTCTCCCGTAGCCACAGGCAGCAGGACGCGGCGAGGTTCCCACCGGCGGAGTCCCCGGCGACCACGATCCGGTCGGTGTCCACCGCGGTCCCCGCCGGCGAGGCACCGTCCTGCAGGGCCGTGACCACTGCGGTGGCGTCCTCGAGGCCCGCGGGGAACGGGTGCTCCGGTGCCAGACGGTAGTCCACCGCGACGACGGTGACCCCGCCCCCGGCGCACAGGCTGCGGCACGCCGCGTCGTGGCTGTCCAGCGAGCCGGTCACCCACCCGCCACCGTGCAGGTAGACCAGGACAGGACGCGGTCGTGCGTCCGACGCGTCCGACGGGTCCGACGGACGGTCCAGATAGACCCGGACCGGTACCCCGGCGACACGGGTGTCGGTCACCTCGGCGACCGGGACGTGCCCCGTCGCCAGATAGGCTTCACGCTCCACGATCCGCCGGGAGTGCACGGCCGGCACGTCGACGATGTCCAGGGAGCTGACCAGCTTCAGGGACATCAACGTCGCCCACACGTCCGGGTCCAGGACGTCGCCGTCGCGGTTACGCCGCATGCCCAGCCGCCGCCAGAGCGGTGCGGGGACCCGTCCTGCCACCGCCCCGAGCACCCGGGCGCCGGCGGCGGTCGCCTTGTCGACGGCCCCCGGACGGTAGCGACCGTTGCCCGGGTTGACCGTATCCGTACTGTGACTCAGATCATGGTTCTGGGACATCCGTCCACTGTGTCACAGCATGCCGGCCTCGCGCACCGTATCGCGTTCGGACTCGAGTTCGGCGACGGTGGCGCGGATCCGCTCCTGCTGCCGCTCGTCGAGTTCCAACCCCTGCACGATCTCCCACGTCCCGTCCACCGAACGGCACGGGAAGCTGGCGAACAACCCCTCGGGAATACCGTAGGACCCGTCGGAGCGCAGGGCGACCGACACCCAGTCGTCCGCGGGGGTGCCCTGGAACCAGTCGCGCATGTGGTCCACCGCCGACGACGCGGCCGAGGCCGCCGAGGACGACCCCCGCACCTCGATGATCTCCCCGCCGCGCTTGGCGACCCGCGGGATGAACTCCTCGTCGACCCAGGAGCTGTCGAGGGAGTCGGCGACGGGCTTCCCGTCCAGCCGGAGCTCGGCGACGTCGGGGAACTGCGTGGTGGAGTGGTTCCCCCACACCGTCATGCTCGTCAGCCGTGTGGTCGTCACACCGAGTTTGTCGGCGAGCTGCGCCAACGACCGGTTGTGGTCCAGCCGGGTCATCGCGGTGACCTGCCCGGCGTCCAGCCCGGCGTGGGCGTCCAGGATCGCGGCGTTGGTGTTCGCCGGGTTCCCCACCACCAGCACACGCACATCCGGCGAGGCGTTCGCCGCGATGGACCGGCCCTGGGGACCGAAGATCCGGCCGTTGCCGATGAGCAGGTCGGAACGCTCCTCCCCCTTGCCGCGGGGCTTGGCGCCCACCAGGAAGACCGCGTCGGCACCGGCGAACCCCTCGTCCTGGTCGTCGGTGACGGTGATGCTCTGGACGAGCGGGAACGCCGAGTCCGACAACTCCATGGCCACCCCCTCGGCCGCACGTCGCGCGGCCGGGATCTCCAGGAGCCGCAGGGCGACGGGCCGCTCACCGAAGGCGTCGCCGGCGGCGATCCGGAACAGCAGCGAATAGGCGATCTGACCGGCGGCTCCGGTGACGGTGACGGTGAGGGGTGCGGGTGACGTGGGGGATGTCGACATGGTGCTCGACCTCGTTCCTGGTTGGGATTTTCCGTGGTGAACCGGCATATCTCCGGTGTCCCCCAATGTAAACGTCTTCCCGGGACGCCGCCCGCTCCCCCTGTTCCGGTGCCCCCCTCATTGGTGGGGACCGAAAACGTTGTACGCTACTCGTTCGTTGTAAGCACCTAGCATGGGTACGTCACGGCGGCATCCACTCGCCGAGCCTTCGGGCAGCCTTCGGACAGCCCTCGACAGGTGCGTACCTGCACCGACCACTCCACCCCCACACCCCAGACCGGGGAGGACACCAGCGACCAGGCCAGGAGCACCCTTGTGATGACCAATCCCGCCGACCTGCCGGGCAGCCACCGCCGCTACGACTGCCCACCGGACGAGTACCAGTTGATCCTGGACACCGCGATCCCGGAGCTGGTGCGCTCGGGTCTGGCCGCCGACACGCGCGATATCGCGGTGGGGGCCGGGGTCCCGTCAACCCACCCGCTGCTGCAGGACACCGGTGCACTGTACGACGAGGCGATCCGTTACGCCTTCCGCCGCCTGTGGCCGCGCCCCGAGGACCTGGACGTCGAACGGCTCGTCCCGGCCGAGGCCGTGCGCTCGTTGGTGCGCACCGCCTACCGCCGTCACCGCGCCAACCCGGACGCCGTGCGGCTGATCATCGCCGAGAACGTGATGTCGCGCAGCCACCTGGAGGGACGCTCCGACGTGCTCGAGTCGTCGCCGGTGGTGCTCCAGATCGACCGGGTGCTGATGCGCGGCCAGGACTACGGCGCCTTCCGCCCCGGCATCTCCGCCGAGGACGTGTACGTGCTGATCACCTCGCTGTGCTGCTTCCCTGCCTCGCAGGGGACGATGTTCCACCTGCTCTACGGCACCGACATGGACCACGCCGCCACGGTCGACGGGCTCGAGAAACTGGCCAGTGACACCGTCCTGGCGTTCCTGACGACGTCGATGCCGACGACACAGGGCAGCTCCTACACGCATGCCGCACCGACCACGACGACGCCGTCGTCGGTGTCCGCGTCCCTGTACACCGCCGGTGACGGCGGTTCGATCGAGGAGGTCGTGACCTACCGTCCCGAGGACCTCCCGGACCTCACGGACGTCACGGGCCTCACGGATCCGCACGACGGCTCCGGGGCACCGGCGTTCCCCTCCTACGACCGGTACGAGAACTACACCAGCTACGACACCTACGCCGACGACCGTGGCGGGGTCGACGACTCCGAGGACGACGGCACCGTGGACAACGGAATCGCCGCCCTGTACGACGACTAGGTCGCCGACGCCGGCCGACCCGACTCCCCCTGTACGGTAACGGTCAGGCGCTCCGGCGGTCGCGCTCGGCGACCTCCTCGTGGGTGAGCAGCTGCGGCTCCTCACCGCCCTCCACGCAGGCCCCGGTGATGATGACTTCGCCGGTGTCCTTGTCGTCGGGGATGGCGTACATCAACGGCAGCAGGAGGTTCTCCACGATCGAGCGGAGACCACGGGCACCGGTCTCGCGCTCGAGTGCCTTGCGGGCGATACCGCGCAGGGCGTCGTCCTCGAACGTGAGCTGCACCCCGTCCATCTCGAAGAGGCGCTGGTACTGGCGCACCAGGGAGTTCTTCGGTTCGGTGAGGATGCGCACCAGGGCGTCCTCGTCGAGGTGACCGACGTGGGTCATCACCGGGAGCCGGCCGATGAGCTCGGGGATCAGGCCGAACTTGACCATGTCCTCCGGCTCGACGAAGCGGAACGGATCCGGGTCCTCGTCCGACTTGCCGCGGATCTCCGAGCCGAAACCCACACCCTTGCGTCCACGACGCTCGGCGACGACCTTCTCCAGACCGGCGAAGGCCCCCGAGACGATGAACAGCACGTTCTTCGTGTCGAACTGGATGAGTTCCTGGTTCGGGTGCTTCCGTCCCCCCTGTGGCGGGACGGCGGCGACGGTGCCCTCGAGGATCTTCAGCAGTGCCTGCTGGACGCCTTCACCGGAGACGTCGCGGGTGATGGAGGGGCTCTCCGACTTGCGGGAGATCTTGTCCACCTCGTCGACGTAGATGATCCCCTGCTGTGCCTTGGCCACGTCGAAGTCAGCGGCCTGCAACAGCTTGAGCAGGATGTTCTCGACGTCCTCACCGACGTAGCCGGCCTCGGTGAGGCTGGTGGCGTCGGCGATGGCGAACGGGACGTCCAGCATCCTGGCCAGGGACTGCGCCAGGTAGGTCTTCCCTGACCCGGTGGGCCCCAGCATGAGGATGTTGGACTTGGTCAGCTCGACGGCGTCGTCACTGCGGCGTGCGGTGGCGTCGTCGGTCTCGGCACGGATGCGCTTGTAGTGGTTGTACACCGCCACCGCCAGGGTGCGCTTGGCATCGTCCTGGCCGATGACGTACTCGTCGAGGAAGCTCGTGATCGCCGCCGGGTGCGGCAGGTCCGCCGAGTCCCCGGAGGAGGACACACCGGCGGCGAGCTCCTCCTCGATGATCTCGTTGCACAGCTCGATGCACTCGTCGCAGATGTACACACCCGAGCCCGCGATGAGCTTACGTACCTGCTTCTGGCTCTTTCCGCAGAACGAACACTTGAGCAGTTCGGCGCTTTCCTGCATCGATGGCATGTTGGACGAACTCTCCTGGGAAACGTGTCGGCAATACGTGGTTACGCGTCCGACCCATCATACCCCCGCGCATTTCTCGGTGACGTCCCGACACAGGCCCGACACAGGCCCGGCACGGTGCCGTGCGCCACCTGCCGCGGCCGCTGCACCTCGGGTGGCGCAGGTCCGGCGGGGCCGTCGGGGTAGACTGCCACCGGAGCAGCCGCCGCCGACGGGCGACCGGCTGACGAGCCCCCCACCGAACAACCAGGAAGAATCCCGTGCCCCCGTCCATCACCTCCCTGACCGACCACGCCTGTCTGGTGGTCCACGGCCCCGACCAGCCCGGTCTGGTGTCCGTCATCGCCGCACTGATTACCCGGAACAAGGGCAACATCATCTCCCTCGACCAGCACTCCTCCGACCCGGAGGATGGCGGGTTCTTCCAGCGCATCGTCTTCCACCGTCAGAACCTGGTCACCGTCATGGACGACATCCGGGCCGACCTGGCCGACACCCTCGGCCCCTACGAGATGGCGTGGTCGCTGTCGGACCGGTCGCAGCCCAAGCGGATGGCGATCCTGGCGTCCAAGGACGACCACTGCCTCCTCGACCTGCTGTGGCGCCAGCGACGCGGTGACCTGCCCGTCACCATCCCCATGGTGATCTCCAACCACACCGACAGCGTCGAGGACGTCCGTTCGTTCGGGGTGCCGTTCTTCCACGTCCCTTCACAGACGGGGCCGGACAAGTCGGAGTCCGAGGCCGAGATCCTGCGCCTGCTCAAGGGGAACGTGGACTTCATCGTCCTGGCCCGCTACATGCAGATCATCTCCAGTGACTTCCTGGAGCAGGTCGGTGTGCCCGTGATCAACATCCACCACTCGTTCCTGCCGGCGTTCATCGGCGCCGCGCCCTACCGCAAGGCGAAGGAACGCGGTGTGAAGCTCGTTGGTGCGACGGCCCACTACGTGACCGAGAACCTGGACGAGGGGCCCATCATCGAGCAGGACGTGGTGCGTGTCACCCACCGGGACCACGTCCACGACCTGAAGCGCCTGGGCGCGGAGGTCGAGCGGTCCGTCCTGTCCCGCGCCGTGCTCTGGCACGCCCAGGACAAGGTGATCCGCACCGGGAACACCACGATCGTGTTCTAGACGTCCCGTCCCCGGGCGGGGGACGGGGCGTCAGCGCACCTCGAACGGCGCGCCCGTGATCTCCTTCAGGTCCTCGACGGTGACACCGTCGGCGCATTCGACCAGGGTCAGCCCGTTCTCGGGGTCCACCTCGAAGACGCCGTGGGAGGACACGATCAGGTCGACGCACTTCGCGCCGGTGAGCGGCAGGGAGCACTGCTCGACGATCTTCGGGTCACCCTTGCGGGTCACGTGGTCGGTCATCACGATGATCTTCTGGGCACCGTGCACCAGGTCCATCGCCCCGCCCATGCCCCGGACCAGTTTGCCCGGCACCATCCAGTTGGCCAGGTCGCCGTAGCGGGAGATCTCCATGGCGCCCAGCACGGCGACGTCCACCGACTTCGAGCGGATCATGCCGAAGGACTCCGAGGAGCTGAAGAAGCTCGCGCCGTCGTTGACGGTGATCGTCTCCTTGCCGGCGTTGATCAGCTCCGGGTCGACCTCGTCCTCGGTGGGGTACGGCCCCACGCCGAGCACACCGTTCTCCGAGTGCAGGATGACGTCGATGTCGTCCGGGACGAACCCCGGCACCAGGGTGGGCATGCCGATGCCCAGGTTCACGTACTGGCCGTCCTCGAGTTCGGCGGCGACGCGCGCCGCCATCTGCTCACGGTTCCATCCGGTGTTGTCTGCCATGGTCTCAGGCCTCCTTGTTCTGGGCGGGCCGGGTCGTCCTGTTCTCGATGCCGGTCTCCTGGGGTCCGACGTGCACCACACGGTCGACGTAGATGCCGGGCAGGTGGACCTCGTCGGGGTCCAGACGGTCGACGAGGTGCTCGACCTGCGCGATCGCCACGGTGGCGCACTTGGCGGCCTCCGGGTTGAAGTTCTGTGCGGTCTCCCGGAAGACCAGGTTGCCCTGCCGGTCCGCCTTGTGGGCGTGGACCAGTCCGATGTCGGCCTTGATGGCGTGCTCGAGGATGTAGTCCTCGCCGTCGAAGGTGCGGGTTTCCTTGGGCTGGGAGTACTCGGCGACGGTGCCGTCCTCGTTGTAGCGCACCGGCAGTCCCCCGGTGGCCAGCTCGGTGCCGACGCCGGCCTTGGTGTAGAACGCCGGGACGCCCGCGCCACCGGCACGCATGCGCTCGGCGAGGGTACCCTGCGGGGTGAACTCCACGGACAGTTCTCCGTCGAGGTACTGCTGGGCGTAGATGCGGTTGGACCCGATGTAGGAGCCGATCGTGCGGGCGACCCGACGGTCCTCCAGGAGTGTGCCGAGACCGAAGCCGTCGGTACCGCAGTTGTTGGAGATGATCGTGAGCTCCCCGACCCCGAGTTTCCGGATGGCGGCGATGAGTACCGACGGGATGCCTACCAGGCCGAATCCACCGACAGCGACGGACGCACCGTCGCAGATGTCCGCCACCGCCTCGTCTGCTGTGCTGAATGTTTTGTCAAGCATATGGAAAACTGTACACTGGTGTTCGCGTGATGGACAATTGTTCGCCACATGAACCGACGACAGGAGTATTCCGGTGACACCGACATCCAGCCACACAGCCGGCGACAACCCCGGCGGTGCAGGCGAGACACCTGGTCCGGTCCAGTCTTTCGTGCGTGGACTCGCGGTGATCCGCTGCTTCGACGGCGACCACCCCCGCCTCACCCTCGCCCAGGTCGCCGAACGCACCGGGCTCGCCCGCGCCACGGCCCGCCGCTTCCTACACACCCTGGTCTCGATGGACTACGCCAACACCGACGGCACCCGGTTCTGGCTGACCTCCCGGGTGCTGGAGCTCGGTCACAGCTACCTCTCCTCCCTGTCCCTGCCTGACATCGGGCAACCGCGCCTGGAGGAGCTCTCCCGCCGGATCAGCGAGTCCAGCTCCATGTCGGTCCTGGAGGGCACCGACGTGGTCTACGTCAGCCGCGTGCCCGTGCGCCGGATCATGGCGGTGTCGATCACCATCGGCACCCGCTTCCCGGCCTACGCCACCTCCATGGGCCGGGTGCTGCTCGCCGACCTCAACCCCACGGACCTCGACGACTACCTCTCCGCCGTCACACTGGAGCAGCTGACGCCACGCACGTGCACCTCGGTCGGCCAGCTGCGTGCGGAGCTGCAGACCGTCCGCGACCAGGGGTGGTCCCTGGTCGACCAGGAGCTCGAGATCGGCCTCCGGTCGGTCGCGGCCCCGGTGCTCGGCCCGGACGGACGGGCCGTCGCCGCGGTGAACGTCTCGACCAGGACCGAGGTCTACAGCGTCGCCGACCTGCACCGCGAGATCGTCCCGCCACTGCTCGACACCGCCCGTGCGATCACCGGCGACCTCGCCGCGCAGCATCTCTGACATCCCCGAGAACCCCCGACAGATAAGGACCATCCCATGACCAGCACCTCCCCCGCACCGACCGACGTCGTCCTGTGCTCCCCGCTCCGCACCCCGGTCGGAGCCTACGGCGGCGCGTTCACCGACGTCCCGGTCCAGGACCTGGCGTCCACCGTCGTCAGCGCGATCGTGGAGCGCACCGGCCTGACCGCCGACAGCATCGACGACATCATCCTCGGGCAGGCCTCCCCCGACGGCGCCGCACCGGCGCTGGGCCGCGTCGTCGCGCTCGACGCCGGCCTCGGCGACAGCGTGCCCGGCATGCAGCTCGACCGCCGGTGCGGTTCGGGCCTGCAGGCCGTCGTCACCGCCGCCGCCCACGTCGCGACCGGTGCCGCGGACCTGATCATCGCCGGGGGTGCCGAGTCGATGAGCCGCACCGGCTACTCCGTAGACGGCTCCATCCGTTGGGGCGTCAAGGGCGGCGACCTGGTCCTGCACGACCGTCTCGCCGAAGGGCGCGCCTCCGCCGGCGGGCGCAACCACCCGATCCCCGGCGGGATGATCGAGACCGCCGAGAACCTGCGCCGTGAGTACGGCATCACCCGCCAGGCGCAGGACGAGCTGGCCACCGAGTCCCACCGGCGCGCCGTCGAGGCCGTCGAGGAGGGCCTGTTCGACGCGGAGATCGTGCCGGTGACCGTCCCCGGTCGGCGCCGCCGCGACCCGGAGACCGTCGTGGACCGGGACGAGCACCCGCGCCCCGGCACCACCACCGAGAAGCTCGCCGGACTACGGCCGGTGATGGGGCGCCAGGACGACGAGGCCACGGTGACCGCCGGCAACGCGTCCGGCCAGAACGACGGGGCCGCCGCGATGATCGTCACCACCCGCGCCCGCGCCGAGGAGATCGGCCTCGAGCCGTTCGCCCGCCTGAGCGGCTGGGCCGTCGCCGGCGTCGCCCCGGAGACGATGGGCATCGGCCCGGTCCCGGCCACCGCGCGTGTCCTGGACCGCCTGGGCCTGACCCTGGACGACATGGACGTCATCGAACTCAACGAGGCCTTCGCCGCCCAGGCGCTGTCGGTGCTCAAGGAATGGGGTGTCGCCGCCGACGACCCCCGCCTGAACCCGCACGGCTCCGGCATCTCCCTGGGCCACCCCGTCGGGGCCACCGGCGCCCGTATGCTCGTGACCCTCTGCCACGAACTGCGCCGTCGGGGCGGGGAGAACCTGCGCGGCCTGGCCACCATGTGCATCGGCGGCGGGCAGGGCCTGGCAGCGGTCCTCGACGCCGAGCACGCCTGACAGCAACCCCCGCACACGAAGGAACAGACATGACGTCACCGTCACCGACACCCTCTCCCCTGACCCTCCACGCCGACGTGTACGGCCCCGCGGACGCCGACACCCTGGTGCTGCTCGGCTCGCTGGGGTCGACCACCGAGATGTGGCTGCCCCAGCTCGACGCCCTCAGCGACCGGCGCCGGGTCATCGCGCTGGACCACCGCGGCCACGGCGCCTCCCCCGCGGCACCGTCCGGCACCACCCCGACGGTGGCTGACCTGGCCGCCGACGTCCTGCACACGCTCGACGGGCTGGGCGTGGGACGCTTCAGCGTGGTCGGCCTGTCCCTCGGCGGGGCGGTCGCCCAGTACCTGGCTGCCACCAGCGGACGCGTCGACCGCGCGGTGTTCATCTGCACCGCCGCGAAGTTCGGCGAGCCCTCCGGGTGGGTCGACCGGGCACAGGCCGCCCGCACCGACGGGGTCGGGTCCCTCGCCGACGCCGTCATCGGCCGCTGGTTCTCCCCCGCGTTCCTGGAGCGCAACCCCGCGACCACCGCCCACTTCCGCGACATGGTCGCCGCCACCCCGGACGAGGGGTACGCCACCTGCTGCGACGCGCTGTCGCAGTGGGACTTCACCGCCCGGCTCGGTGAGATCACCGTGCCGACGCTGGTCATCGCCGGGGAACACGACCCGTCGACCACCCCGGAGACGGTGAAGGTCATCGCCGACGGCGTGGCCGGGTCGTCCTACGTGGTCCTGTCCCCTGCCGCGCACCTGCCCAACCTGGAGCAGCCGGAGACGGTCAACGGACTGCTCCGCGGCTTTCTGGCCAGCTGACACCGAACGACGACGGGTAACGGCCATGGCGAACTCCCGCTCCGGGGAATCGGTGCTGCAACGGGCGATGCGGATCCTCGACTGTTTCGACGCGGACCGGCCCCGGCTCACCGCCGCGCAGATCGCCGCCGCCACAGGCCTGTCCCGGTCGACGACCCACCGTCTGGTGACCGAGATGACCGCGGTGGGCATGCTGCACCGGCATGAGGACCACACGCTGTCGGTGAGCATCCGCTCCTGGGAGACCTCGGTGCGCTGCAACCCGGTCGAGGAACTCCGGGAGATCGCCCGCCCCGTGCTCGAGGACCTGCACGCCCGGATCGACCACCACATCTGCCTGACCGTCCCGGACTTCGACACCCTCAGCGTGCTCTACCTGGAACGCTACGACGCCCGCTACCCGCTGAGGATCATCAGCCGACACGCCTCCCGCCTGCCGCTGCACGACAACTCCACGGGCCTGGCCATGCTCGCCCACGCCGACGAGGCGACCGTCCACCGGGTCGTGGACGAGCAGCTGGCCGGCCGGGGTACAGGTACGCTCCTGGCGCACCTCGGCGACATCCGGCGTCGCGGGTACGGGCACATCGTCGGCGGCATGGTCGCCGAGAACACCTCGTTCGCCGTCCCCTGCCTGGACCGGACCGGCAGCGTGCTCTGCTCGGTCGGCGTGGTCGCCCGCACGGAGCGCTGCGACCACCACCGGGTTCTCGGCGCCCTGACCGGTGCCGGCCGGGAACTCGCCGCCGCCCTCGACGGTCGCCGTCCTCCCCGGCTCCCCGGCACCTCCCCGTGGCCACCCCTGGTGTCCCGTTGAACGGGACGCCCTCGTGACCTGCCCGGACACTCCCTACCCTGGGAGCATCCCTACCGGTCGCCACCACCCCGAGGAGTGTGGAATCAGCTATGCCGAACCCCGACAAGCCCCGTACCGACACCGTCCTGAAGGTCGGGATCGTCGGCTGCGGCGCCATCTCCCGTAACCACCTCGAGGCCTTCGCCGCCGCCGAGGGCGCCGAGGTCACCGTCGTCTGCGACATCGACCCCGACCGTGCCCGGGAGACCGCCGCGCAGTACGGCGTCCCGGAGGCCGTCGGCAGTGTCGCCGAGCTGCTGGCCACCGGCGTCGACATCGTCTCGGTGTGCACCCCGCACCCCACCCACGAGGAGGTCGTCCTCGCCGCCGCGGCGGCCGGCGTCCACGTCCTGTGCGAGAAGCCCGTCGCCGTGGACCTGGCGTCGGCGCAGCGTATGACCGAGGCCTGCGACGCCGCCGGTGTCCAGCTCGGCGTGCTGTTCCAGCGCCGCTTCTGGCCCGCCGCCCAGGAGATGAAGCAGGCGTTGACACCCGGTCACCTCGGTGAGCCGGTCCTCGGCCAGTGCACCGTCCTGCTCCACCGCGACCCCACCTACTACTCCGCCACCCCCTGGCGCGGCACGTGGGACAGCGACGGCGGCGGCGTGCTGATGACCCAGGCGATCCACTACATCGACCTGATGGTCTGGATGATGGGCGAACCGGTGGAGGTCACCGGCAGGATCGCCACCTTCACCCACGACATCGAGGTCGAGGACACCGCCGTGGCCACGGTGACCTTCGCCTCCGGCGCCCTGGCCACGATCACCGCCACCACCGCGGCCGACACCTCCCTCGGGGCCCGCGTGCAGGTCACCGCATCCTCCGGTGCCACCCGGGCCATCCTCGAGTACCCCGAGGGCACGGACGGGCGCGCCGTGCTGCGCGCCGTGGACGGGACGGTGACCACCACCCCGGACTACCCGGCCGACCTGGTGGCCAACGCCGACCTGCGCACAATCAACGGTGCCCTGATCCCGCACCACACCGCCCAGGTCGCCGACTTCGTCGACGCCGTCCGCCAGGGCCGCGAACCGGCCGTGACCGGCCACGACGCCACCCGGTCGTTGGCGGTGCTGCTGGCTGTCTACGAATCCTCGCGCACCGGGGCCCCGGTCCGCCTGTCCGGGGAGGCCACCCGGTGACCCCTCCCCGGAAAAGGCCCCAGAAAGGGCCCCGGACACGGCCCCTGGGCCTGGCCCCGCTCTCCGCGCTGACGGTGCCCCCGGACCGGCTTGTACGCCTCGCCGCCGAGGCAGGCTTCGACTTCGTGGGCCTGCGCGTCCTGGCGGTGACCGACAGTGAACCCGTCCACGACCTGTCGCCGGGGTCCGCGCTGCTTGCCGACACCCTGACCGCACTGGAGGAGACCGGCCTGTCGGTGGTCGACGCCGAGTTCCTGCGCATCGACGCCGACACCGGCCGCGACACCTGGTTGCCGGCGCTCGAGGCGTCCCAGGCCGTCGGCGCGACCCGGTTCACCGTCGCCGCCGGCGACGACGACCTGGCCAGGCTGACCGACACCCTCGGACGGCTGGTCCAGGACGCCGCCGCGTTCGGCGTGGTGCCGGCCCTGGAGCCGATCTCCTACCGCAGTGTGCGCTCCCTGCCCGTGGCCGCCGGGATCGCCTCCGCCACCGGTGCCCGGGTGCTGCCGGACACCCTGCATCTGGCCCGCTTCGACGCCACCGCCGACGAACTCGCCGCGGTCGCCGACCTGGTGGACATGGTGCAGCTGTGCGACAGCCCGGCACGACCACCGGCCACCCTGGAGGGCCTCGTCGAGGAGTCCCGGGCACGACGCCTGGCCCCCGGCGACCGTGACCAGGACCTGGCCGGCTACCTGCGGCCGCTGCGCGACGACCTCCCGGTGAGCGTCGAGTGTCCCCACGACGGGGAACTCGCCCGCCGCGGCGCCGCGGAGTGGATCCGCCACCTGCACGACTCCGCCACCCACCTTCTCGACAGCATCACCCCCACCCCCACCGGAGGACAGACACCATGACCGAGTCACGCGCAACGTCACCCGCACCCTCGCCCGCACCGTCACCCGACCGCACCGAGTACGACGTCGTCGTCGTCGGCTCCGGCGCCGGTGGCCTCTCCGCGGCCGTCACCGCCGCACACCACGGACTGTCCGTCGCCGTCGTGGAGAAGTCCGACGTCCTCGGTGGGGCGACGACCTGGTCCGGCGGCTGGGCATGGACCCCCGGGACCAGCTTCGCCCGACGCGACGGGGTGGTCGAGGACACCGACGAGTTCCGTACCTACCTGCGTTCGGTCATCGGCGAGCACTACCAGGACGACAACATCGACGCGTTCCTGGACGCCGCCCCGGAGATGGTCGACTTCTTCCACACCAGGACACAGCTGCAGTTCACCCCGGGGACGGCGATCAAGGACATCTACGGTGACCTGCCGGGTGCGGGCACCGGCCACCGGTCGGTGGGCCCCACCCCCTTCAACGGCCGGAAGGTCCGCCCGGAGGTGCGTGCCAAGCTGCGCCACCAGCTCTACGAGACGTCCTTCCTGGGGATGGGGATCATGGCCGGTCCGGACCTGAAGAAGTTCCTGTCGGCCTCCCGCGGGGACGTCCGCGGCTGGTTCCATGCCGCCCGGCGGGTGCTGGTGCACATGTGGGACATGGTGGTGCACCGCCGCAACATGCAGATGGTCAACGGCGCCGCGATGATCGGCCGGCTCGCCGCCTCCGCCGACGACCTCGGCGTGGCGTTGCTGACCGGTACGGCCGCACACGCGTTGACCGCCGACGACACCGGCCGGGTGACCGGGGTGACGGTGCAGGGGCCCGACGGCACCCGCACACTCACCGCCTCCCGCGGCGTCGTGCTGGCCACCGGTGGTTTCCCGGCGGACGTGGAGCTGCGCCGTGACCTGTTCCCCCGTACCCCCACCGGCCAGGAGCACCGGACGTTGGCGCCGGCGGAGGCCTGCGGTGACGGCCTGCGTATGGCCCGGGCCGTGGGTGCGGCGGTGACCACGGACCTGAAGTCGCCGGCGGCGTGGTGCCCGGTCTCCGAGGTCCCCTACCTCAACGGCAAGGTCGGCACGTTCCCGCACATCATGGACCGGGCCAAGCCCGGGTCGATCGGTGTGGTGTCCACCGGCCGCCGCTTCGTCAACGAGGCGAACGGCTACTACGACTACGTCGACGCGATGATCTCGGCCGCCCCGGAGGGCGAACCCGTGCAGTCCTGGCAGATCGCGGACTCGACGTTCGTCCGTCGCTACCCGCTGGGGATGGCCAAGCCGTTCCCGGTGCCGCTGTTCCCCTACGTGCGTAACGGGTACCTGGTGAAGGGCCGGACGCTGCGGGAACTCGCCGGGAAGTGCGGGATCGACCCCGACGGGCTGGAGGCCACCGTCGCGCAGTTCAACGACAACGCCCGGCGCGGCGAGGACCCGGAGTTCCACCGTGGCTCCACGCCGTTCAACCGTTACGGCGGGGATCCGGCGGTGGGGCCGAACCCGTCGCTGGCGCCGGTGGAGAAGGGGCCGTTCTACGCGGTGAAGGTGCTGCCCGGGAGTTTCGGCACCTTCGCCGGCATCACCGCCGACGGGCGTGCCCGGGTACTCGGCGAGGACGGTTCCCCGATCCCCGGCCTGTACACCGCGGGCAACGACCGCGCCTCGGTGATGGGCGGGTTCTACCCGGCCGGGGGCATCAACCTGGGGCCGGCGTTGACGTTCGGCTACGTCGCCGGACGGGAGATGGCCGGGGGAGCCCGCCGGTCCCGGTAGACTGTCCGGGTGTCTGTCGCCCACCGCGGGACCTCCCCGCGCCTCCACCACCCGCAGGTCAGGGAGATCCTCGCCCACCGTGAGACCGTCGCCGCCGGCTGCGGTCTCGTCGTCGTGCTGCGCGACCGGTCGGGCGGGGGCGCGGCCGGGGTCCTGCACGACGTCGCCACCGGTTCGCCGACGTGGACGGTCGTGCACACCCGCCTGGTCCCCGGGGCACGCCCGCTGCCGGACCTGCCGGCGGACGGCGGATCCGGCGACACGCTGCTGCTGGTCGAGGACCTCCACCTCGCCACCGCGGACGCCCTTACCAGGCTGCACGCCGAGACCGCCCGGCGTGACCGTGCCTCGCGGCTCATGGTGGTGGGCACCGTGGCGGATCCGGATGCTGCCGCCGGGGCCGTCCCGGCGGGCCTGCTGCGCGGGGACGTCGAGGTCGTGGTCCCGCCGCTGACCGTCGACGACGTCGGGACGGTGGTGGAGACCGCCACCGGCGCCGCCCCGCGTCCGCGCCTGGCGATGGACCTGCACACCACCACCGGTGGGCGGGTCGACCTGTTGACCTCCCTGGTGCACGGCGACCCGGCCGGGGTCAGGTCCGGACGCCACCCCGCGGCCCCGGACGGGTGGGCGGCCTCCCTCGCCGAGACGGTGGACGGCATCGTCGGTACGACCGGCGCGGCAGGTGCGGCAGGCACGACAGTGCCGCGGTCCCGGCTCACCGCCCTGCTGCGGGCGGTGGCGGTGGCCGGTGGCCCGGACGCCGGGCCCGTCCCGCTGACCCTGCTGCGCGACCTCACCGGCGAGCTCAGCGACGGCAACGACAGTAGCGACGGCAGCGACGAGATCTTCTCCCGGCTGCTGCGCACCGTCCCGGGGCCGGCCGTGGTCTTCCGCGACCCCCGTCACCGCGCCGTCGTCCTGGAGCAGACCCCGCCCCCGGTGTCCGCCGCACTCCACGACCGCGCGGCCGGCGTGCACCCTGACCCCGGCCGCGCGCTGTACCACCGGCTCCAGGCCGCCTTGGCCGGCGGCCCGGGACAGGTCGACGAGGTGACCACGCAGATGCGCCACCTCGCCGACCAGTACCGCGACCAGGGACGGTGGCGGGCGGCGGCCGATGTGCTGACCGCACTCCCCGACAGCACGGCCGCGACGGCGCCGACGGACCCAGGCGCCACCGTGGAGGCCCTGGCGAAGGCCGGCGACATGCCCGCAGCCAGGCTCTGGTGGCACGGCGACCCCGCACCCGCACCGGTGGCGTCCTCCCTGGCGATGCACGCAGGAGACCGACGCCGCGCCCACGCCGAACTCGACGGCGCCGCGTTCCCCGGCAGCTGGACCGACACCGCACGTCAGCGCGCCGTCCTCGCCTTCGCCGACTGGGAACCCCACGCCATGCTCGGCCACGCCACCACCGCCGGCGACGACCTACTCACCGCCGTCGCCACCAGCATCATCGACGGCACCCACACCCCGGCCCGCCGACCGGACCTCCCCCACCGTCTGATGGACGGATGGCTCGCCCTGGTCAACGACGACCCCCTCGCCGCACGCGGACTGCTCTCCGCCCCGCTACCCGCCGACGACGCCGAAGACACCGTCACCCCGCCCCTGCGGATCTGGCGCGACGCCTGGCTCGCCCGGACCCACTACGTGCTCGGCGACTTCGAGACCGCCCGACGCACCGTCGAACGTGGCCTCGCCACCGGCGACGCCCACGGCAGCACCCTGCTGGCCCCCGTCCTGCTGTGGACCGGTGCCCAGGTCGCCGCCTTCCAGGGCGACCACCCCGGATCCCGCCAGTACACCAGCCGACTGCCCGACGACCCCGAATCCTTCCTCATCCAACGCCTCCCGGCCGCGATGAGCCGCATGATCACCACCTCCACCAGCAGCGACCTGGTCGCCGCACTGCGGGTCGGCGAGTCACTGGCCCGGATCGGCACCGAGAAGGACACCCAACAGCCGGGCTTCTGGCCCTGGGAGGACGTCTACGCCCAGTGCCTCGTCCGCGCCGGGAGGATCCGGGCGGCCGACGCCGTGGTCTCCGAGGCCGAGCAACGGGCCGGCGGCAGTGGACTGTCGTCCCTCGCGGCGAAGCTCCGGGTGCCGCGCGGCAGCATCCTGCTGCGCCGTGGAGACGTCGAGGCCGGGGTGCGCTGCTTCGACGAGGCCGTGGAGATCATCTCCGACACCCCGATGCGGGCCTACCAGTCGCGTATCCTGCTGGAGTACGGACAGGTGTTGCGGCGTCTCGGCCGCCGTCGACGTGCCGACGAGGTCTTCGCCCGGGCCGAGGAGGTCTTCGCCTCGATGGGCGCGCCCGCCATGGTCGAGCGTTGCCGGCAGGAACGCCGCGCCGCCGGAGTGACCCTGCCCGGGGGTGACGGCGGGGATGGCGGTGTTAACGGCGTCGGTGGGGCACCCGCGCACCAGGCACGGGTCCTGACCACCCAGGAGGAGCAGATCGCGGTGATGGCCGCCGACGGTTCCACCAACCGGGACATCGCCCGGGAGCTGACCTTGTCGACGAAGACGGTGGAGCACCACCTCACCAACTGTTACCACAAGCTCGGGATCGGTGGACGCGCCGGGCTGTCGGAGGCGTTGCAGCGGCGGTGAGTGGTCGGCGGCAGGTGGTGGCTGGCGGTGGCTGGCGGCAACCGGCAGCCTTCGCACCCCATAATGCGCTTCTTTTTCTGCGACCTGGGCTTTTGCGAGAATAAGTCTCTTACCGGGTGCGAAGGTTCAAAGCCCGGCGGTCAGCCCAGCGACTGGAACGTCGCCCGCATCCGCTCGGCGTCGGCGGCCAGCCCGGTGAAGTGCCCGAAAGCGTCCACCGCCTGGTAGACGGCCATGTGGGTGCCGTCGAGGGTCCGGCACCCGACAGCCCGCGCCTCCTGCAGCAGCTGGGTGGACACCGGCATGTACACCACGTCGCTGACCCAGTGCCCCGGAGTCAGGCAGGAGGTGTCGAAGGACGTCCCCGGGTGGCTGAGCATGCCCAGCGGAGTCGCGTTGACGACCCCGTCGGCGGCGGCGATGGCGTCCTCGACACCCTCGGTGCCACCACCGGTGGCGATGGAGGTCCCGGTGGCGGTGTTCAGGTTCTCGGCGAGCTCGGCGGCACGGGACGCGTCGACGTCGCGGATCTGCAGCTGCTCCACACCGGCCTCCGCCAGGGCGAAGGCGATGGCGTTGCCCACTCCCCCGGCGCCGACCTGGACCACCGAGCGCTTCGCCACGTCCGGCAGCTGTTCGGACAGGCCACGGGCGTAGCCGGTCACGTCGGTGTTGTAGCCCACGGTCCGTCCGTCACGGATCGCCACGGTGTTGACCGAGCCGAGACGTGCCGCGACCGGGTCGATCTCGTCGAGCAGGGCCACCACCTCACGCTTGAAGGGGTGGGTGATGTTGAGGCCGTCGAAGCCGAGGTCCAGCGCGCTGGACAGCAGCTGCTCCAGCGTCCGCTCCTTGAGGCGGTCGGTGAGCACGTCGATGCGGCGGTACACCGTGGGGTGGCCCTGGGCGAGGCCCTCGGCCTCGTGCATCGGCGGGGTGCGGGACAGCGACAGGTCCGTGCCGATCAGTCCCAGCAGGAAACTACGGGCGGGTGCGTCGGTCGTGGAAGTCGTCGTGGAAGTCGTCGTGGAAGTCATGGCGGCTACCTTCTCTCGTGTGGGTACTCGTGTGTGGTGGTCGGGACGACCGGGGGGCGCCCCGGAGGGCGCCCGGGTCAGCTGGGGATGCCGCGGGCTGCGTCGCGCAGCACCCGGTACTGGGCGGCGAGGCGGACCGGGGTGTTGTCCACGCCGTGCCCGGCGTAGTCCCCGCGTCGTTCGACGAGTTCGAAGAACATCGTCCCGAGGGTACCGGTGTAGAAGCGCAGGTACTCGCCGTGCTCGTCGCGGTCGTAGAGCACATTGCACTCGCGCAGCTCCGCGACGGTCTCCTCGTCCAGGTTGAACCGCGACACCAGGTCGTCGTAGTAGTTGTCGGGTACCGGCAGCATCTCCAGGCCCCGGCGTCGGGCGCGGCGGGCCAGCCCGGTGATGCCGGTGACCTCCAGGGTGACGTGCTCGGGGTAGGACGCGGCGAGGAAGTCGCCCTGTTCGCTGCCCTCCGGGGCGACGTTGAGCGTCAGGGAGAAGTCACCCTGCGGCGCCGACATCACCCGGGAGTGGACGTAGCCGGCCGGGCTCGGGACGGCGTCCGGCGCGTGCGCCTGCAGGCCGAGCACCGAGGTGAAGTACAGGGCCGCCTCGTCGTGCCGGTGCCAGCGCTGCGCCAGCCCGACGTGGTCGACCCCGGTGATCCGCGAGTGGGCGTCAGTGACCGCGTCGATGGTCCGGACGTCCTCGCCGACCAGGCCGAACTCCTCGGCCCACACCGGGACGCCGTCGCCGGTCGCCTCACAGAAGTAGATACCGGTGCCGTCGGGCGTGTACACCCCGTGGAGCTCCGCCTCGTCCTCCCGGCGTTGCCGGATCAGCGGCTCCGCCGACAGCTTCACGGCCCGGGCGGCGGAGCGTTCGGCGCCCAGGACGTCCACACCGAAACTGTCGATGACGGTGTCGCTGCCGGTGGGACCGAGGTCGCGGACCACGATGCGGGCGTCGCCCTGCACCCACACCTGGAAGTCCTCCTTGGTGCGGTGGTACCCGCCGAGCACGAAACCGAGCTGGTGGAGCAGCTTGGTGATCTCCCCGAGCCGACCGGTGTGCAGCTCGACGAAACTGTAGGACGTCGGGACGGCCGCCTCCGGGAGCGCCGCCAGACCCACCGGGTACGAGGCGGGGTCGGCACCGGCGGTGGCGTCGAGCTCCCGGTAGACCTGGTCCTCGAGCCAGCGCAGCGAACGCAGCCCGTCGACGGCGGTGCGGGTGACGTCGGCCTGGCGGAAGGAGTCGTTGAAGATCTCCAGGGAGACCGGCCCGTCGTACCCCGCCACGGTGACCAGCCGGAGGAACTCCACCAGGTCGAAGTCGCCCTCGCCGGGGAACACCCGGTGGTGCCGCGACCACGACAGCAGGTCCATGTCGCGGCGCGGGGCGTCGGCGAGCTGGAGGAAGAAGATCTTCTCCCCGGGGATCTCGGCGATCCCCGCGGGGTCGTCACCCCGGGACAGGATGTGGAAGCTGTCCAGGCAGGTCCCCACGTTGGGGTGGTCCGCCAACTCCACGATGCGGTGGGCATGCCGGTAGGTGTTCACGAACTTCCCCCAGGCCAGGGCTTCGTAGGCCAACCTGATGCCGTACTGCGCGGCCAGTTCGCCGGCGCGGCGCAGCTGGGAGGCGCAGACCCGGTCGTCGTCCACGGTGGCGGTGGCGACGTTCGAGCAGATCAGGATCAGGTCCATCCCGAGCCGCTGCATCACCCGGAACTTCGACTCGAGGCGGCGCAGGTTGTCGGCGAACTGTTCCTCGTCCACACCGTCGAAGTCGCGGAAAGGCTGGTACAGGTCGAAGCTCAGTCCCAGCTGCTCTCCCCTGGCCCGGATCTGTTCCGGGGAATGCGGGGAGACCACGAGGTCCTGTTCGAAGATCTCCACCCCGTCGTAGCCGGCGTCGGCGGCGGCGCGGAGTTTCTCGGCGAGGGTACCGGACAGGCACACGGTGGCTACGGAGGTTCTCATGGGTTCTGCTTCACTTTCTGGACGACGATCTCACGGTGTCGGTGGCGCAGTGCCGGGGCAGGGCGTGGTTCAGGGTCGCGACGCCCCTCCCTCCACCGCAGCGATGGTGGACGGTCGCAGCGTGCGGGAGAACGAGAAGATCGTGAATCCCAGGACCCCGACGACCGCGAAGGCGAAGAATCCCCACGGGTACGCGACACCGGCGGTGACCATGATGCCGCCGAGCAGCGGGCCCGAGATCGCACCGAGGCGTCCGATACCGGCGGAGAAGCCCATGGCGGTGGCGCGTGCCGACGACGGGTGGTTCTCCCCGACGAAGGCGTAGATCAGCACCTGGGAGCTGAAGACGAAGACCCCGGTGAGGAAGACGATGACGTAGAGCCCCACCAGCGGCAGGCGGATCGCCAGCAGCGCGAGGAACACCGCCGAGCACAGGAACCAGATCAGCGCGGTCCTGCGCGGCGAGTGGATGTCCGCCACCCGTCCGGCGATGTACAGCCCGACCACGGCACCGACATTGAGCACCATCAGGAAGGCCAGGGAGTTCCCCAGGTCGTAGTCCGCCTCCCGCATGATCTGCGGCAGCCAGGTGTTCAGGCCGTAGACCAGCAGCAGGCCCATGAACGACGTCGCCCAGATGGCGATGGTGTTGACCCGGAAGGTGGGCTGCAGCAGGGCGCGGATCCCGTCGGTGTTCCCGCCCTCCTCCTGTTCCTGCAGGTTGTCCATCTCGGTGTCGACCTGCAGCCCGTAGGCCTGCTCGATGGCTTCAGCCTCTGCGACGCGACCCTTGATCCGCAGGTAGGCGGGCGACTCCGGCAGCAGGAAGTACAGCACCGGGGCCAGGATCAGGCCCGGGACGGCGCCGGCGATGAACATGGCGTGCCAGCCGGCGGCGTCGATGAGGAACATGCCCAGCAGGGCGGTGAGCACCGCGCCGACGTGGTAGCCGGTCATCAGGGTCGTGGAGGCCGAGCCGGCCTTGCGTCCGGACCGGAACTCCGTGACCAGGGAGATCGCCGTCGGCAGCGCACCACCCAGGCCGGCCCCGGCGAGGAACCGCCAGAGGGAGAACCACATGACGTCCGTCGTGAACGCCAGGCCCAGGGTGAACACCGAGAACAGGAGCACCGCGCTCATCAGCACCCGGCGCCGGCCGAGCTTGTCGGTGAGGAAACCGATCACCAGGGCACCGATGGTCATGCCGACCAGGCCGATGGTGGTGATCTGGGTGGCCTGGGCGCCGCTGAGGTCCCAGGCGGGGTCGTCCAGCATGGACGGGATCGTCGTGCCGAGCACGACCAGGTCGAACCCGTCCAGCAGGACGGCGATCCAGCACAGGACGGTGACGACGGCGGTGGACCGGGTTGCGGTCGACCGGGTGGCGGTGGTGGGCATCAGTCAGACCTCGAATTCGGGGAGATCACGGCCGACGTACTGTTCGGCCAGGTAACGGCGTCCCGCCTCGGAGGACAGGACGGAGGACAGTTCGGCGAGACGACGACGGGACTCGAATGTCGTCGCCTCAGGGGCCTGGTGCAGCATCGACGACATCCACCAGGAGAAGTGCTGGGCCCGCCAGATGCGCGGCAGGACGATACTGGAGTAGTCGGCCAGCAGGCCGGGGCGTCCACGCAGCGCCCGGACCAGTGCCGGGGCCAGCACCGCGACGTCGGCGATGGCGAGGTTCATCCCCTTGGCGCCGGTCGGCGGGACGGTGTGGGCGGCGTCGCCGGCGAGGAACAACCGGCCCCTCTGCATCGGTTCAGTGACCGCGGAGCGGAACCGGAGGACCGCCTTGTCGAAGATCTCGCCCTCCGCGATGCGCAGGTCGGGCGAGTCAGCGCGGGTGTGCAGCGCCTCCCAGATGCGGTCGTCCGACCAGTCCTCCACGGTGTCCGACGGGTCGCACTGCAGGTAGTAGCGCTGGACGGTGTCCGAGCGGGTGGAGATCAGCGCGAACCCCTCGGGGTGGGTGGCGTAGATCAGTTCCTTCTGCGTCTTGGGGGCGTTGACCAGCACCCCGAACCACGCGTAGGGGTACTCGTGCCGGTGGCGTCCCGCACCGTCGGCCCCTGCGCCGTCGGTCCCTGCGCCGGCGACGAGTCCCCGGTACGGCGACCGCGACCCGTCGGCGGCGACGACGAAATCGGCGCGCACGCGGCCGGGCCGTCCCGCGGCGTCGGTGTAGTCGACCACCGCGGGCCCGCTGCCGGTGACGTCGGTATCGGTGACGTCCGCCCCACCGGTACCGCTGACGGCGTCGACGGTGGTGTCGAACAGGACGGTGCCGCCGTCGGCGAGGCGTCGGGCCACCAGGTCGATGAGGTACTCGTGCTGCGGGTACACCGCCACGGTGTGCCCGGTGAGCCCGGTCAGGTCGATACGGGTGCGCTCACCCTGCACCGAGATCTCGATGCCTTCGTCGATGTCGGCCTCACGCTCCATGCGCTCGCCGACACCGGTCCGGCGCATCAGGTCCAGCGTGCCCTGCTCCAGGATGCCGGCACGCACGGTGGTCTCCACGTCCTCACGCGAGCGGGACTCGAACACCACGGACTCCACGCCGTGCTGGTGCAGCAGGTGCGACAGGGTCAGCCCCGCCGGCCCTGCACCGATGATGGCGACGGGCACGTACTCACTCACGACAGGTCCTCGACGGCGGCGTTGAGCAGGGCGAACCCGTGGTTGGAGTTCGGCACGCCGGCGTAGACGGCGGTGTGGAGCAGCACCTCGCCGATGGTGTCGGCGTCGACGCCGGCACGCAGGGCGGCGCGGATGTGCATGTCGAGCTCCCCGTCGTTGCCCACCCCGGTGAGCACCGCGATGGTCAGCAGCCGACGCTGCGTGTGGTCCAGCCCCGGGCGTTCCCAGACGTCCCCCCAGGCCGTGCGGGTGATGAAGTCCTGGAACTTCTCGGTGACCGCGGTCTTCTTGGCGATGGACCGGTCGACGTGCTCGTCACCGAGGACGGCACGGCGGTTGCGCATACCGCGCTCGTGGGCGGCGTCACGGCCGGTGGCGTAGGCGTCGGATTCACTCATGGGGGTTCCTTCCAGGTCGTCAGGAGGTGTGTCGGATGGCCGGGTCGTCGAGCACGGCGTCGACGATGTCGGCGGCGTGCCCGGTGTGGTCGGCGGGGTCGGTGCTGAAGCCGTGGTCGCGTGCGGCCTGCTCCATCAGCTCACCGAGCGTCCCGTCGGCGACGGCGCGGTCGACCTCGGCACGCGGGACGTGGCGTCCCAGTGCCTCGGCGAGGACGGCACCGTCGGTGAGGGCGAGGTTGCGTCGCATCGCCGCGGTGTCCACGGTGATGCCATCGATGCTGGCGCGGGTACGGTTCACCGCGCCCGCGGTCGCCGCGGCGAGGTCCCGGACGGTCTGCCATTCGGCGTGCCACGCCCCGGTCGCCCGCTGCATCCGCTGGTCCATGGCGTCGAGCATCGTCGCGGCCAGCGCCGGGGTCCGCCGGGCGTATCCGTCGGCGGCGATGGCCGCGGCGGGGTTCGCCTTGTGCGGCATCGCCGACGACCCACCGGGCGCCGACTCGCGCAGTTCACCGACCTCGGTGGCGGAGAAGACGATGACGTCGCCGGCGATCTTGCGGACCGCACCCGCCAGCGCCGCCAATGCCGTGGCGACATCGACCAGGGGAAGCCGGTCGGTGTGCCAGACCACCGGGGTCGACCGCAGTCCGAGGCGGGCCGCCAGTGCGTCGTGCACGGCCAGGCCCGACGGCGCGGTGGACGCGAGGTTCCCGGCCGCGCCGGCGTACTGGACGGGCAGCGCGTCGAGGACGTCGCGCAGCCGCGTCGCGGCGACGGCGGTCTGCCGCAGCCACCCGGCGACGACGACGCCGAACGTCGTCGGCACCGCCTGCTGGCCGAGCGTGCGGCCGATGACCGGGGTCGTCCGGTGTTCCCGGGCCAGCGCGTGCAGGTCCGCGGTCAGGGCGCCCACGGTCGTGAGGATCGCGTGACCGGCGTCGCGGAGACACAGCACCAGTGCGGTGTCGATGATGTCCTGGCTCGTCGCCCCACGGTGCACTGCGGCGGTCCCGAGACCGGCGTCGGTGGCCGCGTCCTTGAGCAGACGGGCGAGCGGGATCGCGGGGTTGCCGCCGGCGACCGACGCCTCGGCGAGCCTGACGAGGGCGTCGCCGTCGAGGGTCGTCGCACCGACCAGTTCCGCGGTCGCCTCCGCCGACGCCGGGTCCACCAGACCCGCGTCGCCGACGGCGGACGCGAGAGCGGCCTCGACGTCGACCATGCGCGCGATGAACGCCGCGTCCGAGAGCGCGGCCGCTGCCGTGGTGTCACCGGACGCGACGTCCCCGTACAGCGTACGCGTCAGGACGCCGTCCAGCGGGTGCCGGTGCCCGTTCACGTCAGAGCCGTCAGACATGTCAGACACGGAAGAAGGGGGTTTCTGCGGTGGCGTCGTCGTGCTGAAGGACGATGTCCATGCGGTAGGAGCTCTCCCCCTCCTGGGTCAGCACCAGCAGACCTCGACGGTCCTCCGGGACGACCGCCAGCACGGGGTCGGCGGCCAGTGCTGCGCTGTCGGCACCGTCGGCACCGTCGGCGGCCGGGAAGTAGGCCCGGGTGTACAGACGCTCCACGATACCGCGGGCGAACACCGCCACCTTGAGGTGCGGTGCCTCGATCCCACTGTCGCCGACGGCCACCGGCGCGGCGCCCGGTCGGCGGGTGCGGAAGGTCACCTCCCCCTCGTCGTCGACGAAGCCACGGCCGATACCGGCGCCGAGCTGCGGGTTCCACCCGGTCGCCGAGTCCTCGTCCGAGCGCTCGTCGTAGGGCGAGGGGTAGATGCCGTCGCCGTCGGCCTGCCAGAGCTCGATCATGGCGTCCTTGACGCGGTGCCCCGCCCCGTCGGTGACCGAGAACGTCACCTCGACCGCGTCGGCGGCAGCACCTCCGGTGGTGTCCGCCTCGTCGTCGAGGAGGTTCTCGGCGCCGGGCATGGTCAGGCCGATGTGGACGTAGGGGCCCACGGTCTGCGAGGGCATGATGCCCCGCGGTGCCTCGTCCTGGTCCTTGATGTCGGACACCGGGTAGCGGTACGGGCCGTTGGGGTCGCTGTCGATCATCTGTCTTCTCCTGTCGGGTGTGTGCGGGGTCTACTCGAAGTGGGTGGCGTTGCGGCCGCGGAGCACGATGTCGAACTTGTAGCCCAGGGAGTAGTTCGCCCGGGTCTCGTCGTAGTCGAAGACGGCGATCATCCGCTCGCGGGCACCCTCGGGCACGGAGTTGTAGATCGGGTCCTGGAAGAACATCGGGTCACCGGGGAAGTACATCTGGGTGACCAGGCGCTCGCCGAACTGACGGCCGAAGAGGGAGAAGTGGATGTGTGCCGGACGCCAGGCGTTGGTGTGGTTGCCCCACGGGTAGCAGCCGGGCTGCACGGTGTAGAAGCTGTAGGCGCCGTTCTTGTCGGTCAGGGTGCGTGCGACCCCGTTGAAGTGGGGGTCCAGCGGCGCCGGCCAGGAGTCGTTCTTGTGGCGGTAGCGGCCGGCGGCGTTCGCCTGCCATGCCTCGACGAGGGTGTCGGGCACCGGCTTGCCGTCGGCGTCGAGGACGCGGCCGTGGACGAGGATGCGCTGACCGATCGCCTCGCCACCGTTGGCGTGGGTCATGTCGTTGTCGGCGTCGCCGAGAGCCCCCTCACCGAACACCGGTCCGGTGGTCTCCCCGAGCCGCTCGGGCACCATCAGCAGGTCGTTGTTCGGGTTGCGGAGCACAGTGGTCCTGTACTCCGGAAAGTGCAGTGGTGCGAAGCTTCCGTCGACGGCGACGTTACTGATGGGAACCATGGGCGTGACCCCTTCTGCGGGATTGCGGGAACGTGATGTGCATCTCACGGTATCGGGCCGTGCGCCACGCGCAAACTCGTTCGCTTTGTGAACTGGTTTTCCTGACTGACATTCGGTTGTCCTGCGGTTTCCCTGCCGTCCACCTCGCTTCGGGGTCCACCTAGGGGGGTGGGTCAGGGTAAGGGGAAACACGCATGGACATCAGCACCGTCGCCCGCGTCCCGGGCGCTGAGGCACCCTGGGCGCCCTGGGACGACTAACGCCGCGCGGGTGGCCGGACCGTGTCCGTCCACCCGCGCGGCGTCCCCCGGCGAGGCGGCCTGCTACTGCTTCTGGGCCGACAGCTTGCGGTACTCGAAGACCTGGTCGACGATGCCGTACTCCTTGGCGGCCTCGGCCGTCAGGAACTTGTCGCGGTCGGTGTCCGCACGCACCTGCTCCTCGGTGCGGTTGGTGTGACGGGCCAGCGTGGTCTCCATGAGACGACGCATACGCTCGATCTCGTCCGCCTGGATCTGCAGGTCGGACACCTGGCCCTGGGTCCCCTGGGTGGCGGGCTGGTGGATCAGCACGCGGGAGTTCGGCAGAGCCGCCCGCTTGCCCTTCGTACCGGCCGCCAGCAGCACCGCGGCAGCCGACGCAGCCTGCCCGAGGCACACGGTCACGATGTCGGGGCGGACGTACTGCATCGTGTCGTAGATCGCCATCAGGGCGGTGAAGGAGCCACCCGGCGAGTTGATGTACATCGTGATGTCCCGGTCGGGGTCGAGCCCCTCGAGCACCAGGAGCTGGGCCATGATGTCGTTCGCCGAGGCGTCGTCGACCTGGGTACCCAGGAAGATGATGCGCTCCTCGAAGAGCTTGTTGTACGGGTTGGACTCCTTGGCACCCCACGAGGAGTGCTCGACGAACGAGGGCAGGATGTACCGCGAGGTGGGCATCTGCGCGCCCGAGACCTGACCGGTGAGTTCGCTGGCGTGGGTGAAACCGTTCATGTTGCTGCTTTCCATCTCTGCTTACTGCTCCTTCGCCGAGCTGATCACATGGTCGACGAAACCGTACTCGAGCGCCTGCTGGGCGGTGAACCAGCGGTCACGGTCGGAGTCCTTCTGGATCTGCTCCAGGGTCTGACCGGTGTGCTCGGAGATCAGCTCCGCCATCTCACGCTTGGTCTGTGCGAACTGCTCCGCCTGGATAGCGATGTCCGCGGCGGTACCGCCGACACCGGCCGACGGCTGGTGCATCATGATGCGGGCGTGCGGCAGGGCGTAACGCTTGCCCTTCGCGCCGGCCGACAGCAGGAACTGCCCCATCGAGGCGGCCAGGCCCATCCCGTAGGTCGCGACATCGCACGGCGCGAACTGCATGGTGTCGAAGATCGCCATACCGGCGGTGACCGAACCACCCGGCGAGTTGATGTACAGCGAAATGTCCCGCTCGGGATCCTCCGCGCTGAGCAGCAGGATCTGCGCGCAGAGTTTGTTGGCGATCTCATCGTCGACCTGGGTGCCCAGGAAGATGATGCGCTCGCGCAGCAGGCGCTCGAACACCGAGTCGTTGAGGTTCATCCCCGCGGTAGAGGACATCTGCGCGTGGCGCAGCGCCTGACCGGCAGACATGTCGTTAGTGCTCACTTATGCTCCTCGCTCAAGTTCACGTGTTGGACTGTGCACCAGAGTAGTCAACCCGCACCGCCTGTGCCCCTCCCCGGGGCCGTGTTCGCTGTCAGCGCACGGTGGGTGTTCCGGTGCATGTGAAAACACCGCCGTGACACCGGGCAACCCCGGTGTCACGGCGGTGGACACACTGGACGGACAGGACCGAAAGCGGTCCGGTGTCGTCAGTTGTCGGTCTTCTCCTCGTCGGAGGAATCTGCGGCCTCGGCGCCCTCGGCAGCCTCAGCACCGTCAGCGAGGTCGGCTTCCTCGCCGAAGAAGTCCTTCGGGTCGATCGAGGTGCCGTTGGCGTCGGCGACGGTGACCTTGCAGATGTTGATCGCCAGGGCCTTGCCGCGGCGCACGTCGGCGAACAGGTTCGCGATCTGGCCGGACTGCTGCAGCTGCATCACGAACTGGTTCGGGTCCATGCCGTAGCGCTGGGCGGTGAACAGGATGTGGTCGGTGAGCTCCTGCTGGGAGACCTCCGGCTTCTCGATGTCCGCCAGGGCATCCAGGAACAGCTGGGTACGCACGGAGTCCTCGGCACCCTCGCGGGCGTCCTCCTCGAACTTCTCGCGGGTGATGTCCTGGGCGGCGAGCATCTGCTCGAAGACGGCCTCGTCGCCACCGAACTGGCTGACGAGCTGCTGGACCTGGCCGTCGACCTGCTCCTTGACGACGGACTCCGGCAGGGGGACCTCGGTCTTCTCCAGCGCCGCGGCCAGGACCTTGTCGCGGATGTCGGCGGCCTGCTGGCCCTTGAGCTGCTCCTCGACCTGGGACTTCAGGGAGTCCTTCAGCTCGTCGAGGGTGTCGAACTCGGACGCCAGCTGGGCGAAGTCGTCGTCCAGCTCGGGCAGCTCACGCTCCTTGACGGACTTCACGGTCACGGTGGCCTGGGCCTCGCTGTCGGCGTGCTCGCCGGCGACCAGGGTGGTCGTGAACTCCTTGGACTCGCCCTCGGACAGGCCGGCCAGAGCCTCGTCCAGACCCTCGACGAGGGAGGCGGTGCCGACCTCGTAGGACAGGCCCTCGGAGGACGCCTCGTCGACGGTCTCGCCGTCGACGGTGGCGGTCAGGTCGATGGAGACGAAGTCGCCGTCCTGCACGGCGCGCTCCACGGCCTTCAGGGTGCCGAAGCGGGCACGCAGGTTCGTCAGCTCTGCCTCGACGGACTCTTCGTCGGCCTCGATCGCGTCGACCTCGACGGAGAGGTCCGCGAAGTCCGGGACGTCGATCTCGGGACGGACGTCGACCTCGGCGGTGAAGGTGACGTGGTCGTTGTCCTCCAGCTCGGCGATGTCGATCTCGGGCTGACCGAGGGCCTTGACGTCGTTCTCCTCGACGGCCTGGCTGTAGCGGCTCGGCAGCATCTCGTTGAGAACCTCATTGAGGATCGATCCGCGACCCAGACGGGCCTCGAGAATCTTCGCCGGGACCTTGCCCTTACGGAACCCCGGCAGGCTGACCTGCTGGGCGAGGGACTTGTAGGCGTTGTCGAACTCAGGCTTCAGTTCCTCGAAGGGAACCTCGACGGTGAGCTTGGCGCGGGTGGCACTCAGCTGTTCAACGGAGCTCTTCACGGATGCACACTCCTGTGTGTTCTTGGTATGTGTACTTGCGGCCGGTGGAGCCGCGGGATCGTCCGTCCGCGTCACCTCCGGGTCTCACTCTCCCGCCTCCTGCGTGCTCACCGGAGCGGTGATCCACAGGGGCGGGCAAGGACGGCCGGAGGCTGCCACCGGTGATGGTCGCTGTCGACTTTATCGTGCTACTGACGACGGCAGACACGGGGGTCGGCTCTCCGGGGACTTCGTCGATCCTGTCCCCGGGAATTCCGCCTGGCCGAGCACCCGGTCTGACCGGCATCCGGTCGATACCCGTCGGGATAGCGGGATTTGAACCCACGACCCCTCGCTCCCAAAGCGAGTGCGCTACCAAACTGCGCCATATCCCGGCCGCAGAACCGCTGTCACCAGAAGTTCTGCTGGCGACGATGTTACGGGGTGCCTGCGACCCCGGACAACAGCGGGCCCCGGTAACCGCCGCTCCACTGGACGCTGGACGCCAGGTGGCCGCCCCGGAGCCGTGCCTGCCTGCCGGTTTCCGCACTCCCGGATGGTGGTGTATCGTCGTTCTCGCACCAACGGGAGTGTCGTATAGTGGCTAATACCTCAGCCTTCCAAGCTGAAGACGCGGGTTCGATTCCCGTCACTCCCTCCACTATCTGACCTGCATGATCGTCCGCTTTCTCTTGACGCGGGGTCGTGCAGGTCCGGACCTCGGTCCGGAAACACTGAAGCCCCGGCCACATCGGCCGGGGCTTCACTGCTGTGCGGGTACAGGTCGTTCGCCTTCGGTGTCGTGCCGCAGCGTCAGGTCAGGGCTCCGACAGCGAGAAGGACGAATGCCGCCAGTGGCAACAGCCCCTGTTTAAGGCCTGCGCCCCGTTTGTCCGGGGAGGTCAGCCAGAGCACCGCAGCGGCGCCGAACATGCTCGCCGTACCTGCCAGCGTCAGCACGAGCCCGGCACCTCCATGTGCGGTTACCGCGAGCAGGATCACGCCAACGAGAACCTCGAGCCCCAGGAAGAGATTGTAGAATCCCTGGTTGAATGCCATTTCTCTGGTGTCGTTCGCCTGTTGCTCAGTGAGTCCGAAGACCGCCCGCGCACGCGACGACTGCCAGGCGACGGATTCCAGGTAGAAGATGAACACATGGACCAGTGAAGCTGCGACCGCGAGCACCGCGCCGGTGACAATCATCGTAGTATCGCCTTTTTCTTCGTAGGACGGTCTCGGTCAGAAACGGAGCAGGACTTTGCCGGCGCGTGCGGACGACTTGCCGGCGAGCATCGCCTCACGGAAATCAGCGACATCGAAAACACCCGCGACAGGGAGGGTGACGGTTCCTTCGGAGATCCGGGTGATGAGTTCAGCGAAGAGATCGTTCTTCTTCTGGGGGTTCATCTCCTTGCTGACCTTACTCCCCCAGAATCCACGCACGGTGATGTCTTTGAAGATCACGGGACCTGACGGGATCGACATGACGGGGCTCCCCATCGCGCCGAAGCACACCAGTGTCGCCCCCTCACCGAGCGTAGAGACGATGTCCGCGGTTGACTGCCCACCGACCGAGTCCAGCCCGGTCAAGATCAGCGCGCCGCCGGTGATGTCGTCGAGGCGTTCACGCCAGTCCGGATCCTCGGTGCACAGCACGTGGTCGATGCCCTCGGACGCGAGCTCGGCGACCGCGGCATCACGGCGGACGAGTCCGATGACGTGGATGCCCCTGGCTTGGGCGAGCTGGGCGAGGATCCTGCCGACAGCACCGTTGGCCGAATTCTGGATCAGCCAGTCCCCCTCGCGCAATCCCAGGAAGTCCAACAGGCTGATGGCGCTGAACGGCATGGACACCAGTTGGGCCGCACTGTTGTCGGGCAGCTGGTCGGGCACCGGGAGCGCCTCCGCCGCGTCGACGATGGCGTACTCCGACCATGTCCCGAAGGACGATCCACTGACGATACGTTGCCCGACGTCAAGTCCCGTCACTCCCGGGCCGACCGCATCGACGGTGCCGAGAACCTCGGTGCCGGCGGGCGCGGGGAGGTCTGGAACGAACCCGTATTTCCCGCGGATCGTCCAGATGTCGTGATTGTGAACGGGGGAAAGCATGACCCGGATTCGGACCTGGCCGTCCGAGGGCTCAGGTACAGCGGCTTCCGCGAGGTGCAGGACCTCGTCGGGTTCCCCGAAACGGTCATGGGTGAGGATGTGCATCAGTGTCTCCACTTCGTTGTCGGTATGTATTGTTCGTGGTCACGCCGGCCTGGTTGCGTGATGTCAGTCGTCGATGACCGAGATGGTGACGTCGATGTTTCCCCGGGTCGCGTTGGAGTACGGGCACACCCGGTGTGCGGCGTCGGCGAGTGCCTGGGCCTCTGGCGCCGGCATGTCCGGGATCGTCACCTCGAGGTGCACTGTCAGTGCGAAACCACCCTCGCCGTCGGGGCCGATGCCGACCCTGGCACCTACGGAGCTGTCAGCCACGGAGATCTTCTGCGAGCGTGCGACCGTCTGCAGAGCGGAATGGAAGCATGCCGAGTAACCAGCGGCGAAGAGCAGCTCAGGGTTGGCGCCATCGCCACTGCCTCCCATTTCAGCGGGGACGGCGAGGTCCAGATTCAGTCGGCCGTCTGATGTGACGACGTGACCGTTGCGTCCGGCGCCGGTGGCCAGAGCCTCTGCGGTGTAGAGCGTGTCCATTGTCAGTCCTTTCGAGGGGTGGTGTTCGTGGTGGGTGCATCGTCCTGACAGCCGAGCTGTCGCAGCATATGGATGAGCGCACGGGCACTGTCGTCGTCTGGGACGCCCATTGCTGCAGCAACTTCGCGGGGGATGCCCGCCAGCGATTGCCGGAGCTCGTCCCCTGACGCCGTGAGCTCCACGGTCACCACACGCTCATCGTCCGAACTGCGGCGGCGAGTGACGTAGTCGGCCTGTTCGAGACGTTTTACTACGGGCGAGACGGTCCCGGAGTCCAGTTCCAGCTCCTCGCCGAGCGCACGGACCGTTTGGGGCCCGTGGTTCCAGAGGACGTACAGGACGAGGTACTGGGGGTATGTCAGCCCCCATGGTTCGAGTAGTTCCTTGTAGGTCCGGGCAGTCTTGCGCATTGCCGAGTACAGCGCAAAGCACAACATCCGGTCAGTTGCTCCCATGCCGTAAATCATTGCAGACAATTGGGTTGTGCACAACTGTTCTGTGCGGACGGTGCGGTTGCCCCCTGGCATATCGTCCTCACCAGGCATTACGGGAGAGGATCGGCTTCGGCCGTCTCCCTCCTGCCTTGCTCACCAGAGATAGGTCTCCGTATCCCAAGGCAGTGTCCGTAGATCCGACAGAAGCGCAGGCATGACCACATCAGGCCAGGCGCCACCGGACGCGATGCCGCCGCCCGCACTCGCGGTCCGAACGACGGATTCACCGCACATCCGGTAGCTGCCGGTGGCACACGGTCAGCTCTACCGCCACCTCGCCGGCCAGCCACCGTGGCGTACCCGGACCGGGTACTCGAACCTTCGGCCGCACTTCGAGTGCGAGGGAATCCTCGTTAAAGAACCTCCAGCACAGTTGGGTACCCGGCCCGTCCGCAACTGAACTGGCGCGTCACTCCACCAGCTCCCACCTACCGCAATCCGTGGAACTGAATGCGGCATCGGTCGCGGCGATGGTCACGACGGCCTGGCCTTCCGTCACCTCATTGGCGATGAGGTCGCCCATCTCCCCGCTGAGCCCGGACAGTCGTTCCCAGTAGCACAGGTTGCTACTGCTGCTGTTGCGGTAGGTCCCGGGTTGGATGTCCGACCCCACGATCTGAGTCCCCGGACCGAAGGAAGCCGCCGTCTCTGGTCCTGGATCGGGTTCCGCCGCAGCTGCCACTGTCGGATCTGGCTGGTTATCTGGTGTTTCTGTGACGGTGGTGGTGTGGTCAACCGTCTCGGTGACTGTTTCTGTGATCGTCGACGGGACCACTTCCTCCGGTTCGGCGTCTCCTGCACATGCGGTGAGTGCGAGGGTGGTGAGCGCTCCAGCAGTGGCCACGATTAGTCTCTTGGTCATCATTAGACCAGCATATGCGTCATGAGCATGACTCACAGAATCATGTCAGGAATAAGCTTCCCCCTCCGACCGCGAACCACCAGGACGGTGATCGGGGAAAGACCACCAGGAGAGGACACCGCGTGAGAAACGAGAAGAAGAGCGAGAATGGCACGCCAGGCCCGATCTTCTGCACGGACTGGTCCGCCCAGGAGATCACCGAGGCCGTCCGAGACACACGCGAACACTCCGAGGACGTGACCCCCGCACGAGACACTTTCCACGACGTGCGGAAGGTCGTCGATGAAAGGCCGATCCAAGTCGCTTACGGCGTTCTCCCCGCCGTCACCATGAAGTTCCGAACAGCCGCCGCACCGCCTACACCCACACCCGAACCGACGGGGGCTCCGAGACCATGAACGAATACCAGGTATACGAACAGGTAAGAGACCTGATGCCCGACTCTGTGGACCGCGGTCCTGCTGAAATGGACGCAGACAACGGGGAACCATTGAACGCGATCCTCGCGCTCCTCGCCTGCAGCGAAGTGCCGATTCCCAGCGAGGTCATTGACCGGCTCCACGAGGTGTACCCAGACGGGGGCATTCGAAAGGACATCGACGACCTCATCGCCGCCGCCGCTAGCTGACCAACTCAACACCACCTGCACACCCGGCCCGCCGCCGCTCGGCGCGCCGGATGTTCACATATCTGACTGAGGGTCAGCCCCCACCGAACCGCAGACTGTCATCTCCCCAGCGCCGAAGCATGGGTTAAGCGCATGACGAGACCGTCCGCTACCGCACGGCACGCACAGAGCAGCGTCCGCCGTGTCAGGCTCCACAACCCCTCGGTGACGCGCTGTACTACAACCCCTTGAACCCCGAGGGACGCGGCACGTTACGCAGGTTCGACTTCGCCATCGTCAGCATCTTGCCCACGCCGCCCTCCAGGACGGTGCGGGTGGCGGCGCGGGCGAACCCGGCGACCTGCTCCAGGGAGATCTCCGGCGGGATGGACAGCGCATTCGGGTCGGTCACCACGTCGACCAGCGCCGGACCGTCGTAGGCGAGCGCCTCCGCGAGCACGGACTTCACGTCCTTCGGGTCCTCGATACGGAACGCCTTGATGCCGCAGGCCTCGGCGATGTCCGCGTAGTTGACCTTCTCGTGGTCGGTGCCGAAGTCCGGCATCCCCGCCACCAGCATCTCGAGCTTCACCATGCCGAGGGTCGAGTTGTTGTACACGACGGCTTTCACCGGCACCTGGTGCAGCTTCATGGTCAGCAGCTCCCCCATCAGCATCCCGAGCCCGCCGTCGCCGCACATCGCGATCACCTGCCGACGCCGTCCGGCGCCTTCCGCGGCGCCGATCGCCTGGGGCAACGCATTGGCCATCGTCCCGTGACGGAAGGACGCCAGCAGCGTCCGGTCCGCCGTCGGGGTGATGTACCTCGCATGCCAGACATTGCACATGCCGGTGTCCGCCGTGAACACCGCGTCGTCGTCGGCGAGTTCGTCCAGCACGTAGGACACGTACTCCGGATGGATCGGGGTGTGGTGCTCGATGTTCCTCGTGTACGCGTCGACGACGTGCCGTAGGTTCTTCTCCTGCATCTTCAGCATCGACTCGAGGAAGGAGGAGTCGGACTTCTCGTCGATGAGCGGCAGCAGGTCGGCGATCGTCGCCGCGACGTCACCGGTGACCGGGTAGGTCACCGTCGTCCGCCGTCCGATGTTCCCGCCCTTGATGTCGACCTGGGCAGTCGGGGTGTCGCGCGGCAGGAACTCCGTGTACGGGAAGTCGGTGCCGAGCAGGATCAGCAGGTCCGCCTCGTCGAAAGCCTCCGAACAGGCGCCGTACCCGAGCAGCCCGGACATCCCGACATCGTAGGGGTTGTCGTAGTGCAGGAACTCCTTGCCGCCGTAGGCGTGTCCGACCGGCGCCTTGACCTTCTCCGCCAGGGCGAACACCTCGTCACGGGCGTCCCTGCACCCCGCACCGCCGAACAGCGTGATCTTCTTCGCCTTGTTGACCGCGTCCGCCAGCGCGTGCAGCTCACCCGCGGCGGGGTGCACGACGGGCCGTTCGGCGGCGATGGTGGAGTTCAGTTGCGGTGACTCCACCGCGTCGTCACCGGCGATGTCACCGGGGAGGACCAGGACCGACACACCGTTGCCGGCCATCGTGGACTGGATCGCGTGGTGCAGGATCGTCGCCCCCTGGGCCGCCGAGTTCACCATCTCGCAGTAGCCCGAGCACTCCGCGAAGAGCGCTTCCGGGTGGGTCTCCTGGAAGTAGTGCGACCCGATGAACTGGGACGGGATGTGGCTGGCGATCGCCAGCACCTTCGCGCCGTTGCGGTGGGAGTCGTAGAGCCCCTGCACCAGGTGGGTGTTCCCCGGACCGCACGAGCCCGCACAGACGGCGAGTGTCCCGGTCACCTGTGATTCCGCCCCCGCCGCGAAGGCAGCCGCCTCTTCGTTGCGAACGTGGAACCATTCGATACTGCTGCGCTTCACCGCGTCGACCACAGGGTTGAGACTGTCCCCGACGAGACCGAAGATCCGCCGGACCCCCTGTGCCTCCAGGGTTGCGACGAGTTGTTCCGCGTAATTACGAGCCATGTGAGGACTACTCCCGTGTCAGAGTCGGTTGGACTACCTGCCCCTCCGACACTATGCCGTTGTCGGCACGGCTGCAGGGAGAGCTCCGTCACCCCGCTGGAACCACACGGAAATATGAAAATATCTATAGTTATACTCAGTCCCTACCCCCGTCGACCCCGTGGTCGAGGACAGCACACCGCCCCAACTGCATCTTCACGACGGACGGCGGACGCGGCCTCGTCTGGCACCACATGGAGAGGGGGAGGAAAGTACCCTGAGTTTTCATGAAGCCGACGATCATCGACGCGGACACCGGGCACGAACTGTGGACAGCTGCGGAATGCGCCGACTTCCTCGGCACCTCCCGCGGCACCTTCACCAGCTACGTCAGCCGGGACCGGATACCGAAACCCGTCACCAGGCACCACGGACTCACCCTCTGGAGCTCCCAGGAGCTCAAGAAGTGGAACCTGTCGCGGCCCGGCCACCCGCAGAACGGGTAGGTCCCCGCCACCCGCCGGGCCAGAGGCTCTCAGCCCCCTCAGGTTTCCTAGTTCGCGTCGGGGATCTCCGGGGTCTGGCCGGTCTGCTCGTACTTCTCCAGGATCTCGATCCGGCGCTGGTGGCGGTCCACGCCCGACCAGGGCTCGGCGATGAAGGCGTCGACGATCTCCAGTACCTCGGACTCCGAGTGCATCCGCCCGCCGATACCGATCAGCTGGGCGTTGTTGTGTTCACGGGCGAGCTTGGCGGTCTCCACGGACCACGCCAGGGCGCAGCGGGCGCCGACGACCTTGTTCGCGGCGATCTGCTCACCGTTACCGGAGCCGCCGAGGACGATGCCGAGCGATCCTTTGTCGTCGACGGTCTTGCGGGCGGCTTCGATACAGAACGCGGGGTAGTCGTCCTCCGGGTCGAAGGTGTGGGCGCCGCAGTCGATGACGTCGTGCCCCTTCTCCTTGAGGTGGTCCGCGATGACATTCTTCATCTCGAATCCGGCATGGTCAGCACCGAGGTAGATACGCATGGGTCCGAGTTTATCCGACCGTCGGCACCGGCAGGCGACCACGGTGAAGTTTTCCCCCTGAAGCCAGACACAGAAACGCCGCGGGCCCACGTCCCGTGACAGGATGTGGGCCCGCGGACGACTCTACAGCGGGTCGGATTAACCGTTGTTGCTGACCGAGCCGAGGGCGTCGAGCAGGGTCTCGGGGATCTTCTCGACAAGCTCCTCGCCGCCGAGCGAACCGACGACCGAGCCGACGACGCTGCCGCCGACCGCCTCCGCCCCGGCACTACCGGCGAGTGACCCTTCGGTGCTCAGCACCCCGCTTTCGCCTGCCAACGTCCCGAGGAGGATGTCCTTCAACTCACCGAGCAGGCCCAGCAGTTCGTTGATCATGATCTACTCGCCGCCCGCGTCGGTCGACGAGCCGTCGATCGAGCCGGCCAGGTCAAGATCACCGCTGGAGCCGAAGATCCCGGCCAGGGATCCCTCCGTGCTGAGCACGGACAGGTCCCCCTTCAGCAGGCCGACAGCGATCCTCAGCAAGTCTCCGGCAATGTCGGCGATGTCCGTGATTCCGTCAAGTGAACCCATGGTCCTGGTACTCCTTCGTCATATGACTGGTGTGGATAGTGCAGAAGAGGAGAGTCATCTCAGCCGCAGAGGGAACCCTCACGCCCCTCAATAGCCGATATCTGAGATAGTATCCTCAGCGAACAGTGCCCGCGGCAACACCACGAACATCGTTACCCCCGGGGGTACCTGACGGCGGTGCCACCACCGACCAGGGGTTCCCCACTACACCGCGCTCGGGTCCTCTGACCTGGTCTTTTTCAGCTCATAGAAATGATCGTACCCACCCAACGTCACCGCGGCGTCGAAGATCTTCCCGGCGTCCTCGCCCCGCGGAACCCGGGTCAGCACCGGCCCGAAGAACGCCCGGCCCTCCAGCTCGACCACCGGGGTGCCCACGTCGTCCCCGACCTTCGCGAGCGCCGTGGCGTGGTAGCTCCGCAGCGTCGGCTCCCAGGCCTCCGCGTCGTCGCCACGCGAATGCGCCGCCGCGGCGTAGTCCGCGGAGAGCCCCGCCTCGTCCAGCGCCTCGGCGATGAGGTCGTCGTAGGCACCGTCCCCGACCCGTCCCCCCTGCCCCTGGTCGTGGATCCGGGTACCCAGTGCGGTGTACAGCGCGTCGACCTTCTCCGGCTCCCGGGTGTACACCGCGGCCGCCACCAGGGCAGGGCCCCACGCCGCCGTCATCTTCGAGGCGTAGTCGGCCGGGATGTCCTTGTCCTCGTTCAGCACCGCGAGACTCATCGGCGCGAACGTCACGTCCACATCCCGCACGGCCTCGACCTCCTTGATCCAGCGGCTCGTCACCCAGGCGAACGGGCATGTGGCGTCGAAGTACAGGGTGACCGGGGTGTTGGCGTTGCTCATCAGGGTGCTCCTTGCTGTCGGTACTGGCGGTGCTGTCGTCCGTCCGGTTGATCGACCCCGAGGATACGCGCACCTGAGGCCACTGTGAGGGCCACTGTGAGCCGCCCCTGACCTGACCCATCTCCGGACAGCACGGTCCAGGGCGACTATCGTTGTGCCTCATGAGTTCAACCAATCTGACCCGATCCGAGGCTGCCGCACGGTCGGACCTGATCACGGACGTCCACTATGCCGTCGACCTCGACCTCACCGAGGGCGGCGACCTGGACCACAGGACGTTCTCGTCGGTGACCACCGTGACCTTCACCACCACCGCGGCGGGGTCCACGTTCATCGACCTGCGTGCCGAGGAGATCTCCACGGTCGAGCTGGACGGCGAGGACATCCTGCCCCGCGCCGTGCCCGGCGACGGCGAAGGACGGTACGACGAGACACGGGGCCTCCAGCTCGACGACCTGACCCCGGGGCGCCACGAGCTGACCGTCGTCGCCGAGTCCCTCTACTCCACCACCGGTGAGGGACTGCACCGCTTCCAGGACCCCGCGGACGACCAGGTGTACATGTACACCCAGTTCGAGGCCGCCGACGCCAAGCGGGTCTTCGCCTGCTTCGACCAGCCGGACATCAAGGCGACCTACGACGTCACCGTCCACACCCCCACCGACTGGACCGTGGTCACCAACAACACCGTGTCCGCCACGACGACCGGTGACGGCATGACCGGCGAGACCACCCACCGTGCCGTCGTCGACTACCAGCTCTCCACCTACCTCATCGCCTTCTGCGTGGGCCCCTGGTACCACGTGACCGACTCCTGGACCGGCTCGCTGACCCGCACCCCCGAGGTCGCCGGGGTCACCGACGAGCGCCTGGTTCCCGAGGGCGAGATCACCGTCCCGCTGGGCCTGTACGTGCGGCAGTCGCTGGCGGAGTACCTGGACGCCGACGTCCTCTTCGACGTCACCAAGTCCGGCTTCGACTACTACGCGAAGAACTTCGGCGTCGCCTACCCCTTCCACAAGTACGACCAGATCTTCTGCCCCGAGTACAACATGGGCGCGATGGAGAACGCCGGCTGCGTGACGATCCGGGACGAGTACGTCTTCCGCTCCGCCGCCAGCCACTACGAGTACGAGCGGCGTGCGGACACCATCCTGCACGAGCTGGCGCACATGTGGTTCGGCGACCTGGTCACCATGCGCTGGTGGGACGACCTGTGGCTCAACGAGTCCTTCGCCACCTGGTCCTCCGCGATGGCGCAGACCCACGCCACCGAGTACGACACCGCCTGGGTCACCTTCGCCAACAAGGAGAAGGCCTGGGCCTACGCACAGGACCAGCTGCCCAGCACCCACCCGGTGTTCTCCGGGGCGAACGACCTGGTCGAGGTCGACGCCAACTTCGACGGCATCACCTACGCCAAGGGCGCGTCGCTGCTCAAGCAGCTTGCCGCCTACGTCGGTCTGGAGCCCTTCTTCGCCGGCATCCGGGCCCACTTCGTCAACCACGCCTGGGGCAACGCCACCTTCGACGACCTGCTCGGGGCGCTGGAGAAGGCCTCGGGCCGCGACCTGTCGGACTGGGCAGACCAGTGGCTCAAGACCACCGGCATCAACACCCTCAGCGCCGCCACCACTGTGAAGGACGGTGTCTACACCTCCTTCTCCGTCGAGCAGTCCGGCGCACAGCCCGGCGACGACGAGACCCGTACCCACCGTCTCGCCGTCGGCCTGTACGACAACCGGGACGGGCAGGTCGTCCTACGCCGCCGCGTCGAGACCGACGTCGAGGGCGCGTCCACCGACGTCCCCGACCTCGTCGGCGAGAAGAAGGCCGACCTCGTCCTCGTCAACGACGACGACCTGGCCTACGGCTTCCTCGCCCTCGACGACGACTCCCTCGCCACCGCCGTCGACAACATCGACGGCATCGCCGACCCCATGGCACGCTCGCTGATCTGGTCGGCGACGTGGCAGATGACCCGGAACGCCCAGATGCGCGCCCGCGACTTCGTGTCGCTGGTCGTCCGCGGCGCCTGGGCCGAGACGCAGCTCGGCGTGCTGGAGCAGATCCTGGCGCAGGCCATCGGCGCCGTCGAGAACTACGCGGCACCGGCCTGGCGTCCGGAAGGACGCACGCTGCTGCTCAACGGTCTGCGCGCCGGTGCCGAACGCACCGAGGGCCAGGCCCGCCTGGCGTTCGTCCGCGCCTACGCCAACGCCGCGCAGGACGCCGACTCCGTCGCCTGGCTGCGCGGCCTGCTGGGCATCGGCGACGTCCCGGCCGAGGAACTGCTGCCCGGCTTCACCGTGGACCAGGACCTGCGCTGGCGCCTGCTCACCGCACTCGTCGGCGCCGTCCGCGTCCTCGACGACGCCGAGGCGTCCGCACTGGTCGACGCCGAGGAACAGGCCGACCCGTCCTCCTCCGGGCGTATGAACGCCGTCAAGGCACGCACCGCACGCCCCGACATCGACGTCAAGCGCTCGGCCTGGAACACCGTCACCCTCGAGGGCAAGGACCTGGGGAACCTCGAGCTGCGCTACATGATCGCCGGGCTGACCCACGTCGGCCAGGACGAACTGCTCGCCCCGTTCGGCCCGGAGTACGTCCAGCGTGCCGTGGATATGTGGGAGGAGCTCTCCTCCGAGATGGCGCTGCGCACCCTCGACGGCCTGTTCCCGTCCTGGGCCGGGTACGAGGACATCGCCGACGACCTGCGTGCCACCGCCGCAGCGGAGTCCACCCCCGCCGGCCTGCGCCGCGTGCTGTCCGAAGGACTCTCACGCGCCGACCGCGCCGTCGCCGCCCGGACGTTCGACGCACGCTGATGACGCAACCGCGGAGCTTCTACGAGGCCGTCGGCGGGGAGGACATCTTCCGCCGCATCGTCGGCGAGTTCTACCGTCAGATCCCCGACGACGACATCCTCGGCCCGATGTACCCGGCCGACGACCTCGCCGGCGCCGAGGACAGGCTGCGGTGGTTCCTGGTGCAGTACTGGGGCGGCCCGCAGACCTTCACGGAACAGCGCGGCCACCCGCGCCTGCGGATGCGGCACATGCACTTCCCCGTCGACCCCGCCGCCCGCGACCGCTGGCTGGAACTGATGGGCAACGCCCTGGCCACCGTCAGCGACGAGGACCTGCCCGAGGCACCCCGCCAGGCGATGTGGGACCACATGACCCGCGTCGCGGACATGCTGGTCAACAAGTTCTAGTTCGGCGACGGGATCCGGGCCAACCCGCCCGGGCGGGGGACGTAGGCCGAGCCGAACAACGCGTCGATCCGCACCCACGACCCGGTCGTGCTGACCCTGATCACGTCGTAGGCGCGCAGCTCCTCACGCTTCGGTTCCACCACCAGCCCCAGTGCGCCGAGCGCGGCGACCACGCGCCCGGTGATTTCCACCGTGTCGGAACCTGTCGGGCCGGTCAGCCGCAGCAACGTCTGGTCCAGCAGCGACGGCGGCAGGCCCGCGGGACCGGCGTACTCGTCGGCCTCACGCTGCATCCCGGCGAACAACCCGCGCACGTCCCCGGCCGGGACGGTGTCGACGAGGGTGTAGCCGCGCGCCGGCGGCGCCGTCCCCGTCCACAACAGCGACACCACTCCCCCGAGCGTCACCGACGTCCCCGCCGGGGCGTCCGCGGCCGCCGCCAGGACCCGGGGCAGCGGGTCGGCCAGGACCACCGCGTCGTCGACCGACGGCACCGCATGGACCCGCTCGGCGACGATGCAGCCCAGCGGGGTCGAGAAGATGACGTCCACCGTGTCGTCGCCCACCCGGACCACGCGGGCCATGGCACCGGAGTCCATCCGCAGCGCACGCGTCGCCACCGCCGCGGTCCTCCGCAGCTCGGACGCCAGGGACGGGGCCCGGCCGTCCGCCGCCCCGGTCAGCGTCAACGACAGTTCTTCAGCGGCGCCGGACCCCGGCAGGTTGAGCATCATGGTCCCAGCGTATCGCCCTCCCCCACGGCGGGCACAGGACCCCCGCCGCGTCCTGCTACCGGCCCCGGCTCCCGACGACGGTACCGCCGCCGGACACCCCGTCCGCCGCCGCCTCGTCGTCGTCCAGCGGGATCAGGAACTTGTCGATGACCTCGATGTCACTGTCCGACCAGGCGCGGCTCTTCCCCGAGATCGGGTCGATGCCGACGTTGACGGTGTCGACCACGGCGACCAGCCGGTGCTGCGAGTTCCTGATGTACTGCCGCATCTTGAAGGACTTCACCCCCACCTGGTAGATGAAGGACTCCACCACCACGGCCACCTCGCTTGAGGACACCGACTTCTGGTAGTCGACCGACGCCCACCGCACGACGAACGCCGGCACCGCCATGTCGATCTCGGTGACCACGTCGCGGACGAAGTCGATCCGGGCATCCTGGGAGAACTCCAGGTACGCTGCGTTGTTGACGTGCTGGAACTGGTCGAAATCCGACCAGCGGAGGTTCACACGTGTGCTGTGGTAGCGGGTACCGGTGGCCTCGTGGTCAACAAAAGGCATCGAAGTCTCTCCTTACACAGGCCAAGGACCCCAGCGAATGACGCTGAGGCCCTGCCTGGACGGCTACGCCGCAGTAGTCCTGTTTTGTCTCCTAGAGGATTCTATCGGGAAAGGCGGCGATGTGTTACCCGGGTCGGACGCGCGGCCTCCGCACCGAGTCGCTCCACCTTGTTCTTCTCGTAGTCCTCGAAGTTGCCCTCGAACCAGAACCACTGCCCCTCGGCCACATTGCCCTCCCAGGCGAGGATGTGGGTACAGGTGCGGTCCAGGAACCACCGGTCGTGGGAGATCACCACGGCGCAGCCCGGGAACTTCTGCAGCGCGTTCTCCAGGGAGCTCAGGGTCTCGACGTCGAGGTCGTTGGTCGGCTCATCCAACAGGATCAGGTTGCCGCCCAGCTTCAGGGTCAGCGCGAGGTTCAGGCGGTTGCGCTCACCACCGGAGAGGACCTTCGCCGGCTTCTGCTGGTCGCCGCCCTTGAATCCGAAGGCGGAGAGGTACGCACGCGACGGCATCTCGTTCTGCCCGACGATGATGTAGTCCAGGCCGTCGGAGACGATCTCCCAGACCGTCTTCTCCGGGTCGATGTTCTCGCGGTTCTGGTCGACGTAGCTGAGCTGCACCGTCTTACCCACGACGACCTCACCGGCGTCCGGCTCCTCCAGACCGACGATGGTCTTGAACAGCGTGGACTTACCGACACCGTTCGGGCCGATCACGCCCACGATGCCGTTCCGCGGCAGGGTGAAGGACAGGTCCTTGATCAGGGTGCGGCCGTCGAAGCCCTTGGTGAGGTTCTTCACGTCGACGACCTGGTTGCCCAGGCGCGGCGGCGTCGGGATCTGGATCTCCTCGAAGTCGAGCTTCTTGTACTGCTCGGCCTCCGCCGCCATCTCCTCGTAGCGCTGCAGACGCGCCTTGTTCTTGGCCTGGCGGGCCTTGGCACCGGAACGCACCCAGGCCAGCTCCTCCTTCAGCCGCTTCTGCAGCTTCTGGTCCTTCTTGCCGGCGACCTCGAGACGCTCCGCCTTGGTCTCCAGGTACTTCGAGTAGTTGCCCTCGTAGCCGTGGAGCTTGCCGCGGTCGACCTCGCAGATCCACTCGGCGACGTGGTCCAGGAAGTACCGGTCGTGGGTGACCGCCAGGACAGCACCCTTGTAGTTGGCGAGGTGGTTCTCCAGCCACAGGACACTCTCGGCGTCCAGGTGGTTGGTTGGCTCGTCCAGCAGCAGCAGGTCGGGCTCGCTGAGCAGCAGCTTGGCCATGGCCACGCGACGACGCTCACCACCGGAGAGGTGGGTCACCATGTCCTCGGACGGCGGGCAGCGCAGGGCGTCCATCGCCTGCTCGATCTTGGAGTCGAGCTCCCAGGCGTCGGCGGCGTCGATCTTCTCCTGGAGTTCGGTCATCTCCTCCATGAGCTCGTCGGTGTAGTTCGTCGCCATCTCCTCGGCGATGGCCTCGTACCGGGTCTTGATCTCGAAGATCTCCCCGAGCCCCTCCTCCACGTTCCCGCGGACGGTCTTCTCCTCGTTCAGCGGCGGCTCCTGGAGCAGGATGCCGACGGTGGCGCCCGGGTCGAGGAAGGCGTCACCGTTGGAGGGCTGGTCGATGCCCGCCATGATCTTCAGGAGCGAGGACTTGCCGGCGCCGTTCGGCCCGACCACGCCGATCTTCGCACCCGGGTAGAAGCTCATGGTGACGTTGTCCAGGACAACCTTCTCGCCATGCGCCTTGCGTACGTTCCTCATCGTGTAGATGAACTCGGCCAATGTGTTCCCTCCGGTTCGCGCGGCTGCGTGCACCTGTGCATCCAGCCCTGTCGTATACGGTTGACGAGCCTACCCCACCGGACCGGGGTTCCCCGAAGCTGCGCTCCGGCGGTCGCTCGTCCGGGGCCGACGGCGTCCGGTGGATGGACGAAGTCGAGCCTGGAGGCGTAGCGACAGCCCCTCCGGACCATCCTGTGCTCGATTCGGCACGCACGGTTCAGCCGGACCACCTCAGCGCCGGATGCCACGTCCAGACCGCCCCCGGCAGACCGTCATCCTGCACCTCCGACCGTCCCCGGATGCGGGGCAGGACCGCCCGCCGTATGTCCTCGGCCACCTGTGCGGCCGCGAAGCGGATGCAGGCGTCCGTGTAGTGCTGCAGCACCCAGCCACGGTGGGTCGCCTCGTTGTCCTTCCACCGCTCCTTGACGAAACTCCGTAGCGTGGACCCCTGCCCCGTGGCGGCGTGGTACATGTAGCTGTCGATCTCGACGGCGACCTTGGCCTCGGGGATCACCAGGTCATAGCAGTAGTTGCCGACCATCTGGTTGAGCAGCACGGTCACCGGGAGGTCCGCCAGCGCCTCCCGGACGATCCCGAAGGCCTGTCTCTCCAACAGGCTCACCGCGCCGACGGGCGTGTCCTGGACCAGGGCCCTGGCACGACTCCGGTGTCCTGCCAGTACAGACAGGTCGTTCTCCAGGGCGTGCCCTCCGCCTCTACCGTGGTACGCGTCCGCCAGGAACGCCCGGAGGTCCTCGTCCGGGAGGTCGGCGTCCATCACCGCCTGCAACGGACTGACCAGGGTGATCCCCTGGCTCTCCCGGAGCCCGCCGGGGATCCCCGACCGGACGACCGCGCAGTCGGTGGTCCGGCCCGGCCCCCGGTGCCTGGCCTGCACCGGCCAGGTGACGGGCGCACCGACGTAGAGGTCCATGGCCGTCCGCCCCGTGTAGACCAGGCCCCGGTGTTCGTGCAGTCCCCGTAGGGTGAGCATGTCGTCCGGCTTCTCGGTGCTGTAGATCCCCCGGACGAGAGGGTGCAACGTCCCGTCACGGACCTCCCGTTGGATCTGCCTTCTCGTCTTGGTGGCCAGGAGCTGGCCCGTCGTCCAGAAGGTCCTGTCTGCGCCGTCTGTGCCGTCCATACCGTCCATCCCGTCCATCCCGGCGTGTCTCCCCCTCCTCCGCGGCGTCGGCCGCGACCGGCCCGTACCGAGTCGAGCCCGGAGCCGGTCAACTACTGCTCGTCGCCGGCTCCAGGCTCGATTCCGTACACCCCCGTCAGGACGTCAGAACGGTGCCGACGAGTCGCCGGCGGTGGCGAGTTCCTGGTCGGCGTCCCCGGACGCCGCTCCCCCGGCGCCGTCACCGTCACCCTCGGCGACGGCGGAGAATCCGCCGAACGACGACGCCTCCGCACCGCCCGCACCGCCCGCACCGCCAACACCGCCGGCACCACCGGCACCGCCGTCCCCGGACGTAGCGCCCTGGCCGTCCTGCGGCTCCCTGATCCTGTCCCGCAACGACCAGGTCGACACCGAGTGGCTCAGGTCCAGACCCACGTTGGTGGCGGTCAGTCGCCAGACGGTCTCGGGGACCTCCTTGCCGTCCTTGTTCGTCCGCGGGTTCTCCGGGACGTAGGAGTAGGAGTTCATCCTCCCCGCGATCACCAGAGGCGCCCCGGTCACCACGCCGGTCAGCACATTGTCGGCCAGCCGGCCCCAGCACTGGACCTCGATGAACAGGGTACCGGCGTCCTTCCATTCGCCGTTGTCGTTCCAGCTCGGCGTGGACGCCATCCGGAACGTCACGAGCTTCGTGATCGTCCGGTGTCGTGCAGGGTGGGTCGCGGCGAACCCCGTCATCGTCACGGACATCTGTTGTGTCGCCATTTCCGGCACACTCCTCCCCCGGGTCCCCCGGGATCCACGGCCCCCGTCGGCCGGTGGGGCCACGGACACCTCCCGGCGGACGGTGGAGCCCTCCCCCACCACTCATTCCCCCGGTGGAGTCATCCTCCCCACTGCCGTGTCACCGGGTCAACGACTCCCCTCGCAGCTGTGGACAACACGCCGGAAATCGGACGGAATCTGTCCACAGCCTCCCCGACGCCGTGTATTAGACCGGTCCCGGGCCGCCGTCGCGGTGCCGCTGCCCCCGCTTGGCCTTCTCACTGTGCACGTACCCCTGCACCTCGTCCCCGCGGTACTCGGTGCGGTAGTACGCCTCAGCGTCGGCGTCGCGTCCCTCCCGGAGTCCGGCGAGCATCGCGTTGTACTCGTCCAGGTCGGCGTCGTTGTCGCGCTCGGCCTTGCGGTCGTACCGGGCGGCCTCCTTGCGGTCCTGCCGCAGCCACTGCACGGCGTGGGCGGTGCTGACCACCAGCAGCGGGAGCTCGCTGAGCCCCCAGGCGATCGCCCCTCCGGTGTGCTGCTGCTCCATCAGGTCGACGTCGAACGGCAGCTGCAGCGACAGGTAGTACGACTCCGCCAGCGGCTGCGCCATCTGCATCATCGCGATCCCGAACCAGGCGTGGAACGCCATCGACGCCAGCGTCATCAGCAGTTTCATGAACGGGCTCAGCTGGCGCGGCGCGGCGTCGACCCCGATGACGACCCAGTAGAAGATGTACCCGGAGATCAGGAAGTGCAGCATCATGAACAGGTGGCCCGCATGCTCGGCGGCGAGGTCACTGAACAGGTCCGAGAGGTACAGGGCGTAGAACCCGACGACGAACTGGAAGGACGCGACGATCGGGTTGGTGAGGAACCGCGACACCGGGTTGTTGATGAAGACCACCAGCCACTCGCGCGGCCCCTGCAGGCCGTCGCGTCCGGCCGGACGCAGCGCACGCAGCAGCAGGGTCATCGGCCCGCCCAACACCCAGAACACCGGGATCAGCATGGTCAACGCCATGTGCTGCAGCATGTGCGGGGCGAACATCGCCATGGAGTACATGCCCAGGCCGGAGCAGGTGACGAAGATCAGCACCAGGTTGGCCAGCGTCCACCAGACCACACGGCTGGTCCTCCACTCCACGCCCCGGCGACGCACGGTGATCCACGCCCACATGTACACGCCCTGGAGCAGCAGGGCGATCGTCCCGAAGACCATGTCGAAACGCCAGGTGGTCAGCACGGCGACCAGGCTGAAGGGTTCGGTGACGTCGAAGCCCATGATCAGCTCGGCCGGGGTGATGTCCGCGACGACCTCCACGGGCGGCGGGATACGGGTCAGCGACAGCGCGACGCCCACCGTCGCCGCCATCACGAAGATCTCCACGAGCGCCAGACGGACGAAGGGACGTCGCCACCAGGCACCGGCGGCCGGCGCGTCCAGCTGCGGGATCGTCGACCGCCGGTGGGCGAACCCGATCGCGGCGAGGATGAGCGTCAGCACCGCCTTCGCGGCGATCACGCGGCCGTAGTCCGTGGTGAACCATTCGGTGAACGACAGGCGGATCCCCGCGTTGATCAGCCCGGACAGTGCGATACCGATGATGCAGAACAGGGCGACCACGCTGTAGCGCCGGGTGATCTCCGCCAGGAACGGTCCGCGTCGGGCGGCGTGCGCGACCAGGGCCATGAGCCCGCCGATCCAGATCGCCGACAGGACGACGTGCCACAGCAGCGAGTTCACGCCGTAGTCGTGGTTGCCGCCGGACGCGGAGTGCCCCTCCAGGGCCACCGGGACCAGGGAGGCCACGGCGATGACGAAGAACACCGGCTGCCAGATCCACCGGCGCGTCAGCAGGGACAGGACGGTGACCGCGCCGGCGATGATGGCGATCCACAGCATCGCCTTCGCCGTCGAGACCTGCGCGATCGCGAAGCCCCACATGTCGGGGCGCAGCGTGTCCAGCAGCGGCTGGCTCGAGGCGTCGGAGAGGTAGAGCGGCACCAGCAGTAGTGCGCACACCGCCCACGCGGCCATCGCCCACGTGCCGGTGCGGGACGCCCGGAACCCGTCGAGGTCGAGGTAGCCGTCCTTGCGCGGCTGGGCACCGAAGGCGCTCATCATGAACGACCCGATGCCGAGGCAGGCCATCACCGTGCCGATGCCCCGGACGAGCGGCACACCCCAGGACGTCACGGGGCCGGGATCCGGGATACCCAGGGCAGCGAGCGACTGCCCGAGGAACGCATCACCGATCAGGGCGGCGACGAGGCCGCCCATGACCGCGGCGATGATGTAGAGCCCGATCGGCGAACCGAGACGTCCGGCGGTGCGTGCAGCGGACGGGGGGTTCCCGGCTGGGGATCCGGTGGCTGGTGCAGGGGCTGATTCGGGGGTTGGTTCGGTGCCTACGGCCGCGTCTGACATGCCCTGAACGTTACTATCCAGACCCCCTCTACCCCGATTCCACGCCGCACCACCCGTGTGCATTACGATGACTACCGCAAGCCTCCGTAGCTCAGTGGATGAGAGCAACCGGTTTCTACCCGGTCGGTCGCGGGTTCGAATCCTGCCGGGGGCGCTATTACCCACCGGACGCCGCAGCCTGCTGCCGCTGCGTCCTGGTGGCCCGGGGGTTCAGGTCGGTGCACCACCGCGGGTGCGCGTGGAATCCGCACCCACCCCGGCGGCCGGACGTAAGGACCGGAACGGCGACAGCAGCAGGTCGGCGACGGTGGAGGCGTACCGCCGCAGCGCGCGGTCGAGCGGTTCCCAGGCCAGCAGCCACGTCGACACGACCGACAGGACGACGCAGATGCCCAGCACCGTGAGCGACCCGTAGGCGGCGATGCTCCCGTCGAGCACGGGCTGCAGGGCGCGGACGACGAAGCCGTGGAGGACGTAGACCGAGAGGCTGTGCCGGCCGATGGTGGCCAGCGGCGAATTCCGGTCACCGACCCACGCCAACAGGGCCAGTGTCATGAGCAGCGCGGCGACGTCGAGGACGAGCCTGATGCCCACCCCCTCGGGGACACCGACGTCGACGTGGGCGAACCTCTCCTTGCCGTAGAACCAGTCGTTGTCGAACTCGTCGAGGTAGAGGATCCCGGTCACGGTCACGGCGGCGACGGCGAGGGAGATCCGGCGTCCCACGTCGAGGCCGCCCGCCCAGCGCAGCATCCGCGCACCGTAGAGCTTCCCGACGACGAAGAACGGCCAGAAGACCAGGGTCCGGACCACGGAGAGTTCACTGTCGACGGTGGGTACCGCGGCACCGACGAGGCCGGTCACCAGGGAGATGGCGAGGACGGCCCGGGGGAACCGTTCGATGACGGGGACGGTCAGCGTCCACCACGCCATCGACAGGAGGAACCACGAGTACCAGAACGGGGTGAGGAAGGTGTAGTCCGGCGACAGACCGAACAGCCGCATCCAGACCCACATCAGCGGCAGCACCGTAGCCAGCAGGACGAGGAACACGAGGATGCGCTGCGCCAGTCGGCCGGACTTCGCGGTGATGCCCGCCAGGAAGATGAACGCCGGCATGTGGAACGAGTAGATCAGGTACATCGGTGCGCGCAGGAGATCGGATTCCCACGGCGACGCCCGTGCCAGCAGATGGCCGAGGACGACGGTGAAGATGAGGACACCTTTGGCGCGGTCGAGTCGGTGGTTGCGGGTCGGCATCCGGCCACCCTAACGCGGGCCCACCCCGTTTTTCAGCCGCTCTTTTCAGCGGCCCGCAGCCAGGAACCGGCGGCGCGTCCACGCCGGACGCCGGAACAACCAGGTCAATCCGCACGCCGTGAGTACCCAGTGCAGGCCCAGGCTCAGGACGACCGCGATGCCGCCGAGGATCAACGGCTGCAGCGGGAGTCCCGGGTCGGCGGGCAGGACGAGGTCGAGGACGAAGGTGACGGTCGCGAGCACCATGATGTGCATCAGGAACACCGGCAGTGTGCGCGACCCGACCTTGCTGAACGGTACGGTGACGCGCCAGGACTCCATGTAGGAGAAGACGCCGATCGCCGCGATGATCCCCACCGTCGCCAGGAACAGCCGCACCGGACCACTGAGACCGAAGTTGAAGTGGGCGTAGGTGGCGTCGATCCAGAGTGCGAGCACCGTGTAGACGGTGATGGACACCGCGATGAGCGGCAGGGAGCGACGTTGCGCCATCCGGTGGATCCACGGCGCGCCGTACATGCCGAGCAGGTAGAAGAAGTAGGTGTGGAGGATGTCGTTCCACGGCCAGCCGAAGTTCGCCGTGGGTGCGGTCACGCTCACCGCCCCCGCGAGCAGCAGCTGGACCACCGGCGGCACCTTGCGCGTCAGTTTCGACAGCACAGCGAAGAGCGCGAGTGCGTAGACGAACCACAGGTAGGACTCGGGCCCGAGGACGGCCCGTCCCATGTTCTCCAGCATCGGTCCCCAGTTCACCGGGTCGGCCGCGCGTGGGGCGGGGACGGGGCCGTCGTGTCCGACGGACGTGGCGGGCACCATGGCCAGCCAGATCTCGCGGACGGGTACCCAGAGCACGAACAGCCAGACCATGATCCATACCCGGCGGTCGGCGAAGGACCGCCAGTTCTCCGACAGGGCCTTCGCGGCGAACAGGCCCGACAGGAGGAAGAACAGCGGCATCCGCATCGGGCCGAGCATGAGGTTGATGCGTTCCCATTCGCCGGTCAGGTACCCGTTGTTGTTCAGGTTGTTGACGGCGTGGCCCGCCACGACGAGGAGGATGCAGAAGCCCTTCGCCGCGTCGACCCACCCGACGCGGCCGATGACGCCAGGGGTGGCGGTACCCGACGACGATACGGTCAAGTCGGGGGGCACTGCATCCGCTCGCTCTCTGTCCTGGTCCGGGGTTCTCTCGGTGCGACGCTACTATGCCGCACCCCGGCCCCGGGAGGACAGGTCGTGCTAACCGAAGGTCAGTCCGAACACCGGCACCGCCAGGGCGAACACGGTGAGGGTGATCAGGAAGACGGCGATGATGTTCAGCCACACCCCGCCCTTGATCATGTCCCCGGCGCGGACGTAGCCCGAACCGTAGGCGATGGCGTTCGGCGGCGTCGCCACCGGCAGCATGAACGCACAGGTGGCGGCCAGCGCGGTGGGGATGATGAGGACCATGATGTTCATCATGCCGTCGCCGGTCAGGCCGATACCGATGGCGACCCCGCCCATGATCGGGATGAAGGTCGCGGCGGTCGCGGTGTTCGAGGTGAACTCGGTCAGGACCAGGACCACGGCCGCGATCGCCAGGACCAGCAGGACCAGCGGCAGGACCTCCATCCCCTTGACCATCTCGCCGATCCACAGCGACAGGCCCGAGGCCGTCACCATCGACGACAGGGACAGGCCACCACCGAACAGGATCAGGACGTCCCAGGGCAGTGCCTTGGCGTGCTCCCAGTCGATCACACGGGTACCACGCCGGTTGACCGGCACGGTGAACATGGCCACGGCGGCGGCCATCGCAATGGCGGCGTCGGCGATGGTGATCGACCACCAGTCCACGTACTCGGCCAGCAGCGGGATCGTGATCCAGGCGACGGCGGTGCACACGAAGATCACACCGGCGACGACCTCGGGGCGGGTGATCCTGCCCATGTCGTCGATCTCCTTGCGGATCAGCTCCTTGCCGCCGGGGATCTCGTCCATCTCGGGCTTGAACACGGTCACCAGGACCAGCCAGGCCACGACCGTGAACACGACGGCGAGCGGCAGCCCGACCATCATCCAGCGTCCGAAGCCGATCTCGATGCCGTGGGTCGAGGACATGTACGCCGCCATGAACGCGTTCGGCGGGGTACCGATCAGCGTGCCGAGGGACCCGATCGAGGCGGAGTACGCGATGGCCAGCATGAGCGCGGTCGCGAACTTCCTCTGGTTCTGGTGCCCGCCGACGCGCTCGGCGGTCAGCGCCAGCACGGACACGCCGATGGGCAGCATCACCACGGCGGTGGCGGTGTTCGACACCCACATCGACATGAAGCCTGTGGCGACCATGAACCCGAGGACCAGCTGCTTCGGCTTCGTCCCGACGGCGTACACCACCAGTAGCGCCAAGCGCCGGTGCAGACCCCACCGCTGGATGCCGAGGGCGAGGACGAAACCGCCCATGAACAGGAAGATCGTCGGGTCGGCGTAGGGGGCCGCGGCGTCCTTCATCGTCGCGACCTGGAGGATCGGGAACGCCACCAGGGGGACCATGGCCGTGGCTGCCAGCGGCAGCGCACCGGTCATCCACCAGGCGCCCATGAGCACCATGACGGCGGCGGTGATGGCCATGGTGCCGACGGAGTACGGTCCGCCCTCGTCGTCGGGGTGTGCCTCGTTGACGAGGTCGGCGCCGTTGGACGGGAACAGGAAATAGATCGCGACGGCCAGGACGAGGCCAACGCCGAGGCCGATGAACTTCTTCCGGTTACCGGCCCGTTCCGCCTCACCTGCCTCGCGCTGTTCTTCTGCGGTGAGGGTGTCACCGGTGGTCTCAGACATGTCGTGTCCTCTCATGGATCGTGAACGTCAGGCACAACACTAGGGTCCGCTACTATCCCGAGGCTAATGTTGTTCCGGACGGGGTTGCCCCCTCCCCAACCCCGGACGGCCTGTGTCCCGGCGGGTTCCCGTTCGGCGTTCGTGTCCGTCCCCCCGTGTAACCCCCGTGTAGCCTGAGATGGCACGTCATCCCGACCACACCGAGGAGTCCCGCCATCGTGTTCCGTCGTCCCCCCCGCCATCCTTCCCTCCCCGCCCCCGGCCCGGACCGCGTCGCCGTCGTGACCGGCGCGTCGTCGGGAATCGGGCAGGCGATCGCGGTGGAGCTCGGCCGCCGCGGGCACAACCTCCTCCTCGTCGCCCGGACGACCGGGCCCATGGAGCAGGTCCGCGACGAGGTCGCCGCCGCGCGTCCGGATGTCCGCGTGGAGATCCGCGCGTGCGACCTCGCCGACGCCGCCGCCCGCGCCGTCCTCGTCGACGAGCTGGCGGCACGGGACGTGCACATCATCGTCAACTCCGCCGGCGTGGCCACCTTCGGCCAGTTCCGGAAGCTCGACCCGTCCTATGAACGCCTTCAGTTCGAGCTCAACGCCACCGCCGTCTTCGAGCTCACCGCCGCGGTGTTGCCGGGGATGGTCGCCGGTGGCGACGCCGGCATCGTCAACGTGGGGTCGGTCGCCGGTAACGCCGCCATCCCGAACAACGCGACCTACGTCGGCACCAAGGCCATGGTGAACACCTTCACCGAGGCCCTGCACTACGAACTGAAGGGCACCGGTGTGCGGTGCACCCTGCTCGCCCCGGGGCCGGTGCGCGAGGAGGTGAAGGCCGATGCGGAGCGTACGGTTGTCGACCGTGCCACCCCGGACTTCGTGTGGACGACCTACCCGGACTGCGCGACGGAGACGCTCGACGCCCTCGCCGCGAACAAGCTCCGCGTCGTCCCCGGCGGGCTGTCGAAGGTGGCCAACGTACTGTCCACCTACCTCCCCCGGCGGCTGACCGCCCCCCTGTTCGGCGCGGCGTACTCGCGCATGGCCGAAGACTAGACACGAAAGGGCCCCATCCATGACCCCGAACCAGATCGCCAAGAACGACCGGATCGTCTGGGCCGACTGCGAGATGACCGGGCTCGACCCGGACCGGCACGTGCTCGTCGAGATCGCGGTCGTCGTCACCGATGCCGAGCTGACCCCGCTGGACGACGGTATCGACATCGTGATCCACGCGTCCGAGGAGGAGCTCGCCGGTATGGATGACTTCGTCACGAAGATGCACGCCACCTCCGGGCTGACCGAGCAGATCCGCGACAGTTCGGTGAGTGTCTCCGACGCCGAGGCACAGGTCGTGGAGTACCTGAAGAAGTACGTTCCGGTCGCCGGGGCCGCCCCGCTGGCGGGGAACTCGATCGCCAGCGACCGCAAGTTCATCTCCCGGTACATGCCTGACCTGGACGCGTTCCTGCACTACCGCATGATCGACGTGTCCTCGATCAAGGAGCTCGCCCGCCGGTGGTACCCGCGGGCCTACAGCAACCAGCCGGACAAGGGGATGCAGCACCGTGCGCTCGCCGACATCCGTGAGTCCATCCGGGAGCTCGACTACTACCGCCGCGCCCTGTTCGTGCCCTCCCCCGGCCCCACCAACGGTGAGGCGAAGGAGTTCGCCGCCCGGGCGTCCGAGGCCACCCCGATCTGACAGCGCACGGCTCGTTTTGGCGCGTACGCCCAGCGTGGTCTAGTATGAATCCCGCTGCAGCAACGACGCCGGGCCTGGTTGCCGTTATGCATGCATGGTGGCTGTAGTTCAGCTGGTAGAGCACCAGGTTGTGATCCTGGGTGTCGCGGGTTCGAGTCCCGTCAGCCACCCCGAGAAATGAACCCCGCACCGTCTCCCCGAATCCGGGTCGGACGATGCGGGGTTCATGTCATTCAGCACCCCTCCCCCGGATCACGGGGCAGCGGGTGACCGCCGGCCCCGCGGTCACCGGCGCGGGAAGACCGCCCGCATACCGTGGCGCTTCGCCGCGAACCACAGGGCCGCCAGACCGTCCCCGCTGATGGCACGGCCGTCGGTGATCCGGTCCATCTGCATCTCGTACCACGAGATCCCCATCAGGGACTCCGCGTGCTCGTCCAGTGACCCGATGTGGGTCGTCAGCCGCGGCAGCCGGACCCGCTCGCGGTCACCGTGGACGAGGATGTCGTTGGCCAGCTCCGGGATGAGCACCATGGGGCGCGCCATCCCGATCAGGTCCCCGAGCCCCTGCTCCAGTCCGTTCTCCACGTCGGCGGCGCACCGGAACCCTCCGGTGACCAGCACCGGGACGTCCACTGCGTCCCGGATGCGTCGGGCGTGGTCACCGAAGAACACCTCGCCGGTGTCACCGGTGGCGTCGACCTCGTCCCCGAGCATCAACGGCGTGGCGTAGGTGCCGCCGGACACCTCGATGACGTCGACGCCCAGCTCGGCGAGCTTCGTCGCCACCTCGAACGACTCCTCCTCTCCGAATCCACCGGGGATCCCGTCCGAGGCGTTGATCCGCACGGACACCGGGAAGTCGTCGCCGACCTTCCGGCGCACCGCCTGGTAGACCTCGACGAGCAGACGCATCCGCCCCTCCAGGTCGCCGCCGTACTCGTCGGTCCGCAGGTTGTCGGCCGGGGACAGGAACTCGTTGATGAGGTAGCCGTGCCCCGCCTGGATCTGCACACCGGTGAACCCGGTCTCCCTGGCGATCAGGGCGGTGTACGCGAAGCGCCACACGATCAGCTCGATGTCGGAGACAGTGAGCTCACGCGGCTCGGCGAAGTACCGCCGGATACGTCCGGACACCGGCACCGCACTGGGCGCCACCGGGTACCTGTTGACGCTCCGCGGGGACTGCTTACCCGGATGGTTGAGCTGCATCCACAGGTGCGTGTCGTTGACCGTGCCGGCGGTCGCCCAGTCGCGCAGCATGTCGAGGTGCCGGTCGTCGGTGACCACGACGGATCCCGGCTCCCCCCGGTGTTCGGAGTCCACCATCACACCACCGGTCACCACGAGCCCGGAACCGCCGTGGGCCCATCGGCGGTACAGGTCGAGATGCTGGTTGGACGGTCCACCCGCCGGGGTCGCCAGACCCTCGTGCGTCGCGGCCTTCACGAGACGGTTCTTCAGGGTGGTGCCGCACGGCAGCTCCAGGGGCGCGGCAACCGGTGTAGGGGTCACGGTGACTCTCCAAAAGTGTAAGTATCCGGTGTGTATGTCTGTCACGGGCCGCCCGACGGCCCGTCACCCGCAGACTGTACCTGCTGGTCCCTGCCTGCATATCATGCCGCAGCACACAGACTCAAGACCCCCCTTTACCACCCCCCGTCCACCTCGAAGTACAGGTGGGCGTGCAGCGAGCACCCGGGATTGAAGTCCGCCCCGCATCCGGGACAGGACGAACCGCTGCCGAGGTACTCCCGCACCGTCATCCAGTGCCCGCACACACGGCACAGGACGGCATCCCCGGTGTCACCGCACCCGCGGGGCCACGGGACGATGCGGTGGTCCTCGGCCTCGTCGTGACAGTGCAGACAGGGGTACGTCCGTCCGCAGCAGTGGAACCTGATCGCCACGACGTCCAGCTGCGACGCCCAGTGCGCGCAACCGACACCGCCGACCAGGCGTGCGGGACCGGCGTCCATGGTGGCCTCCTCCGCGCCAGTGGGAATCACGGCGACCGTGTGAATCAGTGCGTCCCCTAGACTAACGACATGAGTACCTCAGCGACGCTTGTGGGCATCCTGACCGTCATCGTGATGTTCGGCGGCATCCCCATGGGCGTGGCCGTGGACCGGCCCCTTCGTCGTGTCGCTCGCCGGTCTGGCGGGGTTCTCGACCTCCTATGCGGTCGGCGGAATGATCGTGCTGGCACTCGTCAGCGCGGGGATCGTGGTGGTCCGGTCTGCAGACTGGACCCGCTGACGCCACCTCGCCCGGCGCGGCACACGCCGGGGTTTCATGTCCGTACCGTGTTCTAGTGTGGACCCCATGCCGAGCGACAACCCTTTCGACGACCCCCTCCGCGTCCGTGCCACGGAGATCCTGCGCGAGCTGACCGGCCGTGAGGACGCCGCATTCCGCGACGGCCAGTTCGACGCGGTCGCCGCCCTCGTCCGGGACCATAAACGGGTCCTCGTGGTGCAGCGCACCGGATGGGGGAAGTCGGCGGTCTACTTCGTCGCCGCGCGCCTGATCCGCGAGGGGTACGGCGCCGAACGGGGGCCGACGTTGATCATCTCCCCTCTCCTGGCGTTGATGCGCGACCAGGTCGCCGCCGCTGAGCGTGCCGGAGTGCGTGCGGCGACGATCAACTCGTCGAACGCGACGGAGTGGGACGCGGTGTTGGACAGCCTCACCGCCGGCGAGCTCGACGTGCTGCTGATCTCGCCGGAACGGCTGACGAACCCGAAGTTCCGCACGAACGTCCTCGACGTCCTGCTCGATCCCGCACGGGCCGGGGTGGGGATGATCGTGGTGGACGAGGCGCACTGTATCTCGGACTGGGGCCACGACTTCCGTCCCGACTACCGGCGGATCGGCACGCTGCTCGACGGGCTGCCCGCCGAACTCCCGGTGTTGGCGACGACGGCGACGGCGAACAGCCGCGTGGTGGCCGATGTCGCCGCGCAACTCGGTGAGGACACCATGGTCGTCCGTGGCCCGCTGTCGCGCGACTCGCTCCGCCTCGGTGCCGCGCCGACGGCCACGGCCGAACACCGGATCGGGTGGCTCGTCCAGCACCTCGGCGATTTCCAGGGGTCGGGCATCATCTACGCGCTGACGGTGTCCGCGGCCGAGGACACCACCCGTGCCCTGGCCGAGGCAGGGTGGGACGTGGCCTCCTACACCGGCCGTACCGACGCCGAGGAGCGTGCAAGGCTGGAGCGGTCACTGAAAGACAACGAGATCAAGGCGCTGGTGGCGACCAGTGCGCTGGGGATGGGATTCGACAAACCCGACCTCGGTTTCGTGGTGCACCTGGGTGCCCCGAGCTCCGCGGTGGCCTACTACCAGCAGGTGGGGCGTGCCGGGCGTGCCACGGACAACGCGGACGTCCTGCTGTTGCCCGGTAACGAGGACCCGAACATCTGGGAGTACTTCGCCACCGCCTCGATGCCGGACGAGGACGAGGCCCAGGCTGTGCTGGAGGCGTTGGCCGACGCCGGTTCGGCGCTGTCCGTGCCGGCGCTGGAGCCACTGGTCGGGGTGAAGCGCTCCAGGTTGGAGCTGTTGTTGAAGACTCTGCAGGTCGATGGTGCCGTCGACCGGGTACAGGGTGGGTTCGTCTCCACGGGTGTCCCGTGGACCTACGACGCCCGTCGCTACGCGGCGGTCGCCGAGGCACGGCGGACGGAGGCCGAAGCAATGCTGGAGTACGAGGCGGGGCGCCGGTGCCGGATGCGTTTCCTCGCCGAGACGCTCGACGACCCCCATGCCCGGGACTGCGGCCGGTGCGACGTCTGCGCCGGTCAGTGGTGGGACTCCGGGGTCAGCGACGACAGTGCCTCCGGGGCCCGTCGCATCCTGTCCGGGATCGGTATCCCCGTCGAGCCGCGGGGCCAGTGGCCGTCGGGCATGGCGACCATCGGCGTACCGCTGAAGGGGAAGATCCCGCCCGAGGAGCGGGTGTCCGCCGGACGTGCCGTCGCCCGGTTCACCGACCTGGGACCGGGCCAGGTGCTGCGCGGCTTCCTCGCCGACGGCGCCGAGGACGCCCCGGTGCCGAAGAACATCGCCGACTGGTGCATCCGGGTGCTGAAGGAGTGGGACTGGGACGAACGGCCGACGGTGGTGGTCGGGATGCCCGGCACGACGCGTCCGGTGACCTGTGCGGATCTGGCGACCGGGCTGGCGAGGATCGGCAGGATGACCGACGGCGGGCAGCTGTCGTACACCCGTGACCCGGGTTCCCCCGACGTGAACAGTGCCTACCGGGTGCAGAACCTCCACGGCGCCGTCCACGTCGAGCCGACCACCGCCGCGGCGGTCGACGGACAGGTGGTGATGCTCGTCGACACCGAGATCGGTTCCCGGTGGGCGATGACACTCGCCGGCCGTGAACTGCGCCGGGCCGGTGCCCATGCTGTCCTCCCCTTCGCTCTGGCGCTGCGCGGCTGACGGTCGGTGACCGTCTCCCGGGAAGTCTGCCCGTCCCCTGTCGCCCAAGGGGGCCAGCGTAGGCTGGTCGGCGGAACAACAACCGGGGGCCTTCTACCCTGCCCTCCCCCACACCCCCACGCCCCGCACGAGAGGAAGAGCCAGCCGATGCACGGAGAGTACAAGGTCCCGGGTGGGAAACTGATCGTCGTCGATCTCGACGTCGCCGGGGCCGGTGACACCTCCACCGGAACGCTCTCCGGGGTCCGCATCGCCGGCGACTTCTTCCTTGAACCGGACGAGGCACTCGTGCGGATGACCCGTGCCCTGGAAGGTGCGCCCGCGGACCTGAGCGCCGCCGACGTGTCCGCGAGGATTTCCGGGGCGCTCCACCCCGACGACGTCCTGTTCGGCATCACCGCCGACGGTGTGGGTGTGGCCGTCCGGCGTGCACTCGGTCACGCGGTGAGCTGGGAAGACCTTGACCTCGAGGTCATCCACGGTCCCAGCGTCGACCCGATGGTCAACGTCGCACTCGACGAAACCCTCACCGAGGAGGTCGCGGCAGGCCGCCGGAAACCGTTCATGCGGCTGTGGGAGTGGAACGCCCCGCAGGTGGTGATCGGATCCTTCCAGTCCTACTCCAACGAGATCAACCAGGACGGCGCCGACCGGCACGGGATCACCGTCTCCCGGCGGGTCACCGGCGGTGGCGCGATGTTCATGGAACCGGGCAACTGCGTGACCTACTCCCTGGTCGTCCCCCAGGCGTTGGTGGACGGGCTGAGCTTCGCGCAGTCCTACCCCTTCCTCGACGAGTGGACCATGGAGGCACTGGAGAAGGTGGGGATACGCGCCCGCTACGTCCCGCTGAACGACATCGCGTCGGAACAGGGCAAGATCGGCGGCGCAGCCCAGAAACGCTTCAGCAACGGCTGGATGGTCCACCACGTGACGATGTCCTACGACATCGACGCGGAGAAGATGATGGAGGTCCTGCGCATCGGCAAGGAGAAGATTCGGGACAAGGGGCAGCGCTCCGCGGTGAAGCGCGTCGATCCGATGCGCTCGCAGACGCAGATGCCCCGCTCCGAGATCCTGGAGGTGTTCTTCAACCACTTCCGCGACAAGTACGGCGCCGCGGAAGGGACGATCACCGAGGATGATCTCGTGAAGGCCCGGGCACGCTGCGAGGAGAAGTTCTCCACCGAGGAGTGGACCCGCCGGCTTCCGTGACGGTGGCGCGTGCCGGCCGGGGCATCCCGGTGTGTTAGAAGTTTCCCATGTCGACAGAACTCAACGCCATCACATCCTGGATGTTCCAGTCGGAGGTTCCGGTCCCCGAGGACATCGGTCCGGTGCTCGTCCACGGCGAGCGGCCGATCGCCGCCTACAAGACGTTCCGTGATTCCGCGGTCTTCACCGACCGGCGGCTCATCGTCCGCGACGCCCAGGGCCTCCGCGGAAAGAAGGTGGAGATGTACTCGCTGCCGTACTCGGCGATCAACATGTGGTCGTCGGAAAACGCCGGCAAGCTGGACTTCACCGCGGAACTGGAGTTGTGGACCCGTGCCGGCAAGATCAAGATCGAGCTCGGGAGGGGCGTCGATGTCCGCAAGCTCGACCAGTTGATCGCCACTGTCGTTCTCTCGGGAAGCTGATCCCCTCCCCGTACCTCCCGCAGACGACAACGCGGGGGATGGACGTCCGCATCCGGACGTCCATCCCCCGCGTTGTCGGCGCCGGGCCCCGGAAACCACCGGGGCACCGTCCGCTCAGCAGGACTAGCGGGCGCTGACCTGGCCGAACCGCGACGCGATCGGCGCCAACACCAACGGACGTGTGGCGAACAGCACCCCGATGGTGAGGAACACCGCGCCGAGCATCCAGAAGAATCCGCCCCAGCCGTCGACCGGGGTTCCGGCGAACATGTGGTTCAGGTTCTTGGTCATTCCGGTGGCGAACACCAGGAACACGTGGGCGATGATGAAGAGCACGAAGAACAGCATCGTCGGGAAGTGGATCTTGCGGGCCACCGGCGCCGGGTAGATCTTGTTCAGCTTCGTGGCGTTCTTCGGCCACCACTCACTCATCCGCAGGCCGGAGATGATCGCCAACGGTGCGGCGACGAACACCACCAGGAAGTACATGATCTGCTGCAGGCTGTTGTAGTTGACCCAGCCGTTCTCCTCGGGCCACTGCATCGAGGCGTACTGCAGGATCGAGGACGCGGCGTTCGGGAACACCTCCCAGCTGGTCGGCACGATCCGTGCCCAGTGCCCGGAGATGAACAACAGCACCACGAACACCACACCGTTGAGGATCCACAGCAGGTCAAGGGAGGTGTGCAGCCACAGGTGGATGCTGATCTTCTTGCCACCCTTCTTGGGCTGCCACACCGCCGGTGGCTTCTGCTGCTGCCTGACGCGCAACCCGGACTGGATGATCATCGCCATGAAGAAGAAGTTCAGGAAGTGCGTCCACCGTGCCCAGGCGGGGAAGCCGTCGTCGACGAAGTCCGGCAGGTGGTACTCGCCGGGGTAGCGGTCCATCCAGGAGGAGACGGACTCGAGACCGGTGAACCAGCGGGCGGCGAGGATGACCACCGCGGCGAACACCGCAGCAGCCACCAGGCCGATGCCGGCGAGTTTGCCGACCTGGCCCAGGGTGCGCTCGCCGATCATGATCGGTTCACGCTTGGGCTTCTGCTCGGACTTCGGCTTCTGCGCCGTCGCGGCGGCCGGCTTCGACGCCGGGGCGGCAGCGGCCGGGGCACCCGGAGCAGCGGGTGTGGCAGGTGCGCCGGGTGCACCGGGAGCACCGGGAGCACCGGGAGCCGTGGGAGCGCCGGGAGCTGCCGGGGCGGCAGGCGCACCGGGAGCACCCGGGGCCGCAGGAGCACCAGGAGCACCGGGTGCACCCGGGGCCGCAGGAGCGCCAGGAGCACCGGGAGCTGCCGGGGCGGCAGGCGCACCCGGGGCAGCGGGAGCACTAGGCGCAGCAGGAGCTGCAGGTGCACTCGGTGCCGAAGGAGCGGCAGGAGCTGCAGGAGCACCCGGCGCTGCCGGCGCGCCCGGAGCAGCCGGGACAGAGAGTTTCATCGGCGCGCCCGGAGCAGCCGGTGATGCCGACACCTCCGAGGAAGCCTCCTGCGGTGCAGCACTACCGGCCGCCGGAGCCGCCGGAGCGGCCGGGGTCGCCGGCGCTGCGGGGGCCGTCGCGTCCGGTTCGACCGGCGCTGCGGGGGCGGCCGGAGTGGCGGGCGCTGCCGGTGCCGCCGGTGCACTCGGCGCACCAGGCGCCTGGGCGACAGGCGGCGTCAGCTTCATCGGCTGAGCCTTGTTGTCGTCGTTGGACATTATGTAGTCTCCTACTGCTTTCGCTCGTCAATAGCGCTGGTGAGTTGTGGAACTGGCGCGGACAGGTCATCTCCGCCACCACCGTCGTCCGTCACGAGGATCATAGCCTCCGACACCACCGGGATCCCCGAACACGGGCCTTCCGGTCGCGTCACGACCGAGGTCGAGGAGAAGGGCCGTACCGAGCCCGCCGGGCGTGTGCCCGGAACCGGATGACCGGTGTCGATGACGGAACTCATGTGACCTGGACCTCTTCTGAAACGATAACTACCTCAGAAGACAGGATAACCCACGTGTGCCCCGTGTCACGAAAAATCGCGGAATCCCGCGCACAGGGCGCGCCCGCGCCCACCCAGAACCCCTGTTACAGCAGGTCAAGACGTAGATTCACGGGGCGCACAATCAGCGTGTTCACAGCCGGCCCCATAGGAGTTGTGCGGTCTCCTCACGCAGGTCTACGATCGGTCGCCATGATTACCCGTCCTGGGGACACCACCGAGTGTTCTTATGCAGTACCCGGCCCTCACCTCGGTCGGCATCTCCGCGACACCGGCGGTCGGATGCTCCTGTGGCGAGGCGGGCTGAGCATCGTCGTCGGACTGGCACTGCTCCTGTTCCCCATGGAGACCGCCGCGGTCGTGGGGCTGGTCATCGGACTGTGGCTGCTCGTCGACGGATTCAGCACGGCCGGCCTCGCGCTCCAGCAGCGCTCACACGCCGCCTCCTGGGGCTTCACCATGTTCTCCGGCGTCGTCACGGCCCTGGCCGGTGTCGCCGTGATCGTCTTCCCCGTGGGCTTCGCCGTCGTCGGCGCGATGGCCGTCCTGTGGATCATGGCGCTCGGTCTTGTCCTGACCGGCATCGCACGGACCGCGTCCCGTGCCAGCGGGTGGAGCCTGGTGACCGGCCTGCTCAACATCGTCTTCGGCGTCCTGCTCGGCGGCCTCGCCCTCGCCGAGCCGGCCGGCGGCCTCGTGGCCCTCGCCTGGCTCCTGGGCGTCTACGGCCTGCTGTTCGGCGCCCTCTCCGTGGTCATCGGAATCCGGTTGCGGCGCTGCCACTGACCCCGGCGTACCGTCGGGGTCATGCATACCGACCAACGGCACGTCCCCCTCTCCCTCATCGACTTCGCGACCGTCTACGACGGGGAGCGTCCCGGAGACGCTTTCCGGCGTTCCGTCGACCAGGCGCGACAGGCCGAACGGCTCGGCTACTCACGTATCTGGTACGCCGAGCACCACAATATGCCGCATATCGCGTCCAGCTCGCCGGCTGTGCTGATCGCCCACGTGGCGGCGAAGACCGAGACCATCCGTCTCGGGTCGGGCGGGGTGATGCTGCCGAACCACTCGCCGCTGGTGATCGCCGAGCAGTACGGCACCCTCGCTGAGCTCTACCCTGACCGGATCGACCTGGGGCTCGGGAGGGCCCCCGGCACCGACCAGCGGACCGTCCTCGCCCTGCGCCGTGACCCCCGGTCCGCGGAATCGTTCCCCGACGACGTGCGGGAACTCCAGGGGTACCTCTCCGGCCATTCCCGGGTCGGCGGCGTGTCGGCGACGCCCGGTGCCGGCACGCACGTGCCGCTCTACATCCTCGGGTCGTCCCTGTTCGGCGCACAGCTGGCGGCGCAGCTGGGACTGCCCTACTCCTTCGCCTCGCACTTCGCGCCGGACGCCCTGAAGGAGGCCGTCACGGTGTACCGGGAGACCTACCGGCCGTCGACGGAGCATCCGGAACCCTATGTGATCGCCGCGGTGAACGTGACTGCCGCCGACACCGAGTCCGACGCCGCCGAGCAGCATGAACAGGTCCGTCGCAACCGGGTCAAGGCGATGGCACTGCGGGGGCGGAAGGTCTCCGAGGAGGAGCTCGACCTGCTCATGTCGTCGCCGGCGGCCGACCAGATCCTGTCGATGCTGCGCTACTCCGCCGTCGGGACGGGCGACCAGGTCCGCGACTACCTGGAGGGGTTCACCGCCACCGCCCAGGCGGACGAGCTGATGGTCGCCATCCAGGCACCGTCCACCGAGAAGTCGCTGCGGGCGACGGAGATCCTCGCCGGCGCCTGGGGACTGTGACCACCCCCTGCCACCCCGTACCGTCCCCCGCGATGACACCCCTGGTTTCACCCCCGATAGCGACGGGCAGGAAGGCACGACGGTGCGGGACGACACCGGTGTGACCTCGTGGTACACCGGCCCCCGTCCGACGTCGACGCGGACATACCCGGGCGGGTAACCCACCCGACCCTATCTTCTAGTTAGGGTGTGCTTTGCTGCATTCGGTTCGGCTCAGCTAATCTGCACCACGAACGAGTTTTGCTCAGCCAGTTCACGACCGCGACCTCGGGGCTCCTGACGTTGGCTCCCCCAGCCCGGTCGCCGAGACATAAGGAACCTGTCGAATGCGCATCACCTTCCGTCGCACCACCAGCCGCGCGCTGGCCGTGTCCATGACCGCCGTACTCTCCATGGGCGCCCTCGCCGCCTGCTCCTCCGATTCCTCGGACAGCGACGACTCCGCCTCCGGCGAGACCCGCACCGTCACCGACGCCCGCGGCGAAGTCGAGATCCCCGCCGACCCGGAGCGCGTCGCCGCCTTCGACAACCGCATCTTCCAGGTGCTCGCGGACTGGGACATCGACCTGGTCTCCGCCCCGGTCACCCTGATCCCCGACACGATCGAGAAGTACCACGACGACACCGAGATCCACGACACCGGCTCGCACCGTGAGCCCAACCTCGAGGAACTCGTCGCCGCCGACCCCGACCTCATCGTCACCGGCTACCGCTACGCCAGCCAGTACGACGAGATGAAGGAACTCCTCCCGGACACCCCGATCATCGACCTCAGCTTCGGTGAGGACGCCGAAGGCGAGGCCAACCAGCCGCTGGAGGAGACCCTCAAGCAGATCACCGACCTCATCGGCGAGGTCTTCGGCAAGGAGGACGAGGCCGACGCACTGGTCGCGGACTTCGACGAGGCCAAGGAGCGGGCCAAGGCCGCCTACAACCCCGAGGAGACCGTGATGGGTGTCATCGTCTCCGGTGGCGACATCTCCTACTCCGCCCCGACCACCGGCCGCTCGATCGGCCCGGTCTTCGACATGCTGGAACTGACCCCCTCACTGGAGCGTGACGGCTCCTCCAACCACCAGGGCGACGACATCTCCGTCGAGGCCATCGCCGAGTCCAGCCCGGACTGGCTGATCGTCATGGACCGCGACGCCGCCGTCTCCTCCGCCGGGGAGGACGCCCGCCCCGCCGACGAGGTCATCGCCGACTCCGAGGCGCTGCAGAACGTCCCGGCGGTCAAGGACGGCAACATCGTCTACTTCCCGGACGACTTCTACACCACCGAGGACATCGAGGCGTACACTACCGCGCTGAACAACATCGCCGACGCCTTCGAGGCCAACGACTCGAAGTAGTCACCCGTCACCGGTGGTGCCCCTCCCCACGGCCCACCGCGACACCGCAGGACAGACAGGACCCCCATGACCGTCGCACCATCCCGGGCCGCCGATGAGGCGCCACCGTCCCCCGCGTCCTCGCCGACGCAGTCACGGTGGCGCACCACCTGGCCCCTGCTGGCAGGTGTGGCGTTCACGCTCCTGCTGATCGTGATCTCCCTGTTCGTCGGGGTCTTCGACATCACCGGGCACGACGACGGCTGGATGATCTTCGGGGTCACCCGCGTCCCCCGCACCATCGCCCTGGCGCTCGCCGGTGCGGCGATGGCCATGAGCGGGCTGGTGATGCAGCTGCTCACCCAGAACAAGTTCGTCGAACCCACCACCACCGGCACCACCGAGTGGGCCGGGCTGGGGCTCATCGTGACGATGATCATGATCCCGGGGGCCAGCCTGCTCACCCGGATGGTCGGCGCGATCCTCTTCGCCCTCGTCGGCACCATCGTCTTCTTCCTCTTCCTGCAGCGCGTCACGCTCAAGTCGTCGCTGATCGTGCCCATCGTCGGCATCATGCTCGGCGCCGTGGTCGGGTCGGTGTCCAGCTACGTCGCGCTGAAGACCGACATGCTCCAGCAACTCGGCATCTGGTTCGCCGGAAGCTTCACCAGCGTGGTGCGCGGCAGGTACGAGCTGTTGTTCATCGTGCTGGCGGTCACCGTCCTGATCTTCGTCATCGCCGACCGCTTCACCGTCGCCGGCCTCGGCAAGGACATCGCGACCAACGTCGGGCTGAACTACACCCGCGTCCTGATGCTGGGGATCCTCATGATCGCCGTGGTGTCGGGCGTCGTCACCGTGGTCATCGGATCGCTGCCGTTCCTGGGGCTGATCGTCCCCAACATCGTCTCGCTGTTCCGCGGCGACAACCTGCGCTCCAATCTCCCGTGGGTCTGCATGCTGGGCATCTGGGTGCTTATCGTCTGCGACATCATCGCCCGCACCGTCATCGCCCCGTTCGAGATCCCGGTGTCGCTGATTCTCGGCGTCGTCGGCGCGGTCGTCTTCATCCTCCTCCTGGTCAGGAGCCGCCGGTATGCCCGTTAACGCCCCCGAGTCCGACGTCCGGTCCACCCCACGGCACTCCGGTCCGTTCGCCACCCCGCGACAGCGCCTGAAGTACATCACCCTGGTCACCGTCCTGATGGTCGCCGCCCTCGGGTTCACCGTGGCCCACCTGAGCTACGGCAACCCCCTGGACTTCGGCACCGAGGGCTACTGGAAGATCGCCCGGATGCGCGTCGACACGCTCATCGCGATGCTGATCGTCGCCTTCTGCCAGGCGTTCGCCACCGTGTCCTTCCACACGGCCACGAACAACCGGATCATCACCCCGTCGATCATGGGTTTCGAGGCCCTGTACGTCGCCGTCCAGACGGCGGTGATCTTCTTCCTCGGCTCCGCCGGGCTGGCCGCCTTCACCGGTACCCCGCAGTTCATCGTGCAGTCCGTCCTGATGATCGTCTTCGCCGTGGGCCTCTACACCTGGCTGCTGTCCGGCAGGTTCGGCAACATCCACGTGATGCTGCTGGTCGGCGTCGTTCTCGGCGGCGGCCTCGGCGCACTGTCGACGTTCATGCAGCGGCTGCTCGAGCCCAGCGAGTTCGACATCCTCACCGCCCGCACCTTCGGCAACGTGGGCAACGCCGACACCGACAACTTCGCGCTGGTCATCCCCATTGTCGCGGTGACCTGCACGATCCTGTACCTGCGGTCGCGCCGGCTCAACGTCGTCGCCCTCGGACGGGACACGGCCGGCAACCTGGGCATCAACCACAAGCGTGAACTGATGATGCTGCTGTTCATGGTCGCCGTCCTCATGGCGATGACGACCTCGCTGGTCGGCCCGATGACCTTCCTCGGTTTCCTCGTCGCCACGCTGGCCTACCAGCTCACCGACACCTACGACCACCGTCTGATCCTGCCCGTCGCGGTCCTGGTGGGCTACATCGTGCTGTCCGGCTCGTACTTCATCATGCGGAACTTCTTCTACGCCGAGGGCGCGGTGACCATCATCATCGAGCTCGTCGGTGGTAGCGTCTTCCTCTTCTTCATCATGCGAAAGGGTCGTCTGTGATCTCGCTCGACAACGTCTCCAAGTCCTACAGCGCCGAGACCACCATCGGGCCGGTCACGCTGGACATCCCCGCCGGCGGCGTCACCGCGCTCGTCGGCCCCAACGGTGCGGGCAAGTCGACCCTGCTGACCATGATCGGACGCCTGCAGAAGCCCGACACCGGGACCATCACCGTCGGCGGCATGGACGTGGCCTCGACACCGTCGGGCGAGGTGGCCAAGCACCTGTCGATCCTGCGGCAGGAGAACCACTTCGTCACCCGGCTGACCGTCCGCCAGCTCGTCGGTTTCGGACGCTACCCCTACTCGCACGGCCGGCTCAACGTCGAGGACGAGAAGTACATCTCGGAGGCCATCGACTTCCTCAACCTCACCGAGTTCGAGAACCGCTACCTCGACCAGCTCTCCGGCGGCCAGCGCCAGCGCGCCTACGTGGCGATGGTCCTGGCCCAGAACACCGAGTACGTGCTGCTGGACGAACCGCTGAACAACCTGGACATGAAGCACTCGGTCCAGATGATGAAGCAGCTGCGCCGCGCCTGCGACGAACTCGGCCGCACGGTGATCATCGTGCTGCACGACATCAACTTCGCCGCACGCTACGCCGACAACATCTGCGCGATGACCGACGGCGCGGTCAACATCTTCGGCACCCCCCGGGACGTCATCCAGGACGACGTGCTCACCGGGATCTTCGGCACCGACGTCCGCGTCCTGGAGACCGCGGACGGTCCCCTGGCCAACTACTTCTGACCGCCCCGCCCCGCCATGCCCCTCTCCCCCGAGCTCTGGCGTACGCTGGCCGCGGTGGCCGTCCTGGGGACGGTGGCGGTCACGGTGCTGTCGGTCGCCGGGGTTCCCCACCGGTGGGGTACGGCCGTGGCGGTGGCCCGGGGGACGCTGCAGCTGGCCCTGCTCAGCGTGGTACTCACCGGGGTCATCACCGACCCGGTGTGGGTCGGTGTCGCCCTGGCGGTGATGTTCACCGTCGCCGCCGTCACCGCCACCGTGCGTCTGGGGTGGTCGCTCCCCCGCTTCCTGGTGGTCTCCGGCGCCATGGGCGCCGGGGTGACGACGGTCCTCGCCGTGGTCTTCCTCACCGGCGCGGTGGAGTTCTCACCCCGCTACGTGCTCGCCGTCGGCGGGATCGTCGTCGGTGGGGCGATGTCGACCGCCACGCTGGCCGGACGGCGGCTCGCGCAGGCGACGGACGAGCGCTGGCCCGAGGTCGAGGGGTGGCTCGCGTTGGGCGCCACACCGCGGCAGGCCACCGTCGACATCGCACGGTACGCCGTCCGGGAGGCCCTGGTCCCCTCCACCGACCAGACGAAGACCACCGGCCTCGTCATCGCCGCCAGCCTCGCCCCCACCCTGCACCGGGCCTGCGACTGAGCGGTAGGTTGGGTGCCATGTCATCTGCCGAATCCGACACCGTCGCCGAACGGTTCCGCACCGCGTTCCGACGCCATCCCACCGGCGTCGCGCTGATCACCGCCCACGTGTCCGGGCAGGACGTCGGCCTGACGGTGTCGAGTCTCGCCTCACTGACGGTCGACCCACTGGCCGTCTCGTTCTCGCTGTCGAAGCCCGGGGGCAGTGCCGGGGCGATCCTGGAGGCCGGGTCGTACCTGATCCACTTCCTCGGCGAGGACCAGGCGGGCATCGCCTACGAGTTCTCACGCTACGAAGGCCGGCGGTTCACCCCGGACCAGCAGTGGTCGCGGGCGCCCGGTGGTGAACCGCTGCTGTCGGACGCCCTGGCCGTGCTGCGCGCCCACACCGTGGACACGCTGCAGGTCGGCGAGGCCACCCTCGTCGCCGCCGAGGTCACCGACGTCAGCCGTGGTGCCGACGGCCACGGCGAGGCCCCCGCCTGCGCTGACGTGGCCGCCCCGTCCCCCCTGATGTTCCGCAGCCACCAGTTCTACCGCTTCCCCACCGACCAGCCCCCGCTGTGACCCGGTCGGGGGACGCGGCGAGGCTCACTCGTCGGCGTTGCCCGCCGACCAGGTGGACCACGGGATGTTCCAGTCCCCGAGCCCGTCGTAGCCTTCCAGCTGACCGCCGCCGGTGCCCTTGACCTCGGCGATGTCGCCACGCTTGAGGTTCTCGTAGACCCACCGTGCGTCCTCGACGGACAGGTTCAGGCACCCGTGGGAGGTGTTCGTGTTGCCCTGCGCCCACACGGACCACGGCGCCGCGTGGAAGTAGATCCCGGAGTAGGACATCTGCGTGGCGTACTGCACGTCCGTCACGTAGCCGCCGGCGTCGAGAGCCAGGCCGAAGGTCTGCGAATCCATCGTCAGCGCCTCGAACTGGTCGCCGATCTGGTAGATGCCCTCGGGCGTGTCATGGCCCGGCATGCCCATCGACGTCGGCATCGTCCGGACGACCTCGCCGTTGCGGGTCACGGTGACCGTCTTCGTCGCGTTGTCGGCGACCGCGCGGACGTCGTCACCGATGGTGAAGGAGGCGGACCGGTCGATCTGGCCGTACATGCCGCCGAGGTCCTTACCCACCAGGTCGGCGTCCACGGTGACCTCCGTGCCGGGCTCCCAGTACTCCTCGGGACGCCAGCGGACCTCGTTGGCGGTGATCCAGTAGAAGGCCCCCTCGACCTTGGGCTCGGTGGTCACCGTGATGGCGTCCTCCACGGCCTGACGGTCCCCCGGCGCCTCGTCGAAGCGCAGGGCGACCGACTGGCCGACGCCGACGGTGGAGCCGTCCAGCGGCGCCAGCGACGCATTCGTCAGCAGCGCGGGGCTGAAGGTCGTGAAGGACGTGGACAAGGTCTCGTCGCCGGCCGTGGCCTCCAGGCTGTAGGTGCTGGAGTACTCCATCTTGCCGTCGGCGGTCCACTCGGTCTTGTCCTCGTTGAAGGAGCCCTCGACCTCGTTACCGACACCGTCGGTGAGGGTGACCGAGTCGATCCCCTCGTCGTCGCGCACCGTGACCGGTTCATCCACCTTGACCTCGGTGTCGCCGTCGTCGACGTTGGCGGTCAGCTCGACGGCGTCGTCCCCCTCGTCGGAGGCGCCCTGGTCCGCCACCTGTTCGGTGTCCGTGTCGCCGTCGTCGTCGATGGTGCAGGCGGCGGTGGCCAGCAGGGCGGTGGCGGCGGAGGCCGCCGCGATGGTACGCAGAACCCGGCCCGTGCGGCCGAATCGGAAGTGCATGGTGTCTACAGTCTCTTTCCGCACCGGGCCAGGAGGACCCGTGGCGATGAAATGTCGTGGTGAAATCAGGTCGACGGTGGTGACGCACCGGTCACACCGCAGTCACGCCGCGCCCGGCAAGGTGAGGGTCGGGCCCGTCTCGCCGACCATCATACGTCTGGGGTGCGCGTCACAAGGAACGGAAATCGCCCCGGCGAACATATTGTGTCCGAATCGTTACCCACCGCGACCGCCACACACCCATCCGAAGACAAACGGAAGTAGAACCACATGTGACCTGCAAATTTGCCACAGATACGGCGTGGAGCTATAGTTTTCCTCGTTGCCGAGGACGGGACATCCGCTCCAGCGAACAACATGCGTCATTAGCTCAATTGGCAGAGCAGCTGACTCTTAATCAGCGGGTTCGGGGTTCGAGTCCCTGATGACGCACAACTCACACCCCGTGACCTTACTCCAAGGTCACGGGGTTTCGTGTATTCGCCATCGATCCCACGGGCGGGCCGCGCCTCCGCCGGTCTGCGGCAGCGAGCACCCCTCGGGGAGCTCCACAACAGCCCGGACTGTTGTCGGTTTCAGCACCCCGATTCCGACAACGCCCCGGGCTCCCGCGCAGATGCTGTCGGTGATCCACCGCTGAGCACCGACGACACCCACCACACCGGTCCCCCACCGCACACCGCGCCACACCACCCCACCGCCGTGCCCCGCCACGACCCGCACGCACAACCCCCGGGGGCACACCGGGCACGACCGGTACCACATGCGATGGCGGCGTTATGATGTCCTGATGCGATTCTCCCGTCCCCGCCGGCACCATTCACCGCTCCCGGTGGAGGTGTGGGCCCTGGTGGCCGGCGCGTTCGCCGTCGCGCTCGGCTACGGGGTCGTCGCCCCGGCGATCCCGCAGTACGCCCACGCCTTCGGTGTCTCGAATGCCGCGGCGTCGGGGATCGTCAGTGCCTTCGCGCTGATGCGGCTTGTCGGTGCTCCCCTGGCGGGCCGTGTCGTCGTCGCACTCGGGGAACGTCGGACGTACACCGTCGGTATCCTCATCGTCGCCGCGTCCACCGGGGCGTGCGCCCTCGCGGCGAACTACACGCAGCTGCTGATCCTCCGGGGACTCGGTGGGCTGGGGTCGATCATGTTCACCGTCGCCGCCACCGCCCTGTTGATCAAGGTCAGTCCGGTGGACGCCCGCGGTCGCGTCTCCAGTGTGAACGCCGCCGGCTTCCTCCTGGGCAACCTGATGGGCCCCGTGTTCGGCGCCCTGGTCGCCGGGTTCGGGCTCCGGGCACCGTTCGTCTTCTACTTCGTGATGCTCGTCGTCGCGGCCACCGTGGTGTGGTTCGCCCTGCGCAGGTCGCCTCTCGCGGGGGCCCGGGCGGACGACAGCCCCCGTGAGCCGCTCTCCCTGGCCACGTCCCTGGGTGTCCCCCAGTACCGGGTGCTGCTCGGCTCGGTGTTCGCGTTCGGGTGGACGTCCTTCGGTGTCCGGGTGTCCATCGTGCCGTTGTTCGTCGCCGCCGCATTCCACGGCGATGCCGCTGTCGCCGCCTGGGCGCTCGCGGCCTACGCCGCCGGCAACGCGGTCCTGATCATCCCGTCGGGGCGGTGGAACGACACGCTCGGACGCAAGCCGATGCTGGTCCTCGGGATGCTGGTCACCGCGGTGGGGTACGCGGCGTTCCCGATGTCACCGACCATCGTCGTGGCCTGTCTGGCGATGGTCGTCGCCGGCGCGGGTTCAGCGCTGGTGAACCCGGGTCAGCAGGCGGTGCTCGCCGACATCGTCGGTACCCGGCGCGGTGGGTCCACGGTCGCGGGGTACTCGATGTCGCAGGATCTGGGCGGGGTCCTGGGGCCGCTGGCCGCCGGTGTCCTGGTGGATGTCGCGGGGTTCGGTTGGGCTTTCGGGGTCAGCGGGGTGCTGCTGGTGCTGGCCGCGGTCGGGTGGGCGTCGGTCGCTGATTCGCGGACGTTGCAGAGTCCCCGTGGGCCCGACGACGCGGCCGGGGCGCCGTAGCAGACGCCGCAGCGCCGCGCCACAGCACCACGACATCGCCGGCTCAGCGCCGCGCCGAGAGCGCCCCGGTGAGCGGCCCCAGGATCCAGCTGACCAGCGCCATGATGATCGCTCCCCAGAAGGCGGCGCCGAAGGTGGCGATGTGCAGCCCCAGGCCCACGGCCTGTGCCACGGTCTCGGCCAGCAGGAACACGGCGGCGTTGATCACCAGGGCGAACAGGCCCAGTGTCAGAATCGTCAGGGGGAGCCCCAGGAGCCGCAGGACGGGCCGGACGGTCATGTTGAGCAGCAGGATCACCGCCGCGCAGGCGAGGAAGACCCACAGCCGGTCGTTCTGCCCGTCACCGACCAGGGGCTCGGCGGGGGCGGTGACCGTGACCCCGGTGACGAAGTAGGTCACCACCCACAGTCCCACGGCGGTGCCGACGGCGCGGACGAGGAAGTTCCAGAGAAGACCCATGCCCCGAAACTACCATCGGTTCCGCGGGGGTCAGGTGTGCCGGCGTCGTCCCCACCAGCCGATGACGGTGGGCAGGTAGGCTCCGATGACCAGCATCGCCAGGGTGCGCATCACCTGCACCACGGTGACGATCGGTTCCGAGCCCGCGTCGTGGGCGAAGGCGAGGACGGCGTAGATACCCCCGGGGACGGTGGCCAGGTAGGCGTCGATGAGGGGGATACCGCTGGAATAGGCGATGAGGACGGCGGCGAGGATCGCCCCGAGGATCATCGCGGCCACCGCGGACAGGATCAGCGGCAGGCTGTGGCTGAACTGGCGTAGGGCGGACACGGTGAGCGTCCCTCCGGCCTGGACGCCGATCACGGCGTAGGCGAGGACGAGGACTAGACCTTCCGGCCGCAGCCACTGGTCCGGCACCCCGGCGAGTCCGGCGACCCAGGTCAGCAGCATCGCCAGCAGGAGGTACGGCACCGGCAGGGTCACCACCCGGCGGGTGAGGCGCACGGTCACCCACACGGCCGCCCAGATGACCAGCGCCCCGAGAGCCGGGTGCAGGCCCGGGTCCCACCATGCCGGCGCGTCGCCGTCGGCGGAGGTTCCCCCGCCAAACTCGTCCCCGCCACCGGCGAAGAAGTGGACGAAGACGGGCAGCGTCAGCACCACCAGTGACATCCGCAGGTACTGGGTGAGGACGACGAAGCGGACGTCCTCCTTCAGTTCCGCGGCGAGCACCGTCATGCCACTGGCACCGCCGGCGAGTGTCGCCAACAGGGAGCTCACCGCGCTGGCCGCCCCGGAGCGGTACAGGAGGAACGCCGCCGCGGCACACACCGCCAGGGTGACCACCAGGGCCAGGACGGTGGGCACGATGTAGCCGACGACCGTCGCCCCGTCGAGTTGGCTCAGCGGGGCGACGCACACCATCGCGATGACCACCTGCGCCGGTTGCATCAGCGTCGGCGGCGGGGTCGTCTGCCGGTCGGAGAGGATGGCGTAGGCGCCGAAGGAGACGAGGAAGGCGACGATCCAGGAGGCCGGGACACCCAGGTGGGTGCACAGCGCGCCGAGCGCGACGGCGCATGCGGAAACCCCGGCGATCTCGACGGCACGTCGTGTGCCGGAGATCCGCCGGGGCTGTCCGGGGTCGCGTGGGGCGGGGATGCCGGTCAGGACCTGGCGGAGGCCAGCAGACGCTGGATTTCCTTGATCTGCTTCTTCTCGTTGCGCCGACCGGCGACTGTGAGGGCGACGACGAGACCCACACCGGCGACGACGCCGCCGATGATCATCTGGACCTTGGGCTGCGAGAGCACGTGGGACGCCTGGCTCTTGGCCTCGTCCGCCAGGTTCTTCGGAGCCGCGCGGACGCTGAGCTCGTCCAGAGTCCTCGCGAGCTGTTCACGGGTGCGTTCGATGTCGCTCTGGATAGAGTCGATGGTGCGGGCCACTGAAGTCTCCTGCATTACTGGTCGTGACTGACGGATTGGGGGATTGTCCCTGAATTGTACGTTCCCGGGTCACTGCGGTGCAGAAGAACCCGGCGAACTGTGTCCGACGTGTGCCCCGCCTGTGCTCGACAGGACCCGGGATCACCGTACACTCGGAGGGCATGAGCACTTCCGAGAACAACCGCACCATCCTGGAGGTCGGCGACGTCGCGCCGGACTTCACCCTCACCGACGACCGGGGCCGGCAGGTCAGCCTGTCCGACTACAGCGGGCGCCGCGTCATCGTGTACTTCTACCCCAAGGCCGACACCCCGGGCTGCACCACCGAGGCCTGCGACTTCCGGGACTCCCTCACCGAACTCAACGACGCCGGGGTGGACGTCCTCGGCATCTCCCCGGACCCGGTGGAGAAGCTGGAGGCGTTCCGCGAGAAGCACGACCTCACCTTCCCGCTGCTGTCGGACCCGGAGAAAACGACGCTGACCGCCTACGGCGCCTTCGGCGAGAAGAAGAACTACGGCAAGGTCGTGCAGGGGGTCATCCGGTCGACGTTCCTGGTCAACGGGGACGGCACCGTGGGCCTGGCGAAGTACAACGTCAAGGCCACCGGGCACGTCGCCCGGATCATCCGGGACCTCTACTAACCTCGCCTTACCCCGATCAGGAATGTCTGGCTTACCCGCGGGTCACCTCCGAGAGCATGTCCTCCAGGAACCTGTCCTCGGCACCGTTCCCCGGTAGTTCCAGTGCCCGCCGGTAGGCTGAGGCGGCGCGTTTACGGTCCCCCAGTTCCCGGTAGGTGACCGCCCTGGCCACATGGAACGGCCGGTAGTCGTCGAAGTCCTTGCCCGTGGACAGTTCGTCGAGGAGCTCACTGCCCCGCTGTAGCCCTTCGGCGCGTCCGACGGCGATAACCGTGGCCAGTCGTACCGCCGGACCGGACTCGTACCGTCCGAGAATTCGGTACAGGACGGCGATCTGACGCCAGTCGGTGTCGGCGAAGGTCGGTGCCTCGGCATGCACCGCGGCAATGGCGCCCTGGATCGCATAGCTCCGGGCCCCTGCCATTCGGGCGGCACGTTCGGCCAGGACCAGCCCCTCGTCCCTGAGCCGAGCGCTCCAGCGTGTCCTGTCTTGGTGTTCCAGGGGCACCGGCCGACCGTCCGCGGTAACCCGGGCGGGGCGCCGGGCCTCCGTGAGCAGCAGCAGCGCCAGCAGTCCCGTGGTCTCCGCGGACCCCGGTTCAAGCCGATGCACCAGGCGTGCCAGGCGTACCGCCTCCTCCGTGAGGTCGTCCCGGACGTGGGCCTGCCCGGTGCTGCGTGCGAATCCGTCGGTGTAGATCAGATAGATCACCTTCAGCACGCTGTCCAGTCTCTCCGCCAGTGCCTCGCCACCGGGCACTGCGAAGGAAATGCCGAGCGTGCGAATGCGCCTCTTCGCGCGGGTGATGCGTTGTTGTAACGTGGGCACCGAAAGCAGGAGCAGGTCGGCCACCACGCGGGTGTCTCTTCCGGCGGCAAAACGCAGGGTCATCGCGACACGGTCAGCCGGTGTCAACGCAGGGTGACAGCAGGCGATGAGCATGGCGAGGCGGTCGTCCCGGCCCGCCTGCCCCTCACCGACTGCGTCACCGACGGGGTCGGCCCCGTCGGGGCGGTCCTGCACGATGTGCAGCTCCGCGATCTTCCGCGCGAGGAGATCTTCCCGACGGACGGCATCGAAGGCTTTACGTTTAGCGACGGTCGTCAGCCACGCGACCGGGTTATCGGGTTCCCCTGACCCAGGCCACGTCCGCACCGCCTGGAGCACCGCCTCATGCAGACTGTCCTCCGCGAGATCGATGTCACCGAAGCGGCGGGTGAGAGTCGCGATCAGCCGGGCTCGGGTCTCCGCGTCCAGGACGACAGGCGGGTCGGACATGGTGTGGGGCCGCCTGTCAGTAGGGAGCCAGAGGCCGGATCTCGATGTGTCCACCCGCGCCGGACGCCGGACTCTTCTTCGCCCACGCGACCGCCGTGTCGAGGTCAGGTACGTCGATGACGTAGCCACCACCGACGAACTCGCTGACTTCCGGGTACGGCCCGGAGGAGACGACGCGGTCACCTCCTCCCGCTGCACCGTCGCTGCCGACGATGACCGAATGCTCCGGGTCCTCCAGGGCGAACGAGTAGAGGACCACCCCCGCCGCCTCGATCTCCTTGTCGAACTCGAAGAACTCCTCCGGAGAGGCACCTCCGTCGTCCCCGCAGACCGGGTCGTCGGTGTGTCCCATCAACAGTAGTGCGTACTTCATGACTCCTCCGTCACGGTAGTCAGTCCCCGGCGGTTCCGGATGCCTGCGCTGCCGGCCTATTCGGCCTCTGCACAATGATGACGTACGGGATCCCCGGATATCGACAACCCCGGCAGGATTCCGTCGAATCTATCTGACGGTGACAGGGCAGTTGCCCTCGAAGGGACGCACCGTGCCGCGGATGTCCTTCCATTCACCACGCAGGACGACCCGGTACTCCCCCGGCGCCTGACCGGTGGTGTCCCATTCCACGGTGGTGGTCGTCACGGTCATCTCGCGGTCGAAGGTGAGCAGCGTCGACCAGGACGAGTCGTGGGCGACGACGGTCCCGTCGTCGCGTTCGACCCGGAGGTAGCTGTCCTCCAGCCGGAGGTCGTTGTTGGGGTTCGCCCCGACGAAGCGGACGGTGGCGGTCTGCCCGACGCTGACGCCGCCGTCCGCGGAGAGCACGTCGCCGAAGCGCCGTCCCGGCGGGGCGGTGTCGACGACCGACACCGCCGCGGGGCTGGCGGGGATCACCCCGGTGAGGTCGCCTGCCGGTGCCCGGTGGTCGACCTGTTCCCCGGTGGCCAGGGCGGTGGCGAGCCGGTCGACGACCTGCTGGACGGCGGGGAGTTCCAGGCGTCCGAAGGCCGTGGCCCCGCCTTCGTAGTCCTGCTGTTCGTACTCCTCCGGGGTGGTGATGTAGTGGCCGTAGCCGCAGGAGTAGCCCTGCACCACGATGTTCTCCGGTGGCAGGCCCATCGCCTCGGCCACCGTCCTTCGGATCCGCAGGCCCGAGGTCACCGTGGGCTCGAACCCCAGGTAGACCAGGACCAGCCCGCCGATCCGCCACACCCCGAACAAGTGTCGCTGCTGGATCATGCCGTCGATGTAGCCCATCGGCAGGAGCATGTCCTTCGGCGCGTGGATCCGGCGGACGTCCTCCGGGACGGGGGCGAGCTCGTTGAGCCGCCGCACCCACGGTGCCCCGCCGCGTTCGCCTTCGTCGATGCCGAGGTCGATGTCCAGCCCGCCGCCGTCCTCCTGGCTCGACGCCGCGAACGCCGCACCGAGTACGGCCGGCCCGGTGCGCCCGCGGGTGCCGTCGGGCGTCCACCGGCCGTCGACCTCGACGGAGTCCATGTCCACCCAGCAGGTCCGTCCCTCCAGGGCGCCGCGCCCGTCGAGCGGGATCCGGGTGGCGCCGGACGGCTCGGCGGCGTCCGCCTGGCGTCGGCCGAGGACCGCGACCGACTCCTTCTGGCCGTCCTCCCCTGCCCCGCCCGGCCCGGAGCCGGGGACGAGTCCGTGGTTGGGCGTGACGTCCCCGGGCGTCCCCTGGGCGAACGCGGCGACGAAGGGGGCCGCGGCCAGGTCGAGGTGGTCCACCCCGGCGGCGGACTCGTAGGAGTACGCGGCGAAGCCCTTGTTGTCGCCGGAGATGTGCCGGATGTGGTGGCTGAAGCTGGTGGCGTGCACCGAGTACCAGTTGATCAGGCCGACCGGGACGCCGTCCCGGGCGACGTGGAGGGTCACCGACCGGCGGTCCACGCCGTCGGGGTTCTCGGCGATGTCCTCGGCCGGGTTCCGGTCGAACGCCATCCGGGAGCGGTTCTCGCCAACGCCGTCGACGGTGCGGCTGACGAGGGTGAGCTCGGCCGGGGCGATGTCGTCGTGCGCCCGACGGATCGACTGCACGATGCCCGCCACCTGGGCCTCGAAGGTCACCGGACGGAAGCCGAGGGTGACCAGGTCCACCATCGCGTGGCCGGAGCGTCCGCCCGGTCCGACGTGGGTGTGGGTGGCGGTGAGCACCACGTTGTCGGTGCGGTAGCTGTCGCCGTAGTGCCTGCGCAGGCGACGCAGTACCTCGAGGAAGACCGACTGGAACATCAGCGGGGTGTCCACGGTGACGTGGCAGAACCGGCGGGCGCCGTCGTCGAAGATGAAGGCACGGGAGTACAGACGCTGCCGGATACCGACCGACGTCTGCTCCTGTACCGCGTAGCCGTCCATTCCCGCGCCCAGGGGCTCGCCGGTGGCGTCGGCGATTCCCCGGCCCACCGACAGACCCGCCGCCGACGCTGCACCTCCGGCGGTCCCGGCGTGCGCGTGCGGGACGGTGGACGGCCCGACGGACGACCACAGTACGGTGCCGCCGAGTGCGGAGAGTCCGGCGAGGAATGTCCTCCGTGAGAATCCGGTCATCAATGCTCCCCTCGTGTCTGCACTGACCCTACTTCACGGCAAACATTCTCGTATCCGAAACAGAGGGGAATCGACGCCGGAATCACCGGAATGACCGTTGATATCCGGATAAGTACAGGTCAGACCGCTGCCCCCGCTTGAATTGTATCGACTCCTATAGGATTCGATGGTGGACGACCCCACCCGACGACCAGGAGAGAACCATGACCGGACGACGCAGCCTCGCCGCACTTGCACTCACCGCTTCTCTCGCCCTCGCCGCATGTGGCAACAACGTCGACGGCGACACCAGTGACAACGCCGACAGCACCGGCACCGCCGCCAGCACCCCCACCGGCACCGCCGTCGACACCTCCGCGGACGATCCAGCCGCCGACTCCGACCTGCCGGCGGTCGGTGAAACGATCAGCATCGACAAGGCGGACATCACCGTCGACAACCTCCGCGCCTTCGATCGCGGGACCACCACGCAGGTCTGTGCGGACGTGAACTTCACCGTGACCAGTGAGACGGAGCCCCTGCAGGTCCGCGGGCTCGCAGCCTGGAAGCTCTATGATCCGCAGCAGCTGCCCCGGACGCAGACCGTCTCCGAGGAAACGGACCACGTGCTCGACGAGGTCGGTCCCGGACAGAGCGAAGACGGGACCATCTGCTTCGACGGGCCCGCCGACCCCGGTGAGTACCGGCTGAGCTTCCAGGAGAACTTCGACGCACAGACCGAGCGGGCGGAATGGATCGGTACCCTCTGACGTCGCACCTGTGACCGCTCAGGGAGCGGAATGATCCACGCCCTGCGGCAGCTGGAACAGCGCGTCGTATTCGACGGCGACAGTCGGGTGGTTCGGCTCGGTCGGTTCTTGTGCCGGTCCGGTGAGGGTGTTGATCAGCTGGCGGAAAGTGCGGGGCATGGTCACTCCTTTCGACAAGGTTTCGGTGGTCCCGTCGACGGGGTCGACGGGGTTTTCTCGTGGTCTTTCGGGGGCGGACGCCGCGACGTACCTGTCCGGCCGGGGAGGCCACCGACAAAGTACGCCTCAGAGCGGCGTGAGATCCGGGATGTCCCCCTGCGTTCTGGATGGAGGGGGTGCCTGTGCAGGCATGGATGTGCGGACCCGGCGCCGTCCGGGGCGACAGCCGCATTCCCGCAGAAGCGCGACCTGGCCTGTACCGAGTGCTACCTGCGACGTGACACCGATGACTGAGCAGGACGCCGGATTTTAGCACAGGAAAGGATCCGCGCAAGTGGAAGGCGGCCCGACCCCTCTGGGCAACCGGGATTCCTGGCTGCACCCCGGGGTGGCATGCGCCGGAATGTGCGCCACCACAGGGTTGGCGATCCACGCCCCCTCACTGTGCGCCCGGGGGGACTTGAACCCCCACATCCGTCAGGACACCAGGACCTAAACCTGGCGCGTCTGCCAATTCCGCCACGGGCGCGTGGACGGCCACATCGTGGCCGTCGACACAACCGGCATACCGGCTGCTCCGGGTTATGGTACCAGCACCACCAGGGGTACCCTGGAACCCGTGCCCGAAGACTCACCCGGAACCGAGAACAGCTCGACGACCACCGGATCCCTGCAGCCGCAGTCGCTGCGAGTCCGGGTGGTCCAGGTCGTCTTCCTCGTACTCGCCGTCGTGGCCACACTCTGCCTCGCCTGGTGGCAGTGGGGCCGGTGGTCCAGCGGGGACGGCTCCTACCAGAACCTCGGTTACGCACTGCAGTGGCCGATCTTCGGCCTGTTCTTCATCTTCGCCTACCGCAGGTACATGGAGTACGAGCGGGAACGCGCCGCCGGCGCCACGGCCCCCGCAGCACCCGAGCCGTCGTCCGACGCCGCCCCCCGCGAGATCCCGGACGACATCCTCCCCACCCGCGACACCCACGCCGCCGCCCGGGAGTACTTCGAGGACGACCGACGGCGCCAGGCACGGCGCTCGGCGGGCCACAGCAAGAACGACAACACAGCAAGGACGGACTGAGAACACCGATGACCACCCCGACCACCCCTGTCACCGCACCGGTGACCCCGGCGCGTCAGCGCCGGGTCAAGGGGGCACTGACGCGCTACTCCGTGCTCGCCTACATCACGGGTCTCTTCCTGCTCTTCCTGTGTGTGGAGATGATCCTCAAGTACCTGGTCTTCCCCCCGATGGACATCGACGCCCCGGGCTGGTTCTCCCTGGTGGCCATCGTCCACGGGTGGATCTTCCTGATCTACTGCGCCACCTGCCTGGACCTGGGGGTCAAGGCCCGCTGGGCACCGGCCAAATGGGTGACGACCATCCTTGCCGGTGTGATCCCGGTCCTGTCGTTCGTGCTGGAGCGCCGCCGCCGCAACGAGGTCATCGAGGCCTTCGGCCTCGCCGGCTGACCGAGGACGCCACAGCCGTGCGGTTCAGTCCGCCTGGGACGTCTCCACCTTCGCCCGGCGCACCGCCGCGGCGTCGATGTCGGACGCCTCGGTCCCGGTGGCCGGTGACCACCCTGCCGGTGTGCCCGGCCACTGGTGGGTCAGGCAGCCCAGCACGGCCAGCGCGGCGGCCTGCGTCGTCACCGGCAGCGTGGACAGGTCGGGCAGGAAACCCGGGTTGTGGTTCGAGGGGATGTCGATGTCGAGCCGCTCGGCGGCCTCCGCCCGTCGCCACTGCTTCAGCGGCGTGATCCCCACCGTCCAGAACAGGTACGGGGCGTTGAACGCCCGGGGGATCACCGAGAAGTCCTCCGAGGCGGTCCAGGGCTCCATCTCCTGGGACTGCGCGCCGAAGAACTCGTCGAAGTGGGGGCGCACCACCGCGTAGGCGGTGCTGTCGTTGTCGGTGGCGGCGAGCAGGCCGAGGAACCGGAACTCCGGTTCCCGCTCACACCCCGCGGCCGCGGCCTCCGACCGGACGATCCGCTTGATCGCGTCCACCGCCCTGGTCCGCACCGACTCCTCGTAGAAGCGGCAGCTCAGGGCGAGCCGGGCGGAATCGGGGATCACGTTGTTGGCCTTGCCCGCCTCCACGGACGCGACGGTGACCACGGCGAACTTCCCCGGCGGCAGCTCACGGGACACCACCGTCTGCAGCTTCATCACCACCGACGCGGCAAGCACCACCGGGTCGACCGCCCGGTGCGGCATCGAGGCGTGGGCCCCACGCCCGAACAGGGTGATCTCGATCGTCGTGGAGCTGGTCAACACCGGCCCGGGGGCCGTGTACACCTGACCGGCCGGACCGGGCACCACATGCTGGCCGAGGCAGACGTCCGGACGCGGGATGATCGTCCGCAGCCCGTCGTTCACCATCCGGTGGGCACCGATGGAGGCCTCCTCGGCGGGCTGGAACAGGAAGACCACGGTGCCCTGCCACTTCTCCCGCGAGGCGTCGATGATCGACATCGCCCCCAGCGCACTGGAGGTGTGCGCGTCATGGCCGCAGGCGTGCATGGTGGGCACCCGCTGGCCCTGGGCGTCCAGCTGGGCGTGGGTCGAGGCGTAGTCGACGCCGGTGTTCTCGGCGACGGGCAGGCCGTCGAAGTCTGCGCGGAACAGCACCGTCGGCCCCTCACCGTTGCGCAGCACCGCGGTGATGCCGTGCCCGCCGATACCGGTGGTCACCTCCCAGTCGCTGAACCGCCGCAATTCCTCGGCGATGCGCCCGGCGGTCCACTCCTCGGCGCCGGAGAGCTCCGGACGCCGGTGGAACTCCTTGTACAGGCTGGTGAGCCACTCCCGGTCAAGCGCTGTCCCGGCGACGATCTCAGCGGGTTCGACGGTCACGGGCACGGTCTCACGGTTCCTTCCAGGAAGCGGGGTTCTGTTGTCCCCACCACCCTACCGCGAAACCCGGTCGCTCAACCCCTCATCAGCCACACATCAGCCACGCAGTGCGGTGAGGTACGGCACGAGTTCCGCCAGGGCGCGGCCCCGGTGCGACAGCTCGTCCTTGCGTTCCGCCGACAGCTCCGCCGACGACTTGCGCGGCTCCTCGTCCGGGGAGAACAGCGGGTCGTAGCCGAAGCCGTTGGTACCGCGCGGTTCGCGCAGCAGCATGCCGCGCCACACGCCCCGGACAGTGACCTCGGTCTCCCCGTCGAACCGTCCCGCCATCTCCTCGGGCACCACCAGCGCGCACGCGGAGACGAACCCGGCGCCCCGTCGTTCGTCGGGGACGTCGGCGGTCTGCCCCAGCAGCAGGCGGTTGTTCGCCTCGTCCACCGAACCGTCGCCGGTGTCGTGGGTGCCCGACCAGCGGGCCGACAGCACCCCCGGCATGCCGTTGAGGGCGTCGACGCACAGTCCGGAGTCGTCGGCGACGGTGGGCAGGCCCGCGTAGCGCACCCCGTCCCGGGCCTTGATCAGCGCGTTCTCCTCGAAGGTGGCGCCGGTCTCCGGGGTCTCGGGGTACGCCTCGACGTCGCGCAGGCTCAGCAGCTCGATACCGTCGACACCCGCGGCGTCAAGCACGCGGTTCAACTCGGCGAGTTTCTTGGCGTTGCGCGAGGCAACCAGGACCTTCACACTCACAGCGTCACCGTCTCCCCCAGGTCGGCGGCCAGGGCCGCACGCTGCAGCGCGGTCAGCTCACGCAGGCCGCCCTCGGCCAGGTCCAGCATCACCGACAGCTCGTCGCGGCTGAACTCGGCGTTCTCGCCGGTGCCCTGGATCTCCACGAACCGGCCCTGCTCGGTCATCACCACGTTCATGTCCACGTCGGCGCGGCTGTCCTCCTCGTACGGCAGGTCCAGGCAGGCGACACCGTCGACGATGCCGACGGATACCGCCGCCACCGGGGCCAGCAGCGGCTCACCCGGCATGACTCCGCGCTTCTTCAGCACCGCCAGCGCGTCCGCCAACGCCACGTAGGCGCCCGTGATCGAGGCGGTCCGGGTGCCGCCGTCGGCCTGCAGCACGTCGCAGTCGATGTTCACGGTGTTCTCGCCCAGGGCGCGCAGGTCCACCGCCGCACGCAGCGACCGGCCGACCAGCCGGGAGATCTCCTGGGTCCGTCCCTTGACCTTGCCCTTGACCGCTTCACGCTGCATGCGCTCGGCGGTGGCGGACGGCAGCATGGCGTACTCGGCGGTCAGCCAGCCTTCCCCGGAGTCCCGCTTGAACCGGGGCACACCCTCGGAGACGCTGGCGGTGCACATCACGCGGGTGTCACCGAACTCGACGAGGACGCTGCCTGCCGGGTTGGTGGTGAAGCCGCGGGTGACACGGACGTTCCTCAGCTGGTCGACGGCCCGTCCGTCGGCGCGGGTGGTGGGCGCGTTGTTCTCGGAAGCACTCATGTCTCGACAGTCTAGCTGCCGACGGTCACGACCATCCCGCGGCGGGCCAGCTCGACCGGACCGTCGTAGTAGCGGCGGGCCCCCCGGAGCGCACCCTCCGGATCCCCCCACGGCGGGACGTGGGTGATGATCAGCCGCCCGACCCCGGCCTGCGCCGCGGCCTGCCCCGCCTCCTCACCGGACAGGTGCATCTGCGGCGGGTTGTCGCCGTTGTCGCGTTCCCCCCAGGTCGCCTCGCACAGCAGGACGTCGGCCCCGTGGGCCAGGGCGGCGAGGTGCCCGGTGGCGGCGGTGTCGCCGCTGTAGACCAGGGAGGAGCCGTCCTGCTCCTCCACCCGGATCATGTACGACTCCGTCGGGTGCACCGCCGGCGCGGCGTACAGCGCGGTCTCCCCGATGTGGTGCACCGGGTACACCGTGCCCCGTGAGGACGCGTCGAAGGCGACCGGGGTGTCCTGCAGGTCCGGCGCCCGCCAGGACCGCACGTCCAGGATGTCGGAGAAGTCGTCGACCCGTGACGGGTGGTCGGCCGAGGCACGCCCCAGGTGCAGCGCCGCGATCGACGGGCCGATCATCGTGTGCCGCGACGAGGCGGCGTGGGTGGGGTGGAAACGCTGCCAGACCACCAGGGACGGGAAGTCCGAGCAGTGGTCGGGGTGCAGGTGGGAGAAGATCACGTCGACACTGCCCGGGTCGCCGTCCCCCTGCAGGCCGGCGAGGACCCCGGGGCCCATGTCCATGAGGATCTCGCGCCCGTCCGACATCCGCAGGAGGTAGCCGGACGCGGGGTTGTCTGGTGCAGAGAGACTCCCGGAGCATCCCAGAATGGTCATGTCCATGACAGATATTGTTACATGAACCCTGCCGTGCACCGGGAGCCAGGCAGTGATTCCGCTGAAAGCTCCCCTCAAGACGCCCCGGGAGACTCCCCGGGATCCGCTACCGCAGCATCTCCGGGATCCGGCTGACACCGGCCACCGACGGCCCCAGGAAACGGGTGGCCAGACCGGCGAACCGAGCCGGGTCCCCGGTGGACTCGAAGGTCAGCTCGGGGGCGTGGCCCGGCACCGGTTCGGCCAGCAGGTCGTTCTCCGACAGGGTGCGGTAGACCATCTTGGCGGTCTCCTCCGCCGACGACACCAGGGTCACGTCGTCGCCCATCACCAGCTGGATCACACCGGTCAGCAGCGGGTAGTGGGTGCATCCGAGCACCACGGTGTCCACCCCGGCGTCCTTCAACGGCTCGAGGTAGGTCTCCGCCAACCCCAGCAGTTGACGCCCGGAGGTGATCCCCCGCTCGATGAAGGGCACGAACTGCGGGCACGCCTGCGCGACCACCTCGACACCCGGGCTGGCGGCGAACAGGTCCTGGTACGCCCCGGAGGTCACCGTGGCCTTGGTCCCGATCACACCGACGCGGTTGTTCCTCGTCGCCGCGACCGCGCGCTGCACCGCCGGCAGGATCACCTCTACCACCGGGACCGGGTAGCGTTCACGGGCGTCGCGCAGGAACGCCGCGGAGGCGGAGTTGCAGGCGACGACGATCATCTTGCACCCGCGCTCCACGAGTTGGTCGGCGATGGCGGTGGCCAGCTCCCGGACCGTGGCCAGGGGTTTGTCCCCGTAGGGGGAGTTGGCGGTGTCGCCGATGTAGATCACCGATTCGCCGGGGAGCTGGTCGACGACCGACCGTGCCACGGTCAGTCCGCCGACCCCCGAGTCGAAGATGCCGATGGGTGATGAGGCGGTCGGTGCCGGGTGCACCACGGGGAGAGCGTCCATGGTGGATGAGTCTACTGCGCGACCGGCCCGCGCCGTACCGGACTGTCCCCCACCGGTTACGCCTCTACCCCAGGGGACGACGGCATCGTGCCTGGTCGCGCTCCCCTCCCCTGTGACGGAGGCGTCATCGACGGCCGGCGCCGTCCGGTCACTTCACCGCACCCGCCGACCGCGCCGCCGTGACCTGCCTGCGCTCCTTCGCCGCGGGACGTCCCGCCGCCCAGGCGGTCACCGCTCCACCGACGCCGCCGAACAGGTGCCCCTGCCAGCTCACCCCGGCCTGGTTGGGCAGGATCCCCCAGAACAGCCCGGCGTACACCACGACCACGGCCAGCCCCAGCAGGATCTCCAGGATCCGGCGGGTGAAGAACCCGCGGACGGCGAGGAACACCGCCCAGCCGTAGACCAGTATCGACGCCCCGACGTGCACCGTGTTCTCCCCGCCGATGAAGAACACCCCGAGGCCACCGACCACGGTCGCCACGACAGTGGACGCCCACACCGCCTTCTGCCCGGACAGGGCCACGAGGAAGAGCAGGACGGCGATGGCCGGAGTGTTGGCGACCAGGTGCGCGAAGTCGACATGGATGAACGGCGCCGGGAGGATCCCCCAGAACCGGGAGAAGTCCAGCGGGTGGATGCCGAGGGACACCAGACGGTTCCCCGAGGCCCAGTTGACGATCTGCACCACCCACAGCACCGCGAGGAACACCAGGGTGGTGACCAGCGCCTGGCCGAATCTCCCGCGGTCCCGGAACCGGGTTTTGACTGTCTTCGCGGTCGTGGCCGCCGGCGTGTGCCCGGTCATGGCTCTCCTCGCTCTCCTCAGGGTGTTCCGGTCATGATGTCCCGCCAGGACGGGACGTCGAAGGCTGTCTCGGCGGCGAGCACCGCCTGGACGACCGCGCGTTCGGCGCAGGACGCCGCGGCCGCGCAGAGCAGCGCCAGGTCGGCGGTGCCGGCACCGGCGCGGGTGCCGGACGGCGCCAGGGCGAAGAAGGTGTCGCCGTCCATCGGCAGGTGGGACGGGCGGACGGCGCGGGCCAGGCCGTCGTGCGCGGTGGTGGCGAGCCGCTGTGCCTGGGGTTTGTTCACGTCGGCGTCCGTGGCGACCACACCGATGGTGGTGTTCAGCGGTGTCGGACCGGACGGGGTCATCTTCGTCCCCCCGACACCGCGGTCGAGGATGGCGCGCAGACCGGCCTCCGTCGGCTCGGGCACCCCGGCGGCCGCGGCGCCGGTGCTCCCCCAGAGCCGGCCGGTCGCCGGGTCCACCACCGAGCCGACGGGGTTGGCGACCAGCCCGACGGCGACGGTGGCGTGGCTCCCGTCGCTGAGCCGGACGGACTCGCTGGCCTGGCCGAAACCGCCTTTCACGGCTCCGGCGGTCGCCGCGAGTCCCGCACCGACGTTCCCGGCGCGGGAGGGTCCCGCCGCGGCACCACCACCGGTTCCGGGTGTAAGCGCGTCCTCGACCGCCCGGCGCCCGGTGTCGGCGGTGGGCCGTGACGCGGGGTCGCCGACGGGCAGGTCGAAGATCACCGCCGCCGGGACGATCGGCACGGTGAGGTCAGGCACGGCGTCGCCGAGGACCCGCAGGCCGATGCCGCGGGCCTCGAGTTCGGCCATGACTCCCCCGACGGCGTCGAGGCCGTAGGCGGAACCGCCGCACAGGGCGACGGCGTGCACCGTCTCGACGGTGTTCGACGGCGCCAGCAGGTCGGTCTCCCGGGTGCCCGGTCCCCCACCGCGCACGTCCACGGCCCCCACCGCCCCGTCCGGGCACACGACGACGCTCACCCCGGAGCTGCCGACCTCGGCGTGGCCGAGTGCGAGACCGGGGACGTCGAGGAGTGTGCCGGCCGGGTCAGTCACGGCGACCACCGTCGTCCCCGTCCCCGTCGCCGTCGCCACCGTTGCCGGGGTCGGCGAAACCGTCGGGGACGTCCATCGGCCCCATCATGGCGGTGATCAGGCTGTCCTGGTGGTAGCCGAGCCACTCGAGGTAGTTCTCCATCGCCGCGACCTCGCCGTCCTGCGCCTCGCCACGGACCTGTTCGAGACGTCCGTGGTGGTAGGCGCGGACGTCGGTGAGCGCGGCGAGCCAGGCGGAGGTCTGGTCGGCGGTGAGGCTGACGTGCACCGAGCCGTCCGGGCCGAGGACGTCGCTGACCAGCCGCAGGTTCACCAGCTTGCCCTTGATGATGTCGGTCTCGTTGAACTGGCGGGACACCCCGGCCTCCCCGTCGACTTCCTCGTCGCCGTCCCGGAAGAACGCCGGGAGCATGGCGGCGAGGACGGGGTCGTCCGGGGCGTCGGTGTGCCCGGACGGCAGCCCGGTCATCTCGGCGAGTTCGTCCCTGGGCGCGGACCTGGCCCGGCCGATGAGCAGTTCACCCACGGTGGCGGCGCTGTTGCCCAGCATCTCGCGCTCCATCGGTTCGAGCTCGGTGAGGTACCTGACGCCGCGCATCAGGCTCTTCTTCTTCACCCACGGTTTCATGGTCTCCGGTCACCCTTCCGCGCGCTGCATCGTGGCCCACAGGCCGGCGGTGTGCAGTTTCTTGACGTCGCCCTCGACCTTGTCGCGCTCCCCGGAGCTGACCACGGCCTTGCCCTCGGTGTGGACCTGCATCATCAGCTCGGTCGCGCGTTTCCTGGAGTAGCCCAGCACGGTCTGGAAGACGTAGGTCACGTAACTCATCAGGTTCACCGGGTCATCCCAACAGATGCACAACCACGGGAGGTCGGCCTCGGTGAGCGAGTCCGGCAGCTGTTCCTCCACGGGAGTGACCGCCGGTGCGGCGGGAGCGGCAGGCGAAGTCATGGTGTCCAGACTACCGACTAGGATGGACGACCGTGACCGAGCACACCACCAACGAGCACACCGCGACCCCGGGACCGTCTGCACCGCCTGAAGCGTCGGGACCGTCGACCGCTCTGCTGACGGACATGTACGAACTGACGATGCTGCAGGCGTCGCTACGCGACGGCACCGCCGACCGTCCGTGCAGTTTCGAGGTCTTCACCCGCCGGCTGCCGAACGAACGCCGCTACGGGGTCGTCGCCGGGACCGCCCGGGTCCTGGAGGCCGTCCGCGACTTCCGGTTCACCGAGGCGCAGCTCGCCGGCCTGGACTTCCTCGACGAGACCACCCGGGAGTACCTGCGTTCCTACCGCTTCACCGGGCACGTCGACGGCTACCGGGAAGGTGAGCTCTACTTCCCCAACTCGCCCATCCTCACCGTGCGCGGCACCTTCGCCGAGACGGTGATCCTGGAGACGGTGATCCTGTCGATCCTCAACCACGACTCCGCCGTCGCCTCCGCCGCCGCCCGGATGGTCACCGCCGCCGAGGGACGTCCGATCATCGAGATGGGCTCGCGCCGCACCCACGAGCAGTCCGCAGTGTCCGCGGCCCGGGCGGCCTACCTGGCCGGTTTCCACTCCACCTCGAACCTCGAGGCGGCGCACCGCTACGGGCTGCCCGCCGGCGGCACCAGTGCCCACGCCTGGACGCTGCTGCATGTCGACGACGACGGCCGTCCGGACGAGAAGGCCGCGTTCCGTTCGCAGATCGCCGCCCAGGGCCCCGGCACCACCCTGCTGGTCGACACCTACGACATCACCCAGGGCGTGCGCAACGCCGTGGAGGTGGCCGGTACAGCACTGGGTGCCGTGCGGATCGACTCCGGTGACCTCGGTGTGCTCGCCCGGCAGGTCCGCGACCAGCTCGACTCCCTCGGTGCGTACGACACCCGCATCGTGGTCTCCTCGGACCTCAACGAGTTCGCCATCGCCGCGCTGCGCAGCGAGCCGGTGGACATCTACGGCGCCGGGACGTCGGTGGTCACCGGCTCCGGCGCCCCCACCGCCGGGCTGGTGTACAAGCTCACCTCGGTGGACGGGCACCCGGTGGCCAAGCGCAGCAGCCACAAGGCCAGCCACGGTGGGGCGAAACGGGCGCTGCGGGCCTGCCGCGACACCGGCACCGCGGTGGAGGAGGTGGTGTACCCTTTCGACGCCGCGATGCCGGAGCTGGGCATCCTGCACCCGGTGGAGCTCACCGTGCCGCTGATGCGCGACGGCGCGGTCGTCGACGGTCTGCCGACCCTCGACGAGTCCCGTGACCACCTCGCCCGCCAGTTGGTGACCTTGCCGTGGGAGGGCCTGGCCCTGTCCCGCGACGAGCCCGCCCTGAGCGTCCGGTTCGCCGGCCTGTGAACGCCCGGGAGAAGCGCACCAGTGAGCTGCTCGACAATGCCGTCGCGGCACTCGGCGGCTCGCGACGTGACGGGCAGCGCCGGATGGCGGCGGCGGTGTCGACGGCGATCGCCGACCGCAGGCACCTCGCCGTGCAGGCCGGCACAGGTACCGGTAAGTCCCTGGCGTACCTCGTCCCGGCCCTGGAGCACGCGGTGGGCGCCGGCGAACGGGTGGTGGTCTCCACGGCGACGATCGCCCTGCAGCGCCAGCTGGTCGACCGTGACCTGCCGCGCGTCACCGAGGCACTGGCCGCGGGGCTGGGGCGGCGTCCGAGCTTCGCGATCCTCAAGGGCCGCAACAACTACGTCTGCCTGAACCGGATCGGCGGCACCGGCGGCGGGGACGACGACGGCGACACCGGGGCCCTGATCGACGAGGCGGAGGTCACCGCCACCGGCGCGCAGGTCGCGCGCCTGCACGAGTGGGCCCAGGAGACCGAGGACGGCGACCGCGACACCCTGCCCCGCGGGGTGTCGGACCGGGCGTGGCGCCAGGTCAGCGTCACCAGCCGCGAGTGCGTGGGCGCGACCCGCTGCCCCTTCGGCGACCAGTGTTTCGCCGAGGCCGCCAAGGAGAAGGCCGCCCAGTCGGACGTGGTGGTCACCAACCACGCGCTGCTGGCCATCGACGCGCTGTCGGAGCAGTCGGTCCTGCCGAACCACGACACCGTGATCATCGACGAGGCCCACGAGCTCGAGGGCCGCATCACCTCCGTCGCCACCGAGGAGCTGTCGGGTGCGGCGGTGGCCATCCTCGCCCGCCGCTGCGAGAAGGTCGGGCCCGACGACTGCGCCACCGAACTGCTCGGTGCCGGCGACACCTGGACCGCCGAGATGGAGGCCGCGGTGACCGGCGGGACGGCCCCCGACGGCCGGTGGACGAGTGTGCCCGTCACGCTGGTGGAACCGCTGCACGCCCTGCGTGACGCACTGTGGAAGACCCGCAGCCGCCTGCAGGGCAGCGGCGGGACGGGCGCCCTCGACGGTGGTGCCGACAACGACCCGGAGAAGACCGCGGAGATCTTCTCCTGCCTCGCCGCGTGCGAGGAGATGCACGACACCGTGGTGCGCATCCTGGAGGCCTCCCCGGCCGACGCCACCGAGGGCGGCGACGGCAGCGGGGGCGGCAGCGACGGCGGCAGCGACGGCTCCGCGGACACGGAGGACACGGCGGACTCACTGCTCGGCGAGGACGTCGTCTGGCTCTCCGGCGACCGGCAACGCCGCAGCGTCTACGTCGCGCCGCTGAGTGTGTCCGACCTGCTCCGCGGCCGTCTGTTCGCCGACCAGACCGTGGTGCTCACCTCAGCGACGCTGGCCCTCGGCGGGCGCTTCACCTCCATGCTGGCGACCTGGGGCCTCGCCGCGTCGACATGCACCACCCTCGACGTCGGCACGCCCTTCGACCCGGCGACACACGGCATCCTCTACACCGCCCGCCACCTCCCTCCCCCGGGGCGCGAGGGCACCTCGCCGGAATCCCTCGACGAACTCGCCCAGCTCGTCACCGCCGCCGGAGGCCGGACGCTGGGCCTGTTCTCGTCGCGCCGTGCCGCGGAGAACGCCGCGGCCGAACTGCGTACCCTGGTGCCCTACGAGATCCTCTGCCAGGGCGACGACTCCCTCGGCGCCCTGATCGACCGGTTCCGCGCGGAGCCGGAGACCTGCCTGTTCGGAACCCTGAGCCTATGGCAGGGTGTGGACGTCCCCGGACCGTCGCTGTCCCTGGTCGTGATCGACCGGATCCCGTTCCCCCGGCCCGACGACCCGCTGTCCCAGGCACGCAAGGACGCCGTCGACGCCGCCGGCCGCAGCGGTTTCATGGAGATCGCCGCGACCCACGCGGCACTGCTGATGGCGCAGGGGGCCGGACGCCTGCTGCGCGCCGTCGACGACCGCGGCGTGGTCGCCGTCCTCGACCAACGACTGGCCACGAAACGCTACGGTTCCTTCCTCCGCGCGTCGATGCCGGCGTTCTGGCAGACCGTCGACGGTGAGACCGCGCGGGGGGCGTTGCGACGCCTCCGCGCCGGCTGAGACGCACCGACTGGTGTGGGTCCCCCGCCTGCGCCGATCCCCGTCGTCCCGGAGTCGGGTGTGCCGCCGCGGGGGATTGTGGGCGGAGTCACCCGCGGTCACGGGTAGGATTGGCCACGAACACATGTACCGGGCCACGACGACCCCGAAATCCCGCGCAGGAGGACACCCATGCCAGTCACGAGTGACCGTCCCGACGTCACCATCCCTGATGTCGGACTCCACGAGTACCTCTACGGTGGCCTGTCCCCCGAGGACGAGGACCGCGTCGCCGTGGTCGACCTCGCCGGCGGCACCGAGACGTCCTACGCCACGCTGCGCAGCCACGTCGACTCCGTCGCCGGCTGGCTGTCACGCCACGGCGTCGCCAAGAACGACGTCGTCGCCCTCCACTGCCCGAACTCCGTGGAGTTCATCATCGCCGCCCACGCGCTCTGGCGCCTCGGGGCGGTCCTGACCCCCGTCCCGCTGCTGGCGTCGCCGGCCAGCGTCGCCGAGCAGCTGCGCGACTCCCACGCGGTGATGCTGATGACCCTCGCCGGACTCGGGGACGGCGGCGAGGAGGCCGCCGAACTCGCCGGCCTGCCGGACGACCGGTTGATCCACCTCGACACCTCCCGGGGTCTCACCCAGATGCTGGCGGAGCGCAGCACCCCGCCGGCCGTCTCCTTCGACCCGGCGACACAGCTCGCCGCCCTGCCCTACTCCTCGGGCACCACCGGGCTGCCCAAGGGCGTGCGGCTGACCCACCGCAACCTGGTGGCGAATATGGCGCAGGTCGAGAACTCCGACCTGATCACCCGCGACGACGTGGTCTTCGGCGTGCTGCCCTTCTTCCACATCTACGGCCTGTCCACCCTGGCCAACCTGGTGATCCGCCTGCGTGCCCGGCTGCTCACCGTCCCCCGCTTCGAGCTCAACACCTTCCTGCGCAACCACCAGAAGCACGGGGTGACCTTCACCTTCATCGCCCCGCCCGTGGCCGTGGCCCTGGCGAAGCACCCGGAGGTCGACAACTACGACCTCTCGACGCTGCGGGCGGTGCTCTCCGGGGCGGCGAGCCTCGACGAGGACCTCGCCCGCGCCGTGGAGAAGCGGCTCGGTATCGACGTCTACCAGGGCTACGGCCTCACCGAGACCAGCCCGGTGACCCACGTCAACGCCGACAGGAGCCTCTCCCCGGGATCCGTCGGTCGTCCGGTGTCCAACACCGAGCACAGGATCGTCGACCCGGACTCCGGCGAGGAGATCCCCGTCCCGGCCCAGGAGGGGTCCCTGAGCGACGCCGGTGAACTGTGGGTCCGTGGACCCCAGGTCATGGAGGGCTACCTAGCTGACGCCGACGCCACGGCGCTGCCCGGTGACGGGTGGCTGCGGACCGGGGACCTCGCCCGGCACGGCTCCACCGGTGAGGTGTTCATCGTCGACCGGCTCAAGGAGCTGATCAAGTACAAGGGACACCAGGTCCCGCCCGCCGAGCTCGAGGCCCTGCTGCTCACGCACGACGATGTCACGGACGCCGCGGTCGTCGGGGTGACCGACACCGACGGGGAGGAGGTCCCGAAGGCCTTCATCGTGGCCCGCGACGCCGACGCCGCGGGGGACGCCCTCAGCGAGGCACTGGTCGGCTTCATCGCCGAGCGGGTGGAACCCTACAAGAAGATCCGCGCCCTGGAGTTCGTCGAGCAGATCCCGAAGTCCGCGACCGGGAAGATCCTGCGCCGCTCCCTGCTCTGACCCGGCGCCGTCAGCCCCGGTCCAGCGCCACCACCGTGACCGAGCCCGGGGCGACCTCGGTGTAGCCGGCGTCGCGCACGACCGCGGCGGCACCCCGGCCGGAGTCCCCCACCTCACCTGCACCGTCGGCCTCCCGCGATTCAGCGGCGGCGCGACGGTCCGCGAACCGTGCGGCGTCGACCTCGCAGACATGCAGCGGGAATCCCTCGTCCCGCCAACGCCGCGCGCGGTCCCGGCCCATCGCCGCGGCCAGCAACATCGAACCGTGCGCGACCTGTGCCGCTGCCTTCCCCACGCTCATCCCCAGGGACGCGTCGACGTAGACCACCGGGTGGTCGTCCCCGGCGGTCACCCCCTCCGCGTCCTCGGGCAGCGGCAGGTCCGTGCCCTCGATCTGCAGCTTGTTGAGCGCCGCCGGGGTGTCCACCACCGGGCACGGGACGAAGGCGCGGGCCTCGGCGCCCCGCACCTCCGCGGTCACCCCGGGCAGGGCCTGTACGTCAGTCCACTTCTTGTTCCGTGCCCGCCGGGCGATCTTGCGGATCCGCACGCCGTACCAGGCCACCAGGGCACGGGCCACGTCACCGTCTGCCTCCTCCGGGGTGTCCGCAGCGTCTGTGTCGTCCGCGCCGGACGCCTCGGCGAGACCGACCCCGGCACGCTCGTCCAGACACAGCGACACGCACGCCACCGCCGCTGCCTCCAGCAGGTCCCGCCGTTCCGGGCGGGGCTCATGCGGGATGTGCAGTACCAGGGGCATGGCGCGGATGCTCGAGGGGTCGTCGGGGTTCTCCCCGTCGTTCTCCCCCAGGACCGTCCTCAGGCGGTCGTGGGCGCGCTCGAAGGACAACTCACTGCTCCAACGGGACGCGGCGGTAGGAGCCGTCCTGGAGGTCTGCGGCGTCGATCTCGTCGCGGTCGATCCCGAGCATGAAGAGGACCTCGTCCAGGAACGGGTGGTTCACGGTGGCGTCGGCGACCTCACGCAAGGCGGGTTTCGCGTTGAATGCGATCCCCAGGCCGGCCACAGACAACATGGCGATGTCGTTGGCCCCGTCGCCCACGGCGACCGTCTGGTGCAGGGCGATGCCGTTCGACCAGGCGAACTCCTTCAGGCTCTCGGCCTTGACGTCGCGGTCGATGACCTGGCCGATGACCCGTCCGGTGAGCTTGCCGTCGACGATCTCCAGGGTGTTCGCACGGTAGAAGTCGAGGCCGAGCTCGCGGGCCAGAGGTTCGAGGACTTGGACGAAGCCCCCGGAGACCGCACCGGTGCGGAAACCCAGCCGCTTGAGGGTGCGGATCGTCGTCCGTGCTCCGGGGGTCAGCTGGACCATGCGGGAGACCTCGTCGATGACGGAGGCGTCCAGTCCGGCGAGCGCCTTGACCCGTTCATGCAGCGACTCGGAGAAGTCGAGTTCCCCACGCATCGCGCGCTCGGTGACCTCGGCGACCTCCGCCTCACGTCCGGCGTGGGCGGCGAGCATCTCGATGACCTCCTGCTGGATCAGCGTGGAGTCGACGTCGAAGCAGATCAGCCGGGGTGCCCGGCGGGTGAGGCCGGCCCGCTGGATGGCGATGTCCACGCCGGTGGCGTGGGACACCGTGGCCAGTGACTGGCGCAGGGCCGCGCTGCCGCCGGGGCTCGGGTCGGCCGCGGTGACCTTGAGTTCGAGTCCGGTCACGGGGTAGTCGGCGATGCCGCGGATGCGGTCGATGTTCGCGCCGTGGTCGACGAGGGTCTGGCCGATCGCGGAGATGTGTTCGGCGGTCACAGGGTTGCCGAGGACGATGACGGCGTGCGTGGAGCGGGGACGGCTGCCCTGCAGCCCGTCGTCCACGTCGAGGGTGACGGTCATCTCGCGGCCGGCGAGTTCGTCGGTCAAGGCCTGTCGCATGGCCTCGGTACTGCCGGCGACGACACCGATATAGGCGGCGAGGTTGAGGGTTCCCCGGAAGTTGGCTTGTTCGACGTCCAGGAGTTGGACGCCGTGGTCGGCGAGGATGCGGAAGAAGTCCGCGGACACGCCGGGGGCGTCGGGCCCGGTGACGGTGACGACGCCGGGGAGGAGTCCGGGGGCGAGGCTGACGGTGAGGTGACGGGAGGAAGTGTGCTGGTCCACACGTCTCATTCTTCCATGCACCCCTCAGACGGAAACAGCCGCACCCCGCGTAGTTGGGGTGCGGCTCATCTCAGCGAGCGGGGACTAGAAGTGGCGTCCCACGTGTGCTTCCTCGCGGGCGGTCTTGACCATGTGCGGGTGGTGCAGCTCGAACGCCGGACGCTCCGAACGGATCTTCGGCATCGAGGTGAAGTTGTGCCGCGGCGGCGGGCAGGAGGTGGCCCACTCCAGCGAGTTGCCGTAGCCCCACGGGTCGTCCACGGTGACGACCTCACCGTAACGCCAGGACTTGAACACGTTCCACACGAACGGCAGCACGGAGATACCGAGGATCAGGGCACCGATGGTGGACACCTGGTTCAGGACGGTGAAGTTGTCCTGGTCGAGGTAGTCGGCGTAGCGGCGCGGCATACCCATGTTGCCCAGCCAGTGCTGCACCAGGAACGTGGTGTGGAAGCCGACGAAGGTCAGCCAGAAGTGGATCTTGCCCAGCTTCTCGTCCAGCATCCGGCCGGTGATCTTCGGGAACCAGAAGTACACGCCGGCGAAGGAGCCGAAGGCGACGGTTCCGTAGAGCACGTAGTGGAAGTGGGCGACCACGAAGTAGGTGTCCGAGAGGTGGAAGTCCAGTGCCGGCGAGGCCAGCATCACACCGGTCAGACCACCGAACAGGAAGGTGGCGAAGAACCCGACGGCGAACACCATGGGGGTCTCGAAGGTGATCCGGCCCTTCCACATCGTGCCCAGCCAGTTGAAGAACTTCATGCCGGTCGGCACGGCGATCAGGAAGGTCATGAAGCTGAAGAACGGCAGCAGCACCGCACCGGTGACGAACATGTGGTGCGCCCACACCGCCAGCGACAGCGCCGCGATCGACAGCGTGGCGAACACCAGGCCGACGTAACCGAACATCGGCTTACGGGAGAACACCGGGAAGATCTCGGAGACGATGCCGAAGAACGGCAGGGCCAGGACGTAGACCTCGGGGTGGCCGAAGAACCAGAACAGGTGCTGCCACAGGATCGCGCCACCGTTGGCCGGGTCGTAGATATGGCCGCCGAGCAGGCGGTCGTAGAGCACACCGAGTGCGGCCGCGGTCAGCAGCGGGAAGATCAGCAGCACCAGCAGGGACATCACCAGGATGTTCCAGGTGAACACCGGCATGCGGAACATCGTCATACCGGGCGCACGCAGGCACAGGATCGTGGTGATCATGTTGACGCCGGCGAGGATGCTGCCGACGCCGCCGACACCGACACCGACGATCCACAACTGCGAGCCCACACCGGGCGAGTGGATGGCGTCCGCCAGCGGCATGTACATCGTCCAGCCGAAGTCCGCCGCGCCACCGGGGGTGAGGAAGCCGGTGAGCATGATGATGCCGCCCCAGGTGGTCAGCCAGAAGCCGAAGGCGTTCAGCCGGGGGAAGGCCACGTCCGGTGCACCGATCTGCAGCGGCATGATGTAGTTGGCGAA
>NZ_JALIEA010000011.1:344437-558774 GCF_022869005.1 Corynebacterium kalidii | reverse complement strand
CATGGCTGTGTACGAGCTTCCCGACCTCCCCTACGACTACGACGCCCTCGAGCCGCACATCTCCGCCGAGATCATGCAGCTGCACCACGACAAGCACCACGCCACCTACGTCGCCGGCGCCAACACCGCCCTCGACGCCCTGGAGAAGGCCCGCGAAGACGGCACCAACCCCGACCAGATCCGCGCCCTGTCGAAGAACCTCGCGTTCAACCTCGGCGGCCACACCAACCACTCCATCTTCTGGAAGAACCTCTCCCCCAACGGCGGCGGCGAGCCCACCGGCGAACTCGCCGAGGCCATCGACCGCGACTTCGGCTCCTTCGACAAGTTCAAGGACCACTTCTCCTCGGCAGCCCTGGGCCTCTACGGCTCCGGCTGGGCCGTGCTGGGCTACGACCACATCGCCGGCCGCCTGGTCGTCGAGCAGCTCACCGACCAGCAGGGCAACATCTCGGTCAACCTCACCCCGCTGCTGATGCTCGACATGTGGGAGCACGCCTTCTACCTGCAGTACAAGAACGTCAAGGCCGACTACGTCAAGGCCGTGTGGAACGTGTTCAACTGGGACGACGTCGCCGAGCGCTTCGCCGCCGCCAAGGCCTGACCGCATGACCTACGTCATCGCCCAGCCCTGTGTGGACGTCCTCGACCGGGCGTGCGTGGAAGAGTGCCCGGTCGACTGCATCTACGAGGGCAAGCGCATGCTGTACATCCACCCGGACGAATGCATCGACTGCGGTGCATGCGAACCGGTCTGCCCGGTCGAGGCGATCTTCTACGAGGACGACGTCCCCGACGAGTGGGAGGACTACATCGACTACAACGTCGCGTTCTTCGACGAGATCGGTTCCCCGGGCGGGGCGGACAGCATCGGTCCCACCGGGACCGACCACCCCGCGATCACCGCCCTGCCACCGCAGAACCAGGAGTAGAGAACCCGGGGTAGGCACGGTGGGCGCCCTACCCCAGCTCGACGAGCAGTTCGGCGACCATGACCACACCGAACACCACGAGGAACGCCCCCGCTGTCCGTGTCAGCCACGGCACGACGCGTCCGAGCCTGTGCAGCGCCCTCGTCGATCCGAACAGCAGTGCCACCATGAGGTCCCACACCAGGACCAGCCCCACCATCCACGCGCCGTAAACCGTCAGCGCCATCGGATCCGCCCCGGAGACAGCGGTCGCCAGACTGACGTAGAACAGCGCGTTCTTCGGATTCAGCAACCCCGACGTCAGGCCGAGACCGAAGTTCCTGAGCCATGGCACTCTACTCGTACCACGCGTCCCGTCAGGCAGCGCCGTGCGCTCCGGTACCTGCAGGCCGTCCATCTGCTCCCCCGCCACCGACCGGAGGAACGCCACGCCGATATAGACGAGGAACAGCCCTCCGGCGAGGTGGACCACGCCCAGCACGATTGGATCCTGGATCAGGGAGAGCCCGGAGAACGCGGCCGCGATGATGATCCCGTTGGCGACCGCTATGCCCAGGCAGGCAGCGCTGGCACGCCGCCAGCCTTCGGCGATACTGAGCCGCAGGACGAGGAAGAAGTCGACCCCGGGAATCAACAAGGCAAGGAAGTGGGCGAGGGCGACGGCGGCAAACTGGTCCATGCCCATGAGTGTCGGGCACCGCCACTCACGACGTCTTGTACATTCTTGCGCCCGGGTGCGTACTTACCCCGGTGGCCTCACCCCCGGTAGCTGCCGGGCGTGGTCGCGACATGTGCCTGGAACACCCGGTGGAAGTGGCTCTGGTCGGTGAATCCCAGCATGCTCGCGGTGTCGGCGATCGCCGCTCCGGAGCGCAACATCCGTCGGGCCTCCAGGATCCGGGCGTTCTGCCGCCACGCCACCGGGCTCAACCCGGTCACCTGCTTCACTGCCCGGATGAGCTGGTAGCGGCTCAACCCGACCAGCTCCGCCAGGTCGTCCAGGGCAGGCGTGGTGTCGTCGTACCGGAGACGGTGCAGGACGGGCTGCAGTCTCTGCGCCGCCGCGAGATGCCCGTCAGTCGGAGCAGGCATCGTCGGGACAGTCATCGACTCCTCCTGCTCTGCATGCCTGAACACGTCGGCGAGCCCGCGGCGCTCGCGCTCCAACTCGGCGGCGGGGCGGTCCGCGGCGATCGCGTCGTTGACGTTGGTGACCTGAGTGTAGACGGACGGAGACCGCAGGACGCGGACCCCTGCCGCACCGCTGGTCGCCCGCACCAGGTCGTCCGCCCACGCCGGATCCAGGTGGGTCATCTGGTACCTCCATCGTCCCGCCTCCGGGTTGCAGGAGTGGACGTGCCCTGGCGGGATGACGACGACGTCACCGGGGGCGAGCTGCACCGGTCCCGTCAGCGGGCCGGTGAGGACCGAACTGCCCTCGTCGATGAGCCCGATGGACAGGACGTCGTGGGTGTGCGGACGGTAGCAGGTGTTCTCGCGGCAGGACCGCCGAAGCTCCAGCGACGGTATCGCCGTACTGCGGTGGAACTCCGGTGCCGTTGTCCTCGTGGTTGCCATCGCTGACGAGACTACCTCTCAGGCACTGAGCACCTTCGTGCTGCGGAACCCCCGGGCCGTCAAGGCCACGACCGCCACGCTGGCCAGGACCGTGAACATTAGCACCAGGCCGAGTGCCGGCAGCACCCACCCGGGCAGCAGCAGGACCGTCGGCACGGCGATCATCGCGGGCAGCAGGGCGAGCAGACGGATCGGCCCGCCGTTCATCCCCGCCGTGGTTTCCAGGCTGCCAGGGTAGAGCAACGCCCCGAGGAGCGTGGCCGTGGCCGACCAGACCGCCATCGCGAACGGGACGGCGACCAGCGCCACCCCGAACGCCGGCGTCAGGGTCACCGTCGTGCCGGTCACCAGGAAGGCCGAGGCCGCCGTAACCCCGAAGGCCACCGTGGCGACAAGCCACGACGCGGCGGTGAGCAGGAGCCCCGCACCCAGATACGACTGGAACAACGCCCGGCGCGGGACGGGACCGGCCAGGAGCACCTCGATGCCTCCACCGCGGACGTCGTCGGCGGTGACTCCCGGCAGGGTCAGTGTCGCGACGATGGCGACGAGCATTCCCAGCATCGCCGGGGTCATGGTCAACAGGTAGGTCGTCATGGGGAGGAGGTCGCCGGCGGTGTCGTGGACGGTGACCAGTCCGGTGCCCTGTGCCGGGACGAGGCCGTCGAGTCCGGTGGTGTCGACCGCGCCGGATCCGGTGGCGACGAGGACGCCGAGGAGGGCGCCGATCACCGCGGCCAGCCACACGGCTGTGCTGCGTTGTTGCCGCCATGCCCGGCGTGCGAAGGCGATGCTCCGCGCTGTCGTCCCTCTGGTAGTCCCTCTGTTCGTCCCTCTGGCCGTAGCAGTCATGGTGTCGCCTCCAGTGCCTCGAGTATCGTCCGTTCCGTCACGTCGGTGCCGTCTGTGTCGTCGGTGCCGTCCCCGTCTGCGCCGATGCTGACCAGCCGCGTGCCGCTAACCACGAGGAACCGTCCGGCGATCTCCAGTGCTTCGGGGACGCTGTGGGTGGAGTAGAGCACGGTCCGTTCCTCTCCCCACCGGCGCAGCAGTGTGCGGGTGCCGGCCGCGTAGACGGGGTCGAGCCCGGTCAGTGGTTCGTCGAGGACGATGAACCGCGGGTCGGTCATGGCCAGTCGGGCCAGGTCGACGCGTTGCCGTTGGCCCCGGCTGAGTTGTGCCACCTTCTTCTGCAGCAGGTCGCCGAGATCGAACTGATCGACCAGGTCCTGTGTTCCCAGCAGGGTGACGTCCGGGTAGGTGGCGGTCACGGACTCCCAGAACCGGAGGTTGTCCTGCACGGTCAGGGCGGAGGCGAGGGCTGACTCGTGGCCGAGGTAGCCGATGCGTGAGCGAACCGGTGAGCTGTCCTGGACCTCGGTGCCGAGGACGGTGCAGTGTCCGCCGAGGGGCGGGATGATGCCACACAGTGTGCGCATCAACGTGGTTTTCCCTGAGCCGTTGCGGCCGAGCAGGGCGGTCACCCCGGATTGCAGGGAGAAGTCCACCGGACCCAGGACGGTGTGGTCTCCGTAGCCGACGGTGAGGTCGACGGCCACGGCGCTGTCGTTCGGCGCAGTCACGGTGTCTCCTCCCCCGGCACGTCGCGTGGCATGAGGATGGTGGTGAGGCGCCGTGGACGGCGGTCGGCCCGTGGCGGGTTCTGGCGGAGCTGAAGGAGCGCGTCGGTGACGGTGCCGAGGAAGACGTCGATCTCGTCGTCGCTGGCCCAGAAGTCTGCCTGGGCGAAGTTGACGCGGTCCTCGACGAGGTCCGGTGGCCCGGCCTGCAGGTAGGCGTCCATGTCGCGGATGGTGCCGGAGGTGAACACGGTGAAGAGGGTGAGCAGGTCGTCCGGGGTGAGCGCCGCGAGTTCCTCCGCCGTGGGGTTCGCGAGCGTGGGGGCGATGCGGTAGATCTTCTCGGTCGTCCCCCGCACCGGCCGTTCGTCGGCGATCTGGATGACGTCGGCGTCCACGAGGGCCGCGACGTGCCGGTAGAGGGTGGCGACGGGGACGTCGCCGAGCAGTTCGCGGATCTGGTGGGTGGTGAGTTCGTCGCCGTCGCGGAGGACCTGGACGATGCGGAGCCGGACGGGGTGGAGGAGTGCTGATGCTGTGGCCATGCCCGAACACTATCATTATTGATAATGATAGTGAACCCCGGACGTCAGGCCGCGGCGGACGACACCCCGAGCTTCGGACTGTCGGCCAGCTTCAGCCAGACGACGCCACCGATGATCACGGCCAACCAGAATCCCTTGAACAGCGTCAGCGTCTCGTCGAAGAAGACCGGCCCGAGCATCGCCGCACCGATGGCTCCGATACCGGCCCAGACGGCGTATCCGATGCCGACGTCGATCCGCTTCAGCGCCACACTGAGGAAGTACAGGGTGAACAGGAAGAACACGACGGCGACCGCGGACCAGAGGAGGTTGGTGAACCCCTCGCTGCCGTTGACGCTCAGCGCGTAGCCCATCTCGAAGAGGCCCGCGACAAGCAGGGCGGCCCAGGGGCCGGCCTTTCCGTCGGCGGAGTCTGGTGCGGGGTCGGTCGACAGTGGGGCCGTGGATGTGTTCGTGGTCATGGAAAAGTCCTTTCGGAGTGAGGTGGGGAGGATGGCGGTCACGCGGTACCGGCGAGGTTGAGACCGATGACCCCGGCGATGACGACACCGATGCCGACGAGCTTTCTCCAGGTCAGCGCCTGGGAGAGGAAGAGCGCCCCGACGACCACGATTCCGACACCGGCCAGCGACGTCCACAGGGCGTAGCCGACCCCGACGTCGAAGGTGAGCAGAGCCAGACTGAGGAAGAACGTCGCGATCGCACCGGAGACCAGGGTGGACACCGTCCACCAGGCGTGCTTGAAGCCGTTGGCCTTGCCTGCCGAGATGCCGACAGCGACCTCGAAGAGGATGGCGATAGCCAGGTAGAGCCAGTTCATGATGATGTTCCTTCGTTGTTGATGGTGTTGATGGTGTTGAGCGTCAGGTAGTGCGTGAATGGTTCGCCGTCCCGGGGGACGGACAGGGGACGCAGCAGGCGGGCCCGGAGATCGTCGTCGACCCCGAAGTGCCGGTAGCTCGCCCGGTAGTCGAAGCCGTATCCGGCAACGCGGTCGCGGTCGACTGCGACATAGATGGCGGCCACGCCGTGGTCCACGGCGAAACGGAAACACAGCCCACAGGGCTCGCCGGTGGCGAAGAGGTGCATCCCCCGGAGGCCGCCGGCCCCACGGCGCGCGAGGACGTCGCGCATGGCGACGATCTCCGCGTGGGCCGTGGGATCACCGGTGTCACGGACGTCGTTGGTCCCGAAACAGGACAGGCGCCCCGAACCGTCCGCGACGACCCCGACGAACGGGAGGCCACCGTGCCGGACGTGGGTGATCGCGTGCTCGACGGCGGACACCATCAGTGCCGTGTCGCCGGTCGTGCCCCGGGTCATGCGCCACTCCCCTTCCCCGCCTGGTCGACGGCCTTCCTCAACCGGGCGGCACCGGGCACACCCGGGATGAGGACGCCGTCGACGGCGATCGCCGGGACAGCCTGTACCCCGACGGTGGTCACCGCATGGTCCAGATCCGCCCGGTGCCGCGCCCGTCGGTCGCTGCTGTCCAGCGCGGCGACCACCTCTGCCCTGTCGAGCCCCACCGAGGTCGCGATGTCGATGAGCGTGTCCTCGTCACCGATATCCCTGTCCTCGCGGAAGAACGCGGTGAACACCGCCTCGGTGTAGTGCTCGGCCTTCCCGTGTTCCTGGGCAAGCTGTAGCACGAGGAACGCCTTCTCCGTGCGCGGCTGCGGAGACACGGTCGGCAGGGTGACCGGCACCCCCACGCGCTCGGACATCGGGTACACCGACGCCTCCCAGACGCGCGGCAGGTAGTCGTCCTCGGGGCGCAGCGTAGGGACCGGGTCCGGACGTAGCTCGAACGGGCGGATCGTGACGTCGACGTCGCGGTCGCGCTTCAACTCGTCGAGCGCAGGCTCGACCAGGAAACAGAACGGGCAGACGTAGTCGAGATAGACGTCGATGCTGGTGGTCATGATGATCTCCTGTCGTAGATGTTGATGTATGCACATGCATGTTTCTAGGCAAGGAAAAGCGCCCACGGACGGGCACCGTGGGCGTCAGCCTTTCAGCAACGAGCGGACGTCCTCCAGTGCCCCGTCGACCGCGCCTGCACTGAGGTGGGGGAAGTGCCCCGGGAGGTCCCGGAGAACGTCCCGGACCCGTTGCGCGAAGGGCCCCCTCGCGTCGCGCAGCAGCGCCTCCCCGTCCCCGTCGAGGACGGCGTAGACACCGCGACCGTCGTCGTCGCACACGTCACGGTAGGCGAACCCCTTGGACTCGAGCCGACTGACCAGCCTCGTCGCGGAACTCTGGTTGAGCCCGAGACGCTGGGCAAGCTCGCTGACCCGCAACTCCCTCGCCGGGAGGTCGCCGAGGAACGTCAGCGCACGGAACTCCGTCAGCCCCACCCGGTAGCGGGCGGCCAGCCATTTGTCCAGGTCCGCGTCGACGGCGGAGGCGAACGCCGCCACGGTCGACCACGCGACCGTGGCAGCCTCGCCGACATCGTCCGGTGTGTCATCTACTTGCATGTGCATGCACCTAAGCTAGCAATGCCCCGGCGCGGCGTCAACCCCCACCACGTCACGGCACACCTCCAGGTGGCCGAGGTGCTGGGCGAGTTCGTGGACGATGTGCTCAAGGACCCATTCGGGGGTCACCTCGGCGGTGTCACGCCGCGACGTCCCCGTGGCCTCCCGGTTACGGATCCCCTCGGTGAGGGCGATACGCGCCCACCCGGGCACCCTGTCGCGGACCTGCCCGACCAGCGCATGCGCCTGTGCCACCGTCCCGGTCGCACGGAACTCGGCGTCGCGGTCACGCGGGATGTCCTCTCCCCCGATGAATGCGCCGCCCCAGAAGTGTGCCATGCCGTGGACATGGGTGACCAGCGCGAACGCCGTGTTCACGACGCCGGGCACCGGTGACTGGTTGACGGTGTCGTCGTCGAGGGTGTCCAGCGCGGCGTCGTAGCTGTCCATGATCTCAGTCACGACGGACACGACGGCGTTGTACCGGTGGTCGGTGGATGCAGTGTCGGTGGATGTGTTGTCGTCAGAGCCCATCCCCCGAGTCAACCACGGCACCGGCCGTTCGCGCGGCCGGTCCGCCGCCTCACCCCTCGACGAGTTTCTCCTTCAACTCCAGCACGGTGGAGACGTCGAGTCCCAGGCCGGAGACCAGGTAGGTGTCGACGTCCCCGTAGAACTCCTTCATCGCGTCCAGCCCGGAGCGCAGAAAGCTCTCCTGCACCCCCAGCAGGACCCCGTAGGTCTCCGCCGCCGCGTCCCCCTCCCGCGCCCTGATCTGCTCCGTGGTGGCGTCGATACGCTCCTGCGAGTACTCGTTCGTCGCGAGGTAGTCGGCGACGACGTCCTTCTCCGTGACCCCTGCGGCGAGCTGCAGGACCGCGCTCAACCACCCGGCGCGGTCCTTGCCGGCGGTGCAGTGGAAGACCACCGGCCCGTTCGCCTCGACGATCGCGGTGACAGCCGTCCCCAGCTGTGCCCTCATCCCCTCGTCGGTGACGAAGCTGCGGTTGAGCTCGCCGAGCATCGTCGCGGCGTCGTCCGGGGAGTTCACGTCGAGGCCGTCGGTGGGGTTGGCTGCGGTGTTGGCGCCGCCGACCACGTCGACGTGCACGTAGTCGGCCCCGGCCGGGACCCGGTCCGGGTGCTCGGCGATCTCGGTGTCGGTGCGCAGGTCGACCACGGTGGAGACGCCGAGGCGTTCGAGGGTGCCGAGGTCCCCGTCGCTGACCTCGAGGGCGTTGGACCGGTACACCGAGGCGGTGGCCATGTGGCCGTCGCCGGTGTCGTAGGCGTGGTCCGTGCCGGCGAGGTCGCGGAAGTTGTCGGCGGTGTCCAGCCGCGGTGTGTCCAGGACCGGGGCCTGCACGCTGTGGGCGACGTTCGTCAGCCCGGCGACACCGCCCGCCGGCTGGACCTGGCACCCGACGAGCAGCATCGAGGCGGCGAGGACCGCTACTGTCGCCGGGGCACGGAGCGGGCGGAGGACACGACGGTGCGGGAACAAGCGGGCGGGGCGTGTGGTCATGGGTCCTTCGCTGGGGACGGCGTGATCAGGGGTGGTGACCGTCATGTTCCCGTGCTTGAATGACGACTACGTGGACGGAGGGTGTCTACCGCCCGTCCCGGCCGTGAACGTTTCTTCGCCGCAATGGAGGCTGGACCATGCCCGACGACCGTCTCGACATTCTTCACCTCGACGACCGCGACCGGGTGCTGTGCGTCGTCGCCCACCCGGACGACATGGAGTACGGTGCGTCCGCCGCCGTGGCGGAGTGGACCGACCGTGGGATCCCGGTCACGTACCTGCTGTTGACGTCCGGGGAGGCCGGTATCGACTCGATGTCCCCGGCCGAGACCGGACCGGCCCGCGCCGAGGAGCAGCGTCGCGCGTGCGCCCAGGTGGGCGTCGACGACCTGCGGATCCTGGATTTCCCGGACGGTGTGCTCGAGTACTCGCTGGACTTGCGGAAGGCGGTGGCGGCGGTGGTCCGGGACGTTCGTCCGACCACCGTGGTCACCCTGGGCTGGGACATGGAGATGCCGTGGGGCCTGAACCAGGCCGACCACCGGGTGGCGGGGACGGTAGCCCTCGACGCGGCGCGGGACGCCGGGAACCGGTGGGTCTTCCCCGACATCACCTCGGACGACGGGCGGCCGCTCGACCGGTGGCAGGCGGACCAGCTGCTGATGTTCGGGTCGGGACCGGCGACGCACGCGGTCGCGGTGTCCGTCGAGGCGGTCGAACGCAGCATCGCCTCCCTGGAGCAGCACGAGGTCTACCTCGCCGCGTTGGAGGACCACCCGGCGCCCCGTGACCTCATCGGTGGTGTCACCTCGGAGGCCGGTGCGCTCGCGGGCGTCGAGCATGCCGTGGCGTTCCGACGGCACTCCTTGTAGAGCCGCGGCGTCGGTGTCATCGTCTCCGACGGAAGGCGATGATCCCGGAGAGCGCGAACGCGACGATCGCGCCTCCGACGGCCGCCGCCACGAGCCCGACGGAGAGCGGGAACGCGAATTCCCATCCGAGGAAGCCCATGTCGACCTGCTCGGTGTTCTGGCCGATCAGGATGACCAGCGCGACAGCGACGATCACGACGATCGCCGTGGTGACCACCAGGCCGACAGACGACCGGCGCCGGGTGGTGGTGTCGGGTGCGGACGTGTCAGCGTTCATCGGTGGACTCCTCCCTACCGTCAGTTGCCGGTGATCTTGTCGATGCCTTCAGCGATCTTGTCCTTGGCGTTCTCGGCGGCGTCCTTCACGCTGGACTTGGCCTGGTCCGCCTTACCCTCGCCCTTGAGCTTGTCGTTGTCGGTCGCGTTCCCGGCGGCCTCCTTGGCCTTGCCGGCGGCGTCCTGGGCGGTGTTCTTGAGTTTGTCGTCGAACCCCATGATGGTGTCCTTTCACTAGGTGGAGTGGGCACTTCAGAGCATAGACCGATCCGGCCAATTTCGCTCACCTTGTTAGCGAATTGCTACCGCTCCGTGCCCGGGCCGTGACCCTCACGACGCTGGCAGGGGCCGACAGCGAGCCGTCGACGTACCACCGCTGGCCTTTTTGTACTCCACTATCCAAAATGTGCTACCGTCGCCGACATGGCCAGACCACGGGAATTCAGCGAGTCCGCCGTCCTCGATGCCGCAGTGTCCCAGTTCCGGGTGCACGGTTACGCCGACACCTCGACCGAGCAGCTCTGCACGGCCGCCGGCGTGCGCCGCAGCAGCCTGTACAACGCCTTCACGTCCAAGGACGAACTCTTCGTCCGGGCACTGGAGCACTACATCACCGACACCGGCGGACGGCAGGCGGACGCTCTCGACGACGAGAACCTCACCGGCGCCGAACGGCTGGACGCCGTCATGGACCTCATCCTCGACGAGGAGGCCACGGCGGCCGAGCACGGCCATGCCGCCGGTTGCATGGTCGTCAATTCGCGCATGTCCCCTGACCTCGTCGAACAGGACGAGCGCATCGGGCAGCTCCTGGACCGTGGCCTGGCCCGCCAGACGTCCCTGCTCGTCGCCGCCGTGGAGACGGGACGGAGGGACGGCAGCCTGCGGGCGGACCTTCCACCGCACGAGACCGCACTGGCGGTCGTCTCGCTGATCTCCGGCGTCCGCGTCCTCGCCCAGGCAGGAACCGGGCCAGAGGGACTGCGCCGGGTCGTCGAGCTCACGCTCAGCGGCCTGAAGACAGCCTGACCCACCGCACAGCCCCGACCAGGGCGCTTCCCTACCGACCCCTGTCCACGTTTTGGACTTTCAAATACAGAAAGAGAACCCCTCGATGCCCAAGCAGTTGTACCTGCTCATGCTGACCATCCTCGTTGTGGTCATGAGCGAACTCCAGGTTGCCGGCATGATGCCCGAGATAGCGGACGACCTGGGCGTGAGCACCGGCCAGGTCGGACTCCTGGTCTCCCTCTACGCCCTCGGCATGGCCCTGGGCGGGCCACTCCTCGCCTTCGCGGCCCGGCACAGCCCGCCCAAGCGCTCCCTCCTCCTGGTCGTGGCCGCCTACGCGGTCCTGGAGGTCCTCGTCCCGCTCGTCCACGAGTACTGGTGGCTGGCGCTGCTCCGTATCGTGACCGGCTGCCTCGCCGGTGCCGCGTTCGGACTCTCGGTGACCTACGGGGCGCGCCTGGCTCCCTCACCCGCCCGGATCGGTGAGGCGGTGTCGATCGTGCTCGGCGGCATCATGGTCGGCACCGTCATCGGACTGCCGTTGTCGCATTTCATCGCCGGACGCTGGGGGTGGCAGTCGAGCTTCTACGTGCTCGGCGCCGCCGCACTGCTCCTGTTCATCATCAGCGCACTGGCACTTCCCCACCGCGACGCCGCCTCCCAGGACGACGCCGCGCAGGACGTGCGTAACCTCCGCTCGCCCCGTCTGTGGTCGCGGTACCTGGTGAGCCTACTGACCATCGGTTCGGCCTACGCGGCATTCTCCTACTTCACTCCCCTGCTGGAGCAGACCGCGGGTTTCTCGTCCGACGCCACCACCGTGATCCTCCTCGGGTACGGCACCTGCTCGTTCATCGGCAACCTCGTCGTCGGACGCTTCGCCGACCGGCACGCCGTCGCTGTCCTCCGGTTCGGCCACGCGCTGTTGTTCACCGCCCTGACACTGCTCGCGCTGTTCGGACAGGTCCCGCCACTGGTCGTGGCGACGGTCCTCGTCGTGGGCCTGGCCGGGGTGACGATGAACCCTGCACTGGTCACCCGGGTGGCGGAGGTCGGCGGTACCGGCAACCTCGTCAGCACCGTCCACACCGCGGTCATCACGATGGGAGTGACCCTGGGAACCGCGATCAGCGCGGTGACCATCAGTCTCGTCGGCGACGACCCCGCGGTCGCCATGTGGACCGGCGTCGCCTTCGCCGTACTCGCCGCGGTGGTGCTCGCGATGCAGACCACGCGGAGGAACGGCAGCGTGATCCTCATCGATTCCTCAGCTACTCCGGTGCCATAGAGGAACACCAACCCCAGCCGATCTCCCTATGCGGCCCGTGCGTGTCCGCCTTCTCGGGGACTATTCGCGCTCGTGAGAGCCGCCGGGCTGCGGAGGTGCCGCGGGCCCCCTGGAGGACACCTGCGGGTCGGCGTTGAGCGGATCAGGGCTCGCTACCGGCGTCGAGGAGGACTGGCGTCGAAGACCAGGCCATGCAGGTGGAGGTGGGCATCAGGCAGATCGACCAGGTCGATGTTGCGGTCTGCATCGTGCAGGAGGTTGCGGATCACCGTACGGGTCTGCTCAGTGATCATCCCCGGCTCAGTGAGCCGGTCCACCACACCGAGGTACCCGGCGGCCCAGAGCGCGAGCTGGTCGGCGTCCTTGGGCAGACCCCGGTACTCGGTCACCGCCGTGGCTGCGGCCGCGCCGTCGACCCCGGAGTACAGCGACTCCCCGGACCGGCTGTAGACCTCGATCGCGTCGACCACCCCGGTGATCTGCTCCAGCCCGTCAACCATGCCGGTATAGGCAGAGGAGTGGGATCGTTCGGTGGTCCACCGGGGATAGGGGTCGTTGTCCAGGCCGGTGAGGTATCGCTGCACGATCCCCAGTCGACTGTCGTCCTCGGGGACGGCCAGGGCGGCGACCCGGACCTCATAGCCGGCCTCGTGGAACTTCCCCGCGGTCTCGGCGACCTGGGACGGGTTGGTCAAGGTGTTTTCGATGATGACGTTGTACCCGGACTCCCGGGCATGCTCGATCAGACCGGACATCCACTCGCCGACCGGCCCGTTGGACAGCACATCCATGCGCTGGGGATCACGGGAGATGATCTCGTCCATCATCGGGTGGTTTAGCCGGATCACGTCGGAGTCCAAGACTACCGGGGCGGTGCCGAACCTGGCGGAGATCCGGTCGATCGTCCGGGACTTGCCGGCGGCCGGCTGCCCGGTGACGAACGTCAGACAGGGAACCGCCGAACGCGCCGTATCCACATCCATCTCGGCGGTGAGGTCAGCAAGAATCCCAGCCCTGCGCTCAGCAGAGACCGGGAAATCAGCGGCAGTGAGGCGGTCAGTCACGACCAGGGGACCCGAGGCCACCGATTCGGTCGAACTCGTCCCGCATCAACCGGGTGCGGCCCACAAGATCCTCACGGTCAGTGTCCACCGCCGCAGCGACAAACTCGCGCAGTGCGGTGCGACGCGACTCCCACCACAGCCGCTCCGCCTCGGTGCTCGCCGCGCGGCGACGGTTGGAGTAGGCCACGCCCAAGCTGGCGGCCACCGACTTCATCACGTCGTACTCGGCGAAGTAGATCTGGCCCTTCGTGGGACTCAACAGCATATAAACCTCCCTGTGTTCCCTCGCAATCTATCACAGAAAACAGGCGATGAACAGCGAAGATGGTGATGAATCGGACCTGGTCAAGATCGAGGGTGCACCGCCCTCGATGTCTGTCCCAGCGCCATTGCGTCTAGTTCGGCGTTTTCTTGCGGTTCCAGATTACCCGAGGACGCAGCGCGGAAGCTGATGTTCTGCTCGTACTATCGGGCTGCCGCCATGTCGTGGGCTTGGAGCGCCAGACCAGTGTGATGCAGTTCGAGCAGAGGTCTGACGCGACGGTATCAGCGCCCAGATCCAACACCGCCGCCCCCTGCCGCAGCTTTCATTGGTGATCCTCCTGAGTTGTTGACTGTGTTGCCTGTGCCGCCGTAGTCTGCGTCGTCGTCCTGAGCGCCAGCAGTGCGAGGACCAGGCCGACGACCGCGAACACCGCTCCGCCGACACCGCCCCACCGAAGCAACCCCGCAGCCACCCCGACGCCGCCCAGTGCGGACCCCACGGCGTTGGCCATGTTGAAGGCGCCGACGTTGACGGCCAGCGACAGCGTCGGAGCGGCCCCGGCGTGGCGCAGGACGAGCGACTGCAGTGGGGCGATGGTGGCGGTGGACAGCAGTCCGAGCACCAGCACCATGACGATCATCGGCGCCGGATGCTCCGCCACCAGCGGGAACAGTGCCAGGGTGACGACGAGGGCACCGAACACCGCGATGAGCGTCCTGCCCAGGTCGAGGTCGGCGCACCGTCCGGCGACTAGGTTGCCGACGAAGCCGCCGACACCGTAGGCCAGGAGCAGCGCGGGAATCACCGCTGCGGCGAGCCCGGTGACGTCCGACAGCAGTGGAACGAGATAGGTGAAGACGATCCCGACGCCGGCGAACCCCACCACCGTGGTCGTCACGGCCAACAGGACCGGTCCGCGCACCAGCGTCCGGATCTCGTCGCGCACCCCGGTGGCCGGCGCCGGGGTCCGTGGCATCGACGACCAGAGGATGAGCACTCCGGCCACCGCGACGACCGCGACGACCAGGAACGGCGTCCGCCAGTTGAGGTTCCCGCCCAGCAGTGCGCCGAGCGGGACACCCAGCACCGTGGCGACGGTCAGCCCCGAGCTGACGATGGCGACGGCCCTCCCCTGGCGTCCCGGTCCCATCGCCGCCGCCGCGGTGGTCAGCCCGATAGCGAACAGTGTCGCCTGACTGCAGGCGGACACCACCCGTCCGACGATCACCCATGCGTACGTCGGGGCGACGACCGTGACGAGCGTGCCGAGGACGAAGACCAGGCCGAGACTCAATGCCAACCCTTTACGCGGAAGACGTGCGGTCAGGATGGTCACCACCGGACCACCGACCGCCACACCCAGGGCATAGGCGGTCACTGTCTGGCCGGCGGCGGCGGTGCTCACACCGACGTCGGCCGCCAGTTGCGGGAGCACACCGGCGACGAGGTACTCGGCGGTGCCGGTGCAGAACACCAGGAGGACGAATCCGGTCAGCACCCAGGCCGGGTGCGCGCGGGGCGGGAGCGGGGGCGCGGTGTCATCAGTCATTCTGCTAGCGTCGACCTTCACATCGGTGTGAAGGCAAATGGCAGCCCATGACGGCGAAGGAGCGGACCCACCATGCGGATTTCCGAGGTGTCGGAGCAGACCGGCGTCACGCCCCGACTGTTGCGCTACTACGAGGAGCAGGGGTTGCTGGTGCCCGACCGCGACTCCTCCGGCTACCGGGACTACACGGCGACCGACGCCGAGGTCGCCCGGCGGATCCGCCAGCTCCTGGACGCCGGATTGAGCACGGCGTCGATCCGCACCGTCCTGCCGTGCCTGACCGAACGGGCCGGACGCCTGGCCCCGATCTGCGAGGAGACAATCGCCGACCTGAAGCGCGAACAGGAACGTATCGAGGAATCGATCGAGGCGCTGACCACCTCACGCGATGCGATCGCCACCGTGATCGCCGCCGGGACCGTGTGATCCAGCCACCGTCCCGCTGCCGTTCTGCTGCTGTCCTGCTACGCGCCAGACGCCGCGCTCCGGTGCGCCAGCGCCTGCAGGTCCACGCCGCGTAGCCCGGCGAACTCGGCGGTCTCCCCGGTGACCAGGATGTCGGTCGCGGCCAGGGAGGCGACGTCCGCCGCCCCGAGCAGGGTCATCAGCGTGCGGACCTGCTCGGCCCAGGCCGTCAGTTCCTCGGCCAGGGCGTCCGGCCCGTCGTCGACGAGGATGTGCAGGAAGTGCCCGCTGACGCCCACCGCCCCGGCGCCGAGCGCCAGGGCCCGGACCACGTCCAGCGGGGTGCGTACGCCACCGGAGGCCAGCACCTCGACCTCCGGCACCGGGCGCCCGCCGTGCAGTGTGTCCAGCAGGCACTCCGCCGTGGTCTGTCCCCACCCCGACAGGTAGCTGTACTCCTGGCGTGGCCGCCGGTGGTTCTCGATGTCGATGAAGTTGGTGCCGCCCCGCCCGCTGACGTCCACGGTGCCCACGCCCCGGTCCGACAGCTCGGAGACGGTCTCGCGGCTGAGCCCGAAGCCGACCTCCTTGACGACCACCGGCACGTCCACCCCAGCGACGATGTCGGCGATGCGGTCGAGCCACGGGCGGAAGTCGCGGTCGCCCTCGGGCATCACCAGTTCCTGTGCGGGGTTGACGTGGATCTGCAGGGCGTCGGCGTCCAGCAGGTCCACCGCGCGACGTGCCTGGTCCACGGTGACTTCGGGGCTGACATTGGCGAAGAGGAAGGCCTCCGGTGCGTTGTCCCGGACGGTGCGGAACGTCGGTTCCAGCGCGGGGTCACGCAGGGCCGCACTGACCGAGCCGCTCGCCATAGCCACCCCGGCCGAGGCCGCGGCACGGGCGAGGTCGGCGTTGATCTGTCCGGTCTTCTCGCTGCCGCCGGTCATGGCGTTGATGTAGAACGGCACCGGCCAGTGTGTCCCGGTCACGGTGGTGGAGATGTCGACGGTGTCGCGGGCGAGCCCGTTGAAGCTGTGGTGCATGAAGCGCAGGTCGTGGAAGCCACCGGTGGGCGTTGCCGCAGGTGTCCGGGTGGTCAATTCTTCGGCCAGCCGGACGTGGTCGTCCTTGCGGTTGGTGCCTGTGGGCGTGGTACCGGTCACTCGATCGTCCCGTCGGGTTGGTGGTCGTGCACGTCGAGCACGCCGATGTCGGCGCGTTCCCGGGCGACGAGGGGGCTCGTCGTGGTTCCCGGTGCCGCCGGTGCCTGTGTCGATGTGCACGATACCGTAGCGGCTCCGCTCCTAGGCGACAGGTGAGGCCGACGACTGAACCCCATCCCGTCCGGACGGATCTACATCGACCCGGTGACGGTTCGGGTCCTCGCGGCGACGCCTTCCGGCGACCTGGCCGGGGCCGGGGCCGACCTGGTTCTCAGCACGTCCGGCCCCTCGACGACCGTCGCGGTCCTGAACTCGGTCGAGCACCTGCTCAAGAACGACGTCCAGAGGGCGGCCAGGATTCCGGGGGTCAGTGTCGAATACCAGTGGCAGATCACCGACGGCGGCGCCGTGGTCAACAACGCCTCCCGCCTCGTCCGCCGTTAGATCCACTTCCCCGCGAGGTATTCACCCCCTCCACGGGAGCCACACCTGGCACTCCTGACCTACCGGACCACGACTCCCCGTCGTACGCACCCTCAACGCCAACGGCACCACGACGAGTGCGCAGACGGCCGTCGCCAGGACGACCAGCCCCACCACCGGGTCCCTCCGGCGGGTACCGGTCCCCTGTCACATCCCGCGTCGGCTCTGCAGCATCGATCCTCCGACCCACACCAGCGCGCCGGAGGTGATGCCGACGGAGATCAACAGGCCGAGGGTGAGCAGGCGCAGTGGCGGGGCGAACACGCCCGTCGGTTCAACGTCCGACGACGGTGATGTGCGGGTCATCGCCTGGCTCCTCGATCTCGTCGACGACGGCCAACGCCAGGTCGGCCGGAGTGACACGGGACTGTCCATGCTCGTCGGTGAGCAAGGTGGTGGTTCCGCGCCGGTACCCACCGGTGTCCTCCCCCGGCGCGAAGACCGCCGGCGGGCTGAGGTAGGTCCACCGGGCGCGCGGGTGCTCCAGACACACCCGGAACTGGTCCAGGCTTGCGCCGGCGATCGGCCGCCAGGCTTCGGGGATGTACCGGGTGTCGTCGATGACCAGGCGGTCCGGGTCGTCCGGTGAGCGCAACGGTGCCGAGCCACCGACGACCACCACACGGATCCCGGCGCGTCCTGCCGCGTCGAGGACGGCGGCGGTCATCGACGCCATGAGGTGCTCCGACCCCGGTGCCGGCCGTACGGCGAGCACGACGGCATCGATGTCTGCGTCCGCGTCGGCGAGGATCCGGGTCAGGTGGTCCGTCGCGTCTGTGGCTGCGACATCCAGGGCAACGGCGGTGACGTGGTCGTGGTCGTGGACGGTGTCTGTGCCCTGCCCGCCCCGCGACACCGCGGTGACGTGGTGTCCGCGGGAGGCGGCGTCGGCGACGATCGCACTGCCGGCCATTCCGGTTGCTCCGATGACGACGATGTTCATGTGGTGGTTCCTTCCCTAGTGTTTTTCGTGTTCTTCGTGTTCTTCGTGTTTTCGTTCCTCGTCCGCGGCGGGCTGAGCTGGCCGGCCAGCATGGCCGACAGCGCCAGGGCGAACCCGGTCAGCTGGACGGGGCTGAGTGACTCCCCGGCGACGACCGCTCCCAGCACCGCGGCCACCAACGGGGACAGCAGCCCCAGCAGTGCGGTCGCGGTGACGGGGAGACGTCGGATGCCGGAGAACCAGATGACGTAGGTCATCAGGCCGCCGACCAGTCCGAGCCAGAGGTAGCCGGCCACCGCCGTGCCGTCGATGTCCGCGGGTACCCCGTCGACGACGAGGGCCGGGCCCAGCAGCACCAGTCCGGCCGCGGTGAGCTGCCACCCGGCCAGTGCGGTCGCGCTGACGCCGTCGGGGCGTCCCCACTTCTTGGTGAGCACCACGCCGGTGCCCATCGACGCCGCGGCACCGACCCCTGCCAGCAGGCCGACGAGGTCCAGCCCGGCCCCGGGGCCGAGCACGACCAGGGCGACGCCGCCGACACCGACGGTCCCCCACCCCAGCCGCCAGACCGAGAGCTTCTCGTGCAGGATCACCACGGCGAGGACGGCGACGACGATGGGCTGGGAGGCGTTCAGTGTGGCCGCGACGCCGCCGGGCAGGTGCTGGGCGGTGAGGAACAGCAGTGGAAAGAACGCGGCCATGTTCAGGGTGCCGAGCACCAGGCTCTTCCACCACCAGGATCCGCTCGGCAGTGTCCGGGCCAGGGCCAGGGCGATCAGGCCGGCGGGAAGGGCCCGCATCATCGCGGCGAACAGCGGGTGGCCGTCGGGCAGCATGTGCGTGGTCACGATGTAGGTGGTCCCCCACACCGCGGGCGTCACCGCGGTCAGTGCGGTCCAGCCCACCCGTGCGGTGCCCATCGCCGGTGGTGGGGTACCCGGCGGGGAGTGTGGCTGGTGGACGGTTGTCGTTGTCATGGAAACCATCGTCGGGCGAATTCACCCATGAGTCCAACACATGTTTTTCATTCCATCGATCATGATTCATGATTGATCCATGGAACTGCAGCAACTGAGGTACGTCCTGGCCGTCGCCGAGACCCGCAACTTCACCCGCGCCGCGGAACGCTGCCATATCGTGCAGTCGGCGATGAGCCACCAGATCAAGACACTGGAACACGAACTCGGTGTGTCGTTGTTCGCCCGCACCAGCCGGCGGGTGGAGCTCACCGCCGCCGGGACAGCGTTCCTGCCGTCCGCCCAGGAGAGCCTGGACGCCGCGGAGCGTGCCGCCGCCGACGCCGCGGCAGCCGCCGGACGGATCTGCGGCACGGTCACCGTCGGGGTAATCCCCACGGTCACCGCCCTCAACGTGCCCGCGGTCCTCGGCCGGTTCCGACGTGCCCACCCGGAGGTGCGGGTCCGGCTGCTCGGCGGCGGCAGCGACGAGTTCATCACCGCGATTCGGTCCGGGTCGATGGACGTCGCCGTGCTCGGCCTGCCGACCGGAGAGCCGCCGCAGGGGGTGGCGAGCCGTGAGCTGCTCCGCGAGGATCTCGTGGCGGTAGTCGGCACGACCCACCGGCTCGCCGGGCGCGACAGTATAGCGCTGGCGGACCTGGACGGTGAATCGTTCGTGGACTTCCCGGTCGACTCCCCGGGCCGGGCCCAGTCCGACGTAGCGTTCCGCGCCGCCGGCCTGGGCCGCGACGTCGCGTTCGAGTCGGTGGACACCGCGTTCATGCTGGAGATCGTCCGGCAGGGCCTGGCCGTCGCCCTGCTGTCCCGCGACGCCGTCCCCGTTGACGCGGACGTGGTGGTCCTGGAGATGTCCGACGGGCCGTCGCGGGTCCAGTACCTGGCGTGGAGCGACTTCAACCCCGGGCCTGCGGCGACGGCGCTGTTGGAGATGATGTGCGAGACCGCGGCCAGGTAGTCACCAGTTCTGTTAGGATGACCGCCATGTGTTCCCTGGGAATAGCAGTGACGAGGATCCGCGCCTTCTAGCGGCGCGGCCTCACCACGACAGGCCCTCCGCCGCTCCGCAGCATCAGCCGGGTGGCGCTTCTCGTCTGCCCGGATCAGTTCGATCATCCGGAGTTCCTGAACACAATGCCGACCTATCACAGCGGCCGACACGAGTACGGCCAAAACTTCCTTACCGACCGCACGATTATCAACGATGTGATTGCGCTGGTCGACGACACCGACGGACCGATCATCGAGATCGGCCCGGGCGCTGGTGCGCTCACCAGACCACTCACCCGCCTCCAACGACCACTGACGGGGATCGAGATCGACCCGAAGCAGGTCAAACGGTTGACCGGGAAACTGCCCGACACGACTCTCATCACCGGCGACTTCCTGGCCTACCGGCTTCCGTCCCACCCCCATGTGATCGTCGGTAACCTACCGTTCCACATCACGACAGCGGTCCTGCGCAAGCTGCTCCATGCGCCGGGATGGACGCGTGCCGTCCTCGTGGTCCAGTGGGAGGTCGCCCGTCGCCGTGCCGGAATCGGCGGCGCGACGATGATGACCGCACAGTGGTGGCCCTGGTACACCTTCGCCATGCACGAGCGAATCCCCGGCAGCGCCTTCACCCCGAGCCCCGGCGTCGATGCCGGTCTGATGACCGTGGACCGGCGGACCACTCCCCTCCTCCCCCATGAAGCCGGGTCCGCCTACCGCGCTTTCGTCCATGCCGTCTTCACCGGCAGGGGCCGCGGTCTCCACGACATGGTTGGCCGGGCCCTCGGCGGAAAGAAGGCCTCGTCGTCGCTGCAGGGGTGGCTCCGCGCAGAGGGCCTCCGGCGTGCAGCGCTCCCCCGCGACCTCACGGCGGAGCAGTGGGTCTCGCTGTTCCGCGCGGCAGAGAGGACAGGCTGGCAGCCAAGGCGCTGAGCAGGTCTCGGTACCGACGGTCGTCCGGCGGCGGTTACCCGACTATCGTGACCGCCGCGCGTCCAGCCGTGTACATATACCCCCATGGGGTATACTCTGGTGGTGTGCGTAAGCACCGGTCAACGATCACCTACCAAGAACAGGACCACCCCATGACCACCCACGGCAACCTCACCCTCACCGACACGTCAGCCACCGCCGGCGGAGGATGCTCCTGCGGACACGGCCACGCGGCCGACGCCGATACTGCCCCGACGAGCACTGTGCCGGAGATGCCGGAGATACCGGAGATGGCCGAATGCCCGGTCATGGCCGGTACCCCGGTCGTGAAGGCCGACGCAGAGGCAGCCGGGCTCTACCGCGACCACCAGGGCCAGCGGTACTGGTTCTGCTGTGCCGGGTGCGGACCGCGGTTCGACGCGGATCCCGACAGGTACGCCAACGCAGCCTGAGGTCGACTGAGGCAGCCAGACGACCGCGAACCATAGACCACGGACGAGACATCGACAGCGGGAGACAGTCAGCCTCCCGGTCAGCGGATGAGCACCAGGCCAGGCCGGGAAGAAATGGACCGGAGATGAACGAGAACCACGCCCACCACGCCCACCACACACAACACCACCCCCACCACGACCACGAGGGTCACGAGGGCCACGACATTCACACAGAGCACGACCACCACAGCCACGAGAATCATGGAGACCACGACCACGGCGGCCACGCAGGCCACGCAGGCCACGGCGACCATGTCGGCCAGTTCCGTCGGCTCTTCTGGATCATGCTCGTCCTGGCCGTCCCGGTCGTCGCGTTCAACACCATGTTCGCCGACCTCATCGGCTACGGACTACCCGACGCGGAGTGGGTCCGCTGGGTCTCCCCGGTCCTGGGCACGGTCATGTACTTCTGGGGAGGGTGGCCGTTCCTGACCGGCGGGGTCGGCGAGATCCGTTCCCGCCGGCCGGGCATGATGCTGCTGATCGCCCTGGCGATCACCGTGGCGTTCCTGGCCTCCTGGGGCTCCAGCCTGCACCTGCTCAGCCACCAGCTGGACTTCTGGTGGGAACTCGGCCTCCTGGTGGTCATCATGCTGCTGGGCCACTGGATCGAGATGCGTTCCCTGGCCCAGACCACCTCGGCACTGGACTCCCTCGCCGCCTTGTTGCCCGACGAGGCCGAGCGCATCGACGGCGACACGGTCGTGACGGTCTCCCCCGCAGAACTCGCCGTCGGTGACGTCGTGATCGTCCGGCCCGGCGCGTCGGTGCCGGCCGACGGACGGATCGTCGACGGGTCCGCGTCGATGGACGAGTCGATGGTCACCGGCGAGTCGAGGACGGTGCGCCGCGGCACCGGTGACGACGTCGTCGCCGGCACCATCGCCACCGATTCCGGGCTCCGCGTCGAGGTCACGGCCATCGGCGACGACACCGCCCTGGCCGGTATCCGCAAGCTCGTCACCGATGCCCAGGAGGCGTCGTCCCGCGCCCAGCGGCTCGCCGACACGGCGGCCGGGTGGCTGTTCTGGTTCGCGCTCGGCGCGGCGGTCGTCACCGCCGTCGTCTGGTCGTCGCTCGGCCTGCCCGACGAAGCAGTCGTGCGTACCATCACCGTCCTCGTCATCGCCTGCCCGCACGCCCTGGGACTGGCGATCCCACTGGTCGTCTCGATCGCGACCGAACGCGCCGCCCGTGGCGGTGTGCTGGTCAAGGACCGGCTCGCGCTCGAATCCATGCGCTCGGTCGATGCCGTGCTCTTCGACAAGACCGGCACCCTCACCAAGGGCGAGCCCACCGTCACCGGCGTCGAAGCCGCCGGCGGTCCCGGCGGTCCCGGCGGTCACAGTGAGGACGAGGTCCTCGCGCTCGCCGCCGCTGCGGAGGCCGACAGTGAGCATCCGCTGGCCCGGGCGATCACCCGTGCCGCCCGGGAACGCGCCCTGGACGTGCCGGGTGCACGTGACTTCTCGTCCTCCCCGGCCGTGGGAGTGTCGGCGACCGTCGGCGACGGGACGGTCGAGGTCGGCGGCCCCTACCTGCTTGAACAGCGCGCCGCCGACGAACTTCCGGTCGCCGACACGTGGCGTGGGCAGGGTGCGATCATCCTCCACGTCCTGTCCGACGGTGAGGTGATCGGTGCGCTGCGGCTGGCCGACGAGATCCGTCCGGAGTCCCGCGACGCGGTCGACGCCCTCCACGCCGTCGGCGCCCAGGTGGTGATGATCACCGGCGACGCCCAGGCCGTGGCGGACACCGTCGCCCGGGAGCTCGGCATCGACCGCGTCTTCGCCGGGGTACGCCCGGAGGACAAGGCGGCCAAGGTCGCCGAGCTGCAGGGTGAGGGCCGGAAGGTCGCGATGGTCGGTGACGGGGTCAACGACGCCCCCGCGCTCGCCCAGGCCGACGTCGGTATCGCCATCGGTGCCGGTACGGACGTGGCGATCGGTTCGGCCGGGGTCATCCTGGCCTCCTCCGACCCCCGCTCGGTGCTCTCGGTGTTCGAGCTCTCCCGGGCCACGTACCGCAAGATGACCCAGAACCTCTGGTGGGCCGCCGGCTACAACCTCGTCTCCGTGCCTCTCGCGGCAGGTGTCCTGGCACCGGTCGGTTTCGTGCTGCCGATGAGCGTCGGTGCGGTCCTCATGTCCGCGTCCACCGTCGTCGTCGCGTTGAACGCCCAGCTGCTCCGCCGGCTCGACCTCGCACCGGAGGCGAGTACCGGACGGTTCCTCGGCCGGTCCTGACCGGCAACGATGCGGCACGACTCCCCCGGGAGCCGCATCGTGTTACTATCTGCGTATGCACGAAGATAATAAACTATGCGGCCTCGACCCGCACTCGGACTACGTCGAACTCGCCGCCGAGGTCTTCTCCCTCCTCGCCGACCCCACCCGGGTCCGGGTCGTCCTGTCCCTGCACCGGCACGGCGAGCTCTCCGTCGGGGATCTGGCCGACATCGTCGGCAAGTCCGCCTCCGGGGTCTCCCAGCACCTGGCGCGCCTGCGGATGGCCCGGGTGGTCACCACCCGCCAGGACGGCACCCGGGTCTGGTACCGGCTCGCCGACGAGCACGTCTTCAACCTGGTCAGCGAGGCAGTCAAACAGGCCGAGCACACGGTCTCCAACGGACAGTCCCCGCCGCACCACCACGGATCAGCGACCTAGCGTCATGGCGACCGTACTGGCCCACACCGCCTTCCGCCGCCTGTTCTGTGCCCAGGTCACCGCCCTGCTGGGTACCGGCCTGCTGACCGTCGCCCTGGGCCTGCTGGCCTTCGACATCGCCGGCGACAGTGCCGGCGCGGTGCTGGGCACCGCGATGACGATCAAGATGGTCGCCTACGTCGCCGTCTCCCCGGTCACCGCCGCACTCACCGCACGCCTACCGCGCAAGCCCCTCTTGGTGGCCACCGACATCGTCCGCGCCGGCGTCGCCCTGTGCCTCCCGGTCGTGGACCAGACCTGGCAGATCTACGTGCTGATCTTCGTCCTGCAGTCGGCGTCGGCCACCTTCACCCCGGCGTTCCAGGCGGTCATCCCCTCCGTGCTCACCGACGAGGACGACTACACCCGCGGGCTGTCACTGTCCCGGCTCGCCTACGACCTGGAGTCCGTGGTCAGTCCGGTCCTGGCCGCCGCACTACTGACCGTGGTCAGTTACAACAACCTGTTCCTCGGGACGGTGGCCGGTTTCCTGGGCTCTGCGCTGCTGGTGGTCCGGTCCCGGCTGCCCCGGGTTGCGCAGGTCCCCCGCGAGCCGTTCCTGACCCGGCTGACCGGTGGTGCCCGCCTGTTCCTCCGGGTACGCCAACTGCGCGGGCTGCAGGGGGTCAACCTCACCGTCGCCGCGGTCCAGGCGATGGTCATCGTCAACACCGTGGTCCTGGTCCGCGGGAGCATGGGCCGCGACGACACTGCTCTGGCGGTGACGTTGGGCGTATTCGGTGCCGGCTCGATGATCGTCGCGGTGACTGTGCCGTGGTTGTTGCGCCGAATCGCCGACACCACCGCGATGCTCTGCGGTGCCGTGGGTTCTCTGGTGGTCCTGGCGCTGATCGCGGTGGTGATTCCTGTCGCCGTGGATGCGGACGCCTGGTGGCCGCTGCTGTTCCTCTGGTTCCTGCAGGGTGCCTCGACGTCGCTGATGCTGACCCCCTCGTCGAAGATCGTGCAGAAGAACAGCACCGAGGCCACCCGCCCCGCCCTGTTCGCCGCGCAGTTCTCCCTGTCGCACGCCTGCTTCCTGGTCACCTACCCGGTCGCCGGGGCGCTCGGGGTCGCAGCCGGGCTACCGACGACTGCGCTGGTCCTTGTTGCCGTCGGCGCGGTGGGCGCACTGTGGACGGCGCTGAACTGGTACGCGGGGCAGCGCGTGACAGTGTGACACCCAATCCAGATCACCTGCATGATGAAATGAATGGGTTTCGTATCATTTCGGAGTGTCGACATGACAGACGGCGACTCGCGCGTTACCTGTCGGCCCGGAACGCATCGACGTCCCTGCGCCGGCCCCACTAGTCTGGTGGGACGACGGGCGCCTCATGGCCGCTCCCCTCGGTCTGCCGGTGTCGCAGGACACCGCCCTGCCGGCGCTCCACGACCCGGAGGAGATTCAGGATGGCCGGACTCAAGGACGACATCTCGCCGCAACTGGTCGGACGGCTCGCCGGCGCGTTGTCGGCGGTCTCGACCTCCTTCGACAGTGCCGCTTTCCAGCGGCAGGCCGTGTCCGGGCTGGACGGCATGGAGCTGAAGGCCCGGGTGTCCTGGATCGCCGACGCCCTCGCGGCCACGCTGCCGTCATCGCCCGACGACGCCGCCCGGGTGATCCACGATGCGGTCGCACACGACGACCGCACCGGCAACGCCGTCCTCCAGGGGTGGACGACGATGCCGCTCACCGAGTACATCGCGGCGGAGATGCTCGACCGCCCTGACCTCGCCCTTCCCCTGTTGGGGTCCCTGACGTCCCGCTACACCGCGGAGTTCGCGGTCCGTCCGTTCCTGGAGGCCCACCACGACGTGACGATGGACCAGCTGCGGGCATGGGCCACGAGCCCGGACGAGCACGTCCGGCGCCTGGTCTCCGAGGGGACCCGCCCACGGCTCCCCTGGGCGGGGCGGCTGTACCGCTTCATCGAGGATCCGTCAGATACGTTGGCGCTGCTCGATGCGCTGTTCGACGACGACTCCCTCTACGTCCGGCGGTCGGTGGCCAACCACCTCAACGACGTGAGCAAGGACCACCCCGAACTCGCCGTGGACACCGCCCGACGGTGGGCGCGGACCTCCACCCACGGCGACTACGTGGTGCGCCACGGACTGCGGACCCTGGTCAAACGCGGGGACCCGGACGCGCTGGCCGTCCTCGGGTTCGACCACGACGCGCCGGTCACGCTGACGAACCTCACCTGCACCCCGTCGACGATCGGCATCGGCGACAGCACCACGATCTCCTTCACACTGCAGGCGTCCTCCCCGACGAGGGCCGCGGTCGACTACCTGGTGCATTACCAGGGCACGCGCAGGGTGAAGTCCGGGAAAGTCTTCAAGCTCGCCGTCCGTGACCTCCCGGCAGGCGAACCTGTGGAGTTCTCGCGCCGCCATACCTTCGGCCATGTCTCGATCCGCACGATCCACCCGGGGCCGCACCTCATCGAGATCCAGCCGAATGGGCGAATCCTCGGCGCGACGACGGTCGACGTCGAGAGATCTCCCCGGCGCTGACACGGGACATCTCACCGGCCGCACACGCGGCTCGATGTGATCTACATCGCGTTATTCCCGCGATGTTGTACCTGACACTTTGCATGGGGTAAGTTTCAGGCGTAAAGCGAACGGACGTGCGCACAGCGAACACCTGGGACGGACGGCCGTTGCGATAGACGTTCAAACCACAGGAGCCGTGCATGAGGACCCAGATCCGACCACGACGAAGCAGGAGCAGGAGAGCGCCCACAGCCATCGCCGCGCTCACGATGATCAGTGCCCTGGCACTGACCTCCTGCAGCACTGACGACGATTCCGCCGGAGAATCCTCCTCCGGACGCCCGCCGCTGAATCTCGTCGTCCCCTTCAACCCCGGCGGTTCCGCGGACGGGACGTCCCGGCAGCTCGCCGTCTACGCCCAGGAGACCTGCGGCAGGGAGATCATCATCCGTAACGAGACAGGCGGCTCCGGCACCGTGGGGTTCCAGTCCGCCGCCTCGTCCACGCCCGACGGCAACACCATCGGGTCGGCGTCCATCGAGCTGTCCATCCTGCCCCACCTGGGTGTGTCCCCCGTGGGACCGGACGACATCCGGGGCATCATGCAGTACAGCGAGCAGCCCATCGCCTACGGCGTGCCCCCGAACTCCGACATCGAGAGCATCGAGGAACTGCTGACCACCGACGAGGACGTCACCATGGCCAGCTCCGGCACCGGGTCGATCTACCACATCGGTTTCGCCGGGCTCGCCCAGGAAGCCGACCAGCCCAACATCCGCAACGTCCCCTACGGCGGTGCGGCCGGTGCGCTGCAGGCGGTGATGGGCCACGAGACCAAGGCCGTCGCCGTCGGCGCCGCCGAGATCGCACCGTTCGTGGAGGCCGGACAGCTTCGGGCACTGGCCATCGCCGGTGACCAACGGCTGGAGGACATCCTCCCCGGTGTGCCGACCCTCAAGGAAGTCGGCATGGACTGGACCAGCTACGCCATCCTCGGGCTGTTCGCCCCGGCGGACACCTCCGACGAGGACATCGAGGAGCTCAACCGGTGCTTCAACGAGGCACGCGAGTCCCAGGGCTTCAGCGACTACATGGACAACCTGGGCTTCACCCAGGAATACAAGGACGCCAGCGAATTCGACGCCTTCCTCGCCGAGGAATACGACCGCTACCGGTCCGTCGTCGACGAAGCCGGGCTGGGAGGAGAATGATGTCCACACCCACCGACCTCCCGCAGGAGACCACACAGCAACCGCAGGGCGGTTCACTGCTCGGTGACCGGATCATCGCGGTGATCGTCACCGCGCTCGGGGCGGTACTCCTGTTCCTCGCCTTCGGGTTCCCAGAACCCGGCCAACCGGAGGACCCCGGGACCGCCGCACTGCCCCGCCTGATCGGCGGTGCCCTGGTGATCCTCGGCATCATGCTGCTGTTCAACTCCGAACGCAACACCTTCCTGCCTGAAGAGGGCACGCGCCTGCGCACCGTCCTCATCGTCGTCGTCGGGGTGGTCTACGCCCTGCTCATGACGCCGCTCGGGTTCATGCTGTCCACCCTGGCCTTCATGGTCCTCGGCCTGCTGATCATGGGCGTGCGCAGCATCGTCCGGCTCATCCTCGTGCCGGTCCTCGTCTCCGTCGCCGTCTACTACCTGTTCACCGCAGCCCTGGGGGTCTACCTGCCCTCCGGTGTCATCGAAGGGATTCTGCCATGAGTAATTGGATGGACGGCCTCGGTGCCGTCGCCGATGTCCAGGTCATGATCATGCTGGTACTGGGCGTCCTGATCGGCATGGTGGTCGGTGCCCTCCCCGGCATCTCCGCCACCGTCGGAGTGGCGCTGCTGCTCCCCTTCACCTTCGCCCTGGAACCGCTGGCCGGCATGATGCTGCTGCTGGGCATCTACGGCGGCGCCGTGTACGCGGGGTCCATCCCCGCGATCCTGATCCGAACACCGGGAACACCGGCATCCGCGGCCAGTGTCGCCGACGGCCACGCCATGACCGTGGCCGGCAAGGGTGTCCAGGCACTGAAGATCTCGGTGCTGGCGTCCTGTGTCGGCGGCTTCATCGGCGTGCTCCTGCTCGCCTTCTTCTCCCCCGTCATCGCCGACTTCGCCCTGGGCTTCGGTTCCTCGGCGAACTTCATGCTCGCCCTGTTCGCACTGACCATCATCGCCTCGATCTCCGAAGGCCGTATGGTCAAGGGGCTCATCGCCGGCTTCCTGGGCCTGGGCATCGCCATGATCGGTCTCGACACCATCCAGGGCTTCCCGCGCCTGACCTTCGGCAACTCCGACCTGATCTCCGGCATCTCCTTCATCCCGCTGATGATCGGCCTCTTCGCCGTCTCCGAGGCCTTCCTCCAGGTCGAACGGCTGACGAAGCTGAACCTGAAGATGAAGCCGGAGAAGTTCCGCGCCACCCCTGCCTGGCTGCGCAAACTCGCACCCTCCAGCATCCTGGGGTCCGCCATCGGCTTCGTCATCGGCATCATCCCGGGTGTGGGTGGCGACATCAGCTCCTTCGTCGCCTACAACGAGTCCAAGCGCGCCGCCAAGGACAAGTCCCGGTACGGCAAGGGCGATCCCCGCGGCATCGCCGCCGCGGAGTCGTCGAAGAACGCCGGCACCGCCGGTGCCCTGGTTCCCACACTGACCCTCGGCATCCCCGGCGACGTGACCTCCGCAGTGCTGATCGGCGCCCTGACCGTCCACGGCCTGCAGCCGGGACCGACCCTGTTCTCCGGCAGCCCCGACCTGATCTACGGCCTGTTCATCGGCTTCGCAATGGTCTACCTGGTCCTGCTGGTCCTCGGCTGGTTCGGCACCACCTTCTGGGTGAAGCTCATCGAGTCCGTCCCGCCGCGACTGCTCTGGCCCTCCGTCATCGTCCTGGCCGTGGTCGGCTCCTACGCGATGCGCTCCAGCATCTTCGACGTGCTGGTCATGTTCCTCGCGGCGATCCTGGGCTACATCATGGTCAAGGGCGGCTTCCCGCTCGCCCCGCTGATCATCGGCGTGATCCTCGGGCCGATCGCCGAGAGCGGCTTCCGCCGCGCGATGATCATCAACAACGGCAGCTTCACCTGGATGCTCGAGCCCATCCCGCTGGTCCTCGGCATCCTGACCCTGGCCTCCATCGGCTTCGCCATCTGGCAGGCCGTCCGCCGGCCCAAAATGATGGACCGGGCCGAGGAGGCCCTGCACTCCACCGAGACCGAGCCCGCCGCTGCGGGCGCCGGGGAAACCGGAGATACCGGGGCCACCGTCGCCACCGTTGCCACCGACCCCACTGACCCGGCAGCTGCCGACGACCAGAAAGGCACGCGATGACCAGCCGAACCAGGACGATCGTCACCGGCGTGGATTCCAGCCAGACCGCGCTCAACGCCGCCGGTAAAGCCGCGGAACTGGCGGAAGGTCTCGGCGCCGAACTCCACATCGTCTCCGCGTACAGTGTCAGCACCGCCGACACCCTGCAGTCCTTCAAGATCAAGGAGCAGGGGCAGTCCACCTCCGCGGCCTACCAGCACCTCACCGAGGGGCAGGCCCGTGCCGCAGAGCACGTCGCCGAGGCGGTCGCCGCCGTCCTCCGGGAGGCGCACCCGGAGCTGACCATCGTCTCCTCCGCGCAGGAAGGTACCCCGGCCGAGGTGCTCTCGCACCAGGCACGGACGTTGTCGGCGGAGCTGATCGTGGTCGGCAACAAGCACATGCAGGGGTTCTCCCGGATCCTCGGCAGTGTCGCCCGCAAGGTCGCCGCCGAAGCGCCCTGCGACCTGTACATCGTGCACACCACCCACCGCTGACCGGGCGCGGTACGCTACACTGCCGGGACATGGACCACCGCAGGGTCCGCGACACCTCTCTGAAAGGCACTCGATGACGAAGACAATTGTGACCGGGGTCGACTCCAGCCAGACGGCCCTGGCCGCCGCCCAGAAGGCTGCGGAGCTGGCCGACGGCGTCGGCGCGGAACTGCACGTGTTCTCCGCGTACAGCATCGGTGCCTCTCTGCCGCTGCAGGTGGCTAAGAGCAACAACATGGGCCCGGGCACCTCGACGGCCTACCAGAAGCTCACCGACGGGTACGCCCGCGCCGCACAGGAGGTCGCCGACTCCGTCGCCGCCGTCCTGCAGGAGGCGTACCCGTCGGTGACGGTCCACGCCTCCGCGGTGGAGGGGGCGCCCGCCGACGTGCTGGTGCTCCAGGCGGAGAAGCTCCACGCCGACACCATCGTGGTCGGCAACAAGCACGTCCAGGGCATCTCGCGGATCCTCGGCAGCATCGCCCGCAAGGTCGCCGCCGAGGCACCCTGCGACCTCTACATCGTCAACACCACCCAGCAGTAGGACGACCCCCGGGTACCGGCCGGTGTTCCTGGTCTCCCTCGTCGTCGGCCCACTGCTCGTCGGGGCGGCGTGGCTGTGCCGCCTCGTCCGCGTCGGCGGGGTGCTCGGCCACGTGACACTGCTGTTCCTCGGCACGATGCTGATCCTGCTGGATGTCGTGGTGTCCCTGTCCGACTTCGCCGAGGTGACGACCGCCGCCGCGGTGACGAACGGCGTCATCGCCGTCGTCGCGGTGGTGGTCTGCGCACTCTCGGTGAGGACGTTCACGGCCCGGTGAGGCCGCTCCCCACGACACCCCACGACGCCGCCGGCAGGCGACGACTAGACCGCCAGCGCCACCTTCGGCTTCGCCCATGAGCGGCCCTGCGTGTCCTTGAGGATGTCGTACTCGACGTCGACATGCGGTTCGATCGCGCTGTACTTGTCGTTCGGTGCCCCGATGACCAGCTGGAAGCCCAGCCCGCGCCAGGCGCCGATCGCGCGCTTGGTGAAGTGCGCGTCCGCCTTGATCAACGCCTCGTCCAGGAACACCGGGGCGTACCGTGGCCGCTCCGCGTCGGCGTCACCGAGCTGGTAGCGCAGGGCCGCGCCGACGATGAAGGCGATCAGCTCCTGCGACTCACCACCGGACTTCTCCCCGATGTGGTCGTAGAGGGCGGCATGCTCCTTGGTCTCCGCGTGGATCTTCTCCGCGCTGACACGCACGTGGTTGCGCACGTCGACCAGGCCGGCGAAGTCCGGGGCGTCGCGGCGGATCCGGTTGATCACCCGCGCCATGCGCTCGTAGGCCTGCTCGCGCTCCCCGTCCCCGGTGGCGTCCTCGATGAGACGTCGCACGTCACGCAGGTCCTTGCGGAACCGTCGCCGCACCTCCGACTGGTTCTCCCGCGGGACGATCTGGAGCCGGTGGTCGTCGTCGTAGAACGGCAGGTTCTCCATGATGCGGTTGATCGGTTCGATCCGCTCCCGGATCTCACGCAGTGAACGTCCCAGGGTGGAGTCCAGGTTGGTCAGGTCATTGCCGGACAGGGTCAGCAGACTGTTGCGCCACTCCCCCTCCAGCTCGTGCAGGCCGCTGGTCTCCAGGTCCTCCAGGATCCGCTCGAAGTCCTTCAGGGAGGTGTCCGGGTCGGCGCGCAGCGTGGGGTTCGGCCAGGTGTCGAGGAAGCTCTCCATCGTCCGACGCAGCGTCTCGCGCTGCTCCGCCACCGTGGCCTGGGCGGCCGCACGGTCGTCCTCGAGCCGGCGGGACGCGGTGTCCAGGGCGGCGTCGAACCGCGCCAGCCGGGAACCGGTGGTGCCCGCCGCGGCATCCGCCGGCGGGTCGAAACGCTCGTTCAGGTAGGACGCCTGGGCGTCGCCGAGTGAACGTCCCTCGCTCTCCGCGACGTCGAGGGCCTCCTGCGCCGCGTCGACCTCGTCGACGGTGTCGGCCCACTGCCTGGCCAGGCGTTCCTGCTCACCCTTGGCCCGGCCGGTGCTCTCCTGCAACCGGGTGACCTTCGTCTTCAGGTCGGCGATCTGGCGTTGCAGGTCGGAGATCTCCGGGTTGCCGTCGGTGATCTCGGCGATCACCCCGGCCCACCGGTCCCGTTCCTGCTCCACGGTGTCCACGTCGATCTCGTCCCACGTCACGTCCGTCACCCGTGTGTAGGCGGCGTGGCGGGCGTCGAGCTCGTCGAGCCCGGCACCCGCCCGGCGCTCGACCTCCTCGGCCGCGCGGACCTGCTCCCGCAGCGCGGACACCTCCCCGGCCAGTTCCTCGAGCCGTCGCCGGCTCGAGAATCCCAGCACATTGCGTCCGCCGTGCCCGCCGTGGGCACCCCGGTCGCCCTGCGACACCTGGCCGGTGATCGTCAGCGCCGGCTGCCGGGCCGCCAGGCCGTCGGCGGAGTCGACACAGTAGAACCCGAACTGGCGTTCCAGCCGGTCCTGCAGCCATCCGGTGAAGGCGGTGTCACGGTAGTCGAGCCGTCCCGGCAGGCACTGGGGGTCCAGGCCGGACCGCCGGGTGAACCCGGTGTGCACGCCCTCGTAGCGCAGCCGCACGTCGGTGCGGACGGAGTCCACCGCCGCCCGGAAACGGGGCAGGTCGTCGGCGTCGATGAGCATCGTGGTGGCGAAACCACCCAGGGCCAGGTTGAACGCCTCTCGCCAGGGCTCGTACTCGGTCGCCACGTCGACGAGTTCGCCGACGAACGGCAGGTCCTCGATCGACAGCCCCGCGGCGTCGGCGAGGATCCGGCGGGCGACGTGCAGGCGCTCCGGGATGTTGTCGCTGCGCTGTTCGGTCCACCGCTGCTCGGTCTCCAGGTCGGCGAGTTCACGCCGCAGCTTCTTCAGCTCCACCCGCGACTCCGCGTAACCGTCACGTGCGGCGGTCTTCGCCCCCGGGTCGGCCAGGGCGGCACGGGCCCGGTCCGCCAGCGCGGTGAAGTCCTCCTCCGAGGTGACCGGGTGGTCCAGGCAGGCGGTGTTCTCGTCGAAGCGGGCCCGGTTCTGCCGCACGGCGGACAGCCGACGCTCCACCTGGGCGAGTTCACGTTCGGCGGTGTCGAGCCGGTCACCGCCGGACTGGCGCAGGACCTCGAGCAGCCCGGCGCGCTCGGCTTCCGCGGCCTCGGCCAGGGCCGCCTGGGCGCGCACCTCGGCGTCCGCCGCCTGCTTCTGCGTCCTGACCTCGGTCTCCGCCTCGTGGAGCAGTTCCAGGCGACGTTCCGTGCGCCACAGCGACGCCAGGGAGTACGCGTCGGCGAAGCCCCCGATCTCGTCGAGCAGCCGCAGCCGTTCGGCGGCGTCCTCGATCCTCGTCCGGATCCCGCGCACCGGTTGCAGGGCCCGCACCTGCTTCTGCGCGGTGACCATCCTGGTCCGGGTGCCCTCCAGCTCGTCGAAGTGAGCGACGACGGCGTCGGCGGTCGCCATGGTCTCGGGTTCCTCGAGCACCATGCGCTTGTAGAGCTCGTCGACGGTGGTGATCTGCTGGCCGGCCTGGATCCGGGCCAGCAGGCTCATGGCCTTGGCCCCGGCACCGGCGGCACCGATGCCCAGCACGGAGTGCACCCGGGCCAGGAACTCACGGTCGGTGGCCATGGTCTCCAGGCCCGCCTCCTTCACCGCCGAATCGGCGAGGCGACGCGACGCGGCGTCCTCGAGCGAGGCCGGGTCGAAGTCGCCCTCGACCACGCCGCGCACCTTCACGGTGTCGTCCAGCACCCGGGCGGACGCCGGGATGTACCAGGCGCGCACGGCGGTGAACCGTGACCCGTCGCGGTCGCGCCAGGTCATCGAGACCGCTGTCCAGGTGTCAGAGCCGTCGCCGCGCAGCACGGTGACCTGGGTGCCGTCGTCGGTGCGGGACTCGTCGATCTTCCCGCGCCCGTAGGACAGGATGTTGCGCTGGTCCTCGCCGCGCGGGCGTCCGGTGACCCCGCCGTTGGATGCACCGTTGAACGGCGTGGTGTGCGGCATCATCAGCGCGATGTAGGCGTCCATCAGCGTGGACTTCCCCGATCCGGAGCCGCCGCAGAGCAGCGTCGCCGCGGGCGAGAACTTCACCCGGTGGGCGCCGTCGTAGCCGCCCCAGTTGACCAGGTGGAGCTCGTCGGCGAGCCACTGCTGCCCACGGGACTCCGCCGGCACCAGTCCGAACAGTGTGTCGAGCATGCTCACGGTCTATGAACCTTCCTGTGTCTGTTCCTGCAGCCAGTGCTGCAGTTCCCGGAGCCGGTCGGCGCTGAGCACGATCTCGACCAGGGGGCTGATGCGGTAGCGTCCTTCGGTCTCCTCGTCGATGACCCCCTCCTGGCGGAGGCGTCCCAAGGCGTTGCGGATCAGCTTCTGCCGGCGGGCGACATCGCCGTTGGTCTCGGTGAAGTAGGTCATCACCGTCTGCTCGACCTCCTCGACGTCCACCCGGGCGGCGAGTTCCCCGGCGGTGGACTCGCGCTGGTAGACGGTACGCAGGTACACCAGCACCAGGGTCTCGGCCCGGGTGTAGGGCTCGTCGCGCAGCAGGATCGGCACGTCGAGCTCGTCGGAGCGCACCTGCTGCTTGTAGGCCACCCCGCGGTCGGAGTCGACCACCAGCCGGACGAACAGGTCGTGCAGACGTGACTCGATGACCTGCTGGTTGTCCAGCAGCACCTTCCAGTCGTCACGGTTGCGCTCGGCCTGCAGGAAGCGGCGCTGCAGCAGCCGCACCAGCACCCGGCGGACCTGCGGGTCGAGCACCCCACGGTCGCCGGCGAAGCACTCGTCGGGGTCCTGCTCCATCGGCACGGCGTCGATGAAGGGGTCGTTCACGGTCATTGCTCAGCTCCTTGTCCGGGTCCTTGTCCGTCTCCTTGTCCAGGCCGGGTCTCGGCGGTGGTGACGGTGTCCCCCGTGCCGCCGGTGACGGCGCCGAAGGCGAAGCGGCGGACGGTGCCGTCCGGCCGCAGAGTCTCGACGACGGAGACCTCATCGGTCTCCTCCATGCCGTTGCGGTGGGCGATCTCCAGCAGGCCCAGCAGGTCCACCGGGCGTCTGCTGTCCTCGGGCACCACGCCGAACACCGTGGCCAGGTCGAAGGGGCCGTCCACCCCGGCGACGACCTCCTCCAGCTCCCGGTAGTGCGGCCCACCCCAGGCGCGGGTGTCGGCGTGGACGAACTCGACGTCGGTGTCGTCGTCCTCGTGGCGCAGCGGTTCCGGAGCTCCGGGGACATGCAGGTCGTTGAGGGTCTGCCGCAGGTGACCGAGGTGGGCCGTCGGGAAGCTGCGCAACGGGTCGACGGCGTCCTGGGCCCGCACGTCGGCCCGGCCCTGCTGCATCCAGGTCTGCAGCCCGGACATCACGGTGCGCAGCAGGTCGTCGACCTCGCGGTCACGCACGGGATCATGGGTGCGCACCTGCGCGGTGATCACGTGGGACGCCCGACGCTGCGCGGTGAGCACCTCCTGCACCCCCTGCTCGACGCGACGGGCGATGGCCAGGAGCTCACGGCGCTGGTCGGCGCTCATGTGGCGGGAGAACGGCAACCCCATCAGCATGCTGAGCTGGTCGGTGAGGTGCTCGATGTTCTCCGGGTCCCCGATGAGATCGAGCGCCCCGGAGAACGCCCGTCCCTCCGGCGTGGCCTCCATGACGTGCTGCCCGCGGTGCAGGTACTCCCGCAGCACCTCCCCGGTGGGCCGGACGTCGCGGCGCAGGTCGGCGACGACGTCGCGCTGCATGGCGTTGATGGACTCCGCCACCCGGGCGAAGTCCGCGGGAAGTTCACGGGAGAGGTGGACGACGTTCTCCGCCTCCTCGAGCAACTGGTCGTCCTCGACGGGGTCGTCCTCCCCGCGCTCCAGCTTCTCGATCTGCTCGTCGATCGCCGCCCGTTCGGCCCGCAGTGTGGCGATGCGTTCCTGCGGGTCGGTCTCGGCGGCGTGGGCGAGCTGGTCCACGGCGTCGAGGAGCGTCCGGACGCGCGACCGCGACACCCGCGCCCGTCCCAGGCCGCTGCGTCCGACGATCTCCAGGGCACCGACGGCCTGCGCGGAGAGCCGGTAGACCTCCACGTCGTCGTCGATCTGCGGCACCAGCCAGCCGACCCGCACCCAGTAGCGGCAGATCTCGCGGCCGTTGCCGGACGGCAGACCGCGTCCGCCGTGCCCGCCCTGTCCGCCACGGTCGTCCCCGGCGTAGCCGGCGGCACGGAGCTCGTCGACGACGTCGCCGACCTCCACGTGCGCGTCCGAGATCGCCACGGTGGGCCGGTCCGGGGTGAAGATCAGCGACAGCGCCGTGACGACGAAGGGCGCGTACCTGCCGTGCAGCAGGTCGAGAGTCGGGTTCCTGAAGGCCGCCGCCGTACGCTGATAGGCGGCCTCTGCACGCATGATTACCATCGGGGAAGAGTGTAGCGCCCGGGGTCACCGTGCTGGATTCGGCATGGTCGGGGTGTGTTCCCGCCCCGCCCCATGGCCAGGATTGTTCTAGCTCCGTGCCCGCCCGTGGGGAGAAAACGTGCACCGGACTAGAACAATCCTGGACGACCCTGGCGGTCCCGGGTCACGGCACGGGATCTCATCGTCCGGCGACCCGGTCGTCTCCCCTGCCCTCGGGCAGCATGCACCGTTGGCCCCGTCCCGACTAACCTCGGCCCCATGGCCACAGTGATCCTGGTCCGGCACGGACGCAGCACAGCGAACAGCGACGGCATCCTCGCCGGACGGACCCCCGGCGTCCTCCTCGACGACACCGGCCACCGGCAGGCCGACCGCACCGCCGCACGTCTCGCCGACGTCCCGGTGTCCCGGCTCGTCTCCAGCCCGCTGGAGCGGTGCCGCCAGACCGCCCGCGCCATCCTCGACCGGCAGCGGGACACGCCGTTTTCCACCACGGACGAGGGCATCACCGAGTGCGGCTACGGCGAATGGCAGGGCCGGAAACTCGCGGACCTGGGCAAGGAGGAGCTGTGGAAGACCGTCGTCGGGCAACCGTCGGCGGCGGTGTTCCCCGGCGGCGAGGCCCTGGCGGACATGCAGGCCCGGGCGGTCGGGGCGATCCGCGGTCACGACGCCGCCGTCGAGGCGGAGCACGGCCCCGGCGCGGTGTGGGTCGCGGTGAGCCACGGGGATGTCATCAAGTCCGTCATCGCCGACGCCTACGGTATGCCGTTCGACCATTTCCAGCGGGTGCACGCGGACCCGGCGTCCGTGTCGGTGATCCGTTACACCGCGGAGATGCCGCATGTGCTGTGCGTCAACACCTCCGAGGGGGACCTGTCGTGGCTCGTCCCCTCCGCCGGCGACGGGGTGCAGGTCGGTGGTGGGGCCGGGCACGGTGGCGGGGCCCGCTGAGCCGGCCCCCCATCGACGAGACAGCAACCCGACAGGTCGGTAGCACCATCCTCCGGGGTTGCTCCGTGCCCACGGTCCCGCACCCACGGTCCTGCGCCCACGGTTTCTGTGCCGACTGCCGGACTTCCTGCACCGGCGGCACCTGGGCTCCTACAATGGTCCCCATGCCCACCACCACTTACGGATTCGACTGGCCGGACCGCTTCGTTGTCGGCACTGTGGGTTTACCCGGTGACCGCACGTTCTACCTGCAGGCCCGTGACCGCGGGGTCACTGTCAGCGTGTCCCTGGAGAAGCAGCAGTCCGCCGCGTTGGCGGAAGGGGTCGCCGAGTTGCTCGACCGGCTCCGCAACCAGGACGGCAACCCGTTCAATGTCCCCGACGAGACCGATGAGCTGCTCGTCGACGATGATCCGCTGGACATGCCGGTCGACGAGGAGTTCCGGGTCGGGGTCCTGAGTCTCGGGTGGGACCCCCGGACGTCGCAGGTGGTGATCGAGGCGGCACCGCCGCCGGAGCTGGATCCGGAGGAGCTCGAGGAGCTGCAGGCCTCGGTGGACGCCGATGAGCCGGTGGAGCTGCAGGTGGAGCCGGAGGAGCTGCTGTCGGTGCGGCTGCCTGTCGGCGCGGCGCGGGCGTTCGTGGACCGGACGATGGCGATCGTGAACGCGGGGCGCCCGTTGTGCCCGCGGTGCGGAGAGCCCATGGATCCGGAAGGCCACGAGTGTGGCGGACCCGACGGTCTCTGACATGGGGACTACCGGGGTTCCGGACGGCGTCCTGGAACTGGAGGGCAGGATCGTCTCCGCCTCGAACGCGACGTTCCGCGGCAGCATCGGCGGGACGACGGTGGTGTACAAGCCGTTGGTCGGCGAGAAGCCGCTGTGGGATTTCCCGGACCGCACGCTCGCCCGTCGGGAGGTCGCGGCGTTCTGCTTGTCGGAGGCGTTGGGGTTCGGTGTCGTCCCCGCCACGTGGTTGCGCGACGGCCCGTTCGGCGAGGGCATGGTGCAGCTGTGGTGTGAGCCGTCGCCGGGGCAGGTCCCCGCGCAGCTCGTGGCGACCGCGGACGCGCCCCGCCTGGAGCAGGATGGGTGGCGCCGGGTGCTCGACGGGGTGGACGAGGACGATGAGCCGGTGTCGTTGTTCCACGAGGACTCCGCCGCCCTGCGCCGGATGGCGGTGTTCGATGTGCTGGCCAACAACGCCGACCGCAAGATCGGGCACATCCTGCCGATGGTCGACGGCCACCGTGTCGGCGTGGACCACGGGCTGACGTTCCACGGGGAGCCGAAGCTGCGCACGGTGCTGTGGGGCTGGGTCGGCGAACCGTTGTCGGACGGGGAGCTCGACGCGGTACGTCGGGTGCGTGGTGGACTGGACTCGGGTGAGGACGGTTCCCTCGGGTCGTCGTTGGGTGGCCTGCTCACTCCGGCGGAGGTGGCTGCGGTGGCTGACCGGTGTGACCGGCTCCTGTCCGACGGGGTGTTCCCCGGCCCGGTGCCGGGGTTGCCGGCGGTGCCGTGGCCGGTGTTCTAGACCTTCTCGACCTGTGCCGACCGCAGACTGACCCCGCCGGCCAGCAGGAACGCCCCGACGGCGGGGACGAGGGCCCACCCGGCGAGGTCTCCCGCGACCGTCCCGCCGCGGAGCAGGCTGCTGCCCACCGCGGCGCCCACGGCCGAGCCGAGGTACATCGCCGCCATCTGGAAGGCGATGACCGGCATGGCCTGGGCAGGACGGTCGGCGGTGAGCGCCTGCTGCAGGGTGGGCACCGTCGCCCAGCCGGCTGCTCCCCAGAGCACGGCGGCGACGAGCCACACGATGGGGTGCCCGCTGATCCAGGCCAGGGCGAATCCGAGCGCGAGGACCAGTGGCAGGATGATCAGGAACGGGCGCGGACCGACACGGTCCAGTGGCTTCCCGATCAGCGCGGTCGCCCCGACGCCGCCGATTCCCCAGGCCCACACCAGTGCGAATCCCCAGTCGTCGAGGCCGCGGGACCCCGCCATCGGCAGGAGGTAGGTGTACAGGCCCAGACTGGCCACACCGAGGAGGAAGGCGGCCAGCACCCCGAGTGCCGTCGTCGTCGAGCGTAGGACGCTGAAGACCGGAGCGCCACCACCGCTCTCGAGGACCGGGAGGTCCCGGGCACGGGTGGCCAGTGCGCCCATGCTGCAGACACCGAAGGCGACGACCAGGGCCATGGTCCACCGCCATCCCGCAGTGTCGCCGATGAGCATGCCCAGCGGCACACCGGCGACCGTTCCGGCGGACAGTCCGAAGGTCACCATGGACATGGCGCGTCCCCGTTCGGTGTCCTCGACCATCCCGGCGGCGGTCGCGGTGGCGACGGCGGTGAGGATACCCGCGCCCGCGCCGGCGATGATCCGGGAGAGCAGGAAGACCTCCACCCCGGGGGCCAGGGTGGTGACGAGGTTGCCGAGGTTGAACACCCCGAGGGCGACGAGCAGTGCGCGGGCCGTGCTCCCGCGGGTCAGGCGTCCGGACAGCAGGGGTCCGGCCACGGCGTAGGCGGCGGTGAAGGCGGTGACGCCGAGTCCGATCACCGCTGCGGTGGTGGACAGGGAGTCGGCGATCTGCGGCAGGACGCCAGCCAGGACGTAGGCGTCGATGCCCAGGGCGACCGCGGCGGCGGTCAGCGGCCAGACCTTCCGGATCATGCGTCGTCCTCCCCGTGTCCGGCGAGGACGGTGTCGACAAGTCCGGGGAACCGGGTCTCGAGGTCGTCGGTGCGTAGCCGGATCATGCACTTGCGTCCTTCCGCGCGGACGAAGACCACGCCGGACTCCCGGAGCAGGCTGGTGTGGTGGGTCAGGGTGGACCTGGGCAGGTCCGGGCCGAGCTCGATGCTGTCGACCTCGCCGCGCTCGGCGAGCATGCGCACCATGTTCAGGCGCAGCGGCTCGCTGAGCGCGAACAGCACGCGGTGGATGGTGATGTCGTCGGTGTCGGGGTGTTCGTAGGTCCGGGACGGGGACATGGTGCCCTCCTTATTCGTGCGACTATTTCCGCACGATCATAGTTCGATAATTCTCGCACGGTCAAGGGATGCCCCGGCACCACCCGGTCGTTAGGGTGGACTCATGAGACCTTTCACGGACCTGGTCGCCGAGGCCGTCGCCGCCGACGTGGACGGATGGGGGTTCGACTGGCTGGATGGTCGCGCCAACCGAGGAACGACCGCCCTGGGGGTATGCACGCCTGCTGTCGAAGCGACTCGCGACGCTGGCGCAGACCGACCCTGACGCCGCAGCCCTAGACATCGACACCGGTGGCGGGGAAGTCGTCAACGAGGCCCCGACGCTGCCGCGAAAGATGACCGTGACCGAATCCTGGGCACCGAATGCCGCGCGTGCACGTGCACTGTTGGGCGCCCGGGGAGTCAACGTCATCGACACCTCCGGCACGCCCGGCACCGGGGGACACCGACTCCCCTTCCCCGACAACTCCTTCGACCTGGTTAGCTCCCGCCACCCGGTGAGCCCGGACTGGCCGGAGATCCACCGCGTACTAAAACCCGGCGGGCACTACGTGGCGCAACACGTGGGCCCGGCGTCCGGGTTCGAGCTCATCGAGCACTTCCTCGGCCCCCGCCCGGTGGAGCGGACAGCCCGCGACCCCCACGGGCCGGACGGGGAGGTAGCTGCCGCCGAGGCCGCCGGCCTCACCGTCGAGCGGCTGGAGACCGCGCGGTGCCGGATAGAGTTCTCCGACGTCGGCACGGTGGTCTGGCTCCTTCGCAAGTGCGTGTGGTGGGTCCCGGACTTCACCGTCGACCGGTACGCCGACGCATTGCACGACCTAGATGCCCGGATGCGCGCCGGACACCCGTTCGTCTCATACTCCAGTAGGCATCTCATCGAGGCCACGGCGGTGAAGGATCAGACCACGGGATGATGTGCAGGCATGGTCCACTGGCGGATACTGAACGTGTTCAGTCCCCACCACCCCTGGAGGAATCATGCAGTACACCCTCGCCGCCGTCACCAACGCCGACGGAAGCCTGTCCAGCGGATGGGCGATCGGCCTGGTCGCCGTCATCGCCGTCATCGGCCTGGCGATCCTGGCGTTCGTCATCGCCGCCCTCGTCAGCGTCGTCACCAGCAGTGTCCTCGCCGTCGGCGGCAAGGCGGTGTGGGTGCTCCTGATCCTGGCGTTCCCGATCCTCGGCGCCGCCGCCTGGTTCCTCTGGGGACGCACCGGCGAGTTCACAAAGAACGACGTCGCACTGCCGGCCCGGTAACCTCCACCCCCGCACCACCGGACGCCGCGTCCGACCGACCCAGGTAGCGCCAGCGGACCACGACCGCCGCCAGGAGAATCACGGCGGCCGAGGCGACGATCGTCCCGACCAGGGCGAATCCCCCACCGTAGGCGTCGATCTGCGCTTCCTGGGTGAGCGCGTCGATGACGCGGTCCACGATCCCCGTCGCCTCCGGCGAGCCCGGGTACGCGTTCTCCCGCGCCATCGCCTCGGCGGCCTGCGCCTCGACCCTCCCCGCATGCTCCTCGATGTAGCCTTCGACCGAACGTGTGGCGTACGTACTCAGCACAGCCACGCCGAAGGAGGCGCCGACCTGCTGGCTCATGCTGATGATCGAGGAGGCCAGGCCCGAGCGCCCCTCAGGAACACCCCGCGTCCCGGCGTTGAACACCACCGGCACCGCCAGGCCGAGCCCTGCCCCGAAGACGACCATGCCGGGCAGGACGACCTCACCGTAGGTCGTCTCCACGGTGACCCGGGACAGGATGAACAACGCCACCGCCTGGACCGCCAGGCCACCGGGGAAGCAGACCTTCGCGCCGTACCGCGGCACCAGCAGACGTCCAGCCACACCGGCGGTGACGACCAGGGCGGCGACCATCGGGAGGAACGCGACACCCGTCGCCATCGGTGAGTAGCCGAGATGCTCCTGGAAGTAGTAGGTCAGGTAGACCAACGAGCCCATCTGCGCACAGGTACTCACGAACATCACCGCGTAGGACGACGTCCTCGACGCATTACGCAGCATCCCCAGAGGCAGGACCGGGGCGGCGGCCCGCCGCTCACGGAGGACGAAGCCGACCGCCAGGACCCCGGCGACGACGAAGAGCACGACGGTGGACCATGCGCCCCACCCGTCCTGCTGCGCGCGGTCCAGCCCGTAGATCAGGGAGAACACCGCGCCGCAGCCGGCGGCCAACCCGACGACGTCGTCGAACAGCCGCCCCAGAGCCGTCCGGGGATCGCCGGACGGAAGACTCGAGACGCTGACGACCGCGGCGACCAGCGCGATCGGAATGTTGACGTACATCGTCCACCGCCAGTCCAGCGACTCGGTGAGCACCCCACCGACGATCAGGCCGACGGCCGCACCGAGCCCTCCGGTCGCCCCGAGCACGGCGAAAGCGCGGCTCCGCTCCTGTGTCTCCGTGAACGTCCGGTTCACCAGCGCCAACACCGTCGGTGCGAGCACCGCGGCGAAGACGCCCTGTGCGACCCGGGCGGCGACCAGGACGGCGAACGACGGCGCCACCCCCGCCACCAGACTCGCGAGCGCGAAGCCGGTGAGCCCCAGCCGGTAGGACCCGCGGAGCCCGAGCACCCCGGACAGGCGCCCGCCGAAGAGCACCAGCCCACCGAACGCGAGCGTGTAGGCGGTCATCACCCACGGCCGCTGCCCCGCCGTCAACCCGAGATCCTCCTGCATCGACGGCAACGCCACGGCGACCACCGTCATGTCCAGGACGATCATCAACTGGGTCAGCACCACGCTGACAAGGACAAGTCCCTTTCCACCCACCGACACCGGACGACCTCCCATACCAAAAAGAAACGTTCGTTTCGTCAAAGGATGTCACGGCTGCCCGGCGCAAGTCAAAACGATCGTTGTCGTATGAGGGTCGGTCGCCCCCGGTCGGATAGAGTCGCAGCATGCCGCGCGTCACCGACGAACACCGACAGAAGCAGGCCGACCGCATCATCACCGCGGCGGAGGCCTGCTTCGCCCGCAACGGCTTCCACGCCACCTCCATGGACCAGATCATCGCCGAGGTCGACATGTCCTCCAGCACCGTCTACCGGTACTTCGAGGGGAAACGACAGATCATCCAGGAGGTGTCCCGCCGCCGCATCACACCGGTGGTCGACGCCCTCCGCGATGCCGCAGCCGCCAACACTCCCCCCTCCCCCGAGGCCGTCGTCGGTGGGATCGTCGACAGGCTCCTCCCGGACGACGCCGGCCAGCGCACCGAGGGTGCGCCACCGTCGGCCGTCCTGGCCGTGAACGCCTGGGCCGAAACCGCCCGGGACCAGAGCCTGGCGGACACCATCCGCGGCAACCTCGCCGAGACCCACCGGCTGGCCACCACACTCGTCCGACGGTGGCAGGAGGCGGGGCAGATGACCACGTCACTCAGCGCCGACGAGCTCGCGCACTTCCTCCAACAGAGCCTCTTCGGCCAGATCGCGACGGTCACCGTCACGGGATCCGCCGCGGCCCCCTCACTGGCAACGGCCCTGTCACTACTACGGCCCGCAGGGACGTAGCGGGGCACGGCCGAGCACCGTCGACCGGCTTGACCTGTTTTACATACATGTTAACCTGTTTGCATGAGACGAACAGCTGAGGACGCGGAGAAGACGCGTCTGGCGCTGCTGGAGGCGGCGTTGATGTCCTTCGAAGAGAAGGGGTGGAGGGGGGCAACGTTCGAGCACATCGCCGAACGTGCCGGTGTCACCCGTGGAGCACTCAACCACCACTTCCGGTCGAAGACCGAGCTGCTCTCAGCCGCCCTGGAGTGGGGATGGTCCTCCTACGGGAACCGGCTCTTCACCGCAGACACCGCAGACACCGTCGTCGACCCGGCCGGGTGGCTCACCTCCCTGCTGGTCGAGTACACGACGCTCCTGCAGGACGACCCGCTGTTCCGCGCGCTGGCGTCCACCACCGTCCTCGTCGCACCCCAGGTGTCCGGCACCAGTCCGGACAAGACCGCGGCACTGGACGGGTGGCGGACACGGATCGCCGACGCCCTCGCCGCCGTCGAGTCCATCCGACCGACTCCGGCCCTGTCCGCCGAGACCTCCGCCGGAATGGTCCTCACGTTCCTCCAGGGCCTCACGGTAACCGCGGTGACCCGACCCCACGACCTTCCGCAACCCGACGACCTCGGCACCGCCATGTCGGCGCTGGTGAGGGGGTTGCTCACTATGTAAGGACCACAGACCCATGATGTCTTCCCGCACTTCTCCCCCGTCATCGCGGAGAGGATCGTCCACCCGGGCGCTCCTCGTCGCCTCGATGGCCCTGTTCACCGACAACCTCGTCGTCGGCCTCGCCGTCCCGGTCCTCCCGCTGCTCCCCAGCGTGGTCGACGCAGGACCGGCGTGGACCGGCGTCCTCTTCTCCTCCTATGCCGCCGCGGTCGTCGTCGCAGCCCTCGTCGCAGGACGGTACGTCGACCGCCATGGACCGAAGACACCCCTGCTCATCGGGATGGTCGGCCTGGCCGCCGCGACCCTCCTGTTCGCCACCGGCGGCCCCTTCTGGCTCCTGCTCGTCGCCCGTACGGCCCAGGGAATCGCCGGCGGCATGTCCTGGGTCGCGGCACTGTCACTGATCGCGGCGACGACCTCCTTCGAGAAACGCGGTCAACAGATGGGGATCGCGATATCGATGATCACCCTCGGTGTGCTCGTCGGCCCACCTCTCGCCGGCGTCATGGTCGAGCACTTCGGCACCGCGTCGCCGTTCCTGTTCGCCGCCGCCGTCGCCCTCGTCGACGGTCTCCTCCGGATACTCCTGATCAAGGACTCGCCACGGGTCGCCGACGACACGTCCGGCCCGGTGGCCGTACTCAGGGTGCCGGGGTCGACGTCGATTGTCCTCGTCGTCGTGATCGGCGCCGCGGTGATGGCCGGGGTCGAGCCCGTCCTCCCGGGGCACCTGGGGGCAGGCTCCCTGACCATCGGGCTGCTGTTCGGACTCGCGGCCCTGACCGGTGTGGTCGGCAACCCCGTCGTGGGAAGCCTCGTCGCATCTGTCCCGTCCCGGCTCCTGGTCGGGGTCGGTGTCGCCGCCGCAGTCGCCGCGTTGCTGGCGATCGGGTGGGCCGAGGACATGTGGCTCACCGCGACCGGCATGGCGCTGCTCGGGTTCTCCGCGGCCTTCCTCCATGCACCCGCCACGACGCTGATCAGCGAGCAGGGCTTCCGTGCACAGCCACCGACATTGGGGGGATCGTTCTCCCTCTACACCCTGGCCTACGCGGCAGGACTCGCCGGCGGTCCCCTCCTGACAGGATTCGCGGTCGACCGGGCCGGATTCACCACCGCGATGGTCATCGCCGCCGTGACGCTGGCTGCCCTCGGCGCCCTGTCGTTGCCCCGCCTCCCGGCGGCCGACGGTCCCCGCTGAGCATGCCGTAGATGACGGTGTCCGTCCACTCCCCCTTGCTCCACCAGTCCTGCCGGAGGTGCGCTTCGCCGACCATGCCGACGGCGGCGGCCAACCTGGCGGAGGCCTCGTTACGGGCGTCCATCTGCGCCGCCACCCGGTGCGCCCGGTAGGCGCCGAACGCCAGGTCGAGGACGGCGGCCACCGCTTCCCGGGCCAGGCCCCGCCCTCCGTACGCGGGGTCAAGTACCCACCCGATCTCGGCGATCCGGTGCCCGCGGTCGGCCCACCAGAGCTGGACGTCCCCGACGACCCGGCCGTCGTACTCGACGACCACCGCAAGCGCCCCGGAGGCACCGTCGAGCCCGTCCTTGCCGGCCCGTTCCATGACGTGACGCTCGGCGTCGTCGGCGGTCCAGGGGCCGTCCAACAGGTACCGCGCGACATCCTCCCGTGCGTAGATCCCGTGCAGGGCAGGTGCGTCCTCCGGCCTGTGCAGCCGGAGCCGTAGCCGGTCGGTGGTCAGGGCGCCGGGGAAACTGTCCTGGGTGTCCATGACACAAACCTAACATAGCTCGCTTAGCGCGGGGTGCCCCTCCGATAGTGTGGTGCCCGTGAACTACTGGGACCACCGCACGCCCGCCCGACGCACGCGGAGCATCACCGAACAGGACATCGCCCGCACCGCCTCGGAACTCCTGGACGAGGGAGGCCTGCGTGCACCGACCGTGCGCGCCGTCGCCCAGCGGCTCGACGTCGCAGCACCGAGCCTCTACTCACGGATCAGGACCGTGGACGACCTGTACGACCTCGCCCTGGACCACACCCTGGGCGCGGACACGGACATCACCGCCGCCGTCCGGGACGCTCCCCTGCACCCGTTGATGATGACCTTCTACCGCCATCTGGTGGCACACCGGTGGGCCTGCCAGGTCATCGCGATGCGGGCACCACGCGGGCCGCACTACCTGCGGTTGTCGGAACGGATGTGCACCCTGCTGGCCGGCACCGGCGTCCCCGACCCCCTCGGGGCGGCGTACGCGCTGTCGAACTTCGTGATCGGCAGCGCCAGCACCGCCCCGATGATCGGCGATGAACGCGCCGCCCCCGTCGACCCGGACACCGCACCGACCTATGCACGTCTCCACCGGGAGCACGCAGTGCCTCCCGAGACGATCGTCTCCGCCGGTCTCGCCGCGCTGGGGGCACCACCGGAGACGACGGCGTCGCGCCACTAAACTATCTATGTTAGTTTTGCGTCATGCTCACCACGTCACTGCTCCCACTGACCTCCGGCACCACCCGGCTGCGGCCACTGGCTGAAACGGACGCCCCCGCCTTCGCCGAGGGCACCCACGACGCGGCGGTCCGTCGGTACGCCCACCTCCCCGCGACCTCCTACACACCGGCCTCCGTCACCGAGATGATCCGCGACGACGCCACGCCGGGCCTGCGCCGCGGTGACCTGGCCGTCCTCGCCATCGCCGACACCGCCACCGACGACTTCTGCGGCAGCCTGGTGATCTTCGACGTCACCGACGCCGACGCCGAGGTCGGGTTCTGGCTGCACCCCGACCACCGCGGTTCCGGCAGGACGGCGGTCGCACTCGACCTGGCGTGCGACCTCGCCCGCCGCAGCGGACTGTCACGGCTCACGGCACGGACCGTGCCTGACAACGCCGCGTCGCAGCGCATCCTCGACCGTGCCGGGTTCACCCCGGACGGCCGGGTCACGGAACCGGCACCATCCGGTCGCCCGGTGGAGCTCCTGCGGTACCGCAGGACGCTCGACACACCCCGCTGACCCCCGCCGTCAGCCCATCACCCTGGCGAAGTACTCCCCCAGCGCCCGGGTGTCGTCGAGGGGCAGGACGGCGGAGACGTACTGGTCCGGACGGACGACGACCACCGCGCCGTCCCGACTGACCCCGCGGGCCTCGAAGATGTCGTCGTCACCCAGCGCGGACCAGACGTTCTCCCAGTTCTGGAGGTGGAACGGCCCCACCCGCGGGAAGAAGACCTCCGGCGCGTCGAAGAGCTCGAAGTCGTGGTGGTTCTGCTGGTAGATGACCTTGATGTCGAACAGCGTGTCGTCGTCCCGGCCGTCCGGGGTCCGACGGCGCACCGGCGACTCCGGGGAGTTCTGCATCCAGTCGGCCCACACGCCGAGCATCGACTCCTCGCCCGGGGCCGGGGAATCGGCGAACACGTAGATCCGCCACCGGCCGTCGGCGGAGTGCTGGTGCCCGATGTGCCTCCGGTTGGCGTCGCACCGGCGCATCGCCGGATGCGACTTGAACCGGCGCCCCACGGGGAAGCCGGACGCCAACCCCTGGTGGCGGTCGTCGGCGGTGATCATGCTCTCGTCGTAGTCCGTCATGAACCCGGCGGCGAACTCCTCGGCCGCGAGATAGTACTTCTCCACGGCGTGCGGGTCCTCGAGTTCCTTCGGCGGCGTCGCCATGAGCGTCGACCACTCCCGGTCGAAGTCGATCAGGTTCGAGGCCGCCGGGTACCGCTCACTGTGGTAGGTCCGGAGCAGCTCCTCCGGCGCCAGCCCGGAGGCCACGTGCCCCAGCTTCCACCCGATGTTGAAGCCGTCCTGGATGGACACGTTCATCCCCTGCCCCGCCTTGGCGGAGTGGGTGTGGCAGGCGTCCCCGGCGAGGAACACCCGCGGCGCGGTGTCCCACGAGGCGGCGGACCCGTCGTCGGCGACGACGACCGCGTCGTCGAACCCGTCGACGAGGCGGTGCCCGACCTCGTAGATGGAGTGCCAGGCCACGTCCTTGACGGTCACGTGGTACGGGTGCACGATCTCGTTCGCCTTGGCGATGATCACGTCGATGGGGGTGTTGCGCACCTCGTGGTTGTCGTCGTCGGCGACCTCCCCCAGGTCGACGTACATCCGGAAGAGGTAGCCACCCTCCCGGGGGATGTGGAGGATCGAGCCCGCCTTGGAGTGGATCGCACACTTGGTGCGGATGTCGGGGAAGTCGGTGTCGGCGACGACGTCCATGACACCCCAGGCGTGGTTGGCCTGCTTGCCGCTCAGGGTCCGTCCGATCGACTCCCGCACCCCGGACCGGGCCCCGTCGCAGCCGACGACGTAGCGGGCGCGCACGGTACGGGTGTGCTCCTCGCCCGGCACCGTGCGGCGGAGTTCGACGGACACCGGGTAGTCGTCCGGGCCGCAGGGACCGTCGGAGACCGTCAGTCCGACGAACTCCCACCCGTAGTCGGGCGTCATCCGCGACGGCGAGTGCTCCATGTAGCGGGCGAAGTAGTCGAGGACGCGGGCCTGGTTGACGATCAGATGCGGGAACTCACTGATACCGTGCTCGTCGTCCACCGGCCGGGCGGTGCGGACGATGTTCTCCGGGGCGTCCGGGTCCGGGTTCCAGAAGGACATCTCGGTGAGGTGGAACGCTTCGTCCATGATCTCGTTGGCGAACCCGAAGGCCTCGAAGGTCTCCACCGACCGCGACTGGATCCCGTCTGCCTGCCCGATCTCCAACCGGGACGGACGACGTTCGACGATCCTGGTGTGCACCTCCGGGAACATGGACAGCTGGGCCGCGGCGGTCATGCCGGCGGGTCCGGTGCCCACGATGAGCACGTCCATCTCGTCCGGGAGGTCGTCGGGACGGTCGATCCCCGAGGCCGGGAGCCGCTTCGGTTCCTCTGAAACGTAGCCGTGGTGGTGAAACTGCATGATGTCCTCTCTGGTTCAAGGTCGTGTGGTGGTGGGGAACCTCGGTCGTCGCCGGCAGGCAGCTGAGAACGACGGCCCGGAGATTCCGGAGATCGTATATGATGTCGCGCTACGTGGCGTCCCGGGAACGCCCGAGGACGAAGTGCCCGGTCGCCTGCTCCGCCTCGTTGTCGGGCCCCAACGCGATCCCGGTGCGGTCCTTCAGCAGCAGCACCGCCGCCAACCCGACGAGCGTGGCGGTGACCAGGTACCCGGTCACTGCGGCGGTGCCGCCGGTACCCTGGACCAGGGCCGCGGCGATGGTCGGGGCGAAGGCCCCGCCGAGGATCGAACCGATCGCATAGGTGATCGACACCCCCGAACCACGGATCGAGGCGGGGAACAGCTCGGCGTACATCGCCGACTGCTGCCCGTAGGTGAGCCCCAGGCCGACGGTCAGGAACACCAGCACCCCGAACAGGATCCAGATGTTCCCGGTCCCGACCAGCGGGAACAACGCCGCCGCACCGACGGCCTGCACGAGGAAGCCGATGATGTACGTCCTGCGCCGTCCCAGGTGGTCCGACACCCAGCCGGCGACGAGTGTGAAGAGCATCCAGGTGGCGGCCGAGCCGGTCACTGCGAGCAGCACCGCACCGCGTTCCATGGCCAGGCCGTCCGGGTCCGTCGCGTGGTTCTGGATGAACCCGCCGGTGGTCATGTAGCCGACCGTGCCGTTACCGGCGAACACCAGCGCACCGACGATGACCAGCGGCAGGTACCGGCGGAAGAGCGAGCCGACCGGATTGGTCGCCCCGGCCTCCGCACGCTGGCTGATCTCCTCGAACACCGGCGACTCGTCCACCCCACGGCGGATGTAGAAACCCACGATGACCAGCAGGATCGAGAAGAGGAACGGAATCCTCCACCCCCACTCCATGAAGGCGTCGCCGGGGGCGATGACGTTCATCAGCGCCAGGACACCGGAGGACAGCAGCAGGCCTGCGGGCACGCCGATCTGCGGACCGGCGCCGAACAGCCCGCGCTTGTGCACCGGCGCATGCTCGACGGCGAGCAGCACGGCCGATCCCCATTCGCCACCTGCGGACACCCCCTGGAGGATGCGCAGGACGATGAGGAGCACCGGTGCCCAGACCCCGATGGAGTCGTACGTCGGCAACAGGCCGATCAACGCGGTGGCCGCACCCATGGTGAACAGGGTGACCATCAGCACCAGGCGCCGGCCCACCCGGTCGGCGAAGTGACCGGCCAGGAAGGCACCGAGGGGCCTGAACAGGAAGGACAGCCCGACCGTCAGGAAGCTGACGATCGTCGCGGCCCCGGACCCCAGGGGCCCGAACATCAGCTGGTTGAAGACCAGACCCGCGACGCTGGCGTACAGGAAGAAGTCGTACCACTCGATGGCGGTACCGATGGTGGTCGCCGCGACGACCCTGCGGCGCTCGGCCAGGGTGGTGTGCGGAGCCGTGGACTCACGGCCGTCGGCTCCCGCGGTTCTCTGTGTCATGGACACCCCTAAAAACTGTGCTTGTCGTCATGTTCCGCCTGTGATGTGATGCGGAACACTTGCCTGCTACGCCACGATCATATACGATTTGGGCTAGTTGGCAACACCCGGCAACACCCAATGACATTCCGCCGACATTCTTCGCTTAGGAGATCCACGTGACGAACGTCCCGCCGCCCCCGGTGCACCCAGGCAAGATCATCGCCGTCCACGTCGCCTTCGACTCACGCGCCCGCCAGCGCGGCCGCTGGCCGAAGAAGCCCTCGTACTTCCTCAAGGCCCCCAGTTCACTGGCCGGGTCGGGCCAGGAGATCGTCCGCCCCGCCGGCACCGAGCTGCTCGCCTTCGAGGGCGAGATCGCCCTGGTGATCGGCACCCCGGCGAAGAACGTCCCCCTCGACGAGGCCTGGGACCACGTCGCCTCCGTCACCGCGTCCAACGACCTGGGCATCTACGACTACCGGGCACAGGACAAGGGGTCGAACCTCCGCTCGAAGAGCCGTGACGGCTACACCCCGCTCGGGCCCGGGTTGATCGACGCCCGAAGCATCGACCCCGCCGCCCTGCGTCTTCGGACCTGGGTCAACGGCGATCTCGTCCAGGAGGGGCGGACCTCGCAGGAGGAGCTCCTGTTCCCCCTGGCCCAGTTCGTCGCCGACCTCTCCCAGCACATGACCCTGGAGACCGGCGACGTCATCCTCACCGGCACGCCGGCGGGGTCGACCGTCATCCAGCCGGGCGACGTGGTCGAGGTCGAGGTCGACGCACCGGACGCCCCCGGGGCCCCCAGCTCCGGGCGGCTGAGCAACACGGTGGTCGACGGTCCCGGTGACTTCGACGACACCGTCGGCATGCTGCCGTCCATCGACGACACCCAGCGCGCCGACGCCTGGGGCAGCCCGGAAGCCGCCGGTCTCCCCGCCGACCCCTACGCCCTGCCCGAGGAGCTGCGGAGCAAGCTGGAGCAGGCCCCCACGGCAGGTCTGTCCGCGCAGCTCCGGAAGCGCGGGCTGAACCAGGTCGTCATCGAAGGTGTCCGTCCGCAGACCACCGGCACGAAGCTGGTCGGTGCGGCCCGGACCCTGCGCTTCCTGCCCGGCCGCGAGGACCTCTTCCAGACCCACGGCGGCGGCTTCAACGCCCAGAAGAAGGCCTTCGACACCGTCCGCCCGGGTGAGGTCCTCGTCATCGAGGCCCGCCGGGAGCCGGAGTCCGGGACGATGGGCGACATCCTCGCGCTCCGGGCACAGTACAACGGTGCCGCGGGTGTGGTCACCGACGGCGGGGTACGGGACTACGAGGCCGTCCGTGAGATCGGCCTGCCGGTCTTCAGCCAGGGCGCCCACCCCGCGGTGCTCGGCCGTCGGCACGTCCCCTGGGACAGTGACCTGGCCATCGCCTGCGGCAACGCGACCGTCGTCCCCGGCGACGTCATCGTCGGTGACGACGACGGGGTCGTCGTGATCCCCCGCGCCCTGGCCGAGGAGGTCGTCGACGACACGCTCGCGAAGGAGCACGAGGACGAATGGGTCGCCGGGCGCGTCGCCGAGGGCGGGGCGCTGGACGGCCTGTTCCCACCGGTGGGCGCCAACCGGGAGGCTTACCGTTCGTACCTGGCCGACCACCCGGTGGAGACACCGGGGACGGGGGAACAATGACCCCCACGACCGGAACGACCAGCGGTACGAAACTGAGCAAGGCCGAGCAGACCTACATCTGGTTGCGGAACAAGATCCGCACCCGGGAGTACGAGCCGGGCCACCGCCTGGTGCTCAGCACCCTCGCCCAGACACTCAACATGAGTGTCGTGCCGATCCGCGAGGCGATCCGGCAACTCGAGGCGGAAGGGCTGGTCACCTACGAGCACAACGTCGGTGCCCGGGTCTCCACGCTCAGCCAGGACGCGTACTTCGAGACCATGGAGTCCGTGGCACTGCTGGAGGGCCACGCCACGGCGCTGTCGGTCCCCCACCTGACCCCGGACGACCTGGGGCAGGCACGGGAGCTCAACGCGCAGATGGAGAGACTGCTCTCCGACTTCGCCCCGGAGACCTTCACCGCCCTCAACCAGAAGTTCCACACCGCCCTGTTCCACCGGTGCCCGAACGCGCGTCTGGTCGAACTCGTCTACGACGAGTGGGACCGGCTCGACTACTTCCGGGTCTCGACCTTCAGCTACGTACCCCGGCGGGCCGAGGACTCGGTGAAGGAACACCACCGGCTGATCGCCCTGATCGAGGCGGAGGCCGACCCCCACTACATCGAACACGAGGCCCGGAACCACCGGCTGCGGACCAGCCGCAGCTACCGGGACCAGATCACCCACTCCACCACCAACCCACCGAAGGAGCCGAACGCATGACCACCGACAACCACTCCACCGTCAAGCCCGACAACCTCCCGGACGTGATCCGCCACTACATCAACGGCGAGTACGTCGACTCCCTCGACGGCGAGACCTTCGACGTCCTCGACCCGGTCACCAACGAGCCCTACATCCAGGCGTCGTCCGGGAAGGCCGCCGACATCGACGCCGCCGTCGCGGCGGCACGGTCGGCGTTCACCGACGGGCCGTGGCCGACGATGCTGCCGGGCGAGCGCTCCCGCATCCTGCGCAGGATCGCCGACATCGTCGAGACCCGCAGCGACGAGCTCGCCGCCATGGAGTGCTTCGACACCGGTCTGCCGATCTCCCAGGCGCTGGGCCAGGCCCGTCGTGCCGCCGAGAACTTCCGGTTCTTCGCCGACCTGATCGTCGCCCAGCACGACGACGCCTTCAAGGTCCCGGGCCGCCAGGCCAACTACGTCAACCGCAAGCCGATCGGTGTCGCCGGCCTGATCACCCCGTGGAACACCCCGTTCATGCTCGAGTCCTGGAAGCTGGCCCCGGCGATCGCCACCGGCAATACCGTGGTCCTCAAGCCGGCGGAGTTCACCCCCCTGTCCGCCTCCCTGTGGCCGGGCATCTTCGAGGAGGCCGGCCTGCCGAAGGGCGTGTTCAACCTGGTCAACGGCTACGGCGAGGAGGGCTTCGCCGGCGACTCCCTCGTGCGGCACCCGGACGTCCCGCTGATCTCCTTCACCGGCGAGTCCCGGACCGGGCAGACCATCTTCGCCAACGCCGCGCCCTACCTCAAGGGCCTGTCGATGGAGCTGGGCGGGAAGTCGCCCGCCATCGTCTTCAACGACGCGGACCTGGACACCGCCATCGACGCCACCATCTTCGGTGTCTTCTCCCTCAACGGCGAGCGGTGCACCGCCGGCTCCCGCATCCTGGTCCAGCGCGACATCTACGACGAGTTCGTCGAGCGCTACGCCGCCCAGGCCAAGCGCGTGAAGGTGGGCCTGCCGTCGGAGAAGACCACCGAGGTCGGCGCACTGGTCCACCCGGAGCACTTCGAGAAGGTCATGAGCTACGTCGAGCTCGGCAAGGAGGAGGGCCGCCTGGTCGCCGGCGGTGGCCGCCCGGCGGACTTCCCGGAGGGCAACTTCGTCCAGCCGACGGTCTTCGCCGACGTCTCCCCGGACGCCCGAATCTTCCAGGAGGAGATCTTCGGCCCCGTCGTCGCCATCACCCCGTTCGACACCGACGACGAGGCCCTGGAGCTCGCCAACAACACCCGGTACGGCCTGGCCGCCTACGTCTGGACCAACGACCTCAAGCGGGCCCACAACTTCGCCCAGAACGTCGAGGCAGGCATGGTGTGGCTGAACTCCAACAATGTCCGTGACCTGCGCACCCCCTTCGGCGGCGTGAAGGCGTCCGGCCTCGGGCACGAGGGCGGGTACCGCTCCATCGACTTCTACACCGACCAGCAGGCCGTCCACATCAACCTCGGCGAGGTCCACAACCCGGTCTTCGGCAAGCAGGACGCCGACTAGTCCACCCCGGTGCACCCGGCACCACCCCGACACGACACCGTCCCTCTTCTGAAAGGCCACTGACATGTCCGACAGCACCCCGATCCCCACCCCGTCCGTCACTCCCCCCGACATCCTGCGCTGCGCGTCAATGGAGCTGCAGGTCACCGACCTCGCCGCCTCCCGGGAGTTCTACGTCGACGTCCTGGGACTCGTCGTCACCGAGGAGGACGAGAACACCGTCTACCTGCGCAGTATGGAGGAGTTCATCCACCACAACCTCATCCTGCGCCAGGGTGACGTCGCCGCGGTCGCCGCCTTCTCCTACCGCGTGCGCTCCCCGGAGGACCTGGACCGCGCGGAGGCCTACTACACCGCACTCGGCTGCCGGGTCGAACGCGACCGCTCCGGTTTCGTCAAGGGCGTCGGCGACTCCGTCCGCGTCGAGGACCCGCTGGGCTTCCCCTACGAGTTCTTCCACGACGTCGACCACGTCGACCGCCTCGCCTGGCGCTACGACCTCTACACCCCCGGCGCCCTGGTCCGCCTCGACCACTTCAACCAGGTCACGCCGGACGTGCCGAAGGCCGAGAAGTACCTGGAGGGACTGGGCTTCCGCGTGACCGAGGCGATCCGCGACGACGAGGGGACGACGTACGCCGCGTGGATGCGCCGTAAGCCCACCGTGCACGACACCGCGATGACCGGCGGCGACGGCCCGCGTATGCACCACATCGCCTTCGCCACCCACGAGAAGCACAACATCCTGGCGATCTGCGACAAGCTCGGCGCGCTGCGGCGTTCCGACGCCATCGAACGCGGACCCGGCCGGCACGGCGTCTCCAACGCCTTCTACCTCTACCTGCGTGACCCGGACGGTCACCGCGTGGAGATCTACACCCAGGACTACTACACCGGCGACCCGGACAACCCGGTCGTGGTCTGGGACGTCCACGACAACCAGCGCCGGGACTGGTGGGGAAACCCCGTCGTCCCCTCCTGGTACACCGAGGCCTCGCTGGTCCTGGACCTGGACGGCAACCCGGTCCCCCTGTCCGAGCGCACCGACGCCTCGGAACTCGAGGAGACCATCGGCGCCGACGGGTTCTCCTACACCCGCCGCGACGAGACCGAGGAGTCCATGCCGGAGTGGAAGAAGGGCGAGTACAAACTCGGCCACCAGCTCTGACCGGCTCTGACCAGCTCCGAAGGCCCGAGAACACAGCAGAACCCAGCGGGAGGGAACATCCACCGTGCTTGACAACGACACGCTCACCAGGATCGCCGACGATCTGGCGGCGGCCGAGGAGGGCCGCACCATGATCCCGCGGCTGACGGCGCAGTACCCGGACATGACCGTGGAGGACTCCTACGCGGTCCAGAACGAGTGGAAGCGCCGCGGCATCGCCGCCGGACGCCGCCTCGTCGGACGGAAGATCGGCCTGACCTCACGGGTCATGCAGGAAGCCACCGGCATCACCGAACCCGACTACGGCGCCATCTTCGCCGACCAGATCTACGACAACGGCTCGGAGATCGAGCACGGACGGTTCTCCAACGTCCGGATCGAGGTCGAGCTGGCCTTCGTCCTCAAGGACGACCTCCGCGGCCCCGGCACCACGATCTTCGACGTGCTCCGCGCCACCGAGTACGTGGTACCGGCCCTGGAGATCCTGTCCTCGCGCATCGAGATGGAGGGGCGCACGATCGTCGACACGATCAGCGACAACGCCGCCCTGGGTGCCATGGTCTACGGCGGCCGCCCCGTCGCCGTCGACGCCGTGGACCTGCGTCGCGTCGCCGCGCTCCTCTACCGTAACCACACCATCGAGGACACCGGCGTGTCGGCGGCCGTCCTCAACCACCCGGCCACCAGTGTGGCCTGGTTGTCCAACAAGCTCGCCGGTCACGGCGACAGCCTGTCCGCCGGGGACGTCATCCTCGCCGGTTCGTTCACCCGGCCCATGTGGGTGCACCAGGGGGACACCGTCCACGCCGACTTCGGCGAGTTGGGAGACATCACATGCCGTTTCATCTAGAACTGCCGCCCACCTTCATCGACCGGCTGCGTGGGGCCGACCGCCCCCAGGTCGGGATGTGGGTGTGCTCCGGGTCGCCGGTCGCCGCCGAGATCGCCGCCGGGTCGGGGCTGGACTGGGTCCTCATCGACGGCGAGCACGCCCCCTACGGTCTGGAGACCGTCACCGAGCTCCTGCGGGCCACCGCCGCGTACCCCGCCACCGCGGTCGTCCGCGTGCCGAGTGTGGACCGGGTGCTGATCAAACAGTACCTGGACCTCGGCGCCCAGAACATCATCGTGCCGATGGTCGACACCGTCGCGCAGGCCGAGGAGGCCGTGGCCGCGATGCACTACCCGCCGCGCGGGGTCCGGGGCGTCGGCAGTGCCCTGGCCCGCGGTTCCCGGTGGAACATGGTCGAGGACTACCTCGGTTCGGCCTCCGGGACCGTCGGTCTCGTCGTCCAGATCGAGTCGACCGAGGCGGTGGAGAACGTCGGGGCGATCGCCGGCGTGGACGGGGTGGACGCCGGGTTCGTCGGACCGAGTGACCTCGCGGCGTCCATGGGTCTGCTCGGCCAGCAGACCCACCCGGACGTCGTCGCCGCGGTGAAGACGGCCATCGCCGCCTTCACCGCCGCCGGCAAACCGGTGGGGGTCAACGCCTTCAACCCGGACCAGGCGCGCGACTACCTCGACGCCGGTGCCTCCTTCGTCCTCGTCGGCGCCGACGTCACGCTCCTCGCCGGCGGGGCGCGGCGTCTCGCCGAGGACTTCGTCGACCCGCTCGAGGGGAACGACCGGTAGGAGTTCTCCCCCGAGGGTCCGTCTGTGCGGAGCGGGAAATATCTGCAGGGAAATACTCCCCGCGTATATTTCCCGTTCCGCACAGTCATGTTGCGACGACATATCCACGCCTGAAAATAGCAGCACTTTTCGGCAAGCCGTGTGCACTCAACGTCAATCCCGACCACCGTGTCCGGGGTCACAATGACTAAGGAAAGCAAAAAACAGCACCGAATGAGGTGGCACCATGGCAGAACACACGACGCACCGGAGTATCACCGGTGACGATACTGCAGGAGCGCCTGCTCTCCGCCGTGGACGTTTGTCGACGGCATCACTCGTCTTCATCATCATCGCGGCATCGGCACCGCTCACCGTGCTGGCGGGCGGTATCCCCACCGCCTTCTCGGTGTCGGGATTGCTGGGCGCCCCACTGGCCTATGTGGCACTCGGGGTGATTCTCGTCCTTTTCGCCGTCGGATACGGACGGATGAGCAGCAGAATACAGAACTCAGGCGCATTCTACGCGTATATTTCGGAGGGTCTGGGAAACCGTCAGGGAATTGCCGCCGCCATCCTCGCCCTGGTCTCCTACAACATGATGCAGATCGGCCTCTACGGCATGTTCGGTTTCTCGGCCGCCGCGGCGGTGTCCGGCTGGACCGGGCTGGACGTCCCCTGGTGGGTGGCCGGCGCGACCGGGTGGGTCATCGTCGCCGTCCTCGGCGTGAACAAGATCGACCTGTCGGCGAAAGTCATTGGCGTGCTCGTCGTCCTCGAGTTCCTCGTCGTCATCGCCGTCTCCGGGCTCTCACTGGGGCACGCCCCCGAGGGGATCACCGCCCAGGGCCTGCTGCCCGACCAGTTCTTCACCGCGGGTATCGGCGTGCTCCTGGCGTTCTCCATCGCGGCCTTCATGGGCTTCGAGTCCGGGGCGATCTACTCCGAGGAGACCCGGGACCCGGAGCGCACCGTCCCCCGGGCGACGTACATCGCGGTCGGCGTCATCGCCGTGTTCTACGCGTTCTCCGCCTGGGCGCTGGCGACCGGGGTCGGCCCGGGGAAGGTCATCGAGGAAGCCACGACGTACGGCCCCGACCTGGTGTTCGTCTGGTTGGCCGAGCGCAGCCCGGTGCTGTCCGACATCGCCACCGTCCTGTTCGTCACCAGCCTGATCGCCGCGCTCCTGGCCTTCCACAACGCCGCCGCCCGCTACTTCTTCTCGTTGGGCCGCGCCGGTGTCATCCCCCGGGTCTTCGCCCGCTCCGGGACCAACGGCGCCCCGGTCGCCGGGTCACTGACCCAGTCCGCACTCTCGCTCCTGGTCGTGGCGGTCTTCGCGGTCGCCGGCCTCGGTTCCGACCTGGGCGACCTGTACCCGGTCCTCACCCTGTTCACCTGGTTGACCAACGCGGCGGCCTTCGGTCTCGTCTTCCTGCTCACCGTCACCGGCGTCGCCATCCTGGTCTGGTCGTCGCGCCAGAAGGACGGCGCCGGGGTCTTCACCCGGGTGGTCGCCCCGCTGGTGTCCAGCATCGGCCTGGCGGTCGTGGCCGTCCTGATCCTGGCGAACTTCGACCTGATGATCGACGGTGCCGGCCCGGAGTGGCTGGTCTACGTGATGCCGGGCGTGATCATCGCCACGGGCCTCGGGAGCCTGGTCTGGGGCGAGGTCCTCCGGCGCATCCGACCGGCGACCTACGCCGCGCTGCAGGACAACCTCGACCAGGTCCCCGACTGACCCCCGTCACGACACACCACCGGAAAGGAACATCCCCATGAACGACACGCACATCGTCATCGTCGGTGCCGGCTTCGCCGGCCTGACCGCCGCACGCGAGCTGCAGGCCGCCGGGCTCAGCTGCGAGATCGTCGAGGCCCGCGACCGCATCGGAGGCCGCGCGTGGACCGCCGACCGCATGGGCCGTCCCCTGGAGCTCGGGGCGACATGGGTCCACTGGCACCAGCCCCACGTCTGGACCGAGATCACCCGCTACGGCCAGCAGATCGTGTCCAGCCCGGTGGACAACGACGCCTACTGGGTCACCGACGGCGAGGTCAGGAGCGGCACCGAGGCCGACCTCGACAACCTGCTCGAGGCCCCGATGCGCAGGATCTTCGAGGGCTCCCGCGAGTTCTTCCCGAACCCCCACGACCCGCTCCACGTGCTGTCGGAGGACTTCGACGGCCCGGCGGAGGTCCGTGAGCGCTTCCTCGCCGCCGACCAGGCGAGTGTCCTGGACCCGGTGCGCACCGGTGAGTTCACCCGCGAGGAACAGGACCTGTGCGACGCCTACTGGTCCGCCGGCTACATCGGGGACCCGAACACCGGGTCGTCGCTGATGGCGAAGCAGTGGGCGGCGTTGTGCGACCACCGGCTGTCCCTCGTCGACGAACAGACCCTGCGGTACAAGCTGGTCGACGGGATGAGGGGGATCTACGGGAACATCGCCGCGGACCTCGACTGCCCCATCCGCCTCAACACCCCCGTCACCGCGGTCGAGCACCACGACACCGGGGCGACGGTGACGCTCGCCGACGGTGAGGAGATCACCGCGGACGCCGTCATCGTCACCGCCCCCGTCGGCGCCCTGGACACCATCGACTTCACCCCTCCCCTGGCGGAGGGCCTCCAACGCACCATCGACCAGAAGTGGAACTCCACCGGCTTCAAGATCTGGATCAAGGTCAAGGGACACCACAGGATCATCGGCTACGCGCCGACACCGGCGACCGTGGCGGTGTTCCGGTCCGAGTACTTCATGGACGACGGCACCACGATCTGCGTCGGTTTCGGGTCCCACCACGACCAGGTCGACCTGGAGAGCGTCGACGACGCGCAGAAGATCGTCGACCAGTGGCGCCCTGACCTGGAGGTCGTGGACTGCACCGGGCACGACTGGGTCGCCGACACCTGGTCGGGGCAGGCGTGGGCGACGCTGCGGCAGGGCCAGTTCGCCGACGCCTGGCACCACTTCGGCAGGACGGACACCCGGCTGTACTTCGCCGGCGCCGACTGGGCCAAGGGGTGGCGCGGTGTCGTCGTGGACGGTGCCATCGAGCAGGGTATCTCCACCGCACGGCGCGTCATCGACGCCGTCGGCCGGCCACGTTAGCCCGGGACGGCGGTCGCCCTCGTCCGGAAGTGGCTCGGTGACTCCCCGTACTCCGCGCGGAACGCCCGGGACACCTGGGAGGCGTCGGGCAACCCGTGGCGGCCCCCGATGGTCTGTATCGTCTCCTCGGCATGCCGCGGGTCGGCCAGGTCACGGCGGATCAGCTCGAGGCGGCGACTGCGGATGTAGTTGGCCACCGAATGGTCGTTGACGGCGAACTGGGAGTGGAGGTGCCGCACCGAGACATACAGGGCCTTGGCGATGCTGGTGGGGGAAAGGTCCACGTCCTGCAGATGCCCGTCGATGTAGTCGGTGGCCTGCCGGAACAACGTCGCCGACGACGACGCGTCCGCGTCCCGCTGCAGTTCCGACGACAGGACGGTGACCAGCATGTCGAGGGCCGAGCGTACCAGTGACCCGGCGTGGGGCCCGTCCAGGACGTCGAAGTTCATGGCCAGCTGCTCGAACAACGGCACCGCCACCCGGCCGAGCCCGGAGTCCCCGGAGATCCTGGTGGCGGTGACACCTTCGACGTCGTCGGGCGGCAGATGCACGAAGCTCTGGGGGAAGTGGACCACCATGGAGCGGGTCCGCCCCGGGTAGTGCAGACGGTAGGGCCGCTGTGTGACGTAGAACGCCAGGTCGCCGGGCATGAGCACGCACTCGCGGCCGTCCTGCTCGACCACGCAGGTGCCCTCCAACTGCAGACTCAGTTTCCCGAACGAGGCGGCCCTCGGAGCGACGTCCTCCTCCCGCCGTTCGACGGTGTGCCCCGGGCTCTCCAGGTCGTAGAGCGTCACCTCCCCCACCGAGATCATGCTCGCCCGGGCCTCGAACGCCTCCGGGTCCGGGGTGGTGATGTGCAACGGCCCGAAGGCCGACGATGCCGCGACCCGCCACTGGCTGAGGCTCTGCGGCTCCGGTGTCCGGTCAGGCAGCCCCACGGGAACCTCCAGATATGTCCTTCACCACACTGATTGTGGAATGTCGTGCACGTTACGTCAAGTTACGCGCTGTGCCGGAAGTCACAATGGAGGGCGTCATCCACCACATCGAGGAGTTTCCATGAACAGTGTGTACACCACCTACAGCCAGCTGCATGCCGCGATCGACGCCGGGGAGTCCGGGCGCACCATCCTGGACCCCGCGACCGGTGAGCCGGTCGGCCACGCCCCGGCCCATACGGTCGACGATCTCGAGCGCGCGGTCACCACCGCCACCGACAGCCAGCGGGCCTGGGCCGCCCTCAGCGACGCCGAGCGGTGCGCCTACCTGGAACAGGCCGCGGACGCGGTCGAGGGTGCCGCCGAGGCACTGGCGGAGCTCGTGTCCCGCGAGCAGGGCAAGCCGCTCTCCGGCCCGGGTGCCCGGTTCGAGGCCGGCGCCTGCTCCGCCTGGCTGCGCACCACCTGCTCGCACGACCTGTCCGAGGAGACCGTCGTCGACGACGGGGAGACGCGTGCGGTCCTCAACTACCGTCCGATCGGCGTCGTCGGCGCCATCGGCCCGTGGAACTGGCCGATGATGATCACCGTCTGGCAGATCGCCCCGGCACTGCGGATGGGCAACACCGTGGTGGTCAAGCCGTCCGAGTACACCCCGCTGTCGGTGCTCGGCCTGGTCGAGGTGCTCAACTCCGTCCTGCCGGAGGGCGTCCTCCAGGTCGTCTCCGGCGACGGCGAGGTCGGCGCCGCCCTGTCGACCCACCCCCGGGTGGGCAAGGTCATGTTCACCGGCTCCACCGCCACCGGCCGGAAGATCGCCGAGGCGTCAGCGGCCTCCGTCAAGCGCCTGACGCTGGAGCTGGGCGGCAACGACGCGGGAATCGTCCTGGACGACGCCGACCCCGCGGAGATCGCCGAGGGCCTGTTCTGGGGTGCGTTCATCAACATGGGTCAGACCTGCGCGGCCCTGAAGCGCCTCTACGTGCACGACTCCATCTACGACGAGGTCTGCGCCGAGCTGGTGAAGGTCGCGCAGAACATGCCCATGGGTGTGGGCCTCGACGAGAACAACGTCCTCGGACCGGTGCAGAACCAGATGCAGTTCGACATCGTCGACCGGCTGGTCACCGCCGCCACGGACTCCGGTGCGCGCGTCCTCCTCGGCGGTGAGCCGGACCGCGACGCCCCTGGGTTCTTCTTCCCCACCACCCTCGTCGCCGACATCGACCCGGCGAACCCGCTGGTGGTCGAGGAGCAGTTCGGCCCCGCCCTGCCGATCATCCGGTACACGGATTTGGACGACGCGGTGGAGCAGGCCAACTCCTTGGACGTCGGCCTCGGCGCGTCGGTGTGGTCGTCCGACCGGGCGCGCGCACGTGCCGTCGCCGCCCGCGTCGAGGCGGGCACGGTGTGGATCAACTCCCACGGTGGAGTGGACCCCCGGATCCCCTTCGGCGGGATCAAGCAGTCCGGCTACGGGGTCGAGTTCGGTGTCGACGGGCTCAAGAGCCTGGGCGTGCCGCAGGTCATCAACGGCTGAATGAGGCGACGTCGGCGGGCTGTTCCCCGCCCCGCCGACGGTGATGTTTTGCCCCCTGGAGTACCATCACTGCGGTCGCACGCCCCACCACGGCACGTCGCCCCGAGTCCCCGCCGCCGTCAGGCGCGGTGACGGGTCACCGCCCACCCCATGCGGTCACCGTCCCGCACCGGCGGCGGCAGTGAACTTGCCTCCCCAAGGAGTACCGTGAGCCCGCACGTCCTGACGATCAGCGTCCTGGTGTTGATCTTCCTCATCGGCACACTACGTCACGTCAACCTCGGCATCCTCGGTCTGATCGGGGCGTTCATCGTCGGTCTCGGGGTCCCCGGCTTCGGGGCGGAGGCCGGCGACGGAGCCGACGGTGTCTTCGACCAGGTCTTCGCCGGGTTCCCCGTCGACCTGATGATCGCCCTCATGGGCCTGACCTACCTGTTCGGGTTCGCCCAGCAGAACGGCACGATCGACATCATCCTCGACTGGGCGATGAAGGCGGTCCGCGGCAACCGGGCGGTGATGCCCTGGATATTCTTCGCCCTGACCGGGGCGTTCATGTCGATCGGCGCGATCTTCGCCATCGGCGTCATCGCGCCGCTCGCCGTCCCGTTCGCGCGCCGGTACCGCATCAACCAGCTCATGATGGGCATGATGGTCGTCCACGGCGGAATGGCCGGACTGCTGTCCCCGTTGAGCGTGTACGGCATCTACGTCAACGACTTCCTCCGCAGCAACGATCTCGGCAACCACCAGTGGACGCTGTTCCTGATGGCGCTGGGGTTCAATGTCGTGATGGGGGCCGTCGTCTACGTGTTCCTCGGCGGACGCAACCTCTTCGGCGCCCGTGCCCGCGCCGAGCAGGCCCGCATCGACGCCGAGGACGCTGCGGACGCTGCGGACGCCGACGGGCCGTCGGCAGGGACGGCGACCGCCACGCGCCGCACGAGGATCAGCTCCTACCAGGCCGCCACGATGGTCGGGCTCGCGGCCCTGGTGGTCGGGGCCGGGATCTTCGCCCTCAACATCGGTGTCGTCTCCCTGGTCATCGGCGGCTGCCTGGCCATCCTGAAGCCGACGGCGTCGCACACCGCACTGGCGAACGTGTCGTGGTCGACGATCGTCCTGGTCGGCGGCATGATCACCTACATCGAGGTCCTGGAGGCGGCCGGGACGGTCGACGTGATCTCCGACGCGATCTCGTCCCTGGGTGCGCCGCTCATCGGCCTGCTCCTGCTGTGCTACCTGTCGGGCATCGTCTCGGCGTTGGCGTCGTCCATCGCGACGATCGGCATCGCCATCACCATGGCCGCCCCCTTCCTCGTCAGCGGGGACCTGCCCATCGCCGGGACCGCCGCGGCGATCGCGGTGGCAGCCACCGTCGTGGACGTCTCGCCGTTCTCCACCAACGGGGCGATGGTCCTGGCCAACGTCGACGCCGCCCACCGGGACCGCTTCTTCCGCCAGATGCTGATCTACTCCGGGGTGGTCGTGCTCGTCGGGCCGCTGCTGGCCTGGCTGCTGGTTTTCCTGCCCTTCTGACACCCCGGCGGGGGGCGGCTACGCCTGTCGCTCGAGGTAGGACTTCAACGACGACACGAAGAACGCCCAACCGTCACCGACGCCCTGCAGCATCACGGAATCCGGCGAGTCGAACCCGGAGTGACGCAGCCGCAGCACCGTGCCGGCCATCCCGTCGTCCTCGAACGGTTCCATCGACCAGCGCACCGTCGTCCTCTCCGACAGCGCCGCCTCGAAGTCCTCGTCCGAGGAGAACAGCGGCCGGTGCATCGGCTGGATCGGGTGCCAGGTGTACTCCACGTACTCGCCCGGGACGACCCCGGTGACCTTCTGGCCGAGGTCCTCGAACTCCCCGGCAGCGTCCGACTTCCACAGGACGGTGTCGCCGGTGCCCCACGAGGAGCTCGGACCGGTGCCGAGCATGTACACCTCGATGTCCGACGGTGTGGTCAGCGCCTCGAAGACCCGTTCCGGTCCGACGCCGAAGATGAATGACACGTAGGTGAACGAGATGTCGCCCATGGTGCAGCTTCCTTCCGGTGGTGTGTGCCGACACGGGGCCACGCGGTGACGCGACCCACCTCCCCGAGGCTACCCGCACCGGGCCGGGACAACAGGAAACTGACACCGCCGTGAGCGGATTTCAGTTCCACGCAGAAGACCGCGCACCCCGGGCCCGTATTACCCGAGGTGCGCGGACGTCTTCGAAAGGGTGACCCTCATGCTCCGAGGTCGCGCCCAGGAGCCATCAATTCCTGGACAACTCCTATGGTATCCCACAGGAACACTCCGAGGAAGAGCGACACCCCGGGGGGGTGTCGAATCGCATGAAACCTGCCCGGCGGGCACACGGTAGAGTGGCCACCGTAGTCACCGGCGGGACGACCCGCCCGGTAATCACCTGAGCAGGGACGACCCCGCAGAAACTCCGGGTACACCGTCATGACCAGTGCATCCGTCCGCATACGCGACACCTTCTCCCCCGCCGACACCGGTCGCCTCGTCCTCGGGTGGGGCACATTCCTCGCCACCGTCGTGGCCGGCCCCTGGCTGGAGGGCCCGCTGCCGACACCGGTACTCACCGGCGTCCTCGTCGTCATCGTCGCCGTCATCGTCGTCTGCGCCTTCGGCGTGGTCGCCCAGGCCGAACACCTGGCGCACCGTCTGGGCGACCCCTACGGCACACTGATACTCACCCTGTCGATCGTGGTCATCGAGGTCATCCTGATCTCCGCGGTCATGCTCGGTCCGGGCGACCACACCACGATCGCGCGCGACTCCGTCATGGCCGTCTCGATGATCATCCTGAACCTGGTGATCGGGGTGGCGCTCATCGTCGGCGGACTCCGCCACGGCGGCATGCTGCCGAACCGGACGGGGACGTCTGCCTACCTCGCGGTGCTGGTCGTCCTGACGACGATGGCGTTGGTGATGCCGGGCCTCATCGGCACCGACGGGACGTACACGACCGCCCAGGAGATCCCGGTCATCGTCTTCACGGTGGTGCTCTACATCTTCTTCCTCTACCGCCAGACGGGCGCGCAACGCGACGACTTCCGGGAGGTCACCCCGCACGACGCCGCGCGGCCCGCCGCGGACGACTCCCCCGCCGACTCCGCCGACGCCACCGACATCCGCGCCGTCATCGCCGGGCACCGCCGCGAGATCCTCGGCCGCTCAGGCATCCTGCTGCTGACCGTGCTGCCTATCGTCCTGTTGTCCCATGACATGGCCGCCCTGCTCGACGACGGCCTGGCACGCGCGGGCGCCCCGGTGGCGCTCTCCGGCGTACTGATCGCCATGGTGGTCTTCCTCCCGGAGACACTCACCACCGTCCGCGCAGCCCACCAGGGTGAGATCCAACGGGTCAGCAACCTGTGCCACGGCGCGTTGGTCTCCACCGTGGGGTTGACGATCCCGGCCGTGCTGACCATCGGGATGGTCACCGGACAGCGTGTGGAGCTCTTCGAGTCGCCGACGAACCTGGTCCTGCTCGCCGTCACCCTGCTCCTGTCCGTGGCGACGTTCACCGGGCGCCGGGTCACGGCACTCCACGGCGCGGCGCACCTGATGGTGTTCCTCGTCTTCGGGTTGTCGATCTTCGCGTAAGCACGCCCGACCCCGGGGGGGGCCACGCCGATCCCCTATGATGGCTCCCGGAAGTACATGACCAACTGAATACCGACCACCCACAGACACGGGGTGTCCCGGCGCGCGGTGCCGGGGCTGAGATCACACCCGTTGAACCTGACCTCATTCACATGAGCGGAGGAATGTCCATGCCGCCCACGCCGGCGGTGGCGGTCGACGATGTCGACGTCGCCTACCCGAACACCCCTGCCGTCCTGCGGGACGTCGGTCTCGTCGTGCCGCCCGGGGAACATGTCGCCGTCATCGGCCGTTCCGGGTGCGGGAAGTCCACGCTGCTGCACCTCATCGGCGGCCTCCTCGACCCGGCGCGTGGCACCGTCGTCGTCCACGGCGACTCCGACGGCCGCGCCAGACTCTCCCACTGTGCCCTGATGCCCCAGGGTGACAGCCTGCTGCCGTGGTTCAGTGTCCGTGACAATGTCGCCGTCCCGTTGCGCAACGCCGGGGTGCGGCGGCGTGCCGCCCGGGCCCGGACGGCCGAGGCACTGGCGTGGTGTGGTCTGCAGCACCACGGTCTCCAGCGGCCTGACCAGCTCAGTGGTGGTATGCGTCAGCGTGCCGCGTTGGCGCGTGCACTGCTGGCCGACAAGCCGGTCCTGCTCGCCGATGAGCCGCTGGGCGCGTTGGACGCGATCACCCGCGCGGAGATCCAGGACTGGTTGCACGGTATGTTGACGGCTCCGGAACCGCAGGCCACGACGATGGTCATGGTGACCCACGACGTGGACGAGGCCCTGCTGTTGTCCCACCGGGTCGTCCTCCTGGCGGACGGCCGGGTGCGGCGGACGTGGCCGGGGTGGTTCGACCGGCGTGCGGGTCGCGCTCGGGAGGACGTGCTGGCCGATCCGGGGTTCGCGGCGGACCGTTCCGCGCTGCTGCGCGAGCTCGCCGGAGGTGACCGGTGAGTACCCGTGTCCCCCGTACCGTCCTGTGTACCGTCCTCCCTCCCCTGGTCACCGTGGTTCTCGTCGCGGTGCTCTGGGTGGCCGTCAGCTCCGGGGGCCGGGTGGAGGACTACGTGCTGCCCTCGCCGGGTGCGGTCGCCGACGCGCTGCGCGACAACTGGTCGGTGCGCCTGTCCTCGGCCACCTGGCTGACGCTGTCCGAGACGCTGCTGGGCGTGTTGTGCGGGGTGGTGGTCGCCGTGGCCGTCACCGTGGCCGTGGGCTACGTTCCGCTGCTCGGTCGGGCCGTGACCCCGTTGCTGGTGGCGTCCCAGGCGGTCCCCACGATCGTCCTCGGCCCGATCCTGACCATCGCCCTGGGCTACGGGATGGCACCCAAGGTGATCGTGGTGGCCCTGGTGTGTTTCTTCCCGGTCGCGATGACCATGCTCTCCGCCGCCCGTGGCGTGGACCGGAGACTGGTGGACACGATGCGCAGCCTCCACGGCACCCGGCATTCGGTGTTCTGGCGTCTGCGGTTCCCCGCCGCCCTGCCGGCCGGGTTCTCCGGGCTCCGCGTCGCGGTGACCTACGCCCCGGTCGCGGCGGTGTTCTCGGAGTACACCGGCTCCACCGACGGGGTGGGTTACCTCCTGCTCCAGGCGATCCCCCGGTTGCAGACGGACTTCGTCTTCGCCCTCGTCGTGGTGCTCACCGGCATGTCCGCCTCCCTGCTGATCCTGGCCACCGCCCTGGAGCGGCTCTGCTGCCCGTGGGTGTCCGACTCCTCCCGTCCGCATTCCCCGAAAGGTCCCCGATGACACTCCTGACCCGTACCGCCACCGTGCTCGTCACCGTCGCCGCCGCGTTCTCCCTCGCGGCGTGCGGCGGCTCCGACGGGGCTGCGCCGGATGACACCCGGCACACCCGCGTCCTGCTGGACTGGAACCCGAACCCCGACCACCTGGCGCTGTACACGGCCAAGCACACCGGCGCCTACGACGACCGTGGGTTGGACGTGGAGTTCCTGCTGCCCGGCAACACCGCCGACGCCGCCAAGGACGTCTCTTTGGGACGCTCGGACCTGGCGGTCAGCTACGAGGCCGACACGATCCTGGCCCGGGCCCAGGGGCTGGACGTGGTCAACGTGGGGGCGCTCGTCCCGACACCGTTGAACTCGCTGATCACCAAGGCGGACTCGGGGATCACCGGTCCCGGTGACCTCGGCGGGAAGTCCGTGGCGATCTCGGGGCTGCCATCCCAGGAGGTCACGTTGCGCTACATCGCGCAGAAGGCCGGTGTGGACCCGGCGTCGGTCACCATGCCGAATGTGCAGCAGAACCTGAACCAGGCGCTGCTCGGTGACCGGGTCGACGCGATCTTCGGCGCCTACCCCAACATCGAGGGCGTGGAGCTGGCCGAACGCACCGACATCACCACCCTCACCGCCGCGGAGATGGGGGTGCCGTCGTCGGCGGAGCTGGTGGTCATCGCCAACCCGACCCGGTTGGCCGAGGACGACGCCTACGCCGGCCGTGTCCGCGACTTCCTCGCCGCCACCGCCGAGGGACACGACGCCGCACTGCAGGACGCCGACCTGGCCGTCGAGGCCCTCACCCCCGATACCGCGGGTGCCTACGACCCGGACCTGCTCGCGGCGATGGTGGACGCGACGATCGCGATCCTGCGGAAGGGCAACAGCGACGGGGACACCACCTTCGGGGTGCAGAACCCGCAGGCGTGGTCGGACTACGCCGACTGGATGCGGGAGAACGGGCTCCTCGACGACACGTCCGGCGCCGACACCGCGGTCGACGGTGCCGACGCCACCACCAACGACTACCTGCCGGAGTAGTCCCGGTCAGCCCGGTCAGCACGATCCTTGACCTCCTGCATCCGGGACTGCAGGTCGGCGGTCACCGCGGCCACGTCGGCGTCGGGTGCGACGCGCACCGGCTCACCGACGACGACCTGCACGGTCACCCGCCGGCCCCAGAGCCTTGGGCGTTCACCCTTCGTCCAGAGCTTCTGCGTCCCCGCGCACCCGACCGGGACGATCACCGCGCCGGACTGCGCCGCCATGCGTACCGCACCCGACTTCAGCGCGCCGACCTCCCGGTCGTGCCGGATGGTCCCCTGGGGGAAGACGGCGACGACCTCCCCGTCCTGCAGGGCCTCCACCGCCGCGGAGAACGACTCCTGGCCCCGGCCCGGGGTGCGGTCGACGGCGATGCCGCCCAGTTCCACGAACAACTTCGTGATCCACCGGGTGGCGAACGCCTCCTTCTTCAGCATGTACCGCGGTTTACGGTCGCCACGGAGCTGGAGCGGGCAGCTGACCGGGATGACGTCGTAGTAGGCCCGGTGGTTCGGGGCGAGCACCACACCCCCGGTGAGCGGGATGTTGTCCGCCCCGACGATCTCGACCCGGATGTTCTGCAGGTAGAAGATCCACAGGATGATGTTCTTCAGCACGTCGTAGAGGGACCGTCGACGTTGTCGCGGAGCGGGCCGGCTGCCGTCTGGAGTGGTGGTGATGGCGCGCGCAGCCCAGGACATGTCATTCAGCATGTGAAACATCCTAGCGTCCGCTACAGGCGCCGTCCCCGGAAACCGCTGACGGCTCTCAGCCGGTCGTCACCGCGCCCACCGAGGCCGACCGCACCAGCCTGGCGTACTTCGCGAGCACCCCGTGCAGCCGCGGGTTCGGCGGCGGGGCCCAGCCCACCGCGCGTTCGGCCAGGACCTCCGGGTCCACCAGCAGGTCGATGCGGCGGGACGGGATGTCCACCCGGATCGGGTCACCGTCCTCCACGAACGCGATCGGCCCGCCGTCCACCGCCTCCGGGGCGACATGGCCGATGACCAGGCCGGTCGAGCCGCCGGAGAACCTGCCGTCGGTGATCAGCAGCACGTCCCGGCCGATACCCGCGCCCTTGATGGCGCCGGTGATCGCCAGCATCTCGCGCATCCCGGGCCCTCCCTTGGGCCCCTCGTAGCGGATGACGACCACGTCACCCTTCTGCAGTTCCCCGTTGAGCACGGCGTCCATCGCGGGGCCCTCCTGGTTGAACACCCGTGCGGTGCCCTCGAACACCTCGGCGTCGAACCCGGCGGTCTTCACCACCGCCCCGTCCGGCGCCAGGGACCCCGTGAGGATGCTGAGACCACCGGTGGCGTGCAGCGGTTCGTCCATGCGGCGCAGGATCTTCCCGTCCGGGTCCGGCGGGTTGATCTCGGCGAGGTTCTCCGCCACGGTCCTCCCGGTCACCGTCATGCAGCTGCCGTCGATGAGTCCGGCGTCCAGCAGGGCACGCATGACCACCGGGATCCCGCCGACGGTGAAGACGTCGTTCATCACGTACCGGCCGAAGGGCTTCAGGTCACCGAAGTGCGGGACTCGGTCGCCGACGTCGTTGAAGTCCTGCAGGGTCAGGTCCTCCCCGGCCTCGTGGGCGATGGCCAGCAGGTGCAGCACGGCGTTGGTCGACCCGCCGAGCGCCATGACCACGGCGACGGCGTTGAGCAGCGACTCCCGGGTGATGATGTCGCGGGCGGTGATCCCCTGACGCAGCAGTCCGACGACCGCCTCGCCGGAGCGGCGGGCGTACTCGGTGCGGTTACGGTGGATCGCCGGTGGCGCGGCGGACCCGGGCAGGCTCATCCCCATCGCCTCGGCCGCCGAGGCCATGGTGTTCGCGGTGTACATGCCGCCGCACGCCCCCTCGCCGGGGCAGACGGCACGTTCGATGACCCCGACATCCTCCTCGGACATCCGGCCCGCCCGGCACGCCCCCACCGCCTCGAAGGCGTCGATGAGCGTGACCTCCTTCTCCGTGCCGTCGGACAGCCGGGCCTGCCCCGGCATCGTCGACCCGTTGTAGAGGAACACCGAGGCCAGGTCCAGCCGCGCGGCGGACATGAGCATGCCGGGGATGGACTTGTCGCAGCCGGCCATGACGACGGAGCCGTCCAGCCGCTCGGCGGACATCACCGTCTCCACCGAGTCCGTGATCACCTCACGGGACACCAGCGAGTAGTGCATCCCCTCGTGCCCCATGGAGATCCCGTCGGACACCGAGATCGTCCCGAACTCCAGCGGGTACCCGCCGGCGGCGTGCACCCCCTCCTTGGCGAAGCCGGCGAGCTTCTTCAGCGTGAGGTTGCACGGGGTGATCTCGTTCCACGAACTGGCGACGCCGATCTGGGGTTTGTCCCAGTCCCCGTCACCCATGCCGACCGCCCGGAGCATGCCGCGGGCGGCTGTCTTCTCCAGCCCGTCGGTGACGTCCCGCGAGCGGGGTTTGATGTCCACGTCGTGTTCCATGTCACGATTCTAGAGGAACACCGGCGACGGTGACCGCGAGCCGGTCACCCCGTACCTCCACGGTGAGGTCGGTGAGCCCGTCGAGGACGGCGTCGGCGGCCATCTCCCCGTCCAGGGCCTCCAGCTGCGCACGTGGGTGGGACGTCGCGACCGCCAGCACCCGTCCCCCGGCGGCCCGTCCCGCCCCCAGCCCGGCTGGCGCGTCCTCGAGGACGAGGCAGTCCGCCGGGTCCACGCCCAGCCGCCGGGCCGCGGCACGGTACCCCTGCGGATCGGGTTTGCCCTCGGTGACGTCCTCCGCGGCGACGAGGACCTCCGGGACGGGGAGCCCCGCGGCGGCCAGGCGCGCACGCATCAGCGCCCGGGACCCGGACGTCACCGCGGCCCAGGCCGACTCCGGGAGCGCGGCGAGGAGTTCGGCGGCGCCGGGGAGTGCGACGACGCCGTCGACGTCGGCGGCCTCGACCCGCTCGAGTTCCTCTGCCTCGGCGGCGACGTCCTCCGCCGGGAGGAACTCCGCGATCGTGTCGGCGGAGCGACGGCCGTGACAGACGGCGAGGACGGCGTCGGCGTCGATACCGTGGCGGGCGGCCCAGGACCGCCAGGCCCGGTTGACGGCGGGCGTGGAGTCCACCAGGGTGCCGTCGATGTCGAAAAGGATCGCCGCCACGGTGAACGTGGAGGACGTGGGCTCTGTACTCATCAAGGCTCCTCACCTCGCCGGTGTGTGTACGCCCTGTCGAGTCTACGGATCACATGACGACCAACGGGACCGCCCAGACCGCGGTGAGGACGAGCCAGACGACGACATTCGCCCACCGGTAGTGCACGACCAGGGCGGCGAACTCGCGGAGGAACGCCGACGGCAGGTAGTACCAGGGGGTCGGTGCGCCCAGCGCCGAGACCCGCGAGCGCAACCGGCGCGACAGCGCCACCGACCGCAGGACGTGGAAGTTGTTGGTCACCACCAGCAGGCTCGGGTCGCTGTAGCCGGCGTCCTCGAGCAGCTCGCCGGTGAAGCGCAGGTTCTCCTCGGTGTTCGTCGACCGGTCCTCGACGAGGATCCTGTCCGCGGGGACCCCGCGTCGCCGCGCGTAGTCGGCCATGGCCGCCGCCTCGGACCGGTCCTCGTCGGGGCCCTGGCCGCCGGACATGACCATCAGCGGGGAGTCCCCTGCCCCGACCCTCGCCCGGTACTCCGCCACGGCGCTGTCGACCCTGGCCGCCAGCAGGGGCGACACCTCACCGTCCACCAGGCCGCACCCGAGGACGACGATCACCTCCTCGTCACCCTGGTGCGGGATCCACCGGTACACCACCGCGTAGACCGTGTACGCCACGAGCTCGACGATCAGCATGCCGCCGGGGATCAGGGCCAGGACGGCGATGTTCCACGCCGCACGCGCCGGCCACGACAGCACCGTCAGGTCATTGGCCACGAGGTACACCGCGACCGCCGCGACGACCACCGTCGCGACCAGGGCCACGCCGATGACGGCCGGTGTCAGCGTCGCCAGCCGCAGCCCCTCCCGACGCACCACCACACCGGTGTTCGCGATGAGTGCCACGCCCGTGACGACCACGATGACGGGGCCGGCCAGCAACGGTGCCGTGCCGATCAGGGCCGGCACCGACACCGCGTGCACCGGCAGCAGTGCGGAGGTCAGTGCCAGTGTCGCGTACCAGAGCGCCCCGGCGGAGGCCAGCAGCCAGAACCCGTTGGACGGGCGTCGGGGATGCCTGCGTATCCGCCAGACGGTCGCTGCGACGGTGACAGCGAGGATGATGAGCGGGACGGCGGTGGCGGTGTGCATACCAGTCACTCTCCCCGGTAGCGGCCGCACGGTCATCGTCCCAGAGGCTGAACTAGCGTGGCGCCCGAGCTATCGGCGTCATACCCCGGTCGTATCCGGAGGGACGGGACGACCGGTGGTGAATTACGTTCATCACCGGCCCCCCTGTTAGCCTGAGGATGCCCGACGAGCCCCCTCCACCTCGACCGACTGACAGGACTGACTACCCCATGGAACTCCTGCGCGACATCGTCATCGTGCTGCACCTCACCGGCTTCGCCCTCCTCTTCGGCTCCTGGGCCGTCGAAGCCCTGGCCCGGCGGATCCGCATCACCTCCGCCATGCACATCGGCCTCACCGTCGCACTCGTCTCCGGACTGGCACTCGCCGCCCCCTGGGGCATGGACGGAGACCTGAACCACATGAAAATCGGCATCAAGCTCGTCGTGCTCGTGGTCATCGGCGCCGTACTCGGTATCGGCGCCGCAAAGCAGAAGCGTGAGGGCGCGGTTCCCCCGGCCCTGTTCTGGGCCGCCGGCCTGCTGACCCTGGCCAACGCGACCATCGCCGTGCTGGTCTAGGAGCCTCCGACGGACGTCAGCGGGTCGCGTCGATGACGAGCTTTCCGTTGGCCTCCCCCGCCTTCGAGATCTCCAGGGCTTCCGCGGCCCCCTCCAGAGGGAACACGCGGTCGATGTGCACCGACACCGCTCCCTCGACGACCTTCTCCAGCAGGCAGTGCAGCCGCCCACCGTCCGGACGCACCCACACCCACCGTCCGCCGTGGTCCTCGACCGTGTCGTCCGCGATCGAGACCATGCGGCTGCCACCGGTCTCACCCAGCAGGGCCAGGCTCTGGTCCACCACACCGCCGACGAAGTCGACGACCGCGGTGACCCCACCCGGCGCGATGCTGCGTACCCGGTCCTCGAGCCCCTCGCCGTAGGCCACCGGTGTCACGCCCATCTCCCGGAGCCGGTCGTGGTTCCCCGGCGACGCAGTGCCGATGACGCTCACGCCGTAGTCGACGGCGAGTTGGGCGGCGATGTGGCCGACGCCGCCGGACGCCCCGTGGATCAGCAGCGTGTCGTCCTGCTTCAGCTCCACCATCTCCAGGGCGCGTAGGGCCGTCCCGCCCGCCAGCGGCAGGCTGGCGGCGGTGTCCATGTCCACCTCGTCGGGGACGATCGCCGCCGACTCCGCGGGCACGGCCACGTACTCGGCGTAGGTGCCGCCGTGGACGACCTCCTTACGGGCGTAGGCGGCGACGCGGTCCCCCACCCGGAACTCCGGGGTGTCCGGTCCGGTGGCCTCCACCGTTCCGGCGACGTCCCAACCGGGGATCACCGGGAAGACGGCGTCGAGCATCATGTCCAGCCCGCCGGCCATCACCTTCCAGTCCACCGGGTTCACCGCGGCCCGTTCCACACGGATCAGGACGGTGCCCGGGCCGACCTTCGGCACCGGGACGTCGTCGAGCTGCAGGGTGTCGGGGGTCCCGTACTCCGGGTAAGTCATCGCACGCATGTGTCGGACAACGCCTCCGCGGACCCGGGTATTCCGACGCCGGTCAGTAGTGGCCGGGCGGGTCACTGCCGGGGAAGGACTCCTCCTCCCACTGGTCGACACGTCGGTCGGCGGCCTCGGGGCTCTCCTGGCCGGAGCCGGGCCGCTCCGACTCGTCGTCGGCGATCTTCTTCTTGTCGTCGCTCATCGTTACCTCCACGTCCATGGTGTCTGGTTCGAGCTTGCCGTCCCGAGGGTACGCCTCTCAGCGCGGTTCCTCAGCGCAGTTCCTCAGCGAGCGCGACGATGATCCCCTCGGGGCCGCGCAGGTAGCACAGCCGGTAGACGTCCTCGTAGCGGACGATCTCCCCGACCAGCCCGGCCCCGCGCCCCTGGAGCCGGGCGACGGTGCCGTCCAGGTCGTCGACGGCGAACATGACCTGGCGCAGCCCCGGTGTCTCCACCGGCTCCGGTGCGCGGTCGCCGAGGTCCGGTTCCGGGCGGACGTACCTGGTCAGCTCGATGCGCCCGTGGCCGTCGGGGGTGTGCAGCATCGTGATGTCGGCGGTCACCCCGTCGATGCCGCAGATCCGGTCGACCCATTCCCCCTGGACCTGCGTGGTGCCGTCGACCTCCATCCCGAGCTCCCGGAAGAAGTCGACGGCCGCGTCAAGGTCCCGGACGACGACGGTGACATGGTCCATACGTTGCAGTGCCATGCCACCGAGAGTAGGCCTACGGCTGACCGGACGGGCCCATGGTCGGGTGCGGGAGGTACACCTGGCCACCGGCGGCGAGGAACTCCTCGCTCTTGCGCCGCATCCCGGCGATGGCCTCCTGCGCCTCGGCGCTGCCGTAGGTGTCGCGGATGTCCTGGGATATACGCATGGAGCAGAACTTCGGTCCGCACATCGAGCAGAAGTGGGCGGTCTTCGCCGGCTCGGCGGGCAGGGTCTCGTCGTGGTACTCCTGCGCGGTGACCGGGTCCAGTCCCAGGGCGAACTGGTCACGCCAGCGGAACTCGAAGCGGGCCTTCGACAGCGCGTCGTCGCGGGCGGACGCTCCGGGGTGCCCCTTGGCGACGTCGGCGGCGTGCGCGGCGATCTTGTAGGTGATCACGCCGGTCTTCACGTCGTCACGGTTCGGCAGGCCGAGGTGTTCCTTGGGTGTGACGTAGCAGAGCATCGCGGTGCCGTGGCGGGCGATCTCGGTCGCCCCGATGGCGGAGGTGATGTGGTCGTAGCCCGGGGCGATGTCGGTGACCAGCGGTCCCAGGGTGTAGAACGGCGCGCCGGAGCACAGCTCCTGCTGCCGCTCGACGTTCTCCCGCACCTTGTCCAGCGGGATGTGGCCGGGTCCCTCCACCATCACCTGGACGTCGTGCTCCCAGGCGCGGTGGGTCAGTTCGGCCAGGGTGTCGAGTTCGGCGAACTGGGCGGCGTCGTTGGCGTCGGCGATCGACCCCGGACGTAGACCGTCACCGAGGGAGAACGCCACGTCGTAGGAGGCGAAGATCTCGCAGAGCTCGTCGAAGTGGGTGTAGAGGAAGTTCTCCCGGTGGTGTGCCAGGCACCAGCCGGCCATGATCGAACCCCCGCGCGACACCATGCCGGTGACCCGGCCGGCGGTCAGCGGGATGTAGCGCAGCAGCACCCCGGCGTGCACGGTCATGTAGTCCACGCCCTGTTCACACTGTTCGATCACCGTGTCCCGGTACACCTCCCAGCTGAGGTCCTCGGCGTTGCCGTCGACCTTCTCCAGCGCCTGGTAGATCGGCACCGTGCCGACGGGAATCGGCGAGTTGCGGATGATCCATTCGCGGGTGGTGTGGATGTCGTTGCCGGTGGACAGGTCCATCAGCGTGTCCGCACCCCAGGTGGCGGCCCACTCCAGTTTCGCCACTTCCTCGCTGATGGAGCTGGTCACGGCGGAGTTGCCGATGTTGGCGTTGACCTTCACCAGGAATCTGCGTCCGATGATCATCGGCTCGGACTCCGGGTGGTTGATGTTCAGCGGGATGATCGCGCGGCCGGCGGCGAGTTCACTGCGCACCAGTTCCACGTCGCAGTTCTCCCGCAGCGCGACGAAACGCATCTCGGGGGTGACGGTCCCCTGCCGGGCGTAGTGCATCTGGGTCACCGTGCGCCCCGGGAGCGCGCGTCGGGGTTCGGGCCGGCGTCCCCGCCACTGTTGCGACGGGCCGCCGCGTCGGACGGCGGCACGGCCGTCGTCGGCCAGGCGGTGCCCGCGGGCGCGGTGGGTGCCGGAGTCGCCGCGGGCGCGGATCCAGTCGTCGCGCCAGGGTTCCAGCCCCTCCTCCGGGACGCTGCCCGGCCCGGCGGTGCGGTAGACCTGCAGTGGTTCGTTGGGGGTCCCGTCCGGGGAGGCCTCCTGGTGGATCTCGGTGACCGGGACCCGGATCCCCCGGTCCTCGATCCACCCGAGACGGTGGGCCGGATGCTGCTGGGCAGGTGTAGACACAGCTACGCTCCTCACTTCCTACGCCGGTGTCAACCGGATCAGGTTCGACGGTCCCGGACGATCACAGCCCGGTCTCAGCCCCTCTGCAGGGGGCACCCGTGTGGACGGATCCATTGATATCACGGCCGGGTGGCCGTGGCAACGCCTCCGGCTCAGACCATGCCCACCACACCGTTGACGACCAGCGTCACCGCACCGGCGAAGGCCAGCAGTGTGGCGATCTTCCTCGTCCCCTCGCTGGAGAGGCGGTCGTACAGACGGTCGCCGAACCACGCGCCGACGAAGATCGCCGCCACGGCGAGCAACCACAGCCAGACCGGGAGGCCGCCGACGTCGACCCCGCCGAAGAACACGATCTTCAGGCCGAAGGACACCAGGTTGGCGACCATGATCACCGGGTGCAGGGTGGCGACGAAGTCGCGGTAGTCCCACCCGGTCAGCCGGGCGTAGACCGTGAACGCCGGCGCGGCGATACCGGCCACCGTGCTCATGAACCCGCCGGCGGCACCGGCCAGCACCATGGGTACGACGGAACGCTCCGACAGCCTGGGGGTCTCCGGCTGGAAGAGGGTGACACCCAGCGCGGCGAGGACGAGCAGACCGACGGTGACCAGCAGCCACGGGCCGTCGATCAGCATCACCACACCCACCGCCGGCAGGGATCCCAGCACCAGACCCCCGGCGAGGAAGCCGAAGCGGCGCCAGTCCGTCCTGTGCCGGACCGACCAGGCGTTGTTCACCGCGTTGACGGCAGACAGGCCGTTGACCACGGTCACCCCTGCGGCCGGGCCGAGCGCCACGGACAGCACAGGGCCGGCGACAAGGCCGACTCCCATGCCGGTGATACGTTGGAGCACCGCTCCGACGAGGACGGAGAGGACCAGGACTATCGCGACGGTGGACACAACCGTCGAGCTTAAACACCGTGCACAGCGACTGGACCCACCGGGCTGTGGCTACCACGTCACTGCGATATGCTCAGGGTGAACTAAGTGTCCTCCAGCACTCCCGATGCCGCGACAGAAGGAACCCGAATGCTCTACGACGTCCCGAAACCCACCGAGGCCCTGCTGATCACCGGCGGGATGATCGCCCGGCAGCCCAACAACCCCTACCGTGTGGTGATCGGGGGCGGGGCCTGGTCCGTCCCGGTCCTGCACCGCGTCCAGCGTTTCCACATCGGCGCCAACACGGTGAACATCGCGGTGCGTGCGCAGTCGAAGCAGAACGTCGACGTGGACGTCGAGGCATCCGTGGTGTTCTCCGTGACCCCGGACAAGAACAGTGTCGTCGAGGCCGCCAACCGGTTCCTGGGGGTCGACCAGGGGCAGATCGTCTCCACCGCCCAGGACATCTTCTCCGGCGAGACCCGCGCGATGATCGGCCAGCTCACCGTGGAGGAGATGATCTCCGACCGCACGGCGCTGGCCAGCCAGGTGCTGTCCAACGCCGAGCCGCGCATGCTGCGCTTCGGCTGGCAGATCGACAGCTTCCAGATCAACTCGATCAGCGACCCGAACGGCTACATCCAGGCGCTGTCCGCACCGGAGCTGGCACGCGTGCAGCGCGAGCGTGCCGTGGCCGAGGCCCAGCGTGACGCCGAGATCGCCGAGGAGCAGCAGAAGTCCGAGCGCCGCAAGTCCGACTTCCAGCGGGAGACCGACACCAAGGTCGCGGAGAACACCAAGGAGATCGCCGCCGCCAAGGCCGAGGCCGCCGCCGCGGGCCCGCGCGCCGAGGCCGAGGCCCAGGAGCAGGTCATCGCCGCCCAGGCCGCCCTGGCCCGGCGCCGCGCCGAGACCGACCGTGAGGTCGCCGAGGAGCAGGCCCGTCTGGCAGAGTCGCAGGCCGCACTGCGCGAGCAAGAGCTGGTGTCCGAGGTCATCAAGCCGGCGGAGGCGGAGGCCGAGCGTACCCGGATCAACGCCGAGGCGAAGGCCGCCGCGCTGCGTACCGAGGCCGCGGCGGTGGCGTCCAACAACGGCGTGATCCTGGACAAGCAGGTCGTCGACCAGCTGCCGGAGATCTTCTCCGCCATGGCCGAGGGCCTCACCGGCGCGAACCTGACAATGGTCGGCGAGGGCCAGGACCTGACCAAGCTGCTCGGCCAGTTCGCCGCGGTGATCCCCACCCTGCGCGAGACCGCCGCCGGCACGCGGGACGGCGAGGTCACCGCCGCAGAGTAGGCGCCGCGGAGTAACCGTGGTGCCCCGTGGGGACTCGAGCCCCACTGTGCCGGCGATAGTCCAGGTATCTCCCCTGGATCCCACGAACGGACTGCACTGCTGTCGGTCCGCGGCGGCGAGCACCCGGCGAGCTTCACAACAGCCCGGGCTATTGTCGGTTTCAGCACTCCGATTCCGACAACGCCCCGGGCTCCCGCGCAGATACTGCCTGTCTGACGGCGAGATCACCGCCGCGGAGTAGGCCTCGTGCCCCTGTGTGACTCCAACCCACACTGTGCCGGCGACAGTCCAGGCATGCCCCCCTGTATCCCACGAACGGACCGCACCGTCGTCGGTCCCCGGCGGCGAGCAACCGGCAAGCTCCACAACAGCCCGGGCTATTGTCGGTTTCAGCACTCCGATTCCGACAACGCCCCGGGCTCCCGCGCAGACAGCCGTACAGCGCGACGCTGACCAGCACAATCACGCTGGTGTGTGCCCGCGACACGGGGAGTACCTGGTCGACCTGATCGACTGGCAGGCAGACGGGTCCGAGAAGTCCTTCGAATCCGAGGGCGTGTTCATGAAGGAGCGTCCCGCTCAGGTGGCCGCCCGGTTCATGTCGCGCAGAGTCGCAACGGACTTGGGGATGCTGATCTGGTTGAACAGTTCCGACGGCTGCGCCTCCAGCTGATCCAGTAGGCTGTCCGGAACCCGGATTCCCTGGTGGGCCGCCTGATACAGGGCGTAGTCCAGGCCGGCCCACGGATCATCCGCGCCGCCGGCAGCATCACGAATGATCTGGCGCCTCGTCTTCTCGTCGAGGTGGGGCCAGAGGTAGGTCAGTACCGGAAAGAGAACAGGGTAGTCAGCATCGTCATACCACTCACGCAGACCTTCTGCATCGGTAGCGAATCGCACGGTCATCCCTCCCCTGTCAGCGTATCCAAGTCCACGACCGGGTCCATCGCAGCGAAGTCCTCAAGGTGCTCCATGATGACGTCTGACACCGGCTCGTCCTCCCCGCAACGCGATCCAGCCTGCCCGTCGACCCCATCGGCCGCAGGCCACCACACGTATCTTCCCGCTCATCCGGTGCCCCCTGTGGGACTCGAACCCACACTGTGCCGATTTTAAGTCGGCTGCCTCTGCCAATTGGGCTAAAGGGGCGTACGGCCTGGCCGTCTAGCGGTTGCGCTCGACGACCTCGGCCAGGATCCCGTCCAGGATATCCTTCTCGCTGACGGTGATCGTCGTCAGCCCCTTGTCCAGGAACCGGGTGGCGAAGGCGTCGATGACGATCGCTCCCCCGCCGATCACGTCGGCACGGCCCGGGTGCATCGCCGGGTACCCGCGACGCCGCTCCACGGTGTCGCCCAGCAGGGTCCGCGCGGTGGAGCGGAAGTCCGCCAGGTCGATCTCCGACATGTGGGTCTTCTCCGGGTTGTACTCGGTGAGCCCCTTCTGGATCGCCGCGACGGTCGTCACGGTGCCGGCCACGCCGACCACCCGGGTGACGGCGTCCAGGTCCACGTTCTCCTCGACGGCTGCCATCAGCCCGTCGACGTAGCCGCGGGCCTCGGCGATCTCCTCGTCGGTCGGCGGGACGGAATGCAGGTACCGTTCGGTGAGCCGCACGCAGCCCATGTCGGCGGAGTACGCCTGCCCGCTGCCCGCAGCGTAGGTGCCGACGACGAACTCGGTGGAGCCGCCACCCAGGTCGATCACGCAGATCGTCCCGTCGGTGGGCCCCAGGTCGGTCACCGCGCCGGCGAAGGACAGCTGTGCCTCGCGGATACCGGTCACCACCTCGGCCTGCACCCCGGGAGCCACACGCCCCAGGTGGCGGCGGGTGATGGCGAAGAAGTCCTCACGGTTCTCCGCGTCACGGGTGGCCGAGGTCGCCCCCATCATCACGTCGGTGACACCGTTCATGATCATGCGGTCGGCGTAGATTCCCAGGGCCTCGTCGACCCGGTCCAGTGCGGCGTCGGCGAAACGCCCGGTGGCGTCCACCCCCTGGCCCAGCCGGACGATGATGTTGTCCCGGTTGACCTCCCGCAGCGTCCCGTCCTCCAGGACCTCGCTGATCAGCAGACGAATGGAGTTCGTGCCGCAGTCGATGGCGGCGTAGGTGCCGGTCACTGGTCCTCCTCGTCGGAGCGGTCGTAGGTCACTTCGTCGACGTGGCCGTCGAAGGCCGCCTCGATGGAGGTTCCGAGCTCCTCCGGGGTGGGCCAGTCGGCGGGGATGGCCGTACCAGACAGCTTCGGGGTGTGTGCGGCAGCCAGTGCCACGGCCTCGGTGCCCAGCCGGACCCGCGACGGCCCCTCGGCCAGGGCGTAGGCGATCAGCACGTGCAGGCACTTCACCCGGTCCGGCATGCCGCCACCGGAGAAGTCGGTGCCCAGGGACTCGATCGCGTCGCGTTCGGCGAGGTAGTGCTCGTGGGCGGCGCGGTAATCGGCGGCCAGCTCGGCGTCCTCCCGCAGGCGGGCCTGCATGGTGCGCATCACCCCGGCGACCTCCAGGCGCGACGCCTCGGCCGTCAGCCGCGGGTCGGTGAGGTAGTACAGGGTGGGGAACGGCGTGCCGTCGGGCAGCCGCGGGGCGGTCTTGACCACCGCCGGCTCGCCGTCCGGCGTGCGGTAGGAGACCTCGATCGCGCCACGGATCTTACGTCCGAGCTGGCGGGACATGGTCTCGTAGTCGGTCTCGCTCACGGTCACTACTGTGCTCCCTGCTGTTGTTGCTGCTGCTGTTCCTGCAGTTCCCGTTGCAGGTCCGGGTCACCTTCCTGGGCGGGTTCCTCAGGTTGGTTGGGGTCAATCGGCAGATTACCGGAACCGCCGTCACCGTCGCCGCCCTGCCCCTGCTCGGCACCGGGGCCGTCACCGCCCTCACCGTCTTCGTCGGCGGGGGTGGCGACCGACCCCCACAGCTGGGTGTACCACGGGTCGGGTTCGGAGTCGTCGTGCTCCATGCCGGGGTCCGTCGGGGAACTGGTGTCGATCCGCGGATCCATCAGTCGGAACGCCGACTCCCCGGGCTCCACGACCCCAAGCCGGGTCCGGGCCTGCTCGCGGATGTAGGCCTCGCTGTTGTACCGGTCCAGTTCGGCGTTGAGGTCGTCACGTTCGGCCAGCTGGCGTTCGATCGTGGCCTCGACCTGGGCGAGTTCGGCCCGCTGCTGGAAGTAGTTGCGCAGCGGCGTCGCCACGGACAGCGCCACGAACGCCACCACCAGGATCACCGCGACGGTGACGAGCGGGTTCATCTTCTTCGGCAGTTCGACGAAGGAGCGCGCCAGCCGGCGCGGTGCGTCGCGGGCCTGACGCTGCCGCCGGTCACGCTTCTCCACCGACCGTGGTCGTGGCAGACCGGGGCCGTCGGTACGTGCGCTGTCGCGCTCGTCCGACGGCCTCGTGTCTTCCCGGTCCCTCCGGTCGCGTGTACCCATGGGGACCGATTCTAGCCCGTTGCCCCGGGACTACTTCGCAGTGAACCGCGGGAAGGCGGAGGCACCGGCGTAGACGGCGGCGCCTTCCAGGTAGCTCTCGATGCGCAGCAGCTGGTTGTACTTGGCCACGCGCTCGGACCGGGCCGGGGCACCGGTCTTGATCTGGCCGCAGTTCAGTGCCACGGCCAGGTCGGCGATGGTGGTGTCCTCGGTCTCGCCGGAGCGGTGGGACATCATGGACTTGTAGCCGTTGTTGTGCGCCAGCGCCACCGCGTCGAAGGTCTCGGTCAGGGTGCCGATCTGGTTGACCTTGACCAGCAGCGCGTTGGCCACGTCCTCGTCGATACCGCGGCGCAGACGGTCGGGGTTGGTGACGAAGAGGTCGTCGCCGACGAGCTGGACCTTGTCGCCGATCTCGGCGGTGAGCTTCGCCCAGCCCTCCCAGTCGTCCTCGTGCAGCGGGTCCTCGATGGAGACCAGGGCGTACTCCTCGACGAGCTCGGCGTAGACCTTCGCCATCTCCTCGGCGGTGCGCTTGCCGCCCTCGAAGTTGTAGTGGCCGTCCTCGTAGAACTCGGAGGCGGCGACGTCGAGCGCCAGCGCCACGTCGGTGCCGAGGCTGTAGCCGGCGGCGGAGATCGCCTCGTCGATGACGTCGAGGGCGGCGCGGGTGGAGTCGACCGACGGGGCGAAGCCGCCCTCGTCACCCAGGCCGGTGGACAGGCCCTTGTCCTTGAGCACCTTCTTCAGGGAGTGGTAGACCTCGGCACCGATGCGCAGCGCCTCGCTGAAGGACGACGCACCGATCGGGGCGATCATGAACTCCTGGACGTCCACCCCGGAGTCCGCGTGGGCGCCACCGTTGAGGATGTTCATCATCGGCACGGGCAGCACGTGGCCGTTGGGGCCGCCGACGTAGCGGAACAGCTGCAGGCCGGCGGACTCGGCGGCCGCCTTGGCCACCGCCATCGACACGCCCAGGATGGCGTTGGCGCCGAGACGGGACTTGTTGGGGGTGCCGTCCAGCTCGATCATGGCCTGGTCGACCAGCCGCTGGTCGTCCGCCTCGATGCCGGCGAGGGCCTCGTCGATCTCGCCGATGACGTTGCTGACCGCCTCGAGCACGCCCTTGCCGAGGTACCGGTCACCACCGTCACGCAGTTCATGTGCCTCGTGCACGCCGGTGGAGGCGCCGGAAGGCACGGCGGCGCGGCCGACGGAGCCGTCGTCCAGACCGACCTCGACCTCGACTGTCGGGTTACCACGGGAGTCCAGGATTTCGCGGGCGATGATCTGCATGATTTCGGCCATGTGGGTGTCAGCCTCCTCGGCTGGGGAATTCGGTGGATATCAGTCACACCTATTCTGCCCTATCCGTACCAAGTCCGTCAGGCAGGCTGCCCCAGCGCGTAGTTCGCCGCGGCGTCACGTACCGAGACCATGTACTCCTCGGACCGGTTGTAGGCGAACAGTGCCGCACTCCACCCCTCGGCGGTGTCGAGGTCGCGGTCGTTTCCGCAGAGCAGACGCCCGGCCGCCGCCGCGGCGTCGCCGATGTCGTGCGGGTCTCCCCCGGCGCCGTAGATCCCCCAGGACTCCGGGAGGAACTGCATCGGCCCGACGGCCCGGTCGTACTCCGTGTCGCCGTCCAGCTCTCCGTCGTCGGTGTCGGGGACCTCCATGAAGCTGCCGGTCCCGTCGAGCTGCGGCCCGATGATCAGTCCACTGTCCCCGTCGACACCGTAGTTACCGTGGTGCGACTCGATGAACCCGATCCCGGCCAGCGTGTTCCAGGCGAGGTTGCAGGACGGGAACTCGGCCGACACCGTCCTGGCCCCGCTGACGTAGCCCTCGAGATGGTTCTCCGGGATCGCCAGCGACTCGGCGGTGGCGGGCAGGTCGTGCACGGCGACCGCGCGTGCCGGGGGCACGTCCCCGGGCACCGGCACCCGCTCCTCCGCCGGCTCCTGGTCCTCGACCAGGAACACCCCGACGACGAGGACGACGAGCAGGACGGTGGCCAACAGGCCGACGACTCCGCCACACCCGGCACACCCGGCACGACCACTCGGTCGGGGGTGTTCCGTCACACCTCCTCCACGAGGCAGAGGATCGCGGACAGGGAGGCGACGGTGAGCTGGACGTCGCGTCCTTCCACGGTGACCACCGCCATGTCCGGGTAGGGACGTTCGCCGACGACGAGGTGCACCCCGGGCACGATGCCGTTGTCCTGCAGGTAGCGCAGCAGCGCGCCGTCGCGGTCGCTGATCCGGTCGACGAGCAGACGTTGGCCCACCGTCGCCTCGGACAGCGGCTCGGTGTCCGGGACGGTGATCGTCCCGTCCGGGCCGGGGATGGGGTCGCCGTGGGGGTCCCGGACGGGGTATCCCATGGCGGCGTCGATCCGGGCGACGAAGGTGTCGGACACGGCGTGCTCGAGCACCTCGGCCTCGTCGTGGACCTCGTCGACGCCGTAGTCGAGTTCGCGCAGCAGGTAGGTCTCGATGAGCCGGTGGCGGCGGACCATCTGCAGCGCCAGGCGGTGGCCGTCCTCGCTGAGGGTGATGTCCCCGTAGGGGGCGTGGACCACCAGTCCGTCGGCGACGAGCCGTTTCACCGCCTCGGACGCGGTGGAACGACGTTGTCCCAGCTCATCGGCAAGGACGGAGAGGGACGCGCCGCTGCGGTCCCACTCCTGGAGATCGTAGATCTTCTTGAGGTAGTCCTGCGACCGGTCCGGCAGATCGGTGACATGCATGCCGGAGAGTCTACCGCACCCCCTGCCCCACCCCATCGCGGTGCACTGACCTGCCCCGTTGCAGTTCACTACGATCGAAGTATAGAGTTCGGCACATTGAACTTATCCGATCTACCGTGGAGAACTCTTGTGATCCGGCTCGTCCGTAGAACCACCGCAGCCACCGCGACCGCCCTCATGGCCGGAAGCCTCGTCGCGTGCGCACCCGGCAACTCCCCCGGCGACTCCCCTGAGGTCCTCGCCACCTTCACGATCCTCGCCGACATGGCCCAGGAGGTCGCCGGGGACGTCCTGGAGGTCGCGTCCCTCACCCGTCCGGGCGCCGAGGTCCACGGCTACGACCCCACCCCCGGTGACATCCGCACCGCCGCGGATGCCGAGATGATCCTGAGCAACGGTCTCGGGCTGGAGAACTGGCTGGACAAACTCACCGCGGACTCCGACGCCACCCGGGTCACGGTCACCGACGGCATCGACCCCGTCACCATCGCGGGCACCGACGACCCCAACCCCCACGCCTGGATGAGCCCCACCCTGGCGTCGGTCTACGTGGACAACATCGTCGACGCACTCAGCGACCACCGTCCGGCCGACGCCGGCACCTTCCGCGACAACGCCGCGGCGTACCGGGAGCGGCTCGACGAGGTACGCCGCGACCTCACCGACGGGCTGTCGCGGCTGCCGGAGCACCAGCGCGCCCTGCAGACCTGCGAGGGGGCGTTCAGCTACCTCACCCGCGACGCCGGCCTGACCGAGAGCTACATCTGGCCGGTGAACTCCGACGCGGAGACCACCCCGGACCAGATCCGCCGTGCCACCGCCTTCGTCGAGGACAACGACGTCCCGGCGGTCTTCTGCGAATCCACCGTGGACCCCGGCCCCAAGGAGCAGCTTGTCCGGGACACCGGCGCCCGCGACGGCGGCACCCTCTACGTCGACTCCCTCACCGAAGCGGACGGGGACGCGCCGACGTACCTGGACCTGCTGCGTCACGACGTCGACACCATCGTCACCGGCCTGCGGGGTGACCGACCGTGACGATCACCCTCCGGGACGTCTCCGTGAGCTACGGGACGGTCCGCGCACTCGAGGACGTCTCCCTGCACCTGGAGGCGGGGAGCGTCCACGGACTGGTCGGCATGAACGGCTCCGGCAAGTCCACCCTGTTCAGCACCCTCACCGGCGGGGTCCGCCCGGACCGCGGGACGGTGTCTGTCACCGGCAGCACCGCCTACGTCCCCCAGTCGGAGAAGGTCGACTGGACCTTCCCCGTCAGTGTCCGTGACGTGGTCACCACCGGCCGCTACGGGCACATGGGGCTGCTCAAACGACCGCGGGAGGACGACCGGCGCGCCGTCGACGACGCGCTCGTCCGCACCGACCTCACCGCCCTGGCGGACCGGCAGATCGGCCAGCTCTCGGGCGGGCAGAAGAAGCGGGTCTTCGTCGCCCGCGGCCTGGCGCAGGACGCCACCGTGGTCCTCCTCGACGAACCCTTCGCCGGGGTCGACACCGTCAGCCAGTCCACGATCAGCACCCTGCTGCGCACCATGGCCGACGACGGACGCTGCGTGCTGATCTCCACCCACGACCTGGGCTCGGTCCCGGAGCTGTGCGACACCGTCACCATGCTGCAGCGCACGGTCGTCGCCCACGGCGCCCCGTCCGAGGTCCTCACCACCGACAATCTCCTGACCACCTTCAGCACCCCTGCACCGGAGGCATGATGTCCGACATCCTGTGGTTCCTCGAACCCCTCGACTACGGGTTCATCCAACGCGCCCTGGTCGTGGCCACCGTCACCGCCGTGATCGCCGGGGTACTGTCCTGCTGGCTCGTGCTGATCGGCTGGTCGCTGATGGGCGACGCCGTCTCCCACGCCGTGTTGCCCGGGGTGGTGGTCTCCTACATCCTCGGCTGGCCGTTCGCCATAGGCGCCCTCGTCGCCGCCCTGCTCGCGGTCGGCATGGTCGGCGCGGTGGGCCAACGCACCACCCTGAAGGGCGACACGGCCATCGGGGTGATCTTCACCGCCCTCTTCGCCCTGGGCCTGGTACTGGTCTCCGTGACCCCGGCGGGGACGAACCTGCAGGAGATCCTCTTCGGCAACCTGCTCGGCATCTCCCGGGAGTCGATGGTCCAGGTCCTCCTGTTCGGCGCGGTGGCCCTGGTGACGATGCTGGTGATGCGACGCTCGATCACCGCCTGGGCCTTCGACCCGGAGCACGCCCGGGTCATCGGGATGCGCACCGGTGCGGTCCGGTGGACGGTGATGGTCTGCCTCGCACTCGTCGTCGTGGCGTCGATGCAGGCCGTCGGCGTGATCCTCGTCGTCGCCCTGCTCATCACCCCCGGCGCGACGGCGTACCTGCTGACCCGCCGGATCGGACGGATGATGCTCATCGCCCCGGCGGTGGCCTGGGCCAGCTCGGTGGCGGGCATCTGGCTGAGCTTCTACCGCGACATCTCGGCCGGCGGGACGATCGTGCTGGTCCAGGCCGGGGTGTTCCTGCTGGCCTACCTCTTCGCGCCGAGGGAAGGCCTGGTGACCGGCATGCTGCGCGGTCGTGGCGCCCGTGGGGTCACTTCCCCCAGCCGTCGGCGCCCCCGCCGTAGCGGTGCTCCAGTTCCCTCCGGAACGTCTCGACCGCGGTGATCAGGCGGTTGTCCGAGTCCCCGATGTCGTCGCGCTCCAGCCCGATCATCGGGAAGCGGATGTCGGTGGGGATCTCGGAGTCCGCCAGGCCGTGCCGGCGGGCCAGGATGATGACCTCCTCCGCCGCCGCGAGCGCCGACGGTGCCGACGGTGCCGACGGGGCAGCCTCGGACGCCTCGGCACCGGTCACCGCGGCGAACGTCGTGGCATGCGGCTCCTCGCGGACCGGGGGCTGGTCCTTGTAGGCAGGCTTGCCCTCCTTCGCCCGTCCCTCGGCCCAGAGCCGGTCCTGCTCCTCCCGCGAGACCGGACGTTCCACGTCCTCGAACAGGTACGGCGCCCGCGAGCGCAGTTTGGCCACGAACGCCCCGGCGACGTGGCCGATGTCGAAGGCCCCGCGCCGGTTGGCGATCTCGGCGTGGAAGAGCACCTGCAGCAGGATGTCGGCCAGTTCCGTGCACAGCTCCTGCTGGTCGATGCCGGACTCGTCCTCGCCGGGGTCCACCTGGGCGACGACCTGCGCCAGCTCCTCGGTCTCCTCCCGCAGGTAGGCCATCAGCGAGTGGTGGGTCTGGGACTGCTCCCACTCCCCCTGCCGCATCGCCCGGGTCATCAGCGCCACGGCGTCCTCGATCTCGTCGATCACCGAGGACGGCACCTCGGTGCGCGAGGTCCGGCGCAGACCGGCGACGGCGGCGGTGTGGTCGTCCGTGCCGACGATCTCACCGTCCACCACCCCTCCGCCGGAGTAGTCCACCGCCGCCTGGGCCGCCTGTGCGGGAGCTGTCGACGGCGCGGCCTCGATCTCCCGGTCGCCGGCCATCTCCATGAGCAGGCTCGGCGCCTTGACCAGCGTGTCTCCCCGCTCGAGGCGGTCGACCACGGTCTCGTTGGCGAGGTCGGTGGTCACGATCACCTCGGTGTCCTCCACGGTGTGCCCGCCGAGGTCGGCGATGACCCAGCGGATCCGCACCGGCACCTCCTCGGTGTAGCAGACGTCGTCACCGAGCAGCGGTACCGCCTCCACGGGCAGCATCGCGGGGAATCTGGGGTCCAGCAGCACGACTGACATGGGGGTCAGTGTACCGGGTCACGCTCGGGTCTCAGCGGGTAACCGGCTCCGAGTGTCCGGCTGCGGCCGTGATGTCCCGCCGCGGGACGCCCGCCAGGTCCGTCAGGGCGTTGGCGCACCACTGCACCAGATCCAGGTCACGCAGGGCGACGGCCCGCATCCCCGACCCCTCCTTCGGCACCGGGACCAGCACCGTCTTCGGGGTGGCCCGGTACGTCGCCGCCGGGAAGAGCCGCTTGAGACGCACCTGCCCGGAGTCGGCCAACGTGATCGGCGAGAAGCTGATCTTCGACCCGGTCTGGATGACCTCGGTGACGTCCAGGTCCCGGCACACCATCCGCAGACGGGCGACGACCACGAGCCGCTGGACCTCCTCGGGGATGTCGCCGTAGCGGTCGCGGAGCTCCTCGAGCACCTGGCGCAACGCCTCGTCGTCGGCGGCCTCGGCGAACTTGCGGTACGCCTCCAGCCGGAGGCGCTCGCTGGCGATGTAGGTCACCGGGATGTGGGCGTCGACCGGCAGGTCGATCCGGATCTCCCGGCGCTCGGCGGTGTCCGACCCGTCCACCGTCTCCCCGTCCGCCATGGCGCGGAAGGCCTCCACGGCCTCCCCGACGAGCCGCACATACAGGTCGAAGCCGACCCCGGCGATATGCCCGGACTGCTCGGCGCCCAGCACATTGCCCGCACCACGCATCTCCAGGTCCTTCAGCGCCACGGCCATACCCGCACCCAGGTCGTTGTTCTGCGCGATGGTGGTCAACCGGTCGTAGGACGTCTCGGTGAGGGTCTCGCCCTTCGGGTAGAGGAAGTAGGCGTAGGCCCGCTCACGGGAACGTCCCACCCGGCCCCGCAGCTGGTGGAGCTGCGACAGGCCCATGTGGTGGGCGTTCTCCACGATCAGGGTGTTGGCGTTGGCGATGTCCAGCCCGGTCTCCACGATCGTGGTGCACACCAGCACGTCGAACTCCCGGTCCCAGAACCCCTGCACCGTGGTCTCCAGCTGCTCCTCGCTCATCTGCCCGTGGGCGACGACCACCCGCGCCTCGGGCACGAGCTGCCGGATCCGCGAGGCGGTGTCCTCGATGCTCTTGACCTTGTTGTGGACGTAGAACACCTGGCCGTCACGCAGCAGCTCCCGCCGAATCGCCGCGGCCACGTGCTTCTCGTCCTGCGACCCCACGTACGTCAGCACCGGGTGCCGGTCCTGCGGCGGGGTGAGGATCGTCGACATCTCACGGATGCCGGCCATCGACATCTCCAGCGTGCGCGGGATCGGCGTGGCTGACATCGTCAGCACGTCCACGTGGGTACGCAGGGACTTGATGTGCTCCTTGTGCTCCACACCGAACCGCTGCTCCTCGTCGACGACGATCAGCCCCAGGTTCTTCCACTGGATCCCCGTCCCCAGCAACCGGTGGGTACCGACGACGATGTCGACGGTGCCGTCGGCCATCCCGGCGAAGATCTCCGCGGACTCCTTCGCCGAGGTGAACCGCGACAGCTCCCGGATCTGCGTGGGGAAGTCCTGCATCCGGTCGACGAACGTGCGGTAGTGCTGCTGCGCCAGCAACGTCGTCGGCACCAGCACCGCGACCTGCTTACCGGACTGCACCGCCTTGAACGCCGCCCGCACCGCCACCTCGGTCTTGCCGTAGCCGACGTCACCGACGATCACCCGGTCCATCGGCACCGGCTTCTCCATGTCCCCCTTCACCGCCTCGATGGCGTTGAACTGGTCCTCGGTCTCGGTGAAGGGGAACGCCTCCTCCATCTGCCGCTGCCAGGGCGAGTCCGGGTCGAAGGCGTAGCCGGGCGCGGCCTGCCGGGCCGCGTAGAGCTGCACCAGCTCACCGGCGATCTCCCGGACCGCACCACGGGCCTTCTTCTTCGTGTTCTTCCAGTCCGACCCACCCATCTTCGACAGGGACGGCTTCTCCCCGCCGACGTACCGCGACAACAGGTCCAGCTGGTCCATCGGCACGTACAGCTGGTCGCCCGGGCCACCTCGCTTCGACGGGGCGTACTCCAGCACCAGGTACTCGCGCCGCGACGCGTCCGGCCCCTTGCCGACGGTGCGCTCGGTCATCTTCACGAACTTGCCGATACCGTGCTGGTCGTGGACGACCAGGTCACCCGGCGCCAGGGCCAGCGGGTCGACCCGGTTACGCTTCTTCGCCGGCTTCCGACGCCCGGTCGCACTGGCCTCCACCCGGTTGCCCGTGACATCGGACTCCGTGATGAACAGCAGCTCACGGGTCTCCAGACCGGCCTGTGCCGGCGCCTGGTAGATGCTCACCGTCCCGGCCGCCGGCACCTCGTCGGTGTTGTGCTTCGACCGGCGCATCCGTCCCTGGCCGGTGATGCCGTCCAGGTCCACGCCCACCGCCTCCGCCGCGATCCCGGCCTCCCGGAACCGCCGCAGCATCCGGGCGACGATCGTCGGCGACGGTGCCGCGTACGCCACGCGCCCACCGTCCTCCACCCGACGCCGGACCGTGGCCATCAGCTGACCGATCGCCTCCATCTCCCCGTGCGGGGCCGGCGCCGGCGTGAAGTCGAGCAGCAGCGGCTCACTGTCGGCCCCGTCGTCGCCGTCCTCCCAGTCCGCGACGCCGGTGGGCGACAACGTCCACCACGGCATCCCCAGGGCGTCCTGCGTCGCCCGCAGCGACGCCAGCCCCCGGTACCCCGCCCGGTCGACGTCCAGCGCGCCGTCCTGCGACTCCGCCGCGATCGCACCGACGTCCACCGGCGCCGCACCACCCATCGCCGCGACCTCCCACCCCGCGGCGAGGAACTCACGGCCGGTGGCGATGAGGTCCTCGGCCCGCCGGTGCACCGCCGCCGGGGCGAGCACCACGGTGTGCGCCCCGTCCGGCATCAGCTCCGGCAACGTCTGCATCGGCCCGTCGTAGAGCAGCGGGATCAGCGACTCCATCCCCTGCACCGGGGTGTGCTGGCTGATCTTGTCGAACGCCTCCGCCAGCTCCGGGTTCCCCGCGTTCTCCCGCGCCAGCGCCCCGGCGCGCCGGGCGACGTCGTCGGTGACGAGGAGTTCGCGGACGGGGTGGACGTCCACCGGCTGGGCCACCGCCTCCGGGATCGTGCGCTGGTCGCCGACCGAGAACGCCCGGACCTCGCTGACTTCGTCACCCCAGAACTCGACGCGCACCGGCATCTCCGCCGTCGCCGGGAAGATGTCGAGGATGCCGCCGCGGGTGGCGAACTCACCGCGCCGTCCCACCACGTCGGAATGGGTGTAGCCGAACTCCACGAGCCGTTGCTGGACCTCGGCGAAGTCCAGTTCCTCGCCCTCGACCAGCCGCACCGGCTCCACGTCGCCGAGTCCGGCCATCACCGGCTGCACCACGGAGCGGGTCGGTGCCACCAGGACCCGCACCTGGCCCTGGGCCAGCCGGTACAGCGCCCGACGACGCTGCGACACGGTCTCCACCCCCGGGGACAGCCGCTCGTGCGGCAGCGTCTCCCACGACGGCACCATGGCCACCGTGTCCCCCAGCATCGCGGTGAGCTGGGCGGTCAGGTCCTCGGCCTGCCGTCCGGTCGCGGTCACCAGCAGCACCGGTGCCTCCTGCGCCAGGGCGCCGACGGCGAAGGGCCACGACGCCTCCGGCCCCTGCATGTGCAGGCGCCGGTCGCCCACATGGGTGACCATTCCCCTCAGCTTCGGATCGGAGGCGACGGTACGCAGTACTCCAGACAGCGGTGGAGTCGTGTGGGTGGCACTCATGGGCAACCATCGTAGTCTGACGGTCATCAGGTAGAGTGACCGGTTGACCGGGACGGGTGGCTGCACCGGATGAGCCACAGCCCGGGCTGTTCCCCCATGGTGTAATCGGCAACACTGCGGTTTTTGGTACCGTCATTCCAGGTTCGAGTCCTGGTGGGGGAGCTTTTTCATGTCGGGGAACGACCGGCCGGAACCCGCTGACCTGCCCCGTGCCCGGTGTACGGGGTCCCCGGCGTTACACTGTCGGTCATTCGTGTGATCCACCTCCGCAGTCGACCGCCAAGTGAAGGACACCGCCCATCGTGACTGAACAGAACAAGCCGGTCGCCGTCGTCGTACTCGCCGCCGGTGCCGGGACCCGCATGAAATCCACCACGCAGAAGACCCTGCACTCCATCGGCGGACGGACCCTGCTGTCGCACAGTCTGCACGCCGCGGACACCGTCGCCCCCGAGCGCATCGTCGCCGTCGTCGGCCACGGCCGCGACCAGGTCGGCCCGGCCGCCGAGAAGATCGCCGGGGAGCTCACCGCCCCGGTCGAGCTGGCGGTCCAGGACGAACAGCTCGGCACCGGACACGCGGTGCAGTGCGCCATGCCCGCTCTCGAGGGCTTCGAGGGCACCGTGATCGTGACCAACGCCGACGTCCCGCTGCTCACCGGGGACACCCTCGGCCACCTGCACGCCGCGCACACCGAGGTGCCGACCGCGGTGACCGTGCTGACCACCTCCCTCGCCGACCCGTACGGGTACGGCCGGATCATCCGGAACGAGGAGAACGAGGTCACCGCCATCGTCGAGGAGAAGGACGCCACCGAGGCGGAGCGTCAGGTCACCGAGATCAACTCCGGGGTCTTCGCCTTCGACGCGGCGATCCTGCGCGACGCCCTGACCCGGCTGCGTACGGACAACTCCCAGGGCGAGCTCTACCTCACCGACGTGCTCGGCATCGCCCGGCACGACGGGCACCCGGTCCGTGCCCACCGCTCCGACGACTACCGCGAACTCGCCGGCGTCAACGACCGCGTCCAGCTCGCGGCCGCCGGCCGGGAACTCAACCGCCGGACGGTCGAGGCGGCGATGCGTGGCGGCGCCACCGTCGTCGACCCGGCGACCACGTGGATCGACGTGGAGGTCAGCATCGGCGCGGACGTGACCGTCCTGCCCGGCACCCAGATCAAGGGACGGACCACCGTCGCCGAGGGCGCCACCGTGGGCCCGGACTCCACGCTGCAGGACGTCACCGTCGGCGCGCGTGCCTCGGTGGTGCGCACCCACGCAGTGGACGCCGTCATCGGTGCCGACGCCGAGGTCGGCCCGTTCACCTACCTGCGCCCCGGCACCGTCCTGGGTGACGAGGGTAAGCTCGGCGGGTTCGTCGAGGCCAAGAACGCGACCATCGGCCGCGGTTCGAAGGTGCCGCACCTGACGTACGTCGGCGACGCCACCATCGGCGAATACTCGAACATCGGCGCGTCCAGCGTCTTCGTCAACTACGACGGGGTGAACAAGCACCACACCACCGTCGGCTCCCACGTGCGCACCGGGTCGGACACGATGTTCATCGCCCCGGTGACCGTCGGCGACGGGGCGTACTCCGGCGCCGGGACGGTCATCAAGGACGACGTCCCCGCCGGCGCCCTGGCGGTCTCCGGTGGTCAGCAACGCAATATCGAAGGCTGGGTGCAGCGCAAGCGTCCCGGTAGCGCGGCCGCTGAGGCTGCTGAGGCCGCCCAGCGTGGGGACGGGGCCTGACCCGCCGGATTGGTCCGGAGGTTGCCCCCGTCTTACACTCACAGCAGCGATATACTCAGCAAAGTCCTGTACCCACACCTCCCCGCAGTCGGAAAGGTCGTAGAACCCGTGTCCCACTGGATCGACAACCAGAAGAACCTGATGCTCTTCTCCGGTCGTGCCCACCCGGAGCTCGGCGAAGCCGTCGCCCGCGAGCTCGGTATCGAGCTGACCCCCACCACCGCACACGACTTCGCCAACGGCGAGATCTTCGTCCGGTTCGAGGAGTCGGTCCGCGGCTCGGACGCCTTCGTCCTGCAGTCCCACCCGCAGCCGCTGAACAAGTGGATCATGGAACAGCTGATCATGATCGACGCCCTGAAGCGCGGGTCCGCCAAGCGCATCACCGCCATCCTGCCGTTCTACCCCTACGCGCGTCAGGACAAGAAGCACCGCGGCCGTGAGCCGATCTCCGCCCGCCTGATCGCCGACCTGCTCAAGACCGCCGGCGCCGACCGGATCGTCTCGGTGGACCTGCACACCGACCAGATCCAGGGCTACTTCGACGGCCCGGTCGACCACATGCACGCCATGCCGATCCTCACCGACTACATCATCGGGAAGTACGGCAAGGACAACCTCTGCGTGGTCTCCCCCGACGCCGGCCGCGTGAAGGTCGCCGAGAAGTGGTCGAACGTGCTCGGCGGCGCCCCCCTGGCGTTCGTCCACAAGACCCGTGACATCGACGTGGCCAACAGCGTCACCGCGAACCGCGTCGTCGGCGACGTCGAGGGCATGACCTGCATCCTGCTCGACGACATGATCGACACCGGCGGAACCATTGCCGGCGCGGTCAAGGTCCTGCGTGAAGCCGGGGCCGGCGACGTCATCATCGCCACCACCCACGGCGTGTTCTCCGGTCCGGCCCGCGAGCGGCTCGACAACTGCGGTGCCCGCGAGATCATCACCACCGACACCCTGCCGCAGAGCACCGAGGGGTGGGACAACCTCACCGTCCTGCCGATCGCACCGCTGGTCGCCAAGACCATCCACGAGATCTTCGAGAACGGTTCGGTCACCACGCTCTTCGAGTGATACACTCGTGACCGTCTCGGCGAGGGCTGGTCCACACCAGCCGTTATCGGCGCGCATACGTTCCACGGTGTTCTTTCACCACGGGACGGTCACCGCACCATGAGCCGCAGCAGAGTCTGCGGCTTTTTTCGTGAGACCGATCAGTTCCGACATCCAGGAGTTCACCATGGCAACCAACATCACCCGCATCAGCGCACTGCCGCGCAACGAGTTCGGCAAGGGCGCGTCCCGCCGTCTGCGTCGCGACTGGCGCATCCCGGCCGTCCTCTACGGATCCTTCCACGAGCCGATCCACGTCAGCTTCGACCTGCTGGAGTTCCAGGGCATCGTCCGTAACCACGGCGTCAACACGATCCTCGAGGTCGAGGTCGACGGCCAGGACAACCTCTGCATGATCAAGGCCGTCGACCAGAACGTGCTGACCCTGGACATCGACCACGCCGACCTGCTGTCCGTCAAGCGCGGCGAGACCGTCGAGGTCGAGGTCCCCGTCGTCGCCGAGGGCGAGGCCGCCCCGGGCACCCAGGTCGTCCAGGACGCCGACGTCGTCACCATCGCGGCCGACGTCCTGTCCATCCCCGAGGAGATCACCTTCTCCATCGAGGGCAAGCTCATCGGCGACCAGGTCACCGCCGGTGACCTGCAGATGCCGGCGAACGCCTCCCTGGTGTCCGACGCCGACACCCTGATCGTCAACATCATCGAGCCCGAGGTCGCCGCGGAGCCCGAGGAGACCGACGAGGCTGCCGGCGAGGCCGCCGAGGAGTCCGCGGAGTAGTTTCACCCCGCACCCGGGTATGGGAGACTGGATCAGTGAACAGCACTGACCGGTCTCCCTTTCTCGTTGTCGGCCTCGGGAACCCCGGGTCCCGGTACGACGGCACCCGCCACAACGTCGGCGCCATGGTCCTCGACGAACTCGCCGGGCACTGCGGCGGTCCCGCCGGCCCGCCGACCTTCACCACGAACCGGAAGCTCAACGCGCGGGTCGCGGAAACCAGGATCGGGGACCGTCGCGTGGTCCTCGGCGTCCCCCGCAGCTTCATGAACCAGTCCGGTGGACCGGTGAAGGCGATGGCCTCCTACTACGGGGTGCCGGCCGACGCCGTCGTGGTCGTCCACGACGAACTGGACCTCGACCCCGGCGTGGTGAAGCTGAAGTCCGGCGGCGGGCTCAACTCGCACAACGGTCTCCGCGACATCGCCAAGTCCCTGGGCACCCGCGACTTCCACCGGGTGCAGGTCGGTATCGGACGCCCGCCCGGACGCATGGCCCCGGCGTCGTACGTCCTCAAACCCTTCTCGAAGGCCGAGCGGACGGAGCTGCCGATCACCCTCGCCGACGCCGCGGATCTCATCGTCGGCCTGGCGGTAGGCTCGGGGTCATGAGTCTGCTCGCCCGCCTGACGGCCCTCGTCCGCCGCCCCTCCTCCCCCGGCACGGACGGCGGCACGGACGGCGCGGAGACGCCCGCCCGGTGGCTGGTCATCGGACTCGGCAACCCCGGGGGACGGTACGAGGGCACCCGCCACAACGTCGGCTACCTCGTCACCGACCGCCTCGTGGAGCGCTCCTCCGCCGACGGGCTCCGTGGGCTCCCCGGGACGAAGGCGACGGTCGCGCGCGTCGACATCGACGGCGAGGCCGTCCTGCTCGTGCGCTCGACGACGTTCATGAACCTCTCGGGTGAGGCGGTGGCCCCGTTGGCCGCGCGCCACGGGATCAGCCCGGACCACGTGGTCGTCGTCCACGACGAACTCGACCTCCCCGCCGGACGGGTCAAGGTGAAGCTGGGCGGCAACGAGAACGGCCACAACGGGCTGAAGTCGGTCTCCGCCGAACTGGGCACCCGCGACTACGTGCGCGTGCGGGTGGGGATCGGGCGTCCGCCGGCCGGGACCGGCGTGGTCGAGTATGTCCTGACCGCCCTCGACGACGGCACCGACTGGGACGCCACCGCCGGGACCGCCGCCGACGCGGTCGACATCATCGTCACCCGGGGGCTCCCGGCGGCGCAGCACGAGATACACTCCCGGTCGTGAGTACCGCGAAGAAGAGGTCCGCCCGTCAGCCGTCGCCTGTCGCCGGGACGTACGAGGGCGACTACGGCATCCTCGAACTCGAGCCCGACCCGGACCACACCGACGGCTGGCTGATCAGCGTGAACGGGGTGCCCAGCAGCCACATCGTCCTCGGAGAACCCCGGACGCTCGCCTTCGAGTACATGCAATGGATCGCCGTCGGCCTACGCGCCCACGTCGACGCGCACCTGGACCCGTCACGGCTGCGGGTGACCCACCTCGGCGGAGGGGCGTGCACCCTGGCCCGCTACGTGGCGGACGTCTACCCGGAGTCCCGGAACACCGTCGTCGAGCTCGACGGCGAGCTGGCCCGGTTGTCCCGCGAGTGGTTCGACATCCCCCGTTCCCCGCGAGTGAAGATCCGGGTGGACGACGCCCGCGACGTCGCCGCCGACGTCACCGAATCCAGCCGCGACGTGGTCATCCGGGACGCCTTCGCCGGCGCGGTGACCCCGGAGAACCTCACGACCGTGGAGTTCTTCCGCGACTGCCACCGTGGGCTCGCACCCGGTGGCGTGTACCTCGCCAACTGCGGTGACCACGCCGACCTGGCCGGCGCGAAAGCGGAGCTCGCGGGCATGGCGGAGGTGTGGGAGCACCTCGCCGTGATCGCCGATCCGCCCATGCTCAAGGGCCGTCGCTACGGGAACATCATCCTGGCCGGCTCGGACGTGCCCCTGCTCGAGGCCGGCACGCCCGCGCATGCTGCGGCGACCCGGGAGCTGCTCGGCGGCGCGGTGCCGGCCCAGTACCGGGACGACGCCTGGGTGCGGCAGTTCTTCTCCGGCGCGAAGCCGCGGCGGGAGGGCTGAGCCGGGGATAGACTGGCCCGCATGTTTGAGTCACTTCACGAAGCGCGGGCAGCCATAGAAAAGCACGTCGCGCCGGAACACGTGGACAACGTGCTGGATGTCCTCATACCGGCAATCGGCCTCAAGCCCGGCGACCCTGACGAGACCGTCCGCACTGGCTCGAGACTCGGCGGAGTACCAGACCTACCTGTCGGCATGGAGTGGCCACGCCCCGAACCCCCGACGGACCCCAGGGACATCGCCGGACGTGGGCATTCGTCTGACGAGAAGATGATGCTGGACCACCTGTCCCGGAACCTGCCCTTCGCCTTCGTCGCCCAGATCGACCTTGCCGAGGCACACGCCCTGGGGGAGGTCGCCGCCGACCTGCCGGACACCGGTCGCCTCCTCTTCTTCTACGACTTCTGTGTAGGCCCCTGGGAGAACGGTGCCCGCGTCGCCGCCGTTGTCTGGGACACCTCGCCCGCTGAACAGACAGTGGCCGCGACCATGCCCGACGACCTGGCTGACGCCGCTGCGCACGGCACCGGGAGCTTCGATGCGGAGGTGTTCCACGCCCCGGCCCGCCCGGTGACCCTGTTCGGCGGAGTCACCATCCCCGTCGAGACCAGCAACGCCCCCGAAACGGAGTACGTGTTCGAGCCGGGCGGACTCGCTGACGTCACCGACGGTGTCGAGGACTTCTGGGACGAGGACGAGTGCTGGGACGGATGGCGGCATCATCAGCTGCTCGGAACCCCTGTCCCGCTTCAGAGCGATCCCCGCGACTACATCGCCGGTGACGGTACCGATGAGGAAGTCTCCGACTGGAGGTTGCTGTTCCAGCTCGACATCTACAACTGGGACGGGGGCAAGTACGGCGACGGCGACGTCTACTTCCTCATCCGGACGGCCGACCTCGCCGCCCGCCACTTCGATCGGGTGCAGGCCGTCTACCAGCAGACCTGACAATCAATCGAGGAGTCTTCGACGTTTTAGAACTGACGTTCGAAGAAATAGTGCTCTTCGCCGTTTCGTGTCCGCCCTGTCCGATACAGTGTTCGTATCGACAAGGAGGGGACCATGCCGCGAACAGAACCGATCTCGGGTGAGACCTACGCCGCCCTGGCCACCGAGTACTCCACGGGCATCAACGCCGCCGAGCTGAAACTCGTCGACTTCCTCACCGGGATCCCCCACGACGCCCGCCTGTCCACGGCTCTGGTACTGCGTCGCCGTACCACCAGCGAAGCCCACCGCTACGCCCACGCCGCCGACCTCGCCGCGCGGATGCCCGACCTGTTCGACCATTTCCGCTCCGACGGTCGTTTCTCCGTGGACCACCTCGACGCGATCTGGTCGCGGATCAACCGTCACAACCGCGCCCTCCGCGCCGCCGGCGCCGAGGTGCCCGACCTCCTCGACACCGCTGTCGCACGCCTGCTGACCCAGTGGATCAGGAACACCGGCAACACCATCCACACGGCCCTGGCCGACGTCACCGACGAGATCCTGTGCACCCTCGCCCCACTGGTCGCCGAAGCCACCGAGACCGACGAGGCGGCGGCGGTGTCACTGACCCGGCGCGGCACCCGCCTGACCCTGGACTGCGGCAGCGAGGTCACCGCCGACGCACTCTGGCAGGCCATCGGCACAGCGGCGCTGACCACCCGGCGTGAGATGACCGACGACGACCGGCCCGCGCCACCGATGTCCCGGTGCCGCGGTCAGGTCGCCCTCGGCGCGCTCGGCGGGCGTCGCGACCAGCTCACCGTCACCGTCAACGCCTACCGGCCCCACGGCGACGCACCGGCCTACGTCCTGGGTACCGGGTGGGTCTGCCCCACCACGGCCGCCGAGCTCACCGCCCTGGCCGCCCGCATCCGCGAGCTGCCCGACGCCGCCGAGGTCCCGCCGACCCCGTCCTACCGTTTCACCACCCTGCAACGCGCACTGATCGAGGGGCGTGACGGCCACTGCCGCTTCCCCGGCTGCAGCGTCCCCGCCGACCGGTGCGACCACGACCACCTGGTCAGCTCGCCGCACACCGACCCGGACAGCGACGGGGACACCTGCGTCACCAACGGCATCAGCCTGTGCCGCACCCACCACACCCTGAAGACGGCGCGGATCTGGACACCGACCAGCCTGGACGACGCGGTCACCCTGCACTGGACCGGCCCCGGCGGCGTGGCGGTGAGCACCGTCGCCGCCGGCCCGCTGTCCCCCACACGGGATCCGTTCACGGCCCTGTCCAGCACGGCCCCGGTGCAGTACCATCCGAGAGCATGCCCCTCATCGAGCTGCATGACGTCCGGAAAACCTACCAGTCCTCCTCCGGAGAGGTCCGGGCTCTCGACGGCCTCGACCTCTCCGTCGACGAAGGCACCGTCCGGGGACTCCTCGGCCCCAACGGTGCGGGGAAAACCACCACGGTCAAGGTCCTGACCACCCTCATCCGGCCCACGTCCGGCACCGCCACCGTCGCGGGGCTCGACGTGGTACGCCAGCCTGCCCGCGTCCGGGAGATCATCGGCGCCTCCGGCCAGTACGCCACCATCGACGAGGACCTCTCCGCGCGGGAGAACCTCATGCTCATCGGTCGCCTCTTCCACCTCGGCGACCGGACGGCGAAGAAGCGTGCGGACGAACTCCTCGAGCTGTTCAACCTCACCGACGCCGCCGACCGTCCCGTCAAAGGCTTCTCCGGAGGCATGCGACGACGGGCCGACCTGGCGTCCTCGCTGGTGAACAACCCGAGGATCCTCTTCCTCGACGAACCGACCACCGGTCTCGACCCCGCTGCCCGCCTCAGCCTGTGGGACGTGATCCGCGAACGCGTCGCCGCCGGCACCACACTGCTGTTGACCACCCAGTACCTGGAGGAGGCCGACCAGCTCGCCGACGAGATCAGCGTGATCGACAACGGGACCGTCATCGCCGAAGGCACCGCCGACGTCCTCAAGACGCAGGTCGGCGGCCAGCGGGTCACCGTGACCCTGGCGGACCCCGCAGACGTCGACACCGCGACCCTGCTCCTGCAGCCCCTGGCCCTCGGTGGCGAGAACGTCGTCCGGCAGGAACGCACCCTCACCCTCGCCGTCGACGACGGACCCGCCGCACTGGAACGCGCACTGCACGACATCCGCGCCCACGGCCTCGGGATCCACGACATCGGCCTGGCCCGCCCCACCCTCGACGACGTCTTCCTCTCCCTCACCGGAGACGACACCGGGAAGGACGCATCATGACCACCGTCAGCAACTGGTTCACCGACGTCCGCGCAGTGACACTGCGCAACCTCATCCACTTCCGCCGGACGCCGGACGTCCTGATGTGGGGCATGATCCAGCCGATCATGTTCGTGCTGCTGTTCAGCCAGGTGTTCGGCGGCGCCATCCAGGTGCCCGGGCAGAACTACACCGACTTCCTCATGGCCGGGATCTTCGTGCAGACGGTGGTCTTCGGCTCGACGTTCTCCGGGATGTTCATGTCCGAGGACCGGAAGAAGGGCCTGATCGACCGGTTCAAGACCCTGCCGATGGCGCCGTCCGCCGTCCTGGTGGCCCGGACCCTGGCCGACCTCGTCCTCAATTCCCTGACGCTGGTGGTGATGGTGCTGTCCGGCGTGGCCGTCGGGTGGCGGTTCGAGGACGGCGTCGGACGCTTCCTCGCCGGTATGGGGCTGCTCCTGCTGTTCTCCTGGGCGTTCTCCTGGGTGATGGTGCTGCTCGGCCAGGTCGTCCGCAGCCCCGAGGTGATGAACTCGGCGACGTTCATGGTCCTGTTCCCGCTGACCTTCCTGTCCAACGCCTTCGTCCCCTCCGAGACGATGCCGACCGCACTGCGCGTCTTCGCCGAGTGGAACCCGGTCTCCGCGCTGGTGCAGGCCACCCGCGAGCTCTTCGGTAACACCGGCGACGCCCCGGCGCCGGACATCTGGACGATGCAGAACCCCGTGCTCGCCGTCTTCGGCGCGGCGATCCTGCTGGTGCTGGTCTTCGCTCCCCTGTCGGTGCTCAGGTTCCGGCGGGCGGAGTAGACGGCACCTCGTTTCCGGAGTACCCCGCACGCAGGTAAGGTGTCCAGACGTGTCAGACACCGCAGCAGCATCCCCAGCCAGCACCTCCACCGTCGCCTCCGAAGCCCACCGTCGGCGTACCTTCGCCGTCATTGCCCACCCCGACGCCGGTAAGTCCACGCTGACCGAGGCGCTGGCGCTGCACGCCCACGTGATCAACGAGGCCGGTGCCGTCCACGGCAAGGCCGGCCGCAAATCCACCGTCTCCGACTGGATGGAGATGGAGAAGGACCGCGGCATCTCCGTCGCCTCCTCCGCCCTGCAGTTCGAGTACGCCCCGGAAGGCCACACCGGCGAGCCGTACATGATCAACCTGGTCGACACCCCCGGCCACGCCGACTTCTCCGAGGACACCTACCGGGTGCTCACCGCCGTCGACGCCGCGGTGATGCTGGTCGACGGTGCGAAGGGCCTGGAGCCGCAGACCCTGAAGCTCTTCCGGGTGTGCAAGGCCCGCGGCCTGCCGATCATCACCGTCATCAACAAGTGGGACCGGCCGGGTAAGGAACCCCTGGAGCTCGTCGACGAGATCGTCACCGAGATCGGCCTGCAGCCGACCCCGCTGTTCTGGCCCGTCGGCCCGGCCGGTGACTTCCGCGGGCTCGCCCGTCTGGACGGCGAGGGCGAGGTGCAGGAGTACATCCACTTCCTGCGCACTGCCGGCGGTTCCACCATCGCCCCGGAAGAGCACTACTCCCCCGAGGAGGCGTCCGCGAAGGAGGACGGCGCCTGGGACACCGCCGCCGAAGAGGCCGAACTGCTCGCCGCCGACGGTGCGGTCCACGACCAGGAGCTGTTCCTCGACTGCACCACCTCCCCGCTGATCTTCGCCTCGGCGATGCTGAACTTCGGCGTGCACCAGATCCTGGACACCCTCTGCGCCCTGGCGCCGCAGCCGTCGTCCCGCGACTCCGACCCCGCCGTCCTCGAGGCCGCGGCGTCCTCCGCCGGTGCGGCGATCGACACGGTCCGCGACGTCACCGACAACTTCGCCGGCGTGGTGTTCAAGGTGCAGGCCGGGATGGACACCAACCACCGCGACAAGCTCGCCTTCATGCGGGTCGTCTCCGGTGAATTCACCCGTGGCATGCAGGTCACCCACGCACAGTCGGGCCGCAGCTTCTCCACGAAGTACGCCCTCACCGTCTTCGGCCGCGACCGCAACACCGTGGAGTCTGCCTACCCCGGCGATATCGTGGGTCTGGTCAACGCCGGCACCCTCGCCCCCGGCGACACGATCTACGCGGGGCGCAAGGTCCAGTTCCGCCCGATGCCCCAGTTCGCCCCCGAGAACTTCCGCACACTGCGCGCCAAGACGCTGGGCAAGTACAAGCAGTTCCGCAAGGCCCTGGAGCAGCTCGATTCCGAGGGGGTCGTCCAGATCCTGAAGAACGACGCCCGCGGCGACGCGAGCCCGGTGATGGCCGCCGTCGGCCCGATGCAGTTCGAGGTCATGCAGGCCCGGATGCTCGCCGAGTACAACGTGGAGACCGTGACCGAACCGGTGCCCTACTCCGTGGCCCGACGCACCGACGCCGCCAGTGCACCCGAGCTCGGACGCCAGCGCGGCGTGGAGATCTTCACCCGCTCCGACGGGGCGCTCATCGCCCTGTTCGGTGACAAGTGGAAGCTCGCCTTCGTGGAGAAGGAGCACCCCGAGCTCACGATGGAGCCGCTGGTGGCCGACTAGCCACCGCGTCACAACATGTGCACGACGCCGAGCAGGACCAGGAAGACCGCGACGATGTAGCCGCCGATCTGGGCGACTGTGGCCTGGTTCTGGCGCATCCACCCGAAGCCGCGGCCCACGGCGCTGTAGGGCCGCATCCTGATGTAGCCGATCACCAGGGCACACAGGAACGGCAGGCTCAACGCGACCGACGCGTAGGCGACCATGCCGGTGTAGCGGACGACGGTGTCGAAGTCGCCGGCGCTCATCACCGCGATGCCGGCGAAGAAGGGGATGGAGGTCACCGACTGGGCGAGCCCCAGGACGACGCCCGTGCCGACGGTCGCCATGGACGGCGTCCTGAGCGGCTTCATGATGCGCCGGACCAGCCCGGGCTCACCGTCCCCGGTGCCCCGCCACGCCAGCACCGCGCTGACGAGGCCGGTGAGGATCAGCAGGACGCCGAACACCGGCGACTCCACCAATGCCGTGATCTTCCCGCCCAGGCCGTCGAAGACGACCATGGTGAGCAGGGCGAGCACCAGCACACCGAGCCAGTCGCCGAACACCAGGCGCGCCGCCACCGCGCCGTACCGTCCCCCCTTGTCCTTGAGCGGCTGGGCCACGCCCACGGCGACCAGGACGCCGATCAGCAGGAAATTGACCGTGTCCATCAGGGCGAAGCTCAGCACGTACAACACCCGGCTGATCCTACACGCTGCCGGGGACGACCCACCTCCACGAGCGTGATGCTAAACATATAGTTGTGCACTGGCGCTGCAATTTTGCGTGGGCAGTGCAATAATGTGCCCCATGGCTAAACTCCTCTACCGGATCGGACGATCCGCATACCTCTACCGGTGGCGTTTCATCGCCGTCTGGCTCCTGGTGCTCATCGGCGCGGGCACCCTCGCCGGCACCATGGCGAAATCGACCTCCATGACCTTCACCATCCCCGGGCTCGAGTCCGTCGAGACCCAGGAGAAGATGGGCGAGTACTTCCCCGGCGGAGGTGACGAGATGGAGGCCGCCACCGGCACCGTCGTCGTCCGCGCCCCCGAGGGCGGCTCCCTCACCGACCCCGCGACCCACGCCGACCTGGAGAAGCTCATCACCGAGCTCAAGAGCCAGGACGCGCTGACCGACACCGACAGCATCGTCGACCCCGTCACCGCGGCCGCCGGCATGGAACAGCAGCTCACCGAGGCCAAGGCCGGACAGGGCCTGCCGGAGGAGCAGATCCAGGCCGACATCCAGGCGCTGTCGCCGGTGAGCGAGAACGGCCGGACCGGCACGTTCACCGTCGCCTTCGACGCCGACACCGCGATGGACATCGCCCCCGAAGACACCGAGGCCGTCACCGGCGTGCTGGACGACGCCTCCACCGACAACCTCGAGGTCTCCTACAACGGCAACGCCTTCCAGATGGCCGAGATCGGCGGCACCGCCGAACTCGTCGGCATCGTCATCGCCGCCCTCGTGCTGATCATCACCTTCGGTTCCTTCGTCGCCGCCGGGCTCCCGCTGATCACCGCGATCGTGGGCGTCGGCACCGGGATCATGCTGATCATGGCGGCCACGGCGCTGACCGACACCATCAACAGCATGACCCCCACCCTGGCGTCGATGATCGGCCTGGCCGTCGGCATCGACTACGCGCTGTTCATCGTCTCCCGGTTCCGCAACGAGCTGGTCGCCTTCGCCGGCGGCAACAACATGACGCCGAAGGAACTCGCCCAGGCGATCAAGGGGACCAGCCACCGGCAACGCGCCCACCTGGCCGGGCTCGCCGTCGGCAAGGCCGGCTCCGCGGTCTGCTTCGCCGGCCTGACGGTGATCATCGCCCTGGCGGCGCTGTCGATCATCAACATCCCCTTCCTCACCGCCATGGCACTGGCCGCGGCGTTCACCGTCCTGATCGCCGTGGTCGTGGCGGTCACGCTGCTGCCCGCGATCCTCGGTGCCTTCGGCACGAAGTCCTTCGCCGGACGTGCCCCGGTGGTCAAGGCCCCGGACCCCGAGGACGATAAGCCCACCATGGGCCTGAAGTGGGTCCGCCAGATCCGCAAGCGCCCCGTGGTGTTCTCCGTCAGCGCCGTGCTGCTGCTCGTCCTGCTGGCGATCCCGGTGGGCGGACTGCAGCTCGCCATGCCCACCGACGACTCCGCCAAGCTCGGCAGCCCGCAGCGCACCGCCGCCGAGTGGATCAACGAGGACTTCGGCCCCGGCCGCAACGCCCCGATGATCGCCCTGGTGACCTCCGATGACCCGGAGACCGCGCCGGCCGCCTACGGTGCCGCCGTGGAGACCATCGGCGGCCAGGACGGCGTGGCCAACGCGCAGATCACCCAGATGGCCGAGGACGGGTCCGCGGCCCAGGTGCTGATCACCCCGACCACCGGCGCCAACGCCGAGGCCACGAACGACACCCTGCAGGCCCTCCGCGACGCCGAGGCGTCCTTCCACGACGCCACCGGCGCGGAGTACGCCGTCACCGGCGTCACCCCGATCTTCGAGGACATCTCCGACCGCCTGTCGGAGGTCCTGGTGCCGTACGTCGCCATCGTCGTGGTGCTGGCGTTCGTCCTGCTGATGGTCGTCTTCCGGTCCCTGTGGGTCCCGCTGATCGCCGCACTGGGCTTCGCCCTGTCGGTCGCCGCGACCTTCGGCCTGACCGTCGGGATCTGGCAGTGGGGCTGGCTCGGTATCACCGACGACCCGCAGCCGATCATCTCCTTCCTGCCGATCATGCTCATCGGCATCGTCTTCGGCCTCGCCATGGACTACCAGGTCTTCCTGGTGACCCGCATGCGCGAGGGCTACGTCCACGGCAAGACCGCCGGCAACGCCGTCTCGAACGGCTTCAAGCACGGGGCCCGTGTGGTCACCGCCGCCGCGCTGATCATGATCTCGGTGTTCGCCGCCTTCATCCTGATGGACGAACCGTTCATCGCCGTGATGGGCTCCGCCCTGGCCATGGCCGTGCTGATCGACGCCTTCGTCGTGCGCATGACCATCGTGCCCGCCGTCCTCTTCCTGCTCGGCGACCGCGCCTGGAAGCTCCCGGCGTGGCTCGACAAGATCATCCCCACCGTCGACGTCGAGGGCGAGGGACTGGTCGGCCTCGAGGCACCGGAGCACACCACCAACCCGTTCGACAAGAGCCCGACGACAGATGGCCGCTAACGACACACCCTCCCTCCGGGAGCAGAAGAAGGAGGAGACCCGCCGGGCACTCGCCCGCGCGTCGGCGGAACTCCTGCTCAGCGAAGGTAGTGACGGGATGACCGTCGCCGCCGTCGCCGAGCGGGCCGGGGTGTCCACCCGCACGTTCCACAACTACTTCCCGCGGCGGGAGGACGCACTGCTGTTCTTCATCGAGGAGACCATCGACGAACTCCGGCAGGACGTCGAGGACGCCCCCGAGGACGAGCACCCTCTCGACATCATGCAACGGCTGGTGACCAGCCGGGTCGACGAGGACGGCACCGTCTCCGACGACCCCGGCACCCTGCTGAACCTCCGCTCGATCGCCGACCACCTGAGCTACATCACCGGTCCGGATGACAAGGAGCGGGTCATGCACATCGCCGACGGGCTGCTCGACGCGCTCCACCAGCGGGCACGCGGGACGATGAGCCGCCAGGCCAGTGCCCTGATGATGGTGTCCTGCCTGACGGCGGGCGCCATCGCCGTCGAGTCGAAGGCCGCGGAGGACGGACGTGACTGCATGGTCATGTTCCCCAGTTGGGCGTCGACCGACCGCTCCCCCACCGAGGTCCTCGACGAAGGGTTCGCGCTGCTGCGCACCGGGTTCGGGGGCTGAGGGCGGCACCGGACGGTGGCGTCGTCAACCCCTCAGAACAACGCCGTCACCGCCGTCGCCAGGAGCATCAGCCCCGCCGCCGCAAGCACCACCAGCAGCACCACCGCGCCGATCCGGCCTCCCCGGGTGGCGACGTTGAAGGTGAAGTTCGAGCCTGTGCCGGTATCGACCATCACCCGGTCACTGCCCGGGATCTCGACGAAGATCAGCCACCGGCGCCGACGCCCGTCCTCGAACGGGAAACGTTCGGCGACGGCCTCGCCGCGCCGTGCCGTCGTCACCAGCAGCCAGGCCGTGCTCGCGACGATCCCGAGCATCGCCACTGCCTCGAGCCATCCGGACATCCCCTGGAGCCACTCCCACGGGCCGTTGAGCCCCAGCATCAGAAGGGTCAGCGACGTCGAGAGCAGCACGCAGTACACGCCCACCACCGGCTGCATCATCCGGAGCTCATGCCAGGTGCGCCGGGCGTCCGCCGGGGACCTCGCCCCGCCACGCTCGAACAGGGAGGCGGACAGGGTACGCATCATAAAGCCGGCGAAAGCCATGGCCAGCACACAGATCACCGGTCCGAGGAGCATCCCGAACAGCAGGGTGGACATCGACTTCGGGGCCCAGGCGTCCGGTTCCCCGGAGAAACCCCAGTGCGTCGGCATCGGATCCGGGACCGCGTCGTAGGACGCGACCACCGCCACCGCCGACGCCAGCGGCGGCACCAGCGCCAGCAGGTAGAGGTAGCCCGGCATCGTCACCGGCGGGTGGTTCTCGCTACGGGGTTCCGCATCCGGGTGCACCGTCATATTCCCCGACAGTAGCAGCCGGGCGGGACGAAACAGCCCCCTCCACCGGATGGCCGGTGTACCCTGACCATCTGTAAGCATTCTCAGGGCGGGGTGGAATTCCCCACCGGCGGTGAAAGCCCGCGAGCGCCACCTCCACCAGGTGGGTCAAGCAGATCCGGTGAGATTCCGGAGCCGACGGTCACAGTCCGGACGGGAGAGAAAGGCTGGACACCTCATGTCCGGAATCCTGGCGTCGGTAGGCGACGCCCTCACGACATTCCTCAACGCGCAGTGGTCGATCGGCGACTCGGCGATCCTCTGGCGGGAGGTCATCGGCAACGGCTTCGGCATCGCCTCGGCCGTCGGCGGCATGCGGCGGGTCGTGTGGGCCTGGCCGGTGGGGATCGTCGGAAACGTCCTGCTGTTCACCGTGTTCCTCGGCGGCGTGTTCCACACCCCGCAGGACCTCGACCTCTACGGCCAGGCAGGACGCCAGGTGATGTTCTTCACCGTCAGCCTCTACGGCTGGTGGCAGTGGCACCGGGCCCGGACCGCGGGCATGCGGGAACCGGTCGACACCGACCCGTCGCGGTCCATCCTCTCCGAACCGGCGGACACCTACGAGGCGGTGCAACCCCGCTGGGCGACCCCGCGTGAGCGGCTCTTCATGCTCGCCGTCGCGGTGGTCGGGACCTGCGGTTTCGCCTGGGTCTTCAGCGCCCTGGGCTCGTGGGGTCCCTGGGCGGACGCCTGGATCTTCACCGGGTCCCTCCTGGCGACCTTCGGCATGGCCAAGGGGTGGACGGAGTTCTGGCTGATTTGGATCGCCGTGGACGTCGTGGGCGTCCCGCTGCTCTTCACGGCGGGCTACTACCCCAGCGCGGCCCTCTACCTCGTCTACGGCGCGTTCGTCACCTGGGGTTTCGTGGTGTGGCTGCGGGTCCAGCGACGGTCCGCCGGATCTCCTCACGCTGCTCCGGCGTGACCTCCGCGACGGTCGCCGGGGAGAACGTCGCCTGCCGGTCCTTGTCCACCAGGACCGCACGGACACCCTCGGGGAAGTTCGGCTGCCTGCGGAGCAGGCACCCCAGGGCGAACTCCGCGTCCAGGGCACGGCGCAGCGAGACGTGGGCGGAGTAGTTCAGCAGCTCCGTGGCACCCACCAGCGACAGCGGGTTCGCCGGGGCGAGCATCGCCCGGACCTCGTCGGCGAAGTCCCCCTCGGCCGCGTCGACCCGTCGCTGAATCTCCGACCAGTCGTCGCCGTCGAAGGTGGCGGTGATCCAGTCCAGGTTACGGGCCAGCGTCGACTCACCGGCGGCGTCGCGGCCCACGGTCCGCGCCAACGCCGCATCCAACCCGTCCGACACCAGGGCCTCCCGGAACGCGGCGGTGTCCCCGTCCTGCAGCAGGTGCGTCGCCAGTCCACTCCACAGCAGGTCGTCGACGGTCAGCCGGTAGGCGGTGGTCGCCAGGAACACCCCGAGCGCGACACGCGAGTTCTCCGGGACGTGCGGCAGGTGGGTGAACACGTGGGAGATGCCGACGTCGGTGATGAAGCCGATCGCCATCTCCGGCATCGACTGCCACGTCCTCCCGGTGACGACGCGGACGCCGGCGTGGGCGGAGACACCGAGGCCGCCGCCCATGGCGATGCCGTCGACGAGCGCCACCGTCGGCGTCGGGAACGTCGCCAGCGCGTGGTTCATGTCGTACTCGTCGCGGAAGAGGTCGTCGCCCGGGGTGTAGTCCCCGGTGAGGTCGGAGTCACGCACCGACCGGACGTCGCCGCCGGCGCAGTAGGCCTTCTCCCCCGCCGAGCACAGCAGGACCCGGTCCACCGCGTCGTCGTCGCGGAAACTGTCGAGTGCGGCGGCGATGGCGTTGATCATCCCGTGGTCCAACGCATTCAGCGCCTTCGGGCGGTCGAGTGTGATCACGCCGGCGCCGTCGAGTTTCTCGACGCGGACATCGGCTGACTGGGAGGTGGGTGTGGTGTTCATGACTGCCATGGTGGCACGAAACCACCGGCGGCGGCACGGGGGCACCTCTATGAGCCAGGTGAATACCATGAACCTGTGACCTGAGACACGCATCATTGCTATCGTGACAGAAAGAATGGTCGCTCAGACGACACATCACCGTCCGGATGGAGAGAAGACATGACAACCGCCGTTCCGATCGACCCCGCCATCCAGTCCGTGGGCCACATGCTGCGCAACCGGATCAGGCAGACCCCCGACCGCAGGGCGTACAGTTACCCGGTCGTCGCAGGCGACGGGACGGAGACCTGGACCGCCGTGACCTGGTCGGAACTGGGCACACAGGCCGCGGAGGTCGCCGGGGGACTGATGTCGATGGGCATCGAGGCCGAGGAACGCGTCGCCATCGCCAGCTCCACCCGCTACGAGTGGGCGCTGGCCAACTACGGCATCATGTACGCCTCCGCGGCGACGGTGACGGTCTACCCCACCACCGTCGCCGACGACGTCTCGTTCATCCTCGCCGACTCAGGGTCCCGCGTGGTCTTCGCCGAGGACCGCGAGCAGGTGGACAAGCTCCTCGCACTCCGGGACGAGATCCCCGACGTGCAGTCGGTCGTCCTGTTCAGCGGGGACGTCCCCGAGGAGCTCGACACCGAGGCACCGGGGTGGGTGGTCACCCTGGACGACCTGCGCGAGCGTGGACGGGCCTACCTGGCCGACAACCCCACGGCCGTCGACGACCGTATCGACGCGACCCGTCTCGAGCACCTGTCCACCCTGATCTACACCTCGGGCACCACCGGCCGCCCCAAGGGCGTCCGGCTGCCCCACCGGGTGTGGGTGTTCGAGGCGCACTCGGCCGAGGCCACGGCCAGGTCCGGCCCCGAGGAGTTCCTCACCATCGACGACAAGCAGTTCCTCTGGCTGCCGTTGGCCCACGTGATGGGCAAGCTGCTGCTCGTGCTGCCCGTCCACATCGGGTTCGAGACCGCGATCGACGGTCGTATCGACAAGATCATCGGCAACCTCGCCGTCGTCAAACCCACCTTCATGGGGTCCGCGCCGCGTATCTTCGAGAAGGCCTACAACGGCGTGGCCACGATGATGGCCTCGGAGGGCGGAGTGAAGGAGAAGCTCTTCCACTGGGCCAGCCGGACCGGTGTCCAGGTCTTCGACGCCGACCACGGGGTCGGTTCCGCCAGCGCGTGGGTCCGGCTGCAGGCGAAGATCGGCGACCGCCTCGTGATGTCGAAGATCCGCGAACGCTTCGGGGGCAACGTCAACTACTTCATCTCCGGTTCCGCCGCACTGAACACCGACATCGCCCGCTGGTTCGGCGCCGCCGGCATGCCCATCCTGGAAGGGTACGGCCTCACCGAGACCAGTGCCGCGACCTGCCTCACCCGCCCGCACATCTACCGTGCCGGGTACGTGGGCCGGCCGATGGAGGGCATCGAGGCACGTATCGCCGAGGACGGCGAGGTCCTGATCAAGGGCCCGGGCGTGATGGACGGCTACCACAACAATCCCGAAGCCACCGCCGAGGTCCTCGACGCCGACGGGTGGTTCCACACCGGCGACATCGGCGAGATGGACAACGAGGGCCGGGTGAAGATCACCGACCGCAAGAAGGAGCTGTTCAAGACCTCCAACGGCAAGTACGTTGCCCCCGCGCAGATCGAGGCTAAGTTCAAGGGCCTGTGCCCGGTCGCCAGCCAGCTGGTCGTCATCGGCAACGACAGGCCCTACGTGTCCGCACTCGTCACACTGGACGAGGACGCCGTGACCGCTTGGGCGGAACGTTCGGGTGTCTCCGGCACCTACCGCGAGATCGTCGCCGCCCCCGTCACCCGGGAGATGGTGCAGGGCTACATCGACGAGCTCAACAGCCACCTGAACCGGTGGGAGCAGATCAAGAAGTTCACCGTCCTGCACCGTGACCTCGGCGTGGAGTACCAGGAGATCACCCCGTCACTGAAACTGCGGCGCAAGGTGATCCACGAGCACTTCGACAACGAGATCGCCGCTCACTACGAGTGAGCGGGGAGGCACCTAGCCCCGCTTCCCCTTCTTCCTCTTCTGCTTCTTCTGGGCCCCCTGCTCCAGGTCGGCCGCCCGGTCGGGGACGTAGCGGAACTCCGTCCGGGGAGGCCGCTCGTAGTCCGACGCGACCTCCGGGCGCTCCGGGATACGCGGCGGAGTGTGCTCGACCTTCTCCCACGGCACCGACGCCAGGATGTGGTTGATCACGTTGATCCTGGAGCGCTTCTTGTCCTCGCTCTCCACGGTGTACCACGGGGCGGTGGGGGTGTCGGTGTGCGCGAACATCTCGTCCTTCGCCCGAGAGTAGTCCTCCCACCGGGTGATGGACTGCAGGTCCATCGGCGAGAGTTTCCACTGCCGCAGGGGATCGTTGCGGCGTGAGGTGAACCTGGCGACCTGCTCTTCGTCGGAGACGGAGAACCAGTACTTGCGCAGCATGATCCCGTCCTCCACGAGCAGGCGCTCGAAGATCGGCGCCTGGTGCAGGAACCGGCGGTACTCGGACGCCGAGCAGAACCCCATCACCCGCTCCACCCCGGCACGGTTGTACCAGGACCGGTCGAAGATCACGATCTCACCGGCGGTGGGGAGCTTCTCCACGTACCGCTGGAAGTACCACTGCCCCTGTTCACGGGAGGTGGGCGCCGGCAGCGCCTCCACCCGGCAGAACCGTGGGTTGAGGTACTGGGTGATCCGCTTGATCGCCGACCCCTTCCCGGCGGCGTCGCGGCCCTCCATGATGATCACCACGCGCGACCCGGTCTCCCGGACCCACTGCTGCATGTCGACGAGGTCCGCCTGGAGTTTCTTGAGCTCCTTCTCGTAGGCCTTCTTGTCCAACTTCGGCGGACGGGTCCGCGTCGGGTTCTCCGCGGGGGCCTCCGGCCCCGGTCCATGCTGTGGTGACATAAGGGGAATCCTACCGGGCGGGGCGCCCCACCGGAGTCATCCTCGCGGTCCCACCCCACCCCCGGACATGCGGCAGGCCCCCGGGCCGGAGCCTGGGGGCCTGTCGGGCAGTCACCGGGGAGTGAGCTACTCCTGGTTCCCGCCGTTGTCGGTGCCCGGGGTGATGTCGTCGCCCGGGGTGTTGCCGTCGCCAGCACCTGCACCGTCGCCACCCTCGGAACCCAGGATTCCGTCGGAGCCCGAGATGCTGTCGAAGAGGGACTTGATGGCCTCGACGATGTCGCCGAAGAGGCTCTGCAGGAAGTCGATCATGATGATCTGCCTTTCAGTTAAGGTACACGGGTATAAACAGCCCGTGTGCACGGGCTACCGGACGAACTGTACAGACATCGGGGCAGATCACCTCAGCGCAGGATGAATTCAACCCCGTACGGGGTGATATTCTCCTGTGAGGATCTAGTTATATACACAACATTCGTGTGGGGCAGGTCACTCCACGGAGAACTCCGCCATGCGGTCCCACTCGGTCTTGCCGGGGATGGAGGTGTTGATGATCTGCGGGGTCTCCGAGAGCACCGTCGGGAAGAGCTCACATGCCGCGGCGAAGTGGTCGCTGTTGACGTGGGGGCCGTCCGCACCGTCGGCGAAGGCCTCGACCAGGAAGTACTCGGAGGGGTCGTCAGTGCCACGGAACCAGTCGAACCACAGGTTGCCTTCCTCGGCACGGGTGGCCTCGGTGAACTCCGCGACGACCTCGCGGAAGTTCTCGACGTATTCGGGAAGCGGGCGGAAACGCACGTTGATCAAGATCATGGAATCCAGGTTACGCTACCTGCGGGCACTGTGTTACCGCAGGTCACCGGGCTTCACGTGTTGTACACCGTTCACGCGTTTCACAGTCTGGACACGCCCCGGCGGGCAAACGATGGGCCAAATACCCCTGGACCGCAGCCGGCGGTTCGTGCGGACCATCCTCCTGCGCGATGCGAGATGGTCGCACCCTCTCCTCACAGACCCTGTGCGGCGCCTCGTGGGCACGCCCGGATCGCAGACCGGGCCGTCCGACGAGCTCCCCGCACTGGGGGCTCAGACCTTCGCGAGGCGGATGCGCCGGAAGCCCCACCGTCGGCGGGACAGTGAAGGCTGGTGGGGAGGGGCCTGCAGAAGTCTTCGATCCTCCGGCTACGTGGATGATTCGGATATCCTCCCGAAGAGTCGAGAAGCTACTCGTCCTCGACGAGTTCGTCCTTATCCTTCCTGCGCACCTTCGACCCGAAACCCGTGAGGTAGTCGACAATAGCAGCCACAATTGAGAAGAAGACCAGAAAGCCGTACTGCGGCTCCCAGTCAGCAATCCACGCAACCACGAAGAATACGACAAGACCAACGATAACGCTGGCAGAAATCGCTCGTACTGCAGCCATTAGCAGTACCGATCCCAGTTGATGTTTTCGCCGGCGCCGGAAGCCCCAATTACACAGGCAGTCCCGACCACTGGCCCGGTGGCTCCACACGCGGCACCGGTAACCATGGTGTATGCTCCAATTCCTACCCAACTCTTCCAGCACTTAGCTTTAGTCGAGACCCGAGTTGAGTCACCACCACCTCGCTCCTGATACCCCGAATCCAGACTGTCGACGAATTCGCGAATGCCCTCGTCGGATCCGATCGCAGCAAGACGTTGCTTCTCGCCTGCCGGGTCTACCGAGTTGTTGTCCAGGAACTCATCGAGACGGTCGCTCTCATTGAGCGCCCTCATGTTCTTGTCGAACAGCTGCGGGTCCTGAGCTCGCGCAGCGTCGATATCCATGTTGATGTAGTCATCCATCGCCGCAGGGCTGATTTCTGTTCCAGACTCGACAGCGCCCGGACCTTGCGCAGCAACTGGTGAGACGGGAGCCCCACCTAGTGCGAGCGCTGCAGCTACGGCTACGGCGGTCTTCCTGAATTTCATGGGTCTCCTCGCGAGTGTCAGTCAGCATAAGTGCTTTTGCACTGTGGCGAGCGGGAAGTTAGTTCTTACATCTTTTCCTCGAACGCCTAACTCACAGTTGCATGATCACAGAGTCTCCGCAGTCGACAACGTGACATTACCCTTTCCAGGGGGATCACGGCATATGCTCCTTTTATCGGTTTCGTCTCTTTGTATAGATCCCCGGACTTCCTCACGGCGCTCAACCCGGCGCGGGTCCAAGGGTCCTACGGGCGGTGGGTCTACAGGTCGTGGCGGATCTCGGCAGGGACATCGGCAGAGCAGTACGCGGATGACATGCAGCGCGGCGCTCGTCAGTCCAGACCTGCATCTGGTCGATGACCTTCTGGTGGTACTCCACCGGACCGCTGCCCGAGGTTGGCCGCTGGTCGGGGCGGCTGGTGAGGATGAGGACGATCATGGAGCCCAGGTCACCTGACGACCTCCCTCACCCGTTGTCGACCCCGACCTCCTTCTCCGGCCCCTGGTCCTCCATCGCGATCTCCAGCTGGCCGCGCAGCCGTTCGACGTCCTCCACGGTGAAACGGTCCTCCCCCGCCACCGCGACCAGCCCGTCCAGCACCGAGGTCCCGTAGTTGTGGCCGTGCCCGTTGGGCACGTTGCCCGCCCGGGGAAGGTCGAGGGTGACCTGCCAGAAGGTCACCACCGGCATCCACCGCATCGTCGGCGAGCGGTCGAACCCGGGCGCTTCCTTCAGCCAGTCCGGCTCGCGGAAGAGCAGGCTCGGCGACCACCACACCACCGGGTCCGAGGGATGCTGGACGTAGAGCACGCGGCTACCGCCCCAGTCGGTCCCGTCCGCCGCGGGTTCCCGGATCCACTTCTGGATCTCCTCCGAGTTCTCCGCGAACCGCACCATCATGCCGCCGGAGTACTCCGGGGCGACCTCCCGGGTGCCCGGGTCACGGCGGGACACGAAGTCACGCCACAGCTCGTTGCTGTTCGGCGGCCCCAACCACAGCACCCCGTCCACTGTGGAGGCGATGTCCCGGATCCCCGAGAAGCCGCCCTCGCCGGCCGTGGTCCCCAGCGACTCGCCGTACACGTAGAGACGCGGACGGTTGTCCTCCGGCAGCCGGCGCCACCACTCCGAGACGGCGTCGATCAACTCCTTGCCGGCCTCACGCACACGGTTGCGGTCGGTGATGAACTGGATGGCGCTGGGCAGGTAGGAGTACTGGTCTGCGGCGATGGCGGTGTCGCCGCCGAACATCAGCTCGAACGCCTGGGCCGCCGTGGGGTTCACCCAGCCGGTCCCGGTCGTCGGGGCGATCATCAACGCCTCGCGGTCCTGCGCATTCGTGCGTTCGAGTTCGTCGACCACGTTGAGCGCACGCTCCCTGTCCGTGTCGCCGCTGTGCAGCCCGGCGTAGACCCGGATCGGTTCCTCCGCGGGACGCCCGGTGAGTTCCTCGAGCTCGTCCTTGTACAGCCCCAACGCAGTGAACCGGGTGCCGTAGGCCCCCAGGTCCTCCCACTCGTTCAACGACCCGGGCCCGCCGCTGCGCTCGCTGACGTGGGGACGGACCAGATCCTCACGGATCTCCTGGTCACGGACCGAGAACACCTGCTCGCTCACCCGCAACAGGGTTCCCGGCAGCACCTGGTCGGCCAGGAAGACGGTCACCAGGCCCACGACACTCCACGACAGGAGCAGCTTCAGCCCGTAACGGGTGTGCTGGCCGGGGACGGCCCGCGCCAGCAGCACCGTCACCCGGACCACCGTCTTGCCCGCCAGGTAGAAACCGACCCACAACAACAGGCCGACGGGGAGCACCTTGAGGAACTCACCGGCGGAGTAGGCCTCGTCGCCCATCAGGTCCGCGATCTCCCGCTGCCAGCGGACGGCGAAGAGGATCCACACCAGCAGCGCGACGACGATCGTCACGATCAGCGCGATCTGGAGCCTGGGGCGCCACCGTTCCGGCACCGACCGGCCCCGGGTGAGCAGCAGGACCAGCGGCGACACCAGGTCGTGGATCCACAGCACCCACACCCACTGCAGCAGGACACCGATGAAGTGCCCGGTCGCGGCAGACAGCCCGGCCGCCACGCCCTGGAACAACCAGTCACGGGTCAGCAGCGACGGGGTCAGGGAGAGGGCGAACATCAGGGCGCCCACCACCAGGCCCCACGGACTGGGCTCCATCAGACGCCGGAGGAACCCCGTGTGGGCGGGCTCGTCCGTCGCCGTCGAGGTGGCCCCGTGGTTCTTCCGGACGATCACGCCGGGGAAATCGTCGTCCGCCACGTCTGCCTCTCCCGTACTCTGCGTCATCTCCGGGGTGAGTCTAGCAGTGTCACGCCCCGCCGGTCTCCCGCCGCTCAGCGACCTCCAGCCAGGTCATCTCGAGCTCGTCGTGTTCGTCCTTCGCCGCGGTCAGCCGGGCGTCGAGGTCCGCGAGCAAGGCGGTGTCGATGTTCCCGTCCTGCGGGGCCGCCGCCTCGGCGAGCTGGCGGTTCAGGTCGTCGACGGTGCCCTGGAGCTTCGACATCCGACGCTCCAGGGCGTTGAGTTCCTTGGTCAGGGCACGGTCCTCCTGCGCGGACAGGCCCTGTGTCTGCCGGGGAGCCTCCGCCCCACCGAGCGCCATGTTGCCGGTGTGCCGGTTCTCCGCCGCCGCCTGTCCGGCACGTCGCTCCAGGTACTGGGTGATCCCGCCGGGAAGGTTGGTCAGGTCGCCGTCGCCGAACAACGCCCAGGTGGAGTCGCAGATGCGCTCGATGAGGTAGCGGTCGTGGGAGATGACCACCAGGGTCCCCGCCCAGCCGTCGAGCAGGCTCTCGAGCTCCTGCAGGGTGTCGATGTCGAGGTCGTTGGTGGGCTCGTCGAGCAGCAGCACGTTCGGCTCCGCCATGAGCACCCGGGTGAGCTGGAGACGACGACGCTCGCCGCCGGAGAGGTCGCCGACCGGGGTGCGCTGACGTTTCGCGGAGAAGCCGAGACGCTCGGCCATCTGCGACGCGGTGAGCTCCTTGTCCCCGATCTGCACCCGGGTGGCGACGTCCTCCACGGCGTCCAGGAGGCGCCGGGTGGGGTCGAGGTCGTCGAGCTCCTGGCGCAGCCAGCCGATCTTCACCGTCCGGCCCTCGACACGACGCCCCGCCGCCAGCGGGTACTCGCCGGCGAGGGTGCGCAGCAGTGTGGTCTTCCCCGAGCCGTTCACACCGACCAGGCCGATACGCTCACCGGGGTTGAGCCGCCAGGTGAGGTCCTCGACCAGGGGCCGGCCGTCCGGGGTGGCGATGGTGGCGTCCTCGAGCTCGATGACCTTCTTACCCAGGCGGCGGGTCGCGAAGCTCATCAGCTCCACCGAGTCGCGGGGGGCCGGGACGTCACGGATCAACGCCTCCGCCGCCTCGATCCGGTAGCGCGGTTTCGAGGTCCGGGCCGGCGCTCCGCGGCGCAGCCAGGCGAGTTCCTTGCGGGCCAGGTTGGCCCGGCGCTGTTCCGCGGCGTCCGCCTGGCGGGCACGCTCGGCGCGGGCGAAGGTCCAGTCGTTGTAGCCGCCGTCGTACACGTCGACCACGCCGTCGTGCACCTCCCAGGTGTGGTTGGCGACGGTGTCGAGGAACCACCGGTCGTGGGTGACGACGACCAGGGCGCAGCGACGGGACAGCAGGTGGGACGCCAACCACTGCACACCCTCGACGTCGAGGTGGTTGGTCGGCTCGTCCAGGATCAGCAGGTCGAGGTCACGCACCAGTGCCGCCGCGAGGCCGACGCGGCGCCGTTCACCACCGGAGAGCCCCTCGACCGGGGTGTCCAGCCCCCGGTCACCGAGGTCGGCGACACCCAGGCCGTGGAGCACCTCCCGGACCCGCGGGTCCGAGGCCCACTCGTAGGTCTGCAGGCCCAACGGCTCCAGGACGGAGGCCCCCACGGTGGCGCCCACCAGCTGGACGTCCTGCGAGACCCGTGCCATGCGTAGGTCGTTGTTGTGCGACACCCGTCCGGCGTCCACGGTGTCGGCGCCGGAGAGGATCCGCAACAGCGTGGACTTCCCCCCGCCGTTCAACCCGACGACACCGATCCGGTCGCCGGAGTTGACCCCCAGGCTGACCTTGTCGAGCAGGGTCTTCAGCCCGTAGGACTTCTCGACGTTCTCCAGGTTGATCAGGTTCGCCGGTATTGCCATGGTGGTTCGGTGGATCCTCTCGGTCGGTGACAGGTGATGACGGTTGATGCCGGTGAATACCGGTCAGGCGGGGGCCACGATACGCGCACCGTGCCGGCTGGATGCCGCGGTGGTGGTGGGGACGGCCCGGCCGCCGACCCCCTCCGAAGACAGTGCGGTCGCGACGTCCACGGCATGCCCACGGTCCCGGCACAGCATCGCGACGGTCGGACCGGACCCGGACACCAGGCAGGCCAGGGCGCCGGCGTCCATGCCGGCCGCCAGCGTACGCCGCAGGTCGGGGCTCAGGCTGATGGCCGGGGCCTGCAGGTCGTTGGCCACCGAGCCGTTCAGGTAGGCGGCGAGGACGTCGACGTCCCCGCTGAGCAGGGCCCGCTGTGCGTCCGCGGGGCCGCCGGCCCGCTGGTCCGGACGTTCACCGCGGGCTGCCGCGGCGCGCTGGTCGTCCAGACGGGCGAAGACCTCGGCGGTGGACAGTCCGCGCGGGTCCATCGCCAACGCCCAGTGGTAGGTGCCGCGGGTGAGGACCGGGGCAAGGACGTCCCCCCTGCCGTGGCCGAGGGCGGTGCCGCCGGTGAGGCAGAAGGGGACGTCCGCGCCGAGACGTCCCGCCAGCTCCGCCAGGATGGCGTCGTCGGGGCGCGGGGTGCGGTCGAAGCCGTCGTCCACGGCCGCCGGACCGTGCAGGATCTCGCGGGTGGCGACCATCGCGGCCGCGGCGTCCGCCGAGCCGCCCGCCATCCCGCCTGCCACCGGGACGCCCTTGTCCACGAGGATGTCCAGGACCGGGAAGGTCGCCGAGGGCACCCCGGCCAGGTCGTCGCGGTAGCGTTCCAGCACCGAGAGCACCCCGCGGACGGCGAGGTTGTCGGCCAGGTCGTCGCCGGCCGGGACCTTGGACGCGTCACGGCCGGTGACCGTGACCGTGCCGACCAGGTCCGTCATCTCCGCGGGGACGCCCTGGTGGACGTCAGCGACGGTGAGGGTCACGGTCTCGGTGAGGTCGAGGGCCTGGAAGACGGTGGTCAGCTCGTGGTACCCGTCGTCGCGGGCGTCGCCCACGGACAGGTGCAGGTTCACCTTCCCCTGCGCCGTCGCGGTCACCGACGTCATACGTCACGCCCCACGGTCAGGGAGGCCACCGCCAGGTCCACGAAAGCCGCCGTGTCGAGCTTCTCCCCGCGCTCGCGTGGGTCGATCCCGGCGGCGGTGAGCACCTTCTCCGCCGCGGGGCCGGACCCGAAGTAGCCGGACAGCGCGGCACGCAGGGTCTTGCGCCGTTGCAGGAAGGCGGCGTCGGTGATCGCGAAGACCTCCCGGCGCAGCACGTCCTCCCCCAGCTCGTCCACCGTGGCCTGCCACGGGCGGTCGTCGTCGGTCCAGCGGTCGATGCGGACGAGGCCGGAGTCGATCTTCGGGGCCGGCCAGAAGACGTTCTTGCCGATGACGCCCGCCCGGCGGACGCGGCCGTGGAAACCGGCCTTCACGCTGGGGACGCCGAACACCTTGCTGCCCGGGTCGGCCGCCAGGCGGTCGGCGACCTCCAGCTGCACCATCACCAGCACCCGACGGATGCCGGGGAACACCTCCAGCAGGTGCAGCAGCACCGGCACGGAGACGTTGTAGGGCAGGTTGGCCACCAGGGCCGTCGGCTCCGCGTCGAGGTCACCGGCCTGGATGGCCAGGGCGTCGGCGGTCACCACGGTGAGGTCACCGGCGCGCTCCGGCGCGTAGTCGGCGACGGTGCGCTCCAGGCGCCCCGCCAGCCGCGGGTCGACCTCCACGGCCGTGACCCCGCCGACGGACTCGAGCAACGCCAGGGTCAGCGACCCGAGCCCTGGGCCGACCTCGATGACATGGTCGTCCGGGCCGACGTCCGCGGCGCTGACGATCCGGCGGACCGTGTTGGGGTCGATGACGAAGTTCTGGCCGAGCCGCTTCGTCGGGGTGACGTCGAGCTCCGCCGCCAACTCCCGGATCTCGCCGGGGCCGAGCAGACGGACGCCGGTGCTGTTCTCTGGTTCCACGGTTCACCAGCCTAGTCGCCGACGGCCGGTCCCCCGAACCGGACGTGCTGGACGGGGAACCGTCAGCGCAGCCCCATCTTCGAGGTGCAGGCCGGCCATGCGCCCCAGCCCTGCGCGGCCTGGACCTTCTCGGCCACGGCGATCTGCTCCTCGCGGGAGGCCATGTGCGCCTCCGGGGCGTACTCCGTGCCGCCGTACGCCGCCCAGGTGGACGGGGTGAACTGCAGGCCGCCGGAGAAACCGTTGCCGGTGTTGGCCGACCAGTCGCCGGTGGCCTCGCACTGCACCAGCTCGTCCCACACGGTGCCACCGGGCACGGCGGCGGCGCTGGAGGTGCGCTTGGTGCCGCGCACCACGACGCGCTCCGTCGCCGGCTCCAGCTCGGTCCGCTTGACGACCTCGCGGTCGGTCTCCTCGCCGTTGGTGGTGGTGATCCTGAAGGTGACCTTCTCCCGGCCGGCGGAACCCTCCTCGAGGACCTCCTCCTCGCCCTCGGGCTTCTCCGGGTCCTCCTTGACCGTGACCGGCGGGTCGAAGGGACGCTCTTCGGTGACCTCGTCGGTGCTGACGCGGTGGACCTCGACGTGGGTGCCCGGGGTCAGCGGGGTGTCGGCGGCCGGGGTGACGACGTCGTCCTTGCCGAGCGGGGTGCCGCGCATCTCCAGGGCCTCGCCCACCGTCGCCGCGGCGAGGGACAGACGGGCCGGTTCCTCACCGGGGGTGCCGTCGTTCAGGGTGAAGTCCCGCGGGGTGGTGATGTTGAGTTCCATCCCCTCGACGGGGATCTGGGCGCCGCCACCCTCGGAGAGCGCGGCGGCGTTGCCCTCGTAACCGAGCTCGGAGAGCAGGTCGGCGACGGTGAGCGAGGTGGTGTCGACGGACTTGGGCTGCCCGTCGACGGTCAGTGCGACCTGGCGGGCCGAGCGGACCGTGACGGTCCCGTTGTTCTCCACCGACTCGTCGAGCCCCGGGGTGACCATGGCCCGGTCGTCGACGTCGATGTTGTTGTCCTCGAGCAGGCCCCGGACATCGCCGGACAGCGCGCTGGCCTGGATGATCTCACCGTTGACGTCGAGGGTGACGTCCTTGTGGTTGGTCGCCACGACGGTGCCGCCGACAACCAGCACCGCCAGCATGCCGCCGGTCGCCGCGCGCAGCGGGACCGAGCTGGTGCTGTTGATACGGTGCAGGGTGGACTTCTTCTTGGGGGACACGCGCTCTTCTACCTCCGGTGGCGTCGTACCTGTGTGTCAGCGAGACAGACGGGGACGACGGTTCAGGACAACCGACATAACGTTGATCACGATACGGTAACGATTGGGTCACGATCAAGCGATCCGCCGATCCGGGCGCGTCAGTGTCACCAGGATCACCCCTGTTCGTCACACAGGTCACTCCGGTAACCCGTAGAGCCTCCTGGCGTTCGCCGACACCGTGGCGGCGAACTCGTCGGCGTCGACACCGCGCACCTCGGCGAGCAGCCGGGCCGTGTACCCCACGAACGCCGGTTCGTTGCGTGCCCCCCGGAACGGTTCGGGAGTCATGTACGGCGCGTCGGTCTCCACCAGGATCCGGTCCGCCGGCACCCGTGCCGCCGCCTGCCGCAGTTCCTCGTTGCGCCTGAACGTGACGTTGCCGCAGAAGCTCAGGTAGTAGCCCCGCTCCACCGCCTCGACCGCGAGGTCCAGCGGCGACGAGAAACAGTGCAGCATCACCGTGAGGTCCGACGGTGCGTCCGCGAGCACCCGCATGAGGTCGTCGTCGGCCTCCCGGTTGTGGATCATCAGCGGCTTGCCGACCTCCGCGGCCAGGTCCATGTGCCACCGCAACGCCTCCTCCTGGACGTCCAGGGGTGCGGTACGGCCGGGGTCGTGGGTGATCCAGTAGGTGTCCAGCCCCGTCTCCCCCACCGCCACGCAGCGGGGGTCGGCGACCAGGGCGCGCAGACGCTCGCGTACCCCGTCGGTGAGTTCCTGCGCCTTCGTCGGGTGGACGGCGCACGCGGCGACGACGCGGTCGTCCTCCTGCGCCAACGCCAGCGCCTGTTCCGCCTCCTCGATCCCGTCGCCGACGGTGCACACACCGCGGACCCCCACCGCCGCGGCGCGGTCCATCAACGCCCGGGCGGGGTCCGCGCAGGACGTCAGGTGGGTGTGTGCGTCGAACAGCTCCCCCAGCGGTTCGGGCGGGACGGGGACAGGACGTGGCTTCCTACGTGACATGGTCCCCAGGCTAGCGTGCCGGCGGCAGGGTCTCGTCGAAGAACGCCAGCTCGAGCTCCACGGTGCGCCGGAAGTACTCCCGGGCCATCGCCCCGTCCCCGGGTGAGCGCGTCGCGGCGCGGTCGACCTCGTCACGCAGGAACGCGACGAGGTCGTGGAATCCCGGGTAGTCGTGCAGCCGGACCCACTCGGCGTGGACGTGGCGCAGCGGGTAGCCGCCGTTGCCCGCCGGGGCCGCCGCCCGGTTCGACTCCCGGGTGGCCCAGTCCAGGTAGAGCCACTCACACACCACCAGCACCGACACGATCGCCGCGTAGTTGCCGGTCCCCGCCGCCTCGGCGAAGAGCGTCCGGAAACCGGCGGTGGAGGACGTGTCGGGGATGTCCCCGGCGTCCCCGGCGCCGAGCTCCTCCATCGCCTCGACGAAGTAGGTGTCCTCGTCACCGGCGACCTCGCCGATGAACTGCGCCAGCCGGTGCCGGGAGGGGTAGTTGTCCGCCGTGGCGACGGCGGCGCCGAGCAGGGCCATGAACCCGTCGACGAAGCGGTAGTCCTGCACCAGGTAGGACGCCATCACCTCGTCCGGCAGGGTGCCGGCGAAGAGCTCCCGGATGAACCGGTGGGTCACCGCGGCGTCCCAGGTGTCGCGGTGCTCGGCGAGCAACCGGTCGGTGACGCGTCCGTCGTCCATGGCCGTCCTACTCCACCGGGGCCCAGGACGGGCCCGTCTCCGCGAGCTCGGGGTCCAGCTTCGTGAACAGCGGCGAAGGCTTGGACAGCGGGGTGCCCGGGGTCAACGGGGTGCGTCGCCAGACCGCCTGCTGGGAGTCGTAGTCGCCCATGATGACCGGGTAGCTACGTCCCTCGGCCGGCAGCCCCACGCCCACCGGCGTGCGCGGCGAATCGTCGGTGACCTCGACCACCGTCGGCTGGGCCGCCCACACCCCGGTGCCGCCCAGGGTCTCGAAGACCTGCTGCGCGGAGAAGGGGAGGTACGGGGTCAGCAGCGTATTGGCGTCCGAGACGACCTGCAGCGCGGTGTGCAGGACCGTGGCGAGGCGCTCGCGCAGGGCGTCGTCCTTCGCCAGCTTCCACGGCTCCTGCGCCGCGATGTACTGGTTCGCGCGGTCCACGATGCGCATCGCCTCGGCCAGGCCCGCCTTGAAGCGGGAGTTCTCCAGGCAGTCGGCGACGGTGTCGAACGCCGCGGCGGCGTCGTCCAGCAGGTCGGTGTCCTCGGCGGTGAACTCGCCGGCGGCCGGGATCTCGCCGAAGTTCTTGTGTGCCATGGACACGGTCCGGTTGACCAGGTTGCCCCAGCCGTTGGCGAGTTCGGTGTTGATCCGGCGCACGAACTCGTCCCAGGTGAAGTCGGTGTCCATGTTCTCGGGACCGGCGACGGAGATGAAGTAGCGCAGCGCGTCCGGACCGAACTCCTCCAGGAAGTCGCGCACGTAGATCACCACGCCCTTCGACGAGGAGAACTTCGACCCGGACATCGTCAGGAACTCCGACGAGACGACCTCGGTCGGCAGGTTCAGCTCGCCGAACTCCCCGGCCTCGCCGCCGTGGGCGCCCTTGCCCGCGTAGCCCAGCAGCTCGCCCGGCCAGATCTGGGAGTGGAAGGTGATGTTGTCCTTGCCCATGAAGTAGTAGGACAGGGCCTCGGGGTCGGACCACCAGTCACGCCAGGCCTCGGGCTTGCCGGAACGCCAGGCCCACTCGATCGAGGCGGAAAGGTAGCCGATGACCGCGTCGAACCAGACGTAGAGCTTCTTGGCGTTGTTGTCCTGCCACCCCTCGATCGGGATCGGCACGCCCCAGTCGATGTCGCGGCTCATCGCCCGCGGACGCATGTCCTTGAGCAGGTTGAGGGAGAACTTCAGGACGTTGGGACGCCAGCCGTCGCGGCTGGTCAGCCATGTCTCCAGGGCCTCCGCCACCGCCGGGAGGTCGAGCATGAAGTGCTCGGTCTCGACGAAGTCGGGGGTCTCCCCGTTGATCTTCGACCGCGGGTCGATCAGGTCGGCCGGATCCAGCTGGTTACCGCAGTTGTCACACTGGTCACCGCGGGCGTCCGTGGCACCGCAGAGCGGGCACGTCCCCTCGATGAAGCGGTCGGGCAGGGTCCGCCCGGTCGACGGACTGATCGCACCGGTGGTGGTCTGACGCACCATGTAGCCGTTGTCGTTGAGCCCACGGAAGAGCTCCTGCACCACCGCGTAGTGGTTACGCGTGGTCGTCCGGGTGAACAGGTCGTAGGACAGGCCGAGCCCGGCGAGGTCCTCGACGATGACCCGGTTGTACCGGTCGGCGAGCTCCTGGACGCCCACGCCCTCCTTCTCCGCCTGCACCAGCAGCGGGGTACCGTGCTCGTCGGTGCCCGACACCATCAGGACCTTGTTCCCCGACATTCGCTGGAACCGGGCGAAGACATCCGACGGGACGCCGAATCCGGCGACATGTCCGATGTGACGGGGTCCATTTGCGTAGGGCCAGGCAACGGCGGTGAGCACGTGTTTCGACATGCGACCAGATTAAGGCATGACACAGAGGAAGCGCGCACCAGGGGCAGAATTCCTCTGGTGCGCGCTCGTCGGCCGGGCGGGTCGGCGACTAGTCGGAACCGGCCTGGTTCCCCTTCTTCTTGGCGGGCCGCTTGGGCTTGGGCACCAGCGCGCCTCCGCGTTCGCGGCGGCGACGCAGACGCTCCGCGCGTGCCTCCTCGGTCTCCTGGTGGCGGCGCTCACGCGCCAGCCGCAGGGAGAAGGCCCGCTTCTGCTTCTCGTCGAGGAACAGGGGGTCCTGGGACAGACCCTTGTAGATCGCCAGGCACAGGAAGCAGATGAGCACCACGAACGGGCTGGCCGCGATAATCGTCACCGACTGGAGACTGTTGAGGGCGTCGTCCCCGCCGGACACCAGCAGCACCACGGCGATCAGTGCGGTGAGCAGCCCCCACAGCACGGTGATCTTCCGGTCGGCGATGAGCTTGCCGTTCTGGCTCATCGTGCCCATCACGGTGGACGCGGAGTCCGCCGAGGTGATGAAGAACGTGGCCAGCAGGACCATCGCGATCACCGAGGACAGGGTGCCCAGCGGAAGCTCGTGCAACAGGTTGAACAGCATGTACTCGGAGGTGCCGTCGCCGAAGACGTCGGTCCCCGACTCCTCCAGGTGGATCGCACTGCCGCCGAAGATGGCGAACCAGACCACCGACACCGCGGTGGGGACCAGCATGACCACCAGGATGAACTCGCGGACCGTGCGTCCACGGGAGATCCGGGCGATGAAGGTGCCGACGAAGGGCGACCAGGAGATCCACCACGCCCAGTAGAACAGGGTGTTGCCGGCGAGCCACTCGTCCATCCCCGGGGCGGAGTCCGCGGTGCGGGCGGCCATGCCGAAGAACTCCTGGATGTAGTTGCCGAACGCGGTCGGCACGGTGTTCGCGATGACGACGGTGGGGCCGACGACCAGGACGAACAGTGCCAGCACCGCGGCAGCGACCATGTTGAAGTTCGACACGTACTGGACGCCCTTGCTGACCCCGGAGAACGCCGAGATCAGGAAGCAGACGCCGAGCACACCGATGATCAGCAGCAGCCAGCCGATACCGGGGCTGTGGACCATACCGGTGGCGTCGAGCCCGGACGCGATCTGCAGCGCACCCAGGCCCAGCGACGCCGCCGTGCCGAAGACCGTGGCGAAGATCGACAGCACGTCGATCAGCTTGCCCAGCCAGCCCTCGGCACGACGCACCCCGATCAGCGGGATGAACGCCGAGCTCAGCAGCTGCTTGCGGCCCAAGCGGAAGGTGCCGTAGGCGATCGCGAGACCGACGATGGCGTAGATGGCCCACGGGTGCAGCGTCCAGTGGAACAACGTCGTCGAGAAGGAGACCGGGATGCTCTCCGTGGCCTCACCGGGCACGCCGCTGCGGTAGAAGTTCAACGGTTCGGCGACACCGTAGAACATCAGGCCGATGCCCATACCGGCGGCGAACATCATCGCGATCCAGCTCGCGGCGTTGAACTCCGGACGTTCATTGTCCTGTCCGAGACGGACGTTACCGAACTTGCTCAGGGCGACCCACAGGATGAAGAAGACGAACACCGACCCCGCGATGATGTAGACCCAACCGAAGTCGGTCACCACGAAGTCGAGGGCGCTCGCGGCGAAGCCGGCGAAGTTGTCCGGGGCGATCAGGCCCCAGGCGACCACGGCGAGGACGATCAGCGCGGCGAAGAACACCACTGCCTTGTCGATCTTCGCGTTCTCATCCTCGGCCGGCGGCGGCAGCATGTCCTCCGTGGCAACCGGGGAGATCTTCTCCAGATTGAGGCCCGGATCGGTGAAAGGCGCACCGTCGGAGCCGGTGCCATGGGGGCCGGGATCGTCGGATTGTGAGTTCTCTTCTGAAACGGACATGGAGACCACTCTGCCATACTGCCCGCGTACGGACCCGGGAGACCCTGAATCCGGCCGCGCGCCCCTGCCGCGGGTCAGCTGTCGCGGGCGGTGAGGACAGCCTCGTAGAGCTCCCGGCGCGACACCCCGTGCACAGCGGAAACGTCGCGGGTCGCGTCCTTCATCCGCTGGCCGGCGGCAACCTTCTGCTCGACCTCCCCGACCAGTTCCTCCGGCGTGCGTCCGCCGTCGCCGGAGGACGCGGAGATCACCACGGTGATCTCCCCGCGGACACCGTCGGCGGCCCACCGGGCGAGCTCACCCAACGGTCCCCGGACGACCTCCTCGTAGGTCTTGGTCAGTTCGCGGCACACCGCCGCCTCGCGGTCCGGGCCGCACACCTCCGCCGCCGTGGCCAGCGTCGCCGCCAACCGGTGGGGCGACTCGAAGAAGCTCACCGCCCGTCCGGAGTCCCGTACGGACTCCAGCCACTGGCGTCGGGCGCCGTCCTTGCGGGGGGCGAAGCCGTCGAAGGCGAAGTGGCCGACCCCCACCCCGGACAGGGCGAGCGCGGTGGGTACCGCCGAGGGGCCCGGCAGGCAGGTCACCGGGACCCCGGCGTCCTGCGCGGCCTGGACCAGGGGGAACCCGGGGTCCGAGACCGAGGGCATGCCGGCGTCGGTGACCACGAGTACCCGCGCCCCGGCCGCCGCCTGCGCGACCAGCCCGGCTGCCCGGTCGTTCTCGTTGTGGTCGAAGTTGGAGACGATCTTCCCGGTAACCTCCACGCCGAGCGCGTCAGCGAGGGCACGGGTCCGACGGGTGTCCTCGGCAGCCACGATGTCGGCGCTGCCGAGTGCGTCGATCAGCCGGATCGAGGCGTCCAGGGGGTTGCCCAGCGGCGTCGCCGCGAGGATCACCCCGCCCGCGGGGAGAGGACGGTCGGCCTGGGCGCGGTCCACCGCGCGTCCGACGGCGCTGTGCACGGTGTTGTCTTCCGGGGTGTTGTCCTGCATGGTCACCAGAGCTTACCCGCCAGGGACCTCGGGACCCCTCGCCACCACCACGCGGGTATAGGATGTGCCACTGTGACGGAGACTCCAGCCACGGCAGACACAGCGCCCCACCCCGCACACAGGCGGGCCCAGCCGCGCCGCTGGCTGTCCATCCTCGCCGCACTGGGTCTCCTGGGGCTGGTCAGCCGACTGCTCTGGCTCCCGCACCCCACCGACGCGGGCACCCCCGTCTTCGACGAGAAACACTACGTCCCCCAGTCCTGGCAGGTCCTGCGCGGCACCGACGGCGGCGGCGGACTCCTCGTCGGCGGGATCGAGGACAACCCCGGCTACGGGCTGGTCGTGCACCCACCGCTGGCCAAACACCTCGAGGCCCTCGGCATGGCGGTCTTCGGGAACACCCCGTGGGGCTGGCGCATCGTCGTGGCCCTGCTGGCCGTGGGGGTCGTCCTGCTCATCGCGGCGACCGCCCGCCGGCTCAGCGGTTCCGACTGGGTCGGGCTGACCGCCGGGATCCTGGCACTGTGCGACGGGATCCTGTTCGTCACCGGACGCTCGGCGATGCTCGACCACTTCCAGGCGTTCTTCGTGGTCCTGGCGGTCTACCTGCTGCTGCGCGACCACGAACAGATGGAGCGGCTGTTCCGTCGGATCGCCGACGAGGGGCGCGTCACCGACTCCGCCCTCGGGCCTCGCGTGGGGTACCGCTGGTGGCGTTTCGCCGCCGGTGCCGCCCTCGGTGGGGCCGTCGCCGTGAAGTGGTCGGGCCTCTACTACATGGCGTTCTTCGGGGTCGCCGTCGTCGCCGTCGACTGGTGGCGCCGACGCCGACACGGCGTCGCCCGCCCGTTCACCGGGACACTGCTCCGCGACTGCGTCCCGGCGTTCGCCTCGGTGGTCCTGGTCCCGGTGGGCGTGTACCTGCTGTCGTGGCGGTCCTGGTTCGCCTCGGAGACCGGGGTGTTCCGTCACGAGGCGTCCGCCGGCAGTGACCGGATCAGCTCGTGGGGGCTGGACTTCCTGCCCGACACCTGGCTCAGCTTCCTCTACTACCACGTCTCGGTGCTCGGCTTCCACGGCGAACTGACCAACTCCAACGGCCACCACCACCCGTGGGAGTCCAAGCCGTGGGACTGGCTGGCCTCCACCCGCGCCCTGCTCTACCACTCCGCCAGCGACGACAGCGGCCGCCGGGAGGTGGTGCTGCTGATCGGTACCCCGGCGATCTGGTGGCTGGGTGTCCCGGTGCTGCTGTGGGGTCTGTGGCGCATCATCGGACGACGCGACATGCGGTGGCTGGTCCCCCTCGTCGGTTACGCCGCCGGGTTCCTCCCCTGGCTGCTCAACGTCGACCGGCAGATGTACCTCTTCTACGCCACCAACCTCGCGCCGTTCCTCATCCTCGGGCTGGCTCTCGTCCTGGGCCAGGTCTCCGGGTGGGCGGTCCGTCCCGACGGGCCGCCACCGCCCGCACGCCCCCTGCGCCCCGTCGTCGCCGAGGCCCGGCACCTCGTCCTGACGAAGACCGGGATGCTCGTCGCGGTCGCCTACCTGGTGCTGGTGGTGTGGATGTTCCTGTTCTTCCTGCCCGTCTTCACCGGGATGCCGCTCACCGACGACCAGTGGCAGCTGCGGATGTGGCTGCCCGGCTGGACCTGACCGTCACCGTCTCCAGGGTCCGTTCCCAGGTCCGTACCCAGGCCCGTCCCCGCGCCGCCACGACGAGTTGGCCTCCACGTCCTCCGGGCTGTACCGCACCGGCCGCGCCGACAGCCCCCGCAGGGACTGCCGCACCGGTGCCACGGCGTGGTTCCGGGACAACCACACCCCCACCAGCGCCGCGCAGGCCGCCAGGTGCAGCAGGAGCCCGGCGATGAGTGTGTAGTCCATCGCCCCGCCGAGCACCCCCAGGACGATGTCGCGGGTCGCGAAGCCGGCGCCGAAGCCCCACAACGCCAGGAACACCGGGAACAACCCCGGTGCCGAACGGGGCCGCACCGCCCCCCACAGCAGACCGGCCGCCAGCGCCATCCGCACCGCCGCGGCGTCGACCGCCAGGGACGCCACGTCCGGGTCGTCGGCGTTGGCCACCGCCCCACCGGGCCCCGTCCCGTCGACGGCCCCGGCGCCACCACCGGTGGCCCCGGTGAGCAGCAGCAGGGCCCAGACGACGTAACACACGGCCACCGCCACCAGGGCCACCCGGCTGAGCACCAACGGCAGCGACCGGTTGCGCAGACGGTGGGACAGGCGCGGGGTCTCGTCGGCCAGCCGCACCATCGACTCCGCCAGCGCCCGGGCGTCCCCGCCCGCACCGCCGTCGGGGGCGACCGACATCCGCAACCGGCGGTTCAGGTCACTCGCCGCGGCGAACCACTCGCGGCAGTCCACGCAGGCGGACAGGTGGGTGTCAATCAGGTCGTCGTCGACGTCCGACGGCACGTTCTCGCCGTCGAGCCGCGCCGACAAGGCGGCGCGGACCACCGCATGGATGTCACGGTGCGGAGCATCCTCCACCGCGATCACCCGAACCGGGAGAGTGCTTTGTCGAGGCTCGCCCGCCCGGCACCGAACACCACGAGCACGAGACACGCGGCGAACAGGACGACGACCAGCTCGCCGCCGCCCTCCGCCACGAAGAGCCCGTTGCCCATGTGCACGAAGTAGAACGCCGCGACCATGTCGAGGGCCAGCACACCCGCGGCGGCCGGTGTCAGGAACCCAAGCACCAGGAGCGCGCCGCCGAGCATCTCGATCACGGAGACGACCCAGACCGACAGCGTCGGCTGCGGGATGTGCATCGAGGCCCACTGGGCGGCTGTCTCGTCCGCCCCCACGTGGAACACCTTGTCCCACCCGTGGGCGATGAAGACGACGCCGAGAGCGACGCGCAGGATCAGCAGGGCGGCGTCGCGGAAAGCAGGATTGTTCATGATGAGGTCATCTTATCCCCGGTCGCCACACGACGCGGCACTACACCGCCCGGATGTGCGTACCGGTGTAGTCGTCGTGGTCACCGTAGTCACCGTAATCGGCGTGGTCGGTGTAACCGACGTGGTCGGCGTAATCCAGGTCCGCGAACTCCGGGTCCGCGTCATCACTCTCCAGCATCACGGCACCGGGCCGGAGCAGACGGTCGGGCACACCGAGCTCCCGGTCGTCGGTGTTGCGCACACCGAGGCGGGCACGCCGCATCCGGGCGATACGCCGACGACGCAGCTTCGTCTCCTCGACCACCTGCCGCCGCAGGTAGTACAGGTACACCGCGGACAGGGCGACAGTCACCACCACCCCGGACCAGACGGCACCGCCCAGGAGCACCGCGGCGACGACGGAGACCACGCACAGCAACGCCAGCACCGACAGCACCCGCTTACGGCGCTGCTGGCGGCGTTCCGCCAGCCGCTGGGACGTCTCAGGGTCATAGAAACCACGGCCACGGCGGGCGGCGGCGTAGTCGAGTTCCTCCTCGGTCAGCTCACCGTCGCCGTACTCGTCGACGGAGAAGTCGGCGCCGGCGACCTCCTCGTCCACCGGGGCGGAGTCGTCCCACGGCTCGTCGGTCCCCACGCTGACGTCGATGTCACCGCCACGGAGGTAGGCCACCGGGATGTCGGTGAACCGCCGGTCGTCCTCACGGACCGCATCCACCGGTCGTTCCGGCGCGTCCTGGACAGCCTCGGCGTCGGTGTCGTCCTCCGTGTCGGTGTCCTTGGCGTCGTCGGTGTCGTCGGATTCCTCGACGTCGTCGAACGCCGCGTCCTCGCCGGTCTCCACGGCAGGGTCGGCGTCCACGAGCGGATCCACCGGGGCGAACTCGCCGGTGTCCTCCTCGTCGAGGGGACGGTAGCCCACGACCTCACCGTCGATGATCCCCGGCACGTCCCGCGCGGTGTCGTCGATGATCACCTGCTCGGGCTCTGCCTCGACCAGCTCGATGTCGTCGTCGACATCCGCGTGGTACAACGAATCCGCAGGCAGCGGACGTTTCCGCGGGCGGGAGATCTCCGCGCCGCCCTCATGCAGCACGCGGGTCTCCGACAACGCCTTCGACGTGCGCCGGACCGGTGACTGCTTACGGAGGAACAACGGCGCGAGGAGAAGAAGCCAGACGACCGCGATCAGGATCAGAGAGCTGAGGGAGCCGGACACTAGCGGCCTTTCCTTTCACCGACGACAATCAGGACGCATCACGATAGAACAATGTCCCCGACGATACGTGCCGGTGCGGCAACGGCGCCGCAGGCGCGCCGCGCCGGATGGAGGATCGACGGAGGATCGACGGAGGATCACTGCCTCGGCGGACGTTCCTCGGCGGTCAGGCCGACGAGGAGATGGTCCCGCCACTGACCGTTGATGTGCAGGTTGCGCTGCAGCAACCCCTCCTCACGGAAGCCGATACGCTCCAGGATCCGGCGGGACGCCACATTCGACTCCAGCACCGTGGCCTCCACCCGGTGCATACCCACCTGCGTCATGGCATGGTCCACCCCGAGGGTCACGGCGGTCCGCCCCACTCCCCTGCCACTGAAACCCGAGTACACCCAGTAGCCGATCCAGCAGCTGCAGACCACACCGTGCTGCACGTTGCCCAGGGTCAGCTGACCCGCGAACTCCCCGTCCACCTCGATGGCGAACGGCAGCAACACGCCCTGCGTGGCCAGGGACATCAGGCCGGCGTAGTTGCGGCGCCACATCGCCCGGGTGTGCGCCTCCCACCACTCGCCGGGAACCGTGGGCTCCACCGGACGCAGCAGGTGTTCGTCGGCGTTGCGGTACTCCGCCCAGCGGCGGCCGTCCCGCCGGGCCAACGGACGCAGCCGCACCCGTCCGGCGTCGGTGTCCGCCACGGGGGTCTTCGCCGGCCACCCGGGGTGCCGGTTCGTCAGGAGCACCGGGGACTCACACCCGGTTCGTCAGGAACATCACGTCGACGACCTCGCCGGGCTCGACGCGGGTCCGGTCGCCGGGCACCACGATCAGGCCGTTGGCCTGCCCGTGGCTGCCGAGCAGGTGCGTGGGCTCGCCGCCGGCGACCGCGCCGAGCGGGTCGACGAGGAACTCACTGGTCTCCCGGTCCCGCATCAGCTGCGCCCGGATGAACCCGCGACGGTGCGGCGCCGACTCCAGTCCGGCGATCGTCCGTGCCTTGACCATACGACGCATCGACTGACGCTGGCCACGCAGGATCTGGACCAGCGGGCGCACCAGGACCTCGAAGGCCACCAGCGCCGCACTCGGGTTCGAGGGCAGCAGGAAGGTCGGCACCCGGTCGGCGCCGAGGATCCCGAACCCCTGCACCGAGCCGGGGTGCATCGCCACCCGGGACACGTCCAGGTCCCCGAGTTCGGCCAGGATCTCCCGGAGCCGGTCACTCGACGAGCCGCCCACCCCACCGGCGATCACCAGGATCTCGGAGCGGATGAGCTGGCCCTCGATGATGTCGCGCAGGCGGCGGTCCTCACCACCGACGATCCCGAGCCGGTTGACGTCCGCCCCCGCCTCGCGCCCGGCGGCGGCGAGGGAGTAGGAGTTGACGTCGTGGACCTGGCCCAGGCCCGGGTCACGGTCGATGTCGACGAGTTCGGGGCCGAAGGACAGCACCGCCATCCGCGGGCGCGGGTACACCAGCACCTTCGACCGGCCCACCGCGGCGAGCAGGCCCACCTGGGCGGCGCCGATCACCGACCCCTGTTCGACGACGACGTCACCGGGCTGCACGTCGGATCCTGCGCGGTGGATGAACTGCCCGGCGGCGACCGGACGCAGCGCCTCGGTGCGCCGTCCGTCGTCCTCGGCCCAGTCCAGGGGGACGACGGCGTCGGCGAGGGTGGGGATCGGCGCCCCGGCCTGCACCCGCACGGCCTGCCGCGGCTGCAGCCGCACCGGCCGGTGCGATCCCACACCCACGTCACCGACGACGGGGAGCTTCGCCGAGGGCACACCCGGGTCGACGCTGCCGGCGTGGCGGACGTCGACAGAGCGCACCGCGTAGCCGTCCACGGCGGCCTGGTCGAACCCGGGGACCGACGCCTCCGCCTCGACCTGCTCGGCACAGCGCAGACCCAGGGCCTCTGAAATCGCGGTGCGCACCGGTTCCGGTGTTACTGCCGCGGCGCTGACCGTGGCCAGCTGCTCCTCAACAGTTCTCACGTAGCCGTCCTCACGGGTTCTCGGGATAGGTCAGGGTGACGTGCAGGTGGTACGGGTGCAGACTCTACCGTCTCGGAACCCCGAAACCGCCGAAGGCGGGTCCGATGTCGGGCACCGCCTCCCTGCCGTCGGTTACCGTGTCACTTCTCCGGGTAACTTCTCCGGGTCACTTCTCCAGGCGGTGGGCCAGCCACCGCTCCAGCGAGGGCCCGTAGGACGGGTCGTCCAGGGCGAAGTCCACGCACGCGCGGATGAAGCCGCCCGGGTTGCCCAGGTCGTGACGGTTGCCGCGGTGGACGTAGACGTGCACCGGGTGGCCCTCGTCGATGAGCCTGGCGATGGCGTCGGTGACCTGGATCTCCCCGCCCTTGCCCGGGGTGGTCTTCCGCAACGCGTCGAAGATGGACCGGTCCAGCAGGTAACGACCGGTGGCCACGATGTTCGACGGGGCGTCGGCGACGTCCGGCTTCTCGACCATGCCCGTCACCCGGCGCACCTGGCTGTCGGCGTTGTCAGCGCCCTCGACGTCGGTGATCTCGAAGACGCCGTAGTTCGAGACCTCGTCCTCCGGGACCTCGAAACCGCACAGGACGGTGCCGCCGTAACGCTGGCGGACCCTGATCATCTCGTTCATCACGCCGAACGGCAGGACGAGGTCGTCGGGCAGCAGGACGGCGAAGGCGTCCTCGTCGTCGTCGAGGGAGTCCTCGGCGCATCCGATGGCGTGCCCCAGGCCCAGCGGGCGGTCCTGGTTGACCGACACGGCGGTGATCATCTCGTTGACCGCACGAACCTTGTTGAGCTGCTCGGTCTTGCCACGGGCCTCGAGCGTGTCCTCCAAAAGCTCGTCACGGTCGAAGAACGCCATGATGCCCTGCTTACGGGGCGAGGTGACCACGGCGAGCCGGGAGGCACCGGCCTCGGAGGCCTCTTTGGCGATGAGCTCGATCCCGGGCGTATCCACAACGGGCAGGAGCTCCTTGGGCACGGTCTTGGTGGCCGGCAGGAAACGGGTGCCCAGGCCGGCGGCAGGAACCACGACGGTTCGGATCCCGCCGGTGGAGACGCCGTCGGTGACGCCGCCCGGAGAGCCGGAGGGAACGGATGAGTTGGTAGTTGCCATACGGAGGATCCTACAGGGACCACCCCCGTCTGACCCGACGGGAACACACCGACACCCGGAAAACGGACAACCGGGGCGGCGTGACGTCACCACCGGCACCCCCGTACACCTCTATGATCGGCTGGTATGGACCAGGGACAGAACACGGCTCACGACGCGACCGGGGATACGCCGGACGCGGTGCAGGAGGCGAAGCAGGCGGTGCGCCGACGGCTCCGCGCCGCCCGGCGTGCCGTCACGCAGGACGAACGCGCCCGTCGTGACGCCGCCATCATCGACCATCTGCTCACCCTGCTGACCGACGGCGGGGACGGTTACGGGGGCCCGGGCGCGGTCGCCGCCTTCGTCGGTCTGCCCGGCGAGCCCGGGGGGCCGGGTCTGCCGGAGGCTCTCAGGCAGGCCGGGTTCGAGGTGTGGCTCCCGGTGGTCCCGGGGCCGTCGCAACCGTTGACCTGGCTTCCCTACCGGGGGTCGGGCTCCCTCCGGCCGGGGGCCTTCGGGATTCCCGAGCCCACGGAGATACCGGAAACGCCCGGGCCCCGGTCGCCGATATCGTGCGTGGAACTGTCCGGGAAAGTCACCACCCTGGTCGTCCCCGCTCTCGCCGTCGACCGGGACGGTACCCGGCTCGGCCAAGGTGGCGGCTACTACGACCGGACCGCCGCCGTGCTGTCCGGGCGTGACGAACCTGGCAGACTGGTAGCGCTCGTGGACCACGACGAGTTCGGGGTCGACGTACCCAGGACCCGTCTCGACGTCCGTGTCCGGGACGTCGTCACCGAGGCGGGCGTCTTCCCGACTTCCCCCGGCCGCCGGAGTACCCGGTAGCCGGACATCCCCTCTCTGATCTACACCAGCACAAGGAGTGCACCATGCTCAAGGGTTTCAAAGACTTCATCACCCGCGGAAACGTGATGGAACTGGCGATCGCCGTCATCATCGGCTCCGCCTTCACCGCCATCGTCACCGCCATCTCGGACTCGCTGATCCAGCCGCTGATCAACAGCTTCGGCGGCACCGAGGTCGACGGGCTGAAGTTCCAGATCCGTGACGGGATGGAGAGCACCCAGATCGACCTGGGTGCGATCATCACCGCGGTGATCAACTTCCTCATCATCGCCGCAGTGGTCTACTTCCTGCTGGTCGCCCCGATGAACAAGCTCAACGAGCTCCACGCCCGCCGGAAGGGCATCGACCCCGAGGAGACCGTCGCCTCGGAGGTCGACCTGCTCATCGAGATCCGTGACCTGATCGCCACCCAGAGCGGCGTCAGCTCCGCCAACAACGGCCTCGCCGGGGAGATCGACGACTCCACCGACACCGGTGGACGCCACTCCGCCAACTGAATCCTCCCCCGCGCCCGTCCCCTGTGTCACCAGTGGGGCGGGCGCTGCCCCTCCCAGAAGTCCTCCCCGAAGCCGGCGTGCTGCGTGGTCGTGCCGTCCCCGTCCTGCCGGGGTTCCCCGGGGCGCTCCCTGGGCAGCTCCGTGGGCAGCTCCAGGTCCCGGTCCGGGGCGTGGGCCTTGCCCACCACCCCTGTCTTCCGGCGGGGCCTCATGCCCTGCTGATGTCCGCGATCACGTGTCGGACCAGGGGGAACAGGGTGGCCATCCCGTCGCGGATCGCCGCGCGCGAGGCCGCCAGGTTCACCACGACGGTCGAACCGGACACCCCGGCCACACCCCGGGACAGTCCGCCGTCCACGGCGTTACAGGCCAGCGCGGACGCACGCAGTGCCTGGGAGAGGCCCTGGATGCGCTTGTCCAGGACCGCCTTGGTGGCCTCGGGGGTCTTGTCACGGGGGCTCACCCCGGTCCCGCCGACGGTGATCACCAGGTCGGCGCCGCCGACCACGGCGGTCTCCAGTGCCTGGCGTACGGAGGACTTCCGGGTGTCCACGGTCAACACCGCGTCCACCATGTAGTCCTCCTCCGCCAGCAGTTCCGCGACGAGTTCCCCGGACTGGTCGGCGGCGTCGGGGTGGTCGGTGACGATGACGACCAGGGCGTGCAGCAGCGAGTGCCTGGGGTTGCCGTCCTCGCGGCCGTTCTCCTGGATGTCCAGGGAGCGGAACACGTCGTCACCGGGTTCGGTGATCTCGGCGTCGAGCCGCTCGATGGACTCCTTCTCGACCCGGGCGAAGTCATCGATTCCCGGCACGGTGATCAGACCGGACGGATCCTGGATGTCGCCGGCGGTCGGGTCGGTGTCGACGTTGGGATCGTGGGACATGGTGGTGAACTCCTCGGGGACTTCGGCGCCCGTCGCGGTGTGCAGGGTCACGTCAACGGTAACCGGCGGACACGTCTGCTGTATAGGTCAGGGGTGGCATCACGGTGCCGGTGCGGGTCAGCCTGCGTCGGACTCCGAGAGCGTCACCCCGACCTCGCGCTCGTTGCCGCCGTTGCCGTCGGTCACGGTCAACGTGACCTCGTCGCCGACGTTGTGCGAGCGGATCGCGGCGATGAGACTGACGCCGCTGTCGACGATCCGGTCGCCGACCTTGGTCACCACGTCCCCGTCCCGGATGCCGGCGTCCGCCGCCGGTCCCCCGTCGGACACACTGACGATCTCCGCACCGCGGACCCGCGACTCGGCGCCGGTGTTGACCCGTGCACCGATGACCGGGTGGGTCGCCCGCCCGTTGTCGATGAGCTGCTGTGCGGTGTCCTCCGCCTGGTTCGACGGGATCGCGAAGCCGAGCCCGATGGAGCCGGACTCCCCGCCCATCTGCCCGCCCAGGGTGGCGATCACCGACGGGATCCCGACGAGTTCGCCGCGGAGGTTCACCAGTGCCCCGCCGGAGTTGCCCGGGTTGATCGCGGCGTCGGTCTGGATCGCGTCGATCAGGGACGCCTCGCCACCACCTTCACCGCCGGCCTGCACCGGGCGGTTCATCGCCGAGACGATACCGGTGGTCACCGTCGACGACAGGCCCAGCGGGGAACCGACGGCGATCACCGTCTCACCGACCCGGAGGCCGTCGGAGTCACCGATCGCGATGGGCTGCAGGTCGTCGGCGCCAGACGCCTTGACCACGGCGAGGTCGGTCTGGGGGTCGGTCGCCACGACCTCTGCCTCGAGCTGACGCCCGTCGTTGGTGGTCACGCTCATCTGCGCGTTCCCGCCCTCAGCGCCGGCGACGACGTGGTTGTTGGTGAGGATCAGACCGTCCTGGCTGATGATCGACCCCGACCCCTCGGCCCCGCCCTCGCGGGTGGCGACCTGGATGGACACCACACTGGGGAGGACGTTCTGTGCGACCGACTCCACCGTCCCCGGATCCGGGGCAGAGACCGGGGTGTTCCCCCGGTCGCTGCTGCTGGACTGGTTGAGGGAGGTGACCGGGGTGGAGTCGTCGCCGGTCTGGTTGATGACACCGGCGGTCACCGCGGAGGCCGCCACACCGACCGCGAGGACGAGCGCCGCCACCGCAGGGGTCGAGAACCGACGTTGCGGTTCCCTGCTCGCCGCACCGGCGGCCTGCGGGGGCAGTTCAGGGCCGGACACCGGGGGCGGCACGGAGCCGTCATTGCTGGGATACTGACTGGAGAGGCTCTCCCAGTGGCGTTGCTGTGCGGCCGGATCGGTGAACCCGGCGGGCCCGGGGCCCTGCCCGTCGCCCGTCCCCGGGCTCCGGCCCCATCCGTCGTCACTGCCGTTACGGTCTTCCCCGGACATCTGACTCTCCTTCGCCGGTGCGATCACCGGCTCACTCAAACTCGCTCAACTGTCTCCGACACACTCCATCGTGGTCGACCAGGGTTGGCGGTCCGTCCGCACAACCTGACAGTGTCCTCCGAATAGTGGAGCACTGTACTCGGCAAGCGCGGAGTTCGCACTCAGCAACCTTCCAGGAAGGACGTTGCGGCCTCCCGTCAGGGAGCGTCGTCGCGCAGGACGTAGCCCACACCGCGCACGGTGTGGATCACCCGGGACTCGCCGCCCTCCTCCGTCTTACGGCGGAGGTAGCCGATGTAGACCTCCAGGGCGTTGCCGGAGGTCGGGAAGTCGTACCCCCACACCTCCTCGAGGATCTTCGTCCTACTGAGCACTTTGCGCTGGTTCTTCATCAGCAGCTGCAGCAGAGCGAACTCGGTGCGGGTGAGGCTGATCCGGCGCTCGCCACGGCTGACCTCACGGGTCTCCGGGTTCAGCGACAGGTCCTCGAAGGCGAGGGGCTTCACCTCGACGTTCTGCGCCACCGCCGTGCGCACGGACCGCCGGTGCAGGGAGCGCACGCGCGCGAGCACCTCCTCGAGGGCGTACGGCTTCGACATGAAGTCGTCCGCACCGGCGTCCAGGCCGGCGACGCGGTCCGCGACGTCGGCACTGTCCGACAGCATGAGGATGAGGACGTCATTTCCGGCACTCCGGAGGTCACGGCACACGGTGAGCCCGTCGACCCCGGGAAGCTCGACATCGAGGATCACCAGGTCCGGCGCCTCCTGACGAACGAGGCGGAGGGCGTCGTCGCCGTCTCCCGCCGCGGCCACCTCGTAGCCGTTGAACGTGAGAGAGCGCCGGAGAGAGTCCCTTACCGTCTGATCATCGTCGACAACAAGAATCTTCATTCGGCCATTCTGCACCAGCGTAGAGGCGCTACGACACCCCAAAACGCATCCCACAGATAACTGACAGGAAACCTGCACCAGACCCGAACACGGCCGTAATCTGGCTGTAAAAAACGGCGGAACCCCCGGCTCCGCCGACTCTCCGCCGCCTCTCCCCACACAGAGAAAACCCCCGTCGACGAATGTCGACGGGGGTCACCTCAGCGGTACGGCACTAGTCGAGGTCGACCAGGCCCAGCTTCGCGGCCTTGACCAGACGACGAGGGATCTGGACCTCGCGACCGTCAACCTTGACGCTCTGCAGCGCCACGTTGTCGGACTTCCAGTTGGAACGACGGTGGTGGGTGTTGGCGCGGGAAAGACGGCGCTTCGGAACAGCCATTGTTCTTAGCCCTCCTCGTTCTTCTTGGTACGGCGAACACGGTTGCCGTAACGACGCTGGAACTTCTCGACGCGGCCGGCGGTGTCCATGACACGCTGTGCACCCGTCCAGAAGGGGTGGGACTCGCTGGTGACGTCGACGACGATCAACGGGTACTCGTTACCGTCCTCCCACTCCACGGAGCGGTCGGAGGTTGCGGTGGAACGCGTCAGGAACTGGTGGCCAGTGCTGGCGTCCTTGAAGACCACCGGGTGGTAGTCGGGGTGAATATCGTTCTTCATTCTCAATCCCTCAGGAGTTGTGCGCCAGGTCGGTCCCCCTCGTCCTGTCCACCGCTGTCGGCGACCGGGACGGCGAGTCGTGCCTGGGTCGGGTTTGGAGTGCGGGCGCTCCCGGCCCGTCCGCGCGGCACGCGGACGATCAGGTCGCAACACGATCGACCAGTCTATCCCCTGGCGCCCCCACGGGGAAATCCGGGCGAGGCAGCCCCGTCAGGGACAGTCACCGATACCGGGACCACTCTACCCGCACACGGGGATTAGGTGGAGGGCACGACATGAGGTAGTGTCGTGCAACGCTGTTGTCTTAGTAAACGTCATCGCACGCGCGATCGGCCCCAGACAGTGCCCCGGCCCCGCATCCCGTCTAGATGCGGGTTTTCGCAGTGGTGTCTCCCACTGCCTGCGCGGCACGAGGGACCGGCTACGCGGGCGGAAGGAGAAAGATACCCATGTCGGCACATTGCCAGGTCACGGGTCGGAAGCCGAGCTTCGGCAAAACCGTCTCGCACTCGCACCGCCGCACGAACCGTCGCTGGAACCCGAACATCCAGCGTCGTTCGTTCTACCTGCCCTCCGAGGGTCGTTCCATCACGCTGAACGTCTCCACCAAGGGCCTGAAGACCATCGACCGAGACGGCATTGAGTCCGTCGTCGCCAAGATCCGCGCACGTGGGGAGAAGATCTAGTGGCACGTAACGATATCCGCCCCATCATCAAGCTGAAGTCCACCGCGGGCACCGGTTACACCTACGTGACCCGCAAGAACAAGCGGAACAACCCGGACCGGATCACCCTGAAGAAGTTTGACCCGATCGTCCGGAAGCACGTCGAGTTCCGCGAGGAGCGTTAATCTATGGCCAAGAAGTCCAAGATCGCGAAGAACGAGCAGCGTAAGGAAATCGTCGCCCGTTTCGCTGAGCGCCGTGCCGAGCTCAAGGCGATCATCAAGAACCCGAACTCCACCGACGACGAGCGTGCCGAGGCACAGTTCGAGCTGAACCGTCAGCCGCGCGACGCTGCCCCCGTCCGCATCCGTAACCGCGACGCCGCCGATGGCCGCCCCCGCGGCTACCTCCGCAAGTTCGGTCTGTCCCGTGTCCGCGTCCGCGAGATGGCTCACCGCGGTGAGCTGCCCGGCGTTCGCAAGTCCAGCTGGTAAAAGGGAGCACACGCATGAAGCGCACCAACCACAAGAAGGCGCGGCTCGAGCAGTCCCGCCGCCCGAAGAAGAACCCGCTCAAGGCCGAGGGCATCGAGACCGTCGACTACAAGGACTACGCACTGCTGCGTAAGTTCATCTCGGACCGCGGCAAGATCCGTGGCCGTCGCGTCACCGGTCTGACCCCGCGTCAGCAGCGTGAGGTCGCCACCGCGATCAAGAACGCACGTGAAATGGCTCTCCTGCCGTTCCACAGCCGCTGATCCTGCACGAACTCCACGTTGCAGCAGCGCGCGTTTAACTAAGACCTTCTGAACCCCGTCACCGGTCCCCCGGCGGCGGGGTTCAGTCGTACCCGGGGACCGGATGCTAGCCTGAGACGTCCCCCAATCCCCGTGAAAGGCGCCATGACGAACCCGTTCGACCAGAACAACCCCTCCAGGGACGTGCCCGAGAACAACGGCGGCCTGCCCTCCTACGGCGACTACGTCGGGGGCGGTGCCTCCGGCTACGACCCGAACTTCGGGTACGGCCAGCAGCCGGCCGGCTACGTCGGCCCGGGCCCCGCGCAGTCGTACCCGGGTGCCGGCCGTCGCCTCGGCGCGTTCCTCATCGACGGGCTGCTCTTCTTCATCGTGATGGCCGCCATCATGGCGGTCTTCCTCCTGCCGGGGGTCCTGAACTGGCTCGACGACTACAACGCGTGGGTCGACGCCGGCCAGTTCGGCGCTGAACCGGAGCTGGAGATGGGCAACCTCTACCTCGTCAGCCTCCTGTCGGTCGTCCTGTGGTTCGCCTACCGCGTGCTCATGGAGGTCACCATGGGCCGGACCGTGGGCAAGATGGCGGTCGGCGTCAAGGTCGTCGACGCCGACGGCGGGAGGATCTCGGCGAAGGACTCCTTCATCCGCAACTCCTGGTACCTGGCGAGCATCGTCCTGGGCTGGGTCCCGCTGGTCGGGAACTTCGCCAGCCTGGCGATCTACGCCGCCCTCGGTGTGCTCATCGCCCGCGACCCGCACCGCCAGCACATCTGCGACTCCTGGGCGAAGGCCTACGTCGTCTACGGACGCTGACCGCGGACACCTCCCCACCTCCGGGGCGACGGTGCCCGCCCTGGTCTAATAGAGCACATGCTTAACGTTCTGAGTGGGTTCGCGGTGGTGGTCGTCATCATCGCGCTGGGATACGCGGTGGGCCGACGCGGGCTCCTCGGCCCGAACGCCGTCTACCCGCTGAACATGTTCGTGTTCTACCTCGCCACGCCGGCCCTGCTCATCAACTTCCTGCGCGACGCCGACCTCGCCACCGTCTTCGGCGAGAACCTCGCCATGGTCGTCGTGAGCACCCTGCTCGCCGGCGCCGTCGGCTTCCTGGGCTACCGCTACCTCGCCCGCCGTCGCGTGTCCGACAGCCTGGTCACGATGCTGGCCTGCTCCTACTGCAACGGGTCGAACCTCGGCATCCCGGTCACCACCCACGTCCTCGACGACCCCACCGCGTCCCTGCCGGTGATCATCTTCCAGGTTGCCCTGTACGGGCCGGTCACCGTGCTGCTGCTCGACGTCACCTCCCGACGCACACCCCACGGCACCGGGCGGACGCTGGGCCCCCTGGTCCGTGAACTCTTCCTCGGGATCGTCCGCAACCCCCTCATCCTCGCCGCCGTGACCGGGATCGTCCTGTCCCTGGTGCACTCGCGCACCGGCCGGGAACTGCCGGACCTGGCCACCGAACCCCTCTCCCTGCTGGCCGCGGGCGCCGTCCCCGCCGCCCTGGTGGCGTTCGGCCTCTCCATGGCCGACGTGACCGTCCTCGACCGCGACACCAGCCCCCGACGCAGTGTGTGGCTGGCCTCGCTGATGAAGACGGTCGGACACCCGTTGCTCGCCTACGCCACCGCCCGCCTCCTGTTCGACGCCTCCGGCGCCGTGCTGCTGGCGGTGGTCGTCGTCGCCGCGCTGCCGACCGCCCAGAACGTGTTCACCTACGCCCAACGTTTCGGGGTCAACACCGTCCTGGCACGCGACTCCGCGGTGGTCAGCACCATGCTGTCCATCCCGTCCATAGCGGTGATCACCGTCCTCCTCGGGTAACCGGGACGGTCCACCGCATTCGGCTGACCCTGGGCGCCACGGTGTGTGACAATGCGTTCCACACCACCCTGACCCTCCGGAGGCCCCATGCCGCACCACGCCCCGTCGCCCGACCCCACCACGGCCACCCTGGACGCCCTGACCGCCGAAGGCGACGTCCTCGAGCGCCTCGTCCGGGGCCTGGACGAGGAGGCGTGGGCCTCCCCCACCCCGGCCGCCGGGTGGACCGTGGCCCACCAGATCGCCCACCTCGCCTGGACCGACGAGGCCGCCTCGGCCTCCCTTGCCACACCCCCGGAGACCGGGGACGGCCCCTTCACCGACTACCGGCGACGGTTCGACGCCGACCCGTCCGGGCACGTGGACACCACCGCCGCCGACGGGGCGGCCGCGCCACCGGCGGAACTGCTGGAGCGGTGGTGCACCTCCCGGGCGCGGCTCGACCGCGACCTGCGTGCCGCCGCGGCCGGGACGCCCGGGACGTTCCTCTGGTTCGGGCCACCCATGGGTCTGCGGTCGATGGCGACCGCGCGGCTGATGGAGACCTGGGCCCACGGGCAGGATGTCGCCGACACCCTCGGTGTGCGGCGTCCGACGTCCCCCGGGCTGAGGGACATCTGCCACCTGGGGGTGGTCACCAGGGACTTCGCCTACCGGAACAACAGTCTGACCCCGCCCACCGGACAGTTCCGGGTGGACCTGCACTCCCCCGACGGCCTCCGGTGGACCTGGGGACCCGACGACGATGCCGTGGGGACCGTGCGCGGTCCGGCCCTGGACTTCTGCCTCCTGGTCACCCAGCGCCGGGAGGTCGGGGCCCTCGACCTGGAGTTCGTCGGCGACGAGGCCCGGCGGTGGGCGGGGATCGCCCAGGCGTTCGCCGGACCACCGAAGGCCGTCATGCGCGGCAGGTGATCACAGACCGCGGACCGGCGCGGCGGTCGCCGCACGGACCTCCTCGGCCGTCACCCCGGGGGCGAGCTCCACGAGGACCAGCCCGTCGGCGTCCCGGTCCAGGATGCACAGGTCGGTGATGATCCGGTCGACCACCCCGACCCCGGTCAGCGGCAGGCTGATGTCCTCCACGATCTTCGGATCGCCGCCGCGGGTGCGGTGCTCCATGAGAACCTCGACCCGGCGCGCGCCGACCACCAGGTCCATCGCCCCGCCCATCCCCTTGACCATCGCCCCGGGGACCATCCAGTTGGCCAGGTCACCGCGGTCGTTGACCTGCATCCCGCCGAGGATCGCCAGGTCGATCCGCCCGCCCCGGATCATCCCGAAGCTGGTGGCCGAGTCGAAGGTCGCCGATCCGGGCAGGGCCGTGACCGTCTCCTTCCCGGCGTTGATCAGGTCGGGGTCCAGCTGCTCCCGGGTCGGGGACGGTCCGATGCCGAGCAGGCCGTTCTCGCTCTGCAGCACGACGTGGACGTCGTCGGGCACATGGTCCGGGATCAGGGTGGGCAGTCCGATCCCCAGGTTCACATACTGGCCGTCCTGCAGGTCACGGGCGGCGCGGGCCGCCATCTCCTGTCTGCTCCAGCTCATCGCAGCCTCTCCTTCTCCACGGGTTTGTCGGCGGCCTGTGCGGCGGTGAGTTCCACGATCCGGTGGACGTATATCCCCGGCAGGTGGATGTCGTCGGGGGCCAGCGCGCCTTTCTCCACGACCTCCTCCACCTCGGCGATGCAGATCCGGCCGGCCATCGCCGCGAGCGGGTTGAGGTTGCGGGCGGTGAGGTTGAACCGCAGGTTGCCGGCGGTGTCGGCCACCGCGGCGCGCACGATGGCGACGTCGGCGGTGATGGCGGTCTCCAGGACGCACTCCCGGCCGTTGACGACCCGGGTCTCCTTCGGCGGGGAGACGGTGAGCACCTCCCCGTCCGGCCCGTACTTCCACGGCATGCCGCCGTCGGCGACGACGGTGCCGACCCCGGTCGGGGTGTAGAAGCCCTCGATGCCGCAGCCTCCGGCCCGCATCCGTTCGGCGAGGGTCCCCTGTGGGGTGAGTTCGACCTCGAGCTCGCCCTCCAGGTACTGGCGGGCGAACTCCCGGTTGTCGCCGACGTAGCTGGCGACCATCCGGCGGATCTGGCCGGAGTCCAGCAACAGACCGAGTCCGACGCCGTCGAGTCCGGCGTTGTTGGACACCACCTCGAAGTTGCCGACGTCCCGGCGGGACAGGGCGGCGAGGGTGACCTGGGGGATGCCGCAGAGCCCGAATCCGCCGACGGTGAGGGTCGCGCCGTCCGGGATGTCGGCGACCGCCTCGTCCGCGGTCATCAGGGCGGTCATGCGCGGGCCTCTTTACTGTCGCTACTGTCGTTACGGTCGTAGAGGCCGAGGATGCCGATGGCCTTCTCGCGCATCTCGACCTTGCGGACCTTGCCCGACAGCGTCATCGGGAAGGCGTCGGTGACGTGGACGTACTTCGGCACCTTGAACCGGGCGAGGTGGCCGTCGCAGAACGCGGCGACGTCCGCGGCGGTGAGCGGGTCCGCCCCATCGTGCATGATGACCCACGCCATGAGTTCCTCGCCGTAGCGGTCGTCCGGCACGCCGATCACCTGGACGTCGGCGATGCCGGGGTGTTCGTAGAGGAACTCCTCGACCTCCCGCGGGTAGATGTTCTCCCCGCCGCGGATGACCATGTCCTTGATGCGTCCGGTCACGCACACGTAGCCGTGGGCGTCCATGACCCCCAGGTCGCCGGAGTGCATCCAGCCGTCGGCGTCGACGGCCTCGGCGGTCTTGTCCGGCATGTCCCAGTAGCCCTGCATCACCGCGTAGCCGCGGACCAGCAGCTCGCCCTGGACGTCCCGGGGCACGGTGCGGCCGTCGAGGTCGACGACCCTGACCTCGAGGTGCGGTCCGACCCGTCCCACGGTCTCGACGCGTTTGACCACCGGGTCGTCCGGGAGTGTCTGGTGGTTGACCGGGGAGGTCTCGGTCATGCCGTAGGCGATGCCGACCTCGGTGACGCCCATGATGTCGATGACCTCGCGCATGGTCTTGGTGGGGCAGGACGTTCCGGCCATGACCCCGGTGCGCAGGCGGGACAGGTCAGGGTTCTTGCCCTGGTCCCGCCACTGCTCGAGCAGCTGGAGCTCGGCCATGAACATCGTCGGCACGCCGAGCAGGCTGGTGGCCTGTCCGTGGTGGACGGCCTCCAGGGTGCTCTCCGGGGAGAACACCGGCCCCGGGATGATCATCGCCGCCCCGCGGGTGACCGCGCCGAGGACGCCGATCACCATGCCGAAGCAGTGGAAGAAGGGCACCGGGATGACCACCCGGTCGGCGCTGCTGTAGTTCAGCCGCTCGCCCAGCAGGTAGCCGTTGTTGAGGATGTTGTGGTGGGTCAGCGTGGCGCCCTTGGCCATGCCGGTGGTGCCCGAGGTGTACTGGATGTTGATCGGGTCGTGGGGGTCGAGGGTCTCGCGCACGGGGTCCAGGTCGACGATCGGGTGGGCGGCCAGTTCCTCCCACCGCTCCGAGCCGAAGAAGACGGTCTCCTGGTAGGGGCGGTCGAAGGTGTGCTCCACGGTGCCGACCATGGCCCGGTAGTTGGAGTCCTTGAACCGTCCGGCGGAGAACAGTGCCTTGACCCCCGCCTGGTTCACCGCGTAGGTCAGTTCACGGGTGCGGTAGGTGGGGTTGATGCACACGAGGATCGCACCGATCTCGGCGGTGGCGAACTGCAGGACGGTCCATTCCCACCGGTTGGGCGACCACACCCCGATCCGGTCGCCGCGGCGGTAGCCGGCGGCGTGCAGGCCCGAGGCCAGTCGCAGGACCTTGCGGTGGAACTCCTGGTAGCTGAGGTGGATGTCGCCGTAGAAGTCGATGAGGGCGTCGTTGTCGGGGAAGGCGGCGACGGTCCTCGCCAGGTTCCGGCCGATCGTCTCGTCCAGCAGGGCGGTGTCGGTGGGGCCCACCAGGTGGGACAGGGCCGGGTCGAGGGTGTCGGGGTCGGACAGGGTGACGGTGCGGTGTACGGGTGTGGTCATGGTGGGTCAGCTCCTGGGGGTGCGGCGGAGGATGGATTCGGCCTGGTGACGCAGTGGGGCGTCGATCATGCGGCCGTCGAGGGCGAAGGCGCCGGAGTCGGCCGCCGCCCCCTCGGCGACGCGGCGGGCCCACGCCACCTGCTCCGGGCTGGGGCGGTAGGCCTCCCGGATGGCCGGGACCAGGGCGGGGTGGATGGCGAGCGTGGCGGCGAACCCGCTGGCGGCGGCGTCAACCGCCTCAGCGGCGGCGCCGGCGGTGTCGGTGGTGTCGGCGTGGATGGAGTCGACGGCGAGGACGCCGGCGGCCGCGGCGTGCAGCAGCACCGACGATCGGACGAACCGGGGTACCTCGCGGTATCCGCCGGCGTGGCCGGAGGGCCCGCCCCCGGCGGTGTGGTGTTCGTCCGCCCCGTAGCGCGACGAGGTCCCGCCCAGCGCCGCGGTGAGGTCCTCGGCACCCCAGCACAGTGCGTCGACCTGCGGGTGCCCGGCGATCTGCGGCAGGGACAGGACGCCACGGGGGGTCTCCACCAGGGCGATGACCCGCCAGGTCGCCGCCTGCGGCACGACCGCGGCGAGGGCGTCCACCGCCCCGGGGCCCTCGACCTTCGGCACCATCACCGTGGTGAAGGGGCTGTCGGCGACCGTCCGGACGTCCTCGGCGAAGTCACCGGTCCCCGGTGCGTTCACCCGCACGACGGTCCGGGTGGGGTCGGCGGTGCCGTCGCGTCCGGCGGCGCGGACGTTCTCCCGGGCCTGCGGACGGTTCCCGTCGCGGCAGCCGTCCTCCAGGTCGAGGATGACCACGTCGGAGCGTTGTGCGGCGGTGGTGAAACGCTCCGGCCGGTCCGCCGGGGCGAAGAGCAGCGCCGGTCCCGCCGGCGTCCACGGTGCGGGCCCGGTCATGACGCGCCCCCGTCCGTCGGCCGGCACGCCACCAGTGTGGAGCGCACCGCGGTGCACACCACCTCGCCGTGCTGGTTGCGTCCGGTGTGCCGCAGCTCCACGATCCCCTGGTTCGGGCGCGACGCCGAACGCCGGGTCGACAGGCAGGTCGTCTCGGCGTACAGGGTGTCGCCGTGGAACATCGGCGCGGGGAAGGTCACCTCGGAGAAGCCGAGGTTGGCCACGATGGTGCCGAGGGTCAGCTGGCTGACCGACAGCCCCACCACCGTGGACAGGGTGAACATCGAGTTGACCAGGCGTTCACCCCGGAAGCCGTCCTGGGTGGCCGCCCAGGCGGCGTCGAGGTGCAGCGGCTGGGTGTTCATGGTCTGCGTGGTGAACAGGGTGTTGTCGGCCTCGGTCACGGTGCGGCCGGGACGGTGCAGGTAGGTCGTCCCCTCGGTGAACTCCTCGAGGTAGAGGCCCCGCTGCTCGACGGTCTGGACCGGTTTCTGGGCCGGTTTCCGGTCGTCCATCAGCGGTCCTCCAGTCCCAGCGACCGGGCGATGAGCATCAGCTGGACCTCGGTGGTGCCCTCCCCGATCTCCAGGATCTTGGAGTCGCGGTAGTGGCGTGCCACCCGGGTCTCGTTCATGTAGCCGGCGCCGCCGAAGACCTGGGTGGCGTCGCGGGCGTTGTCCATCGCCGCCTCCGAGGCGACCATCTTGGCGATCGACGCCTCCCGGCCGAAGTCCGCGCCGGAGAGCATCTTCGCCGCGGCCGCACGCCAGGCCTGCCGCGCCGACCAGGCACGCGCCTCCATCCGCGCGATCTTGAAGGACACCGCCTGGTACTCGGAGATCGGACGGCCGAAGGACGTCCGCTGGCGGGCGTAGGCCACGGCCTCGTCCACACACCCCTGGGCCACACCGGTGGACAGTGCGGCCAGGGCCACCCGCCCCTCGGCGAGGATGGAGAGGAACTGGGCGAACCCGCGGCCCCGGGTGCCCAGCAGGTTCTCCTCGGGCACCCGGACGTCGTCGTAGCTCAGCGGGTGGGTGTCGGAGCTGTTCCACCCGACCTTGTCGTAGGCGGGTTCGGCGGTGAACCCCGGGGTGTCGGTGGGCACGATGATCGCCGAGATCTCCTTGCGCCCGTCCTCCCGGTGACCGGTCACCGCGGTCGTGGTCACGACCGAGGTGATGTCCGTACCGGAGTTGGTGATGAACTGCTTGGAGCCGTTGAGCACCCAGTGCCCGTCCTCGAGGGAGGCGGTCGTCTTGGTGCCTCCGGCGTCCGAGCCGGCCTCCGGTTCGGTGAGGCCGAATCCGGCGATCGCCCGGCCGGTGAGCAGGTCCGGCAGCCACCGCTGCTTCTGCTCCCCGGAACCGAAACGGTAGATCGGCATGGCGCCGAGCGAACAGCCGGCCTCGAGGGTGATGGCCACGGACTGGTCCACCCGGGCCAGCTCCTCCAGCGCGACGCCGAGGGCGAGGTAGTCGCCGCCCATGCCGCCGTACTCCTCGGAGAACGGCAGGCCGAACAGCCCGAGGTCGCCCATCCCGGCGACGATGTCGTAGTCGAAGGTGTGGTTACGGTAGTTCTCCGCCGCCTTCGGGTCGACGACCTCGTTGGCGAACTCCTCGACGCTGCGACGCAGTTCGACCAGCTCGGGGGACAGTCCGTCGTTCGCCGGGGAACCGGTGGTGTGGGTGCTCATGGTGTGTCTTCCTCTCATCAGTTGGTGACGGTGGCCAGCACGGTGCCGGCCCCGACTTTGTCGCCGACGGCGCAACGGACCTCGACGGTCCCGTCGTGCAGGGCGGTCAGGGAATGCTCCATCTTCATCGCCTCCACCACGACCAGGGGCTGACCTGTGGTGACGGTGTCGCCGTCGCGGACGCGTACGTCCACGACCGCGCCGGGCATCGGGCTGAGGACGTCGTCCTCCCCTGCCGCGGCGTCCGCCGCGTCACAGGCCAGGGACAGGTGGTGGACCACCCAGGTCCCGGCTGTGCCGGAGACGGCGACGCCGGGCCCGTCGGGGGTGGACACCGGTCTGCTCGTCCAGCGGCGGGACCCGGCGGGCCGGCCACCGGGGACGATCGTCCAGGTGGTGTCCGGACCGGCGCCGGCACCGGGCCCGGCGTCGAGGACGGTGACGGGGACGGGGTCGTCCTGTCCGGCCGGTGCGTCCCCGTCAACCGGGGTCCTGGTGAGGACCGTCCCGTCGGGGCCGGTGGACAGTGCGACGTCGGTCGGTCCGTGCCCCGGCACGGCGAGCCGGACCCGGAACGGTGCCGGCGGCCCGCCGGCGCGCCACCCGTCGGCGGCGGCCCACACCCCGGCGTGGCCGGCGGCCTGCGCCGTCGCCTGCGCCGCGGCACGCAGCGCCAGGGCAGCCACCAGCACGGCCTCGGCGGGTGCCGGCGGCGTGGTGTAGTCGTCGACGATGCGGTCGAGCAGTCCGGTGTCGAGGTCACCGGCCCGCACCGCGGTGTCGGCGAGCAGGAAGCGGTTGAAGTCGGTGTTCGTGCCGACGCCGGCGACCAGTGTCGTCGCCAGTGCCGTGTCCAGACGGTCGAGTGCCCGGTCACGGTCGGCGCCGTGGGCGATGACCTTGGCGAGCATCGGGTCGTAGTCCGAGGTGACCTCCTGGCCCTCGACGACCCCGGCGTCCACCCGCACCCCCGGCCCCTCCGGCCAGCGCAGGGCGGTGATCCGGCCGCCGGTGGGCAGGAACCCGGTCGACGGGTCCTCGGCGTACACCCGGGCCTCGACGGCGTGGCCGGTAAGCGTGACCTCCTCCTGGGTGACCGGCAACGGCCGGCCCTGGGCCACCAGGATCTGGAGTTCCACCAGGTCCAGCCCGGTCACCATCTCGGTGACGGGGTGTTCGACCTGGAGGCGGGTGTTCATCTCCATGAAGTAGAAGGTGTCGGGGTTCTTCGCCGGGACGATGAACTCCACCGTCCCGGCTCCGCGGTAGCCGCAGGCCCGGGCCGCGTCGCAGGCGGACTCCCCGATACGCGCCCGCGTGGCGGCGTCGAGCAACGCCGACGGCGCCTCCTCGATGACCTTCTGGTGGCGGCGCTGCAGGGAGCACTCCCGTTCGCCGAGGTGGATGACGTTGCCGTGGGCGTCCGCCATGACCTGCACCTCGATATGGCGGGGTGTGTCGACGAAATGCTCGATGAACAGGGTGTCGTCGCCGAAGGTCGACGCCGCCTCCCGGCGCGCCGCGGCCAGGACGTCCGCCAGGTCGGCGGGGTCCTCGACGACGTGCATGCCCTTGCCACCGCCACCGGCGGACGGTTTCACCAGGACCGGGAACCCCACCCCCGGCCCGCCGTCGGTACCGGTGACCCCGGCGACGAGTTCCTCGTCGGTGAGCCCGGGACGCGACAGGCCGGGCACGGTGGGCACGCCGCGGTGCTCGACGGTGGCCCGCGCGGTGATCTTGTCGCCCATCCCGGCGATGGCCTCGGCCGGTGGGCCGATGAAGACGATGCCGGCGTCCTCGCAGGCGCGGGCGAAGCCGGCGTTCTCCGAGAGGAAGCCGTAGCCGGGGTGGATCGCACCCGCCCCGGTGGCGACGGCGGCGGCGATCACCCGGTCGATGTCGAGGTAGGACTCCGCCGCGGGCGCCGGCCCGAGCCGGACAGCGGTGTGCGCGGCCGCCACGTGCGGTGCCCCCGCGTCGGCGTCGGAGTACACCGCCACGGCGCGCAAGCCGGCCCGGTGCACCGACCGGATGACACGGCAGGCGATCTCGCCGCGGTTGGCGACGAGGACGGTGTCGAAGGTGGTGTCAGGTTCTGGGACTGTCATGTGTGGTTCCTCTCTCACATCCGGAAGACGCCGAAGCCGTCGCCGGCGCGGTCGTCACGGGGCACCCGGGTGCAGACGCCCAGTGCCATGGCCAGGATCCGCCGGGTGTCGGCCGGGTCGATGACCCCGTCGTCCCAGAGCCGCGCGGTGCCGTACCAGCAGCTGGACTTCTCCTCGAAGAGCTGCCTGATCGGCGCCTCGAACTCCTCGCGCTGCCTGTCGCCCCACTCCCCTCCCTCCCGGGTGACCCGCGCCTCCCGCACCGTCGACAGGGTCATCGCCGCCTGGGGCCCGCCCATGACGGCGACCCGGGCGTTCGGCCAGGTCCACAGGAACCGCGGCGAGTAGGCACGCCCGCACATGGCGTAGTTGCCGGCACCGAACCCGCCGCCGGTGATCACCGTGAGCTTCGGGACGCTCGCCGTGGCCACGGCGGTGACCATCTTGGCGCCGTTCTTGGCGATGCCACCCTGCTCGTACTCCTTGCCGACCATGAACCCCGTGGTGTTCTGGAGGAACAGCAGCGGGGTCCCGCGCTGCTCACACAGTTCGATGAAGTGGGCGGCCTTCACGGCACCGTCGCCGAAGATCACGCCGTTGTTGGCGACGACGCCCACCCGGTGGCCCTCGATCCGGGCGAAACAGGTCACCACCGAGTCGTCGTACTCCGCCTTGAACTCGTGCACCGAGCCCCGGTCGGTGAGGATGTCGATGACCTCGCGGGCGTCGTACGGGGTCTTCACGTCGGTCGGGACCACGTCGTAGAGGTCGGTCTGCGGACGGGCCTCCGGCGGCCCGGACGCGGTCGCCGCAACCGTCGCGGCTGGCTCGTCCGGCGGCAACGTGGCGACGATGTCACGGATGCGTTGCACGGCGTCGGCGTCGTCGGCGGCGAGATGGTCGGTCACCCCCGACACCCGCGAATGCATCGCCCCGCCGCCGAGCTCGTCGGCGGTGACGTCCTCGCCCGTCGCCGCCTTCACCAGCGGCGGGCCGGCGAGGAAGATCGTGCCCTGCCCCTCGACGATGACGGTCTCGTCGGAGATCGCCGGGACGTAGGCGCCCCCGGCGGTGCAGGAACCCATCACCGCCGACAGCTGGGGGATGCCGCTGGCCGACATCCGTGCCTGGTTGTAGAAGATCCGGCCGAAGTGGTCGCGGTCGGGGAACACCTGGTCCTGCTCCAGCAGCATCGCGCCACCGGAGTCGACCAGGTAGATGCAGGGCAGGCGGTTCTGTTCGGCGATCTCCTGGGCCCGCAGGTGCTTCTTCACGCTGACCGGGTAGTAGGTACCGCCGGACACCGTGGCGTCGTTGGCGGCGACCATGCACAACCGGCCTTCGACCAGACCGACACCGGCGACGATGCCCGCACCCGGGGAACGCCCGTCGTACATGCCCTCGGCCGCCAGCGGCGCGATCTCGAGGAAAGGGCTCCCCGGGTCGAGCAGGGCGTCCACCCGGTCCCGGGGCAGCATCTTGCCGCGGGCGACGTGGCGCGCCCGGGCCGCCTGTCCCCCGCCGCGGCGCGCGCGGTCGAGCCGGTCGCCGAGTTCGGCGACCAGGTCCCGGAGACCCTGTGTCTCCTGTGTCTCTTGGGTCTCCTGTGCGTCCTGTGTGTCCTGTGTCCCTGCCGTCATCGCTTGGTCCTCTCCGGTCCGTCCGTCGATGGTTCACTTTCGGCGACCTCATCACTGTCGGCTTGCAGCGAGCATATATGACGGGGATCACACCGTAAAGAGATCACGCGAGATTTTTTTCTCGGCGCCCCTGAAACGACTCTCAACAGCGTGCTTACCGAACATCCCTGACTTCTCCGCCGGATCACCTGGACTTCACCGGACCAATGAGTCACAATTGACTCAGCATTTCCCCCACATCCCCCTCGCCCCGGGAGCCCCCATGCCGCCGACCCCACAGCAGGACCGCAGCCGAGAAACCCGTCGCAAACTGCTCGACGCCGCCATCGCCACGCTCTCGGAACACGGGGCCGCCGCCACGACCGTGAGCGCCGTCGCCACGCGCGCCGGCATGTCACGGGGCGCGGCCCAACGGCACTTCCACACCCGGGACGTCCTCATCGAGGAAACCGTCACCGAGTTCTACTCCCGCCTGACCCGCCACCTGCGCCAGGCCGTGACCGACCTCGGCGTCTCCCCCGGCGTCTCCCCGGGCGCCGCCACGACGACCCGCGTCGTCGAGCTCGTCGTCGACTCCTTCAGCAGCGACCCCTTCCGGGCCGCCCTGCACGTCTGGTCCGCCGCCGCCGGGGCGGAGAGCGGCCTGCGCGAACTCATCGTCTCCGCCGACGCCCGCTACGCCCGCGAGGTACTCCAGCTCATGGCACTGGCCCTCGACGCCGACCTGACCGACCCCTCCACCCGGGAGCTGCTGCGCATGACCGTGGACCTCGCCCGCGGCCTCGGCCTCGGCGCCGTCCTCATCGACAACGCCGACCACCGCGACAAGGTCGTGGCACGCTGGGCGACCATGCTCGACCAGGGGCTACGCCACAACAGCTGAAACCGGGGCCCGCCCCCTGTGTGCCCCCCGCACCCCCTTTTCCGTGGCCTCAGCGCCAGAGCAGCAGCGCGTCCCCCTGGCCGCCACCGCCGCACAGCGACACCGCGGCGCGTCCCCCACCACGCCGGTTCAGCTCATGGGCCGCGGTGACCACCAGCCGGGCCCCGGACGCCCCGATCGGGTGCCCCAGGGAGATGCCGCCGCCGTGGATGTTCGTCTTCTCCAACGGGTAGCCCAGGTCCTTGAGCGACTGCACCACCACCGCGGCGAACGCCTCGTTGACCTCCAGGAAGTCCAGGTCCGAGGCCTCCCAGCCCTGCTTCGCCAACGCCGCCGACACCGCCTGGGCCGGCTGGGAGTGCAGGGAGGTGTCCGGCCCGGCGGTCTCCCCCGACGCACCGAGGGCGGCCAGCACGGTCAGCCCGTTCTCCTCCGCGTAGGCACGCGTCGTCAGCACCACCGCCGACGCGCCGTCGGAGATCTGCGACGCCGAGGCCGCGGTGATCGTCCCGTCCTTCGCGAACGCCGGACGCAGCCCCGCCAACCCCTCACGGGTCGTCCCGGGACGCACACCCTCGTCGGTGTCCACCACGACCGTCTCACGGCGCCGGGTCACCTCCACCGGCACGATCTCCTCGGCGAAGGTGCCGTCGGCGATCGCTGCCTCGGCACGCTGGTTCGACAGCACGGCGACCTCGTCCTGCTCCTCACGGGTGATGCCACGGGTGGTGTTGCCCTGCTCGGTCTCCACCCCCATCGCCGTGCCGTGCACCGGGTCCGTCAGCCCGTCACGCTCCAACGAATCCTGCAACGCCAGCGACCCGAACTTCGCCCCGGCACGCACACCGGCGGCGAGGTGCGGGGCGTTGGTCATCGACTCCTGACCACCGGCGACGACGACCTCGGCGTCCCCCACCCGGATCATGCGCGCGCCGTTGATCACCGCGTCCAGGCCCGACAGGCACACCTTGTTCACCGTGACCGCCGGCGTCGACATCGGCAGCCCGGCGGCGACCGCCGCCTGCTTGGCCGGGTTCTGCCCCGCCGCAGCCTGGACGACCTGCCCCAGGTACACGTAGTCCACGGTCTCCGGCGACACCCCGGCCTTCCGCAGGGCGCCGGTCACCGCCGCGGCACCGAGCTCCACCGCGGACTTCGACGCGAGGGCGCCGAGCATCCTCCCCTGCGCGGTGCGCGCCGCACCGACGATCACGACGTCCCGGGGGGACGGGGTCAGAGACTGGTCAGACTGGTCAGACTGGCTGGACATGTTGGTTTCCTGCACCTTTCACGGGGGGATGGTTCTGGCGATGGTTCTCCAGTGCTCCATTATGGGCCAGACCGCGCGTCAGGGGGCGGTTCCCGGAGGTTTTCCCCTCCGTGTCCCCGGCCCCGGGGACACGCGGCACCGGATAAGGTGGGCGCCATGTCCGGACCAGCCACCACCGCCGTCGTCGTGGGCTCAGGACCCAACGGACTCGCCGCCGCGCTCGTCCTCGCCCGGGCGGGCCTGTCCGTCACCGTCGTCGAGGCCGGGGACACCCCCGGCGGCGGGGTACGCAGCAGCGACCTCCTCGGCGCCGGGCTCATCCACGACCACTGCTCCGCGGTGCACCCGCTCGCCCAGGTCAGCCCACTGCTACGCGACCCCGCCATCGGTCCTGGACTCGCCGACCACGGCCTGCGCTTCGCCACCGCCCCGGTGGACATGGTCCACGTCCTCTCCCCGTCCACCGCCACCACCCTGCACACCTCCGCCGCACAGACCGGCGCCGGCCTCCCCGGACACGACGGACGCACCTGGCAGGCCAGCTTCGCACCGCTGGCGTCCCGCGCCGACGCCGTGGCCGACGAACTCCTCGGCCCCCTCGTCCACCTCCCCCGCCACCCCCTGCTCCTCGCGGCGTTCGGTGCCGGCGCGGCCCTCCCCGCCTCCTGGTCGTGGCGACGGTGGCGGTCACCGGACGCCCGGGCCCTGTTCGCCGGTATCGCCGCCCACGCCTTCACCCCACTGCACCACCCCGCCTCGGCCGCCGCGGGGACACTGCTCACCGTCGCCGGACACCGGCACGGCTGGCCGGTCGCCGTCGGCGGATCCCGACGGATCGCCGACACCCTGATCCACAGCCTCCGCCAGGCCGGCGGCACCGTGACCACCGGCACCCGGGTCACCGACCTGTCCCAGCTCGGCGACGCCGACATCGTGCTCCTCGACACCTCGGTGGAGGCCGCCGCGGGCATCCTCGGCGACCGGATCCCGGGCCGGGTCGCACGCGCCTGGTCCAGGTTCACCCGGGGCCCCGCCGTCGCGAAGATCGACGTCGTGCTCGACGGCGACGTCCCCTGGACATCCACCGACGCCCGGCGCGCCGGGACCGTGCACCTCGGAGGGACCGCCGAAGAGATCGCCGTCGCCGAACGTGACTGCTGGGAGGGCCGGCTCCCCGACCGGCCGTTCACCCTGGTGGCCCAGCAGTACCTCGCCGACCCCTCGCGCAGCCGGACTGTCGGCGGCCGCCGATTGAACCCGTTGTGGGCCTACTCCCACGTACCGGCCGGGTGGGACGGGACGGCACAGGAGACCTTCGACCTCGTCGCCGCCCAGATCGAACGCGTCGCGCCGGGCTTCCGGGACGCCGTCGTGGACTGGGCGGCCACGCCCCCGTCCGCGGTGGAGGCCCACAACGCCAACAACGTCGGCGGGGACATCTCCGGCGGCGCCAACCACCTCCGGCAGCTCGTCGCCCGCCCCCGGTTCAGCCCGGACCCCTACTTCACCGGCGTCCCCGGGGTGTACCTGTGCTCGTCGTCGACCGCGCCCGGCGGCGGGGTGCACTTCATGTGCGGGGTCCGGGCGGCGGAACGGGCGCTCACGGCCCTCTGAGCGGGGATGACGGACCCCGGGGGGTCCGGTCAGTCGCGCAGCCCGTAGGTCAGCACGGCGTTCCCGCTGGAGGTCCGCGAGGAATTCAGCAGCCGCAGGCGTGTGGTGGGGACCGTGCCGTCGAAGAGACGACGGCCCGATCCCGCGACGACCGGATGGGTCGTCAGTGTGAGCTGGTCGATCATCCCGGCGAGGAACAGGGACCGGACCGTGCGGATGCCGCCGAGCACGGCGATGTCCCCGCTGCCGGACGCCTTCAGCCGCCTCATGAAGGCGACCGGGTCGCCGGTGGCCAGGGTGCTGTTCCACGGCAGGCCGTCCGGGTACTCCGCCGCCAGCGTGGAGGAGACGACGTGTTTGCGGACCGGGTTGATCCAGCCGACGAAATCGTCGGGCTCACCCGCGTGCTCGGCGTTGGGCCAGTAGTCCAGCCACTCCTTCCACAGCGTCCTGCCGATGACCGCGTCGGTCACGGGGGCCAGGTGGGCGTCCATCGCGGCGCCGTCCTCGTCTCCGAAGGAATCGAACTGCCACAGGTGCGGGTCCCCGACGACCCCGTCGAGGGAATGGAACAGGTGGGCAATGGTCGTGCGGCTCATGGCCGCCTCCTTTCAACCTCGGGTTCCCCCGGGTGGGGACCCCGTCACCCATAAGACGGAACCGGGCGTCAGAACTCGTCGGTCTCCGACAGGGATCCCGGTAACCCGAAGTCGGCGAACACCTCCGGCCCCATGAAATGGGTCAACCCCGTGATACGCCCGTCCCCCGTCTCCACGACGTGGAGGGCGAACGGCGTCCAGCGCCCCGGGCCGTCGGCGTGGTACACCGCCACCGCCGGGGCACCGTTCGCCGAGGTCGGCACCGTCCTAGAGTGCCGGCAGACCTGGCCGGGCCCGTTCCACCACTGCCTGATCGCGCTCCGCCCCCGCAACCAGAGCGTGAACGGCGGCATGCTGAAGGTGGCGTCCTCGGCGAGAAGTGCGACGAGCGCGTCGACGTCGAAGGCCTCGAACGCCGTCACATAGCGTCCGAGCACCGTCTCGTCGAACTCCGCGGCCGGGGCCGAGAGCCGGTCCCGCAGCGTGGTGCGGGCGCGGGCGAGGGCCGAGTTCACCGCGGTGACCGACATGTCCAGCAGGTCCGCGCATTCAGCGGCCTGCCACGCCAGCACGTCGCGCAGGATGAGGACCGCCCGCTGCCGCGGGGGCAGGTACTGCAGTGCCGCGATGAACGCCAGCTGCACGGTCTCCCGGCGTACCGTCACCTCCGCGGGGTCGTCCGCCAGACGCGTCGAGGGCAGCGGACTGATCCACACCGGGTCACCGGCGGTGGCCAGCGTCCCGGGATCCTCCGGGACACTCCCCGGCCCCGACAGGTCTACCGGGAGACCGCGTCGTTGCCTCGCCCTGCTCATGTCGATGCAGACGTTCGTGGCGATCGCGTACAGCCACCGGCGTAGCGACGCACTCTGCCGGAAAGTCGCCCTGGCCTGCCACGCCTTGACCAGGGTGTCCTGGACGGCGTCCTCGGCCTCGCCGTGGCAGCCGAAGAACCGGTAGCAGTAGGCGACGAGTTCGCCCCGGTAGGACTCCAGGCTCTCCCCACACAGGTCAGGCACCGGCGGACGTCGCTTCCCGTTCATGCCTGCATACTAGCGGCTCCCCGGCGCCGGAGCCGGTGGGTCAGTGCGCGAAGTGGCGCTCCCCGGTGAGGTACATGGTGACACCGGCGGCCACGGCCGCGTCGACGACCTCCTGGTCACGCACGGAGCCGCCGGGCTGGACCACGGCACGCACGCCGGCCGCCGCCAGGGTCTCGAAACCGTCGGCGAAGGGGAAGAAGGCGTCGGACGCGGCGACCGCGCCCTGCGACCGGACCTCGTCACCGGCGAGGGTGTTGGCCCGCTCCACGGCGATCTTCGCGGAATCCACACGGTTGACCTGACCCATGCCCACCCCGACGGTCGCGCCGTCCTTGGCGAGCAGGATCGCGTTCGACTTCACCGCACGCACCGCGCGCCAGGCGAACTCGAGCTCGGCGAGGGTCTCGGCGTCGGCGGCCTCACCGGCGGCCAGCGTCCAGTTCGCCGGGTCGTCGCCGGGCGCGTCGACGAGGTCCCGCTCCTGGACCAGCACACCACCGGAGATCTCGCGGTGCTCCACCGCGCCCTCCTTCACCGGCGGGGTCGTCTGCAGGATCCGGATGTTCTTCTTCTGGCTAAGCACGTCCACGGCACCGTCCTCGTAGCCGGGGGCCACGATGACCTCGGTGAAGATCCCGGCCACCTGCTCCGCCATCTCGACGGACACCGGACGGTTCACCGCGATGACACCGCCGTAGGCGGACACCGGGTCACAGGCGTGGGCGGAACGGTGCGCGGTGGCCACGTCGTCCGCCACGGCGATACCGCAGGGGTTGGCGTGCTTGATGATCGCCACGCAGGGGCGCTCGTGGTCCCAGGCGGACCGCCAGGCCGCGTCCGCGTCGGTGTAGTTGTTGTAGCTCATGGCCTTGCCGTGGAACTGCTCGGCGTTGGCGAGACCACCCTGCTGGCCCGGGGCGGTGTACACCGCGGCGGCCTGGTGCGGGTTCTCGCCGTACCGCAGGGAGTGGACACGCTCGTTGACCTCGCCGATCCACTCGGGGAAGCGGGCCGCGCCCTCGGCGTCCGAGGCGTCCGACTCCCCGATCTGCTCCGTCATCCACGACGCCACGGCCACGTCGTAGGACGCGGTGTGGCGGAATGCCTCGGTGGCCAGGCGGGTACGCGCGGCACGGGTGAAGCCACCGGCCTCCACGGCGGCGAGGACGTCCCCGTACGCGGCCGGGTCCACGACCACCGCGACAGACGGGTGGTTCTTGGCCGCGGCGCGGACCATCGACGGTCCCCCGATGTCGATCTGCTCGACGCAAGCGTCGAAGTCCGCACCGGAGGCCACGGTGTCGGTGAACGGGTACAGGTTCACCACGACCAGGTCGAACGGCTCGACACCGAGCTCCTTGAGCTGGGCGAGGTGGTCGTCCTTGCGGGTGTCGGCCAAGATGCCGGCGTGGACCCGGGGGTGCAGCGTCTTCACCCGCCCCTCGAGACACTCCGGGAACCCGGTGAGCTCCTCGACGCGAACCACGGGCACGCCCGCGTCGGCGATCTTCGCCGCCGTGGACCCGGTGGAGACGATCTCGACACCGGCACGGTGCAGGCCGGTGGCGAGGTCCTCCAGTCCGGTCTTGTCGTAGACGCTGATCAGAGCGCGGCGGATGGGGCGGGTGGTCTCAGTCATTGATCCATGCCTTTCGTCCTTCGATGGTGTAACCGCTCTCCGCGGTCTGGTGGAGCACGTCGACGATCAACGCACGCTCCACGGTCTTGATCCGTTCATGGAGCGACTCCTCGGTGTCGTCCCGGGCCACCGGGACGGCACGCTGGGAGAGGATCGGTCCGGTGTCCACCCCGTCGTCGACGATGTGGACGGTCGAGCCCGTGAGTGTGACACCGTAGGCGAGGGCGTCCGGCACGGCGTGGGCGCCGGGGAAGGACGGCAGCAGGGCCGGGTGGGTGTTGAGGATCCTGCCGCGGAACCGGGTGACGACACCCGCACCGAGGATCCGCATGAACCCGGCACTGACGACCACGTCCGGGTCCCAGGCGCCGATCTGCCCGGCCAGGCGGTCATTCCACCCCTGACGGTCGTAGTCGGCGACCCGGTCCGGGTTGTAGTCCTCCCGGAACACCGCGACCCCGGCGCGGGCGGCCCGCTCCAGTGCCGCGCACGGCCGGTCCGCGCCCACGGCGACGATCTCGACGGACGGGCCCAGGTCGTCCAGCATGGCCTGCAGCAGCGTGCCGCTGCCCGACGCCAGGACGACGACCCGGAGGGCACCGCCCCTGCCCCGGACCGTACGGCCCACCGTCTCCCCCGCTGTCGTGGCGGTAGGCACGGCACCGCCTCCGGCGGGTCCACCGGTCGGTGCGGAAGTTACGGGCTCACTCACGATGGGCCAGTTTACTGTGTCGGGTTCTCGTCCTCGACGTCGGTGTCCTTCCGCTCCCCCGGAACGGCGGTGTCCCCGTCCGTCGTGTCGTCGGGTTCGTCGGGCTCGTCCGGTTCCGTCCCGTCGTCGGCATTCTCGGTGGACTCGGTGGACTCGGTGGACTCGGCGTCCGCAGTGGACGCAGCGTCCTCCGGCTCCTCGGCATCCCCGGCGTAGTCGGCGTAGTCGGCATAGTCCGCGTATCCCGAGTCCTCTATGTCCTCCGTATCTTTCGCGTCCTCTGTATCCTCTGTATCTTCCGGTTCCTCCGCCGCGGTCTCCCGGACGCGTGCCCCCTGCCACTGCCCCCAAGCGAGCACCAGGAACGCCGGGACCAGGATCCAGCAGGCGAAGACCAACGGCGTCAGCCACAGCAGGGGCCCGGCTGCGCCGTAGACCCCGAGCGTGCCACCCGCCGCCAGGCTCACGAGCAGCCCCAGCACGCCCGACGCCACCCCTGCGCCGAGAGCAGTGAACACCGGCGACTCCACGAAGGTGCGCGTGCTGAAGAACCGGTACACGATCACGATGGCCACCACGGCCGGGACCACCAGGAGGAACTCGCCGAACCGCATCCCCGAATGGGGCATCGCGGCAAGCACCGGCAACGGCGGCAAGTTGGCGTTGGTGACCGCGAACAGCGACGCCGAGGCGTCGCCGAGATGCATCTCACTGCCCATGAGCACACCGGCCGCCCCGACAGCCAGGTTCGGCACGTAGAGCACCGACAGGACGCTCAGCCCGACCTTCCCCCAGGTGTCCGGGGCGATCGTGTAGGCGTCGGTGAACGAGGAGATGTTGATCACCAGCTGCACCAGGACGGCCACCAGCCCGGCGACCAGCATCCACCGCACGAAGGCGCCGGCCAACCGCACCGACTCCACCGGCCATGTCGGCAGACCCCGGCGCAGCAGCAGGGCACGCCAGACCTTCGGCCCCAGCCCCAGCACGAACACGACACCGTTCAACAGGGCCGTGGTCGCCACAGCCAGCGCCAGGTTCGGCGGCGCGATGTCGAAGACCTTCGAGGCGTCCCAGAGCACCAGCCACGCGAGCACCGTGAGGATCACCGGCACCGTGACAGCCAGCACCGCGAAGACCCTGATGTTACGGACGGTGATCTGGGTACCGCAGGTGACACGGATCCTGCGCGAATGGACGAGGACGATCAACGCCGCCGGCAGCAGGGGGACAATGCCCAGCTGCGCCCCGGCGAACTCCACCGGGGCGAGGTTGGCGACCATCCAGAAGGACCCGACCATCGCCGGGACCGCGGTGAACGTCTCGCCGATACCGACGACGACCGCGAGAGCGATCGCGACGGCCAACGTCACCGCATGGCTGACCAGGACGGTGGGGGCGAACCGGCGGACGTGCGGGCCCCACAGCCCCCACCAGGACGCCAGGGCGCCGCGGACGCCGCGCGCCTCGACGACCGGCGCCGCGCCGTCCTGCGCCCCCGGCGGGGTTGCGGTGGCGGCACGGGCGGCACCGGTGGCGCGGGACGGGACCCGTCCGTTCTCCCCTGCCACGAACCGTTCGGAACCGGTGGTCGCGGTGGACGCGCCCCACCCCGGGTCGCGTCCCGGGTCGCGCCGCCGAGCGTCCGGACCTCGTCTGGTCCCACGGCGGGGCCGCTGTCGTCTCGAAGTCGGTCGCTGGGATTCGTTACTCACCTGTCCCATTGTGCACAACACGGGGACACTCACCGGTCAGGCACGCCCACCGACGAGCGCTACATCACACCTACCCCCGTCACACCAGTCACACCCCGCCCGTGACCTGCCCGTTATGAAAGCGTATCGACCCCGCACCCCCCTCAGGCCCCGTTTCACCGATACCGATTCGTGACCTTTTTGGCGAAGTGGCTTGCCCGGGACGTCGCGTCCCGATAGTGTTACGTCTCGTTGATAACGATCCGGTCACGATTTGAAACTGATCGGGTAACGGCACGAGAGCAAGACTACGGAGAGGTTCACAGAGAATGACTGTTGCACGGCGAGGCGGAGCCCACCGCAAGCTGGACACCGCTGCAAAGCGTCGGATGGCGTTCGTCGCGATCGCCGCCACGGGCGTCGCCGCCGCCGGTGCCACCGGTGCAGGTGCCGCCACCGTGCACGAGTCCGCCGACCGGGACGGTCAGGACACCAGCGACATCTCGCTGGCCTCGAATACCGAGGTCCTGGCACAGGGTGCCGGCAGCAGCGCCGGCGGTGCCGACGTCGACGCCGCCGCCGCACAGATCCTGGCCCTGCCGCAGACCACCCAGATCGACAACCTCTCCGCACAGCTCTCCAGCGCCCTCGAGTTCGACGCCGAGCGCGCCGCCGCCGACCTGCTCTCCCGCGCCCCGCAGGTCGTCAAGCCCGCCGAGGGCAGCTACACCTCCCCCTTCGCGATGCGCTGGGGCACCATGCACAAGGGCATCGACATCGCCAACGCCATGGGCACCCCGATCGTCGCCGCGATGGCCGGCACCGTGATCGACGCCGGCCCGGCCTCCGGATTCGGTAACTGGGTCCGCATCAAGCACGACGACGGCACCATCACTGTCTACGGACACATGGCCACCATCGACGTCACCGTCGGCCAGCAGGTCCAGGCCGGCCAGAAGATCGCCGGCATCGGCAACGAGGGCTTCTCCACCGGCCCGCACGTCCACTTCGAGGTCTACCCCACCGAGGGCAACGCCGTCGACCCGGAGCCGTGGCTCCGTGAGCGTGGCGTCGAGCTCTGACCCTCCTCCCCTCCGCCGTCATCAACACCGGCTGAACACCCGCCGTCTGTCCCGCCTCCCCGGGAACGACGGCGGGTTTTCCGTTACCCCGGGCGCCGGGCCCCTACAGCTTCTCCATCGGCACGCCACCGATGAGCATGAGCCGCACGGTACCGTTGCTGCCGAAGTCGATCATCACGGTGGCACGCGCCCCCTGGCCGTCCACGCTCTTCACCGTGCCCAGGCCGTACTTGTCGTGGTTCACCCGGTCACCGACCTCCAGCTCGAGCTGCTTGCCTGACGAGCGCAGGACCCCGGAGGACCGGGACGCCGACGGGGACTTCTTCGGTGTACCGCGGCGCGAGCTCCCCGGCGTGGACCAGCCGCCACCACCGAAACTCGTGCCGTCGGCGTACCCGCCCGACGCCCCCCAACTGTCCGACCAGGCCGGTGCCGGCTCCTCCCGGATCCAGTCCACCAGCTCACCGGGGATCTCGCCGAGGAACCGCGACGGCGGGTTGTTCTGCGGGGTACCCCAGCTGGAGCGGGTCATCGCGCGGGTGAGGTAGAGCCGCTTCCGTGCGCGGGTGATCCCGACATAGGCCAGACGCCGCTCCTCGGAGAGCTCGGTCGGGTCCCCGAGCGCCCGCATGTGGGGGAACTGGCCGTCTTCCCAGCCGGTCAGGAAGACGACCGGGAACTCGAGCCCCTTGGCGGTGTGGAGGGTCATCAGGGTGACCATGTCCTGTTCCTCGGCCGGGAGCTGGTCGGCGTCGGCGACGAGACTGACCCGCTCCAGGAACGCCTGCAGACTGCCGGGCTCCGGCTCGCCTTCCGCCAGCACGGCGTCCTCGGCGGCACCGGACGCGGCGGACACCGCCGACCCGGTCGGTTCCGTCGGTTCCGTCGCGGACGACGCCTGGGACGGCATGGCCTCGTAGGCGGCGAGGTTCGCCGCCTCCTGGGAGAACTCATGCCCCACGGACACCAGTTCGTTGAGGTTGTCCAACCGGGTCCCGTCCTGCGGGTCGTTCGACGACTCGAGCTCCGAGTCGTAGGACGTGGCGTCCAGGACGGCCCGGACGATCGCCCCGACATCGGGGATGCCCAGCGACTCGCCGTCCGAGGTGCGCATCACCGCTGCGTCGACCTCGGTGCGCAGCGCGTCCATCATCTCGAGGAACCCGGCGATGGCGTTGCGTCCGCGGCCGCTGAGCCCGGGCACCTCGCCACGGCCTGCCGCGGCGAGCCCGTCGGCGAAGCTCACGCCGATGTTCTCTGCGTGCACCCTCACCTGGGACAGCGCACGGTCGCCGATGCCGCGGCGCGGCGTGTTGATGATGCGCCGCAGTCCCATCGTGTCGTCGGGGTTGTCCAGCACCTTGAGGTAGGCGACGATGTCGCGGATCTCCTTGCGCTCGTAGAAGCGGGTGCCGCCGACGACCCGGTAGGGCAGGCCGGAACGCACCAGGACGTCCTCGACGACACGCGAGGAGTTGTTCGTCCGGTACATCACCGCGATATCGCCGTAGGACGCCTCCCCGCGGTCGACGAGCTCGTCGATGGTCTGCGCGATGAACCTCGCCTCGTCATGCTCGTTGTCGGCGACGTATCCACCGATCAGGTCGCCCTCGCCGGAATCGGTCCACAGGTTCTTGTCCCGCCGGCCCTGGTTCCGGGCGATCACCGCGTTGGCCGCGGAGAGGATGTTCTGGGTCGACCGGTAGTTCTGCTCCAGCAGGATCGTCCGGGCGTGGGGGTAGTCGCGTTCGAACTCCTCGATGTTGCGCACCGTCGCACCGCGGAAGGCGTAGATCGACTGGTCGGCGTCACCGACCACGCAGAGTTCGCCGGGCTCACCGGCGCCACCTGACCCATCCACATCGGCGCTGTCACCGACCAGGGTGGACACCAGCACGTACTGGGCGTGGTTGGTGTCCTGGTACTCGTCGACGAGGATGTGCCGGAAACGGCGCCGGTAGTGGTCGGCGATACCCCGGTTGTTCCGCAGCAGTCCGACGACCTCACCGATGAGGTCGTCGAAGTCGACGGCGTTGGCCTGCCGCAGCCGCACCTGGTACTCGCGGTACACCTGGGCGACGGTCTCGCGGTGGCGGTTACCGTCCTCCTGCGCCTCCCGCAGCGCCTCCTCGGGCCCCTGGAGCTCGTTCTTCCAGTTCGAGATCACGCTGAGGACCGCCCGTGGGGCGTACTCCTTGGCGTCCAGGCTCCGGTCCCGGAGGATCATGGTGACCAGACGCTTCATGTCGTCGGAGTCGTAGATGGTGAAGTTCGAGTTCAACCCGTCGACGAGCTGGGCGTTGGCCCGCAGGATACGCACGCACACCGAGTGGAACGTGGACACCCACATCCGTTCCGCCGCCGGCCCCACCAGCCCGGCGATACGTTCCCGCATCTCGGCGGCGGCCTTGTTGGTGAAGGTGATCGCCAGGACCTGCCACGGCGCCACTCCCCCGGCCAGCAGCCAGGCGATGCGACGGGTGAGCACACTGGTCTTGCCCGATCCGGCACCGGCGACGATGAGCAGAGGGGAGCCGGTGTGGGTCACCGCCTCACGCTGGGCCGGGTTCAGCCCCTCGAGCAGCTGGTCGCGGGTCTGCGGGCTCATCACCCTGCCCTGCAGCCCGCCGTGTACCCCGCCGTGTACCCTGCCCTGGCCGTCGACCCCGGACGAGGCGGCCGGCGCCCGGTCGTGCACGGGGACAGGGTACTCCGGCAGCGGTGCCAGGTGGGACGCGGTCTCCGCCATCTCCGCCAGGATCGCCGCGGCGTCCTCCGGAGGCTGGTCGTCCTCGTCGGGCGGCGGTTCCCACAAGCCGTCCTGACCGTCCCACGGTCCCGGCGCGGGTTCCGCGGGGAGGGGGATCTCGTCGAAGGCGTCGGATTGGCCCGGAATCACTGTCGTGTTCTCCTGTCGGTAGGGGTCATGTTCACCCTACAACCCGGTACAGACGTAGAATCAGGGCCATGACAAACGACGTGGAGTTCTCCAGCGGGACCGATGATCCGTTGTCCGACGCCCAGATCCAGGATTACCGCAAGGAGATCAACGAACTGGACCAGACCATCATCGCCTCCGTCAAGCGCCGGTCGGAGATCTCGAAGCTGATCGGGCGCACCAGGACGGCCTCCGGGGGGACGAAACTGGTGTACTCGAGGGAGACAGCGATCCTCAACCAGTTCCGCGAGGAACTCGGACCCGAGGGTGTCGCCATCGCCAACGCGCTGCTCCAGCTCGGCCGCGGACGGCTCGGCGCCTAACCACTCCTGCCTCCCCCGGGGGCAGGTCAGGCCAGGTGGAACCCGGCGCCGACGCCGCCGACGGAGTTCATCTCGGCGACGACCGCGTCCCACGTCACCGCCGTCACCGGGGAGTGCAGGGGGCCCTGCAGCGGGGTACGGCAGGACGGCACACCCGCGAAACCGCCGCTGAGCAGACCCACGAGTCGCCCACCGGCGTAGACCGGGGCGCCGGAATCCCCGTGCGAGGAGCACACGTGCATGGCGAAGCCGGGGCTCCCGGTGACGACGACCGGCCCGCAGGAGGTCCCGGTCGCGATGCCGGTCTTGCAGACCTGTGCCCCGGCACCGGGCAGCGGGCCGCCGGCGCTGTGGAGGACCGCGGCGTTGTAGGCGCTGGTGACCTGTGCGTTGCCGTTCAGCAGGATCACCCCGTTGTCCACCGCACCGCGGCGCTGGAAGGTGCCGACGACGGTACCCTCCGGGTCGTCGGCGGAGCGGACCTCGTCACCCGGCGCACCGCAGTGGCCTGCGGTGACGGCGACGGCGTTGCCGGCCGCATCGTACCCTGCGGCGGTGGCGGTGCAGACCGCCCCGCCGACGATGAGCGGGGTGGACGGGCCGACGAGGACTGTCGGCCGGATGTCCTCCGCGGCGGCGGGGACCCCGGGTGAGGTGAAGTACTGGCCGTCGATGCGGTGGGGTCCGGGCTCCCCGGTGGCGGTGAGGAGATCGTCGACAGCCTGATCGACAGCCTGACCGACAACGCTGTCCACCGAGGGGAGTGCGCTTGCCGACGGGGCGACCGCGGCTCCGGCGAGGACGGTGGCGGCGGCAGCGGCCGTGGCGACGGCGAGCCTGCGAAGGGACCGGAGGGGCATCTGAACCATTTCTTCTCTCATGCGGGGCCGTGTCCCGGGGCGACGGAGTCGCCGGACGTGGACACGGCACGTCGGTGTCTCCCGCCAGCCTATCCTCCCGCGCCCGGGCCGCCCCACCGGTTCCGCGAGACCGGTGCCGACGCCACCCCCGCCGGTCACGCGCAGTGCACTGCAACGGAGCGACGCAGTGACCGTTTATGCCCGGTCTGCCACAAAACCACATTCACATGACCATATAACCGTTGACTTCCCACACATTCCCACAGATACTGGAGACATGTACGCGCCACAACGGCAGGACGTGATCGCCGGCGAGATCCAGGACCGGGGTGGGATCTCCGTGTCCGAACTCGCCGAACGCTACGGCGTCTCCGCCGAGACGATCCGCCGCGACCTCGATGTGCTGGAACGCCAGCAGCGGCTCACCCGCGTCCACGGCGGCGCGGTCCCCTACCGGACGCACAGCGGTGACGAGAACACCGTCGCCGCACGGACGACGACCTCCCGCGACGCCAAAGCCCGGATCGCCGCGGCCGCGGCCGAACACTTCCCGCCGACCGGCGGGTCGGTCATCGTCGACTCCGGCACCACCACCGCCGTGCTCGGCCAGCACCTCGCCGAGCGCCCCGACCTCACCGTCATCACCAACTCGGTGCTCCTGGCCTACCAGCTGTCGCTGGAGTCGCCGGCCTCGTCACCCAACCGCCTCCACCTCGTCGGCGGCCGGGTCCGCGGGATCACCCAGTCCGTCGTCGGCTCCGACACCGTCACCGCACTGCGTGGCCTGCGTGCGGACGTGGCCTTCCTCGGAGCCAACGGAATCACCGCCGGCTTCGGCTTCTCCACCCCCGACCAGGCCGAGGCGCAGACGAAGCACGCGATGACGGAAGCCGCCCGCCGACGCATCGCGCTCGTCGACGAGGCGAAACTCGGGGAGGAACTCCTGTGCTCCTTCGGCACCTCCGCCGACATCGACGTCCTCATCACCGACGCCCCCTCCGACAACCCCGTCATCACCGGCCTCCGACATGAAGGAATGGACGTGATCCACACGTGATCATCACCGTCACCCCCAACCCCAGTATCGACCGCACCCAGCGGCTCCCCGGCCCGCTGGACGTCGGCGGCGTCAACCGGGTCGTCTCCGGCACCGACCAGGCCGGCGGGAAGGGCGTCAACGTCGCCACCGTGGTCCACCACGCCGGCGACGAGGTACTCGCCGTTGTCCCCGCCGACGCCCACGGCCACTTCGCCGACCTGGTCCGGGACGGCGGGGTCCCCGTCCGTTTCGTCGGGGGCGGCGGAGTGCGGGTGAACCTCACCCTCACCGACGGTGACGGCGTCACCACCAAGATCAACTCACCCGGTGACGCCTCCGCCGACGGCCGTGCCCTGTCGGACGCGGTGGAACAGACGTTGTCCGACGTGACCGCCCAGGGGGTGCCGGGCCCCCACTGGGTGGTGCTCGCCGGGTCCCTCCCACCCGGGTTCCCCGACGACTGGTACGCCAGGATGACCGCCACCGCGCACGAACAGGGGTTCCGCGTCGCCGTCGACACCTCCGACGCCGCCCTGGCCGCCCTGGTCGACCTCTCGGACCGGAACCCCGCCGCGGCACCTGACCTGGTCAAACCGAACTCCCATGAACTGGCGCAGGTCGTCGGCGGTGACGGCGACGCGATGGAACGGGCCGCCGCGGACGGCGACCTCTCCGCCGTCGTCGAGGCGGCCTCCACGCTCATCGCCCGAGGCTTCGGCGCCGCACTCGTCTCCCTCGGGCCCGCCGGCGCACTGCTGGTCACCAGGGACGAACGCACCGACGGTGCCGACAGGGACGTGGCGGCCTGGTTCTGTCCGAGCCCGTCGGTCACCGCCGTATCCACCGTCGGAGCCGGCGACTCCACTCTCGCCGGCTACGTCATCGGCGCCGTCCGGGGTGCGGACGCCCCGGCGCGGCTCGCCCTCGCCGTCGCCCACGGTTCCACCGCCGTCACCCTGCCGGGGACCACCCTCCCCCGACCCGCCGACCTTCCCACCGTCCTCCCCGACGCAAGGAGAGTATGACCATGACCACACCCACCACGGGCGGTCCGGACGACCGCCCAGTCATCATCCCCGAACTCGTCTCCCTCGACGCCGACCTCCCGGCGGAGAAGGACGCGGTCCTCACCGAACTGGCGAACCTCCAGGTCGCCGCAGGACGTGCCTCCGAGACGACCCAGCTCCTCGCCGACATCCACGCCCGTGAAGAGAAGGCCGCCACCGGACTCCCCGGCGGTATCGCCATCCCCCACTGCCGCACCACCGCCGTCGACGGGCCGTCCCTCGGCTTCGCCCGGTTGCGGACGCCCACCGACTTCGGGTCCGACGAGACCGACAACCAGGGCAATCCGCTGGGCACCGACCTGGTCTTCATGATCCTGGCCCCCGAGGGAGCCGGCAGCGCACACATGAAGGTGCTGAGTACCCTGGCCCGCGCCCTGGTGAAGAAGGACTTTGTCGCCGCGTTGCGCTCGGCGGAGTCGGAGGAGGAGATCGTCTCCCTGGTCACCGCGGTCCTGGACAAGAAGAAGGCGAAGAAGGCCACACCCGCCGCTGCCGACGACGCCGACGGTGCCGACGCTGCCGCCGCCAGCCCCGCTGCAGCGCCGCGGACCGTGAAACTCGTCGGCGTCACGTCCTGCCCCACCGGCATCGCCCACACCTACATGGCCGCTGACGCCCTCACCCAGGCCGCCGACGCCAGGGACGACGTCGAGCTCGTCATCGAGACCCAGGGCTCCTCCGGGGGCGACAAACTCACCGCCGCGCAGATCGACGGGGCCGACGCGGTGATCTTCGCCCACGGTGTGGGGATCCGCGACATCGCCCGCTTCGCCGGCAAGCCCGTCGTCGACGTGCCGGTGAAGAAGGGCATCTCCGACCCCGACGAACTCATCGACCGCGCGATCGCCGCGTCCACGGCGGAGAACCCGCCCCGGGTGTCCGCCAGCGGCTCGTCCGACGACGGTGACGGCGACGGTGGTGACGGCGACACGAGCGTCGGCTGGGGCCGGCGCATCCAGCAGTCCGTCATGACCGGTGTCTCCTACATGGTGCCCTTCGTCGCCGCCGGTGGTCTGCTCATGGCCCTCGGCTTCGTGATCGGCGGGTACAACGTGTCCAACGTCTGGGACACCGTGGTCCAGGAGTTCTCCCTGTGGAACCTGCCGGGGCACCTGCCGTACACCCTCGACGGCTCCGAGATCGAGATGACCGACCGCTCCGGCCTCATGCTGTACCTCGGCGCGGTCTTCTTCGGCGGCGGTACGACGGCGATGGGCTTCCTCGTCGCCGCGCTGTCCGGCTACACCGCCTACGCCCTGGCCGACCGCCCCGGCATCGTGCCGGGCTTCGTCGGTGGCGCCGTGTCCGTCCTCGTCGGCGCCGGCTTCATCGGCGGCCTGATCACCGGCATCATCGCCGGCCTGGTCGCGATGTGGATCCAGACCTGGAAGGTCCCGCGCTGGCTCGGCTCGATGATGCCCGTGGTGATCATCCCGCTGCTGGCCACCCTCGTCACCGCCGCATCCATGTTCCTCGTCCTCGGACGTCCCCTGGCCGCGCTGATGGAGACCCTGCAGAACTGGCTGGCCGACATGTCCGGGTCCTCCGCGGTCATCCTGGGCCTGATCATCGGGCTGATGATGTGCTTCGACCTGGGTGGGCCGGTGAACAAGTCCGCCTACCTCTTCGCCACCGCGGGACTGTCCACCGGTGACACCGCCGCGTTCCAGGTGATGGCCGCCGTCATCGCCGCCGGTATGGTGCCGCCCCTGGCACTGGCCCTGGCCACGACGCTGCGTCCGAGTATGTGGAGCAACGTCGAACGCGAGAACGGCAAGTCCTCGTGGCTGCTGGGCGCGTCCTTCATCTCCGAAGGTGCGATCCCCTTCGCCGCCGCCGACCCCCTGCGCGTCATCCCCTCGATGATGGTCGGTGGCGCCGTGACCGGTGCCCTGTCCATGGCCTTCGAGGTCGGCAGCCGCGCACCCCACGGCGGTATCTGGGTCATGCCGCTGATGGAGAACTGGTGGGGCTTCATCATCGCCGTGGTCGCCGGCACGGTGGTCTCCGCGGTGACCGTGCTCCTGGTGAAACAGTTCACCGCCACGGAGCCGGAGGCCACCCCCGCGGAGGCCCCGGAGCAGGACCCGGCCGCTGCCTCCGCCTGAGACTGCCCGGGAACGACGACACCCCCACCATCGGTGGGGGTGTCGGTGTCTGCAGGGTCAGGCCGGACGACCGTTGACGGTCATCGCACCGCCCTGACCCACCTCGACGTCGGCGGTGAAGGCGGCGGCGAGGTTGATCCGCTGCCACCCCCCGGCCTCGCGACCCGACCGCGACGGGTCGTCCAACGGGTAGCCCGCCGGCAGAGCCGTCGCCGCCAGGACCCGGGCGCGCTGTCCCCAGTCCAGGTGCGGGAACGCCGTCACCAACAGTTCCGGGGCGCCCTGCGGCACGACGGCCGCACGGTCGGCGTCGTCCATCCTGGTGAGCCCGTGGGTCATCCTCTCGGTGTACTCCTCCACCGCCGCCGCAGTCGTCCGGTAGGGGGTGTCCGCGGCGACCGCGTCCGCCAGGGACGTCCCGGTGCGCCACTCCAGTTCCGCACGGATCTCGTCCCCGGCACGTGTGAGCACCTCCCGCATCCGCGGGTCGTTCCACCGGTCCGCGGCCGCGGCCTGCCCGGTCATCCGGCCGCCCGCGACGTCCAGCGGGTAGTGCACACCCATCACCATGCGGTTGTACCCGGCCTCCGCACCGCGGGCCAGCAGCTGGGGCGCCAACTCCGGCAGCAGGACCGCCAGCAGCGTCGTCGTCCAGACGGCCTGGTTGGTGTGCCCGGACGGGAAGGACGGCGAGTCCTCGAGGTCGTAGAGGTCCTCGTTACCGCCACCGGTGTGCTTCGTGATCCGGTCGGGCGCCACGATGAACGGCCGGTCGTAGCCGAAGATCTGCTTCTCGATCAAGGTCGAACTCGCCAGTCCGCCCGCGCGTGAAAGGTACCCGGAGTCCATCAGCGCCCGCGTCACCGGCAGCCGGTTCTCCCGGAGCGCGGTGCGCAGCTCCCCACCGAGGGTGGAGCCGAACGCGTCCGAGAGCGCGGTCATCAGGTCCCCGTCGTCGGCGGCGGCGTCGACCTGGGCCCGGCGCACGGTCTCCGCGTCGGCGTTGTTGTTGACCTCCACGACCGTGTCGAGGTTCTCCTTCATCACCTCCGGGTGGTGCGCGCGGAGGTCGTCGAAACCGCTCACGACGTCGTAGTAGATGCCGCCGTTGTAGGAGCTGAGGTCAGAGATGTACCACCCGTAGTCGGCCGGGGACAACGGCTTCGGGACCGGTGCGCCCGGGTGCTGCACCGGCGGGAGCGTGGCGGGCAGGTACTCCCCCACCATGTCCGGCACCGGGGCCGCACCGGCCGGGACAACACCCACCCCGGCCGCTAATGCCACGGTCAGTGCTGGTGCGATACTGGCGCAGGCCATTCGGCGGATGGTTGTCTGGCGGGCGGACGGCGACACCGCGTTCTCCTCAGTCAGTCAAGCCCCACAGGGCACCCGGAACTGTTCCCGGCCAGGTAATCGTACGTCGCGGCGGTGTACGGGATGTGAACATTCAGTGGATCCGGGAAGAAATGCCTACTGCCGGCCCACAGAACCAAGCCGACTGCGACCTTCGCACTCCATAAGTATGCTATCCACACAAACGCCCTGGTCAGATTCCTAACACCGGCTTATGGGGTGTAATATCGGGAGGCTGGACGCAGCCAGGCTCCGACCCCCGCCGGATAAACGGCCCGCCAACGGTCCATACGCAGAAGTGCAGGCCACCGGATTTCTCCGGTGACCTGCACTTTCTTTCCTAGTAGCGGGGGCAGGATTCGAACCTACGACCTCTGGGTTATGAGCCCAGCGAGCTACCGAGCTGCTCCACCCCGCGACGGGTAACTGATCAGAACCGGACTTTTCCGTCCCGCTCTCTCAGCGACTCCATTAGTGTAACGCGGAGTGCCGAGAATGTGAAATCGTGTCTCCGCGCCACTTCCCACCCAGACAAAAATGCAGCGCACCGGGGGTTTCCCGGTGCGCTGCCCCGCTGTTCACCCGGCGGAGGACAGGGTGTCACGGACTGATGCGGACTACTGTGCGGCGCCCACCGCTTCATCGAGGGCGTCGAGGGCCCGTCCGAACTCCTCGAAGGTGCCGTTCTCGCGGGCGTCGTTCACCCGGTCCATGGCGTCGCGGATCGCGGACAGCTGCTCGTCTGTCGGCTCGGAGCCGCCGTTCGAGCCCGACCCACTGCCCGACGACGGTGCCTCGGAGGTACTCGTCGGCGACGACGTGGTCGTCGAGTCCGAATCGCTGTCGGAGTCGTCCCCTCCGGCGGCCGCGGCGTTCTCGTCGGCGGCCTCACCACCGGACTCGGCGATCTCCGTCGCCGCGTCCGGGTCGATGCCCACCTGCTCGAGAGCCTCACTGATCGTCGGCGCGTAGCCGACCGACCCGTTGTAGCTCACCAGCACGCGCAGCAGCTTCGGGAACGCCGACTCCTGGTCGGCACGCTGCGAGTACACCGGCTCCACGTACAGGATCTGGCCGTCACCGACCGGCAGGGTCAGCAGGTTGCCGTTGGTCAGGGTGTTCGTACCCTCCAGCAGGGTGCGCTCCCGGGCGATCTCGTCGGAGGACATCATCGTGTCCTGCGCCTGCTTCGGACCCTGCGTCTGGGTGTTCGTCGGCAGCTGCCGGACATGGATCCGCCCGTAGGTCTCCGGGTCGGAGCTGACCGTCATGTGTGCGGCGAGGAACTCACGGCGCAGACCGCGGAACGGCGTGATCAGCTGGAAGCTCGGCCGGTTGGTCTCCGGGTCCGTGGCCACCACGTGGTACGGCGGCTGGGCGAGCTCCTGACCGCGCTCGGGTGCCGTCGGGTCACCGGGGACGGACCAGAAGGCGTCGTTGGTGAAGAAGGTCCCCGGGTCGTCGACGTGGTACTTCGCGATCAGTTCACGCTGGACCTTGAACAGGTCCTCCGGGTACCGCAGGTGGTCCATCAGCTCGTCGCTGATCTCCTCCTTCGGCTTCACGACGTCGGGGAAGACACCCTCCCACGCCTTGAGCACCGGGTCCTCTTCATCGAACTCGTAGAGGTCGACCGAGCCGTCGTAGGAGTCGACGACGGCCTTGACCGAGTTACGGATGTAGCTGACGTCGTTGGTGACGGCGCGCTGCTGCGACGCCGGGTCCTCGGTCAGTGCGTCCTCGGTGGCGGCGTCGAGCTGGGTGCGCTCGGAGTACGGCAGGTTCTCGAGGGTGGTGTACCCGTCCACGATCCACTTGATCCTGCCGTCGATGACGACCGGGTAGGTCTTCGAGTCCGTGGTCAACCACGGCGCGACCTTGTGGACGCGCTCACGGGGGTCACGGTCGTAGAGGATCTTCGACTCGTCGCCGATGACGTCCGACAGGAGGATGTTCATCTCCTGGAACTTCGCGGCGTACATCGCACGGTGGAAGATGTTCGAGACATCCACTCCCCCGCTGCCTGTGTAGGTGTACTCGGAGTTGTCCGTGTCGTACTCACGCGGGGTGCCGGACCCGTCGTCACCGACGATGGCGTAGTCGGCGTTGACCGCGTCAGCGCCGGCGATGACCGGGCCGAAGTAGATACGGGGCTGTTCCATCTCGAGGTCCAGCTCGCCGGTCTGCCGCTCGGCCTCCATGTTCTGGAGGTCGGCGACGGTGTAGATCGGGTAACCGCCACGTGCCGACGCCGCGTCCTGCGCGACCTCGTCCACGGTGTTCGCCGGCGCGGCGATGAAGCCGTTGCCGTGGGTGTAGACGGTGTGCTGGTTGATCCAGTCGGTCTGGTTGCCCGACAGCGCGTTCGGGTCGATCTCACGGGCCGCGACGACGAAGTCGCGCATCTCGCCGTCGACCTCGTAACGGTCCACCGAGAGCTCCTCGGGGAAGCCGTAGAAGTTCCGCAGCTGCTGCTGCTGGGTGAACGTCGGTGCCAGCACGTCCGGGTCCAGGAGGCGGATGTTCGACAGGGTCGCGTCGTCGTCGGCGATCGAGCGGCGCTCGCTGGCGTCACCGGAGGTCTGTCCACCCCAGTTGCGCTCGTAGACGACCTGGCCGTCCGGGTTCTCGTAACCGTCGCGGGCACTGTCCGTCGCCGTCTCGATGCCGTACGCCTGACGCGTGGACTCGATGTTCCGGGCGATGTACTCCCGCTCCTTCTCGGCACGGTTCGGGTTGACCGAGAACTGCTCCATCACCGCGGGCCAACCGACCCCGATGGCCAGGTTGGCGACGACCATTAGTGCCACGGCGAGGGCCGGGATCCGCAGGTCCTTCAGCAGGATCGAGCTGAAGAACATGGCGGCGACGAACAGCGACACGACGAGCAGCAGGATCTTCGCCGGCAGAATCGCGTTGATGTCGGTGTAGGAACCACCGGTGAAGGTCTCGTGCCGGTTGTTCAGCAGGGCGTAGCGCTGGAACCAGTAGTCGACCGCCTTGAGCAGCATCCAGATGCCGGCGATGATCGCCAGCTGCCGGCGGGCGGGGGTCCCGATCCGCGCCTTCTCCCCGACACGGGGGTTACCCGTGCTGATCGTCCCGAGCAGGTAGTGCGCCAGCAGGTTCACCAGGAACGCGACGATGACCAGCAGGGACAGTGTCCCCAGCACGAAGGTCAGCATCGGCAGGGTGAAGGCGTAGAACCCCAGGTCCATCTGGAACTGCGGGTCCTTGATTCCGAAGTCGCCGCCGGACAGGAACAGCCGGACGGACCGCCAGTTACCCTGCGCGACCATGCCGGTGACCACACCGGCGATCAGCGGGACGATGACGAGGAAGGGGCGGATCGCCTTACGGATCTCGGCCCGGTTCACCGTCAGCGGGGAGTCACCGCCGCCGAGGCCGATCTCCGAGATGTCGGGGAAGTCGGACTCCTTCGGCGCCGCCCGGAACGCCGCGAAGCAGGCGCCCCAGACGATGGCGGCGGCCACGAACCCGAACACGATGAACAGAATCACCCGGGTCACGAGGACGCTGAAGAAAATGGCCTGGAAGTCGATCGACCGGAACCACTGCAGTTCCGTGTAGTTCGAGACCAGGACCGGGACAAGGAAGAAGAGCAGAGCGATCACGACGGCGACGGTGCCGAGGATCTTCGATCTGCGTCCTGGTTTTGGGATCTCCGGGATGCTCAAGGGTTCAGTTCTCTCCTGCTGTCGGTCATGAGAGTCGGGCCGACCCCGGGTTCCGGCGGGGATGACGCCAGATGCACGGACTGTCGGATGCCGACGACAAAACTGTCTGGGTCTAGACTACTGTCCGCACCCTGCCGCCGTCACCGTGAGGCCCTCCTAGATGAACGCCAGTAACCCCCCGGGCGATATCCGCCCGCTCAACGCCGCCCTCCGCGAAGCCGTGGATTTCGTCCACGCCGAAGGCTGGGACCGTCCCGCCACGCTGTTCGCGCTGGTGCCGGCCGAGCTCGTCCAGGACGCCATCGCGTCCGGGGACAACGACGGCGACGACGCCGACGCGCCGCTCGCCCTGGTCGTCCAGGACGACCTGCCGGACCACATCCGCCCGGGGTCCGACGAACTCGGCGAGTACATCGCCACGGTCCGCTGGCCGGAGGTCGTCGTCGGGGCGGTCCTGGCGCAGGAGATCATGTTCCGCAACTCCGCGGACCCGGAGTCCACACCGCGTCAGGCACGGATCTTCACCGGGGTCATCGACGGCGGCCCCGACCGGACGCTGCTCCAGCTGCGCCCGTCCGAGGACGACCTCGACGCCGACCCGTTCGCCGAGGACAAGGTGGAGCTGCTCGGCGGGTTGGACGGGGCGGAGATCGCCCCGGGCGTCACCTCGATGCTGCGCTACACCTTCGAGGACTGAGTTCAGCCGCAGGTCGGGGCGTCGTCCCCGTTGTTGTACTTCTCCAAGGCGTCGACTGCACCCTCGAGGGAGTCGACGGACAGCAGGTCGATGTCGCCGTCGTAGGACCGTCCCGTCGCCTCGCTGCAGTTCCCGGCCGGGACCAGGAAGACCTCGGCACCGGCGTGCTCGGCGGCGGCGATCTTGTGGGTGATGCCGCCGATCGGGCCGACGGAACCGTCGGCGGAGATCGTCCCGGTCCCGGCGACGAACTTGCCGCCGCTGATCTCCCCCGGGGACAGTTTGTCCACGACGGCCAGGGAGAACATCAGCCCGGCGCTGGGGCCGCCGATGTCCTTCAGGTTGTACCGGACCTTCAGGTCACCGGCGGGCTGCGCCACCATCGTGACCCCCAGGTAGGCACGGTCCGATTCGCCGGCGTCCTCGGCGGCCGACGCCCCCGGCCCGTCCCGCAGCTCCTCGGGCACCTCGCCGAGGGTGACGGTCTCGGTCAGCTCGTCCTGTCCACGGCGCACCGTCAGCTCGACGTCGTCGCCCGGGGCGTGCTCGGCGACGGCGTCGGCGACGTCGGAGGGCAGCGTCACCTCCGTGTCGTCCACGGCGGTGATGACGTCGTTCACCCGGAGCGTGCCGGCGGCGGGTGCGTCGTCAGCCAACTCGTAGACCGTCGTCTCCAACGGACGGCCGAGATAGCCCATCGCGGCGACCGTCGCATTGGACTCCGAGGCGGCGAAGGCCGCGGCGTTGCGCCGGGCGACCTCCTCCGGGGTGGAGTCCGACGGGATGACCTGCTCGACGGGGACGATGGTGTCGTCGCTGCCCAGCCAGCGCTTCATCGTCTCGGCCAGGCTGAGCTTGGTCCGCACCGCCACCGTGGTCATGTTGAGCTGCCCGTCCGACTCCGACAGCGCCTCGTCCAGCTCGGCGTCGGTACCGGTGACGTCCACCACCGGTGTCCCGTCGACCTCACCGAGGGTGTCGAACGTCGGTCCCTCTCCCTCGGCGGCGAACGGCACCGTGAGGTTGACTTCCGTCCCGGGGATCGTGGGGACCGCGAGCAGCGCCACCAACGCCACCACGGGCAGCAGCCCGACGACCACGGTGCGGAACCTGCGTCGGCCGGCGGCGGTCGACGCCGGGTCGCCCGGACCGGAGGGGCCGGGCGAGGCGGAGGGGGCGGCGCTGTCGCTGTAGGGGGGGATACTGGAACTCACCCCGGACACTTTACAGCCCGTCCCGGACATCGGCGGTGTTCGCTGTCAGCGCACGGACGACGGTGGGGCCCGTGGGAACACCCGGGTAGTCTCGTGGCATGAGCAATTTCGGATTCGGTTCCAACGGCCCTGACGATGAGTCCGACGACGAGCGTCGGCGGCGGGAGAACGAGAACGGGCGCTCCGGCAACGACCCGTTCGGATTCGGAGCGAACCCGTTCGGCATGTTCTTCGGCCCGCAGGGCGGACCGGGCAACCAGGGCAGTCACGGCGGCCCGCAGGGACCGGGTCTCGGGGACATCCTCAACCAGTTCGGCTCGATGCTGAGCGGCTTCGGCAGGGACATGAACTCCCCGGACGCCCAGGGGCCGGTGAACTACGCCCTCGCTGAACGGATCGCACGCCAGCAGCTGTCCGGCAGCGCGGCGAAGAGCAGGCCCGCCGCCAAGGACAGCCAGGCCGTCGCCGAGTCCGTGCGCCTGGTGGAACTGTGGCTCGACGAGGCCACGACGCTGCCCGCCGGCGCAACCGGGTCCGTGGCGTTCACCGGCCCGCAGTGGCTTGACGAGACGCTCCCGCGCTGGAAGCGTGTCATCAACCCCCTCGCCGAGAAGCTGGGCGACGCCACGATGGAGGGCATGCCCGAGGAGATCCGGTCCCAGATGGGCCCGATGATGGGGATCTTCAGCCAGGTCAACGGCATGAACTTCGGCATGCAGCTCGGGCGTGCCCTCGGTGAACTGGCCGGCAGCGTGGCGATGTCCACCCAGTGGGGCATCCCGCTGGCGGAGGGGTCCGTCGCCGCCATCGCCACGGACCGGCTCGACGACCTGTCCAGGAAGCTCGGCGCCGAGCGTCGCGAGACCCTGATCTACCTCGCCGCCCGTGAAGCCGCCCACCTGCGCCTGTTCCAGCACGTCCCGTGGCTCGTCGAGCGCGTGATCCTCGACGTCGAGGAGTTCGCCACCGGACTGAGCCTGGACAACTCGGCGCTGGAGGAGGCCAGCCAGGAGTTCAACCCGGAGATGCTCGGCGACCCGGAGAAGCTGCAGGAGATGATGTCGCAGCTGCAGAACTCCGACCTCTCCCCCACCATCGTCTCCTCGACCGACCACGCCCGCGTCCGGCTCGAGACCAGCCTGTCGCTCATCGAGGGCTGGGTGGACGTCGTCGTCGGCGAGGCACTCGGTGAACGGCTGCCGGTGGCCTCCAGCATCGGGGCCGCCTGGTCGGTCTACCGGGACAACGACCAGCCCGGCATGGAGTCGCTGGTGAAGACCGTCGGGATCAGCCTGGCCGCCCCCAAGGCCTCGGAGGCCGCGGAGCTGTGGCGCCGGCTGACCGTCGCGGTGGGCACCGAGCGCCGCGACGACATCTGGAACCACCCCGACTTCCTGCCCGTCGACACCGACCTGGACTCCCCCGCCGGGTTCATCGACTCCGTCCTGGCCTCCCAGGAGGAGGTCGCCGGTTTCGACCCCATCGGCGAGATCGAGCGTCTCGAACGCGAGCTCAACGAGGGCTTCGACGCCCCCGACGACGGGGATAACGGGGATACCGGGGACAGCGACGACAAGTAGTCAGTCGACGTCGCCGGACTCCTCGCCCCGTCCGACGCCCCACCGGCCGTAGGCCTCCAGGTACCCCGCAGCGCGTTCCGCCTGCGGGGCTTTCGCCGCCCAGGCGTGGAAGTTGGCGCCGTGGTCCGGGATCCAGGTGTGCACCAGTTCATGGATGATCACCGAGTCCAGGACGTACCCCGGCACCTCCTTGAGGCGGTCGGAGACCCGGATCCGGCCGGTGTCGACCGAACAGCTCGCCCACCGGCGTGTCATGTTCCCGACCCACCGCACGCTCCGGAACTCCGCACGCCCCTCCAGGTACTTGTCGTTGAGCTCCGCCGCGCGGAGCAGCAGGTCCTCGTCGGACGCCTGTCCGGCAGCCGCGCTGTTGCGGCGCCGTATCCGTTCCACCAGGTCGGTGGTGCTGCGCCGCAGGTTCGCCGCGTCCATGGACATCGGGGCGAGGACCACGACCCGGCCCCGTTCCATCCGGCCGGCGATGGTGCGCTCGCGACGGGCGGAGAGGCGGATCTCGACGTCCGGGGCGAAGTCGTCGACGACTTCGAGTTGCGCCCGCGTGGGGGTACGCCGCCGTCCTGCCATGAGTCACCTTCCGCGGTCTCGTCGACCTGCTGCACAGTGCCGGGAACGCAGGCTACACTGTGCGTGTCGAGAGCTTGTGTGCCAGTCAGGGGGATTTTACATGACATCGACCGTCGTCGGGGGCGGGAACATGGTGATGCTGAGGGACGCCACGTCACTGATCCTGCGTTCGCCGCACCACCTCCAGTTCGGGACGCTCCCCGGTCATTCCCTGGTGCTCACCATGCCGACCGGGGTGTCCGCCAACCAGGTGATGCTCGTGCTCCGGGAATCGATGCGCCCGGTGGCGGCCACGGAGCTCGTCGACCGGCTCGGGCACTGCGGTTTCTCCGCCGAGCACGCCGCCGGTGTCCTCGCCGACCTGGTGTCCGCCGGCCTGCTGCGCCCCGTTCCGCACACGGCCACGTCCGTGCACGTCACCGGCCCGGCGGCGATGTCGACCGCGCTCCTCCGGGACCTGCTCCGCCGTGGTGTCACGGCCGCGACGGTCACCCCCGGTGCCCCGGCGTTCGGCCGCCTGGGGCCGGAGTCACTCGTCGTCCTCGCCGGACAGCTCTTTCCCCCGCAGGACGTCACCCGCCGGCTCATGGCGCAGGGGGTGCCGCACCTGCCCTGCGGTGTCGTCGACGGCAGGGTCGTGGTCGGTCCACTCGTCCTGCCCGGCACCACCCCCTGCCTGACCTGCCTCGACACCCAGCTGCTCAGCGAGGACCCGGAGTGGCGGCTGATCCGGGCCCAGTCGCCCGGCAACGTCGGACGGCCCGGGCCGGGGCTGACCGACCTCGCGTCCTCCGTCGTCGCCGAGGTCGTCAGGGACGCCCTGGGCGCCGGGACGCCCACGGACGCGCGGCACCTGGACGGGCTGGTGGACCGCCGGTTCCTCGACCCGGTCACCCTGGACACCTCCCGGGTGACGCCGCTGGCGCTGCGGGGGTGCCCGTCCTGCCGGGCTGCCCCGGTCCGGCACACCGCGCCGGCGGTGGTCAGCGGAAGTTCCGGATGATGCCCAGGATGTCCTCCCCGAACTGATCGACCTTCATCGGCCCGATCCCGGGCACCTGGACCAGTTCCTGCGCGGTCGTCGGCGCGCGGTGGCAGACCGCACGCAGCGTCGCGTCACTCATGATCACGTAGGCGGGCACTCCCCGCGAGCCGGCCAGGGAGCTGCGCCACCGCCGCAGCTCGGTGACCAGGACCTGGTCGACCTCCGCGGCGTGGGCGTCGCACAACCCGAGGATGCGCTGCTCCGGCGTGGTCAGGCGGGTACCGCAGTTCTCGCAGGCGTCCCGTGGTTTCGCCTTCGGGCCGCGCTGCTGCGACTGCCGGGACGGCAGGGCCTGCTGGGCGGCGGCGCGCTCGGCCTCCCAGGGCACCATGCCGTCGAGGAAGCGTGTCCGTCGCCGGGTCGCCTTGCCCCCGGGCTGGCGGGCCTGCGACCACGACAGGTGGAGGTGCTCCCGGGCGCGGGTGACCCCGACGTAGAGCAGCCGGCGTTCCTCCTCGATGGCGTCCTCGGAGTGCGAGCCCTTCAACGCATGGCGGATCGGGACGGTGCCGTCGACGAGCCCGACGAGGAACACCGCGTCCCACTCCAGGCCCTTGGCGGCGTGGATGCTGGCCAGGGTCACCCCCTGCATCCGCGGCGGGTTCTTCGCCTGGGCGCGCTCCTTGAGCAGCCCCATCAGCCCCGGCAGGTCGAGCCCCGGGGTCGTCGTCGCCAGCTCGGCGGCCAGGTCCACCAGGGCGCTCAGCGACTGCCACCGCTGGCGTTCCTGGGCACCTTCCGGTTCCGCCGGTGTCAGGCCGACCGGCAGCAGGACGGCCTTGACCTGGTCGACGAGGTGGCCGGACGGCCCGTCGGCACCGGCGTGCACCTTGCGGGCCGCCTGGCCGAGCGCCTGGACAGCCTGCCGGATCTCGGCACGCTGGAAGAACCCGTCGCCGCCCTTGACCTGGTAGGCGATGCCCGCCTGGTCGAGGGCGTACTCGAAGGCGGCGGACTGCGCGTTGATGCGGTAGAGCACCGCGATCTCCGCAGCGGGCACGCCCTGCCTGATCAGTGCGGCGATGCGGCGGGCCACGTCGTCGGCTTCGGCGGTCTCGTCCGGGTACTCGGTGAACTCGGGGTCCGGCCCCGGCGCCCGCTGCCCCTCCAGCACCAGGCGGGTCCCGGCCGCCCTCCCCTTCGCCTGCCCGATGACCCGGTTCGCCAGATCCACGACCTGCGGCGTCGAGCGGTAGTCACGGTGCAGGCGCACCGTGGTGGAGTCGGGGAACCGCGTGGAGAACCGCAGCAGGTGGTCCGGGGTCGCCCCGTTGAAGGAGTAGATCGTCTGGTTGGCGTCACCGACCACGGTGAGGTCGTCCCGTGGGCCGAGCCAGGCGTCCAGGAGCCGCTGCTGCAGCGGGGTCACGTCCTGGTACTCGTCGACGACGAAGGTGCGGTAGCGTTCCCGGAACTCGTCGGCGATGCCCACCTCCGACTCCAGCAGTCCGGCCATGGACTGCAGCAGGTCGTCGAAGTCGAGCAGGACCCGGTCCGGGGTCGCCTTGGCCTGCTCGTACCCCTCGAAGATCTTCACGAACTTCTCCGGGTCCACCGGGCAGTCCCGACGGTCCGGGCCGATGCGCGCCGGATAGGAGGTCGGGGCGACGAGGGACGCCTTGGCCCACTCGATCTCACCGAGCAGGTCGGCCAGCATCGTACGGTCGGGTTCCAGGCCGACGGCACGGGTGATCCGGGCGACCAGCGGGAACTTCGAGTCCAGCAGCTCCCACGGGGTGTCGCCCATGACCTTGGGCCAGAAGTACCGCAGCTGGTGCATCGCGGCGGCGTGGAAGGTCTTGGCCTGCACCCTCGCCACGCCCATCATGGTGAGGCGTTCCCGCAGTTCCGCGGCCGCCCGGTTGGTGAACGTCACCGCGAGGACGTGGTCCGGGTTCACGAAACCGCCGGACACCAGGTGTGCGATGCGGTGGGTGATCGTCCTGGTCTTGCCGGTGCCGGCGCCGGCGATGATGCTCACCGGACCGCGCGGTGCGGTGGCCGCCCGGAGCTGTTCGGGGTCCAGTGCGTCCAGGTTGAGCTGGTCGAGTCGTCCTGACACGGTGGGTGTTCTCGCCTCCGTCGGGGGGGGTGTGCGGTTGAAGTCAGTCGGTGCCGGGGGCGCCGGTGATACGTCGGATGTAGAGCAGCCGGTCACCGGGCTCCACCGTCTCCGCCTCCGAGGAGTTGACCCGGTAGAGCACGCCGGAACGCACCACGCCGAGGACGATGTCCTCGAGGTTGCGGGGGTTGCCGCCGACCTCGTCCTCCCCGACCACCCGTTCGGCCACGGAGAACCCCTCGTCCGGGCTGAGCAGGTCCTCCATCATGCCGGTCACCGACGGGCTCACCGTGGCCAGGCCCAGCATCCGGCCGGCCGTCTCGGAGGAGACCACCACCGAGTCCGCCCCGGACTGCCGCAGCAGGTGGGAGTTCTCCGACTCCCGGACGGAGGCCACGATCGTCGCCGAGGGGGCGATCTCACGGACCGACAGGGTGATCAGCACGGCCGTGTCGTCCTGGTTCGGCGCCACGACCACGGCACGGGCGCGGGCCGCCCCGGCCAGTTTCAGGACGTCGGACCGGGTGGCGTGGCCGTGGACGGTGACCAGGCCCCGCGACGAGGCGTGGGTGAGCGCCTCGGAGTCGGAGTCGACGACGACGATCTGCGAGGCGGGGACGCCGTCGGCCAGCAGTGCGGTGGTCGCCGCCCGGCCCTTGGTCCCGTACCCGATGACGACGGTGTGGTTGCGCATATGCCTTCTCCAGCGACGGATCTGCAGGGTCTTGCGGGATTCCTCGGTCAGCACGGACAGGGTCGTGCCGACCAGCAGGATCAGGAAGATGACCCGCATCGGTGTGATGACGAGGATGTTGATCAGCCGGGCGGACTGGGTCACCGGTGCGATGTCCCCGTACCCGGTGGTGGACAGCGAGACGGCCGCGTAGTAGACCGCATCCAGGAACGTCTCGAGGCCTGTGTAGCCGCCCCGGTCGAAATAGGCCGCCATCGCAGTCGCCAGTACGAGCAACATCGCGTAGAGCATCCTGCGGCTGATCAGCCACCACGGGCTGGCCGGCGCGCTGTCCGGGATGTTGACGATCCTGATCAGTGACTGCGGTGGCAGCGCCTCGATATCCGAGTCCGACCGGAACCGGTCCCTGAGCCTGTCGTTCACCGCCGCATCCGCTCCCTGTCATTTCCGTCGTGTCCGTTGTTTCTGCCGTGTCCGTCGTGGCCGTCCTGTCCGATCAGTGCGGCCAGTTGCTCCGATGACGGCAGTGTACCCGGTTCATAGGTCTCATTGGAGAGCACGTAGTGGAACGCGGCGCGGACGGAGTCGGGGCTGACCGGTCGCCCCAGCCGGACGCTCTGGACCTTCGCCCAGGCGAGCCGGTACACGGCGAGCTGGAGTTCCGCGGCGGCGAGTTCCGCCCCGCCGGGACGCTTCCCGGTCTTCCAGTCGACGACGAACCAGCCGTCGCCGTCCCGGAAGACCGCGTCGATGCGCCCCTCGAAGACGTGTCCGGCCAGGGTGACCGAATATGCCCCCTCCACGCTCTCGGGTGTACGCCCGGCCCAGTCGCTGTCGAGGAAACGCTGCTTGAGGTGCTCCAGGGCCGGGTCGGTCAGTGTCGCGTCCGCGGCACCGGGCAGGTCGTCCTCGTCCAGGAGGCTGGCGACACCGTAGTGTTTCTCGACCCAGTTGTGGAAGGCGGTGCCCCGCTTGGTGTACGGGCGGGGCTCCATCGGCACCGGGCGCCGGCGACGACGGGCGAACTCGGCGCGGTCGCGCGACAACGACACCGCCTCGGTCGCGGTGAGACGGGATCCGAGGGGGACGACGACCTCAGGCACCGCGCCGGCCCGGAACTCGTCGATGAGGACCCGGGTCTCCTGGGTCCACTGGTCGGCGAGTGTCCCGGGGTCGGGGGCCCGGCGCGCGACCTGCTGTCCGATGTCCCGGCGCGCCTGGCGGACCCTCCGGATACCGTCGACGACCGCTGCGGCGTTCTCCCGTGACGGGTCGGTGAGGGTGGGCCGGGGCCACACCGCTGTCGGGGCGGCGGGTGCCTCGCGGTGGAACTCGGCGACGAGGTCGTTGCGTGCGGCCGGGTTGTCCGGCACCATCACCGGGTCCTCCCGGTGGTGGGGCCCTTTCTCCAGCCGGCGTAGCTCGGTCTTGGAGTACTCCATGCCCAGGTCGGACCAGGTGACGACGGACTCCGGGTGGTTCGCCCGTGCCCGGTCCCGCAGGAGGGTGAGTGCCACGGACGGGTCGACGGGCCGGCGGTCGGCGTTGTTGAACGCCGCGCCGCTGACCAGCAGTGTCTGTTCGCTGCGAGTGACCGCGACGTAGAACAGGCGGTCGTCTTCGCGCGCACCGTGCACCCCGAGGTCGACCTTGAACCTCTCCTGCGCCTCGACCACGCCCTTGCGGTCCTCGACGTCGCCGAGATCGAGCACCGGAGCACCGGTGTCGTCGTCCGGCCCGGTGGCGGCGTCGCCGCGCAGCCCGGACGGGAGGATCTTCGCGTTGGTCGTCCAGGACGTCACGGTGGGACGTTTGACGGCGTCGGCGTAGGTCTTGCGCGTGGCGTGGGGTACCGCGACGATCTCCCACTCCAGGCCCTTGGCCTTGTGCACGGTGAGCAGCTGGACGCAGTCGGTGCGCACCTCGACTTCGCCGGGGTCGAGGCCCTTCTCCCTCGCCGAGGCGGAGCGCAGGTAGTCGACCAGGGCCGCCGGGCTGGAGGCGCTGAGTTCGGAGAAGGACCGGACCACCTCGGCGAACTTGTCGAGGTGGCTGGTGCCGATCGACCGGTCGGTGGAGCGGTGGTAGCGGGTGAGGACCTCGGTACGCACGCCGGTCATGTTCTCGATGTCGGCGACGAGGTCGGTCAGTGGTTTTGACAGGGAATGCCGGCGCAGGAACCGGAGTTCCCGGCCGAGTTCGCCGAGACGACGGACCCCCTCGTCCGACATCCCGTAGTTCTCCATGCCGCGCAGGTCCGCCAGCGCCTCCGCCAGCCCGACGGCCACCCGGTTGGTGTCACGGTCGATGTCGGCGAGCCGACGGCGCACCGTGGCCAACGCCGGGGAGTCGCCGAAACGCCCGGTGACCAGTGCGGTGAGACCGGCAGCCCCCGCGTCCGTGTCCGTGTCCGTGTCGGCGGCCGGATTCGACTCCGTGTGCGCCGCGGCGGCGTCACGTCGGGACAGCTGGTCGACACGCCTGGCCAGGGCCAGGAGGTCGGCGGCACCGATGTTCCAGCGCACGCCGGTGAGCAGCCGGAGCAGGGCGATGTCGTCGTCGGGGTCGACGAGGACCCGCAGGGTGGCGAACACGTCGGCGACCTCGGGGACGTCGAGCAGGCCGGGCCCGGCCGTCATGTCGACGGGAACCCCCCGGGCGCGCAGCAGGTCGTGGATGGGTTGGGCGTCGGCGTTCTTGCGCAGCAGCACCGCGGCGGAGAACGGCGCCGCGGCCGGTCCGCCGTGCTCACGGTGCCCCCCGTGCTCACGGTGCTCGCGGTGCTCGTGGTAGCGGGCCGCAAGGTCGTCGGCGAGCCAGTCGAGTTCCTCTTCACGGGTGTCGAACCACCCCAGCAGAACCTCCCCGGTCCCCGCCCCGGGGCGGGCCGACAGTGGGGAGACCATGGGGGTGTCGGTGTCCATCGACCACCGTGACACGGTGTTCGCCAGGTCGAGCACCCGGGCGGGGTTGCGCCACGAGGTGGTCAGCTCGAGGATCGGCGCGGGGCCGGTGGCGGTGGGGAAATCCGTGCGGAAGTGGGCCAGGTTGGCCGCCGTGGCCCCGCGGAAACCGTAGATGGACTGCATCGGGTCGCCCACGGCCGTCACCGTGAGCCCGGGGTCGGCACCGTTGCCGAAGAGGTTCTGCAGCAGCACCCGCTGGGCGTGGCCGGTGTCCTGGTACTCGTCGAGCATCACCACGCGGAAGCGGCGGCGCTGCGCCTCCCCGACCCGGTCGTGGGTGCCGACGAGTTGGGCGGCCTTGGACATCTGCTGACCGAAGGTCATCAGGTTGCGCTCGCTGAGCGTGTCCCGGTAGGCGGTGACCAGATCGAGCAGTTCCCGGCGGTAGGTCAGGGCGTCGTTGATCGACTCCAGGGTGGCGTCGACCCCCTTGAGCACCTTGCCATCCCGGTCGGGCAGCCCGTCGATCTCGGCGGCGGTGATGCGGCACTCCTCGGCGACGCGGTCGGCGCTGACGAGGTGGTTGTCCATCTCGTCGGAGAGGTCGAGCATGTCGTCGATGATCGACGGCAGGGACCGGGTGGTGGTGAACCCGGTGGGCCAGTCGCTGACCACGTCGCGGGCGATCATCCACCGTTCGGTGTCGGAGATGATGCGGCCGGCGGGTTCCATCGGCAGCAGGAGGCCGTACTCGCGCACGACGGAGCCGGCGTAGGCGTCGTAGGTGGAGACGGTGGGGATGATGTTGTGCAGGGCCTCGTGACGGGGGTCGTCCGGGGGGAGGGCGTCGAGGAAGCCCGACTCCGCGAGTGTCTGCAGTCGCCGCCGGATCCGTTGGCCCAGCTCCCGCGCGGCTTTACGGGTGAACGTCAGTCCGAGCACCTGCTCGGGCGCGACGAGCCCGTTGGCGACGAGCCAGACGACGCGGGCGGCCATCGTCTCCGTCTTCCCCGCCCCCGCGCCGGCGACGACGAGGGTGGGGCCGGGGTCGGCCCCGATGACCGCGGCCTGCTGGGTGGTGGGGCCGAACTGCTGGCCCAGCATCCGCGACAGTTCGTGCGGGTCGATCGTGTCCATCTAGATCACCTGCTCCCCTGCCCGGCAGGCCGGGCACAGACATGCGTAGTCGGATGATTCACAGTCCTCCGCGGTGGCCTGGAAGACCGGGCCGGTCACCCGGGCGGCGGCGTCGACGGCCAGCGCCCGGAACTCCTCCAGCTCGTCGGGGCCCATGGCCGCCTGCTGCAGCACCGTGACGGTGCTGGTCTCACGGCGCGGGTACACCAGCATCGCCCCGTCCGGGGTCATCCCGGGCTCACCGTCGACGAGCAGCTGGTAGGCGGCCAGCTGGCGGCTCTCCGCCGCCTCCTTCTTCGTCTTGGCGGTCCGTCCGGTCTTGAAGTCCACCACGGTGGTCCGTCCGTCGGCGTCGGTCTCGACGCGGTCGGTGCGCCCGGCCAGCACGATCGGCAGGCCGCCGTCGGTGGTGCCGATGGTGCGTTCCAGGGTGCGTTCGACCTCGACGGTCCGTCCCAGCCCCTCGCGTTCCAGGATCCACGTGTGGAGCCGGTCCACCGCGGTCAGGCAGCTCTCCGCCAACGGCGCGGCCGTCCAGGCGGGTCCGTCGACGAGGTAGGGCACGGCCGCGGCGACGATGTCGCGGGCGTCGTCGTAGTCGAGCCCGGTGGCGAACCCTTCGGCGACGGCGTGGATGAGGATGCCGACCTTCATGGCCTCGGTGGAGGCCCCGCCGGTGAGTCCGCGCAGGAAGGCGACGGTGTCGCACCCGTCGTCGAGGGTCTCCAGGGTGGTGGGGCTGATGCGGACGGCAGGGGCGGCCCCGCCGCGGGGTGGGGCGACGGCCGGCCCGGTGGTCGAGGGCGGCGCGACGCCCCACCACTGGTCGGGGTCGGCACCGTACACCCCGGCCTCCGCCAGTCGGGCGAGGTTGTGTGCCGCCGCGTCGCGTTCGTGCCCGGCACGGTTCTCGTCGCAGACGACGTCACGGAGTTCGGCGATGAGCGGTTCGAGGGCCAGCACCCGCGGCAGCGCCGGTGCCACGGTCGTCTCAGCGGCCTCGGCGGCCTCGGCGGCCGTCTCTGCATCGGCAGCCGCGTCGGACCCGGCAGCGTCGGCGGCGGCCACGCCCCCGATCTCGTCGAGGAACCTCGAGGGCACGCTGGTGTCGTCCCCGGCGGCATCGACGGCGGTGACCAGTGTGCGGAGCCGGGCGCGGGACACCGCGAGGAGGAACAGGCGACGTTCCTCCGACAGCGCCGCGGCCGCCCGGGACACCGGGATCTCCGGTGGGATCCCGCGGTCGACGAGGTCGACGAGCTCCTGCTGACCGAACAGGCCGCCCACCGTCGGGCCCGCCGGCCAGCTGTCCTCCTGCACCCCGGCGACGACGACCACGTCCCACTCCTGTCCTGCGGCGGCGTGGGCGGGGAGGATCTCCACCGCGTCGGGGCGGACCCCCCGTCGGTCGCGGCCACCGGTGGGCAGTTCCTGGGACCGCACGTCCTCCAGGAAGGTCTCCAGGGTCGCGGTGGGGGTCCGTTCCACCACGTCGCCGGCGAGGTCGAAGAGGCTCATGACCGCGTCGAGGTCACGGTCGGCCTGGGAACCCAGGGTTCCGCCGCGCAGTGCCTGGACCTGGAGCGACGTCGACAGGTCGGCAGCCTGCCAGACGGCCCAGAGGACCGCCTCCACCGGCGAGGTGGAGGTCTTCTGCTCCAGTGCCGCGCGGCCGGCCTCGATGACCCGGCTGACCCGCTCGACGACCTGGTGTTCGCGGGGGCCGAAGCGGGCGGTCCACCGCTCGCGTTCCTCCGCGGTGGCCTGACCGGTGACGATGGCGGTGACCGCGTCCATCGCCCGCATCCCGGTCCCGGTCAGCACCGGCGCGACCGCACGCTCCACGCGGCGCAGCATCACCGGGTCCGCCCCGCCGATCGGGCTCTCGATGAGCTGCTGCATCTCCGGCCCGCCCAGGGGACGGACCAGTGCGTCGAGGGCGAGCAGGATCACCCGGACCAGCGGCTGGTCCGCCAGCACCACGCTCGTCGGGTCGACCTTCACCGGCACCCCGTGCGACAGCAGGGCCCGTCGCAGCACCGGGATGTCGGCGGTGGAACGCACGATGACGGCGATGTCGTCCCATGCGACGCCGTCGATGACGTGCGCACGCCGGATCTCGTCGGTGACGGTGAGGGTGTCGGCGGTGCGGGACGGGGACCGCCGGACCGCCAACGCCGCGCGGCCGTCGTCCGGACCGTCCGGACCTTCAGGACCTTCCGGACCGTCCGGACCACCGTCGCGCAGCATGACACGGGTCGGGTGGGCCGGGAGCCGGGACTCCAGGACGTTGACGGCCCGGACCAGGTCGCCGGGCAGGCGGTGCGACCGGGACAGCACGATCCGGCGGTCCTCGACGGCGGCGACACCGGTGAGGAAGGTCTCGTCGGCACCGCGGAAGTGGAAGACGCACTGGTCCGGGTCACCCGCCACCAGGCTCCGCACCCCGGGGACCATGAACCGGGAGATGAACCGGCCGGACGCCGGGTCGAGGTTGTGCGCGTCGTCGACGAGCACCAGCCGGATTTTGCCGCGGTGCCGGTCGAAGACCTCCGGGTGGTCGTCGAGCATGGCCAGGGTGGTGTGCAGCAGCTCGGAGGCGTTGAGGTTGTTCGTCGCCGACAGGGCCTGGATCTGCCCGTACTCCCGGAGGAAGTCCCCGGCGGCCGACCACATCGGTTCGTGGTGCCGGGCCCCGAGCTCACTCAGGTCGGCGGCCCCGACCCCACGTTCCGCCGCCCGCAGCAGCAGGTCGCGGAGCTGACGGGCGAACCCCACCAGTGGCAGCGCCGGGCGGATGTCGGCCGGCCACTGCCCGGTCCCGTCCTCGGCGTGACCGCGCAGCAGCGTGCGGATCTGGAGGTCGTGCTCGGCACCGGTCATCAACCGCGGCTGCGCCGTCCGTCCGGTCTGGTCCTCCTGCGCGACCGCGCGCAGGTAGACGAACGCCCAGGAGTGCACCGAGCGCACCATCGTGCCGGTGGTGGCGTAGGTGTCCCGGGCGCGCAGGACGTCGGTGATCTGGTCGCGCAGTGCCGCCGCGGCCTCCTTCGACGGGGCCACCACCATCACCTCGTCCGCCGTACCACCGGAGTCGAGGAAGTTGACCACCGTGTCGACGAGCAGGGAGGTCTTCCCGGTGCCGGGGCCGCCCAGGACCGAGTACGGCAACCGGTGGTCCACGCGTGGGTCACCGGACACCAGTGCCCCGGCCAGCCCGTCCCACCGACGTGCCGGGCCGGCCCCGGCCGGGTCCTGCCCGGTGTCGAGCCGGACGTCGACGGTGCCGGACGAGCCGATGCGGCGCCGGAGCTCCGCATCGGCCATGGCGTCCTGCCGCGACCGGCCGCCGGTGGTCTCCGCCGTGCCTGCCGTCTCACGGGTGCCACTGCCGTCTGCCATCGCTCAGTGGTCCCCCTCGTCCCCGGGCAGGTCGGCCGTACCCGGCTCTGCGTCAGACTCCGGGGCGCCGTCCCCCACCGGGGCGGCGCGGCGTACCCCGCCGACCCGCGCCGAGATCACGTCGCTGACCCTGGACAGCCCCGGCCAGGCCTGTGGCAGGGTGCCGGGGACCGCGGCGTGCGCGAAGAGGCGGAACAGGACCGCGCGCAGCAGCAGCTGGTCGAAGTCCTGCAGGTGCGACCAGCGGTCGAGCAGGCCGTCCTCCGCATTCGCCCAGGCGATGGCGTCGACCACCAGCAGCGCCACCGACCAGCCGGTGGGCCGCCAGGCCGGCACGAAGTCCACGATCGCCGGATCGGCGTACCCGTCGTAGACCGTGCACCCCAGCGCGTCACCGTGGACCAGCTGGTCCGGTGCGGTGACCTCCTCACGCAACAGCATCAGCCCGGTGGCCTTCTCCATGGCCGCGGCGACGTCGTCCCGCGGGACCACACCCAGGTCCATGACGGGCATCAGCAGGTCGGTGGGGTCGTCAGCCCACGCGGCGGCCTCCGCCACGGCGAAGAGCTCGGTCTCGCTCAACGTGTCGACCTGGCCTCCGGCGGCCGCACCACGGGAGACCCGGGCCGCCATGTCCAGGAACGCCGGACGCGGCTCCCCCTGCATCGCCTGGTCCAGGGCCTCGTTGAAGCGCAGGACGCTGGCCGCGGTCTCGTCGAACCGGGGTGCCCGGTGCCCGGAAAGGAAGGCACGGGCCGTCCACCCGCCGACGGCGTAGCGTCCGTCGGTGGAACGCAGCGGACGGGCGACGGAGACCCCCGCGGGCCTGACCCGGTCCATCATCTGCGCCGTCCACGTCGCCCGGGCACGGTCCTCCGACGGGACCAGCACGGCACGGTCGCACCGCCAGCCGTCCCCCCACGCCCCGCCGAGCTCCACCGGCGTGGCCTGCGACACCTGGAAACCTGCCCGGATCGCCGCAGGCGGCGCGGCAGCGGGGACAGGTGCATTCGACACGGAGTTCTCGATCATGGCTACACACTCTAACGCCCGTTCCGGACAGTTCCCTGTGACCATTCGAACACGCAGGTCAGGTGGGAAAAGTCAGTCCCGGACGTCGACGGGGTCGCCCTCGCTCCGCCCGTGCGGGAACGGCCAGGCGTTCGGACGGCAGGTCGTGTCCCGGCCGGCCGCCCCGTACTCCCGGCCGGCCTCGAGGTCCTGGAGCTCGCCGTTGTTGAGGCTCATGGTCTGCTGCATCATCAGCGGGGCCAGCACACCGTCCTCCGGGCACACCTGGTGCCGGGCGAACCCGAGCCCATGCCCGACCTCGTGGTTCAAGAGGTACTGGCGGTATGCGCCGAGGTCCCCCTCGAAGGTCGTCGCCCCGCGGACCCACCGGGCGGCGTTGACCACCACGCGACCGGCGTTCGCCGCTCCCCTGCGTTCGCCCTCCACGTCCGGCCCCTCGACGAAGCAGCTGGTCTCCAGCTCGATCTGGCCACCGCAGACCTCGCGTGTGGTCTCCGGGGAGGTCAGCCGGATCCGCAGGTCCGGTGCGCGCCGGTCGGTGACACTGACATGGCGGAAGGCGAACGAACCGTTCGAGATCCACGACCTGGGGTCCGACAGCGTCGCGTCGACAGTGGAGGCGAAGGCGTCGCCGCCACCGAGCACGGAGGTGTCGAGCCCCTTCTCCACCTCGACGACGAAGGTGTAGGTGTCGGCGTCCCGCCGGTCCGGGTCGCCGGCGGTCATCCCCGCTCTCCCGACGCCGCGGTAGTCGCCGTCGCCGCGTGCGGTCACCTCGGGTCCGGCCGGGAGTTCACCGACACCGCCGGTGTCCGGTGCGTCACCGGGGACAGGGCCTTCCCGGCCCTCCCCGTGTCCCTCGGAGACGAGTGTCTCCGAGGCCCCCGTGACGTGTGTGTCACCGGTGTCACCGCCGGCATCACCGCCGTCGTCGTCCCGTCCGGCGACCACGAGCTCGGTGACCACGGCGATGGTGAGCAGCAGGACGAGGACGCCGCCGACGCCGAGCCAACGGCGCCGCTGCGGCTGCCGCGGTGCCGCCTGCCGGGACTGGCCGGGACGCCCGGAACCCCGGTACGGGTCGCGGTCGACGTTCCCGGCGTGGCGGCCCGGGCCACCGCCGTCCGTCCCGTTGGACCGGGGCAGGTCGAAGCGCTCCCGACGGATCGGCCCGTCCGCTCCCCCGTTCCGGGGTTCAGGGGTACGGGAAGGGTCGTCGGGAGGCATGGGGTCCACTGTCCGTCGTCGGTTGCGGTCTCGGGTGTGCCGGCGGTCTCGGGTTCAGACTGGTGCGCGGACTCAGGCGATGAAGCCGACGGGGCGCTGGGCGGAGGAGCCCACCTCCACGTAGGACACCTGGTCACGCACGATGATGTAGATCGACCCCTTGTTGTCCTTCAGGGTCAGGGTGCCTGTGGAGTCGGTGTTCTTCGAGGCGAGGAACTCCTCCACCTGTGCCACGACTGCGTCCTGCTCATCTGCACTGCTGATGACGAGATCGCGGGGGTTGTCGACGAATCCGACCTTGATGTCCATATGGTGCCTTCAGGCCTTTCTTTCTCTCTCGCATTGCGATGACTGTAACGTGGACCATCATAGCGACGAACGTGGAAAAGACGATGGAGGGGATGACGCCCGTGGTGAGACCAACATTCCGGGATCTCGGTGTGGCCGCCGAGATCGTCGACGCGCTCGAGGAGGACGGCATCGCGGAGGCGTTCGCGATCCAGGAGCGCACGCTGCCGCTCGCCCTGGTCGGCAAGGACCTGATCGGGCAGGCGCGGACCGGAATGGGCAAGACCCTGGGATTCGGCGTCCCCCTGCTCGACCGGCTCTTCGACGACGCCGCGATCGCGGAGCTCGACGGCACGGTCCGTGGCCTGGTCGTGGTCCCCACCCGGGAGCTGGGCATCCAGGTCACCGGGGACCTCTCGGCGGCGGCACGCCACCTCACCGTCGGTGACCGCCCGTTCACCGTGACCACGATCTACGGCGGGGTGCCGTTCGAGAAGCAGACCGCCGCACTGGAGGCGGGGGCGGACCTGGTCGTCGGCACGCCGGGGCGTCTGCTGGACCTCGCCCGCCAGGGGCACCTCGACCTCTCCCACGTCCAGGTGCTGGTGCTGGACGAGGCCGACGAGATGCTCGACCAGGGGTTCCTGGACGACGTCAAGAAGATCATGGCGCAGACCGCGGACGACCGGCAGACGATGCTCTTCTCGGCGACGATGCCGGGGCCGATCGTCGCCCTGACCCGCCAGTTCATGAACCGGCCGGTGTTGATCCGCGCCGACCTCGAGGACGCCCGCGCCACCCACGTCACCACCCGGCAGACCGTGTTCCAGTCCCACAAACTCGACCGGATGAGCGTGCTGGCCCGGATCCTGCAGACGCCGGGCCGGGGCCGCACCATCGTCTTCGCGAGAACGAAGCGGCAGGCGGCGATCATCGCCGGCGACCTGGCGGAGCTCGGTTTCGACGTCGGTGCCGTGCACGGGGACATGCGCCAGAAGGACCGCGAGAACTCCCTGGACGCCTTCCGGGAGGGACGGGTCAGCGTGATGGTGGCCACCGACGTCGCCGCCCGCGGCATCGACGTGGACGACGTCACCCACGTCATCAACTACCAGGTGCCCGACGACGACAAGACCTACGTCCACCGCATCGGCCGGACGGGCCGTGCGGGGCGCTCCGGCGTGGCCGTCACCCTGGTCGGGTGGGACGAGGTCACCCGGTGGCGTGCCATCGACGAGACCCTCGACCTCGGCCGGCACGACCCGCCGCAGTGGTTCTCGGGGTCACCGGAGTTCCTCGCCGAGTTCTCGCTGCCCGACGACGTCCGGGACCGGGTCGGTCCGCCCAGGAAGGTGCAGGGTGCCGCGTCCGCCACGGCGCCGGCGAAGAGGAGAGCCCGGCCGTGAGCCCGCTGCGTGTCCGGCGGGACCGCGGCGTCCCCCCTGAACAGCGCTCAAGAACCGATGTCACGGTCACCGCGGTGATCACCGTGGCCGTCCTGCTCGTGGTCCTGGCCACCTGGTACTTCTCCGACGCCCGCGGTACCTCGCACACCGAGGCCGGCCCCGGGGAGGCCGTCGCACCCCCGTCGGCGGCGGTGGCTCCGCCGGAGAACCTCGCCGAGATCTGGCGGACGCGTTCAGAACCCTCGGGCCCCTCCGGAGTCGGTGAGCCGGTGCTGGTGGACGGCACAGCCGTGGTCCGTGACGGTGACCGCGTGGCCGGTGTCGCCGTGGACGACGGACACGAGGCGTGGAGCTACAGCCGCGACCGGCATCTCTGCGGTGTCGCCGGCAACTGGGGCCGCGTCGTGACGGTCTACCGCGGACCGAAGGGCTGCTCGGACGTCACCTCGCTCGCCGCCTCGACCGGAGGCTACGAGGACACCCGGTCCTCGCTGGGCAGTACGGATGTCGGGCTGTTCCGCTCACTCGACCACGTCGGGGTGCTCAGTGAGGACCGGGTGGAGCTGTGGCGCTCCGACCTGGTCCGGACCGTGGAGGTCGGGCATGTCGAGACACCGGTGTCCGCCGACGCCCAGCCGCTCGACGGCTGCCGGTTCAGCTCCTCGCTGACCCGGAAGGACCTCCTGGCCGTCATGGCCGACTGCGACCGGGAGGACGGCAAGGGGACCGTCAGTCTGCAGGTCGCCGACCCGGAGGAGTCCGGGGAGCCCGAGGTGACCCACGAGTTCACCGTCCCGCCGGACGCTGAACTGGTGGGGGTGGCGCAGGAGGCCGCGGTGATCTACGTGCACGGCGACGGACGACGGGCCACCGGCCCGGACGACTACTCCGGCAGCCGGTTCCAGGTCCTGCACACCGACGGGTCCTTCGAGCAGCATCCGGCCGACCCGTCCCCCGCCCTGACATATCTCGCCGAGGGGCACGCCGACGCCCCGTTCATCCCGGTCACCGGGGACCTGCCCCACCATATGACGTGGTTCGACGGCGAGCGGCTCGTCGGGTTCGGCCCGACGAACCTGGAGCCCCGGTTCAGCGTCCCCGCACTCGGCTCCGGGGACGCCATGGCGGGGTCCCTGCTGGTGCCGGTACCCGGGGGGATCGCCGTGGTCGACTGGGACACCGGCACCGTCGAGCGCACCGTACCGGTCGACCGCGGGGACCACGACGGCCCGGTCAGTCTCCGGGTCCGGGGCGACGTGGTGGTCGAACAGCGCGGAGACGAGATGGTCGCGCTACGTCAGCGACCGTAGCGGCGGGCCGCCCACTCCACGGCCGTGGGGTTGAACAGCAGCGCCAGACCGAGGGCGCCGACCGCCGCCGTCGGGACGGCCAGCTCCGGGCGCCCCGAGGAGAACATGTAGACCGAGATCGGCAACAGGAACAGGTGCAGCATAGCCACCGGTCCGCGCCCCCACCGGCGCCCCGTCGACAGGCACCAGCCGGCCACGGCGACGACACCACCGAAGAAACCGAACCAGGCAGCGGTGCCCCACCCGTACCCGATCGACTCCACCGCGACACCCCCGAACTGCGCGGTGGAGTCCTCGTCGCCACGGACCGCGCCGACGGCGAGGTAGACCGCGAACGCGAGGCCGACGATCCCCTCGACCATGCCGATCCATCCGGCCCACCGCACGCTCGGGGGAAGGACAAGTGCTGTACCGTCGTCTGCGCTCGTGGGACTCATGGGGGCCGATTCTACTGGGCATGCGCCCCCACCCCACAACCGGCACCGGACGGTACGCAGGCCGCGAAGACCATACCGTACCGAGCTGTCCGTTAACCCACCCTTACCTAAAGCCCCAAATCATACCCCTGTGAGCTTAACCACAAAAATGGCCGCCCCTCTAGCGCACTCCACCGCGACATGCCAATATTGCACATGTAACGGAGAGAGGGCCACGAGGTTACGGACAGGTTACCGAGGCCGAACCCGACCCTGCTTTCCCACCTGACACCATTGCATGGCCCCACCCTACCGTGGTCCGGCTCGTGTCAACGAATCCCCACCGACGACTCCAGAACCGTCCCCCCACGGCGACGGGCACGACAGCCCGCCCAACCATTCCCGTGAGCACGGTTCGCCACTCTGCACCGACGCTGTCAACACTGTTGAAGGAGAAGATCACCATGGACTGGCGCCACGAAGCCATCTGCCGTTCCGAAGACCCCGAGCTGTTCTTCCCGGTGGGCAACTCCGGCCCCGCACTCGCCCAGATCGCCAAGGCGAAGCTGGTCTGCAACAAGTGCCCCGTCACCAACGCCTGCCTCGCCTGGGCCATCGAGTCCGGCCAGGACGCCGGCGTCTGGGGCGGCATGAGCGAGGACGAGCGTCGCGCCCTGAAGCGCCGCAACAACCGCGGCCGGGCACGCACCCGCGTCGCCACCGCCTGACGTTCCCCTGCATTCCCGCGGCACCCCGTGCCGCGGGATTTCCCACGCGACACCGTCCCCCGGTATCCTGAAGCGGTTATACGTACCATCTACACCGTCAACGAGGAGCCGTCATGAGCAAGCGTGGCCGCAAGCGTAAGGACCGTCGCAAGAACAAGGCGAACCACGGCAAGCGTCCGAGCGCCTAACGTTCGTACAGCACCGACGAGGCCCGACCAGGATCACGATCCCGGCCGGGCCTCTCGCTATGGTGCACTCACTCCGAGTAGCGCACCCGCACCGACGTCGTCACCGTGGCGTGCAGCGACGTCATGATCCTCCCCCGCAGTTCCTGCGGTGCGCGGCCACAGCACCGGGACCGCAGCAGTTCACGGACCTGTTGTTCGATACCGAGCGCCTCCAGACACGACGGGCACTCGTCCACGTGCCGCTCGAGCCGGGCGCGCACCTGACGGTACTGCTCGCCCTCGCAGTCGCCGTTCTTCACGTCGATGTACTCGTAGAGCACCTCGACGAGCTCGTCGCACTCGCTCCTGGCCGTCCCGCTGCACGGGTTGTGGCTCATGTTCCCAGGGTTGTCAGACATTCCTTGTCACACTCCTCAGATCTTGCCTGCCGGCCGCTTCGCTGTACCGATGCCGTGCTCGACGGCGACGTCCTTGAGTTTCGCCCGCAGCTGACGCCGCCCCCGGTGCAGACGGCTCATCACCGTGCCGATCGGGGTGTCCATGATCTCGGCGATCTCCTTGTACGGCAGCTGTTCGACGTCGGCGTAGTAGACGACCATGCGGTAGTCGTCCGACAGGCTCATCAGGGCGTCCTGGATGCGCTTGTCGGGGATCCGCTGCAACGCCTCGATCTCCGCCGACTGCAGGCCGATCGAGTCGTGCGACGCCGAATCGGCCAGCTGCCAGTCGGTGACCTCCTCGTCGGACGTCTCCTTCGGCCGCCGCTGCGCCTTGCGGTACTGGTTGATGTAGGTGTTGGTGAGGATGCGGTACATCCACGCCTTCAGGTTGGTGCCGGGCCGGTAGGAACCGAACGCCTGGAACGCCTTCATGTAGGCGTCCTGGACCAGGTCCTGCGCATCGGCGGGGTTGCGGGTCATCCGCAACGCCGCGCCGTAGAGCTGATCCAGCAGCGGCAGCGCATCCTCCTCGAAGCGGGCGAGCAGTTGCTCGTCGCTGTCACCGGTGCGCTTCACTGGGTTGTTCATGGGCTCCTTCCCGTTCACCCTGTCGGACTCAACGCCACATGCGTCGGTCTTGTTCCCTCCCATCCTAGTCCCCTTCTGCCCGGGCAGGGTCCCCCGTCGCACCGATCAGCTCCGGGCCGTTCACCGCGACGTCGCCCACCCGGCGGTCGGCTGCCCTAGTGCGCAGCAGGTCGAGGACGCCGTCACGCGGCGGGGAGGCGGCCAGGGCGCGCCGGTCGCTGTCGGCCCCGTCCAGCCACGACAGCACGTCCCCACCCCCGTCCGTGCCGGCCGCGAGCAGCCGGGGCATACGGTCGTGCACCCAGTCCACCGGCCCCGCCGAGGCGGTGGTCACCATGGTGGCGGTGAGCCGTCCGGCGAGGTCACCCTCCCCGGCGCGGCACAGACCGGCCGCCACGAGAGGTCCGGACGGCGTGTCGACGTAGTGGGGCTGCCGGTCCTTCCACTCGTACCAGCCGTCCATGACGAACAGGCAGGGGGACGACCCGCGGAAGCTGGCCTTGTCGAAGACGGTCTCCCCGCGGGCGTTGAACAGCACGGTCCCGGCGCGCCAGGGTGCCGGGTAGCCCCACACCGCCGGCCCGAGCGTCACGGCACCGGTGTAGCGCCGCAGGACGGCGACGGTGTGTGTCGGCGCGATGTTCCAGCTGGGCGCGGGCCCGCCGCCGACCGCCCCGACCTGCTCACCGACAAGGCGGGAGGTTGTCTCGAGGAGGGTCTCGGTGGTACTGAACATCACGTAGCGGCCGCACATGACCCCGAAACTACCTCCGTTCACCCACCTGTGGACCCTCCCGTGGGATAATGGCGCCCATGACAGCCGAACTGTGGCCGGCTCCCGTGGCCGCCTCCCCCGTGTCCGCGACCGTGTCTGTCCCCGGGTCGAAGTCCATCACCAACCGTGCCCTGGTGCTCGCCGCGCTGGCGGACGGTCCGAGCGTCGTCGACGGTGCGCTGCGCAGCCGCGACACCGACCTGATGGCGGACGCCCTGAGCGCGCTGGGGGCGTCCGTCACCGTCGACGGCGACACCTTCACCGTCACACCGGGCGCCCTGCACGGCGCCGAGATCGAGTGCGGGCTCGCCGGTACGGTCCTGCGGTTCCTCCCACCCGTGGCGGCGTTGGCGCACGGCGAGGTGCTGTTCACCGCCGACGACGCCGCGCAGAAGCGCCCCATGGGCACCACGCTGAGCTCGCTCGACGCCCTGGGGGCGCAGGTCACCGGGTCCGGCGACCCGGCCCGTCCCCTCCCCTTCCGGGTGACCGGTGCCGGGGGCCTGCGCGGCGGCGAGGTCCACATCGACGCCTCGGAGTCGTCGCAGTTCGTCTCGGGTCTGCTGCTCGCCGGTGCCCGTTTCGACGAGGGGGTGACGGTGGTCCACACCGGCACCGCGATCCCGAGCCTGCCGCATGTCGAGATGACGGTGGAGATGCTGCGGGCCGCCGGAGTGCGTGTGGACGCCGAGTTCAACCGGTGGACGGTCCACCCGGGGCCGGTCGCCGGCCGGCACTGGTCGGTGGAGCCGGACCTGTCGAACGCCACGCCGTTCCTCGCCGCCGCGGCGGTCACCGGTGGGACGGTCCGGGTGCCTGACTGGCCGGCGACGACGACCCAGCCCGGCGACCAGTTCCGGGTGATCCTGCAGGACATGGGTGCCGTCGTCGAACGGCACACCCACTCCGGTATCCTGGAGGTCACCGGTGCCGCCGGCGGCGCGCTGCAGGGGATCAGCTGGGACATGCACGACGTCGGGGAACTGACCCCCACCGTCGCGGCACTGTGCGCCGTCGCCGAGGGACGCAGTCACCTGTACGGCATCGCGCACCTGCGCGGGCACGAGACCGACCGGCTCGCGGCCCTGCAGCGTGAACTGTCCGGCCTGGGCTGCGGGGTGACCCAGACCGAGGACGGACTGGTCATCGACCCCGAGCCGTTGCACGGCGGGGTCTGGCACACCTACGCCGACCACCGCATGGCGACGGCCGGTGCGGTGCTCGGCCTGGTCACCCCGGACGTCCTGGTGGAGGACATCGCCACCACGGCAAAGACACTGCCGGACTTCGACCTGCGGTGGACGCAGATGGTCGAGGGCTGAGCGCACTGATGGCACGTTCCAGCGGCAGGCGCCAGTACGACGAGTCCGACATCCGGGTGCGTCCCGGACGGGGCACGCGTCCCAGGACGAAGGACCGTCCCGACCACAAGAACGCCCTGACCGGCATGGTCGTCACCAAGGACCGGGGCCGGTGGGGGGTCGTCATCGACGGTCACGGGCCGGACAGCCCGCCGGCGATCTGCATGCGGGCCCGTGAGATGGGCCGCACGCCCGTCGTCGTCGGCGACCGGGTGGCTGTGGTCGGCGACGTGTCGGGGCGCGACGGGACGCTCGCCCGCATCGTCCGGCTGGAGGAACGGTCCACGGTGCTGCGCCGCACCGCCGACGACACCGACCCCTACGAACGTATCGTCGTCGCCAACGCAGACCAGCTGCTGATCGTCACCGCGGTGGCCGACCCCCCGCCGCGGTCGGGGTTCGTCGAACGCGCCCTGATCGCCGCCTTCGTGGGCGGACTCCGGCCGGTGCTGTGCCTGACCAAGTCCGACCTGGCGGACCCCACGGCGTTCGCCGCCGAGTTCGAGGCGCTGGACGTCGAGGTGATCCTCGGTGGGGTCGACGATGCACTGACACCGGTGACCGACGTGGTCACCGGCCACCTCACCGCCCTGATCGGCCACTCTGGTGTCGGGAAATCCACGCTGGTCAACCGGTTGGTCCCCGGTGCAGGCAGGGAGACCGGTGCGGTGTCCGGGGTGGGCAAGGGACGCCACACCTCGACCCAGTCGGTCGCACTGCGCCTCCCCGGAGACCCCGGGGCCGGCTGGATCGTGGACACCCCCGGCATCCGCAGTTTCGGGCTGGCCCACGTGGACCCCGACACCGTGATCGGGGTGTTCGAGGATCTCGGTGCCGTCATCGAGGACTGCCCACGGGGATGCACCCACGCCGGCCCGCCGGCCGACCCCGAGTGCGCCCTCGACACGCTGACCGGGGCGAGCGCCCGACGGGTCGCCGCCGTGCGGTCCCTGCTGGAGGCACTGCGCAGCAACAACGACTGGGAGATGTGAGCTGCGGGGCGTAGCCGGCCGCGAGTAGCTATACGGGGACAGCATTATTTTTAGTGATTCAAAGTTGTGAGCATTCAAATCTGCGGGTAGTGTGGGAGCCATGCGCACAGATCCGACGGCACCCTGGGCCGACCAGGTGCGGCAATTGGGGCTCCGGGCCACACCGGGCCGCGTCGCCGCCCTGCGGTACCTGCACGACCACCCCCACAGCACCGCCGCACAGGTCCATGCCGGGATCAGCGGGGAGCTGCCCACGGTGTCCATGCAGTCCGTCCACAACGTCGTCAACGATCTGAGCGCACGCGGACTCCTCCGCCGGATCGACCTTCCCGGCGCAGGCGCCGCACGCTTCGAGACCAACTCGGAGGACAACCACCACCACATCCAGTGCGTGGTGTGCGGACGGCTCGAGGACGTCGAGTGCGTCATCGGCCGCGCCCCCTGCCTGACACCGGCCGAGGGGCACGGGATGCACACCGTGCTCGCGGCCGACGTCATGTTCCGCGCCGTCTGCACAGACTGTGCGACCGCCGAAAACACCCAGTCCACCAACCCGACCCACAACCAGGAGAAGACCGATGACTGACCCGATGTCCGGCTGCCCCGTCGCCCACGGTGGCGGCTCCGCCCCCCAGGGCGGCAACGCACCGCAGGCACAGCAGGCCGAGCGGGGCGACGCCCAGGGGTCCCGCCTACCGCTGCCCACCGAGGGCAACGCGAACCAGCGCTGGTGGCCCAAGCGGCTGAACCTGCGCCTGCTCGCCCACAACCCGCAGGAGATCCGTCCGACCTCGGCGGACTTCAACTACGCAGAGGCCTTCAGCCAGCTCGACCTCGCCGAGGTCAAGAAGGACATCGAGGAGGTCCTGACCACCTCACAGCCGTGGTGGCCGGCGGACTTCGGCCACTACGGCCCGCTGATCATCCGTATGGCCTGGCACTCCGCCGGCACCTACCGCTCGCAGGACGGACGCGGTGGCGGCGGCGCCGGCCAGCAGCGGTTCGCCCCGCTGGACAGCTGGCCCGACAACGTGGGCCTGGACAAGGCCCGCCGGGTCCTGTGGCCGGTGAAGAAGAAGTACGGCCAGAACCTCTCCTGGGGTGACCTGATGATCCTGGCCGGCAACGTCGCCCTGGAGTCCATGGGCTTCGAGACCTTCGGCTTCAGCGGCGGACGCGAGGACGTGTGGGAGCCCGAGGACGTCTTCTGGGGTGCGGAGACCGACTGGCTCGGCACGGACGCCCGCTACGCCGGGACCAACGACACCTCCCGTGAGCTGCAGAAGCCGTTCGGCGCCACGACCATGGGCCTGATCTACGTCAACCCGGAGGGCCCGGAGGGCAACCCCGACCCGGCTGCCGCCGCCCACGACATCCGCGAGACCTTCGGCCGGATGGGTATGGACGACGAGGAGACCGTGGCCCTGATCGCCGGTGGCCACACCTTCGGCAAGACCCACGGTGCCGCCCCCGACAACGAGGAGAACGTCGGTCCCGACCCCGAGGCCGCGCCGCTGCGGCGCCAGGGACTCGGCTGGGAGAACCACTACGGCACGGGCAAGGGCGACGACCAGATCACCTCCGGTCTGGAAGTGACCTGGACCTACCACCCCACCCGCTGGGACAACGAGTTCTTCCACATCCTCTTCGCCTACGAGTGGGAGCTCACCAAGGGCGAGGGCGGGCACTTCCACTGGCGTCCGAAGGACGGCGGCGGCGCCGACATGGTCCCCATGGCGCACTCCGCCGGGCGTCGTGAGCCGCGCATGCTGACCACCGACATCTCCCTGCGCGTCGATCCCGCGTACGAGAAGATCTCCCGGAAGTTCAAGGACAACCAGGAGGCCCTCAGCGACGCCTTCGCCCGCGCCTGGTTCAAGCTGACCCACCGCGACATGGGCCCGAAGTCCCGGTACATCGGCCCCGAAGTGCCCACCGAGGACCTCCTCTGGCAGGACCCCCTGCCCGAGGCCGAGGGCGAGGCCCTCACCGCCGCCGACGTCGAGGCACTCAAGGCGAAGGTCCTGGAGTCCGGCCTGAGCGTGTCCCAGCTGGTGAAGACCGCCTGGGCGTCGGCCTCCACCTACCGCGGCACCGACTTCCGCGGCGGCGCCAACGGCGCCCGGATCCGTCTCGAACCGCAGCGCAGCTGGGAGGCCAACGAGCCTGCACAGCTCGCCGAGGTGCTGTCCACGCTGGAGTCCATCCAGGCCGGGTTCAACGAGGAGAACGCTCCCCGGCACCTGTCCCTGGCCGACCTGATCGTGCTGGCGGGCAACGCCGCCATCGAGAAGGCCGCCGCGGACGCCGGAACGCCGGTGAGCGTGCCGTTCACCCCGGGCCGGGTCGACGCCGCGCAGGACCAGACCGACGTCAAGTCCTTCGCCTACCTGGAGCCCCAGGCGGACGGGTTCCGCAACTACCAGGCCGCCGGCCTGGACGTCCCCGCCGAGCACCTGCTCGTCGACAAGGCGGACCTGCTGGGCCTCACCGCACCGCAGATGACCGTGCTGGTCGGTGGCCTGCGCGCCCTGGGTGCCACGCACGGCGCCTCCGAGCACGGCATCCTCACCGACCGGCCCGGCGTGCTCAGCAACGACTTTTTCGTCAACCTGCTCGAGCTCGGCAACGACTGGGTCGCCGTCGACGACCGGTCCACCGTCTTCCGTTGCACCGACGGTGAGACCGGCGAGGAGAAGTGGACCGGGACCAGGGCCGACCTGGTCTTCGCCTCGAACTCCGAGCTGCGCGCCCTGGCGGAGGTCTACGCCAGCGACGACGCCGTGGACCGGTTCCTCGCCGACTTCATCGCGGCCTGGACCAAGGTCACCGAGGCCGACCGCTTCGACCTGCACCGCTGACGGCGCGGGGCCCCGTCGGTCTACATCAGGTCGACGAGGACCCCGAGCTCGCGGGAGTCGTACCAGCTCATCAGGTTGTCCTCGCAGTCGCCGAGGGTGATCTCGGCGTCCTCGTCACCGAGGTCCGCGGCGTCGACAGCCTCGATCGCCGCGGCCGTGGCCGGCTCGTTGCCCTCGTCGTCCACGTGGATCGCCGCGAGGTCGTCCACCGACACGACGGGGGACTGCAGCCGGACGACGGACTCCCCCTTCTCCGGCTCCGGGGTGACCGCCGCGTCGTCCAGGTCCAGGGACACGACGACCCGACGGTGCGGGAAGCGGTCCTCGTCACCGATCCCCAACAGGCGGAGGGACGCCCGCGCCGCCTCCAGGAAGGCCGCGTAGGACATCTCCTCGTCGTCGCCCGCGGTGTAGAACTCCCGCAGCGCCGGGGTGAGCGCGAAACCGATCCCGGAACGCACGGGCATCTGCCCGTCCTTGGCCAGGGTGCCGAGCATCCCGAATGTCGCCGGTACGAAAACCCGCATCCTAGTACGTCCCTTCCAGCCCGAGGAGACCCGAGATCTCCACGATCGCGCGGTCGAACTGCTGGTAGTACACACCGATCAGGCCGGACTCCACCGCACCCTTGACGTTGAGGATCGAGTCGTCCACCAGGATGCAGTCGCTCACGTCGACCCCGAGCCGGTCAGCGGTGATCATGAAGATCTCCGGATCCGGCTTATCCATGCCGACCTCACCGGACAGCACGACGGTGTCGACGTAGCCGGCCTCCTGCCAGGTCCGGATCGGGTCGGCACCGGGGCCACCCGGGTCGTTCGAGAGGATCGCCGTTCCGTAGCCGGCGTCCCGGGCCGCGGTGAGGACCTTACGCCAACGGCGGCGGTCCTCCTCCGCTCCGTCGAGGACGCCACAGTAGTCCACAATCAATGCTCGCATACCTCACATTGTGCCACGCTGACCGCTATCATCGTCGACCATGGGGGCTGTACCGGGGAACATCGACGACAAGACACCTGCGACGCCAGCGAGGACCCGCTACGAGGCGGTGCCGGGGCTGGTCTACCTGCGCCGTCCATGCCCGGTCGGCGGCCCTGTCGAGGGCTCGGTCGCGGCGCCCGAGACCGCTGCGCAGGCGCCCACGGACACGGCGGTGCCCGGTGATGCCCACACGGACCAGAGCCCAGGCACGGACACGCCACAAGGCACCGCCGACGTGCCCGCCCCCGCGGCGGTCCGCGCCCGCATCGGCATTCTCGTGGGGGTGTGGCTCGAGGTCCTCGACGGCCGCCGCCCGGTGTCGGCCCTCCGGAAAGGCCCGTTCTCCCCGGGGGTCACCGAGGACCTGCGGGGGCGCATCCGGGACGCCCGCCCCTCCCCCGGGACGACGTCTCCCCCGACGGTCTCGCGGGTGTTGAGTGTCCACCTGCCGCCCACCCGCCCCGACCGCCTGGCGTTCACCGCCAGCGTCGCACACGGCGACCGCGTGCGGGCCGTCGCCGGGCATCTCTCCCGCTACGACGGACGCTGGCGGGTGGAGACGATGACCCTGATCTGAACCGCGACCGCGGAATCAGCCGCCGATGATCGTCTTCGGCACGGACTTCTGCTGGTCCTGCTCCTGCGACGTGCGGGTGTCCGCCGGGTCGTCGACGTTCAGCGGCCCGTCCTGCTCCGGCTTCTTCTCCCGGAGCTGCTTGCGCACGAGGAAGAGCTGACGGATCGTCTCCTCCTTGATGCCGTCGTTCATGCGGCCGAACATGTCGCCGCCCTCACGCTGGTACTCGACCAACGGGTCGCGCTGCGCCATGGCCCGCAGGCCGATGCCCTCCTTGAGGTAGTCCATCTCGTAGAGGTGCTCGCGCCACTTCTGGTCGACGACGTTGAGCACCACGCCGCGCTCCATGCCGCGCATCTGCTCGTCGCCGCCGACAGAGGTGACGGACTCCTCCAGCTCGTCGTAGAGCTTGTGTGCGTCCTCCTGCAGGGCCCGGAGCAGCTGCGAGGCGGTCAGCTCACCCGGCGACCCGTACTCGGAGCCGTCGATCAGCTCGGTCGAGGACACGGACGGGCCGTAGAGGGCGTCCAGCGCCGTCCACAGTTCGTCGAGGTCCCAGTCCTCCACGTAGCCCTCGGCGGTCGCACCGTCGACGTAGGCGGCGATGGTGTCGTCCATCATCGTGCGGACGTTGTCGGCGATGTCCTCGCCCTCGAGGATCTGGCGACGCTCACGGTAGATGACCTTGCGCTGCTCGTTGAGGACCTCGTCGTACTTGAGCACGTTCTTACGCATCTCGAAGTTCGAGTTCTCGACCTGCGCCTGCGCGCCCTTGATCGCGTTGGTGACCATCTTGGAGTCGATCGGCATGTCGTCCGGCACGTTCAGCCGGGTCATGAGATTCTCCATGGTCTGGCCGACGAACCGGGTCATCAGGTCATCACGCATCGACAGGTAGAACCGGGTCTCGCCCGGGTCGCCCTGACGCGCCGACCGGCCACGCAGCTGGTTGTCGATACGGCGCGACTCGTGCCGCTCGGTGGCCAGCACGTACAGTCCACCGACCTCGCAGACCTTCCCGGCCTCCTCCTTCGACTTCTCGCGTGCCTTGACGATCTCCTCGTCCCAGGCCGCCTGGTACGCCTCGGGGTCCTCGACCGGGTCGAGCCCCCGCTCACGCAGGGTGAGGTCGCAGATGATGTCCGGGTTACCGCCGAGGACGATGTCGGTACCACGGCCGGCCATGTTCGTCGCCACCGTGACCGCGCCGAGACGGCCGGCCTGGGCGACGAACTCGGCCTCCTTCTCGTGCTGCTTGGCGTTGAGGACGTTGTGCCGGATGTGACGTGCCTGCAGCAGCTTCGACAGGTACTCGGAACGCTCGACCGAGGTGGTGCCGACCAGGACGGGCTGGCCTTTGGCGACGCGCTCGGCGATGTCCTCGGCGACGGCCTCGAACTTCGCCTCCTGCGTCTTGTACACCAGGTCGATGTGGTCGTGGCGCTGGTTCGGCCGGTTGGTCGGGATCGCCGCCACGTCGAGCTTGTAGATCGACTTCAGCTCCGCGGCCTCGGTCTCCGCCGTACCGGTCATACCGGCGAGCTTGTCGTAGAGACGGAAGTAGTTCTGCAGCGTCACCGTGGCGAGGGTCTGGTTCTCGTTCTTGATCTCCACACCCTCCTTCGCCTCGATGGCCTGGTGCATACCTTCGTTGTACCGGCGGCCGTCGAGGATACGTCCGGTGAACTCGTCGACGATGACGACCTCACCCTTGCGGACGATGTAGTCCTTGTCCCTGGTGAACAGCTCCTTGGCCTTGATGGCGTTGTTCAGGTAGCTGACCAGCTGCGAGTGCTCCGGCGAGTAGAGGTTGTCGATACCGAGCTGGTCCTCGACGAACTCGACACCCTCCTCCTTGACACCCACGGTCTTCTTCTTCACGTCGACCTCGTAGTGGATGTCCATCGTCATCTTCGGCACGATCCGGGCGAAGGCGGTGAACCACTGGGAGGAGCCGGACACCGGACCGGAGATGATCAGCGGGGTCCGGGCCTCGTCGATGAGGATCGAGTCGACCTCGTCGACGATGGCGTAGTTGTGGCTGGAGTCCCGCCGCTGGACCAGGTCGTCCAGCGAGTGCGCCATGTTGTCGCGCAGGTAGTCGAACCCGAACTCGTTGTTGGTGCCGTAGGTGATGTCGGCCGCGTAGGCCTTACGACGGTCCGCCGGGCGCTTGCCGGACAGGATCACGTCCGTCTCGAGCCCGAGGAAGCGGTGGACACGGCCCATCCACTCCGAGTCACGACGGGCGAGGTAGTCGTTGACGGTGACGACATGGACACCCTTGCCGGACAGGCCGTTGAGGTACGCCGGGAGCACACAGGTCAGGGTCTTGCCCTCACCGGTCTTCATCTCGGCGACATAACCCCAGTGCAGGGCTGCACCACCCATGATCTGCACCTTGTAGTGCTTCTGCCCCAGCACACGCCACGACGCCTCACGGGCCGTGGCGAAGGCCTCGAGGAGGATGTCGTCGAGACTCTCGCCCTTCTCGAGACGTGCCCGGAATTCAGCGGTCTTGCCCTGCAGCTCCGCGTCCGAGAGGGCGGCGTACTCGTCCTCCTTGGCGATGACCTGGTCCGCGATCGCGGACAGGCGCTTGACGGCGCGGCCTTCACCGAGGCGGAGAATCTTCGAAAGTCCTAGCACGTGCTACTCGTCCCTTACCTTGTGTTGCACCTGTGGGTTCTTGCTGGCGTTGTTGCTCACGGTCTTGCACCGGCACCGGGGTACCTGCGCGCGATCAGTCTTTCAGTCTACCTCCGCCACCGCGCCTTGCACAGCGGCAGGCGCGGTCGGCGCCGCCGGCACAACGCGGTCGG
>NZ_JALIEA010000011.1:0-344415 GCF_022869005.1 Corynebacterium kalidii | reverse complement strand
CATCCTGTCCCCGGGGCGCCGACCACCGGACGATACCGGTCCTACCAGCGGTTACTCCGTGGCCTCAGCCTCTTCGGTCAGGGCGATCAGACCGTAGTCGTAGGCCCGGCGACGGTACACCACCGACGGCCGTCCGGTCTCCTCGTTGACGAACAGGTAGAAGTCGTGCCCGACCAGCTCCATCTCGCTCAGCGCGTCATCGACGCTGATCGGGGTGGACGGGTGCTCCTTCTCGCGGACGACGCGACCCGGCTGGAACTGCTCGGCGTAGGGGTCGACGTCGAACGGGCCGGGCTGCTCCGCCGCCTCCCGCTCGGCCTCCTGCACGAGGTCGGCCGTGGCCTCCCCGACCGAGACCGGGGCGCGGTGCCCGGACCGGGAGATCTTACGGCGCGCCTTGACCTTGCGCAGCGACCGTTCCATCTTGGCGATGGCCGCCTCCAGGGCGGCGTAGAAGGAATCCTCCTTCGCCTCGGCCCGGGCGATGTGGCCCTTGCCGGTGGCGGTGATCTGGATGCGGTCGGATTCATCCGCACGGCGCGGGTTGCGCTCGTGCTGGAGCTCCACATGGAAGTAGGTGAGAGTCGGATCGAGCCGTTCGACCTTGGCGAGCTTCGCGTTCACCCGGTCTGCGAAGTGCTCGGGAATCTCCACGTTGCGGCCGGTGATCTCCACCTGTGCCTCCGGAGCAGCACCCTCCGCCGTGATGTCCTGCTGGTTCTGGACAGTCATACTCATCCTCCCGGTCTCCACGCCGCCTGTCACCGGTGAACGGGATTGTCCACCGACGACGCTTGGCGACAGCTTCCCTCCCGATAGTACCGACGTTCGGACCGCGTTGGGGGCGGTCCAGCCCACTCCTGCCCCCGCTGCGCTACCCCTGCAACCACGCCGGCCCGACGACGGTCCGCACAACCACACCATTTGCACCGTTCAGGGCCTTCTTGCAACGGTCTCATGTCCGGCTCATGCCTGTGCGACCACCACCGCGGCGTCCACCGTCAGACCATGGGCGGCCAATGCGGCGGCGAACCCCGACAGTGTGGCACCGGTCGTGCTGACGTCGTCGACGATGCACGCCGCGGCCCCCGTCGCGCGCAGGATACGCGCCGCCCGCCGCACACTGCCCGGGTCGATCCGCAGGTTGACGGCGATATTCGCCGCGCGTTCGCCCCTGCCCAGACCCACCGAGTCGCGGGAGGACGGGGCCATCGTCGCCGCGGACACGACATGGCACCCCTCCCCCAGCTCCGCACAGGCGACGTCCGCGGCACGCCGGACCACACACCCGCCCCGGTCCTTCGCCGCCCGCCTGGTCGTCGGTGCCGGGAGCAGCACCAACGGAGCCAGCCGGGGATCGGGCAGCAGCCCCTCGGCCACCACATGCCGCAGTACGCCGGCCATGACCGCACCTGCGACCCTGACCGCGTCGGCACGTCGCTGCTCCTTCGCTGCCAGGACGACACCGCGGTGTGCACCCCCGTACATGCCGGCGGTGAACACGGGAAGCTTCCCGGGCCCCGGGACCCGCGACGGCACGCGCCGCAGGTCCGCGGCGCACCCGCGGCACAGGGACAGCCCCTCCACCGCCGGTGACGCGTCGACCCGTCCGCACGCCAGGCAATCGTCCCGCCACACCAGACCGGCGAGCTCCCCCACCCGCACGACGCCCCCGACCCCGTCCTACTTCGACAGGATCGGGACGGCCCTGGCGCCCTGCAGCGCCGGCACCTCACGCCAGAACCGGGCCTCGGTGTCCTCGACGTCCAGCTGCAGCATCGCCCGGGAGTCGAGGATGTACTGCACCGACCCGGACGAGCCGACCGCCACCACCGGTGCGGTGATGTTCCGGCTGGACAGCTGGGTCGCCTCCGAACCGTCGACCGTCACCACCCACACCGGCGCATCGTTGGCGCGGGTGCCGACCAGCAGTGACCCGTCGTCCCGCCAGTCGACCGACAGCGCCGTGTCACCGACCCGCTGGCCGACCTCCATCGGGACGCCCAGGCTCATCGAGTCACCTCCATCGGCACCCCGCTGCAGCACGCTGACGAACAACCGGCCGTTGATCAGCATCGCCGCCCTCGTCCCGTCGCGCGACACGGTGAACACACTGATCCTGGGGTCGTTGATCCGCAGACTGTCCAGGGCGGAGGTGTCCACCGTGGACTCCTCCATCTGCACACCGGACCCGGTGGGCTCCAGCCGGTGGACCCGCCTGCCGTCAGCGACGACATAGAGGTTCTGGGCGTCACCGCTCCACGACGGCCGCGACAGCGACCGTGCGGTCAGCGCCGTCGCCGGTTCCCCGCCGATATCGCCGACCAGCAACGACCGCTCGCTGTCGCCCCGTCCCGAGACCGCCGCGATCCTGCCCTCGGCCTCGCCGCGGGGCCCGCCGGACGCCGCGGACTCGAGCTGCCCCGAGGCCGTCCACCCCGGCACCGTGACCCCGGTGTCGCCCTCGACCAGTGCGCCGTCCCGGAGCGCGCGCAGGGGTTCAGCGGAGACGGCCTGCGGATCGAAGGACGCGACGTCGGCCAACGACCAGTCCTCCCGGCCGTCGTCGGTCACCGCCGCGCCGTCGGCGAGGAGCCGGTACGGGCCACGCACGTCCGACGCCGCCAGCGTCCACACCAGCTGGGCCGCCAGCACGTCCCGGTCGTCCACCGGCAGGTCGGCGATGCCGCCGATGTCCACGGTGAAGGTGCCGTCCTCCTCCACCGCCGCCTGCACCCCGTTACCGGAGGGGAACTCGGTCTCCACCGCGTCACGCAGCTGGTTACGGGCGCCGCCGGCCAACAGTGAGACCAGGGAGAAACCGATGTTGTCCTGACGGTTGTAGATCCAGCGCCGGTCCGGCACAAGGAACCGCTTCGTCGGGTCCAGGAAGTACAGGTCGTGCGCCTGGTACGCCCCCACGAAATCACTGCGGTCCATGACGACCCCGTCGGGCAGGTCGGTGATCCGCCAGCCGTCGTCACCACGCTCCAGGGTGACCTCCTCCTCGTAGGGGCTGTTCTCGGTCTGGTACACCCCACCGGTACCGAGCCGTCCGACGACCGTACCGCGCACGACATAGGTCACCTCGTCACCCGAGGCACCCCCGGTGGCGTTGAGGTCGAGCCGGTCGAGGATCCGGGTGGACTCACTGTCCTGCCAGTCGTCGGCCGTCGACGCCGTGAGGAACTCCTTGGCTGCCTGCCGGTTGTTCGCCTGCGACGTCGACGCCAGGTAGAAGTCCCGCAGCAGCAGGTCCGGCGGTTGCCCGTCGGACGGCTTCGGCAGGTTGCCGGTGTCGGGCACCGACACATAGGGCGACACCGCCTCCGGGGTCGACTCGCCGGGAAGCGTGGTACAGGCGACGAGCCCGCCCGCCATCACCGCGGCCATGAGCAGACCACCGACCTGACGCATACCGTCAGCGCGCGTCATCGTCACCCTCCTCCGAATCCGTACCGGACGCCGAATCCATGTCCTCCGCCTCCTGCAGGGCGGTACGGAGCTCCTCCTCAGTCAACCCCTCGAAGGCGCTGAGATCGACCCCGAGGTTCTCCACCGAACCGGCGGTGACGTCGACCGAGTCGAACCGGTCCACCGGCGCGGCGGAGTTAGCAGGCTCACCGTCGGCACCGGTGCCTTCGACGACACCGTCGGCGGAGTCACCGGCCTCGCCGCCGTCCACCCCGTCCGAGGTGTAGACGGTGTCCGCCGCGGACTCCTCCACCGGGCCGGCCACCGAGAGCCCGTCCGACACCTCCCGGGTGCCCGTCACGACGTCGGCGGCACTCTCGTCGCCGGCGGTCCCATCGGCGACATCAGCAGCATCGAGGACCGTCGCATCCCCGCCCCGGTCCACCTCCAGCGGCAGCGGCGACGTCCGGACCTCCTGACCGGGACGGCGCGGCAGCGTCAACCGGAAACAGGCACCGACCCCCGGCTCGCCGGTCGCCTCGAGACGTCCGCCGTGCAGCTGGGCGTCCTCCTTGGCGATGGCCAGGCCCAGCCCGGTGCCACCGGTCTTTCGTTCACGGGACGGGTCCGACCGCCAGAAACGGTTGAACACCAGGTCCGCCTCGCCCGGCTTCAGACCCATACCGTGGTCGACGACAGTCACCGCCAACGACTCCGCACCGCGACGCATCGTGACCCGCACCGGCCGGCTCTCACTGTGGTCGATCGCATTGGCCAGCAGGTTACGCAGGATACGCTCGACCCGTCGCGAGTCGACCTCCTCCATCACCGGCTCATCCGGCAGGTCCAGCTGGATCTCGCAGCCGACCTCCTCCGCCAACGCCCGCAGCTGCCCCATCGTGGACTTCACCACGCCGCGGACGTCGATCACCTCACGGGAGAGGTTCGCCACGCCGGCGTCGTGGCGGGAGATCTCCAGCAGGTCACCGAGCAGCATCTCGAACCGGTCCAGTTCCGCGTTCATCAGCTCCGAGGCCCGGCGGGTCACCGGGTCGAGGTCCTCGGAGTTGGCGTGGATCAGGTCGGCGGCCATCCGCACGGTGGTCAGCGGCGTGCGCAGCTCGTGCGAGACGTCGGAGGTGAACTGCTGCTGCAGGGAACCGAACTCCTCCAGCTGCCGGATCTGGTACGACAGGTTCTCGGCCATCTCGTTGAAACTGATCGCCAGGCGGGCGACCTCGTCCTGGCCGTCCACCGCCATCCGCTCACGCATATGCCCCGCCGCGAACCTCTCGGCGATACGCGAGGCGGTACGCACCGGCACCGTCAGCTGCTGCGAGAAGACCCAGGCGATGACCACGAGGAGCACGAGCAGCACCACCGCACCGGCGAGCAGCAGACCGCGCATCAACGCCATCGTGGACTCCTCGTTGTCCAGCGGCATGACCAGGTAGAGCTCCAGGCCCTGGATGTCGGACCCCACCGGTGTACCGATGATCAACGCCTTGTAACTGCCGGCGGCACCGGCCACGGTGGTGTACTGCACCGACACCTGCCCCTGCCGCACGAAGTCACGCAGCGTGTCCGGCACCGGCGTGACCTCGGGGCTCGAGATGTCCCCGCCGGTCAGGTCGGAGGCGATGATGACCGGTTCGTACACCGTCCCGGCCGTCCCCTGCTCCGACTCCGAGGAACGGTCGCTCAGGGCGGCTCGCGCGTTGTTGATCCGCATCTGCGGCGACATCGCCGAATCGGTGTTGCGGATCTGCTCCTCGACGATGCTCCGGGCGCGGTCGATCTCGTCGGTGGCGGCGTTGTACTTGGCGTCGAGCAGCTGCTGACCGACGAAACTGGTGAGCACGAAACCGAGTGCCAGGATCACCAGCAGCGACGAGGCGAAGACACTGCCGATGACCCGGAGCTGGATCGACGTGCGCCAACGCTGCGAGAGCTTCTCGGCGAACTTGCGCACGAACCTGACCGGCCGACGCAGGAAGATACGCAGTGCGTCGACGAAACCGATGTCCCCGAGCTCACCGCGGGGGGCACGGCGGGGGTCGGCAGGAGCACCGGAGTCGCCGGGGCCGCCGGAATGACCGTCGGCGCCGCCGAGCCACCCGGTGCGCGACCGTCCGCGTCGGCCCTCACCGCCGTCTTTACCGTCTCTGCCGTCTCTGCCGTCGTTGACCACGGGCAGCTCCGGCCGTCCGAGACCGCCGCCACCGTGAGGTCTGCCGGCGTCGACACCGGTCTCGTCCCGTCGCCCGTCCCCTGACGTGGATGCCATGGGTCGCTGTCCGCCCTACTCCCCGGTCTTGTAACCGACCCCTCGGACGGTCTGGATGATCGCCGGGTTGTCGGGGTCCTTCTCGACCTTCGACCGCAGCCGCTGGATGTGGACGTTCACCAGGCGGGTGTCGCTGGACTTGCGGTACCCCCAGACCCGCTCCAGCAGCTCCTCACGGGAGAAGACCTGGCGGGGCCGGGAGGCCAGGGTGGTGAGCAGCTCGAACTCGATCGGGGTCAACGAGATCGGCTGGCCCTTACGGGTGACCTGGTGCCCACCGAAGTCGATCGTGAGGTCGGCGACCTTCACCGACTCCGGCACCTCCTCCGGGGACCGACGCAGCCGGGCACGCACCCGCGCCACCAGCTCCTTGGGCTTGAAAGGCTTCGGCACGTAGTCGTCGGCCCCGGTCTCCAACCCCAGGACCACGTCCACGGTGTCCGTCTTCGCCGTGAGCATCACGATGGGGACCGTCGAGAACTCCCGCACCGCACGGCACACGTCGATGCCGCTCATGCCGGGGAGCATGAGGTCGAGGAGGATGAGGTCCGGGTCCTCCTTCTCGGCGGCCTCCACGGCCTGCGGGCCGTCCCCCACCACAACCGTGTCGAAACCCTCGCCCTGCAGGACGATCGTGAGCATCTCCGAGATTGCGGGGTCGTCGTCGACGACGAGAACTTTCTCTGCCATGGGGTTCAGTCTCTCACAAACCCGCCCGGCAGGTGGCCTACGCCCCGTCGACCGCCCCGTCGCCGGCCCCGTCACCGCCGAGGACGACCGTGTCGACGAAGGTGCTGACGGCGTCCTCCAGGTCCGCGGGGTCGCCGGAGTTGTCCAGCGTCCACCAGGGCGACCGCCACTGCGCCGCCGCGAGACCGCGGTAGGCCTCGAGGGTGCGTGCCTGGAGGCCGCCGTCACGCTCGTAGGCGTCGGCCGCGCGGGTGTCGTCGCTCTCCGCACGGCGGGAGACCCGCCCCGAGGCGACGTCGTCCGGGACGTCGACGAGCACCTGCACGTCGGGAACCGGACAGCCGAGGTCGGTGAACTCGAGGTCGTCGACCCACTGCACCACCTCGCTGGCGGCGGCGTCGCTGCCGTCGACGCCCTGGCGCGCCGCCGAGTAGGCCGCGTTGGACGCGACGTAGCGGTCGAGCAGCACGACGTAGCCGTCGGCGTCGAAGTCGGCGAGGTCCGCGGCGACCTCCGCACGGTCCAGGGCGAACAGCGTCGCCATCCCGTGCACGGAGTCGACGAGGTCACCCATCTCCCCGTGGAGTGCCGCGGCGGCGAGCTGGGCGTGCACGGACTGCTCGTAGCGGGGGAACGCCACCCGTGCCACCGGGATCTCCCGGGACAGGAGCTCCGCCTCCAGAGCCGAGACGCAGGTGTTCTTGCCGGCGCCGTCGATCCCCTCGAATGCGATGATCATCAGTAGCGGTAGTGCTCCGGCTTGAACGGGCCCTCGACATCGACACCGATGTACTCGGCCTGTTCCTTGGTCAGCGTGGTCAGCTCCCCGCCGAGGGCCTCGACGTGGATCCGGGCGACCTTCTCGTCGAGGATCTTCGGCAGACGGTAGACCTCGTTGCCGTAGCGGTCACCGTTGGTGAACAGCTCGATCTGGGCGATGGTCTGGTCGGCGAAGGAGTTCGACATCACGAAGCTCGGGTGGCCGGTGGCGTTGCCCAGGTTGAGCAGGCGCCCCTCGGACAGGACCACGATGCTCACCAGCTCGGCGCCGTCACCGTCGGTGCGGGGGAAGGTGAACTCGTCGACCTGGGGCTTGATGGTGGTCCGGGCGACGTCGTCGCGGTGCAGCAACGCCGCCATGTCGATCTCGTTGTCGAAGTGGCCGATGTTGCCGAGCAGGGCGTGGTTCTTCATCTTCCGCATCTGCTCGAAGGTGACGATCCCCAGGTTGCCGGTCGAGGTGATCACGATGTCCGCCTCGCCGATGGCGTTGTCGACGGTGACGACGGGGAAGCCGTCCATCAGCGCCTGCAGGGCGTTGATCGGGTCGGCCTCGGTGACCTTCACCCGCGCGCCCTGGCCCTTGAAGGCCTCGGCCACGCCCTTGCCCACGTCACCGTAACCGCAGACCAGCACCGCCTTGCCGCCGACGAGCATGTCCGTGGCACGGTTGATGCCGTCCAGCAGGCTGTGGCGGGTGCCGTAGCGGTTGTCGAACTTGGACTTGGTGACCGCGTCGTTGACGTTCATCGCCGGGAACGGCAGGGTGCCCTGCTCGGCGAAGTGGTACAGGCGGTGCACACCGGTGGTGGTCTCCTCGGTGACACCCTTGACGGCCTTGGCCGCCTCCGTCCAGCGGGTACCGTCCTCGCCGAAGACGCGGGCGAGCATCCCCAGGAACGCCTGGTACTCGTCGGAGTCCTCGTCCGTGGGCTCCGGGACGATGCCGTTGCCCTCGAACTCGCTGCCCGTGATGACCGCCATGGTCGCGTCGCCGCCGTCGTCGAGGATCATGTTGGGCTTCCGATCGCCCCAGTCGAAGATCTGCTCCAAGCACCACCAGTACTCGTCGAGGGTCTCGCCCTTCCAGGCGAACACCGGCACACCGCGGGGGTCCTCCGGGGTCCCGGCACCGACGACGACGGCCGCGGCGGCCTCGTCCTGGGTGGAGAAGATGTTGCACGACGCCCACCGGACCTCCGCACCGAGCGCGGTGAGGGTCTCGATGAGCACGGCGGTCTGCACCGTCATGTGGATCGACCCGGCGATCCGGGCCCCGGCCAGCGGCTGCTCGTCGGCGTACTCGCGTCGCAGCTCCATCAGACCGGGCATCTCGTACTCGGCGAGCCGGATCTGGTGACGACCCGCCTCGGCGAGCGACAGGTCACGCACCTTGTACTGGAGGGGGGTGCCGTTGGCACCAGCGCCGTCGTGGATGTCGACGGACGGTGCGACGAATGCTGCCATGGGGGTGATGCTCCTCAAGCTTCAGGGGACGGGGATGACGGTCAAGCCTATGCGTCAACCCTATCCCCGACCCCGCCGATCCGCTCACGGAGGGTCGTCACTGCTCAGCTCAGCGCCTCCACCGCGGTCTCCAGGCCGTCGGGGGCGTCCTCCCCGGCGGCGTCGAGTTCCGCGTCGAGCAGCTCCAGCGCCGCCTCCTGGAGGGTGTCGGGGCACTGGCCGATGCCCGCACGGATGAAGGGGTGCTCGTCAGCAACCGACGCCGCGGTGAACGGGGCCCCGGACCAGATGGCCGCGACCGTGGCCGCGCAGAGGCCGTTGATGTAGTCGGGGTCCACGGCCCGCCCCTCGTCGGCGGCGCCGGAGTCCAGCGCCAGCGTGCAGGCGTCCTGCAGCGCCCCGAGGAGCGCCTCGCCCTCCAGGTCGTCGCAGTCGGCCAGGAAGTCGGCGTTGCCGTCGTCCGCGAAGACAGTTTCATCCCAGGTGCTCATGTCGTTCCCTCTCCAACTCGTATGGTTCACCTGAGAATAGTCTGCCCGGGTCGACACGTCTCCCCCTACTCCCCTGCCCGACCGCTGAAACACCACTAAGATCACGGTTTGATCTCGTTTTCGCACCCCGCACAGCGGGGCGACACGCCGCCACAGAGACCCCTCGGCCACCCCGCCGACCGACGGCGGGCACGCTAAAACCCCACGGCAACACCGCATTGCCGTGAAACTCCGTAACGTTCAGGGCTTCCGCTGCGTTGGGTTGGGTGATAGGGTGGCGCCTGATCGTGATCTAAACGTTATTTTTGCCCGGTCGACCACCTCGGACGAAAGGAGGGCTTCCCCGTGGACTACGAACTCGAACCCGAGCGGCCCGCAGACAGTCCCCCCACCGCGGACGACCGCTCCACCGAACACCACGAGTCACTGCTGCGGGCGGAAGCCGCCCGCGCGTCCCGGGCCAACCGCGTCCTCGGCTCGCTGGTCGTCGCCGGGTTCGCCGCCGCCACGGTCCTCGGTATCGTCACCTGGCAGAACGCCTCGTCGAACCAGGACGGCCCGGCTTCCGTCGAGGAGGCGGTGGCCGACGGTTCACTGGCGACCTCGGCCGAAGCGTCCGGCGGGGCCTCCCGGGACGAGCGCACCTCGGTCACCCCGTCCGCGGACTCCGACGCACGGGGCACCGGTCGCGTCGACCCGGCCCGGCCGGACAGGTCACCGGACGACCACGTCACCCCGTTGACCGCGGACCAGTACGCTCCGCCGAACGCGTGGAGCGGTGACCGGTTCGTCACCCCGAGCCCGTACCCTGCCGACAGTGCAGACGGTGCCGACAACGCAGACGGTGACACCGGCACCGACGGCACTGGTGGCACCGACGCCACGCCGGGCAACGGGAGCGGCGACTCCGACCTGCCCTCCATCAGCGACCTGCTGCCGTCCATCCCGGGCATCCCCACGGTGCCCGGCGGTGACGACTCCCCGACCACCGGTCCGACGGACGGGACCACGGAACCGACCGAAAGCACCGAGGACACCGAGGATTCCGGGAACTCCGACGGGGACTCCGGGACCGCGGAGGCGACGGAACCGTCCGAACCTGGCGGGCCCGCCGACCCGTCTAACGAGAACACCCCAGGCACGCTCCCCGGCAGCGGGTCGACCTCCACCGGGTCGCCGGACTCGACGGGCGACGACCGGGACGCCGTGACCGACACGACGGGCCCGGCACCCCGCTAGCGGCCGCCGACCGTCGCCACGAAGAAGTGGCCGTCCCCCCGGGCGCAGACGCCGGACGCGGACGCCGGCACCCAGGCAGCCTGCCCGGGTGCCAGCCGCAGATCCGTCTGGTCCGGACCGGTGACCTCCACCCCGCCCCGCACGTCGAGCACGATCGCCGGTCCCTCGACCTCGACCGTCCGGCCGTCGTCCACCGACCGCAGCCGGAACTCGGGGACCGGCGCGGAGAACACCCCGTCACCGTCGGCGAGCTGTACCGGGTCCGGGGTCGGGGTGAAGTCGACCACCTTCATCAGCTCAGGCACGTCCACGTGCTTGGTGGTCAGCCCGCCGCGCAACACGTTGTCCGAGTTCGCCATGACCTCCACCCCGGTCCCCCGCAGGTAGGCGTGGAGGTTGCCCGCCGAGAGGAACAGGGCCTCGCCCGGTTCCAGCACGACGTGGTTCAGCAGCAACGACACCAGGACCCCTGCGTCCCCCGGGTACTGCCCGGCCAGGTCCACCGCCGCCCCGGCGGGACCGGCCATCCAGTCCTCCGTCCCGGCGTCACGCTGCAGCAGGCCGGTGCACGCCGCCACCACCGCGTCGATCAGCTCGACCCGGCTGTGGGCAGGCAGGGAGATCCACGTGGTCACCAGGGCACGGAGCCCCTCGGAGTCACCGGCGGCACCCTTGAGCAGTTCGGTGTAACGGTCCAGTTCCGGGACGCCGAGCGCGTCGAGCAGCTCCCGGGTCTTCTCCACCGGGCGGAAACCGGCGAGCGCCTCGAAGCGGGTCAGCGCGACGAGCAGCTCCGGCTTGTGGTTGTCGTCCCGGTAGTTGCGCACCGGTGAGCCCGTGGGCAGCCCGGCGGCGTTCTCGCGGGCGTAGCCCTCCTCCGCCTGCGCCTTGGTGGGGTGCGCCTGCAGGCTCAGCGCCTGGTCGGCGGCGAGCAGCTTCAGCAGGAACGGGAGACGGCCCTCCGGGGCGGCGTCGCCGAGTTCACCGCGGGGGTCGACAGAGATCCGTTCCAGCAGGTCCGTGGAGTCCGCCGGCAGGGTGCTCGGCCCCTCCGGGTGAGCGCCGAACCACAGTTCGGCCTCCGGGCGGGGGCTCGGCGACGGTCGCCCGGTGAGCTCCGCCAGTGCCGTCCGCGATCCCCAGGGGTACGGGCGCAACCGCCCCTCCATCAACGCGATGTCCGTGCCACCGACAGCGGCACCACGGACACTGTCCGAGGACGTCGTCTCAGGCACGGATCACCTCCAGCGCCCGGTCGAGAATCTCCCGGACCCGGGCGTCGGTCGCCGCCTCCACGTTCAGACGCAGGAGCGGCTCGGTGTTCGAGGCCCGGACGTTGAACCAGGAGCCGTCCTGCAGCTCGACGGTCACCCCGTCCATGTCGTCGGTGCCGACGGTCTCCGCCGAGAACGCCTCGACCACGGCGGCGGTCCGGCCGGCCTGGTCCGCGACCTCGGAGTTGACCTCGCCGGACGCCTCGTAGCGGTCGTAGGCCTGCTTGAGTTCGGACAACGGACGGTCCTGTCCGCCGAGGGTCGCCAGCACGTGGAGGGCGGCGAGCATGCCGGAGTCGGCGTTGAAGAAGTCCGAGAAGTAGTAGTGGGCGGAGTGCTCGCCACCGAAGACGGCATTCTCCTCGGCCATGCGGGCCTTGATGAACGAGTGGCCCACGCGGGTGCGCACCGGTGTGCCACCGTGTTCACGCACGATCTCGGGCACGGCCTTCGAGGTGATCAGGTTGTGGATGATCGTCGCACCCGGGTGCTGACCCAGGTAGCGCTCGGCGATCATGCCGCAGATCGCCGACGGCGAGACGGGGTCGCCCTTCTCGTCGACGATGAAGCACCGGTCGGCGTCGCCGTCGAAGGCGATGCCCAGGTCCGCCCCCTCGGCGACGGTGAACTTCTGGAGATCCACCAGGTTCTCCGGTGCCAGCGGGTTGGCCTCGTGGTTCGGGAACGTCCCGTCGAGCTCGAAGTAGAGGTCCCGGACCGACAACGGCAGACCGGAGGCCTCCCCCAGGACGGCCGGGACGGTCAGCCCGCCCATGCCGTTACCGGCGTCCACGGCGACGGTCAGCGGACGGATGTCCAGGGGCACCAGGTCGTGGAGGAACGCGGCGTAGTCCGCCAGGACGTCACGCGAGGACGCCGCCCCGGGCTCGTCGTCGTAGGCGGGAACGCCCTCGACGAGCATGTCGGTGATCTCCGCCAGTCCGGTCTCCTGCCCGACCGGGCGGGCACCCGAGCGGCACAGCTTGATGCCGTTGTAGCGTGCGGGGTTGTGTGAGGCGGTGAACATCGCGCCCGGGCAGTCCATGGTGCCCGAGGCGAAGTAGAGCTCGTCGGTCGAGGTCAGACCGAGTGCCACCGTGTCCAGCCCCTGGCTGCGGACGCCCTCGGCGAAGGCCTCGGACAGGCCCGGGGAGCTGTCGCGCATGTCGTGGCCGACGACGACGCGGCTCGCCCCCTCCCCCCTCATGAGCAGGCCGAAGGCGGCCCCGGTGTCGCGGACGAGGTCGGCGTCGATGCCGTCACCCACGACCCCGCGGACGTCGTATGCCTTGATGACGGAGGCGATGGCCTCCCGGTTGCGCTGTGTCATGTCAACTCTCCTGGTGTTCTGCGTGGATCATTCGCCGTCGTAGTGCACTGCGCGCAGGTGGCGCTGCGGGGCACGGCCCGGAAGGTTCCGCCGCGAGGGGTGGTGGCCGGACGGCTGCGGGATGTCGGTACGCCGGACGACCCGGGACACTGGCTGACGCTGCGCCGAGGCACGGGAACCGCCGTCCACGCCGTCGGTCAGGTACGGTGCGCCGGCGCCGTCCTCCAGGGCCGCGGCGAGGGCCTGCATCTCCTCGTCGGTGAAGTCCTCGTCCGCGATGTCGCCCCCGGGGCCGGTGAACGCCGGGTCGGCGAACGCGGACAGCGGGACGGTCCCCTCCCGGGGTGCGTCCTCGGTCCGCTGCAGCCCCCAGCCTTCGGGCACTGTCAGCCTGGAGAGGTGACGGTCGCACAGATCCCAGCTGTGCGGGTCGTCCCCGGGCTCCAGGGGGTTCACGATCGCCGTGCGGGCGGCGTAGTTGTATCGCAGGGTCGCGATCGCACGGTTGCCGCAGCCGGGCCTGGAACACTGTCGGTAGTCAGTCACGGCCACCATCCTAGTCCGGTACCCGACCGGAGTGCCGGACGGCTCCTCGACCCGCCTGTCGCACCCGGTCTCCCGGCGAGTGGCGGACTAGGATCGGTGGAATGACGCGCCCCACCACCCCCGCCTCACGCCGTGAACCGGCACCGGGCCACCCCACCAAGGCGCTGGCCCGGGACACGCGCGGCCACGGTCTGCGGGGTGTGCTGATGCCGAAGCTGCCCCGGTACGCCACCCGCGCCGAGACCTTCGACGCGGCGGTCCTGGACGCCTACGCCCCGGTCCTGGAACGGTTCGGCGACCGGCTCGACGGGCTGGACGTCGCGATCGACCTCGTCCCCAGGATGAGGTTGGACTCCTCGTCCGCGCACTGGTCGGACGAGGTGGCCGCCGACGGGCCGGTGCCGTTGGGTCGACTGGTCCCGGCAGGCGTCGACGAGACGGGCTCCCCCACGCGCCCGCGGCTGATCATCTTCCGCCGGCCTGTCGAACAGCGCTCCGGTGACCGGATCGAGACCGAGGAGTGGCTGAGGTTCGTCATCGCCCGTTTGGTGGCGACCTACCTCAACGTCGACCCCGGGATGGTCGACCCCGCCTTCCGCTGGGACTGAGCCGGCGGGGCCCCGGTCAGCCGAGACGCTTCTTGAGGCGTCGGCGCTCGCGCTCGGACAGGCCACCCCAGATGCCGAAGCGCTCATCATGCTCGAGGGCGTACTCGAGGCATTCGTCACGGACACCGCAGGCGCGGCAGATGCGCTTGGCCTCGCGGGTGGACCCGCCCTTCTCCGGGAAGAATGCCTCAGGGTCGGTCTGGGCGCAGAGCGCCTGCTCCTGCCAGTCCTGTTCGACGGCGTCGAAGAGGAGGTCGAAATCCTCGGTCAGGTCCGAGAAGGCGCTGGGCGTGTAGTCGTCGACACCGCCACGGAGCAGGTCCGGGAGTTCGCCGGACACACCGGTGCCGTCCGCCCGGCCGGACCGGGTTTCGTCACCGTCCACGGCTGCGGACCCCTCCGAGAAGGGACCACGAAAGGCGTCCGCCGGGTTGTCCACCGTTGTCTCCTCACCGAAATCCGCGACGCCGGTCTTTCACCGGCCTGTGTTCACACGGAAGATTACACACGGGCAATTCCATAGCGTCAACCTTCCGACCAGGCAGATTAACCACATCAGTCACACCAGTCACACGGGTTACGTCATTTCGGGCCGCGTACGTATTCACAGCGTCCTGACAGGCACGATATGGGCAGGTATTTCCCCGGGGAGACCACTACATGTAGAAGATGAAGGGCCGCATCGGGGGTCGGAGGCACAAGATATCGAAATATTTTGATCCACGGTGGCCCCGCCCCGTCCGGGGGTCAGACGTCGCTGGAGAAACGCAGGCCTCCGTCGGGGAGCGTCACGCCCGGCCACACCCGGGCACCGCCCTGCAGCTCACAGCGGGCACCGACCACGGCGCCCTCCCCCACCACGGTGTCGCGCAGGTGGGCGCGGGCACCGATGCGGGCGCCGGCGGCGACGACACAGCGCTCCACCGTCGCCCCGGCCTCGATCTCCACACCGTCGAAGACCACCGAGGTGTCCACCCGGGCACCGGCACCGATCTCGGCGCCGCGGCCGATCACCGTGCCCCCGAGCAGCAGCGCCCCACCGGCGATGGCGGCCGACTCGTCGACCAACGCCTCACCGTTGCGTCCCGCCAACAGCGGCGACGGGGCGATGCCGCGCACCAGGTCGGAGGAGCCGCGGACAAAGTCGTCCGGGGTCCCCAGGTCGCGCCAGTAGGCCTGGTCCACGTGGCCGTACAGCCGGCGCCCCTTCTCCAGGAGGTCGGGGAACACGTCGCGTTCCACCGACACGACCCGGTTCTCCGGGATCGACGCGATGATGTCCCGCTGGAAGACGTAGCACCCGGCGTTGATCTGGTCGGTGGGCGGATCCTCGGCCTTCTCCAGGAACGCCTGCACCCGTCCGTCCTCCGCGGTGGGCACGCAGCCGAAGGCGCGCGGATCCGCCACGCGCAGCAGGTGGAGGCTGACGTCGGCGTCGTTGTCGACGTGGGTCCGCAGCACGGCGCCGAGATCCGTCCCGCCGAGGATGTCGCCGTTGAAGACCATCGCCCGGTCGTGCCGCAGGTACGGCAGGACGTTACGGATACCGCCGCCGGTGCCGAGGGGGGAGTGCTCGACGACGTACTCGATCTCCAGGCCGAGCTCTGACCCGTCGCCGAAGTGCTCCTCGAAGACCTCCGCCTTGAACGAGGTACCCAGGACCACGTGCGTCATGCCGGCGTCCCGGATCCGCCCCAGCAGATGCTGGAGGAACGGGTACCCCGCCACCGGGAGCATGGGCTTGGGGATGGAGTTGGTCAGGGGGCGCAGACGCGTGCCCTTACCGCCGACGAGGATCACGGCGTCGGTGTCGGCGGCCAGACCGTTGTGCGTGTCAGGGGTCGAGGGTGAGGAATTTTCTCGTTCGTCTCTGTTCACCCTTGGGAGGTTATCCGACCGAACTCAGTCCGACGGTGAACGGCGCGCCCGCTGCGCCAGTGCGACCGCCACGGCCCCCCTGAGTTTCAACCCCGCCCACAGGGCGAGCCGCACCGGGGCCTGCCACCAGGCCGACAGCCGGTCCGCCTGGAAACGGTAGGCGCTGTCGTGGTGGGCCGGCAGCGTGATCTCCGGGTGCTTCCCCGCGGAATGCCCCTTGGCGTGGGTGATCTCCGCCGTCGGGGTGAACACGTTCTCCCACCCGGCGCGTGCCAGCCGGTCGCCCAGGTCCACGTCCTCCATGTACATGAAGTAGCGCTCGTCGAATCCCCCGACCGCGTCGAACGCCTCCCAGCGCAGCAGCTGGCAGGACCCGGACAGCCACCCGGACGTCCGCTCCCTGTCCATCACCGCGTCGGCCAGGTAGCGGCGGGTGAACGGGTTGTTCTTCCACACCGGTGCCAGCAGCGCGTGGCCGATGCCCGCCCCCAGGGTCGGCACCGACCGGGCCGAGGGGTACACCGACCCGTCGACCTCACGGATCAGCGGGCCCACCGCACCGGCCCGCGGGTGGCGGCGTGCGGCCTCCACCATCCGGTCGACGGCACCGGGGTCGAAGACGACGTCCGGGTTCGAGATCACCAGGAACTCACCGTCGATCTCCCCGGCCTCCCGCCGGGCGCGCAGCGACTCCACCCCGGCGTTCATCCCGGCGCCGTAGCCGATGTTCCCGCCGGTGCGGAGCAGCTCGACCCCGTCACGTCGGGCGGCGGCCTCCGGGGCCCCGTCGGTGGAGCCGTTGTCGGCCATGACCACCACGGCCCCCTGGTCGGTGGCGGCGGGGACCGAGTCAAGGAAACGGGTGAGGTACTCCCCCGGCGAGTAGGTGACGGTGATGACGGCGATCGGTTTCACGGGAGTCACCCTAGCCGAAAACGGGACCCGAGTCCCCGTCGCACGCTGTCCCGCCAGTCCGGTGGTGTCTGTCCCGACCGGGCTGTCCAGGGGCCCAGGTCCAGGACGGACCACGGCGGGCGGGCCGCCGGTGTGGGCCAGTCGCGCGTGGTGCACGGGCTCACCCGTGCCGGGTCGTGCCCGGTGCAGCGGAACACCTCCCGGGCCAGGCCGTACCAGGAGACCGGCTCGCCGGAGTTGGTGATGTTGAGGATCCCGGACGGGCCGTCGAGACGTGCCAACGTCCACAGCTCCCCGGCGAGGTCGGGGGCGTAGGTGGGCCGTCCCACCTGGTCGTCGACGACGCGGGGGTCGACGCCGTTCTCCGCCAGCGTGGCCATCACCGAGACGAAGTCCCGTCCCGGGGCGTCCGGGCCCGACCAGACCCAGGACGTACGGACCACCGTCCCGCCGGCGTCGAGGACACCGTGGTCACCCTCGCTCTTGGTGCGGCCGTACTCGTTGGCCGGATTCACGGGGTCGTCGGCGCCCCAGCCGCGGGACCCGTCGGGGGCTGGTCCGGAGAAGACGTAGTCCGTGGAGACGTGGATGAAGCGCACCCCCGCCGCGGCGGCCACGCGTGCCAGTTCGGCGGGGGCGACGGCGTTGACGGCCTCCACGGTGCGCCGGTTCTGCGGGTCCTCCGCCCCGTCGACGTCCGTCCACGCGGCTGTGTTGACCATCACGTCGGGACGCCGGTCCCCGGTCAACAGGGCCGAGGCCGTCGCCCGGAACTCCGCCGTCCCGGCCGTCGCCAGGTCGAGGTCGTCCCGGGTGAGCCCGTCGGCCCCGCGGTCGACGAGACACCGGCCCACCTGGCCGTGCGCACCGGTCACCATTACCGTCACTGTGGACACCTCCCTGTCTGCCGGACGCCGGCACCGGGTGCGGCGACGTCCGGAACGAGCACGACGATCGGCGCCAACACTACGCGCCGGCGCCCGCCTGCCGCGGCCCGTGGCCTGCCCGCGGCCGGCCGGTGTCGGTCGGGGATCACCGAAACCGTCCCCGTAACTAGTAGAGTCCCCTGGTGACACCGACATCCCCCGAACACCGCCGAAAGGTCTGGAATGAGCGATTCTGACAGGTCTCCGCGCAACGGACGTGGAGAGACCCCTGGTCACGGCGGCCGGCACCACCGCCGCGACGAGGTGCCTCCGCGCCCGGAACGGCCGCGGCAGACCCCGCAGAGGTCGCAGAGGCAGGAACGTCCGGAACGGGCGGAGCGGCCTGACCGTGCCGAGCGTGCCGAGCGTGCGCAGCCGTCGCAACGTCCCCGGCACAGCCGCGCCGCCGGTGGCGCCGGTGCCGCCGGTGCCACCGCGGGCGGACGACGTCGCGCCCCGCAGCGGAGCTCGCGGACGGTCCACGGGTCCGTGGCCACCGCCCCCGGACACCGCCAGCTGGGCCCCACCCCGGTCAAGGTGGTCCTGGCGTTGCTGTCGGCGATCATGCTCGCCGGCGGCACGTACGCCTACTCCTCGGTGGGACGGCTCGGCTCCGACATCAGCCAGGCCGGCGGCCTCAACCTGGGCAACCAGTCCGACGGCGCGACCGACATCCTCCTGGTGGGCGTCGATTCCCGCACGGACGCCAAGGGCAAGGAGCTCAGCCAGGAGGAGATCGACATGCTCCGCGCCGGCGAGGAGGAGGCGACCAACACCGACACGATCATCCTGATCCGTGTCCCCGACGACGGTTCCTCGGCGACCGCGGTGTCCCTGCCCCGCGACACCTACGTCCACAACGACGACCTCGGCAACACGAAACTGAACGGGGTGTACGGCGCCACGAAGGCGCTGACCCAGGACGAACTGACCCAGGCCGCGATGAACGACGGCGAGGAGCCGGACAAGGACAAGATCGACCGCGAGTCGACGGCCGCCGGACGCGAGGCGCTGATCGGCACGGTCGCCGACGTCACCGGTATCGAGGTCGACCACTACGCCGAGGTCGGCCTGCTGGGGTTCGTCCTGCTCACCGACGCCGTCGGCGGTGTCGACGTCTGCCTCAACAACCCGGTCGACGAGCCGCTCTCCGGGGCGAAGTTCCCCGCCGGGCGGCAGACCCTCAGCGGCGCCGACGCCCTGAGCTTCGTGCGTCAGCGCCACGACCTGCCCCGTGGCGACCTGGACCGCATCACCCGCCAGCAGGTCTACATGGCCAGCCTGACCAACAGGATCCTGAGCACCTCCACCCTGAGCAACCCGAACAAGCTCAACGACCTCAGCAGCGCCGTGGAGCGGTCCGTGACCCTGGACGACGGCTGGGACGTGATGGGCCTCGCCACCCAGATGCAGGGGCTGACCGGTGGGAACGTGACCTTCCAGACCATCCCGGTGACCAGTATCGACGGCACCGGTGATCTCGGCGAGTCCGTGGTGACCATCGACAAGAACCAGGTCCACCGCTTCTTCGAGGACCTGCTCGGCGACAGCGCACCGGACAAGGGCGGGGACTCCGGCGACGGCAAGGGCAGCGAGGACGGCAGCGGCTCCGGTGGCGCCATCGAGGACTACGACCCCGCCGGGTCCACGGTGTCGGTCTACAACGCCAGTGAGGTCGGGGGGCTGGCCTCCCGCGTCGGCGACCTGATCTCCGGTGCCGGCTACGCCATGGGCGAGGTCGGCAACGCGACGGAGACCGGCATCTCCGAGAGCCAGGTCAACGTCGCCGACAAGGACGACCCGGCGGCACGCGGCCTGGCGGAGCAGCTCGGCGGGCTCGAGGTGGTCGAGGACTCCGGCCTGGAGCCCGGGGAGATCCGCGTCACCCTGTCCGGTACCTACGACGGTCCGGGGACCTCGGCGTCCGGCGTCGACGAACCGCTGCCCGCCGTCGGCGAGTCCGGCTCGGGTAGCTCGGGCGGGTCGGCGGATCCCGGGAACGTCGGCACCCCGGGTGTCGACGCCACCGGCGGTGACGTCCTCGGCCAGAACGACGGGGGCGGCGCCGGGGCCGACACCGGGTCCGGCGACAACGTCGGCGCGGTGGGCACCCCGGAGGAGTCCGACTCCTCCGCCTCGAACCGCGGCGCCATCGACGCCGGCGGCGACGGCCCGATGTGCGTCAACTGACCGGCCGCCCCTGACGGCCGTTCCCCGTCAGTAGGCCCGGCGGGTGTGGGCCGGGCCCGCCGACGCCCGGGCCCTCGGGACCGCCTCGGCGATCCGTGACGCCGACGTCGGGGCCTCCCCCTCCGGTGTCCGCGCCGCGATCGACGCGGCCACGGCATGCAGTGCGACCGCGTCGTCGGTGGGCCGCCGCGCGGTAAACCCCTCGCCGTGCCGCGCCGCACCCTCCGCCAGCAGGGCCCCGACCATCCCGGCGAGCACATCACCGGACCCCGGTGTGGCGGCCCAGGAGGTCCCGGCGTCCGTGCAGTCCACCGTGGCCCCGTCGGTCACCACGGTGTGGCGTCCCTTGAGCAGCACCACGCACCCCAGGGCCCGGGCCAACGTCACCGCCGCACCGATCCGGTCGTCGTCCGGGTCGGGGACGTCCCCGACGGCGGCCGCCAGGCGCCGGAACTCACCGGCATGCGGCGTCAGCACCGTCGCGGCCGCTGCACCACCCGGCGCCCCACGTGCGACGAGCAGGTCCCGGAGGTCCCGCCGTTCCGCGAGCAGGGTGACCGCGTCCGCGTCGACCACCAGTGGTTCCGGACGACGCAGCAGCGTGCCCAGTTCCGCCGCGGCCCCGTCGTCGGTACCGCGGCCGGGCCCCACGACCCATGCCTGCACCCGGCCGCACTCCTCCACCGACGGCGCCCACACGACCTCCGGGCACGCCCGGACGACGTCCCCCGCCGCTTCGCCGACGTACCGCACCATAGCGCTGGTGGCCCGTACCGCCGCCGTGGTCGTGAGCACGCCCGCCCCGGGGTAGGTCGCCGACCCGGCACACACCCCCAGCACGCCCCCGGAGTATTTGTCGTCGTAGGGCCCCGGCGCCCGTACCCGGGACGGCCGGGACATCGGGACACCGGCCAGGGAGGTCCCGGAGAAGTCGTACTCCCCTGCCGGGGCCACCGCCCGGCGGGTCCGGACCACGGTACCGCCGGTGCCGGCGAGCCCGGCGAGGTCAGTGAGCCCCGTGAGTTCGGCGAGCCGGGCGCCGATCGTCTGTGAGGCGTCGCCGCCCAACCCCGGGTCCGCCAGCACCACCTGGCCGCAGTAGGCGTTGACCGCGTGCGCCCGTCGCAAACCACCGAAGGTCACCGTCACATCCGCGATCACATGTGCCGGGACCCGGTCGCGCATCAGCGCCGTCGTCCCCGGACGTCCCGCCCCCCGGTTCCGCGGCTCCGGCGAATCGACGATGTCGGTCATCGGCGGGGTCGCGCCCGAGTCCGCCCCGATCCCCGAGGGGACGTCCACGCTGAGCACCGGGACCGACCATGCGCTGACAGCGGCGAAGAGCACGGCGGCACCGCCACCCAGGCCACCGCCGCCACCGATACCGAGGACCCCGTCGACGACGAGCCGCCAACGGGGCGGCGTCCGCCGCACCTCGTCCAGCTCGACGACCACACCACCGGCCTCGCGGTAGGCCGACAGGGCCGGCTCGTGCACCCGTCCCCCACGGCCCAGCAACACGGCCTCCACCGGCCACCCCTGCCCGGCCAGCACGGCACCGGCGTAGAGGGCGTCCCCGCCGTTGCCACCGGCGCCCACCGCGAGCAGCACCCGGTCCTGCGCCGGTGCGGGCACGTCCCGACGCAGCATCACCCCAGCGGCCTCCGCCACCGCCGACGCCGCCGAACGCATCAACTGGTCCGGTTCCGTCTGCGCGTCGAGCAGCGGTTGTTCCGCCCGGCGGACCTGGTCGACCGTGTACACCCGGCCACGGAGGTGCTCTTCCATCCCGCTGACATTCATACCGCCACGTTACGGGCGGCTAAGGTGTCTGCGCATGGACAACCCGGACACCCCTGCCAACCCCACCGACACCGTCGCGCCAGCCCGACACCCGCGGTGGCGGGCATGGGTCACCGTGACCCTGGTCGGTTATGCCGCGGTCGTTGTCGCGCTGACCACGCTGAAGGCGTTCTACACCATCGGCCTGCTGTGGAAACCGGAGAACCAACGCGTGCGGGACCTGCGTCCGGTTCCCTTCGGGATCATCTCCGACTCCTCCACCACCTTCGGCTGGGTGTTCGACATCCTCGGGAACCTGGCGTTCTTCGTCCCGCTGGGGATGCTGCTGATGATCCTGTCCGGACGGTGGCGGTGGACCGTCGGCGTCGCCGCCGTCTTCAGCCTGGGCATCGAGGTCACCCAGTACGTGTTCTCCCTGGGGCGCACCGACGTGACCGACCTGATCTGCAACACCGTCGGGGCAGCCGTCGGCGCCTGGATCGCCTGCTGGTTCTCCGGCAACCCCACCCGTTCACGGCAGTGGCAGACACTGCTCACCATGGTGGTCGGGCTGGCGGTTCTGGTGTTCGTGGTGCTCGTGATCCTGGGCCCGGCGCTCGGCGACCCGGACAAGGTCGTGGGGAACTGAACAGGTTAGTCTGGTCGCCATGGATCTCCTGTCCCCGATTCTCCGGACCGACGCCGCCTCTCCCCGTCTGACGACCTACACCGACGCCGGACGGATGGAACTGTCCGCCGCCACGCTGGCGAACTGGGCCGCCAAGGGCGGCAACCTCATGGTCGGCCACCTGGGCCTGGGCCCGGGCGACGTCGTCGCCGTCGACGCCCCCACCGACTGGATGCCGGCGGCACTGGTGGTGGGGTGCTGGCGCGCGGGCGTGGCGGTCTGTTCCACCTCCTCCCCCGCCGCGGGGTCCGCCGCCGCACTGCTGACCACCGACCCCGACGCCCACCCCGACTGGGACACCGAGGTCCTCCAGCTGTCCACCGACCCCTTCGGCCGGGGCGTCGCCGAAGCCGGCGGGGAGGTGGAGTTCGGCGTCACCGACCTGTCGCCGGAACTCCGGGTCCAGGGCGACCGTTACGCCGGCCCGAAGACCGGAGAGGACGCCGTCCTGCTGCACACCGCCGACGGCGGGCAGGTGACGGGCGCCGACCTGCGGCAGCGGGCGGCCGGACTGTTCTCCCCCGGGACCCGGTCGGTGACCGGACCGTGGGACGACACCGACGGTCTCGTCACCACGCTGCTGCCGTTGTTCGTCGACGGGTCCGTGGTCGTGTCCACCGACGACGACCCGTCCCGTCTGGAGCACCTCGCCGCGACCGAGCTCGGCACCGTCACCCCGCGGTAGCGGACTCCGCGGTGATGACCAGGGTGACCAGGTCGCGGGCCTGGTCCAGCGCCTCGTCACGGTCCCCGGTGAAGAACCCCTGGACCATGTAGGGCGCCATGTACTCGCCGTTGTCGACGGCGAAGTGCAGGGTGAGGTTCAGCTGGTCGCCCTCCCCGGCCCCGTCGCCGTCCTCCGGTTCGGGGGTCTCCACGATCGTGTACACCAGCAGGTCCCCGAACGGGGTCTCCCCCGCGTCCACGTCGACCAGCTCCGCCTGCGCCTCCTGCAACGCCGGCTGGATCCCCCTGATCACGTCGTCCCGGTCGACCGGCATCATCTGGCCGTCGAGCGGGGCCAGGGTGACGGCGGCGAAACTCGCCGCCGTGCGGTACCCGAAGGCCACGGTGCCCGGGGCGTCCTCCGGGACGGTGTCGAGCTCCTGCCAGTGGGCGGGCAGTGTCAGCGTGCGTCCGGAGTCCCCGATAGCGATGTCCATGGCCCTCAGGCTACCGGACGTCGGCGCGCTGGTTGCGCCACAGGCCGAGCGCCGTCATGACCACCACCCAGGCGACCAGGATCAGGTAGCACCCGGCGGTGCTGATACCCAGGTCGAGCTGGTCCATGCCGTAGACGAGCTGAGTCTGACGCTGCCCCGGGGCCACCGCCACCACGGGCCGCAGCCACTCGAAGCGGCCCGCCGCCATGACGAGCATCCCCTCGATGACCATCAGCCACACGATCGGCAGCGCCACCGCACCGACCTGGCTGCGGATCACGCACGCCAGCCCCACCGTCAGGGCGGCGAAGACGACGGCGGCGACCAGGTTCGCGACGAACTGGTGGGACTCGGCGCCGAGGTCGAGCTCCCCGCCGAAGACCACCGCCGAGAGGACGGCCAGGCCTGTCCCCAGGAGGTACGCGACGAAGATGAACACCGCGGTCACCATCACCTTCGCCAGCACCCACAGGGACCTGGCGCGTTGGCTGAGGAACGCCTGGGCGTGCATGTGGTTGCGGATGTCGCCGGCGGTGGTCGCCGCGGCGAAGACCACCGCGACCACCTGGAAGATCATGGCCCCGGTGGACAGGACCCCCCAGTCGACGGCGCGGTCGTCCGCCCCGGCGAACCACATGTAGAGCGTCACCGGTCCGAAGAGGGACCCGGTCAGCAGGATCAGGTAGACCAGGGTCGAACGCATGCTCAGGACCTTCGTGGTCTCCGAGCGGAGGCTGTTGATCAGTGCGGTCATGTCTCTCAGTTCCCTCCGGTCCGGTATTCCTGTGCCTCGGACGTCGCCGCCAGGAAGCGGGACTCGAGGTTGTCGTGCTCCACGCCCAGTGCGGTCACCGGCGTGCGGGTGGTCAACGCCAGCTCCGCCACGGCACGACGCACCGCTGCCTCGTCCGCCCCGTCGGGGATGGAGACGGTGAGGTGCGTGCCGTCGCCCGCCGCGACCTCGAACCCGGCCCCGTGCAGGGACTCGGTGAGGGTCTTGGCACCACGGGTGTCCACGGTCTCGACCTGGACGCGGCTGCCGCCCGCCAGGAACTCCTCCATGGAGTACTCGCCGATCATGCGGCCCTTGCCGATGACCACCAGCCGGTCCGCGGTGAGCTGCATCTCGGAGAGCAGGTGCGACGACACCAGCACCGAACGGCCCTCGGCCGCCAACGCCCGGATCGTCCGACGCATCCAGCTCACACCCTCCGGGTCCAGGCCGTTGACCGGCTCATCCAGGATCAGGTGCGCCGGGTCACCCAGCAGCGCACCGGCCAACCCGAGCCGCTGCTTCATGCCCAACGAGTATCCGCCGACACGCTTGTCGCCGACCGCCCCCAGCCCGACGAGGTCGAGGCAGGCCTCCACCCGGGAGTCCGGGATGCCCGCGCCACGGGCCAGCACCTTCAGGTGTGAACGGCCACTACGACCCGGGGTGAACCAGGTCGCCTCCAGCAGGGCCCCGGCCACCGCGGTCTTGTCCGCGACCGAGGCGAACTCCTGCCCGTCGAACAGTGCGCGCCCGGCCGTCGGGCGGTCCAGGCCCAGGGCACACCGCATGGTGGTGGACTTCCCGGACCCGTTGGGCCCCAGGAACCCCGTCACCGCCGCGTCCGGGACAGAGAACGACAGGTCCTTGACGGCGTCATGCCGCCCGTACCTCTTCGACAAACCTTCTACCGTGATCATGCCCCCAGTGTGCATCACGGCACCCACCGCACACATCGTGCCGTGGGACGATCCCGCAGCGCAGTAGCGCCGCCACCCGACCCCGTGGTGTCATACCGCGGTATGACACCGTGGGGTCACTCGTCGAGCACCCGTACCGGGTCGACCAGACCGTTGCTGAACGCGAAGAGCACCGCGTGGACCCGGTCCCGTGAATCCGTCTTCGCCAGGATCCGTCCGACATGCGTCTTCACGGTCGGCAGGGAGACGAACAGCCGCCGGGCGATCTCCGGGTTGGAGTAGCCGCGCGCGACGAGGACGAGGATCTCCAGTTCCCGCGGGGTCAGCGGGTCCGGGAGATCCAGCGCCTCGGCGGCCGCAGCGGCATCGACCCCCGCCTCGACCCCTGCCTCGACACCCACGTCGCCCCCTGCGTCGGTGCCGGCACCGGTGGCCGTCGAGGGGTGCCGCTGCGGCCGCGGGGCGTCCCCGCCCGCGTCCGGCCCGGCACCGCCGCGGACCTGACGCAGCAGACGGGCCGTCGCCTTCGGCGAGATCACCGCCTCCGCCTCGCCCACCGTCCGCACCGCGTCGATGAGTTCCTCCGGGTCGGCGTCCTTGAGCAGGAAGCCGCTCGCCCCGGCGGTGATCGACCCCATCACGTACTCGTCGTTGTCGAAGGTGGTCAGCACCACCACCCTGGTCGGTTCCCCCGCCGGCCCGGTGAGCCCCGCCTCCACGATCTTCCTCGTGGCCGCGATGCCGTCGAGTTCGGGCATCTGCACGTCCATGAGGATCATGTCGACGGGTTGCCCGGTGGCGAACCGCACCGCTTCGGCACCGTCCGCCGCCTGCCAGACCACGGTGATGTCCGGCTGCGAGTCCAGCACCATGCCGAACCCGGCGCGCACCAGTGGCTGGTCGTCGGCCAGCCCGACGGTGATCGCCCGTGTCGGGGATGTCTCGTCCATGCTCTCCCTGTGCTCCCTGTCGTTGATGCTCATACGCCGAGGCGGACGTCGACGCGCCAACCGCCCACGAAGGTCTCGGACGCACCCCATTCTGCCGTGCCACCGTGGATCCGGGCACGTTCACGCAGCCCGACCAGCCCCTGCCCCCGGCCGTCGTCCGAGTCCGCGGAGTCGATGAACCCGTCACCGGGGGCGTTGTCCACGGTGATGTGCAGGCTGCCGGGCACGTTCCAGTCCAGCACCACCCGGGCGCGGGTGCGGCCGGCGTGCTTGAGGACGTTGGTCAGGCACTCCTGGACGGTGCGGTACACGGTCAGACCGACCGCGACATCCACCTGGACAGGGTTTCCGAGGACGTCGTAGTCGACGGACAGGCCGGAGCGTCGGGCGTCCTCCACCAGGGCCGGCACGCCCGACACCCCGGGTGGTGCGCTGGTGTCGCGGGACCCGTCCGCCGTGTCACCGGGACTGCCGGGACTGCCGGGACTGCCGGGGGTGGGGTCGCTGCGCAGGACGCTGAGCAGCTGCCGCATCTGGGTCAGTGCGTCACGTCCGGTCGCGCTGATGGTGTCGAGTGCCTCGATGGCCTTGGCCGGGTCCTGGCGTCCGGCGTAGCGGCCGCCGTCGGCCTGGGCGATCACCGCGGTCAGGGAGTGGGCGACGATGTCGTGCATCTCGCGGGCGATGCGCGTCCGCTCGGCGACGGCGGCGAGCTCCACCCGGGCGGCGAGCGACTCCATCCGCTCGTACTGGTGCCGGGTGGTCAACCCGAGCTGCCAGAACAGCCCGATCGACACCAGGGCGAAGACACCCAGGGCGCCCACCATCGTGGCGATCTGGGCGCCCGGCACCGTGTACGCCCGGCCGTCGGCGTCGATGAAAGTCATCACCGACCAGGACGGGTACGCCGTCCACGACACGAGGCCGAGGTAGAGCAGGGCGCCGACGGACCCGCCGGTCAGGACGGCCAACCAAACACCCCGACGCCGACGGATGAACGCGGAGATGAACCATGCCTCGTAGCAGACCACGAGGTAGGCGAGGATGTAGACGCCGGACACGGTGCCTGCGGCCACGACCAGCCCGACGGTGACGGCGACCAGCCCGGTCTCGGCCCGCCACCGTTGGACCAGCAGGCCGACGTACACCAGCACGTAGCCGGCGGCGAGCAGCCACCCGGTGACCGGCGGCGCGTCGGAGAAGCTCGTCGCCAGCTCCATCGGGCCGAAGAACAGGAAGGCGGCGGACTGGATCACCAGCTGCAGCCAGAGCCCACGGTCGCGCCAGAAAGGACCGGGTTGTGCCTGGGGCGCCCGCCCCTGGGGTGCTTCGACCGTTACCGCCGGTTGTTCCATCACGGTCACAGATCCTACGTCAGTGGCCGCCTGCGGAGGATCGGCCTACGGTATGATTCCCCACCATGGCAGACGTCGAATTCTCGCATGTGGACATCCGGTACCCGGGCGCGCCCGCCCCCACCGTCCCGGACCTCAACCTCGGCATCGGCGACGGCGAGTTCCTCGTCCTCGTCGGGCCGTCCGGCTGTGGCAAGTCGACGATCCTGCGGTCCCTGGCGGGCCTGGAGCCCACCAGTGCCGGGCGGATCACCATCGGGGGACGCGATGTCACCGGCGTCGAGCCCGGCGACCGCGACATCGCCATGGTCTTCCAGGACTACGCCCTGTACCCGCACATGTCGGTGCGGGAGAACATGGGGTTCGCCCTGTCGATCGCCAAGCGGCCGAAGGCCGAGATCGCCGAGCGGGTGAACCGCGCCGCCGACCTGCTCGACCTCGGCGACTTCCTCGACCGCAAGCCCAAGGACCTCTCCGGCGGCCAGCGGCAGCGGGTGGCCATGGGCCGGGCGATCGTCCGCGAGCCGCAGGTCTTCCTCATGGACGAGCCCCTGTCGAACCTCGACGCCAAGCTACGGGTGCAGACCCGCGCCCAGATCGTGAAACTGCAGCACGACCTCGGGGTGACCACCGTGTACGTCACCCACGACCAGGTGGAGGCGATGACCATGGGTGACCGCGTCGCGGTCCTGCGGGACGGCCGCCTCCAGCAGGTCGACACCCCGCAGGCGCTCTACAACGAGCCGGTCAACGCCTTCGTCGCCGGTTTCATCGGCTCCCCGGCGATGAACCTGCTCGAACTCCCTGCCGGGGTCGACGTCCTCGACGGGCTCGGCGTCCCCCGTCCGGCGGGCGTCGAGGGGGCACTGCTGGTGGGCGTGCGCCCGGAGCACCTGGTGGCCACGCCCGCCGGCACGGGACTGCAGGGCACCGTCTCCCTGGTCGAGGAGCTCGGCGCGGACTCGAACGTCTACGCCGACACCGCGGTCGGGCAGGTGACCGCGAAGTCCGCGGCGGCGGCACAGGATCTCCCGGACCTCGGGGGGAGCGTCTCGTTCACCCTCACCGACACCGCCCGGGTGCATTTCTTCGACGCGGTGTCCGGTCAGCGGGTGAACTGACACCCCCGTCCTCCCCCGGAACCGGGGTGCGGATACTACACTCGACGGAAGAACCCACGGGGCGGCGATAAGTCGCGTGTCCGGTGGGGGTGACGTTTCCCAGATGAGTTCCGTCGGCAGTGTTCCTGCGGAGCCGTACCTACGTAGAAAGGTTCCGGCCATGGCCAACCTCTCAAAGAAGATCCTGGCCGGTGTCTCGGCCGTCGGACTCAGTGCAGCACTGGTGTCCTGTTCCTCCGACGACGGGGGCAACGGTGACGGCGGCGCCGGCGGTACCGACGGACGGGGGCCCATCACCTTCGCCATGGGCAAGAACGACACCGACAAGCTCCGGCCGGTCATCGACCGCTGGAACGAGGAGAACCCGGACGAGCAGGTCACCCTCCAGGAACTCGCCGGTGAGGCCGACGCCCAGCGCGACACGCTCGTCCAGTCGCTCCAGGCCGGCTCCTCCGACATCGACGTCATGGCGATGGACGTGGTGTGGACCGCCCAGTTCGCCGCGAACGGGTGGATCGCCCCGCTGCAGGACGACCTGGAGGTCGACACCGACGGCCTGCTGGACGCCACCGTGGAGTCCGCGACCTACAACGACACCCTCTACGGCCTGCCGCAGAACACCAACGCCCAGCTGCTCTACCGCAACACCGACATGGTGCCGGAGGCCCCCGAGACGTGGGAGGACGTCGTGACCTCCTGCGAGGAGGTCACCGCCGACAACAACGACTGCCTCATCACCCAGCTCAAGCAGTACGAGGGCCTGACGATCAACACCGGGAACTTCATGGACGGCTGGGGCGGCGGCATCCTCGACGAGGACGGGGAGACCACCGTGACCTCGGCGGAGTCCCGTGAAGGCCTCCAGGCGCTGGTCGACGCCTACGAGGACGGCACCATCGCCTCGTCCTCCACCGGCGCCTCCGAGGAGGAGACCAACCTGAGCTTCACCCAGGGGCAGAACGCCATGGCGGTCAACTGGCCGTACATGTACGGCGAGGCCGAGGCCGAGGGCTCCGCCGTCGCCGGCAAGGTCGAGGTCCAGCCGCTCGTCGGCAAGGACGGTGTCGGCGTCTCCACGCTGGGCGGCTACAACAACGCCATCAACATCAACTCCGAGCACAAGGCCACGGCCCTGGACTTCATGCAGTTCATCGTGAACGAGGAGAACCAGCGGTCCTTCGCCGAGGAGTCCTTCCCGCCGGTGCTGGCGTCCATCTACGACGACCAGGCCCTGGTCGACGAGTTCCCCTACCTCCCCGCGCTGAAGGAGTCCCTGGAGAACGCGAAGCCGCGTGCCGCGTCCCCGAACTACGACGAGCTCTCCAAGGCCGTCCGGGACAACGCCTACGCCGCCATCACCGGTGGCAAGAGCGTCGAGGACGCGACCAACGACATGGAGTCCGCGATCGCGAACGTGAGTAGCTGACACCCCCGAGACCCCACCGACAGTCACGCCCGGCTGCCGTCGCCATACCGACGGTATACCGGGCGTCCTGCGTTACCGATAAGGTTCACCCTGTGACTTCGACGACTTCCGTGAATTCCGTGACTTCCACGACTTCCGCGATCCCCAAGAAGAAGCGTGATCTCCGCGCCCTGTGGTTCGTCGGCCCCAGCCTGGCCCTGCTCGCTCTGGTCATCGGGTACCCGATCCTGCGCGCGGTCTACCTCTCGTTCCAGGCCGACCGGCACCTGGATCCGGACACCGGCATGTTCGTCGACGGCGGGTTCGCCGGCCTCGACCACTACCTGTACTGGCTGACCCAACGCTGCCTGTCCCCCACCGGCGAAGCGTCGACCTGCGCCCCGGGCAACCTGGCGACCGACTTCTGGCCCGCCCTGTGGATCACCCTCTTCTTCGTGGTCGTCACCGTCGCCCTGGAGACCGTCCTGGGGCTGTGGATGGCGGTCACCATGTCGAAGACCTTCTGGGGACGCAGCCTGCTGCGCGCCGCCGTGCTCATCCCGTGGGCCATCCCCACCGCGGTGACGGCGAAGCTCTGGCAGTTCATCTTCGCCCCCGACGGCATCGTCAACTCCCTGTTCGGCCTCGACATCGCCTGGACGACGGACCCGTGGGCCGCGCGCTTCGCGGTGATCATCGCCGACGTGTGGAAGACCGCGCCGTTCATGGCGCTGCTCATCCTCGCCGGCCTGCAGATGGTGCCGGGCGGGGTCTACGAGGCCGCCCGGGTCGACGGGGCGTCCCGGTGGCAGCAGTTCACCCGGATCACCCTGCCGCTGATCAAGCCCGCGCTGATGGTCGCCGTGCTGTTCCGCACGCTCGACGCGCTGCGGATGTACGACCTGCCGGTCATCATGATCAGCGAGTCGACGAACTCGCCGACCGCGGTGATCAGCCAGCTGGTGATCGCCGACACCAAGTCCGGGAACTTCAACTCCGCCTCGGCGGCGTCGACCCTGATCTTCCTGCTGATCTTCGCCATCGCCTTCGTGATGGTGAAGTTCCTCGGCGCCGACGTCGCCGGCACACGGAACCTGCCACCGTCGACGCGCCGCCGCCGGTTCCTGCGCCGCGGGACGGCCACGGCCGACCCCGGCGGTCACGATGGTCACGATGGTCCCGGCGACGGCCCGTCCACCCCGCAGTCCCCTGAACACACCCCGGAGGCCACCCGATGATGAAGGTCGTCCGCAACTACCTGCCCGTGCTCCTGATCCTGGTCTGGGCACTCGCGCCGTTCTACTGGATGGTCGTCACCGCGTTCCGCGACAAGGACCACACCTTCTCCACCAACCCGGTGCCCAGCCACCTGACCCTCGAGAACTTCCGGGACGCGCTCGCCACCGACGCCGGGAACAACTTCCTGCGCGCCATCGGCAACAGCCTCATCATCGGTGTGGCGACCACCGTGATCGCCCTGGTCGTCGGCGTGTTCACCGCCTACGCCCTGGCGCGGGTGGACTTCCGCGGGAAGGGGTTCGTCACCGGGATCATCCTCGCCGCCTCGATGTTCCCCGGCATCGCGCTGGTGACCCCGTTGTTCCAGCTGTTCAGCAACATCGGCTGGATCGGTTCCTACCAGGCGCTGATCATCCCGAACATCTCCTTCGTCCTGCCGCTCACGGTCTACACCCTGACCTCGTTCTTCCGGGAACTGCCGTGGAAGCTGGAGGAGGCCGCCCGCGTCGACGGGGCCTCCCGGGGGCTGGCCTTCCGCAAGGTCATCCTGCCGCTGGCCGCCCCCGCCCTGTTCACCACCGCGATCCTGGCGTTCATCGCCACCTGGAACGAGTTCATGCTGGCCAAGCAGCTGTCCACCACCTCCACCGAGCCCGTGACCGTGGCGATCGCCCGGTTCACCGGGGCCAGCGCCTTCCAGTTCCCCTACGCGGCGACGATGGCCGCCGGTGCGCTGGTCACCGTCCCGCTGGTGGTCATGGTGCTGGTGTTCCAGCGTCGGATCGTGTCCGGGCTGACCGCCGGCGGCGTGAAGTGACCGGTGACGGCCCGGACCACTCCGAGTACAGGCGCCGACGCACCGTCCTGGAGGCGCTCCTCGGGTTCCTGGCCTTCTTCACCGTCCTGGCGCTGGTCCAGGCGGTGTGGAACGTACTGCAGGACGACCCGGACGTGTGGCCGTCGCTGCTGCTGGCGGTGCTCCTGCTCGCCACGTGGGCGGTGTGGCGTCGCTGGCGCCGCTACGACTGACACCGCACCCCGGTAGCCTGGGGCCACCATGACACCACTGTTCCGCACCGCCACCGTCCTCGTCGCTGTCCTCGTCGCCGGCCTCGTCAGCCTCGCCGGCCCCCTGGCTGCCGCCACCACACCGGCTGCCGCAGCCGCGCCGGAGAACGGCCCCACCGTGACCGTCACCGACCCCGACGACGTCCTCTCCCCCTCCAGCGAGGACACCCTCGCCACGGAGACACCCCGGATCGGGCTTCCGGACCAGGTCCGGGACGTCACCTACATCGTCCTGGACTCCTCGGAGGACGGGCTGGGCACCGACGAACAGTTCAACGACGGGATCCTCGACTGGGTCGGTGACCACGAGGAACGCCTCGTCCCCGACGGCACCGGGGAGGGCGCCACCTGGGCCCCGGGGAGCCTCATCATCGCCGTGGGCATCTCGTCTCGGGGATATGGGGTGTACTGCGGTGACGACGTCTGCAGCGCCCTCGACCTCTTCGAGGGCGGCCACCTCGACCGGACGCTCGCCGACATGCGGCCCGCCCTGCAGCGCGGCAACTGGACCGTGGCGATGCTCGACGGCGCCCGCACCGCGGCCGACCCGTCCCTCGTCGTCGAGGAATCCGGCCCCTCCGGCACCCAGATCCTCGCCGGGGCCGGTGTGCTCGCCGTCGTGGGCGGCGGCGGGGCGTGGTGGGCGGTCGCCGCCCACCGCAGGAAGAAGGCCGCCACCGCCCGCGGACAGTTCGACGAGATCAGCGACCGTTACACCGACGTCGCGCTCCGGATGGACCAGATCGACGTGCGGGCGAACTCGCTGACCTCACCCGTCGCCGACGACGAGCTGCGTCGGCAGTGGCGGGAATGCCGTGACGCCTTCCTCGCCGTCGACACCGGGCTCTCCGCGACGGGCCTGTCGCAGGAGTCCGACGACAAGGCCTTCCGCTCGCATGCCGCCACCCTCGCCGACGCCCACCGGGCGATGACCAGGATGGTGCGCGCGGAGGGCACCATCGACCGGATCTTCGCCATGGAGCACGGCGACACCGGTGTGCGCCGCCGCGAACTCTCCGCACTCTCCGACGACGTCACCGCCGCCCGTGCCGGCACCACCTCGCCCGGCCTGCAGGAGATGCTGTCCGGCGTCTCCGCGCAGGTCGAGGCACTGTCGGCCGACCTCGACGCCCCGGACTTCATGGACCGGTACGCCGCCATCGTCCGCTCCTACGGGCAGGTGCTGTCCCTGGTGCGGGAGCAGGAGATGGACGGCCTGTCGACGGACGACGGGGACCGGCATGCTCCCCGGATCTACGACGCGGACTACCGGGTGGGTGCCGGGCACGGGAACTGGATCCCCTTCGCGCTCCTCAGTTCCTGGCACACGGCGGATGTCGAGGCCGCCCAGAGCGCCACGTCCTCCGGAACGAACGTGTCCTTCAGCAGCGGCTTCTCCGGCGGCGGCGGGTCGGCGCGGTTCTGACCCCCTGCGCCGTCTCAGGCCCGGCCCAGCACCCGGTGGATCATCAACGCCACGTATTCCCGCAGGTACGCCGCCGGCAATGACGGCTTCGGGGTCGGTGCGCCGAGCACCACCCCGTCGAAGGGCCGTCCGTTGCCGGCCCGCTCCTCGCGCAGCATCTCCAGGATGCGCCCGGTCCGCATCACGTGGAAGTCCGAGGTGCACACCACGATGAACGGGTGGGCCACCCCCTGCCCGGCGAGCAGGTCCAGGCTGAAGTGCAGGTTCTCCGTGGTGTCGGTGGCGGAGCGTTCCTCCAGGACCACGTCGCGGGGGAAGCCGCGGCCGGCGAGGTAGCGGTGCATCGCCTCCGCCTCCGTGACCGGCTCGTCCTCACCCCGCCCACCGGAGACGATGAGCGGCGCGGTCGTCGCCGGGTCCGCCGCCTCCAGGGTGCGCCATGCCGCGGCACCCCGGTCACACCGGCAGGACAGCAGGTCGCTGACCCGGTCGGCGACCAGCCCCGCACCCAGGACGACCACGGCGTCGGCGTCCCGTGGTGCCCGCCGCTGCCGTCCACGCCGCACCTGCAGCAGGAAGACCACCATCGACACCACCGTGACAACCCACAGCACCACCCCGGCCCCGCCGAGCACGGTGAGGACGATCAGCGCGTCGTTGACCCCCGCGCCCCAGGTGCGCCACCTGTCCCAGGCGCCGAGGGCGAGGACCGCACTGCCCAGCCCCAGTGACAGCATCAGCGCCGCCGCCACGACGGTGCTCAGGTGGAACCAGCCGCGCCCGTCGACACCGGGCAGGGCGTCGCCCATCCACCGGGCGACTCCCCACCCGACCCCGGCGACGACCAGGTGCGAGACACCCCACGCCGACCACACCGGCAGCGGGAAACCACCGCCGTGGGCGGCGACGATGAGCCACGCCCACAGGAGCTCGGCGACGAGCAGGACCATCAGTCCGTTGCCCTGCCACCGCGACCGCGACTTCACGGTCCAGGCGGTGGCCCCGGCCGCGGCCGTCACCAGCAGGGTGACGAGCAGGATCGCCGACATCGTCAGGCTCCTCCCCCGGGCCCTATTCGCCCATCAGCTGCTGCTTCAGGCGGCTGTCCTTCTCCAGGACCTCGTCACGCATGCGCTCCTGGTAGGCGACCATGCCCTCCAGCAGGCGCGGGTCGCCCACGCCGAGCATCCGGACGGCGAGCAGCCCGGCGTTCTTCGCGCCGTCGATGGACACCGTCGCGGTGGGGACACCGGCCGGCATCTGCACGATCGACAGCAACGAGTCCAGCCCGTCCAGGTTCTTCAGCGCGCGCGGGATACCGATGACCGGCAGCGGTGTCGCCGCGGCGACCATGCCCGGCAGGTGTGCGGCGCCACCGGCGCAGGCGATGATCACCTTCACGCCGGTGGAGTGGGCGTTGCGGGCGTAGTCGAGCATCCGCTCAGGCGTGCGGTGTGCAGACACCACACCGATCTCCATCGGGACCCCGAACTCCGCCAGGACCTGCGCCGCGGGCTCCACGGTCGGCCAGTCGGAGTCCGACCCCATCACGATGCCGACCAGGGGCCTGCGACCTGTGTCCGCCCCTGCGTTGTTCTCTGAGCTGTTCTCGGTAGTCACGCCGGTCAGTCTACCTGCCGGCGAGGGTCAGGCGTCCGTCCAGCGTGCGGTCACGAGGAAGTCCGACGCCAGGCGGGCGTCGCGGCGCAGGGCGTCGACGTTCTCCGCCGTCGCCTCCACACCCAGGGGCAGGGACATGTTCACGTGCCCGATCTTGCGCCGCGGGCGCCAGTCCTTGCCGTACAGGTGGATCTTCGCCGTGGGGAACCGGCGCCACACCTCGTCCATCCGCCGGGGCATCGGCATCTCCGGGTCGGCAGTGTCGTCACCGAGGACGTTCGCCATCACCGTCGTGGCGGACACCGGTGCGGTCGACCCCAACGGCCGGTCCAGGACCGCCCGCAGGTGCTGCTCGAACTGGCTGGTCACGCACCCGTCCTGGGTCCAGTGGCCGGTGTTGTGCGGCCGCATCGCCAGTTCGTTGACGATGATCTCCGGCTGCCCGGCCTCGTCGACGGTCTCGAAGAGCTCGACGGCGAGCACGCCGGTGACACCGAGCTCGTCGGCCACCTGCCGGGCCAGGGAGTACGCCTGGTCGACGACCCGGCGCCGTCCCTCCGTCTCCGCCGGTGCCGGCGCCACCGCGAGGTAGCAGATCCCGTCGGCCTGCACCGACTCCACGACCGGCCACGACGCGACCTCACCCGACGGCGTCCGCGCCACCATCGCCGACAGCTCGCGGACCAGGCGCACCTTCTTCTCCGCCATCAACGGCACCCCCTCGGCGAGGAGGTCGGCGACCAGCGCGCACAGGTCGTCGCGGGTGGCGGGGAACCACACACCCTTGCCGTCGTACCCGCCCCGACGGGCCTTGAGGCACACCGCACCGTCGGTGGCGTCCCAGAACCCCGCGGCGTCCTCCACGGACTCCACCGCCAGGAACGGCGGCACCGGGGCGCCGATCTCCCGCATCCGCCGACGCATCACCAGCTTGTCCTGCGCGTTGATCAACGCCGACGGCTGGGGCTGCACGTAGACGCCCTCGGCGATGAGCGCCTCGAGGTAGTCGTTGGGCACATGCTCGTGGTCGAAGGTCACCGCGTCCGCGCCCGCGGCGACGCCCCGGACCACGCCCTCGTCGGTGTAGGCCCCCAGCCACACGTCCGCGGTGGCCTGCGCGGCCGAGGCGCCGGTCGACCCGGCGAGCAGCCGGACGGTCAGCCCCAGTTCGATACCGGCCTGCTGCATCATCCGGGCGAGCTGCCCGTCACCGATGACGGTGACCAGCGGCATGTCCGGGGAGTGCGCCTCCGGGCGGGAATGCGTTCGGTCGGGAGTCTTCTGCGCGTCAGTCACGGTGGTTCAGTATAGCTGGCGCGGCAGGTGGACCGGGATGCGGGAATGCAGCAGCCGGGCGAAACGCCGGGCGTAGGGCACGTCGCGCAGCACCAGTGGCCGTCCGCCCCCGCGCAGGAACACCCGGACCTCGGACTTGTGCACCCGCACGTCCACGATCTGCGCCACGGGGACCTCCCCGATCCTGCTGCGCATGTGCCCGGTGGCGGTGATCAGACGGCTGTCGGTGAGGATCATCCGGCTGCGCGTGCGGAACAGCAGGTGGCGCAGGCACCGGCGCCAGCTCAACCACACCCACGCCACCAGGACGGCCCGGCGCGCCCACAGCGCGGCCGTGGCGGTGTCCGCGTCCGCGTCGCCGACGAGCGCCGGGACGTCGGCGATGTTGTCCGGCACGTAGCCGACCCAGGTGGTGGCCAGTCCGCCGAGGTAGGAGTCGACCAGCCCGACGGCGAGCCACACCAGCCCGGTGATGACGACGAGCTCCAGCACCGGGAACAGGGTGCTGCGCCGCGACGGGCTCAGTTCGGCGAGGACCTCCTCGTCCGGGGCGAAGGTGATCTTCGGCACGGCGGCGCCCCCTAGTCCTTCGCCCCGGTCGACCCGGCGCCCGAGACAGGACGCAGGTGGACGACGTCGCCGGCGGTGACCGTCCGTCGCCCGCCGTCGTCCGTCGCGACGACCAGCCCGCCCTGTCCGTCGAGGTCCACGGCGGTGCCGGTGAGCCGCTCCCCGCCGGGCAGTTCGGCACGCACCCGGGTACCGAGCGTCGCCGAGAGCTCGCGGTAGCGGTGCCGCAGCCGCTCCAGCGCCTCGCCACCGTCACGCCAGGCCCGGTCCACCTCGAGGATCCGGGAGAGCTCGGCGGCGGCGAGCGCCCGGCGGTCCTGCACGGTCTGCATCGTGGCCCCCTCCACCGCCAGGGAGGTGCCCGCCTCGACCCCCGCCCGGGCGAACTCCTCCGCCGTGATCGACGCGTTCAGCCCGACGCCGACGACGACCGCCGCCGGGTCGAGGCTCACCGCCTCGACGAGGATCCCGGCGAGCTTGCGGTAGCCGTACGGCGACGCCGGCCGCGCGTCATCGCCGGGTCCGTGAGCGGGTCCGTCAAGCACGACGACGTCGTTGGGCCACTTCAGCCGCGCGTCAACGCCGGTCCCCCGGGCCGCCTCGGCGACGGCCACCCCGATCAACAGGGGCAGCTCCCCGAGCCGCGCGGGCGGCACCTCGCCGGCCGACGGCCGCAGCAGCACGCTCATGATCACCTGGGCGCCGGCCGGTGCCGACCAACGTCGGCCCAACCTGCCACGGGCGGTGACCTGCTCCTCCGCCAGGAGCACCGTCCGGTCGGCGGTCCCCGGGTCCGCGCGGAAGGCGTCCGCCAGGTCCGTGTTCGTCGACCCCGTCGTCCCGGTGACGGAGATCGGCCCCACGCGGGAGCCGTCCGGGAGGAGGGCGGCGAGGCTGGAGGCGTCGAGGGGGGCACGGGAGTCTGTCATGGCCACAAGGATAACGCCCGCACGCGCACGGGCGACCTCTGTGGCGACGCGGGAACACTTTGCTCCTAGACTGTAGGCCATGACTTCACCCACCCCCGCCCCCCGCCAGGTCGACACGTCTACCACAGCAGGGAAACTCGAGGATCTCCGCATCCGTCTTGAGGAGACGTCGGCACCGGTCGGCGAGGACGCCGTCGCCACCGTCCACGCGGCCGGCCGCCTCACCGCCCGCGAACGGGTCGAGCACCTCCTGGACGAGGGGTCGTTCGTCGAGATCGACGCGCTGGCCCGTCACCGCGCCAACGCCTACGGGATGGACCGCTCCCGCCCCGTGTCCGACGGCGTGGTCACCGGCTACGGCACCGTCGACGGTCGGCAGGTCTGCGTCTTCTCCCAGGACGGCACCGTGTTCGACGGCACAGTGGGCGAGGTCCATGCCGAGAAGCTGGTCAAGGTCATGGAACTCGCGCTGCGTTCCGGTGTGCCCCTGGTCGGCGTGCACGACTCCACCGGCGCCCGGGTCAAGGAGGGCGTGGTGTCGCTGGGCATGGCCGCACGTCTCTACCGTCTGCGTACCCAGCTGTCCGGGGTCGTCCCGCAGATCTCGGTGATCGCCGGGCCGACGGCGGGGACCGAGGCCCACCAGCCGGTGCTCGCCGACGTGGTCGTCATGGTGGAGGGCTCCTCGTCGCTCTACCTGACCGACCCGGAGATCACCCGGCGCGTCGTCGGGGAGGACGTCACCGCCGACGACCTGGGGTCCGCGGCGACCCACGCGGCGGTCACCGGGACCTCGCACCACACCGCGCCGGACGACCGCGCGGCACTCGAGACGGTCCGGGCCGTGCTCGGCCAGCTCCCGTCCAACAACCGGTCGACGGTGCCGGCCGCCGAGGTGACCGACGGCACTGTCGGCGCTGTCGGCGCTGACGGCGCTGACGGCACCGGGGCCGCTGCCGCGCTGGACTCGGTCATCCCGGACTCGCCCCTGGCCGGCTACGACGTCAACGACGTCCTCGCCGGCATCGTGGACCCCGACTCGTTCCTGGAGCTGCAGCCCGACTACGCAGGCAACGTCCTCACCGGCTTCGCCCGCGTCGGTGGTCGCGGCGTCGGTGTCGTCGCCAACCAGCCGATGGTCCTCGCCGGTGCGTTGGACGCCGCGGCCGCAGAGAAGGCCGCCCGGTTCATCCGCACCTGCGACTCCTTCAACGTCCCGGTGGTCTTCGTCGTCGACTCCCCCGGCTTCCTGCCCGGTGGCGACGAGGAACGCGGCGGCCTGCTGCGTCGCTCCGCCTCCCTGCTGTACGCCGTGGCCGAGGCGACCGTGGGTATCGTCACCGTGGTCACCCGGAAGGCCTACGGGACGTCCTACATCGCCCTGGGCTCCAAGAACATCGGCGCGGACCTCGTCTTCGCCTGGCCGAGCGCCCAGATCTCCAACGCCGACGCGGAGAACACCGTCGCCGCCGTCCACGCCGACACCCTGGCGAAGGCGGAACGGCGCCGGAAGGACGTCGCGGCGCTGACCGTGGAGCTCACCGACGAGGTGGAGAAGACCCTGGTCAACCCCTACGCCGCGGCCGAGCGCGGTTACGTCGACGCCGTGATCCCCCCGTCCCGGACCCGCGCCCAGGTCATCGACGGCCTCGGCCTGCTGGAACGCAAGGTCATCGACACCCCCGCCCGCAAGCACGGCAACCTGCCGCTGTAGAAGCGCTGTAGAAGCACACCGGAAGCACGAGGAGCACCCGCCATGACAGCCCCGGACGCCCCGTCCCCCACCTTCACCGTCCTCAAGGGCCACCCCACCGAGGTCGAGACCGAGGCCATCGGCCGGGCACTCGGTGTCCTCGTCGCCGAGGCCGCCCGTGCCGCGGAGTCGTCCGCCGGCACCGACCCCCGTGACATCAGGCGGGCACAGGCCCGCGGCACCTCGCGTGGCCTGTGGGGCACGCCGGCCGACCAGTTCTCCCGGCCGCGTGGTGTCGGCGGGGACTTCAACCCCACCGGTTTCCGTGGCTGAGCGGGCGCGGCTGGTCCTGGCCTCCTCGTCCCCGTCGAGGCTGTCGGTGCTCCGCTCCGCGGGGGTGGAACCCGAGGTCCTCGTCCCCGGGGTCGACGAGGACGCCGCCACCGCAGAGCTGCACGCCCGGGTGCCCTCCCCCACGCCCGCCCAGGTGGTGTGCCATCTGGCGCAGGCGAAGTCGAGGGCCGTCCTCGACCAGTACGGCGACCGGGTCGACGGGGCACGCACCGTCGTCGTCGCCGCGGACTCGATGCTGCTGCTCGATGGTGAACTGCAGGGCAAGCCGCTCACAGCCGAGCGCACCGTCGAACGCTGGAAGCGCCAACGCGGGGCGGCGGCGACACTGGTCACCGGCCACGCCGTGACATGGCGCGGACAGACCGTGACCGGCAGCAGCGAGACCGTCGTCCACTTCGCCGAGGCGTCGGACCGGGACATCGAGGCCTACGCCGCCACCGGCGAGCCGCTCCAGTGCGCCGGGGCCTTCACCCTCGAGGCCCTGGGCGGATGGTTCATCGACCGGATCGAGGGCGACCCCTCCAGCGTGATCGGGCTGTCGTTGCCGCTGCTGCGCCGGACCTTCGCCGGTTTCGGGCTGCAGGTCTCGGATTTCTGGAACCGGTAGGACGTGCTCCCGGCGGCACCGGTGGGACGGATTGAGCCCTCCGGTCAGGGAACCGTCCGGAACGTGACCCGGGGACTCACGGTGCGACACCGCCCGGCGCTGCCTCCACAGATCCGGGGTTGTCCACAGGGTCCCGGGACAACCCCGCTCCACGGCATTCCCCCTCTCCCGGCCTGCGGTGTACTGGTGCGGTGGACACGACCTGGAGCACCCGTCTCGAACTGGCGGCCCGTGACGGCCGGATCCCTCCGGGCAACGGCCCCCTCTACACCCGCCGCGTCCTTCCCGCGGTCACCCCGGCGACCCGGACCAGTCTGCTCGCCTGCGGGGCGACACGGACCATGCTGGACCGTCATTTCATCACCCTGACCAGGGGCGTCCTCATGCTCCGCCCTGGGCTCACCCCGGCCGACCTGGCCGCCGACACCCGTCCGGTCCCCGGGGCGTCCGCCCTGCGCCAGGTACTCCCCCACGGGCGGGGCGACGATCCGGCGGCCTTCCGGTTCGACGGCGTCAGCCGCGCCCGCGGGCACTCCCTCATCCACCCCGGGGCGGTCGTGAGCCACTGGCAGGCGCTCGGGCTACACGGCGTCCCGCACTGGTCGGACTCCGCACCGGTGGTCCTCCTGTCGTCGGCGTCGAAGGTCCGCAACCGGGCCCAGTCCGTCGCGGCGGGGCGGAACCCCACCCGGCCGGTGTTCCGGGTACTGCCGGAGGACCTCGACCCGGTGTTCCCCGACCCCCTGTTCCCGTCGCTGCCGGTGGTCCCGGGGCCGACGGCGGCCGCGCAGTGCCTGGCGACACTGGTGAAGCGGACACACGGCTGGTGGACCCCGCACATCCCGGGATTCCGTCCGGAGGAGGTCCGCGCCGTCCAGCTGCTCGACTCCCTGTGGCAGGCCACGGTGCTCACCGGGCCGGAGGTCGTCGACGCCTGCCGTGGCACGGTCGACCGGCGTCTGGTGGAGAGGCTCGTCGCCGTCTCGGACCAGGGGGCGCAGTCCCCGGCCGAGACCGCCCTGCGTCTGGTGGTCGCCCCGCTGCTGCCGGCGGGGTTGACCTGGACATCCCAGGTGCGGGTGTGTCTCGGCGACCGTTCGACGGTCCTCGACCTCGCGTGCGAGGAACTGCGGGTGGGGCTCTACTACGACGGCGCGCACCACACCGCCGACGGGCAGCGGCTCACGGACATCGAGCAGTACCAGGACCTCCGCGACGACGGGTGGGAGGTGCTGCGGGTCGACGCCGGACTCCTGCACCGGAGACGGGCGAAGCTGCTGCGCCAGCTCGGCCGGGCGTTGGAGCGCGCACAGGGTAGACGGTGAGGCGGTGAGGGGTGAGGGTAGGACGGATTGAGCCCTCCGGTCACGCTACGGCCGTTTTCCTGACCTGTGGACTCAATCCCCGATGGGCCACCGTCGTCCGCCCCGTACCGTGCGGATTCACGGCGGATCGCCGGACGATCGCAATTCACCGGCCCGTGGACGCTAGACTTCTGGTGACGAACAAGAAAGGCGGTGCCCTCACCCGTGGGAATCGAACTGGACCCCAGCCCGAATCTTCGGCAGTACGCCCACCCCGGCAAGCTCGTGACGAGCTCCTGGCTCGGCGCGAAACTGGGCGGCCCCGGGTTGAAGGTGGTGGAGTCGGACTCCGACCCCATCCTCTACAACATCGGCCACCTGCCGACCGCCATCCGCATCGACCTGCACGAGGACCTCGGCGACCCGGTCACCCGGGACTTCCTCGACGGGGAGGCCTTCGCCCGGCTCATGGACGCCAAGGGGATCACCCGGGACGACACGGTGGTCGTCTACGGCGACGACTCCAACCTGTGGGCGAGCTACACCCTCTGGGTGTTCGAGCTCTTCGGCCATCCGGACGTCCGCCTGCTCGACGGCGGCCGTGAGGCGTGGATGCAGGACGAGCGCGAGACCTCCTACGACGCCCCGCCGGCACCGACCTCGGGCTACCCCGTCGTCGAACGGGACGACACCTCGCACCGGATCTTCGTCGACGAGGTCCGTGCCCGGCACGACGCGCTGCAGCTGATCGACCTGCGGGACGCCGAGGACTTCATCGGGGTCCGTCGCCACGGTCCGGCCGACACGGCGGACGACGAGGCGTCCGACAACGCCACCACCGGCCGGGACATCCCGGTGTGCCGGGCCGGCCACATCCCCGGGGCGGTGAACCTCCCGCAGCGGTCGACGCTGCACCCCAACCACCGTTTCCGCACGCGCGACGAGCTCGACGAGGTGTTCTCCGCCCTGGACCCCTCCGGTGCGACGGTGTCCTACTGCCACGCCGGGGAACGCGCCGCCCACCTGTGGTTCGTCCTGCACCACCTGCTGGGCTGGGAGGACGTCCGCGCCTACGACGGGTCGTGGGTGGAGTGGGGCAACATGGTGCGGATGCCGATCGCGACCGGGGGCTGAAACATTCCGTCTGTGACCGACGCTGGTTGACGTAGTAACGTCGTAGAGTCTTGTGTGAATCAAGTGTGTGACCCGTTGTTGTGAGGAGTGGACGTGCCGGTAGAGACCCGGAAGTTGTCGAAGGTGCTGATCGCCAACCGTGGCGAAATCGCCGTCCGGGTGATCCGGGCTGCCCGGGACGAGGGCATCGCCTCGGTCGCCGTGTACGCGGAGCCGGACGCTGACGCGCCCTTCGTGCGGATGGCCGACGAGGCGTTCGCGCTCGGCGGCTCGTCACCGGCAGACTCCTACCTGGACATCGGCAAAGTCGTCGACGCCGCCGTGCGCTCCGGCGCGGACGCCGTCCACCCCGGCTACGGTTTCCTCTCCGAGCGGGCCGACTTCGCCGCCGCCGTCATCGAGGCCGGACTGACCTGGATCGGCCCGTCCCCCAGCGCCATCGCCGAGCTCGGGGACAAGGTCACCGCACGCCACTACGCCACGAAGGTCGACGCCCCGATGGTGCCGGGCACCCGGGAGCCGGTCGCCGACGCCGACGAGATCGTCGCCTTCGCCGCCGAGCACGGTCTGCCCGTCGCCATCAAGGCGGCGTTCGGCGGCGGCGGACGCGGCATGAAGGTCGCGCACACCGTCGAGGAGATCCCGGGGCTGTTCGACTCCGCCACCCGTGAGGCGGAGAAGGCCTTCGGACGCGGCGAGTGCTTCGTGGAGCGCTACCTCGACCGTGCCCGGCACGTGGAGTGCCAGGTGCTGGCCGACGCCCACGGCAACTACGTCGTCGCCTCGACCCGTGACTGCTCGCTGCAGCGTCGTTTCCAGAAGCTCGTCGAGGAGGCCCCCGCGCCGTTCCTCACCGCCGAGCAGGACGAGCGTCTGCGCACCTCCGCCAAGGACATCCTGCGTGCCGCGGGCTACCAGGGTGCGGGGACCGTGGAGTTCCTCATCGGCTCGGACGGGCTGATCTCCTTCCTGGAGGTCAACACCCGGCTGCAGGTCGAGCATCCCGTCACCGAGGAGGTCGCGGGCTGGGACCTGGTCCGTGAGCAGTTCCGGATCGCCGAGGGCCGCGAGCTGTCCCGCACCACCGACCCGGAGCTGCGGGGCCACTCCATCGAGTTCCGGATCAACGGCGAGGACGCCGCGGCGGGCTTCATGCCCGCCCCCGGCACGCTGACCGCCTACCGGGAGCCGTCGGGTCCGGGTGTGCGGGTGGACTCCGGGGTGGAGCAGGGCGCCGTGGTCGGCGGCCAGTTCGACTCCATGCTCGCCAAGCTCATCGTCACCGGCGAGGACCGTGACCAGGCACTGAGCCGGGCACGGCGGGCGCTCGACGAGTACGTCGTCGAGGGACTGCCCACCGTGGTCCCCTTCCACCGGGCCGTTCTCGACGACCCGGCGTTCACCGGCGACTCGCTGGACGTCTACACCCGCTGGATCGAGGAGGAGTGGGACAACCAGTTGGCCGACGGTGCCGCCGGTTCTGACAGTGCCGCAGGTACCGACGACACTGACGGTGCTGACGGTGCCGTCCCGCCGCGGCGCCTCACCGTCGAGGTCGACGGCCGCCGTGTCGAGGTCGCCGTGCCCGGGGACCTCGTCGGCACCGCCGGCCCGCGCCGTCGGGCCCGCAGGAACGCCGGACGCCGCGAGGTCAAGGTCTCCGGCGACACCGCCGTCGCACCGATGCAGGGCACCGTGGTCACCGTCCTCGTCGAGGAGGGTGCCGAGGTCACCGAGGGTGACCAGCTCCTGGTCATCGAGGCGATGAAGATGGAGAACGCGGTGAAGGCCCACAAGTCCGGCACCGTGTCCGGGCTCGCCGTCTCCGCCGGCGACGGTGTCACCAAGTCGCAGCCCCTGCTGAAGATCCTCTGATGTCCGACCGGTTCAGCAGCTTCTTCCGCTCCGGCCGTCCAGGCAGGTCAGGTGGGCAGGGCCGGGGGTACATCCTCTCGCTGGACCAGGGCACCACCTCGACCCGCGCCATCGTCTTCGACGAGTCCGGCGCGGTGCACTCGGTCAGCCAGCTGGAACACCGGCAGATCTTCCCCCGGCCCGGCTGGGTCGAGCACGACCCGGAGGAGATCCGCCTCAACGCCCGCCGCGTCATCGCCGACGCCGTCGCCCGGGCGGACATCGGCACCGAGGACCTGGCGGGGCTCGGCATCACCAACCAGCGCGAGACGACCGTCGTCTGGGACCGCGAGACCGGTGAACCGGTGTACAACGCCATCGTCTGGCAGGACAACCGCACCGGCGACTTCTGCTCCCGGCTCGAGGCCGACCACGGAGACCTGTTCCGCGAACGCACCGGGCTGCCGGTGTCGACCTACTTCGCGGGACCGAAGATCCGCTGGATCCTCGACAACGTCGAGGGCGTGCGCGAACGCGCCGAACGCGGCGAACTCGCCTTCGGGACGATGGACACCTGGATCGTCTGGGAACTCACCCGCCGCTCCCGGCGCAGCCCCGCCAACCGACGCCACCGCGTCCTGCACGTCACCGACGTCACCAACGCGTCACGCACCATGCTCATGGACCTGCGGACCCAGCAGTGGGACCCCGAGCTCTGCGAGGCGATGGGGGTGCCGATGTCGATGCTGCCCGAGATCGTCAGCTCGTCGGAACGGATCGGGCGGGTGCAGCGCTCCGGACCGGTCAACGGCGTCACCATCGCCGGGATCCTCGGCGACCAGCAGGCCGCCACCTTCGGCCAGGCGTGCACCGAGCCGGGCGAGGCGAAGTGCACCTACGGCACCGGCAACTTCCTGCTGATGAACACCGGCACCACGCTGGAGACGTCCTCCCACGGGCTGATCAGCACCGTGGCCTACCGGCTCGGCGGTGAACCGACCGTGTTCGCCCTGGAGGGCTCCGTCGCCGTGACCGGCTCGTTGATCCAGTGGTTGCGGGACAACCTCGGTCTCATCTCGTCGTCCTCCGAGGTCGAGGGCCTGGCGCGCAGTGTCGACGACAACGGTGGTTGCGTGGTCGTCCCGGCGTTCTCCGGACTGCTCGCACCCCGGTGGGCCCCGGACGCCCGCGGCGTGGTCGCCGGCCTGACCCGCTACGTCACCAAGGCGCACATCGCGCGCGCCGCCCTGGAGGCGACCGCCTTCCAGACCCGCGAGGTCGTCGACGCCATGAACGCGGACTCCGGTGTGCCCCTGACGCACCTGCGGGCCGACGGCGGCATGGTGGTCAACTCCCTGCTGATGCAGTTCCAGTCCGACCAGCTGGGTGTGCCGGTCACCGTCCCGAAGGTCACCGAGACCACGGCCCTGGGCGCGGCCTACGCCGCCGGCCTGGCGACCGGTTTCTTCGAGGACGTCGACGAGGTCCGGCGCCTCTGGCAGGAGGAGCGCTCCTACACCCCGGCCATGGCCGCCGCCGAGCGGGACGAGGCCTACGCCCTGTGGAACAAGGCCGTCGAGCGGACCCTCGGCTGGGCGTAGCGGCGGTGCCCGGGGAGCCGCCCCTGGCCCCTGCTCTACAGCCCCTGCTCTACAATGGTGCCCATGGTGTCCATGTCCCGTGACCCCCGAGACCCCTCCGTGCGCGTCGGCGACGCCGACCGGGAGGCCGCCCTGTCGGTCCTGGCGGTCCATTTCGCCGACGGACGGATCACCCTCTCCGAGTACGACGACCGGTGCCGGGACGCCGCCGCGGCCCAGACCCGGCAGGAACTCGACGTCCTCTTCCACGACCTGCCGACACTGCCGAACCAGCCCGGCCCACCCGGTCACCCCGTCTCACCGGGGACCGACGTGTCCGTCTACTCCGCCGGGGAACTCGCCGAACAGCACCGCCGCGGCGCCCGGCCACGGGCCGGGATCATGGCGCTGACCACACTGGCGTCCCTGGGAGGTGTCATCGCGTTCGCGGGCAGTCCCGCCGCAGCGCTCATCCTGCTGCTTATCCCGGCGGTGGCGGTGCTGCTCTACGTGCTGAAGATCGGGCCCGACTCCTGGCACGCGCCCAGCCCGGAGGCCCTGGAGCGGGCCCGGGTCCGGCGTCTGCGTCGCGAGCACCGGCTGGCGCTCGAGGAACAGCAGCACACCCAGCAACTGGCGTTGGAGGAGCAGAAGGCACGCCGTAAGCTGCGCACCAGCGAGATGACCGGCGACGCGGTCGACCTCGCCCAGCAGGCGATGAAGGGCGCGGTGGACCGGTTCGGTCCCCGGCGGGGGAAGAAGGACGGCTCCGGCAGCTAGTCGACGCCGAGGACCCGGCCGTGGGTGCCGGGCCGTCCCAACCGGGCGAACTGGTCGACGACACCGGCGAACAGGCGGACACCCACCGGCAGGCACGCCTCGTCGAGCACGATATTCGGCTGGTGCAGGTCGGGCTTCTCCCCCGACCCGGTCCAGGCGCCCAGGCGCGCCATCGCACCGGGCACATGCTCCAGGTACCAGCTGAAGTCCTCGCCGCCGGAGGACTGGGGCGCCTCCTGCAGGGCGTGCGGGTCGACGTCCTTGACCGCCTGCGCCATGATCGCGGTGCAGGCGTCGTCGTTGGTGACCGGCGGGACACCCTTGGTGTAGCGGATCTCCGCCGTCGCCCCCGTCGGCGCCAGGATCTGCTCGACGAGCCGGGGGAACAGGGTGTCCAGCTCCCGCCAGACGGTGGGACTGCCCGTGCGCAACGTGCCCAGCAGGGTCGCCTCCTGCGGGACCGCGTTGAACGCCGAGCCGCCGTTCACCGCGCCGAACGTCAGGACCGTCCCGGTCCGCGGGTCGACCCGGCGCGACAGCAGCCCCGGCAGCTGGGTGATCAGCAGACCGACGGCGTAGACCACGTCGGCGGTGAGGTGCGGCCGGCTCGTGTGCCCGCCGGGGCCACGCACGACGAGCTCCACGACGTCGGTGGCGGAGGTGATCGCCCCGGTGCGCACGCCGACCTGGCCGGCGCGCAGCTTCGGTTCGGCGTGCACGGCGAAGATGTGGCTCACGCCCTCCAGCGCGCCGGCGCGGATCACGTCGGTGGCGCCGCCGTCCAGGACCTCCTCGGCGGGCTGGAAGATGCAGCGCACCCGCTGCTCCAGCCCGTGCTCCCGGTCGTACTCGGCGAGTGCGCAGGCCAGCCCCAGGACCACCGTGGTGTGGATGTCGTGCCCGCAGGCGTGCATCACCCCGGGGGTGCGCGACGCGAAGTCCAGGCCGGTGGCCTCCGTGAGCGGCAGGGCGTCGATGTCCGCCCGGAAGGCGATCGCCGGCGCCCCCGCCTCTCCCCCGATGTCGACGGTGACCCCGGTGCCGGGCAGCCGACGCGGCGTGAGCCCGGCGTCCGTGAGCCGGTCGACGATGAACTGCGTGGTCCCGGTCTCCTGGTGGGACAGTTCCGGGTGGGAGTGGAGATGGCGGCGCCACCCGATCACGGTGTCGTGGTTGTCGACAGTCCAGGCGGCGACGGCGTCAACCACCGGGACGGTGTCGGCGGAACCAAGAGTGCTCACTGAAGCGGTGCTCCTTAGCGAAGATGATCGGGGTGGGGCTCGTGAAAGCCGTTCCCCGCCATCTTAGCCGCGCCACCCCCGTCGTCCCACCGCGGGGCGTACCCGGCCCCCGGGACACCGGCTCCGTCCTATGCTGGTCCCATGCCTGACTCAGTGCCCACGACACAGACTGCACCAGAAACCACGGCAGGAACCACGGCAGACACCACGGGCCTCGCGGCGACCGCGGCCGCGGAACTCGCCCGCCGGACCGGACGGGACGCCCACGACGTCGCCGTCGTCCTCGGTTCCGGATGGCGCCCGGCCGCCGACGTCCTGTGCGGCGCAGGTCCCGGCTCCGGTGACGCCGCACCGTCCCCGACGGTGACGGAGTTCCCCATGTCGGACCTGCCCGGGTTCCTGCCCCCGACCGCCGCCGGCCACGGCGGGACGGTCCGCAGCCTGGAGATCGGCGGACTGCGGGTCCTGGTCCTGCTGGGACGGACCCACGCCTACGAAGGCCACCCGGTGTGGCGGACGGTGCACGCGGTGCGGACGGCCGCGGCCGCCGGGGTACGCCGGGTCGTCCTCACCAACGCCGCGGGCGGGCTCGTCGACGGCATGACCGTCGGTGAACCGGTGCTGATCGGCGACCACCTGAACATGACGGGGCGCACGCCCCTGGTCGGCGCCGACTTCGTCAACCTGGTCGACGCCTACTCCCCCGACCTGCGGTCGGTGATGCAGGACCTGCGCCCGGGGATGCGCGAGACGGTGTACGCGATGATGCCGGGGCCGCAGTACGAGACGCCGGCGGAAATCCGGATGCTGCGCACCCTCGGCGCCGGTCTGGTCGGCATGTCCACGGTGTACGAGACCATCGCCGCCCGCGCGGAGGGCCTGGAGGTGCTCGGCCTGTCGCTGGTGACGAACCTGGCTGCCGGGATCACCGGGGAACCGCTGGACCACCGCGAGGTGCTGGCCGCCGGCGCCGCGTCCGCCACCGAGGTGGGGTCACTGCTGCGGACCCTGCTGGAACGGCTCGGCGCGACGGAGGTCGGACGATGAGTGCGCACCTGAGGTTCGGGACGGCGGGACTGCGCGCCCCGGTGGGCCCGGGCCCCGACAGGATGAACGTGTCGACGGTGACCCGGGCGAGCGGCGGGGTGGCCGCGTGGCTGCAGGCCCGGCACACCGGGGACTCACCGGTGTCCGTCGCCGTCGGCTACGACTCACGCTACGGATCCCACGCCATGGCGCGCGCCGCCGCCGAGACGTTCGCGGGGGCGGGGTTCGACGTGACGCTGATCGCCCACCCCTCCCCCACGCCCGCGCTGGCGTGGACCGTGAAACACCGTGGCCTCGACGCCGGGGTGCAGATCACCGCCAGCCACAACCCCCGGGAGGACAACGGCTACAAGCTCTTCCTCGCCGGCGGGTCGCAACTGGTCAGCCCCGCAGACCGCGAGATCGAGGCCCTGATCGACCGGCAGCCGGAGGCACCGGACGTCCCGCGTTCCCCCACCGTGTCCCTGGACCTCGGCGCGGTGGACGGGTACGTGTCCGCCGTCGCCGCCCCGCTGTCCTCCGGCGACGGGCAGGTGCTGGCGGCGCGGCGCGACCTCAAGGTGCTCTACACCGCACTGCACGGGGTCGGCGGCAACACCCTGGAGGAGTCCTTCCGCCGGGCCGGCTTCCACCGCCCCGACACCGTCGTCGCCCAACGCTGGCCCGACCCCGAGTTCCCCACCGTGGACTTCCCGAACCCGGAGGAGCCCGGCGCTTGCGACCTGCTGCTGGCCCAGGCGTCCGCCGCCGCACCCGACGAACGTCCCGACCTGCTCATCGCGGTGGACCCGGACGCTGACCGGTGCATGGTCGGCATCCCCGACACCCGTGACGGCGCCGGTACGGGGTTCCGGATGCTCCGCGGTGACGAGACCGGCCCCCTGCTGGCGCAGCGGGCGGTCGACCTGCACCCCCACGGCGACGGGCCGGCACCCGTCGTCGCCACGACCGTGGTTTCGTCCGGCCTGCTGGGACGCATCGCCGCCGCCCGCGGGTGGGACTACCGGGAGACGATGACCGGGTTCAAGAACCTCGCACGCGCCGCCGACGACGCACCGGCCGACCTGGCCTACGCCTACGAGGAGGCGATCGGGACGTGTCCCTTCCCCGGTACCGTCGCCGACAAGGACGGCTTCGCCACCGCCCTGCTCGCCGCCACGTGGGCCGCCGAACTCAAGGCCGACGGCTCCTCCCTGCAGGACGAGCTCCGACGTCTGGACGACGACTTCGGGCCGGTCCGCACCTCCCAGGTCCCGGTGCGTTGCGCGTCCGCCGCCGACGCCGCCCGGCTCGTGGCCGACTGGGCGCAGACACCCCCGGCGGAGCTCACCGGCGGCACACCGGTCACGGCCGTGCCGCTCGACGGCACCGACCCGGCGTCCGGGGTGCGGTTGACCTGGAGCACGGGGGTTGCAGGGGCTGCCGGGACGCAGCTGGACTGCCGGGTGATCGCCCGCGCCTCCGGGACCGAGCCGAAGGCGAAGTTCTACCTGCAGGTCGCCGGGGAGGCAGGGACCGACGTCTCCGCCGTCGAGACGACGCTGGCGCGCCTCGTCGCCGCCGTCCGGGGCTAGATCCGGGCCTGGATCTGCGGCAAGACCTGGGGCTAGGAGTTCCCCGCGACCGTCGCGGGGTCCGTGAGGTCGATGTTGCGCGGGCCGTAGAGGCGGTCGCCGGCGTCACCGAGGCCGGGGACGATGTAGGAGTTCTCGTCCAACTCCGGGTCGATCGTCGCGGTGACCAGTCGCTTCACCGGGTAGCCCGAGGTGCGGACCACCTCCACACCCGGCACGGCGGCGACCATGCAGACCACGACGATGTCCGTCGCGCCACGCTCGGCCACCAGCCGCAACGCATGCAGCAGGGAGCCGCCGGTGGCCAGCATCGGGTCGACCAGGAAGACCGTCCGCCCCGACAGGTCGTCCGGGAGCGCTTCGAGGTAGGGCACCGGCTCGTGGGTCTCCTCGTCCCGTGCCATCCCGAGGAACCCGACCTGCGCGTCGGGGATCATCGACAGCGCAGGGTCGATCATCCCCAGCCCGGCGCGGATGATCGGGACAATGATCGGTGGGTCGGCGAGCCGTCGGCCCGTCGCCGTCGCCACCGGGGTCTGCACGGAGAACTCCGTGGTCTCCAGGTCACGGGCGGCCTCGTAGACCAGCATCGCCCCGAGGTCGGCCAGGGCGCCGCGGAAGGCGACGTTGTCGGTGCGGGCGTCCCGCATGATCGTCAGGCGGGAGGCGGCGAGGGGGTGGTCGACCTCGACGACCTCCATCGGCGCCGCCGCGACGTTCCGGGAGGATCGCTCCGACTCCGCTCGCTCTGCTGCCGCTGCTGGCTCTGGTGACTCTGCTGACACTGTCATGATGTCCAAAATAACCCACGTACCCGGGAACCTCCGAGCCCCCGCGTGAGTCTCTCTCACCATGGCAATCGTAATCGCGTCCCAGTACAGCTCAGCGGCGGGGCTGACCGCCGACAGCGAGGCCCTCGGCAGGGCGGCGTCCCGTATCGGTGAGGTCGCCGACCGACTGTCCTCGACCGGTCCCCCGCATCCCGCGGTCCTGCGTGCCGGTATCCCCCAGGCCGCGCGGCTGGAGGCGGCGCTGGCCCGCGCCCGCCAGCGGCAGGCGGACGGGCTGGCGGCGTTCAGTGCGTTCTACCGCGCCAGCGCAGCCACGCTCTCCGACACGGCCGCCCGGATGGGCGGGGCTGAGGAGGACGCGTCCATGGCGTTCCGGACGCTGCGGACGGGTGGTGCGGCGTGACGGATCTGCTCGCCCTCGTCGAACCGGTACGCAGGCTCATGCCGGACGTGGCGGAAACCGGCCACCACCCGCTGTCGCCGTTGTTGGGGGCCGGGGCGGGGCCGCCGGAGGAGCTCGTGACCGAGTTGGCGCGGCACCTTCCCGCCGGGGTGGACGACGCACTGCGCGGTGCCGCCGGCACCGCGGCGGTGCACAGTCTCCTGGCCGCCGGTGCCGACGCCGGTGAGCTGCTCCGGGCGTCCGCCGAGGTGGAGTCGGTGGCGCAGGACGCGGCGGCGGCCGTCAACCGCGCCGGCGCCGACATCCTCGACATCGCCGAGCAGTGTCTCCGGCAGCTCGTCGGGACCGTGGCCACCGCTCCCCTGTCCCCGGCGACCCCGGCGGCGGCCCTGGAGATAGCCTGCACGCACCTGGTGCGGGCGCAGGCGCGGCTGGACGCGCTCGGCACCGAGCTCGACGTCCTCCTCGCGAAGGTGCAGACGGTGGAGGCGTCGCTCCCCACGGCACCGCCGTCCCCCACTGCTCCCGCCGCGCCGGCGGGAGCGGACGGGACGGCGGGAGCGGTGGTCGGCGGAACTACCGACGGTACTGACGGCGCAGACGCTCCGGAGGGCGGGGACCCCGGGGCCCCCGTCGCGGGTGCGCCCACCCCGGAGGCGGCGGCCGCGGTGAACGCCGCGAAGAGCGCGTTGGGCACCCCCTACGTGTGGGGCGGGACGTCGCCGTCGTCGGGCCTGGACTGCAGCGGCCTGACCCAGTGGGCGTACGGCCAGGCCGGTGTCGACCTGCCGCGCACCGCCGACCAGCAGGCGGTCGGGGCGCGCGTCAGCGCCGACGAACTGGCGCCCGGCGACCTGGTGGTCTGGGACGGGCACGTCGCGATGGTCACCGGAGACGGTCAGATGATCGAGGCCGGTGACCCCGTCCAGATCAACCCCGTGAGAACAGAGAACATCGGTATGGGGTTCCTCGGTTTCTACCGCCCCACCGCCTGAGGAGGAGACTCGGATGCCCACCAACCGCGGCCTCGCCCGCATCACGACCACACCCCCGGTGCCGGACTACAACGTCCAGCAGTTCCTCGGTGAACCGCCGCCGACCGTCCCCGCCGTCCTCCGTGCCGACCTGTTCTCCGCCTCGGGCGCACACGGAGGTCCGGTCATCGACCGCAGGCGTCCGCCCAGCTAAAATAAGTCGCCATGGCAGACAACGGAATCGTGACCCTCGAGCTCGAGACAACCGCCGGAACGTTCTACACCCTGTGGGCACCAGGTTGGGTGTCCCGAGGGGAACAGTGGCAGGCGTTCCTCGGTGACGACTCCGGTGTCTTCGCGTTCGAGTCACCCGCGGCGCTCCTCGCCGGCATCACCGCCTCGTCCGCCCATGACCTGGCGGAGCACCCGGACTGGCCGGCGTTCATGGACCGGGCCGAAACCAAGGTGACGCCCCGCAAAGGTGGCAGTGTCAGCTTCATCGACCTGCCCAACAGGCTCGCGGGCCGGCCGTCCTTCGAGAATACCCGGACCGTCTCGAACGCCTTCCAGGTCCTGCGGTCCCTCGGCACGGTCTGCGGTATCGACCGGGTGAACCGCTGGTTCCGCTCGTACTCCCTGTTGTCCAACGTAAGCCGCGGGCAGGACCACTACGCCGGCGAGAACGGTCTCGCCGAATGGTCGAGCGTGGGGTACACCGTGCGGGACAACTGGGTGGAGCTCCTCGACGCCGTGGACAGTGCACTGGTCACCCCGGATCTCGGCGACAACGCCGCCTCGCTCATCGCCGACGCCCAGCGCCGTATCGACGATGCAGCCGCCCGGGAGGAGCAGGCGGACGCCCCCGGCGCGGAGCCCGCCGACGGCGACGCCCCGGGGGCCGCCCCGGCTGTGGTGGACGGCTCTGGCGAGGCTGCCGGTAAGGATGCCGGCGACGACGCCGTCGACCCCTACGATTCGACGCCGTGGGGCAACGCCGGTATCGACCCGATCCGGATCACCGTGGACGGCACGACCGTCTACACGCTGCGGTGCTACGTCGGCAACCGGTCCCCGGTCTTCCTGGGCCGCCTCGGGGAGATCAACACCTTCCCCTCGTCCCGTTCCCTCGTGCGGTGGATCGTCGACGCGAAGGACCACGACCTCGCCGAGATGGAGACCTGGGGCGACCTGGTCACCCTCGCCAACGCCGGTGAGCTGGAGGTCACGGTGCACCCGTCGAACGTGTACGGGTTCACCGGGCTGCGCAGCGACATCGTCGACGGCGTCGACGCCGTGGACACCGCGCAGCTGGGCCGTGCCTACGAGCTGCTGGCTGACGCCGCCGACTGGGCGAAGGACGACGGAGTCAACAAGGTGCTGCTGGCGTACCCGCGTCTCCAGGACTACATCGCCTACATGCTCGGCTCCCCGTCCGCGGCGACTCCGACCGCACCGTTCGACGAGGAGGCCAACGGCTGGACCCGGCTGGAGGAGAACCTGACGAACCGCTTCACCAAGTTCTAACGCCGTCCCTCCTCCCCGGGCGCCGCCCGAACCCCCTGCCACGCCGTGGCTGAGAGCGCTCCGGGAGGGCTCCGGGAGGGGCTGCAGGCGCCGACGGGGTCACGGCCCCCAGATGGTGTCGTCGTACCAGAAGGACTCGAACTGCGCGAGGGGATCCCCACCGCGATCACCCTCGAACCACACGTCGGTGCCATGGAAGAGGACGACACCGCCGTCCACGCGGGCAGTGTAGATCCCGTTGACGACGTCGACGTCGCCGCCCATCACGACGTCACCCTGCGCCGGGCCACTGCCGGGCCAGTCCGCGAAATCTCCCCGCATGTAGAGGGAGCCGTCGAGGTCGGAGACACACACCACGACCGCCGATCCACCACCTTCCCCGGCGTAGACCCAGGTGTCGAGACCGTCGCACCCGGCATGCTCGTAGTCGGTGTAGCCGGTGTAGCCGAGCCCGGGCGGGAGCTCCTCCCCCGGCACCGCATCATCCATGGCCGGGCTGTCGCCGTCGTCGACGAGGTAGTCGTCCACCGCCTCCGACGACGAGCCCGCCGGAGCCTCCGCCACCTGTTCCGGCGCATCGCGGCTGATGAACCACAGGCCGGCCGCCCCGGCGGCGATGAGCACCACGAGCACACCCAGAACCACCGCAACGACCGTCCTGCTCTGCGACGACGTCACGGCTTCCGCCGTTGCACCCGCCGGAGCGCCCGCTGGCGGGTATGTCGGCGGGTATATCGGTGGGCTCGTCGGCGGGTGCTGCTCTCCTCCACCGCGCCCCCAGGAATCCCTGTCCATCGTCGACCACCTTCCAGTGCCCCCTTCGGCACACGTCGCATCTTCCGTCACTGACCCGTACTTGTCCCGTCCCGGTGCACGTTAGTGCCCACGGTCCGGATGCTCTTCACCGGGCGCCAGGTGATCCCGGCCGAAAAAATGTCTTGCCGAACATACTATCGAATGATAGCGTAGATAACCAGACGACGAAGAGCACTGGGCGGGACTTCGGAACTCATGTTCGACAGAGAGGGGCGGGACATGTCGCAGCAGCAACCTCCGGCACCACCGGTCGGATCCACAACCGACCTGCTGGATGCCCTGGACCGGATGGCCGACGCGGTCGAGGACATCATCGCACACGGTCCGGACACCTGGGGCCGTCTCTCCAGTGACGACCGGCTGCAGGCGGCAGACCGGATGGAGCGCTCCCGCAAGAAGCTGACGGTCGCCGACGCCGCCTTCCTGTCGAGCCACGAAGCCGAACTACCGGCGGGGCCGCAGCGTCAGGCCCGCGCGGTGAGCCAGATCTTCACCACCACACTGCGCGATGCACGCAACCGCCTCGCGGCATGGACCCGCGTCGCCGAACGGCCGGACCCGTGGGGCGCCGACCCCACCGCCACCCATCCGGACCACATGCCCCAGTTGACTGCTCTGGTCACCGACGGTGGCCTCGACGCCCTCGGGGTGGAGAAGGTCGACAAACAGATCCGCGCACTGCCGGCGCAGGTCCAGGACGAGATCACGCGCGTCGCCGACGGCCCGGTGGCTGACCTCGCCCGGAAGCAGGGGCCGGACGTACTCGATGCCCTACGCTCGTTCCTGCTCGATCTCGTCGGGGCAGAAGAGCCCTACACGGAGAAGGACCACGCCAGGATGCGCTCCTTCACCATCGGACAGCAGGGGTGCGACGGCATGACGCCTGTCCGGGGACTACTGACCCCGGAACTCGCGGCATCGCTCCAACGTCTGATGGCGGACTACGCCAAAACCGGCGATCTCGTCGAGGACGCGGACACGGCCCTGGACGACCGGCTTCCCGAACAGCGTCGTCACGACGCGCTCAGCGCCGTCGTCCATCACGGGTACGGGCGCGGCCGCGCGCTGACACCGGGACGCGGTGCGACGACGATCGTCGCCGTCATGCCGGTCGAACAGCTGGTCAGCCGGTCAGGGACCGCACTGACCGACGTGGGGACCCATGTCCCCGCAGCCACGCTGCTCAACCGGCCCGACGTGGACCTGGACACCTACCTCCAGGTCCTGGATGTCGAGGGCAGGACACTGACCTTCGGCCGTTCCCGCCGGCTCGCTGACCTGCACCAGTACCTCGCACTCGTCGGCGAGGAGGGGATCAGTTCAGCACCGGGGTCGGACTCCGCGCCGGCCCACTGCCACGTCCACCACATCAACGGGTGGAGCGCCGGTGGCCCCACCGACCTGGACAACCTCACCTTGGCCTCCCCGAGCATGCATGCCCAGGTGGACGACTCCCGCGAACACGAGGACCGCTGGTGGACCCTGAAGGCCCCCAGGGGCTCAGGCAGACGGGTCGACTGGATCCCTCCGGTGACCGTCGACCCCGAGCGTCGTCCAGCCCACAACGACCACCCCACGACACGACGCCACCCGGGTGACGCCCGGCGACGGGTGTTCAGGGACAGTGCCGAACCCCCGTAAGAGACCCCGCACCGCAACACCGCATCACCGCATCAGCACGGACTCGAGTAGGAGGTGTCGTCATCCAGGAGACGCGCATTGCTGCCCGGCGTGGACACGGCGGCGCGACACAGTGCTGCCCGGTCGTCGCCGTAGTCCACGACAACGGGATGCACCGTGGTGCCGTCGACCGTCGCGCGCAACGAGGGGCAGTGTCCCGGGTCCAGCAGGACGGCGCCGGGGTTGGCGGACACAGCACCGTCGACCTCGGAACGGAACGACGGGCTGTCCCCCATCACCGAGGAGACGATGAGCACTCCCCGACCGTCACAGGGCATCACGGCGCCGGCGGGCTCACCCGCCGTCGACCTGCCGGACGGACCGTCGCCGTCCGCCGCGCTGCCGTCCGTGGACCGCTCTCCGGGCTCGCCACGGTCAGCGCGGTCACCACGGTCAGCGGTCACGGTGACCGTCGCATCCGCCGCGGTGACGGTGGTCCATGCCGGCGCAGCGGTCTGCCCGCCATTCCCCGGGCGCCACAGAAGGAACGCCACCACGGACGCCGCCACCGCGACGACGGCCACGACGACCAGCACCGCGGTGCCTCCCCCACCCAGGACGCGGTGTCGGGATGTCACCGCGGTTCCTCGTGGGTGGTCCGTCCCGTGCCCGGCGTCGTGGTTCCTGTCGCCGGCAGCCACGGGTACCCCGCCCGGACAGCGAGGTAGCCACCGAGGAGCAGGAGGAGAACGCCAGCGACCAGGACCACGTACTCCCCCGGACCGGTCGACGTCGTGAGTGCGTCCAGCAGCCTCTGGACGAGCGCCGCCTCCTGCTCACCCATGCCCGAGGCGTCGCCGCTGAACATCCTCTTCTCGAGCCCCATCCCGGTCACCAGGCCGTAGACCGCGTATGCGGCGAGCCCCGCGCCCGAACCCGCCACCACCAGTGCCGCGATCCGGCGCAACGCGGTGAAGGCGATCAGCACGGCACTCGCCAGTGCCAGGAACAGCAGCACGACGCCGGTGGACAGGAACGCGGGTTCAATCCGAGACTCCTGCAGCCCGACCGCCTCGAAGGTGCTCACCATCGTGCCGAAGCCCGAGAGGGTGAAGAACATGTCGGCGTCGCCGGACCCTCCCGGCGCCGCACTGACGGCCATCCGTGCCCAGGGAAGCGCCAGGCCGACAACCGAGACGAGGGAGAGGACCACCGTGATCAACGCGGCGATCAGCGGGTGGGTCACCAGCGCGTGCACGTAGCGGCGCTTCGTCATGCCGCCGTCAGGCTCCTCGCGCAATCTACTTCCCCGCCGGCGGGTTCGGCGCCACGATCTTCCGGACGCCCCAGACGATCTCGTTGACGCTCGTCCAGAACGCGACGTGGGCGAGGGTGAACACCGTCGCCTTCATCACGGCCAGCCCTGCGTTCAGGTCGTTCGCACCCGCGGTCAGCAACACGATCAGCGGGTAGATCATACCCACGGCGATGACCGCCAGAATCGACAGGTAGACCTTCGACTCACTGCGGGTACGGTCACCGACACCCCAGGTGGTCACGTCCAGCTGGGGCGTCGGCCGCTGCGACCGCGGCGCGGGCTGCTGGTGCGGCTGGTGCGGACCACCGGCGAATCCACCGGCCGGCCCCTGCTGCCAGCTGTTCGCCGACTGCGCCGGGCCACCGGTCATCTCACCGGGTGCCCCCACCGACAGGTCGCCGGCGGGACGGTCGGGCACGTCGTCGGCCTCCGGGCCCTGGGCCGCTGCCTCTCCGGGGGTCTGCTCCGGAACCGCAGGCGTCACACGGGTCACCTCGGTGTCCGGGGCGGAGCCGGCACCGCCGTCGACCGAGTGTGCGCGGGTGACGTCGGAGGACGGGCCGGCCGGCTCCGCGCGCGTCATGTCCGGGAGCGGCTCGTAGGACGCGCTGTAGTTGTACGACGGCGACCCCGCCGCCGCAGCGGGTGCCACACTGGGTGCCGCGCCCGGCACTGCACCGGGCGACTGGGAGTCGGCGAGGTCGTGCAGCCAACGGATGTTCACCACGTCGTCCTCCGGCCCGTAGAGCGCGGCCTCGTAGATGTCCCGCTTGTAGGGGTCGCCCAGGATCACGCGGGCGGTCTCCACCTGGTCGATCTCCGGGGAGTCGGCACCGTACCCCCGGTTCCGCAGGTCGGCGGCACGCTCCCCGAGGACCTCCGCTATCTCGTACGGCGGCATGTCCTTGTCGAGCTGAAGTTCGGTGTACAGGTCGTAGTTCGCCATGGGATTCCTTGTCGTGGGTGTCTCGCCGGGCCTCGCTGAAGCTTCGAAGAGCTGTCAGGGGCACCTTAATACATCGGGCGGGCCGGGGAACACCTGCAACCCGCGCCACCCGCCGTGCCGGCAGGCGGTCAGCAGACGGGGATGTCCCCCACGACGTCGGTGGCCGTGGAGGCGGAGTCCACCGTCGTGCCGGTGAGGAGCATCGCGTAGCGCGTCCGGTCCCCGGTCTCCGGGAAGACGCCCATCGCCGCACCGGTACCGGTGGCGGGGGCGACCCGGATGCGGCAGCCGTCCGCCTCCAGGTCCCGGACGCCGTCCACGGGCACGTAGGACGCGCGGACGTCCTCGTCACCGAAGTCGACGACGGCCATGGTGAGGTCGTCGCCGTGGCAGTTCACCCGCGCCCCCTCCTCGCCCCGGGGCTCACCACTCTCGCACGTCATCCCCCGCCAGCCGTGCTGCCCCTGCCGTTCCGGCAGCAGGTCGGGGAACGCGGCGACGATCCTGGCGTCGCGTGCGTCCCAGCCGGGGGTCAGGAACTGCCGGTACCCCACGAACCCCAGCACCGCGAGCGCGCCGACGATCGTCAGGACGGCGCCGAGCGCGACGGGCGTCCGCCACCGCGGCGCACCTGACCGCGGCGCACCGGACGACGGCGGCACCGGCGCAGGCGCCGTGCCCCACGGTCCCGGCAGCTCGCGGGTCTGACCCGCCTCACCCACCTGCCCCGCCTGCCCCGCCTGCCCCGCCGCGGCGTCCCGCAGCGCGTCGAGGAACGCCACGGCGGTGGGGAAACGTCGGGCCGGGTCGTTGTCCAACGCCCGTCGGAACACCCCGGCCACCTGCGGCGCGACCGCCGCGTCCGACGCCGCCAGGTCGTCGGCGGTGAGCCGGGGAGGTGTCCGGTCACCCCGCCACGCCGCCGTGGACATCGTGTCACGGAACGCGGTGAGCGTGAGCATCTCCAGTGCGATGAGCGCGAGGGCGTACCTGTCGGTGGCGGGACTGTAGTCGACGAGGTGCGCACCGTAGGTGCTGGCCACGGTGAAGATCTCCGGCGCCATGTACCGCTCGGTACCGATGACCAGGCCGGTCGAGGTCACACGGGTGTCGTCGCCGGCGATGCTGATGCCGAAGTCGGTCAGAACAGCGGTGGTCCCGGCACCGCCCCGCGGGTCGCGGGGCAGCAGGATGTTCGCCGGTTTGAGGTCCCGGTGGACCACCGGTGGCGTCCGGTGGTGGATGTGGTCGAGGGCGTCCGCGACGGGCCGCAGCACCCGGTCGACCTCGTCGACGGTGAACTTCCGGCCGGTGCGCCTCCGGTCGGCCAGGGCCCCGTCCAGGTCGCCTCCGTCGACGTAGTCCATGACGAAGTAGGCGGCGGTGCCGTCGTCGGACGCGGTGTCGGCGTAGTGGATGCTGACCACCGCGGTGTGCCGGATGGTGGCCAGGGTCCTCATCTCCGCCAGGAACCGACGGTAGCCCTCCCCTGCACCGCCGACGACGTCCGGGCGGAGGGCCTTCACCGCCACCCAGCGACGCAGGCCCCGGTCGTAGGCCCGGTAGACCTGCCCCATGCCGCCCCGTCCGATCAGCGACAGGTCGGTGAGGTTCCTCCGCGCCTCCAGTTCCGCCGCGAGCCGCGCGGTGTCCGGCCCGCCGGCGCCGGACCAGGTGGGACCGCTGTCGCCGCTCACCTGTCCACGCCCTCAGAGCTCCAGGTGAACCCGCGGGAGGAGACGGTGTCCCCTCCTCCGTCGACGACACGGACGCCGGTCCCGCTGATCACCACGCGGGAGCCGTTGTTGTCCAGGGTGCGGGTGACCCACCGTCCCGACCCGGCGCGCTGCATGTCGATGTCGTACTCGGCGGACCGGTTGTTGTAGTACCCGCGGTAGTACAGGTCGCCGCGCTCCCCGACCCGGCACACGACCGCGTGGTCTTCCCCGTTGGTACCGGCGAAGACCCACCGGTCGGAGGCGTTGCACGTCGCGGCGCGGACCCCGCGCCACCCCTGCGCACCCAGGGTGGACGGTACGTCCGACGGGTCCGACGGGCGCGTCGTCCGCTCCGGGGACGGACGTGCCGGTGTCGGCGACGGCGAGGTCGACGGCGACTGTGCTGTGCCGGCGGTGCCCGGTGTCGTCGCCGGGGTCTGCACCGGGACGGTGGTGAACGCCGGGGCGGCGGTGTCGTCGCCGTCCCCCTGGTTGCTCCACAGCCACATGCCCGCGGCGACCACCGCGACGACGAGGACGACGACGGCGACCACGGTGAGGACAACGCCGGTGGCGAGACCCCCTGCCACGGACGGCGCCGGCTCCTCCGGCCGCCACGGGTTCCCCGTCTGGCCGGGCGAGCCCCAGCCGGGCGAACCCCAGTCGTCGTTCCCCACGTCGTGTCCTCCCGTCCACATCCGGTCGCTGGTCCGGCTGTCAGCCCAGCCGACCGTCCTGCCCTGGTCCGCTCTTGTCGTCCTACACTTGTTTTCTCAGGGACCAGTAGTTTTCCTGAGCGTACCGTGCCAGGGTAAGTCGCCGCGTCGGCGCATTGCCGTTGCGCGCCGAGAAGCCACGCACCCCGCTGTTCCCGAGGAGCTTCGAGAGGTAGTCGATCTTGGTGTTCACCTTCTTCTGCGACCAGCCCAAGGTCTGTTCGAGGTCGCGCACGGTCGGCACCTCGGACAGGTCGGTCCCCGGGCGCCGGACCAGGGGTGCGGCGAGCGCCCGCAACGGGTCGACCTGTTCCTCGTTGAGGATGAGCTCGCCGACGGTCATCGGGGCCTCGCCGACGCGTCCGGCGCCGGTGCCGCCCGTCGGGGGACGCAGTGTCGCCGCGACGGTGACGTCGATCTCGTAGGTGGTCACCGACGTGGCGAACACCGCGGCGGACCTCCCGAGCGGCAACGGCAGACTTGCCCCGGGCCCCAGCCTGCTCTGGCTGAAGGAGTTCTCGGCACGCGGCTGGATGCTGGCCGCCATGCGGCTGCCCCGGTTGGTGATCATCCATGTCCCGTCGGTGTCCCACACCTGCAGGAAGACCCGGTGCATGAACCCGTCGTCCATCCCCAGGGGGAAGTCGGCGGCGCGCCCGAGGGTCAGCGACTGCCCGGGGTCGAGCACGACCCGGTGGCCGATCTGGTCGTCGATGAGGATCTGGCCGGGGAAGAGCCGGGGGAACGTCATACCCGGCATCCTCCTAGCGTTCGAGCTCGTGCGCCAGGGAATTGAGTTCCCCGCCCCCGGCCATCTCCAGGGTGAGCTGCTCCAGGGTGACCTCCTCCCGCGACGCGTCGAGGACGCCGCGGCCCAGGTTGAGCAGGACGAAATGGTCCCCGACCAGGTAGGCGTGGTGCGGGTTGTGGGTGATCAGGATGACGCCGATCCCCTCGTCGCGCGCGGCGGCGACGAACCGCAGCACCATGCCGGACTGCTTCACGCCGAGTGCCGCCGTCGGCTCGTCGAGGATGAGCACGCGCGCTCCGAAGTAGACGGCGCGGGCGATGGCGACGACCTGGCGCTGCCCGCCCGACAGGGAGGAGACGGGGACCGACACGTCCGCGAGGTCGACGCCCATCCGTTGCAGGCGGTCGGCGGTGATCTCGCGCATCTCGGCCTCCCGCAGCCGGCCGAAGCGGCCGGTCATCTCCTGGCCCAGGAAGAAGTTGCGCCACACGGGCATCTGCCCGACCACGGCGAGGTCCTGGTAGACGGTGGCGATACCGTGGTCCAGGGCGTCACGCGGGTTGGCGAACGTGACCGGTTCCCCGTCGACGAGGATCACCCCGTCTGTCGGGGGGTGCAGCCCGGCCATCGTCTTGATCAGCGTGGACTTCCCCGCACCGTTGTCGCCGAGGACGCAGGTGACGTGGCCCTCCTGCACGGACAGGTTGACGTCGTCCAGGGCGCGGAAGGAACCGTAGGTCTTCCCGACGCCGCGGAGTTCGATCACCGGCGGGTTGTCTGGTGCACTCACTGTCGGGCCTCCGAGTACTTCGAGAAGGAGTTGTTGGCGAGCACGGCGAGCAGCAGCACACCGCCGAGGAAGAACTTGAACCAGTCAGGGTTCCAGCCGGCGTAGACGATCCCCTGGTTGGTCATGCCGAAGATCAGGGCACCGACGGCGGTCCCCACAGCCGTGCCCTTGCCCCCGTTCATCGCACAGCCGCCGACGACGGCGGCGATGATGTACAGGAACTCGTTGCCCACGCCCTGCCCGGCCTGGATGGAGTCGAACTGGTACAGGTTGTGCTGGCCGACGAACCAGCAGGACGCGGCGACGGTCATGAACAGGATGATCTTCACCCGGTCCACCGGTACGCCGACGGCCCGGGCGGCGTCCCTGTCCCCGCCGACGGCGAAGATCCAGTTGCCGAAGCGCGTCTTGAACAGGACCCAGCTGGCGACCGCGACGAAGAAGATCCACCAGAACACGGTGACCTGCACCGTCACGCCCGCCACCGTCACCGACCCGGCGAAGAGCCGGCGGCAGAACTCGTAGCCCTGCATGTCGGAGATGACCGGGGTGGCGACCTGGTCGTTGACGAGTTTCGTCACCGCGAGGTTGAGCCCCTGGAGCATGAGGAACGTCGCCAGGGTGATCAGGAAGCTGGGGATGCCGGTCCGGGTGACCATCCAGCCGTTGAAGAACCCGATGGCCAGCGCGATGGCCAGCGCCAGCAACGAGCCCACCCAGGTCTGCAGGTGGAAGTTGTAGGCGATCATCGTCGCCGCCAGCGCCGTGGTGGTGACCGCGACACCGGTGGACAGGTCGAACTCGTCGCCGATCATCAGCAGCCCCACGGCGAGGGCCACGATCCCCAGCGTCGACGAAGTGTAGAGGACGGTGGCGACGGCGTCCATCGAACGGAAGCTCGGCGCGACGACGAGGAACAGGACGAAGATCGCCACCGCCCCGATGAAGCTGGCGAACTCGGGTCGGCGCAGGACGGCCGCGGCCCTCATCGCAGCCCCTCCTTCGCGGCGTCGGCGATGGTGTCGATGTTGCCCTTGTCGACGAAGCTCGGCCCGGTGTAGACCGGCCGTCCACCGCCGACGGTGGTCCCGTTGCGCTTGGCGAGCCAGAGGGCGTCGACGGCCATGTACCCCTGCAGGTACGGCTGCTGGTCGACGGCGAAGCTGATCCGCCCGTCCCGGATGGCCGGGACCAGTTCGGCGTTCGTGTCGAAGGTGCCGATGTTCACGTCCGCCCCGGTGGCTTCCGCGGCGTCGGCGACGACGAGGGAGACAGGCGTGACCAGCCCCATGACCCAGTCGATGGAGCTGTCCTGCGCCAGTTTCGACTGCACCGTGGACTTCACCGAGGTGAGGTCCTGGCCGTTGACGTAGAGGATCTCGACGGAGCCGCCGCCCAGCCCCTTCCTGATGCCGTCACACCGGGCCTCCTGGGAGGTGTTGCCCTGTTCGTGGATCACGCAGAGCGTCTTCTGCGCCCCCTCCTCCCGGAGGCGTTCGCCGGCCCGCTGCCCCGCGACGCCTTCCTCCTGGCCGAAGAAACCGGTCATGCCGTAGTCCCCGTACTCCTCCATGCCCGCGTTCAGGCCGACGACCGGGATGCCGGCGTCGACGGCGCGCTGGGCCGCCGGTCCGATGGCGTTGGCGTTGGGCATGGTCACCGCGATGCCGTCGACCTCGGAGTCGATGGCGGACTGCACCAGGCTGGCCTGGTTGGGTGCCTGCGGGTCGGAGCTGTAGCGCAGCTCGATGTTGTCCTTGCGGGCGGCGTCCTCGGCACCCTTGCGCACGAGGTCCCAGAAGGTGTCGCCGGGGGCACCGTGGCTGACCATGGAGACGACGTACCGGGGGGTGTCGACGGTCCCGCCGCCTCCTGCCCCGTCGGCGGCGCGCGGGGCACCGCCGGTGGCGGAGCACCCGGCGGCGGCGAGGGCGGTGGTCAGTCCCACCGCCGTCACGGCGGCGGTCAGGGCGGTGCGGAAGCGCATCTTGAAAGTCACAAACCGCAAGTCAATGCGCCTGAAGCGGTTAAGTCAAACCAGCTGACCTGCGACTTTACCGATCCAGTTGATCGGTTCAGGTGACTTCACCTGCACAGGAAACGAGCCGACCGCCGTTCCCGGGCTCTCCCCACGGAGTGGACCACCGTGTCCCTTCCGCCGCGTCACGGTCACTCCCCTCGTCATGACGGTCCGGGCCCCTGAGGACCGTTCCCCAACTCGATGACCTCCGGTGTCCACTCGACCGCACAATACTTCCGGATGACAGGCCCGCCCGGCCGCCCACTCTCGAGAAAGGCCAGTTACCGATGCCTACGCCCCCTCCGGGCCGCTGGAAGCGCGACGACGCCTCCACCTCCCCCACTCCACCCTCCCGACAGCACCCCGACTCCGCACCAGCGGGCCACCAGACTGGATCCCGACAGGGATGGCACCGCACCACGCCGCCCATGCAAAGCTCCGCCCCACAGCGAAGGACCCCACGTCCCACCCCGCCACGACCCGCTGTCACCGACGGGGCACCGGAACCGTTCCCTGCGCCGGCAGGTGCGCAGCCCACCACGAACCCCGGGCCACCCTTCGACGCAGGACTTCACCGGTTCCTCCGTGACCCGCGGTACCTCGTTGCAGGTACAGCAGGACTGCTGCTCGTCATCACATTCATCATTGCGGGCACCGTCTACGCCCTGAAAGCCGGCCCGCAGGACGACATCAACCCGAACAGGGATTTCGTCCTCAGCGACGACGAGGTGCGGGATTCCTTCAGCATCGACAATGCCTTCGCTGACTGCAGGATAACCGAGGAGTTCTACGCAGAAGTACACGTGGAAGACGTCACGCTTTCCGAGAGCGGAGAAAAATGCGTAGGGACCTTCACGGATACCGGCGACGAGGTCGGGATACACCCGAACGTCTACGTGCAGGGCGGTAGCATTTCACGCGAATCCCACGTGAAGATCGGCGCGGAGAACTGGAGCAGGGTCAGCAATCCTCCCGGATCGAGCAGCGACGTCCCGTGCGCCATTTCACGGACCACCGAGCCCGGACTGATCACACTGACCTCCGACGACTCATGCTCGAACCTCGAACCGATAGCACGGCACCTCCAGAATCTCATCGACAGGAAGAAGTGGATCGACCTCCGGGATTCGGGTTCCAGCAGACCTGCACCACCCCTCCTCGACCCCTTCGCCACGGATGCTTCACAGACGTGACTGTCCGGCTCCGAGCCGAGACTGAATCAGTGGGCGGTCCCCACCTGCCACACGCCCCGACCGTGGCGGGATACGGTAGCTGTGTCTCCAGGTGTGTCTCCTCCGTTCCATCAGGACAGTAAACTCACGTATCCTGAGCCCCATGACCAACCTCCCCGACCGCATCCCCGACGAGCGCCGGCACGAACTCAGCGACGCCCTGACACTGGCTGTCGGCCAGGGACGCATCGACCTGACGGAGTTCTCCGAGCTCAGCGACGAGGTCTGGTCCACCACGGACGTGCAGCGGTTCGAGCGGCTCGAGGCCCTCGTCCTGGGGAACGGCGGCCGCCGGGACGTCGAGGAGCTCGCGGCGAAGGCGGCGACCCCCGTCCCCGAATTCTCCCGCGGGCACACCGTCCCCCAGATCAGTTCCCCCTCGCAGAACCTGTGGTTCGGCGACCTCAAGCGCGGCGGCGACATGCAGCTGGCCGCCACCGAGACGTTCTTCCTCGTCTTCGGCAACACCGAACTGGATCTCCGCGAAGCGTCACTGTCCGCACCGACGACGACCCTGCACATCACGTCGGTCTTCGGCGACGTGAAGGTCACCGTCCCACCCGGGGTCCGCGTGGAGAACCGGATGTCGCTCGTCTTCGGTGACGTGAAGGCCGACCAGGGGCCCCGCCTCAGCCCCGGCGCCCCTGTCGTCGTCCTCACCGGCCACGCCACCTTCGGCAGCGTGAAGATCACGGTCGCCGAACCCGGCGTACCGCTGAAGAAGAGCTGGTGGGACTGGCTCTCCGGCTAGCCGCCGTTACTTCCCGTCCATGTCCCCGGGTTCCTCGAACCCCTCGCCGTCCTCGCCGTCCTCACCGACGGTGTCGTCCTCGTCGTCGAGGCTCAGCCCCAGCTCGGCCAGTTCCGCCCGGAGGTTCTCCATCGACAGCTGGACCTCCTCGGCCCCGGCACCGTGCACGTGCCCGTGATCGCCGTGGAGCTCACCCAGCCCTTCGGAGTCGCCCTCGCCGGAGCCCAGGGTCCCGCCCAACTCAGCGTAGGCGGGGTAGATGACCTCGCGCTCCAGCGACTCCCGCAGCGGCTGGTCGCAGAACGCGTTGTCCAGGGCGTTGGTGGTCAGCTCCAGGAACTGCCAGTACTCCAGGTCGAAGTTCTCGGCCAGGGCCAGCATCTCCCCGGTCATCGTGCAGCCGGACACCAGCCGGTTGTCCGTGTTCACCGTGCAGGTGAAGCCCAGTTCGTAGAGCAGGTTGAACGGGTGGTCGGCGACGGTGTCGCAGACCCCCGTCTGGGTGTTGGACGTCGGGCAGATCTCCAGCGGGATCCGGCGGTCCCGCACGAACTTCGCGACCTCGCCGAGCTCGATGCCGTTCATCGTGGCGTCGAGGTCCTCGTAGATACGCACCCCGTGCCCGATCCGCACGGCCCCCTGGCGCAGGCCGTCGGCGATGGACTCCACCCCGGCCGCCTCACCGGCGTGGACGGTGACCGGCACGAGGTTCTCGCGCAGGATACGGAACGCCTCGACGTGGTTCGACGGCGGGAAACCGTCCTCCGCGCCGGCGATGTCGAAGCCGACCACGTAGCCCTCGCCGGGGGTGTGCTCGCCGTGGTTGTCGACGGTGAGCCGGGCGATCTCCGCGGCACGGTCGGCGTGGCGCATCGCACACATCAGCAGGCGCACGTGGATACGGCCGCCGCGCTCGGCGACGGTCCGCTCCCCCTCCTTCACACCCTGCACGGTCGCCTCGACGACCTCCTGCAGGCTCAGGCCCTTCGCCTGGTGCTGCTCGGGGGCGAAACGCAGCTCGGCGTAGCACACGCCGTCGGCGGCGAGGTCCTCGACCGCTTCCCGGGTGACCCGCACCAGCGAGTCCCGCGTCTGCATCACCGCGGTGGTGTGGTCGAAGGTGGTGAGGTACGTCGGCAGGTCCCCGGAGTTCGCCGCGTCGAAGAACCACTTCTCCAGTTCCGCGGCGTCGGTGGTCGGCAGGCCCTCGTAGCCCGTCTCCGCCGCGATGTCGATGATGGTCTGCGGCCGCAGGCCCCCGTCGAGGTGGTCGTGGAGTTCGACCTTCGGGAGACGCCGGACGACGTCCGGGTCGACGGTGGCGGTCACGTCCTGCTCGCTGAATTCGCTGTCGCTCATGGTGCCCCAGGATAGCGCCGCTCCCGGCGCGTGTCCGTGCCGGACCCCGCTACCGACGGGCGCCACCGATACACTCTGGGAACTGATGACCTCACCTACTCTCCCCCGACCCCCGGCCCGGCGCCGTGCCCACCGGGCCGCCACACAGGCCGCCACGCTCGCCGCGGCGTCCGCCCTGTGCCTCACCGGCGCCCTCGCCGGCCCACTCGCCGCCCCCGCGGCCGCGGAGACCGGCCTCAACGGCGTCGAGAAGGACGACTGGCTCCCGTTGACCGTGGATCCCGGCGCCCCGCTCCCTGCCGACCCCTTCCTCGACACCGAGTCCTGCCCCTTCGCCGGGGACCTTCCCCCGGCCTTCGACAGGGACGCACTCCCGCCCGCCGGTCAGGACGCCCCGGCACCGGTCGCCGTGGAGCGTCCCGGCCCGGCCGGCGAGGCCCTCGACACCTGCGCCGCCGTGTCCGCCCCGGGCATGGAGATGCCCGGGCGCCTCAGCCTGGGCAGCTACGTCGTCTACGACGTCGCCTCCGGTGACGTCCTCGCGGCGAAGGACCCCTACGGGCTCTACCGCCCCGCCTCCATCATCAAGGCCCTGCTGGTGATGACCGCACTGGACGAACTCGATCCGGACCAGGTCGTCCCGGTCAGTGACGAGGCCGTGGCGATCGACGGGTCACAGGTCGGCGTCGGCCCGGGTGGCCGCTACACCGCCCGGGAGCTGCTGCTGGGCCTGGTCATGCGGTCCGGCAACGACGCCGCCATCGCCCTCGCGGACGCCATGGGCGGGCAGGAGGAGACGGTGGCCCGGATGCAGGAGCTCGCGGACTCGCTGGGCACCCGGGCGACCCGGGTGGTGACCGTGCACGGTCTCGACAGCCCCGGTGTGCAGACCACCGCCTACGACATGGCGCTGATCTACCGGGCGGCGTTCCAGCGCGAGGACGTCCGTGAACTGCTCGGCGAGGAGACCATGGACTTCCCCGGCTACGGGGACATGGACGGCTTCGAGCTCTCCAGCGACAACGAGATGCTCTTCAACTACCCCGGCACGATCGGCGGCAAGACCGGCTTCACCGACAACGCCCGGCACACCTTCGCCGTGGCCGCGGAGCGCGACGGACGCACTCTGGGGATGGTGCTCCTGAACTCCACCATCGCGGCGGGACGTCCGGCCGAGCAGGCCAGCGCCGTGCTCGACGCCGCCTTCGACGCACCGGCCGGTGCGGGCATCGGCACGTTGGACGTCCCCGCGGAACCGGTCGCCGCCACCGGGGACGTGACGCCGACGCCGGACGCTCCGGCCGACGTGGACGCGCGCGCCACCGCCGCGGACGGCGTCGACATGCGTGCCGTCGTCGGCGCCGTCGCCGCCGTCCTGCTGCTCCTGGGACTGGCGGCGGGTGCGGCGCGCTTCCGGCGTCGCTGAGCCCTCAGCGCGTCACTTCCTGCGGAACGTCCTGGTGAGCAGGCCGACGGCCGTCGCCCCGACGGCGGTGCCGACGCCGACCAACCCGGCGGTGCTGACGTTGCGCGCACCCGGCCGGACCTCCTGACGCACCCGGATCACCGCGGCGGGCGGAGCCTCGGGCACCATCGCCGCCAGTGCCTCCGGCGTGGTGGCCGTCCACGCCGCGAGGTACAGGGTGACGCGCCACACCAGGTAGAGCACGACCATCACGCCGATCACCGGGCCGAAGGCCGCGCCCGCCGGATTCGACAGGGCGTTGGAGAACACCAGCGTGGCGACCTGCTTGATCACCTCGAACACCAGTGCACCGATCACCGCCGCCCGTGCGGCGGAGGGACGCGGCACCCGGGTGCGCGGCAGGTAGAGCATCAGCCAGAAGAACACGATCCAGTTGGCGACCAACGCCACCACCAGTGCCACCAGCCAGGTGACGAACCGGATGCCGGGGACGTCCCCCAACCCGACGGTCTCCAGGAGGCTGCCGGTGAAACCACCGCCGCCGACAGCGGTGACGGCGAACGCCACCGCCAGCGCCAGCAGCAGCCCGAGCAGTCCGACGAGGTCGCTGAGCTTGCCCTTGACGACGTTGTCGGCCCGGCCGTGGACCTTCCACATCTCGGAGACCCCGAGGCGCAGGTTGCCCATCCACCCCAGGCCGGTCCACAGCGCCAGCACGAGGCCGATACCGAAGACACTGCCGCGCTGGTCGACCGCTTGGACGATGATGCTGTTGACGGTCTCCCCCAGCTCGCCACCGGCGGACTCGGTGACGGTGTCCATGATGGAGTCCATCAACTCGTCGTTGCCGGCGACGACCATCGCCACCGTGGCGAAACCGAGCATGATCAACGGGAAGATGGACAGGACGGAGAAGTAGGTGATCCCGGCGGCGAAATGGTTTCCGCCCTGGTCGCCGTAGCGCTCGTTCATGCGCATCACGTGGTCGAACCAGGGCCACTTGTCGCGGTACCGGTCGACCGCGCCCGGCGAGTCGTCGGTGGACCGTTCAATGCCGTGGTCGTCCAGCCTGTCGCGGTCGGAGGCGGTGATCGTGCGAGCCATCGGAGGACTCCTCGTGTGTCGCGTCATCGTCAACGTCCCACCGCAGACGGCGGGACCATGGGGAACCCACCCTAGTTCATGGACGACGCAGACGGTCGGATTCCTCCGCACGCTCCCCTACCGCAGCAGCCCCATCTTCCCGTACACGTCGGCGACCACAGACTCCGCGACCACGCCGGCCTTCTCCGCACCGCGGTCCAGGATCCGCTTCAGTTCCGCGGGGTCGGCCATGTACTCGTCGTACCGGGCCTTCAGCGGGGTGGTGAAGGCCTGCAGAGCGTCGGCGGTGTCCACCTTCAGCGCGCCGTACTGGGCGCCGGAGGCCTGGTAGTCGGCCACGATCTCGTCCACGCCGCGTCCGGTCAGGGCGGACTGGATCACAAGCAGGTTCGACACCCCCGGCTTCGCCTCCCGGTCGAAGCGGATCTCGCCGTCGTTGTCGGTCACCGCGGACTTAATCCGCTTGACCGACGTCTTCGGCTCGTCCAGCAGGTTCACGATGCCCTTGGGGTTGTCCCCGGACTTACTCATCTTCGAGGTCGGGTCCTGCAGGTCGTAGATCTTCGCCGCCCCCTCGGGGATGAACCCCTCGGGCACCACGAAGGTCTCGCCGAAGCGGGCGTTGAACCGCTCGGCGAGGTTCCGGGTCAGCTCCAGGTGCTGGCGCTGGTCCTCACCCACCGGCACCAGCTGCGGACGGTAGAGCAGGATGTCCGCGGCCATCAGCATGGGGTACATGAACAGGCCGGCGGAGGTCCGCTCGGCACCACGCTTGGCGGACTTGTCCTTGAACTGTGTCATCCGGGACGCCTCGCCGAAGCCGGTCAGGCAGGTCAGCGCCCACGCCAGCTCGGCGTGCTGCGGCACCTGGGACTGCACGAAGATCGTGGACTTCTCCGGGTCGATCCCCAGCGCCAGCAGCTGCGCCACCCCGGCGAGGGTGCGGTCGCGCAGTTCGGCGGGATCCTGGTCGACGGTGATCGCGTGCAGGTTCGGGATGAAGTAGAAGGCGTCGTACCCGTCCTGCAGGTCGATCCACTGCTTGACCGCGCCCAGGTAGTTCCCGAGGTGGTAGGAGTCCGCCGTGGGCTGGATGCCGGACAGGACGCGCTTGATCTGTGCTTCATCGCTCATGGAGAGCCATGTTACCCGGGGACTTTGGCGATCCGCAGCAGAGCCTCGGCGTCCGGGTCGCTCACGGCCAGGGACCGTCCCCGCGGGTAGACCGCACGCAGCAGGCGACGGAAGGTCACCCCCGTCACCGGGACCCTGACCAACTCACCGGACGCCACCTGCGTCTCCACCGCCCGCGCCGCGATCACGGTCGGCTCGCCCATCCCCGTCGCCGCGGCACGCTGGGCGGCGAGTGATCCGAACTCACCGGCCGGTTCGGCGATGGAGCCGAGCGTCGCCTCCAGGATCTCCCGGCTCCCCGACCCCTGCTCCCGGGTGACCAGCGGGGTACGCCGTAGCTGGGCGGCATCCACCTCCGACCCCGCCCAGGGGTGCGACGGTGGGACGACGAGGACCAGGTCGTCGACGCCCACCACGTCCGACGCCAAACCGTGGGACACCTCCGCCCCCTCGACGAACCCCAGTACGCACTGCCCGCCAGCCACCGCGTCACACACCTCGGCACTGTTCCGGGACCTCATCTGCAGCCGCACCGTGGGGTTCTCCCGGTGGAACCGCGCCGCCCACGACGGGAAGTACAGCTCCGCGATCGTGTTGGAGACGGCGACGGGCAGCGACCGCACAGCGTCCGGCTGCGTGGTCACCGCGACCGCCCGGGAGAACTCCGCCGCCGCGCCGAGCAGCTCACGGGCCGCGGACAGCACCGCCCGCCCGCGTTCCGTCGGCTCCGATCCCCCCACTCCCCGACGGAACACGGTGACGCCGAGGGTCTTCTCCGCCGCGGCCACCCGCGCGCTCACCGTCTGCTGGCTCAACCCCAGGTCACGGGCCGCGGCGGCGATGCTGCGGCGGTCGTCCACCGCCACCAGCGTGGCGATCTGGTCAACCTGCGGGACATGAGGGTACATACATTCACTGTACCCCTTTCCACCTGGCCCGTTATCCCTGTCCGGGGCGACGGCGCTCTACGGTCGGGCCCATGGACACCACTCCCGCACTCCCGCCTCCCGGTCCCGCCTGGGCCGGCGCGCTGATGGGCACCTCCATCACCGCCTCCATGGCCGGCGTCCACCTGGGGACGCCCACCGGTGGCGTCGTGACCGCGTTGGCCGGCACCGTCCTGCTGGTGCTGGCCACCGGAGGACGCAGCTGGCTGACCACGGACCTCCCCGCCTGGTCGATGGTCACCATGGGGATCCTCGCCCTCGGCTCGGCCGCCGACACCGCCCTCGGGTTCGCCGGCATCCACCGGGTCACGTGGGTGGCCGGGACACTCGCCTCGGTCATCGTCTATGTCCCGCAGGCGGTGGCACTCGTCCGCGGCACACTGCCGCGCACCTTCCCGGCGACGCTCCCCCTGGTGACCCCCATGGTCGCCGCGACCAACGCCGCCCAGCTCGGTCACCCGCTGCCCGGGGTCCTGTGTTTCGCCGCGTCACTGGCGGCCGGCGTCCCCGCTTTCGTCCTCGTCTACCTCGCCTCTGGACGACGCCCGGCGTCCCCCGCCGTCGCCACGACGTGGATCCCCCTGGGCATCGTCGGTCAGAGCAGCGCAGCGGCCCTGCTCCTGTCCGGGGGCACCGCCCTCGCCGACGCCGGCCGCGTCTACGCCACCGTCATGCTCTGCCTCGGTGTGCCCGCCGCCGCCTGGGCGCTCCGCACCCACTGGGGCACCCTGCTGCGGACGTCCCCCGCCGTCTCCGTGGCGACCTACGGCCCAGCGTGGTGGTCGGCCACGTTCCCCGTCGGTACCTGCAGCCTGGGCACCCACCAGCTGGCGGTCAGCACCGGCGCAGGGTGGCTGGACGCCGTCAGCGCGACACTGTTGGCCGTGCTGGTCCTGCACGTCACCCTGGCGACCGCGGGACTGCTCGCGGCACTGGGTCAGCGGTACGTGACCAGGACCGGTGAGTGGTCGCTCCAGCGCAGGTCGTAGCTCTCGGCACGGTCCACCCAGGCGGACTCCACCCGTTCCATCAGCTCCGCGGTCACCGCCTGGTAGTCGATACGCCAGCCCGCCCCGGTGTCGAAGGCCTGGCCCCGCCACGTCCACCAGGAGTAGGGCCCCTCCTCGTCCGGGTGGAGCCGGCGCAGTGCGTCGAACCACCGCGGCTCCGCGGCCGGCCCCTGCTCCAGCCGCCGGGCCGCCACCTCGCCGGGGGTGTAGTCCACCGCGCCGAAGAAGTCCGCCGGCGCACCTGCGGGGTTGCCGGCCCGTCCTGCGTCGGTGGGGTCACCGACCTGCGTCGCCCCGTCCGGGAAGGTGCCGAAGACGGTGTCCATGAAGGCCCGCTCCGCCGGCAGGTAGCCCGACTTCTTCCGGTTCGGTCGCCAGTTCTTCAGGTCCTGGCGCCGGTGGCAGATGTTCCAGTCCCCGCCGACCACCATCTGCCCGTGCACCCCGGCCTGCTGCTCGAGGTAGGGCCCGAAGATGTCCAGGAACCGGAACTTCTCGTCCTGCTTCGCCGTCCCCTCGGCGCCGGACGGCAGGTACACGCTGGCGACCCGCAGGCCGGCCGTCGTGGCCTCGATGTAGCGGCCGGCGTCGTCGAACTCGGTGCTGAACCCCTCACCGAAACCGACCTGGACGTCCTCGATGCCGTGCCGGGACAGCACGGCCACACCGGCGCGGCCCTTCGCCGCGGCCTCGGCCTGCACCAGGTTCCACCCGGACTCCAGCGCGGGCGCCAGTGCCTTCTCGGTCTGGTCGGGGGTGGCGCGTACCTCCTGGAGCAGCACCACATCGGCCGGGGTGCTCTCCAGCCACGGCAGGATCCCGTGGTTGTCCTCGTTGCGGACCTTGGCGGCGGCACGGATGCCGTTGACGTTGACGGTGGCGACTGTGACGGTCATGCCGACCAGACTAGCGGCGGGCCTCGCCACGGCGCCGAAGGAGGTAGGTCGGGACGAACACCGCGATACCGCACAGGGCCATCCCGACCCCGGCCAACGCCGGTGCCGAGTACGAGTAGCCGGCGCTGATCACCGCACCACCGACCGCGGCGCCGGCGGCGTTGGCCAGGTTCAACGCGGAGTGGTTCATCGACGCGGCGAGGTTCTGCGCCTCGCCGGCGACGTCCATCAGCCGGGTCTGCAGGTTGATGGTCATCACCGACCCCGACATCGCCACCAGCCCGAAGTTCACGATCGCCAGCGGCGCGACGGTGCTGGTGAAGTAGAACGCGCCGAGCATCAGGGCCATCGCCACCAGGGCGCCGAAGATGGACGCCTCCACGTCGATGTCCGCCAGGCGTCCGCCCAGGAAGGTCCCCGCCACCATGCCGACGCCGTAGACCATGAGCACCAGCCACATGAGGTTCTCCGGGAACCCCGCGCGCTCGGTCATCGTCCACGAGATGTAGGTGTACACGCAGAACATGCCGCCGAAGCCGACCGTGCCGAGCAGCAGGGTGAGCATGACCTGCGGATTGACCAGGGCACCGAGCTCGGTCATCGGCCGGGTCGGCGCCATCAGCGTCATGTGCGGCAGCGAGAACCACAGACCGACGAGGGTGACCAGGCCGATCACCGCCACCAGCGCGAACGCAGCGTTCCACCCCAGGGCCTGGCCGATCCACTGCGCGGCCGGCACCCCGGCCACCGTCGCCACCGACAGCCCCATCGAGACCTGGGCGACGGCCCGTCCCCGCTGCCCGGCGTCGGCCATCGACGCGGCGATCAACGCGGCCGCGGCGAAGTAGGCGCCGTGGGGGATGCCGGCGATGAACCGGGACAGCATCAGCAGTCCGTAGGACCCCGCGAGCACACTGAGCGCATTGCCCACGGTGAAGGCACCCATCAGGATCAGGACCAGCCGCCGCCGGGGCATCGACCCGGTGAAGGCGGTGATCACCGGGGCTCCCACAACCACGCCAAGGGCGTAGGCGGTGATCACGTGGCCTGCGGTGGCCTCGCTGACCGAGAAGTCCTCGGCGATGTAGTTGAGCAGGCCCATCGCCACGAACTCGGTGGTGCCGATCCCGAACCCGCCGAGCGCGAGCATGAGCAGCGCGACCGGACGGCGGCGCCGTCCCATCTCCGTCTGCCGCGGGAGGGGACGACGGGCCGGACGACGGGACCCGCGCGGCGGGTCCTCCAGTCGCTGCAGCCCGGAGGTGGCGGCGGTCGGCTGTTCAGTCACAGGGGCTCCTCGGGGGACGGTGCGGGGTGTGCTGGGCGTGCTGGCTGTACGGGCACGGTCGGGCGGCAGTGCCACAGGAGAGGGCAACCAGTATCGATTCAGATCTATTCCCCGTCCAATTCCACCAGAATCGGGGGGATTTCACTGATATCCGGATAACGGTCTCTCCCCGGTGTAGGGTATCGCGGCCCCGCGGCCGCCGGGACAACCGCCATTGCCGTATCATCGCGATAGTAGATGCCCGAGCGGCACCCTTCCACACGAAGGCATCACCACAGATCGAGACGAATAATCGCAGGTGCGCCCGTGCTCGTCCCTCACCATGGGGGCGGGCGACGCGACGCTGCACCGACTATTGAAGAGGGAGACACCGGCCCATGGCCAAGATCATCTACACCCGAACCGACGAAGCCCCGCTACTCGCCACCTACTCGTTGAAGCCCGTCATCGAGGCCTTCGCCTCGACCTCCGGCGTGGCCGTCGAGACGCGGGACATCTCCCTGGCCGCACGGATCCTCTCGGCGTTCAACGACATCCTCCCCGAGGAGCAGCGTGTCCACGACGCCCTCGCGGAACTCGGCGAGCTCACCAAGCAGCCGGACGCGAACATCATCAAGCTGCCGAACATCTCCGCGTCGGTCCCGCAGCTCAAGGCCGCGATCGCCGAGCTGCAGGAGCACGGTTACGACCTGCCGGACTACCCGGACGAGCCCACCTCCGACGAGGAGAAGGACGCCCGCGCCCGCTACGACTCCGTCAAGGGCTCCGCGGTGAACCCGGTCCTGCGTGAGGGCAACTCCGACCGTCGTGCGCCGAAGGCCGTCAAGAACTTCGCCCGGAAGCACCCGCACCGCATGGGCGAGTGGTCCGCCGACTCGAAGACCACCGTCGCCACCATGACCGACGGGGACTTCCGCCACAACGAGCAGTCCGTCGTCATCGACGGCGACGACACGCTCACCATCCGCCTCGTCGGCACCGACGGGACGACCACCGTCCTCAAGGACGGCCTGAAGGTCCTGGACAAGGAGATCGTCGACGCCACCGTCCTGCGCGCCGCGGACCTCGACGAGTTCCTCAAGGCCCAGGTCGCCCGCGCGAAGGAGGAGGGCGTCCTCTTCTCCGCGCACCTCAAGGCCACGATGATGAAGGTGTCCGACCCGATCATCTTCGGCCACGTGGTCCGCGCCTACTTCGCCGACGTCTTCGAGAAGTACGGCGACACCCTGTTCTCCGTGGGCCTCAACGGCGAGAACGGTCTCGCCGCCATCTACTCCGGCCTCGAGGACTACGCCGACAAGATCGGCGACGACCTGGCGGCGGAGATCCGCGCGGCCTTCGACCAGGCTCTGCAGGACGGCCCCGACCTGGCCATGGTGAACTCCGACAAGGGCATCACCGGCCTGCACGTCCCCTCGGACATCATCGTCGACGCCTCCATGCCCGCCATGATCCGCAGCGGCGGACACATGTGGAACAAGGACAACCAGGAGCAGGACGCCCTCGCCGTCATCCCGGACTCCTCCTACGCCGGCGTGTTCCAGACCGTGATCGAGGACTGCCGGAAGAACGGCGCCTTCGACCCGACCACGATGGGCACCGTGCCCAACGTGGGCCTGATGGCTCAGAAGGCCGAGGAGTACGGCTCCCACGACAAGACCTTCCGGATCGGCTCCGAGGGCACCGTCGAGGTCGTGGACTCCTCCGGCGAGGTGCTCATGTCCCACTCCGTCACCCCCGGCGACATCTGGCGTGCCTGCCAGACCAAGGACATCCCGGTCCGCGACTGGGTGCGTCTGGCCGTCGACCGGGCCCGCAAGACCGGCGCCCCGGCCGTGTTCTGGCTCGACCCGGAGCGTGCCCACGACCGCAACATCACCGCGAAGGTCGAGGAGTACCTCAAGGACACCGACCTCGTCGGCGACACCGAGGGCCTGGACATCCGCATCCTCTCCCCCGAGGAGGCCTGCCAGCTCTCCGTCGACCGCATCCGCGCCGGCGAGGACACCATCTCCGTGTCCGGCAACGTGCTGCGCGACTACCTCACCGACCTCTTCCCCATCATGGAGCTGGGCACCAGCGCCAAGATGCTGTCCATCGTGCCGCTGATCGCCGGTGGCGGGCTGTTCGAGACCGGTGCCGGCGGATCCGCACCGAAGCACGTCCAGCAGCTCATCGAGGAGGACTACCTGCGCTGGGATTCGCTGGGCGAGTTCCTGGCCCTGGCCGAGTCGCTGCGTAAGCTCGCCGAGACCGACGACAACCCCCGCACCCCGATCCTCGCGGACGCGCTGGACGCGGCCACCGAGCGGATCCTCAACGAGGACCTCTCCCCCGCCCGAGTCGTCGGTGAGATCGACAACCGCGGCAGCCACTACTGGCTGGCCCGCTACTGGGCGCTGAACCTCTCCCGTCAGACCGAGGACCCCGAGCTCGCGGAGATCTTCGCCCCGGTGGCCGAGGAACTGGAGGAGAAGTACGAGACCGTGAAGAAGGAGATGCGCGGCGGTCAGGGCTCCTCCGCCGACCTGGGCGGCTACTACTGGCTGGACGAGGAGAAGACCACGAAGGTCATGCGTCCCTCGTCCACCTTCAACGCCGTCATCGACGGCCTCACCGCGCGCAACTCCTGATGCGCCGGTAGCTCTTTTGGACAGCTCGGTCTAGCAGAAACAACGCCCTCACCTGCGACGTTGCCGAAAACTAGACCGAGCTGTTTGCCGCTCCCCCTCCGGTGGGTTATCGTGTTCCCAGCGAAATGACACACCTACCCCCGAAGGGACCACCACCGATGAGCACCAGGTACGACAACTCCGACTCCGCCTCCTGGGGATTCGCCTCCCGCGCCGTCCACGCCGGCCAGACCGTGGACTCCGACACCGGCGCCCGGAACCAGCCGATCTACCTCACCACCTCCTACGTCTTCGACTCCGCCGAGCACGCCAAGCAGCGCTTCGCCCTCGAGGACCTCGGCCCGGTCTACAGCCGCCTGACCAACCCCACCCAGGAGGCCCTGGAGAACCGCATCGGGTCCCTGGAAGGCGGCGTCCACGCCGTGGCCTTCGCCTCCGGGCAGGCCGCCGAGACCGCCGCGATCCTCAACCTCGCCGGCGCCGGCGACCACATCGTCACCTCCCCCCGGCTCTACGGCGGCACCGAGACCCTCTTCGGTGTCACCCTCGCCCGGCTCGGCATCGAGGTCACCTTCGTCGAGGACCCCGACGACCTCGACTCCTGGCAGGCCGCCGTCCAGCCGAACACCAAGGCCTTCTACGGCGAGACCTTCGCCAACCCCCAGGCCGACGTCCTGGACATCCCGGCCGTGGCCGAGGTCGCCCACCGCAACAACGTCCCGCTGATCGTGGACAACACCATCGCCACCGCCGCCCTGGTGCGTCCCCTGGAGCTCGGCGCGGACATCGTCGTGGCCTCCCTGACCAAGTTCTACACCGGCAACGGCTCCGGACTCGGCGGCATCCTCGTCGACGGCGGTTCCTTCGACTGGACCGTGGAACGCGACGGGCAGCCGGTCTTCCCCTCCTTCGTCACCCCGGACCCCGCCTACCACGGCCTGAAGTACGCCGACCTCGGCGCCGCCGCCTTCGGCCTGAAGGCCCGCGTCGGCCTGCTGCGCGACACCGGTGCGACCATCTCCGCCTTCAACGCCTGGGTCACCATCCAGGGGCTGGACACCCTGGCCCTGCGCGTGCGCAAGCACAACGAGAACGCCGAGATCGTGGCCCGCTCCCTCGCCGACAATCCCGCGGTCACCACGGTGAACTACGCCGGCCTGCCGGACTCCCCCTGGTACGCCACCAAGGAGAAGCTCGGCCTGGAGTACACCGGCTCCGTCCTGTCCTTCGACCTCGCCGTGGATGACGTCTGGTCCGACGAGGCCCGCGAGAAGGCCTGGGCCTTCATCGACGCCCTGAAGCTGCACTCCAACCTGGCCAACGTCGGTGACGTCCGCTCCCTGGTCGTTCACCCGGCGACGACCACCCACTCGCAGTCCGACCAGAAGGGCCTGGCCCGTGCCGGTGTGAACCTCGCCACCGTCCGCCTGTCCGTGGGTATCGAGGACATCGAGGACATCCTCGCCGACCTCCGACGCGGCTTCGACGCGATCGGCTGAGGCACCACCCCATGAGCATCGACCCCCGGTCCCTTCCCGCCTCCCACTCCTCGGTGACCGTGCCGATCGGCACGTTCACCACGGAGGCGGGGGTGGACATCCCCGGCGCTGAACTACGGCTGTTCGCCTGGTACGAGGGCCCGGCCGACGAGGCGGTGGCCCGCCCGGTGATCGTCATCGAGCACGCCCTGACCGGCGACGCCGACGCCGCCGACTGGTGGGCCGGCATCATCGGCCCCGGCCTCGCCCTGGACACCGAGCGTTACCTCGTGCTCTGCGCGAACTGTCTCGGCGGTTGCCAGGGGTCCACCGGCCCGTCCTCCGCCCACCCCGACGGCGGTCACTGGGGGTCGCGTTTCCCCGCCCTGTCGATCCGCGACCTCGTCGCCGCGGAGAAGACGCTGCTCGTCGACGTCCTCGGCATCTCCCGTATCCGCGGTGTGGTCGGCGCGTCCATGGGCGGTGCACGCGTCCTGGAATGGACCTTCATGTACCCCGAGGTGGTGGAGGCCGCCCTCCCCGTCGCCGTGTCCGCGCGCGCGTCGGCCTGGCAGATCGGGATCCAGTCCGCCCAGATCCGCTTCATCACCGCCGACCCCTGCTGGCAGGACGGCGACTACCACGGCTCCGGCCGCATCCCGTCCCACGGACTGGGCCAGGCCCGGCGCATCGCGCACCTGACCTACCGCGGCGAGCTGGAGCTCGACGAACGATTCTCCACCGAACCGCAGCCCGGCGAGAACCCCTACGGGCCCTACCCCTCCCCCACGGAGAGGTTCGCCGTGGAGAGCTACCTCGACCGTCAGGCCGAGAAACTGGAGGCACGGTTCGACGCAGGCAGTTACGTGATCCTCACCGACGCACTGAACCGGCACGACGTCGGACGCGGCCGTGGCGGCATGAACGCCGTGCTGGGCTCGTCGCAGGTGCCGACCATGGTCGCCGGGATCGACACCGACATCCTCTACCCGTACCACCAGCAGGAGCACCTCTCCCGCAACTTGGGCGACTTCATCGGCCTGTCCAAGATCACCTCCCCCACCGGGCACGACGGCTTCCTCACCGAGACCCGTCAGATGACGGTCATCCTGGACAAGTTCCTCACCAAGGCGGCGTTGCTGGCGCAGCGGTGACCGGCGCGGGCGCGGGTCACCCCGCGGCCGCCGTCGCCCGCGCGTACACCGTCTCCCCGACACTGCCGGCCCCCAGTCCCAGCGTGCGTGCGTCCCCGCGGGTGATCTGGGCGGTGAACCGTCGGCCGTCGGCGGCGTCGGTGAGCTCCACCCGCACCTCGAACCCCAGCACCGCGACGCGGTCGACCACCGCCTCGCGCACGTCGGTGGCGGCGACCTCGTTGCCGGGCACCTCCGGGTCGGCGTTGCGGCCCAACCGGATGTCGTGCGGGCGCACCGTCGTCCCCGCGAGTTCGGTGACGTGGCCCAGGAAGGACTGGACGAACGGCGTCTCCGGGGCGTCGTACAGCTCGGTGGGGGTGCCGACCTGCTCGATCCTCCCGTCCCCCATCACGGCGATGCGGTCGGCGACGTCGAGCGCCTCCTCCTGGTCGTGGGTGACGAGCACGGTGGTCACGGTGAACTCCTCGTGCATGTGGCGCAGCCAGGTGCGCAGGTCCTCGCGCACCTTGGCGTCCAGCGCCCCGAACGGTTCATCGAGCAGCAGCACACCCGGGTTCGGGGCGAGTGCCCGAGCCAACGCCATCCGCTGCCGCTGGCCGCCGGAGAGCTGCGAGGGGTACCGGGTGTGGTAGCCGGCGAGGCCGACGATCTCCAGCAGCTCGTCGACCCGCCGGTCGATCTCCTTCTTCGGACGCTTGCGCACCGACAGCCCGAAGGCCACGTTGTCGCGCACGGTCATGTGCTTGAACGCGGCGTAGTGCTGGAAGACGAAGCCGATGCCCCGGTCCTGGGGCGACAGGCGGGTCACGTCGGCACCGTCGATGACTACCGCGCCGGAGTCCGGCTGTTCCAGTCCCGCGATCGTGCGCAGCAGGGTGGACTTGCCCGAGCCGGACGGCCCCAGCAGGGCGGTGAGGGACCCTTCGGGGATCTCGAGGGAGACGTCGTCGAGGGCCGTGAAGTCACCGTAGGTCTTCACGGCGTGGGAGACGGAGATAGCCATTCAGGAAACCTTCTTCTTCTGCAGCAGGGTCATGGCGACCAGGACGATCACCGAGACGATCATCAGCAGGGTCGCCGCGGCGTACGCGCCGTAGACGTTGTTGTCGTCGAGATAACGGGAGTGCACCAGCAGGGTCAGGGTCTGCCCACCCCCGGCGAACCCCGAGGCGACCATGATCACCGCACCGAACTCCCCCAGGGCACGGGCGACGGTCAGCACGATGCCATAGGACAGGCCCCAGCGGATCGACGGGAGGGTGATGCGCCGGAACGTCTGCCAGGGTGAGGCACCCAGGGTGGACGCCGCCTGCTCCTGTTCGGTACCGATCTCACGCAGCACCGGCTCCACCTCCCGGACGATGAACGGAAGTGTGACGAACACCGTGGCCAGCACCATGCCGGGCAGGCCGAAGATCACCCGGAAGCCGAGGTCCTCCACGCCGCCGAACCAGCCGTCGGTGCCCCACAGCATGATCAGGGCGACACCGACGATCACCGGTGACACGGCGAAGGGCAGGTCCACGACCGCCTGCACCAGTGCCTTGCCGGGGAAGCGTCCCCGCACCAGTCCGAGGGCGACGACGATGCCGAAGACCACGTTGAGCGGGACGGTGACCGCCACGATGAGCAGCGAGGTCTGCAGGGCCGACACCGCCGCAGGGGTGGTGATCCACTCCAGGAACTGCCCGAGACCGGGCTCGGCGGTGCGCCACAGGATGGTGCCGACCGGCAGTGCGACGAGGACCGCCAGGTAGACCAGGGCGAGGATGCGCAGTGTCAGGACACTGGTTCTGGACTGGTTCACGCGTCCTGCTCCTTCCGTGTGCTGCGGTCCCCGACGAGACGGAGGACAAGGAGGACGATGAAGGTGATGGCCAGGAGGGTCACGGAGACCGCCGCCGCGGCGGACGGGACGTCCGACTCGATCTGCTCCTGGATGTACTGGGAGGCGACCTGGGTCGCGCCGGGGACGTTTCCGCCGATGAGCACGACCGACCCGTATTCACCGATCGCCCGGGCGAAGGCGAGGCCCGTCCCGGACAGCACCGCGGGCCACAGGGCCGGCAGGATGATCCGCCGGAAGATCGTGGCGTTGGACGCACCCAGGGACGCCGCGGCCTCCTCGACGTCGTGGTCGAGCTCGATGAGCACGGGCTGCACCGAACGCACGACGAACGGCAGTGTGACGAACGCCAGGGCGATGACCAGCGCCGGCTGCGTGGCGTTGAGGGTGACGTTCATCGGGCTGTCCGGCCCGTACAGGCTGAGCAGCACCAGGGAGGCGACGATGGTGGGCAGGGCGAACGGCAGGTCGATGACCGCGTCCACGATCCGCTTCGCGGGGAAGTCGTCGCGCACCAGCACCCAGGCGACCAGTGTGCCGGTGACCATGTTGATCAGGGCCACCACGAGGGAGACCTTCGCGGTCACCCACAGTGTGGTGCGTGCCCCTGGTGCGGTCACCGCGTCCCAGAATCCGCCGAACCCGCCGGAGAAGGCCTCCGTGGCCAGTGCCACCAGGGGCAGCAGGACGATGACGGACAGCCACAGGGTGGCCGTGCCCATGCTGAGTCTCGTTCTCCTCGCGCCCATTCTCACACCGCCTTGTAGATCGTCGTGATGGCGCCGTCGGTGTCGCCGCTGCCGGGCTTGGCACGCGTGAACAGCACCGCGTCGACCACGTCCCAGTCGGCCACGTTCCCGTCCGGGTCCAGGTCCGGATCAAGGTCGCGGAACACCTCGGCGAGGTCGTCGATGGTGTGCACCGTGTCCAGCGACCGGAAGGCCTCGCGCTGCTCCGCCGGGAGGGTGTCGATGACGTCCGTGGAGTCAGTGAACAGGTCCGGCCCGGGCCGGAACCCCTCGGCGGCCCACAGTTTCTCGGCGGCCGGGGTGAACAGGTAGTCGCGGAACTGCGTGGCCTTCGCCATGTCGCCGTCGGGGTCGTCGGTGGTGTCGACCACGGCGACGGGGTTCTCGATACGGAAGGTGTCGTCCGGGACGGTGTAGTCGACGGCCGCACCGTTGCGGGCGAGTTCGATGGCCTCGTTCTCGTAGGACAGCAGGACGTCGCCCTGACCTCCCTCAAAGGCGGAGGTCGCCTCGCGTCCCGACTTCGGTCGGACGGTGAAGTGCTCACCGACCAGGCGGGTGAGCTTACCGAGCGCCTCGTCGTGGGCGGTCTGTCTGTCGGCCCCGCCGTCGAGCGCCTGGAAGAACCAGCTGGCGTAGGGGGCGAGCAGGTTCCATTTCGCCGACCCGGAGCTGGCCGGGTTCGGGCTGATGACCTCGATGCCCGGGGCCAGCAGGTCGTCCCACGTCTCGACGCCGTGCGGGTTGCCCTCCCGGGTGACGACGGAGACGACCGACCCGAAGGGGACGGACCGTCCGGACTCGTCGCCGGGGACGTCGTCTCGCCAGTCCTCGGCCACCTGTCCACTGTCGACGAGCCGGGTCACGTCGGGCTCCACGGAGAAATTCACGATGTCGGTCGGCAGGTGCCGGGCGACCTTGCGGGACTGGTCGCCCGAGGCGCCGTAGCTCTCCGCGAACCCGGTGTCCCGGCCGTCGGGTGTGCCCCGGAACCCGCGGATGACCGCCTCGAACCCCGGCTTCGGGACCGCGTAGGCCACGAGGTTCAGCCGCTGGTCACCCGACGAGACGTCCACCACGTCCGGGTCGTCGACGGTTCCCCCGGGCAGCACGGCCACCCCGGCGGCGGCCACCAGGCCGACACCGACGAGTACCGCTCCCAGGCTGGGTCTGAACGCCACGACGTTGTCCTCTCCTCCGCACAGACTGCTCTGTCTACTACGCAGGAGACACTATCCTCCCGGCCGTCCGACCCCGCAGAGTTCGATTCACACCGAATGGAACCGGCCGCCGGATTCAGCCGTCGAGAGCGGGGAACTCCGGCAGCACGTGCTCGGCCAGCTCGCCCAGCATCTCCTCCACCGGTCTGGTCCGGCTCGTGAGCCGCAGTGACACATGGTTGATGCCCATGTCACGCTGCGACGCCAGGATCCTCGTCAGCCCGTGCCGCCCCGTCCGGTACCCGAAGTCACGCCCCTCGACCGGCAGGTCGGGGTCCTCCGCCAGGTCGACCCACATGGATTCGGCGAACGGCGCGAAAACGTCCCCGCAGGACGCCCGCCACCGGTCGACCATCACCTTCTGCTGCGGCAGGGAGCGGTGGTAGGTGATCCACCCGTCACCGTGGGCGGCGTTGTAGTCCATGTTCTGCTGGCACGACCCCGTCGGCAGCACCGGCACGCGCCCGACGGTCGGTGTCGGGACGACGTCCGCCCCACCCATGCGCCCCCGCGACCAGCGCACCGGGCGGCCGGTGGACGACCACCCTGCCTGCAGCACCTCCAGGTGCTCGCGGAACACGGCGGCACGGTCCCCCTTCTCCATGCCGAAGGCCGGGAACTCCTCGGGACGGTCGCCGCTGGCCACCCCCATGAGGAAACGTCCCCCACTGAGCCGGTCCAGGCCTGCGGACCGTTTCGCCAGCAGCAGGGGGTGCGCCAACGGCAGCACCACAGCCGCCGTGCCCAGCGCGACCCGCTCCGTGTGCGCGGCCAGCCACGTGAGGAACATGAACGGGTCGTGGATCTGCCCGACGTCCCCGAAGGTGTCGACCCGTAACGGGATGTCGCGTGCCCACACGGCCGCGACCCCGGCCGCCTCCGCGGCCCTGACCAGCTCCACCTGGCGTGCGACGTCCCCGCCGTCCTCGGCGCCCACCCCCTCGTCCGCGACCGGTCCGACCGGCAGGGCGAGCCCCAGCGTCAACTCCCCCTCGGCGAAGGTCCGTCGCATCCCGGGTAGGTCGGCGACGGACGCCGGGTCCCCCACCGTCAACTCCCCAACGAGTCGACGGAGATCGCGACCAGCAGCATCGACGCACCGACGACGAGACAGAACACCGAGTCGAATTTCCGCGAGCGGACGGAGAGCACCCCCAGGATCTCGCCGTCGACCACCCAGCGCAGCACGCCGAGGACGAGCATGCCCGTGCCCACGGTCACCGTCCCCCGTCGCCACCGGTCGGCCACGAGGAACGCCAGGCCCACCAGCATCACCACCACGAAACCGAGGACCAGCAGCATCTGCAGGGTCTGGTTCAACCGCGAGTGCGGCACCCGCCGGTCGTGCGGGTTGCGCAGCAGTGTCCGACGTTCCGCCGGCGTCAGTTCGACGAGATCGGCTCTGTCGTCGGTACCGTCACTCACACCAGCCGCTCCGCGCGTTCCACGACGTTGTGGATCAGGAAGGCACGCGTCAGCGGCCCCACCCCGCCGGGGTTCGGTGACACGGCCCCGGCGACGCCCCACACGTCGGGGTGGACGTCACCGGCGAGCTTCCCGTCGACCCGCGACACCCCCACATCGAGCACGGCGGCGCCGGGCTTGACCATGTCGGCGGTGAGCATGTGCGGCTTGCCCGCGGCGGCGACGATGATGTCGGCGTCGCGGGTCTCCTTGGCCAGGTCCCTGGTCCCGGTGTGGCACAGCACCACCGTGGAGTTCTCCGAGCGACGGGTCAGCATCAGGCCGATCGGCCGGCCCACGGTGACACCGCGTCCGATGACGACCGTCTTCGCCCCGTCGAGCGGCACGCCGTAGCGGCGCAGCAGCGAGATCGCCCCGTTGGGCGTGCAGGGCAACGGGGCGGGCTCCATGAGCACCAGCTTGCCGAGGTTCACCGGGTGCAGGCCGTCGGCGTCCTTGGCGGGGTCGATCCGTTCCAGCACCGCGTTCTCGTCGAGGTGCGCGGGCAGCGGCAGCTGGACGATGTAGCCGGTGCACGCGGGGTCGGCGTTGAGCTCGTCGATCACGGCGTTGAGCTCCTCCTGACTGACGTCCGCGGGGAGGTCGCGCCGGATGCTGTTCACCCCGATCTGCTCGCAGTCGCGGTGCTTCATCTTCACGTAGGAGTGGCTGGCGGGGTCGTCACCGACCAGGACGGTGGCCAGGCCCGGCGTGACGCCCTTCTCCTTCAGCGCCGCCACGCGGCGGGTGAGGTCGACGACGATCTCGTCGCGGTAGAGTTTCCCGTCCAGCGTCATGGCGGTCCCGGTCGTCGCCGTCGTCTCGGTCATCCCAGTCATCTCAGTCACGCCACCAGTATGGCACCCTCAGTGTCCGCCCGGGAACCCCGCCTGCCGCCACGCCTCGTACGCCGCGACCGAGGCGGCGTTGGAGAGGTTCATGCTGCGCCTGCCGGGCAGCATCGGCACACGCACCTGCCGGGTGATCCTGGGGTCGGCGAGCGCCTCGTCGGTCAGCCCGGTGGGCTCGGTCCCGAAGAGCAGGACGTCGCCCGGTTCGTAGGTGATGTCGGTGTACCAGGTGTCCGCGTGGGTGGTGAAGGCGAACACCCGTGCCCCGGACGGTTCCGTCAGCTCCGTCAGGGCGGCGTCCAGCGAGGGGTGGACGTGCACGTCGGCCAGGTCGTGGTAGTCCAGGCCCGCCCGCTTGAGGTGTTTGTCGTCGAAGTTGAAGCCCAACGGTTCGGCGAGGTGCAGCGACGCCCCGGTGCCGGCGCACAGGCGGATGGCGGCACCGGTGTTGCCGGGGATGGCCGGGTGCTCGAAGAGGACGTGGCAGTAGGGCGTCATACGGTCAGGCTCGCTCGCACCGTTCATGCCGCTCACCGCCCCCACCACTCCTGCAGTGCGGCGGTGAACCAGGCGATGTCGTGCACGCCCGCCATCTCCCGCGCCGAATGCATCGACAGCAGCGGTATCCCGACGTCGACGGTGGGGATGCCCAGCCGCGTTGCGGTGACCGGGCCGATGGTCGACCCGCAGGGGACCTCGTTGTTGCCCACGAAGACCTGGTCGGGCACCCCGGCGGCCCGGCACGCCGCCCGCCACTCCGCCGAGGTGACGGCGTCGGAGGCGTAGCGCTGGTTGGCGTTGACCTTCAGCACCGGGCCGCCGTTGACCACCGGACGGTGCACCGGGTCGTGCTTCCCTGCGTAGTTGGGGTGGACCGAGTGCGCGGCGTCAGCGGAGACGCAGGTCGACCGGGCGAACATCGCCCGGGTCTCCTCGGCGTCCGCCACCAGGGCCATGGCGGTGCGGGTCAGGACGTCCTCCAGCACCGGTCCCGCCGCCCCGCTGGTCGTCGCGCTGCCGACCTCCTCGTGGTCGAAGGCGGCGAGCACCGGGATGGCGTCGGTCTCCCCGAGGGCGAGGAAGGCCTGCAGCGAGGTGTAGACGCTGCTGAGGTTGTCCATACGTCCGGCGGCGACGAAGTCCCGGCGCGCACCGAACACCTCACCGCGGTGTGCGTCGACGGTGATCAGGTCGTGGGCCAGGATGTCCCCGGCCGACACCCCGTCGACGCCGAGGGCGTCCGCGACGACCTCGCCGATCGTCGGGGCACCGTCGCCGACGGCGAACACCGGCAGCATGTGCTGCTGCCGGTCGAGGGTGAGGCCGTTGTTGACGGTGCGGTCCAGGTGGATCGCCAGGTGCGGCACCCGCAGCACCGGCCCGGTACGTACGAGGTGCTCCGACCCGTCGGACAGGACGACCCGTCCGGCCAGGCGCAGCTCACGGTCCAGCCAGGACGGCAGCACCGCCCCGCCGTAGACCTCCACCGCGGCCTGCCGCCACCCGCCGGGCCCGGTGACGTCGCCGGCCGGCTTGAGCTTCAGCCCCGGCGAATCGGTGTGCGAGCCGACGATGCGGAACCCCCGCGCACTATCGCCGCCGGCCGTCTCCGGGATCCGCCACGCCAGCACCGCTCCCCCACGCACGATGTAGTGTCCGCCCGGCGAGGCGTCCCACCGTGCCGTCTCGTCCTGCCGGACGAACCCGGCGGCCTCCAGCCGCGACGCGACCTCCGCGGCGGCGTGGTAGCTGCTGGGGGCGGCGTCGATGAAGTCGATGAAATCCATGCAGTCGATACAGTCGGAGCCGGTCATGGGAACCAGTAAACCACCCGCACATCCGCCCGGTTCAGGGGGCCGGGCGTGGTGCACCCGACCGGGAGGTATAACGGATGCATGAGTACCTCACCACCCACGTCACCCGGGACGGTCGCCGAGACGTCACCGGCGCTCACCCCCGACCTGCTCACCGGACTGCGCGACGCCGCCACCGGCGACCGGGCCCTGCGGATCGCACGCAACGCCGTGACCGCGGCGGACGTCAACGCCGTCGCCCTGAACCGTGACGCCGTCGTCGCCCTGGACCCGACCACCGAGGTGAAGCTGGACTCCCTCGGGGTCAGCGACCAGAAGCAGTCGGGACGGTGCTGGATGTTCGCCGCCTACAACGTCTTCCGTCACCGGGTGGCGGAGAAACTCGACGTCAAGGAGTTCGAGTTCTCCCACACATACCTGCAGTTCCACGACAAGATCGAGAAGTCGAACCACGTCCTGCGGACACTGGAGACCCTGTTCCGCGACGGCGTCACCGACCTGGACGACCGCACCGTCGCCGCCCTGCTGCAGGCACCCGCCTCCGACGGCGGGCAGTGGAACTACTTCACCAACCTCGTGGCGAAGTACGGCGTCGTGCCGTCCTACGCCATGCCGGAGACCTTCGCCTCCGGGCGCACGCCGCAGCTCGACGGCCGCCTGCGCACCGTCCTGCGCCGCGGCGCCCTGCGACTGCGGGACGCCGTCGCCGACGGGGACGCCGCCGCCACGGAGGCCGTCATCGCCGACACCCTCGCCGACGCCCACCGGGTCACCGCCATCCACCTGGGCCTGCCGCCCACGGAGTTCACCTGGCAGTACCGCGACTCCGCCGGCGGCTTCCACCGTGGCGGCACCTACACCCCGCAGCAGTTCGCCGCCGAGATGCTGCCCGACGACCTCGACAGCTACGTCAGCGTCGTCCACGACCCGCGCCACGCGGCGGGCCGGGCGTTCAGCATCACCCACGAGAACAACATGTGGGGCACCCGTGACTTCAGCTACGTCACCGCCGGCATCGACACGCTGCGCCGCCTGGTCACCGACAGCCTCGACGACGGCGAACCGGTGTGGTTCGCCTGCGACGTCAACCGCCAGTTCGTCGCCACCTCCGGGGTGTGGGACGCCGACCTGCTCGAACTCGACGCGCTGTACGGCACCGACTCCGCGACCACCAAGGCCGGGCAGATGGCCACCGCCGAGTCACGCCTGACCCACGGCATGGTCTTCACCGGGTACGACCGCTCCCCCGCCGGCGACCTACGCTTCCGCGTGGAGAACTCCTGGGGCACGAAGAGCCACGCCCAGCACACCGAACTGGCCGGCGGCGGCTACGGCACCATGGCCGACAACTGGTTCGCCGACAACGTCTTCCAGGTCGTCGTCCCCCGCCGGCGCCTCACCGACGCCTCGGCCAGCGGCCTCACCGACGACCTCACCGACGCACTGGCCGCGCTCGACCGCGGCGACACCACTGACCTTCCGATCTGGGATGCGATGGCCTGATGACGACAGCAACCGACACGACGACCACCACGACCACCGCCGCCACGGCCAGCACGACCGCCGCGGCCGGAGCCGGGGTCGACCCCCGCCAGCTCGCCGCCCTCGGCGACACGCTGCGCGCCGACCCGTCCTTCCGCGTCGCACGCAACGCCGCGACCGCCGCCAACGTCGAGACCGTCACCCTCGACCGGGACGTCCTGGCCACCACCGACAGCTCCACCTCCGTGAAACTGGACTCCTGGTCGGTCGCCGACCAGAAGAAGTCCGGGCGCTGCTGGATCTTCGCCGGCCTCAACGCCCTGCGCGGCGGTGACGGCGGCGTCATCGACGCCACCGGGGTCAAGGACCTCGAACTCTCCCAGACCTACCTGCACTACTGGGACAAACTCGAGAAGGCCAACCACTTCCTCTGCGCCATGGCCGGGCTGACCGACCGCGACATCGACGACCGGACCGTCCAGCACCTGCTCGCCGACCCCGTCGAGGACGGCGGACAGTGGAACATGTTCGTCGCCCTCGTCGACAAGTACGGCGCCGTCCCCAAGTACGCGATGCCGGAGACCCGCTCGTCCTCCGACACCCGCGCGATGAACCGCGACCTGGCCACCGCCCTGCGCGCCGGGGCGACCCGGATGCGCCAGGACGGCGCCGATGTGCGGGAAGTGCACCGCGGCACCCTCGCCGACGTGCACCGCATCCTCACCGTCCACCTGGGCACCCCGCCGGAACGGTTCGTCTGGCAGTACCGGGACCGCAACGACGAGTTCCACCGCGTCGGCGAGATGACCCCGCGGGACTTCGCCGCCAGGTACCTCCCCGCCGACCTGGGCGAGTACGTCTGTGTGGTCGACGACCCCCGCCGGACCTCCCCGCGCGGCGGCCTGTTCACCGTCGAGCACCTGGGCAACGTCGTCGGCGGCGCCCCGGTGACCTACGTCAACGCGCCGGTCGAGGTGATCAAGGCCGCGGTGCTGGAGTCGCTGCAGGACGGCCGCCCGGTGTGGTTCGGGTGCGACACCGCCGCACAGTCCTACCGGGAGCGCGGCGTCTGGGACGCCCACCTCCACGACTACGAGGGCTTCTACGACGTGGAACTGGACCTGACGAAGGAGGAACGGCTGCTCACCGGCGAGTCACAGATGACCCACGCCATGGTGTTCACCGGCGTGGACGTCGACGACGACGGCCGGCCCGTCCGCTGGCGCGTGGAGAACTCCTGGGGCCCGAAGGCCGCGGAGAAGGGCTTCTGGACGATGAACGACAACTGGTTCGACCAGTACGTCTTCGAGATCGCCGTGCACCGCGACCGTCTCCCGCAGGAGTACCGCGCGGCCCTGGACACCACCCCGACCGTCCTGCCGGCGTGGGACCCGATGGGTGCCCTGGCCCGCTGACCTGTCAGGTGAGCCGGTGCCCGGAGAGGAACGTCCACACCTCGGTGGTGGCGTCCAGCGAGTAGGACGTCACCTCCGCCGAGTCCGACGCCGCGCCCGAGGCACCCGAGGCGTCGCCCGGCCAGGTGTGTCCGCCGTCGCCGACCCGCAGGTGGACCACCGACGTCCCCGGTGAACACATCGGCCACTGCTGACGCCGGACGTCCCCCGCCAACGCCGTGGTCACCGGGGTGCTCTGGCAGTGGTTCCGGCTGGCGACGTCCTCCACCAGGTCACGGGCCGCCATGTAGGTGCCGCCGTGGCGTGACCCGCCGCCGTAGTTGATCGTCTCGTCCTTCGTCCCGTGGATCTCCAGGAACGACGGCGCACGGCCGGCGTCCTCCACGCAGTTCGTCCGCGTCCCGCTGTAGTACGCCCCGGCGACCGCGGCGACGGCGGCGAACAGGCGGGGTTCGCGGCACGCCAGCTTGGCGACCATGCCGCCACCGTTGGACATGCCCGCGGCGTAGATCCGGGACCGGTCGACGTTGTACGTCGTGTTCAGTGCGGCGAGCATGTCACGGGTGAAGCGGATGTCCTCGCCGTCCTTCGTCTTCGAGTACGGGGCACCCTCCCAGGCGTCGCCGACGCCCTGCATCGACACGGTGATCACCGGCTTCCTGTCGAAGCCGGCGTAGTCGTGGAAGCCCTGGGCGGTCTCGCGGTAGCCGTGGTAGGTGAGCAGCACCGGGTAGGACTTCTCCGGGGTGTACCCCTCCGGCACCGACAGCACACCTTCACGGGTACGGTCGCCGCTGCGCAGGGAGATCCTCTTCGAGTGCCCCGGCGCGGGACCGTCCAGACGCGGCCCGGTGCCCAGGTCGGCCTCCGCCGCGGTGGGGACGATGCTCTCCGACGCGGCGACGGCGTTCTCCCGCACCGTCTGCTCCCGGTACTCCCGGAGCGCCGCCTGGTTCTCCCCTGCCGGGGAGTGCCCCGCCCACACCAGGACACCGACCATCACCGTGGCGGTGAGGACACCCAGTGACCTGGTGACCCGACGGCGGACACGGCCTGCCGGCCTCCCGCCGGCGTAGTCCCCGTCGTGGTCCTCGTCGCGGTGATCTTCCCGGTCGCCGTCCCAGCTATCTTCGCGGCCGTCGCCCCACCCGTCACCGGTGCTGTCCGGGCGGGGTCCGGGGACGGGACCTGACGTCCGCCGGACCGGGGGAAGGTCTCGGGACTCCTGCGGGTTGGACTGTTGCACCCCACCATTTCTACTGGTCAGATACCCCGGAAGCAACCCTGCCACGCACCCCGCACATGTTCTTTCGCCCAATTGTATCGAACGGGACAACACCGGCCCCGGCCGGCGATAAGCTCAACGCCATGACGTACCTCACACGACGGATGCTCACACGCGCCGCCGCACTCTCCACGGCGGCGGCCGTCGCTTTCGCGACAGTGGCCACCGGGACCGCGGCCCCCGGCTCGACCCTGGGCCCGGACGACATCCCGGGACTCTCCTGGCCCCCGCCGGCCGGCGCACCCTCCCCCGACACCGACCCCTTCTACCAGCCACCGGAGACCCTGCCCGCCCGGCCCGGGGAGCTCATCCGCGCCCAGGACGCACCACAACTCCTCGACCTCGCCGGCGACGGTGGCCCCGGCAGCGCCGAGAGGATCCTCTACACCTCCACCACCGAGGACGGCGACCGGGTCGCCACCAGCGGGACCGTCCTCAAGGCGTCGGGCACCTGGCACGGCAAGGGACCCGCCCCCACCCTCGTCTACACCCCGGGCACCCGCGGGTCCGGTGACCTCTGCGCACCGTCACGGAGCTCCTTCCAGCTCTTCGGGGTCGACACCGGCAACGGTGCGCTCAACGTCAACTACGAGTACCCGTTCCACGCCGCCGCCAGCGCACTGGGCATGAACGTGGTCGTCGTCGACCTCATCGGACTCGGCACACCGGGCCAGCACACCTACGTCAACAACCCTGAGCAGGGGCAGGCCACCCTCGACGCCGCCCGCGCCGGACTGTCCCGGCTCGGGTTGCCGGCGGACTCCCCCGTCGGGTTCTTCGGCTACTCCCAGGGCGGCGGCGCCGCGGCGGCCGCCGCCGAGATGGCCTCGTCCTACGCCCCCGAGCTCAACGTCAAGGGGACCTTCGCCGGCGCCCCGCCCGCCGACCTGCTCGAGGTCGTCGACGCCGTGGACGACCACGCCATCACCGGCGTGCTCGGCTACGCCCTGAACGGCGCCCTGGAGCGCCACCCCGAACTGGCTCCCCTGAAGGACAAGTACTTCAACGACCGCGGCAAGGAGTTCCTCGCGGACACCCGGGACCGCTGCATCGCCGACTCCATCGCCCGGTGGGGCCTGACGGACACCCGCACGCTGACGACCGACGGCCGGTCCTTCGGCGAGATCGCCCGCGACGACGACCGGCTGCGGTCCGTCCTGGAGAGCTACCGGCTGGGCTCGACCTACACCGACGTCAACGCCCCGATCATGATCGCCAACGGCCGGAACGACGACACCATCCCCTGGCAGCAGGCCCGCGACACCGCCGCGCGTTACTGCGAGGCCGGTGGCACCGTCCAGTTCGTCACCGACCCGCTGCCGTCGATCCTCCCGAAGTCCGCGATCAACCACGCGGTGCCGATGCTCACCACCGCCGGCCCGGCGATGACCTACATGGTCGACCGTTTCAACGACCGGCCGGCGCCCAGCAACTGCGGACGGTTCTAGGCGGCACCCGGCCTCCGGTCATCGCACCCCATCAACAGGTTATCGAAATCTGACCTGGGCTTTCGTGTTGTTAATGTGGTTATGGAGTGCGACGACCGTCCAGCCGCCCCATCTCCTCCCCCACCTTCCCGGGCATTCCGCCCCGCCGGCCACCGGCACCGGCTACCCTCGTCACCGGGGGCCGGGACAACACGGGACCGGAACACGATCCAAGGGGGAATTCACCGATGACCGTACCTGCACACACCACCGGTCCGGACACCACGCTGGACGCGTCGGCGATGGTCGGCGCCGTGGCGGCCGCTCCACCGTCCGGGTGGCGCCGCCTGGTCCACCGCCTCTCCGGAGGCCGGGTGAACCCGGGGGAATCGACAGGCCAGAGCGAGGAACGTGCCGTCCAGGAGCGCATCCTCACCCCGCTCCGCGGCGACTACCGGATAGCGGTCCTCAGCCTCAAGGGCGGTGTGGGCAAGACGACGACCACCGTCACGCTCGGCGGCATGTTCGCCTCACAACGCGGTGACCGGGTCATCGCCGTGGACGCCAACCCCGACCTCGGGACGTTGGCCGACCGTGTGGTGGACCAGGCCGCCGACCCGTCCGACCCGCTCCACGCCACCCCGACGGTCCGGGACCTCCTGGAGCTCCCCGACGCCTCGCGGTACCCGCAGGTCAGGTCCTGCACCAGCCAGGCCGCCAGCCGACTGGAGGTGATCGGTTCGGACCGCGACCCGGCGGTCTCGGAGGCGTTCAGCGAGTCCGACTACCGGCGGGCGGTGGATGTGCTGCAGCACCACTACAACATCATCCTCACCGACTGCGGGACGGGCCTGATGCACAGCGCGATGACCGGGGTCCTGGACCTCGCGCACATGCTCGTCCTCGTCACGTCCCCGGCGTTGGACGGGGCGAGGTCAGCGGAGGCCACACTGGACTGGCTCGACCACCATGGTCACGGTGACCTGGTGGCCAATGCCGTCGTCGTGGTCTCCGGGGCGCACCCGGGGCAGGCGGCTGTCGATCCTGACGTCCTGACCTCGCATTTCGCTGCCCGGACGCGGGCTGTCCGGGGGATCCCCTTCGACCGTCACCTGTCGGAGGGTGGTGTGGTGGACCTGGACCGGCTCACCCCGGCGACGTTCCGCGCCTACCGCGAGCTCGCCGCGACGGTGGCGGAGGACTTCGGCAGCTGGCACCGGCACGCCGCGGTGTGACCGGACCGTCACCGGAAGTCACGGGAGGGGGATGCCAGGACATCCGCCATCTCCAGGGGTTCGAATGCGTCGGCGGCGACGGTCACCGCCCCACCGGCGTTCTGGACGATACCCCGGACCATGAGCATGCGTGAGGTGGTCGCCACCTTGCGTCGTGCCCGCCACAGCCCCGGGGACACCATCACGTTGACCAGTCCGGTCTCGTCCTCCATCCCGAGGAACGTCACCCCGCCGGCCGTCATCGGGCGTTGACGGTGGGTCACCACCCCGGCGACGAGGACGCGCCTCCCGTCCTCCACCGACAGCAGCTGCGACGCCGGCACCACCGGGAAGTTCCCCGGCCAGGTGTCCAGCCGGGCGCGCAGCAGCCGGACCGGGTGCCCGTCCGGGGTGACGCCGGTCGACGAGACGTCCGCCGCGGCCAGTTCGAAGGCGCTCATTCCCGGTAGCGCGGGTGTCGGGACCGTGGACGTCCCGGGCAGCATCCCGGCGCGCTCGGTGGCCGCGGTGCCCGCCGCCCACAGCGCCTGCCGCCGGCTCAGGCCCAGACTGCCGCACGCTCCCGCACGGGCCAGGGCGGACACCTCGTCCACGGCGAGGCCGGCCTCCCGCGACAGGTCGGCGACCTCGGTGAAGTCCGACCCGCGCTCGGTCCGTGCGGCCACGAGCCGTTCCGCCGCGGCCTTCCCGAGGCCCTTCACCGACCCCAGGCCCAACCGGATCTCGCCCTCTTCCACGGTGGCCTCGACCAGGGAGGCGTTGACGTCCACCGGCCGGACACCGACACCGTGCCGACGGGCGTCGGCGACCAGCGACTGCGGCGAGTAGAACCCCATCGGCTGGGAGCGCAGCAGGCCCACGCAGAACTCGGCCGGGTAGTGGTACTTGAACCACGCGGAGTAGTACACCAGGGAGGCGAAGGACTGGGCGTGCGACTCCGGGAAGCCGTAGGACGCGAAGGCGACGATCTTGCGCCAGAGCCTCTCCGCCGCGTCCCTGCCGATCCCGTGCAGGTCGCAGCATCCGTCGATGAAGCGCCCGTGCATCCGCTCCATCTTCTCCGGGGAGCGTTTCGACCCCATGGAGCGACGCAGGTTGTCGGCCTCGGCGGGGGTGAAGCCGGCGACGGCGACGGCCATCTGCATCAGCTGCTCCTGGAACAGCGGGATGCCGTAGGTGCGTCCCAGCACGGGTTCCAGGACGTGCCGGAGTTCGGGCGGGTCGTACGACACCTCCTCCACCCCGTTGCGGCGGCGGATGTAGGGGTGCACCGACCCGCCCTGGATCGGCCCGGGACGGATCAGCGCGACCTCGACCACCAGGTCGTACAGCTCCCGTGGTTTCAGCCGGGGCAGGGTGGTGAGCTGGGCACGGGACTCCACCTGGAAGACGCCCACGGCGTCGGCGCGGGCGAGCATGGCGAAGACGTCCGGGTCGGTGGGCTGGAGCGTCCACAGCTCGACATGCTCGCCCGTGCTCTCCTCGACGAGGTCGACGATGTGGTGGAGCGCCTCGAGCATGCCGAGGCCGAGGAGGTCGAACTTCACCAGTCCGACGGCCTCGCAGTCGTCCTTGTCCCACTGGAGGACCGACCGGTCCTCCATACGTGCCCACTCGGTGGGGACGACGTCGGCGATCGCCCGGTCGCAGATGACCATCCCGCCGGAGTGGATCCCCAGGTGACGGGGCTGGCCTTTCAGGGACGACGCCAGGTCCCGCACCGGTCCGGGCGGTTCCTCCAGGCCGCGCGACCAGGCGTCGACGCGTCCCGGGTCGTGGCCCAGCGCCCGGGCGGCGTCGCGTACGGCTCCTTTGGTGCGGTAGGTGATGACGTTGGCGACCTGGGCGGCGTTGTCGCGACCGTACCTGTCGTAGACGTGCTGGATGACCTCCTCGCGCCGTCCGGACTCGATGTCGAGGTCGATGTCCGGCGGCCCGTCGCGCTCCGGGGAGAGGAATCGTTCGAAGAGCAGTTCCCCACGGACGGCGTCGACGTTGGTGATGCCGAGGGCGAAGCAGACCGCGGAGTTCGCCGCCGACCCCCGTCCCTGGCAGTAGATGTCGTTGTCGTGGCAGAAGGTGACGATCTCGTTGACGATGAGGAAGTAGCCGGGGAAACCCAGTGACCCGATGATCCCCAGTTCATGGTCGATGACCTCCCAGGCTTTCGGGAACACGTCCCTGGAGCCGTAGCGTTTCTCCGCCCCCGCCGTCGTCAGGGCGCGTAGCCAGCTCATCTCGGTGTGCCCCTCCCCGACCGGGAAGTGCGGCAGTTGCGGGGCGACGAGGTCGAGGGTGAAGGCGCACTCCCCGGCGACGCGGGCACTGGTGGCGACGGCCTCCGCGAGCCAGTCGCAGTCGCCGGCGAGCGCCACCATGTCGTCACCGGAGTGCAGCCACGGGCCACCCAACGGGTGCGTGCGCGGCATGGCGGCCTGGACGTCCTCCCTGTCGTGCAGCGCCGCCTTCGCCCCGGCGAGATGCGCCTGCGCGGGGGTCGCACAGGTCGCCGCGGTGGAGACGATCTCGACCAGCCCGTACTCCAGGGCGAGCCCGTGCAGGCCGGCGTTCCGGTCGACGTCCGCCGGGTTCATCGTCTGCCCCAGTTCCACCAGGCAGGTGTCGGACCCGAAGGCCTCGACGATCTCCGCCGCCCGGGGCAGATGGTGGTGGTCGACCAGGACGTACCAGCTCCCGCCGGCGGACTCCGCGAGTTCCCGCAGGGGCGGGTAGTCCGCGGCGTCCTTGTCCCGACGCGCCATGCGTGCCCCGGTGATGACGTGCGAGAGCCGCCGGTACCCCTCCTGCCCGCGGCAGAGGACGGTCAGGGGTGCCGTCCCGGGACCGAAGACGGAGAGTTCCGCGCCGAATACCGTGGCCAGGCCCACCTCCGCGGCGGCGGTGGCCAACCGCGCCGCGCCGTAGAGGCCGTCCCGGTCGACCACGGCGAGGGCGGTGAGCCCCAGGTCCACCGCCGCCGCCACGTACTCCCCGGGGTCGCTGGCGCCACGCAGGAAGTTGTAGGAGCCGGCGGCATGGAGCTCCGCGAACGGGACCGTCGGGCGGGTACCCGGCACCGCACGTCCGGCGCCTTCGCCGGTGCGCTCGCCGACGATCCGGAGCGGCCCGACGTCCACACCGGAGAGGATCCGTTCCATGCGTGACCAGCTGAGCGCCCGACCGTTACTGAACATACGTTCGATACTAGCGCACCGGCCGGACACGTCCCGCCCCGGAAGGCAACTAGACAGAGCGGTCCATCCTGCGGTACTACTACTAGCATTGCGCGAAACCCGCTACCCCCCTTTGACGTCCCCAGGAGGACCCCTTGATCACGCGTCTGAAGAAAGCCGCCGTCATCGGCGCCGTCGCCACCCTCTCCGCCGCAGGCCTGACCGCCTGCATGAGCGACGGCGGCGACGGAGACAGCGACACCATCCGCATCGGCTCCACCGAGGCGGACAAGAGCCAGTGGCAGGTCTTCCAGGAGAAGGCCGAGGAGGAGGGCCTCGACGTCGACGTCGTGTCCTTCACCGACTACAGCATGCCCAACAAGGCCCTCGCCGAGGGGGAACTAGACGTCAACCAGTTCCAGCACATCCAGTTCCTCGCCGAGGAGAACGTCAAGGCGGACTACGGCCTGGTCCCCTTCGGCGCTTCCCAGACCTTCCCGATGGGCGTCTACGCCAAGAACTACTCCAGCGTGGAGGAGATCGCCGAGGCCGGTGACGTCGTCATCCCCAACGACACCACCAACCAGGGCCGTGCCATCAAGGTGCTCGCCGCCGCCGGCCTGGTCACCCTCCGTGACGACGACCTGCTCACCCCGACCCCCGCCGACATCGTCGCCGAGGAGTCCGACGTCACCGTCACCCCGGTCGACGCCTCCCAGACCGCCGTGGCCTACAACGACGGCCAGGCCTCCGTGATCAACAACAACTTCCTGGCCGCCGCAGACGTCGACGCCAACGACGCCGTCTTCAAGGACAACCCGGACGACCCCTCCTCCCAGCCCTACATCAACGTGTGGGTGACCACCGAGGAGAACAAGGACGACGAGGACTACCGCAAGCTCGTCGAAATCTGGCACTCCGACGAGGTCCAGGAGGCCGTCGCCAACGACACCGCCGGCACCGCCGTCAGTGCGGAGAACTCCCCCGAGGAGCTCCGGGACATCCTCGCCGACACCGAGCAGAAGATCCGTGAGCAGGGCGGCGCGGATGAGTAGCGGAGCCACCGGCACCGCCGTCGAGTTCCGCAACGTCGGGAAGGTCTTCTCCCAGGGGAAGAAGTCGGTCACCGCACTGGAGGACGTGTCGATCACCGTCCCGCCCGGCTCCATCGTGGGCATCATCGGCTACTCCGGTGCCGGCAAGTCCACCCTGGTCCGCCAGATCAACGGGCTGGACAAGCCCACCAGCGGCCAGGTCCTGCTCGACGGGCAGGACATCGTCCCGCTCAGCGAGCGGGAACTGCGCGGGATCCGCCGCAACATCGGCATGATCTTCCAGCAGTTCAACCTGCTGTCCTCCCGCACCGTCGCCGGCAACATCGCCTACCCGCTGAAACTGCAGGGCATGGACAAGGCCGCGCGCGAGGCACGGGTCAAGGAACTGCTCGACTTCGTCGGCCTGTCCGAGAAGGGCCGCTCCTACCCCGAGCAGCTCTCCGGTGGCCAGAAGCAGCGTGTGGGCATCGCCCGGGCACTGGCGACGAACCCGTCGCTGCTGCTCGCCGACGAGGCCACCTCCGCGCTGGACCCCACCACCACCCGCGAGGTGCTGGAACTGCTCCGCAAGGTCAACGAGGAGCTCGGCATCACCATCGTGGTGATCACCCACGAGATGGAGGTCGTGCGCACCATCGGCGACCGGGTGGTCGTCATGGAGAACGGCCGGGTCGTCGAACAGGGCAGCGTCTACGAGGTCTTCTCGCAGCCGCAGACCGACACCGCGGCGAACTTCGTCGCCACCTCCCTGCGCAACACCCCCGACATGGTCGAGGCCGATGCGCTGCAGGACCACACCGGACGCCTGTTCACCGTGACCATGAAGGAGGGCGCGGGGTTCTTCCACGCCGTCTCCGAGGCCGAACGTGCCGGCGTGAGCGTGAACATCGTCCACGGCGGGGTGACCACCCTGCAGAGCCACTCGTTCGGGCGGCTCACCGTGCGCATGACAGCCACCACCCCTGAGGGCGAGGACGCCGTCGAGTCGTTCTACCGCACCCTGTCCACCACGACCGAGATCGAGGAGATCCGATGAGCACCACAGACACCCTCCTCCTCGCGAAGGACACCAACTGGGAGTTCCTGACCCCCATCTACCAGGACGCCATCGTCGAGACGCTCTACATGGCGGTCTGGGGCCTGATCATCGGCGGTCTCGCCGGCCTGGTCGTCGGTGTGCTGCTCTACACCACCCGCGGTGGTGGGGTGCTGGCCAACCGTCCGGTGTTCTGGGTCCTCAACGTCCTGGTCAACGTGGTCCGCCCGATCCCGTTCATCATCCTGATCACCGCCCTCGGGCCGCTGACGAATGTCGTGGTCGGCTCGATCCTGGGCATCAACGCCGCCACCTTCGCGATCATCGTCGCCGCGACCTTCGGCGCCGCACGCATCGTCGAGCAGAACCTGGTCTCCATCGACCCCGGGGTCATCGAGGCCGCCCGGGCGATGGGCGCCGGACCGCTGCGGATCATCTTCACCGTGATCATCCCCGAGGCCCTCGGGCCGTTGATCCTGGGTGCGACGTTCATGTTCATCGCCATCGTCGACATGTCTGCGATGGCCGGCTACATCGGCGCCGGCGGACTCGGTGACTTCGCCATCCAGTACGGTTACCGCGCCTTCGACAGCAACGTCACCTACGTCGCGCTGATCACCATCATCGTGATCGTCCAGGCTGCACAGCTGTTCGGCAACTGGCTGGCACGGAAGATCATGCGCCGGTAACAATACGGTCACAATACGGGCCCCCGCGTCCGATAGCGGTGTTTTTCACCGGGACGCCGGGTAGTCTCTGAGCCCGTGAACACAACCGCAGACACCCGCCGGACCAGACGCCACGCCGTGGTCGGCGCCACCCTGGCCGCCGGGTGTCTCTGTGTGTCGGTGACCGCCTGCGCCTCCTCCGGCCAGTCCCCCCGGGACGAGAGGGTCACGGCCGTCAGTGCCTCCACCGGCTCCACCACCGCCCAGGCCGCTGAGTTCGACGCCCCGGGCGCCGAGCTCAGCTCCCCCGTCCCCCGCGCGTCGAGCGAGGCCGGCCCCCTGGTCGGCTCACAGCCGCTCGACGTCCTCCCCGAGGACGGGACCCGGATGGGCGTCACCGAGATCCGCACGACCTCCCACGAGGGTGTCGACCGGATCGTCGTCGAACTCGACGGCACCGGGGCGCCGGGCTGGCACGTCTCCACCGACATCTCCCCCACCGCCGCGGGGTCGGGCCTGCCGATCGGCTACGGGGGCGACACCGCCCTGCTGATCGACGTCCGTGGGGTGGTGCAGCCCACCGTCTCCCCCAGCGGCCCGTCCCCGGTGCACGACGCCGCGGGCGGGATCCTCCGCTCCGTGGGGGTCCAGGGCGCCTTCGAGGGCGTGCAGCGCATCGTCGTCGGGCTGGGCGACGGTGCCCCGAACTACCGGGTGAGCCTGCTGGACTCGCCCACCCGCATCGTCGTGGACGTCACCCGGCCGGAGTGACCTCCGCCCGGACGTCGACCGCGACCCAGGACCTGCCCTCCTTGGGGCGGTCCCCGCAGGACGACACCACCGGGTGACAGGGCTGCGACTCCAGCGTCACGGCCCAGGACTCCCCGCCCCGATACACCCGGAGCACCGGGGGCGCGCCCTTCCCGTCCTTCCGGTGTTTCCGGTCCTTCTTCCGGCCCAGGCCGTGGGCGGCCGCCGCGTCCTTCACCGCACGCTCGTAGTCCCGTACCGGCTGGAAGTACCCGGAGCGGTACAGCTCCTTGAGCTCGGGGTAACGCCCGGTGGCCTTCATCTCGATCCGCTCGGTGATCAGTTCGCCCGCCCGCCGGCGGAGCTCCGGGTCCACCGCCCGGGAGAATGCGGCGTAGACGTCTTGCCCGGCGTCCTGCCCGGCGTCGTCTGCGGAAGGTCGGGCGGGCGGCTGGGCAGGCTGGGCACGCTGTGCCACCTCCTCACCGACGGTCAGCTCCCCCGGCGACACGGGGCACCCCTGTGACTCCAGCAGCGCCGCCACCGCGAGCTCGGCCACCTGGCCACGGGCGTCGAAGATCCCCCTCCCCCGGTTGCCGGCCACCGGCAGACGGCCGTCCGCGACGGCCTCCATCATCGCCGTGGCACCGGGGACGTCGAGGGAACCGAAGGAGTAGTTGTACGGCAGCAGGATCATCGACGGGGCGAACCGGTGCCCCTTGGTGTGCGAGGATTCCCAGACCTGCTCACCGGAGGGCCCGCCGTGCCGCTCTGCCAGGGCGGCCGCCAGGGGACGTCCCTTCAGGGCACAGCACTGGTCGCGCTTCCCGTGGGTGCACACCAGCAGCAGGGGGTGGTCCACCCGGGTGGCACCGGGCACGGCACCCGGCGTCGACAGGTCCACCTCCGGCAGGCCGCGCACCCCGTCGGGCAGTTCCAGCCGTTCCAGCGTCGGCGGTGTCGCCCCGGCGTCGGCGATGAAGGCGACGACGGCGCCGTCCTGCCCTGCACCGGTCTGGCCGGCACGCCCGGGACGGCGGATGAACTGCAGTTGGGCACGGTACTTCTTCAGCCACCGTTTCACCTGCCCGGCGAGGTCCTTGCCCAGGGCCTCCCCGTCGAGGATGTCCTTGCCCCACCCCTGCGGGTACGCGACCGCGACGATCAGGCGCCCCGTCTTCGCTGTTCCGGGCAGGGGCTCCCGGGTGATGTCGGAGCAGAGCCCCGACCTGGGGTTCCATGTGGTGGGCATGACACCGATCCTAGTACGTCGGACGCGTCAGTAGGTCGCCTCGATCCGCCACGAGCGGCCCCGGCACACCAGCAGGAACGCCGCCGGCCCGTCCGTGGCGACCTGGAGCCTGGCGTAGCGACGCGCCGCACCGCTCTGCGACCACCACATCTCGTCGACCGGCCAGGGGCCCGCCCACCCCGTGAGACGGTGGACCGCCCCACCCCACCGCAACGCCACCGGCGGAGCGCTCATCATCCCACGGCCGGTGACCCACACCTGCCCACCTGCGGCGTCGAGGAGCTGGACGGAGGCGGCGGGGTGCCGCGGCCCCGGTGGCCGGGGCCGGTCCCCCGTGGTGTCCGGCGCCCCGACGAGGGCCGGCAACGGTGCGGGGAGTTCCCCGTCCCAGGCCCGGGTGGACAGGGCGTCCACCTCCTCAGGGTCCTGCTCACCGTAGGGCACCGCCGCCACCCGGCCCGCCACGGCCCGGCCACCACAGTGCACCGGACGCAGCACCCCGCGGGTGCCGATCAGCGCCTGGGCGCGGGCCGCCGCGGCGCGCGCCGCACGGATCCCCACGTCCGGCCCGCCCCACAGGGCGTCGGCGACCTCACCGGCGGGCACGCACTCCACCGGAGCCAGGTCGATCGCGCTGATACCCCCGACACCGTCCGGTGACTCCGGAGACTCCGGTGACCCCGGGAGTGTGGCACGCACGCGCGTGAGCCACCCGTCCAGCTGCCAACGCACCCGCTGTGCGGTGTCCTCCTCCGTCAACGGCTCCCGGCAGCGCCACAGGCGTTCCACCGTCGTCGGCCCGTCGTACCCCGCCGGTGGGTCCAGGTGGGCGCGCACCGCCAGCCGCAGGCAGACCTGCCCCTTCTCCACCAGCGCCGCATGCAGCCGCACGGCCGCCTGGCGGGCCAGGAACGCCGCCGTCCCGGTGTCGGCGACCAGCTCCTCCGGCTCGACCCGCACCTCCAGCGGGATGACGGTACGTTCCGGGGACACCGGGCGTTCCGGTTCACCGCAGGCGATCCGGTGCCACCGCACCCCCTCCTGACCGAACCGGCCGGCGACGTCCGCGACCGGGAGCGCGGTGAAATCCGCCAGTGTGCGGATCCCCAGCTGCGACAGGACCGACACCATGTCCCGTGGCACACCCAACGACCCTTCGGCGACCAGCACCTGCAACGGCAGGCCCGCCAGGTAGTCCCGCGACCCGCCCGCAGGAACCTGCCGTCCGTCCCTCGCCGCCCACACCGCGGTCACGACCTCGTCGGCGACACCGGCCAGACAGTCGGCACCCACCCGAGCCGCGGCGTCCACCAGCAGCTCCACCGCCGTCGCCTCGTCCCCGTAGTACCGCACCAGGGAGGACGCGGAGAAGGCGAGCAGCCCCGGCCGCAACGTCTCCACCCCGGCGGCGACGGATTCCAGGGCGAGGAGCACCTCCTCGTGCGCCTCCGCCTCCGCAGCCTCCTCGACCTCACCGACCTGCAGGGACGGACAGGTCCCCACCGCGTGCCTCTCCTTCATCCCCTGACGCACCCCGGCCCGGCGTGCCGCCGCATTCACAGCATGCACCCGGTGGTTGTCCACCACCGCCGCCGGGGCGAGCAGATCCCATCCCCGGCGCAGGGCCACGGTGTACACCGGCCAGTCGGGGAACCAGAGAACCACCACACGCCGCACGCTCACAGCGCCGTCTCCTGCACGGCCCGGGCAGTGCCTGCCGTGCTTGCCGCACCGGTGCAGTCCCCTGCCCCCACGGTGCCCCGGAACGTCTGCGGCGGCTGCCCCTGGCCCCACGCCTGACCGACCACCGACACACCACGGACCCTGCCGGAGCCGACACCGAGACCGGTGACCCCCGCGGTCCGCCACGACAGGTGGAGACGGGCCCCCGGCCAGGACCGGACACCGGAGCAGACGAGCAGGGCACACCGGCCCCTGCGCAGACGGGCCTCCACCGGCCTGGCCGACGACGGCGCCACCGCGGCCGGCGGTGCGTACAGCACCATGTCCAGCCCCTCTGCCAGGGTCCCCACGACCGCGGCAGCATGCGGCATCGGATCCGGGACGAGGACCAGCCGCTCCAGTTCCCCACCACCGGCCGCGACCGCCGCCAGTGCCAGCCGCGGATAGCCGACCACCGCCGCGCACCCGCCACCCGCCGTCAGGGTGGCCAACAGGTCCACGAGGGCGGCGGGGCAGTCGTCCGCCGCGGTCACCGCACCACGGGGAAGACCACCGGTGACGAGGGACCCCGACAGCCACCCCGGCACCGGGACCACCCCGTCCGTCCGGTCCCGGCCGTCCCCGCCCGGAGCACTTCCGCCCCGGGGAGCCCCGCCCTCCACCCGGCCACCGGTGGCGGGCACACGGCCGTCCCCGATCGTCGCGATCCTGCTCCGGAGCTCGGCGACGACCGCACCACGGTCTCGTACACCCGTTCCCTGAACCTGCGCCACAATCCTCACCTCCGCCATCGCTCTCCGGGAGGTCACCATCCCGACCACCGCAACAATAGGGAACGGGCCGGACCTCCGGTGCCGGCCGACCACAATGATTAGAACACCCGTTCTATAGTCGACCAGAGTATCCCTCCCTCGGGTGACCGTCAAACACCGTGGTCCTACTACGATGGACCCCCATGGCACGCAGCACGAACCACCCCGTCCCCTCCAGCGACGACCCCGTCAACCCCACCCCGGCCACGCCACGCCCCCTGCGTGCCGGCGTCGCGGTACTCATCGGCGCCGGCGTGGGCGCCCTGGCGACACCGTTGCCCACCGGGGTCCGCGTGGTCCTGATGCTGGTCTTCCTCGCCGCGGGCCTGCTCTCGCTCTTCAGCCACCCGTACCGCCGGGACGTCCGCGCCGCCGTCGAGGCCCGCGGGGACCGCTACACCACCCGCGTCAAGCAGGTGGTCCCCCTGTTCCCGCTCTGGCTCGCACTGATGCTCGTCCCCGCCTTCGAGTTCGACAACTGGGCCGTCGCCGTCATCGTGTGGGCCGTCGCCGGGGGGTACGCCTGGCAGGTCGTCCCCCGTCTCGACGGCACCCGCGAGCTCGAGGACATCGCCGCCGCCGAGGCACGCGCCGCCTGAGGCACCCGGAGGCACCCGGAGGCACCCGGAGGCACCCGGAGGCACCTGGAGCCGCCCTGGGAAACACAGAACCCCCGCCGTCCCGGACACACTGTCCGGACACGGCGGGGGTGTCCTGTGTCAGGTCACTCCCACTCGATGGTTCCCGGGGGCTTGCTCGTGACGTCGAGCACCACCCGGTTGACCTCCGCGACCTCGTTGGTGATCCGCGTCGAGATCCGCTCCAGGGTCTCGTAGGGCACCCGGGTCCAGTCCGCCGTCATGGCGTCCTCACTGGTCACCGGACGCAGGACGACGGGGTGACCGTAGGTCCGCCCGTCGCCCTGCACACCCACCGACCGCACGTCGGCGAGCAGGACGACCGGGCACTGCCAGATCGTGTTGTCCAGACCCGCGGCGGTGAGCTCGGCACGCGCGATGGCGTCCGCGGCGCGCAGCGTCTCGAGACGGTCCTGGGTGACCTCACCGATGATGCGGATACCCAGACCCGGCCCGGGGAACGGCTGACGGCCGACGATGATCTCCGGCAGCCCCAGCTCACGGCCCACGGCACGGACCTCGTCCTTGAACAGCAGACGCAGCGGCTCGACCAGGGTGAACTCCACGTCGTCCGGCAGCCCGCCGACGTTGTGGTGGCTCTTGATGTTGGCCGTGCCCGTTCCCCCGCCGGACTCCACCACGTCGGGGTACAGGGTGCCCTGGACCAGGAAGTCCACCGAGGAGCCCTCCGGCGCGTCCTCCAGCACACCGGCGACGGCGCGCTCGAAGGAACGGATGAACTCCGCACCGATCGCCTTGCGCTTGGCCTCCGGGTCGGTGAGCCCGGACAGCTTGTCCAGGAACGCCGCACGCTCGTCCAGGGTGACCAGCTTCGCGCCCGTCGCAGCGACGAAGTCTTGCTCGACCTGCTCGCGCTCCCCCGCACGCAGCAGTCCGTGGTCGACGAAGACACAGGTCAGCCGGTCGCCGATGGCCCGCTGCACGATCGCGGCGGCCACCGCGGAGTCCACGCCACCCGACAGCCCGCAGATGGCACGTCCCTCAGGGCCGACCTGCTCACGCACAGCCTCGACGAGCTGCTCGGCGATGTTGCCGGCGGTCCACGTGGGCTCCAGACCGGCGACGTCGTACAGGAACCGGGTCAGCACCTCCTGGCCGTGCGGGGAGTGCTGGACCTCCGGGTGGTACTGCACACCCGCCATCCGCTTGTCCAGGCACTCGAAGGCGGCCACCGGGGCACCGTCGGAGTGCGCGGTGACGGCGAACCCCTCCGGGGCCTCGCTCACCGCGTCGCCGTGGCTCATCCACGCCTGGTGCGCGGACTCGAAACCGGCGTGCAGGGAACCGCCGTCGACCTCGATCTCGGTACGGCCGTACTCACGGTCGCCGGTGTGGGCGACCGTGCCGCCGAGGGCGTGGGTCATCGCCTGGAAGCCGTAGCAGATACCGAAGACCGGCACACCGAGCTCCAGCAGTTCCTTCTGCAGCACCGGGGCACCGTCGGCGTAGACGGAGGACGGACCGCCGGAGAGGATCAGGGCCGCCGGGTTCTTCGCCGCCACCTCCTCGACGGGCATGGAGTGGGGGATGACCTCGGAGTACAGCCGCGCCTCACGCACACGACGTGCGATGAGCTGCGCGTACTGGGCACCGAAGTCGACGACCAGCACCGGACGTGGGCCGGACTGGGACTCGGGACTGGGACTGCCGGTGGATGTTCCGGACTGCTGCTGTTGTGTCACGACGCTCATTCTACCGAACCACCCGCCGACCGCGACCGCCGGTGCGGACAACCGTCGGCCGAAGAGTTCACCCCCCGTTCACCTACGGACTTCGCGGACCGGGGTGAACACCATACACTCACTGGGTAACGTCCCACCCCACGACACGTCGTCGACCACGAATGGAGTCCCACGTGCCGGCAGAGGTCACCGACCGCTCACCAGCCACCACCGTCGCCACCACCGACACAACGACCGGGAAAGGCACCACCCCACCAGGAACGGGGGAACCGCCCCGCAGCCCCCTCACCCGGCTCGGACTCCACGGACGCCCCCTCGACTGGGCGAACTGGTTCTGCGTCGTCCTGGGGATCTACCTCCTGATCACCGCGGTGTCCGTGGTCGGCGGAGGATTCAAGGCGGCCACCGGCGGGCAGGCCGAGGAACTCTTCGCCTTCGCCTCCAACCCCCTCGTCGCCCTGATGATCGGCCTGCTGGCCACGGCACTGATCCAGTCGTCCAGCACCGTGACCGCCATCATCGTCGGACTGTGCGCCGGCGGGCTGCCCATGGAGACCGCGATCCCCATGCTCATCGGCGCCAACGTCGGGACCACGGTGACCAGCACACTGGTGAGCCTCGGCATGGTCCGCGACCGCGAGTCCTTCCGCCGTGCCTTCGCCGCCGCCTCCGTCCACGACTGCTACAACCTGCTCGCCGTGGTGATCTTCCTCCCCCTGGAGCTGGCGTTCGGCCTCCTCGAGAAGAGCTCGACCTGGCTGTCCACCCGCATGGCGGGCAGCGACGGCGGGATCCTCGCCACCGTCTTCGGCGGTGTCGGCGACGCCGTCACCGGTGTGACTGACCCGCTGGGTGACGCCGTCACCTCGGCCTTCTCCGGAGTGCCCGGCCCCTGGGACGGGATCATCCTGATCCTCCTGGGCATCGCGATGATCCTCGCGGTCATCAACGTCATCGGCAGACTGCTCAAGGTCGTGATGGTCGGACGGGCGAAGCAGGTCCTGCACACCGCCATCGGACGTGGCCCTGTCTCAGGCATCGCCTCCGGGACCCTGATCACCGTGATGGTCCAGTCCTCCTCCACGACCACCTCGTTGATCGTCCCGCTGGCGGGATCCGGGACCTTCTCCCTCCGGCAGGTCTACCCCTTCACCCTCGGTGCGAACGTCGGGACCACACTCACCGCACTGATCGCCGCCTTCGCGTTCACCGGCCCGGAGGCCCAGTTCGCCCTGCAGGCGGCACTCGTCCACGTGCTGTACAACGTCTTCGCCCTGCTCGTGATCTACGGGCTGCCGTTCCTGCGGTGGATCCCGCTCGCCGGGGCGTCCACGCTGGCCCGGCTCGGCGCCCGGAACAAGCTGTACGTGGCCGGATGGGTCATCGGGGTGTTCCTCGTCCTGCCCGCCGCCCTCATCCTCCTGACGGTGCTGTTGTGACCGTGCCTGGCCCGGCTGAGCCGTCTGACCCGGCGGAAGGGCAGCTCGAACGCATCCTCGTCGACGCCGAGGACGCCCTCCGTGCCCTGCGCGAGGAACTCGCCGAACACCGTCGGTCACGTGAACAACACGACGCCGTCGACCAACTCCCCCACCTCATCAACGCCTCGACCGAGAAGTGGGCCAACACCCGCCTGTTCCTCGAGGAACTCCTGGAGGAACTCCGGGCGAACCGTCAGGGCGGGGACCTGCCGTCCCGGAGCCCCCGCGCCGCCGACTCCCCTCGACATCCACAGGACCCTGGCAGAGACGACGGCTGAACGGCAGAGGCACCGGTCGGATTCCACCCCTGATCCGACCGGCGCCTCTGCCATCCCACCGTCCGCTCTGCCACCTGTGGACAACTCCCCGCAGTGCGCCACCACTGTGCTTAACTATTGCCCATGGGGGACGACACCGTGACGGGGGACGTCACGCACGCACATGCACGACTGCTGCCACTGGTACCCGGCTCAGAACCGAGCGACTGGTACCGCGCACACGTCGTCCGCCGGGCCCGCGACGGCTCCCCACCACTGCCCCGGCACCGCCCGATGACCACCGCGGAACTCGACGCGGCCGGAGTGACCCGGGCCCAGCGCCGAGACCACTACCTGCGTGTCGACGTCGGGGTGTACGTGCCACTCACCGCCCTCGACACCGGCTCCGTGTCCCGTCAGACTCCGGCCGCCACACTCGTGCGTGCACACCACCTCCGGTACCCGGCCCATCTGGCCACGGGCTTCGCCGCCGGGGCGGTACTCGGAATGTGCTACCTCGTCGACGACGCCCCTCTCGAGTTCCTCGTCACCCGTGGCGCGGGATGCGCCAACCCCGCCCCGCACCTCCTGCTGACCCGGACGCGCCGGCATGACCGGCTCATCCGCACCGCCGACCACCCGGACCCCGCGTTCCCCACCCTGGCCTGCACCACCGCCGGACACACCCTCGGCACCATGATCCGCATGCTCCACAGCCCGTCCCCCGCGCTGGACGCGGCATGGCGTGTCCCTGACCTGCAGCACATCCAGCCACAGCTGAGCCCCGCCTTCATCCGGTCCGTCCAGGCCAGCGACTGTCTCCACCAGGCACTCCGGAGCACCCGGCCCGGCTCCGTGACGAACCTCGTCCGCACCGGGACCGTGGATGCCCCGACAGCCGCGGCTGTCCTCGGTGCGACGGACCCCGGAGCCGAGTCATCACCGGAGACCGTGCTACGCCTCGCGGTGTCGGACCTGGCCCCCGGGTTGCGGAGTCAGGTTCCGGTGTGGCGCGACAACGGCAGTCTCCTCACCGCCGCCGACCTCGGCTGGCCGGGCCGCGGGGTCCACCTCTTCTACGACGGGGAGCACCATCTGCGGCGTACCCAGCGTGACCACGACTCCGAGGTGCTCGCCCGCCTCCAGCAGGACGGGGGCCGGGTGCTGCGGGTGACCGCGGGGAACCTCCGGGACGCCGACTCCGTCGAGGCCCTGCGCGGTCGGGTCCGCGACGCTCTCGGCTAGGTGGCAGAGACGACGGCTGAACGGCAGAGGCACCGGTCGGATCCGGGGTGGAATCCGACCGGTGCCTCTGCCATCCCACCGTCCGCTCTGCCGTACGGCCCAGCAGGACGGTCCGCCGGAGAAACGACCGTCACCGTCAGCGCACGGCGAGCGGGACCCTCTGGAAGCTCTTCAGGTCGGTGTAGCCGCACTTGGCCATGGACCGCCGCAGCCCACCGACGAGGTTCTCTTCGCCGTAGGGGTTGTCGGTCGGCCCGAACAGCAGCTTCTCCAGGGGCAGCGTCTCGCGGGAGCCGAAGGTCCCGTACACCGCCTCCGCCTCACCGCGGGGCAGGCCCGGGTGTGCCGCGACGGACGGCCAGAAGTGGCCCTTCCCACCGGAGCAGTCCGCCATCGCCAGCGGTACACCCAGCGACACGGCGTCCGCACCGCAGGCAATGGCCTTGGCGATGTCACCGGAGACCTCCAGGTGGGAGTCGGCGATGACGTGGACGTACCGGCCACCGGTCTCGTCCAGGTAGTCCAGCCGGGCCGCGGCCGCGTCGGCGACGGCGGTGGCCATCGGGACGTCGATCCCCAGGGCCTGACTGTTCGTCGTGGTCCCCGACCCGACGATCACACCGGCGGCACCGGTACGCATCAGGTGCATCGCCGTGGTGTAGTCCACCACGCCACCGGCGATGACCGGGACGTCCACCGAACCGATGAACTCCTTGAGGTTCAACGGCTCGCCGTTGGAGTACACGTGCTCGGCGGACACCAGGGTCCCCTGGATCACCAGCAGGTCGATCCCCGACTTCACCAGTGCCGGGGCGAAGTCACGGGCGTTCTGCGGGGACACCCGCACGCCGAAGGTCACGCCGGAGTCCCGGACCTCCGCCAGCCGCTCCGCCAGCAGTCCGTGGTCCACCGGTGCGGCGTGCAGCTCCTGCAGGACACGCTGTGCGGCGTTGTCCGGGGCGGGCAGGCCGAGCGGGTCGGAGTCGCCGGCGGCCGCGCGGACCTGCGCCAGGGCGCCGTCCAGGTCGCGGTGGCGTCCCCACAGCCCTTCGGCGTTGATGACGGGCAGACCACCGAGGCGGCCGAACTCCACGGCGAACTCCGGGGTCACCACGGCGTCCGACGGGTGCGCCATGAAGGGGATGTCGAAACGGTAGGCGTCGATGCGCCACGTGGTGTCGACGTCATGGGACGACCGCGTACGCCGTGACGGGACGATGTTGATCTGGTCGAATCCGACGACACGGCGCGCCGTCCGCCCCATCCCGATGTTCACCTGTTCCTGCATGGTCTTCCTATCGCTGGTAGTAGTTCGGGGCTTCGACCGTCATCTGGATGTCGTGCGGGTGCGACTCGCGCAGCCCGGCACCGGTGATCTGGACGAAGTGGGCGTCGTTGAGCTCCTCGATCGTCCGGGAGCCGGTGTAGCCCATGGCCGCGCGGAGCCCGCCGACCATCTGGTAGATGATGGTCTCCACGTCGCCGCGGAACGGGATCCGTCCTTCGATGCCCTCGGGGACCAGCTTCTCCTCGCTGGTGACGTCGGCCTGGAAGTAGCGGTCCTTCGAGTAGGAGCGCTGCTCACCGTGCAGGCCACGGCCCTTCATGGCCCCGAGCGAGCCCATACCACGGTACATCTTGTACTGCTTGCCGTTGATGACGGTGATCTCACCGGGTGCCTCGCTGGTACCGGCGAGCAGCGAGCCGAGCATCACCGAGGACGCGCCGGCGGCCAGCGCCTTGGCGATGTCGCCGGAGTACTGCATCCCGCCGTCGGCGATGATCGGGACGCCGGCCTTGCGTGCCGGGACCGCCGCCTCCAGGATCGCGGTGATCTGCGGTGCACCGACGCCGGCGACGACGCGGGTGGTGCAGATCGAGCCGGGGCCGATGCCGACCTTGATGGCGTCCGCCCCGGCCTCGATCATGGCCTCGGCGGCACCGCGGGTGGCCAGGTTCCCGCCGATGACGTCGACCCGGTCGCCGAACTCCTTCTTCACCCGGGCGACCATCTCCAGCACCCCGGTGTTGTGGGCGTGGGCGGTGTCGACCACCAGGGCGTCCACCCCGGCGTCGACCAGGGCACCGGCCCGACGCCAGGAGTCCTCGCCGGTACCGATCGAGGCGCCGGCGAGCAGCCGTCCGGAGGAGTCCTTGGCGGCGTTGGGGAACTTCTCCCGCTTGGCGAAGTCCTTGACCGTGATCAGACCCGTGAGCACGCCCTCGCCGTCGACGATGGGGAGCTTCTCGACCTTGTTCTCGCGCAGGAGGCGCAGCGCCGCGTCGGCGGAGACGCCCTTCTCCGCGACGACGAGCGGCATCGGGGTCATGACGTCGGCGACCTTCGCCGAGAAGTCCTCCTCGAAGCGCATGTCACGGTTGGTGCAGATGCCGACGAGCCGTCCGGCGGTGTCGACGACGGGGAGCCCGGAGATGCGGTAGCGTGCGCACATCTCGTCGACCTCGCCGATCGTCATCTCCGGCGAGCAGGTCACCGGGTCGGTGACCATGCCGGCTTCGCTGCGCTTGACGATCTCGACCTGTTCGGCCTGCTCCTCGATCGAGAGGTTGCGGTGCAGCACACCCATACCGCCCTGGCGTGCCATGCCGATGGCCATCCGTGCCTCGGTGACGGTGTCCATCGCCGCGGAGATCACCGGGGCGTTCAGGGTGATGTTCCGGGTCAGCCGGGTGGTCGTCACGACCTCGTTGGGGATGATGTCGGACGCCGCGGGCAGCAGGAGGACGTCGTCGAACGTCAGCCCGACCAGCTCCACCTTCCTCGGGTCGTCGCCACCAGTGGTCACAAGCTGGGCATCGGTCATGCCGGTCAGGCCTCCTGCATCCTTTACGCGTCCGTACCGGAATCAGCCGGAACTGTCGTCGTGTCTTCTAGGGGACAGGATAACCCGTCGCCGGCTGTTCGCCGACATCAGAACCCCCGGACCCGGCATACGACACACCGCGCTGTTCCCCTCGCCGTATACAGCGGGTACTCTCATGGGCGTGGACTTCGACGACTCTCTGATGCCCCCGGACCCTTTCGCCGATGATCCGGAGGATCCGGCGGCCCTGTTCGACCACGAGGTGGACGAGCCGCTGTCCGACGAGGAGCGCAGTGCCCTGCGCGAGGACCTGGCCAACGTCCGCCGTTTTCGCGAGCTGCTGGAACCCCGCGGGATCCTGGGTGTGGCGATGACCTGTGACGACTGCCAGGAGCTGCACTACTACGACTGGCCGATCCTGGTGTCGAACCTGTCGACCATGCTCAACGACGGCCCGGTGCCGGTCCACGAACCCGGTGCCGACCCGGACCCGGACTTCTACGTGCCCTGGGACTACTGTGCCGGCTACGCCGACGCGGCCGACTGGCTGAGCCGCGGCCCGCGGACCTTCCGCACCTGGGGCCGCTAGCACCCCCTGGCCGCCCGTCCCCTGCGACATCCCCCCGTGACGTTCCCGGGACAGGCCGGTCCCACCGGGTCACCGGCGTCGTCCCGTGACGTCCCCGTGCCCTCTAGGGGGCGGGCTCGGACTCCTCCGAGTGGTTGTGGGCCTTCGGTTCGCTGCTCGGGCTCGTCGAACTCGACGAGGACGACGACGTCGACGCCGGGGCCTTCGCGGCGGCACCGCCCTGCGGCTCGGCCATCAGCATCGGACCACCCGGTACCCCGGCGTCCCCGGGAGTCTCGGAGAGCTCGGTCGCACCGTCCGCCCCGTCGCCGTCCGCGCCACCGGCACCGGTGGTGTCGGTCGGCACCGGCAGCGGCGTGTCAGCACCCTGCGACGGTTCCGCGAGCACCATGCCGCCGGCGTCGGCGCCACGGTCGACGACATCGTCCTTCTCCGACGGGGCCGGCGACGCCGACGGGGCGTCCCGCCGGTCGGTGCCGCGCTCCGGGTCCCGCTCCGCGCCCTCGGCGGGACGACGGTCCTGGTCGACCGAGCCACCGTCCTCACCCGGCTGCGCGGACCCGGCGACGACGGAGTCGGACTGCCCGGAGTTCCCCGTGGTCAGGGCACTGACCGTGAAACCCCCCACGACGAGGGCGGCAGCGACACCGCTCCCCACCACCAGGGAGGTCAGGGACACGCCCCCCACCGCCGCGACCCCGCCGGCACGCCGCATCGCACGGCGCCGACGGCTGGCCAGAGGCGTCACCGTCGCCCCGGCACCGTCGGACGTCTGGACCGGGCCGACGACGGGCGGCGCCGGGATGTCCCAGTCCGCCTCGGCGCGGGCGGCGGAGAGGAGCCGCAGGAGCGCGTCGTCCCCGTCCACCGTCCCCCCGGCCGCGATGATGTCCACCATGCGGTCGGCGGCGCGCACGGCGTCGACGTCGACACCGTTCACGGCGTCGTCGTCAGCACCCTGCGGGGTCCACCTGCGCTCGTCCATCATTCCGTCCTCGAAGTCTCACGGGTTTCCAGGGTCTCCCGCATCTTGGCCAACGCCCGGAACTGTGCGACCCGCACAGCGCCCGCGGTCGACCCGACGATCTCCGCCGTCTCTTCCGCGGAGTACCCGCCGAAGACCCTGAGAGTCACGATCTGTCGTGCCTTGTCACTGAGCGTATCGAGCAGCTGCACCACTTCGTTACAGGAGCTCACGTCCATGGCGACGGTCTCCGGTGTGCTCGTCACCACCTCCTGGTCCGGCACCTCGTCGGTGGGGACGGACAGGTCGCGGGACTGCGAGCGGCGCGCGTCGACGATCTTGTTGGCCGCGATCCGGTAGACGAACGCCATGAACGGTTTCCCCTGGTCCTCGTAGCCGGGGATCGCCCGTGCCACGGCCAGGCAGATCTCCTGCGCCAGGTCCTCCGGGGTGGGGTACTTCGTGGACGGCACGCGCGCCCTGCAGTAGCGGACGACCGGCGGGTGGATGAGATCGATGATGCGCTGGAGCGCCCGCCCGTCCCCCTCCACTGCGGAGGGTACGAGACGGGGCAGAACCTCGTCGATGTCATCTGTCGCTGTCATAGTCCTCGTGAAAACACGGTCAGGGCAGGCTGTCGGGTCGCCGGTGAAGCTCGCCTGCCTGTGGGGTGAAATTACCACAGTAGCGCCCGCCCCCGGGACTCACCCGCGATAGCGGACGCCGGTCGTGAGGCCACCGGGCCGGAAAATGTCACGTGCTGAACAGCTCGCCGACACCTGTTGTTCACAGACGGGGACGACCCTGGGGGCAGTCGGAGAACACACACGCCCCGGCACCAGAAGCCGACCAGAAGCCGACCAGAAGCTCACCAGAAGCCACTGACCTACAGGAGAACAGCCATGCCACAGACGAGCGACCTCCCGGGCTCCGCCACCGCGTTCTGGGACTGGCAGCTCCACGGTTCCTGCCGTGGGGCCGAGTCCGCCGTCTTCTTCCACCCGGACGGGGAACGTGGACGCGCCCGGGCCCTGCGGGAGCACCGCGCCAAGGCCATCTGCAACGAGTGCCCGGTGCTCGCCCAGTGCCGTGAGCACGCCCTCAGCGTCGGTGAGGTCTACGGCATCTGGGGCGGGATGGGCGAGTCCGAACGCGCCGCCGCCCAGGGTGGCCGCGCCCGCCGGATCCGCCCCACCCGGGAGCCGCGCCGTCTGGCGTCCTGAACCGTACACGCGTACGCCCGAGGCCCCCGTCCAGGTCAGGGGAACTAACCTTCCGGACGGGGGCCTCGGTGCCGCCCCGGTCGGGGCAGGCTCAGCCGTGACGGCTGCCGGACACCTTAGTGGTGGTGTCCGTGGCCGGCCGCTGCGGCGGCGGCAGCCGGCTTGTCGACGACGGCGGTCTCCGTGGTGAGCACCATACGTGCCACGGACGTCGCGTTGACAACGGCGGAGTGGGTGACCTTCACCGGGTCGATGATGCCCTGCTCCAGCAGGTTGCCGTAGGTGCCGGTGGCGGCGTTGTAGCCTTCACCGTTGCCCAGCTCGGCGATCTTCGAGACCACGACGGCCCCGTCGAGGCCGGCGTTGTCGGCGATCCAGTAGGCCGGGCGACGCAGCGCACGTGCCAGTGCCTTCACACCGACGGCCTTGTCGCCCTCGAAACCGGTCGCGAACTCGTCGAGTTCGCTGGCGATCTGCACCAGGACGGAACCGCCACCGGCGATCACGCCTTCCTGCGCGGCGGCGCGGGCGGCGTTGATGGCGTCCTCGACGCGCAGCTTGCGCTCGTTGACCTCGGTCTCGGTCGCACCACCGGCACGGATCACGGCGACGCCGCCGGAGAGCTTCGCCAGACGCTCCTCGAGCTTCTCACGGTCCCAGGTGGAGTCGGTGCGCTCGATGTCCGAACGGATCTGGGCACGGCGGGTGTCCAGGTCCTCGGCGCTTCCGGCACCGTCGACGATGACGGTCTCGTCCTTGGTGACCGTGACGCGACGGGCGGAGCCCATCTGCTCCAGGGTCATCTCGGACAGCGACTGCCCGACCTCCTTGTCCACGACCGTGGCGCCGGTGACGACGGCGAGGTCGTCCATGAACGCCTTACGGCGGTCACCGAAGTACGGGGACTTCACGGCCACGGCCTTGATGGACTTGCGGATGGAGTTGACCACGAGCATCTGCAGCGGCTCACCGTCGACGTCCTCGGCGACGATGAACAGCTCCTTGCCCGCCTTGGCGACCTGCTCGAGCACGGGCAGGAAGTCCGGCAGCGAGCTGATCTTGTCGCGCACCAGCAGGATGGCCGGGTTCTCCAGGACCGCCTGGGCCGACTCCTCCTCGGTGACGAAGTACGGCGACAGGTAGCCCTTGTCGAAGGAGACACCCTCGGTGACGACGAGCTCGTCCACCAGGGACTGGGACTCCTCGACGGTGAGGACGCCGTCCTTGCCGACGGTGTCCATGGCCTCGGCGACCTTGGCGCCGATGCCCTCGTCGCGCGAGGACACGGTGGCGACGTTGGCGATCGCGGCGGAGTCGGCGACCGGCTCGGCACGCTGGCCCAGCAGCTCGATGACCTTGTCGGCGGCGACGGAGATGCCCTCGTTGACGGCGATCGGGTTGCCGCCGGCGGCGACGATGCGCATGCCCTCGTTGATGAGCGCCTGCGCGAGCAGGGTGGCGGTCGTGGTGCCGTCACCGGCGATGTCGTTGGTCTTCACGGCGACGGACTTGACCAGCTGCGCACCGAGGTTCTCGAAGGGGTCCTCGAGGTCGATGTCGCGGGCGATGGTCACGCCGTCGTTGGTCACGGTCGGACCACCGAAAGCCTTGTCGAGGACGACGTTACGGCCCTTGGGGCCGAGGGTGACGCGCACCGAGTCCGCCAGCGTGTCCACACCGCGCTGGAGACCCTTGCGGGCCTCCTCGTCGAATGCGATGAGTTTAGCCATGCGTCACGCCCTACTTCGCGGAGTCGACGACGGCGAGGATGTCGCGCTGGTTCAGCAGCAGGTACTCTTCACCGTCGTACTTGAGCTCGGTGCCGCCGTAGCGGGAGAACACGACCGTGTCGCCGACCTCGACGTCCATCGGGATGCGGTCGTCGTCGTCGTGCCAGCGGCCCGGGCCGACGGCCACGACGGTGGCCTCCTGCGGCTTCTCCTTGGCGGAGTCCGGGATGACCAGGCCGGATGCGGTGGTGGTCTCGGCCTCGACGATCTGGACGAGGACGCGGTCCTCGAGCGGCTTGATGTTGACGTTAGCCACGTTGAATACCTCCGTGTTTGCGTACATGCAGTGATCGGAATTGTCTTGTTTTCCGGTTGGTATATCCTGCACAGCCGTCGTCGCGGGTGAACAACTGTGTGTCACACAACCACTTGGCACTCTACCCTGCCAAGTGCTAGCCCTCAACCGGGGAGGGTGCCAACACCGGCACCTCGACATCCATCGACGGGTCCGTCGCGGCATCCAGCGAGCTGGCGGGTGCCCCGGCCTCGATGACACGCGCCGCCAACGCCGCGATCATCACCCCGTTGTCGGTGCACAACGGCAGTGCCGGCACCACCAGGCGCACCCCGACGGCGGCACACCGCTCCTCCGCCAGGGCCCGCAGCCGCCGGTTGGCGGACACCCCGCCACCGAGCAGCATCACCGTGGCGCCGGTGTCGACACAGGCCCGCACGGCCTTCGCGGTGAGCACGTCGACGACCGCCTCCTGGAAGGACGCGCAGACGTCCTCGACCGGCAGGCTGCGCCCCTCCGCCGCCGCCTTCTCCACGAAGCGTGCGACAGCCGTCTTGAGCCCGGAGAAGGAGAAGTCGTAGGCGGCGTCGCCCGGCCGGCTCATCCCCCGCGGGAAGGCGATCGCCGTCGGGTCCCCCGCCGCGGCGAGCCTGTCGATCACCGGCCCTCCCGGGTAGCCGAGCCCGAGCAGGCGGGCCACCTTGTCGTAGGCCTCCCCCGCCGCGTCATCCAGGGTGGACCCCAGCTCCACCATCGGCCGACCGACACCGTTGACCTGCAGGATCTGGGTGTGCCCGCCGCTGACCAGCAGCGCCACCGCACGGTCGAGGTCGCCGGCGGGTGCCTCGGCTGTGTCGCGGGCGTCGACGGTGTCGCGGGTGTCGAGCGTGCCGACGGCGACGTGCCCCCCGAGGTGGTTGACACCGTAGAACGGCACACCCCACGCGGCGGCGTACGCCTTCGCCGCCGCCGCACCGACCAGCAGCGCCCCGGCCAACCCGGGGCCGACGGTCGCCGCGACCGCGTCCGGACGGCGCCGGCCGGCACCCCCGGTCGCGCGGGTGGCGCGCTGCAGGTCGTCCAGCGCCGCCGCCATCGTCGGGCCCATCGCCTCCAGGTGCGCCCGCGAGGCGATCTCCGGCACCACCCCGCCGAAGCGGGCGTGCTGCTCCATCGACGACGCCACCCGGTTCGACACCTGCCGGACCCGGCCGTCGGGGTACAGCTCGACAATCCCGACGCCGGTCTCGTCACAGGAGCTCTCGATACCCATGACCAGCTGCGGGGCGTCGGCCAGTCGCCGCGAACGCGACGGCCGGCACATCGTGTAGGCGTCCGCGCCGGAGGGACGGTAGTAGTTGCGGCGGGTGCCGGTGACCTCGAAACCGTAGCTGCGGTAGAGGCCGACCGCGGTGTCGTTGTCCGTCCTGACCTCCAGGTAGACCGGCCCGTCCTCCCGGTCCGCCAACTCCATCAGCGGGTCCATCAGCAGGCGTGACCATCCCCGACCCTGCGCGGCCGGCTCCAGGCCGATGGTGTGGATCTCGAACTCCGGGTCGTCGGCCGGCCCGTTCTTCGCCAACCCCGCGTAGCCGGCCAGGCGCTCGTCCGGGGTGCCCTCCCCGGTGACGAGGCCGAGGAAGACCGTGTTCGGCGCGGTGATCTCACCGACGAAGCCCGCCTCCGGCCACGGTGAGTCCCCGGCGAACAGCTCCGCCTCGATCTCGGCGCACCGCGCGGCGGCCTCCGGCGACAGCCTGCCCACCGACGGCTCGTCCACCGGTTCCGTACCAGCTTCCGTACCAGGGGCCTCTACCCGGGCGTCCTCCTGAGAGTCCTCCTGGGCGTCCTCCTGGGCGTCCTCCCGGGCGGCCTCCCACTCGACACCGCTGAAGTCCAGGGCCGTGGAGACCTGCACGGCCTTCGGCTCCACCGCGTCGGGGCGCCGCAGGTACAACGCCCGCAACGGCTCACCGGGCTGCCGCAGCCGTCCCACTCCCCCGAGACCACGGACCGCCGCCGTCACCAAACCGACCGGGGTGGGCCGGGCATCGGTGTCCGTCACCGTCCACCCCTCCACCTCCGCGGCCCGCGCGGCGACCTCACGGGACGCCAGCACGTCCGCCTCCGGGTGACGCGCCACCACGTCCTGCGGTGCGGCCACCGCCGGGCCGTCCAGCACCGTCCCGCTCGCACCGTCGACGAGACTCCAGTACCACTCACGCCGACGGGCGTCGCTGAGCACCAGCTGACGGGCACCGGAGACCGGGCCCGCCGCCGTGGCGAGATGCCCGGGAACCCCGTGGACCGGGATGCCGAGCGCGTCACCGAAGGCGGCACCGGTGGCCATCCCCACGCGCAGGCCGGTGAACGGGCCAGGGCCGACGCCCACCACGACGGCGTCGAGGTCCTCCGGCGTGATCCCGGCCTCCGCGAGACAGGCGAGGATGTTCGGGGTGAGGACCTCCATGTGCCCCCGCGGGTTGAGCTCCACCCGGCTGGCGAGCAGGCGCGGCTGCCCGGCAGCTTCTGTCGTGTCTGTGGCACCTGTGGCGCCTGTGGTGTCGGGGCAGTCCACCACCCCTGTGACGACGAAGGAGGTGGAGGTGTCGACCGCGAGAACATGCATGGCACATGATCCTAGTCGGCGGCGTTCAGCTCCGGACAGTCGACGAACCGGACCCCACCGGCACCCTGTCGGAGAACAGGCGAGGCCCCGTCGCACTCTCCAATTGCGACGGGGCCTCTGGATACACCCCTCACGGTGATCCGTCTCCTATTCTGGCACCACAGACAGAATCTCGCCAGTCATTCCTTGGACATGGGGGATACCGTCGGGGGGATTCAGAAGTGCTACCCCTGTGACCAGCGCCAACGCAGGACACGGGGGACATCGTCCTCCAGGTCGTCCTGAAGGTCGTCCTCCAGGTCGTCACCGTCGGTGGAACCGCCGGAGCGGTCGATCTCGATGTCGATCCACCGCTCCGGGGCCAGCGTCTCCACCACACCGCGGCCCCACTCCGCCACCAGCACACGGTCCTCCAGGTCCGCGTCGATGTCGAGCGACTCCAGGGCGTCGAGGATGACCTCGCGCGACGGGGCACCGTCGTCACTGTCTCCGCCACCGCCGTGGGCGCCGGCGCCGAGCAGCCGGTAGGCGTCCATGTGCAGCAGGCCCGGCCGTCCGGCTGCGCCAGTACCGCCGCTGCCACCGATGCCACCGGTGCCGGGCTTGTGCTCACGGACGATCGTGAACGTCGGGGACTGGACCCGTCCCTGCACACCCAGACCATCGGCGATGCCCTGGGTGATCGTCGTCTTCCCCGCCCCGAGGGCACCGGTGAGCACCACGACATCGCCGGCGCGCAGCCGGGCACCGAGCTCCCGGCCGAGGGCGCGCATCGCCTCGGCGGACCGGACCTCGACGCTGCCCGTCCCCGCACTGAAGGCCCCGCCGGCGGGCAGGACGCGGCGACGCACCCGGCCACGCGGCAGGGTGAGCACCTCGTAGGCGATGGTGTCGGCGGCGACGGCGATCTCCTCGACCGACCGTCCCCCGGCTCCGAAGATCACCGCCCAGTCACCGGGGCGGACCGACGCGCCCGGGCCGTCGTCGTCCGCCGCGCCCAGGTCGACGACGATCTGGTCCATGCACACCCGTCCGATCTGCGGGAACCAGGTGCCGTCGATGGTCACGCCGAACCGTCCCGACATGCTCCGCGGCAGGCCGTCGGCGTACCCCATCGCCACGACCGCGGTGCGCGTGTCACGGGGTGCGCGCCAGAGATGCCCGTAGCTGACCCCCTCGCCGGCCGGGACGACGCGCGTGGTGACCACCCGCGCCCGCACCGTCATCGCCTCACGCAGCTCGACGGGCCCGTCCTCCCCCGCCGGGATCACCGCCGGGTCCACGGCGTACACGCCGTACACGCTGACACCCGGACGCACCATCTCGTGCCGCAGGTCAGGACGCGACAAGGTGGCCGGGGTGTTCGCGATGTGGTTCACCGGCACCTCGAGCCCCGCGGCGCGGCACGTCTCGACGGCCGTGACGAACCGTCGTGCCTGCAGATCCGTCACCGGGGACGTCGGGTCGTCGGCGACGGCCAGGTGCGACAGCACACCGGTAACCTCGAGGACGCCCTCGCGCACCGCGGCCACCGCCAGGGACACCGCCTCGTCCCACCGGCCGGCCTCGATACCGGAGCGGGACAGACCCGTGTCCGCCATCAACCCGACCGACAGCGGCGCCCCACCGTCCGCCACCGACGCCCGCGACGCGGTCACGGCCGCGGTGAGGTGCGCCACGGACGGCACCCCCAGGGTGACACCGCCGGCGCAGGCCGCGGCGATGTCCTCCAGCGCGGGATCCGGCAGCCACATCCACGCCGTCACCGGCGCGGTGACACCGGCGTCACGCAGCGTCAGCGCTTCGCCGAGGGTGGCCACCCCCAGGGCGACGGCACCGGCGTCTAGCGCGGTGCGGGCCACGTCGACCATGCCGTGGTTGTAGCCGTCGGCCTTCACGATCGCCATGACGCCCGCCGGCGCGGCGACCCGTGCCAGCGTCCGCACATTGTGCGCGACGGCACCGAGGTCGACGACGACCTCGGCGAGGGAATGGTCGAGGGAATGGTCGCCGGGGGTTCCGCTCATCACCGTTGCACCCCGGACCTATTCCACGGTCACGGACTTGGCCAGGTTCCGCGGCTTGTCGATGTCGTTGTTGCCGCACTGCCGGGCGATCTCCGCCGACAGGAACTGCAACGGCACCGTCGAGAGCAACGGCTGCAGCAGCGTCGGGCACTGCGGGATCTCCAGGAGGTCGTTGGCGAAGGGGCGCACGGCCTCGTCGCCCTCCTCGGCGATGACGATCGTCCGGGCGCCACGGGCACGGATCTCCTGGATGTTCGTCACGATCTTCGAGTGCAGGATCTCCCTGCCCTGCGGGGACGGCACCACCACGACCACCGGCAGGTCGTCCTCGATCAGCGCGATGGGGCCGTGCTTGAGCTCGCCGGCGGGGAACCCCTCGGCGTGGATGTAGGCCAGCTCCTTGAGCTTCAACGCGCCCTCGAGTGCGACCGGGTAACCGACGTGGCGTCCCAGGAACAGCATGGTCGGGATCGGGCCGAGCTCCGCCGCGAGCTCCAGGACGGTGTCCTTGAGCTCCAGGACCTTCTCGATCTTGCCCGGGATCTCCTCGAGCTGCCGGTAGATCGCCTCGATCTCGTCGGCGAACTTCGTCCCCCGGGCCTGCGCCAGCGCCAGTCCCACGATGTAGTTCGCCGCCACCTGCGCCAGGAACGCCTTGGTGGAGGCCACACCGATCTCCGGACCTGCGTGGGTGTAGAGCACCGCGTCCGCCTCACGCGGGATCTGCGAACCGTTGGTGTTGCACACCGCCAGCACCCGGGCGCCCTGCTGCTTCGCGTGCCGCACGGCCTCCAGGGTGTCGGCGGTCTCGCCCGACTGGGACACCGCGACCACCAGGGTCTGCCGGTCGAGGACCGGGTCACGGTAGCGGAACTCGCTGGCGACCTCGATCTCCACGGGCAGGCGCACCCAGTGCTCGATGGCGTACTTCGCGAGCAGGCCGGAGTGGTAGGCCGAACCACAGGCCACGACGAAGACCTTCTCGACCTGACGCAGGTCGTCCTCCGACAGCCGCTGCTCGTCGAGCACGACGCGCCCGTCGACGTAGTGCCCGGCCAGCGTGTCACGCACGGCCGCGGGCTGCTCGAAGATCTCCTTCATCATGAAGGAGTCGAAGCCGCCCTTCTCCGCCGCGGCGAGGTCCCAGTCGATGGTGAAGGGGCGCCCCTCGGTCGGGTTCCCGTCGAAGTCCATGACGCGGTAGCCGTCGGCGGTGATCACCACGGCGTTGTTCTCGTCGAGCTCCACGGCCTCCCGGGTGTGCGCGATGAACCCGGCGACGTCGGAGCCGAGGAACATGCCGTCCTCACCGACGCCGACGATCAACGGGGTCGAGCGACGGCCCGCGACGATCTTCCCCGGCTCGTCCGCATGAGCGAACAGGACGGTGAACGCGCCCTCCAGGCGGCGCAGCACCGACAGGGCGGACGCCTCCAGGTCGCCCGCCGTCGGACCGGCCGCGTAGGCCAGGGCGAGCAGGTGCGCGGCGACCTCGGAGTCGGTCTCGCTGGTCAGCTCGATGCCCGCGGCCTCGATCTCGGCGCGCAGCGGGGCGAAGTTCTCGATGATGCCGTTGTGGACGATGACGGCCTTGCCGTCGAAGGAGACGTGCGGGTGCGCGTTGACGTCGTTGGGACGCCCGTGCGTGGCCCACCGGGTGTGGCCGATGCAGGCCTTCCCCTCGAACCTGTCCGTGCCCGTCTCGGCGATCTGCTGCAGCAGGTTCGCCAGCTTCCCGGCCTTCTTCTCGACCTCGATGTCGCCGTCCGAGATGACGGCGATACCGGCGGAGTCGTAGCCGCGGTACTCCATCCTGGCCAGGGCCTCCAAGCCGACGTCAAGTGCCTTGGCGGAGCTCCGGGCGCTTCCGATGTATCCAACGATGCCACACATACCGGACAACAATACTGCTAGGTGTCCCCACCCGTGAACCGTGCACCGGTTCGCGGGTGGCACCCCCGGGTCGCCGCCGGTGTGTCGGCCGGGGTGGCGGCCGGTGTGGCGGTCGGTGTGATACTCGGCGTGGCGGTCGGTGTGACGGCCCCCGCCCCGTGCCGCGGGTGGATCTACTAGGCTGAGACCCGTGGCAGACAACGTGAAGAACCTGGTCCCCCGGTTGGAGAAGCGGGGCCCGCACAGGGTCCTGGTCGGCGAACTCGACTTCGCCGGCATCCCCGGCCGTATCTACACGCCTGCTGAAGGCAAGGCGATCGCCGGTGTGGCTTTCGGCCACGACTGGCGGGTCGGGGCGGACGGTTACCACGCCACCCTGCGGCATCTCGCCAGCTGGGGAATCGCCGTCGCCGCGCCGGACACCGAACGTGGCGTGTTGCCGAACCACCGTGGCTTCGCCTCGGACCTGGAGTCGTGCCTGCAGATCCTCTCCGGGGTGCGGCTGGGTGTCGGCAACATCACCGTGGACCCGAACAAGTTGTTCTTCGCCGGGCACGGGATGGGTGCCGGGGCCGCGATCCTGGCGGCCACGGGCCGGGCGCCTGCCCAGCCGGCGAAGAAGCGCTACCGTGACCGTCCGACGGTCGCCGGTGTGGTGGCCATCCACCCGTCGGACACCTCGCCGAGTTGCTATCGGGCGGCACGCCACGTGCAGGCACCGGGCCTGATCCTCGCCCCGGGCCGTACGCTCGGCATCGAGGCCGGCGAACCGGAGCGTGTCGCTGCGCTGTGGGGCGGTCGGGCGGTGTTCCGCAGGATCTCGAAGGCGTCGGCGTCGGGCTTCCACGAGAAGCTGACCCGCAAGTTCCTGACGACGAACAGTGGTTTCGAGTTCGCCGCGCAGGATTTCATCCGCGCGCTGACCACCGGTTTCATCCTGGCCGAGGACGACAGGCACTACGCCGCCTTCCGCGACCCCGAGGTCGAGATCAAGAAGTCCGAGATCGAGACCCGCGGAGAGCTGTTCGAGAAGCTCCCGGAGTTCGCCGACCCGCTCGACGCGGTGAATTCGGCCCTGCGCCTCTGAGCAGGTCTCTGACGGCGGGGACGGCCCCTCTGCCCACCTGCCGCTCAGTCGAAGATCCCTGGACGACGGCGGGCCGGTCTGTGGCCGGTCGCCGTCAGGTGTTTCTTCTCCCCCGGGCCGGTGGACGTCGCCCCCGGCCCGTCGTCCCCGTCGACGGGGCTCTCCCCGTCGTCGGTGGCATCCGCGGCAGCCAGCAGGCGCGTGGCTTCCTCCATCTGTGACTGGAACTTCTCGGTCGCGGCACCGACGATCTGCACATAGCTGTCCAGCGCCGCTTCTATCGGGCTCCTGGTGTTCACCACTGTCCACTCCTCGCCACCGACGGTGCATCGCCGGATTTCTCACCTGTCGTCCACACGTCCGGGGTCCAGCCGTCATACGTGGCGGGGCTCTCCGGAGGTTCTGTCCGGCCTGAATCCTCGGCAGCCTCGGGAGTCTCAGGGGACCCATGAACCTCAGCCGGGGCGTCGACAGCCGCCGGGCCCACCGGTGAGGGCGCAGGTGTCGCGGGGCTGTCTGGCGCCGGCACAGCGGCGGGCGACGCCTCACCTCCGCCACCGGCGGCCTGCAGGTACGCACTCTTGTCGAACCCTTTCTCCGGATCCACGGTGGGTGGTGCCGGTGTGTCGGGCTCAGGCTCGGGCTCAGGGACGGGCTCGCACGGTTCCTCCTCCGGTTCGGGCTCGGCGACAGGTTCGCACGGTTCCGGTTCGGGTTCCGGGACGGGTTCAGGGCAGTCGCTGTCGCCTCCACCGTCCGGGGTCCCGGGCGGGCACGCGGTCAGGTCGATGTCGATCAACGAACCGGCGTTCTCCACGGCCACCGTCACCGCGCCCTCGACCGCCCCCTTGACCCACCCACTGATCTCGCCGACGAGCCCGGGGACGGACACCGGTGGAGGGCACGGCGGCGCCGGTGGGGTGGCCGTTGACCCGATCCCCGCCGACGCGACGGCCGTGGCCGCAGCGGCCGCCGTGGTTGCGGCGGTCGCCGGAGCCGGCGCCACTGCCGCAGCCGCAGCCGCAGATGCAGATGCAGATGCCCCGACCGTGGACACCTCCGAGGGCACGGGCGCGACATCGCAGTCCGGTGCCTCGACCGACGGCGCGGGGTCAGCGGCCAGCGGGACCCGGCAGCGCCCCTCGTCCGCTGCCGGACGGCACTCGGCGATCGTGAGGTCCATGCACTCACCCATCTGGGTGTTGCGCCCCTCCACCATGGTCCCGACCCCGTCCAGCGCCGAGCACAGCAGCTGTGCGGCGGCCTGGAGCATCGCCTGGGCCGCAACCGGGTCGGTGGCCTGCAGCGCCTGGGCCGAGCTGTACAGGCCCATCGCGGTGTCCACCGCACCGTCGACACACGCCTCGACCTCGTCGGCGCACAACCCCTGGATGGACTCCAGGACCCGGTCGCACGTCGACACGGCGTCGTCGGCATGGTCCACGGACTCCTCGTGGGTCTCATGGTCGTCTCCACCGGCGCCCAGCCGGTTCGCCAACAGGCCGCCGCTGACACCGACCACGTAATCCCTCACGGTCGACAGCACCTCACCGACGATGCCCTTCCTGCCACCTCCCTTCCCGTCTCCCTTCCCGCTCCCCGACGTCCCGTCCGACCCGGAGTCGCCTCCGGTACCGTCCTTGTTCCCGTCGCCACCGCCGAGGGACATGCCGTCGGCGAACTCCATCAAGGTAGTCAGTCCCGTGATGATCCAGGGGACCGCCGCCGGGGCAGCTTTCGTCACCGTCCTCCCCGCCCGGTCCAGTTTCCCCACCGAGGCGACGAGCCTGGCCTGGTCCGCCTCCACAGACATCAGCGACCCTCCCCCGCGCCGAACACACGGCGCGACTGCTCGTCGGTGCCCGAGACCGCCGTCAACGTCCCCGCCGTGTTCTCCAGTCCGGCGCGCAGCCGGTCGACGTGCGCCAGCCGTATCTCGTGGGCGCGTCGGCGCAACTCCACCAACTGCACGGCCCGGTCCCCCAGGCCCTTCCCGTAACTCGCCGCCGTGCGACGCGGACTCTCCGCCAGGATCTCCTGCTGCTTCGTCCCCACCGTGTCCAATGCGTCAGACACCGCCGACTGCGCTGCTGCGACATCCACGTCGAGGCTCCCGATATCCGGTGCCACACTGCCCCCTTCGTCTCCCCCGTGACATTGCACGGTCTCTCCTGCCACACGCCGCGGCCGACCGGCACACGCCGCCGGCCCGCCAATGGGCCCGTGAATGGGCCCGTGACACAGAGAGACTCGCCGGAGTCCCGAAAGGTTCCCGCCTACCCCTCGGCGACGACGACGGCCGCGAGCCGTCCGGCGACCCGTTTCGCCTCCGCCGAGGTCGGGGCCTCGACCATCACCCGGTAGACCTGCTCGGTTCCGCTGGGCCGCAACAGCACCCGGCCGGTGTCGCCGAGCTCCGCCTCCGCCGCCACGATCGCCTCACGCACGACCTCGGAGGTGTGGATCCGCTCCTTCTCGTCCACCGGCACATTGACCAGGGTCTGCGGAAGGACCGTCATCACGTCAGCCAACTCCCGCAGGGACTTCCCGGTGTCGGCCATCCGCGCCATGAGCCGCAGTCCGGTCAGCGTCCCGTCGCCGGTGGTCGCGTGCGACGGGAGCACGATGTGGCCGGACTGCTCCCCGCCCAGGGAGAAGTCGTTGGCCAGCAGGTCGGCGAGGACGTAGCGGTCACCGACCTTGGTCCGGCGCAGGGTGATGTCGTGTTCCTTCATCGCCAACGTCAGGCCCAGGTTGGACATCACCGTGGCGACGAGGGTGTTCCGGCGCAGTTCACCGGACTCCTTCATCGCCACGGCGAGGACCGCCATGATCTGGTCACCGTCGATCACGTTGCCCTCGGAGTCCACCGCCAGGCACCGGTCCGCGTCACCGTCGTGGGACAGGCCGAGGTCCGCCTGGTGTTCGAGGACCGCCTTCTGGATGACCTCGATATGGGTCGACCCGCAGTTGTCGTTGATGTTGAACGAGTTCGGCGAGTTGTGGATCGCCACGACGTCCGCACCGGCGGCCTCGTAGGCCATCGGCGCCGCAAGGCTGGCCGCGCCGTTGGCGCAGTCCACGACCACCCGGATACCGTCCAGGGGCCGCGGGGCGGCGTCCTGCAGGTGGAACAGGTACCGCTCCAGGGCGTCACCGGACTCCTCGATGACCCGGCCGATCGCGGCACCGGTGGGGCCCTGCTCCTCCAGCTCCAGCATGGCGGCCTCGATCTCGTCCTCCACCGAGTCGTCGAGCTTCCGTCCGCCGGCAGCGAAGAACTTGATGCCGTTGTCGGGCATGGGGTTGTGCGAGGCGGAGATCATCACGCCCATGTCGGCACCGTAGTCGTCGGTGAGGAAGGCGACGGCCGGGGTGGGGAGCACGCCGACATTCAGCACGTCGACCCCCTGCGACGCCATCCCGGCGGACAACGCGCCCGCCAGCATCTCCCCCGACACCCGCGGGTCACGTCCGATCACTGCTGTCGGCCGACGCTGCGACCCCTGGCCTGTGCTGGTCAGCACGCGTGCCGCCGCCGCCCCCAACCGCAGTGCCAGTGGTGCCGTCAGCGACCTGTTGGCGAGGCCCCGAACCCCGTCCGTCCCGAAAAGTCTGCTCATGGAGTGCCAGTCTAGTCCGTCGTACCCGCAACACCCCGAACGACAGGCAACGCCGCCCCGACCCCTGCACACGGTGCGGGGACGGGACGGCGTTGTGGTGTGCGGCAGAGCCGCACAGCAGTCCAGCGAGGACCCGGGTGGGGTCAGCGCTTGGAGTACTGAGGTGCGCGACGGGCCTTGTGCAGACCTGCCTTCTTGCGCTCCACGGCACGGGCGTCACGGGTGAGGAAGCCGGCCTTCTTCAGCTCGGAGCGCTCCTGCGGGTTGTACTTGTTCAGTGCGCGGGCGATGGCGAGACGCATCGCACCAGCCTGACCGGACGGGCCACCGCCCTTGAGGTTGACCTGGAAGTCGAACTGGTTCTCGCGCTCGAGCAGGACGAGCGGAGCCTTGATCAGCTGCTGGTGCAGCTTGTTGGGGAAGTACTCCTCCAGGGTCCGGCCGTTGCAGGTGAACTGGCCGGAGCCCTGCACCATGCGGACGCGGACGACGGCCTGCTTACGGCGACCGACGGTCTGGATCGGGCCGTCGAAGACGGTGGGGGCGGCGACGAAGTCGTCACCCTCGGCCGGCTCGGCGAACTCGGCGATGGAGTCACCGATGCTCGCGACGAACTCCTCGTTCACGGCGTCGGTGGCGGCGAAGACCTCTTCGTCCACGGACTCGGCCTCGTAGTTCTCGTTGTCGGTCACTGTTCCACCTTCTTGATCTCGTAGGACTCGGGCTTCTGAGCCGCAAAGGGGTGCTCGGAGCCGGCGAAGACGCGGAGCTTCTTGGCGGACTCGCGGTTGAGGCGGTTGTGCGGCATCATGCCGACAACGGCGTCGGCGATGACGCGCTCCGGGTGCAGCTCCATGGAGCGACCCAGGGACAGCGTCTTCAGGCCGCCGGGGTAACCGGAGTGACGGTAACGGAACTCGCGGTCCCGCTTGTTGGACGAGATGTGGACCTTGTCCGCGTTGATGATGATGACGTTGTCACCGCAGTCGACGTTGGGGGCGTAGATCGGCTTGCCCTTGCCGCGCAGCAGGTCTGCCGCGTGGGTGGCGAGACGACCCAGGACCACGTCAGTGGCGTCGATGACGTACCACTTACGGGTCAGGTCACCGCTCTTCGGGTGGAAAGTAGTCATGTATGACTCCTTGGTCTTCATGGAACTGCCAGCCGGGAGACCCCTCGTCCCCGAAAGATCACCGGGGGAGGTGCCCGCAGCGGCCGGTGGGGACCTGCGGGCCGACCGCCGGGGGTCCGTGACACGGACGCCGGTGGTCGCAACCTGATGGAGGTTACCGGAAGGCACCTGTCGTCCGCAAAAACCACCGCCGTCCTGTCCCCGGGAGGGGAAGGACGGCGTGGCGGTGGCTGCCTTGCGCGGGGGCGGCCCGCGTCAGGCCCAGCTGTTCGCGGCGCTGGTGTTGATCTGGCTCATCCGCGAGTTGGCGTTGTCCACCGCCCGTGCGATGGTCTGGAGCACCTGGTTGAGCTCCTCGGCGGCGGCGTCCCACCGCTTCTGCGCCGCCTGGTAGGCCGTGGCCGATTCCCCCTCCCATTCGGCGACCATCGGGGCGATGTCGCCCTTGAGCTGGTCGAGCATTCCGTTGATATTGCGGTTGGTGGCGTGGATGTCGGCGGACGCCTGGGCGATGTGCGCGAAGTCGTATCTTATCAAGAGCCTGTTCCTGTCATTGCGTGCAAAGTCGGTTGGTCGGTGTCGGGAGAACCGGCGGGGACGTCAGCGGAATGCCGCGATATTGTCGTCCTCCACCTGCTGGAAAGCCCGGGCGTTGCCGCGGATGTTCTCCGAGATGCCGTCGAGCGCCTGACGCAGTTCCCGCGCCGACTCATGCCACCGCAGCATGAGCTGGGCGAATGCCGCCTGCGCCTCCCCTTTCCATGCCCCCGCCACCCCGTCGACGGTGCCCTGCAGCCGGGTCAGCTCGGACTGCACCTGGCCGTTGACGGTGTCGACTTTGCCGGCCGTGGCCTGCATGACCTCGGTCGTTGTTCTGAAGCTCATGGGTCCCTCCCCTGTCGTTGCCGTGAAGACTCGCTGTGCCGCCCGCCGTCACGGTCCCGGCGGGCGTCACCGTAGAGAGACTCACCGGCGACCGGAAAGGTTCCCCACCTACTCCAGCAGTGCGCGGTAGGCGGTGGTGATGTGCTCCGACATCAACGCCCCCGCACCCTCGACGTCGCCGGCCTCGATGGCGGCGAGGATCGCCCTGTGCTGCTCGCGCAGGGTGTCCGCCACGGTGCCCCAGTCCTCCTGCGCACGGAAACCCTTCAGGATCGGCAGCCTCAGCGACTCCCGGATCGCCTGGGTCATGTCGGCGAACAGCCGGTTCCCGGAGCCGTGGGCGAGCGCGATGTGGAACCGGGTGTCGGCGTCGTTGAACTCCTCGCGGGTCACCCCCGGCCGGTCCATGTCCTCGACCGCGTCGCGCATCGCCGCCAGGGCGTCGGGGTCCTGTTCGGCGGCGGCGAGCCGGACGCTCTCGACCTCCAGGATGGTACGGGTCCGCACCACCTCCTCCAGGCCGAAGTTCGACAGTGCGACGTGCAGCCGCAGAAACCGCGACAGCGCCTCCGAGGGCATCGCGGCGATGAATGTCCCGGCCTTGAGGCCGGAGCCGACGTTGGACTCCAACACCCCCTGACCCTCGAGGACCCTGATCGCCTCCCGGACGGCGGCCCGGCTGACCTGCAGCTGCTCCGAGAGCATCCGCTCGGCGGGGAGGAGGTCACCGACCTGGAGTGCGCCGGTGAGGATCTGGTTCTCGATGGCCTCGACGACCATCTGGTGGGTCCGTATCCGCGGCACCGGTGTCCAGGCAGGTTCGTCAGTCATGGTCTTTTTCTACCATGCCCCCTCCGGGCGCCGGCGACGAGACGACGCGGTGAAGTCTTGACGGCAAAACTTGCCGTGCTTTACGCTGTGGTCCGACCACTGGTGTGGTCTGAGTCACCTCGTTCGACGCCCGCCACACCGATGCCACCGACTCCCCCGACACCCACGAGGACCCCATGAGTTCCCCTTACCTCCCAGATCTCGCGCCGGTCGCGGACAACCTCTTCCTGTCGTCACTGGTCGCGCTCCTCCCCCTGGTCACGGTGTTCGTCACACTCGGCGTCCTGCGCTGGCGTGCCCACTGGGCAGGCCTCGCCGCCCTCGCCGTGTCCCTGGTCGTCGCCGTCGCCGTGTACGGGATGCCCGCAGGTCTCGCCGGGCTGTCCGCCACCCAGGGTGCCGTCTTCGGCCTGTTCCCCATCATGTGGATCGTGGTCTCGGCCATCTGGTTCTACGAACTGACGGTGCGCTCGGGACGGTTCCTCGACCTGCGCGCCGTGATCGACCGCATCTCCGACGACCCCCGGATCCAGGCGATCCTCATCGCCTTCTGCTTCGGGGGCATGCTCGAGGCCCTCGCCGGCTTCGGCGCTCCGCTGGCCATCACCGGCGTGATGCTGCTCGCCGTCGGCTTCTCCCGGATGCGGGCCGCGGTCTCCGTCCTGGTCGCCAACACCGCGCCGGTGGCCTTCGGCGCCATCGCCACGCCCATCATCACCGCAGGCGCGCTCACCGGCATCGACTACGAGCACATCGGCAGCATCGTGGGACGGCAGACACCGTTCATCGCGGTGGTCGTCCCCCTGTTCCTGTGCCTGCTGGTGGACGGCAGACGGGGACTGAAGCAGTGCTGGCCGATCGCGACGGTCATCGGCGTCGTGTTCGCCGTCACCCAGTTCGTGGCCGCCAACTACATCTCCGTCGAACTCACCGACATCATCTCCGCCCTCGCCGGTCTCGCCGTCGCCGTGGTCATGCTGCGGTTCTGGCGTCCCGACGGGACCGCCGAGGCCCGGCAGCGACTGCTCACCGAACGCCGCGAGGAGGAGTCGGACGGCTCGGTCGAGGATGCCGATGCCGGCGCCGGGGGCGCGGCCGACACCACCGCACGCGAACTGACGTCCACACGCACCCTGATGGCCCTGTTCCCGTACCTGCTGGTGATCGTCGTCTTCTCGGTCGCCAAGCTCTGGACGCCGGTCTCGGACTTCCTGGGCTCCACCGACCTCTCGTTCCCCTGGCCCGGTCTCGACGGCAACGTCTTGACCGCCGAGGGAGACGTCTCGACCGCGACCGTCTACGGCTTCCCCTGGCTGTCCTCACCGGGGACCCTGCTCCTGCTCACCGGAGTGATCGTGGCCGCGGTCTACCGTGTCTCGCCGGCCGAGGCCGCGCGGGCCTACTGGGAGAACCTGGTGAAGATGCGCTACTCGATCCTCACCGTCGCCGCCGTCCTGTCCCTGGCCTACGTGATGAACCAGTCGGGCCAGACCATCACGGTCGGCCACTGGATCGCCGGCGCCGGCGCCGCGTTCGCCTTCTTCGCCCCGGTCCTGGGGTGGCTCGGCACCGCCGTCACCGGGTCCGACACCAGCGCCAACGCCCTGTTCGCCACGCTCCAGCAGACCGCCGCCACCCAGGCGAACCTCGATCCCGCCCTGATGGTGGCGTCCAACACCTCCGGCGGAGTCGTCGGAAAGCTCGTCAGTCCGCAGAACCTCACCATCGTCGCCACCGCCGTGGGACTGGCCGGACGCGAATCCGAGATCCTCCGGAAGGTGATGTGGTGGAGTCTCGGTATGCTCACGGCGATCTGCGTCATCAACGGCCTCCAGGCCACCGTCCTGCAGTGGATGCTGCCCTGACCCCTCCCCGCCCCCTGCCCGACACCGACACCGACACCGACACCGAAGGAACCGACCATGGTCAAGCGCCAACTCCCCAACCCGTCCGAGATCCTCGACCTCATGCAGTTCAAGAAGCCCGAGCTCAACGCCAGGAAACGTCGTCTGGACTCCGCACTGACCATCTACGACCTGCGGAAGATCGCCAAGCGCCGCACCCCGGCCTCCGCCTTCGACTACACCGACGGCGCCGCGGAGGAGGAGATCTCCATCGCCCGGGCACGCCAGGCCTTCGAGGACATCGAGTTCCACCCGTCCATCCTCAAGGACGCCTCACGGATCGACACCACCGCCACCGTCCACGGCGGCACCTCCGCCCTGCCCTTCGGCATCGCCCCCACCGGGTTCACCCGGCTCATGCAGACCGAGGGCGAGGTCGCCGGGGCGGGTGCCGCCGCAGCCGCCGGGATCCCGTTCAGCCTCTCCACTCTCGGCACCACGTCCATCGAGGACGTCAAGGCCACCAACCCGCACGGCAGGAACTGGTTCCAGCTCTACGTGATGAAGGACCGTGACATCTCCTACGGTCTCGTCGAGCGTGCCGCACAGGCCGGGTTCGACACCCTCTTCTTCACCGTCGACGCCCCTGTCGCCGGTAACCGGATGCGCGACACCCGCCACGGTTTCTCCATCCCGCCGCAGCTCACCGCGAAGACGATCCTGGACGCCATCCCCCGCCCGTGGTGGTGGTACGACTTCCTCACCACCCCGCCGCTGGAGTTCGCGTCCCTGTCCTCCACCGGCGGCACCGTCGGCGAACTGCTCGACTCGGCGATGGACCCCACCATCAACTACGGCGACCTCGAGACCATCCGGGAGATGTGGCCCGGGACCATCTCGGTCAAGGGCGTCCAGACCGTCGAGGACGCCGTGACGCTGGCGGAGCTCGGCGTCGACTCCGTCGTCCTGTCCAACCACGGTGGACGCCAGCTCGACCGCGCCCCGGTCCCCTTCCAGCTGTTGCCCGAGGTCCGCCGTGCCGTCGGTGACGACATGGAGATCCTCGTCGACACCGGCATCATGAACGGCGCCGACATCGTGGCGGCGGTCGCCCTGGGCGCGGACTTCACCCTTATCGGCCGCGCCTACCTCTACGGCCTCATGGCCGGTGGCCGCGACGGGGTCGACCGGACGATCGCCATCCTGCGCTCCCAGATCGAACGCACCATGAAACTGCTGCAAGTGACCAGCCTCGACGAGCTCGGCCCCGAACACGTCACCCAGCTCACCCGGTTCAACCGCCTCACCCCCATCACCCGGCAGCAGCACTGACCCGGACCGTGGCGCCGAACCGGCCACAGGTCTCGCGCCGGTCCTCCGAGAACTCCCGGTACTGGCACCCGACGGACACCTGGTGCCCGTCCACCAGCAGCACACGCCAGGACGTCGTCGAGTCGGGGAAGTGTTCCTCGTAGGCCACCGGTGACCGGCCGGTCACCACGACCCCGCCGTCTGCGCCGGGGCCGTCGAGACCGTCGAGTGCCCGCAGCATCGCCGCGTCCAGCTCGTCCTGGGTACCGACGGGCGTCGGGCTCGCGGCGATGAGTACCCGCATGCCGTCGTCCCCGGACGTCCAGATCTCACTGTCCGGGGTGGTCTCGGACATCCTCCACCCGGGCACGTCGACCGTCACCGTGACGTGGCGGGCACCGCCGGCCTCCTCCGGGCCGGTGCCGTCCGCACTCAACTCGCGCCACGACGGATCCTCCGGGACGTCGTCCCCGTCCTCGGTAGCCTCCGTGGCCTCCGGTTGCTCCCTGCCGTCCTGCACACCACCGCCGGCCTCCACGGGGTGCGCGGAGTCACCCGGCCCGCGGGCGAGAACCCCCGCCACGAGCCCCACCAGAACCACCGACACCAGTGCCACGGCGGCGAGGACGACGACCCTGGGCGGCACGGAGGGCCGGGTACCCCTCGACCTGGACCCGACGACGGACTCCGCCCGGTCCTGTTCCCCGACCTGGTCCCGAATCTCCTCGCCAGCCTCCTCGCCGGCCTGCTCGCCGGCTCCTGCCGGGTCAGGGTCGGCGACCTCCGCCCGCGCCTCCGCGAGGTCCCCGGCGAGACGCAACGCCTGGCTGACGTCCACCGTCCGTGCACGCAGCCCGGTCATCCTCAGGTACGCCGCGGTGACGTCCTTGTCCGGGCCGGCGACCAGGATGTCGCTGACGGACGCGCCGATACCCCAGGGGAACACCGTCCGCGGGACGACGGGGTTCGCGCTGGTGAGTTCGGGGTCGGCCTCCCGTGCCTCGAGAACCTCCTCCACCAGTTCCCGCACCGCCTCCAACTGCAGCAGCGGCACCCCCGACCCGCGGAACACCGGGCCACCGGCAGAAGCGTCAGAAGCGTCCGGAGAATCAGGCGAATCAGGAGAATCAGCACAGCGGACCTCGAAGCCGCTGAGCAGGTCGGTGGCGCAGAGTCCGTTGACCAGGATCCCCGACTCCGTCAGCGCCACCGCGGACGCGACCATCCCGGCGTTCATGAGCCCACCTCCACGACTCCGGCGCCGTGAACCCCGTCAGGTACCGGTTCCCGCCCGACGTCGCTGACCGCCACCTGGATCTCCTCCGCCGAGCCCTGGACCAGTACCGCCCGGCCCGGCGGGCGTGGCGCCAGCACCTGCCCGGCGACCGGCCCGTCCTCTCTCGGCGCCGACAGGACCACCCACGCCGTACGGTCCCGGGTGCCCTGCATCAACGGGGTGAACGCACTACGACCCACCAGCGCGCTACGCCGCGCGGTCACCAGGTGCAGGCCGATGTCCGCGGCATGCGGCAGCAGCGGCACCAGCAGGTCCACCACCGACGCCAGGTCCGCGGACTGGTCCAGGTCGTCCACCACGATCACCCGGTCGGTACCGCTCCACCACGACCGGTGGCGCAGACTCTCCGGGGTCAGCTCCACGTCCTCACCGGGGACCCGTGCGGTGAGTTCCTCGACCCACCGGGTCAACACCGTGGTGAACGACGCGACCGACCGGTACCCCGGCGCGCCGAGCAGGCCCCGACGGACGTCGGTGGACAGGACCTCGGTGCCGGGGCGCGCTGCCGCTGCCCGGGCGACGGTATGCAGGGTGGTCGTCGCCCCCGCCCGTGACTGCCCGACCACGGTCAGGTGGGGGAACGTACCGATGTCCCAGGTGACCGTGGACAACCGTGCCCCACCCACGCCGACGGGCAGTCCCTGTCCCCCGGGCTGTTCCGGTGCCTCCTCCAGGTCGCCGACGTACACCAGCTCCGGCAGCACCCGCATCGTGCGCAGTGGTTCCCCACGCTCTGCACTGACCTTGCGGGCGTGTTCGATGTCCTGCGCGTCCGAGTAGGCGACCTGCAGGTGCTTCCCGTCGGGTGACACGCCCCGCCCCGGGTGGTCCGGGAGCGTGCGTTGGGCGTCACGGAACACCGAGTCCGACGGGGTGAGCCGCAGCTCGACCGCCCCGGTGAGCAGGTCGCGCAGGCCCGGCCGGAAGGTCCACCGGAGGGAGGTCACCACCACGTGCACGCCCCGTTCCATCCCCGCGGCGACCAGGGCGGCGAGTCTGCGGTCCTCCTCGCCCACCGCGTCGAGCCCGTCGACGACGAGCACCCGGTGCCGGGACGCCCCGGGCGTCCCCTCCGGAGTGGTCCCCGGTGCGTCGTTGTCGTGTTCGTCCTGCTCGAGTTCGTCGAGCAACCGTGGCAGAAGATCGGCCCCGACCACCGCCGCCACCTGCGGGAGCCGTTCGAGGTCGCGGAGGGAACCACCCGGGTCCACCACGTAGATCCCCACCCCGGGGGAACTCAGCGCCAGGCCGACGACCAGCGAGCGCACCAGCGTCGTCTTCCCCGTCCCCGGCTGTCCCACCACCGCCCAGTGACGGCGGCGCAGGTCGAGGACGAACGGGCGCTGGACCCCGTCGAACGGCAGGTCCTCGAGCCCCAGGCGCACGGTCAGTGCCGGCTGTGCCTGCTGTGCCGCCTGTGCCGCCTGTGTCGCTGCCGTCGTCCCCTCTCCACCGGACTCCGCACCGTCGCCCATCACCGCGCTGGCCGGCAGCAGTTCCGGCAGCGGCTCCAACCAGATCGGATTTCGGTTCGGGCCCGCCAACCGGTCGATCACCAGGTCCATCGTGGTACCCGCCGCCTCCGGTTCCACACCGAGTTCGCGCACCAGCCGGGAATCCAACGGCGCTTCAGGACCGGACACGTAGGCCGCCTGGAACCGTACCTGGCCGATGGAACTGAGGATCGCCGCCCCGGGGGTGGCCGGCAGCTCGTGCGCCGCGGTCGAACCGATGAGCTGGCGCGATTCCGTCGCCGAGAACGTCCGCAGGGCGATGCGGTACGACAGGTGCGACTCCAACCCGCGCAGCCTGCCCTCCTCCAGCCGTTGACTGGCCAGCAGCAGGTGGATCTGCAGGCTCCGGCCCAGCCGCCCGATGGCGGCGAAGACCTCCGCGAACTCCGGACGGGCGTGCAGCAGTTCGGAGAACTCGTCGACGATCACGAACAGCGCCGGCATCGCCCCCGGGTAGGTCCGGTTGTACTCGGCGGCGGTGGACAGCCCCGCGGCGCGGAGCCGCTCCTGACGACGGTGCAGTTCGCCCAGCAGGGAATCCTGCATGCGGTCGACCAGCACCGCCTCCTCCGACAGGTTGGTGATCACCGCGGAGGTGTGCGGCAGCCGCTCCATCCCGGCGAACGCCGCGCCGCCCTTGAAGTCGATCAGCACGAAGTTCAGTTCCTCGGGCGGGTGCTGGTGCGCGAAGCTGGTCACCACGGCCCGCAGCAGCTCCGACTTCCCGCTGCCGGTCGCCCCGATGCACAGCCCGTGCGGACCGATACCACCCTGGGCGGACTCCCGGATGTCCAGGTGCACCGGCGACGGTGAGAACCCGATGGCCGCACGCAGACCACCGCCTGCGACGTCCAGCACCGACCGGGAGGTACGGGCCACCGCCCGCGCCCGGCACAGACCGGCGAGCTCCACGTCGCTGAGGGTGTCGGCGGTGGCGAAGGGACGCCACCCGTCCACCGTCCAGGCGGACAGGGACCCGCCTTGCGCGTGGAGCAGCAGCCCACCGTCGGCCGCCAGGTCATGCCACGCCGGGGCCACCGACGCCGGGTCCGCCACCACGGTCACCGCCCCCGACACCGGCACCGGGATGTCCTGCGTCCCGTCCGTCACGTGCACGAACCGGACATGGACCGACCCCTCGTCCGGGAGCCACCGGTCGTGTGGCCCGGTGACCCGCACCTCCGAGTCGTCGCGGGTGACCGCCTGGCCCTGCATCGCCCGGACCAGGCCCGACGCCCCCTCGCCGATGACGACCACGCAGTCGAACTCCCGCAGGTCCACGGCCACCGGCGCCTCGATCGTCGCGTAGCTGCCGGCGAGGTTGCGCAACGTGGTGGCGCACACCGGCTCCAGGTCCTCCGGCGGGGCGTCGACCGGGATCTCCAACGGGTCGTCCGGTGCCTGCACCGCCGTACCGATACGCACCACACCCGGCTCGGGGGTGCGGACGTCCCCGGCGCCGACCGTGTCTCCGGCCCTGTCGCCGGCCCGGTCCCAGGCCCCGTCGCCGGCGAACGTCCACAGTGCCTGCGGGTGCGGCTGCTCCACCGCAGCACGTTCCCACTGTGCCCGGCGCGCCCGGTGCAGGGAATCCGACAGCGCGTCCAGGTGCCGGTGGAACCCACGGCGTATCTCGTCGACGTCCTGCCCACCGGGGCTGATCATCATCGCCAGGCTGCCCAGCATCATCAGGGGGAAGATGAACGCCATGGGTGAGCGTCCCATCCCGGAGAGCACCATCGCGGCGACCATGCCGACCACGGCGATGACCATGACCACGGGCATGAGTATCCGGATGAACGGCTGTTTGTTCTTCGGCAGTGTCGGTGGAGCCTGTGACTTCATCGGCGAAATTCCCCTCGCGTCCCCCTGCCGCGCCCCCTGCGCGACAGCTGTCGCCCACAGACTGTACACTCCCGAGTCAACCGACCACGGCCGTCGGGGACGCGTCAGGGGGACGCGGTCGGCCGTGGGGTACACCGACACCAGGGGGAGGAACCCACCATGATCGCCGTGAGCATCACCGTCTGCCCGGACAGCGACGACGCCCGCACCGTCGAGGCCACCGTCGCCGACACCGTGCCGGTCGCCGAACTGATCCCCCACCTGGTCGAGGCCACGCCCGGCGAGGTGTGGCGGCTGTCCGGCCCACTGGGCGTGCTGCGCCCCGAACACTCCCTGGCCGACGCCGCAGTCCGTCCCGGTGAGCGCCTCACCCTGGACCGCGACGGGCTGCCGCCACCACCGGTCGACGACGTCGGGCACCTGAGCACTCCGGTCACCGGGTCACCGGCGGCCTGGGTCGCCGCCCTGGGTGCCGCCGTGGCCTGCGCGGTGGTGTGGGCGCCGGTGTGGGGATCCGCCGACCGGGTGCACTGGCACCCGTTGGAGGTCAGCGACCGGGCGCGCGGCCTGCTCGACGGTACCGACCCCACCGGGGTGCTGCCGGTCGTCGCGGTACTGCTCCTGGCCACCCTGGCGACCGCGACACTGTCCCTGTCCGACCGCCGGTACGTCAGTGTCGCAGCGGTCCTCGGTTTCGGGTTGGGCCTGCAGGTCAACGTGCTGGCCGCCTGTGTCGTCGCGGCTCTCGCGGTGTGGCGGGGCGGGGTGGTGCGTACCGTGACGGTGGGTCTGGCCGCCGCGGCCGCGGTGAACGTGTCACCGGGGCTGACGACGCTGCTCGCGGTGTCGGCGCTGACATTCTCCGGGCAGCTCGCCGTGGGGCTGGCGGGGATCACGCTGCCGCGGATCCCCGCGACCGGCCTGTTCACCGGTCGGCGGAGCACGCAGGACGGACGTGGCACCGACGGTACAGCCGGTGCCGTCGGTGACCGTGGCCCGGTCGTCGCGGCGCAGGCGATGCGCCTGCACTCCGCCATCGTCGTGACCTGCTGTGTCGTCATCCTCGCCGGTGCCGTCCAACTGGTCCCGCTTGGGCTGGAGCCGGGGTCGTCGCCGGGGTGGGAGCAGGGTGCGCTGCTCGCGGTCGCCGCGCTCGGTCTGTCGGCGCGGGCGACCCGCCCGGTCCATGCCGTCGCGGTGACGGTCACCTCCACGGCGCTGCTGCTCTGGACCACCCTGCAGCTGCCGCCGCCCTGGATGCTGCTGGCACTGGCGCCTGTCGCGCTGCCCGCGGTCCGGGTGACCTCGCCGCTGGCCGGACGGGTCCTCGACGTCCTCGAGACCCTGGCATTCACCGCCTGTGTGCCGCTGCTCATCGCGACCACCGGGCTCTTCGGCGTCATCCGGGGCATCGGATGACGCCACGGACAGGAGACAGGACAGGAGACAGGACGCTCCGGTGGCGGGGTGCCGTGCTGCTGCCCGCGCTGGTTCTCGGCACGGTGGCGGTTCCGCAGGCCGACAGTCAGCCCCGGTGTGACCAGCCCGTGTTCGGCGATCCCCTGCCCCTCGACGTGGACCTGCCCCACGACCTGGCCACCGGCGGTGGCGTCGGCGTCGCGGTGGTCGACACCGGGGCCGCTGCCCCGGGGATCGTCGCGGAGCGTCCCGGTGACCGGGACCGGTGCCTGCTGCACGGGACCGCCGTGGCCGGGACGCTGCGCACCGTGGCCCCGGACAGCGGGATCGTCTCTGTCCGCCAGGGTGACAGCGGCACCGACACCACCGTCGCCGACCTCGTCGTGGCCCTCGACCGGGCCCGTGCCGGCGCCGACGGGCACGGGGTCAGGATCGTGAACATCTCCGTCGTCGCCTGCGAGGACACCGCCGAGCTCAGGGCTGCCGTGACCGCCGCCGAGGAGGCCGGGCTGCTGATCGTGGCCGCCGCAGGCAACACCGGCCAGTGCCGGGAGGACCAGAGGCCCTACCCCGCCGCGCTGCCCGGGGTCCTCGCCGTCGGTGGGGTCGACGCCCGCGACCCGGTGGACCTCGACGCGGGACGTCGCCCCGCCGACTACTCCGTGCCCGGCGACTGGGTGGAGCTCCACGCACCCGGTGGGCCAGTGTCGGCCCTGCTGGACACCTCCGGTGACGACGGTCCGCCGGACGGGGACGCGGTGGCGCGGACGATCGTCGGGGACCCCGCCCCGTTCTCCGGGACGAGTTTCGCCGCCCCGGTAGTCGCCGGGGCGGCGGCACTGGTGTGGCAGGTCCGCCCGGACTTCACCGCGGCCCAGGTCCGTTCACTGCTCGTCGACACCGCCGAGCAGGGGGTGGTGCCGGTGGTCTCCCCGGTCGGCGCGGTCAGTGCCGCCCTGGACAGCCGGGACGACAGGGAGGCCGGGGAGGCCGGCGAAACCAGCGGCGATCCGGCCCTGCAGGCGGCGCCCGGCACCCGGTACGCCGTCCCGGAGGAGGTCACCGTGACACGGACAGCCCCTGCCCCCCGTGACCTGAGGATCCCCCTGCTCCTCGGTGCCGCGGTGGCCGTAGCCCTGCTCACCAGGGGGATCCTGCGGGTACGGAGGTAGCCGGGCCCGGCCCGTCACCACCCGGGCGTGTCTGTCGACGACACCGTCCGGCTGGCCCGCTCCTCGGTGAGCACCCCACCGTCGGGCAGCCCCTCCAGCACCCGGAAGGCCACCGTCTCCGGTTCCCCGGCGCTCTCCCCGTCCACCAGGCCCAGGACCTTCAGGTCCTCGGCCGAGGTCACCGAGTAGCGCACCCCGGTCTCACTGACCAGCACGAATCCGCGCTCGGTGAGCACCGTGGAGGTGCCGCGCGGGCCGACGAAGTGTTCCCCGGGCACCGGCACCCCCACCCCGGTGGACTCCAGGTCGCCGGCGTCCACGACATGCTCCCCGATACACACCTCGCGTGAACCACCTGAACCACCCGGACCACCTGAACCACCTGAACCACCCGGACCGCCCGACGCCGCCAGGTCGGCGAGCTCCAGGTCCGGCGGGACCTGGTCGAGTGCGGCCACCCCGCCGACCTCCGGGCGTGACAGCAGGACCGGGAGTTCCTCGACCACCGGTGCCCCGGTGAGCGCCTCGGCGATCGCCCGGCGCGCGCCGGTGACCTCGGCGACGCCGTCGTCCCCGGTGAGGAAGACCCGGTCACCGGAACGTGCGGTCTGCCGCAGCGACGTCAGCGCGACGTCCGGCCCGCGGTCCAGCACCGCCAGCACGTCCTCGGCGACGGGGACGGGCGTGGCACCGAGCGCCCGGGCGAGCACCGGCCCCTCGGTCAGCAGCAGCCGCCGGCCGTCGACGGCCAGCCACGTCCCCGACGGGGCGTCGAGCACCACCGGTCCGGCGTCGGCGAGGGCCGGGGCGGCGACGACCCCGTCCGCGCACCGCGCCCAGGCGGACGCGGGTGCGGGGACCAGCCCCGGGGCGTCCGGGATGCCGAGGGCGGGCCCGGTGGCGAACCGTGCCAGCTGGTCGGACGTCGAGGTGGTGACGTCCTCCGCCGCGCCGAGCAGCAGCCGTCCCGAGGCGACGTTGGTCACCGGATGGAAGGCCTCGCCGACCCGCACGTGCAGCGTGCCGGCCTCGTCGGCGACGAGGCCGGCGTCGTCGACGGCGGGTTGAGGGCGCAGCATCGCCACCAGCAGCATGCCCCCGCAGACGAGCAGCGTGAGCAGGACACCCACCCCGGTCGCCCGCCGCTGGGTACGTAGCGGGTCGTGCGCCATGCGCGCATCCCCGGTGACCAGTGCCAGCTCCGTCCGCCGCAGCAGGAACGCGTAGCCGGACACCTGCAGACCTGTGGTCCTCATCTGTTCGATCCCCCTGTTGTGTCCCCCGGCACAGTGTGCCTATGCTTGCGGATGGTACAGCACGGTGCCGGCACACGGGTGCATACCAGCGGGGTACCGGGCCACGGGGGCACAGGGGTGTGTCCCGCTGCATGTCACGGGGATGTTGAAGGGGGATGGACGGGGTTGTCGGGGAAGTCTGGGAAATCTGGGAAATCTGGGAAATCTGGGACGACGGGAAAGTCAGGGCTCCCGTGGGGAGCGGGACTCGTCGCACGTCTACGGTGGTACCACCGGCAGGTCGGTGGACGGGGCGGGGACGATCCGGTGGTGTGGTTCCGGATGCACGTGCCGCACCCGCGTCTGTGGGGCGAGCCGGTGGAGCACCCCCCGACGGTCGTGCTCGACGACAGGGTCCTGGACCGTCTGGCCGCGGGCCTGCGGGTGGAGGAGGGGGCGGCCGGTCTGACGACCGCGATCGCCCCGGCTCCGCGTGCCGCCACCCGGGTGGAACGGTCCTACTCCGGGGTGGCCTCCCTGCTACGCCGGCCGACGCAGTGCCTGGTCGGGGTCCCCGAGGGCGCCGCCGCCCGGATGCGGTGGGCCGCCGCCGGCTGCGGGCTCCTGGCCTCGCGGCTGGACGCCGCGCCCCCGGGGATGCGCCTACGCACCCCTGCCGAGGACGCCGCAGGCCCGCTGCAGGTCACCCCGTTGCCCGGGTGGATGGTCGGCACCGACGTCTACGGGGCACCGGTGGTCCTGCACCTTCCGCCGGGGACCACCACCGTGGTGCACGGGGCCACGGCCAGCGTGGTCTCGCAGACGATCCCGCCGTCGGGCCGGATACCCGGCACGGACGTCGACATCGTCACTTCCCGGGCGGACTGGGAGGCCGCGTGGGACCCGCAACGCTGCCGGGTCCTCGTGGACACAGGGGACACAGGGCGCACAGACACGGATGGCCCGGCGGCCACCCCGCCGGACGGGGACACCGTCGACATCACCGTCGACGTGACCGTCGACCTCACCGGCCCGAGCGCCGGCACGGTGCAGGTCGGCGGGACGACGGTGGAGTTCACTCCCCTGCCGCTGCGTGCGTGACCGTCGGCTACGCTGACGACAATGGACAACCTCGTGGCATGGCTGGAGCGGCACCAGGTCCCGCTGTACCTCGGCGCGCTCCTGGTCGGCGGTGTCGTCGGCTCCACCGTGGCAGTCGTCCCCGGTGCGGCCGACGGGCTCGGCGCGGCGGTGAACCCGGTGCTCGCACTGCTGCTGTACGCCACCTTCCTGGGTATCCCCCTGCGCGGGGCGTTGGCGACGCTGCGCGACGGCGGCTTCCTCGTCACCGTCGCCGTGGTGAACTTCGTGCTGGTGCCTCCGGTGGTCTGGCTGGTGACCCGCCTGGTGGCCGACGACCGGGCGTTGCTCGTCGGCGCACTGTTCGTGCTGCTCGCCCCGTGTGTCGACTACGTCATCGTCTTCACCGGCCTGGCCGGCGGCGCGGCCGACCGGCTGCTGGCCGCGGCCCCGTTGCTGATGCTGGTGCAGACGGCGCTGCTGCCGGTGTTCCTGTGGCTCTTCCTCGGGTCCGGGACCGTGGCGGGGATCGACCCCGCGCCCTTCGTCGAGGCGTTCATCGTCCTGATCCTGCTGCCGCTCTGCGCCGCCGCCCTGACCCAGGCGGTCCCCGGACGGGCCGGACACCGCGTGCGTTCGGTGGTGGGCAGGGCCATGGTCCCGTTGATGATGCTCACCCTCGCCGTGGTCGTCGCCTCCCAGTTCGCGGAACCGCACCGTGCGTGGTCGTCGGTGGTCCGGGTGGTGCCGGTGTACGTGCTGTTCGCCGTGGTGATGACGGCGGTGGGCTGGACGACCGCACGCGTGGCGGGGCGGTTCGCCGGGACGGACGTGCCGGCGCAGCGGGCGGTGGTGTTCACCGGGGTGACGCGCAATTCCCTGGTGGTGCTGCCGCTGGTGCTGGCCCTGCCCGCCGGCTACGGGGTGGCGCCGCTGGCGGTCGTCACGCAGACCCTCGTCGAGCTGCTGGTGATGGTGGCCCTCGTGCGGGTGGTGCCGGCGCTGCTCCCCGTCACAGGCTCAGCACCGTCCGGGCGATCATGAAGTAGACGACCAGCCCGGCGGCGTCGACGAAGGTGCTGATGAACGGGTTGGAGAAGACCGCCGGGTCCGCCCGGACGGCCCGGGCAACCATCGGCATGACGCCGCCGATGGTCGCCGCCATACTGCAGACCGCCAGGAGCGTCAGCCCGATGATCAGCCCGACGGACGGGTCGTAGATCACCGTCGTGACGCCACCGCCGAGCGCCCCGAGCAACGCCCCCAGCGACACCCCGACACCCATCTCGCGCAGCAGCACCCGTCCCACGTCCCGGGGACTGACGTCCCTCAACGCCAGTGCCCGGGTCACGGTGGTCGCCGCCTGGTTGCCGGTGTTCCCGCCGGTTCCGATGAGCAGCGGCATGAACAGGGCCAGCACCGTGACCTGCTCCAGCGTAGCCTCGAAGATCGACAGGACCTGCACGGTCAGCGTCGCGCCGATGGCCAGCACCAGCAGCCACACGATGCGCGACCCCACCAGGGAACGCACCGGGGTGGCCAGGTACGGGCGGCGCAACGGCTCCACGCCGCCCTGGCGGGCGGCGTCCTCGGTCTCCTCGTGCTCGAGGATCCGGGCGGCGTCGTCGATGGTGAGCACCCCGACCAGGCGGTCCTCCCGGTCCACGATCGGCAACGCGAGGAAACCGAGCTCAGCACACCGCCGGGCCGCCGCTTCGGCGGTCTGGTAGGCGGTCATGGCGCTGGCGTCCTGCATGATCGCGGAGATCGGCACACCGTCGTCCGCACGCAGCAGGTCCCGCAGGCTCACGACCCCGATGAGCCGACGGCTGCCGTCCAGCACCGGCAGGGTGTACACGGTCTCGGCGTCGTCGAGCTGGTCGTGCACGCGCTGCATCGTCTGCCCCACAGTGACGTCGGCCCGGGTGGAGATGTACTCCGGTGTCATCCGCCGCCCCACCGACCCCTTCGGGTACCCGAGCACCTCGGAGGTCAGCTGCCGGTCCTTCGCGGACAGGCCGTGGAGCAGCCGCGGGGCCAGTGCCGCCGGCAGTTCGTCGAGCAGCCACACCCGGTCGTCCGGGTCGAGGTCGCTGAAGATGGTGGCGACCTCCCCGTCGCGCAACCCCTGGATCAGGTCACGCTGCAGTGCCGGGGAGAACTGCTCGAAGACCTCGATCGCGTTGTCCTTCGGCAACAAGCGGTACACGATCGCCCGGTGGTCGGTCGACAACCGTTCCAGCAGGGCGACGACCTGCTCGGTCGACAGAGGTGTCACCACCTCGACGATGCGGGGGAAGTCCTTGGTCTCCACCAGGGTCTCCACCAGCTGCTCTACGGTGGCGGAGAGATCGGCGGCGTGGGTAATCTGCCGGGTGTCCATGCTGAGTCCTCGATGGTTCTCATGTGTCTGTCACGGGTGTGGCGGGGGTACGCGCCCACACGTGCACACGGCTCAGCTCACGGTCAGGTCGACCGGCCGTACTGCAGGGAAGGCGCGCTGCGCTGTCTGTGAGGGGAACTGTCACAGTTCACGGAAACCTCACCTGCCTTCCCTGTCGGCTCCGACGGCCCGGTCGGCCGCCTCTACCCGGACCACCGTGCCACACAATCCGCCGCGGTTCAACGCGGAAGGCATGGGGCCGGTCAGGAGCCGGGTTCCACCGGGGCCCGACGGTCACGGGTCACGTCCGCACGCGCCGCCATCTCGTCCTCCGGCGGGTACTGCACGGACACCAGGTTCAACCCGCACGCCGGCGCGACCGGGACGGACGAGCTGCGCGACCGTTCCTCCAGCAGCCCCCCGGTGAACCCGCTGCCGCGCCGGCCCTCACCCACCGTCAGCACCGCGCCGACGAGGGAACGCACCATCGACCAGCAGAAGGCGTCCGCCACCACCGTCGCCTCGTAGGTGGACGGTTCGGTCGCCGTCGAGACGTCCCGCCAGTGGAACTCCTGCAGGTCCCGGACCGTGGTCGCGTTGGGACGGTGCCGGCAGAACGCGGCGAAGTCGTGCAGGCCGACCAGGACGTCCGACGCCGCCTGCACCGCCGGCAGGTCGACGTCGTGCCGCCACACCGCGGTGTCACGGACCCGCAACGGCAGCGGCCCGGCGGCCGCGGTGGTGACCCGGTACACGTAGCGGCGGGACAGCGCCGAGAACCGGGCGTCGAAGCCGGCAGGGGCCGCGGTCGCCCCGTGCAGCCGGACGTCCTCCGGCAGCATCCGCGACAGACGGCGCACCAACGCCTCCGGGCGGTCCAGGGAACGCTGGCGGAAGGCGCTCTCCGGGAGGTCGACGTGGGCTACCTGGCCGTTGGCGTGGACACCGGCGTCCGTCCGTCCTGCGACGACCAGCTCCACCTGCTCACGGACGACCAGCGACAACGCGTCCTCCAGCACACCGGCGACGGTACGCAGGCCCGCCTGGGGGCCCTTCTGGCGCGCCCAGCCGTGGAAATCCGTCCCGTCGTAGGCCACGTCCAGGCGGACGCGGACGGTGTCCGTCATCGGTCGTTCTCCTTCTTGTCGTCCCTGTCGTCCGGGTGGCGCCGTCGCCCCCACCCCTGGGTCAGTGCCGCGGTGAACCCCGGGTCCCGGCGGGGGCCGTCGTGGTCGCCGGTCATCACCGTCCCGTCCGCCTCCATGTCGGCCACACGGCGGCTCTCCTGGTCGGCGGCCCCGCCGAGCGAGTACATGCATACCCCGATGACCATCAGCCACGCCGTCAGCATGTCGAAGGCGAGCCTCTCGTAGGCACCGGGCAGGCCCCGTGGACCGAGCAGCAACAGGGCGAGCAGCCCCACCACCGAGGCGGCGAGCATGAAGCGGGTGATCAGCAGATACCCGCCGTAGATCAACGGGTGCGGGCCGCGTCCACCGGCGGTGCGCGCCGACCCCACTCCGGTGAGGAACGCCATGAACGACCACATCAGGATGGCGTGCACCAGCATCGACAGGTCGTGGATCGCCGGTGAGACGTCGTAGGGGAACAGTCCGGCCAGCATGGCCGTCGCCCCGGCACCCCCGGCGAGCACCGCCGGGATCCGCACGGAGCGGTGGCCCTCCCTACCGGCCGCCAGCCACATCACCCCGGCCGCGACGACGATGATGAACGCGCCGGCCACGTAGGCGGTGTTGGTCACCAGGTAGGCCGGGTTGCAGACGTACCTTGTGCCCAGGTTGTCGCGGAGGACCTGGCACTCGGTGACCGTGAAGTCGCCGATACGGTTGTCGGTGAAGGAGTACAGGCCACGCCAGCTCCACAAGGCGACGACGTGCCCGAATCCCGTGACGAGGCCGCTGAGGAACAGCAACACGCCGGCGAATCGGTAGGTCAACACAAGCCACGACTCTACCAACCTGCCGACCGGACGCCGCGACAGAACACGCGACAGAACACGCCCGCCCCCACCGTGGTGACGGTGGGGGCGGGCGTGTGCGGTGACGCGGTCGGGACGGCCTACCGGGGGAAGACTACTTCTCCCCGGTGGTCTCCTCGGCACCCTCGGCTGCCTCAGCCTCAGCTGCCTCGTCGGCGGCAGCGGCGTCGGTGGCCTCGTCGGCCTCGACGACCGGTGCGTCCTCGGCAGCCTCGTCAGCCGTGTCGGCTGCCTTGGATGCGGCGGCGCGGGTCGCGCGGGTCGCCTCGGTGGAGGCGAGCTCCTCGAGGACCAGGGAGATCTGGCTCATCGGAGCGTTGTCACCCTTGCGGTTCTCGAGCTTGATGATGCGGGTGTAACCACCGTTACGGCCCTCGAACTTCGGCGCGAGCTCGTTGAACAGGTAGGCCACGACCTGCTTGTCCGTGATGAGCTTCAGGACGTTGCGGCGGTCGGCGACGGTACCTTTCTTCGCCTTGGTGATGATCTTCTCGACGTACGGACGCAGGACCTTGGCCTTCGCGTCCGTGGTCTTGATGGCGCCGTGCTCAATCAGCTGAGCTGCCAGGTTGGCGAGGATCTTCTTCTGGTGGGAAGCAGATCCGCCGAGGCGGGCACCCTTCTTCGGGGTAGGCATAACTTCTCCTCGTGTGTTTCTCTAGTCAGACTGTGTCAAGCGCGATGTCGGTGTCCACACCGCTGGTCCACCCGGCACAGCCGACGGCGGTTCCCGTGCAGAGGGACTACTCTGCGATGTCCTCGCCCTCGGTGTCGACGAATTCGCCGGACTCCGGGTCGTAGCCCTCGATGTCGTTGATGTCGAAGCCCTCGGGCGCGTCCTTGAGACCCAGGCCCAGCTCGGCGAGCTTAACCTTCACCTCGTTGATGGACTTCTGGCCGAAGTTGCGGATATCCAGCAGGTCGGACTCGGTCCGGCCGGCGAGCTCGCCGACGGTGTGGATGTCCTCACGCTTCAGGCAGTTGTACGACCGCACGGAGAAGTCGAGGTCCTCGATCGGGGTGCTGTAGGCGGCGATGTGCTCGGTCTCCATCGGGGACGGGCCAATCTCGATACCTTCGGCAGCCAGGTTGAGTTCCTGGGCCAGACCGAACAGCTCCACCAGGGTCTTGCCGGCCGACGCCATGGCGTCGCGGGCGGTGATGGAGTTCTTCGTCTCGACGTCGATGACCAGCTTGTCGAAGTCCGTGCGCTGTTCGACACGGGTGGCTTCGACCTTGTAGCTGACCTTCAGCACCGGGGAGTAGATCTGGTCGACCGGGATACGGCCGATCTCACCGGTGGTGGGTGCGGCCGGGACGTACCCGCGGCCACGCTCGACGACGAGCTCGATGTCGATCTTGCCCTGCTCATTGAGGGTCGCGATGTGCAGGTCCGGGTTGTGGACCTCCACACCGGTCGGGGCGACGACGTCTGCCCCGGTTACCTCACCGGCGCCTTCCTTGCGGATGTACATCGTGACCGGCTCATCGGAGTCCGAGGACAGCACCAGGGACTTGATGTTCAGGATGATGTCGGAGACATCCTCCTTCACGCCGGGGATGGTGGTGAACTCGTGGAGCACACCCTCGATCCGGATGGAGGTGACCGCCGCGCCCGGGATGGACGACAGCAGGGTACGGCGCAGGGAGTTTCCGAGCGTGTAGCCGAAACCGGGCTCCAACGGCTCGATGACGAACCGGGAACGGGACGGGCTGACGAACTCTTCGCTCAACGCCGGGCGCTGTGAAATGAGCATTCTGCTTCTCCTTGTTGGCGACCGTTATTTGACGCCGTAGAGATGAACAACGGATCTTGACGGGAACCGCCACCGGCCACAGGTGCGGCGGTGGGCGGCGGTGGTGCGACCGACCGTCCTACTTGGAGTAGAACTCGACGATGAGCTGCTCCTGCAGCGGCACGTCGATCTGGGCGCGCTCGGGCAGCTGGTGCACGAGGATGCGCAGGGTGGACGGCACGACCTGGAGCCAGGCCGGGACGACGGCGTCGACCAGGAGCTCCTGGGCCTCTTCGAACCACAGCATCGAGCGGGAGCGGTCCCGGACGTCGATGATGTCGTACTGGGAGACCTGGAAGGACGGCACGTTGATGTTCTTGCCGTTCACGGTGAAGTGGCCGTGGGAGACGAGCTGACGTGCCTGCCGACGGGTGCGGGCCAGGCCTGCACGGTAGACGACGTTGTCCAGCCGGGACTCCAGCAGGATGACCAGGTTGTCACCGGTCTTGCCGGGACGACGGTTGGCCTCCGCGTAGTAGCGGCGGAACTGCTTCTCCATGACACCGTAGGTGAAGCGGGCCTTCTGCTTCTCCTGCAGCTGGGTCAGGTACTCCGACTCCTTGATGCGGGTGCGGCCGGCCTGTCCCGGGGGGTACGGGCGGCGCTCGAAGGAGCGGTCGCCGCCGACGAGGTCGACGCGGAGGCGACGGGACTTACGGGTGGCGGATCCGGTATAGCGAGCCATGTGGTATCCCTATCCTTTCTTCTAGACGCGACGACGCTTCGGCGGACGGCAGCCGTTGTGCGGCTGCGGGGTCACGTCGGAGATCGTGCCGACCTCGAGGCCGGCGGTGGACAGGGAACGGATGGCGGTCTCGCGGCCGGATCCCGGGCCCTTGACGAAAACGTCGACCTTCTTCATGCCGTGCTCCATCGCCTTGCGGGCCGCGGACTCGGCGGCCATCTGCGCGGCGAACGGCGTGGACTTACGGGAGCCCTTGAAGCCGACGTGTCCCGAGGAGGCCCAGGAGATGACTGCACCCTTCGGGTCCGTGATGGACACGATGGTGTTGTTGAAGGTGGACTTGATGTATGCGGCGCCGTGGGCCACATTCTTCTTTACGACGCGGCGGCCGGTACGGCGCGCGCCGGAGCGTGCTTTGGGAGGCATAGACTACTTCTTCTTTCCTGCGATCGTCTTCTTCGGGCCCTTACGCGTACGAGCGTTGGTCTTGGTGCGCTGGCCGCGCACGGGCAGGCCACGACGGTGGCGGATGCCCTGGTAGCAACCGATCTCGATCTTGCGACGGATGTCGGCCTGGACCTCGCGGCGAAGATCGCCCTCGACCTTCCAGGTGCTCTCGATCGCGTCCCTCAGAGTGGAGATGTGCTCGTCCGTGAGGTCCTTGGACCGCAGGTCGGGAGAGATGCCGGTCTTCTCCAGCAGCTCGGTGGCTCGGGCGGGGCCGATGCCGTAGATGTAGGTGAGTGCAACCTCCATGCGCTTGTCGCGCGGGAGGTCGACACCAGCAAGGCGTGCCATATGGCAGTTCCTTCCGGATTACAGCGGCGGTTTTCTCCACACACGTCCCGGTTTTCCGTCCCCCCGGCCCGGAGGCGGGGAGGGGACGGCGGGCTTCAGCCGCCGCGGCCGAAGGTGGTTGTCCGGTACCCGTGTCCCGTGAGGGACTGTCGGGCCACCGGCTGGATATGTGGAGGCTGAATGACTGTGCGACCAGTAGTGGAGGTCGGACGGTCTGCCTACTTGTAGCGGTAGACGATCCGGCCACGGGTCAGGTCGTAGGGAGAGAGCTCCACGACGACCCGGTCCTCGGGGAGGATACGGATATAGTGCTGACGCATCTTGCCGGAGATGTGTGCGAGCACCTTGTGCCCGTTGTCCAGCTCAACGCGGAACATCGCGTTCGGCAGGGGCTCGATGATCTTGCCCTCAACCTCGATGGCGCCTTCTTTAGCCATATCCTCCACTTTTCCCGGCCCGCCGGTGACGGCGGGCCTTTAAGGTCTGGTCTCGTGTGATGGGACGGACGGTCTGCGGTCTCGCAGTGCCCAAGTGTCCACACCAACGACCCACGATACGGCATCGGCCCTGCGCATGACAAATGGAATGCATTCGTCACGCCCAGGGCCGGTGGGGCTCGCTCGGGTGCGGGGGCTCAGTACCTCGGGGTCAGGATCCGCGGGCCGTCCTCCGTGGCGGCCACGGTGTGCTCCCAGTGGGACGCACGCGACCCGTCCAGGGTCTTCACTCCCCAGTCGTCGTCGAGCACGTAGGACTCCACGGTACCGAGGGCGAGCATGGGCTCGATGGCCAACGTGCTGCCGGCCTCAATCAGCGGCCCCTTGCCGGGGTCGCCCTCGTTCGCGAGGTACGGCTCCTCGTGCATCTCACGGCCGATGCCGTGCCCGCCGTACCCGTCGACGATGTACAGGGAGACATCGAACTTCTCCTCGGCGCGCCCGGTGGCCTCCTCGAGGGCCCAGGAGACGTCCGTCAGCCGGTTGCCCGGGACCATCGCCGTGATCCCCTCGTACAGGACCCACTCGGTGGCCTGGTTGAGTTTCAGGTCCTCCGGCGTCAACGTGTCGTCGCCGCCGACGGCGAAAGTCCAGGCGGAGTCGCCCACCCAGCCGTCGAGTGTGGCACCGCAGTCGACGGAGACCAGGTCCCCGTCCTTCAGTACGGTGGCGGCGTCCGGGATCCCGTGGACGATCATGTCGTTGACCGAGGAGCAGATGCTGCCCGGGAATCCGCCGTACCCCTTGAACGTGGGTACGGCGCCGGCCGCACGGATCGTCTCTTCGGCGACGGCGTCGAGGTCGAGGGTGCTGACACCCGCGGCCGCCGCCGCACGGACGGCCTGGAGTGCACGTCCGACGATCTCGCCCGCCGCCTGCATGGCGTCGAGCTCACCCGGGGTCTTCCCGGTGATGACCCTGCTCTTCCTACGGAATCCCATCAACTACCCGTCTGCTTTCCCCGGCCTACCGTCAGCGGTCCAGGGCGTCCAGCGTCGAGGACGAGATGTCCTCCACGGTACCCTCGGCGTCGACGTTGACGATGATGTCGGAGTAGTAGTCGATCAGCGGGGCGGTCTCGTCCCGGTAGACCTGCAGACGGGTCCGGATCGTCTCCTCGGTGTCGTCGCTGCGACCGCGGGCGAGCATGCGCTCGACCACGACGTCCTCGGACACCTGGTAGTTCAGGACGTTGTTCAGAGCGGTGCCCTTGCCCTCCAGGATCCCGGCGAGGATCTCGGCCTGCTCGACCGTGCGGGGGAAACCGTCCAACAGGAAGCCGTCGGCGGCGTCCTCCTGGTCCAGGCGCTTGCTGACCATGTCCGCGGTGACCGAGGTCGGCACGAGCTTACCGGCGTCCATGTACTCCTGCGCCTGACGGCCCAGGTCGGTCTCCTTGGAGATGTTCTCGCGGAAGAGATCACCCGTGGAGATGTGCGGCACGCCCAGCGAATCGGCGAGGATGGCGGCCTGCGTACCCTTACCTGCACCGGGAGGGCCGAGGAGAACGAGTCTCATTTGAGGAATCCTTCGTAGTTGGCTTGCATGAGCTGGGACTCGATCTGCTTGACCGTGGTCAGAGCGACCGAGACCATAATCAGGATAGCGGTACCACCGAACGCACCCAGACTGGAGGCTGCGCCGTCAGAGGCGAGTCCCATCGTAATCGCCACGTTCGGGAGAACGGCGATGACGGCGAGATACACCGAACCGACGAGCAGCAGACGCGTCATCACGTACCAGAGGTACTCGGCGGTCGGCCGCCCCGGGCGGATACCCGGGATGAACCCACCGTACTTCTTCATGTTCTCGGCCTGGTCGTTCGGGTCGTACTGGATCGACACGTAGAAGTACGAGAAGAAGATGATCAGCAACGCGAAGATCACGATGTAGGTCCAGCTGGACGGGTCCGACAGCATGGTCATCACGTTGCGGTTCCACCAGTTGTCCTCCTGGCCGGCGTTGCCGGACTGGATGATCTGGGTGATCAGGATCGGGACGGTGAGGATCGACGACGCGAAGATCACCGGGATGACGCCGGCCTGGTTGACCTTGAGCGGCAGGTAGGTGGACGTCTCCCCGTACTGGCGCCGGCCGACCATACGCTTGGCGTACTGCACCGGGATGCGGCGCTGACCCTGCTCGATGAAGATCACGGCGACGACGAGCAGCAGCACCGCGGCGACGACTCCGGCGAAGACGAATCCGCCGGAACTGCGCAGGATCTGCATACCCTGGGCGGGCAGCTGGGTGGCGATACCGGCGAAGATCAGCAGTGACATGCCGTTACCCACACCGCGGTCGGTGATCAGCTCACCGAACCACATCACCAGCACGGCACCTGCGGTCATGATGACCACCATGGCGACCAGACCGAAGACACCGACGTCCTCGTGGAGCACGCGGACGTTCGCGCCGAGCAGCTGCTGGCGGTCGGCCAGCGCGACGATACCCGCCGACTGCAGCAGCGCCAGCGCCACGGTGAGGTACCTGGTGTACTCCGTCATCTTCGCCTGACCGGACTGCCCCTCCTTCTTCAACTGCTCGAAGCGGGGGATGACCACGGTCAGCAGCTGCACGATGATCGACGCGGTGATGTACGGCATGATGCCGATCGCGAAGACCGACAGCTGAAGTAGCGCACCACCGGAGAACAGGTTGATCAGCGTGTACATGCTGTTTCCGCCGTCCTCGGTCAGAGAACGGACCTGCGAGGTGACTTCCGCGTAGTCGACACCGGGGGTCGGGATCTGTGCTCCGATCCGGTAGAGGATGATCATCGCAAGGGTGAAGAAGATCTTCTTGCGTAGATCAGCATCCCGGAACGCCGAGAGCAAGGCGGTCACGTTTGCCTCCTGGCTCGGCAGTCACTGTCGGGAGTACCACTCCCGGGGCGGGCCGCCGAAGGTTTCTACTTGGGGTGAGTGTTCGGTCACGGAGTCCCCTGCCGGTGGCACCCGGTCTCGGATGGGCGCGGCCCGCGGGGGACAGACAACTGCACAAGGATAGCAGGGGTCGCCTGGAAGGTTACACTTCCGTGACCGTCGGTGCGGGGTCGGACGCCGGCCGCGGGCGTCACCGTCCCGGCTGCGCTGCTGCGACGCGGTCACGTGACCGTTGCACCATCGCCGGTCCTGTCCGCCGGGAGGGGCCGGGGGTGTCGCGGGACGCCGGTGGGCCCGCTGTAGCGCCGAAGTGGCAGAGGCACCGGCTGAATGGCAGAGGCGCATGTCGCTTCAGTGGCGGAAACCAACCGTTACCCCGTACCGCTCGACCGGACACTCTGCCACTGGGCCGCACGGGGCGTCCCGGGACACAGAAAACCCCCGGCCCCACCGGATGAACCGGTGGGGCCGGGGGTGTCCGCTCCCCGGGGCAGCTGGGTGCCCCGGTGGAGGTGTCCTCCTTAGGAGGCGTCGGCGACGGAGCCGCCTGCAGCCTCGATCTTCTCCTTGGCGGAGCGGGAGAACTTGTCCGCGGTCACGTTCAGTGCCACGGAGATCTCGCCGTCGCCCAGCACCTTGACGGGCTGCTTGGCGCGGACGAGGCCGGCGGACACGATGTCTGCCACGGTCACGTCGCCACCCTGCGGGAAGGCCTTCGCCAGGTCAGAGACGTTGACGACCTGGAAGACGACCTTGGCCGGGTTCTTGAAGCCCTTGAGCTTCGGCAGACGCATGTGCAGCGGCATCTGGCCACCCTCGAAGGCGGCAGAGACCTGCTTGCGGGCGCGGGTGCCCTTGGTACCACGACCGGCGGTCTTGCCCTTGGATGCCTCACCACGACCGACGCGGGTCTTGGCGGTGTTGGCACCCTTGGACGGCCGGAGGTCGTGCAGCTTGATGGGTTCGCTCATTGTTACTCCCCTGCTACTTCCTCGACCTGGACCAGGTGGCGCACGGTGTTGATCTGACCGCGGACGATGGGACCGTCCTCACGGATGACCGACTGGCCGATACGCTTCAGGCCAAGCGAGCGCAGCGAGTCACGCTGCTTAGAAATGGTTCCGACAGTGCCCTTGAGCTGGGTGATCTTCAGTGCCATCTCAATCACGCTCCCTGTCCTGCAGCGCGGGCGCGCAGCATCGGTGCCGGGGTGACCTCTTCGAGGGTCTTGCCACGACGGGCGGCGACCTCTTCGGGGCGGACCAGCTGCTTGAGTGCGTCCACGGTGGCGTGGACGACGTTGATGGCGTTGTCGGAGCCCAGGGACTTCGACAGGACGTCCTGGACGCCGGCGCACTCGAGCACGGGGCGGGCGGCACCGCCGGCGATGACACCGGTACCCGGCGCAGCGGGCTTCATCCACACGACACCAGCGGCGGCTTCGCCCTGGACCTCGTGGGTGATGGTGCCGGCGATCATCGGGACGCGGAAGAAGTTCTTGCGGGCTTCCTCGGCACCCTTCTGGATCGCGGCGGGGACTTCCTTGGCCTTGCCGTAGCCGACGCCGACCATGCCCTGGCCGTCACCGACGATGACGAGGGCGGTGAAGCTGAAGCGACGACCACCCTTGACCACCTTGGAGACGCGGTTGATGGTCACGACGCGCTCGAGGTACTGCGAGCGCTCGTCCTGCTGGTCACGACGACCACCGCGACGGTCGTCGCGACCGCCGTTGTTGCCGCGGCCCCGGTTGTCCCGGTTGTCCTTGTTGTTGTCGGCGGTGCGTCCGCCGTTACGATCACGTTCCGACATCACGCAGTCCTTCCGTCGGTGAAAATGTTGTCGTTGCGCATTAGAACTTCAGACCACCTTCACGTGCGGCGTCGGCCAGGGCGGCGACGCGGCCGTGGTACTGGTAGCCACCACGGTCGAAGACGACGGTCTCGATGCCGGCGGCCTTGGCGCGCTCAGCGATCAGCTGACCGACGCGGGCGCCACGGTCCTTCTTCTCACCTTCCAGCGCACGGACGTCGGGCTCCATCGTCGACGCAGCGGCCAGGGTGTGGCCCTTGGTGTCGTCGATGACCTGGACGTGCATGTGCCGGGAAGTGCGGTGCACCACGAGACGCGGGGTCTCGGGGGTACCGGAGATGTTCTTGCGCAGACGGTAGTGACGACGTGCGCGTGCGACGCGGCGACGGGTGGAGATGTCCTTGCCCACCGGGAGGCGCTTGTTGCTTGCAGTGCTCTGTGCCATCTCTACTTACCCGTCTTTCCGACCTTGCGACGGATCTGCTCGCCCGCGTAGCGGATACCCTTGCCCTTGTAGGGGTCGTCCTTACGGAGACGACGGATATTTGCGGCGATCTGTCCGACCAGCTGCTTATCGATACCGGTGATGGAGAACTTGGTGTTTCCGTCGACCGCGAAGGTGATTCCCTCCGGAGCCTCGATGAGGACCGGGTGGGAGTAGCCGAGGGCGAACTCGAGGTTGCTGCCCTTGGCCTGGACGCGGTAGCCGACACCGAAGATCTCCATCTTGGTGGTGTATCCCTCGGTCACACCGACAACCATGTTGTTGACGAGCGAACGGGACAGACCGTGCAGGGAGCGGTTCTTGCGGTGGTCGTCCGGACGGCTCACGACGATCTCGTTGTCCTCCTGGACGACGGAGATCGGGGCCGGGATGACCTGCGAAAGGGTTCCCTTGGGACCCTTGACCTCGACGTTCTGGCCGTCGATGGCGACGGTGACGCCGGAGGGCAGGACCACGGGGTTCTTACCGATTCGTGACATTGCTTCGTCCTCCTTCTACCAGACGTAGGCGAGGACTTCCCCACCCACGCCCTTCTCGGTCGCCTGACGGTCGGTCAGCAGGCCGTGGGAGGTGGAGATGATCGCCACACCCAGGCCGCCGAGGACCTTCGGGAGGTTGGTGGACTTGGCGTACACGCGCAGGCCCGGCTTGGACACGCGACGCAGCCCGGCGATCGAACGCTCGCGGGACGCGCTGTACTTCAGTTCCAGAGTGAGCTTCTTACCGGTCGAGGCGTCCTCGACGGCGTAGTCGGCGATGTAGCCCTCGGACTTCAGGATCTCGGCGATGTTCGCCTTGATCTTGGAGGACGGCATCGAGACGCTGTCGTGGTACGCGTTGGACGCGTTCCTCACGCGGGACAGCATGTCCGCGATGGGGTCAGTCATGGTCATGGAAGTGACCTCTAGCCTTTCTCGTCACGGTTCCCCGGCCACCCGGGCGTCACCGCGCATTGGTGTCCGGCAACTCGACGCTCCCCGGACTCAGTAGTCCGGCTTGCTCGCTGCCTTGTGTTCCGCGCGGCCGCGATAGGCGGTGGGCCTGCGACAAAGTGGTTCATGTTCAGGAGTCTCGACGTGCTGCGGTGGGACGGTCGGCCCATGCCGGACACAGGTGCCCCCACAGCGAGACCCGTTCACGCTACCAACCTGGGCAAATAAAGGCAAGACGGCGTCCTCCGGCGCCCGACACACCCACCCGACTGCCGTCCAGGACGGTTGTTGTGGTCAACTATGGGCGTAGGCTCAGAACCTGCATCCATCTTCCGGGACACAGTGAGGACACCTCAGCGCAATGTGCGGCATCGTCGGCATGGTGGGAAACCAGCCGGTCAACCAGGACATTTACGACGCTCTCCTGCTTCTGCAGCACCGCGGGCAGGACTCGACGGGCATGGCGACGGCGGAGGAGGGCGGCCACCTGCACCTCTTCCGTGCCCGCGGAATGGTCCGGGAGTCCTTCCGTACCCGTGACATGCGGTCGCTCACCGGTACGGCCGGCCTGGGCCACGTCCGCTACGTCACCCGGGGTGCGGCGACGAACGAGCAGGAGTCGCAGCCGTTCTACGTCAACTCCCCCTACGGCATCACCCTGGTGCACAACGGCAACCTGACCAACACCCGGGAACTCACCGCGGAGATGCGGCACCGCGACCGTCGCCACCTCAACACCTCCAGCGACACCGAGCTGCTGCTCAACGTCCTGGCCCATGAACTGCAGTCGACCACCGGCCCGGACGACCTCGGCCCCGACGGCATCTTCGACGCGGTCACCGCCACGATGGGCCGCATCGAGGGCGCGTACGCGGTGATCTCGTTGATCGCCCACCACGGCCTGCTTGCCTTCCGCGACCCCAACGGCATCCGCCCGCTGGTGCTCGGGCGGCGGCGTCCGACGGCGGCGGACGGCTCCCCCGCCGTCGACGGCCACGACGAGTGGGTCGTCGCCAGCGAGTCCCTGGTGCTGGAGAACGCCGACTACGAGACCGTCCGCGAGGTCGCCCCCGGTGAGGCCGTGTTCATCACCAACGACGGCGTCCTGCACTCGCGGCAGTGCTCCACCGACGCCCGCCTGGAGCCGTGCTCCTTCGAGTACGTCTACCTGGCCCGTCCCGACTCCGTGATGAACGGCATCAGCGTCTACGACTCCCGGCTGCGTATGGGGGCCCGGCTGGCGGCGACCATCGCCGAGCACGTCCCCACCGACGACGTCGACGTGGTCATGCCGATCCCCGACTCGGCCCGCCCGGCGGCGATGGAGGTCGCCCGTGTCCTCGACCTGCCGTACCGCGAGGGCTTCTTCAAGAACCGCTACGTGGGACGGACGTTCATCATGCCGGGCCAGGCGGTGCGCAAGAAGAGCGTGCGGCAGAAGCTCAACGCCATGTCCACCGAGTTCGCCGGCAAGCACGTGCTGCTCATCGACGACTCGATCGTGCGGGGCACGACCAGCTACGAGATCATCGCCATGGCGCGCGCCGCCGGCGCCCGGAAGGTCAGTTTCGCCTCCGCCGCACCCCCGATCCGCCACCCCCACGTCTACGGCATCAACATCCCCGACCGGCGTGAGCTCATCGCCGCCGACCGGTCGGTCCCGGAGGTCTGCGAGGCGCTCGGCGCCGACCACCTCGTCTACCAGAAGGTCGAGGACCTCGAGGGGGCGATCCTCGACGGCCAGACCGACACCCGTCTCGACGGTCTCGACATGAGCTGTTTCGACGGCCGCTACGTCACCGGCACCGTCACCGAGGAGTACCTCGGCTGGGTGCGGGACAACCAGACGTCCTGACCTGGTCCTGACCGCGTCCTGACCGCGTCCTCACCGCGTGCTCCGGTAGATTGGGGACCATGCTCGAACTGACCCAGGGAAGGTTCCGCGGCAGGCCGGTCCCCGGCCAGCCACTGGTCGTCGTGGCCGTCGCCGCCGAGGCCGCCGACATGGACGAGGACGCCCCGGTGCTGCTGACCGGGATCGGCCGGATCAACGCCACCCTCGCGCTGACCGACTGTCTGCACCGCTACCTGCGTGCCGGCGGTCTGCCCAGCGCGGTGGTCAACATCGGCACCGCAGGGGCACTACGGCCCGGACTGTCCGGGGTGCACCGGATCGACCGCGTGGTGCTCCACGACTTCTCCCACGCCGGTGTCGCCGCGCTGACCGGCCGGGACGAGTACCCGCCGATCGACCTGGGCACCTCCGACCCGGAGGCGGCCCCCGGGGTGACCCTGGCGACCGGCGACGTCTTCGTCGAGGACGCCGCGACACGCGACCGGCTCGCCGCCGACGCCGACCTGGTGGACATGGAGGGGTACGCCGTCGCCGCCGTGGCCCGGTGCTTCGGGGTCCCCGTACAGCTCGCCAAGATCGTCAGCGACGGGGCGGACGGTGAGGCCGGCACGGCCTGGCACCGCGAGATGCCGGCCCTGGCCCGGGAGCTCGCGGCCCATTCACGACAGGCGCTCGGCGGTCCGCCGTCCCCGACCACCTAGGGCCCTCCCCCGGTCCGGGGCCCCGGGTAGCGTGGGAGCCGAGAACCACGCCCCACCCACCCCCGGACAAGAAGGACCGTAGCACCGTGAACCAGTCCAGCAACCCCAGCAGCACGTCCCGCAAGGGCTCCCCGGAGGAGATGGTCAGCGCCCACGCGTGGCTGTCACAGGTCGCCGAGGAACTCGGTCTGCCCGCCGACATCGTCCGGCAGAGCGTCCGGGACGTCCTCGAGCTGACCGCCGCGGTGGCGCACAACCGCTCCCGCCCCGCCGCACCGGTCACGGCGTTCCTCATCGGCCTGGCGGCGGGACAGGCCGCCGGGCAGACCGCCGAACGCCAGGCACCGGGAGAAAACGTCTCCGGAGATGACCTTTTCTCCGCCGCCCGCCCCCGGATCGAACGGATCACCGCCCGGGCGCTGGACGGAATCTCCGAACATCCCTGAGGTGTGGCCACACGTCCGGCGCGTTCACCAGGGTCTTCGTGATGTTCCGGCCCAGTGGAGGCCACAACGGCCACGGTAGACCGGCCACGCCGGCGCCACGGTCCCCCCTCCACGACTAGGATCGTCGGCATGACTAGCCTGAATGAGCCTTCTGCCCAGGTGAACCCGGTCGCCAACCGGTACGACCACCCGGACATCAGCGAGGTGGAGACCGTCGCCACCGGTATCCCCGCCGTCCTGCACGCCATGGAGCACGCGCTGCCGAACAACGCGACCCCGTCGTTGTGGACGATCAACAAGCACAAGGGCTTCGACTGCCCGGGCTGTGCCTGGCCCGAGCCCGACCAGGCCGACCTCAACATCGTGGAGTTCTGCGAGAACGGCGCCAAGGCCGTCGCCGAGGAGACGACGCCGAAGAAGGCCGGCCCGGATTTCTGGGCGTCGTACACCGTCGAGCAGCTGCGGGAGAAGACCGACCACTGGCTCGGCAAGGTCGGGCGCATCACCGAGCCGATGCTCTACGACCGTGACTCCGGGGACGGGCACTACCGTCCGGTCAGCTGGGAGACTGCCTTCGGGATCATCGCCGACCAGCTGCGGGAGACCGCACCGGACGAGGCCGTGTTCTACACCTCCGGCAAGGCCTCGAACGAGGCGGCCTACGTCTTCCAGCTGCTCGCGCGGAGGATGGGCACCAACAACCTCCCGGACTGCTCCAACATGTGCCACGAGTCCACCGGCTCCGCCCTCGCCGCCACGGTGGGGTTGGGCAAGGGGTCGGTGACGATGAACGACATCCACACCACCGACCTGCTGATCTCCGTCGGCCAGAACCCGGGCACCAACCACCCGCGGGCGTTGACGGCGTTCTCCCGCTGCAAGGAGAACGGCGGGCGCATCCTCGCCGTCAACCCCATCCCCGAGACCGGGCTGATGGCGTTCCGTGAGCCGCAGGCGGTGTCGACCTACCTCGGCATGAAGCAGAAGCTCGCCGACGACTACCTGCAGGTCCGCCTGGACGGCGACCGTGCCCTGTTCCTGGCGATCAACAAGGAGCTGGTCCTCCGCGACGCGGTCGACCACGACTTCATCGACGAGTTCACCAGTGGCTTCGAGGATCTCCGCGACCACCTGCTGTCCCTGGACGACGACGAGCTCGCCGCCGGGCACGGCATCCCGCGCGCGCAGGTCCTCTCCGCCGTCGACGACATCGAACGCGCCGACTCGGTGATCATCACCTGGACCCTCGGTGTGACCCAGCACAAGAACTCGGTCGCCACCATCCGGGAGATGATGAACACCCTGCTGCTCACCGGGAACATCGGTAAGCCGGGTGCCGGGACCGCCCCGCTGCGCGGCCACTCCAATGTCCAGGGCAACCGCACCATGGGTGTCTGGGAACGCTGCCCGGAGAGCTTCCTCGCCTCGATCGAGGACCACTTCGGCTTCGCCGTCCCGCGCGAACCCGGCCACGACACGGTGGACGCGGTGCGCGCCATGCGCGACGGCAAGAGCCGGTTCTTCATGTCCCTGGGCGGAAACCTGGTCCGCGTCGTGTCGGACACCTCCGTCGCGGAGCAGGGCATGGCCGCCAACGACCTGACCGTGCACCTGTCGACCAAGCCCAACGGCTCGCACGCGTGGCCCGGGGCGAAGTCGCTGATCCTGCCCGTCCGCTCCCGGACCGACCTCGACATGCAGAAGTCCGGCCGCCAGTCCGTGACCGTCGAGGACTCCGTGGGCAAGGTCCACGCCTCCACCGGCAAGCGGCGCGCCAACCGCAAGGAGAACCTGAAGAGCGAGATGGACATCATCTGCTCGGTGGGGCGCGAGACCTTCGGCGACGATTTCTGGCAGCCGATGATCGACGACTACGCGGTGATCCGCGACCACATCGCCGCCACGATCCCCGGTTTCGAACGCTACAACGAACGCCTGGAGCACCCGGGCGGGTTCTACCTGCCCAACGGTCCCCGCGAGCGCCGGTTCACCACCCCGGACGGCAAGGCCCACCTCACCGTCAACGCGCCGGACACCGTGCAGCTGGGCGAGGGCGAGCTGATGATGAACACGGTGCGTTCCCACGACCAGTACAATTCCACGATCTACGGGATGGACGACCGGTACCGGGGTGTCCGTAACGGCCGCCGCGTGGTCTTCGTGCACCCCGACGACTGCCGCGAGCAGGGCCTGAAGGACGGGGACATGGTCGACATCGTCTCCGACTGGTCCGACGGTGAGCGCCGGGCACCGGACTTCCGGGTCGTCGAGTACCCCCACTCCCGTGGCGGCTGCACGACCTACTTCCCGGAGGCCAACGTCGTGATCCCGCTCGACCACACCGCCGAGGAGTCCAACACCCCGGTGTCGAAGTCGACGCCGGTCCGCCTGGAGCCCACGGGGCGCCGCGCGCAGGACATGCCCCCGATGCCGGCGTCGGAGAAGTAGGCGGCGCCGATGGGACGGTTGATCGACAACGCCCGCGTGACCAAGGTGCGGGTGGGTGCCCCGGACGGCGCGGCAGGCACCGGCGGTGCCGGCAGCGCTGTCGGCACTGTCGGCACTGTCGAGGTGGACACCCGGGCCGACCGGCTCGCGGTGGAGGAACCGTTGCAGATCCGCGTCGACGGGACCGACCTGACCACCACGATGCGCACCCCCGGTGACGACATCGAGCTCGTCCACGGACTGCTCCACGCCGAGGGCGTGATCACCTCCGCGGACGACGTCGTCACCGCCCGCTACTGCGCCGGCGCCGTCGGTCCCGACAACGCCAACACCTACAACACCCTCGACGTCGCCCTGGTGCCGCGTGCCGACGACCCCGGTGCGCGAGCGTACCTGCCGGTCCGGAACCTGGCGACCACCTCCGCGTGCGGGGTGTGCGGGACGACCAGCATCGACGACCTGATGAAGAGCAGCCGCTACGCGGTGCACCCGGTGCGGCCGACGCCGCAGCAGGTCATCGCCCTGCCGCAGCTGCTCAGTGAGGGGCAGAAGGCGTTCCGCAAGACCGGTGGCATCCACGCGGCGGGGGCGTTCACCGCCGACGGGCGTCCGCTGGTGATCCGTGAGGACGTGGGACGCCACAACGCCGCCGACAAGGTCATCGGTGCGCTCCTGCTGGAGGACCGTCTGCCGGGCGACGTGCTCCGGCGTGACCCGTCCGACCCGGACGCCGCCGTCTACCTGGTGATGAGCAGTCGGGCGTCCTTCGAGCTCGTGCAGAAGGCGGTGCTGGCGGGGTTCTCGGGGCTTGTCGCGGTGTCGGCGGCGACGTCCCTGGCGGTGCAGACGGCGCGGGAGTCCGGTCTGTTGTTGACCGGGTTCACCCGGGGTGACCGTTTCAACCTGTACTCCGGGGAGCTCGCGCCCTGAGCCACGGGGAGGTCCGCACCGGGTGCCTCACCCGGCCGGGACGCTCACCGACCTTCCAGTTCCGCGATCCGGGCCTCCAGCCTGGCGATGTCGGCCCGGTACAGGTCGAGCCGTTCCTCGACCTCCTCCCGGGTCCACCGTGGGGTGATCTGGGAGGAGCAGTTCGCGTCGGAGGCGGTGACGTCGACGATCACGGCGCGTTCGATCGCCGAGGTGATGCGCCGGTCCCCCAGGTCCCGCAGTTCCTCGACCAGTGCCGGGTCGTCGTCCGCCTCGACGGTGCGCGCGTGGCCGAAGACCTTCACCCGTGAGCGCGTCGCGAAGTCGACGAAGAAGAGGCAGACGCGGCTGTCACGGTCCAGGTTCCCGGCGGTGACGAACTGCCTGTTCCCCGCGAAGTCCGGGAACATCAGCCGCGAGCCCGCCGCGGTGGAGGACACCTTCACGAAACCGGCCGGGCCGCCTTTGTGCTGGACGTACGGCCAGCCGGTACCGGTGACGGTGGCCATCATGAACAGGCGGGCCTGCCGGATGAGCTTGCTGTCGCGTGGGTCCAGTTCCGCGCCGGACGCCCCGGAGGTGTCGACCCTGTTGCCGACGCCGCGGGCGTGCTGCCGGGCGGTGACGGCCTCGTCGAAGGCGATATCCGCGTAGTTCTCCTCGAAGTTCACTGGCGTTCCAACCATGCGTTGATGCCCCCGGGGTAGTCCACACCGGTGATGCCGGCGTCGGCGAGGATCCCGATGGCCTGCGCCGAGCGTGTCCCGGCGGCGCAGTAGACCACGAGAGGACGCCCCGACCGCGTCGCCTCCGCGGCATGTTCCGCGGCCTCGGCGACCCCTGCCGCGGTACCGCGCAGCCGTGACAGCGGCACGTTCACCGCCCCGGGGATGTGCACGGTGGCGTATTCGTCGGGTTCACGGACGTCGAGGAGCACGGCGTCCTCGAGCGACGGCACCGGCTGCACCGGCTGCACCACCGGCTCCAAGGGCACGCCCTCGTCCGACGGTTCGACGGCCAGTTCCCCGGGCACCGGCGTCGGCGCCCGCCGTACGCGCGCGGCCACGGACGGGTCGGCGACGACGGGGATGTACTCCCACCGGCCGGTCAGTCCGTCGAAGTAGCCGACCTCGCCGCTCAGGGGGCTGCCGACCCCGGTGACGACCTTCACGGCCTCCAGCGCCATCGCGGTACCGATGGCCCCGACGACCGGCCCGAGCACCCCTGCCGCCGAGCAGGACGGCACGGTGCCGGCCGGTGGCGGCGTCGGGAAGACGTCCTCGTAGACGGGGCCGGCGGGCATCCCGAAGACGGTGAGCTGCCCGTCGAAACCGAGGATCGACGCCCACACGTGCGGGATACCCAGCACGGCGCAGGCGTGGGAGCAGGCGTAGCGGGCGGCGAAGTTGTCGGTGCCGTCGAGGACGACGTCCGCCCCGCGCAGGAGCGTGACGGCGTTCTCCGCGGTGAGGCGGGACGACACGGTGTGCACGGTGATGTCCGGGTTACGTGCCAGCATCTCCCGGCGCGCCGACGCCGTCTTCGGCGAGCCCACGGCGGCGTCGGTGTGGATCACCTGGCGGTGCAGGTTCGACGTCGACACCACGTCGTCGTCGATGACCGTGACCTCCCCGACCCCGGCGGCGGCGAGGTACAGCAGGGCGGGCGAGCCGAGGCCGCCGGCGCCGAGGACGGCGACGTGGGCGTCGGTGAGTCTCCGCTGGCCGTCCAGGCCGAAGCCGGCGAGGGTGATCTGGCGTTGGTAGCGGTGGAGGTCGGTCACAGTCCCACCCAGTCCGTGGTTCCGTCGGTGAGTTCCTGTTCCTTCCAGATCGGCACCTGGGACTTCACCGCGTCGGCGAAGGCGGCGACGGCCGTGAAGGCGGGGCCGCGGTGTGCGGCGGCGACGACGACGAGGAAGGCGAGGTCGCCGATCGCCAGGTCGCCGGTACGGTGTTCGGCCCACAGGCGGATCTCGGGGTGCTCGGCGACGGTGTCGGCGGCGATGCGGGCCAGGGTCTCCGGCGCGCTCGGGTGGTGGGAGTAGGTCAGTGCGGTCACCCCGGCGCCGCCGTCGTGGTCACGGACGGTGCCTTCGAAGGTGACGACCGCCCCCATCGCGTCGGTGGCGGTGGCGGCCCTGGCGTCGGCGAGGTGCGCCTCCAGCGGTTCGGCGGAGACGGCGGTGTGCACGACGACGCCGGTCTGCTCGGCGACGTAGCCGGGGTCGGTGGTGTCCTCACTCATGGTCGGTACGGCCTTCCAGTTGGTTGAGCAGGTGTCCGAGGACGGGGTCGAGGACGGCGATACCGTCCTTCACCCCTCCGCGGGACCCGGGCAGGGTGATCACGAACGTCCGGTGGTCGCCGTCGCCGGCGACACCCGCCACGCCCCCGGAGAGCAGTGCGGTGGGCACGCCGGCGTCGACGCCGCGGCGCCGGACGGCCTCGACCAGGCCGGGCAGTTCGTGGGTGAGGTGCGGGCGTACGGCGGCGACGGTGGTGTCGGTGGGGCTGATACCGGTGCCGCCGGTGGTCACCACGACGCCCGGGGGCGGTGCCCCGTCCCCGCCGAGCAGGTCGTCGAGGTACCCGGTGACGTCGGCGTCGGCGACGACCGCGGCGTCCGGCACCTCGAGGCCGAGTGAGCGCAGCCACTCGACCAGCAGTGGCCCGGTGGTGTCCCGGTACTCACCGGACGCCGCCCGGGTGGAGGCGACGACGACGTGTGCGCGGCTCACCGCACGTCCCAGTCACCGGACTTGCCGCCGGACTTGGCCAGCACCCGGACGTCGTCGACGACGGCGTGCTTGTCGACGGCCTTGATCATGTCGTACACGGTCAACGCGGCGCTGGTCACCGCGGTGAGCGCCTCCATCTCCACACCGGTGACGCCTCGGGTCTTCACCGACGCCTCGATACGCACGGCCCCGGTCCCGTCCCCACCGTCCTCACCGTCACCGCCGTCCTCGCGACTGAAGTCGACGGTGATCTTGCCCAGCGGCAGCGGGTGGCACAGCGGGATGATCTCGGGGGTCTTCTTCGCCCCCATGATGCCGGCGACGCGGGCGACGGGCAGGGCGTCGCCCTTCGGCAGGTCGGCGCCCCCCTCCCGGAAGATCATGTCGAGCACGTCCGCCCTGGTACGGACCCTCCCGGTGGCGACGGCGGTGCGGCTCGTCTCGTTCTTCGCGGTGACGTCGACCATGTGGGCCGAGCCGTCCTCGCGGACGTGGGTGAGGTTGGTGCGGTGGGCGAGGTCGTCTTCCATGACCACCCAGCTTACCCGCCGTTCCCGCTAGACTGGGAGGCATGGTTGAGATCCGATACTTCGCCGCCGCCCGGGCGGCCCGCGGTACCGCGGGCGAGGAGGTCCCCGCCGACGGCACCCTCGCCGACCTCCTCGACGACCTCGGCAGACGCCACACCGGGGCGACCGCCGGGGGGATGACGTTGGCCGGGATCTTCGACCGGTGCAGCTTCCTCGTCGACGGGCGGACGGTCACCCGGCCGGACGCGGCGACGGCCTCCCTGGACGGGGTGGGACGTGTCGACGTCCTGCCGCCGTTCGCGGGAGGGTAGATGGCCGACCACACCGGCCGCACCGTCCATACCGTCCATGCCGTTATCGTCGCCGGTGGTGCCGGCTCGCGTCTGGCGGCGTCGGCACCGGAGGACGCGGTGGCGGACCTGCCCCGCAAGCCGTTGCTCCCGGGACCGGACGGGCGACGGCTGATCGACCGGGTGCTCGACGCCACGGCGTCCTGCGTCGGCCGTGTCGTGGTCGCACCACCGCTGGACCTGCCGGGGCTGCCCGCCGACGTCGTGGTGACGCAGGAGGACCCGCCCCTGGCGGGACCTGCGGCGGCCCTCGCCGCGGGGGTCGCGGCGTTGCAGGGCAGCCGGACGGTCGCCGACACCGACCTCGTCCTCCTGCTCGCCGCCGACCTGGTGGACCCGGCGGAGTCGGTGGAGGTGCTGCTGGCGGCCGCGCTGGAGGAGCCCACCGGATGCGTCGGCACCGTCGACGGGCGGATGCAGCCGCTGCTCAGCGTGGTGCGCTCCGGTGCCCTCCGCGCGGCGGTCGACGGCAGGGACTTCACCGATGCCCCGGTCATGGCGCTGCTGCGCCGGCTGGACCTGCGGGAGACGGCGCTGCCGTCCGCCGCGGACATCGACACCTGGGACGACGCCGTGACCCACGGCTACGGAAGGACATCATGACCCACACACCGGTGACCTGGGACGCGGCCCGCGCCCGGGTCCTCGACGCCTGCCGCACGCCCGGCACACCGCCCCGCACCGTGCACCGCTCCCCCGTCCCCGGCGACGTGACCGCCGCACCGGTGAGCGCCCCGGTGGACGTGCCGCACTACACGTCCTCGGCGATGGACGGCTTCGCGGTGAACGGCCCTGGGCCGTGGGAGTTGCTCGCCCTGCCGGTGACCGGGGCACGCGGACGGAACGTGCACAACACCGGCGGCGCGCTGGACGTCGGCCAGGCGCTGCCGGTGCTGACCGGGTCCCTGCTGCCGGAGGGGACGACGGCGGTGGTGCGTTCGGAGAACAGCCAGGTCAGCGGCACCGACGACACCGACGCTACCGACGGGGCCGGGCCGTCCCTCACGGCCGACTACCCCGGCGACGGACGGGACATCCGCCCGGCCGGTCAGGAGTGGGCGGCCGGCGAGACCCTGGTCGACGCCGGTGTGGTGCTGGGCCCCGGGCACTGCGCGATGCTCGCCCTCTGCGGTGTCGACGGTGTCGACCTCGTGGCCCCTCCGCGGGTGGCGTGCGCGTTCACCGGCAACGAGGTCGTCACCCACGGTGTCCCCGCGCCCGGTGAGGTCCGCGACGCCTTCGGGGTGTCCTTCCCGGCGTTGTTGTCCGGCTGGGGTGCCGAGGTCGTCCGCGCCGACCGGGTCCCGGACGACCCGGTGGCGGTCGAGGACTGGCTGCGGTGCCCGGACGTGCAGGACGCCGACCTGGTCGTCATGACCGGCGGTTCGGGCCGATCCGGCCAGGACTTCGCGCGCCGTTTCATCACCCGCGTCGCCGACGAGGTCCTCGCCGACGAGATCGCCTGCCAGCCCGGGCATCCGACGCTGATCGTCCGGCGCTCCGGCCAGCTGGTCTTCGGCGTGCCGGGGAATCCTTTCGCCGCGCATGCCGCGCTGCACTCCTTCGTCGCCCCGGCGGTCGCGGTGCTGTCCGGCCGTGGCGCCACCGGGGCCGCGGACCTGGGGCGCGGGACGACGACGGACGCCGTCGGCCCGCTGCGCCGCGACCGGGTGCGGCTGCTGCCCACCCGGGTGGACGGCGACGGACTCACCCCGGTGCCCGGCGCCCACTCCCACATGCTCAGCGGATACGCGGTGGCCGACGCCCTGGCGGTCGTCCCGTCCGACGGGCTCTCCCCCGGGGACCCCGTGCGTTACATCCGTCTCTGAACGATCTGCCGCGACGGCGGGCGGTGGGACGGCGGCCGGAGGGGTGCCGTCATCTCCCCCAGACGCGGTCGTCGACCACCGCGCGGTAGACGATGCCCAGCACCGCGACGGCGAGCGCGCTGACGAGCACGGGTTCGAGCAGGTAGTGCCAGGATTCCCCACCGGCGGTCACCAGTACGGGCATCGTCGCGGCCGGCGGGTGGAGCACCCGGAGGCCGGTCATCAGCAGCGACACCGCGCCGGTCGCCAGGGCCAGCGACCACCAGTCCGACGGCAGGTAGGAGAACAGGATGATCGACGTCGCCGTCGACAGGAGGTAACCGCCGACGACGTTCAGGGGCTGGGACAACGGGGCCGCCGGCAGGATGAACAGCAGGACGCAGGTCGCCCCGAGACTCGCCACGAAGAAGGGGTGGCCGGACAGCTCGCTGAGCCCGCTGAGCAGTGCCACGGCCACGGTCACGGCGACCGACGACACGAGGAGCCCACCCCACGGCATCCGGGGCTGCGTCGGGGTGACCAGTCCCCTCAGCCAGCTCAGCACTGTCAGCCGGCTCAGGGTTGTCAGCCCCTTCCGCGCGCTCACGCGCCCGCCGCCTCGTCGAGGGCACCGATCAGCATCGACCGTGGACGCGTGTCGAGCCGCACCAGCGCCACGTCCATCTCGACCGTCGGTGTGCTCAACGGCAGGGAGACGAGGTCCCCGGACTCGACGCCGGAGGACGGGACCACCGACACCCAGTGGCCCGTCGCCGCCAGGGCGCGCAACGCACTGATGGACGTGGTCTCCACCGCGGGGATCACCGATGCCCCGGCCTCCGCCATGGCGCGGTCGAATCCGGTCCTGGCGAGCATGTCGCGCCCCAGCAGGGCGACGGGCAGCTGCTCCAGGTCGGCGCCGGTGACATGGCCGTCGAAGCGGTCCATCGTCTCCCTGCGGCCGACGACGCTGAAGGACACCGAGCCCAGCGCGGTGAGCCGGACGGCACCCTGGCGCCCGGCACGGGTGTGTCCGCCGGCGGCTGCGGGGTGGATGACGCCGGCGTCGAGTTCGTGGTCGAGCACCCGGGAGACGATGTCCTCGCTGGTGAGGTTGGCGACGAGCTCGACGTGGACCGACGGGTTGGCGTCGACGAGGCGGCCCAGGACCTCCGCGGCACGGTCGGCGGCCGACGGGATCGCCCCGAAGCGGAGCGTGGCGTCCAGGTTGCCCCGCCGGTGGGCGAGGTCCTGCTCCAGCGAGCGCTGGTCGGCGTTGATCCGTTGGGCGTAGTCGAGGACGAGGCGCCCCTCCGCGGTGAGTCCGCGGTAGGTCGACTTCCCTCGGTTGACCAGCGGGAAACCCACCTCGGCCTCGAGCTTGCGGATGGCCTCGGACAGGGTCGAGGTGGACACGTAGCAGGATTCCGCGGCACGGCCGAAGTGTTCCTCCCGGGCGAGGGCCTCGAAGTAGGCGAGTTGCGACAGCAGCATGGTTGAGAACCTACCTGAACGGGAGTGTCAGGTTATACCTTTCAGGAAAATATATCCGTACGGCATCACCGAACGATGGTTCGGGTCCTACCGCTGCGTCCGACGCACCAGGACGACGCCACCGACGACGAACACGTAGATGCCGATGAGCAGGATGCATGCGCCCAATGCACGGTCCATGTCGTTGGCGCTGAGGCCGAGTTCGACGAGCAGCGGGATGGTCCGGGTCTGCCCGGCGACGTTACCGGCGAAAGTGAGCGTCGCCCCGTACTCCGACAACGCCCGGGCGAAACTCAGCACGGTTCCGGCGGCGATGCCCGGCCAGGCCACGGGGACGAGCACACGACGGACCGTCTGCCAGCGCGACGCACCGTCCAACGCGGCGGCCTCGGACAGCGCCACCGGGATACCGCGCAGCGCGGTGACCGTGGTGGACACGAAGAACGGCAGGGAGACGAACACCTGCACCACGACCACGGCGAGGGAGGTGTAGGCGACATGGACACCGAGGTCCCCGAGCCAGCCGCCGACCAGACCCCGCCGCCCCCAGAAGAACACCAGGGCCAGGCCCGAGACCACCGGGGAGAGCACCAGCGGCGCGTAGACGACCAGTTGGACGACCTCCCCCCTACCCGGGTGCCGGCGCGTGAGCTCCGCCAGCCACACCGACAACGGCAGGCCGAGGACGATGCACAGGACCGTGGCCACTGACGCGGTGACCAACGACAGCGTCAGCGACTGCACCGCCGCCGGGGCGGTGACGAGCTCCACCGCCCGCTCCCAGGGGATGTTCAGCAGCAGGGCGACCAGTGGCCCGGCCAGCAGCACCACCGCGACCAGCGCGATGCACGCGAGGGCCGCGGGGACGGCGGTGACGGGTTTACGCTGCACCGAAACCGTAGGACGCCAGGATGTCACGGGCGCGGTCGGACGTCAGCCACCGGAGGAACGCGACGGCGGTGTCATTGTCATCCCCGTCGGTGGACAGGGCCGCAGGGTAGGTGTTGGGCTCGACACCGTCGAGGTCGAAGACCTCCACGGCGCCGTCGGCGGAGTTCTTCTGCAGCGCCTCCGCGTCCGTGGAGTAGATGAAGCCGACATCCGCCTCACCCGTGGCCAGTTTCGTGGAGACGTCGGAGACATTCGCCTCCTCGGACACGGTCGACGGGCCCAGCCTGTGCCCGTCGGCCTCACGGCGGTCGAGGTAGTCGTTGGCGAGGGTGCCGCAGGGCACGCCGTCGGCACAGACGGCGAGCCGGAAGTCCGCGGTGGTGGACAGGTCGTCGGGAGAGTCGAAACCCGCAGGGTTCCCCGGCGCGGTCGCCAGCACCAGGTGGTTGGTGGCGACGGTCTCCGGTTCGGCACCCTCGAACGCCCGCAGGTCCAGGGCGGCGTCCATGTTCTCCTCGTCGGCGCTGATGAGCACGTCGGCCTGCGCCCCCTGGCCGATCTGCCGGACCAGCGCGGAGGACCCGGCGAAGTTGAACTCCACCGACGCGCCGTCGTTGTCCTCGGCGAAGGCCGCGGCCAGGTCGTCCCCGGCGTTGTTCAGCGACGCCGCAGCGAAGACGGTGACCGTCCCGACGGACGTGCCGGACCCCGTGGAGTCCCCCGGGGCGGAACACGCGGAGGCGACGAGCAGACCGGCTCCGGCGACGGCGAGGCCGCACACACGGAGGGCGCCGCGGACGGCGGGTGCGTCAGGGCGGCTGTCACGACGACGGCGTGCGGTGCGGGGACCGGTGGTGACGGACATGGGGGCCAGCTCTCGGAAGTGACGCGGGGACAGGTACGCGGGACAATACTACCCGCCCCGGGGCCACGACCCCGGGGATGTACCGTCCGGACAACCTGCTGTACCGGACAGCCGTTCGGAGCTACCAGACGCCACTGGTTCGCAGCCGCCCCCTGTGCCAAGGTAGACCGGTAGACAACGACATCAATCCACGGAGGTGAACCGGTGACCGCTTCAACTGTATCGGCTGCGCCGACTGCACCGACTGCACCGACTCGGCTCCGCCTCACCGACCGGTGGGGCCGCACCGCCGACGACCTCCGCATCTCGCTGATCGACAAATGCAACCTGCGCTGCACCTACTGCATGCCCGCCGAGGGGCTGCCGTGGCTGAAGAAGGACGAGCTACTCACCGCGGAGGAGGCCGTCCGCCTCGCCGACATCGGTGTGCGCGTGCTCGGTGTGAAGGACATCCGCTTCACCGGTGGCGAGCCGTTGGTGCGCAAGGACCTCGCCGACATCGTCCGCGGCGTGCGCACGATGCACCCGGAGGTGTCGATCTCGATCACGACGAACGGCATCGGTCTGGACAAGCGTATCGACGAACTCGTCGACGCCGGGCTGACCCGGGTGAACGTGTCCCTGGACACCGTGGACCGGGAGACCTTCGCCAGGGTGACCAGGAGGGACCGGCTTCCCCAGGTCATCGCCGGGCTGGAGGCCGCGAAGGCGTCGGGGCTGGAACCGGTGAAGGTGAATGCCGTGGCGATGCGCGGGGTGAACGACGAAGGTGTGGTGGACCTGACCACGTGGTGTCTGGACCACGGGTACCAGCTGCGGTTCATCGAGCAGATGCCGCTGGACGCCGACCACTCCTGGGCCAGGAAGAACCTGGTCTCGGCGGCCGAGATACGTCAGCGGCTGTCCACGGTCTACGAACTCACCGAGGACCCTGTGCCCCGCGGGTCCGCCCCGGCACAGTTGTGGGAGGTCCGTCCACGTGGCGCCTCGCCGGACTCGACCGCCCTGGGCAAGGTCGGGATCATCGCCTCGGTGACCGAGTCGTTCTGTGCGGCGTGCTCCCGCACCCGCATCACCGCCGACGGCCGCGTACGCAGCTGCCTGTTCTCCCAGGAGGAGACCGACCTGATGGGCCTGCTGCGTGGCGGCGCCGACGACGAGGACGTGGCCCGGACCTGGGCCACCGCCATGTGGGGCAAGCCCCGGGCCTACGGTTCCGACGCCGTCACCCTGAACGACCCGGAGTACGTGCAGCCCGAGCGCACCATGAGCGCGATCGGGGGCTGACGGCGACCGCCGTGCCCCCCCGGCCACGGTGCGGTCGCGCTGTCCGTCAGGGCGTTCGGGTGTCACCCCGACCGTCACCGGGATCGTCGGCCGGGTCGTCGGCCGAGTCACTGTCCGCCCATTCCCCTGAGGCGTAGTCGTAGGTGATCTCGTTGCCGTCCTCGTCGGTGCGTCGGTACCAGCCGGTCACCTTCTCGTCGGTCGAGTCGAAGTCCGCGCCCGCTCCCCTGCCGTCCGACGCGGCCGACACCTCCAGTTCGAAGTCGTCGCCGTGTTCCTCGAGTCCCTTGATCACGGCGTTCTGGATGACGTTCTGGGCGTAGGTCCTCCTGATGGCCGCGGGGTCGGTCGAGAGGTCCTTGATGAACGACACGGCGATCCCGACGAGCACCAGCGAGAACGGGATCGCCACGAGGTACGTCAGGCTCTGCAGTCCGGTCAGCGCCGTCTCACCGCCCGAGAGCAGCATGACCACCGCGATCCCGGTCATGCACAGGCCCCAGAACACGACGATGACTTTGCGGGGCCGCGGGTTGCCCCGTTCAGAGAGCGTCCCCATCACCGTGGACGCCGAGTCCGCCGACGTGATGAAGAAGATCGCGAGAACCACCATCAGGAGGATCCCGGTGATGGCCCCCAGAGGAAGCTCGTTGAACAACGAGAACAGGACGTTCTGCGGGGATGCCGACCCGTCGAAGCCTTCCCGCCCTTCCCTGTTGAAGCTGATGGCGGTGCCACCGAAGACGGTGAAGGCGAGGATGAGGATGAACGTCGGCGCGAGCGTCGTGACGATCGCGAGTTCACGGATCGTGCGGCCCCGTGAGATCCGGGCGATGAATGTCCCCACGAAGGGCGTCCAGGCGATCCACCAGGCCCAGTAGAACGCCGTCCACATCGCCTGGAACTCGATGGTCTCGTCTCCCCACGACAGTCCCCTGCTCATCATGTCCAGCATGTTGTCGGCGTAGTTGAGGATGCCGGCCGGGATCAGGTTGAGTAGGAAGAGCGTGGGCCCGAGGAGGAACACGAAGAGGACGAGCCCGAGGGTCAACGTGACGTTGATGTTCGACAGGTAGCGGATGCCGCGGGCGACACCGGACACCGCGCTGATGATGAACCCCAGTGACAGCACGCCCACCACGGCGATGAGCACGGTGTTCGTGACCTCACCGACACCGGAGATGATCTCGACGCCTTGTCCGATCTGGATGGCGGACAGTCCGAGCGTCGCCGCCGTCCCGAAGAGGGTGGCGATGATGGCCATGATGTCGACGAGACGCCCCGCCAGTCCCTCTGTCTGCCGTTGGCCGAAGAGGGACCGGAAGAGTGAGCTGATCAGTGTCACCCGTCCCCGCCGGTACGAGCTGTAGGCCAGGGCGCCGCCGACCATCGCGTAGAGGCCCCAGATGAACAGCCCCCAGTGGAAGTGGGACTGCGCCATGGCACGGTGCAGCGCGGCAGGGGTCTCACCCTCCACGGTCTCCGGTGGAGGAGACAGGTAGTGCGACAACGGCTCCGACGGGCCGAAGAAGAAGATGCCCACGCCGATCCCGGCGCCGAACATCATCGCGACCCAGGAGAACCTGGAGAACTCGGGCTTCTCGTCGTCCTTGCCGAGCTTGATCTTCCCGAAGCGGGAGAAGGCCAGGTAGGCCATGACGATCACGCCGAGCATCATCGTACTATTGAGCAGCCACCCGAAGTGTTCGAGCGACCACGCGAATACTGTCGACGCGACGTCGCCCACGGTCGCGGGGCTCACGATTCCCCAGGTGATGAAGGAGACCATGAGGACTGCGGCGACCCCGAAGACCGTCCTGTCCAGGCCGAACCGGTTGCGCTGTTCCTCGACGCTGATACCCGGGACCAGCCCGGGGTGCAGGTCATGCGGGTACAGCCCGACGGTGCCTTGGGTCCTCGAGGTCCGGAGCTTATCGACGGGGTTGATCGACGGTCGGTTGCGACCTCGTCGTCGGTGACCGCCCGGATGTTCCGTGTTGTCGGGTTTGTCGTTCATGTCAGGGATCCTGTCTCTGTGTTGAATGGAGCCGGAAGTCGACCCACGTGGCTACCGGTGCCTACCCGGCGTAGGGGTCGGGTTGTCCGATGTACTGCACCGACGAGTACTCCGCGATGCCCTCAGCACCACCCTCACGACCCATCCCGGACTGCTTGACCCCACCGAACGGCGCCGCCGCATTAGAGATCACCCCCGCGTTGAACCCCATCAACCCGAACTCCAACCCGTCGGCCATCCGGTACATCCGCGACGGATCCTGCGAGAACACATACGAGGCCAACCCGAACTCGGTGTCATTGGCCATCACGACCGCCTCGGCCTCCGAACCGAAGGTGACGATCGGAGCAATCGGCCCGAAGATCTCCTCCCGCAACACCCGGGCTTCCCGGGGCGCATCGACGATCACCGTCGGGGCGAAGAAGAACCCCGGCCCCGGCACCGGGCCCCCACCGACACGCACCCGGCCACCACGGGCCACGGCATCATCGACCAACGACTGCAGGTTCGCCACCGCCTTGGCCTCGATCATCGGGCCGATATCGGTACCGGCAGCCATACCGTCACCGACACGCAGTGCGGCCATTTTCGCGGCGAACTTCTCGGTGAACTCCGCCGCGATGGCCTCATGGACCAGGATACGGTTACCCGCGGTACACGCCTCACCACCGTTGCGCGTCTTCGCCGCCAGGGCCCCGTCGACGGCCTGGTCGATGTCGGCGTCCTCGAAGACGATCACCGGGGCGTTACCACCGAGTTCCATCGAGGTACGCAGCACATTGTCGGCCGCGGCCTTGAGCAGGTTGACCCCCACCGGGGTCGACCCGGTGAACGAGAGTTTGCGCAACCGCGGGTCGGCCAGCAGCGGTGCCGAGACCTGTGCGGCACTGGCGGAGGCAACCACGTTGAGTACTCCGGCGGGCAGGCCGGCGTCGATCATCGTCTGGGCGAGGTACTGGGCGGTCAGTGGGGTGAGTTTGGCGGGTTTGAGCACCATGGTGCAGCCGGCGGCGATGGCCGGGGCGATTTTGCGGGTCGCCATAGCCAACGGGAAGTTCCACGGGGTGATCAGCAGGCACGGGCCGACGGGTTTGTGCCGGGTGGTCATGCGCAGGGTGCCTTCGGGCACGGTGGTGTGGTGGCCGTAGTGGCGGACGGTTTCCTCGGCGAACCAGCGTAGGTACTCGGCGCCGTAGGTGACCTCGCCGCGGGCCTCGGCCAGGGGTTTGCCCATTTCCAGGGTCATCAGGGTCGCGAAGGTCTCGGCGCGGTCGTGGACCAGGTCGAAGGCGCGGCGCAGGATCTCGGAGCGGGTCCGTGGGCTGGTGCGGGCCCAGTCGGTTTGGGCGGCGCAGGCGGCGTCGAGGGCGGCGAGGGCGTCGTCGCTGGTGGCTGAGGCGACGGTGGCGAGGTGTTGTTCGGTGGCGGGGTTGGTGACGTCGAAGGTGGTGTTGTCGGAGGCGTCGCGCCAGTCACCGTCGATCAGCAGGCCGGTGGGTACCTCGGACAGCAACGCGGTCAGATCGGTCATGGTGGTGGTTCACCTTTCGGGGTGCTGGCCGGCTCAGTCGAGCGGGGTCAGGTCGGAGCTGTGGAAGAACTGTCCGGCCTTGTAGATGATGGGGTCGTCGTCGGTGGCTTCCGCCGAACGCACCCGGCCGACGAAGATCGTGTGCGTGTGCGCCTGGAAGCGCTCCTTGATCTCCACCTCGATCGAGGCTGACGAACCGTCCAGCAGCGGGGACCCGTTCGGCCCCTGGTGCCAGTCGAGGTCGGCGAATTTGTCCGCCCCCTTGGAGGCGAAGGTCCGGAGGGTCTCCCGCTGGCCACCACCGAGGATGTTGATGCCCATGTGGCTGGCCTGGAACAGGGACGCGTAGGTCGACGAGGACTTCTGCACGCAGACCATGACCAACGGCGGTTCCAGTGACACCGAGTTGTAGGAGTTCACAGCGAGTCCGCGCGGCTTACCGTCGGCGTCCATGGCGGTCACCACGGTGACCCCGGTGATGAACTGACGGTTGAAGGCCTTCAGCGCCTCCGTGGTGGGCCGCCCGTCCAGGTTGTCGCTGACCGACTCGTTCTCCTGGTCGAAGGCCGAGCTGAGCGACTTGAGGCCGAGGTCCGCGAGCAGGGCGCTGGGGTCCCACGTCGCCTCCTCGAGGATGATCCTCCCCGCGTCGAAGGTCAGCAGGTTGGAGCCGTGGGTGACGACGCTGGTCCCGGTCGGCGGGACGTCACCGAGGGGTTCGGTGAACGTCCCGGTGGAGTGCCAGTACACCGCGGCCTTGCAGTCACGGTCGTCACCGTCGATGACGATGTGGTCGACGACGGTGGTCAGGTCCGGGAACGCCGCACGGATCCCCAGGATCTCGGTCTTGATCGCCTCCAGGTCGAACAGACCGCCCGAGTGCGCGCTCTTACGACGGTAGTTCTCGTCGGTGAGCTGGTCGAAGACCGAGACGTCCCCCTTGTCCCATGCCGCGTGCCAGGCTTCGGTGATCGCTTTCTTCAGGTTGTGGCTCATGCCCACCTCTCTCCTCGGTACGTGTCGGGGTGCCGTGGATACCCGGAATCTCGCTTCTGTTGTATCCAACACCATGGTTGTGTTGCACACACAAAACCATAGAGAGTGTCGCGCGTCACGTCAACCACCACGGCGAAAGTCTGACTACCTGCAAATATGCACATCCATTCAGTAGTTTCCCCGCAGATCTTGCATCCAAGCGCCAACTCGGGCTACATTCCTTGTATGCAACAGACGACCACAACGACGGCGGCGACAGCAGCCGAACCGTCGCTCCACGAGAGGATCAGGGCCCGCATCGTCACCGGCGAGTTCGCTCCGGGCGAGCAGATCCCGGAGACCGCCCTCGCCGAGGAGTACGGCGTCAGCCGCACCCCTGTCCGGGAGGCGCTCAAGGCCCTGCAGATGATCGGGCTGGTCGAGATCCGGCCGCGGGTGGGCACATTCGTCAGGGAGCCGACCCGTCGCGAGATCATCGAACTCTTCCAGCTCAAGGAGTCGCTTGAAGGGCTGGCCGCGAGCCTCATGGCCCAACGGGGCCGGGTACCTGAACTCGATGTCCTCGAGCGCAACGTCCTCGAGTCCGACGACGCCGCGCGCGCCGGTGACAGCGCCCGGTACGCCAGGCTGGTCAGCGAGTTCCACTGGACCCTCGTCCGGGGTGCAGACAACGAGAAGCTCTACGAGACCTACGGCTGGCTGATGAACCAGCTGGCGTACGACCATCTCGTCAAGAAGACGGTGACCGACCCCCAGCGGCTGACGGAGTCCGACCGGGAGCACCACCACGTGCTGGCCGCGATCCGGGACAAGGACCCCTACGGCGCGGAAGCGGCGATGCGGGCGCATGTCGGGGCGTCGAGCCGGGCAGCGCTCTACCAGAGCTTCGGCGACGACTTCGGACGAGGAGTCCCCGCCGGGCACCACACAGAGGAGGAAGAATGACGGAGAAGCCGACAACATTCGAGGAACTGGGCGCCAGCCTCGGTATACGCAGACTCACCCTGGTCCACGAGGAGGTCGTCTCGGAGGCCGGCACCGAACTCACCCGGCCTGTCCAGAAGGCCGCGGCGATCGCGGTGCTGCGTAACCCGTGGACCGGTACCGGACCGGACCGCGACCTCTCGCCCGAGACCCGTACGATCGCCCCGGTCCTCGCGGCGCTCCTGTCGCAGCGGCTGACGGATTCGCTGGGTGGCGCGGACAACATCGAGGCCTTCGGCAAAGCCGCACTCGTCGGCACCGGGGGCGAGCTCGAACATGCCGGGGCGCTGGTCCACACCCCGTACTTCGGCAATCTCGTCCGCGAGCTGCTCGGCGGCACCTCCATCATCTGCTTCACCGACGGCAGGGTCCCGGAGGGCACGTCCGTGCACGTCCCGATGTGGCACAAGACCCACGCCGCCAACCGGGACCACTACCAGACCATCGACGTGGACCTCGCCGACGCCCCGCACGCGGACGAGATCTGCGTCATCGCAGCGGCGTCCACCGGTCCCCGGCCATTCCCCCGGATCGGCGACCGGCGTACCGACCAGCCCGTCACCACCGACATCCTGAAAGGACTTATCTAATGGAACTCCGTAAGATCACCACCACCGTCGACGAGATCTTCTCCGAGGGGGGCCGCAGTGTCGAACCGGCGAAGCGTGTCGTCGTCGTCGCGGCCGTCATCAGGAACCCGTGGGCGGGTCAGGGCTTCGTCGAGGACCTCGCCCCCGGTATCGAGGCGACGGCCTCGGACCTCGGCGCGCTGCTGGCTCCCCGGGTGATGGAGGCTCTCGGGGTCCCCCTCGAGGCGTACGGCAAGGCTGCGATCGTCGGGACCAACGGCGAGATCGAGCACGGTTCCGCCCTGATCCACACGCTGAAGTTCGGCAACCACTTCCGCGACGCCGCCGACGCGTCCACCCTCCTCCCCGCCGTGGAGCGGCGGGGCGTGTCGGGGACCCCGTTCGACATGCCTCTCAAGCACTTCACCGACGCCACGATCCGCTCGCACCACCAGACCGTGGAGTGCCGGGTCGCCGACGCGCCCCACCCGGACGAGATCCTCATCGCCCTGGGCGGCACCGGGACCGGACGCCCGCAGCAGCGGCTCGCGGACCTCTCGACCGAGACGAAGTAACAGGTCGTCGCCATGGGACAGCCCATCGTCCTCCTCCACGGCGTCGGTCTCGACGCCAGCATCTGGGACTCGGTCATCGCCGCCCTGACCGACGGTGGACAGGTCGACGCCGACTCCGTCGTCGCCCTCGACCTCCCCGGGCACGGGGACCGGCCACCGCTGGACAGCCCGGTGGGTCTCGCCGAGTTGGCCGGGGATGTCGTCGGGCGGCTGCCCGGCGACCCCGGTGAGCCCGTCCACCTGGTCGGGTTCTCGCTCGGCTCACTCATCGCCCAGTACATCGCGGTGCACTGTCCCGAACGGGTGTCGTCCCTCACCTGCGTCAGTTCCGTCTGCGCCAGGACCCCGGAGGAATCCGCCGCTGTCCGACAGCGTCTGAACACGGCGGCGGAGGATTTCCCGCTCAGCGCGAACCGGGCCCTGGAGCGTTGGTTCCCCGATGACGCCGGACTGCCGGACGCCCCGGCACTCCGGGAACGGACGCGGAGGATACTCCTGGCCAACGACGTCGACTCCTACCTCCACGCCTACCGCGTCTTCGCGGAGGGAGACAGGGACCTGGCGGACGACCTCCACCGGATAGACGTCCCCGTCCTGGCCGTCACCGGCGAACTCGACCCCGGGTCGACCCCGGGGATGAGTCACCGCATCGCCGAACGCATCCCGGGGACGCCTGTCCACGTGATCGGCGGAGCACGCCACATGGTTCCCGACACCCACCCGGAGGATGTCGCGGCCCTGATCCGGGAGAACGTCGGACGCGCCGCGGATCTGCGCCGTTGACGTCCCACCGTTGACGTCCCACGTCTGACACACCACTACCGAGAGGAGCACCACATGACTGAACGCCTCACCCACTTCATCAACGGCGAACACCACGCCCCGGCGAACGGCGAGTACTTCGCCTCGACGAACCCCACGACGCTCGACACCCTCTACGAGGTCGCACGCGGATCGGCCGAGGACGTCGCCGCCGCGGTGGCCTCCGCCGACGCCGCTTTCCGCCACCGGTCATGGGCCGGGCTCACCGCGACGAAACGTGGGCACCTGCTGCGGCGCCTCGGCGACCTGATCGGCGAGAACGGACCCGAGCTCGCCCGGTACGAGAGTCTGGACAACGGCAAACTCCTGCGCGAGATGACCGGCCAGCTCAAGAACGTACCGGAGTACCTCTACTACTACGCGGGCCTGGCCGACAAGGTCCAGGGATCGCAGATCCCCGCCTCCTCGCTGGACATCATCAACTTCACCATGCGCGAGCCCCTGGGGGTGGTCGGTGCGATCACCCCGTGGAACTCTCCGCTCACACTGACGATCTCCAAGCTCGCCCCGGCGCTCGCGGCAGGAAACACACTGGTCATCAAGCCGAGTGAGTACACCTCGCGGACGATCCTGCGGTTGGCCGAGCTCGCTGTCGAAGCGGGCTTCCCCGCCGGCGTCGTCAACGTGGTGACCGGGTACGGGGCCGAAGCAGGTGCTGCGCTCGTCGACTCCCCGGAACTGGCGAAGATCTCGTTCACCGGGTCGACGGGGACCGGCTCGCACATCGCCTCCAGCGCCGCGTCCCGGTTCATCGGCTGCACCCTGGAACTCGGTGGCAAGAGCCCCAACATCGTGTTCGGCGACGCCGACATCGACAACGCCGCGATGGGCGCCGTCGCCGGTATCTTCGCCGCCGCCGGGCAGACCTGTATCGCCGGGTCCCGGATCTTCGCCCACCGGAGCATCCACGACGAGCTCCTCGAGAAGATCACCCACCGCGCGTCGACCATCAGGATCGGTGACCCACTGGCCGACGACACCGAACTCGGCCCCCTCGCCTTCGAGGACCAGCTGAACAAGGTGAAGTCCTACGTCGACATCGGCGTCGGTGAAGGCGCCACCCTGCATTACGGGGGAACCCGCCCGGAAGGGCTGGACCTCCCCGGTTACTTCCTCTCCCCCACCGTCCTGACCGGCGCGACCAACGACATGCGGGTCTGCCGCGAGGAGATCTTCGGTCCCGTCGCCGCGGTGATCCCCTTCGACACCGAGGAGGAGGTGCTCCGCCTGGCGAACGACACCGACTACGGCCTCGCCGCCGGCGTCTGGACGTCCAACCTCCAGCGTGCGATGCGCATGTCGCAGTCCCTGGAGGCCGGCACGGTGTGGGTGAACACCTACCGTGCCATGTCCCCGATGTCACCCCGGCAGGGTTTCAAACAGTCCGGGGTCGGTGTGGAGCACGGCATCGAGTCGATGAACGAGTACACACGCCTGAAGTCCGTGTGGATCAACACCGACGAGGGGCCCGTCGCCGACCCGTTCGTCATGAGGGGGTAGGACACGCCATGCCCCTGATCGACGTCTCCATCGCCGAAGGCAGGACGCCGGAACAGCTCCGCGACCTGATCGACGGCCTCCACCGGGTCGCGGAGTCCACCGTCGACGCCGCCCCGGAGAACATCACCGTCATCGTCCGGGAGGTGCCCCACCACCTCTGGGCACGGACCAACACCACCATCGCGGAAAGGAACTGACATGCGATTCTCACTGTTCATCCACATGGAGCGCTGGGACGACTCCATCAGCCACGAAGAGCACTGGAACAACCTCGTCGAGTTGGTGACGATGGCCGAGGCTGGCGGCTTCGGTACCGTCTGGACCGGCGAGCACCACTCCATGGAGTACACGGTCGCACCCAACCCGATGGTCGCCCTCGCCTCCCTCGCCGCACACACCAGCACCATCCGTCTGGGTGCGGGCACCATCATCGCGCCGTTCTGGAACCCGATCCGTGCAGCCGGCGAGACCGCCCTCCTCGACGTCATCAGTGGCGGCCGGGCGGAACTGGGTGTCGCCCGCGGTGCCTACCAGTTCGAGTTCGACCGCCTGGCCGGTGGGCTGTCCGCCAAGGACGGCGGAAGCTACCTGCGCGAACTCGTCCCGGCGGTGAAGAAGCTCTGGGAGGGTGACTACGCGCACGACGGTGACCACTGGTCGTTCCCGGTGTCCACCTCGGTCCCGAAGCCGGTGCAGGCCGCCGGGCCGAAGACCTGGGTGGCCGCCCGCACACCGGAGACCCACGAGTTCGCCGTCGCGAACGGATGCCATGTCCAGGTCACCCCGCTGATGAAGGGCGACGAGGAGGTCCAGGACCTCAAGGACAAGTTCGACGCGGCTGTCGCAGCGCACCCGGAGGCGGACCATGACCCCGAGATCATGGTCCTGCGGCACACCTACGTCCACTCACCGGATGATCCGGAAGGGTGGCATCCCGGGGCCGAGGCGGTCAGCCGTTTCTACCGCACCTTCAGCTCCTGGGCGTTCGGCAAGAAAGCCCCGGAGAACGGTTTCCTCGAGCCGCAGCCGTTGTCGTCGGTGGAGGACCGCCCGGAGTTCGACGTCGACGCGCTGCACCGTAGCGCGATGATCGGTACCCCTGCGGAGATCACCGAGCGCCTGAAGTCCTACGAGGAGATGGGCTACGACGAGTACGCCTTCTGGACGGACAACTCGATGTCCCACGAAGAGAAGAAGAAGTCCCTCCAGCTGTTCATCGACCACGTCGTCCCGAACTTCCGGTAGGGGCGCCGGGCCCGACGATGCTCCGGGCACCTCCCCATCGCCCTCCGGCGGTGCCCTCCCCCGCACGGTCAGTCCAGCGGATATGCCTCCACGGTGTCCCCCGCGGCGAGCGAGGCACCGGCGGGTACCCGGAGCAGGACGTCCGCGGGCACGGACTGCGCCAGCAGGTGCGAGCCCGCCCCGCCGACCGGGGTGGCCAGCAGCCGCGCGGCGCGGTTCTCCGTCCGGGCGCGCAGGAAGCAGTCCTTCGCCGGCAGCCCCTGGACCGCCGTCGTGAGTTCGACGGTCACCGGATCCGCGGCATCGCCGAGGACCGGGGCGATGAACAGGCGGAAACTCACGGCGGTGGAGACCGGGTTCCCCGGCAGGCAGATGACGGGGACGCCCCGGAACCGGGCGAGCCCCTGGGGGCCTCCCGGCTGCTGTGCCACGTGGCCGAACCAGCTGTCCGACTCCTGCGAGAGGGTCTGGCGGACCACCTCGAAAGCGCCGTGGCTGATCCCTCCGCTGGTGACCACGGCGTCGGGGGTCGCCTTGGTGACGGCGTCGTCGAGGGCGGCGCGGAACGCCACCGGGTTGTCGGACGTGCGGACGGTACCGACGACCTCGATCCCGTGGACTCGGCACAGGGCCTCCAGCATCGGGCCGTTGGCGTCGCGGATCGTCGCGGCACCCGGGATGCGTGCACCATCTCCCCCGCCGGCGGTGATCTCGTCGCCGCCGGTGCAGACCACCACGCGTGCCGCCCGGTGCACCGGGACGGTGGCGATGCCCTGGGCGGCGGCGACACCGACCGTCCTCGGGTTCACCCGGTCACCGGCGCGGAACAGCACCTCTCCGGTCCGGATGTCCGTACCGCGGAGGCGCAGGAACTGCCCGGCGGGTGCCGCGGGCACCGTCACCTCGGCCGCCCCGAATACCGGGGGGTCGCATGTCTCGACCGGGACGACGGCCTCGGTGCCGGCGGGCAGACGCGCTCCGGTCATCACGGGGACGACGGCGTCACCGACGGCTCCGGCGGTGCCGGTGAGGATCTCGCGGGGATCGCTGCCGGCCGGGATCGTCCTGTCGACGCGGAAGGTGCCGCCGGCCCGGTGGCTCCCGGCGAGCGCGTAGCCGTCCATCTGCGAGTTGTCGAAACCCGGTGAGTCCTCGGCCGCCGTCACGTCCGCGGCGAGCCGTCGTCCCAACGCCAACGACGTCGGGACGTGGGTGACGCCGCGGACACCACGTCCGTCGACGAGGTCCCGGACGGCGGTGAGGTGCTGGTGCGGACTACGTGCGTGCTCGTGGTGCTGGTTCACCGTGACGACGTTACCGGTGCGGGACTGCCCAGGGCATCCGCAGGACGCGAAAACGCCGTCCCGGCCCCCTGCGTGCAGGGAGTCGGGACGGCGTCAGTGGCGTCGAGGTGTCCTCGATGCAGCCGGGAAGACTACTTCGCGGCGTTCTGGCCGGCCTCGAACGGGAAGCCGAGCTCGCGCAGCAGCGCGCGGCCTTCCTCGTTGTTGGTGGCGGTGGTCACCACGGTGATGTTCATACCGCGGGGACGGTCGATGGAGTCGACGTCGATCTCGTAGAACATGGACTGCTCGTTGAGACCGAAGGTGTAGTTGCCGTTGCCGTCGAACTGCTGGTCCGAGAGACCGCGGAAGTCGCGGATCCGGGGCAGGGCGACGGTCAGCAGACGGTCGAGGAACTCCCACATGCGGTCGCCACGCAGGGTGACGCGGGCGCCGATGGGCATGCCCTCACGCAGCTTGAAGTTCGAGATCGCCTTCTTGGCCTGGCGGATCTGCGGCTTCTGGCCGGTGATCAGGGTGAGGTCCTTGATGGCGCCGTTGATCAGCTTGGAGTCGCGGGCGGCCTCGCCGACACCCATGTTCACGACGACCTTGGTCACGCCGGGGATCTGCATGACGTTGTCGAAGTGGAACTCGTTGTTCAGGGTCTCCCGGATCTCGCCGCGGTAGCGGCTCTTCAGACGGGGGGTGTAGTTGTCGCTCATCAGATGTCCTTCCCGGTGCGGCGGGAGATGCGGATCTTCTTGCCGTCCTCATCGAAGCGGTAGCCGACGCGGGTGGGCTCGCCGTCAGCGTCGAGGACCATCACGTTGGACACGTGGATGGGTGCTTCCTGGGTGACGATGCCCTCGGACTCTGCACCACGCTCGGGTGCGGAGTTGACGACGTGCTTCTTGATGCGGTTGACACCCTCGACAAGAACCTTGTCGCGCTGCGGGTAGGCCTCGATGACCCGGCCCTTCGCGCCCTTGTCCGGGCCCGAGATAACCAGGACGGTATCGCCCTTACGGATCTTCATGGGTTAGAGCACCTCCGGAGCGAGAGAAACGATGCGCATGAAGCGCTTGTCACGCAGCTCGCGGGCGACCGGCCCGAAGATACGGGTGCCGCGGGGATCAGAGTTGTCGACACCCTTGATCAGGACGGCTGCGTTCTCGTCGAACTTGATGTAGGAGCCGTCCGGACGACGGGTCTCCTTCTTCGTGCGCACGATGACGGCCTTGACGATGTCGCCGGCCTTCACGTTTCCGCCGGGGGCTGCTTCCTTGACGGTGGCCACGACGACGTCGCCGATGCCGCCGGAGCGTCGGGTGGAGCCGCCGAGCACGCGGATGACCAGGATTTCCCGGGCTCCGGTGTTATCGGCGACCTTCAGACGCGATTCCTGCTGAATCACTTCTAGTCTCCTTGTAGACCTAGTAGTTCTGTGCGCGTGGGATTACCGACCCTCACGCGCGCGGTCCGTGCCTCTCCGTGGCCGCCCCAGGACCCCTCCCCGACGTACGCGCGGCACGGCCACACGACACGGTGGAGGAACCTGCGGACCACAGGCAACCGCCCAAGTATGCCACTGGTAGGGCGTGGGAACAAACCCGGACCGCACGGCCGTCCGGCGCGAGCACCTCCGCCGCAGACCCAGCCGCAACCCCGCGGGAAGGCATTCCCCACCCCCGAACGGCGGTATGTGCTGCATATCACAGTAACAGGTGTTATGGACTAGATTCACAATTATCACGACCGGAAGGACCCGCGGGGCACCTGCCTACGGAGAGCTCCGGGCGGCACCACCGATGCGATCCCCACCACATCCCCATACTACCCTCCACCTGGGAAGACGCGGTCTCCATCGCAGGCGGGACGGGCACATCACGGTGACGTCACCCGGGCGCCGAGGTAACCGGGAGATGAACATCCGGACTCCTCCGGATGACGCCCGCAAGGTCAGGTAAGCCTCTCACAACTCGCCGCACTTTTCCGCGGGGCGAAAGAAAGTGACTTACCCCACGACATACGCGTGCGCCACTGGTAACTTCTTCGACGAACGGCGGGACCCCCGCCTCCGCCCGGGAACTCTCCCCCGGACGGCCGCACAAGTTCAGTGAGGTACATACACATGTCCATCAAGAAGAGCCTGCTCGCCGCAGCCACCGCCGCCACCGTCACCATCGCCGGCACCGGCATCGCCGCCGCCCAGACCGACGAAGGCGGAAACGCCGAGACCCCCACTGAGGAGACCACCTCCTCCTCGAGCAGCCTCCCCACCCCCGACGAGGACGGCAACTTCGAGGGCTCCCTCGGCAGCGCCCAGGACGCCACCGAGATCCTCACCGTCATCAACGACTTCGGCGGTGCCGTCGCCGGCTCGATCAGCATCCTGCCGGACATCAATGACGCCGTGAACGACTTCAACGACATGGTCGCCGACATCTCCAGCAAGCTCCCGGCCCTGCCCTTCTGATTTCCAGCCGCACCATGCGGCACCCGCTCCCCCGCGGAGCACGGAACCCCTCACGGTCCTGACCACCCCGGTCAGGGCCGTTTCCTTATGCCTGCTCCTCATGTCCGTAACCCGACCCCTCCGACCGCCTGCCCCCCACGCCGACGCCAGGACGACGGTGATGTTGTTCTGTCTGTAGCACCTATTTCTTCCGTTGCACGCGCTGAGGAACGAAGGAACCCCCGCAAAGCCCCCCATAATGAGTGGTTCGGCCGCGACCCGGCAGAGTCGACAAAGACCATCATCACCGCAGGTAATCGGCGCTATTGCACCGCTCATACCCGTCACCGCCACACTGAGCGGCCTCAGCGGCCCGCTCGTGGTGTGGACGTTTTTCCACGAATATCAGACGATAGACCAGGTACATCGCCTTCTTTCGCGTCGGCATCTCAGCACCGGCGCACCCTGACTCAAGAGGAACACTCACATGAAGATCAAGAAGACCCTGCTCGCCGGCGCCACCGCCGCCACTGTCGCATTCGCCGGTGTCGGCGTCGCCTCCGCCCAGGACGGATCCTCCGACCTCCCCGGCTCCCTGACCTCCCTGTCGTCGGACGCCGGCACGGGCGAAGGCTCCGGCGAGGGCTCGTCCGACATCTCCGGTTCCCTCGACGACCTCTTCGCGGACGGCGGCATCCTCGGCTCCTTCGCTCCCGGCGAAGGTGACGACTGGATCGACGGCGTCAAGGGCATCAGCGCTGTCATCAGCCTGATCGTGGCCGCTGTCGGCCTGGGCGGCCTGTTCGTCTAAGCCCTCTGCCGCCCCGGAACACCCCGGGGAGCACCGCCCCTGCTTTCATTGCGCGAGGCTCACCTACCATCTAAGGTGAACCTATCCTCAAGCGTGACGGCAGGGGTTTTCCTGTGCCACCACGCTCGTCCACCACGAGTGAAAGGGGCCCGATGACGACGGGAACCACGGGAACCACCGGTGTCCCCGTCTCCGCGACAGCGGCCCTGCGGCACCGCAGGCTCCTCGGCCTGGCAGGCCTGGTCGCCCTCCTCGCCGTCGGCTTCCTGCTGAGCCTCGCCTACGGTTCCCGCGTCATCCCCGGTGACGTCCTTCTCGACGCGCTCCGTCAGCTGCCATCGGCCCTCGGCGACGACCGGATCGAGAACCCCGACCTCCAGGTCATCGCCGAACTCCGGTTCCCACGCACCCTGATCGGCATCGTCGTCGGCGCCGCCCTCGGTGTCGCCGGCGCCCTGATCCAGGGCCACACCCGCAACCCCCTGGCGGACCCCGGCATCCTCGGCATCTCCGCCGGGGCGTCACTGGCCGTGGTCACCAGTTTCGCGTTGTTCAACGTCACCGGCACCGGTGCGACCGCGGCCTGGGCCTTCGGCGGCGCGATGGCGGCGACGTTCGTGGTCTTCGGGCTGGCGTCGGTCGGTGGCGGGAACGTCCACCCACTGACCCTGATCCTCGGCGGAGCCGCCCTGAACGCCGTCCTCCAGTCGATCATCAGCGCCCTGGTCCTCACCGACGAGAACAACCTCGACCGCATGCGCTTCTGGACGGTCGGCTCGGTGGCGGGACGCGACATGGGGGTCTTCTGGGGCGTGCTCCCGGTCATCGTCGTCGGCCTGTTGCTCGCCTTCGCCACCGGCCCGCAACTCAACCTCCTCAACCTCGGGGACGACGTCGCCTCCGCGCTCGGGGTCAACACCCGCGCCGCCCGCGCCACCGGCATGGTCGTCATCGCCCTGCTGGCCGCCTCCGCCACCGCCGCCGCCGGACCGATCGCGTTCCTCGGCCTGGTGGTCCCCCACCTCGTCCGCGCCGTCACCGGCCCGGACTACCGCTGGATCCTCCCCTACTCCGCACTCGGCGGGGCGACACTGCTGATCTACGCCGACGTCCTCGGACGTCTCGTCGCCCGCCCCGGGGAGCTCCAGGTCGGTATCGTCCTCGCCTTCGTCGGCGCACCACTGTTCATCTACATGCTGGTGCGCAGAAAGGTCGTGCAACTGTGACCCCCACCGACACGACCACCGGCACGCCCGTCAGGAGCAGCCGGGTGCCGGGGCGCCCCGCGTTCCGGATCGGCGCACTGTCCACGGTGTGGCGGCCGCGGCAGGTCGCCGTCACCGTCGGCCTGGCCGTCGCCGCGGTCGTGCTGTTCCTGACGTCGATCTGTCTCGGTGACTACCCGCTGACCCCGGTCCGGGTCAGCGAGGTCATCGGGGCACGGTTCTTCGACGCACTGCACCTCAGCGTGCTCCGCGACCTCATCGTCGACCCCACCCGTATCGAGGAACTCGTCGTCTTCGAGTGGCGGATGCCCCGCTCGGTGAGCGGTGTCGCCGTCGGTGCCGCACTGGGACTGTCCGGTGCACTCACCCAGTCGGTCACCCGCAACGCCCTGGCCAGCCCGGACATCCTGGGCATCACCACCGGCGCCTCCGCGATGGCCGTGACCATCATCGTGCTCGGTGGCGGTGCCTCCGGCGGACTCGTCGGATGGCTGTCCGGGGTCGGCATCCCGGTCGCCGCCCTGGCCGGCGGGCTGCTCACCGGACTGGCGATCTGGGTCCTCGCCTACCGGCGGGGCATGGACCCCTTCCGTCTGGTCCTCTCCGGCATCATCATCTCGGCGCTGCTGATGGCCTACATCAACTTCCTGATGACCCGCGCCGATCTCCGCGACGCCGCCACGGCCCAACTGTGGCTGTCCGGGTCACTGAACGCCACGAACTGGACCCGGGCGCTGCCGGTCATCATCCTCGTGCTGGTCGGGGCACCGGTCTTCGCGTGGATCTCCTTCCAGCTCCTCGCCGGGGTCCTCGGCCCCGACGTCGCCCGGTCGCTCGGCCAGAACGTCACCGGGGTCCAGGTCGCGCTGCTGGTGTTCTCCGTGGCCCTGGCCGCCGTCGCCGTCTCCGCCGCCGGACCGATCGGCTTCGTCGCCTTCGTCTCACCGCAGATCGCCCAGCGCCTCTGCGGCCGCCCCACCCCGCCGCTGCTCGCCTCCGCCCTGTTCGGCGCCTGCCTGCTGGTCCTCGCCGACATGGCCACCCAGTCGCTGCTCCCCGTCGAACTCCCCGTGGGGCTGCTGACCTCCGCGGTCGGCGGACTGTTCCTGATCTACCTCCTCGTCCAGAACAACCGGAGGACCTCCACCGAATGAGTACCCAGACCCCGACCCTCACCCGGTCCAACACCATCACCGCCTCCGGACTCACCGTCGGTTACGGAAAGGGCACCCCGGTCATCGACGACCTGTCGCTGAGCCTCCCCGGGGGTGCGGTGACGACGATCATCGGCCCCAACGGCTGCGGCAAGTCCACGCTCCTGCGCTCGCTGGCCCGGCTGCTGCCCACCCGCTCGGGCGACGTCCACCTCGACGCCACCGACATCGGCGCGATGAAGCGCCGGGACCTGGCCAGGATCATCGGCGTCCTGCCGCAGTCACCGGTCGCACCACCCGGACTGCTGGTGTCCGACCTGGTCTCCCGGGGCCGGCACCCCCACCAGAGCTGGATCAGGCAGTGGTCGTCCACCGACGAGGAGGAGGTGACGGCGGCCCTCGAGATGACCTCCGTGGCCGACCTCGCCGACCGGCCGGTGGACTCGCTGTCCGGTGGCCAGCGCCAACGGGTGTGGATCTCCATGGTCCTGGCGCAGCACACCGACGTGCTCTTCCTCGACGAGCCGACGACCTACCTGGACCTCTCCCACTCCATCGAGGTCCTGGACCTGGTGCGCGAACTCCGCCGGCGGCTCGACCGCACCGTGGTCATGGTCCTACACGACCTCAACCTCGCGGTGCGGTACTCCGACCATCTGGTGGTCATGCGCGACGGCGCGGTCGAGGCCGCCGGCAGCCCCGCCGAGGTCATCACCCCGCGCCTGCTCAAGGACGTCTTCGACCTCGACGCCGTGGTCATCGACGACCCTGTCGTCGGCGGGCCCTTGATCGTCCCGTCCGCACCACCCGAGACCGGCGACCGCCCCGCCGGCACCGACCACTGAGCACCGAGTACCGAGCACCGAGCACCGGGAGGACAACCACCATGGCCACCACACCCGCCAGCGCCGTCCGCGACACCGAACTGCGCGAGCATCCGCGCAGGGACCCCACCGAGGGCACCGAACCGGCCGACGAGTTCGGTGGGCGACTCGTCCCGGTGACCGTCACCGCCAATGAACCGGTCGCCCCGAACCTGCGTCGGCTCACCCTGGCCTCCGACGAGTTCCACGAGCTGGAACTCACCGGGCCCGACGAGTTCTTCGGGCTGCTGATGCCGCAGGACGGCCGCGACTTCGCCCCCTTCGACACCGCCGGACGCAACATCCGCGCCGCCGTCGCCGCCCTCGACGAGGACGTGCGCCCCGGGTTGCGCTGGTACACCGTCCGCCACCTGCGCCAGGAGGCCGGGGAGATCGACCTGGACGTAGTGATGCACCACGACCACCCCGGCCCCGGTGCCGACTGGGTCGCCGCGGTCCGTCCGGGCGCCACCGCCGGGGTGTGGCTGTGCAACGCCATCTGGATCCGGCACGCCGAACGCCCCCTGTTCGTCGCCGATGCGTCGGCGGTCCCCGCGCTGCGGACGGTCCTGGAGTTCACCGAGGACCACCACCCCGACGACCTGCCGAGGTACCACCTCGTGGTCGTCGCCCACTCCCCCGACGACCTGGAGGGCGGGCTGGCGGAGGACTGGGCCGAGCGGGTCGGTTCCCTGCAGATCATCTACACCTCCCCCGGCATGGAGGCCGAGGCCGTGACCGCGCACCTGCGGAAGGCCGCCGGTGACGGGCACCCGTCCGCCGCGGCAGAGTACGTGTGGGCCAGCGGTGAGGCGGGCCTGGCGAAGGCCGTGCGCGGCGTGGCCGTCGACGAGTGGGGCGTCGACACCGCCTTCGTCGACTGGGTGGCCTACTGGATCGAGGGCCGTCCGCGGCCGTGAGACCAGACGGCGCCGTCAGCCCAGCCCGAACATGCCGGTGACCAGGTTGATCGCCGCCCCGAGGATCACCATGCCGAAGACGAACGACACGAGACCGTGCCGCAGCACGACCTTGCGGACGTCCCGGGAGGTCACGGTCGAGTCGGTGACGCCGTAGGTCATTCCCACGGCGTAGCTGACGTACAGGAAGTCCACGTAGGACGGTGCCCCGCCCGGGCCGAAGTCGATGCCCCCGTCCTCGTCGACGTAGTACAGGTGCGCGTAGTGGACGGCGTAGGTCTGGTGGACGCACGCCCACGCCCCGAAGACCCCGACAAGGGTCATCACCGCCTGTGCGGAGTGCCCCGACCCGTCCTCACCTGTGCCCAGGTGGAGCGTGACCACACTGACCATCGCCAGGACCGCGGCGAGGACGACCAGCACCTCGTCGGCGAACGGGGCCAGGTCCTCGCGGGTCGCCGCCCTCGCCGTCTCCTGCGGAGCCATCGGCCACAACGTGCTGGTGGACAGTACCAGGAACACGACCTCCCCCAGGGTGATCCCCACCATGACCCCCAACGCATTGTCCATGACGGTGCCGGTCACCGCCCACCCCAGGACGCCGGCGACGGCGGCGGCGAGGACCTGCGCCTTGGTGGTGCGCAACGGCGACGGTACGACGGTGACTGCGGCACGGTTCCCGGCACGCTTACTGGGACGCTTACTGGCACGGTTCATGACATGATTCTAGGCACGGTACCGGGCACGGTCCTGGGTACGGTCTCTGGAACACGGCCCGGCGAGCCCCCTCAGCGTGCCGCGAGCAGCTCGTCGTCGATGAGGGTGTCCTTCCCGGCGCGCACCCCGAGCACCCCCATGAGCACCGCGACGGCGATCAGGGCCACGAGGATCCCGGTCCAGTCACCGGTGCGTCCGTAAACCAGGCCGATGAGGAACGGGCCGACACCGGCGATGAAGTATCCCATGGGCTGCACGAAGCCGGACAGCCGCGCGGTCACCAGCGACGACCTGCTGCGCGCGGTGATCAAGGCGATCGCCGTCGGGAAGCAGAAGCCGCCCAACCCGAGCATCAACGCCCACACCAGGGGTGCCGCTGTCGGCGCGAGCAGGATCCCCAGGTAGCCGGCGGCGGTGAGGACTGCGAAGAGGACCGGGAACGGGGCGAGACTGCGGGCGCGGTCGATGACGGTGGGCATCACGATGCCGCCGAGGATGTTCAGCCCGCCGACCAACGCCAGGGCGATGCTGCCCACGTCCCGGGACACCCCGGAGTCCACGTAGATCTGCGGCAACCAGCCCATCTGCAGGTAGGCGTTCATCGCCTGGATACCGAAGAACAGGGTGAGGAAGACCGCGGTCGGTGCACGCCAGAGCGAGGTCCGCGCCAGTGCCTGCACCTCCTCCGGGGTCGGCTGGGGCAGCGGTGAGGGGATCGCGTCACCGTCGGTGGAGGTCTTCCGGCCGCCGGGGAAGTCCGCACCGGTACGCACGGCGACGAGCACCCAGACCAGCACCTGGACCAGGCACGGGAGCGCCCACACCAGCAGCGTCCACTTCCAGGCGTCGTCCCCGTCGAACCACAGGGCGGACAGCGGCCCGGCGGCGCCCGACGCACCGAGCAGGGCGCCGTAGACCGTCATCAGCGCCACCGTCCGGCGCCCGCCGTAGTTCTTCACCCAGGCCGGGATCAGCACGTTCCCCAGTGCGATACCGGCGACGACCAGGCCGGTGAGCACGATGAACACCGCGGTCGTCCCGACCCACGGACGTACCGCCAGGCCCACCAGCGACACGACCATGCCGGTGACGATCGTGCGGCTGAGCCCCAGGCGGCGCGCCACCGGAACCGCGCACAACCCCATCACGCCGAAGAGCACGCCCGGCAGTGCCGTGATCAGACCGGCGTAGGAGCTGGAGGTACCGAAGGCGTCGAGGACGTCGGACAGCACCGGGCCGAGCGAGGCGATTCCGGCGCGCAGGTTCACCGCCGCGACCGCGACGGCGACGAACGCGAGGACCACCGGCACCGCCGGCCCACCCCAGGTCCGCCGGCGCGGACCTCCACGCCCGGACCGCCGTCCGTCCGTCGTGTCACCGGTCCCGCCGTCTGCCTGGCTCTTGTCGGCCACGCCTACCATCCTCCTCCGCTGTCCCGCAGCTGTCCTGCAGCTTTCCTGCAGTCGTCGTGCCGCTGTCGTCCCGTCTCATGGTCCCGTCGCCAGAACCCCTGCAAACCTACTCCCTGACCGCCCGACCGGAAACTCCGGGCGACTGGCGAACGCGGTGGGACGAGCTGCGGACGAGCTGTGCCGGCAATTCCATTCACCCCGATCCCGAATCCTCGCCACCGGACAGACCGCATGGTCTACTCGGTGGTGCCGGACCACACCACGACGACCCCAGGAGCTCCCCATGACCACAGCGACCACCCAGACCGCGCCCGAGCACACCCCGACGCCGCTGTCCCTGCGCAGCGCCTGGGCCTCGATCCCCACCCCGATCACCACCGTCGCCGCCCTCGTCGACGGCCGCCCCGTCGGCCTCGTCGTCGGCTCCTATGTGGGACTGTCGCTGGAACCTGCCCTCGTCGCGGTGAGCGTGCAGAAGACCTCGCGGACCTGGCCCCTGCTCCGCACCGCCGACCATCTGGGGATCTCGGTACTCACCAGGGCCCACCGCGGGCACGTCCGCCAACTCGCCGGCCCGGTCGACAGCCGCTTCGACACCGTCGGGTGGACCAGCGACCGCGGCGCGGTCCTCGTCGACGACGCCGCGGCCCACCTCACCGGCCGGGTCGTCAACGAGATCGACACCGGTGACCACACCACCGCCGTCCTGCGTGTCGACCGCGTCCACGGGCAGGCCCCGTCGGAGACCCCACTGGTCTTCCACGGGTCGCAGGTCGCGGTCGTCGGCGAACTCTGAGGAGAACCGCTCCGGTAACCTGCAAGGCATGACTTTCAGGGTTCCACCGGTTCCGACCTCCGCCGTGTACTGGACGGCACTCGACACCACCGGCCCTGTCGGGGACGACACTCTGCGGTCCCTCGTCGACGGCCTGTCCGGCACCCACGGGGCGCTGCGCGCCATCCTCACCACCGACGGCAGTGACGGCAGTGACGGCACAGACGGCACTGGCTGTAGTGTCACTGTCCCCGACGAGGCCCCGGTCCCCGCCACCGACGTCATCGCGGCCGACGGCACCGGCCCCGGATCCCTGGCGTCCTCCCTGGACCCGGCCACCGGGCGGGTCTGGCGGGTCAGCAGACTCTCGGACACCCGCCTGCTGCTGTGCGTGCACCGCGGTGTCGTCGACGCCGCGTCGTGGGCGACGGTGGTGGACGACGCCAGGTCGCTGCTCGACGGCACCCCCGTCGAGCCCAGCGGTGACTGGGGACGGCGGGCCGCGACGGCCCCGCCCGCCCCGTTCGCCGGTGGCGGGCCGTCGACCTACAAGACCTTCGACGTCAGCGACCCCGACGCCCTGCTCCGTCTGCTCCCGGCACAGCTGGGGGTCGGGCACGGCGAGATCCTGGTGGCCGCCGTGCTGCTGGCACGTGCCGCCGCCGGTCTCCCCGCCGCACCGGTGGTCCTGCGGGCACGGGACGCCGCGCCGGCACAGTCCCCCGGCGACGACCGGACCGTCGGGCGACTCGACCGGGATCTCCCGGTGCCCGCCCCGCACGTCGACCTGACCGACGCACTGCTGACCGGAGGTCCCGCGGTACGGAAGACGCTGGAGTCGGTCCGCGACATACTGCGCGGGGGAATCGAGACGGCGACAGAGCCGGCAGAGCTGGCAGAGCCGGCAGAGCCGACGGCGACCGGAGCGACGGTGGAGGTCAGTCCGGCGAAGGTCTCGGTGTCCGGCCCGGTCCGCCCCGTCGACGGTGTACCGCACGTGATCCTGGGCACGCACCGGCTCGCCCGGGTGACCGTCGTCGACGAACGCGGCGGTGCCGGCGGTGTCCTGCTGTGGCCGCACCTGGAACAGACGCTGGTCAGCCTGGCGGCACTGGCACGGCTCATCGACGCCGGGCTGCCGCAGAGCACCCCGGACGCCACCCCGGACCCCGTGGACGCGCGCGCGAGGAACCTGTTCCGTGGCGTCGCAGGCACGGCAGGGACCCCTGCCACCCCGGACGTCACCGTCGACCTGACCCAGCTCCCCGAGGTCAACGGTTTCGCGGTGGCCAAGCGCCTGCAGCGGGAACACACCGGTGGCTCGACCCTGGTACGCCTGCCCGGGGTGACCGACCCGAAGAGCACCGGCGGCAGGGCCGGGCGGGTGGGCAGCGGTGTCACCGGCAGGCTCATCACCGGCTGACACGTCAGGCCAGTCAGGCTGATCAGGCCAGGTCGCCGTCCTCCGGGGCACCGTGCAGCCGGGACAGCGGGTCAACGCCGGCGCCCGGCCAGAAGAAGAGCCGGACGCGCCGGTCGGCACGTTGCTGCCACTGCCCGGCGTCCACGCCGCCACCCCGGTGGAGCACCCGGTGGACCCGGTGGTTGGTCACGTCCGGCTCAGCGATGACCAGGCGGCAGGCGGGGTCGGAGTGCAGCAGGTGCCGGGCGAAGGCACCGACGAACGGGCCGAAGATGCCCTTGCCGGTCAACGTGGGTTCCCCGACGGCGACGTGGAATCCGAGGTCATGGGGTTCGGAGCGGTACGCCAGGCCGATCTCGTCGCGGTGGGGGCGGTAGATCTCCATGTAGCCGACGTCCCGCCGCTCCCCGTCGGCGCTGTAGCTGAGGATCAACGGCACCGCGTAGGTGGTCGACAGTTTCGCCCGCCAGTCGGCGGCCCAGGCCGGTGCGCTCCAGGCCTGGTCCCAGGTCTCGACCAGGTGCGGGCGGTTCATCCACCGCGACACCGTCTCCGCGTCGGTCTCCGGGTCGGCCACGCGCAGTGAGATCCCGTCTGTGCCCTGCAGGTACTCCGCGGGGATCCGGGGTGGTGTGTCGAGGACCCCGCTATCCGGGACGTCGGTGCGCAGCCGGTGCAGGACGCTGAGGTCCGGGGTTCCCGGCATGGGGGTGTTCTTCTCGGTCACGGGTGTTTCCCTCTCCTGCTGGTCATGCAGCATGTACGCTAGTTAGGGATTCCTACCCTTTGATAAGGGCTGCCGTTACAGAGTACCCTGCGCCTACACGCCGTGTCCGCGCACCACCGAATCACAGGAGCACCCCTCACCGTGCCGCATCCGTCGCCGACCCCACTCTCCCCCTCGCTCGTCGTCCTGGGCGCCGGCCCCAAGGCCGTCGCCGTCCACGCCAAGGCCCACGCCCTGCGCACCCTGGGCCTCCCTGCGCCGACGGTCACCGTCGTCGACCACCAGGGCGTCGGCGGCAACTGGCGTTCCGGCGGTGGCTGGACCGACGGCCGCCACCAGCTGGGAACCTCCCCCACCAAGGACATCGGGTTCCCCTACCGCACCCGGATCGCCGGTGGCACCGGGGCGAACCGGGCCGTCGACCGGGCACTGCTGGACATCGGGTGGACCAGGTTCCTCGTCGACACCGACCGCTACGCCTGGTGGGTCGACCACGGCCACCCCAACCCCCGGCACTACCTGTGGGCGGACTACCTGCGCTGGGCGGCGGAGACGACGGGTATGACCCTGGTCAACGGCCAGGTCACGCATATCGGGCTGCGCGGGGCAGACGACCCGGACGGCTGGTCGCTGACCGTCGACCGGATCGACGGGACCACCTCGTCGCTGGAGGCCGACACCCTGATGATGACCGGCCCCGGACGCTCCGACCGGCGGATCGCCCCGTTGCCCACCATCTACTCGGTGGCCGGGTTCTGGCAGGCGGTGTCCTCGGCACAGCTGCCCACGGCGTCGCGGGTGGCGGTCATCGGCGGCGGCGAGACCGCCGCGAGCGTCGTCGAGGAGCTCATCACCCACGACGTCGTCGACATCGCCGTGGTGTCCCCCACCCCCACGATCTTCACCCGGGCCGAGGGCCCCTTCGAGAACGAGCTCTACACCGACCCCCGGCTCTGGACGGACCTGGACGACGACGCCCGCCGGGACGTGGTCACCCGCTGCGACCGCGGCGTGTTCTCCACCCAGGTCCAGGAGAAACTCATGGCCGAGGACCGCGTCAGCCACCTCCGCGGCCGGGTCAACGCCGTCCACGACCGCGACGGCCTGGCCGAGCTGCACATCGGCCACCGGACGGAGGTCGTCGACCTCGTCGTCGACGCCCGCGGCAACTCCCCGCTGTGGTTCACCCGCATGATGGACGACCGCGTCGTCGCCCGGCTCATCGGGGCCTGCGGCGGGGCGGTGACCCCCGCCACCGTCGAGGACCGGATCGGCCCGGACCTGTCGCTGTCCGGGATGTCCCCGACGCTGTTCCTCCCCACCCTCGCCGGCATGGCCCAGGGTCCCGGCATGGCCAACCTCAGCTGCCTCGGTGAACTCTCCGACCGCGTCCTCGCCGGACTCGGTGCCGGGGCGGCACCGGCCCCGGACGACCTGCGACACTCCCCCTCCCGTCCCGAAAGGACCCTCCTGTGACCGCACCCGACACCGCGACGTCCTTCTACACCGGTTGCCCCGGCGACCTGCGCTTCGGCCCGGCCGCCCCGATCGAGCCGACCACGCTGGACGTGCTGCTCCACCGCACGGTCACCGGCGGGGGTGGACGTCCCGCCGTGGTCGGCGACGGCGGGACGCTCAGCTACGCCGAGCTGGACCGCCGCTCCAGCGCCGTCGCCCGGTACCTGCGCGCACAGGGCATCGGCACCGGTGACCGTGTGGTCGTGCTGGCCCACCGGTGCGGGTGGCTGCCGGTGGTCGCCGTCGGCGTCATCCGGGCCGGCGCCGTCTACGTGCCGGTCGACGCCTCGTACCCGCCCGAACGCGTCCGTTTCATCCTGGAGGACTGTGACCCGGCCGCCGCCTTCGCCCTCGGCGGCGCGTCACTGCCCGCGGCGACCGACCTCGCGACTCCGCCGGTGGGCGGGACGGTCACCGACGATTCCCCGCTGGGGCGGGCGTTCCTGTCGGAGGACGGGCCGGGTTTCAGGCCGGGCGACCTGTCCCGCCCGGTCCTCCCGACCGACGACTGCTACCTGATCTACACCTCCGGCACCACCGGAACCCCCAAGGGCGCGCTGAACACCCACCTCGGGGTGTGCGCGCACCTGCAGTGGATGGGCCGGGTCCTCAGGGAAACCGGGGACACCGCCGACACCGGGGACTCCGGGGAGATCAGGATGCTCCAGAAGGCCCCGGTCAGTTTCGACGTCGGCGTGGCCGAACTCCTCGGCCCGTTGTCCACCGGCGGCACGACCGTGGTCCCGGGGCCGGACTGGTGGCCAGGCGACGTCGACGCCATGGTGGAGATGATCTCCTGCCACGGGGTGACCGTCCTGTCGATGGTGCCGTCGTTGATGCGGGTCCTGCTCGACGTCCTCGACGACATCGGCACGCCCCTGTCGTCCCTGTCGGGGATCCGGCATCTCCTGCTCGGCGGTGAAGCCGTCCCGGCCGACGTCGTGCGCCGCGCACGGGACGGGATCGGTTGCCGTGTCCACGGGCTGTACGGCCCGACGGAGGCGGCGATGGACGTCACCTGGGTGGAGTACACCGACGCCCTCGTCGGCGCACCCGACTTCGACGACCGCGCCAGTCTGCTCGGCCTGCCGGAGGACAACGTGGGCGTGTACGTCATCGACGAGGACGGCGACGAGGTCGACCCGGCCTCCGACCGGTGGGACCGGCCCGGCGAGCTGTGCGTCTCCGGCCCGCAGGTGGGCAACGGCTATGCCGGCCGCCCGGAGCTCACCGACGAGGTCTTCGTGGACTCGCCGCGGCCGGACGTGGACGGCGGACGCATGTACCGCACCGGCGACATCGTGGCCTGGACGGAGGTCGACGGCACCCGGCTGCTGCAGTTCCTGGGACGTATCGGCGACCAGGTGAAGATCCGCGGCAACCGTGTCGAACTCGGCGAGGTGGAGTCCCGGCTCCGTGATCTCGACGGGGTGCGCATGGCCGCCGCCGTCGCCGACGACACGGGCACCCTCGTCGCGTTCGTCGTCGGCACGGGCGCAGGTGCCGGCGCAGGTGTCAGCGCAGGTGTCAGCGCAGGTGTCAGCGCAGGTGTCAGCGCAGGTGTCGATGTCGCGGAGCTCAGCGCCCGGCTGGCCCGCCAGGTGCCCGAGTACATGGTGCCCAGCCGGATCCTGGAGCTGAACGCACTGCCGGTGAGCCCCAACGGGAAGCTCGACCGCGCCGCGCTCAAGGCCCTCGCCGGTGGGCCCGGCGGGCCCTGACGCCTAGAGCCCGTCGGCGAGCTGGTCGACGAGCAGTTCGCGCCAGGCGTCGACGGAGCTGTCCTCGGCCAGGTCGGCGAAGTCCGCGTCGAAACCTTCCCTGCGCAGGAACGTCACGATCTCCACGAGGCGGACCGAGTCCAGCCCCTGGTCCATGAGCTCCTCGTCGGTGTCGATGTCGGACACGTCGGTGTTCAGCAGCTCGGCCACCCGGGCGAGCAGTCGCCGCATCGTGGCGTCCACCCGGGCCTCGCCTGTCTCGTCCGCCGCTGTCTCGTCCGTCGTACCGGTGATGTCAGCCATGTGTCAGCCTTCCGTCGTGTCTGGGGATCGCCGCTGCGGCGACCGCGCAGACTGTACCACCCCTTTCGATATTAAGTAAGCCTCTCCAACCCTCGATCCTGAAAGGACCACCGGTGTCGCCCCAGTCGTCCCCGTCACTCCTCCCCCTCACCGCGGCACAGCTCGGCATCTGGAACGCCCAGCGACTCGACCCGACGTCGCCCTACTACGTCGTGGGCGAGGTTCTCCAGCTCCGCGGTGGCCCCACGGGCCGGCCCGGCGCGGGGCCGGGGGTGGACACGGCCGCACTCGCCGAGGCCGTCCGGTTGACCGTCGACGAGGCGGAGACGCTGCGGCTGCGCTTCACCGACGGGGCCGACGGCCCACGCCAGTACGTCGACCCGGCCCCGGCCTCACCCCCCGAAATCGTCGACCTGTCCGGGGCACCCGACCCCCGTCTCACCGCCGAGGCCATCATCGACGCGGAGAAAGCCGCCTGCGGTGAACGCTGGCGCACCATGACCGACGGGCCCCTGTTCCGGTACCTCGTCCTCGACCTCGGCGCCAGCCACAACGGCGAACCCGGCGAGGTCTGGTGCATACAGCTGTACCACCACATCATCGTCGACGGTTACAGCGCCGCGCTGCTGACCAGACGCACCGCCGCGCACTACACCGCCCTCACCGGCGGGAAGCCCGCCCGGCGCAACCGGTTCGCCACCATCGCCGAGATCGTCGACGCCGACCGCGCCTACCGCGAGGGCCCCGACCACGCGGCGGACCGGGACTTCTGGCGCGCGCAGATGTACCCGCTGCCGGACACCACCGGACGCGAGGACCTCGTCCACGGTGCCGGCACCGCGAGCATCACCACCTCCGTGCGTCTCGGGGCCTCCGAGGTCGGGGCCCTCCAGGCCCGCGCAGAGCGCCGGGGACTGGTGTGGTCCGACATCGTCGTCGCCGCCTACGCCGCCTGGCTGCGCAAACTCGGCATCGCCGGCAGGGGCGGCACCGGCAGCACAGGCGGGGGAAGCACGGGCCGCGACTGCGAGGCGCTGATCGCCATGCCGATGATGGCCCGGACCTCCGGGGCATTACGCCGCACCCCGGCGATGCTGGTCAACATGCTGCCGCTGCGGTTCCCCGTCGACGCCGACGCCACGGTCACCGACCTCGCCGGCGTGGCCCGTGACGCCCTCGACGCCGCCCGGGGACACCAGCGCTTCCCCGGCAGTGAGCTCGCCCGCGAACTCGGCACCCCGGCCGTCCTGCACGGCGTCGGACTCAACCTGAAGACCTTCGACGTCGGCCTCGACTTCCACGGCATCCCCGGGGTGCTGCGCAATGTCGCCGGCGGACCTCCGGAAGACCTCGTCCTGGTCGTCACCCCGACGTCCGACGGCGGTGTGGACCTCGCCTTCGAGACCGACCCGCAGAGCGTGGACGCCACGACCGCACGCCGACGGCTCGAGGACATCCGCGCACTGCTCACCGCCGAGGGGCCGTTGCACGGCATCCGGCTACGCACCCCGCAGGAGCGGGCCACCGCCGCCCGGGAGCGTGCCGGAGCTCCCCTGCCCGACGACTACCCGGGCCTCGACGACCTCGTCGACAGCCTGGCGTACGGCACCGGACGCCTCGTCGGCGGCACCGCACCCGACCTCGCCGGACCGGCACTGGCCACCCGCATCGGCGAATTCGCCGCGCTGGTCACCGGCCGGTCCCGGACCGACGACGTCATCGCCCTGGACCTGCCGAAGGGCCCCGACCTCGCGGCCGCGCTCCTGGGCGTCTGGCGGTCCCACCGCGTGGCGGTCGTCCTCGACCGTGACCACCCGCAGGCCCGGCGCGACCAGATCCTCGCCGACTCCGGGGCCGTCGCCGTCCTCGACGAGGACGGCGTCCGGCCGGTGCCCTCACCGGGTTCCGGCGCCCCGGTGCCCGAGGGCCTGGCGTACCTGCTGTACACCTCGGGGACGACCGGAACACCCAAAGGGGTCCGGGTCCCCCGTACCGCCGTCGAGGCCCTGCTCGCCGGGCACCACACCACCCTCTACCCGGATACGTGGTCACGGGCACGCGGCACCGGCCTGCATGTCGCCCACACCGCGTCGTTCTCCTTCGACGCGGCGATCGACCAGCTGTCCTGGGTGTTCACCGGCGCGACCGTGCACCTCTACCCCACCGACACGGTCGGTGACCCCGCCTCGATGCGTGCCGCGCTCATCGACGACGGGATCGACGTCCTCGACGCCACACCGTCACTGGCAGGTGCCCTGATCGACGCCGGGGTGCTCGATGAGTCACCCGTATCAACCGTGATCCTGGGAGGGGAAGCCGTACCCCGGTCGCTGTGGGACCGTCTCGCGCAGGCGTCGGGACCGTCGTTCGCGGCGTGGAACGTCTACGGCCCCACCGAAACCACCGTCGACGCACTGTCCGCCCGTGTCACCGCCGGCCCGGTGACCATCGGCACCCCTGTCCCCGGGATGACCGCCGAGATCCTCGACACCGACGGCGAGACCGTCCCCGAAAACGAGACCGGCGAGCTGTACCTGTCCGGCCCCCAGGTGGCCCTCGGCTACCACGGCCGCCCCGACCAGACCGCCGCCGCCTTCGACAGCACCGGCGGCACCGACGGCACCGGCGGCACCCGTCGCTACCGCACCGGCGACCTTGTCACCTGGGTCCCCTCGCCGCACGGGACGGGCCGCGGCGCCCACCATTTCCGCGGCCGTGCCGACGAGCAGCTGGAGATCCGCGGCCACCGGGTGGAACCCGCCGAGGTCGAGGCGGCCCTGCTCACCCTGCCCCGGGTCACCGGCGCCGCCGTCGCGACCGTCGGCGAACCCGGCGCGCTCAGACTCGTCGCACACGTGACCACCGACTCCGGGACAGGTTCCGGGTCAGTGACCGGGGCAGCACTGCGTACCGAGCTCGCGGCCCTGGTGCCGGGCCACCTCGTCCCCACCCGGGTGCTGGTGCACGACCGGCTTCCCCTCACCGTCGGCGCGAAGGTCGACCGCACGGCCCTGGCCGCACTCGCCGCCGAACCACCCCACCCGGCCGAGCAGCCCAACGCCGCCGGAGCCCCGGGACGGCGTCCGGTCACCGACGCCGAACAGGCGCTGGCCGACGTCGTCGCCGACGTCCTCGGCGCCCCGGACACCACCACGGTCGACCTGGGACGGGACTTCATCGCCCTCGGCGGTGACAGTATCGGCGCCCTCACCGCCGCAGGACGGCTCCGCCGGAGTGGCTGGGCGATCCAGGCGAAGGACCTGCTCACCGGCGTCGACCTGTGTGATGTCGCCGCCGGCGCCACACGGGTCGCCGCCACCGGGTATCTGAGCACGACCAGTGCCGGCACCACACCGGACACCGGCACCGATCCCGACCAGACTCTGCGTTACGCCACCGGTGCCGTGCCGACCGGTACCGTCACCGGTCCCCGGCCGACCTATCTCGGGCATCTAGGCGTCCCCGGCGACGCCACACCGGAGGCCGCTGCCGTGGCACACGCCGTCACCACCCTGATGAACACCCACGGTGCCCTCCGGTCCGTCCTCGACGAGAGTGACCGAACTGACCGGGCAAACCCACGGTTCATCGTCCCCCGGGTTCCCCTCGTCCCGGCGGAGTCGTTCATCGCACCCGCTACCGTCACCGACGACGAACTCACCGCGTCGCTCGACCCGACGGCCGGCGTGGTGTGGCGCATCGCGGTCTCCACCGGGTCAGACGGGCACGACCACGGAGCCACCGTCCGGGTGGCCGTCGACGCAGGCGTGGCCGACGCCGCCTCCGCCGCACGGATCCTCGACGACCTCTCCGGGATCCTCACCGGCACCCTCGCCGACGACCTCCCGGGACGCAGCCGCCCCCGTGACCGGGCGGCGGCCGGTACCGGGCACTCGTGGCGGTCCGGGGCACCGGCACCCCGGCACGTGACCTCCACACCGGCCCGGACCCGCCGGGCACCCCTGCCAGGACACCCGGATACCCTCACCCGACTCGTCACGCTGTACTCGGCGACGGCCGAGGACGCCGCTGTCGCGATCGCCCTGCTGGCGACCGGCGGTCCCGTCGACCTGATCACCCGTGGGCGACGCGGCCCGTCCGGCACCACGTCGACCACCCCGGTCGGTGCACTCAGCTCCGTCCGCCACGTCCCCGCGCTCCCGGGCACAGCGCCGGCCTCCGCCCGGACCGCCCTCCTGCACGCCAAGGAGCACCGTGCCCGTACTGACGCCGCTACCACCACCGGCAGCACCGCCGGCACCGGTACGGACGGCGATGTGGAAGGCGGCGCGACCCCGCCGCCTGCGGTGACCGTGACCTGCGGGGACACCCGGATGGTCCCGCACGGCCACGCCGCGGCCTGCCCGCTGCTGACCGTCGGCGACACCGGACTCGCGCTCACCACGGCAGCTGACACCGGCGACGGAGACAGCGACGGGGCCTGCGACGGGGCCAGCGGGTCAGACGCCCTGCTGCACCGGATCACCGACGCCGCCACCGCACTGGCGATGCTGTCGCTGAGCACCGACGGCGGAGCCTCCCCGTCCGACCTCCATATCGACGGGGTCGACGGGGTCGACGGGGTCGACGGGGTCGGCGGGGTCTCGCAGGCCACCATCGACACCTGGGAGCGGCACCACGGGCCACTGGCTGACGTGCTACCCCTGTCACCCCTCCAGGAAGGGATGCTCTACCACTGCCTCCGCGGCGGCGACGGCTACGTGCTCGCCGCGGGTGTGGACCTGCGCGGCGACGTCGACCCCGAACGGCTGCATGCGGCGTTGCACGACGTGCTCACCCGCCACGACCTGCTGCGTGCCCGCTTCGACAGCACCACCTGCGACGCCCCGGTCCAGCTGATCCCCCGCAGCGTCACCCTGCCCTGGCGCACCGTCGACCTCCGGGAGCTGCCCCGCCACGCCGCCGTCACCGCAGCGGACGACCTGCTGCGTCAGACCGCCGCACGCTCCGTCGACCCCGGCACCGGACCACTGGTCACCGCCACCCTGGTGCTGCTGCCGGACGAGGCGGGCCCCGCGCCGACGGCACGCCTGGTGCTCGGCAGCCACCACCTGCTCACCGACGGTTGGTCCACCCCGGTGATGCTCCGCGACCTACTGGCGATCTACCACGACGAGCCCCTTCCGCCCGTCACGCCGTACTCCGACTACCTCCGCTGGCTCGCCGCCCGGGACCCCCGCGACGCCGACGACGCCTGGCGCTCACGGCTGGACGGACTCGACCAGGGGACCGTGGTCGCTGCCCTGGCCCCGCCGGCCGCACCCGACGCCGCAGCTGATGCGGTCGGCGGCGAATCCGTGCAGGAGATCGCCCCGGACGCCGCGGCCGGTCTGCTGCGACGAGCCCGGCAGGACGGGGTCACCCCCAACACCGTGCTGCAGACCGCCTGGACACTCACCCTCGCGGCGCTGACCGGGCGCGACGACATCGTCTTCGGCACCACGGTCTCCGGTCGCCCCACCGAACTCGAGGGCATCGAGAACACCGTCGGCCTGTTCATCAACACCCTGCCCTCCCGCGTCCGGCTACACCGTGCCGACCCGCTCACCGACCTGCTCACCGGCATCCGCCGGGCCCAGGCGGAGATGACCGCACACGCCTCGACCCCGCTGGTGCACGTCGAACAACTCGCCGGGGTCGGTCCCCTCTTCGACACCCTCGTGGTCTACGACAACTTCCCGCCGCTCGACGACGCCACCGGCGGTGACGACCCGGCACGTCTGGCCGTCGCCGGGGTCCACTCCGCCGGCACGACCGACATCCCGCTCTCCGTCGTCGTCCCGCCCGGTGACACCCCGCGGATCCTGCTGGCGCACGAGCAGGCCCTGGTCGACCCGGCGTTCGTCGAGCGTGCGGCGCAAATCCTGACCCAGGTGCTCACCCACCTGTCCGACGGGCCGGCGACGACGGTCGGCGAGGTACTCGACGCCGTCGCCGCAGTGACCCCGCCGTGGCGTCCCACCCAGGTCGCACCGACCGGCACCGACGATGCGGGCGCCGTCGCCGGAGCGTCAGGCGATGCGGCCGACACAGGTGCCGACACTGCGCCAGCCACTGCAGCCGGGGCGACCGCCGCGACGATCGCCGGGGTCATGGCCGACCTCCTCGGGCGCGGGGAGGTCGACGTGCACGACAACTTCTTCGACATCGGCGGACACTCACTGCTCGCCATGCGGCTGCTCGGGAAGCTCCGGCGGCTCCGGGCACACGGTCTGGAGGCCGTCACCATCCAGGACATCGTCGAGACCGGCTCGCCGGCCGCCCTGGCCGCACGACTGGCCCCGGGAGCACCCGACGCCCCGGATGACGTGCATGGCTCGGACGCCCCTGACGTCTCCCCCGGTCAGGACGTCCTGCCGTTGGCCGCCGGCACCGGCGCTCCGCTGGTCTGCGTCCACCCCGCCGGCGGGCTCGCGCTGCCGTTCCGCGGTCTGGCCACGCACCTCAGTGCGGCTGACGAAGGCGGCATCCCCGTCACCGGCCTGCAGTTGCCCGGTGCACTGCCGCAGGTCGACGACGTGTCCGGCCTGGCCGCCCGCTACGTCGACACCGTGCTCAGGGTCCATCCACAGGGCCCGTACCGCCTGCTCGGCTACTCCTTCGGCGGCGTCGTCGCCCAGGCGATGACCGCAGAGCTGATCCGCCGGGGCCACACCGTGACCTACCTCGGCATCATGGACGCCTACCCCGCCGGGGAGGCGCCACGCAGAGCGGCCGCCCCAGGCGCCGACCGAGACACCGACCCGGCCGTCGGGCTCACTGCGGACGAACTCCGGGCCCTCACCGGGACCGACGCCGATGCCGGGCTGCTCACCAGGAACCTGCAGTTCTGCGACCGGTTGCTCCGGACCGCGACACCGGTGGACATGTCGGGGTTCTCCGGGAAGGCCCAGGTCTTCGTCGCCACCCGCGCCGACAGCCGCCTCGCCGAGCCGGCCGGCCCGGCCGGCCACCCCGTCTGGGCGCCGGCGCCCGCCTGGCGCAACACGCTCCCCCATGAGCCGGACGTCCTGTTCCTGCCCACCACCCACGCCGGACTGACCGGCGACGACGGCTGGGCACACATCGCCCCCGTCATCCACTCCGCCCTGACCAGCACAGAGGAACCACAGCCATGACCGACACCCTCCCCAACGGATTCAGCCACGACGCCGCAGAGCACTACCGCCGTCTGGGTGTGTGGAACGGCGACACCCACTGGAAGCTCTTCCGACGCACCGTCGAGGCACGGCCGCACGCGCCTGCCGCCGTCGACGCCGTACGCTCACTGACCTGGGCAGAACTGGACGACACCGTCGCCCGCGCCGCCGCCGTCCTGACCCGGGCCGGCATCCGCCGTGGCGACCGCGCCATCGTGCAGTTGCCCAACAGCGTGGCCTACCTCGAGACGGTCTTCGCACTCTGGCGGATCGGGGCCGTCCCGGTGTTCTCCCTCCCCGCCCACGGTGCCACCGACATCCGCCACTTCGCCGCCCACGCCCCGGCCACCCACTACATCGGCACCGCCCACCCGAACAAGCACCTGGGCCGGGTGCAGGCCGACCTCGCCCGTCCACTGCCCGACGGACGGACGCTGACCACCGTGCTCGTCGACGACCGGGCCGTGGAGCCCTGGCCGGCGGACGGCCCCTCGCCCGAGACCCCGGGAGCACCGGAGGAACTGGCGTTCCTGCAGCTCTCCGGGGGCACAACGGGAGTGCCGAAACTGATCCCCCGGACCCACGACGACTACCTGTACTCCGTCCGCGCCTCCGTGGACGTCTGCGACCTGCGCGCCGACGACGTCCTCCTCGTCGCCCTGCCCGCGTCCCACAACTTCACGATGAGCTCGCCGGGGATCCTCGGTGCCGTGCAGGTCGGTGCGACCGTCGTCTTCGCCCCGGGGCCGCTGCCGACCGAGATCCTGCCGCTCATCGAGGAGCACCGGGTCACCCACCTCGCCCTGGTTCCCCCGGCGCTGATCAGCCTGCTCAACTACCCCGACCGTGCCGCCCACGACCTCGGCAGTGTCCGCACGGTGTGGGTCGGTGGGGCGAAACTCTCCGAGGCTGCGGCCCGTCGCGTGCGCCCCGAGCTCGGCTGGAACCTCCAGCAGGTCTTCGGCATGGCGGAAGGGCTGGTCAACTACACCCCGTTGGACGCCGACGTCGCCGAGGTCGTCGCCACCCAGGGCCGCCCCATGAGCCCCTACGACGAAGTGCTCGTCGTCGACGAGGACGACAACGAGGTGCCGCCGGGCACACCGGGCGCGCTGCTCACCCGCGGGCCGTACACCATCCGCCAGTACCACCGTGCGCCCGAGGTCAACGCCCGGTCGTTCACCGCCGAGGGCTTCTACCGCACCGGTGACATCGTGACCTTCGTCGACGGCGTCCTCACCGTGGTGGGCCGGGCGAAGGACCAGATCAACCGCGGTGGGGAGAAGGTCGCCCCCGAGGCCGTGGAGAACGTCCTGCTCACCCACCCCGGTGTCCACGACGTCTCCGTCGTCGGGATGCCCGACGAGTTGCTCGGCGAGAAGGTCCGTGCCCTGGTCATCCCCCGGGACGGCGCCCCCGGCCCCCTGAAGCCCACGGCGTTGAAGAGGTACGCCCGGGGACAGGGCCTGGCCAGCTTCGCGGTCCCGGACGTGATCGACATCGTCGACGAGTTCCCCGTGACCGGCGTGGGCAAGGTGAGCAAGAAGGACCAGTCGCTCCAGCGTCCTGCGTCGTCGCCCGAGGCGTGACCCCCTGACGGCGGGCACCCCGCGCTGCGGCCCTGGGCGCGGGGTGCGGGCATGCGAAACGCCCCCGTCCACCGGTGTGAACCGGGGGCGGGGGCGTCACCGCGTCGAGGAGGGGCGGTCCCGGGTGGGACTACTTGGCCTTCTCGATGATCTCGACGAGACGGAAGTGCTTGTCCTTGGACAGCGGGCGGGTCTCCTCGATACGGACGAGGTCGCCGACGCCGGCGGTCTCGTTCTCGTCATGCGCCTTCACCTTGGAGTTGGTGCGCATGATCTTGCCGTACAGCGCGTGACGCTTACGGTCCTCGAGCTCGACCACGATGGTCTTGCTCATCTTGTCGGACACGACGTATCCGGAGCGGACCTTGCGTGCGCCCTTGGTGTTCTCGTTGCTCACAGTAGCCTCGCTCATTATGCGTCGTCACCACCGGGGACGGTGGACAGTCCGAGCTCGCGCTCGCGCAGGACGGTGTAGATCCGGGCGATGTCGCGCTTCACGGTGCCCAGTCGACGGTTGTTGGACAGCTGACCGGTGGCGGACTGGAAGCGCAGGTTGAACAGCTCTTCCTTCGCCTCCGTGAGACGGGTGGTCAGTTCTTCGTTGTTGAGCTCGCGGAATTCGTGAGCCGGGGTTCCGGTAGCCATCAGAACTGATCCTCCTTCTTCACGATGCGCACCTTGCAGGGCAGCTTGTTGCCGGCACGACGGAGTGCCTCAAGGGCGATCTCCTCGTTGGGGTACGACATCTCGAAGAGAATGCGGCCGGGCTTGACGTTGGCCACCCACTTCTCCACGGGGCCCTTACCGGAACCCATACGCACGCCGAGCGGCTTCTGGGTCAGGGGGCGGTCCGGGAAGATGTTGATCCACACCTTGCCACCACGCTTGACGTGGCGGTTGATGGCGATACGGGCGGACTCGATCTGGCGGTTGGTGATGTAGGTCGGCTCCAGGGCCTGCAGGCCGTAGTCGCCGAACGTCACCCGGTTACCACCCTTGGACACACCGGAACGGTGCGGGCGGTGCTGGCGACGGTACTTCGTGCGCTTGGGGATAAGCACGGGTTAACCCTCCTGCTTCTGCTCTGCACGCTGGCGGCGGGCACCACCGCGGCGCGGACGCTCACGGTTGTTGCGGCGCGGACGCTCGTCGCGTGCGTTCTGCAGGGACTCACGGCGGCCGCCGACGACGTCACCCTTGTAGATCCACACCTTGACGCCGATGCGTCCGAAGGTGGTGTGGGCCTCGTAGGTGCCGTAGTCGATCTCGGCGCGCAGGGTGTGCAGCGGAACGCGACCCTCGTGGTAGCGCTCGGTGCGGCCCATCTCGGCACCGCCGAGACGGCCGGAGCACACGACCTTGATTCCCTTGACCTCGGGCTGACGCATCGCGGACTGGATGGCCTTGCGCATCGCGCGGCGGAATGCCACGCGGTTACTCAGCTGCTCGGCGATGGACTGTGCCACCAGCTGAGCGTTCGCGTCGATGTTCTTGACCTCGAGGATGTTCAGCTGGACCTGCTTGCCGGTGAGCTTCTCCAGCTGACCGCGGATGCGGTCGGCCTCGGAGCCACGACGTCCGATCACGATGCCCGGGCGGGCGGTGTGGATGTCCACACGGACCCGGTCGCGGGTGCGCTCGATGACGACGTCGGCGATGCCGGCGCGGTCGAGGCCCTTCGACAGGAACTCGCGGATCTTGATGTCCTCGGCGAGGTAGTCAGCGTACTGCTTGTCGGCGTACCAGCGGGAGCGCCACTCGGAAGTGATACCCAGCCGGAGGCCGTGGGGTTGGATCTTCTGGCCCACTACTGAGCACTTCCCTTCTGGCTCTCGACAACCACGGTGATGTGGCTGGTGCGCTTGCGGATCTGGAAAGCCCGACCCTGGGCGCGCGGCTGGAACCGCTTGAGCGTCGGGCCCTCGTCGGCGAAAGCCTCGGAGACGACGAGCGTACGGGGGTCCAGGCCGAAGTTGTTCTCCGCGTTGGCCGCTGCGGAGGCGACGACCTTGGCGATCGGCTCGGAGGCCGACTGCGGCGCGAAGCGCAGCAGTGCCAGGGCGTCCTCCACGGACTTGCCGCGGATGGTGTCGATGACGCGGCGGGCCTTCATCGGGGTGACCCGGACGAACTTGGCCGTGGCGCGTGCGTTGTTGACAGCGGTGTCAGACATGTCTATCGCCGACCCTTCTTGTCATCCTTGACGTGACCCTTGAAGGTCTTCGTCGGGGCGAACTCGCCCAGCTTGTGACCGACCATCGAATCGTCGATGAACACCGGGACGTGCTTCCGGCCGTCGTGGACGGCGAAAGTGTGGCCGATGAAATCGGGAAGGATGGTGGACCGGCGAGACCAGGTCTTGATGACCTTCTTGGTGCCGGCGTCGTTCTGAACGTCCACCTTCGCGAGGAGGTGTTCGTCGACGAACGGGCCCTTCTTGAGGCTGCGTGGCATTCTCAACTACCTCCTTTAGCGCTTCTTGTTCTTGTTGCTGCGGCGACGGCGGACGATCAGCTTGTCGCTCGGACGGTTCGGCTTGCGGGTGCGGCCCTCAGGCTGACCCCACGGGGAGACCGGGTGGCGACCACCGGAGGTCTTGCCCTCGCCACCACCGTGCGGGTGGTCGACCGGGTTCATGACGACACCGCGGACGGTCGGGCGGACGCCCTTCCAGCGCATACGGCCAGCCTTGCCCCACCGGATGTTGATCTGGTCGACGTTGCCGACCTGACCGACGGTGGCGCGGCAACGGATGTCGACGCGACGGATCTCGGAGGACGGCATACGCAGGATGGCGTACTTGCCCTCCTTACCCAGCAGCTGCACCGACGCACCGGCGGACCGGGCCATCTTGGCACCGCCGCCCGGCTTGAGCTCCACGGCGTGGATGGTCGTACCGGTCGGGATGTTGCGCAGCGGCAGGTTGTTGCCGGGCTTGATGTCGGCAGCGGCGCCGGACTCCACGATGGTGCCCTGCGTCAGACCGCGGGGAGCGATGATGTACCGCTTCTCACCGTCGACGTAGTGCAGCAGCGCGATGTTCGCGGTGCGGTTGGGGTCGTACTCGATGTGCGCGACCTTGGCGGCGATGCCGTCCTTGTCGTTGCGACGGAAGTCGATCACGCGGTAGCGACGCTTGTGACCGCCACCCTTGTGACGGGTGGTGATGTGGCCGTGGACGTTGCGGCCGCCGGTCTTGGACAGCGGGCGCAGCAGAGACTTCTCCGGGGTCGAGCGAGTGATCTCGTCGAATTCGGAAACGGAGCTCTGGCGGCGACCCGGCGTAGTCGGCTTGTACTTGCGAATAGCCATACTTCTGCTCTCTCTTTACCTGTCGGTGTGCGCGGCCGCTACGCGGTCGCACCACCGAAGATGTCGATGGGATCGCTGCCGGCGACCAGGGTCACCATGGCGCGCTTGGTGGCCTTGCGCTGACCGTAACCGGTACGGGAGCGCTTGCGCTTGCCCTCACGGTTCAGGGTGTTGACGCTGGCGACCTTCACACCGAAGATCTGCTCGACGGCAATCTTGATCTGGGTCTTGTTGGAGTCCGGGTTCACCAGGAACGTGTAGACGTTCTGCTCCATGAGTCCGTAGGACTTCTCGGAGACGACGGGGGCGACGATGATGTCCCGGGGGTCGGCGATGGTGCTCACTTTGCCTCCTCCTTGGCGGCGGCCTTGGCGGTGTCAGCCCCGGCGATGAAGCCGTTGAGCGCCTCGACGGAGAACACGATGTCGTCTGCGTTCAGCACGTCGTAGGTGTTGAGCTGGTCGAAAGCCAGGGTGTGGACGTTCGGCAGGTTGTTGGCCGACTTCCACGCCGTGACGTCCTCGCGACCGAGGACGACCAGGACGGACTTCCGGTCGGTGAGACGCTCGATGAACGCCCGTGCGGCCTTGGTCGACGGAGTCTGGCCTGCGACGAGCTCCTCCACCAGGTGGATGCGCTCGTTGCGGACACGGTCGGTGAGGGCACCGCGCAGGGCGGCGGCCTTCATCTTCTTCGGGGTCCGCTGGTCGTAGTCACGCGGCTGCGGGCCGTGGACCGTGCCACCACCGGTGTAGTGCGGCGCGCGGATCGAACCCTGACGGGCACGGCCGGTGCCCTTCTGGCGGAACGGCTTGCGACCACCACCGCGGACGTCGCCGCGGGTCTTGGTGGCGTGGGTGCCCTGGCGCTTCGCGGCCAGCTGGGCCACGACGACCTGGTGCATCAGCGGGATGGACGGCTCCACGTCGAAGATGGACGCGGGCAGCTCGACCGAGCCGTTGGTGGCACCGTCAGCGGTCTGGACGTTCAGAGTCAGGTTGCTCATGCGTGTGCACCGCCCTTCACTGCGGTCTTGACGGTGACGATACCGCCGTTAACTCCGGGGATGGCACCCTTGATGAGGAGCAGGTTGGACTCGACGTCCAGCTTTGCGACCTTCAGGTTCTGCAGGGTGACGCGCTCGTTGCCCATGCGGCCTGCCATCCGGGTGCCCTTGAAGACACGGCCCGGGGTGGCGCAGGCGCCGATGCCACCGACGCGGCGGTGAGCGGCCTGGTTACCGTGGGAGGCGCCCTGGCCGGCGAAGCCGTGGCGCTTCATGGCGCCAGCATAGCCCTTGCCCTTGGAGGTGCCGGTGACGTCGACGAAGGCGACGTCACTGAACAGTTCTGCGGTGATGTCCTGGCCGACCTCGTAGGAGGAGGCGTCGTCGACGCGCAGCTCCGTGACGTGGCGGCGCGGGGTCACACCGGCCTTCTTGAAGTGACCGGCCTGCGGCTTGTTGACCTTACGCGGGTCAATGTCGCCGTAGGCGATCTGGACGGCCTCATAGCCGTCGATGTCCTTGGTGCGCACCTGGGTGACGACGCACGGCCCAGCCTCGACGACGGTGACCGGCACGACCCGGTTGTCCTCGTCGAAGATCTGGGTCATGCCGAGCTTCTTGCCCAGGATGCCCTTGATCTCGTTTTCACTCATAATTCAGTCTCCGCTGCCTCAGTTCAGACTCAAGTCCACGATCTCTGACGAGATCACTGGATGTTGACGTCGACGCTCGCCGGCAGATCGATGCGCATCAGGGCGTCAACGGTCTTCGGCGTCGGGTCGAGAATGTCGATCAGGCGCTTGTGGGTGCGCATCTCGAAGTGCTCGCGCGAGTCCTTGTACTTGTGCGGCGAGCGGATGACGCAGTACACGTTCTTCTCTGTGGGCAGAGGCACAGGGCCGACCACACGGGCACCGGTACGGGTGACCGTCTCGACGATCTTCTTCGCAGAAGCGTCGATTGCCTCGTGATCGTAGGCCTTGAGCCTGATGCGGATCTTCTGTCCCGCCACGCTAGTCCTCTTCCTCGTGTCTCTCTCGCCCGGGAGCCGGGCCCGAGAGAACTTCTTTTCAATGTCAACGCTGTCCGGCCCGGGGCCTGGCACAGTCGCCAGTTATGACTTCGGTTGGTCTCACGGTGCCCCGGTGCCGTCGTGGAGACGATGGCAAACACGGTGTCCGTCCGACCGGCGCCCAGGCACTCCCGGGACGCCGCCGAATCATGGTGAGGAAGAGCCCCTCCAACGTGGTGGCCGGGATCTTCACTTACTGCCGCTGTTTATTTGCCATGCCCCACTCCGGTCCCCGCGGTCGGGCGTGTCCGCCGTCTCCACGTGGGCTACCGCACGACAGCGCAACCCGGGACCAGATATGTATCCGACCCGAGGGGAACTGCCGATGAAGGTTCATGCTCACTTCACCATCTGCGTCGTCTTGCGCTACCACCGTCCCTGCCACCGGTTCCGATACGGCCTGATGGCGGGGCACAAAGCAATGGCGCTCAGACGCAATGTCAAAGCAACGTCCGCTATTTAACCACGAAGACCCCGTTCCATCAAATCCGGGCACCTACCGCGGAACACCGGTGTCGGGCGTCCTCACCAGCGGCACCACGAAAAGTGAGTACGCTTGAGACTGTCCTGTCCATGCCACCGTCCATCGGCACCGTCAAGAACAGTGAGGCCCTCTCCATGAGCGACAACGATTCCACGAAGAACTCCGGCTCCTCCAACTCCTCCGCACCCGCCGTCCGCGACGACTCCCCGGCCGACTCCGACCTGTTCACCGACCACGGGCGGACGTCGGTCGCCGACGTCGTCGTATCCAAGATCGCCGGCATGGCCGCCCGCGAGGTCTCCGGGGTCCACGGTCTCGGAGGCGGTGCCTCACGCACCATCGGCGCCCTGCGTGAGCGCATCCCGGGTGGCCGGGTGAATGTCCAGCAGGGCATCTCCGTGGAGGTCGGTGACCGCCAGGCCGCCGTGGACATCTCCATCGTCGCCGAGTACGGCGTCGCGATCCACGAGTTGGCCGAGGCCATCCGCCGCAACATCATCATCTCCGTCGAGGAGATGACCGGCCTGGAGGTCACCGAGGTCAACGTCATCGTCCACGACGTCCACCTCCCGGAGGACCACGACGACGATGACGACGAGGCGGAGCAGTCCCCCCGCGTCCAGTAGGACCCCGGTCACCGTCCCCACCGCACGCCACCCCGCCATCTTGGAGCATTCATGAGCAGCGCCGGAGCACAGGGCCCCTCCCCGGACTTCCGCAAGGACCCGGAGTACGTCCGCATGCGCCGACAGGTCATCCGCGACAACCACCCGGACACCGGTGGCTCCGACGCCCGGCTCATCGCCGCCCTCCGGGAGCTCGACGTGCAGTGGGAGCGCCGGACGTCGGTCCGACGGAGCGTGCAGAACGTCCGGCTGCCCGGGTTCATCCCGGACGACGTGGCCCGCCAGGCCACGGAACTCGCCGGCCGGACCTCCGAGGAAGTGCTCCGGCGCGCGGAGGACCTGCGCGCCAGGGGCACGGTCTTCGCACACTCCCCCACGACCCGTCGTGTGGTCCGCGCGGCCGGCAGATTCGTACGGGAGGCCGACCGCACCGTGCGGTCGCGTCTTCCCAACAACTTCCCCGGTGCCCGGCGGTTCACCGACACCGGTACAGACGACAAGCCCAACCGATAGTGAGGTCATGATGAAGTACGCGACAATCACCGGCGTGCTGCTGGGGTTCCTCCTGGCAGTCGGCGCCCTCTGGGCCGGCGTGGTCGGTTTCCTCGTGGTGCTTGTCCTCTGCGGGGTCGGCGGGACCGTCGGCGCCCACCTGGAAGGTGTGATCGACCTGCGCCGCGCATTCAACACCAGTGGCCGGGGACGGGGCTGATCCCCGTGTCCGGTACCCCGTCCGCCACGTCCGACCTCCGCGACGAGCTCCCCGAGGAGCTTCCACGGAGCCGCGCCTACCTGGCGCAACGCGCCCACGTCACCATCGAGACAAAGGTGCTGGAGAAGATCGGCGTCCAGGCCGCACTGTCGGTCCCCGGGGTCGTGCCCCACTCCTCCGGGCTCGTCCAGCTCGCCGGCCGGAGACTGCCGAGGGTGTCCGTGCAGATGGACCCCACCGGCACGTGCGCCGTGGCCGACGTGCAGATCGCCACGTCCTGGCCGGCGCCCACCGTCGCCGTCGCGCAGGTCGCCAGGGAAGCCGTCGGTGAGTGGATCGAGCACTCCACCGGCGTCCCGGTGCTCGCGGTGAACGTCGACGTGGCCGCCGTCGTCCCCGTCGTCGATCCCGACTCCGGCCCCGACTCCAGCCCCGCCGTGACGGTCCAGGACCTGGCCGACACGCCCCGGACACCGGAGCTGACCAGGGTCGCCGCCGAGCCGCTGCGGCCCACCCCACCCACCGTGTCGCGCCGCGTCCCGACGGTCACCGTGCCGGCGACCCCTGCCCCGGTCTCCCCGGTGCACCCACGGCCGCTGGAGACCGTCCACCTCACCCCCGTCTCGGCCGGGCGGCCCCGGCCACCCCGGCATATCGCTGCGCCGGCTCCGCGCCCGGTCCGCCGTCCGGTCACTCCGACACCGGTCCAGGTGACGCCCGTGCACAGTCCCGCACCGCCGACCGTGACCCGTCCGGTGACTCCGCCGGCGGCACCGGTCGTGCGGCCACGGTCGCCACACAGTGCGTCCCGTCCGCGTCCCCTGCTGCCGGTCGTCGTCGACCGTGCCGACGTCACCGCACCCCCGACGCCCCGCGGACTGCGGATCCTCTACGACGTACCCACGCCCACCGGACCACGGCTACGCGACATCCCGACCCCACGTGGTCTGCCGACCAGGGCGGTGCCGACACCGCAGGGTCTCGGGGTGAGCATCTACCCGACGGTCCGACGGCACCGACGGACCCCGGTGACGGTCGACACCAGTCGCCGCTGGCGGCGCACCCCCGGCGGAAACGACGACAGGAGCCCACGATGACCACAGCACCCCCTCCGGAGCGCTACCGTCCTGCACCGTCCGGACGGTTCGCCGCCGACCTGACCTCCTCGGACGACACCTCGACGGCCGTCCCCTCTGGTACATCCGACCCAGACGCCCACGCCCCCGAACCGAAGGCGTCGCCCCGGGCACGGGCGTGGACGGTCGTGGTCGGCCTCGTGTTCCTCGCCGTCGCCGGCGTCGCCGTCCGGGACGTCCTCCTGCTCAACGGCACCTTGTCCGGCGACCAGCTGCTGGCTCCGGTGTTCGACTGGTTCGCCACCGTGCACGTCGGTGCCTGGACGCTGTGGGCCGGCGTCGGTTGCGCGCTCGTCGCCCTGTTCTTCCTCACCGTCACCGTCCGGCCCCGGCGCCGGACCCACATGGCGTTCGGCCGTGGCTCGGAGCTCTACGCGCGGCCCGTCGATGTCGCCCGGCTGTCCACCGCGGCCGCCCGACGGATCCCCGGCGTCCTGTCGGCCCGCACCGTGACCACCCGGAAGAAGATCGCGGTCACCGTGGTCACCGCCGTCACCCCGGAATCCGCCGACACGATCCGTGACCGGGTGACCACCCAGGTCTCGGAGCTGTCCGCCCTGCTGGACCCCTCCCCCGGGGTCGAGGTGACCGTGACCCGCGGAGGTGAGACGGCATGAACCGGGGCAAAGCCTTCGTCGACCGCGTCGTGACCTTCCTGCTGTTCCTGGTGTTCGGCGGGGCCGCCTTCTGGATGATCGGGTCACACCTGGATCTACCGGCCGCCCGACGCATCGGCGACTACGTGGACAGCGACTTCTGGGCGGAGTTGGGTTCCCGGGACAACTACAACACCATCCTGATCGTCGCGGCCACGGTGGCCGCCCTGGCCGGGCTGCTGCTCATCGGGATCAACATCGAGCGCAAACGCCTCGGACGCACCGCCTCCCCGGCGTCGGCGCCCACCGGCACGATCCGCACCTCCCCGGCCGACATCGCCTCCGCCGTCGCGCAGACCTTCGAGAAGCGCGACGACGTGCGGTCCGCTCGCCACCGGGCCACCGAGGACCGTGGCACCGACATCATCGAGATCCGGCTGCGGATCACCGCGGAGGCCGATATCGCCGCACTGACCGACAGCTGCCACCGGGCCGCCGCCGACATCACCGACGCCTTGCCGGGGCAGAACATCCTGCCCCGCTTCGTGCTCCAGGCGGAGCAACCCGTCCGGTCGCGGTAGGGCCCACCCCGGTCAGGCGGTCCCCGTCGGGGGAACGACCTCCCACGGTTCCACGGGGCCGGAGGTCACGGTGAACAGCGGGTGCGCGGGAACCGGCCCGTCGTCGGATGGGAGCCGGGGCAGCCACTCCTCGGCGCGGTGGGCGACCTTTCCCCGCAGATGTCCGAGCTCGTACCCCAGCTGGCCGTCCGTGACCTCGATCGACGGGACGTCCCCGGGACCGACCTGCTCGTGGATCCGGCTGCGGTCGAAGGAGTAGCCGCGGTCCGTGGCCTCCCGGTGCAGGCCGGTGAGAAACGCCCCGACTGCCTCGACCGGGGCGGGGTGGTCCCGGAACCGAAGGAGCTGGGGGTGTGACCGGTAGCCGCGGGTACCGCCCTCCAGGACCTTCTGGGCCAGCAGTGCCTCACGCCAGCAGGCCACGAGGGCCGCACGGTCGAGCACCGACGGGTGGAGACTCCAGAGTCGCATACCGGACCATCCTACGCGGGCTACACCGTGACGGTGCGGCGCTGCTGGTTCTGCAGTACCCGGGCGAACGTCGCGAATTTCGTCGCGGTCTCCCGGTGCTCGTCCTCCGGCACTGACCCGGAGACGATCCCCGCGCCGGCGAACAACCGGGCCCGCTCCCCGGTGACCACCCCGCCGCGCAGCGACAGGGCCCACTCACCGTTGCCCTCGGCGTCGACCCACCCTACCAGTCCGGAGTACATGCCGCGGTCGAAGTCCTCGAGGTCGTCGATGACCGCCCGGGCGGCGGGCGTCGGCCACCCGCAGACGGCGGGCGTCGGGTGCAGGTCGTAGAGCATCTCCATGAGCGCCGCGGGCGAATTCGGTCCCGGCAGGCGCCCTGTCACCCGGCTGCCCAGGTGCAGGATGACCGGGGTGGCCACCACACCGGGTTCCTCGGGGACCACCACGTTCTCGGCGTGACGCCGGAAGACCTCGCCCACCTGGTGCACGACATGGCCGTGTTCCGCGCGGTCCTTGGGCGACGCCAGGAGCCGACGGGTCAGCTCACGGTCCAGCTCCGGATTCCCGTGGTCCCGCGGCACCGACCCTGCCAGGGGGAAACTGGTGACCGCGCCCTTCCTGCTGCGCAGGACCAGCTCCGGGCTCGCCCCGACGAGCGTCCCGACGTCGCCCAGGTCGGTGCGGTAGATGTAGGCGTGGGGATTGGCGGCACCGAGGTCGCCGACCAGGCGGTCGATGTCGAAGGGCCGGTCTGCCTCGAGGACCGCGGTGCGGGCCAGGACGACCTTCTCCAGCTCCCCGGCGTCGATGCGCTCGACCGCCCGACGGACCGCCTCACGGTAACCCGGTGAGTCCGGCAGGGGCGGCGATGACGCCGCCGGAGCGCTCCCGTCGGATCCGTCCGTTCCCGTCGCACCCGCCCCATGGCGCCAGGTGACGTCCTCCGGGACGTAGAGGACCGCGGGCCGGGAGGTGTCGAAGGGTATGCACCCCACCACCGGCCCCTCGTGCCCGCCGCGGTGCAGCAACTCCTCGACCGCCGCGGCGACATCGGCCCCACCCCACGTCCGCGGGGCGACGACCGCGCGGACGCCGTGACCGGTAAGCCGGTACTCCGGTGTCGAGAACACGAACGTCGCGGCGTCCTCGCGCGTGTCAGCGCTGGCTGGCACCACCATCGACGACCACCTCCTGCAGGGTCATGTGACGGGCGTCGTCCCCGGCGAGGAAGACGACGACGGCGGCGATGTCCTCCGGGGACGCGATACGCCCCAGGGGGATCCCACCCTTGAACAGCTCCGGACGACCGGCGACGAGATCACTTTCCGAGCCGAGGCCCTCGATCATCGCGGTACGGGTCGTCCCTGGACAGACGACGTTACACCGCACGTTGTGCGGCCCCAGTTCCAGCCCGAAGGAGCGGGTGACGCTGCTGGCAGCGGCCTTGGACGCCGCGTAGGCGACCATCCCCGACCGCGGGACCACCCCGGCGTTCGACCCGATGGTGACGATCGACCCGCCGCCGCGCTCCGCCATCCGCGGGCCGAGCGCGCGGCACAGGGCGAAGACCCCGAAGGCGTTGACCGAGAACTGACGGTGCCAGTCCTCGTCGGTCGTCGCCGCACCGGGACCGGAGGCGATGACGCCGGCACCGTTCACGAGGGAGTCGACCGGCCCGACCGAATCCCAGACCGCCGCGACGGTGGACTCGACCTTCTCCGTGTCGCCGACGTCCAGACCGACACGGTAGAGGGTGCCGGGTAGGTCCCCGTCGACTTGTGGGTCGGCGTGTACGACGCCCGGAGCGAAGGCGGTGTCCGCTGCGGTGACGACGTCTCCCTTGGAGAGCAGGCGACGGACGACCGCTCCCCCGATGCCGCCAGCGGCTCCCGTCACCAGATGGTGCCGCGGCGGTCGATGATGATCTGCAACCATGTCAGGCGCCCGACCCCACGACCTGCGTAGTACGCGCCGTACGCGACAGTTCTGCCACGGCCTGCGCGGTGTCCGTCACCCTCCCGCAGCGGGCCGCCGCGAAGGACAGCGCGCTGTGGTGGTCGTCGGCGGTGAAGTCCGCCATCGCGTCGGAGACGAGGAACGGTTCGATATCGCGCATGAAGGCGGAGGTGGCGGTGGTCAGACACCCGATATGGGCGTAGACGCCGGCGATCATGAGCTGGTCGCGCCCGTCCTCGGCCAGCAGGGTCTCCAGGTCCGAACGGTAGAAGGCGTCGTAACGCCATTTCGTCAGCACGGTGTCCCCGGGACCCGGGGCGAGGTCGGAGACGATCCCCGCCTGGGACTCCTCCTGGAGCCCCGGCCCCCAGAAGTCCCACAACAGGCCCCGGTCCGCGGGGTCCTGCTTCGGCGGCTGTGCGGTGTAGAACACCGGGATCCCCGCCTCGGAGGCCGTCTGCCGGAGAGAGCGGATATTCTCGATCACCCTGGAGATCATGGGCGAGCCCGCGCCGAAGGCGTCGATGAAGTAGTTCTGCATGTCGTGGATGAGCAGAGCGGTCCGGGAGGCGTCCACCGTCCATGGGGCGCGGCCGCGGGGTAGGTCGGCTGCGACGGGTAGCGGGTAGGCCTGTATTGAGGGAAGCACGACGTCCTCCTGGAGGTGTGAGGGGTGGGTTCAGTGGAGCATCGCCGGCCACGCCGGCGCGACTGATAAGCGTACCCTACCCTGCTTTCCTGTATGGCGACCCTACATATGGCATTTCTCACAGGGATTTCTCCGTCCGCCGTGGACTGGGGACACGCAAACGCCCCCTCCCGTCAGTTGACGGGAGGGGGCGTTTCATGGCGAGTCGACCGGCCCCGGCGACGGGGCGGTGACAGACCCTGTCAGGTCAGATCAGACTACTTGTTGATCTTGGTGACACGGCCGGCGCCGACGGTGCGGCCACCCTCACGGATAGCGAACCGCAGGCCCTCGTCCATGGCGACCGGCTGGATCAGGGTGACGCTCATGTCGACGTTGTCGCCGGGCATGACCATCTCGGTGCCCTCCGGCAGCTTCACGACGCCGGTGACGTCGGTGGTGCGGAAGTAGAACTGCGGGCGGTAGTTGTCGAAGAACGGGGTGTGGCGGCCGCCCTCATCCTTGGACAGGATGTAGACGGAGCCCTCGAACTCGGTGTGCGGGGTGTATGCGCCCGGCTTGGCGATAACCTGGCCGCGCTCGACGTCCTCGCGCTTCAGGCCACGGAGCAGCAGTGCGGCGTTGTCGCCGGCCTCTGCGGAGTCCAGCAGCTTGTTGAACATCTCGATGGAGGTCACCGTGGTCTTGGTGGACTTCTCGCGGATGCCGATGATCTCGATCTCGTCGTTCAGGTTCAGCTGACCGCGCTCGACACGGCCGGTGACGACGGTGCCGCGACCGGTGATCGTGAAGATGTCCTCGACGGGCATCAGGAACGGCTTGTCGGTCTCGCGCTCCGGATCCGGGATGGAGTCGTCGCAGGCCTGCATCAGGTCGACGATGGCCTGGGTCCACTTCGGGTCACCCTCGAGTGCCTTCAGAGCGGAGATCTGGACGATCGGGGCCTCTTCGTCGTAGTCCTGCTCGGCGAGGAGCTCACGGACCTCCATCTCGACGAGCTCGATGAGGTCCTCATCGTCGACCATGTCGCACTTGTTCAGGGCGACGAGGATGTAGGGGACGCCGACCTGGCGGGCCAGGAGGACGTGCTCACGGGTCTGCGGCATCGGGCCGTCGGTGGCGGCGACAACGAGGATCGCGCCGTCCATCTGGGCAGCACCGGTGATCATGTTCTTGATGTAGTCGGCGTGACCCGGGGCGTCCACGTGTGCGTAGTGGCGCTTCTCGGTCTGGTACTCCACGTGGGAGATGTTGATCGTGATGCCACGCTCACGCTCTTCCGGCGCCTTGTCGATGGAGTCGAAAGCGAAGGCGTGGTTGAGATCCGGGTAGGTGTCAGCCAGAACCTTCGTGATGGCAGCGGTCGTCGTGGTCTTGCCGTGGTCGACGTGACCGATGGTGCCGATGTTAACGTGCGGCTTAGTACGCTCGAACTTAGCCTTCGCCACTGTGATGTCCTCCTGGACTCTTCGGTGACTACGACTTTCGCAGCCACGTGGGGTTGTCTTTTCCGGTACCGGGCCCACCGCTGGTCGCAGCGGCCGGAACTCCGGAATCTTCTATTGTGCCGATTACAGCATCGTACAGCGCGTTGGCGGCCGTGACACCCCCGCACCGGAATGGCGGGACTGAAAGGGCTTCCTGCCTTCACGCAGGTGCTGGGTAACGGCCAGCACTCCACATCCTACTGCAACCCTCCCCCGCAGGAAAAACCGCGTGGTCGAACATGGTTGTGAGGATGCCGGGTGCTGGCCCCTACCCTCCCGTAAGTGAGCGTCCAGATTCCCGGGGAACCGGGCTCCCGGACCCGCCACGGGGAGGCGGGGACCGTGCCGGCGTGGGTCACGCCGGACGTGGCCGGAGCTTAGGCGTTGCCCGTACGCTCGGCGATGATCTCGGTCGCCACGGACGAGGGGACCTCACCGTAGGAGTCGAAGATCATGGTGTAGTTCGCACGGCCCTGGGTCTTGGAACGCAGGTCGCCGACGTAGCCGAACATCTCGGACAGCGGGACCTTGCCCTTGACGACCTTCGCACCGGAGCGGTCCTCCATCGCGGAGACCTGACCACGGCGGGAGTTGATGTCGCCGATGACCTCACCCATGAACTCCTCAGGGGTGGTGACCTCGACTGCCATCAGCGGCTCGAGCAGGACGGGCTTCGCCTTGGCGACACCCTCCTTGAGAGCCTGGGAGCCGGCGATCTTGAAGGCCATCTCCGAGGAGTCGACGTCGTGGTACTGACCGTCGATCAGGGTGGCCTTGATGTCGACCAGCGGGAAGCCCGCCAGGTAACCGTACTGCATGGCGTCCTGGATACCGGCGTCCACGGAGGGGATGTACTCCTTCGGGATACGTCCACCGGTGACGGCGTTGACGAACTTGTAGTTCGGGTCCTCGCCCTCCTCCAGCTCCTCGGGCTCCGGGTTGTACGGCTCGATCGCCATGATCACCTTGGCGAACTGACCGGAACCACCGGTCTGCTTCTTGTGGGTGAACTCGATCTTCTCGACGGCCTTGCGGATGGTCTCGCGGTACGCGACCTGCGGGGCACCCACGTTGGCCTCGACCTTGAACTCGCGCTTCATACGGTCGACGAACACGTCGAGGTGCAGCTCGCCCATACCACCGATGATGGTCTGGCCGGTCTCCTCGTCGAGGTTGACCGTGAAGGTCGGGTCCTCTTCGGTCAGACGCTGGATGGCGACACCCAGCTTCTCCTGGTCGGACTTGGTCTTCGGCTCGATGGAGACCTTGATGACCGGCTCCGGGAAGTCCATGGACTCCAGCAGGATCGGGTCGTTGATGTCACACAGGGTGTCACCGGTGGTGGTCTCCTTGAGACCGATCATCGCGTAGATGTTACCGGCGTGCGCCTTGTCGACCGGGTTCTCCTTGTTGGCGTGCATCTGGAAGAGCTTGCCGACGCGCTCCTTCTTGCCGGTCACGGCGTTCAGGACCTGCTGGCCGGGCTCGACGGTGCCGGAGTAGACACGCACGAAGGTCAGCTTGCCGAAGAACGGGTGGGCGGCGATCTTGAAGGCCAGTGCGGAGAACGGCTCGTCGTCGCTGGGCTTGCGGGTCATCTCGACATCCTCGTGGCCCGGCTTGTGGCCCTGGATGTTCTCGACGTCCAGCGGGGACGGCAGGTAGTCGATGACGGCGTCCAGGACAGGCTGGATGCCCTTGTTGTGGTACGCGGTACCACAGAACACCGGGTAGATCTCGGAGTTGATCGTCATCTTGCGGATGGCGGCCTTGATCTCGTCGAGCGAGAGCTCCTCACCGGCGAAGTACTTCTCCATGAGGGCCTCGTCCGACTCGGCGACGGACTCCAGCAGCTTCTCGCGGTACTCCGCAGCCTTGTCGGCGAGCTCGGCGGGGATCTCCTCGTAGGTCGCCTCAGCACCGACCTCGACGCGGCCGCGCCAGGTGATCGCCTGCATGGTCAGCAGGTCGACGACGCCGTCGAAGTCGTCCTCGGCGCCGATCGGCAGCTGCATGACCAACGGCTTCGCGCCGAGACGGTCGATGATGGTCTGCACGGTGAAGTAGAAGTCCGCACCCAGCTTGTCCATCTTGTTGACGAAGCAGATACGCGGCACGTCGTACTTGTCGGCCTGGCGCCAGACCTGCTCGGACTGGGGCTCGACGCCCTCCTTGCCGTCGAAGACGGCGACAGCGCCGTCGAGGACGCGCAGGGACCGCTCGACCTCGACCGTGAAGTCGACGTGACCGGGGGTGTCGATGATGTTGACCTGGTTCTCGTTCCAGAAACAGGTGACGGCGGCGGAGGTGATCGTGATGCCACGCTCCTTCTCCTGCTCCATCCAGTCGGTGGTGGAGGCACCGTCGTGGGTCTCGCCGACCTTGCGGTTGATGCCGGTGTAGTAGAGGATGCGCTCGGTGGTGGTGGTCTTACCGGCATCGATGTGTGCCATGATGCCGATGTTGCGGACCTTCTTCAGATCCTTCTGCACTTCTTGTGCCACAGTCTATTCCCTCGATGTAGTCGGAATGTCGTAGATGATTGTGTCATCGACCGGGCAACCACGCAGGTTCTACACCGGCCGGGGAGGGGCCTGCCGACGGCAGGCCCCTCTCAGGTCACCAGCGGTAGTGGGCGAAGGCGCGGTTGGCCTCGGCCATCTTGTGGGTGTCCTCACGACGCTTGACGGAGGCACCGAGACCGTTGGAGGCGTCCAGGATCTCGTTGGCGAGACGCTCGGTCATGGTGTTCTCACGACGCTGGCGGGTGAAAGTGACCAGCCAACGCAGCGCCAGGGTGGTGGAGCGGCCGGGGCGAACCTCGACCGGGACCTGGTAGGTTGCGCCACCGACACGACGGGAGCGGACCTCGAGGGCCGGCTTGACGTTGTCGAGGGCCTTCTTCAGGGTGAGGACCGGGTCGGTGCCGGTCTTCTCGCGGCAGACCTCGAGGGCGCTGTAGACGATGCGCTCGGCGGTCGACTTCTTGCCGTCCAGCAGGACCTTGTTGACCAGCTGGGAGACGATGACGTCGTCGTAGACCGGATCCTTGACGACGGGGCGTGCGGGTGCGGGACCTTTACGAGGCATTGACTACTTCTCCTTCTTCGCGCCGTAGCGGGAACGGGCCTGCTTGCGGTCCTTGACACCCTGGGTGTCGAGGGAGCCACGGACGATCTTGTAACGGACACCCGGGAGGTCCTTCACACGACCGCCGCGGACGAGCACCATGGAGTGCTCCTGGAGGTTGTGGCCCTCGCCGGGGATGTAGGCGGAAACCTCGATACCGGAGGTCAGGCGCACACGGGCGACCTTACGGAGAGCCGAGTTCGGCTTCTTGGGGGTGGTGGTGTACACGCGGGTGCACACGCCACGACGCTGCGGCGAACCCTTCAGGGCGGCCGTGGCAACCTTCACGGTCTTGTCGTGGCGGCCCTTGCGGACCAGCTGCTGGATAGTAGGCATAAACCGACTTTCTGCTTGTTCGTGTCCTGCCGTGACCCCGGGTTCTTCCGGTACGCTGCCGGCGGACCCTCGTGGTCGGACGAGACCTTCTTCGAGATCATTTCCCTGCTGTTCACGAGCGTCTTTGTTTTGAACGTGCCGAAACCCCTCAGCCGCTCTCGCTGGCCTACGGGGTAGAAGTTCATATCGGCCGGAACGACCGGCAGACGCGTCCTGATAAGTGGGACTGTGGTTTGACACTACCCGACACGCGCGAATCAACCAAATCATTACGGTAGGGGCGGCATTCCGGCAACCGCCGTGGGTGATACGACCGTATAGGACAGTCTTCCCTGGCCAGCACGCCCGCGGGGCGCGCCGCCGCGGACAGATCCACAGCCGACACATCGATGGTACATCCGTAACACCGGTGCCTCTCCCCCACGGAAAAACCCTGGGCCCGGATCCTCGACAGGATCCGGGCCCAGGGTCTGCTCACCTCGGCGGCTGGGACAGTCCCCTAGCTGAGGTCGATATCGTCGAGCGGAACGGCGGCACCGGTGAACTCCCCGTAGGAGTCGTCACCGTAGAAACCGTCGCCGAAGGTGGACGGCAGCTGGTAGGCCGCGGCACGTGCCTCCTCGGTCGGCTCCACGGCGATGTTGCGGTACTTCGAGATACCGGTACCGGCCGGGATGAGCTTACCGATGATCACGTTCTCCTTCAGGCCGATGAGCTTGTCGGAGCGCTTGTTGATCGCGGCGTCGGTGAGGACACGGGTCGTCTCCTGGAAGGAGGCGGCCGACAGCCACGAATCCGTGGCCAGCGACGCCTTGGTGATACCCATGATCTCGGCACGCACCTCGACCGGACGGCCACCGGTCTGCACCGCGGCCTTCGACGCGGCGACCGCGTCGGCGTGGTCGACCAGGGAGCCCGGCAGGTACTCCGTCGAACCGGAGTCGATGACCGTGACCCGGCGCAGCATCTGCCGCACGATGATCTCGATGTGCTTGTCGTGGATGGCCACACCCTGGTCGCGGTAGACCTTCTGGACCTCGTTGATCAGGTGCTGCTGGACGCCGCGACGTCCCATCACGCGGAGAACCTCGTGCGGGTCAGCGGAGCCCTTGAGCAGCTGCTGACCGCGGACGACGGAGTCGCCGTCCTTGATCTGGCGCTCGTAGTCGCCGACCTTGATGACGGCCAGACCCTGACGCTTCGACAGCTTCTCGTACACGACCTCGTCCGAGCCGTCGGCCGGGATGATGGTCAGCGTGTAGAAGTTGTCGTCGTCCTCGATACGGACCTTGCCGTCGACCGACGCGATCGGTGCCTTGGCCTTCGGGACACGGGCCTCGAAGAGCTCCTGGACACGGGGCAGACCGCCGGTGATGTCTCCACCGACACCACCCTGGTGGAACGTACGCATCGTCAGCTGGGTACCCGGCTCACCGATGGACTGGGCGGCGACGATACCGACGGCCTCGCCGATGTCGACCTTCTTACCCGTGGCCATGGAACGGCCGTAGCACGTGGCACACACACCGGTGGCGGTGTCACAGGTCATGACCGAGCGGACCTTGAGGGTCCGCACACCGGCGTCGACGAGACGCTGGATCTCGGGGTCACCGAGGTCCTCGCCGGCGGCGATGATGACGTTGCCGGCGGCGTCCACGGCATCGGCGGCGAGGAAGCGGCCGGTCGCGGCCGTCTCCACGAACTCCGCGCGACGGAAGCGCCCGGTCTCGTTGCCCTCGGCGTCCAGCACCGGCTCGGCCAACGGGATCGTGACGCCCTTGGAGGTGTCGCAGTCGTCCTCGCGGACGATGACGTCCTGGGCCACGTCCACCAGACGACGGGTCAAGTAACCCGAGTCGGCGGTACGCAGTGCCGTATCGGCCAGACCCTTACGGGAACCGTGGGAGTTGTTGAAGTACTCCAGCACCGAGAGGCCTTCGCGGAAGGAGGTCTTGATCGGACGCGTGATGTAGTCACCACGCGAGTTCGTGACCATGCCCTTCATGCCGGCCAGCGTCCAGATCTGACGCATGTTGCCAGCCGCGCCGGACTTCACGATCATCGGGATCGGGTTGTCGTCCGGGTACAGCTTCTCGACGGACTCACCGACGAAGTCGGTGGCTTCCTTCCACAGGTCGACCAGGGAGTTGTAGCGCTCGGTCGCGTTGATCTTGCCGCGTGCCATCTTCTTCTCGATGACGCGGGCACGCTCCTCGTAGCGGTCCAGGATCTCCTTCTTGTTCGGCAGGACCAGCACGTCGTGCATGGTGATGGTCACGCCGGAGCGGGTCGCCCAGTAGAAACCGGCGTCCTTCAGCTTGTCCACGGTCTGCGCGACCGTGATCATCGGGTACTTCGCGGCGAGGTCGTTGATGACCGCGGCCTGCGGCTTCTTGGCCATGACGTCGTCGACGAAGGGGTAGTTCCACGGCAGGAGCTCGTTGAAGAGCACACGGCCCAGGGTCGTCTCCGCGAGCCAGACCTGGCCCTTCTGCCAACCGTCGGGGAACTGCTCCGCCTCGACGTCCTCCGGCGGGCGGAGGTGGTCGATGCGGACCTTGATCGGTGCCTGCAGACCCAGGACACCACGGTCGCGGGCCATGATGGCCTCGGCGAGCGTCGAGTAGACGCCACGCTCCGGACCGTTCTCGTCGGCGGGACGGTACGCGCCCTGGCCGCCGATCTCGTCCTCCTTCTTCTCCAGCGTCAGGAAGTACAGACCGGTGACCATGTCCAGACGCGGCATGGCCAGCGGCTTACCCGAGGCCGGGGAGAGGATGTTGTTCGAGGCGAGCATGAGGATACGTGCCTCGGCCTGCGCCTCGTCGGACAGCGGCAGGTGCACGGCCATCTGGTCACCGTCGAAGTCGGCGTTGAAGGCCTCACAGGCCAGCGGGTGCAGCTGGATGGCCTTACCCTCGACGAGCACGGGCTCGAAGGCCTGGATACCCAGACGGTGCAGGGTGGGCGCACGGTTCAGCATCACCGGGTGCTCGGCGATGGCGTCCTCGAGCACGTCCCACACCTCGGGACGCTGGCGCTCCACCATCCGCTTGGCGGACTTGATGTTCTGCGCGTAGGACTTCTCGACCAGTCGCTTCATCACGAACGGCTTGAACAGCTCCAGCGCCATCTGCTTCGGCAGACCACACTGGTGCAGCTTCAGCTGCGGACCGACGATGATCACCGAACGGCCGGAGTAGTCGACACGCTTACCCAGCAGGTTCTGACGGAAACGACCCTGCTTGCCCTTGAGCAGGTCGGACAGCGACTTCAGCGGACGGTTGCCCGGTCCGGTGACCGGACGGCCGCGGCGGCCGTTGTCGAACAGCGCGTCGACGGACTCCTGCAGCATGCGCTTCTCGTTGTTCACGATGATCTCGGGGGCGCCGAGGTCGAGCATGCGCTTGAGGCGGTTGTTGCGGTTGATCACACGACGGTAGAGGTCGTTGAGGTCGGAGGTGGCGAAACGGCCACCGTCGAGCTGCACCATCGGACGCAGCTCCGGCGGGATCACCGGGACGGCGTCCAGGACCATGCCGGCCGGGTCGTTGCCGGAACGCAGGAACGCCGCGACGACCTTCAGCCGCTTCAGCGCGCGCAGCTTCTTCTGGCCCTTGCCGTCACGGATGACCTCACGGAGCTTCTCCGCCTCGGCCTCGAGGTCGAAGGAGCGGATGAGGGTCTGGATCGACTCCGCGCCCATGCCGCCGGTGAAGTAGTCCTCGTAGCGGTCGATGAGCTCGGTGTAGATGCCCTCGTCCACGATCATCTGCTTCGGGGCGAGCTTGACGAAGGTGTTCCAGATCTCGTCGAGGCGCTCGACCTCACGCTCGGCACGCTCACGGATGTGGCGCATCTCGCGCTCGGCGGCGGTCTGGACCTTACGCTTCGCGTCGGCCTTCGCACCGGCTGCCTCGAGCTCGGCCAGGTCGGCCTCGAGCTTCTCGGAGCGCTCGGCGAGATCGGCGTCGCGCTCGTTCTCGACCTCCTTCTTCTCGACCAGCATCTCGGCCTCGAGGGTGGTCTGGTCGTTGTGGCGACCTTCCTCGTCGACGGAGGTGATGATGTTCGCCGCGAAGTAGATGATCTTCTCGAGATCCTTCGGGGCGAGGTCGAGCAGGTAGCCGAGACGCGACGGGACACCCTTGAAGTACCAGATGTGGGTGACCGGGGCGGCCAGCTCCACGTGGCCCATGCGCTCACGACGCACCTTGGCCTTGGTCACCTCGACGCCGCAGCGCTCACAGATGATGCCCTTGTAGCGCACACGCTTGTACTTGCCGCAGGCGCATTCCCAGTCGCGGGTCGGCCCGAAGATCCGCTCGCAGAACAGACCGTCCTTCTCGGGCTTCAGGGTGCGGTAGTTGATGGTCTCCGGCTTCTTGACCTCGCCGTGTGACCAACGACGGATGTCGTCGGCGGTCGCGAGACCGATACGCAGTTCGTCAAAGAAGTTGACGTCCAGCACGTGGACTCCCTTTCCCCTCCGTCTTCATACGGAGGGCGGTAGTGCGGGTGGTGCAGTGAAAAAAGGTCGTTGTCTGGTGGTGGGGGCTATCCCACGTCGCTGTCGGCGTCCGGACGCTCGTCCCTCGACAGGTTGATGCCCAGGGCCGCGTTCGCGTGGTCCAGTTCATCGTCGTCCGTGGAGCTCAGCTCCATCGGCGAGCCGTCGGCCGCGAGCACCTCGACGTTGAGGCACAGCGACTGCAGCTCCTTGAGGAGGACCTTGAACGACTCCGGGATACCCGGGTCCGGGATGTTCTCGCCCTTGACGATGGCCTCGTAGACCTTGACACGGCCGACGATGTCGTCCGACTTGATGGTCAGCAGCTCCTGCAGGGTATAGGCGGCACCGTAGGCCTGCATGGCCCACACCTCCATCTCACCGAAGCGCTGTCCACCGAACTGCGCCTTACCACCGAGCGGCTGCTGGGTGATCATCGAGTACGGACCGGTGGAACGTGCGTGGATCTTCTCGTCGACCAGGTGGTGCAGCTTCAGCATGTACATGTAGCCCACGGAGACCGGGTACGGGAACGGCTCACCGGAGCGGCCGTCGATGAGCTCGGCCTTGCCGTCGCCGTCGGTCAGGCGGATGCCGTCGCGGTTCGGGCGGACCGACTTCATCAGGCCGGACAGTTCCTCGTTGGTCGCACCGTCGAACACCGGGGTGGCGGTCAGCGAATCGGCCGGGACGTCGTAGAGGTCCTCGGGGAGGGTCTCCAGCATCGCCTGGACGGTCTCGTCGGCCGAGTCCGGGTCCACGGTCCAGCCGTTCTTCGCGAGCCAGCCCAGGTGGGTCTCGAGGACCTGACCGATGTTCATACGACGCGGCACACCGTGGGTGTTCAGCAGGATGTCGACCGGGGTACCGTCCGGCAGGAACGGCATGTCCTCGGCCGGCAGGATCTTGCCGACGACACCCTTGTTGCCGTGACGGCCGGCGAGCTTGTCGCCGTCCTGGATCTTGCGCTTCTGCGCCACGTACACGCGGACCATCTCGTTGACGCCCGGGGACAGGTCGTCGTCGTCCTCGCGGGAGAACACGCGGACACCGATGACCTTGCCGGTCTCGCCGTGGGGCACCTTCATGGAGGTGTCGCGGACCTCGCGGGCCTTCTCACCGAAGATGGCGCGCAGCAGGCGCTCCTCCGGCGTCAGCTCGGTCTCGCCCTTCGGGGTGACCTTGCCGACGAGGATGTCGCCGTCGCGGACGTCGGCACCGATACGGACGATACCGCGCTCGTCGAGGTCGGCCAGCACGTCCTCGCCCACGTTCGGGATGTCGCGCGTGATCTCCTCCGGCCCGAGCTTGGTGTCGCGGGCGTCGATCTCGTGCTCCTCAATGTGGATCGAGGTGAGGATGTCCTCCTCCACCATGCGCTGGTTGAGGATGATCGCGTCCTCGTAGTTGTGGCCCTCCCACGGCATGATCGCCACGAGCAGGTTGCGGCCCAGGGCCATCTCACCGTTGTCGGTACCGGGGCCGTCGGCGATGACCTGGCCGGCCTCGACACGGTCGCCCTGGCTGACCAGCGGCTTCTGGTTGTAGCAGGTGCCCTGGTTGGTGCGCTCGAACTTGCGCAGCATGTAGGTGTCACGCACCCCGTCGTCGTCCATGACGGTGATGTAGTCGGCGGAGACGAACTCCACTGCACCGGACTTCGGGGACACGATGACGTCGCCGGCGTCGTAGGCGGCGCGCTGCTCCATGCCGGTACCCACGAACGGGGCCTCGGCGCGCAGCAGCGGCACGGCCTGACGCTGCATGTTCGCGCCCATCAGGGCACGGTTGGCGTCGTCGTGCTCGAGGAAGGGGATCATCGCGGTCGCCACGGAGACCATCTGGCGCGGCGAGACGTCCATGTAGTCGACCTTGTCGGCCGGGACGACCTCGACGTCGCCGCCACGGAGGCGGACCTCGATCTGCTCCTCGGTGAACTGCTTGTCCGCGTTGTACGGGGTGTTCGCCTCGGCGATGATGTGGCGGTCTTCCTCGTCGGCGGTGAGGTAGTCGACCACGTCGGTGATCTGGCCGTTCTCCACGCGACGGTACGGCGTCTCGATGAAGCCGAAGGGGTTCACCCGGGCGTAGGACGCCAGGGAACCGATCAGACCGATGTTCGGGCCCTCAGGGGTCTCGATCGGGCACATACGGCCGTAGTGGGACGGGTGCACGTCGCGGACCTCGAGGCCGGCGCGCTCACGGGACAGACCACCCGGGCCGAGAGCGGACAGACGACGCTTGTTGGTCAGACCCGACAGCGAGTTGTTCTGGTCCATGAACTGGGACATCTGCGAGGTACCGAAGAACTCGCGGATGGCGGCGGAGACCGGACGGACGTTGATCAGGGACGTCGGGGTGATGGACTCCGCGTCCTGCGTGGTCATGCGCTCACGCACGACGCGCTCCATGCGGGACAGGCCCACCCGGATCTGGTTCTGGATCAGCTCGCCGACAGTGCGGACGCGACGGTTGCCGAAGTGGTCGATGTCGTCGACACCCAGCGGGATCTCCACGGACTCCGGAGAGACCATGCTCTTCTCACCGGCGTGCAGGCGCACCAGGTACTCGATGGTCGTCAGGATGTCCTGCTCGGTGAGGGTCATGGGGCCCTCGCCACCGCTGGCCAGGCCGAGCTTCCGGTTCACCTTGTAGCGGCCGACCTTCGCCAGGTCGTAGCGGCGGGAGTTGAAGAAGCTGTTCTCCAGCAGTGCCTGGGCCGAGTCGCGCGTGGGTGACTCACCCGGACGCTGCTTGCGGTAGATCTCCAGCAGCGCCTCGTCGGTGTTGGCGACGCCGTCCTTCTCCAGGGTCGACATCATGATCTCGGAGAAGCCGAACCGCTCGGTGATCTCCTCGGCGGTCAGGCCCAGTGCCTTGAGCAGGACGGTGACCGGCTGGCGACGCTTACGGTCGATACGCACACCGATGGTGTCCCGCTTGTCGACGTCGAACTCCAGCCACGCACCGCGCGACGGGATCACCTTGACCGAGTGCAGCGGACGCTCGGTGCCCGGGTCGATCGACTCGTCGAAGTAGACGCCCGGGGAACGGACGAGCTGGGAGACCACGACGCGCTCGGTGCCGTTGATGATGAAGGTGCCCTTGTCCGTCATCATCGGGAAGTCGCCGATGAAGACGGTCTGGCTCTTGATCTCGCCGGAGGTGGCGTTGGTGAACTCCGCGGTGACGTACAGCGGAGCCGAGTAGTTGATGTCCTTGTCCTTGCACTCGTCGACGGTGTTCTTCACGTCGTCGAAGCGCGGCTCGGACAGGACCAGGGACATGTTCTCCGAGTAGTCCTCGACAGGGGACAGCTCTTCGAGGATGTCCTCGAGACCGGAGGTGATACGAACGCCCTCCCCGGCCTCGGCCTGCTTGCGGGCGCGCCACTGCGGCGTGCCGACGAGCCAGGCGAAAGAGTCCCTCTGAATGTCGAGAAGACCGGGAACCTCGATCGGGGCGTCGATCTTCGCGAACGAGTGACGTTGCGAAGCTCCGGGAATTCCCGGGGTGGAACTGGTCAGGCGGGAGACTGCCAAGATGGGGTCCTTCCAGCACCTCACGTGCCTGCCGGGAGCCGGATCCGATGGACGGGCCCGGGCGGTGGCCGGCACGGTTGCTATGAGCGTACGGTCTGCGGTGGTCTGTGGAAATCTGTGGGGTTCTGTGGGGGTCGACGTCGGCCGGGTCAGCTGCGGACCAGTGTCCGGAAACAACTGATCGACCTTGTCAAGTTGCCGGTCCGGTCCGGGTCGGCGTGGTCGGGCACCCTGGCTTTCCGCCGTGCCGTGACCATGTCGATCCCCTCCGTACCATCGCTCATCAAGGTCGTGTCCTGCTGTTTTCTTACCGTGGCCGGACGTCAATCCAGCGCAACGATCGATCGTATATCAACGGCGCGCGGATGTCCACCCCTAGAGCACCCCGACGCGCCCTCCCCGCGGCCCCTGCCGCACCGGGCGGGCCGCCCGTTCTCCTCCTTCAGCGGCTGCGGCTACTCGCCCGCCTGCGCCGGTCCAGACCGCTGGACGCGCTGTGGCCTCAGGGCCACCACCGCCGAACCGAGTGCCACGATAGCACCCGTGACGGTGAGCACAATACCCCATCCACGTGTCGGCCGGTCGTGTCCGATCTTCTCGGCCTGAACCAGCAGGTCATCACGTTCCGACTCCGGGGTGGCACCGTGGAAGGCGCTGAGCAGCTCCGGCTCCCCGGCGGCCGCCCCGTCGTCACCGTCTGAACCGTCTGCACCGTCCGTGCCGTCTGTGCCGTCGGGAACGTAGACGTCCTGGATGTCCTCGGTGACGGAGACGATCATCCCGCTGCGCGGCTCGACCCGGAACTCCTTGTAGCCGTTACGGTAGAGCGAGGACACTCCCCCCTCCCCCGTCGTCGACGTCGCCCGGTAGTACCCCGGGTTCGACTGCCGTACCGGTTCGTGGTCGAACTCCTGGCGGAAGACGTACACCTCGCTGCCGTCGACGTCCTCGGTCTGGACGAACTGTGCGGGGACGGCACGGCGCAGCAGGTTGTCGAACACCGGGTACTCCTGCTGGCCGGTGTTCCGCGGGAACGCCAGCCACTGTCCGTCCACCTCACCGGCCACCGCCGGTGTCGCCGGGGTGTCCGCGACCTTGGCGTCCCCCAGCGACGCGCCGGTGGTGCGGTCGACCCGGTACGTCCAGACCTCCGCGTCGAGCAGGGCGGCGTCACCGTCGCGGTCGCCACGCACCGACGTGACCCCGACGGTCGCCGCCGCGGACGTCCTGTCCGCCGGCTCCCCCAGGGACACCGCGTAGGTCTTCGTCACCGGTGCGGTGACCGGGTCGGGTGCCGCGGCGTCGCCGTCCTCCCCCGCCAGGTAGGACGGTCCGATCCGCGCCCGGTCGTCCTGCAACGTCAACTGCGTTTCGCTCAGCTCCAACGGGACGGGTCGCTCGGGTGGCACCAGCAGGGGCAGTGCGATACCGACGGCGAGCAGGATGCACCCCAGCCCGAGTGTGAGGACAGCGGCGACGCGGGATCTCGGAAGCATGCGGACCATCGTAGTGCCCGTGCCGGCGCAGGTCCGCAACGACGACAACACCCCCGCCACGGACGTCTCGTGAACGTCCCTGACGGGGGTGGTGAAAGGTACGGCGTGAGCCGTGGCCCTCTTACTTGAGGGAAACCTTGGCGCCGGCCTCTTCGAGCTTGGCCTTGGCAGCCTCGGCGTCGTCCTTGGAAGCAGCCTCGAGCAGAGCCTTCGGTGCGCCCTCGACGAGCTCCTTGGCCTCCTTCAGACCCAGGCCGGAGACGATCTCGCGGACAACCTTGATCACGCCGATCTTCTTGGCGCCGGCGTCCTCGAGGACGACGTCGAACTCGTCCTTCTCTTCCTCGGCGGGAGCAGCGGCAGCACCGGGGGCGGCGACAGCGGCGACCGGAGCGGCAGCGGTGACGTCGAAGGTGTCCTCGAAGAGCTTGACGAACTCAGAGAGCTCGATCAGGGTCATCTCCTTGAAGGCTTCGAGCAGTTCGTCGTTGGTGAACTTAGCCATGTCGGCTTCCTTTCTTTGTCCCACCCACTACCGGGGCGGGGACGTTGTTAATGCGTATGGGGGTTAAGCAGCCTGACGGGTCAGGCAGCTTCCTTCTTCTCCTGGAGCGCGGCGGTGAGCCGTGCAACCTGGGATGCCGGAGCGTTGAACAGGCCCGCGGCCTTGCTGAGGGAGCCCTGCAGGGCGCCGGCCAGCTTGGCCAGGGTGGTCTCGCGGTTGTCCAAATCGGCGATTGCCTCAACCTGGGCTGCGGACAGCGGGTTGCCGTCCATGTTGCCGCCCTTGATCACGAGTGCCTTGTGATCCGCGCCGAACTTCTTGAACGCCTTGGCGGCGTCGACTGCCTCACCCTCGATGAAGGCGATGGCGGTCGGTCCGGTGAGCAGTTCATCAGCGATCTCGACGCCGGCCTGCTTGGCGGCCAGCTTGATCATGGTGTTCTTGGCGACGGAGTAGGTGACCTCGGAACCCAGGGCCTTGCGCAGCTCGGTCGTCTCGGCGACGGTCAGGCCGCGGTACTCGGTGAGCACCGTGGCGCTGGCGTTCTCGAAACGTGCGGTGAGCTCCGCAACGGATGCGGTGTTCTTTGCGTTTGCCATACTCTCGCCTCCTTCCTGATGTCTGTCGGTGGTACGACCGGACGGTGTCTGAAAACCCCTCACGACACAGACAGTGACGCCCCGTGCACAGGGCACGGGGCGTGGAGGCGACGATCCCGGACCCCGGGGAGGTCGGCGTCGCTCGACGTGTTCCGTGTTTCCCTGCGTAGGTCGCCATCGCCGTGACTGGTGATGGTCCTTCGTCCGTCTCCCCCGGTGCTGCCCGGTGAAGACGTCAACCGACGGTCTCCGGTGAAACTTGAACGTTCGCGGGTCACCCCGCGATCAAACTTCTCGCCTCACTATAGACCCGACTTCCGCAGAGCCCAAATCCACGTGACGACGACGCGCACGTCCGAATACCGCCCCCACCCCCGGCAAGGCTAGTAGGTTCGGGAGAATGAGTTCACCGACGAATACTTCTCCAGTCACCGGCGCCCGGGGACACCGGTTCTTCCTCACGGCGTTCCTGAAGTCGTGGGGACACAGTGACCCCATGCCCGCCGGCGTCAACGACTGGGACACCCCCCTGTCCGAGGACCACCCCGTGCCCGTCGTCCTGCTGCACGGCACATGGATGAACGCCTACGGGACGTGGTCGATGATCGCGCCGGAGCTCATCTCCCGCGGCTACCGCGTCTTCGCCCTGAACTACGGGAGCACCGACGAGAGCTTCCTCGGACGACGTACCTGCTGTTTCGCCAACGGGGGCCTGCTCGACTCCTCCGTGGAGATCGCGGCGTTCATCGACACCGTCCTGGAACGCACCGGCGCACGACAGGTCGACGTGATCGGGCACTCGCAGGGAGGGGCGCAGGCCCGCCTGCTCGCCACCGGCCACGACGGCCGGTTCGCCGGTGACTCCCCGAAGATCAGGAACGTCATCGAGCTCGCCGGCTCCGGCCACGGCACGACGATGATGGGACTGGGCACCATGGCCGCCTGGCTGCGGGAGAAGCTGCGGGGGAAGGTCGACGTCTCCGCCGTCCTCCGGGCGGTCCTGGGCCAGTGCGCCGAGGACCAGATCGTCGGTTCCGACGTGGTCCAGCAGATCAACCGCCACGGAGACACGGTCCCCGGCGTGACGTTCACGATGATCAGCACCCGCTACGACGAGGTCGTCACGCCCTGGCGGACACAGTTCCTCGACCCCGGGGACGGCGCCACGGTGCACAACCACTGTGTCCAGTCTGACGGCAACGCCGGCGACTGGAGCGACCACCTGTCGGTGTGCTACTCCCCGCGGACGCTCGACCTCGTCCTGGAACGGCTGTCGGACAGCGACACGGGTGCCTCCGGTGCGTACCGTGCCGCCACACCCCACGTCGTCGCCCGTGTGCTGCCGGCCCTGGGCCAGATCGGGAAACGGGGCCGCTGACAGACGAAAACCGCCTCCCTGATGCCCGTCGGGACGGGGAGCAGGGAGGCGGTCGGGGTTCCCGGCGGTGCCGGGGACCGTGCGGGACTAGGCGTCTTCGCCGGTGAAGTTCTTCACGACGGTCGGGTCGACCTGGATTCCCGGGCTGTTCGTGGTCGCGATGGTGACCTTCTTGACGTAACGGCCCTTGGCTGCGGACGGCTTGACGCGGTACAGCTCGTCGAGCAGCGCGCCGTAGTTCTCGGCCAGAGCCTTCTCGTCGAAGGAGGCCTTGCCGATCATGGCGTGCAGGTTGGCTGCCTTGTCGACGCGGAAGGAGATCTTTCCGCCCTTGATCTCGGCGACAGCCTTGGCGACGTCGGTGGTGACGGTGCCGGTCTTCGGGTTCGGCATCAGACCACGCGGGCCCAGGACGCGGGCGACACGGCCGACCTTGGCCATCTGGTCCGGGGTGGCGATGGCGGCGTCGAAGTCCGTCCAGCCGCCCTGGATGCGCTCGATCAGCTCGGCGGTGCCGACAGCCTCGGCGCCGGCTTCCTCGGCGGCGGTGGCGTTCGGGCCCTCGGCGAAGACGATGACGCGGACGTTCTTACCCGTGCCGTTCGGCAGGGAGACGGTACCGCGGACCAGCTGGTCAGCCTTGCGGGGGTCGACACCCAGGCGGATCGCGACGTCGACGGTGGCGTCGTGGGTCTTGGAGGAGACCTCCTTGGCCAGCGTGACGGCCTCGATCGGGGTGTAGAGACGATCGGAGTCGATCTTCTCTGCGGCGGCGCGGTACGCCTTGGAGTTCTTGCTCATGGTACTGGTCCAATCAGTGGTTGTTGGAGTGTGGTTGACGGGCCGCAAGTGGCCCTGCCACAGGTGACGCCGGAGGTTGTCTTACTGGGCCGGCTGGTCGACGACGTCGATGCCCATGGAGCGGGCGGTGCCGGCGATGATGCGTGCACCGTTCTCCAGGTCGTTGGCGTTGATGTCCTCGAACTTGGTCTGCGCGATCTCGCGGCACTGTGCCCAGCTGACCTGGCCGACCTTCTCCGCGTGGGGGACGCCGGAGCCCTTCTGGATACCGGCGGCCTTCAGCAGCAGCTTCGCTGCCGGCGGGGTCTTCAGCTTGAAGTCGAAGGAGCGGTCCTCGTAGACCGTGATCTCGACGGGGATGACGTTGCCGCGTTGCGACTCGGTCGCGGCGTTGTACGCCTTGCAGAACTCCATGATGTTGACGCCGTGCGCACCGAGCGCCGGGCCGACCGGCGGTGCCGGGTTAGCGGCGCCTGCCTGGATCTGCAGCTTGATCAGGCCGGAGACCTTCTTCTTCTTCGCCATGGTTCACCTCTTCACGTGGTACCAGGTGTGTCGACCGTACGGGACGACCTCGCCCGTCCTATGGCGGGGACGAGCACACCTGTCCGGATGCCGGACTGGTTACCGGCCACCGGGTGGAATGTTCATGTGCTCGGGACGAGCAACGGTAAAACTCTAGTTGAGCTTCTCTACCTGGTCAAATGCCAGGTCAACCGGGGTCTCGCGGCCGAAGATGGAGACCAGGGCCTTGAGCTTGCTGTTGGCGGCGTCGATCTCGGAGATCGTCGCCGACACCGAGGCGAACGGGCCGGACAGGACCGTGACGGACTCCCCGACCTCGAAGTCGACCTCGACCTGGTCGCCGAGCGGCGTCGGGGCCATGGCGACACCGGTGTCGCTGACGTCCACGGAGGCGCCGGCCTCGGCCTCGTCCTGGGCGGCGGGTGCGGTGGCGGTCTCCGGCGGGAGGAGGAACTTGGCGACCTCGCGGATCTTCACCGGAGTGGGCTTGCCCTCGTTGCCCACGAAGGAGGTGACGCCCGGGGTGTCGCGGATGACGGACCAGGAGGCGTCGTCCAGCTCGATACGCACCAGGACGTAGCCCGGCAGGAGCTTGCGCTTGACGCGCTTACGCTTGCCGTCCTTGAGCTCGGTGATCTCCTCGATCGGGACGACGACCTCGTGGATCTGCTCGTCGACGCCCAAGGTCTGGGCACGCATCTCGAGGTTGGTCTTCACCTTGTTCTCGTAGCCCGAGTAGCACTGGATGATGTACCAGTCGCCGTCGAGCTTCTTCAGCGCCCGCATGAACTCGCGCAGGCGGGTACGGTACGCCGCCATCGCGGCGTCCTCGGGGCTCTGCTCGGCGGCGGGCGCGTCGGCCACAGCCTCGATGGACGGGGTGGTGTCACCGAGTTCGCTCACCGCCTGCTGCACGTCGTTGTGCGCGGCCGCAGCGAGGCCTTCCGCCGTGCTGCTGTCGAGGTTGTTCTCGTCACTCATGGGTTGGTTCATCTCCCTGATGGTACTGACGCTGGGGTCGGGGTCGTTCGTGGTCCGGCTTTCTCATCCGCGGGTCGCCGTACTGTGCCCCGCATGAAAAATCCGCCTCGCCGGAGGGGCGGAGGCGGTGGATACTGCGGTCGATCATAGCACGGTCAGAGGCCGAACATGAACTCCAGACCTTCGCCGGCCAGCAGGTCGACCACGGTGCACATCGCCGTGATGGCGACGAGGAAGACGATGGTCACAATCGAGTAGGTGACCATTTCACGGCCCGTGGGCCAGATGACCTTCTTGACCTCCGAGCCCACGGAGCGCGGGAACGCCAGGGCACGGTTGCCGCCGGAGCTCGCGCCGTCGACGTCGGCGACCTTGGCGGAAGCACGGTTGCCCTGGTCTGCGGTGTTCCCTTCCCCGCTGACCTGACGCTTGCCGGACGGACGCAACGGACCGCCGGCGGAACCGACTTCGTTGTTCTTCTCGTCACTCACGTGATCTACAGCTCCTCGGAATATGGGAAACCCCGGGTCTGCCGGACCGGTATCGCCTACCGGCCCGGCATCCCGGGGGCATGTGCAGGGGCGACAGGACTTGAACCTGCAACCTGCGGTTTTGGAGACCGCTGCTCTGCCAATTGAGCCACGCCCCTTCGCGATGTGTCTCAGACTACCACGGAGGGCAGACGTCGACGTCTCACGGACTGCACCGCGTTAACGGCACCGCAGCAGTCTATCAGCCGGACCTCGCGGGGGACAACTACGGCCTGTCCGCACCGGGTCTCCGGCCCCGGACCACGCCGGTGATCCTTGCCAGTAACCCGGGCCGTTGTCGGTTTTGCGGTGCCGAAACCGACAATGCCCGGGGTCCCGGCGACGCAGCCGCGGAGGTCGCCCGTTGAGGCGACCGGGACAACCATGCGCTGCCCCGGTCGCTGGGCGGTCGGAGTCGTCGCACCACTCGTGCACGGGCCACATCGTCGATGGCGAACCGAACGCTCAGCCTTGATCTGTCAACGTTTCCAGGTCGACGACGGGGTCCATCGCGGCGAACTTGCGGACATTCTCCAACGCGTCGACGTCGTACGGGTCATCCATGTCGAAACCCTCGTCGATCCACATGCCGAGGAACCACTCCTTGACGTCGCGAGTCAGCCACGATTCGGCCGTCACGAGGTCATCTAGGAGGACGTGTGGCTCGTACCCGTCGACGGGAAGCCGGCCGAACACAACTGGCGGGTCCGACTCGTCAGCAATGCGCTGGTACATCAGCCTCGCGTTCATGTCAGCCCCGTCCCCCATCATCGGGAATGAGGTTGACCTGGTCGAGGAGGATGTGCATGTCGGCAGTCTTCTCTGCGCTCTCCCGGGTCTCGTGGAACGCGTCCATCAGGCCGCGGATATACTGCTCCCGAGTCACCGGCTTCCGCGTCAAAATCATCATGGTCCCAACCATACCGCCCGCCCCGGACACGCCACCCCCAACGCAATCCGGGACGAATCCGGGAAGAATCGCGACCCCATAACCCCGCACAGCAGAACACCCCGCCTCCTGCAATGCAGGTGACGGGGTGTTCTGTGTCTTACTCTGGTAGCGATGCCGGGGATCGAACCCGGGACCTCACGATTATGAGTCGTGCGCTCTAACCATCTGAGCTACACCGCCAGGGCCATTCAACCGGCAGTGACCGGGAAACCGGATGTCGCCTCAAAATGACTTGAGCCCCCTGACAGAATCGAACTGTCGACCTTTTCCTTACCATGGAAACGCTCTGCCGACTGAGCTAAGGGGGCGTACCTCATACAGCAGGACCGGTTAACAACCTCTGTTGTTCCGGCCCCAGCTCCTGAAGCCTGAAGTAGAATAACCAGAGCGACCGTACTTACACAAATCTGCAGGTCAACGCCGATAAACGACACCATTCAGCAGCACCCTCCCGCACCTCGTCGCCAACACCACGGTCCACGGCCTCCCCGACCCCGGACAGCCGACCCCTCCGGCCCGGATCGACGACACCCCACGCCCTGGCCGGCACTGAATCCGCGATGCCCGAGAAGAGCGACCCCCGGATCAGCATCACCCCTTCCGCGCCCCCCTTCGTGCCGAGCGACCCCACGGGCCCCACACAGCACCGTGCCGCAGATCGGTCGCCTGGCAGAGCCCCGTGCACGGTGGCAGACCTACAGGGCGATCCAGGGCCCGGAATCGACCCGTGGATCTGCCAGTCAGCCCACACCCCTGCCAGAAGCCCCATCCACGCCCACCCCGGGCCCCGCCCGAGCCCGGCACCCCACAGTCGGGTGAAACGACAAAGTCGGGCTAAGCGACAGAATGCGTGCCCGGTACCAGCCGCCCCCACGCCCCACACCCCACAACCCCCACCGTGCAGAAAACCGCCCGGGGAGTGTCTCCACTCCTCGGGCGGTTCAGTGTGCCAGGTAAAGGATTCGAACCTTTGAAGGCAATGCCGGCGGATTTACAGTCCGCTCCCTTTGGCCGCTCGGGCAACCTGGCGTGCACCTCACGGTGCGAGGGATACCCTACTACGAGGTCTTACCCAACCTGCAAATCAGCTGGTCAGGACACCACCAGGATGCCACCAGGACACCACTCAGCCCAGGCGTCCCAGCGAATAGGCCATGAGGTTACGCAGGGCCGTCGTGGCGGGGACGTCCGGCAGGAGCGCCAGCTCGTCCTCCCCGAGTCCCCGGTAGCGCTCGACGTCGGCCAGCGCCCTCTCCCGCCCGTCGGAGGCGCGGATGAGGGTCAGGGCCTCCGCGACGAGGTCGTCGTCCGTCACAGGGCCGGTCAGCAGCTCCCGCAGGCGCGCCCCGCCCGCGGTGTCCTCACGCATCGCGTAGAGCACCGGGAGGGTGAACACCCCTTCGCGCAGGTCTGTCCCGGGGGTCTTCCCCGACTCCTCCGGATCAGACCAGATGTCGATGATGTCGTCGACGATCTGGAAGACCTGGCCCAGGTGCCGGCCGAACCGGAACAGGGCGGTCCGCTGGTCCTCCGGCACACCGGCGTGCAGCGCCCCGAGGTAGCCGGCCGAGGCGATGAGCACACCGGTCTTCTCCTGGATGACCTGCATGTAGTGCTCGATGTCGTCCTCGTCGGCAGGCGGACCGACGGTCTCGCGCATCTGCCCGGTGACCAGCTCACCGAAGGTCTCGGCGAAGTGGCGCACAGTCTCGGTCCCCAGGTCCGCCATCAGCGCGGAGGCGACGGCGAAGATGTAGTCCCCGGCGAGGATGGCGACCGAGTTCGACCAGCGGGCGTTCGCGCTCGGCGCACCGCGGCGACGCTCCGCCTCGTCCATCACGTCGTCGTGGTACAGCGTGGCCAGGTGGGTGAGTTCGACGACGACGGCGGCGTCGGTCACGTCGGCACGCGTGCTGCTCTGTTCGTCCTGCCCGTACTGTGCCGCCAGCAGGGCGAACATCGGACGGAAGCGTTTCCCACCGGAGAGCGCGAGGTGGCTGATCTTGTCGGTGAGAAAGGTCTCCCCCGACGACAGGACCTCGCGGAGCCTGCCCTCCACACGGGCCAGGCCGTCCGGGACGGCGGTGTTCAGGTGCTCGTCACCGAGATCGAGCCCCACCCGCACATCCGAGTTAGTGCTTGCCATGAATTACGTAGCCTCTGTCCGTCAAACGTCTGCTCTGGAAAATCTTGCTCCCGCTACTGTAGACCAGCACCTCGGCACGAACCCAGACGAGCAGCAACTGGGTTTCCCGGGGGAACCAGGACGGGGCACCCGGGGGACACGGCCGCCCCACCCCGTCTATCCCCCGCGCTATCCCCCTCGCCGGCGCACCGTCGTGCCACAATAGGCGACGATGAATGACACAGCGTGCGAAGTTCTCGTCGTCGGCGCCGGACCGGCTGGTTCCGCAGCGGCGCACCGTGCCGCCCTCGCCGGCCGGGACGTCCTGCTCGTGGACATGCAGGACTTCCCACGGGACAAGACCTGCGGCGACGGGCTCACCCCGCGCGCGGTCCACGCGCTCGACCGGCTCGGCGCGTCCGACCTCGTCGCGGCCGACGCCGGACGCCCGGAGATCCGCGGACTGAAACTCCACGGCTTCGGCGGTTCCGTCACCGCCCCGTGGCCCGCACACCCCCGGTTCCCCGCCCGAGGGACGGCCGTCGCGCGCAGCGACCTCGACAACGCCCTGGTGGAACGCGCCGTCGCCTCCGGCGCGCGGCTGTCCACCGGAGTCAAGGCGGTGGACGTGGACACCGAACTGGTCCGCGGGGCCCGCCGGGTACGCGCCGTGGTCTTCGCCGACGGCACCCGCGTGCGCTGCCGCTACCTCATCCTCGCCGAAGGGGTGCGCAGCGGGCTGGCCCGGACACTGGGGACACAGTGGCTGCGGGGCCTCGTCCACGGCGTCGCCGCCCGCTCGTACTGTGCCAGCCCGTTAGGTGACGAACCCTGGATCCACTCGCACCTGGAACTCCGCGACGACGACGGCGTCGCGCAACCCGGCTACGGCTGGATCTTCCCGCTGGGCACCGAGGGCACCCACGGGTCGGCGGTGAACCTGGGGTGCGGTGCACTGTCCACCTCACAGCGGCCGGCGAAGGTCAACGTCCGCAAGCTGCTGGCGTCCTACGCCGCACAGTGCCGGGACGAGTGGGCCCTCGGCGAGCCGACCCACGTCGCCAGCGCGCTCCTGCCGATGGGCGGGGAAGTCACCCGCGTCGCCGGGACGAACTGGGCCGCCGTCGGCGACACCGCCGCGCTGGTCAACCCGTTGAACGGGGAAGGCATCGACTACGCCCTCGAATCAGCGGCCGACGTCGTCGACATGCTGCCGGACGCCGACCACTGCCCGGACGGCCTGCGCCACATGTGGCCCGCCCACCTGCGGGGACGCTACGGCGACGCCTTCTCCCTCGCACGACGGGCAGCCACGCTGCTGACCAGGCCGGGCCTGCTGTCCGCGCTCGGCCCCGTGGGGATGCGCGGCCCCCTCGCCGAACCGTTGATGGGAACCGCCGCCCGGCTGATGGGCAACCTCGTCACCCCGGAAGACCGGGACCTCACCGCCCGCGCCTGGTTGGCCGCAGGACGCCTCAGCAGCGCCCACGACCGGTTCTGGCACGCGGAGTCACGGCCCCTGTTCGGGGTCTGACCCGCGGCAGTCCCCCGCTGCCCCCGCAGTCCCCCGCTATTCCGCCGGCTTCGTGGCGCTGTGCAGCGCCGTGATCCCGAAGGTCAGGTTCTGCCACCCGCACCCTTCCCATCCGGACCGGTTCACCAGCGCGGCCAGGGCCTCCTGGTCCGGCCACTCCCGGATCGACTCGGCCAGGTACACGTAGGCCTCCGCGTTCGACGACACGGCCTTGGCGACCGCCGGGAGCGCACGCATCAGGTACTCCATGTAGACCGTCCGGAACACCGGGACAACCGGGGTGGAGAACTCGCACACCGTGAGCCGTCCCCCGGGCTTGGTGACCCGGGCCATCTCCCGCAGCCCCGCCGCCGGGTCGACGATGTTCCGCAGCCCGAAGCTGATCGTCACCGCGTCGAAGGTGTTGTCCGGGAACGGGAGGTTCATCCCGTCCCCGCAGACCTTCGGAACGTCCCGGTCCCTGCCCGCGGCCAACATCCCGGAAGAGAAGTCGCAGGCCACACACCATGCCCCGGACTCGGAGAGCTCCACCGTGGACACGGCCGTGCCGGCCGCCAGGTCCAACACCTTGTCCCCCGGGGCCAGGTCGAGCCGACGCCGGGTGCGCTTACGCCACGCGCGGTCCTGCCCGAAGGACAGCACCGTGTTGGTCAGGTCGTAGTTCTTTCCGACGGCGTCGAACATGCGGGCGACGTCGGTCGGGTTCTTCTCCAGGCTGGCTCGTGACACGGTGACCAAGCCTAGTCGATCACCGGCGCGGTCGATCACCTGCCTGGTCGACCGCCGGGGCCGGCCCTACCGTCCCCCGTTGTCCCCCGCTGTCCCCGACGCCACCAGACCTGCAACGCCACGAACAACGCCCCCGTCACCACCGCGGCAACCACCCACACCGACAACGCCGGGATCACCGACAAGGTCCACCCGCGCCCCTGCACCTTCACGTTCTCCGTGTCGGAACGCTGGTAGTCGACGTAGACCCGGTCCCCCTGGGACAACCCTGTCGGGTACTTCAGGCCGCGGTCGGGCTGGTGGTAGACACCGGCGTCGTCCCGGAAACGCACCAGGGTGGTCGGACCGTCGCTGAGCACGTCGGCCACCGCGACGCCACGGTCCCGGGAGATCTTCAAGTCGTTGACCCCGGCGTTCACCACCACCATGCCGCAGACCGCACTGGCCAGCAGGAACAGGGCGAGCACCAGCTGCACCAGACGGCGGTGCACCAGCGTCCGCGTCGGACGGAAGGACCGGAGGAACGACGGAACCGTCAGCACGCGCGCCTACCCCTTCCCCGCCGGGGAGACCGTCGTCTTCGCCGTGAGCCCCCGGTGCATCCGCTCCCGCGGTTCACGCGACACCACGGCCTCCACCACCAGCAACCCACCGGCCCCCTCAGCATGGTTCTCGAGCGCCAGGCGCAGGTCCTGCAGCGACTCCACCCGCTGGTGCCCGACGCCGTAACCGGCGCACAGCGCACCCAGGTCAGCGCCGGTCGGTGTGCCGACGACACGGTCGAACGCGGACGCGCCGTCGTCGAAGTGCCGCAGACCCGACGCCCCGACCTCAAGCGTCTCGAAGATGGCACCGCCGTCGTCGTTGGAGACCACGATCACCAGGTTCTCCGGACGCGGTTCACCCGGCCCCGCCGACAACCCGTTGATGTCGTGGAGGAACGTCAGGTCGCCCATCAACGCCACCGTCCGCGGTGCGCGCACCAGGTCCGGCTGCTCGGACGCATGCGCCAGCGCCACACCCACCGCCGTGGACACCGTCCCGTCGATCCCCGCGGCGCCACGGCTGGCGGTCACGTCCACGCCCGGGAACGGCAGCCCCGTCAGGGAGGCGTCCCGCACCGCCGACGACGCACCCAGCACCACCGCGTCGCCGTCGGCGAGACTGTCCGTCACCGCCGCCGCGACATGCAGGCCGGTGAACTCCGCGCCCGCGATCTCCTCGCGGACGGCCTCCGCGGCGACCTCACCCGCCGCGGCACAGGTCCGCAGCCACCCCCGGGGGTGTTCGCCGGTCACCGTGACACCGTGCAACGGTGCCGCCGTCTCCAGGTCCACACGCCCCACCGAGGGTGCCGTCGCCCGGTCGGTCACCGGGAACACCCGGATCCCCGGGTCCGCGAGCAGCCGGGCGATCCCCCGGTGCAGGGTGGGACGCCCGACGAGCACGATCTGCTCCGGACGCATCTGCGCACGGTACCCGCCGTCGCCGACGCCCGCGCCGATCTCCGCGGTGAACAGGCCGGCCGCCGCCGGATGCACCGGGGTGTCCGGGGCGGGACACCCCGGCTCCGCGATCGTCGGCACACCGGCGAGCTCATCGAGGATGTACCGGGCCCAGACCTTGTCACGCACGTCCCCGGCGACGACGAGAGTACGGCGCGACAGGTCCACCACGGCCGACGGCACCACCGGCGTCCTGAGCGTCCCGGACGCCCGGACGGTGCCCACGGTCTGCCCGGCGGCCTCCCGCGCAGCCAGGCTCACCTCTGTGGTCGAGGTCGGCACCAACGGCTCGGTGAAGGGGATGTCGACCTGGACACCGCCGCCGTCGACCGGGGCCGTCGCACAGGCCACGGCATGCGCCACCTGCTCGCGGACAGTGTCAGCGTCCGCGTCCGCCGGGGCGTCCGTCCGGACCGCAGCGTCAATGCCCACCGCCGCCACCGCATGGCTGCCGAAGATGCCGAACTGGTCGATCGTCTGGTTCGCCCCCGACCCCAGCAGCTCCCACGGGCGGTTCGCCGACACCACGACCAGCGGCACCCCGGCCGCCGTGGCCTCGACCATCGCCGGGAGGCAGTTCGCCACCGCCGTGCCCGAGGTCATCACCACCGGGACCGCGCGCCCCGAGCGTTTCGCCAGGCCCAGCGCAAGGAAGGAGCCGGAGCGTTCGTCGGTGCGCACGTGCAGACGCAGCCGGTGCAGACGGTCTGCCTCAGCGAAGGCCAGCGCCAACGGTGCCGACCGCGACCCCGGGCAGACGACCGCCTCCCGCACACCGTTGGCGATGAAGGCGTCGACGACGACCGCCGCCACACGTGTGGCAGGCGACGAGGTCGGGACGACGTCGTTGTGTTCGTGCTCATGCATCCGTTCAGTCACGGCCCTGACGCTACCCGGACCGGACAGGGTGGCCGTAAACGACTCGGGAAAAGTCCGGCACCGTGCAGGTTTCCGGGCCTGGAAATGCACGGCGCCAGACTTTTTCCGGGCCGTTCCCTGGATCAGCGTCCGGCGGCGACGGCGCGCGCCACCGCCTTGGACGTCTGCGAGATGAACCGGGGCCGTTCACGGCGCAGCAGCGTCGCGTCCGCCCGGACCGCGTCCCACCCGATGTCCTTGAGCTCCTGGATCTGCACGAAGTCCTTCGTCTTCTGGGCCGCACCCGCATGCGTGCCCCCGTCGTAGTACAACCCCACCCGCAGATCCGGGCAGGCCAGGTCCAGCACCGTACGGTCCTTCCACCCGGCCCCCACGCCACCTCCACCTGCGACGTCCAGTGGTACCCCTCGGGAAGCAGGTCCCGGACGACCAGCCGCAGCATCGTCTCCTCCGGCGACTGCGCACCCGGGTCCGAGAGTGCCGCGAGTCTGCCGAGGACACCCGCGTCCACCCGGCGCGCACAGCCCTCGACCAGCTCACCGATCTCCAGCACCGTGCACTGCCGGAGTGCGTCGATGAGCTGCACGGCCCGTACCTCCTGCAGGGACAGCCCGTCGACCCCGGCGGTGAACCAGGTGTGCCGCCGCCGCAGGACCGACGTCAGACACTGTGCCGCCGCGACCGTCACCGGCACGACGGCCAGCCCTGGCACCACGGTGTCGGGGAAGACCGGTTCCACATCCTTCGGCCACGCCCGTACCACCGGACGTGCCGGGGTCGACGACGCGACGGCGGTCGTCCCCGACCCCCAGGGTGACGAACGACGGGAATGCAGCAGCACCGGGGCGGAGTCCGCCCAGTACGGCAGGCCGTGGATGGCCAGGGCCGCCCACCCGCCGACCATCGCGCCCGGGTTCTCCGCCGCGTGGGCCCGGGCGCGGCTGACGATGTCGTGCCTGAACACCCCCGGGTCGTCCCCATGACCGGTCGCCAGCACGTGGTCCAGGCCGGTGACGCCGTGCTTCTCCGGGAGCTCCGCCACCGGACGGGGGAGCATCAGGCTGCGGGTCACCGGGGTGTAGAGCACCGGGACGGTCGAACGGCTGCGGCCGCCGTCGATGAGGTCCTTCCGCGCCACCGGTTCGACCGCCGGGAGCACCCGCCGCGTGTACAACGGCCCGGCGCCTGGCGGGACACGTCCCTCCCGCTCCGCCTGCCTGAGCTGTTCCATCCAGTGCTCGGCCATCGTCTGCCCCTCTCCGTGTCGCCGGCTGTCGTCCCCCGGGGTCTATTCCACCGCATCCGGGGCGCGGACGGGGGCGCTGACGGCGATCTGTGGATAACCTGCCGCCGCTGGCGCGGGGAAGCGCAGGAAAGTATGGAGAAGCGCGGCAAAAGTCTGGCGCCGTGCAGGTTTCCGGGCCTGGAGATGCACGGCGCCAGACCTTTCCGGGGGCTGGCTCTGGGGAGCGGGACGCCCTCAGCCCAGCGCGCGGGCCAGGTGCTGTCCGGTCACCGTCCCGGCCTCGACCAGGTCCGCGGGGGTTCCGGAGAACACCACACGGCCACCTTCGTGACCCGCCCCCGGGCCGACGTCGATGATGTGGTCCGCCGCCGCCATCACGGCCATGTTGTGCTCGATGACCACGAGGCTGTAGCCGTCGTCCACCAGGGACTGCATCATCGTCACCAGGGTGCCGGTGTCCGCCAGGTGCAGGCCGGAGGTCGGCTCGTCGAGCACGATCACGCCTGCACCGCCTGCACCGCCTGCACCGACCGTCCCCTTCAGCCCTTCACCGATCTTCGCCGCGAGCTTCAACCGCTGGCGCTCACCACCGGACAAGGTGTTCAACGGCTGACCCAGCCGCAGGTACTCCAGTCCGACCTGCGTCAACCGGTCCAGCACCGCGGAGACCCCGCGCGAGGCCGCACCCTGCGGAACCTCCCCGGCGAAGAAGTCCGCGGCCCGACGCACCGTCATGTCCAGGACGTCACTGATCGTGCACCCGCCGAGCGTGAACTCCAGCACCTCGGCGCGGAAGCGACGGCCGCCGCACTCCTCGCACGGGGTCGATACCCCGGCCATGATCGCCAGGTCCGTGTACACGACCCCCAGCCCGTTGCACACCGGGCAGGCGCCCTCGGAGTTGGGGCTGAACTGTGCCGGGGTGGCCCCGGCCGCCTTGTTCGCCCGGGCGAAGAGCTTGCGGACGTCGTCCAGCACCCCGGTGTAGGTCGCCGGGGTGGACCGCCGTGAGCCCCGGATGCCGGACTGGTCCACCACGGTCACACCGTCGTGCACAGTCAGGCCGCCGTGGATCAGCGACGACTTCCCCGACCCCGCGACCCCGGTGACCACGGTCAGCACCCCGAGCGGCACGTCGACCGACACGTCCTGCAGGTTGTTGACGCTGACATGCTCCAGCCGCACGGCCCCGACGGGTGTGCGCACGGACTCCCGGAGGGACACCCCGCGGTCCAGCGACCGGGCGGTCACGGTGTCCGCCCCGCGCAGGCCGTCGTAGGGGCCGGAGTAGACGACCTCGCCACCGGCCTCGCCGGAGCCCGGCCCGATGTCCACGACATGGTCGGCCGCCTCGATGACCTCCGGCTTGTGCTCGACGACGAGCACGGTGTTCCCCTTGTCGCGGATGCGTCGCAGCAGACCGATCATCCGGTCGATGTCGTGCGGGTGCAGGCCGATCGTCGGCTCGTCGAAGACGTACGTTACGTCCGACAGGGGGGACCCGAGGTGGCGGATCATCTTCACCCGCTGCGCCTCACCACCGGACAGCGTGCCCGCCGGACGGTCGAGGCTGAGGTAGCCCAGGCCCACGTCGACGAGGTTGTCGAGCATGCCGAGCAGCCCGGACACCACCGGCCCCACGGACTGTTCGGTCCCGAGCCCCTGGACGAGGTCGCGCAGCTCGGTGACCTGTGTGGAGTTCCACTCCCCGATGGTGCGTCCCGCGACGGTGGCGGTGCGCGCGGCCTCCTTCAGGCGGGTGCCGTGGCAGTCCGGGCAGGGGCCGGTGGTGCTGATCCGCTCCACGAAGTTCACGATCTGCTTCTGCTTCGGCGGGGTGTCGCGGTCGATCCACAACCGGCGGATCCGGGTGACCAGCCCGTCGTAGCTGAGCGAGGAGAACCCGCTGTTGTCCTCCTTGGCGACCTTGATCTTCTGGGACGGGGCGTACAGGAAGAACTCCCGCTGTTCCGGGGTGTAGTCGCGGATCGGGATGTCCGGGTCGAGGCGGCCGCACTTGGCGTAGGACGACCAGTACCAGTCCCCCACGCCGAAGCCGGGCGCGTCGATCGCCCCGTCGTTCAGCGACTTCGATTCGTCAAGGAACACCGAGAGGTCAATGGTGGCGCCCACCCCGGTGCCTTCGCAGGTAGGGCACCATCCCTCCGGCAGGTTGAAGGAGAAGTGGCCGGACGGCCCGACGTGGGGCTCGGAGAGCCGGCTGAACAGGATGCGCACCAGGGACGAGGCGTCCGTCGCGGTGCCCACGGTGGAGCGGGAGTTCGCCCCCATCCGCTCCTGGTCGATGATGATCGCGGGCGAGAGGTTCTCCAGCACGTCCACGTCGGGGCGCGGCAGGCTGGGCATGAACCCCTGGATGAACGCGCTGTAGGTCTCGTCGATGAGCCTGCGTGACTCCGCTGCGACGGTGCCGAAGACGAGCGAGGACTTCCCTGAGCCGGAGACCCCGGTGACCACGGTGAGCTGTCTCTTGGGGATGTCGACGTCGATGTTCTTCAGGTTGTTGGCCCGGGCTCCCCGGACATGGATGGTGTCGTGGCTGCTGCTGCGGGAGTCACTCATTGGACCTTTCATACAGGAAAAGTCTGTCGCCGTGCACCCGTACCGGGCCCCGCGCTGCACGGCGACAGACTTCTCCCGAGGATCCGAGGACCCGACGGATCCGACGACGGTGCGCCGGCCCGGCCTACAGGTGGCGGTACGCCGCGGCGAGCCGGTCGAACCACCAGTCCCGGCGCGCGGCGGGGGACTCCAGGTCCGCCAGGCGGTCCGGGTCCGGGGTCAACCGCTCCACGGCGAGCCGGCCGTCCACGATCTCACGGGGCGCGCAGACGTCCTCGGCGAACAACGACCCGGTGGCCAGTCCGGCGGCCTGGGGTGCCACGACCATCTCGTCGTCGTCGGTGTACCCCGGCAGCGACGCCGCGGCGAGGATGCCCGCGTACATGCCCACCGCGGACTCCAGGGCGGAGGAGACCGTCACCGCCACGCCGCGCCGTCCGACTTCCTCGGCGATCGCCCGGACCTGCGACACCCCGCCCAGTGGCGCGGCCTTGAGCACCGCCACGTCGCACGCCCCGGCCTGGACCACGGCCATCGGGTCGGTGGACTTGCGGATCAGTTCATCGGCGGCGACGCGGACCATCATCCCCCGCGAGCCGAGCCTGCGGCGCAGTTCCGCCAGCTCGGCCACCGTGGCGCACGGCTGCTCGACGTAGTCCAGCGGTCCGCCGCCGAGGGAGGGGTCGGTCAGTGCCCGGGCGGCGGCGAAGGCCTCGTCCACGCTCCAGCCCGCGTTCGCGTCCACGCGGATCACGGCGCCGGGCCGGGCGTCGCGCACCGCACGGACCCGCGCCACGTCGTCGTCGAGGCTCTGGCCCTTCTCCGCGACCTTCACCTTCACGGTGGTGCAGCCCGGGTAGCGGTCCAGCAGGCGCGGGACCGCCTCCGGGTCCGCGGCGACGTCCAGCGCCGGGACGGTGGCGTTGACCTCGACCGACGACAGGGTCGGCGCGGGGGGACGTCCCCACCCCAGTTCCACGGCGCTGCGCAGCCACCGGGAGGACTCCTCGGGGCCGTACTCGAGGAACGGCGCCCACTCCACCCAGCCGGACGGCGCCTCGACGAGCATCAGCTCCCGTTCGGTGACGCCCCGGAACGGGACGCGCAACGGGCAGGTGACGATCCTGGCGCGGTCGGTGATCTCGGATAGTGCCGGAAGCGCGGGAGTGTCCATGGCACACACCCTACGATGGTGACATGACAGACAACCCTTTTGACCCTTCCCAGTGGCGCGAGGTCCCCGGCTTCGACTTCGACGACATCACCTACCACCGGCATACCGGTGCCGGGCGTGAGAACGGCATCGTGCGTATCGCCTTCGACCGTCCGGAGGTGCGCAACGCGTTCCGCCCGCACACCGTCGACGAGCTCTACCGCGCGCTCGACCACGCCCGCCGCTCCCCCGACGTCGGCACGGTGCTGCTCACCGGCAACGGCCCCAGTCCGAAGGACGGTGGGTGGGCGTTCTGCTCGGGTGGCGACCAGCGTATCCGCGGACGCTCCGGGTACCAGTACGCCACCGAGCACGACGGCGACGTCGCCGCGGCGACCGCGGACACCGTCGACGAGGCGCGGGTGAAGGCAGAGGGGGGACGTCTCCACATCCTCGAGGTGCAGCGGCTGATCCGCACGATGCCGAAGGTGGTCGTCGCCGTGGTCAACGGTTGGGCCGCCGGCGGTGGCCACAGCCTGCACGTGGTGTGTGACCTGACGATCGCCTCCCGGGAGCACGGCATGTTCAAGCAGACCGACGCCGACGTGGGGTCCTTCGACGCCGGCTACGGTTCGGCGTACCTGGCCAAGCAGGTGGGCCAGAAGTACGCCCGCGAGATCTTCTTCCTGGGCCGGGCGTACACCGCGGAACGGATGATGCAGATGGGGGCGGTGAACGAGGTCGTCGACCATGCCGAGCTGGAGAACACCGCGGTCGAGTGGGCGCGTGCGATCAACGGCAAGTCCCCCACGGCGCAGCGGATGCTGAAGTTCGCCTTCAACCTGACCGACGACGGCCTGATGGGCCAGCAGGTCTTCGCCGGTGAGGCCACCCGGCTGGCGTACATGACCGACGAGGCGGTGGAGGGACGGGACTCCTTCCTGGAGAAGCGTGCCCCGCGGTGGGACGGGTTCCCCTACTATTACTGACCCTATTACTGAGCGCAGCCTGTGAATCGTGGGAATCCGCGGAGAATCACCCTCGGACGACCTGACGACGGTGGGTTGCGTCAACGATCAGCACGCCCCCGTACATACCGCGCAGGTCATTCCGATAGCACAACGCCGGAATTTCCCTTGAATTCACCCACTGTTTACCGCGTCCGTTGTCGGCACCGATGACGACACCGACGACGACCTGCGGTTTCCCGGACGGCGACACTACTTAAGTGAACGCTATATACCCCCACTGTTCACCCCCGCATTTTTTCCGGGAGTAGACGTTTCCGCCGATAGGCGGGATATTTCTTGGTGTGACTGAGCTTCTTATCCTTCTGCTCGTGATCGGGACCGCCCTGGCGTTCGACTTCACCAACGGCTTCCACGACACCGCCAACGCGATGGCCACCTCCATCGCCACCAAAGCCCTGAAGCCGAAAACCGCCGTCGCACTGGCCGGCCTGCTGAACCTCGTCGGCGCGTTCCTCTCCGTGGAGGTCGCCAAGACGGTCGCCAACGGGATCGTCAACCTCGAGGACTTCGACCTCAGCGTGGTCGCCGAGGCGGACAAACTCCTCCTCGTCGTCTTCGCCGGACTGGTCGGCGGCATCCTGTGGAACCTCTTCACCTGGCTCTTCGGACTGCCGTCCAGCTCCTCCCACGCCCTGTTCGGCGGCCTGATCGGCGCCGCCATCGCCGCCCTCGGCGTCTCCGGCGTGGTGTGGGACGGCGTCCTGCAGAAGATCATCGTCCCGGCGCTGGCCGCGCCGGTGATCGCCGGACTGGTCGCCGCCATCGGCACCGCCGGGGTCTTCAAGCTGACCCGGCGGACCCGCGAGGGCGAGCGCGACAACCTGTTCCGCCTCGGCCAGATCGGCTCGGCCTCCCTCGTGGCCCTCGCCCACGGCACCTCGGACGCGCAGAAGACGATGGGCGTGATCTTCCTGGCCCTCGTCGCCAGCGGAAACCTCGACGCCGCCGCCGACATGCCCTTCTGGGTGACCGCGAGCTGCGCGATCGCCATCGCCGCGGGAACCTACGCCGGCGGGTGGCGGGTCATCCGCACCCTCGGCAAGGGCCTGGTGGAGATCACCTCGCCGCAGGGCATGGCCGCCGAGACCTCGTCCGCCGCGATCATCCTGACCTCCGCACACATGGGCATGGCACTGTCCACCACCCACGTGGCCACCGGTTCCATCCTCGGTTCGGGCGTGGGCAAGCCGGGCGCGAAGGTCCGGTGGGGTGTCGCCGGCCGGATGGGCATCGCCTGGGTCACCACACTCCCCCTGGCCGCGGCGATCTCCTGGCTGGTCTGGACCCTCTCTAACCTGGTCGCCGACGCCACGTCGATGGCCGTCGGCTCACTGTTCACCTTCCTGATTCTGGCCACCGGTGTCGGCCTGATCGTCTACAAGGCCCGTAAGCAGCCGGTGCACGCCGACAACGTCAACGAGGACTGGGACGAGCACGGCCTGACCCCCGACACCGACACCCGGGGCGTGGCAGACCAGGCCGACACCGGAAACGACGCCGACGCCGACGCCGGCGACACCTTCGTCCACGCACTCGCCGGGGCCGGCGCAGCAGGCCCCGCCACCGAGTCGGACTCCACCGACGACCCGGGCCTCGGCCGCGGTGACCCGGCCACCGTCCTCGACACCTCCGCCGCACACACCACCGGCACCAGCAGGGAGAACTGACCATGACCATCCTCGAATCACTGCTCCAGGTCACCCTGGCGGGCCTCGTCCTGGGCGCCGGCCTGCCGATCCTCTTCGGTGTGGGCATCCGGCTCTGGGTGCCTGCCTCGGACGGAGCGTCGGACGGCGCGTCCGCCACCGGCGCGGCGACGACCACCGCCCCGTGGCGTCGTGCCGTCGCCGTCGCCATCTTCGCCGTGATCGCCTTGGCGGTCCTCCTCGGCCTGCTGTGGATCACCCAGGGCCGGATCTACGCGGCCTTCGGCTGGGACGTCTTCGGCACCGCCGCCCACTGATATCCCCATTCCTGCTCGCCGGAAACAACCTTCACGCAGGGCATATGTCAATAATGCTTGACGTCTCCCATTGTTTGGACCTACCATTCGTGGGAGATCGTGACCGTATGGTCAGCCCAGTACGCCGTCTCGGCGCCGACCCGCCTGAAGGAAGTGAACCCCCATGTCGTACCCCACATCCATTACCCGGCCCCTGGCCCGGCTCTTCGACTGGTACCGCAGGCCCGGCACCGGAGTCCGCAGCGCCACCGACAGCACCGTGCTCGGTGTCCTCCCCGGTGCCCGCGCCACCCGCGACAGGCACAACACGGCCCGGCCGCACGGCACCCTGACCCTGCGCAAGGTCGTACGCCCGGAACACACCGGCCCCAACCGGCGGGTGTTCTCACCTGCCGACCTCGGCGTCGGCACCGGCACGGTGGACGTGGTGGCCTACCTGGTCGACCAGGGCCGCACGCCCGCCACCCCCCAGGAGGTCAGGGCGGCGTTCCACTCCCTGACCGGCCGGTACCCGTCGTCGGCGGAGTCCACCGCCGCCTGCACCACCGCGGCGACCTTCGGCCTGCTGGCCTGACACCCCCTCGGACCGGCGTAGCGTGGTCAGGGTGAAGCTCGAAGCACTCCCCCTCGACCTCGACCCCCGGAAGATCGCGGCAGCCGTCCCTACGCTGGAGGGCCTCCTCTCCGGACACGGCGCCGTGCTCCCCACGGCACCGGGCCGGGAACAGGAACTCCTGTCGCAGATGGCGGCCACCGGCACCACCGCCGACGCCGGTGACGGGGAGGCCCCCGGCACCCTCATCGCCTGCACCTCCGGCTCCACCGGGACACCCAAGGGCGCCCGTCTGCGGACGTCGAACCTCACCGCCTCCGCGGACGCGACCGCCGCCTACCTCGCCGCACGGTTCGGCACCGCCACGGGCCCGTGGCTCCTGGCCCTGCCGCCGCACCATATCGCCGGACTGCAGGTCATCCTGCGCAGCCTCTACGCGGGCCACTCCCCCACCGTCCTCCCGGGCGGCCGTTTCACCCCGGAGGCGTTCACCCACGGCACGGCCACGCTACGCGCCGCGCACCCGTCGGAGAACCTCCACACCTCACTGGTACCGACCCAGCTGCAGCGTCTCATGGTCGACGCACAGGGCCGGAAGGCGCTGCACGAGTACGCCGCGGTCCTGGTCGGCGGGGCGGCGACGAGCCCCGGTCTCGTCGACGCCGCGCGGGACCACGGCGTCCACGTCGTCCTGACCTACGGATCCTCGGAGACCGCCGGGGGCATGGTCTACGACGGCCGCGCCCTACCGGGTACGCGGGTGGCGGTCGACCACGCCACAGGACGGATCCTGCTGTCCGGACCGACGGTCGCCGAGGGCTACCGCAACGTCGGCGGTGCCGCCGGGGAGGACGCCTTCCCCGCCCGTGGCACCTTCCGCACCAGCGACCTCGGCAGTATCGACGACGGCCTCCTCACCGTCCGCGGGCGCGCCGACGGCGCGATCAACAGCGGCGGGATGAAGGTCCTCCCCGAAGAGGTCGAGGCCGCCCTGGCGACGCTCGGGTACACCGCCTGCGTCGTCGGACTGCCGGACACGGACTGGGGCGAAGCGGTCACCGCCCTCGTCGAGGTCCCCGGGGAGGCTCCGGCGGAACGGACGGCGCAGGTACGGTCGGCCATGAAGGACGCCGGCCTGCCGTCACACCTGGTCCCCCGGCGTGTGCTGGGCACCCGCCGTCTGCCGGTGACCGGGCCGGGGAAGGTCGACCGGCGGGCCGTCCGGGACGAACTGCGGACTAGGCTGGAGGACTGAGAACCCCCGAGGCCCCCGTCAGGAGACGTCCTTGTCCGAGAACACCGCCACCCCCAGCGACTGGTTGACCGGCGCGCGCCCACACACCTGGGCCAACGCCGTCGCCCCGGTCCTCGCCGGCACGGCCGCCGCCGTGTACGACGGCCAGGCGTCCTGGGTCCGCGCCGTCCTCGCCGGGGTCGTCGCCATGGCGCTGATCATCGGTGTGAACTACGCCAACGACTACTCCGACGGCATCCGCGGAACCGACGACGACCGGACCGGTCCCCTGCGGCTCACCGGCTCCGGCCTCGTCGCACCGGAGAAGGTGAAGTACGCCGCCTTCCTGAGCTTCGGTGTCGCCGGGGTGGCCGGTGTGGTGCTGTCCCTGCTGTCGGCGTGGTGGCTGGTCGTCGTCGGCGCCCTGTGCATTCTCGGCGCCTGGTTCTACACCGGCGGCAAGAACCCCTACGGCTACCGGGGACTGGGCGAGGTCGCCGTGTTCGTGTTCTTCGGCCTCGTCGCGGTGACCGGCACCGAGTTCACCCAGTCCGGCACCGTCAGCTGGGTGGGGCTGCTGCTGGCCGTGGGTGTGGGCAGCCTGTCCGCGTCGGTGAACCTGGTCAACAACCTGCGCGACATCCCCACCGACCGGGAGGCGGGCAAGACCACGCTCGCGGTGGTCCTCGGCGACCGGCCGACCAGGGCACTGTACGTGACACTGGTGGCGGTGTCGGTGGTGGTGACCGTGGCGGTCGCCTCGACCGGTATCGCCGCGTTGATCTCCCTGGCCGCCGTGCCGCTGTTGTTCGTGGCCGCGCTCCCGGTGGTGCGGGGTGCCGGGGGCAGGGACCTGATCCCCGTGCTGGGGCTGACCGGACGCGGGATGCTGGTCTGGGCGGCGGCGATGTTCATCGCGATGCTGCTGGGGTGACCGGCCCCACCCGCGGCTGCCGACGGAGCAACCCCGCAGGTCGGTGTGACCGACCTGCGGGGTTGCTCCGTGCGCGGCCCCGGCGATGTGAGGCCCGGGGGATCAGCCCAGCCGCTCCTCGAGTTGGGCCCGCATCTGCTCCTTGTGCGCCCGACGGCCGGCGTCGCGCACCGCGATCTGCTCGTTGACCCGCAGCCGCAGCTTCTTGAACAGCAGCATCGACAACGGCAGTGCCACGATCAGGGCCAGCAACGCGCTCATCAGCAGCGGGAACGACTGCCCCATCCCCATCAGGATGGCGACCGACTGGATGACGACCGTCAGCACGACGAACACCAGCACCCGGGCCAGGCCGTAGAGTGCGATGTCACGCCACGCGGCCCCGGAAAGCCGGCCCGGCTTCAGCTCGGCCCCGGCGGCGCCGACGGTCCCGTCCCGGTCGACCGTGCTCTCTGAACTGCTGTTGTTCTCGTCCACGGCCCCCACTCTACGACCCCACGCGGTACGGCCCCAAAAACCTGGAATCCGGTGTTCGCTCTCGGCGTTGAACGGTATTCACACCCGGTGATCGACGCGGTGCCGCACGGTGGTTAGCATGGAGACCAGCCACGTCGGTCCGACACCGACCACCCCTACGCCGACAGGAGGTCGACAACAATGGGACGTCTAGTGATCGTAGTGCTCGTGATCGTCACGGTCATCGTGCTGTGGAAGGCATTCGGGCCGAAGACGTGGAACACCACGTCACGCACCCCGAAGGACAACCAGTTCCCGTCGCTGGGCCGCCAGAAGAACAGGCCGGTCGCGACGAAGGGGCCGGACGACGACCCGGACTTCCTGTGGAACATCAAGAAGGAACGCTTCAAGGCCCAACGCGAGGCCGAGCGCCGTGAACAGGAGGCCGTGGAGCGTGCCCGGCGCGGCGAACACTGGAAGGTCGGCGACGCGAAGGATGGCACCGGCAAGCGGACGACGTCGGACGGCTCCGCGGAGAAGAAACCCGACACCGGGAAGTCCGACGGCACCGGTCCGCAGGAGAAGAAGGACGGCGAAAGCGGCGCCCAGGGCTGACCGGCCCCCAGACGTCCTCAGACGTCTTTGCCGCGCCGCAGCAGCGTGGTCAGGTACGTCGCGTACGCCGACGCCCCGTGGGAGGCGGCACGTTCCGCCAGCTGCGCATCCGTCAGGTAGCCCATGCGCCAGGCGACCTCCTCCGGGCACCCGATCTTCAGGCCCTGACGCTCCTCGATGGTGCGCACGAAGTCCCCGGCGGCCATGAGGTTGTCGACCGTCCCGGTGTCCAGCCAGGCGGTCCCGCGGGGCAGGATCTCGACCTGGAGCTCGCCGCGCGCCAGGTATGCCCGGTTGACGTCGGTGATCTCCAGCTCCCCCCGGGCCGACGGCTCCAGGGCCCGGGCGACGTCCACGACGTCCGGGGCGAAGAAGTACAGGCCGGGGACGGCGAAGTGGGACGTCGGGTCGTCCGGTTTCTCCTCCAGCGAGGTCGCCGTCCCCTCCCCGTCGAAGTCCACGACGCCGTACGCCGACGGGTCGGCGACCCAGTAGGCGAAGATCGCCCCGCCCTTGACGTCGTGGAAGCGTCGCAGCTGGGAACCCAGCCCGGCCCCGTAAAAGATGTTGTCGCCGAGCACCAGGGCGACCGGTTCGTCGCCGATGAAGTCCGCGCCCAGGATGAAGGCCTCGGCCAGCCCGTTGGGGGCATCCTGCACGGCGTACTCGATGCTGACGCCGAACTGCGAGCCGTCGCCGAGGAGCCGACGGAACTGGTCGTTGTCCTCCGGGGTGGTGATGACCAGGATCTCGCGGATCCCCGCCAGCATCAGGGTGCTCAGCGGGTAGTAGATCATGGGCTTGTCGTAGACCGGGACAAGCTGTTTGGACACCCCGAGGGTGATGGGGCGCAGCCTGGAACCGGTGCCACCGGCCAGGATGATGCCACGCATCACTCGCCCTCCCAGTTCTCCGCGTCGTCCTGCGCCTGCTCCCAGGCCAGCCGCAGTTCCTTCTCCCAGCCGCGGCACTCGTTCCAGGACGGCAGAGCCGGTCCGTCGCTCCCGATGTCGGCCACCGTCGGGGCCCGGCGGTCCTTGTCGGAGAGGACGACGTCTGCGGCGGTGATGCCGTGGGCGGCCCAGTCGACGCCGATCTCCGGGTCGAAGGGGGTCACGGCATGCTCGGCGGCGGGGTCGTAGCCCTCGGAGACCAGGTAGCTCACCGTCGCCTCGCCCGCCCCTGCGGGAACACCGAAGGCGTGGCCCACGCCGACCGGGATGTAGACACCGTTGCGCTTCTCCGCGGAGAGTTCCACGGCGACGTGCTGCAGGAAGGTCGGTGACCCGCGGCGCAGGTCGACCAGGACGTCGACGACCCGTCCGGCCACGCAGGTCACGTACTTCGCCTGCCCGGGCGGGACGTCGGCGAAGTGGATCCCGCGGATCACCCCGGGCCGGGACGTCGACAGGTTGGCCTGCGGGATGTCGAGGGGGTGTCCGAGCTTCTCGGCGACGATGTCGGCACGGAACCATTCGTGGAAGGTACCCCGGTCGTCACTGTAGACGCGGGGTTCGGCGACCCAGGCGCCCGGAATCTCCAGGTCGGTGATCTCGTTCATGCCACCACCCTAACGTCACACCGTCACGGCAGGCGTGTCGGTGTGCGCGTACGTGCAATCACCAGCAAGTTCCCAGGCACCTTATCTTGAAACAGATATCTTTCTGTCTGTACTGTGGTTCCGATGAACAAAGTTCGCCTCGGGAAGGTCGGTAACGTCAGAAAGGTCGCCGCACGCGCCACCAGGCCGCTCACGCCTGCCCTCAGGAAGCTGACCACTCCCCTGACCCCCACCGACTACGCCGGCATCTTCGACCCGCTGCGTGGCCGCGAGGTCCGGGGGCGCATCACGGCGGTTTCCCGCCAAGGCGGCTACACCACCCTCACCGTCTCCCCCGGTCCCGGCATCTCCCGCGTCTTCCACGCCGGCCAGTTCATCGGTCTCGGCCTGGAGATCGACGGCCGGTGGCGCTGGCGCTGCTACTCCCTGACGAACGCCCCGCTACGCTCCGGCCACGGCCGCTCACGGACGCTCACCGTGACCGTCAAGCCCGTCCCCGGCGGCGAGGTCTCCGGCCACCTCACCGAGCACGCCACCGTCGGACAGATCATCCGGCTGACCGCACCGGGCGGCGACTTCCACCTGCCGTCACCGCTGCCGGAACGACTGCTGTTCATCACCGCCGGCGCGGGCATCACCCCGGTGATGTCGATGCTGCGCTGGCTCCGCGAGGAGAACACCCCGGAGACCTGGCCCGACGTCGTCCACATCCACAGCGAGCGTGGCCCCCGTCCCCCCGGCCCCTTCGCCGACGAGCTCGAGCAGCTCGGTACCACGGCACCGTCCTACCGGCTGACCACGTGGAACTCCTCGCAGGACGGACGCCTGACCGTGGAGGACGTGACCACCGCCGTCCCCGACTGGGAGGACCGCGTGGTCTTCGCCTGCGGTCCCGGCCCCCTGCTGGAGGCCCTCGCCGAGACCATCCCCGACATCCACACCGAGACATTCCACGCCCAGGGCGCGGCGTCCGGGAACGCGGGGGCCTCGCCGGACCCGGCGGACCTCGGCGGGGAGATCGAGTTCGGCGACAGCGGCGTGGTCACCACGTCCACCGGTTCGACGACGATCCTCGACGCCGCGGAGAGCTGCGGTGTCGACCTCGTGCACGGCTGCCGGATGGGGATCTGCCGGACCTGCGTCACCCCGATCACCGACGGCACCGCCGTGGACCTGCGGGACGGCACCACCTACGGCCCCGGTGAACAGATCCGCACCTGCTGCAGCGTCCCGTCCGGGTACGTCCACCTCGCCAGCAACTGACCGTCCCACCCACCCCCCCAGGAGCGACACCCCCATGGCAGTACAGGACATCACGGCCTACGCCCACCTGTCGGACGACGACGTCCGTGACATCGGACGACGGCTGTCGGCGATCGAGAAGGCGCACCGCGAATCCCTCGGTGCCACCGACGCCGACTACATCAAGACCCTCATCCGCACCCAGCGCGTCCTCGACCTCATCGCCCGCATCGCCACCGCGACGTCCTCCACCGTGGCGGTCCCGGCCGGCATGATGCTGGGCCTGGCGAAGATCCTCGAGAACCTCGAGATCGGCCACAACGTGATGCACGGCCAGTGGGACTGGATGAACGACCCGGAGATCCACTCCTCCACCTGGGAGTGGGACAACACCGGCCCGTCGTCCGGGTGGAAGCACTCCCACAACGTGGTGCACCACACCTACACCAACATCATCGGCATGGACAATGACGTGGGGTACGGCATCCTGCGCGTCACCCGCGACCGGGCGTGGACCCCGCAGGCTCTGATGCAGCCGCTGGTCAACGTGGTGCTGGCCAGCCTCTTCGAGCTCGCCGTCGGGTTCTACGACGTGGAGCTCGGCCGCTACTTCACCGGCCGCCAGAGCTGGGAGGAGACCCGCCCGCGCCTGATCGCCGCCCTCCGCAAGACCGGACGCCAGTTCGGCAAGGACTACATCGGCTTCCCCGCCGTCGCCGCGGCCACCGGCTTCCTGTTCCCCGGCACCCTCGACGGCCGGAAGCTCTCCCGGGCCGCCGGTGCACGCCGCCGGGCAGGGGCCGCGCTGAAGACCGCACTGATGGCCAACCTGATGCGCAACGTGTGGGCCTACGCCGTGATCTTCTGCGGGCACTTCCCCGACGACGTCGAGACCTTCACCCGACGGACCCTCGCCGAGGAGACGCAGGACGAGTGGTACCTGCGCCAGATGCTCGGCTCGGCGAACTTCCGTGGCGGGCCCGTCCTGTCGGTGCTGTCCGGCAACCTGAACTACCAGATCGAGCACCACCTGTTCCCCGACATGCCGTCGAACCACCTGGCGGAGATCAGCCGGGAGGTCGAGGCGATCGCCGAGGAGTACGGCCTGCCCTACAACACCGACAGCTTCCCCAAGCAGCTGCTGCAGGTGCAGCGCACCCTGCTGAAGCTCTCCCTGCCGAACTCCATGCTGCGGGCCGACCCGTCCAACGCCCCCGAGGTCCGTTCGGACGAGGCCTTCACCGCCAACCCGGAGATCGCGGCCCAGACCGGGCCGCGTCAGCTGCGCAAGGGCCTCGCCCTGCTCAAGAAGGCCCGCCCGCGGTTCCTGGCGTGAGCGTGCCCCGCCGGGGTCAGTTCCACAGGACCACGTCGTTATCCGGGGTCTCCTCCGGCTCGTCGGTCGGCTCGGGTGGTTCCGTCGAGGTGGATGTGTCCGTCGCGTCCGCTGTCCCGGATGCGCCGTCGAGGTCGTAGGTGAAGGCCAGCCCGGTGGGGGTGATCCCCCGGCGCGGGTCCTTGTCGGTGTAGCTGAGCACGGCGCGCGTGTAGGTGGTGTCCGGCTCCACGTCGGCGAGATCGGAGGGGAGGGCGTCCTCCTCGTCGACCCCGCACTCCGCCTCGCCGGCGTAGAGCACCCGGTTGGCCTCCCGTGCCTTGTCGTCCACCGGGTCGAGCTCCGGCACCGCCGCCTCGAACGCCTCCGGTTCCGGTTCCATGTCCGTGTCCGGTTCCGCCTCCGTCGTCTCAGCGCTGGTCTCCGGGCTGGTCTCCGCACTCGTCTCAGCACTCGTCTCCGGGGCTGCCTCGGCGTGCAGGAGTTCGACGGTGTAGGTCAGGCACACGAAGGTACCGACATCCTCGTTGTCGTCGCCGGTCAGCGCGACGTCGTCGGCGTCGATCTCCTCGGGCTCCTGCACCTTCACGCGCCAGTACTGCGGCGCGTCGGCCCCACCCGTGACGACGTACCCGGCGTCGCCGAAGGACAGCTCGCGCCCCGGCTCCGTCACGTCCACGCCCTTGGGCGCACCGTCCACGATGCTGGACGGCAACCGCTCCCCCGCGAAAGCCGGGGCCTCCGGTGACTCGCCCTGCACTTCGGTACCGGAGACCTCCGACGCCCCGGAGGCGCCCTCCTCACCGGTCGTGGTACAGGCGACGAGGGTGAACGCAGGCAGGGTCACCGCAGTGAGCGCGGCCAGCTTCCACGTGTGCGACTTCTTCAGCATCACCGGCTCCTTCGACACAGTCATGCCCCGAAGCCTAGCGTCGCGCCGCGTCGACGGTCACAGGAACCCACCCAGGCTTCAGTTCCAGTAGATGTCCTCGGCACCGTCCAGGCCCGGGATGTCCGTCTGGAATCCGAACCGCAGGCCGGTGGGGTCCACACCGGCGTTCTCGTCCTTGGCGACGAAACTGAGGATCGAGGCCTTGTAGGTCTTGTCGACCGTCAGGGACTCCGAGGTGGAGGGCAGCTCGTCGGCCTCGTGGATTCCACAGGTGTTCCCCATGTCCATGAAGATCGAGTTGGCACCGTAGCCGTCTTCACCGACGGCACTCAGCCGCGGCGTGGAGACGACCGACGCGTCCTCCGGGTTCGTGCCGTCCGAGCCCTCCCCCAGGTAGGTGATGTCGTAGTCCAGGCACACGAAGTGGTCGACGTCGTCGTTGCCGTCCTGGAGCTCGGCGGCGTCGGCGGGCAGGTCCCGCATCTCGCCCGGGGTGATGGCCCAGAACATCGTCGGCCCTTCCCGGTGCCTGGTCACCACGTGGCCGGTGTCGTCCAGGGACAGCCTGCTTCCGGGGCTGGTCAGCTCGAAGCCGTCCGGCGCTCCGTCGAAGGTGATGTCCGAGGTGGCACCGGAGTCGGTGTCCTCCGTCGAGGAGTCCGACGCCGAGTCCGACGAGGTGTCCGGGCCCGCCCCGGAGTCACCGTCGTCGGACGAGCATGCGGTCAGTGCGAGAGCAGGAACAGCTAGGCCGGCAATAAGCGCAAGCTTCCACTTCTTAACGTCAGTCATGGGAAGGAGGCTACCCGGTATGCCGCGCCGGCGTGGTCAGATCACCTGTTCGGTGTCCCGGTAGGTCTCCTCGGCGTCCTTCCGGCTGACCTCCCACCACGACTGGTTGTCCCGGTACCACTGCACGGTGTCCGCCAGCCCCGCGGTGAAGTCCGTGAACCGTGGTGTCCACCCCAACGCCTGTGTCGACGAGGGGTCGATGGCGTAGCGGCGGTCGTGTCCCGGCCGGTCGGTCACGTGGACGACGTCACCGGCGTCGCGGCCGAACAGGTCCAGCAGCGCCTCCACGCACTGCCGGTTCGTCCGCTCGCCGTCCGCCCCGATCAGGTAGGTCCCCCCGGACTCTCCACGCTCCAGGATGGTCCACACCGCGTCGTTGTGGTCGTCGACGTGGATCCAGTCGCGGACGTTGTCGCCGGCGCCGTAGAGCCGCGGGGTCTCGCCCTCGATCAGGCCGGTGATCTGGCGCGGCAGGAACTTCTCCGGGTGCTGCCGCGGCCCGTAGTTGTTGGAGCAGTTGGAGATCGTGGCGCTGAGACCGTGACTGCGCACGAACGCGCGCACCAGGTGGTCGGCGGCGGCCTTCGACGCCGAGTACACCGACGACGGCGCGTACGGGGTGTCCACGGTGAAGCGGCCGGTACCGTCCAACGGCAGGTCACCGAAGACCTCGTCGGTGGAGACGTGGTGCAGGTGCACCCCGTGGCGCACACAGGCGTCGGCGAGCACGCCGGTGCCCTCGGTGTTGGTGCGGACGAACCGCAGCGGGTCCCGTAGGGCGTTGTCGTTGTGGCTCTCCGCGGCGAAGTGCACCACCGCCGCGGTACCGCCGACGGCGTCGGCGTCCCGACGGAGCTGCGCGACGAGCCGGTCGACGAGGGCGGCGTCGCAGACATCGCCCTCGGTCAGGGTCACCCGGCCTGGCCCGGTGACCCCGGCGAGGTTCGCCGGGTTCGCCGCGTAGGTCATGGCGTCCAGCACCGTGACCCCCACGTCCGGCCGGGTGAGGAGGGTGCGGTGGACGAAGTTGGCGCCGATGAAACCGGCACCGCCGGTCACCAGCAGGTGGGTGATCCGGCGGTCGGGGTGCTGCGCCATGTCAGTTCAGCCCGGCGTAGGAGTGCAGGCCCGAGATGACGATGTTGATGAAGAAGAGGTTGAAGATCATCGTCGCGAAGGCGACGACGTTGATCCACGCCGCCGGCTTGCCGCGCATCCCCGGGGTCGCCCGGGCGTGCAGGTAGGCGGCGTAGAGGATCCAGGTGATCAGCGAGACCGTCTCCTTGGGGTCCCAGCCCCAGAAACGGCCCCAGGCGGCGTGGGCCCAGATCGCACCGAAGATCACGCCGAGACCGAAGACCGGCAGGGTCCAGATCGCGGCCCGGTAGGCCAGGGCGTCCAGCTTGGAGGCGTCCGGCAGCGGGGTGGCCAGCACCCCGAAGAAACCCTTCTCCTCGCCACGCGGCTGGGCCCGTCGCAGGATGTAGAGCAGGGAGGCCATACCCGAGACCAGGCCGATACCGCCGCCGATGGATACCACGGACACGTGGATGACGAACCAGTAGGAGTTCAGCGACGGGACCACCGGGGCGACGTCGGCGTAGAGCTCGGTACCCGCGTAGAACAGCAGCAGGACGATGGGTGTGAGGATCCAGGGCCACAGCACCCGCATCGCCTTGCGTCGCAGGACGTAGCAAGCGATGACCATGGACACCGCCGAGACGACCGAGACGTACTCGAAGAGGTTGCCCCACGGGAAACGGTTCGCCGCCAGCCCACGGACCACCACGAACAGCACGTGCATGGCCACACCCAGCCAGATCACGGCCTGGGCCATGCCGCCCCACCGGTCGGTGCGGCGGAAGCGGTTGCGGATGGTCTCGACCTGGAACCGTTCAGGCAGTTCGTCCTCGCTGAGGGAACCGGTGGCGATACCGGAGACGTCGTGGCTGCCGCCGTCGGCGGCGTCCTTGTCCACGGTGCCGGACGCACCGGCGGCGCCTGCACCGACGGCGACCTTCTCCCGGTCCCGCCCGGCCTTGCTCTCGCCCAGGATGCGGGCGCGTTCCCGACGGGTCTCCGTGGCCGACCGGTACATCCCGTAGAACACGAGGGAGACAGCGAGTCCGAGCAGGTACAACGCCACCGTGGTGGTGTAGGCCAGGTCGGAGAAGTCCGCCAGCCCTTCATTGAGGTCGTGGATGTCCATCCGTCAGTTCCTCCGTCGATGATGACTGGGCCGTGATACGGCCCAGATTACTGGGCACCGGGTGCCGAAACCAAAAGTGAGCAGGTGTTTAGCGTTCCTCAGGACGGTCTTCTGACGGACCGTCCTTCAGGTCGGGGCGCCCGGAGAGCTCCCCGGCGTCGACCTCACGCCGGAGCTCACGGTCGAGCTCGTCCTCCCAGTCCTCCCACTCACTGTCGGTCTGGTCGAACTCCTCGTCGAGTTCCTCCTCGTCGAGGTGGAGCAGCTCCTCGGCGACGCGGTTGAACTCACGTCCCCAGCCCGCCGAGTCGGTACGCGCCAGGCCCGCGATCTGCAGGTGCGTGGTGCCGTCACCGTTGTCGGTGACACGCACCCAGAAGCGGCGGCGCTTGATCGTCAGCGAGCCGACGAGGCTGACCAGCATCAGCAGCGCGAAACCGAGGACGAACGGCGTCGTCGGATCCCGGCTGACCTGCAGGTTCACGAACTCCTCGGCACCGTCGAAGGAGATCTCCGTACCGTCGTCGAGGGTCACTGACTCCCCCTCCATGAGGTTGACCCGGTCGAGTTTCTGCAAGGCCCCGCTGTGCAGCTGGGTCGAGTCGAGGGAGAAGATGTCCTGGCCGGTGCCGGCGTCGAGCCCGGTGTCGCCACGGTAGATGTCGATGGCCACGGCCGGGTCGTTCATCGCCGGGAAGCTGGAGGTCAGCAGGGCGTTGTTCTCCCCGGAGAACTCGGCGGTGGGCGCGAAGAGCCCCTGGATCGCCAGCTGGTTCTGCCGGCGGTCGTAGAGGTCCTCGTACATCCCGGCCGGCGGGTCCATCTTGATCGCGCCGGACGACAGGAAGTAGGTCAGGTCGTCCGGACGGAACTGGATGGTCTCGGTGCGCTTCTCGCCGTTAGGCCAGGTCACCGTGAACGTCGGCGCGTAGCCGTGCCCCTGCAGGTACACCAGGTCGCCGTCGACGTTGAGCGGGTGGTTGACGCGCAGCTGGGTCTTGTCCCACTCCTCGGTCGGCAGCATCGCGTCACTGCCCTCGGCGTAGTCGATGTCCGAGGAGAAGTGGGTCGCCTGCCCGGACGAGAGGTAGTCCGCCTTGAAGTTCTTCACGTTCACGCAGAACGGGGTCAGGGTGGTGCCGTCGAAGAGGGGGCCGTTGCGCATCGAGTCGAAGTTGGCCACCGCGGAGTTGCAGAACTGCGAGCTCGCGGAGTCCGTCCCGGCGACGACGATGACCTGGCCTTCGTAGTACACCAGGCGTCCGGCCATCACCGCGGCGAGGATACCGACCAGGGAGAGGTGGAACACCAGGTTGGACGCCTCACGCAGGTAGCCGCGCTCGGCGGCGTAGGACCACTTGCCGGCACGGTCGTCGGCGGCCTCCGTCGCCCCGCCGCGCCATTTACGGAAGCGCCGGCTGACCTGGTCCTGCACCTGCGCAGTGGGCGCGTCGACGGTGCCCTCCACGAAATTCGGCATCCGGGTGAGCCGCTTCGGGGCTGCCGGCGGACGGGTCCGCAGCGCCTTGTAGTGGTCCCAGCTGCGCGGCAGGATGCAGCCGATCAGCGAGAGGAACAGCAGGACGTAGATCGCGGCGAACCACGGGGAGCTGAAGACGTCGAACAATCCGAGCTTGTCGTAGATCTCACCGATCCGGCCGTTGTTCTCGATGAACTCCGTGACGTTGCCGGCGTTCAGCGACCGCTGCGGCAGCAGGGCGCCGGGCACCGCCCCGAGGGCGAGGAGGAACAGCAGGACCAGTGCCGTCCGCATACGGGTCAGCCACTGCCAGGCCCGTTTCGGTAGACGCAGGAACCAGCGGATCATGGGGACCTTTCGGGAGAGGACTTCGGTTGATACCTGTCGACGACTAGATCGGCAGCGTGGTGTCGGACACCACGGCCTGCCGGATCCAGTCGACGAACAGGGCCCACTGGCCGGAGACCAGCAGGATGCCGACGAGGACCAACAGGGCACCGCCGACGAGCTGGATGGTGCGGGAGTGCTTCCGCAGCCAGCCGACACCGCGCAGCGCCCTCGCGGAACCCAGGGCGACAAGGATGAACGGTAGTCCCAGCCCCAGGCAGTAGGAAATGATGAGGACGACACCGCGCGCCGCGGTCATGCCCTCCGTCCCGGCGGAGACGGAGATGATCGCGGCGAGCGTCGGCCCCAGGCAGGGCGTCCACCCCAGCGCAAACACCCCGCCGAGCAGCGGCGCCCCGGCCAGGGTGGACCAGCGCTTCGGGGCCATACGTGTGTCGTTCTGCAGGGGCCGGATGAACCCCATGAAGACGATGCCCATGACGATCGTCACCACACCGCCGACGCGCATCAGCGTCTCCTGGTTCAGCTGCAGCACGCTGACGGCCCCGAAGACCGTCGTCGAGGCGAGCACGAAGACCACGGTGAAACCGGCGACGAACAACAGGGCCGCACCACCGGCCCGGCCCCGGCGGGCCGTGACCACCGTGCCCTCCCGGGTGAACTCGGTGTCCGCGCCGACGACACCGGCGAGGTAGGAGACGTAACCCGGCACCAGCGGGATCACGCACGGCGAGGCGAAGGAGACCAGCCCGGCGGCCGCCGCAGCCAGCAGCGCCAGCAGGAGCGGGCCGGTGGTGACCGCGTCGGCGAACGCGGCGCCGAACTCACTCATCGTCGAGCAACGGCTCGACGGCCGCCCACAGCTCGTCGTCGTTGACCTCGCGCAGGAAGACCTTCGCGGGACGGTGCTGCCGGTCCAGCACGATCGTGGTGGGGATCACCGACGCCGGCAGGCCTCCCAGCGCGAGGGCGGACTTGAACGGCGGGTCGTAGATCGACGGGTAGGTGATCCCGTTGTCCGTGACGAAGTCGCGGGCCTTGTCCGCCACCGAGTCACGCACGTTGATGCCGAGGATCGTCCCGCTGCCGTGGTCCTCGAAGTTCTGCTGGACCCGCTGCAGGTCGTCGGCCTCGCTACGGCACGGGCCGCACCACTGGCCCCAGGAGTTCAGGACCACGACCTGGTCCGTGAAGTCCTCGAGACCGACGGTCTCCCCCGGCTCCATCAGGGATTCACCCTGCAGGTCACCCACGGGTTCACGGTCAGCCTCGTCGTAGGTGATCTCCGTCTGACCACCCGGGGAGACGAACTCGAAGGTGCCGCCCTGGGCCACGGCGTCGGTCCCGGCGGTGTTGTTCTCCCCGCACGCCGCCAGGCCCAGGGCCAGCGACGCGGTGAGGACGGCTGCCGCCGCCTGTCGTCCCTGCTGTCTCACGTTCATCACCGAATCAGATCTCCTGTGCGGGCTCCGAGTAGACCATGTCGACCAGGTCGTCCCCCTCGAAGACCAGGGAGGTCACCGAGGCGAGTTCACACCGGCGGGCCGCCGGGTTGTGGTACAGCGGCAGCCCCTGCGCGTCCCGCTGGACACAGACGATGGGCAGCTGATGGGTCACGCACACGGCCTCGGCGCCCTCGGCGGCACGGCGGGCACGGTCGACGGCCCGCCACATGCGGTCGAGGATCTCCGAGTAGGGCTCCCCCCAGCTCGGGACGGTGGGGTTCGTCAGCAGCGGCCACCGCTTCGGGTTCCACAGTGCCGACCGGACGCCCTTGATGTGCAGGCCCTCCAGGTCGTTACCGGCCTCGAGCAGGTCCTCATCCACCCCCGGGACCACACCGAGGCTCTCCGCCAGCGGCGCCACGGTTTCCCGGGCCCGCTCCAGCGGCGAGGACACGACGTAGGTGACGTTGTGATCGGACAGGTCGGCGGCCACGGCCGCGGCCATCTGACGGCCACGGACGCTGAGGTGCCAGTCGGGCAGTCGACCGTAGAGAATGCGCCCGGGGTTGTGGACCTCCCCGTGGCGGACGAGGTGGACGATCGTTGTCATGGTGCCTGACACTACCTGGGATGGTGCTCAGCTCATAAGTGACGACCTTCTGCCGGAGCCCAGGGTGAACGACGGTCACCCCCGGAGGATATGCTAGCCTACCCTCATGAACCTCTCCCTCCGACGCCCCACGGGGCGTACCGTCGGCGCTGTCCTGGCGTCCTGCCTGACCACCGTCCTGCTCGTCGCCTGCTCCTCGACCCCCGGCGACGGTGACGCCGCCGACCAGAACGGGTCCGGTGGTCCGGGCGGCTCCGGCTTCGAGCCGGTCACCATCAGCCACGCCCTCGGTGAGGCGTCGATCACCTCCGCCCCCGAACGCGTGGTCACCCTCGGGCAGGGCTCCGCGGAGACGGCCATCGCCCTGGGCGTGACCCCGGTGGCGACCGAACGCTACGACTGGGGCGCCGACGACTCCGGCCAACTTCCCTGGATCCGCGAGGCCGTGGAGGAGCGCGGCGACGAGCTCCCCGAACTCATCACCGGTGGTGAGGAGGTCAGCGCCGAGGAGATCGCCGCCCTGGACCCCGACCTCGTGCTGGCCCCGTGGTCCGGGATGAGCCAGGAGCAGTACGACCAGATCAGCGCCGTGGCCCCCACCGTGGCCTACCCCGAGCACCCGTGGACGATCGACTGGAAGGACCAGATCACCACCGTCGCCACCGCGCTCGGGAAGCCTGACCAGGCCCGCGGACTCATCGACGGCATCGACCGGGAGTTCGCCACCGCCCGGGAGGACAACCCCGACTTCGCCGACCACGACTTCGCCTTCATCTACAACCAGGGCCCCGCCCAGGACATGGGCGTGTTCCTCCCGACGGAGCAACGCGCCGCGATGGTCGCCAACCTGGGCTTCCAGGTGGCACCGGTGGTCGAGGAGCTGAAGGCCGACGAGGTCGTGGGCACCGACTCCGCCCAGTTCAGTATCGAGGACGCCGACCGGCTCGACGACGTCGACGTGATCTTCACCTTCTACTCCGACGAGACCAACCGCCGCGAGATGCACGCCCTCCCCGTGTACGGCGGCATCAGCGCGATCCGGGAGGGTGCCGAAGTCGCCCCCACCGACCAGTCGTTCGTGACCGCGTCCTCGATGATCAACCCCCTCACCGTGCCGTGGACCCTGGAGCGCTACATCCCGATGATCCGGGACGCCCTGGCCTGACACGGCAGGTCCGGCTACCGGCGCAGGGAACTACCGGGGTGTCGCGGCCGCCGCGGCCTTCGCCGCCGGCACCAGCGCCGCCTCGATGCGCTCGAAGTCCGCGTCGGTCAGCGCCGTGGACACGAACCAGGTCTCGAAGACGCTCGGCGGGGCGAAGACCCCACCGTCCAGCAGGGCGTGGAAGAACGGCGCGTAGCGGAAGGTGTCCGCCGCCTGCATCTCGGCGAAGTTATGGCCCTGCCCCTCGGCGAAGCGGATCGACAGCATCGTCGTGGCCCGCTGCATGTGGTGCACCACCCCCTCGCGCGAGAGCGCCTCGCTGATCAGCCCGGACAGCCTGTCGGCGTTGGCCTGCAACGTCGTGTAGGTCGACTCGTCGGCCAACCGCAGCGACGCCAGGCCCGACGCCGTCGCCACCGGGTTCCCCGACAGCGTGCCCGCCTGGTACACCGGCCCTTCCGGCGCCAGCATGTCCATGATCTCGGCACGTCCGCCGAACGCCGCGGCCGGCATCCCGCCGGACACGACCTTGCCGAAGGTGGTCAGGTCACCGGCCACACCGTCCACCCCGAACCAGCCGGAGCGCGACGTACGGAAACCGGTCATGACCTCGTCGAGGATCAGCAGCGCGCCGTCGGCGTGGGCGATCTCCTTCAACGCGGCGTTGAAGCCGTCCTGCGGGTGCACCGTGCCCATGTTGCCTGCGCTGGCCTCGGTGATGACCGCGGCGATCTGGCCGGGGTTCGCGGCGAAGGCGGCCCGGACGGCGTCGAGGTCGTTGTAGTCCACCACGATCGTCTCCGCGGCGGCCGAGGCCGTGATCCCCGGGGAGTCCGGCAGACCCAGGGTGGCCACGCCGGAGCCGGCGGCGACCAGCAGGGAGTCCACGTGGCCGTGGTAGCACCCGTTGAACTTCAGGATCTTGTCGCGGCCGGTGAACCCGCGGGCCAGCCGCACCGCCGACATCGTGGCCTCGGTACCGGAGTTGACCAGCCGCACCCGCTCCACACTGGTGCGGTCGATGATCTCCTGCGCCAGCTCCGTCTCGGCGAGGGTCGGCGCGCCGAAGGACAGTCCCCGTCCCGCGGCCTCGCGGACCGCCTCGACGACGGCCGGGTGGGCGTTGCCGTGGAGCATCGGACCCCAGGAGCAGATCAGGTCGACGTAGTCGTTGCCGTCGATGTCGGTGAGCCGGGACCCGGCCGCCGAGGCGATGAACGGGGCGGTGCCGCCGACCGAGCCGAAGGCCCGCACCGGGGAGTTCACACCACCGGGCGTGACTTCCCGGGCCCGGTCCATCGCCGCCGAGCTGTTCGTCCGTCCACTCATCTGCCACTCCTTGAAGGTCGCTTGTCCAACTGTCCCCCAGCATAGTGACCGGCGCCGTGGGCACGGACCGCGGGTGAACGCCCGCATCCCGGCGCCCGTCGTGGCTCTGCGCTGCCGGTACTGCCGGTACTGCCGGTACTGCCGGTACTGCCGGTGCTGACCGCCGTGGCGGCGAATGTCAGCGGGACTGCCAGGGGCTCAGGTTCTCCCCGGCCCAGGCCCGCAGTCTGCCCAGCCGGGTGTCGGAGCGGTTCCCGGGTGCCTCGGCACCCTGACGGCCGAGGGGGTCGCCGATACTGTAGTCGCGGTGGCTGATGCGTGCAGACCGCCACTCGATCAACAGTGACGACCCGAGCATCAGGGCGGTCGCCAACAGCGGGTTGAGGAACCCCGACACCGCCAGGACGAGGGCGCAGATGTTGTACCCCCAGGCCAGCCAGAGGTTCCAGTCCACGGTGGCCCGGACGTGCCGGGTGAGGTTCAACGACTCCGCGACGGCGGCGACGTCGTCCCTGACCACCACCACGTCACTGCTGGCGGAGTCGAGGCCCATCGCCTGCCCGTGGTCGCCGCCGAGGTTGTCCAGCCGGTCGACCGACCCCATGAGGATGCCGACGTCGGCGACGTCGAGGCAGTCGAGGACGTCCTGGTCGCCGACCATCGCCACCGTGGCTCCCTGGGAGTGCACGCTGCGTACCGTCGCCGCCTTCCGTGCCGGGATGATGCCGGCGAGCACCTTGGAGATCCCGATCGAATCGGCCATCCGACGTGCGACGGGATAGGTGTCGCGGCAGAGCATGTAGGTCTCCACGCCCGCATCCTCCAGCCAGTGGACGGAGGACTCGGCGTCGGGTTTGACGGTGTCGGCGATGTTGATCACGCCGCGGGCCTTCCCGCGCCAGCTGACCACGAGCGGTACCCCACCGCCGAGGGCGGCGTTGGCCAGGGTCGGGTCGTCGAGTTCCGAGATGTCCCGGGGCCGCCACAGTTCCGCCTGGACAGGGCGGACGGTCGGCCCGCCGCTCCCCGCGTCCCGGACCGGGAGGTCGACGGTGGCGGTGAAGACGCCCCGCGGGTCCACGTCGACGGGCCCTGCCTCCAGCCAGTGCGGGACCGCGTCGCCTCCTGCGCCACTGTCGCGGGACTCGCGGTCGGCCCGGACGATCGCCCGGGACACGCCGTGCGGGCTCTCGAGGCTCAGTGCACCGGCCACCCGGAGCACCATCTCGGCGACCTCGCCCTTGGCGGCGGTGACCCCGACGACGCGCATCGGGCCGGTGGTCAACGTCCCGGCACGGTTGAAGATGATGGTGTCGACCGCGGCGAGCCGGTGGATGGTACCGGTGTCACGCAGCAGCATCCCGCCCGAGGCGGCACGGGCCAGGCCGAGGCGCAGGGCGAGCGTGGTCGACAACGCCAGTGCCACCGGTGCCACGGACACCAGGACGGTCAACGCCGTGGCGACGGCGGCGGTGACGCTCTCGGCCATCGTCAGCCACCCCACCGCGGCGACGACCGCGATGACGACCGCCCACGGCACCAGCAGGGACGCGGTCCGGGTCGCCAGCTGTTCCAGCCGGTTCTCCTCGTGTTCGGCGGCGGCGATCCAGCGCCGCACCGCGGCGATCCGGGTCCGTGAACCGCTCCTGCTGACCCGGACCTTCAGTTCACCGCCGGTGTTCCGGGAGCCGGCGTAGACGCTGGCACCCACCTCGACCGGGGTCTGATCCCGTCCCCCGGTGAACGGGCCCGCCTCGACGGTGGACCGGCCGCCGACGACCTCGCCGTCGCAGGGGATCACGGCCCCGACACCGACGATCACGTCGTCGCCGACCCGGAGTTCCGTCGACGGGATCGTCCGTCTCACAGGCTTCCCCTGCCGTGACTTACGCACCACGGTGACGTCGCTGGCCCGTTCGATCGACAGCATGTTCAGCGCCAGGAGCGAGCGCAGGCGGGTCCGTCTCGACGCCAGGCGCCCGAACAGCAGCAGGATCGTGCACCCGCAGGCGACGTCGAAGAACACCGCGTCGGTCTGGTAGCCCCAGGAGATCAGGATGTTGCCGGCACGCCACCCGGGGTCACCGGTCGACGTGGTGACGAGCTCCGCCAGGGAGTAGAGGTAGGCCAGCAGGATCGCCGCCGACGACGCCGCGTCGAGGGCCGGCATCCCGCGCCGGAGTCCGCCGAGCATCGCCCGGTGGAACGGCCAGGCACACCACAGGACCACGGGGGTGGACAGGACGAGGCAGGCCCACTGCCAGTAGTCGAACTGCCACTCGGGGAAGAGCTGCAGGACGACGACCGGCAGCCCGAAGAGCACCGCGACGAGCAGGCGTGCCACGGTTATCAGGTTCCGTGCGGTGTACAGCACCTCGGTGCCGCCGGTCTGCCGGTGACGTCGCTGGCCGAGCTGGTGGAAGGTCCGGCCTCCGCGCAGCATGCGGTCCCGGTTCTCACGGTGCAGATGCGCGTTGATGCTAGCCGGACGGGCCCGGGTGAGCCGTTCGGCCCGCCGTCGCAGCGACGCCACGGTCAACCAGGAGTCGACCCCGGCGTCGGTCATGACGTCACGCAGGACGTCCGGCGGCAGGGACTCCGGCGCGGTGACCCAGGCCATGGACGTGGAGTACACCACACGCGCCTGCACCCCGGGCAGCTGGTTGAGGGCGGCCTCGACCTTCCCGGCCTGCGTGGCCGAGCCCAGGTCGCCGAGGTGGAAGGTGAAGGACGTCAGGCGGGCCCCGCCCCGGCCCCGGTGTTCGAGTCCATCGTCGGAGTCGTCGTCGGCGGTGAGGCCCGCGGCACGGGCGGCGCGACGGGCGTCTTCGATGGCCCGCGTCACCGCGTCGGACGGTACGTCGCCCTCGACGTCGCGGAGGGGATCCTCGGCCGTCGTCGCCATGGTGTGTCCTTCGTCGCCCGGTCCCGGGCGCCCTGGCATGTCCACAGGTCAGTTCTCCAGTTCCGAGGGGCTCTCGCCGAAGAAGGTGCGGACCGCCGGCCGGTACATCGCCAACGCACCGAGTGCCATGACCAGTGCGATCAGCGCCTGTTCCAGCCCGCCGGCCCGGAAGACCCAGCCCACCAGGGTGAACGCCATCGCCACAGCCGCGGCGATCATCAGCAGGCGTCGCCGGCGCCCGTCGCCGCGGAGCAGCCCGGGGATCAGCGACGCGACGAGGATCCCGGTCACGACCTGCACGGTGCCGACCCACCGCATGTTGGTGGACAGCGTGTCGATGTACGCCATCTGGTCGGGGTCGTCGACGACGGGCCGCTCGGCGGTCCACATCACCGCACCGCTGGCCAGCAGGCCGATGGCGGCGACGAGGAAGAGCATCACGGCGACCTTCACCGACCCCGGGACCCCGTCACCCGGCTGCCAGTACCGGATCGCGCGGTTGCTGTCCCCGGGATCGGAGTTGTGGGAGACCGGGAACATCGTGGGCACGGTTCACCGCCCCCTGTTCTTCTTCTCGGCGTTCTTCTGACCGTTCTCCTGGCCGTTCGTCCCGGCGTTCTTCCCGGGGTCACGGTCCTCGCGCGCCTGACGCCTGCGCTTCTTCTTCTCCGCGCGCTCCTTGTCCAGTTGCTCGTTACGCCGGGCCAGCTTCTCGGCGTAGGCCTCGATCTCCGCCTTGTCCGGCAGGCCGAACCAGTCCGCGTTCTCCGGGCGGGTGATCAGCCAGATGCCGACGGCGGCGACGACACCGGAGACGATGGTCCCGGCACCGACGAGGAGCACCAGGGGTGTCGCCCCGGTGTCCGGCGGGGTGGAGAAGACCTGCACCAGCGCCATGAGAGCCAGGTAGACCGAACCGACGCAGAGGAACAGGCGGCTGCGCACCCCGCCGCGCGACACCCGGCGGTTGAGGAACATGCACAGGGCCACCGCCGCCAGCATGAGCAGCAGGTTCAGGATCGCGGTACCGGTGACCAGGGTCTCCTCGGTGACCCCGTCCGGCAGCGAGACGGAGTCCATCTGGTCGCGGACCTGCGTGGTCAGCGCGCGCGGGTCCTGCAGGTTCATCACCAGCTGGACAACGGCGGTCAGTGCCTGGACGGCGCCGACGATGTACCAGGCGCGCACGCCGTCACGGACGTTCTCGGGCGCCCCCTTCGACGAGGGAGCCAAACCGTCCGGGCGTCCGACCTTCGGCGGTGTCGGTGAAGTCTGCTGTGTCATATCGCCGACCAGCTTAGTCAACCCGTGGTCAGCCGCGCAGGAGGTGGGCGGCTTCGGTGGCCCAGTACGTCAGGATGATGTCCGCACCGGCGCGCCGGATCCCGGTCAACGAGTCCATGATCGCCGCCTCACGGTCGATCCACCCGTTCTGGGCCGCGGCGGTGATCATCGAGTACTCCCCCGACACCTGGTAGGCGGCGACCGGAACCGGGGACATGTCGGCGACCTGACGGAGAATGTCCAGGTGCGGCATGGCGGGTTTGACCATCACCATGTCCGCCCCCTCGGCGATGTCGAGCTCGACCTCCATAAGGGACTCCCGCGCGTTCCGGGGGTCCTGCTGGTAGGTCTTGCGGTCCCCCTGCAGCGAGGATCCGACGGCCTCCCGGAACGGACCGTAGAAGGCCCCGGCGTACTTGGCGGAGTACGCCAGGATCGACACGTCCTGGAAGCTCGCCTCGTCCAGCGCCCGCCGGATGACCTCGATCTGGCCGTCCATCATCCCCGACGGGCTCACCACGTGCGCACCGGCCCGGGCCTGTGCCACGGCCATCCGCGCGTAGAGCGGCAGGGTGGCGTCGTTGTCGATCACGGTGGTCCCGAACCGGTCCTCGGTGAGCACACCGCAGTGGCCGTGGTCGGTGAACTCGTCGAGGCAGGTGTCCGCCATGACGATCAGGTCGTCGCCGAACTCACGGCGCAGGGCGGAGAGCCCGCGGTTGAGGATGCCGTCCTCGGCCCAGGCCTGCGAACCGGTGGCGTCCTTCGACTCCGGGGTCGGGACGCCGAAGAGGTCGACGGAGCCGACGCCCGCGTCGAGCGCGGCCTCGGCGGTGCGCAGCAGGGAGTCCTCGGTGTGCTGCTGCACACCGGGCATCGCGGAGATGTCGCGGGGGGCGTCCAGGCCGTCGGCGATGAACATCGGGAGCACCAGCTGGTCGGCGACCAGGTGGGTCTCGGCGACGAAGTTCCGCATCGCCGGGGTGGTGCGGAGGCGGCGGGGACGGCGGACGGGGTGCACATCATCAGTCATGGTGACGATGGTACGCCGCGCGCCGGACACGGGGTCCCCCGGACCTACTGCCCGGTGGCCGGCCGGCGCCGCCGGCGACGCTTCCGCGGCGGGGGCAGCTGACCGGCCGCGCGCAGTTCGGCGACGTGGTGCGCCAGGGCGTCCACCAGTTCCGGGACACCGGCGACCTCGGGCATCACGTCCACCCGCAGACCGTGTTCCCGCGCGGTCTGCGCGGCAATCGGGCCGATACAGGCGATGATGGTGCGGGTGTGCGGCTTACCCGCGATGCCCACCAGGTTCTTCACCGTCGACGACGAGGTGAAGCACACCGCGTCGAAGCCACCGGACTTGATCATGTCGCGGACCTCCTGGCTGGGGGGCGCGGCACGCACGGTGCGGTAGGCGACGACGTCCTCGACCGACCAGCCCAGGTCGACCAGACCGTCCACCAGCGTGTCGGTGGCGATGTCGGCGCGCGGGAGCAGGACCCGGTCGACCGGGTCGAGGTCCTCGTCGTACGCGGGGAAGACGTCCACCAGGCCGGAGGCGTTGCGGGCGTTGGCCTTCGGCAGCAGTTCCGGGGTGATCCCGAGGTCGCGGACGGACTGGGCGGTCTTGGCGCCCACGGCGGCGACGCGCACACCGGCCAACGCACGGGCGTCCAGACCGAACTCGGCGAGCTTCTCCCACACGGCCTTCACGGCGTTGACGGAGGTGAACACGATCCAGTGGTAGCGCCCGTCGACCAGGCCCTTGATCGCACGTTCCATCTGCGCGGGGCTCCGCGGCGGCTCCACGGAGATGGTGGGCACCTCGATCGGGATCGCACCGTGCGAGGCCAGCCGGGCGCTCATCGGGCCGGCCTGGTCCTTCGCCCGGGGCACGAGCACGGTCCAGCCGTACAGCGACCGGTTCTCCCACCACGAGTACTTGCTCCGGCGGCTGGCCTGCACACCGACGGTGACGACGAGCTCCTGGGGCATCTCCCCCTCCTTCGCCAACGGCCCGGAGGCCGCGACGACGGACTTGAGGGTGTCGAGGGTGACGTCGTAGGAACGCTGGCGACGCGTGGTCGCGTGCGTGGTCACCGTGGCCGGGGTGCTGCCGGCGACGTCGCGGCGCTTGAGCTCCGCGGTGATCACCGGCAGGTCCGACGGCCCGACGGTGAGGATCAGCGGCTTCGGGGCGGCGGCGATGCCGTCCCAGTCGGTCTCGGCGGTCGCGTCCGAGCGCAGGTCCACGGTGGTGTAGCCGTCGCCGGTGGCGATACCGGTGTAGGCGGGCAGGGCCGAGGCGCCGGTCATACCGGGGACGACCTCGAACTCCACACCCAGTGCCGCGACCTCCTGCAGTTCCATGAGCACCGCCGGGTTGCTCACCGGGTTGCCGGCGACCAGGCGGACCACGCTGTGGCCGTGGCGGACGTGGTCGACCATCGCGTGGGCCACGTCCGCGGCCTCGACCGGGCGGATCTCGTCCGGGGCCGGGGTGTCGGGGTAGCTGGCGTAGCCGCCGGCCTCCGCCTCACGGGCGGCCTCCTCGGCGGCGGCGTGGGCGGCGACGGCCTCGGTGGTGTGCGGGGCGGCGAAGACGATCTCGGCGGCGGTCACCTCGGCGGGACGGCGCGGACGACGGCGGGCACCGGCAGCCTTCGCCGCCTCCAGCTCGGCCTCCCACTCCTTCTCGGCGGCGATACGCTTGTCCTCGGGGACAGGCAGCGCATCGGCGATGATGGCGCGGACGGACTCCGTGACGGCGGGGTCGACCCACACGTGGGCGGTGTTTTCGAGGATCTCGCGGGCACGGACCGTCAGCAGCTCCGGGTTTCCGGGGCCGGCGCCGACGAACAGGACGCGGCCGCGGCCGGCGAGGGGGCTGTTCGTGGGACCCGTCTGGGCAATTCCGGCAGTGGTCATCGAGGTGGCTTTCTCAGGTAGGTCAGGCAGTGCTGGTGGGCGTGGCTGGGCCGCTGGGGACGGTGCGGCGGACCGGTCAATACCAGGTCAACGTGCACCGACGATGTCGGTGATGATCTCGGCGGCACCACCGGCGATGAGGTCGCGGCCGACGGCGTGGCCGAGGTCGGCGGCGGTACGCAGCCACGGTCCGCCGGGTATCTCCAGCTCGACGGAGCGTTCACGGACCAGCTGTCTCGACCCGTCCAGGGCGAAGACGCCGCCACGGAGGGTCAGGGTGCCGTCCACGTAGGTGGACCAGGCACCGACGGGGGCGGTGCAGCCGGCCTGCAGTTCAGCGAGGACGGCGCGCTCGGCGACGGCCGTGGCGTGCGACACCGGGTCGTCCAGTCCGAGGACGGCTGCGACGGCCTCCTCGTCGTCGGCACGGACCTCCACGCACAGCGCGCCCTGGGCCGGGGCGGGGAGGATCTCGTCGACCGGGACGGTCTCGGACGCGCGGTCGAGCATCCCGACCCGCTCCAGGCCGGCACGGGCCAGCACGACGGCGTCGAGGTCGCCCTCCGCGACGCGGCCCATGCGGGTGTCGATGTTGCCACGCAGCGGGCACACCTCGAGGTCGGGGCGCAGTGCACGGACCTGGGACACCCGTCTCGGGGCACCGGTACCGACCTTGGCCCCCTCCGGCAGGTCGCGCAGCGACGCCCCGCCGATGCTGACGAGCACCTCACGGGCGTCGACGCGGGCCGGCACGATGCTGACGAACCGGTCGTCCGGTGCGGTGGGCAGGTCCTTGAACGAGTGGACCGCGACGTCGCACTCGCCGGCGGCGAGGGCGTTGCGCAGGGTCTCGGTGAAGACACCGACACCGATGCGGTTGACCGGGGTCTGGGCCTTCTGGGAGGCGTCGCCCGGGGTGTGGACGAAGTGCAGCTCGGCTTCCCCGGCCCCCTCGCCGAACATGCCGCGCAGGACGTCCGTCAACGCGTCACGGACGGTGCCGGCCTGCGTACGGGCGAGGTTGCTCGCCCGGGTTCCGACGAGGAGGGTACGGGGCTCGGTGTTCCCGGTGGTCACGATGCCTCCTCCGTGCCGGCTGTGCTGATAGTGCTGTTCGTGCTGCTCGTGCTGTCTGCGGCTCCCGCCGCGGGTACCTGACCTGCCCCGGTGTCCTGCTGCAGGACATTGCCGATGCGGGCCTTGCCCGCGTCCCCCGGCTCGATGGACTGCGACACCACCGAGGTGCTGCCCGACGGCAGGTTGAACAGGGCCGCCAACGCCTCGGCGTAGTTGACCGTCCCGTCCTGGGAACTGAGTTTCTTGACCTGGACCGTCGGTGCGTGGAGGAGCTTGTCCACCACGCGGCGCACGGTGCGGGCGACCTCGGCGCGGTCGTCGTCGGCCATCCCGGGGGTCCGACGGACCAGCTGGCCGAGCTCGTCGTCGACGACGTCGGCGGCCCGCCGGCGCAACGCCTTCACGGTGGGGACCACCGACTGCACGCGCACCTGTTCGAGGTACTCGGCCAGTTCCGTGGCGACGATGTCCCGGGCGGCGGACTCGTCACGGGCGCCGTCACCGGCGAGGGCGGTGAGCTCCTCGATGTTCAGCAGGCGGACCTCGGCCCCGGCGTCGACGACGGCGTCGTCGATGTCGCGCGGCATCGAGAGGTCCACCAGGACCATCCGGCGCGGCCGCTCGGTCTGGGTGGCGACCACGTCGTCGTGGCTCAGCACCGTACCGACGGCACCCGTGGCCGAGACCACGACATCCGCACCCCGCAGCGCGGAGGTCAGCTCGTCCAGGCCCACCGCGTCGGCGTCGACCCCGGCCTCACGCGCGTGCGCGGCGAGGTTCTCCGCACGGGCCACCGTCCGGTTCACCACGGTGACGTGGCGGACCCCGGAACGTCCCAGGTACGTCGAGGCCAACGAGGCCATCGCCCCGGCGCCGACGACCACGGCGTCACGCCCCGTCATGTCCTCCACGCCCAGTTCGGCCAGTGCGTGGTCCAGGGCGAAGCTCACCATCGACGAGCCCGCCTCGTCCACCCGGGTCTCGGTGTGGACGCGCTTGCCGGTGTGCAGAGCGCGCTGCGTGAGGTCGTGCAGCGCCGCACCCACCACCCCGTTCTCGGAGGCTGAGGTGTAGGCGTTGCGCAGCTGGCCGATGACCTGCTGCTCCCCCACCACCATCGAATCCAGCCCGGCGGCGACGGTGAGCATGTGCTCCGCGGCCGCGTCGGCGTACCGGACGTACAGGTACGGCTCGAGTTCGACGGCGTCCATCTGCGCATGGGCGGCGATGGTGTCCACCACATGGTCCAGCGCAGGGTGGAACGCCGAGGTGGCGACGTAGAACTCCATCCGGTTACAGGTGGAGAGGATCAGCGCCTCGGTGACACAGTCGCCCCCGACAAGGTCCCGCTCCAGGCGGTTCAGCTCCGCCGGGGAGACGGATGCCTTCTCGAGAACCGGCACCGGCGCCGACCGGAAAGACAGACCGACCAGGAGGACGGCTGCCGGTCCGGTGATCCCGAGTCCTGCCATGGCTGCACAGCCTCCCGCGAAAATCGTCAGTGGTCACTTTTTCCGCTGCGGCGTACTCCACCCACCGGAGGCCGGTGGTCGACGCCGTCATGCGGTACCAGCCTCCTACGGTATCCTTCACAGCCCCCAATAACAAAAGCAACGGAGACTGCTGTGACCGGCCCCCGGTTACGCCGCCGACACCACAGGTGTCACCACCGGCATCCGGCTCACCCCACCTGTTGTGCCGCGGACAGGGCCTCGACGAGCTCTTCGTCGTCGATCTCCCAGCAGGCGATCTCCTCGTCGTCGACGAGCACCACCGGCACGCGGTCGCCGAACTCCACCGCCGTGGCCCTGGAGGAGTCGACGTCCACCACCTCGAGCCCCGCCCCCATCTCCGCGCACACCGGCGCTATCTGGTCCCGCACCCGCACACAGGAGCCACACCCCTCCCGCACCATGAGGGTGACGGTGGGCCGGTGGGCCGGGGTCTGCACGACACTGTCCATGCCACCGGAGTCTAGTAGCCGCCCCTGCCCCGGCATACAGCGAGGCGCGGCCCTGCACCCCGGACAACCGGGGACAGGACCGCGCCTCGTGGGGACACCGGCCTATTTGCCGAGTTTCCGCCGCTGCACGCGGGTACGGCGAAGCATCTTGCGGTGCTTCTTCTTCGACATGCGCTTGCGACGCTTCTTGATGACAGAACCCATGGGTCCTCCCTCGTGGTAGGTCTTCGGTTAAGGATCATGCTGCTGGTCGGTTCCCGCACGGTACCCGGGGCACCGCGGGCGGACGGCAAACGGCAGGGGAACCACACCGATCGGGACCGATCCGACACGAATGCGGATCAGTTTAACCGGCCCACCGTTGCCACGGCAAAAGACCCCGCCGAAAGTGCCCAGCGGAGATGACCACGGACGTCCTGCCGGGGCCCACGGCAGAAACCCCTCCGCCCCACCGGCAGTACGCCGGTGGGGCGGAGGGGAACAGGGTCTGTCGCAGACCGCGACGACCGTCCCGCGAGGGACGGAGCCGTGTTAGCCGGTCTGGCCCGCCTCGTAGATCGAGGCACCCAGGTACTCTTCGACCGCCTGCTCATGCACGCGGAAAGAACGTCCGACACGCACCGCGGGCAGCTCACCGGAGTGAACCAGGCGGTACACGGTCATCTTGGACACCCGCATCAGCTCGGCGACCTCGGCGACCGTGAGGAACGTTCCACTGTCATTGTTTGCCATATTTTCCAATCCTAACGACGCACGCACGCGCTGCAGGCTTCCCCTCCTGCAGAACTTCGAGACGCCGAGCGCTTGCCCCATCCTAGCGTTATTCCTGGGAATATTGCGACGCGAATGACAAAAGACGACGGCTGGCACTCGGCGATGCGGGAGACACTGGTGACACGGTTGTGACTCAAGGGGCAGAGGGGACGTCGGCACGACACCCCCACCCCCGGACGGGGGACACCGGGAGACCGGAGGTCACTTGTCCCCGGCCGGGCGGCCCAGTTCCACCGACCGGTCGACACACGCCTGCATGGCGCGGAAGAACGCGGTACGGAGACCGTTCTCCTCGAGACCACGGGTCGCCGCGGCGGTCGTCCCACCGGGACTGGTGACGTTCGCCCGCAGATCCACCGGGTTCTTCTCCCCCTGCGCCATCATCGTCGCCGCCCCCTCGATCGTCGCGACGGCGAGCTGCTGCGCGACAGGACGGGCCAGCCCGAGCTGCACACCGGCGTCGGTCATCGCCTCGGCGACGAGGAACACGTAGGCCGGGCCAGACCCCGAGACCGCCGTGACCGCGTCGATGTCCTTCTCCGCGACAGCGACGGCCTGGCCGACCGTGGCGAAGAGCCCCTTGACGGCCTCGACCTGCTCCTCGGAGGTGAACCGCCCACCGGCGACGGCGCTCATGCCCTTACCGACCAGCATCGGGGTATTCGGCATGACACGGACGGCGGGCACACCGGCGGCCAGGGCCGATTCCATGGTCGACAGGCTGACACCGGCGGCGACGGAGACCACGACGGTCTCGGTGTCGTTGTTGTCCAGCGTCGAGGAGATCTCCTCCAAGACGGAGACGACGATGTGCGGCTTCACGGCGATGACGACGAAGTCCGCCTCCGACGCCGCGGTCACGGCGTCGTCCGCCCCGGTGACGCCGTACTTCTCGCGCAGGAAATCCAGACGCTTCGCGCTCGGATCGAACACGACGACGTCCGGCTTGTCGGCCGACCCCTCCCCGTTCACGAGGCCCGAGATCAGGGCCTCACCGATATTTCCTCCACCGATAAATGCAATACGAGTCATGCGACCCAGCGTGCCACGCGAGGGTGAAGCACGCCACCCGGGGGTCGGGTCAGATCGACATGATCAGCCGTGGCCCGAGGGTGATCGCCAGGCCGACGACAAAGGCCAGGACCAGCACCAGCGCGTGCCGGTGGCGCAGCAGTGCGTGGACGACTCCGACGCACACCAGGGTGACGACACCGGCCATGACCAGCACCAGGGCGGTCCCGAGCCGGTCCCAGAGCAGAGTGAAGCCGAAGAAGATGACGACGCCGATGACCAGCGCGATCGCCGTCTGCCCCAGCAACGCCGGCCAGGAGATGGCGTCGTCCTCGTACTCGATGATGGTGTCCGGGTCGTCCGGGCTGACCCCGCCCGCCTCGGCAACCTCAGCTGCCTCGGGGACCTCGGAGATCTCGGTGACCTCAGCAGCAGCGGTGTCGGCGACATCCGCGTCGGCGATGCCGTCCTCCGTCTCGACGCGCGGCAGGACAGTGGTCTCCGGGCTCAGCTCGTCAGCGGCGACATCCTCGGAAGCTACGGGAGCTGCAGTAGCCTCAGGAGCCTCAGGAGCCTCAGATGCTTCAACGACCCCGGTTTCGTCGGAGGCGGTCTCGTCGAAGCCTGCCTCCTCGCTGGAGACATCCTCGTCGACGACCTCGCCCTCCACGACCGCGGCGGCGTCGTAGGTGGGAACGTCCTCCACGGCACCGTCGGTGTCGTCGGCGAGTTCGTGTCCACCACGGCGGGGGCGGCTGTCCGCCACGGCGGACGTGGCAGGCGTGGAGGACGCCGCCTCTCCGGCGTCGTCCCGTGCGTCGTCCTGCTCCAGGTCCTCGTCGCTGACGACGGGAATGGAACCGGTGAGCTCGGACACCGAGACCCCGCCATCCTCGAGATTACGTCGACGCCGGGGACGGTCAGCTCTGCGAGCACCGTCCGTGGCATTGCGGGCCATAAGCTCCGCAACAGTCAGCTTCTCACTCATCCGTCGTTCCCATCATCGGTCATCTCCCGCCGGTCCGGATGGCGGGCACGAGGCACCGCAGAGTCGCCACACGATTCTGACGACCGACACTGATGCCTCAATTATCAGGTGACAGTTTACAGTTATCAGGTGTACAGCCCACATCGGTGGAGCAACACTTCCACGTCGTCACCGGGAAATAATAGAACACCAGGCCTTTTCGCGCCTCACTTTCGCGCGTCGACCCCGTTATTCGGGTCGAAGTCGGCCGCGTCCGCCGCATCGGCCCGGCGCATGATCACGCCCTCACGCAACGCCCACGGACACAGCTCCAACTGCTCGATACCCAGGTGACGCATCGTCGACTCCGCCACCAGCGCGCCCGCCACGACCTGCGCCGAGCGGTCCGCCGACACACCCTCCAACTCCGCGCGGTCAGCCGCGGTCATCCGCGAGATGAACGAGGTCAACTGCCGCACACCCGGACGGGTCAGCACCCGGCGGACCCGCGGACCCGCCGAGGACGGCGCCGCACCCGTGAGCCGGGCCAGCATCCGGAACGTCTTCGACGTCCCGACGGCCAGGTCCACCGGCCCAGCCTCCTTCAGCCTGGCGACGGGCTCCTCCAGGGTCTCGTCGATGTGCGCCGCCAACGCCTTGATCTCCTTGCGGCTCGGCGGGTCGGTACGGAACCAGTCGTGCGTCAACCGTCCTGCGCCGAGGTTCACCGACATCGCCACATCCGGCAGTTCGTTGACCCCCACGGACATCTCCAGGGAGCCGCCGCCGATGTCGAGGTCGCAGATCCGGCCGGCCGACCACCCGAACCAGCGGCGCACCGCCAGGAACGTCAGCTCCGCCTCCGCCGTCCCCGACAGGATCCGCAGACGGACCCCGGTCTCCTCCTCGACCTGTGCCAGCACCGCCTCACCGTTCGTCGCCGAGCGCAACGCCGAGGTCGCGAACGGCAGCATCTCGTCACAGTGGAACTGCTCGGACATCTCCGCGGCGAGACCGACCCCCTTGACCAGCTTGCGGACGCCCTTCGTGGTGATCGCGCCCTCGTCGTCGAGGTACTCGACGAGCCGCATCGGCGTCTTCCAGTTGCTCATGGGCGTCGGCGGACCGCCCGGGGCCATGTCCACCACCACGAGATGGACCGTGTTGCTTCCCACATCCAAGACACCTAGTCGCACGGTCTCCACCCTATCCGGTCTACGGTGTTCACCGTGACACATTCTGTTCTCTCCGACATCACCAGCGGTTACCCGGAAGGCACGCCGGCAGACCTCGCGGTACGTTCAGGGCAGGAGACTCCCGCCGACCATCCGCGCGAGTACCTGGAGTTCACCGATCCGGCGGATTCCGGGCACATCGTCTCCGTCGATCTTACGTGGCTCCTGTCGACCTACCGGTGCAGGTTCGGCACCGACGCCTGCCACGGCATCGACGCCGAGCACCCTGACGTGGGCTGTTGCGTCCACGGGGCGTTCCTCACCGACGAGGACGACCGGGGCGCGCTGGCGGAGATCGTCCCGCACCTCACCGACGAGGACTGGCAGCTCAAGCCACTGGTGACCGGCGCCGACGGCGACCCCGGTATGGACGGTGTGGAGCCCTGGCTGGTCTGGGACGAGCTCGACGGGGACGACACCGACTCCGGGGAGCCGGAACCGGCGTTGAAGACCCGCGTGCACGACGGCGCCTGTGTCTTCGCCAACCGCGCCGACCACCCCGGCGGTGCCGGCTGCGCGCTGCACGGCTGGGCGTTGAAGAACGACGTGGCCCTCACCGTGGCCAAACCCGAGGTGTGCTGGCAGCTCCCGCTGCGCCGGCTGGAGGACTGGGAGACCCGTCCGGACGGCGTCGAGGTCCTGCGCACCACGGTCACCGAGTACACCCGGCGCGGATGGGGCGGCGGCGGGGAGGACTTCGACTGGTACTGCACCTCCGACCCGGGCTGCCACACCGGCGGGGAGGCCCTGTGGTCCACGCACGCCGAGGAACTGCGCGAGCTCATCGGTGCCGAGGCCTACGAGGTCGTCGCCGAGCACTGCCGGCAGCGTGAGGAGATGGCCCGGTACTCCCCCTCCGGATTCCCCCTGTTGTCGATCCACCCCGCCACCGCAGCGGCCGCCGAGGCGGAAGGGCGGACGAAGGCCTGACCGGGGCCCTGCGGACGCGTGGGAGAACAACCGGTCCGGCGGCAGAGCTACGGGTCGATTCCACGGTGGATATCGACCGTTACCTCTGCCAACTCACCGTCGTCTCTGCCACTCCCCGCTCAGCCCTCGAACTTGTACCCCAGGCCGCGTACGGTCACCAGCATCGCCGGCGCGGACGGGGTCTCCTCGATCTTGGAGCGCAACCGCTTGACGTGGACGTCGAGGGTCTTCGTGTCACCGACGTAGTCGATGCCCCACACCCGGTCGATCAGCTGCCCGCGGGTGAGCACGCGGCCCTCGTTCCTCATGAGGTACTCCAGCAGGTCGAACTCCTTCAGCGGCAGGGACACGGAGTCGCCGTCGACGGTCACGGTGTGCCGTTCGACGTCGAGCACCACCCGGCGACTCCTGAGCACCAGGCCGTCGTCCCCCTCCCCGTCGTCCACGGTGGTGTCTCCACCGCGGCGCAGGACGGCGCGGATGCGTGCGATGAGTTCACGCGCCGAGTAGGGCTTGGTGACGTAGTCGTCGGCACCGATCTCCAGCCCGACGACCTTGTCGATCTCACTGTCGCGGGCGGTCACCATGATCACCGGGACGGAGGAGACCGCCCGCAGCTGGGTGCACACGTCCGTGCCGGACATGCCGGGGAGCATCACGTCGAGCAGCACCAGGTCGATACCGTGGGCGTCGAAGAGCTTCAGGGCGGTGGGCCCGTCCGCCGCGGTGTAGACACCGAACCCCTCCTTCTGGAGGAGGAACGACAGGGGTTCAGCGAGTGATTCCTCGTCCTCGACGAGCAGGACGGTGGGACGGTCACTGGACATAGGGGAATCGGATCCTCACGGAGAAAGTCTGTCGGCCGTGGACCGGCCGGGGTGGATGACTGAGCTGACGGGGATGACGGATATGTCGGTGAGACTGCTTCTGGACGACATCATTGTAAACTCCGGACGCGGATCCTGCTGGGTGAGTGCGGTCAGTCGCGGTCGGGCAGCAGTTCCGCGGCGGTGAACCGCTCCTGGTCGGGCACGTCCTCGTCCGGTACCGCCTCGGTGTCCAGCACAGGGAACTCGAGGGAGAAGGTCGACCCGGTACCCGGCTGCGACCAGAGGGAGACGTTCCCCCCGTGGTTGATCACGGTGTGTTTGACCACCGCGAGCCCCAGGCCGGTTCCGCCGGTCGCCCGGGAGCGTGCCTTGTCGGCGCGGAAGAACCGCTCGAAGACACGTTTCTGGTCCGCGGGGGCGATGCCGATCCCCCGGTCGGTCACCCGGATCACCACGGACTGTCCCCGCACCGCGCGACTGATGCTGACCGGGGTGTCGTCGGGCGAGTAGTTGATGGCGTTGGCGATCAGGTTGGTCACCGCGGTGACCAGCAGCTCCTCGTCACCGGTGAGCCACGCGCCACCGGGGGCGTCGGTGACGAGGTCGATGTTCTCCACTTCGGCGGCGATGCGGGAGCGTTCCACCGCCTTGTCGATGACCCGGTCCACGCTCACCGGGCGGGCGTCCGGCAGGGCCTCGGCGCCCTGGAGTTTCGACAGGCCGATCAGTTCGGAGATCATCGTCGATATACGCCGGGTCTCCCCGTGCAGCTTGTTGCCGAAGTATTCCACGGCCTCGGGGTCGTCCCGCGCCTCCAGCATCGTCTCGACCAGCAGGGAGATCGCCCCGACGGGGGTCTTGAGTTCATGGGAGACGTTGGCCACGAAGTCGCGGCGCGCGGCCTCCATCCGCACGTTCTCGGAGTTGTCCACCGCGTAGACCACCACGAAACGGTCGTCCACGGCGGTGAGGCGGCGGACGGTGACCGAGACGGAGAAGACCGGCCCCACGGCGCTGGCCCCCGGGTGCAGGACACCGTCGCGCGGCTCGCCGTCGTCGAAGACTCGCTGGGCCAGACGGTAGACCTCGGGGACGAGCTGTCGGCCGTCGACCACGCCGAGGTCGCGGACGCTGCGGTTGGTGAACACCAGGTCCTCACGAATGTCCACCACGGCGACCCCCAGCGGGGACGACTCGAGGGCGAAGTGCATCACCTGGGCGATGGTCGAGACCCGGTTGTGCTGCGTCTCCCGCCGGATACGTTCCTCTTCACGGTGCTCCGCCCGACGCCGGACGGCCGCCACGAGCAGCGTGACGGCGACCCCCACGAGGAGTCCGGCGAGGACACCCCCGGCCAGCAGGGCGACGGATGATGGTGTCATCACGACCTGGTGTCCTGTCGACCGTCCCGCCGTTCCCCCTACTTCCCGCCCTGGGCGGCGACGGCGGCGGCGCCGGCTTCGGCGGCCTCCGGGTCAAGGTACTCACCACCGGGGTTCAGCACGCTGCCCTTCTGGTCGATGCGGTACACCAGCGGGATCCCGGTGGGGATGTTGAGCCCGGCGATGTCCTCGTCGGAGATCTTGTCGAGGTGCTTGACCAGGGCGCGCAGGGAGTTGCCGTGGGCTGCGACGAGCACGGTCTCGCCGACCTCCAGGCGGGGCACGATCGAAGTCTCGTAGTACGGGATGAACCGCTTGACGACGTCGAGCAGGCACTCGGTACGCGGGACCTCGGCGAGGTTGGCGTAGCGGGGGTCGCCGGCCTGGGAGTACTCGCTGCCGTCCTCGAGCTCCGGCGGCGGGGTGTCGTAGCTGCGACGCCAGGCCATGAACTGGTCCTCGCCGTACTTCTCCTTGGTCTCGGCCTTGTTCAGACCCTGCAGGGCGCCGTAGTGGCGCTCGTTGAGGCGCCAGTCGCGCACGACGGGGATCCAGTGCCGGTCGGCGGCGTCGAGCGCCAGGTTCGCGGTGGTGATCGCACGGCGCAGCAGGGAGGTGTACAGGACGGTGGGCTCCAGGCCCGCGTCGGCGATCATCCTGCCGCCGCGGACGGCCTCCTCGCGCCCCTGGTCGGTGAGGTCGACGTCGACCCAGCCGGTGAACTGGTTGGATGCGTTCCATTCGCTCTGCCCGTGGCGGAGGAGGATCAGTGTGCCGTGGTTGTTGTCACTCATGGTTCCTTATTCTGCCACGACCACGTCCGACGCACAGGGTGGCCGGTGAGGTCCGGGTCACGCCGGGGGAGCCGACGGGGGCACCGGTGGTGCCGAGACCTCACGGTCGGTGTGCCCGGCCGCCCGCCCCTCGGCCCGTTCCTCCTCGTAGCCGGGACGGAGCCGCTGGAACGCCTCGAGGTTCCGGGTCGGCTCACCCCGGTCGAGCCGCCACTCCCATTCGCGCCGGATCGAGGTCTCGAAACCGAGCTCGAGGATGTGGTTGAAGTCGCCGTCGGCGAGTTCGAGGACCTGGCCCAGGATGGTCTGGACGTCCCCGGCGGTCGTGGTGTCGGGGAACTGCCCCGCCAGGTAGATGTCATTGTTGTTGTCCAGGGTGTAGTGCACCCCGAAGGCCTTGCGGTTGTGCTGCAGCAGGAGCCGGTACACCTCGGCGTGGGCCTCCTCCACCGCGCGGCAGACGAACGCCTCGACACGGAACATGCCGTCCTGCGGGATGAAAAGGGTGTTGGTCTTCAACCGGCGTTCACCGGGAAGCACGACGACGGCGACTCCGTTGGAGATCTCGTAGTCGACCTCGGCGGCGTCCAGGAGTCCGGTCAGCTGCTGTAGTTCCATGGCCCTGAATCTACCCCGCCGCTACCGCGATCCGCTGGGGTCCCGCGAGGCCAGTGAGTTCAGCGCGACGTCCGGCTCCGAACACCCGTGCTCCCGCCACCGGTCGACGAGCCTGCGGTACTCGGCGATCATCTTCTCCACGGTGACGTCCCAGGAGTACGCCGCGGCGTGCGAGGGGGCGACGTCCGACATGGAGTTACGCAGGTCGTCGTCCATCACCAGCGACTCCAACGCGCGCGCCCAGTCCGCCGGGTCGTGGCCGTCCACCAACAGACCGCTCTCCCCCTCGGTGACGGTCAGCGGCAGTCCCCCGACCCGGGCGGCGACCACCGGGGTGCCGGCCGCCTGCGCCTCCAGCGCCACCAGGCCGAAGGATTCGTTGTAGCTGGGCACGGCGATGATGTCGGCCGCCTGGTACACGCTCACCAGCTCCTCCGGCGGGCGCGGCGACAGGAACCTCACGTACCCGGACACCCCCAGTTCGGTGGCGAGGTCGTGCAGTTCGTCGGGTCGTTCCATCCCGGTACCCGACGGTCCACCGCAGATCACCACCCGGATGTTCTGTTCGGGGTGCCGCCGGATCAGGTCGGCGGCGGCACGCAGCAGGATGTGCGGCCCCTTGAGCATCTGCAACCGGCCGATGAAGGCGACGACCTTCGCGCGCAGCGGGATGCCGAGTTCACGGCGGGAGCGTTCGGTCGCCCGGTCCGACCCCGGGGTGAAGCGGTCGACGTCGACGCCCGGGGGGATGACGGTGAGGTCCGCGGTGTCGGCGTCGTAGGCGGTGACCAGCGCCTGCGCCTCGTCCTGCGTGTTGACGATGATCCGGTCGGCGTTGTCGACGATCTGCTGTTCACAGATCCGGCGGGACTCCGGCTCAGGGGTGTCGCCGTCGGCGAGCCCGAGGTTCTTCACCGCGGCCCAGGTGTGCGCGGTGTGCACCAGCGGCACCCCCCAGAGATCGCGGAGCAGCCACCCCACCTGCCCCGACAGCCAGTAGTGGCTGTGGATCAGGTCGTACCGTCCGGCACCGGCGCGGTCGGCCGGGGTCCCAGGCTTCCCGGAACTCCCGGCCTCCCGGCGCACGAAGGACAGGACGGACCCGGTGAAGGCCGCGAGCTGGGTCGGCAACGACTCCTTCGCCAGGCCCTCGAACGGCCCGGCGACGCAGTTGACCACCCGGAGCCCCGGGGCGACCTCGACGACCTCGCCCTGCGAGGCACGGGTGGCGCGGGTGAACACGTCCACCTCGACGCCGTGGGACGCCAGGTGTTCGGCGACGTTCCGGACGTAGACGTTCATCCCGCCGGCATCCCCGATTCCGGGCTGTTCCAACGGGGAGGTGTGCATGGAGATCATGGCGACGCGCATAGCGTCCGAGGGTACCCGCCGTGGCACGACGGCGGCCTGTCGTCACCCGGTGCCGCCCGGTGCCGCCCACCGTCACTCCGGGTCGAGCGCGACCCCCACCCACACCGGCTCGGGCACCAGCGTGACCCCGAACGTGTCGCGCACGCCGTCACGGACCGCCCGGGCCAGCCCGACGATGTCCGACGACGTCGCCGAACCGCGGTTCGTCAACGCCAGGGTGTGCTTCGTCGACAGCCCGGCCCGGTCGTTGCCCGGGACGTGCCACCCGCGGGTGAAACCGGCCCGTTCAATGAGCCAGGCGGCGGAGAGTTTCTCACGGCCGTCGTCCGGCCCACCGGCGGGGAACCGCGGCATACCGGCGGCGTCCTCCGCCCCGCGCGTGGTGCCGACGATCCGCTGCACCTCGTCGGCGACGGCGGCGTCGACCACGGGGTTGGTGAAGAACGACCCTGCCGACCAGGTGTCGTGGTCGTCCGGGTCCAGCACCATGCCCTTGCCCCGACGCAGCTCCAGCACCGTCTCGCGTACCTGGCGCACGGGACGTCGGGCATCGCCGTCGCCTGCCGCCTCACCGGCACCCACGCCGAGGCGGCGGGCGAGCTCACCGAAGCGCAGTGGGGCGCTCAGGCCGTCGGTGGTCAGCTGGAACTCCACGGCGGTGACCACGGCCCGGGAGGTGAACTTCAGGTTCGAGTACCGGTACGCCAGGTCGAGCGCCTCCGGCCCGACCCACGAGGTCTGCCCGGTCGTCCGGTCGAACAGTTGCACACGGCGCAGGGTCTGGGACACCTCCGCACCGTAGGCGCCGACGTTCTGGACCGGTGTCGCGCCGACCGAGCCCGGGATGCCCGACAGGCACTCGAGGCCGCCGAGACCGGCGTCGACGGTGGCGGCGACGACATCGTCCCAGACCAGCCCCGCGAACGCACGGACTACCCCGGTTCCCCGGTCGATCTCCAGCAGCCCGTCGTCCTCCGCGCCGCCGGGTGCCTCCAGCACCACCGCGACCAGCCCCGGGACGTCCTCCCCGACCACCAGGTTCGAGCCACCGCCGACGACCAGCAGCGGGACGTCCCCGGCGTCGAGCGTCCCGACGACCTCGGCGACGGCCGACTGCGAGCGGCAGGACAGCACGACCGACGGCGTGCCGCCCACCCGCAGCGTGGTCAGCTCCGTGAAGCTGCGCACGGACGTCCCGACGTCGGCGCGCTCCGTCAACCGCGCCACAACTGGCGAGGTCTCTGTAATTGTTCGCGAATGGAATCTAAAATCAGGACGCTGCACACTTATGATGTTAGCCTTTCTGCATGACAACACACATCGAGACGTCAACGACCGTCAACCACCCGCTCGACAAGGTCCTCTCCGCCCTGACCACCAAGGAGTACTGGGAGTACGAGGCCCAGAACCTCTCCGAGGTCCCCGGCGAGGTCAACTCCTTCTCCGCCGACCCGATCGAGGTCGTCCTCTTCGAGGTCCTGCCCACCGACGCCCTGCCCGAGGCCGTGCGCTCCATGGTGTCGCAGAACCTGAAGCTCAAGCGCACCGTCTCCTTCGGGGCCGAGCAGGACGGCGTCGTCAACGGCGAGATGCAGGCCGAGGTCAAGGGCGCCCCCGTGAAGTTCGGCGCCGAGCTCACCCTCACCGGCGAGGGTGACTCCACCACCCTGTCCGCCGAGGCCGACATCGACGTGACCATCCCGATGGTCGGGCCCGTCATCGAGCCGAAGGTCGCCGACGCCGTCCGCGACATCATCAACAACGAGAACACCCTGATCGACACCTGGATCAAGGAGAACCTCTGATCCAGGGTCCGCTCCAGGGTCCACTCCAGGGTCCACTCCAGGGTCCACTCCAGGGTCCGCGGAACCTGCCCGTCCCCGCACAATACGCCGGGTAAACGGCGGAGTTCTGGCGCCGACGGGCGGTGATGGTTCACACTGGTCCGGTGAGTACTTCAAACAACACCGGACAGTCCGCCGCCCCGCAGGGGTGGGGGGCCCACACCCGCCAGGGCGGAACCGACGCTGGCAGGAAGCGGTCGGGCCTGTGGTGGAAGATCCTCCTCACCCTGGTCGTGATCGTGGCGCTGCTCGCGGCAGCCGCCGAATTCGGCGTACGCACCTACGCGAAGAACACCGTGGTCGACGAGATCCGGTCGTCCGCGCAGAAGAACGGCACGGAGCTCACCGAGGACCCCTCGGTGAGCTTCGGCGCGTCCCCCCTGCTCCTGGGCCTCGTCCAGGGCAAGATCCCGTCGTTCAACGCGACGATCCCCTCCACCCTGGACGTCTCCTACGAGGACTCCGACAAGTCGCGGCCCGTCGTCACCGGCCAGCCGGAGATGACCATCGACGCCAAGGACATGGCCGCCGACGCCGAGGACCCGACCGCCGGTGAGATCACGGTGGACACCACACTGCCCCCGGAGTTCCTCCTCGCCGAGATCCAGTCGTCGCAGGCGGAGGCCCCGGACACCGGCGGCGGACTCCTCGAGGGCCTCATCGAGGTGACCGGTGTGCAGATGAACACCGGCGAGAACACCATGGACCTGGAGATCACCGGCGGCCTGGCGACGCTGAGCATGACCCCGGTCGTCGAGGGCGGCACGCTGAACTTCCGGGTCGAGAACCTCCGGATCCTCGGGATGGACCTGCCGGAGTCCACGGTCCGGTCGCTCACCGACTCCCTGCAGCAGACCGTCAACGACCTGGAGGGCCTCCAGATCCAGAAGGCCGACATCACCGAGGGGGGCCTGCGGGTGCAGCTCCACGGCACCGACGTCAGTCTCGACGAGGTCTCGTCCAGCACCTCCAGCTTCTCGGAGGGCCCGCAGCAGAACAGCTGACGCACCCCGTCGTCCCCCTCCTCCGCCCCCTCTTCCCTCCCGCTCTCCACCGGCCCCGGACTCGACGTCGAGTCCGGGGCCTTCCGTCGTCCGACCCCCCGGACAGGGGTGACTGTCGCCTAGCTCACACCAATCGAATCAATCAGTCACGACTGCTTGTTTCCCGGTGCTACAACTGACCTCATGATTTCGATCATCGAACCACAGTGTTCACGATCAGAACCATCTCCCAGCACCGACAACCCTCGGAGGTTTCCGTGAGCGACACCCCACCCGTGAGAATCGCCAATTTCTCCGGCTTCTACGGCGACCGTGACAGCGCCATGAAAGAGATGCTCGACGGCGGCGAGATCGACTACCTCACCGGCGACTACCTGGCGGAACTCACCATGCTCATCCTCGCCAAGGGTATGATGAAGGACCCGTCCCTCGGCTACGCCAGGCGGTTCATCGACCACCTCGACGTCTGCCTCGACACCATCGCCGACCGGGGCGTGAAGGTCGTCACCAACGCCGGCGGGCTCAACCCCCGCGGCCTCGCCGAGGCCCTGCGCGAGAAGGTCGCCGAGCGCGACCTCGACCTCACCGTGGCGTACGTCGACGGCGACGACGTCCGGGAACCATTACGACCGACTGTTCCGGACGCGCTGTGCGCCAACGCCTACCTCGGCGCCTTCGGCATCGTCGAATGCCTCGACTCCGGCGCCGACATCGTGGTCACCGGACGGGTCACCGACGCCTCCGTCGTCGTCGCCCCCGCCGCCCACCACTTCGGCTGGGGTCCCGACGACCTCGACCAGATCGCCGGCGCCATGGCCGCCGGACATGTCATCGAGTGCGGCACCCAGGCCACCGGCGGCAACTACTCCGGGTTCAACCGCGGCGAGCTGCCCGACGCACCGGTGATGCCCGGGTTCCCGCTCGCCGAGATCCACGCCGACGGCACCTCCGTCATCACCAAGCACGACGGCACCGGCGGCGCCGTGACCGCCGGCACCGTCACCGCCCAGCTGCTCTACGAGGTCACCGGCGCCCGGTACGCGGGCCCGGACGCCGTCCTGCGGCTCGACCACGTCCGGGTCGACGACCTCGGCGACGACCGGGTCCGCATCAGCGGCGCCACCGGTGAGGCACCGCCGCCCACCACGAAGGTCGGCGTGAGCCGCCTCGGTGGATTCCGCAACGAGGTCCAGGTCCTGTTCTCCGGGCTGGACGTCGAGGACAAGGCGGAGCTGTTCATCCGCCAGCTCGACACCCTCGAGCCCCGCCCCCGCACCGTCGAGTACCGCCTGGAGCGCACCGACCACCCGGACGCGGACACGCAGGCAGCCGCGTCGGCCCGCCTGGTCTGCGTCGTCTGGGACCCGGACCAGAAGCGTTTAGCCGAGTGGGGCCGCGGGGTGGTGGGCACCGCCCTGGCCTCCCCGCCGGGGACCTTCTTCGACGGTGCCCCGCCGAAGCCCAGCATGTACGGCACATTCTCCCCCGCCTACGTCGACAACGACGTCCCGGCGCACACCGCCCACCTGGCCGACGGCACCGACGTGGCCGTCGCCCCGCCGCAGACGACCGCGGAACCCGGGTCCCCGCTGACCGACGAACCACTCCCCGCCTACGACGTCCCGGCCGACGCAGACGGGGGCACCCGGCGCGCCCCCCTCGGGCTGCTGGCGGACGCCCGGAGCGGCGACAAGGGCGGCAGCGCGAACATCGGCCTGTGGACCCGGGACGCCGAGGCGTACCCCTGGCTGCTGGCCACCGTCACCGCCGACGCGGTCAAGGAACTGCTGCCGGAGACCGCGGACCTGGATGTCGAGGTGTACCCGCTGCCGCGGCTCAACGCGGTGAACATCGTGGTCCAGGACATTCTCGGCGAGGGCGTCGCCCACGGCGCACGGTTCGACCCCCAGGGCAAGGGGCTCGGCGAATGGCTGCGTTCGCGCCACGTCGACATCCCCGAAGCACTGCTCACATACACCGACACCAGGAAGGCAGCGTCATGACCGCACCCTCAGCCGTCGTCCCCACCTCCGAGGAGTACCGGGCGAACCGCGCGTCGATGGAGGAGAAGCTCGGCGAGATCCGGGAGGCCTACGAGACCGCCTTCACCGGCGGTGGCGAGAAGTCCCTGGAGAAGCTCCGCGGCCGGGGCAAGATGACCCCGCGCGAGCGTATCGACTCCGTCATCGACCGGGGCTCCCCGTTCCTCGAACTCTGCACGATGGCCGGGTACGGCACGGACTTCACCGTCGGTGGCTCCGTCGTCGGCGGCATCGGCACCGTCGAAGGCGTCGACTGCCTGATCGTCGCCAACGACCCGACGGTCAAGGGCGGCGCCTCCAACGAATGGACCCTGCGCAAATGCAACCGGCTGCAGGAGATCGCCGTGGAGAACCGGCTGCCCGTCCTCACCCTGGTCGAGTCCGGTGGTGCGGACCTGCGCAGCCAGAAGGAGGTCTTCGTCCCCGGTGGCGCGATGTTCCGCGCCATCACGCAGGCCTCCAAGGCGGGCGTCCCCACCATCGCCATCGTGTACGGCAACTGCACCGCCGGCGGCGCCTACATCCCCGGCATGTCCGACCACGTGGTCATGGTGAAGGAACGTTCCAAGGTCTTCCTCGCCGGCCCGCCCCTGGTCAAGGCCGCCACCGGTGAGGTCACCGACGACGAGAGCCTCGGTGGTGCCCAGATGCACACCGACATCTCCGGCCTCGGCGACTACCTCGCCGTCGACGAGCTCGACGCCGCCCGCATCGGACGCTCCATCGTCCGTCGCCTGAACTGGCGCCGCAAGGGCCAGACCCCCGCCACCGACGTCGCCGCCCCTGTGCTCGACGAGGAGGAGCTGCTGGGCATCGTCCCCGACGGCCTCAAGGTCCCCTACGACCCCTACGAGATCATCGGACGGTTCGTCGACGGCAGCGAGTTCGACGAGTTCAAGCCCCGCTACGGCTCCGGACTGGTGACCGGGTGGGCGCAGGTCCACGGCTACCCGGTGGGCATCCTCGCCAACTCCCGCGGCGTGCTGTTCAGCGAGGAGGCGCAGAAGGCGACCCAGTTCATCCAGCTGGCGAACAAGTCGGACACGCCGCTGATCTTCATGCACAACACCACCGGCTACATGGTCGGCCGTGAGTACGAGGAGGGCGGCATCATCAAGCACGGCGCGATGATGATCAACGCCGTGTCCAACTCGGAGGTCCCGCACATCTCGCTGATCACGGCCGCGAGTTACGGCGCCGGGCACTACGGGATGTGCGGACGTGCCTTCAACCCCCGGTTCGTCTTCGCCTGGCCCTCCGCACGGTCGGCGGTGATGGGGTCCGAACAACTCGCCTCCGTGGTCAGCAGCATCAGCGCCCAGTCGGCCCGCGCCCGTGGCCTCGACTACACCGAGGACGCCGAGAAGCAGCTCTTCGACATGCTCAAGACGCAGGCGGACGTGGAGTCCGCGCCGCTGAAGATGTCGGGGATGCTCTACGACGACGGCATCATCGACCCCCGCGACACCCGTTCGGTGGTGGGGATGGCCCTGTCCGCCATCCACTCCGGTCCGGTGGAGGGCACCGACGCCTTCGGTGTCTTCCGGATGTGACGGCCGCGAACGAGAGATGAGAGAAGACATGACCAACACAGATTTTTCCACCGTCCTCGTCGCCAACAGAGGCGAGATCGCCCGGCGTGTGTTCGCCACCGCCCGTCGCCGGGGTCTGTCGACCGTCGCGGTGTACTCGGACGCCGACAGCGGTGAGCCCTTCGTCCGGGAGGCCGACTCCGCCGTCCGCCTGCCCGGTAACGCCCCGTCGGAGACCTACCTCGACATCGCGGCCGTGCTGGACGCGGCGGAGCGCACCGGCGCCGACGCCGTCCACCCCGGGTACGGCTTCCTGTCGGAGAACTCCACCTTCGCCCGCGCCGTGATCGACGCCGGGCTGACGTGGATCGGCCCGTCGCCGGAGGCCATCGACGCGATGGGCTCGAAGACCGAGGCCAAGAAGCTGATGGAGGCCGCCGGGGTCCCGGTGCTCACCAACCTGCAGACCCCGGAGATCACCGAGGAGATGCTCCCGGTGCTGGTGAAGGCCTCCGCCGGTGGTGGTGGCCGCGGGATGCGCGTGGTGCGCACCCTCGACGAGCTCGAGTCCGGGACCACCGCGGCCGTGCGGGAGGCCGAGAGCGCCTTCGGCGACGGCACGGTCTTCATCGAGCGCTACATCGAGTCCGGGCGCCACATCGAGGTCCAGCTCATGGCCGACAACCACGGCGGGGTGTGGGCCGTCGGCGAGCGTGAGTGCTCGATCCAGCGGCGCCACCAGAAGGTCATCGAGGAGGCGCCCTCCCCGCTGGTCGAACGCGTCGACGGGATGCGTGACCGCCTGTTCGAGGCCGCCCGCGCCGCCGCCCGCGCCATCAGCTACAGCGGCGCCGGCACGGTGGAGTTCCTGGCCAACGACAAGGGCGAGTTCTTCTTCCTGGAGGTCAACACGCGGCTGCAGGTGGAGCACCCGGTCACCGAGGCGACCACCGGCCTGGACCTGGTGGGCCTGCAGTTCGACGTCGCCGCCGGCCGGATGCTCCCCGCGGCCACCCCGCCGGGCATCGACGGCTGGGCCGTGGAGGCCCGCGTGTACGCCGAGGACCCGCGCCACGACTACCGGCCGATGTCCGGGGAGGTGCTGCGTTTCGACTTCGACGACGTGGTCTCGTCGTTCTCCGGACCGGTCGTGCCGGGGATCCGGCTGGACGCCGGCCCGGAGGCCGCACCGGGCCGTCCGGCGGTCGTCGGTGTGAACTACGACGCCATGCTGGCCAAGGTCATCTCCTGGGCCCCGACCCGCGCGGAGGCCGTCGGACGGCTCAGCGGGGCCCTGCGCCGTGCCCGGATCCACGGGCTCGGCACCAACCGTGACCAGCTGGTCCGCGTCCTGGACGACGCGGACTTCCGCGCCGGTGACATCGACACCGCATTCCTGGAGAGCACCCACACCGAGGTGTCGACGGCACCGCTCGCCGACGACGATGCGGTGGCGGTGTCCGCCTTCGCCGCCGCCGTCGTCGCCGAGGCCGACACCGCCTCGAGACGCCCCGACCCCCACGTCGCCACCGGGTTCCGGCTCTTCGGCGACGCCCGCACAACCCACCGGTACTTCCGTGGCCAGGGCACCGACCACGAGGTCGAGGTCACCGTCGTCCGTTCCTCCCGGTCCACCGGTGCGGTGGCGACGACGCTGGCCGGCCACGACGTCCGGCTCGTGGAGACCACCCCACCGCAGGGTGCCGCCCGCGGCTCCGGCGACGCCGCCACCGTAACCGTCGAGGTCGACGGGATCCGCCGTACGCTCACCGTCCACCGGTACCCCGGTGGCGGTGTGGGGGTGGACTCGGCCCTCGGCCCGGTCACGCTGACCGAGCGTCCCCGGTACGACGACCCGTCGGCCGTCGTCGCCGAAGGCGCCCTGGTCGCACCCATGCCGGGCACGGTGACCAGCGTGCTCGTCGCCATCGGTGACACCGTCACCACCGGTCAGAAACTGATGACGATCGAGGCCATGAAGATGGAGCACACCATCTCGGCCACCTCCGACGGCACGGTCACCGAACTGGCCGCCGGGACCGGGGACCACATCGAGACCGGCACCCTGCTGGCGGTCATCGACTCCCCCGACAACGACGAATAACCACCACACCCCACTTCACAAGGAGTTTTCACCATGTCACAGCCCCAGGTCAGCATGCCGCTCAACGACACCCCGGAGCAGGAGGAACTGCGCAAGACCGTCCGTGCCCTGGCGAGCAAGTACGGCTACGAGTACATGGCCAGGAAGGCCGACGCCAAGGAGTACCCGACCGAACTGTGGAAGGAGGCCGGTGAGCTCGGCTTCATCGGGGTCAACCTGCCCGAGGAGTACGGCGGAGGCGGCGCCGGCCTGCTGGAGCTCTCCATCGTCCAGGAGGAGCTGTCCTCGCAGGGCTGCGGTCTGCTGATGATCGTGGTGTCCCCGGCCATCTGCGGGTCGATCATCGCCGCCTTCGGCACCCCCGACCAGAAGCAGCGGTGGCTGCCGGGCATCGCCTCCGGCGAGTTCATCAGCGCCTTCGGCATCACCGAGGCCGACGCCGGCACGAACAGCCACAACATCACCACCACCGCGAAGAAGGAGGGTGACGAGTGGATCCTCAACGGCCAGAAGACCTTCATCTCCGGGGTGGACCAGGCCGATGCCGTGCTCGTCGTGGCCCGCGCCCACGACGAGCGCACCGGCAAGCTCAAGCCGGCGCTGTTCATGGTGCCCACCGACGCCGAGGGCTTCTCCAAGACGAAGATCCCCACCGAGGTCATGCTCCCCGAGTGGCAGTACTCCCTGCACTTCGACGACGTCCGGCTGAAGGACGAGGACCTCGTCGGCGACAGCGACGCCGGGATCTTCCAGCTCTTCGTCGGGCTGAACCCGGAGCGCATCATCGCCACCGCGATGGCCACGGGCATGTCCCGCTACGCCCTGGACACCGCGGTGAAGTACGCCAAGGAGCGCGTCGTGTGGGACACCCCCATCGGCGCCCACCAGGGCCTGTCCCACCCGCTGGCGCAGTGCCGGATCGAGCTGGAGCAGGCCCGCCTGATGTGCCGTAACGCCGCCGCACGGTTCGACCAGGGTGACCTGGACGGTGCGGCGACCGCGGCGAACATGGCCAAGTACGCCGCCGGCGAGGTGTCCGCCAAGTCGATCGACCAGGCCGTGCAGACCCTCGGCGGCAACGGGCTGACCGCGGAGTACGGGCTGGCCCGCATGTACGCCGCCTCGCGTCTGCCACGCATCGCCCCGGTCAGCCGCGAGATGCTGCTGAACTACGTCGCACAGACCGTCATGGGTCTGCCGAAGAGCTACTGACCGGGGAGCAGGACATGGCCATCAGCACCACCACGGAGAACAGCACCACCCGGATCACGATCGACGCCCCGGACCGTCGTAACGCCCTGTCGCCGGCGCTGATCCGGGACCTCACCGACGCCCTGGACGCCGCGGCCGGGGACGACGGCGTCCGCAGCGTGATCCTCGACCACACCGGGTCGACGTTCTGCTCCGGCGCCGACCTCGCCGCCGTGGGGGACACCCCACCGGAGCAGGTCACCGCCGGTTTCATCGCACTGCTGCGCACCATCGTCGACCTGCCGAAGCCGGTCACCGCCGTCGTCGACGGCAATGTCCGTGCCGGAGGGGTGGGCCTGCTCGCCGCCTGCGACATGGCGTTCGTCTCCCCGGGGTCCTCCGTCGCCACGACGGAGACCAGGATCGGTGTCGCACCGGCGATGATCGCGCTGACCGTCCTCCCGCGCCTGTCGTCCCGCGCCGCCTCGCGGTACCTGCTCACCGGCGAACGGTTCGACGCCGACACCGCCGCACGCGCCGGCCTGGTCACGGAGGTCGTCGACGATCCCCGTGCGCAGGCCGCGAGCACCGCGGAGGGCCTGTTGAAGTGCTCCCCCCAGGGGCTCCGGGAGACCAAGCGGATCCTCAACCGGGAGATCCTCGACGGGTTCGACGCCGGGGCGGACGCCCTGGCCGCGAAGTCCGCCGAACTGTTCGCCACCCCGGAGGCGCTGGAGGGCATCACCGCGTTCCTCCAGAAGCGGCCCCCGAACTGGGCGGTGTGATGTCGGCGTGATGCTGAAGCGGGGACACCAGGTGTTACAGTGACTGTCGTTTGACCGAGAAGCCGGAGGACCCATGGCCGCCAGAGAAGCCCAGCAGGAACGCAGCAGGGAGACCCGGCGTCGACTGCTGGAGGCCTCACTGGCGACCCTGTCCGAGCACGGGTTCCCGGCCACGACGGTCAGCGCCGTCGCCGCCCGCGCCGGCGTCTCCCGGGGCGCCGCCCAACACCACTTCCCCACCAGGGACTCACTGGTCGAGGCGGCGCTCGAGGAGTTCTTCTCGGAGCGGACGCAGAAACTGCGTGCCAGCGTCGCCGCACTGTCCACCGGTCGCGACGGTGCACCGGTCGAGGACGTCCTCGAGCTGGTGTTCGGCTTCTTCAGCAACCGCCCGTTCCACGCCGCCCTCCACATCTGGGCGGCCGCGAGCACCGACGCCGGACTCCGCGAACTGATCGTCCCCGCGGAGGCCCGGTACGGCCGCGAGGTGTTCCAGCTCATGGCCCTGGCCCTGAACGCCGACCTGTCCGACCAGCACACCCGGCGGCTCCTGGGGCTCACCCTCGACGTCGCCCGCGGGCTCGGGCTCGGTTCGGTCCTGGTCGACACCCGGCAGCACCAGCGCCACGCCCTGGAGACCTGGTCGGCGATCCTCGCCGACATCGCGCGCAACGACTGACACGACCGAAACGACTGACCGGCCCCGCCTCCCCTGCCGCAGGACACGTCACACTCCAGTTACTTAGCTTCCGAAACAATAGTGCCATCCACCTGGCCCGGAGGACCACCATGACCGACACCACCGAGACGACCCACGACACCACCACCGTCGGCCACATGCTGCGCAGTCGGGTGGCCACGACACCCCACCGGCGGGCGTACACCTACCCCGACCCCGCGTCCCCCGCCCGCGACTGGACGGTGGCCACCTGGTCGCGGGTCGGCTCCGACACCGAGGAGGTCGCCGCCGGGCTCATCGGCCTGGGCGTCGAACCCGGCGACCGGGTCGCCATCGCCAGCACCACCTGCTACGACTGGGTCACCGCCACCTACGGCACCATGTGCGCCGGGGCCGCGACCGTCGCCGTCTACCCCACCACCGTCGCCGCGGACGTCCTCCACATCGTCGGGGACTCCGGCGCCTGCGTCGTCTTCGCCGAGGACTCCGCACAGCTGGCGAAACTGCTCGCCCTGCGCGACCACCTGCCCCGGGTGCACACGGTGGTGGTCTTCGACGTCACCCTCACCGACCGTCCCGACGACTGGGTCGTCACCGTCGACGAACTCCGGCGCGACGGGAGGGCCCTGCTGACCACCACCCCGGACGTCGTCGACACCCGCATCGACGGCACCCGCCCCGACGACCTGGCGACCCTGATCTACACCTCCGGCACCACGGGACGCCCCAAGGGCGTGCTGCTGCCGCACCGCGTGTGGGTCGGTCAGGTCCGCGCCATCGCCGACACCGTCGCCGCGGAACCGACGGGCCGCGACGCCCCCTTGCTGGGCATCGACGACCGGCAGTTCCTGTGGCTCCCCCTCGCGCACGTCATGGGCAAGCTCATGGTGCTGCTGCCGCTCCACGTGGGTTTCGAGACCACCATCGACGGCCGGGTCGACCGGATCGTCGAGAACCTCGGGGTGGCACGACCGACGTTCATGGCCTCGGTACCCCGGATCTTCGAGAAGGCCTACGCCGGGATCGCCACGACCGTCGCCGGGAACCCCGGCCCCCTCCGCATCCGGGAACGGCTGTTCCACTGGGCCGGACGGGTCGGCACGACGGTCTTCGACGCCGACCACGGAGACGGGTCCACCACCGCGTCGCGCTGGGTCCGCCTCCAGGCCCGACTCGCCGACCGCCTGGTGTTCGCCACCGTGCGGGAACGTTTCGGCGGACGGATCCGCTACGTGATCTCCGGGTCCGCCGCACTGGACGCCGATATCTCCCGGTGGTTCGGCGCCGCGGGCCTGCCTGTCCTGGAGGGGTACGGCATGACCGAGACGAACGTCGCGACGCTGGGGCTGCCGTCCACCTACCGGGCCGGGACCGTCGGCACCCCGCTGCGGGGCTTCGAGGTCCACATCGCCGAGGACGGCGAGATCCTCGTCCGCGGCCCCGGGGTCATGGCCGGCTACCACGACAACCCCGCGGAGACCGCCCGGACGCTGACCGCGGACGGCTGGCTGCACACCGGAGACATCGGAGAGCTCGACGACCGGGGCCGGCTGCGCGTCACCGACCGGAAGAAGGAGCTGTTCAAGACCTCCAACGGGAAGTACGTCGCACCGGCCCCCACCGAAGCCCGGTTCAAGAGCCTGTGCCCGGTGGCGTCGCAGATCGTCGTCGTCGGCGAGGGACGCCCGTACGTGGGCGCCCTGGTCACCCTGGACGAGGCGGCGGCCACGGCCTGGGCCCGGCGCGCGGGCGTGCCCGGCGACTACGCCGCGGTCACCGCCCACCCGCGGACCCGGGAGATGATCCAGGGGTACGTCGACGAACTCAACGGCACCCTCAACCCGTGGGAGCGGATCAGGACCTTCCGCATCCTCGGCCGCGAACTCTCCGTCGACAGGCAGGAACTCACCCCGTCGCTGAAACTCCGGCGACGCCCCGTCGCAGCCCACTTCCCCGACGACATCGACGCGCTCTACACCACGACAGGAGCCCACCATGCCCGATAGCCAGACCAGCAACCAGACCCGCATCCCCCCGCTCACCGACCTCAGCGCCGACGTCCCCTTCGATCCCCCCGTCCGTTCGACAGGGCACATGCTCCGCAACCGGGTCGCCATGACCCCGGGACACCGGGCGTACAGCTTCCCCGTCGTGGACAGCACCGGCGAGGAGACGTGGAAGACGCTGACCTGGGGGCAGGTGGGGGCCCAGGCGTCCGAGGTGGCGGCCGGGCTGATCAGCCTGGACGTCCAGCCCGAGGACCGTGTGACCATCGCGTGCACCACCCGGTACGAGTGGGCGCTGGCCGACTACGGGATCGTCTACGCCGCGGCGGCGACGGTCACCGTCTACCCGACCACACTCGCCGAGGACGTCTGCTTCATCATCGACGACTCCGACAGCCGCGTCGTCTTCGTCGAGGACGCCGGGCAACTCGCCAAGCTCAGCGGTCTGCGCGACAGGATCCCCAAGGTGCACACCGTCGTCGTGCTCGACGACACCGTACCCGCCGACGCCGATGCGTCCTGGGTGATCAGTATGGAGGAGCTGCGGCGCCGGGGCCGTGACCGGCTGTCGACGCACCCGGGCGAGATCGACGCACGCATCGACTCCACCGACCTGGACGACCTGGCCACCCTGATCTACACCTCCGGCACCACAGGACGCCCCAAGGGTGTGCTGCTCCCCCACCGCGTGCTGGTGTTCGAGGTCCTGACGCTGGACGGGACGCTGCACCGGTCGTCGCCCGACGAGATGATCACGATCGACGACAAGCAGTTCCTGTGGCTCCCGCTGTCGCACGTGATGGGCAAGCTGCTGCTGATGACACCGGTGCACATCGGGTTCGAAACCGCCATCGACGGCCGGGTGGAACGCATCGTCGAGAACCTCCCCGTGGTGCGGCCCACCTTCATGGGCTCCGCCCCGCGGATCTTCGAGAAGGCCTACAACGGTGTCGTGACGAAGATGGCGGAGGACCCGGGCCCGTTCGGCATCCGGGAGAAGCTCTTCCACTGGGCCGGCCGGGTCGGTACCGCGGTCTTCGAGGCGGACCACGGCGACGGGTCCACGACCGCGTCGCGCTGGGTCCGGCTCCAGGCACGGCTGGCCGACCGCCTGGTGTTCGCCACGGTGCGCGAACGTTTCGGCGGACGGATCCGCTACTTCATCTCCGGCTCCGCCGCGTTGAACGCCGACGTCTCCCGGTGGTTCGGGGCGACCGGGATGATCATCCTGGAGGCCTACGGCATGACGGAATCCGGCGGCGGATCCTGCCTCGGGACACCGGGAGGCTACCGGACCGGGGTCATCGGCCGGCCGCTGGACGGGATGGAGGTGCGCATCGCCGACGACGGCGAGATCCTCTTCCGCGGGGCCGGGGTGATGGACGGCTACCACAACAACCCGGAAGCCACGGCCGAGGCCCTCGACGCCGACGGTTGGATGCACACCGGCGACATCGGTGAGCTCGACACCGACGGGTACATCCGCGTCACCGGACGCAAGAAGGAGCTGTTCAAGACGTCCAACGGCAAGTACGTGGCACCGGCGTTGATCGAGGCGGAGTTCAAGGGACTGTGCCCGGTCGCCTCGAACCTGGTGGTCATCGGCGAGGGGCGCCCCTACGTGAGCGCCCTGGTGGCGTTGGACCCGGACGCCCTCACCGCGTGGGCGCAGCGTACGGGGGTCAGCGGGGACTACTCACGGATCGCGGCGGACCCGCGGACCCAGGCGATGGTCCAGGGCTACGTGGACGAACTGAACGGCACGCTGAACAGGTGGGAGCAGATCAAGACCTTCCGGATCCTCCCCCGTGACCTGACGGTCGAGGACGCCGAACTGACCCCGTCCCTGAAACTCCGCCGCGCCCCGGTCGAGGCGCACTTCGCCGAGCTGGTGGAGGCGAACTACGACTGAGGTCAGCGCCGGCGGGGCGCCTCGGGCCTCGGGAAAAGTCTGGCACCGTGCAGCAGGAGGGGCGATTCTGCTGCACGGTGCCAGACTTTTTTCGCGTGGCCGCCGGAGGGCTCAGGGGCTCAGGGGCTCAGCGGCCCCAACAGCCTCAAGAGCCTCAGGAACTTCAGCGCGGCACTGTCACGCGGGCCACGCCGGGGAGGTCGACCGGCGACGCCACGGTCACTGGTGTCCCCTGCACCGCATCCAGCATCACACCGGCCTCATGCTGGGACCCGGCGGAGACCATGTCCGCCCCGGCGGTCACCGCGGCCCGGCAGAATGCCCGCAGCCGCTCGTCGTCGGGGTCGACCCCGTACTCGCCCGGGGCCACCCGCAGCACCGCCGGAGACGGCACCGCCTCGCGCAGTGTCACGATCTCACTGATCATCGCGTTGACGTCGCCGGCGGCCACATACGCCGGGTCAAGGACCACATGGACCTCGTGTGCCCCGTTGACGACCGCCATGTGGGCCTCGCTGGCCTTGACGAGCGGATGGTGTTTCCCGCTGGGGTACCCGGCGACGGTGACCAGCCGCAGCGTCTCCGGGGCGTGTCGCAGCGGGAACAGTGTCGGGGGCACGCACACCGCCACGTCACCGTGGTCCACCGCGTGCGTGACGAGGGCGTCGGCGTCCTCCCTGGTGCAGGTGGGGTCGAGCATCACCCGTTCGACGCGGGCACCGCCACTCACTGGGCGTTGCCGAGCACGTCACGGATCGACGGCCGGATGTCCTGCCAGTAGATCCCCACGATCACCGCGCCGACGATCCAGATCATCGACACCATCGGCCCGAGCACCAGCACGCCCAGACCCGCCCCGCCGAGCAGCAGCAGCCAGTTCTGCTTCGACCGGTCGATGACCGTGAAGGCGTCGTCCCTGGTCATGGCGACCTGAATCGCACCCCAGATCGCCGCGATGGCCACGAGGAACACGAAGGCGAGCTGCAGGTAGTTCAGGCCCCGGAAGGCCATGTTCACAAGATCGATCATGGTTCCCGATCCTATCCGACCTCACAGCACCGTGAACATCAGCTCGGACACCGAGTAGATCGCCAGCCCCGCCAGCGACCCCACGACGGTGCCGTTGACGCGGATGAACTGCAGGTCTTTGCCCACCATCAGCTCGATCCGGTCGCTGGCCTCGTCGGCGTCCCAGCGCTCGACGGTCTCGCCGATGATGCCCGTCACCTCGCCGGCGTAGTTCTCCGCCAGGTACGCCGCGGCCCCCACGAGGCGCTTCTCCAGGGACTCACGCAGCTGCTCCTCGGTGCGGACACGGGTGGCGAACTCCGAGACCCAGGTGACGATCTTCGTCCGCAGCACCGAGTCCTCGTCGCGCGCCATCGTCGTCAGCGTGGACCGCACCGACTCCCACAACACCCCGGGCAGGGCCTGCACGGTGGCCGAGTTCATGATGTCGGCTTTGAGGTTCTCCACCCGCGCGATCATCGTCGGGTCGTGCTGCAGGTCCTGCGCGAGCTGTCCGATGAACCGGCGGATGGCGTGACGCGCCTCGTGTTCGGGGTTGTTGCGGACGTCCGCGGTGAAGTTCACCACCTCGCTGTAGACCTTGTCGCCGACGAGGTCGCGGACGAACCGGGGCGCCCAGGTGGGGGTGCGCTCGTCCAGGAGCCGGACGATGAGGTACTCGCTGTCACGGGCCTTGTCGTCCAGCCAGACAACCACCGCGTCGACGAGCGGCTCGGTCCGCCCCTCGCTGATGAGCTGTTCCAGGCCGCGGCCGAGCGGCGGACCCCACGTCGGTTCGGAGACCTTGTCCACCACCAGGGTGCGCAGGAGCTGGTCGGCCTCCGCCGGGTCGACCCCGTTGACGACCAGGTCGATCAGGCGGCACGCCTCCACGCCGGTGCGTTCCGCACCGCCCTGGTCCAGTACCCAGTCCGCGGCGCGTTCCGGGATGCGGGCCTGGCTGAGCTTCTCGGTGATCAGGGCGGCGTTGAGGAAGTTCTCCCCCACGAAGGAGCTCAATGCGTGGCCGACCTGGTCCTTCTTGCGTTTGATGATCGCGGTGTGCGGGATCGGGATCCTCAGCGGGTGCCGGAACAGGGCGGTCACGGCGAACCAGTCCGCCAGCGCCCCGACCATGCCGGCCTCGCTGGCGGCGCGGACGTACCCCGTCCACGCGCCGTCCCGTCCGGTGGCCTCCAACCACCGGCACAGCAGGTAGACCAGTGTGGCCACGACCAGGAGGCTGGTGGCGAACGCCTTGTGACGGCGCAGGTCACGACGGCGCGCCGCCTCGGACTCCGGGGAGGGACCGGGGACGGAGAGCCGGTTGTCGGTGGGGCTGTTCTTCGCGGAGGATGTCACCCGGCCCATTATTCCACCAGAACCGGACACAGATCCCAGCACAGACCCCCGCACAGACGTCAGCCCCCTGTCTGCCGGGGCAGACCAGGGGGCTGACGTGCGCTGGAGGCGCAGGTGACGGGGCGGGTCTAGTAGACCCGACCGGTCCGCTTGCGGTACGCGCGGGTACCGCTGCGGCCGATGTGGATACCGAAGAAGGACGCGAGGAGCAGGACCACACCGGCGACCCAGCCGACGATGCCGATGGTCACGCCGTGCTCCTGGGCGCCGACGCTGTAGGCGGCGAAGCCGAAGATCCCGATACCCATGATGGCGACCGAGACGACCAGCAGCCCCATGGACATCCAGGTCACGCCGCGCTGCAGTGAAGAATGCGGCGCGTCCCAGCTGGACGGGACGTAGCCGTCCAGGTACTCCGGCGAAGCCGAGAACTGGCCCTTCGTGTCGAGATCAGCGGACATCGTTATCCTCTTTCGTCTTTCGGTGTGCCCGGTGCTTCTCTCTGCCCGGGTGACAACATGAGCCTAGCGCACGGGTACGGCCGGGGCCTACCCGTGCACCGGACGGGGGAACCCGTCGGTCCTAGTCGGCCTTGCCGCGGATCGCCGCGCGCGCCCGCTCCTTGGTGATCGCGGCGACGGCCGTCAGCGGGATACCCGCCGGGCAGACGTCGGCGCACTCGCCGTAGAGGGAGCAGGGACCGAAGGTTCCCTCGGCCTCGTCGACCATGTTCTTGGCACGGCGTCCACGCTCCTGGCGCCCCAGCGGGGACAGGGTCATGTGGACCAGCTTCGCACCGGTGAACAGGTGGGACGCACCGTTCGGGCAGGCGGCCACGCAGGCACCGCAACCGATGCAGGCGGCGTGGTCGAGGGCCAGCTCGGCGTCCTCGTGGTTGACCAGGAGGCTGTCGGCGTCCGGTGCGGTACCGGCCGCCATGGACACGAAGCCGCCCTTCTCCATGACGCGGTCCAGTGCGGACCGGTCGACGACCATGTCCTTGATCACCGGGTACGCCGCGGAGCGCAGCGGCTCGAGCTTGATGCTGTCGCCGTCGTTGAAGCTGTACAGGCGCTGCTGGCAGGCCGGCTTGTTCTTGTCCGGACCGTGCGGACGCCCGTTGACCATCAGGCCACAGGTGCCGCAGATACCCTCACGGCAGTCGGAGGCGAAGGCGAAGGGCTCCTTGCCGGCCTCGACGTACGTCGTGTTGACGTGGTCGAGCAGCTCCAGGATGGACATTGCCTGCTCGGCATCGGGGACGTCCACCGACTCGAAGTGGCCCTCCGAGGTGTGGTCCGCCTGACGCCAGATCTCAAGATGCAGTTTCATTACTTGTAGTTCCTTGTCATCAGCGGGATGCGGTCAAAGTACAGCGGCTCCGAGTGACGGATGAACGTCTCCGGCTTGTCGCCCGGCTCCCACGCCGAGACGAAGCACCATTCGTCGTCGTTGCGCTCGGCTTCGCCGTCCTCGTCGAGGTGGTCCTCGCGGTAGTGCGCACCACAGGACTCGTCACGGTCCAGGGCGTCGACACACATCAGCTCACCGAGATCCAGGTAGTCGGCGACGCGGATCGCGTTCTCCAGCGCCTGGTTCATCTCGTCCTTGCCACCCGGCACGAAGACGTTCTCCCAGAAGTCCGCACGGACCTTCCGGATCTCGTCGATGCCGGCCTGCATACCTTCGACGGTACGTGCCACACCACAGCAGCGGTAGAGGATCTCACCGAGCTGGCGGTGGTAGTACTCCGCGCCGTGCGGGTTGGGGCCACGGATGTTCAGGATGCGGTCGATGCGCTCCTCGGTCCGCTTCAGCGCGGCCTTGGCGGCGGCCGACTCGGTGTCCGGGGCGTCCTGACCCAGCAGCGGGGCCAGGTAGTTCGGGACGGTGAACGGCAGGGTGAACCAGCCCTCCACGGAAGACGACAGCAGCGAGTTCGCACCCAGGCGGTTGGCGCCGTGGTACATCCAGGACGACTCACCGGAGCAGAACAGACCCGGGATCGAGGTCATCTCGTGGAAGTCGGTCCACAGACCACCCATGGTGTAGTGGCAGGTCGGGGCGATACGCATCGGCTCCTTGTACGCGTCGTCGCCGATGGCTTCCTCGTACATCTGGATCAGGTTCGAGTAGCGCTCGCGGATGGTGTCCTCGCCCAGCTTCTTGATGGCGTGGGTGAGGTCCAGGTAGACCGAGTTCTTCTTCGGACCGACACCGTAGCCGGCGTTGATCTGCTGCGCGTTCGCACGGGAGGCGATGTCACGCGGGACCAGGTTGCCGAAGGCCGGGTAACGACGCTCGAGGAAGTAGTCGCGCTCGTCCTCGGGGATGTCGTTGGGGTGACGGTCGTCGCCCTTCTTGATCGGCGTCCAGATGCGGCCGTCGTTACGCAGCGACTCCGACATCAGGATCGTCTTGGACTGCCAGTCGGAGTTGACCGGCAGACCGGTCGGGTGGAACTGCACGAACGACGGGGACGCCATGTAGGCGCCCTGCTCGTAGGCACGCATGATCGCGCTGGCGTTGGAGTTCTTGGCCAGCGTGGACATGTGGTAGACGTTGCCGTACCCGCCGGTGGCCAGCACGGTGGCGTGGCCGGTGTGGGTCGACAGCTCACCGGTGATGATGTTGCGGGTGACGATACCCTTGCACACTCCGTCCTCGACGATGATGTCCTGGACGTCGGAGTGGGTGAAGATCTCGACGTTGCCGGCACCGATCTGACGGTACAGGGCCGAGGTCGTCGCCAGCTGCAGCTGCTGACCGGTCTGCCCACGGGTGTAGTAGGTGCGGGAGACCTGCACACCACCGAAGGAACGGGTGGCCAGGGTTCCGCCGTACTCGCGGGAGAACGGGGCACCGATGGCGTTCATGTGGTCGATGACCTTGCCGGACTCCATGGCCAGACGCCAGCAGTCGTTCTCACGGCACCGGTAGTCGCCGCCCTTGACGGTGTCCTTGGTGTGGTTGTAGGTCGAGTCGTTGTCCAGCTTCTTCGACCGCGACGAGTTCACGCCACCCTGCGCGGCGATGGAGTGCGCGCGACGGGGACTGTCGTGGTAGGTGAAGACCTTGACGTCGTAGCCGAGCTCACCGAGGGCCGCGGCCGCCGCGCCACCGGCCAGGCCGGTGCCGACGATCAGGATGCGGAACTTGGCGCGGTTCAGCGGCGAGACGAGCTTGAAGTGCTCCTTGTCGAACTGCCACTGCTCCTGCTGACCGACCTCGTGCGGGGCGTTGTCGCCGATGACCTTGCCGACGGCGACACCGTCCACGGCGGATTTCGGCGCGGAGAAGGCCTGCAGAGCCTCGTCGTAGTCGAAGTCCGGGGTCTGGTTGTGCGGGTGGGGCTTACTGATTCCCATAGTCTCTTCTCTCTCCTTGGTCCCTGTGGTCCCTGTGATCCCTGATGAACCCGGACTAATCCACCACGCCGGACATCACCATCAGCGGGATGGAGATGTTGCCGATCATGACGACGGCGGGCAGCAGGTAGGCGATCCACAGCATGACCTGACGGGTCCGGTGACCGGTGATCCCCAGGTCGGAGGACGCGGTCCAGATCCCGTGGCTCAGGTGCAGGAAGAGGACGACCATGCACAGGATGTAGAAGATCGCGACAACCGGGCGCTCGAAGGAGGCCACCAGGTTGGCGTACACCTCACCGTGCTCGAAGACGGTCGACGCGGCAGGCTCCGCACCGATCGTCAGGTCGAGGATGTGGAAGATGATGAACAGCAGCAGCACCACACCGGTACCCAGCATCGAGCTGGCGGTGAAGGTGTTCAGCCCACCGACCTTGCCGGTGCGCTTGAACGAGCCACGCGACTCGCGCGACCGCTTCTTCAGGGCGAATGCGCACCACACGTGCAGGATGAGCGAGACCAGCAGGACCACGCGCGCGATCCAGAGGAAGCCCTCGTGCGGGATGAGCGGCTCACCGACGCTACGCAGGAAGCCCGCGTATTCGTTGAAGTGGTCGGCACCTGTGTAGACCTTCAGGTTTCCGACCATGTGGACGAGAACATAGAGGGCGAAGATGATGCCCGTCACGGCCATCGTCAGCTTCATCGCCCAGGAGGGGAAGCCCGGCTTCTCCCTCAACGGTTTGATGGAAATTTTCCCGTGCTCGATTGCGGCGGGATCGTCGTATTTAACAGTCATGGCACCTCCAGTGTCATAGACACTGTACGACCCTCATAGTGGCAAGTACCAACCGACCCCCACCCCCGTGAATAAGATCACACCACCAGCCCACGTCGCCGTGCCTCGGCCACCGCGGCCGTGCGGTTCCCGACCCCCAACTTCTGATAAATATGTATCAGATGGGTCTTGACCGTGGCCAGTGAGATCACGAAGTGCCCCGCGATCGCACGGTTACTCGCCCCGGTGGCCAACGCCTCCAGGATCTCCACCTCCCGGCGCGACAGCGACTCCCCGGCCTGACCGAGCTGGTCGGCGAGGCTGGCCGCGACGTCCGGTGCCAGTGTCCGACGGCCCGCCGCGGTGTCCAGCACCGCCCGGTGCAGGACGTCCTGCGGTGCGTCCTTGAGGAGGTACCCGGTCGCACCGGCTTCGAGGGCGTCGCGGATGTGGTGGCCGGTGTCGTAGGTGGTCAACACCAGCACCGGCGGTCCGCCGGCCGCGACGGTGTCCCGGGTGGCCGTGATCCCGTCGGTGCCGGGCATCTGGATGTCCATCACCAGGACGTCGGCCCCGAGCTCTACGGCGCGCGCCGCCTCCGCCCCGTCCTCCCCCTCGGCGACGACGGTCACGTCCCCGAATCCGTCGAGGATCGCCCGGAGCCCGGCGCGGACAACCGGGTGGTCGTCGATGAGCATCACCCGCACCGGGGCACCGTCCCGCCCGCTCATGACGGGTCCTCCCGGGGGTCCCGGTCATCCAGGCGGAAGCGCACCGCGACGCACGTGCCGTCACCGGTGAGGACGTCGAAGTCGCCGCCTGCCTCGGCGACCCGCAACCGCATCCCGGTCAACCCGTACCCGTCACCGGCCGGACGGACGACCTCGTCGAGGTCGATGCCCCGCCCGTCGTCGTCGACGTCGAGCACCAGCACGCCGTCCTCCACGTCGAGACGGACGACGGCTTCCCTGGCGCCGGCGTGTTTGACCACGTTGGTCAACGACTCCTTCACGACATGGACCACCGCGTCGCGCACAGGCGCGGGGAGCGTCCGGCCGGCCACGTCCGCCTGCACGGCCAGGTCGACGGTCAGCCCGTCGCCCAGCGCCCGCTGGGTGGCGGTGACGTCGTCGACGATCCGGCGCAACGCCGCCTCCACCGGCTCCGGCGGCTCGTCCGGCCGGCCCGCCGCCAGGTCCCGGATGAGGAGCCGTGTGTCGCCGAGATTCTCTCCCGCCGTCCTCTCTATCAGGGCGAGCTGTCCGAGTGCGTCGTCCGTCCGCCCCTGACCGACCGCCGTCGACGCGGCGCGGGACAGCAGGACCACCGCGTTGAAGCCCTGGGCGAGGGTGTCGTGGATGTCGCGGGAGATGCGTTCCCGTTCCTCCAGGCGTCCGGCGTTCTTCTCCGTGGCCAACAGGCGGTCGCGCGTCCTGCGTAGTTCGTCGGCGGTGGCCCGCTGGCGCTCCGCCTCCGCGGCGAGCGCCCGGTAGGTCCAGTACGCCCCCGCGGCGAAGACCACGCCGATGCCGGGGCCGACCACCGCGGCGACCCCACCTCCCTGCCCGGTCAGCGGCGGGACGAACGCACCCACCATCCACGCCAGGACGAGGGCACCGGTGTGGACCGCGCCGAACGTCAGCCCGCGGTACATGTCCAGTACCGCGAGGATGAGGAACGTCAGCGGGAACAGCAGCCACACCGCATGATGGCTCAGCGCCGTCGCGACGGCCCACAGCACCAGCAACACCCCCAGCCACCAGGGCGCCGACACCCGCAGCCGACCACGCCCCGGCGCCCGGCCGTCCGCGACACGTTTCTCCGCGACGGTCCCCGCCAGGTAGACGGCGGCGAGCAGCAGGATCACCGCCGCCCCCGCCGTCGCCCGGACGACCTGACCCGGCTGATCCGCCCCGGCCCCATCGGCCACGACCCGGACCAGGGCGAACCCCGACAACGCGGCGAAGACCACGTGCAGGGCGATGCGCAGGGTGCCGAGGATGTGCGGCAGGGAGGTGTGCGGGTTCACCGGCCCGAGTGTAGGTGCACCACCACCGGCGTGGCATCGACCGAACGGTTGACCGGGAAACCGGCACTGCGGTCGATGTGCCGCACCACCGCCGCGGACGAGGATCAGGGGACGGCGACCGCGACCGGCAGGTCACCGACACATCCCCGACCTTCACAGGAGGACGCCCATGTACCTGGGCCTCAGAGACATCACTACAGCCAAGGGACGGTTCACGCTGATCACCTCGGTCGTGGCCCTGATCACGCTGCTGCTGGTCATGCTCACCGGCCTGACCGGTGGCCTGGCGGACCAGAACACCTCGGCACTGAAGGCGCTGGGGCCCGACCGGTTCATCTTCGGCACCGGCGACGACCCGTCCTTCACCTCCTCCACCGTGACCGACCGCGACCGGGACGCATGGCGCGAGGCCGCCGGCCCGACCGCCGACGTCGTCCCGTTGGGAATCGCCAACACCCGGGTCGACGTCGACGGCTCCCCCGAACCGGTCACCCTGATGGGGCTGCCGCCCGGCACCCGGGTCCCCGGTGGTGACGTCCCCCGCAGCGGCCTGCTCCTCCCGGACAGTCTCGGGGGCACCGCCGACACCGAGTACCTGAACCACCAGCCCGTCGTCTGGGCCGACCTGGGCACCTGGAAGGACCGGACCGGGGCGGACTCCCCCACCGTCCTCATGGTCACCGCCGACCTCGACGACGACGCGTGGGACGCCGCCGCCGAGCGCACCGGTACCGTGACCGCCACCGTCCGGGACTCGTTCGCCGCGCTACCCGCCTACCAGTCCGAACGTGGCTCGCTGCTGGCGATCCAGGGACTGCTGTACGGCATCTCCGCACTCGTGGTCATGGCGTTCCTCAGCGTGTGGACGATCCAGCGCACCCGGGACATCGCAGTCCTCAGGGCACTCGGCGCCACCACCCGCTACGTCGTCACCGACACCGCGGTCCAGGCCGCCGTGATCCTCGCCCTCGGGGTGACCGCCGGCGGCGTGGCCGGCGCATTGCTCGGTTCCCTGGCCGCAGGCACCGTCCCGTTCGCGACGACCGCCTGGACCTTCCTGCTGCCGCCGGCCGGCGTCCTCCTGCTCGGAATGTGCGGCGCCCTCGCCGCCATGCGCCGCGTCTCCACCGTCGACCCCCATCTCGCCCTAGGAGCATCATCATGACCGTCCTGACCCTGCACGACGTCACCGTGACCTACCCGGACGGCGGCCACACCGTCACCGCGCTGGAGCACGTCTCGTTCTCCGCCCGTGCCGGCGAGTTGACCGCCGTCGTCGGTGAATCCGGCTCCGGGAAGTCCACCCTGCTCTCCGTCGCCGCCGGGCTCTCCTCCCCCGACTCCGGTGTCGTGGACGTCCGGGGCGGCACCGGCATGGTCTTCCAGTCGCCGAACCTGCTCGACTCCTTGACCGTCCGCGAACAACTGCTGGTCACCGACCACATCCGTGGTACCAGGATCACCCGGGGACGACGCCGCCGGGCCGACGGGCTCCTCGCGCGCGTCGGGTTGGAAGGGTACGGCGACCGCAGGCCCCACCAGCTGTCCGGCGGTCAGCGGCAACGGGTGAACATCGCCCGGGCGTTGACCGGGGAGCCGGCGCTGCTGCTGGCCGATGAACCCACCTCGGCGTTGGACCACCGGCTGTCCCGTCGAATCGTCGAACTGTTGCGTGGGCTCACCACCGACCGGGGCCTGGCCACGGTGCTGGTCACCCACGACCGTAGTCAGCTGGACCTCGCCGACCGGGTGGTGGAGATGCGCGACGGGACGCTGGTCGGTTGACCGGTGGCCCCGTCACCCGGCGCGCAGCAGTGTCTCCCCGCGGACGGTCACCGGCTCGGAGCTGACCATCGTCTCCTCGCCGCACACCGTGATCGGGCCGACAGCCTCCGGGTCGCCGTCGTCGGTACGCAGGGTCACCTCCCCGTCCGTCACCGAGACCCGCACGGTGCGGCCACGCAGGGTGACCGAGTACTCGAGCGCGCCCCACTCCTCCGGGACCCGCGGGTCGATGGTGAACTGCCCGTAGTGGTCGCGGAAACCGCCGAAGCCGTACACCAGGCAGCTCCACACCCCGCCGCAGGACGCGATGTGCACCCCGTCGGCGGTGTTGCCGTGCAGGTTGTTGAGGTCGATGAACAGCCCGCGGCGGAAGAAGTCCAGTGCCTTGTCGTGCATCCGCAGCTCCGCGGCCATGATCGACTGCACCACGGCCGACAACGAGGAGTCCCCGGTGGTCAGGCGGTCGTAGTAGTTGTAGTCGCGGCGCTTGGTCTCCTCGTCGAACTGGGAGCCCTGCAGGAACAACGCCAGCACCACGTCCGCCTGCTTGAGGACCTGGTACCGGTAGATCGTCAGCGGATGGTAGTGCAGCAGCAGCGGCCGCTTCGGCCCGGTCTCCGGGTCGTCGAGGGTCCACAGCTGCCGCTGCATGAACTGGTCGTCCTGCGGGTTGACCTTGGTCGACTCGTTGAAGGGGATGTACATGGCGTCGGCGGCGCGGTCCCACAGCGACAGTTCGTCCTCGCTGAGCCCCGTCCGACGCATCATGTCGCGGTAGGCGCCCGGCCGGTCGGACCGCATCTGACGCACGACCTCCGCCGCGACGCGGAGGTTGTACTGCGCCATGACGTTCGTGTACAGGTTGTTGTTCACCACGGTGGTGTACTCGTCCGGCCCGGTCACCGAGTGGATCTCGAAACGGGTTCCCGAGGCGTTGAAGAACCCGAGGGACATGAAGAACCGCGCGGTGCCGACGAGGATGTGGATGCCCTCGTCCAGCAGGAAGTCGGTGTCACCGGTGGCGTAGATGTACTTCATCAGCGCGTAGCTGATGTCCGCGTCGATGTGGTACTGCGCCGTGCCGGCGGCGTAGTAGGCGCTGGACTCGTGGCCGTTGATGGTGCGCCACGGGAAGAGCACGCCGTCGTGCGCCAGCTCCAGGGCGCGCTCGCGGGCGGCGGGCAGCATCTTGTAGCGGAAACGCATCGCGTTCCGGGCGACCTGCGGGTTGGTGTACGTGAGGAACGGCATCACGTAGATCTCCGTGTCCCAGAAGTAGTGCCCGCCGTAGCCCGACCCGGTGAGTCCCTTGGCCGCCACGCCCTGGGTCTCCGCGCGTGCGGACGCCTGGATCAGCTGGAAGATGTTCCACCGCACGGCCTGCTGCAGTTCCGGCTGCCCCGGGATGCGCACGTCCGACCGGTCCCAGAAATCCGCCAACCAGGCCTTCTGCTGCTCCTGCAGGGCGCGGAACCCCACGGCCTTGGCACGGTTGATGGTCCGTGCACAGCGGAACGCCAGCTCGTCGGCGGCGACATGACGGGACGAGTGGTAGGAGATGAACTTCTCCAGCCGCAGCTTCATCCCGGTGCGTCCCGCCATGTGGTACACCACCCGGGCCACGTCCTCACGCAGTTCTGTGTGCACCTCCACCCCGTCGACGGCGTGGTCGCCGTCCGCGTCGGCACCGGTGAGCTCGAGCTCGTGGTCCATGCTGACCGCCACGGTCATGCCGGAGTGGTTCACACGGTAGCCCAGGGTCACCCGCTCGTCCTCGGGCTGCGCCTGGTAGGTGGGCAGGAAGACCCGCTGCGAGAACTGCTCGGCCTTGCGCGGGTCCGCCCCGTCACCGACCCCGACCGGGCCGTCCGCGGTGGTGCCGGTGTGGTCGACGACCGTGGAGTACTCGTCCTCCCCGTCCTGCCGGTTGAGGATCTGGGAGGACACGACCACCGCGGCGGGCGCGTCGAGCAGTTCGATCTCGGTGCTGGTGACCATCAGGTGGCGTTCGCTGAAGCTCACCATGCGCTCGTTGGTGATCCGCACCCGCTTGCCGGACGGGGTGCGCCAGACGAAGCTGCGCCGCAGGACACCGTCGCGGAAGTCGAGACCACGGGAGTAGTCCTCGATCTCGTTCTGGGACAGGCGCAGCGGCTCGTCGTCGATGTAGATGCGCAGGGTCTTGGCGTCGGGGACCTGCACGATGGCCTGGCCTTCACGCGCCAGCCCGTAGGCGTCCTCGGCGTGGGAGATCGGCCAGGTCTCGTGCACACCGTTGATGAAGGTGCCGTGTTCCTCCGAGTCACGCCCCTCCGGCGGGGTGCCGCGCACACCGAGGTAGCCGTTGCTCAGCGCGAAATGGCTCTCGGTGAGGCCGAGGGAGGTGCGCTCGGGGCGCTTCTCGTACCAGCCCCACTCGTCGACCGGGTTGTTCTCCCGGTCGATGCCCTCGGTGGGGTCGGCGTCGTGGTGGTGCTGGTCGGCCCGGTAGCCGGTGGGGAACAACCCCTCCCCGTCCGCGCCGCCCACGGTGTCGGCGACCCCGGCCACCTCGGCGGCGTCGGCCATGTCCGCCGTGTCGATCGGACGGTTGACGACGGACGCCACCCGTCGACGTTGGTCGAGGAACTTCTCGAACGCCGTGTTCCGGCTCCCGTTCGTTCCGCTGCCGTCGGTCGCGTCATTTCCGCTCATCGTGCGTCGTCTCCGGATTCGTTGGTGGTCAGTTCAGCCAGGTCGGACACGACGATGTCCGCACCGGCGTCGAGCAGTGTCTCATGTCCCGCGCCCCGGTCGACACCCACGACGAGGCCGAAGCCGCCGGCACGCCCGGAGGCGACACCGGACGTGGCGTCCTCCACGACGACGGCGCGGGACGGGTCGACCCCGAGCGAGCGGGCGGCGAAGAGGTACGTGTCGGGCGCCGGTTTGCCCAGGAGGCCTTCGGCCGCGGCCACCGTGCCGTCGACGATGAGCCCGAAGCGGTCGACCAGCCCGGCGGCGGTGAGGACCTGGCGTGCGTTCTTCGAGGAGCTGACGATCGCCACCTGCGGGGCGGTGCCGGGCTTGCCGGCGGTGCCGGGGTCGTCGAGGCTGTCAAGCTCGTCGAGCAACGCCACCGATCCCGGATAGGGGTCCATCCCCTGGCTCAGGACGCGCAGGAAGTCCTCGTTCTTACGCAGCCCGAGGCCGACGACGGTGTCCTCGGTCGGCGTGGCCGTCGCCGCGTCCCCGAGCGGCAGTGTGATGCCGCGGGACGCCAGCAGTGCCTGGACCCCCTCGTCGCGGGAGCGTCCGTCGAGGTGGTCGTAGTAGTCCTGTTCCGTGTAGGGCGCGGCGCCCCGGTCCTGCAGGAACTCGGTGAACATCGTCGCCCATGCGGCGCGGTGCAGGTCCGCGGTGGGTGTGATGACACCGTCCAGGTCGAAGAGGACGGCGTCGAAGGTTCTCAGGTCAGGCATCCTGGGCGTACTCCTCGGTGGGGGGATCGTGTCAGGGGGCCAATGATAGTGCGCCGACCGGGCGTCTGCTGCCCGTCAGGCCCACGCCGCTCTCCCGCCGCTCTCCCGTCACACGCAGCAACCCCGGAGGTCGGTGGGACCAACCTCCGGGGTTGCTGCGTGCTGCCACGCGCTGCGACGTGCTGCCACGCGCTGTCGCGTACTACGGTTCGCAGCCTACGGTGCCGCTTACGCGATCCCGTTCTTCTCCTTGAACTCACGACGACGCGCGTGCAGGATCGGCTCGGTGTAACCGGCCGGGCTCTCGGTGCCCTTGAAGACCAGGTCCTTGGCTGCCTGGAAGGCGATGGAGGCGTCGAAGTCGTCCGACATGTTGCGGTACTCCGGGTCGCCGGCGTTCTGCCCGTCGACGATCTTCGCCATGCGCTCCAGGGCGTCGGTGACCTGCTCCTCGCTGACGATGCCGTGCTTCAGCCAGTTTGCCAGGATCTGGGAGTTGATGCGCAGCGTGGCGCGGTCCTCCATCAGGTCGACATCGTGGATGTCGGGGACCTTGGAGCAGCCCACGCCCTGTTCGACCCAGCGGACGACGTAGCCCAGCAGCGACTGGCAGTCGTTGTCGACCTCTTCCTTGATCTGCTCCTCGGTCCAGCCGGCCTCGGGCTGGACAGGCAGCGTCAGCAGGTCGCCGAGGGTGTCGCGACGCCCGTCGGACAGGAGCTTCTCCTGGACGGAGAAGACGTCGACGAGGTGGTAGTGGGTGGCGTGCAGGCTGGCGCCGGTCGGCGACGGGACCCACGCGGTGGTCGCGCCCTCCCGCGGCTGGCCGATCTTCTCGCGGATCATGTCCGCCATCAGCTCGGTCTTGGCCCACATGCCCTTACCGATCTGCGCCTTGCCGGGCAGGCCGTGGGCGAGGCCGGCGTCGACGTTGTTGTCCTCGTAGGCGATCTTCCAGGCGGCGGTCTGCAGCTCCGGCTTGCGGACGACGGGCCCGGCGAGCATGGAGGTGTGGATCTCGTCGCCGGTGCGGTCGAGGAAGCCGGTGTTGATGAAGGCCAGTCGCTCGGAGGACGCGGCGATGCAGGCGTCGAGGTTGGCGCTGGTGCGTCGTTCCTCGTCCATGACACCGACCTTGAGGGTGTTGCGGGGCAGGCCGAACAGGTCCTCGACGTCGGAGAAGAGCTCGCCGGTGAAGGCGACCTCGTCCGGGCCGTGCTGCTTGGGCTTCACGATGTAGATCGAGCCGGTGCGGGAGTTGCGGCGCGGGTTGTCCAGGTCGGTGCCGGGGATGGCGCAGGCGGTGGTGATGACCGCGTCCATGATGCCCTCGAAGATCTCCTCGCCGTCGGCGTCGAGGATCGCGGGGTTCTGCATCAGGTGCCCGACGTTGCGGACGAACAGCAGGGAGCGGCCGTGCAGGCGCAGGTCCTGGCCGTCGCGGCCGGTGTAGGTGCGGTCGTCGTTCAGCGCACGGGTGAAGGTCTTGTCGCCCTTGGCGACCTCGACGCTGAGGTCACCGGTGTTCAGTCCGAACCAGTTGGAGTAGCCGAGGGTCTTGTCGGTGGCGTCGACGGCGGCGACGGAGTCCTCGAAGTCCATGATGGTGGAGACGGCGGACTCCATGAGGATGTCCTTGACCCCGGCCTTGTCGTCGGCACCGACCGGGTGCGACGGGTCGATCTGGATCTCGAGGTGCAGGCCGTTGTGGCGCAGCAGGATGCCGGTGGGGGCGTCCTTCTCCCCGGCGTACCCGACGTAGACCTCGGGCTCCTGCAGGTGGACCTCCCGGCCGTCGATGACGGCGACGAAGCGGTCGGAGCTGACGTCGTACTTCTCGACGTCGGTGTGCGAGCCGGACTCCAGCGGCACGGCCTGGTCCAGGAAGTCACGGCCCCAGGCGATGACCTTGTCGCCGCGGACCTTGTTGTAGCCCTTGCCCTTCTCGGCTCCGTCGTCCTCGGGGATCACGTCGGTGCCGTAGAGGGCGTCGTAGAGGGAACCCCAACGGGCGTTCGCGGCGTTGAGGGCGAAGCGTGCATTGAGGATCGGGACGACCAGCTGCGGGCCGGCGGTCTCGGAGATCTCCGTGTCGACGTTCCGGGTGGAGATCTCGAAGTCGCCGGGCTCGTCGACCAGGTAGCCGATCTCCTTGAGGAAGGCGGTGTACTTCTCGGGGTCCTGGACACCGGGGTTCTCGGTGTACCACTGGTCGAGCTTGACCTGCAGGTCGTCGCGGACGGCGAGCAGTTCGCGGTTCCGCGGCGTGTGCTTGGCGACGATCTCACCGAAACCGGCCCAGAACGTGTCGGCGTCGACACCGATCCGGGGCAGGACGGTGTCGGTCACGAAGTTGTAGAGGGTCGCGGAGACTTGGAGGCCTCCTGCTGCGATCCGATCCGTCTGCCGGGACTCTGACGTCATTGACTGCTCCTTCGTAAATGGGACGTGCGGGACGGACGCCGGATGGGCGGCCGTCGCTGTAGCCCCAAGACTAGGTGAGCCACGTCACCGAGGACGAGCAACTGAACGTACGGGGTGTTCCGTTACCCCCACGGACGGGAATATCCGGAGACCCCGGGGCGCGCAGATGATCGCTATGAAGGTATACCTAACGTGACAGGGATCGCACGTTCGTCCTGCAAGTGGCATTAATTGCCCACATCATGAGATGTTTGGTCCCGCATATAGAGAACAGGGGTGAAGCGTTTTTCCGGCTACCCCCGGTGTTACCTGGAACACCCCAACCTTTTGACGTGCCCTTTTCCATCGGTATCCTCATGTACAGCCGACCCGGCCGACGGCGGACGAGCTCTTGTCCACCGCGTGCCCCGGGTAGAGCGCCGTTACCGCCAATCTCTCACCACTTAAAGGGAGTGAGTACTTACATGTCGAACGTCGGACAGGCCCGTACCGCCGCCGAAATCCAGAAGGACTGGGACGAGAACCCCCGTTGGAAGGGGATCACCCGCGATTACACCGCCGAGCAGGTCGCCGAGCTCCAGGGCACCGTCGTCGAGGAGCACACCCTCGCACGCCGCGGCTCCGAGATCCTCTGGGACGCCGTGACCCAGGAGGGCGACGGCTACATCAACGCCCTCGGCGCCCTGACCGGTAACCAGGCTGTCCAGCAGGTCCGCGCCGGCCTGAAGGCTGTCTACCTGTCCGGTTGGCAGGTCGCCGGTGACGCGAACCTCTCCGGCCACACCTACCCGGACCAGTCGCTGTACCCGGCCAACTCCGTGCCGGCCGTGGTCTCGCGCATCAACAACGCACTGCTGCGTGCCGACGAGATCTCCCGCGTCGAGGGTGACGACTCCGTCGACAACTGGCTCGTCCCGATCGTCGCCGACGGTGAGGCCGGCTTCGGTGGCGCCCTCAACGTCTACGAGCTGCAGAAGGCCATGATCAAGGCCGGCGCCGCAGGTACCCACTGGGAGGACCAGCTCGCTTCGGAGAAGAAGTGCGGCCACCTCGGCGGCAAGGTGCTGATCCCCACCCAGCAGCACATCCGCACCCTGAACTCCGCACGCCTGGCAGCGGACGTCGCCAACACCCCGACCGTCGTCATCGCACGTACCGACGCCGAGGCCGCCACCCTGATGACCTCCGACGTCGACGAGCGCGACGCGAAGTTCCTCACCGGTGAGCGTTCCGCCGAGGGGTACTACTACGTCCAGAACGGCCTCGAGCCCTGCATCGCCCGTGCGAAGTCCTACGCTCCGTACGCGGACATGATCTGGATGGAGACCGGCACCCCGGACCTCGAGCTCGCCAAGAAGTTCGCCGAGGGCGTCCGCGAGGAGTTCCCGGACCAGCTGCTGTCCTACAACTGCTCCCCGTCCTTCAAGTGGTCCGCCCACCTGGACGACGACGAGATCGCCAAGTTCCAGAACGAGCTGGGCGCGATGGGCTTCAAGTTCCAGTTCATCACCCTGGCCGGCTTCCACGCCCTGAACTACTCCATGTTCGATCTGGCCCACGGCTACGCCCGCAACCAGATGAGCGCCTTCGTCGACCTGCAGAACCGCGAGTTCAAGGCCGCCGAGGAGCGTGGCTTCACCGCCGTCAAGCACCAGCGTGAGGTCGGCGCCGGCTACTTCGACCGCGTCGCCACCACCGTGGACCCGAACTCCTCCACCACCGCCCTGAAGGGCTCCACCGAGGAGACCCAGTTCTAGGACCTGCCGGGGAGTCCTCCCCGACGGTTCCTGACTGAGGAACGGACCGGCCGGTCAGCAGAGATGCTGACCGGCCGGTTTTTTCATGGGCGGACGGCGCCGGACATGACACCCGGGGACAGACAATGCGCCTGAGCCTGCACAATGCGCCCGGACCTACACAATCGCACCCAATAACGATCTAATCCTCACATAACCCCAGGTCGCATATGCAGCAGCCCCTTATGGGGTGCGGCCATCGACGCGACCGCCGAGATCGCTGAGACCACCGAGGCCGCCGAGCCCCCTGCACCCGGCACCGCGACCCCCCCCCGTACCGCTCCCCTACCTGGACCGGCGGTCACGGAACCGGCTCGGCGGCTGGTCCTCGTACAGGCCGGTGATCTGGCGACGGATGTGCTCGCGCCGGTTGTAGGTGGCTTCCCGGATGGCGTCGTCGTTGTCGAAGCTCGAGCCGATCGCGCCGGCCATCGTCCCCAGCGAGGCGGTCAACCAGGCCAGTTTAGCGTAGCCCCAGGGGAACGGCTCGTCACTGACCTGCGCCCGGAAGTAGTTCGTGTCCACGATGACGATCGACAGCACCAGCAGGACCACGAACACCGTGGTGTAGATCATCGCGGCGGCGATCAGCACCGTGACCAACGTCGCCCGGTTGTCCATCCGGGCACGCCACTTGGCCACCCCGTCGCCGTCACGCTTGGGCCACCGGTTCCACAGTCCGTTGTGGTAGATCAGCCAGAAGGTCAGTGCGCCGACGGCGGCGAGGCTGATCACGAACATGCGCAGGATCGAGATGGTGTACGACATCTGCCACATCGAGCCGTAGAAGATGCCGTACGCACCGGTGGCGATGCCGATCGCCAGACAGCCGGTGAGGACCTGGTACAGCTCGGTCGGACGGTTGCCGGCGACCATGCCGAGCAGGAGCCGCAGCGACCGCCCCCATCCGTCGATGACCCGGGTGGTGTCCGCCTCGGAGTCACCGCCCTCGATGTCCCTGGTGTCCGAGACCTCCTCCAGCACACCGGCGCCGGCGGGCTTGTTCTTCAGCAGGCGGCTCAGTTCCTGGCGCAGGCCCTCCTGGGCCCGTAGCAGGCCGAAGGCGGGCAGGCACAGCATCGTCACCCGGCCCCGGTACACGGTCTGGCTGATGACGGGACGTTCGGTGGTCAGCGGTAGGTCGGTCACGTAGATCATGCGGTCCCAGCCGTGGTTCTCGAGGATCCCACCGGCGCTGTCGGACAACCGGACGCTGCCGTCGAGCCCCATCGGGAGGGTACTGGTGCGCACCACGACGCGCGGCAGGCCGAGGGCGATGAGGTCCTCGTCGCTGAGGTGCGTCTCGTCAGTGTGGACGCCGAGTTTCTCGAGCACACGCACGACGCGCTTCTCGGGGAGGCCGCGGTCGACCATCACACCGATCACTGTTACCTTCTCCATGGCCAGTCCCTGCCTCCTGCCTACGTATGACCACCGTGATGGCGAGAATCGTACCCGAACCGGGGTGTGTCCTGCGGATAAGACTGCGCCCGTGCACGGTTCACGGGTGAACTCGTGCACGGGCGGGGACTTCTCCCGTCGGGACGGCAGGAGGCTGCAGGGATCTGCAGGGATCTGCAGGGAACTACAGGTTGATCATGTGCCCCATGGTGCCTTCGGCGGCCTCCTTGACGGCCTCCGACAGCGTCGGGTGGGTGTGGACGTTGCGTCCGATCTCCTCGGCGGTCAGGTCGAACCGCTGTGCAAGCGTCAGCTCGGGCAGCAGCTCCGAGACATCCGGGCCGACCATGTGCCCACCGATGAGCTCGCCGTATTCGGCGTCGACGACAATCTTCACGAAGCCGACACCCTCGTTGAGGCCCATCGCCTTGCCGTTGGCGCTGTAGGGGAAGGACGCGACCTTGATCTCGCGGCCGTTCTCCTCGGCCATCTTGCGGGCCGCTTCCTCGGTGTAGCCGAAGGACGCGACCTGCGGGCTGCAGAACGTGGCGCGCGGCATGTTCATGTAGTCGCCCAGTTCCTGGGTCTCCACGCCGGCGATGGTCTCGGCGGCGACCACGCCCTGCGCCTCCGCCACGTGTGCCAGCTGCAGCTTGGCGGTCACGTCGCCGATGGCGTAGATGCCCTTGACGTTGGTGCGCATGCGCTCGTCGATGTCGATGGCACCGCGGTCGGTGAGCTTCACACCGGTGTTCTCCAAGCCGAAGCCCTCGACACGCGGGGCGAAACCGATGGAGACCATCACGCGGTCGGCCTTGATGGTCTCGGACTTGGAGCCGTCGGCCGCCTCGATGTCGACCTCGACGCCGGCGTCGCCGCCGAGGTCGCGCACGGCGGTGGTCTTGTGACCGGTCTTCAGGTTCACGCCGAGCTTCTTGTACTGCTTGGCGATCTCCTTGGAGACGTCCTTGTCCTCGTTGGGCAGAACGCGGTCCATGAACTCGACGACGGTGATGTCCACGCCGAAGTTGGCCAGGACGTAGGCGAACTCCATGCCGATGGCGCCGGCGCCGATGATGACCATCGACTTCGGGGCGTTCTCCTCGAGGATCTGCTCCTCGTAGGAGACGATGTTGCCGCCGATCTCCACACCCGGCAGGGACTTCACCACGGAGCCGGAGGCGATGATGGCGTTGTCGAAGGTGATGGTCTTGCCGGCGTCGTCACCCTCAGTGATCTCGACGGTGTGGTCGTCGGTGAAGGAACCGACACCGTTGATCTCGGTGATCTTGTTCTTCTTCATCAGGAAGTGGACACCCTTGACGATGCCCGCGGACACCTTGCGGGACCGCTTGTGGGCGACAGAGTAGTCCATGCTGATGTTGTCACCGGTGATGCCGAAGGTCTTGGCGTCGTGGGTGAGGATGTGCGAGATGTCCGCGTTACGGATCAACGCCTTAGAGGGGATGCAGCCGACGTTCAGACAGACGCCGCCCCAGTACTGCTTCTCGATCACTGCGGTCTTCAGGCCCAGCTGTGCCGCACGGATGGCGGAGACATATCCGCCGGGGCCCGCACCGATTACTACTACGTCATAATGTTCAGCCACACCGTCAAGGATACGACTTTTCCGGCGCCGTGTGCGGACCCGGGGCACCGTCCACAGTGTTCCCTGACGAAAGTACAGGTCAGGACGGTGCCCTGTTACTACATGAAACGCACGACGAGGTCGGTGATCGACGAGATGAAGTGGTTGATGTTGCCGCCGAGCACCTCGTTGGAGCTGACGATGAACTGGTCGATGGGGGCGAGATTCACTGGGGTTCCTCTTTCACGTGTGCGGGGATGCGCGTCTCGATGTCTTGATGTCGCACTCAACCTTAAACGGTCGGCCGACGGCAAGTGCTACACCCCGGGACATTCCACCGGCCCTGAGGGGGTGGGGCCCGCACCGCCGGTGACCTCCCCCGAGGTAACGCCGCCACGGGCGCGACCGTTTCCCCACAGGAAACAGGAACCTGGCTTACAGCCGGAAGGCCCACCGGCTATGCTGACAGGGTCTGCCTTGCACCGATTTACCGACTTTCTTGTTGAGGACCGAATGAACAAGCGCGCCATCGCCCGCGTCACGGCCGCGGCCGTCGCCACAGCCCTGCCCCTGTCCGTCATCAGCGTGCTCGGCACGGGTGCCGCGGTCGCCGGGGAAGCCCTGACAACCGCCGCGCAGTCCGAGACCGGCGACGGTCGTCCGGCCTCGGACTTCCGCGACGCGGCGACGGTGAACGACCCCTTCCCCACCCGCGCAGCAGCGGAGCAGAGGAACTACGTCGAGGAATCCAAGGCCGCGTGGCGTGACTACGTGTACCAGGCGGAGGACGGCTCCAACGAGGCCGAGCAGGCCACCTGGAAGGCCGGCGACCGCTACAAGCGGATGGAGGAGCGTCTGGTGCACTCCGAGGCCATGAACCGCGACATCCCGATCGTCACGATCCGGGCCAGGGACGACCATGCGAACGCCCCGACGATCTACCTGCTCAACGGTGCAGACGGCGGCGAGGGCGCGGCGAACTGGCTGCGTCAGACCAACGCCGTGGACTTCTACGGCAACCAGATCGGCAACGTGAACGTCGTCATCCCCATGGAGGGCGCGTTCTCGTACTACACCGACTGGGAGCAGCCGAACGCGACCCTCGACAAGGGCGGCAAGAAGCAGGCCTGGGAGACCTTCCTGGTCCAGGAGCTCCCCGGGCCGATGGAGTCAGCCCTGGGCACGTCGAACCCGAACCGTTCCATCATCGGTATGTCCATGACCGGGTCCACCACCCTGGTCTACGGCGAGAAGTACTCCGGGTTCTACGACTCCATCGGCGCCTACTCCGGCTGCGCGGCGACCTCCGGCGAGGCGGCCCGCACCGTGGACATCGTCCTGGACCGCGGCAACGCCACCTACGAGCAGATGTGGGGCGACCGCAACGGGGCCGTGGCGCTGGAGAACGACGCCCTGGCCAACGCCGCCGACCTGAAGGACCAGCACAACGTCTACGTCTCGTCTTCCACGGGTCTGATGGGTGAGCACGACGTGCCCTCCGGCGACCGGCTCAACGGTTTCCTCCCCGGCTCGATCACCCCGGCCGTCGAGGGTGGTGCCATCGAGGCCGTGACCAACGTCTGCACCCACATGCTGAAGTCCAAGACGGACGCCGCCGGCATCACCCGGGAGTCCAACAACCTGGTGTACAACTTCCGCAACACCGGCACCCACCAGTGGGGCTACTGGCAGGACGACATGTTCGACTCCTGGCCCACCATCTCCGAAGGCCTCTTCCCCGGCAACGGTGCCGAGGCGGTCCGTCAGCGTGACGCGGGCAAGGCCGACTACCTGCAGAAGAACCCGGGCATGGGCGCCCGCGGTTCCACCCCGGTCTCCTCGCTGATCCCGCTCCAGGAGTCCGTCTCCGACGCACTGGCGGAGCAGTACGGCGAGGCCGCCGAATAAGGACCGGACGTCCGATTCCCGCCGTCACCCGGAAAACCACCGGGCCCGTGAGGGCCCTCTCCGCCGCCACCCTCGTGGTGGCGGTTTCCGGTTATGCGGTGATCGTCGTCGCCGGCCGGGCGCTCGACACCGTGAGCTACGAGGCGTTCTCGGTGTTCTGGGGTCTGTTCTTCGCCCTGGCCGGACTGGTCGACGGGCTGTTGCAGGAGACCGCGCGGTCGGTGGCCGCGCGCCGCAGCCCGTCGGGACGGCTGCTGCCGGACGCCGCGTCCTGTGCCCGCCCGATGGCGGTGGCGCTGGGGTTCGCCGTGGTCGTCGGGGCCCTGACCGTCGCCTCGGCGCCGTTGTGGTCATCGGCGGTCCTCCCCGACGACCGGGGGCTCGAGGTGTCGGGGGCGCTCCTGATGGCCGTGGGGTTGGCGTCCTACACGTTCCAGGCCGCGGTGTGCGGCCTGTTGTCCGCCGCGACCCGTTGGTCGGCGTTCGCGTGGCTGATCAGCGTGGACAGTGCCGTCCGGATCCTGTTGGCGTTGGTGGCGTGGGTGCTGGGCTGGCACCTGCTGGCGTTCCTGTTGGTCACGGTGGTCGGCGCGGCGACGTGGCTGGGATTCCTGCTTCTGGTGCCGGCCCAACGCGACGTCCTGCGTGAGGTGGGGGACGTACCGGCCGCGGAGTTCGTCCGACGGACGGTCAAGGCGATGCTGGCGTCGGGGGCGAACGCGGTGCTGATCACGGGGTTCCCGGTGCTGCTCTCGTTCACCTCGGGTAGTGGCGTGGCACCGGGTGCGTTGGCCGCGGTGATCACGGCGGTCACGCTGACCCGTGCCCCGTTGCTGGTTCCGTTGCAGCGTTTCCAGCCGGCGTTGATCGTGCATTTCACGCGGCACCGCGACCGGGTGCTGCAGGCCTGCGCGGCCCCGGCGGCGGTCATCGTGGGGACCGCCGTGGCGGGCGGGGTGGCGGCGTACTGGCTGGCCCGCCCGCTGATGCTGCTCTTCTTCGACGCCGGTCTGGTCAGCCCGGCGCTGGTCCTGGCGCTCCTGACGGTGGCCTCCGCGTCGACGGCGCTGCTGATGGTGACGGGCTCGGCCGCCCATGCCGCCGAACGCCATTCCCTGTATCTCGCGGGATGGGCGGTGGCGACCGTCGCCGCTGTCGCACTCCTGCTGGTGGACGCCTCGCCGGAGGCCCGGGCGGTGCTGGCGCTGGGGGTCGCGCCATTGGCGGGTGTGGTGGTGCACCTCGGGGTGCTGGTCCTGCGGCCGCAGCTGCCAACCTCCCCCCGGTCGGCGGCTACTCCCCTGCCGCGGGCAGGTTCTTCCGGGAGAACACGGAGACGATGACGAGGCAGACCACGGCGACGACGATGCCTGCCCCGAGCATCTCCGGGTAGCTGAAGGTGGACGACAGCCTGGTGAGGATCATGGGGAAGAAGAACCCGATGTAGGTCAGGGTGTAGTACGCCGCGGTCAGCCCGGCGAGGTCGTCCGGCCCGGCGATGCGCTGGACCTCGGTGAGTCCGCTGATCAGGCAGAGGCCGTAGGCGGCGCCGAGGATAACCGCCACGACGACCGCGCTCCACACCGCGATGTCCATGGCGGCGGCGCTGGCGACGCCCATCCCGACGATCACCAGGAGCAGCGCGACGATCGGGCCGCGGGCGTTGCGGTCGGTGTTGATCCGGGGGCCGAACTGCTGGATGGTGAAGCCGGACGCCAGGGAGATCACGGTGAGCAGGCCCGAGAAGGCCACCGGAACGTCCACCTGGTCCTGGACCAGCCGCGGCGTGATGGCGTAGGCCACCCCGGCCGCGCCGAACACCCAGGGTGCGATGGGCGCGACCACGGTGAGGAAGCGTGGGTGCCGGACCGTCGGGACGAGGATGTCCGACCAGAAGGAGCCCTTCACCTTCAGGTGGGCGGACTGGCGGGTCTCCGGCACGGTCATCAGTCCGGCCAGGGCGACGACGGAGATGGCGCAGTGCACGATGTACGGCAGCTGGCCGGGGATCGGGCCCCATTCGGCGAGGACACCGGCGAGGCCGGCACCGAGGCCGAAGCCCGCGGTCAGTGACATGGTGGCCCGTTTCGCGCCGGACGAGGCGGTCGCCCCGGGGTCGAACGCCGGGGTGGAGAGTTCCTTGATCCAGGACCCGCCGACGGACATGGCGATCCCCACGGCGAGGCCCGCCAGGATCCGTCCGATGAACATCACGGTCTCGGTGGTTTCACCGACGGCGATGAAGATGCTGCCCAGCAGGGCAACGGCGGGGGCCGGGAGCATCACGGCCTTGCGTCCGAAGCGGTCCGAGAGCGGCCCGCAGATCAGCAGGCCGCCGATGATGCCGACGGCGTAGGACACCAACAGCGAGTCGACGAAGACATCGCTGAACACGGCTTCCTGCCGGTAGAACACGAGCATCGGGGTGGCTTCGTTACCGCCCCAGGCCACGCTGAACACGGCGAAGGCGACGAAGAGCCAGGCCCGGGCGTCGCGGGAGGAGCGTCCGGCCCGCCGTCGGTCCGGGCGGAGTGAGGGAACCTGCTCGTTACGGTCATTCTCGGTCATACCTCACATGGTAGGACCTCTGAGTGTCCGTCCTCACACCCAGGCCCCTGTCCACACGTACCATCGGGTGGTATGACACACACCGAGAAGTCCCCCGACACCGCTGTCACCTCCGGCACCTCCGATATCGCGGCGGGGCTGACCCGCCGCGGCTCCGACCGTCCGGCGAAGCTCCGCGACCGTGCGGACCGCGCCGTCCGCACGGCCGTGGCCGCGGAGCTCCAGGATGTCCTGGACGGGCGGTGGCCGGACGTGAAGAACCGGACCCGCGCCCTGATCGAGGAGAAGGACCTCCGTCCCGACGACACACTGGGCATCGACGAGGCCCGGGAACGCACCCTGGCCCAGGTGCACGACATGCTCTCCACCGGCGCACCACGCGGGGCGTTCCACGAGGACCACGGCGGCACCGGGGACATCGGCGCCACCCTGACCTCCATCGAGGTCGTGGGTGGCGCCGACCTGTCCCTGATGGTCAAGGCCGGGGTGCAGTGGGGCCTGTGGGGAGGTGCGGTGGAGAACCTGGGCACCGCGCGCCACATCCCGCTGATCAAGGACATCATGGAGCTGCGCACGCTCGGCTCGTTCGCCATGACCGAGCGTGGGCACGGGTCGGACGTCCAGTCGTTGGAGACCACCGCGGTCTACGACAGACAGACCCGGGAGTTCGTGATCAACACCCCGACCGCGTCGGCGGAGAAGTGGTACATCGGCAACGCCGCGAAGCACGCCCGCATGGCCGCGGTGTTCTGCCAGCTGTATACCCCGGACGAGGACGGCGACCTGGGTGAGTCCCACGGTGTGCACTGCATCGTCGTGGAGGTCCGCGACGAGGACGGGACGGCGAAGCCCGGGGTGGGCATCGGCGACCACCTGCACAAGGGCGGGCTGAAGGGCGTGGACAACGGCACGTTCACCTTCGACCATGTGCGTGTGCCGCGGGAGAACCTGCTCAACCGGTTCGCCGACGTCTCCGAGGAGGGTGAGTACTCCTCCCCCATCGAGTCCGACGGGGCGCGGTTCTTCACCATGCTGGGTGCGTTGATCCGTGGACGGATCACCGTGGGCGCTGCCTCGGGCGCGGCGGCGCGCTCGGCGTTGGCGATCGCGACGGGGTACGCGAACCTGCGCCGGCAGTTCGCCCCGGACGACGACCTGCCGGAGAACCGGCTCATCGAGCACCGCAAGCACCGTCTGCGCCTGATCCCGTTGATCGCCCGGAGTTACGGTCTGCAGTTGGCGTCGAACCAGTTGATCTCCCGGTTGCATGACCTGGAGAGCGCGGGGATCGACCGGACGGACATGACCAAGGAGCAGCGTTGGGACCAGCGGGAGCTGGAGGCCCACGCGGCCGCACTGAAGGCGGCGAACACCGCCCATGCCACGCGTGTGATCCAGGAGTGCCGTGAGGCGTGCGGAGGCGCGGGGTACATGACGGAGAACCTGCTGACCACCTTCAAGGCGGACTCGGACGTGTTCACCACCTTCGAGGGCGACAACGTGGTGATGATGCAGTTGGCGGCGAAGGAACTGCTGACCGGGTTCTCCCGGGAGGTCGGGGACCTGAAGCCGTTGGAGCTCGTGCGCTTCGGCCTGGACAACTTCGGTACGTTGCTGAAACGCCGGACGGCGGCGGACACCTTGATCCAGAACCTGGTGGACTCGTTCACGGACCGGGAGGAGACGTCCCTGTTCGACGCGGCCTACCAGGTGGAGCTACTCACGGAGCGGGAGAACCGTCTGCTGATGTCGTTGATCCGCCGGATCCGGCCGGCGCAGAAGATGGAGATCAAGGATGCTGCCGCGCTGGTGGACAAGGCCCAGGACCACCTCCTGGAGTGCGCGTGGGCGCATGTGGACCGGATCATCCTGGAGGCGATGCTGGAGGCGGAGGCCGGCCTGCCGGACGGGCAGGCGAAGGAGATCATGGAGCAGGTACGTGACGTCTTCGTGCTGGACATCATCCACGGGAACAGCGGTTGGTACCAGGAGCAGAACCTGTTGACGGGGACCCGGACGAAGGCCGCCCGCGCGGCACTGAACGACCTGGTGGATTCCCTCGGGCCCTGGTCACAGACGCTGGTGGACGCCTTCGCCGTGCCGGGGAACATCGCCGACGTGCCGTTGATGACGGACTACGACGACATGGTCCCCCGGGCACAGACGCACCCCGCTGCCGGTATGCACTAATGCTTCCATAACTTTCCACTAAAAGTGGATACCCTTACCTCCAGTGAAGCAACCACCCCCGCCATGAACGCCGTTAATGCACGTCGCTGAAGTGTTTTCACCCCCGACATGAGCGCCGGGTCGCTGTTACACGTTCGTTACCTTCACAGGAAGGGGCATCGTCCGCTACAGTTTGACCCGTACCGCAGACGGCCCACCGGCCGGACACGGTCAGACCGTATACGTTCTACCGAAAGGGGTCATCATGACCGACATCGCTACCATCCTCACCACCGTCATCGACGCCATCGTCGCTACCTTCGGCACCGTCCTCGACACCGTCGCCGGTTCCGTCAAGTAAGACGGCTGCCCCAGCTCTTGGGGCACATCAAACGCTCCGATCAGCTCCGGCTGGTCGGAGCTTTTGCATGTCCCGAGCCTTCCCACTGACGGTACCGCCCCACGCCCACAGACAGAAGGATTCTTTCCACAGCGTAACGATTTGCCGGATGGCCCCGATACTAGGAATGAAGCGCCGCAGGGGCCTCACAAGGACCACCGCCGCGCCCACCCAGTACACACAACCGGAAGGCAAACACCATGACCGCCATCGCTGAGATCCTCACCACCGTCATCAACGCCATCGTCGACACCTTCGGCACCGTCCTCGACACCATCGTCGGTTCCGTCAAGTAAGACGGTGAGCTAGCCCCCCAGGGACAGCCGGACAGACCCCGACCAGCTGACGCTGGTCGGGGTCTCCTCTATGCCCCCGGAACCTCCATCCCCTTCTCCAGCGGCGACACACCTCCCGGCCAGGAGAGGAAAGATTCTTGACGCGATGTAACGGACCGCAGGACGCCCCCGATACTAGATCTGAAGCGCCACGGGCCCGACCGGGAACGTTGCTGCGCTAACCCCATACATTCAATCGGAAGGTCACCTTCATGTCTGCAATCGCTGAGATCCTCACCACCGTCATCAACGCCATCGTCGACACCTTCGGCTCCGTCCTCGACACCATCGTCGGTTCCGTCAA
>NZ_JALIEA010000010.1:106584-200781 GCF_022869005.1 Corynebacterium kalidii | reverse complement strand
TCAGCGCCGGCGGAGACGCCGGTGACGTTGGGCAGCTCGACCTGCACATGGGGACCGCCTTCGATGCCGGCGTCGGCGTGCGGGGCGATACCCGCAGTGCCGGCGAGCTCGACGTCCACCCCGCCGGAGACGTCGACCCCGCAGCCGATCTGGTAGCCGGCGTCGAACATCGCGCCGGTCAGGTCAGGGGCACCGTCACCGTCGATCCACACGTTGCCGGTGAGGGTGCCGAAGGCTTCACCGGTGGTGGCCGAGGCGTCCAGGGGGCCGGCGATGTTGACCGACTCGCCGGTCTTGGATGCGTGCAACACCCAGCCGTCGGCGGTGGTGCGGGAGATCTGGCGGTCGGGCAAGTCGGTCGGACCGCCGGTGACCGGCACCGGCCACGGCAGATCAGGCAGGGTGGGTGCGGCGGCGGCCGGGCTGGTCGCGGTGATCGCGAGGGTGGTGGCCGCGGCGATGCTGGCGGCTGCGGTGGCGATTGTGCGGGCAGGCCTGCGTCTGGTCCTGCGCGCGGTCGGGGTTGCGGTCTCGGTGGTGAACGTCATGGCGACAACGTAACGGACGCTCCAGACAAAAACAGGGTGAATGATTGTCACAGTTTGGTCTCATCACTGCAGGCCGGGGGTGTTCTCCGGTCACGGTCAGGTCACAGTCAACCCGGCGTGTCAGCCTGGGCAGGCCGGTGGCGATCCTGATGGTTGATGTGTCAACCAGGCGGGCATGGTGCGGTATCTGTTCGGCGCCTGTGCAGTGTCCGTGCGGTGTCCGTGCAGGCTGTGGGTGTGATGGGTGCTATGGGTGCTATGGGTGCTATGGATGGCTGTCGAGAAGTCGACGGTCATCGTGGGTGGGGCGACTCGCAGGCCAGAGGGACCTGGTGTCGCGTTGGCGATGGTCACGGTCAGGTCACGATCACCCCCGTCGTGGCGTGCGGTGCTGGTACATCGATGTGCCGATGTGTTTGTCCACGTAACTCCTTTCGGGGGGTGAACACCCGGCGGGAGAGGCGACCGTGCCGACGGTTGACGGCTGTATACACGGGATACGCGGACGGTGCTAGTCTGCTACTGCCGCCCGCACACAGGAACGTGGGTCGTGCGGGAGCAACAGCGTGTGCCGAACATGGCGTGAGCACACGCCGGTAGGCATGCCGTCGCTGCCGCATCAACGCTGTGGGAAAGTCCGCCGCTCGATCAGCATGAGCTTTGAACTCCGCAGCCAACGCCTCGACCATCGCGTAAATGCAGGGGCCAACCTTCGGCCCGCCTGAGGCGACGACTTTCGAGTCCGCCAACGATCATCCGTAAGCCACCAGCCAGGACGGCTCACGGCGATGCTCGCAGGCACCTCGGACAACGCCGAGATAATCGGCTCGGCCCCGCAAGCAAACACGGTACACCTCGACAACCTCGACAACTACTTGCATGGGTGACTCAGGCGTCTAGCCTCGAAAACAACCGAGGTCTTCTTTCAACAACTCGTTCGCTCATCGTGATTCGTTGGACGCTGCGTGTCTGCACTCCCAAATCCGCACAGCCTCACAGGAGAAGTTGATCCCGTCAGCGACGCAGAATACCCCACCGCCGTGCAATGCCAGATTCCGAGTGAACAAGCGGCACCATGTCGATGACCGTGGACTCTGAGTCCCAACGAGGTACTTCGAAAGAATGGAGAGAAGCTCTTTTATCGTCTACTTCCCTGTGCTCACCCCGGGGCGATCCACATCTTCTACTGCTGAGAAGTTACCAATCGACGATGACAGCCAGCTCCTCAGCGATGTCCTCCGGGTCCCTACCATCCGTATCAATCCGGTGCACATGCACCCCGGCACCGTCGTCGAGGAACAGCGCTGCACGCGCACTGCGCGTCAGGTGTCGCTCGAGACTCTCCCCACTCTCCCGCCGACCCAGCCGGTCAGCGACCGTGGTATCCGATCCTCGCAGAAGCACCGACGTCACCTGGGGCGCACCACCGACCGCGGCAACCAGCGCCTCCTCCTCCAGCACCGACACCGTATTGGTGTAAATCAACCGCCGATAGCCCACCTCCCGGTAGTTTGCCCACACCGACCGAAGGTTTCGCTGCGCCAGGCCCTCCCGCCACGGAGCCGGATGGGCCAGATCCAGCGCATCACCCTCGATCACCGCATGGTGGACATCACGCTCGACCAGTAGATCGTGCAAAGCGAACGCGACCGTCGACTTCCCTACCCCGGAACGCCCACCGATGATCACCATATGTGAATCAGTCATAACTGGAGATCTTGCACCAGCCACCAGTCATCCCGCGACTCCTACCCCGCGACCCCCTCGCCCATCGCGAGGCTAATGTCGCTGTAGTACAACCGTCTGAGTTCGTGACCGAACCACACCGAAAACCCTCTGGAGTTTCAACCCCGCAGGCCGTCGCCGGGACTTCGCCACGCAACTCCCCCAACTGATAATCTCGAGGGCCCCGAACCCCGGACACTAAAAAAACCGGAGGTCACAAACCCTTTCGAGTTTGTGACCTCCGGCCGGTTCAGTTCGTGAACCGCTCACTGTGGGCGAAGGGGGACTTGAACCCCCACGTCCCTAAGGACACTGGCACCTGAAGCCAGCGCGTCTGCCATTCCGCCACTCGCCCGTGGCATCGATATGCATCGACGTGGGTTGCGTCTGCAACGGAGAGTAACACTATCACCACCGCCGTGTTACCTCAAAACGTGCCCTTCACCAGGCACTTTATCGCCCCGTCATCACATCATCCCTCACGCTTCACCCACTTCCCGGCTCCGGTCCGTATAGTGGGCCGACAACGTGTGCCGTAGAAACGATGGACCACCCCTGACAGCGGCACCGCGGTCCCAGCACCCGGCCCGCAGGACGAGAGAACGAAAGGTGAGGCGCAACCACAATGGACCTCTTCGGTCGCTTCCGTAAGCTCGACAGCTCCCTGCAGCGCGGGCTGGACAACGGTTTCGCACGCGTCTTCGGCGGCGAGGTCGTCCCCGCCGAAATCGACGAACTCCTGAAACAGGAGGTCGAGGACACGCTCATGGAGGACCGCACCGGCACGGTCTACGCCCCCTCCTCCTACCGGGTGCACGTCTCCGAACACGACCACGCCACCCTGCTGGAGAAGCGCCCCGACCTCGCCAACGAACTGCGCGGCCGGCTCCAGCGCTTCATCCGCAACGAAGGCTGGGACAGCCACCACCCCGTCGCCGTGGAACTCGTCAAGGACGACGGTCTGCACACCGGCCAGCTGAAGGCCCGGTCGTCCTTCGAGAAGACCGAACAGCCCGAACCGCACTGGCCGCGCAGCGAACCGGACTCGGGACGCAACCCCGTCGCCCACTCCTACGACGCCGACGAACCGCCACGTCCCGCCGACCCCAACCCGCTGGTCGGGTTGGCCCGCCCCAGCCAGTCCCCCCAGGCGTCCCGGCAGGACCCCGAACCGGACGAACCCGTGCAGAGCTACCCCGGCACCGAGGTGATCTCGCACAACGCCCAGGCCCCGGCGAACAACGCCGACGAAGCCACCGGCGCAGCCAACGCGGCCGCCGGCGAGGAACTCCCCCGCACGACCGTCACCCTGTACCTGCAGGACGGTTCGGCACGTAGCTTCGTGCTGCAGCACGGCACGAACGTCATCGGCCGCGGTAACGCCGTCGACTTCCGCCTGCCGGACACCGGCGTCTCCCGTCAGCACGCCGAGATCACCTGGGACGGCTACGACGCCGTCCTCACCGACCTGAAGTCCACCAACGGCACCACCGTCAACGAGATTCCGGTGGAAAGCTGGCTGCTCGCCGACGGCGACGTCATCACCATCGGCCACAGTGAGATGGACGTTCGTTTCAGCTGACGGCACCTCCGGAAGGTAGATTCAGCCGGTAGGATCAATCGTTGACCGACCGGTCACACCACCGGCACGAAGGAGATGACCCCGAATGCAGACGACTCTGGTGCTGCTCGCCAAGATCGCCCTGCTCGTCGTGCTGTGGCTGTTCGTCTGGGTGGCCGTCCGCGCCATGCGTAAGGACGTGAACGCCATGGCAGCCACAGCAGGTGCCGCACCTGCCTCCGGCCCGTCCACCGGCCTGCCGACCGGCGCCAAACACTCGGCGGGGCGCGGGTTCCGTCGTGCCACTCCCCCGGGGTCGCTGGTGCTGACCTCGGGCCCGCTGACCGGTACAACACTCAACCTGCAGGGCTACCAGGACGTGACCCTCGGCCGCTCCGGCTCCTGCACGGTCGTCCTGGAGGACGACTTCGCCTCCGGAACCCACGCCAGGCTGTTCCGTCAGGGTGACACCTGGCTGCTCGAGGACCTCGACTCCCGTAACGGCTCATTCCTCAACGGCCAGCGCATTGACCAGCCCGAACAGCTCTCCGCAGGCCAGGAGATCCGTATCGGCCAGACGACGGTGAGGTTGGAAGCATGACAGAGACCACCGCACGACCACTCGCCCTGGACTACGCGGCCCTGTCGGACCGCGGCCTCGTGCGCTCCAACAACGAGGACTCCGCCGTCGCGTCCCCCCACCTGCTGGCACTCGCCGACGGGATGGGGGGACACGCCGCCGGCGAGGTCGCCTCCCAGCTGATGATCACCTCGCTCTACGTCCTGGAGAACACGCTGTCCCAGGGCGTCGAGCCGTCCCCCGACCGGCTGCTGACCATGCTCGCCGAGGCCATGGACGACGGCAACCGCGCCATCGCCGCCCACGTCGACGACAACCCCACCCAGGAGGGCATGGGCTGCACGTTGACCACCATGCTCTTCGACGGCGCGTCGCTGGGCGTGTGCCATGTCGGCGACTCCCGCGGCTACCTTCTGCGCGACGGGGTGCTCACCCAGGTCACCAAGGACGACACCTTCGTGCAGTCGCTGGTGGACGAGGGCAAGCTCGCCCCCGAGGACGTCAGCAGCCACCCGCAGCGTTCGCTGATCCTCAAGGCGCTCACCGGCCGCCCGGTCGAGCCCACCCTCGCCCTGCGTGAGGTACAGCCCGGCGACCGCTACCTGCTGTGCTCGGACGGCCTGTCCGACCCGGTCAGTTTCGACACCATCCGCGACGTGCTCTCCACCGGCACGCCGCAGGAGGCGGGCTCGCAGCTGATCAACCTCGCTCTGCGCGGCGGCGGCCCCGACAACGTCACCGTGGTCGTGGCCGACGTCGTCGACCCGGCAACCCTCCCCGAGGGCACCGTCCTGCCCACCGCCCCGGCGCTCGCCGGGGCGGTGAACACCAACGCCCCCGAACTCCCCCGACCGAACACCTCGGCCGGGCGTGCCTCGGCGGTCAACGTGGTCCAGCGGCCGCGCGCGGCCCAGCCGGAGGCGGCGTCCCCGGTGGCGGAGCCCGAGGCCGAGGAGCCCGAACCACGGAAACGCCGCCGGAAGGGCCTGTTCATCGGCCTGGTGGTCGCCCTGGTGCTCGTCGTCGCCGCCGGTGCGACGCTCTGGTACGTGCGGGACTCCCTGAGCCAGTCCTACTTCATCGCCGTCGCCGACGGCGGATCCTCGTCCCCGACCACCACGGTGTCCACACCCCCGGTGACCGCGTCGTCCACGGCTCCCACCACCTCCAGCCCCGCCACCTCCGGGGCCCCGGCGCCGGCCGCCGAGTCCGGCTCGCCGATCCAGATCTACCAGGGTGCCCCGGGGACCGTCCTGGGCATCTCGACGCAGTCGGTGTACCAGGAGGTCTGCCTCTCCGACAACGCCGACGTGCGGCTGCTCCCCGCCGGGAGCAACGACGACTGCCACCGTTTCTCCACCTCCGACCTCACCCCGGCCGCGCGCGGCACGCTCGACGACCTCCCGCGGGACTCCTACGACGCGATCCAGGGGCAGATCCGGCGTCTCGCCGAACAGACCCTGCCCGTCTGCGTCACCCGGGACGACCGGGCCGGCTCCCGGGGCGGCGAGCCCTCCGACCTCACGACCCCCGGGGTGTCGTGCCGGGAGGTGACCCGGGATGTTCCGTGACGCCCACGCCCGCGGCACCGAGCTGGCGCTGCTGGTGTTCTCCGCCGTGATCCTCGGCATCGCCCTGGTCGCCCTGCAGTTCTCGCAGGGCAACGAGCTCAACTCCGAGGTCGCCGTCCTCGTCGGCGGCTACATCGCCGTCTTCGGCGTCGCCCACGTGGTGTTGTGTCTCAAGGCACCCAACGCGGACCAGATCATGCTGCCGGTCGCCGCGATGCTCAACGCCATCGGCCTGGTGATGATCTACCGCATCGACCTCGCCGCCGAGACCACACGCTCCAATTCACAGGTCATGTGGACAGTGATCGCCCTGGTGATCTTCGCCGGGGTGATCTGGTTCCTGAAGTCGCACAACAGCCTGCAGAACTACGCCTTCCTGCTCGGGCTCGGCGGGCTGGTCCTCTCCGCCCTGCCGATCGTCTGGGCGCGGGTGTTCCCCTCGAACCTGACCGCGGACGCCCAGGTGTGGATCACGCTCGGGCCGGTCTCGATCCAGCCCGGCGAGTTCGCGAAGATCATGCTGCTGATCTTCTTCGCGGCCCTGCTGGTGAACAAGCGGGCCCTGTTCTCCGTGGCGGGCTACCGGGTGCTGGGCCTGCAGTTCCCCCGGGTGCGCGACCTCGGTCCGATCCTGCTGGTCTGGGGTCTGGCGATCCTGATCTCCGCCCTGCAGAACGACTTCGGTCCGGCCCTCCTGCTCTTCGGCACGGTGCTGGGCATGCTGTACATGGCCACCGGACGGTCGTCCTGGCTGGTCCTGGGACTCGGTCTCGCGGTGGTCGGCGTGTACATCGTGTTCCAGATCTCGGACAAGATCCAGGAACGGTTCACCAACTTCATCGACCCGATCGCCAACTACGACAACACCGGCTACCAGCTGTCCCAGGCCCTGTTCGGCATGTCCTTCGGCGGACTCACCGGCACCGGGCTCGGTGAGGGCTACCCGCAGAACGTGCCGGTGTCCTACGCGGACTTCATCATGTCCTCCATCGGCGAGGAACTCGGTTTCGTGGGCCTGGCCGCCGTGCTCATGCTGTTCACCGTGTTCGTGACCCGCGGCTTCATCATCGCGTTGAAGACCCCGGACTCCTTCGGCAAGCTCGTCGCCGCCGGACTGTCCCTGACCCTGGCCATCCAGGTGTTCGTGGTCACCGGCGGCATCTCGAAGCTGCTGCCGATGACGGGCCTGACCACGCCGTTCATGTCGCACGGCGGCTCCAGCCTGCTGGCGAACTACATCCTGCTGGCGATCCTGCTGAAGATCTCCCACGACGTGAACACCCGCAAGGCGGCGCCCCGGCAGCCGGTGCCGGACGCCGACCCGCAGACATCCGTCCACCCGGTCGTCGACAACCCGAACGCCGGGGAGGTCCGTTCATGAACAGGTCCATCCGCAACGTCACCGTCTTCACCTTCATCCTGGTCGTCATCCTCCTGGTGAACCTCACGTGGATCCAGGGGTTCCAGACGTCCCGGTACGCCGAGAACGCACTGAACTCGCGCCAGTACTACGAGATGAAGTCCATCCCGCGCGGCCAGATCTCCGCCGGCGGCCAGGTGCTGGCCGAGTCCCTCGAGGGCGAGGACGGGCTCTACACCCGCAACTACCCGACCACCCCCGCCTCCTACGGCGCGGTGCTCGGGTACCTCTCCGACCGCTACGGCGCCTCCGGTGTCGAGGCGTCGCAGAACTCCATCCTCGACGGCACCGACGACTCGCTCTTCGCCACCCGCGCCTGGGACACCCTCACCGGCAAGGAGCGCCGCGGGGCGAACGTGGAGCTCACGCTGCAGCCGAACGTCCAGCAGGTCGCCTACGACCAGCTGTCCTCGCGCGGCTACCAGGGCTCGGTCGTGGCGATCCGGCCGTCCACCGGCGAGGTGCTCGCCATGGCCTCCACCCCCAGCTTCGACCCCTCCGTGGTCAGCAGCACCGACGCGGACACCGCCGACGCCGCCTTCCAGGAGCTCCAGGCCAGCCCGGACGCCCCGCTGCTGAACCGTGCCACCCAGCAGACCCAGCCACCCGGCTCCACGTTCAAGCTGATCACCACGGCCGCCGCCCTGGCCGCCGGCGACACCGCCGACACCATGGTCAACGGCGAGTCGGAGATCACCCTGCCGGACACCGTGACGACCCTGGAGAACTACGACGGGGTGTCCTGCGGCGGCCCCCAGGTGCCGTTGCGCACCGCGTTCTCGAAGTCGTGCAACACCTCCTTCGTGGACCTGGTGAACCGTCACGGCGAGGAGTCCTTCCGCGCCACCGCCGAAGGGTTCGGCATCGGCGCGGAGGACGACGAGGACTTCGGCCTGCCGATCCAGAACTCCACCATCGGTGACATCCCGGACGCCGCGGCGCTGAGCCAGTCCGCGATCGGCCAGCGTGACGTCGCCCTGACCCCGCTGCAGAACGCGGTCATCGCCGCGACGATCGCCAACGACGGTGTGCGCATGAAGCCGCACCTGATCAAGCAGGTCACCGGCGCCGACCTCAACGTGATCAAGGAGACCCGCCCGAAGGAGGCGGGCCGGGCGATCGACTCCGGTGTCGCCGCACAGCTCACCGAGCTGATGCAGGGCGCCGAGCAGTACGCCGGCGGATCGTCGGGCATCGCCTCGAAGACCGGCACGGCCGAGCACGGCGAGGACTCCCGCAACTCCAACCCGCACGCCTGGTACGTGGCCTTCGGCCCCGCCGAGGACGCCGACGTCGCCGTCGCCGTCCTGGTGGAGAACGGCGGCGACGCCGGACAGGCGGCCACCGGTGGATCCGTCGCCGCACCCATCGGCCGCGCCGTGATCGACGCCGCACTCCAGGAAGCACAGTAAGCGAGGTGACAGACGTGACCGGACCCGACAGTCCCGACAACCCCAGTGATCCCGACGGCACCCGTGTCTTCAGCACCCCCGAAGAACACTCCGGCCCCGTGGACCCCGAGCACATGACGCCGCGGGACCGGGCGGCGGCCGACCGCCTCCAGCGCGTCCTCGACACCCACTACGATTCTGCCGCGGGCCGCCGGTTCGAGGTGTCCCGCATCATCGGTCGCGGCGGCATGTCCACCGTGTGGCTGGCCTACGACACCGTCGGTGAGCAGGACGTGGCCGTCAAGGTGCTCAAGCCCGAGCTCACCGACGACGCGGAGTTCCGCGACCGCTTCCGCCAGGAGGCCGAGTCCGCCCGGACGATCCAGTCCGAGAACGTGGTGCGCACCTTCGACTACGGCGAGCAGGACGACGTCGACGGCAGCGGCATCGCCTACTGCTTCATCGTGATGGAGTACGTGCAGGGCGAGTCGCTGGCCGACATCCTCGGCCGTCAGCGCACCCTGCCGGAGGTGATGGTCCTCGACCTCGTCGCCCAGGCCGCCGTCGGGCTGCAGGCGATCCACGAACGCCAGCTCATCCACCGCGACATCAAGCCCGGCAACCTCATGGTCACCGCCGACGGTGTCGTGAAGATCACCGACTTCGGCATCGCCAAGGCCGCGTCCGCCGTGCCGTTGACACGCACCGGCATGGTCGTGGGCACCGCGCAGTACGTGTCCCCGGAACAGGCGCAGGGACTGTCGATCGAGCCGTCCAGCGACGTCTACTCGCTCGGTGTCGTCGGCTACGAGGTCCTCGCCGGGCAGCGTCCCTTCTCCGGCGACTCCACGGTGTCGGTCGCGTTGAAGCACATCAACGAGCCCGCGCCGGAACTCCCGGCGACCGTCAGCGCACCGATGCGCCGGCTGATCGCCATCTGCCTGCGCAAGGACCCGGCGACCCGCTACCAGGACGGTGCGGCACTCGCCGCGGCCACCGTCCCGGTGCGCGACGGCGAGATGCCGCCGGACCCGGCCACCGGGGTCGTACCGGCACCGGTGGCCCAGGCCCCGACCGGGCAGAGCCGGCTCAGCGAGGTCACCGACGAGGCGAACATGGGACCGGCACCGCGCACCCGGAGCGGCCGCGGCTGGATCTGGGCGCTGGGTGTCGGCTTGGTCGCGCTCCTCGGCGTGCTGGTGTGGTTCCTCACCCAGCAGGACGGGGACCCGACGGTGCCGCCGGCGGAGACCACCACGGTGACCAGTGAGGTCACCGAGGAGCAGACGGTCGTCCCCGAGCCCGTCGAGACCGGCGGTCCCGTCGAACCGTCCACACCGGACCCCACACCGACCGGGACCGTCCCGACGGAGGGGCCGACGGACGGCCCGACCGACACGACGGTACCGGACCAGCCGACGCAGCCGACCGTCCCGGGACCCGACGTCCCGACGGAGGAGCCGACCGTCCCCGACACCTCTGACCAGGCGTCCCAGGAGCAGACGGACCCCGGCGGTAACGCCGGGACCACCGGGGACGGTGACTCCGGTGACGAGGAGGCCGGGCAGACCGTCATGGGCCCTCTGTGACAGCTGTTATTCGCGCGAACAGCCGTGACATCGGTACTCTCCTGAAGAAGGAGTGTTCGCGGCGTCAACCGCGCCAGAACTCGAGGAAGGGAGCAGCATGGACCTGAGCGACACCCGGCTCGGCGGTCGGTACCTCCTGGGGCCCGTGATCGGGACCGGGGGCATGTCCGACGTCTATGCGGCGACCGACGAACTACTCGGACGCGATATCGCGGTGAAGATGATGCGGGCCGACCTGGCCCGCGACGACACCTTCCTCGAACGTTTCCGCCGTGAGGCGAAGAACGCGGCGAAGCTGAACCACCACGCCATCGTCGCCGTCTACGACACCGGTCAGACCGACGAGGCCCATGGTTCGGTGCCCTACATCGTCATGGAACGGGTCCACGGGCGGACGCTACGCGACATCGTGCGCGACTCCGGTCCCTTCCCGCTGGACGAGGCGTCGCGGGTGATGGCGGAGGTGTGCCGTGCGCTGGGGTTCTCCCACGAGGCCGGCATCATCCACCGCGACATCAAACCCGCGAACATCATGATCACCAACACCGGTGCGGTGAAGGTGATGGACTTCGGCATTGCCCGTGCGCTGTCCGACACCAGTTCGGCGATGACGCAGACCGCCGCGGTCATCGGCACCGCGCAGTACCTGTCCCCGGAGCAGGCCCGCGGCAAGTCCGCCGAGGCCCGCTCCGACATCTACGCCGCGGGCTGCGTCTTCTACGAGATCACCACCGGCCAGCCCCCGTTCTCCGGGGAGTCGCCCTTCTCCGTGGCGTTCCAGCACGTGCAGGAGACGCCGCTGCCCCCGTCCCAGGTCCCGGGCATGAACCTGGACCCGGACCCCGCCCTGGCCCTGGACGCCGTCACCCTGACCGCCATGGCGAAGGACCCGTCCGACCGCTACGACTCCAGCGCCGACATGGCCGCGGACCTGCAGCGGATGGCCGAGGGACGCATGCCCCTGGCCGCCCAGGCGTACACCGACGAGCCCGTGCACGAACCGACGACCACGCATCTGCCGGTCGCCGCCCCCGTGCCGGCCACTGCACCGGCCCCGGAACCGGAGCCCGCACCCGTCCCCCGCGAGGAGAGGAAGCGCCGCAGAGGCTGGGTCGTGGCCCTGTGGATCGTCGCCGTCCTGGCCCTCGTCGGCGGCGGCACGGCCGTGGCCTGGAACTGGTTCAGCGACTCCCGTGGCCAGGGCACTGAGCAGATCCGAATCCCGGACGTGGCCGGCCAGCCCCGCGACCAGGCCATGACGGCCCTGGAGGACGCCGGTTTCGACGTCACCGTCGAGGACCGTCCGGACGCCGAGATCCCCCGTGACCAGGCCATCGGCACCGACCCCGGCGTCGGCTCGTCCCTGCCCCAGGGTTCCCAGCTGACCCTGCTGGTGTCCTCCGGCCAGGAGGTCACCGACGTCCCGGACCTCACCGGGATGACCACCCAGGAGGCCCAGGCGGCCCTCGCCGACGCCGGGCTGCGCCTGCGGTCGAACGTCTCCGAGGAGGCCAGCGACGAGGTGGAGGAAGGCAAGATCATCGAGCAGACCCACCCCTCGGGCTCGCAGGTCTCCAAGGGCACCGAGGTGGGCATCACGGTGTCCACCGGCCCCGAGGACGTCCGCGTCCCCCGGGTCACCGGCCAGTCCCGGGACGACGCGGTCCAGAACCTGGAGGACGCCGGGTTCGAGGTCGACGTGGTCATGGTCGACTCCGCCGAGGACGAGAACCGGGTGCTCTCCGCGACGAACGAGGGCACCACCCAGGCCCGTGGCACGACGGTCACCATCGAGGTCTCCCGCGGCAACCAGTTCACCATGCCCCGGCTGGTGGGCAGGGACTACGACGAGGTGTACAGCACCCTGCAGCAGGCGGGGTGGCGCGGTGCCCCGGACCGGGTGACCCGGACCAACGTCAACCAGCTGGACCCGCTGGCCGTGGACAGGGTCGTCGGCCAGTCCGCCCGGGAGGGCGAGACGGTCGACCGGAACGCCCCGATCACCGTGCGGGTCAACGCCCTGGGGATTCCGTGACCGGGTAGTCCCCGCCGGAGTCGAGGAGCGCGGTCACGGCCTCCACGGTGCCGCCGATATGACGACGCAGCAGGTCCGTGGCGGCGGCGGCGTCGCGGTCGAGACAGTGCTGGACGAGATCCTCGTGCTCCTTCATCCATTCCGTGCTGTCGCGGCGGCCGGCCCCCCACCGCCGGTAGAGCTCACCGGCGTCCCACAGTGACCGGCAGGTGTCCAGCAGCAGCGGATTCGGGCAGGCGCTGAGCAACGCCATGTGGAACCGCCGGTGCGCCACCATGTGGACGTCGGACCCCTGGTCGTCGACCTCCGTCCCCTGGCCCGGGGCGCGACGGAGCCGGTGGTGCGCCGCGATGATCTCGGACTCCCAGGCCACGTCCCCGACGGCGATGGACTGGCCGAGGGCGGCGGGTTCCACCAGTTGCCGCAGCTCCGCCAGGTGCTTCAACCCGTCCAGGGTGATCTCGTAGACCCGGAACCCCTTGTTCTTCTCCGCACTGACCAGGTGCTCGGCGGCGAGCCTGGTCAGCGCTTCGCGGACCACCCCGGCACTGACCCCCAGTTCCTTCCCGAGGGCTGAGGGGCTGAGTCGTTCCCCGGGTTTCAGGCCTCCGCGCAGGATCGCCGTCCGCACGGAACGGTAGGCGTCCTTCGTCGGCGCAGGCAACTCAGTGGTCTCTGACATCCTCATCCTCCAGAATCGATTATTTTGTTTGATGTCGATTATCCATTGACAAGCAGTTCATTGCTATGCAAAAGTGACTCGAGCGGCAATGTACGTCACATCGTCCAGTCTATGTGAGGCCAGCCACGGCCGACGCCGCTCCCCGTCAGCCTTCTTCCCTGGAAGGGACCACATGTACAAATGGATCATCCTCGTCGGCTCCTTCATCATCTACATGTTCGACGCCCTCGAGATTCTGTTGCTCTCCCTCGCTCTCCCGGCGATCTCGTCGGACCTCGGGATCACCGCCACACAGGCCGGCCTCCTGGCCACGGCGACCTTGCTCGGCATGGGTGTCGGTGGTCCGGTGATGGGGTCACTGGCCGACTCCAGAGGTCGCAGGTTCGCCCTGCTGGTGTGCGTCGCCATCTTCATCGTCTTCACCTCGGTCATCGTCGTCGTCCCGAATCTCACGGTGTTCATCATCGTGCGGTTCATCTCGGGTCTCGGGCTAGGCGGTGTGTGGAGCGTGATCTCCACCTTCGTGACCGAGAACTGGCCGAAAGAACGACGCGCCGTCGCCCTCACCTTCGTCCTCTCGTCCTACCCGATCGGTGGCCTGGTCGCCGCCCAGCTCTCCGGGTTCATGCTGCCCCACTGGCGTGAGATGTTCCTTGTCGCCGGTCTCGGCGCACTCCTCCCCCTGGCCATCGTGATCTTCTGCTTCCGCGAGTCCCAGATGTGGCTGGACGAGCGGAACCTCCCGCATCCCGGCGGCACCGGGACCCCGGAGAAATCGAGCTCATCGATCCGCGAGATCGTGGCGCCGCCGTACCTGCGGACAACGGTGCTGGCCAGCATCGTCGCCTCGTTGGCGTTCATCGCCTTCTACGGGTCGAGCACCTGGTTGCCGAGTTACCTGGAGAACGAACGGGGCCTCGACGCACAGACGGTCGGCACGTTCATGACCTGGCTGAACCTGGGCATGTTCATCGGCTACAACGTCTTCGGGATCATCGCCGACAGGTTCGGCAAGCGTTTCGCCCTGATCACCGCCATGGTCGGTGCCGGCCTGCTCATGCCCTTGTACGGGGTCGTCACGAACGAGACCGGACTCCTGCTCCTCGGCCCGGCCTACGCCTTCTTCATGACCTTCGCCGGGCTCTTCGGCCCCTACCTCAGCGGTATCTACCCGACCCGGGTCCGGGCGACCGGTTCCGGATTCTGCTTCAACGTGGGACGCGGGATCTCGGCCTTCGCCCCGCTGCTGTTCGGCGCCCTCGCCGGTGTCGCCTCACTCGCCGCCGGACTCGTGATCGCCGGCATCCTGTTCCTCGTCGGGGCCGCGGTCACGCTCCTGTTGCCCCGCGACACCAGAGAACTGCCCGAATCCTCGGCCGGCGACGACGCTGACCGGCCGGGGGACGGGACCCGACGTCCCACCACCACGACCGCGTAACAACCAACCTCCCAGGAGTACAGTCATGCCACAACTGATCGACATCTCCGTCGACCTGCGGGCCGGCATCGCCTCGGACCCACCCGGGCACCGTCCCGACATCACCTACATCAACCACAGGCAGTCCGCCGAGGACTTGGTGGCCTTCTTCCCGGGGGCCGAGACCTCCGACCTCCCCGCCGGCGAGGGTTGGGCGATCGAGCGGGTCACCATGACCACGCACACCGGCACCCATCTCGACGCCCCCTACCACTACGCCTCCACGATGGACGGCGGGGAGCGTGCGATCACCATCGACGAGGTCCCGCTCGACTGGTGCCTGCGCCCCGGCGTGAAGCTCGACTTCCGCCACCTCGACGACGGCTACGTGGTCCAGCCCGCCGACATCGATGCTGAACTCGACCGTATCGGCCACACGCTCCGCCCGCTCGACATCGTCCTGGTCAACACCGCCGCCGGTGTGCGCTACGGCGAGGACGACTACGTCGACACCGGGTGCGGGATGGGACGCGACGCGACCCTCCACCTGCTCAACCAGGGTGTCCGCGTCACCGGCACGGACGCCTGGAGCTGGGACGCACCGTTCTCCTACACGGCGCGACGGTACGGACAGGACCACGACCCCAGCATCATCTGGGAGGGCCACAAGGCCGGCCGCGACATCGGGTACTGCCACATCGAGAAGCTCCACAACCTCGAGGCACTCCCCTCGACCGGCTTCACGGTCTCGTGCCTGCCGGTCAAGATCCACGCGGCCTCGGCCGGGTGGACGCGGGCCGTGGCCATCATCGACGACAAGGACGGGGAATAGGACATGCGCATCATCTCAGCGACCGTCGACGGGGTCCGACGTTTCGGACGCCTGGACGACCAGAACCAGGTACATCTCTTCACCCGTGACCGGGACCCCCTGGACGCCCTCGATCCCCGGGCCCCGGAGATCCCGACCACCGGGACGGTCGCCCTGGACGACCTGGGCCCCCTGGAACCGCCCCTGCCCGTGACGTCCATGCGCGACTTCATCACCTTCGAACAGCACACCGCCGGGTCCATGCGCGCCGTCACCGACGGCGAGGGCGCCCCGGAGGCCTGGTACGAGGCCCCGTCCTTCTACTTCACCAACCCCCATGCGGCGACCGGTTCCGGCCAGGACGTCCGCGTCCCCCCGGGTTCGGAGCGTTTCGACGTGGAGCTCGAGGTCGCGGCGGTGATCTCCAGGGACGGGTTCAACCTCAGCGTCGAGGAGGCGTGGGACCACATCGGGGGTTTCACCATCCTCAACGACTGGTCCGCCCGTGACCTGCAGACCGCGGAGATGAAGGTGGGGCTGGGCCCCGCGAAGGGGAAGGACTCGGCCTCCACCCTGGGCCCGGTCGTGGTGACCCTCGATGAACTCGAGAAGTACCGCGACGGTGACCACTTCACCCTCCGGATGGAGCTGCGGATCAACGACCGTCTGATCGCCGAGGACGTCCTCTCGCACATGGCCTGGTCCTTCGCGGAACTCGTCTCCTACGCCAGCCGCGGAACGTGGGTCCGTCGGGGCGACGTCCTCGGCAGCGGCACCTGCGGTGGCGGCTGCCTGGCGGAGTTCTGGGGGTGGACCGGCGAGACCGACCCCTCCCCGATCACCGTCGGCGACACCGTCAGCATGACGGTCCAGGGCATCGGCACCGTCACCAACACCGTCGTGGAAGGCGTCGAGGTCCACCCGGTCCCGCGCGCACGTCGGGTCGAGTGGACGCGCCCTGTGTGACGGCGCGCCCTCCGCTCTCTGAGGGGGGTTAGTGGAGGTCGACGTCCAGGTCCGCCCCGGTCGCGGCGATGACCTGCCCGACCGTGGTCCCCGGCGCGGTCTCCCGCAGGACCAGCCGTCCGGCAGGACCGGCGCTCCGGTCGACGTCGATGACGGCGAGGTCCGTGATGATCCGGTCCACCACGGCCTGGCCGGTCAGCGGGAGGTCGCATTCGGTCAGGATCTTGGCAGTACCGTCCCGCGCGGTATGGTTCATCAGCACGATGACGCGGCCGGCGCCGTGCACCAGGTCCATCGCACCGCCCATCCCCTTGACCATCTTCCCGGGGACCATCCAGTTCGCCAGGTCACCGCGACGCGAGACCTGCATGCCTCCCAGGACCGCCACGTCGACGTGCCCGCCGCGGATCATCCCGAAGGACAGGGCGGAGTCGAAGAACGACGCCCCGGGGTTGACCGTGACCGTCTCCTTGCCGGCGTTGATGAGGTCGGGGTCCACCCTGTCGGCCGCCGGGTAGGGGCCTGTGCCCAGGATCCCGTTCTCGCTGTGGAGCGTGACGTCGACATCCTTCGGCAGGTGGCCGGGGATCAGCGTCGGCAGGCCGATACCGAGGTTCACGTACTGTCCCGGCTGCAGTTCCTGTGCGGCGCGTGCGGCCATCTCTTCCCGTGTCCAGCTCATGCCGCCACCGTCCTCTTCTCGATCCGCTTCTCCTGCGGGCCGGTCTCCACGATCCGCTGCACGAAGATGCCCGGGAGGTGGACCTCCGCGGGGTCGATTTCCCCGGGTTCCACCAGTTCCTCGACTTCAGCCACGGTCACGGCACCGGCCATGGCGCACAACGGGTTGAAGTTCATCGCGGACTTCGCGAACACCAGGTTCCCCTCCGTGTCCCCACGGACGGCGTGGACGAGTCCGACGTCGGCCGGCAACGCCTCCTCGAGGACGTAGCGCCGTCCGTGGAACTCACGGACCTCCTTCGGTGGTGACGCGACCGCGACGCTGCCGTCCCCGTTGTACCGCCACGGCAGGCCGCCGTCGGCGACGGGCGTGCCTACCCCGGCAGGAGTGTAGAAGGCCGGGACGCCGGTCCCTGCCGCACGCAGCCTCTCCGCCAGCGTGCCCTGCGGGGTCAGTTCGACCTCCAGCTCACCGGCGAGGTACTGACGGGCGAACTCCTTGTTCTCCCCGACGTAGGAGGCGACGACACGACGGATGCGGTGCTGCACGAGCAGCGGGCCGAGGCCCCAGTCGTCCACCCCGCAGTTGTTGGAGAACACCTCCAGCTCGTCGACCCCGGTGTCGACCAGGGCGGCGATCAGCGCGTCGGGGACTCCGACCAGGCCGAATCCGCCGACGGCGAGACTCGACCCCGGGTCGATCCCCGCCACGGCCTCCGCCGCCGTCCCGACGACTTTCCTGCACTCTTCCACGGTAGCTCCTCCTGTTTCACACCGGCTCACGACGAACACGGCACAACAGGAACTATCGTACTATTTCTCCGGCAAAATCACACAGATTCGGAATAATCGACTATTCAGCCCGCCACGGCCGCGGCCCCGGCCAGCGTCGCGGCGTGACGCTCCGTCAACCGGGCCAGCTCCGCCTCGTCGACGGGCCGGCCGGCGTCCGACAGCCAGTTCGCCAGGATGCGGTGCCCGTTCCCGGTCATCACCGACTCGGGGTGGAACTGGACGGAATGCAGTGGCAGCGTCGCGTGGCGCATGGCCATGATCATGCCGGAGGCGACCTGTCCGACCACGACGAGTTCCTCCGGCACCGTGGCCGGGTCGACCGTCAGCGAGTGGTAGCGGGCCACGGTGAACGGGCTCGGGATCCCGGTGAGGACGCCGGTGCCGTCGTGGGTGACGGGGCTGGTCTTGCCGTGGAAGATCTCGTCGGCGCGGACGACGTCGGCACCGAAGTGCTGGGCCAGCGCCTGGTGCCCCAGGCACACGCCCAGCATCGGCACCCGGTGGGCGGCGCAGTGCGCGACCACGTCCAGCGTCCGTCCCGCGGAGGACGGGTCGCCGGGCCCCGGGGAGACCAACACCGCGTCGAACGGTTCCAGGGCACCGGCGAGGTCCGCGGCGGTGTCCCCGAGCTCCGCCGCGTCGTTACGCCACACGGTGCAGTCCTCGCCGAGTTCCCCGAGGTACTGCACGAGGTTGTAGACGAAACTGTCGTAGTTGTCGATGACGAGGATGCGCATGGCGCCCATACTATCCCGTACCGGGGGGCCCGGGTTCGTGCTGGTAGGGTTGGTTCAGTTCGAACACGTCACCATGTCAGTGAGGGATACACATGCCGAAGTCTCGGATCTCCGATTCGCCGGAGGACAACTCCGCCACCTCCGTCGGCGCATCCGCCGCCGACCGCCGCACGCCGGTCAAGCTCAACGCGACCGGGACGTCACGCTGGTACATCGTCCTCATGCTCGGCCTGATGCTGCTGGGCCTGGCCTGGCTGGTCGTGAACTACATCGCCGGCCCGCAGATCCCCTTCATGGCGGACCTGAACGCATGGAACTACCTGATCGGCTTCGGGCTCTTCATCGTGGGTCTGTTGATGACCATGGGCTGGAAGTAGCCCGTCTGCGACGGACCGCGGTCAGCACGACCGCGACCACCGCACCGGCGGCCAGCCCGCCGAGGTGACCGGGCAGGGAGACCCCGCCGGCGGTCGCCGAATACGCCAGGTTGACCACGATCAGCACGATCGGGGCGCGGATGTCCGTCCGCCGCTCCAGGGACAGGCCGACCAGCATGGCGAACATCCCGTAGCCGATGGCCGAGGCCCCGCCGACGACGCTGTCCGGCTGGAGCCAGACCACGGCGAGCCCACCCCCGACGGCGCAGAACAGCATCGACGCCACCATGGTGAGGGTCCCGTAGGCCCGCTCGAGCTCCCGGCCGATCAGCCCGATGAGCAGCATGTTCATCAGGAGATGACCGGGGTCGAGATGCACGAACGCCCCGGTGACCAGGCGCCACCACTGCCCGTCCGCGGTGATCAGCAGCGGGTCGACCATGAGGTCCCACGCCACCCCTGGCGCCGACGCCGGGCGGGACAGGCTCCCGCTGTCGACCCCGGTGACCACGTACGCCACCAGGCAGGCGAGGACCAGCCCCGCCGTCGCCGGGGCCCCGGCGAAGAAACGCCTGGCGATCAGGCCACGTCCACGGACTCGATGACGACGTCCTCGGCGGGACGGTCCATGCGGTCGGTGGAGACGCGGGAGATCTTGGCGACGACCTTCTGGGACTCCTTGTCGGTGACCTCGCCGAAGATGGTGTAGCCGCCGTTGAGGTGGGGGTGCGCCCCGACGGTGATGAAGAACTGCGAACCGTTGGTGTCGCGGCCGGCGTTGGCCATGGCGACGAGGAAGGGACGGTCGAACTGCAGTTCCGGGTGGTTCTCGTTGGCGAACTGGTAACCCGGGCCGCCGCGGCCGGTGCCGGTCGGGTCGCCGCCCTGGATCATGAAGCCGTCGATGATGCGGTGGAAGAGCGCACCGTCGAAGAACGGTCCCTCGGTGGCACCGGAGGCGTTCTCCGTGGTGTAGGGGGCCTTCTCCTTGTCGCCGGTGGCCAGGCCGACGAAGTTCTTCACGGTGGCCGGCGAGTGGTCGCCGAAGAGGTCGATGGCGATGTCGCCGTAGTTGGTGTGCAGGGTCGCTGTCGCGGTTTTCTGAACAGTCATGGCCGCCAGGGTACCGGACGACCGTCCCGCACCCCTGATCGTCCGATTCGGGCTACCCTCGGGGGAAGATTTGGTTATCGTTGGATGACGACCCATCTTGTGTCGACAGAACAACCGTTAGTGAACTGACAGACAACCGACCGCTCCGCTGCTGCGCGGCTGCTCCGGTCGGCCGCCGGGAACGAGAAGGAGACGCACGGTCCATGGACCCGACTACCGCATTCACCGCGTTACGTGCCGCACGGCAGGTGTCATCGAGTCTCGGTGGCAGGCGCCGGAACGGTGACGTCCGCGACGTCTCCGGCCTCCACGCCCTGCGCCCCTCCGCCGACGACCGTCCGTCGCAGGACATCTCCTCGGCGCCGGGCCACCACCGGTTGATCGTGGAGAAGATCCTCGCCGAGGACCGGGCAGCCCGGTCCCTGGCGTCCCCGGCCCCCGGAACATCCGAGAGAAGAACCGCCTCGAAAGGACATACGGTGAGCAACGCCATCAAGAACAACACCACCCAGGGCCTCGACCACGCCGTACAGGAGGCCGAGAGCACTCTGGAGGCCCTGCATGACAGCAAGGCCGAGAAGCTCAGCAAGAAGGCCGCGAAGGCCACCCGCAAGGCCGACAAGGTCGGTTCGAAGGCGGAGAAGCGCCGCGCCAAGGCAGACAAGACGCAGGCCAAGGCCCTGAAGCGTCAGCACAAGGTCGCCAGGAAGGCCGCGGGCCGGAACGAGAGCCCGCGTGACCTCGTGGAGAAGCGGCTCTCGGCCGTCACCTCCGCCGCCGGTGACCGTGCCAGCGCGCTGGCCGACCAGGTGCGCCAGGCCCCCGACGCCGACTTCACCGACACCGTCACCCGCTGGGGCCGTAGCGCCGCCGAGCGTGGCGGCGAGCTGTTCCACCAGGCCCAGGAACGCGGTTCGGCCTTCCTCGAGTCCGACGCGGTCAGCGACGCGATCGACGATGTCCGGGATCGCGCGTCCCAGGTCGGCGAGGCCGGCCGTAAGGCAGCCAAGAAGAACAAGAAGAAGCTGACGAAGAAGTACGGCAAGGACGTCAAAGCCGCGAAGAAGAAGGCCGACAAGGCCGGCTCGTCGGCCCGCAAGTCCCTGGAGAACGCCTGGTCCCAGGCGTCCGAGGTCGCCTCCGAGGTCGGTGAGACCGCCAAGAAGGAAGGCGCCAAGGGCAGGAAGAAGGCCGCCAAGCAGGCGAAGAAGGCACGGAAGTTCGCGGAGAAGAACGCCCGGACCGCCAACAAGCAGCTCTCCCGTTCACAGCGCAAGATCAAGAAGACCGCCTCGAAGAAGGCGGAGAAGGTCCGCGCGAAGGAGCTGAAGAAGGCGGCGAAGGCGAACAAGAAGAAGCACACCGGACGTAACGTCCTGCTGCTCGCCATCATCGCCGCGGCTGTAGCGTTCGTCGCCCAGAAGGCCAAGGGCAGCGGGTCCGCCGCGCCGGCGAAGACCCCGCGTACCACCGGCGCCCCGGCCACCGGCGCCGCCGCGAAGCCGAAGGCCGCTGCCGCCAAGGCAGAGGAGAAGGCCGAGGAGAAGGTCCAGGAGAAGGTCGAGGAGGCCGCCGACACGGTCGCCGACAAGGCGGAGGACGTCAAGGAGAAGGCCACGGAGGTGAAGGAGGACGTCAAGAAGGATGCTCCTGCCGCCCCCGGTGCCCCCGGTGCTCCCGGTGCGCCGGGCGCTCCCGGTGCCCCCGGCGCCCCGAACACGGAGGACGACGGCGGTAAGCACCGCCTCTGAGTCGCCCTGACCGAGAACCCCCGTCCCGCCTGCGGCCGGGGGTTCTCCCGTACCCGCCGCGTCGTTGTTTTCGTTCCGGTGCGAACATGCAGGCAGTACAGTGGCGACCATGAGCACCTCGGACACCACCACCGACCATGTCCTCGACCTGCTGATCGTCGGCGCGGGGATCGCCGGCATCGACCTCGCCCACCATGTCGTGTCGGAGTTCCCCGGCTGGAACTGGAGGATCGTCGACTCCAACGACGACATCGGCGGCACGTGGAACACCTTCACCTACCCGGGGATCCGCTCGGACTCGGACATGGCGAGCTTCGCGCTGCCGTACAAGCCGTGGCCGCACAAAGGAACCCTCGGGGACGGGGAACACATCCGGGAGTACCTGCGCGACGCCGCCCGCGAGGACGGCTTCCTGCAGCGCATCCAGTTGAACACGTGGGTCAAGCGGATCAACTACGTCACCTCGGACGCCGTCACCGGCCCCCACTGGGAGGTGACCACCGTCCAGGCGTGGCGCCACGGACCCGACGACCGGCCGGATGCCCCGGAGACTGTCGAGACCGTGACCCGGGCACGTCGGGTCCACCTGGCCTGCGGCTACTACGACCACCGCGCCGGTTTCCAGCCGTACTTCGACGGCCAGGAGGACTTCACCGGCCAGTTGGTCCACGCCCAGCAGTGGCGTCCGGAGGAGCAGGGCGACGTCACCGGACGCAGGATCGTGATCATCGGCTCCGGCGCCACGGCGGTCACGTTGCTGCCGGCGTTGGCGGAGGACGGGGCGCAGGTGACCATGCTGCAGCGCACCCCGACGTGGGTGGCGGCGTTGCCGCGGTTCGACACCATCTCCACGATCTGGAGGACGCTGATCCCGAACAGGCGGGCCGCCCACAAGGTCGCGCGGGTCAACCACATCACCCGGGACATGGTGCAGTGGTACATCGCGAAGGGGGCGCCGTTCGTCTTCAGTGGTTTCCTGCACGCCCTGCAGCTGCTGTGGCTGAGCCCCGCACAGATCAGGAGGGACTTCACCCCGCCGTACCGGCCGTGGGACCAGCGGGTGTGCAAGGCGCCCGGAGGCGACATCTTCGCCGCGATCAAGCACCGGGGCGCGAAGGTCGTCACCGCCACGATCGACCGCCTCGTCCCGGAGGGCGTGCGGTTGACCGACGGGACGGTGCTGGAGGCGGACACGGTGATCGCGGCGACCGGGCTGCAGCTGCAGCTCTTCGGCGGTGCGGGGATCACGGTCGACGGGCAGCCCGTCGACCTGTCGCGGACGGTGGCCTACCGCGGGGTGCTGGTCTCGGGGCTGCCGAACCTGAGCTTCACAGTCGGTTACCTGAACCAATCGTGGACCACACGGGCCGACCTCACAGCCCGGTACCTGGTGCGGTTGTGGCACCACATGGTCAACCGCGGCGAGAAGGTCGCCGCCCCGGTGTTCCCGGGCGACGAGGTGGGGCGTCGTCCGTTGCTGGAGTTCGAGGCGGGCTACATCAGACGGTCACAGCACATCACCCCGCGTCAGGGCGACCGGTCGCCGTGGCTGTACCGCCAGGACTACCTGCGCGAGTGGCCGGAGCTGGCCCGCGGCGACCTCACTGTGGAGATGGTGTTCGACGACGCAGCAGTGGACGTCGCACGTGCCCTTCCTTCTGTGGCCGGGCGGTCCGCAGGTGTGCCGAGCACGTGATCCCGACGGACGCGGCGATGACGAGCACGATGGTCACGCCGCGCATCGCGGTCATCTCCTGGTCCAGCAGCGCGAAGCCCGCCAGTGCCGCGAAGGCCGGTTCCAGGCTGATCAACACGCTGAACACGGCGGCTGGCAGCTGCCGCAGTGCGGCGAGCTCCAGCGAGTAGGGGATCACGGAGGCCAGCAGTGCGGTCGCGACAGCCGGCACCAGCAGCCACGGTTCGGCGGTGAGGCCGTCGACGGCGCCGCGTCCGACGGGGGCGAGCATGAGCCCGCCGAGCAGCATCGCCACCGCCAGGCCCCCGGTACCGGCGATGCGGCGTCCCACGGCGGCGGAACCGACGATGTAGCCGACCCAGAACACCCCGGCGACCAGGGCCAGCAGCATGCCGACCGGGTCGAGGGCGGCGTCGGACAGGGCTTCGAGACCGAGGACGGCCATGCCGGCGGCGGCGAGCCCGACCCACACCAGGTCGCCGCGGCGGCGTGAGGTCAGTCCGGCGTAGACCAGCGGGCCGATGAACTCGATGGCCACGGCGGCGCTCATGGGGATGCGGTCCAGGGAGGCGTAGAAGAACCCGTTCATCGCGGCCATCATCACGGCGAAGAAGACCACGGCACGCCAGTCCCCCCGGGACCAGGCGCGCAGTGCCGGCCGGGCGACCAGCAGCAGGAGCGCGCCGGCGATGCTCAGGCGCAAGAAGGTGACACCCCAGGTGCCGAGGCTGCCGAAGAGGCCGACGGCCGTCGCCGCACCGAACTGCAGGGATGCGCAGGAGCCCAGGACGAGGGCCGAGGAACGGGTGATGCTCATGGCCCTATTCTGCGGTCCACGGCACCGGTTCGTCTATCTCAGGAATCTGAACGATAATGGTGAACCGTGCTGAACATTCACCGACTGACCCTGCTGCGGGAGGTGCACCAGCGCGGCACGTTGGCCGCCGTCGCCCGTGAACTGCACTACTCCCCGTCCGCGGTGTCCCACCAGCTCAGCCAGCTGGAACGTGAGGCCGGGGTCCCGTTGCTGGAGACGGCGGGCCGCGGGGTACGGCTCACCGAGGCCGCCCGCCGGCTAGTGGCCCGCACCGACGAGGTCCTGACGATCCTGGACACCGCCGAGGCCGAGCTGGCGTCGTCGCGTCCCGGCGCGGAGGGCACCCTGCGGGTGACGAGTTTCCAGTCGGCGTTGGCGACGATCCTGCCGACGGCGCTGACGATGCTGGAGAAACGCCATCCGGGGTTGAACGTCGAGGTCTACCACCGGGAGGTGGCCGAGGCTTTCGAGGGTCTGGCGGCGCACTCCTACGACGTGGTCATCGGCGACGAGTTCCCGGGGCAGCCGGAGCCGGTGCGTCCCGGGCTGCACCGGGAGGAGCTCTTCGCCGACCCGATGCTGCTGGTGCTGCCGACCACGGGGCGGTGGGCGTTCCCCGCCGAGGAACTCGGCGGGCTGGCGGACCTCGCGGACGTACCGTGGATCCTGGAGCCGGCGTCGATGCCGCAGGGCCGGTGGGAGCGGACCGTCCTGCGGGAGGCCGGGGTGGAGCCGCGGGTGAAGTGCGAGACCACCGACCCGATCCTGCGCGCCCACATGGCCCGGACGGGGCACGGGGTCACGGTGATCCCGGCGGTGCTGGCCGGGCCACATCTGGACCACACACAGGCGTTGGCGATGCCGGGGTCACCGCACCGGCAGTTGTTCACCGCGGTGCGCGACGGTTACGCCGGCCATCCCGGGGTGCGCGCGTTCCGTACCGCGCTGGGGGCGGCTGCCCGGCGGGAGTCGCCGGACACTCCGGAGACGCTCTGAGATGTTTCATGTGAAACCATGGGGGCATGACGGACACCCCGATCCCATGGACCGACCTCTCCCCCACCCCTGACCTCGGACTGGTGGTGCTCGACATGGACGGCACCCTGCTCCGGCCGGACGGCACCGTGCCCCCGGGCTTCTGGGACCTGCTGCCGGTGATGCAGGACCGCGGCATTGTGGTGGTGCCTGCCTCCGGGCGTCAGCACGCCACGTTGCGCGGGATGTTCGGCGGGCACGGGGTCCGCACCTACCTCGCCGAGAACGGCACCGTCGTGGTGCACGACGACGAGGTCGTGGCCACCTCCCCCCTGTCCGGGACGACGGTGCAGCAGTGCATCTCCGCGGTGCGGGGGACGGACCGTCGGCTCGGCCTGGTGGTGTGCACCCCCGAGGTCGCCTATGTGGAGAACACGGAGCAGGAGTTCCTCGACGAGGCCGCGAAGTACTACCGCTCCCTCGAGCAGGTCGACGACCTCACCGCCGTGGACGACCCGGTGGTCAAGGTCGCGGTGTTCTGCTTCGGTTCCGCCGAGGACGCCGCCCCTGACCTGTTCACCGGCGAGGACGCCCCCGCCGCCGAGGTGGCCCGGACCGATGCGGTGGTGATCTCCGGGGCGAACTGGATCGACATCATGCGCGCGGACGCCAACAAGGGCGCCGCCCTGCGTGACCTCCAGGAGACGCTGGACGTCTCCCGGGCGGACACCGCGGTCTTCGGCGACTACCTCAACGACCTGGAGATGATCGGCGAGGGCGACCTGTCCTTCGCCATGGCCAACGCGCACCCCGGCATCACCGCCGCGGCGAACTACACCGCCCCGGCCAACACCGAGGACGGCGTGGTGCAGGTGCTGCGGCGCCTGCTGGGCGTGTGACCGGAGAACGCCTACAGGAACTGCCGACGACGATCCTCAGACAGGGTGCGGGGAAGCTCGAGGAACCGCTCCTCCCACAACGCCGCGACACGGAGCGATTTCGTTACCGTCTCCCATTCCTCCACCAGCCGGTCCTTGTTCACGACGTCGCACAGCGAGACGAGGTCGATCTCGTCGAGCAGCCTGCTGTAGGCCATCGCGCGACCGGCAGCTGTCCCCAGGTCCACGACCGTTCCCCTGCAGGACCGAGGTAACGGGATCGTACCTGCGGTGGGGCCGTGGAGATCCTCCAGGCTGTCCGGCACCGCGTACGGTTTGGCCTGCCAGTAGCGCTGACCGGGCACGTCACTATTGCTGGTCATGGTACGAATTCTCTCAGTTTCCCGTCGGAGGAACGAGCAATTGACGGGGGACAATCTGATTTCCCGCAGCATCATGCACCGGGAGCGGAGATATATCGGACTCCAGACCGTTCACGCATGTTCCGGTATTTCGTAGGCTGTCGATTTCAGCGTTGATCCTCTCCACTGTATCTGGCTCCAGGGGGATCGACTTCTCCCCTTCCTCCGTACCGGTGATCAGGGTGAACCGGTCCTCCTCGGAAACGCTTCCGTCCGGGAGCGCGGCCCGTGCGAGGTAGCACGGCATCAGGTGGAGGATATCCGCACCTCCTTCCTTCAGCTCGATCTTGTGGGCACCGGGAGCCACAACGGGCATCATCTTGCCGAGAAATTCGACGCCGACGACCTCGGTGCCCCGCAATCCGGGGTTACGGAGTATGTACTGCGGGTACGCCCCGGTAGGTAGGACATCTGGGTCGATATAGGCTTCCCTGATATCCGGCGCGTCGCGCTCTCTCCCTTCGACATCGAAAGTGTAGGCGGCGTATGCGATCGCCGTGGTTGCCAGGAAAGTAAGCGCACCTAGCCACAGGGACCACTTTTCATATCGTTTCATCTATTCATTCCCTCCCATGCCACGCAGCTGCTTCTCGAACTTCCAGGCCCGTCGGAGCCGTAGGACGTGGACGATGCAGAGGCTCACGCTCGACACTCCAGAAACGGCAAGGAGAACGAGCAGCCAGGTGTTATGCACGGTGCACAGTGATATGACGACTGCCACTGAGATGCTCACTGATCCGCACAGTTGCCAGGCGCTGGTCCTTGTGCGACGGGTGAGATTCCCCTCCCGCTTCCGTTCCCGGCCTGCCCGCCACAAGCTGTACATGGAGAATATGAGGACCCCGATGCACACGGCGTCAAGAACAGTCATTCCCATCGTCACGCCTCCTACAGCCACTTCGCGTATCGCTGCTCGAACTCTTCGTAGGAGTCACAGCCGGCACCGTTCATGATGTCGGTGTACGTCAGTGCCTCGAACTCTTCCCACGTGGCCTCCTTCACCGGTTCCTTCCGTTCCCGTTGAGCGACGGCGGCGTTGAGTTCTTCGAGGTAGAGGGCGCGGACGACCTGTTCCGCCCGTCCTACTGACATGTGCTGGACGGTGACGAGCGCATTGTAGTGGTCGGCCATCTGCTTCTCGTACCCGCAGAGATCGTGCTCAGACGTCGCGGGATCGTACGCCAGCAGGCTGGCCCGGATGTCTTCTGTAGGGATGGGCAGGGTGTACATTCTCTGCTCCTTACTGAGAGTGGTGTTGGTCATGCGGTTATCGTGCCCGCCGTACGAGCGACAGTACACAGATCGTCGCGATAAGTCCTCTTATCACTTAAGTCCTTTTTGATGACCATGTGGGCTGATACCGTGGCAGTCAACCATTCCGAGGAGGTGGACACCGATGACCACAATCCGACCAGCGACCCTGTCGATGCAGGCGATCTCCGACCTTGCCCAGGTGAAGCGACCCGTGGTGTCGTTGTGGCGGTCCCGCTACGCCGAGTCGGACACTCCGTTCCCGTCCCCCGTGCAGACCGACCCGCTCCGTTTCGACGCGTCCGAGGTCGCGGACTGGCTCGAACGGACCGGCCGGGGAAACAACCGCGACGCCGCCGCGGAGAACCCCCTGCATGCGGACCTGCGCGAGAGACTCTTCGCCACCCCGGACGACACCTCGGCGCTCCTGCTGCTGGCCCACCTCCTCGGCGAACCGTTGGACGACTACTATCCGGAGGACCTCCCCGAAGTCGTGTCCTACTGGCGTGTCGAACCCGTACTGTCTGTGCAGGACGTCGAGGTCGCCGTCGCACGCACAGACATTTCCGAGATCGACACCTTGGTGGAAGCCGCGTTCTCGGCGTCGGCGACACTGGATCTGCTGGTCGCGTCGTTCGGAGACCGGGACGGAGCCTGGGCCCCGGAGGCGTTGACGGTTCCGGCACGACACCTTGTCGGCTCGATCATCGCCGAGGTATTCCATGACCGCCGCGACCGACGTATCGTCCCCGCCGGGCCCGGAGGCATGACGCTTCTGGATGCCGCGCTCGAACAGTTCGCCGAGCAGGACAGCCCCGTAGTCGACTACCGCACGGACGCGTTGTCCACTCCCGCCGACCGCGCAGCCTGGCGTCGACTTCTCGCCCGTGACCTTGACGTGTCGCCCTATATGGAGGACCGCAACCCTCTTCCGTTCACGCTGGACGACATGTCGTACCTGCACATCTTCCAGTGGCAGTGCCTTGGCGGCGCAGACGATTTCCTCGATCGCGTCGAGGACATCGTGATGGGTCTCGGTGTGGACGATGTACTCGTCGTCGTCGGCCCGGCGTCAGCGATGATCGACGCAGATGAGGCCTCGCGTCGGCGCCGACTCCTCACTCCCAGGGAGGGGCACAGCGCCCCTCTGCGGTACTGCGCTGAACTGCCGAAGGGGATGAGCCGTTTCGGCGGGCGGCGCCGTCTGGCGTTGTGGGTTTTCGCTCCGTCGATGACCGAGGCCACGGTGATCGGCACGCACGGCGGGCACCGTCTCGACGATTCACTCGCCTCGTCCCTGGCAGCGGACGTCGTCGTGTCCACTTCTGACCGGGAGGACATCTTCTCCCACGCGTTCCGCACCAGCCGTGTTCTGGCCACTGAGCGGTTCGTCACCCAGGAGGCTCTCACCTCCGGAGCGGAGTTACCGGAGACGACGTCCGGCGGTGACAGTCTGGCCCGGGTATGGGAGTTGCAGGGTGATGTTCTCGACGGCGTGACCCTGGAGGCATCGGATGCCCACCCGCGCCGTGTCAGTTTCGGGTCGGCGTCCACGCGCTACGGCAAGGACATGGCCGGCCACCGGATTCCCGCCGATGAGCTCACCACGCCCGGCCCGGGCACGGTCGTGGTGTGGGGTGCTCCGGAGATTCGTTCCACAGGGGCTGTGGACAGCCGTGCAATCAACCGCCTCACGTTGGAACAGGTCGCCCCACAGACACAGTTCACCGAACCCGGGGATGTCGTCTACGTCACCGCGCGCGGAGAACCTGCGGCGATCGTCGACAGGGCGGGTGGGCATGTCGTGGAGTATCCGGCCCGCGTCTTCCGTTGCGGTGCTCCGGATGACGGACTGCAGTTGCTGCCGGAGGTTGTCACCGCCGACATCAATGCGGAACAGCGGAAAGACCGGAAGTCCTGGCAACTACGGCTCACGCCGACGGACCGGGCACCCACCGTCACCGAGACCGTGACACGGTTGGAGCAACGCCGGGACCAACTCTACGAGCAACTCTCCCGGCTCAATGAGCTACAGACCACGTTGATTGACGGCCTGTCCAGCGGAGCCCTCCGCGAGGCAGACGACCACAGTGACAATTAAGGACATGACGTGACAACGAAAACAGCACCGACCCCGTCCTCCGCGAAGGAGCTGAAGGACACACTATGGAAGGCCGCGGACAAGTTGCGCGGTTCCATGGATGCCAGCCAGTACAAGGACGTGGTCCTGGGCCTGGTGTTCCTGAAGTACGTCTCTGACGCCTTCGATGACCGTCGGGCGGCGATCCGTGAGGAGCTGGCGGGAGAGGACGAGGAGTACATCACCGAGACCCTCGAGGACGCTGACGAATACACCTCGGCCGGCGCTTTCTGGGTTGCCCCGGAAGCACGGTGGTCGTTCATCGCGGAGAACGCGAAGGGACGGATGAGCCCGACGACGGGTGAGCATCAGACCGTCGGTGATCTGATCGACGCGGCAATGCGCACCTTGTCCACCGACAATGCGTCTCTGGAGGGCACATTGCCGGCGAACTACGGCCGGGACAACATCGATCAGCGCAGGCTCGGTGAATTGATCGACCTGTTCAACTCCACCCAGTTCGGCGGGGACGGTGCCACGCGTGCCCGTGACCTGTTGGGCGAGGTCTACGAGTACTTCCTGGACAAGTTCGCCAAGGCTGAAGGGAAGCGGGGTGGGGAGTTCTACACTCCCCCGGTGCTGGTACGGACGTTGGTGGAGATCCTGGAGCCCTACGAGGGCCGGATCTACGACCCGTGCTGTGGGTCGGGTGGCATGTTTGTGCAGGCGGAGAAGTTCCTGGAGCGTCATGACCAGGATCCGACGCAGTTGGCGGTGTGGGGCCAGGAGCTCAATGAGCGGACGTGGCGGATGGCGAAGATGAACCTCGCGATTCACGGCATTGACGCGATGGGCCTGGGGTCCCGCTGGGGTGACACGTTCGCCCGCGACTATCACGCGGACAAACAGATGGATTTCGTGCTTGCCAATCCCCCGTTCAACATCAAGGACTGGGCACGCACGGAGGATGATGCCCGGTGGCGTTATGGTGTGCCGCCGAAGCGCAATGCGAACTATGCGTGGATGCAGCACATCATCTCGAAGCTGGATGTGCAGGGCGAGGCCGCTGTGGTGATGGCGAACGGCACGATGGCGTCGAACACGGGTGGCGAGGGCAAGATCCGTGAGGCGATGCTGGACGACGATGTGGTGTCGTGCGTGATCGCGATGCCCCCGAACCTGTTCCGGTCGGTGGCGATCCCGGTGTGCGTGTGGTTCTTCTCGATGGACAAGGGTATCGGTGCGAGGGGGAAGACAGATCGCCGTGGGGAGGTGTTGTTCATTGATGCCCGGGAGATGGGCCACATGGTGGACCGGGTGGAGCGTACCTTCTCTGATGAGGACATCGACACGATCGCGAACACGTACCGGACGTGGCGTGGTCGCGAGTCTGCGGTGGGCGAATACGAGGATGTTCCGGGTTTCTGCAAGCGGGTAAAGCTGCAGGAGATCGAGCAGGCCGGTTACGCGATGACCCCGGGCCGCTATGTCGGCGCGCCGGAGGCAGAGGAGGACGATGAGCCGATTGACGAGAAGATCGCCCGACTCACTGAAGACTTGACTGCAGCACTGGACGAGTCCGCTCGACTGGACGCTGTCGTGCGCGCGCAGCTGGGGAGGTTGAAGTGACGAACGTAAATTTTGGCCAAATCGTCGAAAAAGTCATTGGCGGAGGCTGGGGTGAGGAACACCCTAGCTCTGGCCTGACCCCTGTACGAGTTCTCCGCGGCGCGGACTTTCCAGCCGCACAACATAAGAACATCGGAAAACTTCCGTGCCGGTATGAGAAAGAGAAAGTAGTCGATTCCAGGACCCTTCGCGCTGGCGATATTGTTCTAGAGATATCTGGTGGCACAAAGGATCGACCGACCGGAAGAACGGTCCTCATCTCTGCAGACATGGTCAGTAAATCGAATATTGATCTGATCCCAGCAAGCTTCTGCAGGCTAATACGTCCTGATCACAATTTCGTTGACTCCCGATGGCTCTACTATCACCTTCAGAACTGGTGGAACCAAGGAGGTTCGTGGGAGTACCAAAACCAGTCCACGGGAATATCGAACTTCCAGTACAAGCTTTTCTCAGAAACATACACTTTCCGTCTTCCAAGTTTCCATACTCAAGAATCGGTCGCCAATGTTCTCGCCCCTCTGGACGACAAGATCGCAGCCAACACGCAAGCCATTGAAGTCGGACGCGAACTGCTTCGCTCTCGATGGAACCGACTATCCAAAGACGCCTCCACAGTCTTCGACCTGCAGGACATCGTCGACATCAACCCTAAGCTGCCCACCGTAAAGGAGCCGACAGCTCCTTACCTCGACATGAAGAACCTCCCGGAGCGCGGCCTCCTCGTCACAGAGTGGGGAGAACGTGATCCGAAAGGTGGTGCCCGTTTCCAGAATGGGGACACCCTCCTCGCGAGAATTACCCCCTGCTTCGAGAATGGCAAGGCAGCGTGGGTCGACTTCCTGGAGGAAGATGAAATATGTTATGGATCCACTGAATACATCGTCCTCCGTGCACGACATGAGATTCCTCCCGTTGTCCCTTACCTCGTCGGCACTAGCGACCGGTTCCGCGAGTTCGCTTCGCAGCGGCGTACCGGGACGTCTGGTCGACAACGAGTCCAGGCGAAAGAACTGGCCGACTATTCGGTACCACTACCAGATCCCGAACGTCTGAAAGAGTTCGAGGAATTCTCCGATGCACTGCTCCGCCGTCTCGGAGCAGCCCGCAATGAATCCCGCACCCTCGCCGCCGCCCGCGATGAACTCCTCCCCCTGCTTATGAGCGGCAAGATCACCGTCCGTGACGCAGAGAAACGAGTAGAGAAAGAGGTCTGACCACCATGGAACCACTGATGAACGAAGACGCGTGGGAAGCACGCACCCTCGACCTGCTCGCACGCTCCGAGTGGCCCACCCTGCACGGCACCAACATCTCACCCGGCTCCGGCCAACGCGACAACTGGGGAGACCTCGTCCTGCACACCACGCTGACCAAAGCGCTGATGGTGCTCAACCCCGACGTGCCCCAGGAGTACCTCCACCAAGCCACCAACGAGGTCCTCACCCCCAAGTCGCAGGACGCCATCACCGAGAACAACCGCATCCACGACATCCTCATCAGGGGCTACCGCGGCATCACCTACATCGACAACGACGGGCAGCAGGTCAACCCCGTCATCACCTTCCTGTCCGCCAACGTGGACAAGAACACCTACCACGCCGTCAACCAGGTCACCCTGCGCAACAACGGCAAGGAACGCCGCTTCGACATCGTCTGCTACGTCAACGGCCTCCCCCTGGCCTTCTTCGAGCTGAAGAACGCCGCCAGCACCTCCACGCCCGAAGACGCCTACAACCAGCTGCAGACCTACATCGACGAATTCCCCACCGCCTTCCGCTTCGCCCAGGTCATCGTCGCCAGCGACGGCATCAACGCCCGCTACGGCACCCCCTTCACCCCCTGGCACCACTTCGCCCCCTGGAACGTCGACGACGACGGCCGCCTCGCCGACGACACCGTCCTCGGCGACGACGGACTCCCCGCCGACGGCCTCGACCTGCTCGTCGACGGCATCTTCAACATCGAACGCTTCAACCAGCTCATCCGCGAATTCATCGCCTACGACCAGAGTGACCAAGGCCTGGCGATGCGCATCGCGAAACCCCACCAGTACTTCGCCGTCACCAAAGCCGTCGGCAGCACCGTCCACGCCGTCGACAGCGACGGACGGGCCGGTGTGGTCTGGCACACCCAAGGCTCCGGAAAGTCCATGGAGATGGAACTCTACGCTGCCGCGGTGATGCAACACCCACGCCTGGCGAACCCCACGATCGTCGTCGTCACCGACCGCACCGAACTCGACAGCCAGCTCTTCGACGGCTTCCAGACCAGCACCCTGCTCCCCGAAGCCCCGGCACAGGTCGCCTCCCGCGACGAACTGCGCCAGCAACTCAGCGCCCGCGGTAGCGGCGGCATCCTGTTCACCACGCTCCAGAAGTTCGGCCTCACCCGGGCTGAACGAGACTCTGGCGCCGACCACCCGGTGCTCTCCGAACGCCGCAACATCATCGTCATGGTCGATGAAGCCCACCGCAGCCACTACGACAACATCGACGGCTACGCGGCCCACCTCAAAAATGCCCTGCCCCACTCCACTCTCATCGCCTTCACCGGCACACCCATCGCCGAAGGGGAACGCGACACCCGCCGCGTCTTCGGCGACGACATCGACATCTACGACCTCAACCGCGCCGTCGCCGACGGAGCCACTGTCCCCGTCTACTTCGAGTCACGACTGATCAAGCTCAACCGTGCCGACGACCTCGACGACGCAGACATCGACGACGCAGCCGAAGAGGCCACCACCGGGCTCGACGACGCCGACAAGGACCGCCTGCAACGCAGCGTCACCGTCCTCGACACTGTCTACGGCGCACCTCAGCGAGTCGCCACCCTCGCTCACGATGTTGTCCGGCACTGGGAGGACCGCCGGGAGTCAATGCAGCAGTTCGTCGGCGGCCCGGGTAAAGCCATGATCGTCTGCGCCACCCGGTCCATCGCGGCACGCCTCTACGAGGAGATCACCACCCTGCGTCCCGACTGGCATAGCGACACCGACGACAAGGGGAAGGTCAAGGTCGTCTACACCGCCAGTCCCACCGACACCGCCGACATCCGGAAACACATGCGACGGCCCAGTGCCACTGCCGCGGTGAAGAAGCGTCTCAAAGACCCAGACGACGACCTCGAGATCGTCATCGTCAAGGACATGATGCTCACCGGCTTCGACGCCCCGGCGCTGCACACCCTGTACGTCGACCGGCCTCTCAAAGGCGCGCTGCTGATGCAGACCCTCGCCCGGGTGAACCGCACCTTCCGCGGCAAGACCGACGGGCTGCTCGTCGCCTACGCGCCCCTGGTCGACAACCTCGCCAAGGCGCTCAAAGAGTTCACCACTGATGCGGCGGAGAGCGGAAGGAAGGTGCTCGGACAGTCCACCGATGAAGCCGAGAGCATCGTCCGCGATCTACTGGTTTCCCTCGACGAGCTCGTTGACATCGACTGGCGGGCCGCGGTCGAACACAATCCGCAACAAGGCTGGCTCCGCGCCGTCCGCGAGGCCACGTCCCGGCTCCGCTCCCCACGTACCCCAGGCAACACCGACCCGGAGGATCCGGAAGCACGCCCCCTCGCAGACTCCTTCCGTGACCTCTCCAGCAAACTCGCCCGCGCCGCCGCGCTGGCTGGCGGTACCTCCACCTTCAATGAACTGCGCCCCCAGGTGAAGTTCTACACCGACATTCGCACCTGGATGGCCAAGCTCGATGCCCAGGACCGGGTCGCCCGCGGCGAACCCATCCCCGACGACATCCGGCGTCTCCTCGGTGACATCGTCGTCACCGCCGCAGAAACGGACGGGGTGGTCGACATCTACTCCGAGGCCGGACTGGAGCGTCCCTCCCTCGACCAGTTGACCCCGTCGTGGGAAAAGGACGCCGCCACGGCGGACAAGGCGCAGCTCGCGATCGAGGGACTGCGGGCCGACATCCTGCGTGAGGCCAACGTGGCGACCAACGGCAACGAGGTCCGGCACGCCATGTTCTCCGAGCGGATCAACAAACTCATGGCCCGATACACCAACCAGCAGCTCACCGCCGCACAGGTGATCTCCGAACTCGTGGAGCTCGCCAAGGAAGTCGTGGAGGAAGCGAACCGCGGCAACCGGTTCGAGCCACCACTGCACACCGACGAGTTGGCGTTCTACGACATGCTCGCCCGCGAGGACGACACCGCCATCGACGTGATGGGCAGTGACACTCTCGCCGTCATCGCCCGCGAGCTCGTGGCGACGATGCGCCGGGACATCCGCACCGACTGGACCGTGCGTGACGACGTGAAAGCCAAACTGCGGTCCAACATCAAACGCCTGCTACGCAAATACAAGTACCCGCCGAGCAAGCAGAAGGAAGCCGTGGTCCAGCTGATGCAGCAGATGGAGGCGATGGCGCCGCGCTTCGCTGAAGAAGGTGTCCGGTAACCTTGCCCTGCTCCACTCACTTCACGTCCACTCCCTACGCTACAGTGAAGCCACTGTACGTGATCGACTGTGGAGGGAGGCGTGCCGTGGCGGGCCTGGGCGAACAGATCACCGCGATGGTGCGCAGCCATGCGTCGGGGGACGACTCCACCTTCTACTCGGTTGCACTGCAAGTAGCGGCCAAAGAGGCCAAACGGGGACATCATGTTCTCGCCGGGGACATCAAGAAAGCCGTGGACGCGTCACGGGCACAGCCCCCGTTGCGCAATGTCACCTCGCTTGACCGTCCACGCGGCGACTTGGCCGAACTTGTCGAGGCTTCCGAACCGGATGTCCGTCTGAGCGACCTTGTTCTTCCGCGCGAGCTGCATGACCAGGTAGTCCAGGTTCTTGCCGAGCAACGACAGCGGAGGGTACTCCTCGACCATGGTTTCGCGCCTGCCCACCGACTCCTGCTTGAAGGCCCGCCGGGGACCGGTAAGACCATGACGGCCTCGGTACTCGCCACCGAACTGTCGCTGCCGATGTACACCGTCCGACTCGACGGGCTCCTGAGTAAGTTCATGGGTGAGACCGCAGGCAAATTGCGAACCGTATTCGACGCAGTGGCACGACACCGCGCTGTGTATCTCTTCGACGAATTCGATGCTCTCGGTGCTGACCGGTCAGGCAACGACGTCGGCGAAGCCCGCCGCATACTCAACTCCTTCCTGGTCTTCCTTGAAGATGCCAGCCCAGAATCCCTCGTTCTGGCCGCGACGAACCATCGCAGCATTCTCGACAAGGCACTTTTCAGACGTTTCGACGCTGTCCTGGCATACAGTCTTCCCGACGCTCGGCAGGCGACCGCCGTGATGCGTGCCCGTCTAGGGACACTGGCACAGGGAACCAGCATGGCGAAGCTCGGAGCATTAACGGAGGGTCTGAGCCATGCCGAGCTGGTCAAGGCTGCGGAGTCTGCCGCCAAGGCGGTACTCATGCGTGGCAAGACTCGCGTCGAACGCGACGATGTGGTGAATGCCTTGACTACACGGAGGGCGGCAAGTCTTGGCTGACGAACACCACACTCTCGACCACCTCTTCGTCGCAGGATTCTCCGATACGAGAGAGTTTTCAGCACGACGAGGCGGTAAACAGCGAGTCCGCACTGTTGATCGCCGAAGTCACGGCAACAAGGTCCTCACGGATACCAATAAAGCTCTTACCGAGACCGACCTTCGCAGAAAGGCACTCAGCGATCTCGACGACAGGCTCAGGGCGACGGGATCCATCATCGTCATCGAAGGTGACAGCGCTAAGTATCCACTCAAGCTTGACAAGCTCAGCAAACTGACACCGCACCGTACCTCACCAAAGCAGCCACAGTGGCTACTTCTTTCATTTCACGCGGCGACGGACGATCTACCGGAGCGTGCAGTAGTGTGGGTGTCTGACGACCATCGGGAGACATTCCTGAAGCTCTTTCAGGACTTCCTGGAGAAGGAGACTCGGAACAGCAACCCGAAAAACCACGAACTCATCGCGAACATGGCCGAAGTCCGGGCAGCGTTCCTCAGGGATCTATGGACGTCCGACGGCGAGCCTCCGACTCGCGGGAAACACTGGTGGCAACTGTGGCTCCGTTCCACGGAGGAAGCCCTGCCAGCGTTTGAGGCATTTGCGGACATGTTCGGACTACGGAGACGCGAACGGTCACTTCAACTATCGGGCCGCCTCGTAGTCTGGGTCGAAGCAACGTGGGAAGAACTCATCCCCCTCCCCTCGACACCCGTTCCGATCGCCGAGATCCGTAGCCCTGACTTCATCGACACTGTGGAAGACCTGAGTCGAATGATCCAACAGGAGCACGTTACCGATCTGGCGGATCGGGTGACCCCGCCCGACCTGGATGCACCGGCCGTCTGCCTTCTCGACAGCGGAGTCCTACGCGCTCATAGTCTGCTCCGCGATGCTCTCGCACACAGCGACCACCAGGCGATCAACGGTTGGCCGGCCGATAACACCGCCACGCACGCACACGGCACCTCCATGGCCGGGCTTGCGCTGTACGGGCCCCACCTCGACGACCATTTCACCACGACTCAAACGGTCCCTCTACTCCATCGACTCGAATCCGTACGTATGGTTCCCGATCGTCGAGAACCAAAAATCGAGATAGCCGATCGCGGAACAGCAACAACGGAGGCCGTCGCCCTCCCCGAGATCACTTACCCGAGGCCCCGGGTTTTCTGCCTCACACTGAGTTCCACACCCGATGGTCGACCAGGGGAACCGACACTGTGGTCTGCGGCAATCGACGCGATCGCCGCAGGAACGGACAGCATGCGTGAAGGTGATCAGTTCCGTCTGATCTCTGATCCCGACCCTCACAGCAGCCGCCTGTTCGTGATAGCGGCCGGCAACCTCAACCCTCCGCACTACCAGGAGAAACATCGTCAGGCTTCTGCTGTCTCAGCGATTCAGGACCCTGCCCAGGCATGGAATGCCCTGACCGTCGGTGCATCGACCCAACTCACAGAACGCCCCTCAGACGCACAGCACGACAGCTGGTCGCCGATTGCAGCCTCTGGGGACCTCTCACCACACAGCAGCACGTCACTCCTGTTTGACCACTCGAAATGGCCGTTGAAGCCGGACATCTGCATGGAGGGAGGGAATGTCCTCAGCGACGGCAAGAACATTCACGAGCGTCATCCGCTGTTGTCGCTACGTTCAACAGGAGTCACATCAGATACCGCTTTAACGTCCGCTAACGCAACAAGTGCAGCGACTGCGCAGGCAGCCCGGCTCGCGGTCCTTGCGATGCAGCGTTACCCCGACTACTGGCCGGAAACTATCCGTGGCCTTCTGCCGCATTGCGCAGAATGGACGCCATCGATGAAGCGTGAGATCGACACAGCTCGACGGGGCAGTAAACATGAGATCGAGGTTCTGCTCCGGACGTTCGGCTGGGGCGTACCGACCGAGGACGCTGTCCTGAACTCCTCACGGCAGGCAGTCACGCTCGTCACTCAGGATCAGTTCACCCCCTTTGAGGGGAGAGAGTTCTCCATGCGCTCCCTTCGCCTGCACGACCTTCCTTGGCCCGCGGAAGCACTCGAAGCGCTGGGTGAGAAGGATGTACGTCTCCGAGTGACCTTGTCCTACTTCATCGAACCGTCCGCATCACGTCGTGGATGGCAGAGGCGCCACAGCTATGCCTCCCACGGCCTTCGCTTCGATCTCCAGGACTCCACTGAAACACAACAGCAGTTCATCGCACGCGTGAGCAACACAGCACAACGGGAGGAAGAAGGGAATTCACCGGGCAAGGATGCGTCCAAACGATGGACCCTCGGCCCTCGCCGACAAGGACTCGGGTCACTCCACCAGGACGACTGGTACGGCACCGGTGCCGAGTTATCCCGTTGCAACAGCCTCGCGGTGTTCCCCGTGGGTGGATGGTGGAAGTACAACAAACGTACCGGCCGTGAGGGTCAACCAGTTCGATACGCACTCCTACTGTCCCTGCAGACACAGGAGGAAGGTGTCGATCTCTATACTCCGATCGCCACACAACTTCAGGTTCCCGTCCCCACCATGATCGACACCCCCTGACCCAACACCACACACCCCGCATCCTGACTGGTAAACATGGCTGTAGTGAACCATTCAGACGTGGAGAGAGAACACCCATGACACGACACCGCTCCGTCGCCGCTTCCCTGGCGGCCGTCCTCGCCCTCGGGGCCGTCACCGCCTGCAGCGACGACGACAGCACCGCAGACCCCAGCTTCACCACGGAAACCACGACAACCACTGAGACTTCGACGACCTCAGCCACCTCAGAGCCCGAGATCCCCGAGGGCCACATCGCCGTCTCCTCCTCCGGTGGTGGCCCGATCGCGCTGACCACCAGGGACACCCCGGAGGGTGAGCCGCAGCAGGTGACCGGCCGCCTCATCGTCGGCCCCGGCTCCTGTTTCGCGCTCAAGCGGCCCAACGGCCGGGGTAACGATGGCGAGAACGCGCCCCGTCCCCTGGTGCTGCCCGTCGGCTCCGAGTTCGTCACCCGGGGCGACCGTCCGTCGGTCACGCTGCCGGGCAAGGACACCGTCTACGTCGGCGAGACCATGGACGTCGAGGCCGTGTCCATGCCGTTCAACGAGCTCGACGGACTGCCGGACCCGTGTGCCCGCGGCGCGGCGGAGTCCGGTCTCGTGGTGAACTGAGCCCCACCGGACCCCACAGCCCCATAAGGGACCGAACTGTATGCCAGAGTGTGGGTCATGACACTCGCACCCTGGGTCCGCGTCGCACTGGGCATGTTCGCCGTGTCCTACGGCGCGAACCTCTTCGCTCCCCTGCTCCCGGTGATGCGCGACGTCCACGGCCTGGGTCAGGCGCCGGTGAACCTCGTCCTCGCCGTCTACGTCCTCGGCCTGATCCCCGCGCTCATGGTCGGCGGTCCCTTCTCCGACCGGCACGGCCGCCGCGCGGTGGTCCGTCCCGCCCTGCTGTTCTCGGCGGCGGGCACGCTGGTGACGCTCACCGCCCACCTGGGCGTCGGCTCCGCGTGGGGCCCCGTCCTGCTCAGCGCCGGGCGCATGCTCACCGGCGTGGCCGTGGGTCTGGTCCTCGCCGCCGGCGCCTCCTGGCTCAAGGAGATCACCGCGCGGTCCGGCGGTGACGAGGGTGCCGCGGCCCGGCGCGCCACGGCGGCCACCTCCGCCGGGTTCGGGATGGGCCCCCTGGTCAGCGGCCCGGTCGCCGAGTGGTTGCCGGGGCCGGACGTCACCCCGCTGCTGCTGCACCTCGCCATGACCGTGGTGCTGACGCCGTTGGTCTGGGTCACCCCGGAAGCCGGTGGACGGTCCCCGTCGCGCCTGCGGTTCCCGCCGTCGGCGCGGACGCCCCGGTTCCTGTTCTCCGTCGCACTGTGGGCACCGTGGGCGTTCGGGCTGGCGACGACGTCGTTCGCGGTTCTGCCGCCACTGGTCACCGACGGGGTGTCCGCGCCGGTGGCGTACACCGGCCTGGTCGCCGGTGTGGCGATGCTGACCGGCACATTCGTCCAGCCGTGGGCGGGACGGCTGCCGGCGGATGCGCGCATCACCCCGCCGATGTACGCGCTGGGTACCGCGGTGCTCGGGATGTGCGCGGCGGTCGTGGTGGTCGCCACCCACGCGGTGTGGTTCCTGGTCCCCACGGCGGTGGTACTGGGGACAGCCTACGGCATCATGATGGTCTCGGGGCTGCGGGAGGTGCAGCGTATCGCCGCCCCGGGGGAGCTCGGTTCCCTCACCGCGGTGTTCTACGCACTGACCTACCTGGGGTTCTTCGTGCCTTTCGTCATCGCACTGGTGGCGCCGGTCGTCGGCTACGTCACCGTGTTCGTGGTGGGTGCGGTGGTGTGCGTGGTCTCCATCGCCGTGACGGCCCGTCACAGCCACCCGTTCTGATCGGCGAGGGTCACCGCCTCGAAGCGGTTCGACGCCCCGGTCTTCCCGATGACCGAGGACAGGTGGTTACGCACCGTCCCCTGGGACAGGTGCAGTTCCGCGGCGATCTCCCGGACGCCGGCGCCGCCGCGGGCCGCGCGGCAGACGTCCACCTCCCGGCCGGTCAGCGGCGAGTCGGGGGTGAACAGCGACTCCTCGGCCAGGGCGGGGTCGACCACCCGCAGTCCCTGGTGCACCCGCCGCACGGCCTCGGCCAGCTGGGACGGCGGGGTGTCCTTCACCACGAAGCTGCTGACCCCCGCGGCCAGTGCCTTGCGCAGGTAGCCGGGACGTCCGAAGGTGGTCACGATGACCGTCCGGCAGAACGGCAGTCCGCGGAGTGCCTCCGCCGCCTCGATCCCGGTCATGCCGGGCATCTCGATGTCCAGCAGGGCGACGTCGACCCGGTTCTCCCGCACGGCGTCGACGACCTCGTCACCCCGGCCGACGTCGGCGACGACCTCGAGGTCGTCCTCGCCGGACAGCAGTGCCACGAGTGCGCCGCGGACGAGGTCCTGGTCGTCGGCGATCAGTACCCGGATCATCGTGGGCCTCCTGTCATCGACACCGACAGCCGTGTCCCCCGGCCCCCGGGTCCGGCGGTGAGGGTCAGCGTGCCGCCGGCGTCCTCCACCCGCCGGTCCAGCCCGGCCAGTCCGTTGCCGTGGGTGCCGTCCCAGCCGTCACCGTCGTCGACGACCTCGACGCCGTCGGCGTCCATCAGTACTTCGCACCGTGTGGCGCGGGAGTGGCGGACCACGTTGGTGACGCCTTCGCGCACCACCCACGAGTACAGGTGGGTGTTCACCCCGGCCACGGACTCGTCGTCGGGCAGGACGGCGTCGATGCCGGCGGTGGTCAGCGCCCGGCGCGCGGCCTCGATCTCTCCGGCGAGGTCCGGCGAGCGCATCCGGGTCACCGTGGAACGCACCTCCGCCAACGCGGTGCGGGACAGGCGGGTGATTTGCTCGAGTTCGGACCTCGCCGCGGCGGGGTCGGTGTCGAGCAGCCGGGTCGCCAGTTCGGACTTCAGGGTCACCACGGTGAGGGAATGGCCGAGCAGATCGTGGACGTCCACGGCGATGGACTCGCGTTCCCGGGCGAGTGCCAGCTGGTGCTCCAGGTGTGTCTTCTCCTCGTAGCGGCGGGTCACCAGTGCCACGGCGTAGACCATGACCGGGCCGGCGAGCGTGGCGCCCAGGGCCCCGGGCATCGCGGCGGGTTCCACGAGCTGGACCAGGGCCGTGGACCCCAGCACCAGGGTGACCGTCGCCGGGAGGCTGACGGCCAGCGGCAGCGGGAACGCGATGACGGCGACGAAGAAGGGGACGAGGTAGGCGGCGTACGCCCCGACGACCAGGGCGACCGCCACCGCGACCAGGGCGAGCAGGCTGAACCAGAACAGGTGGCGGCGCGGCATCGTCCAGCCGCGCGGCCAGTGGTCGACCAGCCCGAAGGCGAGGGCGTAGACCGCGCTGAACAGGGCCAGCAGGGCGACACCGGACACGGTGCGTACGGTCACTCCCCCGGTGACGACGAGGAGGACCGCCGGAACGACGAGCACCCCCAGCCAGACCGAGGCCATCAGGCTGGAGGCACCGTCGAAGTTCTTCATCGTCGACCTTTCTCCCGGTTGTGCAGTGCCAGGACAATGAGGATGAACACCGCCGACCAGGCGAGGACGTTCACCACCGCCCACCATAGCGGGTCCTGGACCAGCCCCGGGTCGTACGAGACCGACTGGTAACCCTCGGTCAGTGGTGCCCGTGCCAGGGATGCGGCCCCGTACAGCGGGCTGAACCGGCCCACGGCCATCATCGTCTCCGGCAGGGGCATGAACAGGTTGCCGAGGAACGCCAGGACGACGACGCTGGTCCCGGCGATGCTCACGGAGGTCTCCGTCGGCCACATCTGCGACCACATGATGCCGTAGAACCCGAAGGGCACGGCACCCAGGACGCACAGCACGAAGGACGTCGCCCACGCCGTCCCGGGCATCGACGCCCCGGTCAGGGCACCCACGACGAACACGGCCGCCACCGGCAGTACGGAACGGACCGTGATGCCGAGCAGGCGTGACGCCAGGAGCTGGCCGCCGGTCAGCGGGGTGAGCGCGAGCTGGCGCCCCCACCCGGTCGTGCTCTCGACCACGATCTGCCCGGCGGCGGCGACGGCACCGGTCACACCGGCGTAGAGGGCCATGCCGATCATGATGTAGGCCGAGACATTGCCCGTGCCGACGGACTCGTCGCCGAAGCCCATCGCCTGGCCGAAGACGAGGTAGAACAGGACGGGCAGTCCCATCGAGAAGAAGAGCATCGCACCGTCGCGGTACAGGCGGCGCAGGTCGTGGAACGCGAAACGCAGGGTGGTCATGATTCCTCACTCCTGTTGCCGGTCAGCCGGATGAAGGTGTCGTCCAGGGTCTGTGCGGTGATCCGCAGGTTCGTCGCCCCGCGGGCGAGCAGGTCGGCGGCGAGCGCGTCGGAGTCGGTGGTGGTCACGCTGTGGTGTCCGTCCAGGTCGTACTCGACGACGACGTCGCCGTCCTGGAGTTCGGCCGGGGTGCCGTCGGCGACGACCGTCCCCCCGTCGAGCAGGACGATGCGTCGGGCGAAGTCCTGCGCCTCCTGCAGGTAGTGGGTGGCGAACAGGACGGTGACCCCGCGGTCGGCCTGGACTCGCATCGAGTCCCAGAACTCGTGCCGGTTGGCCGGGTCCATCCCCGCGGTGGGTTCGTCGAGGATGAGGAGTTCGGGGTCGCCGAGCAGCGCGAGCGCGAAACGCAGCCGCTGCTGTTCACCCCCGGAGCACCGTCCCACCCGTTGCCGACGGATGCCGGTGAGCTTGGCGTGCTCCAGCACCTCCGCCACGGGGCGGGGGCCGGTCAGGGTCGCGGCGATCATCGTCACCGTCGCCTCGACGGTCATGTCGGGCAACAGCCCCCCGGTCTGCATCACCGCCCCGATCCGTTGGCCGGTGACCGCCTGGCGTGGCGTGCCCCCGACGACCGTCACCGTGCCCGCGGTGGGCTTCGTCAGACCGAGTATCAGGTCGATGAGGGTGGTCTTGCCCGCCCCGTTGGGGCCGAGCAGGGCCACGATCTCGCCCCGGTCGACGGTGAGGTCGACGTCGTGCAGGGCGGTGACCTGACGGTCACCGGTCCCGCGGAACGTCTTGCGGAGCCCTTCTGCGTGTACTGCCGCTGTGGTGTCCATACCCCCACTCAACAGCGGGACCGCGGGCGGCACCTCTCCCCTGTGTCACGGTCTGCCCGTGACAGTTGTCACGGGTCAGCCGGCGATGATCTTGTTGAACTGGCGGGAGACCGGCGCCGGGGAGAAGCGGGCGGCCAGGCGCAGGGCCAGGTCCGGGAAGGACACGGAGTAGTCCTGGCGCTGACGCTCGAGCCAGTTCCTCGGATGCACCGACTTCCACACGGCGTCGGCGACGTCCTCGGTCCGGATCCGCACGCCGAGACGCTTGGTGGAGGCCGCCTCGACGTCCGCGAGCTTGGTCTTGACCCACAGCGGCATGATGTTGACCACGCGGATCTTGTCCTTACGCCACTCCAGGCTCATGGCCTGGGTGAATCCGTGGACGTAGAACTTCGACGCGGAGTACGGGGTGATGTGCGGCTGGCCGTAGATGCCGGACGCCGAGCCCATGGTCACCATGTGCGAGCCCTTGGTGTTCTTCAGGTACGGGTGGGCCGCGCGGGCGCCGAAGGTGACGCCGGTGCAGTTGATCTCGATCTGCTTGGCGATGAGGCCGGGGGCCTGCTCGGCGATGTCGTGGTCGCCGATGATGCCGGCGTTGTTGTCGAGGACGTCGAGCTTCCCGCCGGTGTGGGAGGTGAAATCCGCCAGGGCCTGCTCCCAGGAGGCGTAGTCGGTGACGTCCAGGCGCCCGGTGACGATGTCGGGGTACTGCTCCTTGAGCAGCTCAAGACCCTGTTCGTCGATGTCGTAGGCGCCGACGGTCCAGCCGGCGTCGCGGAACTTCAGTGCCACCTCACGGCCGATGCCGGCGGCGCCACCCGAGATGAAAATGCTCTTGTTTGCGGTCATGTACCGAAACATACATTCCCGGGGCCCGCCTTGTCCGCGGTTTTCTGTATTGGACGCTACTCAGCGGTAGGCGATCCCGCGCTCCTCGAGGATCCCCGCCAGCCGCGTCGGGTAGTCGGTGATGATCCCGTCCACCCCGGCGTCGAGGTACCGCTCCATGTCGGCGGCCTCGTTGACCGTCCACGGCACCACCCGGAACCCGGCCTCCTGCGCCTGCGCGACGAAGGACGGCTCGACCGCACGGAACCCCGGACTCAGCACCTCGACACCCAGGTTCCGCGCGGCGGCGAGGACGTCCCCGTCCCCGTAGTCCACCGGTCCCAGGTAAGGCGAGTCCGCCGTCCAGGTGGTCTCGTCCCACAGTGCGACCAGCGGGACCTGCGGCGCCCGCTCGCGGACCAGCGGCAGGGACGACCAGTCGAAGGACTGGACGGCGATGCGGTCGGTGGTCCCGGCGTCCTCCGCGGCATCGAGGATGGCGTCGACGTACTGTCCGGCCGGTGCCGAGCGTTCCGGGGCCTCCGCCTCGATCTTCGTCTCGATGTTGAAGTACACCTGCGGGTCCCGGGCGGCGATGTCGAAGACGTCGGTGAGCTGCAGCATCCGGTTGTCCGCGGCGTGGACGGCCTCGGGGTAGTCCGCCAGGGGCAGGTTGCAGTTCAGGGTCTGCAGCTGCTCCCAGGTGAGGTCGTGGACGTCCTGGCCCACGTAGTCACCGGTGCACTTGTCCGCCTGGACCGAGGCGTCGTGCCAGACGACGGGGACGCCGTCCGCCGACAGGTGGACGTCGAGTTCCAGGGTGGTCACCCCGAGCTCCAGGGCGTGCCCGAAGGCGGCCCGGGACTCCTCGGTGTGCTCCCCGCGGCCGCCGCGGTGTGCCTGCAGGTCGAAGGTGGACGGCAGGTTGTCCGCGGGTGCCACCTGCGACGTCCCCAGGCTGCCGGTCGGCGGGTCCGCCACGGCGACGGGTGTCGTGGCGGCCACGAGGGTGAGCAGGGCGGTGAGGGTGCGGAACATGTGTCTCCTGGGACGTCGGGGTGCAATACCGTCGATGACGCTAGCGCCCCGACGTGCCGTCCGCCGGGTGGACCGGCGTGACGTTCCGGATGATCACCGAATCGTAGGAAACACGTTGCCTACAGTGGTACACACGGGTATGGCCTTCTCACCACGACAACTCCGCCGTTTCATGCAGTTCTGGCCGCCGTACCTCGGCGCCGGGGTGAAGATCAGGGAGTTCGCCGACGACGGTTCCCGCGTCGTCGTGACCCACCGTCCCGGACGGCTGACGAAGAACGCCGTCGGCACCGCGTTCGGCGGCACCATCCTGTCGATGACCGACCCGTTCTACATGCTCGCCTCGATGGCCCGCCTGGGTGGCGGCTACAACGTGTGGGACGTCAAGGCCGAGGTCGACTTCGTGAAACCGGGCCGCGGCACCATCACCGCGGACATGCGCATCGACGACGCCACCTACGAACTCATCCGGGAACGCACCGCCGACGGCGGGAAGTACCTGCACTGGTTCGACGTCGACGTCACCGACGAGGACGGTGACACCGTCGCCCGGGTCCGCCGCCAGGTCTACTACCGCCGGAAGCGTTAGCCCCGCAGCCGCCACAACGAGGTGACCTCGCGGGACCGGGCGACGTGCAGCGGGTCGTCGGCGTCGCGCACCCTGGGGTGCCGCGGGGCGGTGTCCTCCCGCCCGACGACGCGCAGACCACCCTCGGCGATCCACCCCTCCAGCTGCTCCCGGGTACGCAGGCCCAGGTGCTCGGCCAGGTCGGAGAGCACCAGCCACCCCTCGCCGCCGTCGGTCAGGTGGTCGGCGAGCCCGGCGAGGAAACGCCGCAGCGCGCCGGAGTCGGCGTCGTAGATCCCCAGCTCCAGGTCAGAGGTCGGTGTCCCCGGCAGCCACGGCGGGTTGAACACCACCACGTCCGCACGGTGCCCCGCCGGCCACAGGTCCGCCTCGACCACCTCGGCCGCACAACCGAGCCGCTCCAGGTTCCGGCGGGCGCAGGCCACGGCCCGTGGGCTGACGTCGGTCGCGGTCACCGACGCCCCGTGACGTGCCAGGACGGCGGCGAGGACACCGGTCCCCGTCCCGATCTCCAGGACCCCACGCCCGGCCGCCTCGTCGGCGAGACCGGCGACGAGGCCGACGTACTCGCTGCGCGTCGGGGAGAACACGCCGTAGTCCGGGTGGACGAGGTCCCCGAGCTCCTCGACCCACACGCCCCGCTGGTGCCACTGCCAGGCGCCGAGCACCCCCTGGAGTTCGGTGAACGGCACCGTCCGCGGCCCGGGCGTCCCGTAGGCGTGCCGGCAGGCGTCGCGGACGTCCGGGGCACGCCGCAGGTCCAGGCTGTGGTCCTCCCCCAGTTCCACGAGGACGCGGCCCAGGACGTCCGCCCGCTCGGCGCGGTCGGCGCGCTGCCGGAGGAACAGGGCCGCCGCGTCCTGCGGTGCCCGCCGCGTCGCCGCCCTCCTGGCCAGCCGACGGTCGACGGCCTTGAGCAGTTGCCGGCCGTTGTGGAAGTCCCCGGTCCAGAGCAACGACCCGCCCGTTCGCAGATGGCGTAGCGCCTGGTCGGCTGTGGTCCTGTCGTCCGCGATCTCGGTCATACCGGTGATTCTTCCACGGACGGCGGACGTAACGGTCGGTGACACCGGGACGTTGGGACGCCTTAGACTGTTTCTGACTGTTTCACACCTGCGCATCGGAACCCCGACTGCGTTTCGAGAGGACGAACGACGTGACCACCAGCAAAGACACCCGTACCCCCGGACACCGCCGCCGCTTCGCGCGGACCGTGCGGGCCGGCGCCCTGGCGGTCGCCGGGGCACTGTCCGTCGGACTGGGCTCGCTCATCGCCGCCCCCGCCGCCACCGCCGCACCGGCCGGCAACGTCGTGGTGGTGGGCGACTCCTACGCGGCGAACCCCGACCAGTACTACAACACCCTGCGCGGTATCGACGGGTTCGTGCCGGACAACTACCCCGTCACCGGCAACTGCCTGCAGGCGCCGAACAACTGGCCGCGGCTGATGCAGCAGCGCCACGGCGGCACCGTGAACGACTGGTCCTGCTCCGGGCTGACCTCCCACAGCGCCCTGGGGCGTATCGACCGGGCCGTGCGGGCCGGCGACATCCACGGCGGGACGCGCACCGTGGTCCTGAACTACGGCATGAACAACTTCGGCCCCGGCGGCACGGACAACGGCGCGGACTTCCTGAACCCCGGGGACGTGCGCAACCGCTACCTCGCGGACGTCCGGGCCGCCGCTGCCAAGGTGCGCGCCGCCGCCCCCGGCGCGAAGATCGTGATGACCGGGCAGATGGCCATCACCTCCAACGGGATGTTCTGCTTCGCCAATGTCGTCCCGAACTTCCCCGCCGGCCTGCCGATCCCGGTGCTCGCCGACGTGGAGAAGTGGCTGCGCGGCAACCAGCAGGAGGCCGCCCGCCAGATCGGGGCGTCGTTCGTGGACCTGAAGACCGAGACGGCCGGCAACGCCACCTGCTCGCCCGACCGGGACCGCTACGTCGCCGGGATCATCGACACCACCACCCCGAACTACAACATGATGATCCACCCGTCGCTGAAGGGCTCGACCTACATCGCCGACCGGATGTCGCGCGCTGTCTAGAGACCTCCTCGAGGCGCGGCTGGTCGCGCAACGCCTGCTCACGCCGGCGGACTCGGCCGTCGACCTCCTCGAGGCCATGGGGCCGGTGCAGGGCCAGGACCTGACGGGGGTGCTCAGCTCCCTCGCCCTGCGGCTGCCACGGGGCACCGACGTGCGCGGTGCCTTCGACTCCGGTGACGTCGTCCGCGGGTACCCGATGCGCTCCACCGTGTTCGCCGTGTCCGCCCGCGACGCCGGCTGGGTCACCGAACTCTGCGCCGGGCAGCAGCGGCGCGAGTCCGCCCGGCGCTGGGAGAAGGAGGGGGTCGTCCCGACCGAGGTCGCCCGGGCCCACGACGTCTTCCTGGATTCCCCCGGCCTGACCCGGAAGGCCCTCGGCGACCTGTGGGCCCGCCACGGGTTCCCGGACGACACCGGGTTCCGCTACCTGATGATCCGCGACATGATGCTGCACGGCACCGCGGTCTACGGACCCTTCGAGGGCACCGACCAGCTCATCGTCCCCGCCACGCAGGTGCCCTACGCCGGGGACCGTTCACCGGCGGCCGAACTGCTGCTGCGTTACCTCACCGGCCACGGCCCGGCGGACCTGCGGGACTTCGCGTGGTGGACGAAACTGCCGCAGCGGACGGTGAAGGAGGCCTTCGCCGAGATCGCGGACGAGGTGGAGACCACCGACGGGCTGCACCACCGTCCCGGCCTGTACGACGAGGTGGCGGCGGTGCGCCGGCGGGCGCACGGGACGTTCGCCCTGCCGGCGTTCGACGAGATCATGCTCGGCTACCGCGACCGGCTGACGTACCTGTCGCCGACCCACCATGAGCAGGTCGCACCGGGTAACCGGGGTGTGTTCCGACGGACGGTGGTGCGCGGCGGCAGGTTCGTCGCCACGTGGTCGACGGCCGGGGTGGAGCCGTTCCGGGCGTTGAGCGCCACCGCCGAGCGGGACGTCACCCGCGCGGTGCGGAACTACCCGCGGGTCCTGTGATGAACGTGTCGACCAGCCAGTCTGCCTGACCGGGGGCGAAGCTCTGCGCCCTCTCGGGCAGGGGGCGGCGGCCACCCCGAGGTGGAAACGCCATGCGGTCAGGCCGGGGTCCACGAGGCCGCTGTCCGCGGCGAGGTCGAGGATTCCGCGGTACGCGTCGAGGAACTTCTCCCGGAGAGGTTCGGTGGCGGTCCACACCGGGCTGTCGACCGGCGTGACCGCGACCGTACGGCCGGCCAGGGCGGCGAGTTTCAGCTCCGCAACCTCGTGGACGAAGCCACGCCATGTCCCCCATGTCCCGTCCCCCCTCGCCGTACCGGTGGATGATCGTGAGGACGCGGTCGGCGATCTCCTCGATCAGGCCGATGACCAGGTCGTCACGCGTGGGGAAATGGCGGTAGAGGGTGCCGATGCCCACCCCGACTTCCGCGGCGACGGTGCGTATCCACACTCGACGAGAAGGTCGCGGTCACCACCTATGACGACCCCACGGCCGGCGGGCTCAGCGCACTGGCCCTCCCCCTGGCCTTCGGCGGCATGGTGTCGGCGATGAAGAAGCGCGACCTGCACCGTGTCCTCGGTGCTGCGTTGTTCTCCCTGGCAGCCGGCCTGGCTGCCGGGGCCGTCCTCCAGTTCGGTTTCGGCACCTTCGACGGGAACTGCTGGGCGACGGCGGGCGTCCTGGCGTTGGGCATCGCGGGCACGTCGTTGTTCGTCCTCGGACTGGAGGCGTTGGTCGGGGCCCGGCCTGGCGCTCGGCGCCGTGCTGACCCTGTTCGTGTCCAACCCGTTGTCCGGTACCGCCACGGGCTGGCAGTGGCTGCCGTCGGCCAGTACATGCCGATCGGCGCCGGAATCGCCTACTCCGTGTGGGTCCTGCTCGCCTGGATAGCGGTCGGGGTGTTGCTGGTCGGTGCGGCGGCGGTACGCAACCGCCGCACCGCCTGATCAGTTGGCGGCGGTTTCGGCGCCGTCACCCGGCTGCAGGACGGACGAGCCGGCACTGCTCAGGTCGATGGCCGAGGAACCGAGTTCCAGGGTGGACGAGCCGATGCCGACGGGGTTACCGGTGGCGACCGAGGATCCGAGGCCGACGACCGAGGTCAGGAGATTGATGAGGGGTTCAATGAGAGTATCCATGGTGGACCTTTCGTGAGAGGGGTGCCAGCGGACGCTGTACAGCGACTACTTTAGGCACCCCTTCCCCTCCCGCAACAGGAACGCCACGACTACCCCCGGTCAGCTCCCCGGGAGGATGTCGGAGCCTGCGCTGCTCAGCTGCACACTGGCGGAGCCGAGATCCAGTGCGGAGGAGCCCACGGCGAGCGATCCGTCGCCGGAAAGTACCGAGGAACCGAGGTCCAGGGCGGAGGAACCGACGTCGACGAGTGACTCGATGAGGGCGATGAGAGAATCCATGCTGTGCCTTTCAACTGTGTGAGGTGTCCATTGTCGTGATGACGATATCTACACTAGGCGAAATTTTTCCTCCACAAATGAGAACGCTGGAATATGGTGCCGACACGCTGCGAGTTCCGCAGCGATGATGTACAACGGTGCGTGAACGTCAACCCGCGATTCACCAACGGAAGGCAGTTCCACCATGAGGATCCATCTCAAGCGCACAGCCACAGTTCTCGTCGCAGGCGGTCTCGTTCTCGGTGCCGCAGCATGCAACCAGGACGACTCTTCTGACACAGCACCGGACACGAGTTCAGCAGCGGAGAGCGGTGCACCCGATACGTCGTCGGCCTCCGGCTCCGCGACGGAGGCACCGTCCGGCACCGAACTCACGGAGGGCCTGCAGGCCGCCTACGATGAGGCGGGTGGCGAGCAGGGGCCGTGGGGAGCGGTGCAGAACGTCGAGAGCAGGAACGGCGCGACCCTGGCGACGTTCGACCACGGCTGGGCCGTGGAGAACGGCGACGGTGACGTCGTCCCCCTCATCGGGAAGATCGGTGAGACCTGGGCCAATGACGGCGGCCTGGACAACGAGATCGGCCTCCCCACGGCCCCGGAGACGGGCGACGCCATGCAGGGCTGGACCCAGGACTTCGAGAACGGCACGATCGCGTGGATGCAGGACGGTTCCGGTAACTGGAGCGCCGATATCCGGTCTGCACCGTAGGCCGGGGATCAGCCGGGTTGTGAGCGGTCCTCCTTCTGCTCAGCCGCCCCCTCCCTGTACGTGCGGTCCTGTCACTGCGCGGTGAAACCGCGCAGATGATTCCCGCACCATGGCGCGGAACTCCGGCGGGTCGACAACCGTGAACTCCAGATCGCTGAGTACCAGGACAGTGAGAAGTTCTTCGAATGACTCCACCAGTGCCAGGTACCGCGTCCAGGTACCGTCCTCCGGTGACTCGAGTGGTTCAAGGACACCGTCGACCCGGTAGAGACGAGACGCTGCCTCAGTGGGAGTCGCACGCAGGTCGAGGGTCACGGAGTGGTACCTCTCGCGATGGAAATCACCTCTGATGACCTCGGCGATATCGCCCTCCGGTAAGGGCGCAGGCACAAACCGGTTGGAGGTGGTGGCAAGTCCGCTGATCCGATCCAGCCGGAAGGTCCTCCAACCCCGCCGGTCGCGGTCCCAGCCATGGAGGTACCACCGATGCTCGAGGTTCACCAACCTGGCGGGTTCCACACTTCGTCGCCGCTGCCCGCCACGCCCGACATGGCTGAAGGTGATCTCCCGACTCTCCCGAATTGCCCGGGCCAACAGGGACAATGTCCCTTCGCTCACACGCGAGCTGCGCTCAGTGCTGAAATCGATCGCGGCGATCACCGTATCGGCCTGACGCCGGTCTTCCGGGGACAACAGGTCGCGGAGCCGGCGCTTCGCGCGAACTACGGCGCGATGCGGGAAGTTGATCCCGACCACGCCCTTCGCTGCAGCATGGAGGCTCACCACCACGGCGACTGCTTCGTCCCCCTGGATCGGGAGCACGGGAACGGAGTTGTGGCTGTTAAGCCGGTAGTGCCCGCCACGCCCGCGGGTGCTCGTGACGTCGTAACCCGAGTCTTTCAGGGACGCGATGTCCCGGCGCAGTGTCCGCCCCGGCACGTCCATCGCGGACGCCAGCTCGCCGGCCGTCCAGGGCGACCCGTCTTCCAGCAGAGACAGAAGCCGAAACAACCGGTCAGCGGACTTTGACATGGTTCACTCCTATGTGGCCATTTTACTGCCACATATGACCCTAGCGTGGTCGCCATGCATACTCACGAGATCACCGTCACGGGTGCACGCACACACAACCTCACAGGCATTGACGTCTCTCTTCCCAAGCACGCGTTCACCGTCGTCACCGGAGTGTCCGGGTCCGGTAAGACCTCACTGGTGTTCGCGACGATTGCAGCAGAAGCCCAGAGCGCCACTGCGGCGAGCTACCCCAGCTTCGTCCGCGCACGACTGGCGAAACACCCTCGTGCGGACTGCGACAAGATCACCGGGCTCACCTTCACGGTGGTTGTCGATCAACGACGGTTCACCGGCAACGCCCGGTCGACCGTGGCCACGGCGACCGATGTCGCCGGCACGCTGCGGATGCTGTTTTCACGGTTTGGCACACCATCGGCGGGATTCTCCCCTGCCTACTCTCCGAATGACCCTGCCGGGATGTGCCGATCCTGCCAGGGGCTCGGCACACGACGCGTCATTGACGACGTCGCGCTCGTCGATACAGAACGGACACTGAGAGAGGGGCCGATACTCTTTCCCAGCTTCCAGCCCGGAGGCTACCGCTCTCGTCAACTCATCGACTCCGGCTTGGCGGACCCAGACATCCCGTGGGGCCAGCTGCCGGAATCCACCCGGCATACATTGCTGCATGCCGACAAGCTGCAGCTGCCCAACCCGGGTGAAGAGTACGCGAAACACGGCTTGTTCACTGGCGCCGTCACACAGATCAGGAAGCGCTACCTGGCGCAGACCCCGCCCCACATCACCACGAAGGAGGCGCGGGCCCTGGACCAACTCGTCCGGACAACAACGTGCCCGGCATGTGACGGATCGCGCGTGAACGCCGAGGCGCGGGCGAGCATGATCGACGGCAGATCCATCGCGGACTGGATGGACACCCCCGTCACCCGACTGCGCGACATCGTCGCGGAGGTCGGTGATCTCCTCGGCGAACGGGCAGCACCCCTGGTCGACGACATCTCTGCCACATTGGACGGCCTGGCGGACGTGGGTCTCGGCTACCTCACCTTGGGACGGCCCTCGCCCGGGCTCTCCGGCGGCGAGGCCCAGCGGGTGAAGATCGTCCGGCAGCTCGCCAGCTCGTTGACCGACGTGACCTACATCCTCGATGAACCAAGTATCGGCCTGCACGCGCATGACGTCCACAGGCTGGCGGGCCTCCTCTGCAGACTCCGTGACCGGGGCAACACCGTCCTCGTGGTGGAGCACAACCGTCGTATGATTCAGGCGGCAGACCGCGTGCTTCACCTCGGCCCTGGCGCGGGTAACGACGGTGGTCGTCTTGTCTATGCCGGGCCGCCTTCCCCTGCACCGGCACAACAACGATTCACCCCCAGACGGGACTGCCGTACCCCTCGTGGGCAGTTCCTGGTCACCGATGCATGCAGTAACAATCTCGACCATGTCACCGCCAGGGTGCCTGAGGGTGTCCTCACTGTCGTCACCGGAGTCGCCGGAAGTGGAAAATCGTCGTTGGTCATGGACTTCGTGACTCAACATCCGGAGTTCGTTGTCATCAGCCAGCAACCGCTCCACGGGGGACGACGATCGACACCGCTGACGGTGATGAGCATCGCCGACGAGGTCCGCTCGGTATTTGCACGGGCAGGAAAGGCAGAAGGGCTGGATAGGTCGTGGTTCTCCCGGAACTCGAAAGGCGCCTGCCCGGAGTGCGGCGGGCGCGGAGAGATCGTCATCGACCTCGCCTTCCTCGATGACACCGTCGTCCCGTGTGACGCATGCTCCGGCACCGGCTTCAATGAGGACGCCCGCTCAGTCACGGTCAACGGAACGACCATCGCCGATGTGGCCGACCTGCCACCAACCAGACTGGCGTCACTGTTGTCCCGCAGTGGACGCCGCCGACTGGCGTGGATGGACAAGGTCGGGCTCGGCCATATCGCGATGGGACGGGGGATCGACACTCTCTCCGGTGGCGAACGCCAACGACTGCTGTTGGCCAAGCACCTGGCCACGGCCACTGCGTCCCCGGGAACGAGGAACGCGTCCGATGACTGTTCAGCGCTACGCATGGTGCTCGATGAACCAACGGCGGGACTTCACTCCACCGATGTCGCGGGACTGCTCCACCTCTTCGACGACCTCGTTGACCATGGGGCGACACTGATCGTCATTGAGCACAACCTGCAGGTCGCTGCTCACGCCGATCACATCATCGATGTCGGCCCCGGCGCAGGGCACGATGGCGGCCGTGTGGTCTTCAGCGGAACACCCTCGGGTCTCGCGACATCCGGGACCACCACCGGGGACTACCTCCGTCAGGCTGCAGACTTCTGACTCAATGGCCCAGTCACCGCACCGGGGATCACCGACGTAGCGGAAGCGGGGTCGCCGAACAACGAAGAACCGGAGGTCGCGCACCCTTTCGAGTGTGTGACCTCCGGTCTCTGCAGTTCGTGAACCGCACGTTGTGGAGCTAAGGGGAATCGAACCCCTGACCTTCGCATTGCGAACGCGACGCTCTACCAACTGAGCTATAGCCCCGTAGGGACAACACAGGAAATCGTACACCCGACCCCTGCCATTCACCTAGCCGCATGGGGTTCATCGGCATGTCGCCTCCGACACCTCCTTCCTCCGTCCACCAACGACACGTTTCACGTGAAACGCTGCGCCTGCCCTCCGGGGATCTCTGGCCCGTTGATCAGCCGTGCCATGGGGCGCCTGAACGGATGCTCACCACATGGCCGTAACCCTGGCAGTTGCACAAGCAGCAACGGTCCGTAGCGCGTTCCCGTCCCTCGTGGTGTACTTCCCCACCGCCTTAACGTGCCACCCCCCTGGGCGGGCCGGTCAGCGCACGACCAGTGCCGCCGCCACCGCACACGAAAAATCCCCCGGCCAATGACCGGGGGAAGATGTTCTGTGGAGCTGAGGGGAATCGAACCCCTGACCTTCTGCTTGCAAAGCAGATGCTCTACCAATTGAGCTACAGCCCCGAGGGGGGGTCTTACTGGTGGGCCTAGGAGGACTTGAACCTCCGACCTCTTCGTTATCAGCGAAGCGCTCTAACCGCCTGAGCTATAGGCCCTCGAACGAGACAGAACTTTACCCACCCTGCCCCGAACTTACAAACTGACTGGTCAGGACTCGTTTTCGACGTTCTCCGGCTCGTCCACCCGCTCCGGGTCGATCGTCACCCGGAGGCCACCGACCAGGCCCGTCGCCGCGTTGTAGAGCACCGCCATCACCGGTGCGAACAACGTCACCACGACGAACTCCAGCAGTCCGACGCCGAAGGCGACACCGTAGTAGAGCCCCGCCGACACATGGTCGGCACCGATCAGGTCGGCCAGGAGGTTGTTCATCCGGTCCCAGACGCCGGCCAGCCCCAGGAAGATGTAGATCAGGGCCGCAGCGACCATCCAGGCGGCGAAGATGCACGCGCTGAGGAGCGCGCCGATCTTCAGCGCGCTCAGCGGTGCGACCTCCCGGACCGAGGCCCTCATGAATTCTCCGCCGTCTGGTTGACCGCCTCTTCGCCTTCGTCCTCGACGTTGCGGTCGATGGCCAGCAGCTCCACACCCTTGGCCAGGTCGACGAGCCGGACGCCCATCGTGGCACGCGAGGAGCTGCGGATCTGCTTCACCGGCGTCCGGATGACACCACCGGCGGAGGTGATCGCGAAGACCTCGTCATCCAGGCCGACGGTCACCGCACCGATGAGCTTGCCGCGCTTCGGGTCGTACTTGAAGGTCATCACGCCGAGCGTCCCACGTCCCTTGACGGGGTACTCCTCCACCGCGGTGCGCTTGCCGTAGCCACCGGACGTGGCGACGAGCAGGTAGGAGTTGTCGTCGGCGACGGTGAGCGCCAGGAGCTGGTCGTCACCCTTGAACCGCATGCCCTTGACACCGGCGGTGGCGCGCCCCATGGGCCGCAGGGTGTCGTCGTCGGCGCTGAACCGCAGCGCCTGCCCCTCCTCAGAGACCAGCAGCAGGTCGTCCTCCCCCGTGCACAGGCGGGCGCCGATGAGCTTGTCGCCCTCGTTGAGGTTGATCGCGATCAGCCCGCCGGAGCGTGCGGTGTCGTAGTCGGTCAGGTGCGACTTCTTCACGCGTCCCTGCTGCGTGGCGAGCACCAGGTAGGGCGCGTCCTCGAAGGACTGGATCTGGATCACCTGGGCGATCTGCTCACCGGGCTGGAACTCGAGCAGGTTGGCCACGTGCTGGCCCCGCGCGGTGCGGCTCGCCTCCGGCAGCTCGTAGGCCTTGAGACGGTACACGCGGCCGTAGTTCGTGAAGAACATGATGATGTCGTGGGTGGAGCACACGAAGAAGTGGCGGACGATGTCGTCCTGCTTCAGCTCCGCACCGCGCACACCCTTACCGCCGCGACGCTGCGAGCGGTAGGAGTCGACCTTGGTGCGCTTGGCGTAGCCGGTCGAGGTGATCGTGACGACCACGTTCTCCCGGGCGATGAGGTCCTCCTCGGACACGTCACCGGTGGCGCCGACGATCTCGGTGCGACGCTCGTCGCCGAACTTCTCCACGATCTCGGCGAGCTCGTCGTGGACGATACTGCGCTGACGCTCGGGGGACGCGAGGATGTCCTTGAGGTCGGCGATGATCTCCTCGATCTCGGCGAGTTCGTCGATGATCTTCTGCCGCTCCAGCGCGGCCAGACGGCGCAGCTGCATCGCCAGGATGGCGTCCGCCTGGACGTCGTCGATGTCGAGCAGGTCGCGCAGCCCTTCCCTGGCGATGTCGACGGTCTGGGAGCGGCGGATCAGCGCGATGACCTCGTCCAACGCGTCGAGCGCCTTGACCAGGCCGCGCAGGATGTGGGCCCGCTTCTCCGCCTCGTCCAGCCGGTACTGCGTCCGACGGATGATGACCTCGATCTGGTGCTTCACGTAGTAGCGCAGCATCTGGTCGAGACGCAGGGTACGGGGCACCCCGTCGACGATGGACAGCATGTTCGCGCCGAAGCTGGTCTGCAGCTGCGAGTGCTTGTACAGGTTGTTCAGCACCACACGCGGCACCGCGTCCCGCTTCAGGGTGACGACGATGCGCATGCCGACGCGGTCGGAGGACTCGTCGTCGATCCGGGCGATGCCGGCGATCTTGCCGTCCCGGACCTGTTCGGCGATCGAGGCCACGAGGTTGTCGGGGTTGACCTGGTAGGGCAGTTCGGTGATGACGATGATCTGCCGGTTGCCCTCCTCCTCGATCGTGGTCTTGCCGCGCATGCGGATGGAACCACGGCCCGTGGTGTAGGCGTCCTTGATCCCGGAGTCGCCGACGATCATGCCCGCGGTGGGGAAATCCGGTCCCTTGACGAGCGCCATGCAGGCGTCCAGCGCGGTCTGCTCGTCGGCCTGCGGGTTGTCCAGCAGCCAGAAGACCGCGTCCGCGAGCTCGTTGAGGTTGTGCGGCGGGATGTTCGTCGCCATACCCACGGCGATACCGCCGGAACCGTTCATGAGCAGGTTGGGGACGCGCGACGGCAGGACGTCGGGCTCGGTGGTCTTGCCGTCGTAGTTCGGGGAGAAGTCGACGGTGTTCTCGCGGATGTCGCGCACCATCTCGAGCGCCAGCGGGGTCAGCCGGCACTCCGTGTAACGCATCGCCGCCGGGCCGTCGTTGCCGCGGGAACCGAAGTTCCCCTGCCCGTCGACCAGCGGGTAGCGCATGGACCAGGGCTGTGCCATGCGTACGAGGGTGTCGTAGATGGCGGTGTCGCCGTGGGGGTGGTAGTTACCCATCGTCTCGGCGACGGGCTTGGCGGACTTGACGTAGCTGCGGTCCGGCCGGAACCCACTGTCGTACATGGCGTACAGGACCCGTCGGTGGACGGGTTTCAGGCCGTCCCGGACCTCGGGCAGCGCACGGCCCACGATGACGCTCATGGCGTAGTCGATGTAGCTGTTCCGCATTTCCTCATTGAGGTCAATGGGGGTGATGCGGTCGAACAGCGTCTCGCCGCCGCCGGTGTTGTCGTCGCTCACTTCGGTGCGATCCCTTCCAGAAGACTAGGTATAGACCTGTCAATCTTACCACTTCATAGCCCATATCCGGGTCAGGTGCGTACGATGGGCGGGGACGTCGAACACGAGAATGAAGGAAAGCCTGTCCATGCCCCGCCCTGCCCGTCCCGTCCACAACGCCACCGTGACCGACGCGTCACGGATCTCACGTGACATGGTGCGGGTGACGCTCTCCTGCACGTCACTCCCCTACGCCGAACTGCACCACACCGACCACTACGTGAAGCTCCTCTTCCCGCCGGCCGGGGCGTCCTACTCCTGGCCCTTCGACCCGGCGGCGGTCCGCGAGGAGCTGCCCCGCGGGCAGTGGCCGGTGACCCGTACCTACACGCTGCGGTCCTGGGACGCGGACACCTCGACGATCGTCATCGACTTCGTGACCCACGGTGACACGGGACTGGCCGGCCCCTGGGCCGCTGCCGCGCGACCCGGCGACCAGATCGGCTTCATGGGCCCCGGCGGGGCCTGGGGCCCCGAGGGGAGCCACACCGTCTTCGCCGGCGACGAGGCTGCCGCGCCGGCGATCTTCGCCGGTATCGAGGCGTTGCCGCAGGACGCGACGGCCGAGGCGTGGATCGAGGTCGCCGACACGGATGCGCGGCTCCCGTCCCCGACCCACGCGGGGACGACGGTCCACTGGGTACCGCGCAATGGCGCGATCCACGGGACGGAGCTAGTGCGGGCCGTCACCGCAGCCGGTGTGCCGTCCACGCCGACCCGCTGGTTCATCCACGGCGTGGCCGAGATGATCCGCGACCTGCGCCGTTTCCTCTTCGTGGACAACGGCGTACCGAAGTCGGAGGTGTCGATCTCCGGTTACTGGCGTCTCGGCATGGTCGAGGACGAGTGGCAGGCCAGCAAGCGGGAGTTCACCGAGGAGATCGAGGCGGACGAGGCTCAGGCGGCGAACAGGTAGTCACGCTGCTCGGGGGCGATGTCTCCGGTGCGGCGTCCGGAGACGCTCATGAGCGCGACGGTGTGCTGGCCCGCGTCGAACTCCTGGTAGAGACGCGCGGTGAGGTGGACTGCCGCGCCTTCGACGACGCCCGGTCCCCCGTCCGAGGTCAGCGACGGGGCGATGTTCGCCACGCCGATGGTCTGGAGGGGGTTCAGGACGGAGATTCCGAGACGGGGTGCGGTGCGGAGCTCCTGCCAGGCGGGGTCGTCGGCGGGGATCGGGACGGAGACGAGGCCGGGGGCGAGGCTCTCGTCGAAGTAGGAGTCGATGACCACGCACATCATGCGACCGTTGACCTCTGCTGCCAGGACGGCCAGGGGAAGACGGGGTGCGGACACAGTGTCCGTGTGTGCTGTGATCATGGAGACCAGTAGACCAGTCTGTCTGTCGAAAAGCAAGGGGGAATGTGCACCGCATCCGCATCTTCGCTGGTCAGACCGTGAAAATTTCCTAGACCGAGCTGTCTGTTACGCGTTCTTCAGCACTGGGCAGGCAGTAACGCCGCATTCGAACACATGGTTGACCATTCCCGAGACCCGGTGTATAGTTTCACTTACCGAATATCGGGGGCCGGGAGGCCAGCTTTCAACCTTGGGGAGGGAACATGGCGGTCGATCTTCTTCACATGCCGACAGACGAGGAACTACTGGTACACCCCATCAACATCGCCGAAATGGCACTCGTCCAGTACCTCGCCACCATCGATGCCGACCAGCGGCGTTGCGTGGCTCTCGCGCGCCGCGGTCGAGGTCGCTCGGAAGCGCACCGGTTCGCACATGCAGGCGAACTCGCCGCCCGCCAACCCGACCTCTTCTCCGTGGTCTCCGATGACGGGCGCATCAGCGTCGAACACCTCGACCGGGTCTGGTTGGTGATCAACCGGCACACCCGGCATCTCTCGGCGGCTGACGCGGTGGACGTACGCGACGCCGTCGACCTCGCCGTCGAATGCGGCATCCTGGACTGGCTCGACAATATCGGCCCCTCCTCCCCCGTCGCACCGGACGCCCTCGCAGACCTCGCCGAGAAGATCGTCGTCACGCTCGACGCCGACCTCGTTGCCGAGACAGAGGAACACGAGATCCGTTCCGCAGGCGCGGTACGCCGGGAGACACGGATCATCCTCGAATGCGGCAGCCAGGCCGTCGCTTCCCGGCTATGGGACGCCATCAACGACGCCGCTTGGTCCCGGTTGCAGTCACTGAAAGAGAAGGAGGCTGTCGACGACGTCCGAACCGCACTGTCATCGCTTCGGTCAGAGGTCATGATGGAGGCACTCGGAGATGGGGCGAATAACATCACAGTGACGGTAAACCTCTACCGTCAGACCGTCGACGGCCACAGCGGCTACGGGCCCGGGTTCATTCCCGGAGTCGGTTGGGTCTCCACTACTGCCGCCGAAATACTCGAGGAACGGTCACGGCGACCCCGGATCCTTCCGGGTGACCTACCGCCGGTCGAGTCGTATGCGTTTCCCGTGAAACACAAGGCGGAGATCATCGGCCGGGACACCCACTGCCGGTTCCCGTACTGCACCGTGCCCGCAGACTTCTGCGAGTTCGACCATATCGAGAACAGTCCCCACACCGACCCCCAGAGCAACGGCCCCACCTCCGTCGCCAACGGCCAGTGTCTCTGCCGTCTCCACCACAGAATGAAGACACTGAAACTGTGGTCCTGCTACACAGACGACGGCGGCCTCACGATCCACTGGTCGGGCCCCGACAACAGCCACTACCGCACCGTGGCGGACGGCCCCCTCACACCGGGCTGACCGAAGAGATCAGTTCCGACACCCGGCGCCGCAACGCCACGACATCCGGATTCGTTGCGCGCTCACGCAGGCGCGCCTGGATGGTTTCACGTGGAACATCCGCGGCCACATCCACCCGCAACGACGGCGAGACCTCGACCACGTCCAGCACGCGCCCCGGGCCGGCCGCCATCACCACAACCCTGTGCCCCAGAAGGAGAGCCTCCTCCACACTGTGCGTCACGAAGACGATCGACGGGAACGACGTCGCCCACACCCGGAGCAGTTCGGCCTGCAATTGCTCACGGGTGAACGGATCGAGTGCCCCGAAAGGCTCGTCCATCAACACGTGCTCCGGCCCGGCCGCGAGCACCCGGGCGATCTGCACCCGCTGCTGCATCCCGCCGGACAGTTCGTGCGGATACCGGCCCGCCGCATCCGACATACCGACGAGTTCCAGCAACTCCCCCGCCCTCGCCGCCTTCTCCTCCGTCCCCGAATACCGGTGCGACAGCCGGACATTCTCCTCCACCGTGTACCAGGGGAACAACGTCGGCTGCTGGAAGACGACGCCCCGCTCCGTCCCGGGTCCCCGCACCACCGTCCCGTCGACCGTCACCCGCCCCGACGTCGGCCGGAGGAATCCCCCGAGCAGACGCAACAGGGTCGACTTCCCGCACCCGGACGGCCCGACGAGACACACGATCTCCCCGTTCCCGATCTCGAACGAGATCTCCCGGAGAGCCTCGACGACTCCCCCATTCTGGGTCCGGTAGACCTCGCCCACACCGTCAAGAGCAATCATGTCCTGTCCTCCCACAGATCGGTACGTACCATCCCTGAATAGTCCTTCTCCTCCGCCGGGATATCCCCCTGGCGGGCGAGGAATGCCGCGGTCGAGCGCAGCGACTCGGCGACGTCGGTGAGGTACTCGACCTGCTCGCGGCCGGTGATGAACCGTTGCCCGTCCACCTGGAGTTCCGCGGCCTCCTCATCCATGCCGGACGCGCGGGCATTCACCGACACGAAGTCCTCCGACCCAGGGGCTTCCTCCGCCACGCTGGCTTCCAGGTCCAGCCACGTCCGCAGGAGGTCCGGGTTGCCGTCCATCCAGGCATCGGAGGCCAAGGTGACGTTGTACGTCGCGTGGCCCCGGTCGGCCTGTTCCCGGGAATCGGTGATCACCGTTCCCGGCGTCGTCCCACCCGTCCCGTCCTTCAGCTCCTGGAGCGTCGGGTCCCACACATAGGCCGCGTCGATCCGGTCCGACTTCCATGCGGCAGGCAGCTTGTCCGGGGAGATGTTCGTGATCTCCACGTCCCTCGACGGGTCGATCCCGGCGTCGATGAGCGCGTTGAGGAGTGAATAGTGCGCGGTCGACGAGAACGGGACGGCGATACGTTTGCCCTTGAGATCCCTGATGCCCGCCGCGTCCTTGGCGACGAGTGCCTCGGTCCCGCCGATCACCGAGTTGGCCTGGACGACGGAGACGTCCAGATTCAGCGGCGCGCTCAGGGCCTTCGCTGTCGGGGTCGACCCCAGCGAGGCGAGGTCGACCGACCCGGCCGCGAACCCCTGGACGATGTCCTGACCCGTCGGGTACCGCGTCCATTCGATGTCCGCCTCCGGCAGACACGCCTCCGCCAATCCGGTCGCCTGGGTGTACAGGTCGGTCGCCGGTCCACCGAGGTAGCCGATACGGACCGTGCCCCCGGCCTCCGAGGGTTTCACGGGACACACCGCGTCCCCTCCCCTGTCCTCCCACTCGCTCGCGGGCGGGCCGACACATCCTGCCACTGTCGTGAGGAGGATCGCCGCGGACAGCGCCCCCGTTCTCCGTGATGTCACTGTTTCGTCCTCCAGGGTGAGAAGCGGGCCTCGACGGCCAGCAGAAGGTTGTCGACGACCAACGCCGCGACACCGATCACGATGATGCAGGCGATCGTGAGCGAGGTGTCGAGCTGGGTGCCGGAGATGTAGGCCAGACCGCCGATGCCCGGGATACCGTCGTTCATCTCCGCGGCGACGATCGCCGACCAACAGAGGCCGGCGGCGACGCGTGCCCCGCTGATGATCTCGGGAAGCGCGGCGGGAAGTTCGACCGTCCGGAACACCTGTCCCCGCCCGGCCCCGAGCGACCTCGCGGCGCGGATCCAGTCCTGCCGCACCCCGGTCACCCCGAGGAGCGTCGCGACCGCGACCGTGGGGAAGGCGGCGAGGAACAACAGGATGACCTTCGACTGGTCGCCGATGCCGAACCAGACGATGAGGAGTCCGATGTACCCCAACGGCGGCAGTGCCCGGAGGAAGGAGAGGTACGGCTCCACGACGCTCCGCGCGACCGGGTTCGCGCCGAGCCACCAACCGACGAGGACGCCGACGAGGATGCCGGCGGACAACCCGACGGCGATTCGTTCCAGCGTGGCGAGGAGATGCTGCCAGAGGAAGTAGTCCTGCACCCCGCACTGCTGCGCGCAGAGGTTCGTCTCGACAAGTCTGCGCCCCACCTCGCCGGGCCCCGGGAGGAGGACCGGGTCGATTCCGGTGAAGCGTGCGACGAGCCACCAGAGTCCGATGACCCCGGTGAAAACCCCGAGATGGAGCGGCGTTCTCCTGATCCCGGTCATGCCGGAGCATTCGTCACAGTGACACCGCGGGCCTGGAGTGCGGGGACGACCCCCTCCCCCACCCGGAAGGTCTCCTCGAGATGCGGGACCCCGGACAAGATCAGATGGTTCACCCCGATCCGGCGGTGGTCGTCGATTCGCGCCGCGACGTCCTCGTAGGAACCGACGAGGGCCGTCCCCGCTCCACCGCGTACCAGTCCGACACCGGCCCAGAGACCCGGTGCGATCTCCAACGACCGGGCGTCCTGCCCGTGACGGTAGGCCGAGCCGGCCCCGTGGAGTTCCCTCATCCGCCTCTGCCCCTCCGACTGGGAGGTCGCGAGCCCGGCCTGTGCCACCCGCACCTGTTCGGGATCGATCGCGTCGAGGAGCCGTTGTGCTTCAGCCCACGCCTCATCCGCCGTCGGCCGGGCGATGACGTGGAGGCGGACGCCGTACTCGAGGGTCCGGCCGTGGGACGACGCCCTCGCACGCACGCGTCCGATCTTCTCCGCGACCTGTTCCGGCGGCTCGCCCCAGGTGAGGTAGACGTCGGCCCGTCGTGCCGCGACCTCGATCCCCTCGTCCGAGGATCCGCCGAGGAAGATCGGCGGGCTGGTGACAGGCTGGTGCCGCAGCGCCGCGTCCTCGACACGCAGATGTTTCCCGTGAAACGTCAGCGGTTCCGGGGACGTCCACAGGTGTTGTGCCACCTGCAGGGTTTCGTCGGCGATCGCGTACCGCTCCGCCTTGGTGGTGAAGTCGCCGAAGGCCCTCTGCTCGGCATCCTCACCCCCGACGACGACGTTGAGCAGCAGCCTGTCACCGGACAGCTCCTGCAACGTCAGCGCCTGGTGCGCCGTCAACGTCGGACCGACGAGGCCCGGGCGCAGGGCGACGAGGAACTTCAGCCGCGATGTCGCGCCGGCAAGGGCGGAGGCGGTGACCCAGGCGTCCTGGCACCACCGTCCGGTCGGCGTGAGCACCGACTCGAAGCCGTTGTACTCCGCGGCGCGGGCCACCTGTGTCAGGTAGTCGAGACCGGCGTACCTCTCCCCGGTCTCGGGTCCGGCCCCGTGGCCACCTCCGACGATCTCCCGGGAGTCCCCGGTGGTGGGGAGGAACCAGTGCAGTGTGACGTTCCGTGTGTCTGTCATGCCGAACGAGTAGACCAGTCAGTCTATCCGCTCGGCCACCATTTCGTTCGCCGTGAATCAATAGACCGATCGGTCTGTCTTTTCACCGTGAGTTGAACTATCGTGATCCCCATGACGACAGCCCACCTCTCCGCGACCGCGCACTTCACCGCGCCCGTGACCGGACCCGCCAGGTGCCTCCACCAGATCCGCACCACACCAGGCATCACCCGCGGCGCGCTCCACGAGAGCCTCGGCATGTCCCAACCCACCGTGACGCGGCACGTCAGCGCCCTCATCGACGCAGGACTGGTGGAACAACTCTCCCCCACCGCCGCCGGCGGAGTCGGACGTCCCGGGACCACCCTGCGCCCGGACGGCCGCAGCGTCACCGCCCTCGGTGCCCACGTCGGCCTCCGCAGTACCCAGCTGGTGGCGGTCGACGGCGCGGGTCGTCCCCTGCGCACACGCACCCTGCGGCTCCCGGTCGCCGAACTCTCCCCCGCCGACGCCATGGAGGCCGTCCAGCACGCCCTCTACGCGCTGGGGCGCGGTCTCCCCTCCCCCACCGGCATCGGGATCGCGTTCTCCGCGCACGTCGACCACGCCGGACGGGTCACCTCGCCGTCCTACGGGTGGAAGGACGTCGCCCCCACGTCCCACCTCGACACCGACGTCCCGGTGGCCCTGTCCACGGGTGTCAGCGCCATGGCCGGTTCCGAACTCGCCAGCTCACCACTGTCCCTGGACTCCGGTGAGCGTACCTCGACGCTCTACGTGTACGCCCGCGAACTCGTCGGGCACGCGTGGATCGTCGACAACGCCGTCCACCAGCCGTACACGGGGTCCGTCCCCGCCGCGTTCACCGAGATCGCCACGTCCGGCACCTTCTCCTCCGAGCACGGCCACCCCCTCGGCTCCACGCCGGTGATTCAGGCCGCCCGACGCCGGGGGCTGAACGTCTCCACGGTGCCGGACCTCGTCGCCCTGGCCGAGCACAACCCGGTCGCCCGCGGGATCCTGGACGAACGGGCCGAACTGCTGTCCCGGATCATCTCCCTGGCGGTCGACGTGGTCGACCCGGCGACCGTCGTCTTCGCCGGTGAGACGTTCACCGCCGACCCCGGGACAGTGCGGGTCATCGCCGACGGCCTGCACGGGACGGGCCGGCAGCTCGGTATCCAGCGGGCCGGTGACGGGATCCTGTCACGGGCCGCGGCGGTGACGGCGCTCCACCGGCTGTGGCAGAACCCGTTGGCCGCCTAGAGGGACGCGACGAACGCCTCGAACCGGTCGACGACCACGTCCGGGTGGCGGGCCCAGGAGTTGTGGCCGAGGGTCCCGGGGAATTCCTCGACCTCGGCCGGCACCAGTTCGGCCAGTGCCCGGCAGGAGTCCACGGTGCAGTAGGTGTCGTCGCTGAACCTGGTCAGCAGGACGGGGCACCGGACGTCCTGCATCGCGGCCATGTAGTCCATGTCCGCGCCGCGCAGGTCGGAGAGCCTGTTGCTCCGTCCGAAACGGGCCCACTCGCCGAGGTGCACGTCGGACTGCCGACCGTAGTTGGTGACGTCCAGCCTGCCGTCCGGCCAGTACCCGAGGACCCGGCTCACCCCCTGCATCACGTAGCCGCCGAGGTGCAGACGGCTGCGCTCCGGGTTCGGGAACGTGCGGAAGTACGGCGACCCGCTGCCGACACCCATCATCCCCCGGACGTTGAGCTCGCGGGCCTCCGGACGGGCCAGGAACAGCGCGCCGACCTGCCCGCCCATCGAGTGGGTCAGCAGGACCGTGGGGTGGTCCTCCGGGAGGCCGAGGGCACGTCGGGCCCCACGGATCGACCGGGGGTAGTCCTGCGACGCCAGGTCGTGGTAGCCCCACTGCTGGTCCTTCCCGGCGACGGCGGTACTGGCCCCCTGACCGCGGAGTTCGCCGACTGCGACCGGGAACCCCGACGCCGCCAGGGCCTCCGCGATCGGACGGTAGTACCGGGCGCCCATGCCGAGCCCCGGCCACAGCATCACCAGGGGACGATCTCCCCCGGGGAACAGCAGGACCGGCGACGTGCTGCCGCCGGGCATGGCGACGTCGACACTAGACATCGAGGAACCGGACGTCCTTGGCGTTGCGGGTGATGAAGCTGCGACGGGCGACGACGTCGTCGCCCATGAGGATGCTGAACGTCTCGTCGGCGCTGGCGGCGTCCTCGAGCGTGACCTTCTTCAGGATGCGGTCCGTGGGGTCCATGGTGGTCTCCCACAGCTCCTTGGCGTTCATCTCGCCGAGACCCTTGTAGCGCTGGATGCCGTCGTCCTTGTTGATCTTCCGGCCGTTCTCCAGGCCCTCCTTGAGCTGCGCGTCGCGTTCCGCGTCCGAGAAGGCGAAGCCCGGCTCGCCCTTGCTCCACTTGAGCTTGTACAGCGGGGGCTGCGCGAGGAAGACGTGCCCTTCCTCGACGAGCGGCCGCATGAAGCGGAACAGCAGGGTCAGCAGCAGCGTGGCGATGTGCTGGCCGTCGACGTCGGCGTCCGCCATCAGGACGATCTTGTGGTAGCGCAGCTTCGAGATGTCGAACTCGTCGTGGATGCCGGTGCCGAGGGCGGTGATGATCGCCTGGACCTCGTTGTTCTTCAGCACCTTGTCCAACCGGGCCTTCTCGACGTTGAGGATCTTGCCGCGCAGCGGGAGGATCGCCTGGTACATCGAGTCACGGCCGGACTTGGCCGAGCCACCGGCGGAGTCGCCCTCCACGATGTAGAGCTCGGACTTCACCGGGTCCTTGGACCGGCAGTCGGCCAGCTTGCCGGGGAGACCGCCGACATCGGTGGCGGACTTGCGTCGCACCAGGTCACGGGCCTTGCGTGCGGCGTCGCGGGCCTGCGCGGAGGAGACGGCCTTGTTGATGATCGCCTTGGCCTCGGCGGGGTTCGCGTCGAACCAGCCGGAGACGTGCTCGTTGACCATCTTCTGGACGAAGCTCTTGATCTCGGTGTTGCCGAGCTTCGTCTTCGTCTGCCCCTCGAACTGGGGGTCACCGACGCGGACGGAGATCACGGCGGCGAGGCCCTCGCGGCAGTCGTCGCCGGAGAGCTTGGTGTCCTTCTCCTTGAGCAGCTTGTGGTCACGGGCGTACTTGTTCATCAGGTACGTCAGTGCGGCACGGAACCCCTCTTCATGGGTACCGCCCTCGATGGTGTTGATCGTGTTGGCGAAGGTGTGCACGGACTGCGAGTAGCCGGAGTTCCACTGCATCGCGATCTCGACCTCGTGGTCGTCGCCCTCGGCGTCGAAACCGATGATCGACGGGTGGATCGGGCTCTTCGTCCGGTTGAGGTGGTTGACGTAGTCCTTCAGGCCGTCCGGGTAGTGGAAGACCTTCCTGCGCTCCTTCGGCGCCGGACGGGTGTCCTCGCCCGGCTTCGGGGCCGCGGCGTCCTCCACGGACTCCGCGGCGGCCTCCGCCTCGTTCTCCTGCTCGATGACGGTGAGCCGCTCGTCGACCAGGGTGATGGTCAGCCCCTTGTTCAGGAACGCCATCTCCTGGAGACGCCGGGACACGGTCTCGAAGTTGTAGTCTGTCGTCTCGAAGATCTCCGGGTCCGCCCAGAACCGCTGGCGGGTACCGGCCCCCCGGGCCTTCTTGACCTGCTCGAGCTCCGCGGGGACCGAGCGGTCGAAGTTCTGGCGCCACAGGTACCCGTCGCGGGTGATCTCGGTCTCCACGCGGGTGGACAGTGCGTTGACCACGGAGATACCCACACCGTGCAGACCGCCGGAGACGGCGTACGCCTGGGAGTCGAACTTACCGCCGGCGTGGAGCTCGGTCATCACGACCTGGACGGTCGGACGGCCCGTCGGGTGCATCGCCACCGGGATACCGCGGCCGTTGTCGGCGACCTCGACGGAACCGTCGTCATGCAGGATGACGTCGACCTGGGTCGCGAACCCCGCCATGGCCTCATCGACGGAGTTGTCCACGACCTCCCAGATCAGGTGGTGCAGACCGCGCTCACCGGTGGACCCGATGTACATGCCCGGCCGCTTCCGGACGGCCTCCAGTCCCTCGAGGATGGTGATGGAGTCCGCGCCGTAGTCTCCGTTGGCGGGGGTGTTCTCGGCTGGGATGTTCTCGGCCTCGGCCACAGTCGCTTCAGCTCCTTTTCGACAAATGGGTTAACCCCCACATTGTACCAGGTAAAAGGCCTCAGCCGTAGGTGTCGCGGGGCCCTCTGCCCTTCACGTGCAGGGGCCCGTGCCGCCAGCTCGGTGGCTTGGGACCGTAGATCTTCAGTTCCGCGACGACGTCGGGTCCGACACGGTGCGCGATCGTCTTCAGGATGGTGCTCTGCATCAGCCTGAGGTTCGTCGCCCACGCCGTGGAGTCGCACTCCACGTGCAGCTGCCGCTTCTTCTCGTTGTACATGACCACGTGCGTGTGCCGGCCGATGTTCTCCCCGACGATCTCCGGCCAGGCGCTGCGCAGGGAGCCGGCGGCGAAGTTACGGCCCCACCCGTTGCGCTTGATCTCCCGTTTCACCAGGTCGCTGAATTCGCCCGGGTCGCGGTAGCTGCGGTCGGGCCGCCCGTCGTAGCGGGTCTTCATCCTCTTCGGCCGACGTCCTGTCCGCCGGACGGGCCGGCCGGGCTTCCCCGCCGCCGCGCGGAGCATCTCCATGCGTTCGGCGACGGGGTCCCGGTCCGCGTCACCCCCGGTGGTCATCGTCGAGCTCCGAGATGCGGCCGTCACCGGTGTCCCGGGTGGAGACCGTGTGCACCGCCGCCACCGACCGCAGGTCGTCGGGGATGTCGTCGCCGACGGCGGCGGTGATCAGCACCTGTTCCGCTTCGGCGGCGAGGTCGACCAGCGCGCGACGTCGGGCGCGGTCGAGTTCGGCGAAGACGTCGTCGAGGATGACGACCGGTTCCGTGCCGTCCGCCCGGTGCATCCGGTGGGCGGCCAGCCGGAGCGTCAGGGCGAAGGACCAGGACTCCCCGTGGCTGGCGAAGCCTTTCGCCGGCTGGGTGCCGAGGACGAGGGTGAGATCGTCGCGGTGTGGACCGGTCAGGGTGGTCCCCCGGTCGATCTCCGCGTCACGGCGCCGGGCGAACTCCTCGAGGAGCACCGCCTCGGCGACGTCCGGGGCCAGCAGCTGCGGGTTCCCCGGCTCCCCCAGGTCGACGGTGGTGGCGTAGCTGATCAGCGCCGGACGCGACCCCGGCGCCAACCGGGAGTAGGTGTCGCGCACGTGGGGTTCCAGGTCGTGGACGAGCTGGGCCCGGGCGGACATGATCTGCCCGCCGAGGTGGGCCAGGCGGGCGTCCCAGACGTCCAGGGTGACGAGGGCGTCCTCGTCGACGCCCTGGCGCAGCAGCGCGTTGCGCTGACGGAGGGCCTTGTCGTAGTCCGACCGCACGCCGGCGAGCCGTGGGTACCGCGCGACCATCGTCTGGTCCAGGAACGCCCGGCGTTGTTCGGGTTCGCCGCGGACCAGGGCGAGGTCCTCCGGCGCGAACAGTGTGGTCCGGACGATGCCGGCGATGCCACGCTGGTTCTTCACCTGCGTCCTGTTCACGGCCGCCTGGTTGGCGCCGCGTGCGTTGAGGACGAGATGGGCGGTCAGTTCACGACCGTGGTTCACCGCCGTGGCCGACAGACGTGCGGAATCACACCCCTCCCTGACCAGGGCGGCGTCCGAGCTGACCCGGTGGGACCCCTGGTGGGCGAGATAGCCGACGGCCTCGACGATATTGGTCTTTCCGTTGCCGTTCGGTCCGGTGAACACGGTGACGCCGGGTTCCAGGTCGAGGTCGAGCTGTCGCCAGGACCGGAAGTCACCGAGGTGGAGCGAGCGAATGTACATCCGGTCAGCCCGGCAGGCGGACAGGCATCAGCAGGTAGGTGAAGGAACTCTCCGGGGTGGGGAACGTCCCGTCCTCGGACGCCTCGGGCAGCTGCTCCGGTTCCGGGACGAGGACGGCGGAACGGGACGCCTGGTTGAAGCCGAACACGACCCGGTCGGTGTGCACCGACCCGAGACCGTCCTTGAGGTAGCCGGGGTGGAATGCGATGACCAGGGGTTCTCCGGCGAAGGCGCAGGGCAGCTGCTCCTTGGCCACGCCGAGGTCACTGCCGCCGGCGGAGAGCGTGAGGGTGCCCTCCTCGAAGTCCATCTTCACCGGCGAGTTGCCGTCGGTGACCAGGGAGACACGACGGATCGCGTCGAGCAGCGGGGCGATCTCCACGCTGGCCACGGAGGTGTGGGTCTTCGGGAACAGGGACCGGAACTTCGGGAAGTCCGAGTCGATGAGACGGGTGGTGGTCCGACGGTCCGAGGTGGAGATACCGAGGAGGCGTCCGCCGTCCTGGTCGAGGGCGATCTCCACCGGCTCGCCCGTGGAGTCCAGCGACCGTGCGGTCTCTGCCAGGGTACGGGCCGGGATGAGGAGTTCCGCGGAGATGTCGGCACGGGCCGGTACCCAGTCCAGGGTGCGGACGGCGAAACGGAAGCGGTCGGTCGCGGCGAGCACGAGGTGTTCACCGTCGATCTCCATCCGGATACCGGTCAGCATGGGGAGGGTGTCGTCCCGGCTGGAGGCGATGGCGACCTGGCTGATCACCTCGGTGAACAGGTGGGGGTCCAGGGAACCGGCGACCTGCGGGAAGTCGGGCAGGACCGGGTAGTCCTCGATGGTCATCGCGGGAAGCTCGAAGTGGGAGCTCCCGCAGTTGACCAGGACCTTGGTGCCGTCGTAGTCGATGCGGACCGGCTTGTCCGGGAGGGCCCCGATGATGTTCGAGGCCAGTCGTCCCGCGACGAGGACCGTGCCCGGGTCGGAGACGTCGGCGGAGACCCGGACCTTCGTGGAGACCTCGCGGTCGAAGCCGGACAGCTGGAGTCCGTCGTCCGTGGCCTCGATGAGGACCCCGCGGAGAATCGGTTGGGATGCCTTACTCGGCAACGTTCGCGCTACCCAGGCCAGTGCCGAGGAGAAATCGTCCTTGGACACGGTGAAACTGACGGACTGGTGGTCCACGCCTGAGGTCCTTTCGATGAAGTTCGTGATTCTGCCCGTAACCCTAGCCGACGCCGGTTCCGGACGGTACCGGGTCCGCCTGCGGCGGAGCCCGTCCCGCGGCACAGGCCGCGCCGGTTGTGCACACCGGTTATTTCTTCTTTGAGTTCTCCATGGATGGATCCGGTAGAAGCAGTAGGGGCTGTGCAGACTGTGGATGGAGCGAGCGGGGCGTGGTCCGGCGCTGGTGGGGCGGAGGATGACGATGTTGTAAGTTGTTCACAGCCCGTGGATGAATCTGTGGATAACTGGGGACCGTTGTGGATAACTTTTAGAGGCTGTGAGTTGTCCCCAGGCGCTGCACCGTTTCTCCCCGCGCTCTGTCGAGTTATCCACAGGGGCGACCTGCGGTTTTACTGTCCGCGCATTCCCGGCGATATGCCCGTGACCTGCGGAATGACAAGAATGTCATTTGTCCACAGGGGCGGTCCGCGGCGGTAAAACCGCAGGTGGAAGGACTCCGACGGAGCCGTTTCGACCCAAATTTGTGACGAAGGTCACTAAATGACAAGTCTGTAATTACATGCCTGTGGATAGGGCTGTGGAAATTGTGCACAACTTCGTGATGGCCGAGGTCGTGTGGCCGCAACGTTGTGCACTACTGCCGCGCGCGGGACTTGATCCGCTGCGTCAGCTCCTGGATTTGCTGGAAGGTCTTGCGGTCCTCCTGGATGGATTTCCGGATCTTGCGCTCCGCGTACATCGCGGTGGTGTGGTCACGGCCACCGAAGACCTTGCCGATCTGCGGGAGCGACAGCTCCGTGAGCTCACGGCAGAGGTACATCGCGAACTGACGAGCGGTGACCAGGCGCCGGACCTTCCCCTTCCCCATCATCTCCTCGACAGTGACGTCGAAGTACCCGGTGATCACGTCGATGATGATCTGCGGGGTGATCTCGACGTCCTTCGGGTCCGGCATGATGTCGCGCAACGCGATCTCCGCGGCCTGCCGCGTGACCGGCTCCTTGCTGAGGGAGCAGTAGGCGGTGACACGGATCATCGCGCCCTCGAGCTCGCGGATCGAGGTCTCGTAGCGGCCAGCGATGAGCTCCAGGACGTCGTCGGGCAGGTAGGTCCCCTCCATCTGCGCCTTCTTCGAGAGGATCGCCATCCTCGTCTCCAGGTCAGGGGTCTGCACATCGGTGATCAGGCCGCCCTCGAAACGGGTGCGGAGCCTGTCCTCCAGCGTGGTCAGCTGCTTCGGGGGACGGTCGGAGGACAGAACGATCTGCCGGTGGTTCTGCTGGAGGGCGTTGAAGGTGTGGAAGAACTCCTCCTGCGTGCTCTCCTTGCCTTGCAGGAACTGGATGTCGTCGACGATGAGCATGTCGAGGTTCCGGTAGTGGCGTTTGAACTGCTCACCCCGTCCGTCGCGCAGTGCGTTGACGAACTCGTTGGTCATCTCCTCACTGGAGATGTACCTGACCTTCATACCCTGGCGCAGCTCACGGGCGTAGTGGCCGATCGCGTGGAGGAGGTGGGTCTTCCCCAGACCGGACTCGCCCCAGATGAACAGGGGGTTGTAGGCGTAGGCCGGCTTCTCTGCCACGGCACGGCAGGCGGCGTTCGCGAACTGGTTCGAGGAGCCGGTGACGAAGGTGTCGAAGGTGTACTGCGGGTTGAGGCGGTTCTCCGTGTCCTCACCCCGTGTCTTCGCCGGGGGCTCCGGGACGGGGTCGGTCCGCACCGGTGTGGACGGACGGTGCTGGTAGGCGGCCCCGGTGAGGTCCTCCCAGTGCTGGCGCTGCCGCTCGGGCGTCGGTTCGACGGCCGGCGCCGCAGGGACCTCGACCTCCGCCGGTGACTCGTCGACGCTGAGGGACAGCACCACGGAGTGGCCCAGCTCCTCCCCCAGGAGGTCGCAGATCAGCTCGGAGAGGTGGTTCTCGGTCTCCGTCTTCACCCATTTCGACGGCGCCTTGAGCAACGCGATGTTGTCGAAGACGGTGACCGGGGACAACTGACGGAGAAGACTCCGGGAACGCGAGGTCAGGCGGGGGAACTCCGCGGAGTCTTCATCGGCGTTGATCCACCGGTCGATGAGTGAGCCCCAGACTTCCTTGAAGTCCACAGCATCGGGCATATCGGGTACCTTTCGGCGGGTGGGTCGGTGACGGCGGGACATCTGACATTCATGCGCAGGAATCTGACGTTCATGTGCACAACAGCTTGGTGTTGCTGGCCAGCGTATCCACAGTGTTGTCCACACTTGTGGATAACTTTTCTGTAGTAGTTGTCAACAGGGTACTGCAGCTCTGTGGATAACCCCAACATTGCGCGAAATAAACTCTTGACCTGCACGGATGACGGGTAAATCTGCAGTTGAGGGTTCGGGGGTGGATAGAGTTGTCCACAGGGTGGGTGTGTGAACTGGGAGTTTTTCCGGCGACCTGCGACTTCTCCTGTGGACAACCCTGTGTGTCTTGCATCTGGCGGCGCAGTGTGCGTGGGTGACCGTTATCGACCGTGACCTGCGTCGGATCGCGCTGTGGACGACACGCGTGTCATGGGCCCGGATTTTGATCTGAGGGTGTGAGCACGTAGGATCGTGACCGTCTTCGAGTGTCACTGAACCCGGTTTCCGGTGTCCCTGACTCTCACCCCCGTCATTGAACGGATGGATGGCCCGGGATCTCACGATCCTGTCCGGTCTTCCGACCCACCTGACCGCAGTCGCGGCGGATGGGCCGGTGCCGGTCCGCTGAAGGGCGGCCCGGCACCGGTCGGCCGCGGCGTTGAACAACATAAGGAGTGAGTACCGTGGCCAAGGGCAAGCGTACTTTCCAGCCCAACAATCGTCGTCGTTCACGGAAGCACGGCTTCCGTGCCCGTATGAGCACCCGCGCCGGCCGCGCCATCGTGTCGGCCCGTCGTCGCAAGGGCCGCGACAGCGTCACCGCGTAACGCGTCCCGACGACACCAACCACCGTGCTAGCCCCGGAACACAGGCTCCGGTCCTCCTCACTGTTCAGTGAGACGGTCCGCCGAGGCCGTAAGAAGGGGGCTCGCACGGTGATCGTCTATGTGCACGACCGGTCGGACACCATCGTCTCGGGGGGCCCTCGAATGGGGCTGGTGGTGTCGAAGGCGGTCGGCAATGCGGTGACCCGTCACGCCGTCTCGCGCAGACTGCGTCACGTCACCGCGTCCCTGCTCGGGGACTTCCCCCTTGAGCCGTGGCACAGCCTGGTGATCCGGGCACTCCCCGCCGCGGCCGACGCGACCTCAGCGGAACTGGAATCCGATGTGCGGCGAGCGCTCCGTCGGATCACCGGCTGAGCCCTGGGACGTGTCCCGGGGGCGGGCACGGACCCTTCGTCGCCTGGTTCTTGGTTACCAGAACCATCTTTCACCCCTTAAACTGGGACCGTCCTGCCGTTTTGAGCCGTCGTGCAGCGCATATTCCCTGATAGCCTTTTCCCGACATGGCGTGGTGAGAGGTTTCCTCCTCAGCGTTGCCCGCCTCGCCAAATGCGGTCCCTGGCATCCCGGTGGCTGGGATCCGGTTCCTCCGGTCCGGCGTCGGACACGCAGCTGACCGTCCACCTACAACAAGGAGATTGCACCACCCGTGCTTGACTTCATTTACTACCCCATCTCGGCGGTGTTGTGGTTCTGGCACAAAGCCTTCGGCTTTGTCCTGGGGCCAGACTCCGGCCTCTCCTGGGCCTTGGCGATCATCTTCCTGGTCGTCACGATCCGTGGCCTCCTCGTCCGCCCCACGATCAAGCAGCTGCGCTCCAGCAGGAAGATGCAGGAGATGCAGCCCCGGATGCAGGAGATCCGGAAGAAGTACGCCAAGGACCAGCAGACCCAGGCGCTGGAGATGCGCAAGCTGCAGAAGGAGATGGGGGTCAACCCCCTCGCCAGCTGCCTGCCGATGCTGGTGCAGATCCCGATCTTCATCGGTCTGTTCCACGTGCTGCGGTCGTTCAACCGGACCGGGAGCGGGATGGGGCAGGGGGACCCCATGACGATCGAGCAGACCCGCAACACCCCGAACTACTTTTTCGGTGTGGACGAGGTCCAGTCCTTCCTTGACGCACGGCTCTTCGGCACGCCGCTGTCGGCCTTCATCACGATGGAGAAGGACTCCTACAGGGCGTTCGCCCCGGACGGCTCCGTGGACTTCGCCCAGTGGAACATCGTGATTGTGGTGCTCCCGCTGATGCTGATCGCGTCGGTGCTGATGCACTTCAACGCCCGGATGTCCATGGACCGCCAGAAGAAGCGTCAGGCTGCGCAGCCGAAGAAGAAGAACGCCACTGCGCAGGAAGACATGATGCAGAACCAGATGATGATGATGCAGAAGCTCATGCTCTGGGTCATGCCGGTGATGATGTTCGCCGGTGGCTTCCTCTGGCAGGTCGGTCTCGCGGTGTACATGTGCGCCAACACCTCCTGGATGTTCGTCCAGCAGGTGCTCGTCTTCCGGAAGATGGACCGCGAGGAAGAGGAGGAGAAGGCCGCCAAGATCGAGGCCAAGCGCTCCACCGCCCCGAAGCCCGGCGCCAAGCCGAAGAAGCAGAACAAGCGCGACGGCAACTAGCCGCCGCCCTGGCAGACCCCGCTTCCCTCCACCTGAGGGAGCGGGGTCTTCTGCATTTTCATGTCCGGCTCCTCGCTACACTGGGAGTGTGAGCCAGTCAGAAGAGAATCTCTCGCCCCAGACCGTCCCCTCCCCTCCCCCGGAGGCTACGGCAGTCTTCGGTGACCGTACCGATCTCGCGGCACGGTATGCCGAGTGGCTCCGCGACGCCGGTGTCGTGCGCGGCCTCATCGGACCGCGGGAAGTCGACCGGATCTGGGAACGTCATATCCTCAACAGCGCCGTCCTCAGTGAGGTCGTCGAGGACGGCGCCCGTGTCGTGGACGTGGGGTCGGGTGCCGGACTGCCCGGGATCCCGCTGGCGATCGCCCGCCCGGACCTGCAGGTGCAGCTTGTCGAGCCCCTGCTGCGGCGTGTGACCTTCCTCAACGAGGTGGTGGCCGATCTGGGCCTCGCGAATGTCGAGGTCTACCGCGGGCGCGCCGAGGACAAGGAGATCACGAAGGCCGTGGGCGGCGCCGACGTGGTGACGTCGCGCGCGGTCGCCCCGGTCGGCCGTCTGATGGGGTGGTCCCTCCCCCTCGCGCGCGTGGGCGGCCACGTCAAGGCACTGAAAGGCTCCTCTGCGGGGGACGAGCTCGTACGCGACGCCCGGGACCTCACCCGGGCCGGAGGATCGCCCGGGACGGTTCTGGAGGTCGGTGCGTCCGTCCTGGAACAGCCCACTTTCGTGGTGGACGTCGAACGCCTACGCTGAATGACAACCATGTCATTCATGACCCTGGTTTCACGTGAAACTCTCGTTGTTCGCAACGCGAGTGGGGACTAGGCTATCGGTATAAGCGCATCCGGTACGCCTCGTGTTTCACGTGAAACACGACCACGCCGCATCAAGTCACGCAAAGGACGTCCATGATTCCTCCCGAGTGGGATGACACACCCATCGCCGACGCCGCTCGGCGAGCCGCTCGTATCCAGAATCCGGAGCGTCTCACACTCCCCCGCCCGTCCCGGACTCGGCGCATCACCATCGCCAACCAGAAGGGCGGCGTCGGGAAGACGACGTCTGCCGTGAACCTGGCGTGGGCTCTGGCGATCCACGGGATGAAGGTCCTCGTCGTGGATCTCGATCCCCAGGGGAACTCGTCCACGGCATGTGGCGCCGAGCACCGGATCGGCACCCCGTCGAGCTATGAGCTGCTCATCGGCGAGAAAGGGCCGGCGGAGGTCATCCAGGGCAACGCGGAGAACGAGAACCTGTTCTGCATCCCCGCCACGATCGACCTCGCCGGCGCCGAGATTGAGCTTGTCTCGATGGTCCGCCGGGAGTACCGCTTGAGCGATGCGCTCAGCTCGGCATACCTGGAACGCGAAGGTTTCGACTACGTCTTCATCGACTGCCCGCCGTCGCTGGGGCTCCTGACCATCAACGCGATGAACACCGCCACGGAGGTGCTGATCCCGATCCAGTGCGAATACTATGCACTGGAAGGCGTGGGTCAGCTCCTCAGCAACATCTCGATGATCCGGGAACACCTCAACCCGGAACTCCACGTCTCGGGCGTCCTGCTCACCATGTACGACGCCCGGACGAAGCTCTCCGAGCAGGTCGCCGGCGAAGTGAGGAACCACTTCGGCAGTGCCGTGCTGAACAACCAGATCCCCCGGAGCGTGAAGGTGTCCGAGGCTCCGGGCTACGGCAAGACGGTACTCCAGTACGACGCCGGCTCCCGGGGTGCCCTCGCCTACTTCGATGCCGCGGTCGAGTTCGCGGAACGCGGTGACTATCTCCCCCTCCCCGAGACTGCCCCGATCGGCGTGGCACATGAACTCCGGACAGGAAGCAGCATCTGATGTCTGAGAAGAAGAAGCCGACCCTCCCCCAGCTCCCGCAGACGGAGACTCAACGCGGTGGCCTGGGTCGCGGACTCGCAGCTCTCATCCCGACGAGTCCGTCGAAGCCGCGACTGGGTGCCGGTGCGGCGGACGTCATCCTCGGCCCGGCTGGGCAGCAGCGTCACAGTGACGATACTCCCGAAGAGCCAACCAAGGGTGCCGACGCCACTCCGGAGGTGGAGGAGAGCATCGGTGCGACCTACCAGGAGCTCCCCCTCGGATCGATCCGGCGTAACCGGAAGAACCCCAGGGAGACCTTCGAGGAGGAACCGCTCAACGAGCTCGTCCACTCCATCAAGGAGTTCGGGCTCCTCCAGCCCGTCGTCGTCCGGCCGGCCGGGAAGGGCACCTATGAACTGATCATGGGTGAGCGTCGTCTCCGCGCCTCGAAGCTGGCGGGGCTCGCCACCATCCCGGCGATCGTCCGCGAGACCGACGACCAGGACATGCTCCGGGACGCCCTGCTGGAGAATATCCACCGCGTCCAGCTCAACCCGCTGGAAGAGGCCAGTGCCTACCAGCAGCTGCTCGAGGAATTCGACGTCACCCAGGCAGAACTCGCGCGCCGGCTCGGACGGTCACGGCCCCTGATCACCAACATGATCCGCCTGCTGCACCTCCCCGTCGGCGCACAGCGGAAGGTCGCCGCCGGTGTACTCAGTGCCGGTCATGCGCGCGCCCTCCTCGGGGTCAAGGCGGGGGCTGACGCCCAGGAGAAGCTGGCGGAGCGGATCATCGCGGAGGGTCTCAGTGTGCGGGCCACCGAAGAGGCCGTCGTGCTGCTCAACCGCGGGGATGAACAGGAACCGCGCAAGGCACCGGCCCAGCGCGAGCAGCCGGAGTCCGTCACCAGGTGGGCGAGCTCGGCGGCAGACGCCCTGGACACCCGGGTCACCGTGCAGATGGGTGCGAAGAAGGGGAAGATCGTCGTCGAGTTCGGCGACGAGGATGACTTCGAGCGCATCACCGACCTGCTCAAACTCCCCCGCGAGTAGTGACGGCCCACGGTTTCACGTGAAACTGTGAGCTCCGCGTCGTATTCGGTCGTCCTCCGGCGACTCCCCCGCCCGCCGGGTAGACTCGACCTCCGACAAAGGAGGAAATCGGTGGAAATCAGGTACAGCGCACTACAGCACGACAGTGGTGATGTGGTGGCGCCCACCGCGGGTAGCGACGTCTTCTGGGAACTCGCCCCCGAGGTGCAGAGTACAGATCCTGCCTTCGACAAGCAGATGTGGATCCACTCCGTCCTCTACCGCTGGGGAACCTGCGGATACACCGCGTTCGTGGGGACCGGCGACCACGGAAGCGGTGAACGGCCGGCAGCCACCGCCTTCTTCGCTCCCCCGACGTACTTCCCCGGGTCATCGGCCCTGCCGTCCGGTCCCGTGTCCGGTGACGCGATCCAGATATCCACCGTCTACGTCGAACAGCCCTACATGGGCCTGTACCTGGAGCACAGTCTGATCGACACCATCCTCACCGAGGCGGAGCGCCGCGGCATCGCGGCGGTCGAGGCGTACGGACGCAATGACGCGGACGGCACTCCTCTGGCCTACATCCCGGAGGGCTACCACGGGTGGGAGGAGCGCCCCCACCACCCCGGGGCGGATCTGGAGGCGGCCCCCGTCCTCTCCGCCGACATCCTGGAACAGCAGGGGTTCACCGTCGTCGGAAAACACCCCCGTTTTCCGCGGTACCGCAAGAAGCTGGCTGAAGGGTCGTCGCTCTTCAGCAACTACGCCTCCGACGCGCATGAGCTCATGCACAACAGGGCTCCGCTGAGCACCGTCCTCGGCGGACAGCGCGTCTGAATCACACTGCTGTGGTTCAGGCCAGTTTCTCGGCCTCGAGAAGGTCCGAGAAGCGGTACGTACCGGTCGGTGCCGTGTCCGCGTCCAGCAGGTACAGCCGCTTGACCGCCACGACGAGCGCCTCGGCGATCGTGTCCCGGACATCGGGGTCGGTCAGTGCCGCGACATCGTCCTCGCTCGTGAGGTAGCCGGCGACGAACTGCACTGCCGGCATCTGCGTCATCCGCAACAGGTCCCAGGTCCGCCGGTGGTTGCGGCAGTTCGTCAGAGGCGTCCGCGTGGTGACTTCGCGCTGGATGAAGCCGGAGAGCTTCTCCCCCGTCAACGACGACGCCCCCGCCTCGGAACCGAAGTAGAACGACGCGGCACCGTTCGCGCGCTCATTCGGGTACACGTCCGCGCGGAGCGAGATCATCAGGTCCGCGCCGAAGGCGTTGGCCAGCGCGGCGCGCTCCAGGCTGGTGGGGTTGTCACTGCGGGGCCGGGAGAGGATGGTCTCCATGCCCGCGGCGATCATACGGCCTTCGGTGCGGGTGGCCAGGTCCCAGAGGATCTCCTCCTCGGTGATCGTCCCGTAGCGCCCGGTGACGGTCCGGCCCACCGACTCCCCGCCCAGCCCCGGGTCGATCACGATACGCTTGCCCGTCAGCTGGGGGCCGGCGGCGCGGATCTGCTCCTTCTCGCGGATCGCCTGCGGTGACCCACCGGTGATCCGTCGACCCAGGTAGCTCAGCGCCCGCAGTGTGACCGGTCCGCAGATGCCGTCGTTGGTCAGCCCGTAGTTCAGCTGGTACTTCCGGACCGCCTCGTGGGTGTGCGGGCCGAACTGGCCGTCCACCCGGTCGGTGTAGAAACCGAGGTCGTGCAGCTGGGTCTGGAGCTCGGCGACGTCGTCACCGACGAAGTAGTGTCCCGGAGTCTGCAGGGACAGGACCCGGGCACCGAGCGTGTAGGAGGCCTCCCGCAACGCCCGCAAGGTGCCGTCGGTGATGTGGCCGTCGGCGATGATGCCCCGGCCCTGCTGGAAGGCCCGCAGGGCGATGTCCAGGTCCGCGTCGAAGAGCTCGTCCTCGGGGGTCCACCGTTGCCCGGCCTCCCCCGACGTGTCCCCGGTGAACCCGTCGATGAAACCGAGCCGGGCGAGGGTGCTACGGACTTCGGCGACTCGCGGGCTTCGGTCGCCCAACTTGAGTGAGTTACGGTGCACGTTGTCCTCTCGTTTCCGTCACAGGTCGTTGATCGTCAGGGGCAGCGGTCACGCGGAAACGAGGGGGTCGAGCACCGCGGAGAGGTCCGCCTCGGACTGACGCCCGTGCAGTTCCACCACCTTCTTGCCACCCTGGAACACCATGAGCGCCGGGATCGACATGACCTGGAACATCGACGCCAGCCCCCGCTCCTCCTCCACGTTGACCTTCGCCACCGTGACCTGTCCGTCGTAGGCGGCCGCGATGTTGTCCAGCGCCGGCTCCATCTGGACGCACGGCTGGCACCAGCCGGCCCAGAAGTCCACCAGGACGGGAACATCCGACTCGATGACGGAACTGCGGAACGTGTCCTGGGTGACGGTCACGGGGACGGGCATGGGGAGTATCTCCTGGGGGTGGCGGGAGCAGCAATGTGCACACCACAATACCTGTGGGAGCAGAGGCACGGAAACATACCCTGAACAGTCACGAACCGGTCACGGTTGGGACACGGAACGGCTAAGCCGGGCATCCGTGCCCGCTCAGAGAGCGGCCAGATAACCTTCAGCGTCCAGCGCGGCACGGCAACCCGACCCCGCGGCGGTGATCGCCTGCTGGTAGTGGGAGTCCACCAGGTCACCGGCGGCGAAGACGCCCGGCACGGAGGTCCTGGTGGAGGGCTCGTCGACCTTGACGTATCCGTTGTCCCGGAGCTCGACCTGTCCGTCGAACACGGCGGTGCGCGGGTCGTGCCCGATCGCGACGAACATCGCGTCCATCGGCACCTCGCGGACCTCGCCGGTGACGGTGTCCTCGAGCTTCAGCGCCCGGACACTCCCCTCGCCGACGACCTCGACCACCCGGGAGTTCATGATCATGTCGATCTTCGGGTTGTTGCGCGCCCGTTCCTCCATGATCGCGGAGGCGCGGAACTCGTCCCGGCGGTGGATGATGGTCACCCGGTCACCGAACTTCGTCAGGAAGTCCGCCTCCTCCATCGCGGAGTCGCCACCGCCGATCACGGCGATCTGCTTCTCCTTGAAGAAGAAGCCGTCGCAGGTCGCGCACGCCGACACCCCGTGGCCCAGCAGGTCCGCCTCACCGGGGACGCCGAGGTAGCGGGGCTCGGCGCCGGTGGCGAGGATGACGGTGCGGGTGTGGAACTCCTCCTCGTCGGTGAAGACCTTCTTGACGTCGCCCTCGAGTTCGACGCGCACGACGTCCTCCATGCGCAGGTCGGCACCGAACCGCTCCGCCTGGTTACGCATGTCGTCCATGAGTGCCGGCCCCATGATGGACTGCGGGAAGCCGGGGAAGTTCTCGACCTCGGTGGTCTGCATGAGCAGGCCGCCGAAGTCCATGCCCTCGAACACGAGGGGCTTGAGCTCCGCGCGGGCGGCGTAGATGGCGGCGGTGTAGCCGGCGGGGCCGGAACCGATGATGACGACGTCGTGCACAGACGGGGTGGAATCACTCATGCCGACGATTCTAGCGACGCACCGGCCACCGCCGGTGCGACCCCGGCCTCCGAGAGACGGACGCGCAGGTGACGGTGCGCCCGGGCCCGCCGCGACTTCACCGTCCCGGTCGGGATACCCAGGTGCGCCGCCGTGTCCCGGAGCGACCAGTCACGCATGTCGGTGAGCACGACCACGTCCCGCAGCCCGGGGTGCAGTTGGTTGACGGCCTCGTGGAGCAGGATGCGGTGCACGGTCTGGCCGGCGTCGGCGGTGCGGTCGTCCGGCAGGTACCGTAACCGCTCCCCCAGCTCCACCGCGGGCGTCAGTTCGTCGTTCCTGCGTCTACTGTCGCGCAGGTGCGTCAACGCGGTGTTGCGCATGATGGTGTGCAGCCAGGCCGCGGCCGACTCCGTGCCGCGGAAGGTGGCCGCCGTCCGGTGGATCTTGAGCAACCCCTCCTGGAGGACGTCCTGGCGGTCCTCGACGGGCACCCCGGCCTGGTGCAGGGCCCAGCCCAGCAGGCCGGAATGACGACCCACCAGGTCGGTGAAGGACGTGTCGCATCCGGCGAGGTGCCGGCGGAGCAGTTCGGCGTCGGACGGCGTGACGGATGGTGCGGTCATGAAAGTTCCCCCTTGAGAATGTGTCCCCTGCCCTCCTCCGTCCCCCGGGGGAGAGCCTCGCACACAAGCTTAGCGGAGAGAACATACCCGCGCAGGGCCTGTGGACAACTTCCTCAGGCGACGTAGGATCGGCGGAATGAGGGCTCTGTGGTTCACGACGTGGGGAAGCACACGCGAGGAACGTCGTCGCACTGTGCCGGGTGACAGTCTCACCCGCCCACACCCCCACCTACGCGCCGACCGGGCGATCACGCTCTCCGCGCCGCCGCAGGACGTCTGGCCCTGGTTGATGCAACTGGGCCAGGACCGTGGTGGCTTCTACTCGTGGGAGTTCCTGGAGAACCTCTTGGGCAGTGAGGTCCGCGGCGTCCGGGAACTGCGTCCCGAATGGTCAACGAGAACTGTCGGTGACACCGTCCGGCTCGCACCTGAGCTCCCGTTGACGGTGCACCAGGTGACGCAGGAGGAGTCGCTGGTGCTGGTGGGAGGCGATCCCGGCGCCATCCCGGAGGTTTTCACCTGGGCATTCGTCCTGACCCCGGTAGCGGACGGCACGCGCCTGCACGTGCGTGAGCGCTACCGGTTCGCATGCGCGCACCATCGGCTCCTGACGCCGTTCCTCGCGATGGCGTCGTGCGTGATGACCGTACGGATGCTGCGGACCATCCGGCGGCTCGCCGCTTCCTGAACTACGCTGCAGGTCACGCCGCACCGCCGTATCCGGACGTATCGCGAAGTATCGTGCCGTATCCAGTTTTCTGGATACGGCACGATACTTCGCGATACTTAGGTTGATCCCGTGCTCACTCCCGCACGCCGTGCACCGCGACCTCCCCCACCGACGCCGCCTCCGGCATCGGCAGTTCGGTGATCCACAGCAGCACCCGGTCGCCGGCCGGTGCGTCCTCGCCGTTCAGCGTCAGCGTCCCGCCGGACGCGGTCTGCGCATCCAGCAGCTGCGTCTGGTCCACCGCGGTGATCTCACCGGAACCGGTCCGCATCTCGATCCGCGTACCCGCCGGCACCCCCTCGAGGTCCACCGACGTCACCGACGTCGGCCCGTCCAGCGACAGCATCAGGCCGATCCCCGGCTTCAGGGACGACGGCCCGTCGCCGAGCTGGTCGACGTACTGCGCCGAACTCCAGGTCGTCGCGGGGTCGCCGTCGACGATCAACGGAGCCTCCCCGGGACTGTCCAGGGTGCCGGTACCGGCGTCCGCCGGCGCCCATTCCGCCGCCTGTGACACCGCCACCGGCTGCGGGGCCGGCGCCGCCTGCTGCGAGGTGCTCTGACCGCCGCGGATCGAGTCCGTCGTCACCGGTGAGTCACGCCGGTCACCGCCGAAGTAGGCCACGGCGACGACGATCAGCGCGACGATGAGGAACAGTCCGCCGATCGTCACCGTCATCGACAGGGCGGTGCGGCCCGGCTTCTCCGGTGCGGCACCGAAACCGGCACGCTGCTCCGGGTCCGGGGCCACGTCGGCACTGGTCACCAGGTCCGAGTCCGGCGACTCCGAGGTCGTCGCCGCACGCAGGCGTGCCGCCAGCTGCCGGGCGTCGACACCGTCGACCCGGCGGGCGTCGTCGAGGATCTCCTGCAGCTCCGCGGGGATCAGCTCCCGGGGCACCGAGCTCAACAGCATGTCCAGCGACACCGCGATGGCGTGGACGTCCTGACGCGCCGAACCACCCGGCAGCACGCCCGGGAACGCGAGCACGGCCCGGCCCTCCGAGCTGATCCGCAGCCGGTTGCGGTGGTCGATGCCCAGCGACCCGCCGAGGTCCTCGACATCGCCGGCGGCGTCCGCCAGGTCCGCCATCGCGTAGCCGGCGGCCAGCGGGTCGGGGCCGGACTCGGCCACCCGCGTCAACGGTGCACCGTCGGTCCAGTCCGCCACGACGACGACCAACGTCCGGGCGTCGCAGATCTCCCGCACCCGGGCCACACCCGGGGACGACACCTTCGCCAGCGTGGCGCTGAGGTCCAGCAGCTCCCGCGAACCCACCCCGGCGACCTGCGGGTCCAGGATGGTCAGGGCCACCAGGTCCCCGGTCTCGTTGTCGCGGGCCTGCCACAGCCGGGCCGCCGGCGACCCGCCGTGGTCCGAGAGCAGCCGGAACCGGCCGTGCAGGATCGGGGCGCCCGGGACCAGGCGCGGACCGCGGACCCGTCCGGCGGATAGCGGCGGCATCGCCGGGCCCACCACGTCCTGCCCGGTGAGGCCCGTCATCCCGGCGATCGGCATCTCGGTGATGCGCGCGGACGGACGCTCCTGCGCCTCCGCGGCCGCGGCCTTGGCGAAGAACCGTCCCACACCGGGCAGCCGGGCCAGCGTCGCACCGACGGTCACCACCTCCGGCAGCTTCGACCGCGACATGATCGCGGTGACGATCGCCAGGAAGACGACACCGGAGACCATCAGACGCAGCAGGTACCCGAAGACGAACCCGTCCGGGACCAGGAAGTGGTCGACGAGCACGTCGAGACGCCACACCACCAGCGCGGAGACCGCCGACGCGCCACCGGCCCACAGCGACGTCCGCAGCACGCTGCGCATCCCCAGGTGCCCCAGCGAACGCTTCAGCAGCCGGTGGCCGATGATCGCACCGGCGACGAAGCCCATGCCGTTGGCCGCACCCAGCAGCACCACCACCAGACGCGGCTCGCTGGCGATATGCGGGGCGAGGTACGCCAGGGTCACCTTGGTGATGGTGATCCCGCCGATGATGAACGTCGGCGTCCACACCTCCTCCCGGGCGTAGAACACGCGCAGGTGCAGCAGCACGATCGCGTACGGGATCAGGGTGAACGCCGAGAAGCTGATCGTCCAGCCCAGGACGTTCGCGTCGTCGAGCGAGAACTCCTGGTAGGCGAACAGGGCCGGGGCGATCAGTGTGCCGAAGGCGGTGAAGAACACGATGACCGGCACCATGGCCAGCATCGTCAGCTTCGTCGCCATGGTCAGGTCCTTGACCACGGCCTTGTCGTCGCCGTCGGCGGCGTTGCGCGACAGCCGCGGCATCACCGCGGTCAGCAGGGTCACCCCGATGACACCGTAGGGCACCTGCAGCAGCTGCCAGGCCTGCATGTAGATCGTCGGCCCCGCGCCGGAGCTGGACGCGATGCGGTTGTTCAGCACCCAGCCGATCTGCGAGATCAGCACGTACACGACAATGGCCAGGGCCATGCCGCCGAACTGCTTGAGCCGGTCGTCCAGCCCCCACAGCGGGCGGATGTCGACCCCGGCCTTACGCAGGTACGGCACCATGATCGCCGCCTGGACGACCACACCCAGCGTGGTGCCCAGCCCCAGCAGCATGATGTGCGGGTCGGTGATCGACACGGTGTCGTTCGGACTGAGCTTCGAGTCGTTGGGCAGCAGGATGTAGAGGCTCAGCACCGCCAGTGTGACCAGGTTGTTGACCACCGGTGCCCACGCGCCGGGTTTGAACACGCCCTTGGTGTTCAGCACCGCCATCATCACCGCGAACATCGCGTAGAACACGATCTGCGGCAGCACCAGGTAGGCGAACGCGGTCGACATGCCGATGTTGACCTGGCCGTCGGAGTCCAGCGACACCCGGGTCAGCAGGGGCGCGGCCAGGACCGCGATGACCGTGACGGTGATCATCAGCGTGAACGTCAACGTCAGCAGGCGCCGGATGAACGCCGCACCGCGGTCCGGGTCCTCCTTCTCCGCCCGCACCAGCAGCGGCACCACCAGACTGGTCAGCACCGCGCCGAGCACCAGCTCGGTGATGAGGTTCGGCAGCGTGTTCGCCGTGTTGAACGCACTGGCGACCCCGGCGCCGAGAGCCCAGCCGATCAGCGCGGTCCGCAGGAAGCCGGTGATCCGGCTCAGCAGGGTGGCGACGGCCATCGACCCGGTGGCGCTGACGACGTCCGCGTCGGAGGCGGTCGTCGCGGCCGAGCCCTCGTTGCCGTCGCCGGAGGAGGCGGTCTGCCCGCCCGCCTTCGTCAGCCGCGGGTCCGTCGCCGCCCGCTGGGCGGGGGACATGTTCAGCTTCGAATGGTCGGCCCCGGGATCGGTGCCGCCGGTGCCGTGGCTGTCGTGGTCGGCCGATCCGGAGGAACGGGACGGCCGGGGCGGTGCAGCTTTCGCCGGCGGGGTGGCGGCGCGGAACCGCCCCCGTACGCCGGGATGCGCGGCGTCGCCGGGGTCTTCTCGAGAATCAGTCACCGCTCCATCTTCGTGCACTCCCCCGGCGGTTCGCTAACTGCCGGCGTCTCTTCGTCACCCGGATCAGCGTGAAAAGGCCGAAAACCACGGCCACACCGACGCCCACCACGAGCGCCCCGTTGCCGGGACCGGAGGCCATCCGGATCGTCACGGGCTCGGAAATGCGCATGTCATCGGTGGTTTCCAGGAACATGGTGAGGTCGGTGTCGTGGATGTCGGTGGGGAAGGACGTCGTCATCTGCAGCGTCACACTGCCCTGTGCGGGAATCTGCTGCACCCCGGGCGTGTTGAGGGTCACCCCGTCCTCCGACTCGTAGTCGACGTTGACCCGTACCGGCAGCGGCAGACCGTTCCGGGCCACCACGATCAACGGCGAGGAGTCGCTGGCGCGGGTGAACACGCTCCCCGGCGGCAGCAGCGACACCGACTCCCGGAGGTCACCGGTCAGGTCACGGACCCGGCCCCGGCGCTCCGCCGCCCGGTCGCGGGTGGTGGCGCTCTCGTCGGCGACACGGCGGCGGTGGTCGGTCAACGACCGCAGCAGGTCGTCGATCATCGGGCGGGTGAAGATCTCCGGCGTCAGCGCGACATTGTCGTCCTCGACCATGATCCTGGCGACGTCGTGGACGTCCGCGGCCAGCTCCCTGCCCTGGGCCACCTCGTCCTCCCCCACCGGCGCGGGGTCGTCGGCCGGGACCTGCACCGTGCCGTCGGACGCCACCCCGCGCAGCGCCGCCCCGAAGGAGACGGCCCGGGCCGACCCGTCCTCCAACCGTCCGGCCACGGCCTCGAGCCAGGTCCCCGCGTCGTCGCCGTCGACGGTCCACTCCGGCGGCGGGGAGGCGATGACGTTGCCGGCCGGGGACCCGTCGGACGCCGCGGCACCGCGGAGCTCCAGGTCGAGGACGCCGACCGCGGCCGCCATCCGTTCGGTCGGCGTGTCGTCGCCGAGGTCACGCCGCGTGCCCGGTGTGCTGTAGGCGGCCGTGGCGGGATGCTCCCCCGTCGCGGCGAGGGCCGACCCCAGCGCGGCGGGGAACCGCAGGGCGCGCGTCCCCCCGGGCAGGGTGACGACACCGGACTCCCCGCCGTCGTCCGTGGCCACCGCGTCATCGGCCACCAGCACCGTGGTCGGCGTCGCACGGTCGGCGTCGTTGAACCGCTGCACCGACTCCTCCGACACGTACCCCGACCCCGGGACGACGACACCGGTCGCCGCCGGGGTGTCGAGGACCTCGGCGATCGTCTCCGCCCCACGGTCCGAGAGCTCGGCCACCCGCGGGTCCCCGAGCGCGGAGACCGCGTCGACGTCGGCCCCGGCGAACGGCAACGGGACCGTGCACTGCCCGTCGACGACGGCGCGCAGGTCGTCGAGCCAGGACGCCGCGTCGGCGGCACCGGTGCCCGCGACGGAGTCGTCACGCGCGCCGCCGCCGGCCCACCGGTCCCGCAGACGCACGGGCTCCTGGACGGGGCTGGGGGCCTCGCCGACCCGGTAGCCCGTGCTCATCCGCGACACCGTCTCCAGGAGGTCGGGGTCGATCGCGATACACGTCGCCTCCTTCAGGTCGTCGGACTCCGCGGCCGCCGAGCGGTAGGTCGACAACAGGGTGCCCAGCCGTCCCTCGGGCCGGAGCTCCTCGGCCAACGACTCATCGGGCAGGTACAGCTGGCTGGGCTCCGGGGCGTCGCCCACCTGGCCGGCGCCGGCGGTGGCGCTCGACGACAACGGCCACAGCATCGTGATCCCCGCCGGGCGCGCGGCGTCGGGGTCGTCAGCGGGGTCGGCAGGGGCGTCCTCGGTCACGGTGACCGTCGTGCGCGTCGCGGCGACGAAGGACGTGCCCGCCCCGCCCAGGTCGGCGTTGAGGTTGAGCAGCAGCGGGTAGACGCCCGGGCCGCCCACCCCCAGGCCGCTGAGACTGCCGGCGCGGCCGTCGACCGGGACGGTCAGGCGGAACTGACGGTCCTCGCCGGGGGCCAGGGTGCCCTCGAGCTGCTGGAACGGCCCCACCCACGGGTACTCCCCCTGGTTCGACATCAGCGACGTCGCCACCGCCTCCGGGCGGGCCACCGCATCCTGGTGCTGCGTGCGCAGCTGCAGGCCGGACAGCTCCTGGTCCGAGGAATTCGTGACCCGGACACGCAGGTCCAGGGCGCCGCTGCCGGTGACCGTCGCCGGCTGCTGCCCCAGGATCTCGAGCGAGACCCCGCTGTCCGGGTCGGCCGACCGGGCCTCCGGGTTCGCCCAGATCGGTCCCCCGTCGGGCCCGTCCTGCGCCGACACCGGGACCGTCGTGGCGACCATCGCCACCACGGCCGCCGCACCGCAGGCCAGCGGACGTGCCGCCCGTGTCATCCGCGCCAACCGGCCCACCACTACCTCGGGGTACGTCGCCCGGCCTTCGCCTCCGCGCGGGCGAGGTCGGGCAACCGGTCGTGGGCCTGACGGGCGAGTTTGCGCTCGTCGGCGTAGGCGAGACGCTCCACGAGGTTGCTCACCGGCAGCCACGCCACCTCGGTGACCTCGGGATCCTCGTCGTTGAGGTCCCCGTCGACGTAGCGCAGCAGGTGGTGGTGCACCGTCTTGTGGATCCGGCGGCCCTCGGACACGAACCAGTAGTCGATGGTGCCCAGGTCGCTGACGACCTCCCCGCTGACCCCGGTCTCCTCCCACACCTCGCGCTCGGCGGTGGTGTGGTGGGACTCGTCCGGCTCGATGTGGCCCTTCGGGATCGACCACAGCAACCGGCCACGACGGTCCAGACGCCCGATGAGCGCGACGTACATCCGCGACAGGTCGACCGACCCGTCCCCCCGCACGGCCTCGGCGAGGCCGGACAGCACCAGACCGCCGGCGCTGGTCTCCACCGAGGTCGGCAGTTCACTGTGGTCACGCTGCTGAACGGAGCGTGCCGGAGAGCGGCGCTGGTCCGGCCGTGAGGGGCTCCCGTTGGAGCGGCGACGCCGTTGGTTCATGGGGAACAAGGGTAGTGCCTGCGGGGCCGTTTGTGGGAACTGTAAAATCCGGGGGGTGACGCGACGGCAGACAGAGGACAACACGGCGGACGACCGGGACACCGGGGGCGCAGCGGCGATGCTCGCCACCGCGTGGTCGGCGGTGAAGGACGACGCCAGGACCGACCGGACACTGACCGCGCTGGCGGAGGCCTTCACCTCCCGCGGGCACGCCCTCTACCTCGTCGGCGGCTCGGTCCGCGACGCCCTGCTGGGACGGTTGACCCCCGACGCCGACTTCGACCTGGACTTCACCACCGACGCCCGGCCCGACGTGGTCACCACCATCCTCGACGACGTCGCCGAGACCGTCTGGGACACCGGCATCGAGTTCGGGACCGTGTCCGCCATGTTCCACGGACTGACCGTGGAGATCACCACCTTCCGCGCCGACGCCTACGACGGGGCGTCCCGGAACCCGGAGGTCACCTTCGGCGACACCCTCGACGGCGACCTGGTGCGCCGTGACTTCCGCTGCAACGCCATCGCACTGGAACTCTCCGCCGACGGCGACCACGAACTCCGCGACCCGCTGGACGGCCTCGACGACCTCGTCGCCGGCGTCCTCGACACCCCCGCCGCGCCGGAGCAGTCCTTCCACGACGACCCGCTGCGTATGCTCCGGGCCTGCCGCTTCGCCGCCCAGCTGGGGTTCACCGTGGCCGACCGGGTACGCACCGCCATGACCGGGATGGCCGACCAGATCACCCGCATCACCGCCGAGCGCGTCGCCACCGAACTGAACAAGCTGATGCTCGGCGCCGAGCCCTGGACCGGCCTGGACATGATGGTCGACACCGGGCTCGCCGACCACGTCCTGCCCGAACTCCCCGCCCTGAAACTCACCCAGGACGAGCACCGCCAGCACAAGGACGTCTACGCCCACTCCCTGCAGGTCCTGCGCAACGCCACCGGGCTGGAGCGACGCCTCGGCGACGAGGTGCCGGACGAGACACGCCTCGTGCTGCGGTGGGCCGCCCTGCTGCACGACATCGGCAAACCCGACACCCGCGAGTTCACCGACACCGGGGCCGTGACCTTCCACCACCACGAGGTGGTCGGCGCGCGGATGGCCCGACGCCGGCTCAAGGCGCTGAAGTACCCCAAACGGCAGATCCAGGACATCGGCCAACTGGTGTTCCTGCACATGCGCTTCCACGGCTACGGCGACGGCGCCTGGACCGACTCCGCCGTCCGACGCTACGTCGCCGACGCCGGTGACCTCCTGCCCCAGCTGCAGGTCATCGTCCGGGCGGACTGCACCACCCGCAACCGGCGCAAGGCCGGACGCCTGCAGCGGGCCGTCGAGGACCTCGACACCCGCATCGTCGAGCTCAAGGAGCAGGAGGACCTCGACGCCGTCCGCCCCGACCTCGACGGCAACGAGATCATGACCGTCCTCGGCCTGCCGCCGGGACCCGCCGTCGGCAAGGCCTGGGCGTTCCTCAAGGAACTGCGCCTGGACCGTGGCCCCATGGACCGCGACGAGGCAATCGCCGAGCTGAAGCGCTGGTGGGAGACCCAGTGAGCCCCACCGTCACGGCGGAGTTCCGGAAGGGGATCCAGGACAGCTGGACGGTGGCCCTGGGGCTGATCCCCCTGGGGCTGGCGTTCGGGCTGCTGGTCACCCAGACGGGTTTCGCCTGGTGGTGGACGCCGGTGTTCAGCGTCGTGCTCTACGCCGGGTCCATGGAGTTCCTGGCGATCACGCTGGTCACCGGCGGTGTCGCGCCACTCTCCGCCGCGCTGTACGGCTTCCTGGTGAACTTCCGGCACGTCTTCTACGGGCTGAGTTACCCCGTGGAGGCGGTGCGCTCGCCGGCGGCGAAGGCCTACGGTATCTATTCGCTGACCGACGAGACCTACGCGATCCTGTCCACGAAGAACAAGTCCGTGTGGACCCAGCCGCGGGTGATGGCGGTGCAGGCGTTCTGCCAGTCCGCGTGGGTGGTCTTCGGCATCGTCGGTGCCCTGGTCGGCTCGGCACTGCCGCTGGACCTGGTGGGCCTGGACTTCGCCCTGACCGCCCTGTTCGTGGTGCTGGCGATCGAGGCGTTGGACGTCAGCCGGGACGTGTGGCTGCCGGTCGTCGCCGTCGTCGCGGGCGCGGTCGGATTCCTCGTGAGCCGGGAGCAGATGCTGCTGGTCGGACTGTCGCTGTACTTCGTGTACCTGGTGGGACGGTTCCTGTGGACCCGGCGGAAGGAGGACCGCGGTGTCTGACGGACTGCCCGCCGGCGTGGACCTGACGAACACCCTGCTGATCCTGGGCGGGGTCGGGCTGGTGACCCTGCTGCTGCGTGCCCTGCCGTTCGCGGCGATGCGCTACTTCCGGGAGTCGGCACTGGTCGCCTGGCTGGGGATCGCCATGCCCGCGGGGGTGATGACGGTGCTGGTGCTGTACACGCTGGTCAACTCGACGGAGAACCCCGGTGGCGTGGGGGCGGCGCTGATCGCCGTGGCGGTGACCGCGGGGGTGCACCTGTGGCGGCGTTCGGCGACGACGTCGATCCTGCTCGGCACCGTGATGTACATGCTGCTGGTGAACCTGGTGTTCTGACCCCCCTCTCCTCCCCGATGTCGGATTGTCGCCC
>NZ_JALIEA010000010.1:96796-106559 GCF_022869005.1 Corynebacterium kalidii | reverse complement strand
GGGCGACAATCCGACATCTCAGGGCCGGGAGCCCCGGGCCGCCTGCGCACGGAGCACCGCCCCCTGCAGCTGCTCGACCAGCTCCTCCAGGTCACCGAGCAGGGCCCGGTTGACCCGGAGCGCCTCCCATCCCGCGTTCTTCAGCCGCTGGAACAGCATGAAGTCGGTGTCGGTCTGGTCCGCCCCGTCATGGTGTCTGCCGTCGTAGTACAACGCGACACCCAACTCGGGGCAGGCCAGGTCCGGCACGGTCGACCGTCCCTTCCCCAGGTCGACCCGGACCTGGGACGTCCACCGGTGCCCCGCCGGAAGTGCGTCACGGACCACCAGGCGCAGGACGGTCTCCATCGGCGACTGCGCCCCGTAGTCGGTCAGTGCGAGCAGCCGTTTCAGGGTCCGTCGGCAGACGATCCCCCGGGCGCCCGCCAGTACCGTCTCGGCGGTGAGGTGGGTGCACTGGTACATGGCGTCGATGAACTGGACAGCCCGGACGTGCCGGTCCTCCATGCCGGGGACATGGTGCACGTACCACGTCTTCTTCCCGGTCAGGATCGTCGCGAGGCACTGGGCGGCGGCGGTCGCGGCCGTGACGACCTGCATCTCCGGGAACGCGGGGTCCGGGGTCACGGTCTCCGTCCCGGAGGTGAAGGCACGGTACACGGCACCGTTGGTCCCGGTGTTGTTGCGACGGGTCCGGGTGGACAGCAGGACGACCTTCTCGCTGTCGGCCCAGTACGGCAGCCCGTGCAGCCCCGCGGCGCTCCAGCCGCCGACGACCGTGTCGCGGGTGAGCAGCCACAGCGCACGGGTGCGGGTGACGATGTCCCAGCGGTAGGGCGAGGGGTCGTCGCCGTACCCGCGGGGGCCCAGGCGTGAGGTGTCGGTGTCCTCGGGCAGCGGGGGCAGGACGACGCGTCGTACCGGTTTCTCCCAGGAGTCCACCACCGAGCGAGGGGTGCCACGGGCCAGCTCGGTGGTCCGCAGTACGGGGAGGCGTGTCGGGAAGACCCGTCGCGCGAAGTTGGGGCCGCGTCCCGGACGTACCCGTCCGTTGCGCGCGGCCCTGTTCCAGTGGATTCCCCCGAATGCCCCCATAGCCCGATCTAACACGATCCGGGGTCCGCAGGGGGCGGATGCGGAGTGATCACCCTCCCAGGTAGCCGATCAGGCCAGTTCCCTACCTGGGCGGGCGACAATCCGACACCGTGGCACCCCGGCACCCCGGCACCCCGGCAGCCCGACAGCGCGGCCTAACCGGTGGCGGCCTCGAGCTGCGGGGTGATCTGCTGCAGCGCCCAGAGCACCGCGTCGGGTGTGCCGAGCGAGAATGCGTCGGAGAGGTCCTTGTCGGCGACGACGGCGTGGCCGGCCTGTACCGCCCCGAGGTTCCTCCACGGTCCCAGGTCCTCGAACTCCTCCCGGGTGATGCCGATCGGGAACCCCACCACCACGTCCGCGTCGGCGGTGTCGAGGTTCTCGTCGGAGAGCTGGGTGAAGAAGGTGTCGGCGTCCTCCCCGGCCTTCGCCACCGCGCCGGTCTCCGTGAACCCCAGGGAGGTCAGCAGGTCCAGCCGGGCATCGCCCTCGAGGTAGGTGGCCCAGCCTTCCCCGTACTTCGCGACGACGGAGGCCGTCTTCCCCGCCCACTCCGGGTGGTCGTCGCGCACGCGGGCGACGGCGTCGTCGACCTCCCGGTTGATCTCGTCGCCCTTGGCGGACTCGCCGAGGGCCGTGGCGATCATCCCGACCTGCTCCTCCCTGCCCACGGTGTAGCCTTCGGCGCCGGCGGGTGCGGAGATCGTCGGCGCGATCTCGGAGAGCCGGTCGTAGGTCTCCCGGTCGCTGGCGGACTTCACGTTGAGGATGAGGTCGGGGTCGAGCGCGGCGATCTTCTCGACGTCGACCTCCTGGTTGCCGCCGCCGGAGACGATCTCGGGTGACCGGTCGTAGGTCTCCCCGTTCCAGGGGCTCACCCCGTCGCCGCCGAAGCCGAGGAAGTCGCTGGCGCCGACGGGCTGGACGCCCAGGTTGAGGGCGATGTCGGCGTCGCCCCAGCCCAGGGCGACGACGCGGCTGGGTTGTTCGGGGATCTCGATGTCACCGAACGTCGTCGCCACCGACACGGGGAAGGCGTCGGTCGCGGTCGCGGTGGCGGGCCCACCGGTGTCACCGTTGTCGCCGGAGGTGCAGGAGGCCAGGGCGATGCCCGTGGCCAGGGCGGTGGTGGCGGCGCCGATTCGCAGCAGTGAGCGTCTCATGGAGGTAAAGGTACCGTAACCTTCCTTCCGTGGACAGTGCCCGTCCAGCACCCGGACGGCACACGCACGCCGCCGGTACTAGAGTGGTCTGCCATGGGTACCCCGTCCTTCATCTCCGAGCTCCGCGCCAGCGTCGGCCATGCGCCGCTGTGGCTCCCGGGGGTCACCGCCGTCGTTGTCCGGGACGTCCCGGAGGACGCCCCGGTCTTCGCCACCCCGGACGTCCTGCTGGTCAAGCGGTCCGACGACGGCCGGTGGACGCCGGTGTGCGGGATCATCGACCCGGGCGAGGAGGTCGCGGACGCGGCGGTGCGGGAGGTCGCCGAGGAGACCGGGTTGACCGTGGAGGTCGACGCCCTGATCGGCACCGGCGCGGTCGGCCCGGTGACGTACCCGAACGGGGACGTGTGCAGTTTCATGGACACCACCGTGCGCTGCGTCGTCACCGCCGACAGCGCACCGGAACCACGGGTCAACGACGAGGAGTCGGTGGAGGTCGGCTGGTTCCCGGTCGCCCGGCTGCCGGCGATGGACCCCAGGTTCCGGCTGGTCATCGCGGACTGTGTGGCGCAGCTGAAGCATCCGGCCGGGTTCCGTCCCCGGCTGGGGTACGTCAAGCGGTCCCGGCCTGTCGCCGGTGACATCCGCGGGTTGTAGCACCGCACGGCCATGGAACCGGCAGGGGAACGTCGACGCGCACTGCCCCGTGACGTCTCCGAGGCCCTCGACCGGATCCTGGACGGCGCCGTCGCCGACGACCTGGAGTCCGGCGTCCTGGACTTCAAGGAGGACCCGGTACACACCCCGACCCGTCGTCCGGACGAGAAGGCGGCGGACATGCTGGTCAAGACCGCGTGCTGTTTCGCCAACGGGTCGGCGGGACGGGGGTTCATCGTCTTCGGCATCGCCGACCGCACCCCCGGTCCGGACGCCTTCAACGGCACCGACCGGGACCCCGCGGACATCGCCCACCTGATCTTCACCCGGACCCGCCCGCATCTCACGGTGGACGCCTGGGACGCCTACGCCCATGGCGCGCGGATCATCGTGATCCGGGTCCCCGCCGGCCTGGCCGTGCACACCGGGCCGGACGGGGTCGTCCGGCACCGGGTCGGGGACTCCTGCCTGCCCCTGGACGGGGAGCCGAGGGAACTGCTCGAGCGGGCCCGCGGCAACCCCGACTACACGGCGGGCCGGTCGTCGGTGCCGGTCCGGGAGTTCGACGCCGAGGCGCTGGCGACCGGGCGTGAACTCCTCGCGTCGGCACTGCGGGCGGGGACGCTGCCCAACGGTGACGGCACCGGGACGGGGCTGCTGTCCAGGCTGGACCTGCTGACCCGAGGCGAGCCGACGGTGGCGGCGGAGTTGCTGTTCCACCGGGCGCCGGGGGTCCGTCACCTCTACCGCGCCGGTGAGGCGGACTCGGGCCATCCGCCGACGGAGACGCTCCTCGACCTGCCGTTGGTGCAGACGGCGACGGCGCTGCGGGACCTCGTCCGGGCGCACGACGACTCCGCGATACCGGCCGCCGCCGCCGACGAGGCGATCACCAACGCACTGGTGCACCGGGACTGGGCACGCACCGACCCGGTGGTGGTCTTCCAGTCCCCGGAGATGATCCGGGTCCACTCCCCCGGCGGCCTGCCCGGCGGGAAGGCCGCCGACCGGCTGTTGTCCGGACCGTCGCAGCCCCGGAACCCGGCGCTGCTCAACGCGATGCAGCTGCTCGGTCTGGAACGCTGGTCGTCCCGGGGTTTCGACCGGATGTGGCTGGCGATGCTGTCGGCCGGGTTCGCACCGCCCGTCGTCGACGCGAAGGAGGACGCGGTGGACGTGACCCTGTTCAACGGGGAGCCGGACATGGAGTTTGTCGGCCTGTTGACCGCGGTGCGCGCCGAGTACGGGCGCGGGGTGACCCGCGACGCGGCGACGCTGGTGGTGCTGCGCCACCTCATGTCGTCGGGCACGGTCGACCTCGAGCTCGCGGCGCTGCTGCAGCAGGCGGGTGAGGCGGACGCCCGCTCGTTGATGACGTGGCTCGCGCAGCGCGGGGTGCTGCAGCGCACCGCCCGGCGTCGGGACGAGTGGCGGTTCTCCGACCGGGTGGCTGCGCTGGTACCGGACGCCGGGTAGCTACCAGGTGTTCTCCGGGGATTTCGCGGCGTAGGTCGCCGCCCGTCCCGAGCAGATCATCAGCTGGATCTGGTGGAAGATCATCAACGGCACGATGATCAGCCCCACGCCGCCGCTGAACAGCACCGCCGCGATCGGCAGCCCGGAGGCCAGGGACTTCTTGGTGCCGCAGAACTGGATGGCGACCTGGTCCTTGTAGTCGAATCCGAGGCGTCGGGAGGTCCAGGAGGTCAGCCACAGCATGGCGTAGACGCCGATGACGGAGCCGACGCAGATGCCGACGATGGCGACCCAGGACACCGAACTCCACACGCCCATCACGATGCCCTCGGAGAACGCGACGTACACCACCAGGCCGATGGAGATCTTGTCGACGTAGCCGGTGGGTTTCGCCCCGGCGACCGTCGCCACCCCGGGGACGTTGCGCAGAACCTGTCCCAGGATGAACGGGGCGAGCAGCTGCAGGGCGATGTCGACGAAGACGGAGGTGTCGACGTGCATGCCGCCGTCGGTGCCGGTCATCAGCAGGAGAACCAGCAGTGGGGTCGCGAAGACGCCGACGAGGTTCGAGGCGGACGCGCTGACGATCGCGCCGGGGATGTTGCCTCGGGCGATGGAGGTGAAGGCCACGGAGGACTGCACGGTGGACGGGACGAGGGTGAGGAAGAGGATGCCCTGGTACAGCTCGTCGCCGAGGACACCCTTGAGCGGCATGAGGGCCAGGCCGACGAGGGGGAAGACCACGAAGGTGAACGCCAGGATCAGCAGGTGCAGGCGCCAGTGCGTCAGACCGTTGAGTGCCTCACGGGTGGACAGCCGGGCCCCGTAGAGGAAGAAGAGCAGGCCGATGGCGATCTTCACGATCCAGTCCATCACGTCGGCGAAGCCGTCCCGGGCGGGGAACACCAGGGCGAGGACGACCCCGAGGACGATCAGGATGATCAGCAGATCGGGGCGGTATCCCAGGATACGGTTAATAATGTTCCTCATGGTGGGACACTATAGTTGATGAAGTTCTTCAGGCCCCAAGGAAACTGAGGATTTCCTCCCGTCCTGCACAGGACGCCGAGGCGCCCCGTGTGCCCACCGCCAGACTTCCCGCGGCCGCGGCGACCGTCGCCGCCTCCGCCAACGCCGTACCCTCGGCCAGGGCCGCGGCCAGTACACCGCAGAAGGCGTCCCCCGCCCCGGTGGTGTCGACGACCTCGGGGACGGGGAAGGGCGGGATCTCGGTCCGCCGGCCCCGCTCGTGGAGCACCGCACCACGGGCGCCCAGCGTGACCACCACCGACCGGGCCAGGTCGGACGGTTCCCCGTCGGGCGACAGGTCGGCGGCCTCGGTCTCGTTGAGGACCAGCGGGTCCGCGGCGGCGATCAGGTCCGGGTCCCGGGTGGTCACCGGGGCGAGGTTGAGGACGAGCCGGGCACCCAGCCGCCTGGCGAGCGCCGGCAGCACGGCCGTGTGCGCCGGGGACAGCTCCCCCTGCGCCAGCAGCACGTCCGCCGTGCCGTCGTAGCCGTCGTAGCAGTCGGGGTCGGTGACCTCGTTGGCGCCGGAGGTGACCACGATGACGTTCTCGCCGGCGCCGTCGTTCATGATGAACGCCTGGCCGGTTGGGGCGTCCGGGGTGCGGGCGACGGCGGAGACGTCTACCCCGGCGTCACGCAGCTCCGCGAGGGCCCGGTCCCCGTCGGGGTCCGTGCCGACCGTGGCGTGCAGGACGACCCGGGCGTCCTGCCCCTCCAGGAAGCGCACGGCGGCCACCGCCTGGTTCGCCCCTTTGCCGCCGAGGGCCCGTCCGTTCGGCGAGGCGATCACGGTCTCCCCCGCCACCGGGAAATGCGCGGTGCGGACGAAGGTGTCGATGTTCACCGAACCGCAGACCACCACCGTGCGGGTCACACGGGACCTACTTCCCGTCCTGGGACGCCACGGCCCGGCGGGCCGCGTCGAGGTCCGGCTCCGCGGCGGTGGCCCCGTCGTGGCCACCGCAGCCGCCACCACAGGAGCTCCCCGACGACCCGGAGGAGCAGCACCCGGCGGAGGCACGCTGCTGCTCGGTCTGCTGTGCCTTGGCGTGGTCGATCTTCGCCAGCGTCTGCGCCGCCAGCGCGGCCCCCATGCCCACGAGGAACAGGGCGCCGACCACCAGCAGCGCGGAGACCACCCACAGCCACCCGCCCTGCAGGCCGAGGAGACCTGCGGCGATGAGGGCGACACCGGCGCCGGTCCACGTCGGACCGGCGATCCGGTGGCCGGTGTCCCACATCTCCCGGTTCTTGCGCACCTCCGGGATCCGCAGGCCCACCCACCTGTTCCCCGGGAGTTTCGCGGTGACGGCGAGCACACCGGTGACCAGCACCGCAGCGCCCAGGACGAACAGCAGGACAGAGAGAACTATCATGCCCACCAGTCTATTACAATGACTGGACATGACTAACCCTCGGAGCGAATCTGGCGAGTCCACGTCCCACCGCTACACCCCGGAACTCGCCGGCGACATCGAAAGCCGCTGGCAGGGGTACTGGCGCGAGAACGGCACCTTCAATGCCCCGAACCCGGTCGGCGAGCTCGCCGACCCTGCCGACTCTGGGCAGTCGCTGGACACCGCGTCCCGGGAGAAGCTCTTCGTCCAGGACATGTTCCCCTACCCCTCCGGTGTCGGCCTGCACGTCGGGCACCCGCTGGGCTACATCGCCACCGACGTCTACGCCCGCTTCAACCGCATGCTGGGCCGCAACGTCCTGCACACCCTGGGCTACGACGCCTTCGGCCTGCCTGCCGAGCAGTACGCCGTGCAGACCGGCACGCACCCGCGCACCACCACCAGCGCCAACATCGACAACATGGAGCGACAGCTCGGCCGGCTGGGCCTCGGCCACGACCGCCGCCGCGTGGTCGCCACCACCGACACCGACTTCTACCGCTGGACCCAGTGGATCTTCCTGCAGATCTACAACTCCTGGTTCGACCCCGAGGCGCAGAAGGCACGCCCGATCAGCGAGCTCGAGGAGAAGCTCGCCGCGGAGCGTCCCGACTGGGCCGACCTGACCCCCGCCCGGCAGCAGGCGGAACTCGACGAGCACCGCCTGGTCTACCGCTCCAACAGCACGGTCAACTGGTGCCCCGGACTCGGCACCGTCCTGGCCAACGAGGAGGTCACCGCCGACGGGCGCTCCGAGCGCGGCAACTTCCCCGTCTTCCGTAAGCGGCTGTCCCAGTGGATGATGCGCATCACCGCCTACTCCGACCGCCTGCTGGACGATCTCGAGGACCTCGACTGGCCGGAGAAGGTCAAGTCGATGCAGCGCAACTGGATCGGACGGTCCCGCGGCGCCGAGGTCGACTTCTCCTCCCCCGCCGGCCCGGTCCGGGTGTTCACCACCCGCCCCGACACCCTCTTCGGCGCGTCCTACATGGTCCTCGCCCCCGAGCACGAGCTCGTCGACCGTCTCGTCGGCGACGCCGCCTACGGTGACGACGTCGACCCGCGCTGGACCTACGGTGCGGCGACCCCGGCGGACGCCGTGGCGTCCTACCGTGCGGCGACGGCGTCGAAGACCGACCTGGAGCGGCAGGAGAACAAGGAGAAGACCGGTGTCTTCACCGGCGCCTACGCCACCAATCCGGTCAACGGTGCCCGGGTGCCCGTCTTCATCGCCGACTACGTGCTCACCGGCTACGGCACCGGCGCGATCATGGCCGTGCCCGGACACGACGAACGCGACCACGAGTTCGCCACCGTCTTCGGGCTCCCCGTCACCGAGGTCGTCTCCGGCGGCGACGTCCCCGTCACCGAGGCCGCCTACACCGGCGACGGCGTGCTCGTGAACTCCGCCAACGACGACGGCCTCGACCTCAACGGCAAGGACAAGGCAGAGGCCATCGAGGCCACCATCGCCTGGCTGGCCGAGCAGGGGCTGGGCGAGGAGAAGGTCCAGTACAAGCTCCGCGACTGGCTCTTCGCCCGCCAGCGCTACTGGGGCGAGCCCTTCCCCGTCGTCTACGACGCCGACGGGGTCGCCCACGCCCTCCCCGAGTCGATGCTGCCGGTGGAGCTGCCGGAGGTCGAGGACTACCGGCCCGTCAGCTTCGACCCGGACGACGCCGCCTCCGAGCCCCAGCCCCCGCTGGCCAAGGCGAAGGACTGGGTCGAGATCACCCTCGACCTCGGGGACGGCGAGCAGACCTACTGGCGCGACACGAACGTGATGCCGCAGTGGGCCGGCTCGTCCTGGTACCAGCTGCGCTACATCGACCCGACCAACAGCGACGCCCTGGTCGACATCGAGAACGAGCGCTACTGGACCGGGCCGCGTGAGGGGGCGCCCTCCGGCGGCGTGGACCTCTACGTCGGCGGTGTCGAGCACGCCGTCCTGCACCTGCTGTACAGCCGGTTCTGGCACAAGGTCCTCTTCGATCTCGGCCACGTGAGCTCCTACGAGCCCTACCACCGGCTCTACAACCAGGGCTACATCCAGGCCTACGCCTACACCGACTCCCGGGGCGTCTACGTACCCGCCGACGAGGTCGAGGAGAAGGACGGGAGGTTCTTCCACGACGGTGAGGAGGTCACCCAGGAGTACGGCAAGATGGGCAAGTCCCTGAAGAACGCCGTCTCCCCCGACGAGATCTGCGACAACTACGGTGCCGACACCCTGCGGGTGTACGAGATGTCGATGGGCCCGCTGGACACGTCCCGCCCCTGGGCCACGAAGGACGTCGTCGGTGCCCAGCGTTTCCTGCAGCGTGCCTGGCGTCTCGTCGTGGACGAGGCCACCGGTGAGGCCGCCGTGTCCGACGCCGGGCTGGGCGACGACGACCAGCGGGCGCTGCACCGCACCATCGCCGGGGTCCACGACGACTACGCGCACCTGCGCGACAACACCGCCGTGGCCAAGCTCATCGAGTACGTCAACCACCTGACGAAGGCCCATGCGGGGTCGTCGGTGCCCCGCGCGGCGGTGGAGCCGCTGGTGCTGATGATGGCGCCGGTGGCACCGCACATCGCCGAGGAGATGTGGTCCCGCCTCGGGCACGACGGCTCCCTGGTGCACGCGCCGTTCCCCACCTGGGAGGAGAAGTGGCTCGTCGACGACACCGTGGAGCTCCCGGTGCAGGTCATGGGTAAGGTCCGTGGCCGGGTGACCGTCTCCGCCGATGCCGCGCGTGAGGACATCGAGGCCGCGGCGCTGGCGGAGCCGAATGTGGCGGCGCATGTCGAGGGCAAGACGGTGGCGAAGATCATCGTGGTCCCCGGCAAGATGGTGAATATCGTCGCCAAGTAGGCCCGGGGGGGCGGCGGGGGTTGGCTCCGGGCTGGCCCCGAGCTGGCCTCCGGGCCCCACGATGTCGGATTGTCGCCGTTCCA
>NZ_JALIEA010000010.1:0-96770 GCF_022869005.1 Corynebacterium kalidii | reverse complement strand
CGGCGACAATCCGACATGGGGGCCGATGGGGGCGGATGGGGCGGATCGGTCGGGTGCCGCAGGGACGCGGGTCAGTGCCCGGCGATGAGCGGGACGGGCAATGTGGTGAAGATGATCAGGAAGAAGGGGATCAGCCACCACAGGGCCCCCATGAACGGCTGCCACCACTGGTAGCGGCGCCACTTGCGCAGCACGACCAGGCCCGCGGTGACGGGGCCGCACATCGCGACCACGGTGGGGATGATCCGTGTCGCCGCGGTGTCCCCCCACGTCAGGTCGAGGAGGAACCAGACGACGATCGTGACCACGGGGAACCCGACGGCCAACTGCCAGGCCTGACGGACCGACGTACGCCGGTCGAGCGCTTCGAGACGGTCGAGCGGGTCGGGGAGCTCTGCACTGCTGGACTGATCGGACATGATGCCTCCGAGTCTAGCCCGTGGACCGGTGCCTCCGGCTACCGCTGTACGTCAGACGGGACTGACGAGCACCGGAGCCGGCGAGTGCGCCAGGAGCTGGTTGGTGGACGGGCCGATGAAGACCCGGTTGAAGGCGCCGAGGACGGAGGACCCGACGACCAGCAACTCCCCCTTCTTCCAGTGGACGTCGTCCATCGCACCGCTCCACCCCGGTCCAGAGCCGACCTCGGTCTCGACACGCAGGTCCCGGTGCCGCTCCTCGGCGCGTTCGCGGCCCCGTGCGAGGATGCCGAGGGCCTGCCCGCGCCACCGTTCATCGGCTTCGGCGGCGTCGGGGAACGGTGTGAGGGTGGGGTACATCGACGCGCCGGTGGGGCTGAAGGCGACGAGGCGGAGCGGCACGTCCCAGCGGGACGCCAGGTCCGCGGCCTTGCGCAGCGCCTGGTGCGACTGCTCGTTGTCGACGTAGGCGCAGCTGACCCGGGTGACGCCGTGTTTCGACAGGGTCGGGCTGCGGGGCACGGTGACCACGGGCAGGGGTGCACAGTGCAGGAGGGCGTCGGCGGTGGAGCCCGCCCGGAAGCGTCCGACGGGCCCGCCGGAGGTACCGAAGCGGGACCCGACGACGATGACGTCGGCCCCGAACTCCTCGGCGGAACGGATCAGCGCCGTCGTCTCCGAGTGGCTGTGGAGCAGTTCGTCGCTGTCGTCGATCATCGACTCCGGGACACCGGCGTCGGTGAGGGCGGTGCGCGCCGCGGCGTGGCAGGCGGTCGACTCGGCCGCGGCCCAGGCCTCGAAGCGCTGTGCGGCGGCGTCGGGGACCTCGTCCCGGCCGACGCCCTCGGGCCAGATACGGGGGATGACGGTGACCGGTTTGACGTTGATCTCCGCTGTCCTGGCCAGCCAGGAGACGAAGGCCGCGGTGTCGGCCCCGGCGCCTCCGGAGTCTCCGTCAGGCCGCCAGGCCAGGAGCACCCGTAGCGGTGTCACCGGCTACTTCTCCCCCATACGACGGGAGTCAAAGACCTCCATGCCGGCCTCGAGGGTGGGGATGAACTCCTCCACCCGCTCCAGCTGCTCCGCGTCGAGGACGGAGAGGATGTTCGCCATCTGCTTGTCGCGCTCCTCGCCGATGCGGGCGAGCTCGGTCCGGCCGACGTCCGTGAGCTTCACCCGGACTCCGCGGCGGTCGCTCACGTCGCGGACGCGGGACACCAGGCCCAGCGACTCGAGGTGGTTGATCGCGTTCGACGCGGTGGGCATCCGGATCGACTCGAGGTCGGCGATCTGGCTGATGCGCAGTGCTCCGTGGGTCTGCAGGTTCATCATGATGGAGAGCTGCGCGGTACTGATGCTGGACTGCGTCGTCTGGCGGAAGTACAGCAGGTACATCCGTGTGACGACGGGTCGCAGGCGCTTCGCGACTTCAGACGGGGTAGCGGTCATGGTCACCAATCTACCGTGCTTTGCTCCTGAAAGGTATACTGGTACCACTTTTAGGCCCGTGAAGTTCCTTAACCCCGCAGTTCAGACTGCAATTCCTCGCCCACATTGATGTTGGTCACCCCTCCACGATGAAGGTCTCGAGGTCCGCGCGGCCCTGGTCGTCCGGCCGCTGGACCCGGGGCGACTTCATCAGGTAGGTGGACGCCGGGTCGACGGGCCCGCCGAGTCCACGGTCCTTGGCGATCTTCGCCGCCCGGACCGCGTCGATGATGATACCGGCCGAGTTCGGGGAATCCCACACCTCCAGCTTGTACTCCAGGCTGATGGGCGCGTCGCCGAAGGCGCGGCCCTCCAGCCGGATGAACGCCCACTTGCGGTCGTCGAGCCACTGCACGTAGTCGGACGGGCCGATGTGGACGTTGCGGTCGTCGATCTTGCCGGACAGCGCGCCGGTGAGGTTCGAGGTCACCGCCTGGGTCTTGGAGACCTTCTTCGACTCCAGGCGGTCGCGCTCCAGCATGTTCTTGAAGTCCATGTTGCCGCCGACGTTGAGCTGGTAGGTACGGTCCACCGTGACACCACGCTCCTCGAAGAGTCGGGCGAGGACGCGGTGGGTGATCGTCGCGCCGACCTGGCTCTTGATGTCGTCGCCGACGACGGGCACCCCGGCGTCCTCGAACTTCTTCGCCCACTCCGGGTCGGAGGCGATGAAGACCGGCAGCGCGTTGACGAAGGCCACGCCGGCGTCGATGGCGCACTGCGCGTAGAACTTGTCGGCCTCCTCGGAGCCCACCGGGAGGTACGACACCAGGACGTCCGCCCCGGTCTCCCGCAGGTGGGCGACGATCTCGTCGTGGGTGGCGTCGGGCTCGTCGGACTCCTCGATGGTCTCGCGGTAATACTTGCCCAGCCCGTCGGCGGTGTGGCCGCGGCGCACGGTGACCCCCAGCTCCGGCAGGTCGCAGATCTTGATGGTGCAGTTCTGGCCGGACTCGGTGGCGACGGAGACGTCCTTGCCGACCTTGTCGGCGTCGACGTCGTAGGCGGCGACCAGTTCGATGTCACGCACGTGGTAGTCGCCGAAGCGGACGTGCATGAGTCCGGGGACGGTGTCGTCGTCCGGGGTGTCCCGGTAGAACTCCAGCCCCTGGAGCAGGGAGGTCGCGCAGTTGCCGATGCCGGCGATGGCCAGCTTGATGGTGGGGTTGTCCTGTGAACTCATGACTCCGGACGTTAGCCCCGGAAACTGCGGAAAACACCCTCTGACATGGGGCGGAACGGGTCTTGATCGGTCAACGGCACGCCTTGACCGATTCACCCGCGGCCGACGGACGGATAGAATGGTCGGCACCATGTCGACAGTGCAGCCCGTCCACACCGTCCCCCACGACCTCGACCGCCAGCGGACCCTGCGTGCCGTACGGCGCGGCGAGCGTCGTCGGGCGGACGTCTGTGACGCCGACCGGGCCCTCCTCTCGTCCGCCGAGGTGCTGGGGACATGGGTCGACCGGCCCTGTCCCGTGTGCGGCGCGCCGGACCTCCGCGAAAGCCGGTGGGTCCACGGTGCGGCGATGGGGGAAAAATCGGGAACGGCGCGTAGTCTTTCGGAGATTGACGCTATCCTCGCTACCCTGTTTCCTGACGGCGTCGGACGGTCTGATAAGGAACGGCCCGACGCAGCCCCCGACGGTGTCTCCGGGAGCGGGGTGGCCGTCCACACGGTGGAGGTCTGCCTCCGCTGCCGGTGGAACCATCTCATCAGGGAAGACATGTACGGTGCCGGTAATTCCAGTACGGAGAGAACAGCCACGTGACTAACGACTCGACCACCCCCAACGACTCCACGAAACGGCAGCGCACGCGTACGCGCAAGCCGGTGTGGAGGCGTCTCTTCGCCTCAGTGGCGGCCGTCCTGGCCGTGTTGATCGTGGTGCCGCTGGTGACGTTCTTCGCCGCCTACTCGGTGACCAAGGTCCCGCAGCCGGAGGAGCTGGTGAACAACCAGATCTCGCAGATCTTCGCCAGCGACGGCACCACGGAACTGGCACGCATCGTCCCGCCCGAGGGCAACCGCCAGAACGTGGGCATCGACGAGATCCCGGAGCATGTCCAGGAGGCCGTCCTGGCCGCCGAGGACCGGGACTTCTACGACAACCCCGGGTTCTCGGTCACGGGCTTCGGTCGGGCTGCGCTCGGTCAGCTCACCGGCAAGGACGCCGGCGGTGGGTCGACCATCACGCAGCAGTACGTCAAGAACGCCGTGGTCGGCGACGAGCGCAGCCTGGTCCGTAAGGGCAAGGAGCTGGTGATCTCGGCGAAGATGTCGCGGCAGTGGTCGAAGGAGGAGATCCTCGAGGCCTACCTCAACACCATCTACTTCGGCCGGAACGCCTACGGCATCTCGGCGGCGTCGCGCGCGTACTTCAACAAGCCGATCCAGGAGCTGACCCCGGCCGAGGGTGCGGTACTCGCGGCATCGATCCAGCGACCCAGTCAGCTGGACCCGTGGACGAACCGTCCGGAGGCGGAACAGCGTTGGAACTACGTCGCCGACGGACTCGCGGAGATGGGGGCGGTGACCCGCCAGGAGCGTGACGAGATGGTCTACCCCGAGGTCATCGACCCCGCACAGGTCGACTCCGGCTCCGTGGCGGAGGGGACCAACGGTCTGATCAAGAGGCAGGTCCTTGCCGAACTCAACGCCAACGGCATCACCGAGGAGGCGGTGAACACCGGCGGGCTGAAGATCACCACCACCATCGACGCCAACCAGCAGCAGGCCATGGTCGACAACGTGCACGGCGTCATGGAGTCACAGGCGGACACGGTGCGCTCGGCCGGCGTGGCCATCGACCCGAAGACCGGCGGGGTGCGTGCCTATTACGGCGGCGACGACCCCACCGGCCTGGACTGGGCGAACGCCGGCCTGCAGACCGGTTCGACGTTCAAGATCTTCACCATGGCGGCGGCGGTGGAACAAGGCATCCCCACCTCTACCCCCTACGACTCCTCCCCCGTCTTCACCGGGTCGACACAGGTCGGTAACGTCGGCGGTGAATCCTGCGGCACCTGCTCGATGTCCGAGGCTCTGATGCGTTCCCTGAACACGACGTTCATCCGCGTCGCCCGTGACCTCAACGGCGGCCCGCAGGACGTCGCCGACATGGCGCACCGGCTCGGTGTCGCCGAGGAGCTCCCGGGCATCGGAGCCACGCTGCGTGAGAATGGCGGCACCCCCTTCGAGGGCATCACCCTGGGCCAGTACCAGTCGCGTCCGCTGGACATGGCGTCCGCGCTGGCCACGCTGACCAACCAGGGCCGCTACTTCCCCCCTCACTTCGTGTCGAAGGTGGAGACCTCCGAGGGTGAGACGCTGATGGACAACAGCGACATGGAGCCCACCCAGGTCGTCCAGCCCGAGGTCGCCGACCAGGTGATCGCGGCGATGGGCCCGATCGCCGCCTACTCCAACGGCCACTCGTTGGCCGGCGGACGGCCCAGCGCGGCCAAGACCGGTACCGCCCAGCTGGGTGACACCGGGCAGAACAAGGACGCCTGGATGATCGGTTCGACCCCCCAGCTGGCGACGGCGGTGTGGATCGGTGACACCGACGGCCAGCCTCTGATGGACGGCCGGTACGGCGGTTCGATGTACGGTTCGCAGTCGCCGTCGGACATCTGGCAGGGCTTCATGAACGAGGCCCTCGTCAACGAGGAGGTCGAGCAGTTCGCCAGCTCGGTGCCCGTGGTCCAGACCCCGCAGACCGGATCGTCCTCCGGGACGCAGGGCGGTGGCACGGGTACCGGGGACGGTGCCGCCGAGGACGACGGGGAGGCTGACAGCGGCGTCTCCGAGGACCTCCCCGACCCGGGCGTGAACCCGGGCACCGGTACCGGTCAGGACACCGACATCGGGCGGATGATCGACGACTTCCTGAACAACCTCTGATCGGCCGGCCGGAATGTCGAGTACGGAGCTGCTGATCACCATGGGCAGCGTGTTCATCGGTTTCCTGCTGTTCGGTGGCTCCTTCGCCAGTTTCATGGCGAAGCGGCGCCCGGCGGTGATCTGGGGCCTGTTCGGTGCGGCGATCGTGTTCATCACGGTGATCCCCGTGATCGTCGCGGTGTTCTGGGCCACGGCGGGCCCGGTGTCCGGATAAGTTGGGGCCAGGTCATATGGCGTGTATTCTGATCAGGTTGCTGACGCAACGAACCCTCCTGCCGTGACCACTCCCGGTCGCGGCCGAAAAAACACTAGACCACAGGAGGTGATGAGGTCCGTGCGTCAATACGAGATGATGATCATCATCGACCCGTCACAGGATGAGCGCACCGTTACCCCGTCCCTGGACAAGTTCCTCGAGACGGTCCGCAAGGACAACGGTACGGTTGACAAGGTTGATATCTGGGGCAAGCGTCGCCTGGAGTACCCGATCAACAAGCAGGACGAGGGCATCTACGCTGTCGTCGACCTGAACTGTGAGTCGGCCACCGTCCAGGAGCTCGACCGCGTTCTGAACCTGAACGACATCATCATGCGCACGAAGGTGCTGCGCAAGGACGCCAAGTAAGCGTCCTCACGATATCCGGATCAACGTCGGACCGACGCTGACATCGACTGACAGGAGAAACTGACATGGCACAGGGAGACACCCCGATCACCCTCGTCGGGAATCTCGTCGCGGACCCCGAGCTGAGGTACACCCCCAGCGGTTCCGCCGTCGCGAATTTCCGCGTGGCTTCGACGCCGCGCCGTTTCGACTCCCAGTCGAACCAGTGGGTGGACGGCGAAGCACTGTTCCTCCAATGCAACGTGTGGCGCCAGGCGGCCGAGAACGTGGCGAACTCGCTCACCAAGGGTGACCGGGTGATCGTCACGGGCCGTCTGCGGCAGCGCTCCTTCGAGACCCGTGAGGGCGAGAAGCGCACCGTGTTCGAGGTCGAGGCCGACGAGGTCGGCCCGTCCCTGAAGTACGCCACGACCCAGGTCACCAAGACCCCCCGCCAGGGTGGGAACTTCGGTGGCCAGCAGGCCCCGCAGGGCGGCGGCCAGGCCGGTAACCAGGGAGGCTTCGGTGGAAACCGTGGCCAGGGTGGTTTCGGCGGTCAGCAGGGACACCAGGGTGGTCAGCCCAACCAGGGTTTCGGCGGCAACGCCGGGAACCAGGGTGGGTTCGGCGGGCGCAACGCCGCGCCGGACGACGACCCGTGGAACTCCGCTCCGCAGTCCGGTTTCGACGGCGGCGACGAACCGCCGTTCTGATCCGTCGTGTGAGTTCACCCCCAGATCCTCCGGGATCTACCGAAACCATGAAAGGCTACGGATCATGAAGCTGATCCTCACCGCCGCCGTCGACAACCTCGGTGTCCCCGGTGACATCGTCGAGGTCAAGGCCGGCTACGGACGCAACTTCCTGCTGCCGCGCGGCTACGCCATCACCGCCACCCGTGGCGCTGAGCGTCAGGTGGAGAACATCCGCCGTGCACAGCAGGACAAGGTCATCCGCGATCTCGACCACGCCCGCGAGGTCAAGGACGAGATCGACCGTCTGAACACCGTCACGGTCACCGTGCGTACCTCGGAGAAGGGCAAGCTGTTCGGCTCCGTCACCGCTGACGACGTCGCTGCTGCCGTGAAGGCCGCCAACGGCCGTGAGCTGGACAAGCGCACCATCGTCCTCAACCAGGGTGACGTCAAGGCGACCGGTTCCTACAACGTCGACGTGAAGCTGCACCCGCAGGTCGTCGCGTCGCTGAACTTCAAGGTCGTCGCAGAGAAGTAGTTCTCTCCTCGCCTCCCCTGTCACAGGAACCCGTCCATGGTTCCGCGGACAACCCCCGGCCTAGACACCCGGGGCTCCCGGCCTAGACAACCGGTGTGTCCGCGGTCCGGGTACCCTGTGCCGGCGGCGAAGAACGCCACCATCTGTAAGACAACAGCATCGTCCGACAGGCCCGCCCCGGTCATCCGACCGGCCGGCGGGCCTTCGGCATGTCCGGGGCAGGGTGTGTGCATCTGTGGAAGGTTGTGCACAGCCATCCGCAGCCCTGTGGATAACTGTGGACAACGGAGGATAAGGCGCGCTGATATGCACGAAATATGCGCATATTTAGTTATGCTGTGACCTCGGAAAACGCAGGACGGGGGGTATCTGGCCTGCGGTAAGAGACGTTGTCCACGTCGCATAGCCACTAATATTTCACACAAATAACACGGTGACCTGCGGTAATGGAGAAAACTGCAGGTCAGTACGATTGGTGTCCACACGTTGTCCACAGGCCGTGCAGGTACGACGTCCATACGCACACATTCTGTCCACAACTCTCACACACACCCTGTGGACAACTCCGGCGCGGGCACGCCGCGGGTAGGGTGGGGACGGTGGACAACCGTAGGCGTGGAGCCTGTGGTGGAGGGGGCTAGAATCATGGACATGAGCACACCGGAACGGGCACGCGACAGCTTCGCCGACGACGCAGGGGACGCTCCCCTGCCGCCGGAGCCTGACCAGTGGGACGGCGAGGCGTACACGCCTGCACCGGTATCCGGTGGCTTCGGCGGGCAGGGCGGCCAGGGGGGACGCGGCAACTACCGCAGGCGCGACAATGAGACGGGCGCGGGCGGGGCGTTCCTCGAGGCACGGCAGATGCCGCAGAACACCGAGGCGGAGATGGGCGTGCTCGGCGGCATGATGCTGAGCAAGGACGCCATCGCCGACGTCGTTGAACGGCTGCGTCCGGACGACTTCTACCGGCCGGCCCACCGCACGATCTACGAGACCATGCTCGAGCTCTACGGCGAGGGCATGGAGGTCGACCCGGTGATCCTCGCCGGGCGTCTGGACAACAACGGCATCCTGGACAGCGTGGGCGGGGCCCCGTACCTGCACGAGCTCTCCGCTAAGGTGCCCACGGCCGCCAACGCGGGGTACTACGCCGACCTGGTCTCCGAGAAGGCCGTCCTGCGCCGTCTCGTGGCCGCCGGGACGCGCATCGTGCAGTACGGCTACTCCGGGTTGGAGGGCAGTGAGCTGGAGAGCGTGGTAGACCGCGCCCAGCAGGAGATGTTCAACATCACCAACGAGTCCGCCTCGGAGGACTACATGGTGCTCCAAGACCTCCTGGAGTCCACCATGGACGAGCTGGACGCGCTGGAGAACGGCGACGGCCAGGGGCAGGGCGTGCTCACCGGGTTCAGTGAGCTGGACGAGATGACCAACGGGCTGCGTGGCGGGCAGATGATCATCGTCGCCGCCCGTCCCGGTGTCGGTAAGTCGACGCTGGCGATGGACTTCATGCGGTCGGTGTCGGTGCAGCAGCACCGGGCGTCGGTGCTCTTCTCCCTGGAGATGAGCAAGTCCGAGGTGATGATGCGTGTCTTCTCGGCAGAGGCGGAGGTGCCGTTGTCGGTGATGCGCGGCGGCAAGATGGTCGACTCGCAGTGGGACAAGCTGACCCAGCGGGTCACCGCCATCGAGGACGCCCCGATCTTCATCGACGACTCGCCGAACCTCACGATGACCGAGATCCGCGCGAAGGCCCGGCGCCTCAAGCAGAAGCACGACCTCGGGCTGATCGTCGTGGACTACCTGCAGCTGATGAGTTCGGGCAAGAAGGTCGAGTCACGTCAGCAGGAGGTCTCGGAGTTCTCCCGTCAGCTGAAGCTGCTGGCCAAGGAAGTCGATGTGCCGCTGATCGCGATCTCGCAGCTGAACCGTGGTGTCGAGTCGCGTGGCGACGACGCCCTGCCGCGCGTGTCCGACCTGCGTGAGTCCGGTTCGCTGGAGCAGGACGCCGATATCGTCCTGCTGATCAACCGTCCCGACGCGCAGAACCGTGACCATGAGCGCGCCGGTGAGGCCGACCTGATCCTGGCCAAGCACCGTGGTGGGCCCATCGGCACGGTCCAGGTCGCCCACCAGCTGCACTACTCGAAGTTCTCGGACCTCAGCAGGGGTGTCTGACTACCCGGTGAACTGCCGTCCCAGCGTGTCCAGGATGTCGTGGAGGGCGGCCGTCTGGTCCTCGTCGAGGACGTCGAACATCATCCGCCGGACCGACGCGACGTGGGAGGGGGCCGCGTCCCGGATCGTGGCGAGCCCCAGGTCGGTGAGGACAACGAAGGCGCCGCGACCGTCGGAGTTGCACGTCTCCCTACCGAGGAGGCCCCGGTTGATCATGCGCGTGATCTGGTGGGAGAGCCGCGAGCGGTTCCAGGCCAGCCGGTCGGCGAGCACCGCCATGCGCATCCTGTTCCCCTCGGCCTCGGAGAGGTTCACCAGGACCTCGTAGTCGGCCATGGAAAGCCCCGTGTCACGCTGCAGGTCCCGGGCCAGTGCGGTGTCCATGCGTCGGGCCACCGACAGCCAGGAGCGCCACAGTTCCTGTTCCGCCTCCGTGAGCCAGGGGGTCGTCTTGCCGTTCATCATATGTCCATTGAACCACAGCGAGAAAGTAGTTGACACATCAACTATCCGGGTCTATTCTGAACCCCGTCATGCACCACACGAAGGGAAACAGCATCATGAGCAGCATCAACGACTACAGCGGCAGCTACACCATCGATCCCGCCCACTCCGAGATCGGGTTCACCGCGCGCCACGCGATGGTCACCAAGGTCCGCGGTTCCTTCACCGAGTTCTCCGGCTCGGCGTCCACGGAACAGGGCCTCGAGAACGCCACCATCGCCGTGGAGATCCAGGCGGCCTCCATCGACACCCGCAACGCGGACCGCGACGGCCACGTGAAGTCCGCGGACTTCTTCGACGTCGAGACCTACCCGACGATCACCTTCACCTCCACCGACGTCCGTGCGGACGGTGACGACACCCTGGTGGTGACCGGCGACCTGACGATCAAGGACGTGACCCGGTCCGTCACCGTGGAGTTCGACTTCGACGGTGAAGTCACCGACCCGTGGGGCAACAGCCGCATCGGCTTCGAGGGTTCCACCGAGATCCGCCGCTCCGACTACGGGCTCACCTGGAACGCACCGCTGAAGAGCGACGGTGTGCTGGTCTCCGAGAAGATCACGCTGAACTTCGACATCTCTGCGACCAAGAACGCCTGACTGAACGCCTGACTGACGGGCGGACATCGCCTACCATCGCGGACATGACCATCCACCTGTCCGCGGACGGCCGCACCGGCGGCCTCGTCTTCATCGGCGGGGCCGCCGGTGCGTTTCTGCGCTGGGCGTTCACCGTCGACACCGGTGTCGACGGTTCCCTCTGGCCCCTGCTGGTGATCAACCTCCTCGGCGCCATGCTGATGGGCACACTCGTCGGCTACCTGCCGGTGGTGCAGGACACGGCGCGCCGGGCGCGGCTCAAGGCCACCCTGGGTACCGGCCTCCTCGGCGGCTTCACCTCCTACTCGGCGATCGCGGCGGCCGCGGTCCTCGACGCGGACAACGTCGTCACCGCCGTGGTCTACGTGGTGGGCACGGTGGTGACGGGGGTGCTGCTCGCCCGCGCCGGTGTGTGGTGCGGGGAGCGGCTGCACACCGGCGACGAGGGTGCGGGGGCGGAGTCGTGACCGGGGAGATCTCGCTTCTGGCCGCGCTGGCGGTGGCGTTCGGTGGTGGCGTCGGCTCGTGGCTGCGGTGGCGGGTGGACGGCCTGGTCAGCGAGCGTACCGCCACCGACGTCCCGGTCGCGCTGCTGGTCGTCAACACCGTGGGCTCGCTGGTCCTGGGGGTGCTGCTGGGCCTGACCGACACGTGGTGGCCGGTGGCGCTGGTGGGCACCGGCCTCTGCGGCGGTTTCACCACGTTCTCCACCGCGTCGGTGGAGGGCATGTCGCTGCTCCGGCGGCGACGGACGGTCCCGGCGGTGGTGGCGCTGGCCGGGATGGCGGTCCTCGCCGTCGGGGCCTTCGCCCTCGGCTACCTGGCCGTGTCCCGGTAGCTGTCCTGGTAACTGTCCCGGTGGCGCGTCAGACCGCGGTGTAGCCGCCGTCGACGAGGTGGTAGGAGCCCGTCACGAACGACGCCTCGTCGGAGAGCAGGAACCGCACGAACGGCGCGATCTCCTCGGCCCGGCCCAGGCGGCCCAGCGGGTGCCTGGCGACGAGACCCTGCTTCACCTCGTCGGGCACGTGCGCCAGCAGCGGGGTGTCGATGTAGGCGGGGCCGACCGCGTTGACCCGCAGACCGGCGGGACCGTACTCGGCGGCCGCGTTCTTCGTCAGGCCGACCACCCCGTGCTTGGCGGCGGTGTAGGCGGCGCTGTTCGGTGCCGCGACCGCGCCGTGGATGGAGGCCATGTTGACGATGGCGCTCTCCCCCGCCCCGGCCTCCAGCATCGCGGGGATCTGGTACCGCATGCCGTAGAGGACACCGTTGAGGTTGATGCCGATCACGGTGTCCCAGTCGTCGGTGTCCAGTTCGCCGACCGGGCTGGAGGCACCGGTGACACCGGCGTTGTTCACGGCGTAGTTGAGCTTGCCGTAGGTCTCCACGGCGACGGCCACGGCGCGCTCGGCGTCGGTGGCGCTGGAGGCGTCGGACCGCAGCGCGGTCGCCGTCCCGCCGGCCGCGGTGATCCTGTCGACGACCTCCTGCGCGCCCTCGAGGTTGATGTCGGCGACGACGACCTTCGCGCCGCGACCCGCCAGGTCCGACGCGACAGCCGCGCCGATGCCCGACCCTGCCCCGGTGACCAGTGCCACCCGTCCCGCGAAGTCCTGTGGTGTTGTGGCGTCCTGTGCTGACACGGTGTGTCCTTTCGGTGTGGTGGTGTCTCTCCACCACCCGAGGTTACGCCCACCGCGGGGAGGTCGCTCAGCGCTTCTTCGCCGAGACCCACACGTCGATCTCGGCGTGGACCGGCTCGTTGCCGGCGTCGTCGATCAGCGAGATGTCCAGGGTCACCAGCTGGCCACCGGTCTCGGGGGTGATGGTGGAGAAGTCCGGGAAGTCGGCGGTGGCCGTCACGGTCAACCCGCCGGTCGACTTGGTGGGGTAGTCGGCGCGCATACCGCGCGGCAACCACCGGTGCGTCGTCGGGACGGTCGACTCGCAGAGCATCCCCATCGCGGCCTCCGCGCCGTTGAGGGCGGCGATGACGTGGTACGTCCCGATGTGGTTGCGCACGCCCCACCAGTCGCCGATGCGCACGACGGCGCGTCCCGGTTCAGCGGCGCGGACCCGGGGCAGGACGGTCCGGAAGTACGGGGCCTTGAGGCAGAACCCGACCGAGAACAGCCCGCGACCCGGCGCAGTGCCGCTGAGCTTCTTCCACAGCTTGTAGGTGCCGGTGGCATGAGTAGTCATGTTTCCAGACATTATCGGAGCCGAGCGTCCGGCACAGCCGAACCGCCGGAGCGGTGACACACGGCCGCGGACGCCGGTAGCGTGGGGGAGACCGCGGCGACGGAATACCCGCCGCGCCCGGCGGCGTTGTACCGGGTACGGCGCGAGAGCGACCGGGTACCGATCACCGAGCGATTAACGAGCGACACAGACAGTCAGGAAGGTGCGGCCATGGCCACCACGACGATCACCAGCGAGAACTTCCAGGACACCATCCAGGGCGACGGCATCGTGCTGCTCGACTTCTGGGCGGAATGGTGCGGGCCCTGCAAGCGGTTCGGCCCCGTCTTCGAGAGCGTCTCCGAGAAGTACCCGGACCACACCTTCGGCAAGATCGACACCGAGGCCAACCAGGACATCGCGGCGGCCCTGCAGATCCAGTCCATCCCCACGCTGATGGCGTTCCGTGACGGCATCCTGGTCTACCGCGAGGCCGGCGCCCTGCCGCCGAAGGCCCTCACCGACCTCATCACCGAGGTCGAGGGCCTGGACATGGACGACGTCCGCAAGAAGGTCGCCGAGCAGCAGGACAGCTGACCGCGCGGCCGGTCAGAGGGTGCGCGCGTCGATGACCGCGCGGTAGCGCACCTGCGAGCCGAGCACCCGCCGGTAGGCGTCGTTGACCGCATCGACCCCACCGGCCCCGGCGGCGGTGACGACCTCGACCCGGGCGGTGATCCCGTGCGCGGCGCAGAAGTCGATCATCTCCTGGGTCTCGGCGATACCGCCGATACTCGACCCCGCGATCCCGCGGCGGCGGCCGGTGAGCTGGTTGACCCGCACCGACAGAGGTTCGGTGGGCAGGCCGAGCATCACCAACGTCCCGTCCGGGGCGAGCATGCCGAGGTAGCGGTGGACCGGCAGGGGGGCCGACACCGTGTTGAGGATCAGGTCGAACTCGTCGGCGTGGTCCCGGTGGAAGGTGTCGGCGGCGTCCCCGCCGGTCGCCACATAGTGGGACGCGCCGAACCGCAGCCCGTCCTCCTTCTTCGACAGGCTGTGGGAGAACACGGTCACCTCCGCGCCCAGGGCGGCCGCGATCTGCACGGCCACATGCCCCAGCCCGCCCATGCCGACCACCGCGACACGTGAACCCGGACCGACCTCCCAGTGCTTCAGCGGCGAGTAGGTGGTGATCCCGGCGCACAGTAGCGGGGTCATCGCCGCCATCGTCGCACCGTCCAGCCCGCCGTCGACGTCGGGCATGCGGATGAGGAAGTCCTCCCGGCACACGATGTGCGTGGAGTACCCGCCCTGGGTGACCGAGCCGTCGTGCCGGTCGACGCCGTTGTAGGTGCCGGTCAGGCCGTCGAGGCAGTAGTTCTCCTCGCCCCGGGCACAGGCGGTGCATTCGCCGCAGGAGTCCACCATGCAGCCGATCCCGACGACGTCCCCGACCCGGTACCGGGTCACCGCGGTGCCCGTCTCCAGGACGGTGCCGACGATCTCGTGGCCCGGGGTCATCGGGAAGTTGTCGTGCGGCCAGTCGCCGTTGACCGTGTGGATGTCCGAGTGGCAGATCCCGGACCAGCGGACTGCGACGAGGCAGTCGTCGGGACGCAGATCGCGCCGGGTGACGGTCCCTTTCGTCAGGTCGGCGCCGGCGGCCGTGGCGTGGATGCAGGTGGCGGTGACGGTCATGGCTCCGATGGTAACCCTGCCGTCGACACACCGGGGGACGCGTGGGATGAAAACCGTTTATGCTGGGGAACAGACCAGAGAAGCCGCCCGGGCACGGACGCGGACACGACATCGTTAGGAGTACCGCCATGGCGAACCCCTTCTCCAAGGGCTGGAAGTACCTCATGCAGTCCCTCGACACCACGATCGAGGAGAACGCGGACCCGAAGGTCCAGATCCAGCAGGCGACCGAGGCGGCGAAGAAGCAGCACCGTGAGGTCACCGAGTCCGCCGCCCGGATCATCGGCAACCGCAACCAGCTGGAGATGACGCTGAACCGCCTGGTCAAGGACCAGGAGAAGCTGCAGGACAACGCGCGTGCCGCCCTGCAGCAGGCCGACAAGGCGGCCGCCGGGGGAGACACCACCGCGGCGACGGAGTACACCAACACCGCCGAGATCTTCGCTACCCAGCTCGTCACCGTCGAGCAGGAGATCGAGGACACCAAGAAGATGCACGCGCAGGCCACCCAGGCCGCCGAGCAGGCCCAGCAGCAGCAACGGCAGTCTGAGGTGCGGCTGAAGGAGCAGATGGGCCAGATCGACCAGCTGCGTGCCCAGGTGGACCAGGCGAAGATGCAGGAGAGCTCCAACCAGGCACTGGAGTCGATGCAGGGCATACAGGCCGACGACAGCGTCCCCACCCTCGACAGCGTCCGCGCCAAGATCGAGGCCCGCTACGCCACCGCGCTCGGCGCCCAGGAGCTCACCGAGAACAGCGTCCGCGGCCGGATGGCGGAGATCGAGTCCAGCGGACGTGACATGGCCGCGTCCTCCCGCCTGGAGCAGATCCGCGCCGAACTCGCCGGGGGCTCCACCGCGGCCGGCACCGGTGAGATCACCGCAGGGGAGTCGGCCGGGGACACGGATCAGGAGGACACGCAGGGGCGGTGACCGTCCTGTCCGCGCGGTCCTGTCCGGCAGGATTGCGCGCATGGTCCAGAACCTCTAGGATTGCAAGGCTTGAGCACGGGAGCGTGGTGTTCCGCCGACGGGCGGCCCCGGGCACTCCGGATACTTTGTGACAGGACCCCCGCATCTGAGCGCGGGGTCCTCGCGTGTGCCTTCATCCCGAGCCAGCCGCTGCAGCGGGTCAACCGACACTGCAGCCCACCGGCGACGCATGTCCGCACGGTCACCCCGTGCGTGGGCGTCGCCCTGCATCTTTGGGAGGACCTCCATGGCAGAAACCAGAACATCCCCGGGCTCGCGCCCGGACACGGCAGGCGTCAACGTCGGCCTGCTGATCGGCATCCTCGTCGCCGCGGCCTTCGTCGCGATCCTCAACGAGACGGCCCTGTCGAACGCGCTGCCCAGCCTCATGCGCGAATTCCAGGTCGGCGAAGACGTCGCGCAGTGGCTGACCACCGTCTTCATGCTCACCATGGCGGTGGTCATCCCCACGACCGGCTACCTGATGCAGCGTCTCACGCTCCGGACGATCTACATCGTGGCACTGTCGTTGTTCCTTGGCGGGACGGTGCTGGCCGCCGTGGCCCCGGTCTTCGCCGCGCTGCTCGCCGGCCGTGTGCTGCAGGCCGCCGGTACCGCGCTGATCATGCCGCTGCTGATGACCACGATCATGGTCCTCGTCCCGGTCGAGCGGCGTGGGTCCGTCTTCGGCCTGGTCACCATCGTGATCGCCGTGGGACCGGCGCTCGGGCCGACCTTCGCCGGCCTGGTCCTCGAGCTCGCGAGCTGGCGGTGGATCTTCCTCGTGATGATTCCGCTGGCGGTCCTGGCGCTGGTGATGGGCATCTGGCAGATCCGCAACTTCGAGGAGCCCAGCCGTCCGCCGTTCGACCTGCTGTCCGTGCTGTTGTCGGCGGTGGGCTTCGCCGCGGCGATCTACGGCCTGTCCGGCCTCTCCAAGGCCGCCCAGGAGTTCCCGACGGTGGCGGTCGTCTGCCTGGTGGTCGGCGCCGTGGTCCTGGTGGTCTTCTTCCGCCGCCAGGGCATGTTGATGAAGGCCCAGGCCGCCGGCGAGCACCGCGCACCGTTGATGAACACCACGCCGTTGAAGATCCGGGAGTTCTCCTGGTCCCTCGGTCTGATGCTGCTGTCCTTCGGCTCGCTGTTCGGGTTCATCATCATCATGCCGATCTTCGGCCAGAACGTCCTCGGACTCTCTGAGCTGCAGACCGGACTGGTCACCCTGCCCGGCGGCATCATCATGGGGGCGATGGGGCCGATCGTCGGACGCCTGTACGACGCCCACGGAACCCGCCCGCTGATCATCCCCGGTGGTGCGCTGCTGGTGGTGGCGATGGGTCTGCTGCTGATGCTCGACGAGGACAAGACCTTCTGGTACCTCGCCGGGATCGCGGTGGTGCTGAACCTCGGGCTGTCGCTGCTGATGACGCCGTTGATGTCGAACGCCCTCGCCGCGGTGCCGAACGAGATCTCGTCGCACGGCTCGGCGGTCCTCAACACCCTGCAGCAGCTCGCCGGCGCCGCCGGCACCGCGTTGTTCATCGCCGTGATGGGCATCGGTTCGGCGAACTCCTCCGCCGGGACGCCCACCGGTGTGCTGGTGGACGGTGTCCACGTGGCCTTCTACCTGGGTGCGGGCATCGCCGTGCTCGTGTTCGTCCTGGCCCTGGTGCTGCGCATCGACGCGCGGGACGCCGAGACGGGTGAGGTTCAGCGGGATGCGCAGACGGCCTGACCTGCGGGTGTTGACCGTCCTGCTGCTGGTGGCGCTCGTCGCCGTCGGGGCGGTGGTGGTCTGGTGGTACGGACAGAGCTACCTGGAACGTGCCGGCGGCCTGCGTGAATCCGAGGCCCGCACGCACTGTCGTGAGGAGGTCCGGTGGGAGACCGGCTACGGCCGTGACGCGGAACTGGACCTGTGGGGTGCCCGGCACGACCGGGAGGGGGACCGGTGGATCATCGACGGCCAGGTGTTCGCCGAACACCTGGAGGGCGTCGAGGTGACCCACGGGGCGCGCACCGACGGGGAGCAGTTCCGCTGCCTCGTCTCCACCGACCGCGTGGTCGTGGAGATGGTGGACTGACCTGACCGGCCGTCACTCCAGGTTGGCGATGGCGAAGTCGGCTTCCTCGACGGTGAACTTCTCCCCGTACTCGGAGGTCAGCTGGTCGTGGATCGCCGCCGGGGACATGCTCATCGTGTCCTGGTAGTTGCGGGCGGACTCCAGGGCGTTGTTGTTCCAGTCGGCGTCGATGGTGTCGACGGCGTACTGTGCGGCCTCCGGGGAGAACTGGTCGGCGTACTCCGAGGTCAGCTGGTCGTAGATCTTGGCCTTGGACATGTGCATCATGTCGGAGTACCGCTCGGCGGACTTCAGGGCGGAGGTGAACTCGCGGGGGACGTCCCCGCCGGAGTCGGCCTCCGGCGCGGGGTCCGGCTCGTTAGCGGGCTCGGGGTCCGGCTCGGGGTCCGACGGCGCCTCGGGGGAGACGGCTGCCGTCGTGGTGCCGGCGTCGTCCGCTGCGGTGTCGTCCTCGTCGCCGCCGCTGAGGGCACCGCCGATGACGGCGAGGACGACCACGCCGGCCAGGACGAGGAACCAGACCCTCTTGTAGAAGGGCTTCTTCTGTGCGGTCTCCGGCGTCTGCTCCGGGGGCAGGTACTGGTTCTGGGGTGCGCTGGGGGTACTCATCGTGAAACGTCTTTCTGCGTCGGTGGAGGCCGGTCGACCCGGCCGGTGGACGTCCTCTCCTCGAAGGACACGTCCGATGTTCGCACCGGGTCCGGACACGGAAGTTCCGTGTTCGAACGCATTGTTCGACCGCCCCGTCAGCCGGCGGTTTCCCGCGCCTCCTGGGACGAGGCGACGTCGTCCACGACGGTGATGATGTGGTCGAGGCCGGTGATCAACGCGCCGTAGACGGGCCAGTGGTCCGTCGGCAGGTCCCCGTCGGAGAACTCCCGGGTGAGCGCGGCCAGCCGGTCCGACAGGGGGCCGACATCGGCGTCCGGGTCGGCCACCGCACGTCCGGTGGCGCGGGCGACCGACGCCCATTCCCGACGGAAGCCGGTGTCCCACTCGCCGTCGGCGTACGAGGCCTCACGCAGCGTCCGGGCGAGGTGGCGCAGATGCGACACGCCTTCGTCCGCCCGCCGCAGGATGTCCTCCCAGGTTGCGTCCGCCGGATCCGGGGCGCGCCCAGTCGCCGCGCGTGTGCGCTGGAGTCTGGCGAGGTAGGACCGTGGATTGGCGCGGCGGCTCTCGCGGGCGAACCGCACGACCGACCACGCCGACCCGAGTTCACGGCTGATGGAGTCCGTCTCGTCGATCCAGGCGTCGGCACGGTCGGTGTCCCACGAGGAGGCGAACTCCTCGCCCATGTTCTCCAGGACCGAGCCCATCCGCCGGTTCACGCTGTCGACGTAACGCGACGCCTGCCGGTCCCGCATCGGCGGCAGGACCAGCAGGTTCACCACGACGCCGACGAGGACACCGACACCGATCTCCAGCATCCGGTCGCCGAACTGCTGTTGTTGCTCGGAGAAGCCGTCACTGAGGATGAAGATGGACATCGTCGCGACGGTGACACCCTCGTCGCGGATCCACCGCACCTGGGCCACCACCAGTCCCACCAGCAGGGCCAGCGCGTAGGTCCACAGGGAGACCTCCAGGAACGTGCCTACGGTGAAGGCCACGCCGATGCCGAGGAGGGACGCCACGGTCGACTGCACCCCGCGCGACAGGGTGCGGTAGGCGGTGGCGTCGATGGTCAGCAGCGCGACCCAGGGGGCCAGGAAGGGGAAACTCGTGTTGAGGAACGTCACCGAGACCCACCACGCGCCCGTGGCGGCGATGACGCACTTGGCGATCTGCAGTCCCGCCGTCGACGCCTCCGGGTTCCGGGCCATGTCCCGGAGTCTGCCGAGGGCGCCCCGGGTGTCGGTGTCGGGGGCGCGAACCCCGCCGGATGGTGAGAATCGGGCCATGTCACGACCTTACCAGCGTCGTGACCAGCCGGGATGTGCGCTGTCGTCCTCAGATGAGCAGGTGGACCAGCAGCACCATGACGAGGGCGACCACGGACAGGACGGTCTCCATCAGCGACCAGGTCTTCAGCGTCTGCGGCACCGTCATGCCGAAGTACTCCTTGACCAGCCAGAAACCGGCGTCGTTGACGTGGGAGAAGAACACCGAGCCCGCGCCGATCGCCAGCACCATCAGGGCCACCTCGGTCGACCCCATGCCGGCGGCGACCGGTGCCATGATCCCCGCCGCGGTGACCGTCGCCACGGTGGCCGAACCGGTGGCGAGTCGGATGAACACCGCGACCAGCCAGCCTGCGACCAGCGGCGACACCGGGGCGGCCTGCACCCACTGTCCGACGACATCGGCGACCCCGGTGTTGACCAGCGTCTGCTTGAAGCCCCCGCCGGCGCCGACGATGAGGATCACCCCGGCGATCGGCCCGAAGGCGCCGCTGACCTGGTCGGAGACCTCCTGGCGGGTACGGCCTGTGCCGAAGCCGAGGAAGTACATCGCCAGCAGTACGGTGGCCAGCAGTGCCACGATGGGCTCACCGATGAACCCGAAGACCGTGGACACCGTGGACGCGACCGGGCCCTCCGGCAGCTGCAGCGACTCCACGACGGTCCGCGAGAGCATCATCACCACGGGGAGCAGCACCACGGTGAGGCCCCGACCGACCGACGGACCGACCGACGGGCCGACCGACGGACCCGCCGACGCGCCGTCCGGCTCGTCGCCGGTCCGGGTGACGTCCTGCCCGGAGATCGAGGCCGGCGCCTCGATGGGCACCCAGCGGGCCATGACCTTCGCCGACAGTGGACCGGCCACCGCGACGACGGGCAGGGCCACCAGGAGCCCGAGTGCCAGGGTGAGTCCGAGGTTCGCCCCCAGGGCGTCCACGGCGATCAGCGGGCCGGGGTGCGGCGGCACCAGGGCGTGCAGGGCGGAGAGGCCCGCCAGGGCGGGGATGCCCAGCAGGATCACCGGGAGCCGGGAGCGCCGTGCCGCCAGCATCACCACCGGGATCAGCAGGACGATGCCGACCTCGAAGAACAGGGGGATGCCCAGCAACATCGCCAGACCCGCGATCACCCAGGGACGCAGGCCCGGCGTCGTGCGGTCCAGGAAGGCGTCGACGATGCTGTCGGCGGCACCGGAGGTGACGAGGAACTGGCCGACCACCGCGCCGAGCGCGATGAGCACGCCGACGTCGCCGACGGTGCCGCCGAAACCCTCGGTGAAGCTGCCGAAGGCGTCCACCAGCGGGGTGCCCGCGACCAGGGCGAGGGTGGCCGACCCGATCATCAGGGAGAGGAAGGGGTTGAGTTTCGCCCAGACGATCAGCGCGATGATCAGCGTGATGCCGACCACCGCGGCGATCACCAGCTGGGAGCCTGCGGTGCTCATTCGTGGAGGAGCACGGTCAGTGCCCCGATGGAGAGAATCTCGCGGGCGAGCGACTCCGGCGGCTCGGTGGCGTCGACGGTGACGCCGTTCTCGTCGGCGTCGAGGCCCTCGAGGGTGTCGAGCTGGGAGCGCAGCAGGGAGGCGGGCATGAAGTGGCCCTTGCGGTCCTCCATGCGGGCGGCGAGGACGTCCTCCGGGGCGTCGAGCAGGACGAAGAACTCGTCGCCCTCGGCGGCGCGCAGGACGTCACGGTAGGACTTCTTCAGCGCGGAGCAGGTCACGATCGTGGAGTGCCCCTGTTCCGCCTGGGAGGTCATCCAGTCCCGCAGCTCGTGCAGCCAGGGCCACCGGTCGTCGTCGTCGAGAGGCTGGCCGGACCCCATCTTCTTCTTGTTCGCCTCGGGGTGGAAGGCGTCGGCCTCGGCGTAGGGGACCCCGGTACGCTGTTCCAGCTGTTCGGCGATCGTGGTCTTCCCGCTGCCGCTCACCCCCATGATGACGAGGTGGACGGGGCGGGGCCGGGTTGTGTCGGTCATGGCACTCGTTTCTGGTTGGACGGGCGGTCTTGCGGAGACTGTACTCCTGCGGCCCCGTGTGGTGAATATTCCGTGTACGCCCGTCCGGGGTGACCGTATCTGTGGTCTTGTTTGGTTCTGTGTGGTTCTGTGTGGTTTTCGCGGTGCCGCCGCGCGACGGCGACTCCGCAGCTAGGTTCGACAGGGGAATGTAGTTCAGGAAACTTTCCTTCTGTCGGGAACGGAGGAGCATCAGGTATGAAGCGAACAGCGGGCAGGACGGTCGGGACGGCACTCGCCGCCGCACTCGTCACCGTGGCGGCGGGGCTGGCGGCGGGACCGGCGGCTGGTCCGGCGCAGGCCCAGACACTGCCGTGGGGCGGACACGCGCCGCGGGTCGAGGCGGGCGACCACGACCCCTTCTACGGCACCGCGGACCTGGCGCCGGGGACGCCGGGCACGGTGCTGCGCACCGCGTCCGCCCCCTACGCCCCGGCACCGTCCGGACCCGACGGCCACCAGTTCGCCGTCCCGGACCGGGTGCAGAAGATGATGTACTCCACCACCGACATGGACGGCCGGCCCGTCGCCGTCAGCGGCTACACCGTGGAACCGACGGTGCCGTGGCGCGGGCCGGGGGAGCGGCCCACCGTGGTCGTGGGGCGCGGCACCGTCGGGCAGGGCGACCAGTGCGCCCCGTCGCGTAACTGGCCCCTGGACAACCAGCCCGACCCGCTGGACTCCGGCCGGACCGTCGCCCTGGAGGGTGCCTACGACTGGATCTTCGCCAGCCAGGGTGTCCGCGTCGTCGTCACCGACTACGTGGGTATGGGCACGCCGGGGATGCACACCTACATGAACCGCGCTGAACAGGCCCACGCCATGATCGACGCCGCCCGCGCCGCCCGGAATTTGGTCGAGGACCGCGGGGAGGACTTCGGCGCGATCGGCTTCTACGGGCACTCCCAGGGCGGCGGGGCGTCGACCGCGGCCGTCGAGGCGGTGGCCGACTATGCGCCGGACCTGGACGTGGCGGGTGCCTACGCGTCGGCGCCGCCGGCGGACCTGGTCGAGGTGCAACGCACCATCGACGGGTCGAACCTGGTCGGGGCGATCGGCTTCGCCATCAACGGCCTGTCCGCCCGGTACCCGGCCCTCGCCGCCGAACTCGACACCCACCTCTCCGACCACGGCCGCGGTGTCCTCGACGACCTGGCCGGCATGTGCACCGACGAGATCGGGGACACCTACGGCTACCTGACCACCGACCAGTGGACCGCGGATGGACGACGCCTCGACGACCTGCTCGGGGAGATCCCCGAGGGGGTGCGCGCCATGGAGGAGCAGCGCGTCGGCACCGGCACCCCGGCCGCCCCGACGATGATCGTCTCGGGCCGCCACGACAAGACCGTGGCATACGGCCAGGCACGCGAACTCGCCGCCACGTGGTGCTCGGCCGGGGCACCCGTGGTGTACCGCGACGACATCCTCCCCGAGATCAGCGACCAGAACCACTTCCTCCAGGCGGCCTCCGGCGGCGCGTTCGGCATCCCCTTCCTGCTCGACCGCTTCCACGGACGTCCGGTGGGCGGCACGTGCAGCTTCCCCGCCTGAAACCCCGTACAAAGGAGGTATGAGCCACCACACACCACACACCACCGGTACCGACGATGTCGCCGCACTGCCCCTCGCCGACCGGGCCGCCCTCGGCTCCGGGAAGAACTTCTGGCAGACCCAGGACGCCGGCGACGTCCCCTCCATCACCCTGACGGACGGGCCGCACGGCCTACGGAAACAGACCGGCGGTGTCGACCACCTCGGCCTGTCCGGCAGCGCCCCGGCCACCTGCTTCCCGCCCGCCGCCGGGCTCAGCCAGAGCTGGGACCCTGACCTGGTCGAACGGATCGGCGCCGCCCTCGCCGACGAGGCCCAGGCCGCGGACGTCCAGGTCGTCCTCGGGCCCGGCGTGAACATCACACGGTCCCCGCTGGGCGGCCGCAACTTCGAGTACTACTCCGAGGACCCGCACCTGACCGGGGTGCTCGGCACCGCCTGGGTCACCGGCCTGCAGAGCGGCGGGGTCGGGGCGAGCCTGAAGCATTTCGCCCTGAACAACCAGGAGACCGACCGGATGCGGGTGAGTGCGGACGTGGACCAGCGTCCCCTGCACGAGATCTACCTGCGGGCCTTCCGTCGGATCGTGGAGGACGCCCGCCCGTGGACGGTGATGTGCTCCTACAACGCCGTCAACGGCGTCCCGGTCCGTCACAGCCGTGAACTGCTCACCGACATCCTGCGCGACGAGTGGGGGTTCGACGGGGTCGTCGTCAGCGACTGGGGCGCGGTCGGCGGCCGCCTGCGGTCCGTCGCCGCCGGCCTCGACCTGCAGATGCCGTCGGACGGCGGGGCGGCGGACGAGGAGGTGGTCAGGGCGGTGAGCAACGGACAGCTCGACGAGCAGACCGTGACCGTCGCCGCGCAGCGGGTGGCGGCCCTGGCGCGCCGGGCGACGGCGGCACGACGCGAGGTCAGCCTCGACGACGCCACCGTCGAGGCCCACCACGCCCTCGCCCGGGAAGCCGCGGCACGCTCGATCGTCCTGCTCAAGAACGACGAGGCCGACGGACGCCACATCCTGCCGATCGCCGCCTCCGGGGTCACCGGCTCGGTCGCGGTGATCGGCCCCTTCGCCGAGACGTCGCGCTACCAGGGCGGCGGCAGCTCGCACGTCAACCCCACCCGGCTCGACTCGCCGCTGGAACTGATCAAGGACCGGTTGGCGGCACCGGTGACCTACGCCGCCGGCTTCACCACCGACGGTTCCGGACGGCACAGCGGGCTGCTCGCCGAAGCGGTGGAGGACGCCGCGAACGCGGACATCGCCGTGGTGTTCCTGGGCCTGTCGCCGGACCAGGAGTCCGAGGGCTTCGACCGCACCGACCTCGCGCTGCCCGCCGAACAGCTCGGCCTGCTGCGCGCCGTCCGCGCCGTGCAGGACCGGGTGGTCGTGGTGCTGTCCCACGGCGGCGCACTGGACCTCACCGAGGTCACCGAACTGGCCCCGGCGATCCTGGACGCCAACCTGCTGGGACAGGGCGGCGGAGCCGGGATCGCCGACGTGCTGACCGGCGAGGTCAACCCCTCCGGCAAGCTCGCCGGGACGGTGCCGGCACGGCTGGCGGACACCCCGGCGTTCCTCGACTTCCCCGGCGAGCACGGGCATGTCCGCTACAGCGAGGGCCTGTTCGTCGGCTACCGCTGGTACGACGCACGTAACCTCCGGGTCGCCTACCCGTTCGGGCACGGGCTGTCCTACACCACCTTCGCCTACGACGAGGCCTACGGGCAGCCCGACGACGACGGCGACGGCATCACCGTCACCGTCGGTGTCACCAACACCGGACGTCGCGCCGGGCGGGAGGTGGTCCAGGCCTATGTGTCGGTGCCGGACTCGGGGCAGGTCAGGGCGCCGAAGGTGCTGGCCGGATTCGGTTCGGTCACCCTGGAGCCGGGTGAACGCGAGGAGATCGAGATCCACCTGGGCCGGCGTGACCTGGAGTACCGGGACGTGCGCTCAGGCAGGTTCGTGCTGGAGCCGGGACGGTACGTGGTCCACCTGGGGTCGTCCAGCCGGGACCTGCGGGCGTCGGTCGAGGTCGACCTCGAGGGTGAGGACGTCCGTGTGCCGCTGACCCTGGAGTCGACCCTCGGGGAGGCCCTCGCGGTGCCGGCGGTGGCGGAGGCGTTGGGCGGTTTCCTCGGCGGGCTGACCGGGGAGGACTCCGGTGACGGACTCGGTGTCGACATGGCGAAGATGATGGCGAGCATCCCGCTCGACCGGATCATCACCTTCAGCGGTGGTTCCGTGACCCGGGAGCAGCTCGAGGAGCTGCTGGAGCGGGTGAACGGGTAGGGGGCGGGCCCTGTCAGGGCCCGACGCCAGGCTTCCATGCCGAGCACTACTGGAGGTCACTTTGTGATGAACTGAAGGTGCTCCTGTTGGCAGTTCTTCTGACAGCATGACTCTTACTTAGGTGGGGAGGTGGGTCTCAGGTGTCAGTCGATGCTATTGTATTGACTATGAAAACTCGCTTAGCTTCAGTTGCCGCCGCGGTGGCCATCGCTCTTTCAGCCCTTCCCTCTGCTCACGGAGAGCCTGACCTTCTGCGGATCTACGACCGGACGGGTACCGTCACTGAATCCAACCCGCTGGGTGTTCCCGAGCCGGATGACGTGGCGGATCTTGGGCTCGCGACACAGACTGGCTACATCAATTACATGAGCAACTGGTGGGAGTACAATGACTACCTGAAGCCCAACTGTGCTCGACATGTCACCGCGATAGACGCGACGCTCTGGTACTTCGATCCCGAGAACTTCGACGGGGTGAGTGTGGTGAACCACTATCCTGGAAAGACCGGCGAACAGTGTGCTGCGGAGAACGGGCTTCCGTCGGCGCCTACTCCTGGAGGAAGTATCTCGGGAAGCTTGGCGGCAATCGGGTCGTAACCACGGCGTGTTCGGGGGCTGTCCCTTGTTACTCGACGGGCAGTCGAGCCCAGGGGCATATGAAGACCGTGATAACGACGATGAAATCACAGTGTCCTCCTTCCTATGATCTCCGTGCCCTGTGACGGATCCTGGTTGTTCTTCTGTCTCCGTTGCAGGTCAGGTCCTCCGCTGCCACGGACTCGGCGTCGACATGGCGAAGATGATGGCGAGCATCCCGCTCGACCGGATCATCACCTTCAGCGGTGGTTCCGTGATCCGGGAGCAGCTCGAGGAGCTGCTGGAGCGGGTGAACGGGTAGGGGGGCGAGTGGAGTGAGATCCGGGTCCACTCACGCCAGCCGGTAGCCTACCCCGCGGACCGTCTCGATCCGGTCCGCGCCGATCTTCTTCCGCAGCGCCCGCACGTACACATCCACCACATTCGACCCCGGGTCGAAGTCCATGTCCCAGACCATGCTCAACAGCTGGGCCCTGCTCAGTATCTGCCCCGGGTGCCGCATCAGTGCCTGGAGCAGGTCGGACTCTCGGCGTGAGAGGCTGCGAGGGACTCCCCCGACCCGGACTTTCTGCGTCCTCGGGTCGAGGTCCAGTTCCCCGCGGCGCAGGACCACGGGCGCGGCGGCCGTCCCTTCCGCCGTCCTTCCGGCCCCTTCGAGCCGGAGTTTCACACGGGCCAGCAGTTCGGCGAACTGGAACGGTTTCGCCATGTAGTCGTCGGCCCCGCCCTCCAGCGCCCGCACCCTGTCATTCAGCCCGGTGCGCGCGGTCAACACGATGATCGGCATCGTCACCCGGAGAATCCGGAGCTGCTCCAGGATGTCCGTCCCGTCCATCCCCGGGAGGCCCAGGTCGAGGATCATCATGTCGAACTCGCCGCTGTGGCCGCGGATGAACGCCTCGGACCCGTGGTCGGCCACCTCGCAGAGGTACCCTTCCAGCCGGAATCCCCGCATGATGAAATCGGCGATCCCGGCGTCGTCCTCAGCCACCAGTATCCTCGTCATTGTCTCTGCTCCTTTTCTTCCGGTGTCCCCGACCCTTCGGGGCCGGTCGGCGCGGGGAGGTCCAGACCGAAGATCGAGCCGAGCCCCACCGTGGACTCCACGAACGCCCGTCCACCGTGGCCCTCGGCGATGGACTTCACGATCGACAGGCCGAGACCGGCCCCGCGCGGCCGCGCCGACGCCGCAGCATGCTCCCCGCCACGGGAGAAGCGGCGGAACAGCGACTCCCGGGATTCCGGAGGCAGCCCCGGCCCCCGGTCCCGTACCCATATCCGCAGGTACCGTCCCGGGCCGGTGCCCCGGAACTCCGACCCGATCTCGACGGTGTCGTCGCTGTACCGCAGGGCGTTGCCGAACAGTTCCAGCACCGCCTCGGTGACCCGCTGTTCATCCAGCACGACCACGCCTTCGGCGGCGTCCACGAGCAGTGCCCGGTCACTGACGGTGCGTACCTTGTCCTCGATGTCGATCATCAGCTCGGCGATGTCCACCGGCGACGGGTGCAGGAAGGAACCGGAGTCCGCCACCGCCAGGGTCAGCAAGTCGTTGACCATGCGTGTCATCCGGTCGAGTTCGGTGGTCGCCAGTTCGACCGACCGCGCCCGGGACTCCGCGTCGCTGGTCTCCAGGAGCTCCAGCTGACCGCGGACCACGGTCAGCGGCGTCCTCAGTTCATGTCCCGCGTCATCGACGAAGGCCCGCTGGTCGTTCACCACCGTCTCCAGTCTGTCCAGCATGTCGTTGAAGGTCTCGGCCAGCCGGGAGATCTCCCGCGGGCCGTCGGCCGGCACCCGTCGGGACAGGTCCGAGTTCGATATCGACGACGACACCTCCTGCAGACGTCGGATCGGCGCGATGATCCGCCCCGCGACCAGCAGCGCGAGGAGCGTCGCGACGAGGACGCCACCGGCCCCGGCCGCCGCCATCATCCGGACCTGCGAGGACACGGCGGCCTCGTCCTCACGGGTGAACATGACCACGGCGAACTGGCCGGACTGCGATTCGTCGCCGGTCGTGAACGCCAGACGTCCCCAGTGGGCGGTGCCCCGGTCGGGGTCGTCGAGGATCCCGGAGGACTCGTCCGAGGAGAGCACCTTGGCTGCCAGGGGTTCCGACGGGTCGAGGGGCTCCGGGTGGGCACTCCGCAGATGGCTGCGGTCCGCCTGGAGCAGGTTGCCGTCGAGCAGGCCCACCATGAGCTCGTCCTCGTCCGGTATCTGCCGGGACAGGTAGACCTCCGTCAACCTCCGCGTGGACGAGAAGGGGGCGGCCGTCACCGGGTCCGTGCCCTGGGCGACGAACCTCCGGAACTCCTCGAGTTCCTGTTCGACCGCGGCGTTCGCCCGGTCACTGACCTGGGCCAGGGACACGGACCTGGTCACGACGACGACACTCGCGACGGTGATCAGGACGACGGTGGACATCGTCAGGACGATCTGCCATCTCAGGGAAGCGGGCATCCGCAGGAAGAGGGACACGTCAGTTCAGGCTAGTCGTCCCAGTCATCGTCCCAGTCGTCGTCTCCGTCATCGTCCCAGTCGTCGTCCCATCCGGTACCGGTGCCGGTGCCACCCGGTGCGTACGGACTGTAGTTCAGGGGCAGGTCACGCGGCGTCCCTGCGCCGGGTTCGGCGGGGACCGCGCCGGTGCCGGGCGCCGGGGGGACGTCGTCCGGGCGTTTCCCCGGGGACGTGGGGGACGTGGGGGACGAGGAGGAGGTGGCGGACGTGGGGGACGTGGAGGACGTGGACGATGCAGCGTCCCGTTCCCCGTCCCCGGTCGTCTCCTGGCTGGTCGCCCGCGCGGGCTCGGAGTCGACCTCCGGTGGCGCGCCGTTGTCGGCCAGGGCGGTTCCCAGTACGGCGACGAGAAACAGCACGGCCAGCAGTCCTGCCAGTGGTAGGAATCGTTTCACGGTGGTCATTGTCCGGTCCTCCTGTCGTGGTGGCGTCCCCCGGCGGGGGCCGGTGTCTACGGTGCCGAGGGTCGTCGGGCCCCATTGTCGACGACGGAGATGAAGTCAGGATGAAAAGTCTGCCGGGACGGCGGCGCCGACGGCGCTGGTGTAGCTGCTGCGCACCTCCGCTTCCCGCCGTCCGGAGACGACGCAGCCGAGCAGCAGCATCCGGGTCGCCCGTGCCGCCGCCTCCGTGAGCAGGTCGCGGCCGTTGCGTAGGGCGTCCTCCATGGCCATGGGCACGGTCATGATGGACTGCAGGGCGCCGATGCCCATGTCGTGGACGTCGGGTGCCCCGTCTCCCAGCGATCCGGCGAGCGCGAACACCGGCACCCCGGTGGCCCGGGCCCGCCGTGCGATCTCCGCGGGGACCTTGCCTTTCGGTGTCTGGAAGTCGATGGCGCCTTCTGCGGTGACGACGAGGTCCGCGGCGCTGATGAGGGAGTCCAGGTCCTCCTGTGCCGGCATCCTCCCGAGCAGCACCTCGAAGCGGTTGCCGGCCCGGCCGCCCAGAGCCATCACCGCTGCCCCGAGCCCGCCCGAGGCCCCCGTCCCCGGCGCCCGGTGCAGGTCGACGGTCGGTCCGAAGGTCCACTGCAGGACGTCGGCCCAGCGTCGCATCGCCTTGCCGAGCTGCTTGACCTGCTTCCTGGTGGCGCCTTTCTGCGGGCCGAAGACCGCCGCGACCCCGTTGTCCCCGGTGAGGACGTTGTGCAGGTTGCAGGCGAGCGTCAGCGTGCAGTCGGCGAGTTCGGGGCGCAGTCCGCTGACGTCGATCTCCGCCGCCCGGGAGAGCGCGAGACCGCCGTCGGGGAGTTCCCGTCCGTCGTCGTCGAGGACGCGGGCGCCGAGGGCGCTCAGTGCCCCTGCCCCGCCGTCGCACGTCCCGGAGTCGCCGCAGCCCACGATGATCTCCCGGATGCCCCGGTCGAGGGCCAGTCCGATCAGTTCGCCGACGCCGCGGCTGGTGGTGGAGCCGGGGTCCCGCTGTCCGGTCGGGATGAGGCGTAGCCCGGCGGCCTGGGCCATCTCGATGACGGCGGTGGACCGGTCATCGTACTCGAGCCACCGGGCGGTCACCGGTTCGCCCGTGGGACCGGTGACGGTCGCGGTATGGACGGTGGTCCCCGGGCTCCGGCTGAGGATCTCCACGGTGCCCTCACCTCCGTCGGGGACGGGGAAGGTGTCGACCCGCACCCCCGGCAGGGTCCGGAGGACACCGGCGGCGATGGCGTCCGCGACGTCGACGGCGGACATGGACTCCTTGAATCCGGAAGGGCAGACGAGGATACGTTCGGGCAGGTAGAGGGTCATGGGACAGCTCCTGACGTGAAAGGGGGTGGGTGAGGGAGGTGGGACCGGCGAGGGGGACGGTCTCAGAGGGTGAGTGGGAGTCCGAGTGCCGGCCAGACGACGAAGGCGAAGACGACGGTGACACACAGGAACATGGGGAACAGGAACGCGGAGACGAGCAGCAGGTCGGACGCCGTGAAGCGGGGGAGGTCGTCGTCCTGCCCGTCGGTGGTGTCGTCGCCCCGGAAGATCGTCAGGGGTTTCGCGGACGACGCCATCGTGTGGCAGTAGCCGGCGGCCGCGGTGGAGATGAACGCCGCGGCGACGGGATTCACCCCGGCGGCCGGGGCCAGGGCGAGGACCAGGGGGACCAGGACCGCCGACCGTGCCGAACGGGACTGGACGACCAGGTGCGCCAGGGCGGACACGACGATGACCACGATGACGAAGCCGGTGGTGTGTAGTCCGGCGAAGACGCCTCCGGTGAGTACCTGGACCGCCCCGGACTCCGTCAGTGCGGTGCTCAGGGCCACGGTCGCGGCCATGAAGATCAGCAGTGACCAGGGGACATCGTTCATCGCGCCCTTCAGGGTGACCGTGCCCACCACCGGGGACGCCGCGAGGACGGCCCCGAGCACCGCGACGAGCGCCGGCGGGATCCCGTGCAGCCCCTCGGTGAACCACAGCACCGTGACCACGGTGAGGAGCACCAGGACCCTGGTCTCCGGCGCGGACAGGGGCTTCGTCGCGGGGAGGCTGAGGTCGAGCCGCTGTCGACGCTGCTCCGGTGTGGACAGGCACTGCAGGATGATCTCCGCTGCGAGATGCGACGTGACCAGTGCGAACGGTAACCCGAGGACGAGCCACCGGGTGAAGGGGATCCCTTCTTCGCCGCCTGCGGTGAGTATCTGGACCGTGATGAGGTGGGCGCCGGCACCGATGAGGGACGCCACCGCCGAGAACAGGACGACGCCGGGCAGGGCCACGGCCAGGACCCGTCCCAGCCACCGGGGGAGGGCCCGGGCGACGACCAGGAAGACGGGGAGGACGAGGGCCGCCCGGCCACTGGTCGCCGGAACGACGAACGCCGTGGTCACCGCGGCCAGGGTGAGCAGGTGCACCAACGCCCGGGAGGACGTCACCCCGTTGCACAGGAGGGACGCTGCCCGGTCGGCGAGCCCGGTGGCCGATATCGCCGACGCGACGATGAAGGCCCCGATGAGCAGCCAGATGGTGCTGTCGCCCAGTGGTGAGAACAGGGCGTCTTCCTCGATGACCCCGGCGACGACCAGGACACATGCCGCGGTGAGGGCGACGAGCGTGTCCGGGACCGACGAGAACACCCACAGCCACACCGCCGAGGCGAACACCAGGAGGGTGAGCCTGGCGTCCCCGCCGGTCTCCGGCGGCACCGGGAGGAACCAGATGGCGGGGATCCCGGCCGCGGCGACCGCCCCCACCACGAGAGCGGCCCACGGTCGCGACCGGGACGGGGTCTCCGTCGTCTCCGCCGTCTCCGTCGTCTCAGACGGTGGAACGGTGAAGGGCACGGTGTCGGGGTCGGATGCGGTGTTGGATGCAGGGTCCGTGGTGGCGTTCGGTCGGGGGGTCATCGGATGCTCGCCTTCGTGGTCGATCTCTGCGGTGGTCGGGACACCGGACGTCCCGACAACCCCATCGTCGGGTCCGGCCGTGAACCGGGGATGAAACGGGAATGAGAGATCTTTCATGGAGCCGCGATCGCTCGATCGCAAAACAAAATATTGACACGACTGCGATCCACGTCACATAATACTCGGCAGTATTGCAGATCACATCGAGAAAGGCGTGTCATGGAAGAGTTCACGGGACAAGTCGCCGTCATCACCGGGGCAGGTGGGGGACTGGGCAGGGCCCACGCCCTCGCCCTCGCGGAACGCGGCGTGAAGATCGTCGTCAACGACCTCGGTAACGCCGCTGCCGTCGTCGACGAGATCATCGCCGCCGGCGGCGAGGCAGTCGCCGACAACGCCGACATCTCCGACGTCGACGCCGCCACCGCCCTGGTCGACACCGCCGTCGAGCGGTGGGGCCGCATCGACATCCTCATCAACAACGCCGGCATCCTCCGTGACAAGAGCTTCGCGAAGATGGACCTCGCCGACTTCCGCAAGGTCGTCGACGTCCACCTCATGGGGTCGGTGAACTGCACCAAGGCCGCCTGGCCGCACATGGTCGACCAGGGCTACGGCCGCATCCTGATGACCACCTCGGCCTCCGGCATCTACGGCAACTTCGGCCAGGCGAACTACGGTGCGGCGAAATCCGCGCTGGTCGGGCTGACCAACGTCCTCGCCATCGAGGGCGCACGCAAGGGCCTCAAGGTCAACGCGTTGGCGCCGACCGCCGCCACGCAGATGACCGACGGACTCATCGACGAGGACGCCGCCGCGAAGCTCGCCCCGGAGACCGTCGCCCCCGGCGCGGTGTTCCTCGTGTCGCCGGACGCCCCGACCGGGGTGATCCTCGGCGCCGGTGCCGGCGTCTTCGCCGTGTCCCGCATGCTCGAGGCCGAGCCGGTGGCCCTGTCCGCCGAGGACTGCACCGCGGAGGGCATCGCCGCCCGGTGGGACGAGATCTCGGACCTCGGCAACCCGCACTCCCTGGGCTCAGCCTTCGACCAGACCGCGTTGTACGTGCGGACGGCGACCGGGGCCTCCGCGGCGGCGGGGCGGTGAGCGGGATGTCCGCCGTATCCGTCACGTCCGCCACCAGCCACCTCCATGCCGTCGCCACCCGCAAAGCGATGCTGCGGCTGCTGCCGGTCCTGTGCCTCGCGTACTTCATGTCCTACGTGGACCGCACGAATATCGCGATGGCGAAGACCCAGCTGCAGGCCGACGTCGGGATCAGCGTCGCCGCGTTCGGGCTCGGCGCGGGTCTGTTCTTCGTCACCTACGCCTTCCTCGAGGTGCCCAGCAACCTCATCATGTACCGGGTCGGTCCCCGCCGCTGGATCTTCCGCATCGCGGTGAGCTGGGGCACCGTCACGGCCCTGATGATGTTCGTCAGCAACGACATCACCTTCTACCTGCTGCGCATCCTGCTCGGGGCGGCCGAGGCCGGCCTGTTCCCGGCGATGATGTTCATGATCACCCAGTGGTTCGCCCAGAAGGACCGGGCGACCGCGATCGGCTACACCTACCTCGCCGCGACGATCGGCATCTTCCTCGGCGGGCCCATGGGCGGTGCGCTGATGGGCATGCAGGACACCCTGGGCCTCCACGGCTGGCAGTGGATGTTCCTCGTGGAGGGCATCCTGACCATCCTCGTCGGGTTCGTGGTGCTGGTCATGCTGCCGGACACGCCGCAGACCGCGGGCTGGTTGAACCAGGAGGAGGCCGACGCCCTCACCGACGGCGCCACGGGTGGCGGTGAGGCTCACGAGCGGCACTCGGTCAGGGGCAACGTCAAGGTCGCGTTCGGGCGGCCCTTCATCCTCCTGATCGGCCTGATCTACTTCCTCAACCAGGTCACCAACAACGGCGTCACCTTCAACGTCCCCTCCATCGTGGAGGAGATGAACGTCAGCAGTACCTTCATGATCGGCCTGCTCAGCGGAATCACCGGTGTGGGTGGGACCCTCGGGGTGCTCCTGATCCCCAGGATCGCCAAGCGGTTCACCAACGAACCTGCGATCATCGGGGTGCTGGCCGGTGGCTGTGCCGTGGTCGCCGCACTGTTCCTCGCGACGTCCTCCCCGGTGCTGCGGATCATCCTCATCGGTGTCCTGGCCTTCTTCTACCTGGGGACGCTGCCGTTGTTCTGGTCGGTGGCGATGCCCCGGATGACCGGCCTGATGGCCGCCGCCGGCTTGGCGTTCATCAACACCGTCGGTCTCACCGGTGGATTCGTCGGACCGTACGTCTTCGGTCTGATGGAGAGCGCGTCGGGCACGCCCGTGACCGGTTTCTGGATCATCATCGGGGTCTCCGTCGTCGGCGTCTTCCTGGCCATGGCGCTGGGGCGGGCGTTGAAGAAGGAGGACCGGGCCCTGGCGAAGGAGGCGGCGGAGGCCGCCGCGACCCGCACCACCTTCCGCCGGACGGATGTCCCGGAGCACACAGCAGACCTGAAGGAGAAGAAGTGACTGAGCAGTACAGTGAACCCGACCTCGGCTTCCCCCTCGCGGGCATCCCCGGGTTCTACGCCTCCCGGATGCCCGACACGGTCGTCGTCGAGGCTGGCGGGGACAGGCTGACCTGGCGGGACCTGGACAGCCGCAGCACCCGGGTGGCCCGGGGCCTGCGGGCGGGAGGTGCGGAGCGCGGCCGGATCGTCTCCCTGTTGATCCCCAACTCCACGGACCTGGTCGTGGCGCTCTTCGCCTGCTACAAGGCCGGTGCGTCCCCGCAGGTGCTGTCACCGCGGATGACCGGCCACGAGCTCGCCGCGATCCTCGAGCTCGGCGACCCGGCGGCGGTGATCGTCGTGGACACCGGTGACGGCCCCGACCTCCCCGGTGCCGTGACACTGCCGGAACTGGCCGACGGCCACGGTGACGAACCCCTGGAAACGCAGGTCGCGGCGTCGTGGAAGGCCCCGGTCTCCGGCGGCTCCACCGGACGGCCGAAGATCATCCTCTCCGGACGGGAGGCGGTCACCTCGGACTTCGACCCGTCCTTCTGGGGGATCGGCCCGGGCGAGCGGGCCCTGATCACCGCGCCGCTGTTCCACAACGCCCCCTTGAGCACGACCCTGTCCACCATCTTCCGTGGCGGTTCGGTCTGCCTGCTCAGCAGGTTCGACGCCGAGGGGACACTCGCGCAGATCGACCGGTTCGGTGCGACCTGGATCTACCTGGTGCCGACGATGATGCGCCGCATCCTCGCCCTGCCGGAGGACGTCCGGGCGTCCTACTCCCTGGCCTCCGTCCGGTCGTTCTGGCACTGTGCCGAACCCTGCCCGGCATGGCTGAAGGCGGAGTGGATCGACTGGGTCGGGGCCGAACGGCTCTGGGAGCTCTACGCCGGCACCGAGGCGGAGGCCGGCTGCACCATCCGGGGCGACGAATGGCTCGGACACCGAGGCTCCGTCGGCACGGTGACCTGGGGGACGATGGTCCTGCTGGACGAGGACGGGCAGCGGATCACCGAGTCAGGTGTCACCGGCGAGGTCTTCATGCGACCGCCGGAGGGCATGACCGCGACCTACCGCTACATCGGGGCCGAACCCAAGGTGACCGACGGGTGGTCGTCCCTCGGCGACATGGGCCACTTCGACGACGACGGGTACCTCTACCTGCACGACCGCAGCTCCGACATGGTCACCGTCGGCGGGGTGAACATCTACCCCGCCGAGGTCGAGGCGGCGCTGATGGAGCATCCGCGCGTGCTGGTCGGTGTGGTCGTCGGCCTGCCGGACGACGACGCCGGCAACCGGCTCCACGCGATCATCAACACCACCGGCGGCGACGTCACCGACGGCGAACTGGCCGAATTCCTCACCACACGGCTCTCGCGCAACAAACTGCCGCGGACCTACGAGACAGTGGAGGAACCGCTCCGCGACGACGCCGGCAAGGTCCGTCGACCGGCGTTGCGCGCGGCACGGCTCCCCGACAACACACGGAAGGCATCATGACCACACCAGACCTGTTCGACATCTCGGGACGTACCGTCCTGGTCACCGGCGGCGCCCGGGGCATCGGGCGCATGATCGCCGAAGGCCTGCTGCGCTCCGGGGCGACCGTCCTGGTGACCACGCGGAAACCCGAGGCCGCCGAGGAGGCGCAGCGGGAGTTGTCCCGCATCGGCGGCACCGTGCACGCCATCGCCGCCGACATCTCCACAGAGGAGGGGTGCCGGGACCTGGCCGAGCAGGTCGGGGCACTCATCGACCACCTCGACGGACTGGTCAACAACGCCGGGGCGACCTGGGGCGCCCCCTTCGACGAGTTCCCCCCGTCCGCCTGGGACAAGGTGCTCGGGGTGAACGTCAAGACCCCCTTCATCCTCACCCAGCTGCTGCGGCCACTGCTCGAGGCCGGTGCGGGGGCGACCCCGTCCGGCCCGTCCCGCATCATCAACATCGGCTCCATCGACGGCCTGGCCGTCCCGAACTACGAGAACTACTCGTACTCGGCGTCGAAGGCGGCGGTCCACCACCTGACCAGGCACATGGCCTCCACACTGGCACCGTCGGTCCTGGTCAACGCCATCGCGCCGGGACCGTTCCCCACCAGGATGATGCAGTGGGCCATCGACGAGCACGGCGACGAGATGAACGAGGCCAACCCCCTCGGGCGGCTGGGACGACCCGAGGACGCCGTGGGGCTCGTGACATTCCTGCTGTCCCCGGCGAGTTCCTTCATCACCGGCACGACGATCCCCCTTGACGGCGGACTGACCACCACGATGTCCGTCAACCTGTACGACACCGAGAACTGAGGAAAAGAGACGACCATGAGAGAAGCAGTGGTGGTGTCCACCGCCCGGACCCCTATCGGCCGTGCCTACAAGGGTGCGTTCCGTGACACCCAGGGCCAGGAACTCGCCGGCCACGCCATCGCCGCCGCCGTGGAGCGCGTCGGCCTGGACCCGTCGGAGGTGGAGGACGTCATCCTCGGCTGCGCCATGCAGGAGGGCTCCACCGGGTACAACGTCGCACGTCAGGCGACGCTGCGGGCCGGGCTGCCCGTGACGGTGCCGGGCATGACCGTCGACCGTCAGTGCGCGTCCGGGCTGATGGCCGTCGCCACGGCGGCCAAGGAGATCATCACCGACGGACTGCAGGTCGCCGTCGGTGGCGGCGTGGAGTCCATCTCACTGGTGCAGAACGAGCACCGCAACAGCTACCGTGCCGTGGACCCGTGGCTCGCGGAGAACGGGCACGACGTCTACATCCCGATGCTGGAGACCGCCGAGAACGTCGCGGAACGGTTCTCCGTCTCCCGGCAGGCCCAGGACGACTACGCCCTGGAGTCCCAGCGGCGCACCGCCGCCGCACAGGAGGCCGGCCTGTTCGACGAGGAGATCGTCCCCTTCGGCGGACTCTCCCTCGACGAAGGGAACCGTCCGAACACCACCGCCGATGGCCTGGCCGGGTTGAAGGCCGTGCTGCCGGACCGCGCCGGACACGCCGCGACGATCTCCGCCGGCAACGCCTCCCAGCTCTCCGACGGTGCGGCCGCGGTGGTCCTCATGGAGAAGGACGAGGCCGCCCGCCGCGGCCTGGAGCCGATGGGCACCTACCGGGGGATCGCGGTGGCCGGGTGCGAGCCGGACGAGATGGGTATCGGGCCGGTCTACGCTGTGCCGAAACTGCTGGAGCAGCACGGACTCACCGTCGACGACATCGACCTGTGGGAACTCAACGAGGCGTTCGCCTCCCAGGCGGTGTACTGCCGTGACACGCTGGGTATCGACCCGGAGAAGTACAACGTCAACGGCGGTGCCATCGCCATCGGCCACCCGTACGGCATGAGCGGTGCCCGCATGGTCGGCCATGTGCTGCGCGAAGGGCGGCGACGTGGGGCCCGGTACGTGGTCGTCACGATGTGCATCGGCGGCGGCATGGGCGCTGCCGGCCTGTTCGAATTGTGACTGTATACACTGGAGACCATGACAGCGGAGACCTTCGGTGTGGACACCACTGCCCATGATCAGGCGCGTCGTCAGATCCTCGACGCCGCCGCCGAGGTCTTCCAGCTCAGGGGATTCGACCGCGCCACCATCGACGACATCGCCGAGGAGATCGGGGCGACGAAAGGGCGCGTCTACTACTACTACCGCTCGAAGTTCGACATCTACCTCGCCGTGTACGAGGAGGGGATGAAGAACGTCCGGCGGGTGGTGGAACCGTTCTCCACCGGTGGCGGCACCGGTGCGGAGCGGCTCGCCGCCATGAGTGAGGCGCACCTGGTCAACCTCATGCAGAACCTCGGCTACCACAATGCGATCCACCAGGGTGTTCCCGGCCAACGGTTCGCCGCGCTGAAGGAGCGGCAGCGGGAGGTGCTGGGGACGATCAACGGGCTGCGCGAGGAGTACGAGGTGATGTTCCGGCAGGTCCTGGAGGACGGCGTGGCCGACGCCAGCATCCGCGACGGCGACCGGCGCCTGATGACCCGTGTCCTGTTGAGCAGCCTGAACAGTACGGCGATGTGGTTCCGGCCCCGCGACGGACAGGACGGGGCGGAGATCAGGGCACTCGCCGGTGCGGTCGTCGGTCAGGCACTCGGCGGACTGCTGCGCGCGTGACGGCCGCCCGTGACGATCGTCCGTGCCAATACTGATGAAATCACACTGTTTTCTCTCCCATGATCCCGGGTCCCATGATGGGATCCGGGATTGTCGCATCCTCCGTCGCAGGTCACGGCCTTCTTCCTGAGGGGTGCCACGCCGAACACCGGCACCTCCCCGAGGAGTCCGGATTCCGTGGCTACGGTGTCGTCAACTGACTGACGATCGGGAGGAACGATGCGGGACACGAAGAAGACACGGAAGACACTGTGGGCGACACTCGTCGCCCTGGCCCTCGTCGGCGGGGCGGCGCCCGCCTGCGCCGGGACGGCCGACGGCCCACCGGGGGAGACGACGGTGTCCGCCCCCGTCACCGCCCCGGCGGAGATCCCGACTGTCCAGGACGACGGGTCCTTCTTCTCCCTCCCCGACGGCGGTGACCTCCGGGGCCTGGCACCGGGGGCGCCGGTGAAGCAGCGCACCGTCCCGGCGAGCATGGAGGAGTTCGACGCCCCGCTGCAGGTCACCCAGGTGCAGTACCGCACCACCGACTCCCTCGGCGACCCGTCCGCCGCCGTGACCAGCGTGATCCACCCGCCGGCGTCGGTCGAACCGTCCGGCGGCACCGTGATGTACGCCAGCTTCTACGACTCCATGCGGCCCGAGGACGGCCCGTCGCGCGTCCTGGCCGGGAACGTCACCGAAGGGGGCGCGGTCGTGCTCGCCGAATTGGCCTTCGTCGCACCGCTGCTGGCGGCCGGGCACACCGTCGTGATGCCCGACATCCAGGGCGAGCGGGAGATCTTCGCCGCCGGGCCCGAGTACGGGCAGATCATCCTCGACGGTCTCCGGGCGGCCCACCGCACGCCCGGGGCGGACGTCCCGTCCGACGCGCCCACCGCCCTCGTCGGCTACTCCGGCGGGTCGATCGGCGCGGGGTGGGCGGCGATCCTGGCGGAGAGCTACGCCCCGGACGTCGCGGAGGGCATTGTCGGGGTCGCCCAGGGCGGCACCATGGTGCGGCCCGAGCACAACCTGGCCTACGCCGGCGAGGGGAGTGGATGGTCCGGCGTCGTCGGTATGGCCATGGTGGGGTTGACCCGCGCCTACGGTGTCGACATGGACCCCTACCTCACCGATACCGGCCGGCAGGTCTTCGCCGACATGGACCGGGTCGCCATCGGCGACGCCTCCGACGCCTACGAGCACCTGCGGTGGGACGAGATCATCCGGCCGGAGTACCCCGACCCGGACTCCATCCCCGAGGTGCGCCGTCTCCTGGACGACACGAACATGGGCTTGCGCGACACCCCGCCGTTCCCCCAGCTCCTGGTGCAGGCCGGCGGCGGTACCGCCGAGGACACCCCGCCCCACCCGGTCCTCGGCGACGGTGACGGGGTGATGCTGCTCGGCGACACCCGCACCCTGGCCCGGAAGTACTGCGAGGACGGCACGGACGTGGACTACCGCGAGATCCCCACCGGCGGTCACGCGATGGCGGGGGCGGCGTGGGCGACGCAGATGGTGCCGTGGGTGAACGCCCGCGTGGCCGGGGAGACCCCGACCAGCACCTGCGGGCAGATCCCGGAGGGGAACCCGCTGGTGTGAGCAGCTGTACTCAGCTGCCGTGGCTGGACCGGAACCCGCGCAGACGCAGCGAGTTCGACACCACGAACACCGAGGAGAAGGCCATCGCCACTCCCGCGAGCATCGGGTTGAGTAGCCCGATCGCGGCCACCGGGATCAACGCGACGTTGTAGGCGAACGCCCAGAACAGGTTGCCGCGGATCGTGCCGAGCGTGCGGCGCGACAGGCGGATGGCGTCGACGGCGGAACGCAGGTCGTCGTTCATCAGGGTGATGTCCGACGCCTCGATCGCCACGTCCGTCCCCGCGCCCATCGCCAGCCCCAGTTCGGCGGCGGCCAGTGCCGCGGCGTCGTTGACGCCGTCACCCACCATCGCCACGTTGCGGCCCTCGGCCTGCAGCGACTCGACGTGGTCGACCTTCTCGTCCGGCATGACACCGGCGATGACGTGCGCGGGGTCGATCCCCACCTCGGCGGCGACGGCACGGGCCGCCCCCTCGTTGTCGCCGGTGAGCAGCATCGGGGTCAGCCCCAGCTCCTTCAGCCCGGCGACAGCCTCCGCGGAGGTCGGCTTCACCGTGTCCCGCACGGTGACCACGCCGGCGGCCCGCCCGTCGACCTCGACGACCACCGGGGTGCCGCCGGCGTCCTGCGCCCGGTCGAAGGCCTGCCGCAGCCTGTCGGACAGGGCCGCCGCGGGACGGCCCACCGTCACCGTGGAATCGTCGACCTGCGCGGTCACGCCACGGCCGGCCGTGGTGCTGAAGTCCGTGGCCGCGGGGATCCCCGCGGCCGCCTCCTGCTCCTCGGCCGCCCGCACGATCGCGCGGGCGATCGGGTGCTCGGAACCGGACTCCACGGCGGCGGCGAGGGCGAGCAGCTGCTCGGTGGAACCGTCCCCGTCCCCGGAACCGTCCTCGTCCGCGGTGACCTCACTGACGGACATCACCCCGGAGGTGACGGTGCCGGTCTTGTCCATGACCACGGTGTCCACGCGCCGGGTGGACTCCAGTACCTCGGGCCCCTTGATCAACAGGCCGAGCTGGGCGCCGCGGCCCGTGCCCACCAGCAGCGCCGTCGGCGTGGCCAGTCCCAGGGCACACGGGCAGGCGATGATCAGCACGGCGACCGCGGCGGTGAACGCCGGGGCCACGCCGCCACCGGTGGCGATGTGGATGACCAGGGTGGCGACGGCGACGAGGATGACCACCGGGACGAAGATCTGCGAGATCCGGTCCACCAGGCGCTGCACGGGCGCCTTCTTCGACTGCGCGTCGGTGACCAGACGGGCCATCTGCGCCAGGGTGCTGTCCTCGCCGGTGCGGGTCACCCGCACCAGCAGGCGTCCCGAGGTGTTGATCGTCGCCCCGGTGACGGTGGACCCGACGGCGACCTCCACCGGCACCGACTCGCCGGTGAGCATCGACTCGTCCACGGCGGAGCTGCCGTCGGTGACGACGCCGTCCGCCGCGATCTTCTCGCCGGGACGGACCACGACCACGTCGTCGACCTGCAGCCGGCTGGTGGGTACGCGGACCTCGGCACCGTCGCGCAGGACGGTGGCGTCCTTGGCCCCCAGGTCCAGCAGGGTTCGCAGGGCCTCGGAGGAGCGCCCCTTCGCGCGGGTCTCGAACCAGCGGCCCAGCAGCAGGAACGTGATCACCACCGCGGCGGTCTCGAGGTAGATCTCGTCCATGGTGGTGTCGGACGGGAGCAGGTGCATCTCCATGGTCATGCCGGTCATCCCGGCGTTGCCGATGAACAGGGCCCACAGCGACCACAGGTAGGCCGCCGTCGTCCCCATGCTGACCAGGGTGTCCATGGTGAAGGCGCCGTGGCGCAGGTTCGTCAGCGTGGCCCGGTGGAACGGCGCGCCGCCCCAGAAGTACACGGGCGTGACCATGGTCAGCACGGCCCACTGCCAGTTGTCGAACTGCAGTGCCGGGACCATGCTCAGCAGCACCACCGGTACCGTGACCAGCGCCGAGACGATGGTGCGCTTCTTCAGGTCGGCGGCCTCGCTGTCGCGGGCGGCGTCGACCCGCGACCGGTTGTCGTCCTGCGCCCCGTCGGTGTCGGGTGTGACGTCCTGTTCTCCGTCGGCCATGGCGAAGGCGTCGTACCCGGCGCCACGCACCGTGTCGATCAGCGACCCGGGGTCGGCCTTCGACGGGTCGTAGTCCACGGACGCGGACTCGGTGGCGAAGTTCACGGTGGCGTCGACGCCGTCGAGTTTGTTGAGCTTGCGTTCCACGCGGCTCGAACACGAGGTGCAGGTCATGCCGGTGACGCCGAGGTCGAGGTGGATCACGTCGACCGGTTCGACCGGCTCGACAGGTGTGACGGGTGCAGTGGTCATGCTCAGCTCCTGATGCTGTATCCGGCCTCGGCGACGGCGTCGGCGACCGTGGAGTCGTCGAGGTCCTCGCCGGTGACCGTGACGGTGCCGGTGGAGAGTTCGGCGTCGACGGAGGTGACGCCGGTGATCCCGCCGATCTCCTCTTCGACGGACGCCTTGCAGTGTCCGCAGGTCATGCCGTCGACGGTGTAGTTCCTGGTGATGGTGGTCATGGTGTCCTCCTTGGTTGCTTCTGTCTCCTTGACAGGGCCCACTGTATACCCCCATGGGGTATATCGCAAGGGGTGGTGCCGTGCCGGGGAATACCACCGGGGCCGGCCGGGTTGTTCCGGGAATGACGACAACTCCCGCGACAGCGACTTCGACGACTCCCGCGACTTCCACGATGACGACCTCACTCTTCGACCCGCTGGACACCGGCGCGCTCCACCTCACCAACCGGGTGACCATGGCCGCGCTGACCCGCCAGCGGGCGGACGAGGACGGCGTCCCCACCGACCTCCACGTGGAGTACTACCGGCAGCGGGCCTCCGCCGGCCTCGTGCTGACGGAGGGGACGTTCCCGGCCTTCAGCAACCGCTCCTTCCCCGGCCAGGCCGGTATCGCCGACGCCGCACAGCAGGAGGGGTGGGCGCAGGTCGCCGAGGCGGTCCACGCCGAGGGCGGCACCCTGGTGATGCAGATCATGCACGGTGGCCGGACGTCCCACCCCGACCTGCTGCGCGGTGGTGAGCCGGAGGCGCCCAGCGCGATCGGTACCGGCGGCCCGGTCCGCGGGTTCTCCGGCAAGCTCGACGGTGTGGTGCCCCGGGCTCTGGGCACCGACGAGATCCCGCGGATCGTCCAGGAATTCGTCGACGGGGCACGCCGGGCCGTCGACGCCGGTGTCGACGCAGTCGAGATCCACGGTGCGAACGGCTACCTGCTGCACGAGTTCACCGCGGCGTCCTCGAATCACCGGGACGACGCCTACGGGGGATCCCCGGAGAACCGGGCCCGCCTCACCGTCGAGGTGGTGCGCGCGGTGGCCGCCGAGATCGGTGCCGACCGCACCGCACTGCGCATCTCCCCGGAACACGGTGTGCAGGGCGTCCCGGAGGACGACCGGGGGGACGTCCTGGCGACCTACGGCGCCCTGATTGACGGAATCCGTGACCTCGGGCTGGTGTACCTGTCGGTGCTGCACGCCGACATCGACGGTGACCTCGTCTCCGCCCTGCGCGCGAGGTTCGCGGGGACGTTCCTGCTCAACAGCGGGTTCGGCCACGTCACCGAGCTGGACGAGGCACGGCACATCGTCGAGGACGACCTGGCCGACGCCGCGGTGGTCGGACGTCAGTTCATCGCCAACCCGGACCTGGTCCTGCGGTGGAAGGACGGCCTGGAGCTGAACACCCCGGACTCCTCGACGTTCTACGTCGGCGGGGCGCACGGGTACACGGACTACCCCTTCGCGGGGTAGCTCTCACGGCATCCCGCGACGCCCGGCGCGTTCCGCGAACTCGTCCAGGAGTTCGAGAACCTCGGGGCTGCGCCATGCCCGCCGTGAACTGGTGATCTGTGAGCTGACCAGGATCCCGTCCTCCTCCAGCCGGTCCAGCGCGCGCCGGGTGTTCACCTGGCTGAGACCGAGTTCGCCGCAGATGATGTCGGAGTCGACGACCGGCTGGCGCACCAGGATGTCGAGGATCCTCCAGTCGGCGGCGTCTTTCCGGGCGTGGACCCTGTCGGTCCAGGTATGCCGGATCGCGGTCAACTCGCCTCCCAGCCATTCCCCGAGCTCTGCACCACGCAGTGCAGACCGGGAGATCAGCTGGACAATCGCGTTGATGTCTCCGGCGCGGTAGGTGTCCAGGGCTGCGAAGTAGGACTCGGGGTCCTCGAGGATGCCGGCTGCGAGCGGGAGGGTTCCGTTCCGGGACACTCCACGGGCACGGAGGATCCTGTGCATCAGTGCACGTCCGGTCCGGCCGTTCCCGTCGGCGAACGGGTGGACGGTCTCGAACTGGGCATGGCTGACCGCTGCGAGGACGAGGGCGGGGACATCGCGGCGCGTCATGAAGACCACCAGGTCCTCCATGAGAGCCGGAACGCGGCCAGGCTCGGGGGGTACGAACAGGGCGCCGTCCGGGTGGCTGTCGCTGCCGCCGATCCAGACCGGGGTGTCGCGGAACACTCCGGCGATCGTGGGGTCACTGGGCCCCAGCAACAGCTCGTGCATCGTGAGAATGGACTGGAGGGTCGGGAGATCCTGTGCACCGATGGCTTCGGTCATCTGGGCCGTGGCGGCAGCGATCAATGCGGCATTCCCGGTCCGTCCCGAAGGGGCGTCGAACAGTTCAGCCTCCATCACTTTCCGTGACGATGACGTGAGCTGTTCAATACGGGAGGACGCCACGGACTCGCCCCGGAGAAGGAGGGGGGCGAAGGGGAGGATACCGGACGCTTCTGTCGCATCGAACCTGGTGGCCGCGATCGTCGCCTCGTCAGCGAGGGTCAGATTGGCCTCAGTGAGATGGGCCGACACATGCTCGAGTTCCGATATCCGTGGAGGAGTGGCGGACGTGTAGTGCGTGGGTTGGCGCCGTCTCGCCCGATTCGACAGCAGCGCACGGGATGTCCAGGGCAGGGTTTCGTAGGAAACGTTCGGCCATGACGACATGGAATACGTTTATACCATGATCCGTTCGCGTCGATGTCAACGCGAATGGATATTGCCTCTTCCGTTCGTGAGCGGCGGAACTGTCCTACAGCGGCAGGCGCCGCACGATGAACTGCGGCAGGTTCTTCAGGATCAGCATGATCGGGCGGAACAGCGGGTGGATCCAGATGACCGGCTTGCCGCCGTCGACACCTGCGGCGACGGCCTTCGCGGCGTCGGTCTTGTCCACGGTCAGCGGGGCGTCGTCCAGCCCGGCGGTCATGTTCGTGCGCACCTGGCCGGGGCGCACGGTCAGCACCTTCACCCCGGTGCCACGCAACGCCTCGCCGAGCATGCGGTAGAAACCGTCCACGCCGGCCTTCGTGGAGCCGTAGACGAAGTTCGAGCGTCGCACCATCTCACCGGCGACCGACGAGAAGACCACGATCTGGCCGTGGCCCTGGGCCTTCATCCGGTTGGACAGCAGCACACCGACCGAGACGGCGCCGGTGTAGTTCACCTGGGCGGCGAGCACGGCCTGCTTCTGGTCGGTCCACTGCACCTCGTTGTCACCGAGCACACCGAAGGCGACGACGGCCAGGTCGATGTCGCCACCGGCCCAGATCTCGTCGAAGACGGCCGGGTGGGAGTCGAAGTCGGTGGCGTCGAAGCCGACGGTCTCCACGGCGGAGGCGCCCGCGGCCTCCATACGTTCCACGGCGGAGGACAGGTCCTCGCCGGGGCGGGCGGCCAGCACCACACGGGCCGGGCCACGGGTCAGGAACTCCTCGACCACGGCGAGGCCCATGTCGGAGGCGCCGCCGAGCAGCAGGATGGACTGGGGCTTACCCACAGCGTTGATCATTGGAAAGACTCTCCTAAACAGGCTCTAGTTGAGCTCGAGGCGGCGGGACATGTCGGAGGCGAAGACGCCCGTGGGGTCGATGGACCGGCGGGTCTCCAGCCAGCCCTCCAGGCCCGGGTACATCCTGTGGAAGTTCTCGGCGGAGGTACGCGACTCCTTGGCCAGGTAGAGGCGGCCGCCGAACTCCATGACGCGCTGGTCGAGCTTGTCCAGGAAGGCGCCGAGACCCGGACGGATCGGGAAGTCCACGCACACGTTCCAGCCGGGCATCGGGTAGCTCAGCGGTGCACGGTTGCCCTCGCCGAAGAGCTTGAACACGTTCAGCGCGGAGTAGTGGCCGGACGCCTGGATGTCGCGGATGATGTCCTTGAACGGTTCCACGGCCTCGGTCGGCACCACGAACTGGTACTGGAGGAAGCCCTTCGACCCGTAGCCGCGGTTCCACTCCCCGATGAGGTCGAGCGGCTGGTAGAACTGCGTGAGGTTCTTGACCTGGTTCTTCGCCGGGGCACCCATCGTGTAGTACGCCAGGCCCACGGCGGACAGCGTCAGCTTGTTCAGGGTGAAGGACGGGAAGATGTCCGGCACGGTCATCAGCTGCGGGGCGTTGAACTTCAGCGGGTCCGCCGCCAGCTTCGGGGCGTACTCCTTGAGCTGGTCCAGGGTGGCCAGCGAGCCGCGGGAGATCGTCGCCCGGCCCAGTTTCGGGGCGGGGGAGATGCAGTCGAACCAGGCCGACGAGTAGGTGTAGTTGACCTCGGAGCCGTCGGAGTGTGCGGCGATGGTCTCGTCGAGGGTGTCGGTGCGGTCGGTGTCCGCCAGGAAGTAGGCGGTCTCCGTCTTCGTCATCCGGATCGTGGCCCGCAGGATGATGCCGGTCAGGCCCATGCCACCGACGGTGGCCCAGAACAGGGTGCCGTCGGGGTCGTCCGCGGAGCCCTCCGGTTCGAGGTGCAGGACACGTCCGTCGGCGACGAGCAGTTCCATGGAGACCACGTGGTCGCCGAAGGAACCGGCGGAGTGGTGGTTCTTGCCGTGGATGTCCGGGCCGATGGCCCCGCCGATGGTGACCTGGCGGGTGCCGGGCAGGACCGGGACCCACAGGCCGGAGGGCAGCGCGGCCTTCATCAGCTGGTCGAGGGTGACGCCGGCGTCCACGTCGACCAGGGCGGTGTCCGGGTCGATGGAGTGGATGCGGTTGAGCTGCTGCATGTCGATCACCAGGCCACCGCCGTTCATGGCGGGGTCGCCGTAGGACCGGCCCATGCCGCGGGCGATGACGCCGCGCTTGAGGTGGTCGGGCTTGTCGGCGTTGTCGTCGGCGACCTGGGCGACGGCGGCGGAGATGATGTCGACATCAGGGGTGGCGAGGACCTCGGCCGAGGTGGGCGCGGTTCGTCCCCACCCGGTGAGCGTCCGGGTGTGCGTCTTCAGTTCCATGGTGACCACCCTACCGCCGGGGGAGGCCGATCCATGTCATAGTTGGGGCATGGGACGGGTCGGAGATACGCAGGATGTGGCGTGGGTCGCACAGGAATGGGATTCTCTGCGGGGGAGGCGTTCCCGCGGGGAGATCAGCGAGGAGTCCTACCTGCGCAGGTGTGAGGAACTGCCGGATTGTCTGGGAACTTCCCGTGAGGACGAGGAGTTGGCCTACCGGATTGACCTGCTGCGTTGTCTGGAGGGGGAGTCGCTCGACCGTCCGGACACCGTCGACCTGCTGCCGGGGCTGTGGGAGAAGCACCGGGAGGACCCGCACCGCTTCCCCGCGCACCCCGACGCCGGACGGAACGGGGCGGAGGGGGACCTGCCGAACATCTTCGACCTGCTGTGGCAGGAGATCGTCCTGGGTGCGGCGCAGCGTCCGGACATCGCCCTGGCCGACCTGGAGGCACTGGGCGAGACGGCGGCCGGGGCGTTGGAGAGCCTCGGACGGTCCACCACCGACATCGCCGAGACCCGCGTGCGCGTGCTGCTGGCGTTGGGCCGGTTGGACGAGGCGCAGGGGATCCTCGACGACCTGCCGGAACCGTCGTTGCCCGAGGAGATGACGTGGGCGCAGGCGCACCGTTTCCAGCGTGACCTGGATGTCCGCGGCATGGTGGCGTTGCAGCGGGGTGACCTGGAGACCGTGGCCGGGATCGTCGAGGCCATGGAGAACGCCCCGGAGGCCCATGTGCAGCCCACGGTGATGCTGGCGGAGTCGCTGATCCCGTTGTCCGGTGTCGTCGACCCGGAGGTCACGGCGGCGCGGGCGGCGTTCGTCGCGGACCGGGCGGTGGGGTCGCCGGAGTTGTCGGACGCCCTGCTGCAGGTGGCCGAGCTCCTCGCGGTGACGGGACGGACGTCGCTGGCGCTGGGGCTGCTGGACCGGATGCTGCCGGTCATGGCGCTGCACCGGCGGGCCCCCGCCGAGGACGTCCATCTCCTGGAGGGGCTGCACACCGTGCTGGACGCCGCGGCGCGTGCCGGGGCCGGCGAGGTGCGGCCGTTGTTCGCCGGTCTGCCGGCGGTGGCGGACTGGTTGGCGTTGGCGGGGGAGCAGGCCGGCGGCGGGACGGTCGCGGGCCTGGCCCGGTGGACCGGTGAGCGGGCGCGGTCCGCGGCGGCCGCCCTGGACCTCCGTAACGGCAACGACGTGGAGACGCGCGTCGGTTTGGGTCTGCACCGTGCGCCCGCCGGTGCGCCGACGGCGCCGGTCGCCCCGGCACCGGAGTCGCACGCCCTGTCGGTCACCCCGGCGATGCCGTCGTCGTTGCCGTCGTGGGTGGAGGACGCCTGGCTGACCCTGCCGCGGGAGGTCGCGGACTGGCGCGGCGAGGTCAGCGGGACGGCCTCGCCGGAGATCCCCGTGGCGGGCCCGGTGGACCTCACGGCCCTGGACCCGGCGGACACGGTCGCCGCCCTGATGATGTACTCGATGCTGGGCCTGTCGGAGGCGGTGGGTGTCACCGTCGACCGGTTGGCCGTGATCAGTGCCGGGTCGGCGGGGCCCGGCACGCAGGACGGCCCGCAGGATGGCCCCGGCGGTGAGCCGCTCGGCGCGCTGGTCGGGGAGCTGCTGCGGAGGTACGAGACGCAGGACGAGGGCGGCTTCTACGACGAGGCCGACGAGGCTGACAGGTCTGAGGGGTCTGGGACCGGTGCCGGTGGCCCGGTGCTCGACGAACTCGACGAGCTGCTGCGGGAGCGCCAACGCGCCCAGGACGAGGCCGAGGACACCGGTGCCGACCCGGTCACGATCCTGGCGAACCGGGTGGAGACCGTCGTCGGGTTCTGGCAGGGCTCCGGCCCCCTCGTCCGGCGTGTCATCGAGCAGGACGTGCTGATGGGCGGGGTGTACCCCGACAAGGAGTCGCTGCGTCTGGCGTTGCGGGGCGTCCGGCAGGTCACCAGGTTCGTCCCGCGGTCGATACCGGAGGTCGGGTCGGCCCTGCTGGCCGGCATCGTGGAGCTCGCGGCGGACGACCCCGGGACGGACGCCCTGGTGGCGCAGGTGGCGCACTATGTCGCCGGAGTGGCGCTGAGTCTGCCGTCCCCGCCGGCAGGCCCGGTGGCGATGCTCGGGGACGAGGAGGTCCCCGGGCTGCTCGACGAACTGCTGTCGCTGGGGGTCGCGCTGTCCGGGCACGGCGCGTTCCATGAGTCGCTCGCCGTGTACGACAGGTGCCTGGCCCTGGTGAACGCGGGGACGGACGAGCCCGCCGGGGCAGCGATGGCGGAGAGCGACAGTGCGCTGATGCGGGTGCACCTCATGGCGGCGCGTGGTGAGACGTTGGGGAAACTGGGCAACCACCGGGCCGCCGCCGGCGCGTTCGCCGAGGCCGCGGACAACGCCCGGTTCCGGGAGCAGTGGGAGGCCGCCGCGGAGTACCAGGTGACGTGCGTGTCGGCGCTGCTCGACGACCGGGACTTCCCGCGGGCGGCGTTCGTGCTCGACGGGCTCGACGATATCGAGGGGCTGGACTGGCAGCGGTTCCCCCACGCCGCCTTCCGTCGGGAAGCGGAGGCCACCCGCCTGGCGACGGCACTGGTGGGCGACGCCTTCGCCGAGGACTGGCCGGGCCAGGTCGACCGGTTCAAGGAGGCGTACCGGCGGTTCCACGTCGCGGCGTCCACCCTGGAGGCGGAGCTGCCGTCCGAGGAGCTGGCGTTGCGGGCGGCCGGGGACCTGGTCGACCACGTGCTGTCGGTCAACCGGGGCCTGGTGCACACCGACCGGGTCGCCGAGGCGCTGGAGCTGACGGCGTGGGCCGCCGGAGTGGCGAAGAAGGCGGAGGAGGCGTTCGTCCGCGCGGGTGTGGGGCCGGTGCCGGGCACGGCGGTGGAGTCGGCGCGCCTGGAGGCGTTGACCGAGGAGGCCCTGCTGCTGCACGTGCTCGGGCGGGACGACGAGGCGTTGCTGATCTTCGAGTCGGTCGTCCAGCAGGCCCGACGGGTCGACGCCGACTGGCTCATCGCCGCGGTGACGCGTCGCCTCGACGCGGCCGCCCGCCACGGTGTCGACCCGGGTGTGCGCGACCGGTACGCCGGGCTGCTCCGGGAGATCAGTGGCGTGTGAACGGTGCCGGTGACCGCCGTGGCTACAGCTCCATGACCTCGCGGACGGTCTCCGGCAGTTCGGCGACGCAGGTGATCGTCGGCCCGTCGTACTCACGCAGTTCGCGGTTGACGATCCGGCGGCTCGTGGAGTCCAGCACCGGGAGCTCCTGGGCGAGCAGCCGCACCATGAACTCGTTCAGCGGGGCCTCGGCCCGCGACGCGGCCTCGTAGCTCTTGTCGGTCGCGGTGCCGCCGACCACGTTGGTCTCCGCACGCGACCCCTTCGTCCCGGCGGGCTGGCCGGCGTTCGCCTTGGCGATGGAGCGCCGCATCTGGTTCTTGGCACGGTCTTTTCCGAACATGACCTCCAGCGTACAACGGCCGTGTCCGGGTGCTGATCTACACTCGGAGGGGAGGCGGATCCCGGCGATGGGGGTGCACGCCGCGACTGCGAGGAGGACCACGATGGCCATGAAAACCAGAACAGGACAACGCGCACTCACGCAGAAGGAGTTCCGGATCATTGCCGCCACCACACTGGGGTACTACCTGGTGCGCGACGTGGTGAAGCGGAAGTGGCCGCGCCGTGCCGGCCAGGCAGCGGTACTCGCCACCGGGGTCGGCCTCGTCCTTGCCGACGAGTGGGAGGCCCTGTCGGACGAGGAACGGGGTGAGATACGTGAATCCCTGGCGCAGATGAGGGAGAACCTGGGCACCAATGCTGCTCCCGGGCTTGTGGTTCTGGCTGGAGCACCAGTCGCCGTTCTCGGTACCGCTGCGTGGCTCAACGGGCGTCTGGACGCGGCGGGAGCGGCGTTGGTCACCAGCACTCTCGGCCGCATCCCTCTGATCGGCGGGATCTTCCGCGCGCTGCCGTCGACGGTGTACGGCGCGGCGCAGGTCGGCGTCGTCTACGCGGTGAACGGGAAGGTGGACGCATGACGGGCACGGCAGGCGACACCGGGGCCACGCAGTCCCAGCAGGCGGGCGCGACCCGGCCCCAGGACCCACCGGTGATGGTCGCCGCGACCGTCGGTGACGTCACCGCGGTATGGCAGGTCGAGGTCGACGCGCGGGTGCTGCTCGGGGACTTCAGCGGGGCCTGGCTCGTCGATCAGGCCGGGGTGCACGGATTCGCCGCCGACGCCGACTGGATCGAGGAGCGCGGTGACCGCGACGCGGTGCTGTCGCTGATCCTCGGTCGTCCCGTCGTCGTCTCGGGCGAGGCCGCGGGACTACCCGAAGGACTACCGGACGGGACGCAGGTGGTGGACCTGCCGGCGACCATCGAGAACGCCCGCGCGGCGGTCGAGCGCAACCGGGAGGACTTCGCCGCGGCGAACCCGGGCAAGCGGCAGCCGGCCTGGGGTGAGATCGAGTTCGCGGAGCAGGACGGGTTGCCTCCCCAGGGGCTCGACGGCGACGCCGCCGAGGCGGTCACCCGGTGTATGGCGACCGCCCGGGGCGTCCGTCGCCTCGCGCAGAGCTGGAACGTCGTCGAGAAACTCCGGGTCCAGCGCCTGGGTGGGGAGCTGCGGGCCCTGCCGCTCGTGCTGGCCTGAGGGAGGGGGCCGGCGGCCGGTTCGGTGGCTGGTCCGGACACCCGGCACCATCCCGGTAACGTCGCTACCCTTGGTGGCATGAACGCACGGCATGCTTCCCGGCCGGACCGCTCCCGCGGCCCGGTCTCCGGTGACGGGCTTGCCGCCGTCCTCCGGCTGCCGTTGCTGGACGACCCCCCGGGCCCGGCGGCCGACGACGGCGGGACCTCCCCGGCCACCCTACTGGTCCTCGCGGAGTACCACCGGCCGTCCACCGGCTTCTACACCCGTGCCCTGGGGCTCAACGACCAGCTGTCCGTCGCCGAGACGGTGCGCGCGGTGCTGATCGCCTTCACCGTCCCCGGTGCCGAGCGGATGCTCGACGGGGCCGCCACCGGCCCGGCCTGGTCCCTGCAGGCCCGCCGTCGGGACCGCCTGCGGGTCTACAGCCGCACCGCCGGACCCATCGGCACCACACTGGACGAGGCCCTGGGCCGTGACGGCACCGCCACCCTGCTCGTCGACGACACCGTCATCACCGTGACCACCGCCGGGGCGATGACCAGGGACGAACACACCCCCGACGCGGTCTGCCTCGCCGGGGAGTTCATACCCGAGTCCGGCACGGGGACCGACGCCTACCACGGCACGACCGCCCCGCCGACCGCCCCGGTGCCGCTCCCCCCGCCCCTGCTGTTCGCCGGCCCCACCGGCAGTCGCGGGCCGGGCGACATCGACGTCCCGCGGGACGTCGACCTCGCTGCGGTGAACGTTGCCCTGACCGGGGAGGAGACCGTGGAACAGATCCTCGACGGCCTCGCCCCGGAACTCCGGGACCTGCTGCTGGCCGGCGACCTCTACGAGTTCACCCCCCTGCTGCAGGCCCTCGACCTCGGCCGCGCCGCCCAGGTCCCGGACGGCGTACGGGCCGTCCTGGACGGTGTCCCCGCCGAGACGACGCGGCTGGGACGGGCCGCGGCGTGGTCGCGGATCGTGGCCCTGTCCACCCTGTCGGACCGGGCGACCGCCGACGAGATCTCCGAGATGCTGATGTCCGCCCTCGGCTTCACCTGCGCCGACGCCGGTATCGCGCCGGGTGGCGGCCGGTTGTCCGCGGACCCGCTGACCGCCGCCGAGATCCGCGGGCTGTCCACCGCGACCGGACGGACACTGGCCGCCTGCGGTGCCGGCGTGTGGGAGGCGAAGGACACGACCGGTTCGGTGGTGACGCCACTGGTGCCGCGCAGTAGTCTGCTCGAGCGGCTCGAGATGTACCGCTACCTCCTGCAACGCCACGACGCGGCCCCCGGCGACTGACCGGGAACGGCGGCCGGGTCCGACACCACGGGTGCCGCCGGTGTTTCGTAAATGGCGGATGTGCCAGTAGCGTATGTCCGATAAGTGTCCGTGGACCGTTCCCGGACCGAAGACCACCACCAGTGCAGGGAGGACGCCCGTCGTGACCGACGCCATCGCCGAACAGCCGGGCCCCGCCGCCCAGGGCGACGGGGGAGGCACGCCCCAGCCGCGGCGGCTGTCCACCTCGGAACGGACCTGGCGCTTGGCCCGGCAGTTCCTGAAGTTCGGCATCGTCGGCGCGTCGGGCGTGATCGTCAACAACGCGGTCGTCGTCGTGGCCAACAAGACCACCCAGTGGCTCGGCGGATTCGACGGCCACGCGGCGTTCGCCAACCTGCTCGGCACCCAGTTCCACATCCGCTGGTACCACGTGTTCGCGGTGCTGGCCTTCGTGGTGGCGAACCTGTGGAACTTCAACCTCAACCGCCGGTGGACGTTCAGGACGTCCGGGAAGTCGTCCTGGTTCCGGGAACTCGTCCCGTTCATGATGGTCGGTATCGGCGGCCTGGCGGTGACTCTGGCGGTGCAGACCGCGATGATCAACCCCGAGTCGCCGGTGGCCCTGTCGCGGGAGATCTGGGACGGGTCCAGCGGGCTGCGGGACCCGATCTACTGGGGCAACCTCATCGGGGTGTGCGTGGCGATCCCGGTGAACTTCCTGTTCAACAAGTTGTGGACCTTCCGTGCGGCACGTGACCACCACGTGCCCGTCCACCTGACGCCGCTGCCCGAGGGGGACGAGAAGTGACCGACTCCACCACCGGGACAGTCGAGCGCCTGACACTGAAGACCCAGCTCGTCCGGTTCGTCATGACCGGCGTGGTCGGCGCTGTCGTCGACTTCGGCAGCACCTACCTGCTGTTCCTCGCGGGGATGGGCGACGGCGCGTCGAAGACCGTGGGTTTCATCCTGGGCACGCTGACCGCCTACCTGATCAACCGCCGGTGGACGTTCCAGGCCACCCCGTCGGTGAAACGCTTCCTGATCACCATGGCGTCCTACCTGGCCACCTACGCGGTGCAGGTCAGCCTGTACAAGCTGAGCATCCCGTGGCTCGAGGGCATGGACCTCGACCAGTTCTGGGTGCGTGCCGTCAGCTTCGTGATCGCCCAGGGTACGGCGACGGTACTGAACTTCATCATCCAGCGCTGGGTCATCTTCCGCAGCTGACGGCCGCGGACACCGGATTCCGCAGTTCCGCCCCTCCGCCCCTGCGCCGCAGGGACGCAGCGCCGCAGCACCTACGGCCGGTAGAACTTCTCCGCGCGTCCCTTCGCCTGCAGGGACAGCCACTCGCGGAAGCCCTTGAGGTCCCGCTTCTGCACTAGGAAGAACCAGCCGAAGCGTGCGTACTCCTGCGGCAGCAGACGACGCATCCCCGGCTGGTTCATCAGGAAGCCTCGGTTGCGGTAGGTGAAGTAGCGCTTGGTGGCGTTGTCCGGGTACTGGGTGTGCATCCGGCCGCCGAGGATCGGCTTGAACTCGTCCGCGCCGTCCGGGTGCAGGTAGGAGGTGGTCAGGCAGGTGCCGAAGGGCAGCCCGGACCGGACGAGACGCCGGTGGTACTCGACTTCGTCGCCGCGGATGAAGAGACGGTAGTCGGGGACACCGATGACTTTCATCGCCTCGGCGCTCAGCAGTGCGCCGTTGAAGAGGCTGGCGATACCGGGCAGGAAGTCGCCCTGCAGTTCGTGCATGTAGCGGTGCCACACCACGCCTTGGCGCAGGGGGAACGCCAGGCGCTTTGGCTCGTCGATGTTGCAGACCGCGGGGGACACCTCGGCGAGACCGTGGGTCTCGGCGACGGTGTAGAGGTTGTCCAGGACGTGTTCGTCGGCGGGTTGGCCGTCGTCGTCGGCGCACCACACCGCGTCCATCCCCAGGGAGAGGGCGGTGAGGAAGCCCAGGGCGAAGCCGCCGGCGCCGCCGAGGTTGGTCCGGGAGGGGACGTAGACGGCGCGGTCCCCGGCGAGGTCGTCCAGCAGGACGCGGACGTCGTCCTGGCAGCCGTTGTCGACGACGATGACCTTGTCCACCGGGTGGGTCTGGGAGCAGACGACGGTCAGGGAGTTGCGCAGCAGGTCCACACGCTGGTGGGTGACGATGACCGCGGCGGTGGTGCCGTTGCGGTGGAGGCGGGCCGCTGACTGTTCTGGTGTCTGCATGCGTGTCATTCTGCCACGCCGTGCCGCGGGGGCAGGCGTCGGCGGCGCCGGACCTACATGGTCATTCCCTGGCCGCCGCGGCGATGATGTTTCGCTTCATCAGCGGGAAGACCGCCGCATGGAACGGGGCGACGACCCACCAGTAGGCCCGTCCGCGCAGTCCGCGGGGCAGGAAGACCGCGTCCTGCCGGTAGACGGTGGTCGCCCGGTCCCCGTCGGCGCCGTCGGCGCCGTCTGCCTCGTCGGTGCCGTCGACCCGGAGGATCAGCCACGCCTGCCCGCTGACCTTCATCTCCGCGCGGAGGACCAGCAGGTGCGGACGGTCGATGCGTTCCACCCGCCACCAGTCCACGCGGTCACCGGTGGCGAGGTGGCGGGGGTCGCGGCGTCCTCCCAGGCCCGGGCCACCGACGAGCCGGTCCATGATGCCGCGCACGTTCCACAGCAGAGGCGTGGAGTACCAGCCGTTGCGCCCGCCGATGGACTCCACGACCCGCCACACCTGCTCCACCGTCGCCGTCGTCCGGGCCTCACGGCTGTCGGTGTACACCGTCTCCCCCGACCAGTCCGGGTCGGTGGGCGACTCCGCACCGACGTCGGTGGACTGCCAGGACCGGTCCCAGGACGTCGGGACCTCGCCGGTGGCTTCACGCTGCAGGGCCCGATGTACCGCCGTGGGGTAGTCGGCCAGGCCGCCGGGCGGGTCGGGGAGGACGTCCCGGATCCGGTGGCCGTCGGTGGTCACGGCGTCCTCGGCCATGGACTGTGCCAGTGGCACCGCCAGGGAACGGGGGACCGGGGTGACCAGGCCGATCCATCCGCCGGACAGCTGGTCCACCGGCAACGGGACAGGGACGGCGGTGATCAGGCGACGTAGACCACGGATCCGGCCGTAGATCCGCAGCAGGTCCGAGAACCGGTAGGTCTGCCCGCAGCCCACGTCGAACTGGTCGTTGACCCCGTCGAGACCGGCCGCGTCGGCGGCGTGGACGAGATAGTGCAGGACGTCCCGCACACTGACCGGTTCGATGCGGTTGTTGATCCACTGTGGTGCGACCATCACCGGCAGCCGTTCGGTGAGGTGACGGATGATCTCGAAGGACGCCGAGCCTGATCCGATCACCGTGGCCGCACGCAGCACCACCGCGGGGACGGTGCCCCCGAGCAGGATCCTGGCCACGCGTTCGCGTGAGCGCATGTGCTGGGACAGCTCCTCCAGCGCACGGTCCGGCGGGTGCATGCCCGAGAGGTAGATGATCCGTGAGACGCCGGCGGCCGCCGCGGCCTCGGCGAGGTTCGTCGCGGCAGCGCTCTCGGCGTCCTCGAAACTGGTGCCGGTGCCGTCGCCCATGGAGTGCACGAGGTAGTAGACGACCTCGACGCCGTCGACCGCCGCGGCCAGGGACGAGGGGTCGGACAGGTCGGCGCGTACGGCGTCGACATCGTCGTACCAGTCGAAGCGGGTCAGCCCGTCGGGGTGGCGGGAGGCGGCGCGGACGCGGTGCCCCGCGGCGAGGAGCTCAGGGATGAGGCGTCCGCCGATGTAGCCCGAGGCGCCGGTGACGAGGATGTCCATGGCACCAGCGTAGGCACCTCAGTGGTCCCGTGCGGCGTCGTCCGGGGTGACGGCCTCGACCAGGGCGTCGAGGAAGCCGATGACGGCGCGGCGGTCACCGGCGGGGACGTCGCGGGCGGCCTGCAGCATCCTCCCGTGCATCGGGGAGAGCCACTCGTCGACTTCGTCGTGGGTGAGGTCGGTGGCCACGATGATCACCGAGCGTCGGTCGCCGGGGTGCGGGGCGCGCCGGACGTGGCCTGACGCGGTCAACCGGTTGAGGAGTTTGGCTGTCGCCGCGGTGGAGATGTGCAGGGTGTCGGCGAGTCCTCTGGCGGTCAGGGGGCTGCCGGCGCGTTCGGCGGAGATGATGTGACGGACGGCTTCGGTGTCGGTGGCGTTGAGGCCCATGTCTGCGCCGGTGCGCCGGCGCATCTCCTGGTCGGCGGCCCGGAAACGCCGTACGGCATGCAGGAGCGCCACGGCGGGGTCGGCACCGTCGTACCAGTAGTCCGTTGACATGTGGTCATCATAACCGGTCGTGTTTCCGTCACGTTACGGCTGTCGGCGGGTACCGTGCAGGCTCCCCTGCGGCTACCGGGCCGTGTCGGGGAGGTCGAGGTTCTTCCAGATGCGTCCCACTGTCGACGCCGACAGGCCGGTCTGGCGCGCCAGTTCACGCCGTGTCCAACCCACGGGCCTTCCCCGACGTGTCGGCGGGGTCGCGAGGATCTCCCGGATCTCCTCCATGGTCATCCGGGGTGGGCGACCCGGCCGGGGTTCGTCGGTCAGGCCGTCGAGACGGAGTTCCAGGAACCGGCTGCGCCATTTGCCGACGGTCGGACGGGAGACCCCCAGGGTGGTCGCCACCTGCGTGTTCGTCGCGCCGGTCGCGCAGGCGAGGATGATCCGCGAGCGCAGTGCGAGCGCGGTCCCGGAGGTGGCGTCGTGCGCCCAGCCGGTGAGGGTCGCGCGTTCGGCGTCCGTGAGGACGACCGGCGGTGTGGGGCGTCCGCGACGGTGATCGTGAGGGGGATCGGGGAGACCGGTCATGTTGCTAGCTTAGCTAGTGAAGAAAGATTGTTCCTCTAAGTCGTCTTTTTCGGGGTAATACGTGTGGTTATACCTAGCTAGGTGAGGTGATAGCTGGATCGGTGGCGTACGGTGAGGGGGTGACTGCACGCAGACAACCCGATGCCCTGCTGGTCCTCTCGTTCGGTGGCCCCGAGCGGGAGGACGACGTGATCCCTTTCCTGGAGAATGTGACCCGTGGCCGTGGAATACCGCGCGAGCGACTCAGGGACGTCGGCGAGCATTACTACGCCCTCGGTGGCAAAAGCCCGCTGAATGACCTCAACCGCCGGATGATCGACCGCATCCGTACCGAACTGCGGTCGCGCGGGGCCGACGTCCCCGTCTACTTCGGCAACCGCAACTGGCACCCGTTCGTCGAGTCCACGGTGGAGACGATGGCCCGTGACGGCGTCCGCTCCGCCGCAGTCTTCGCCACCTCCGCCTGGGGTGGCTACTCGGGGTGCCGGCAGTACCACGAGGACGTCGCCCGGGCCCGCCGCGCCGTCGTCGACGCCGGGCTGGTCCCGCCACGTCTGCAGCGCCTACCGCAGTTCCACGCCCATCCGCTGTTCATCACCGCGTTCGCCCGTGCCGTGGACGCCGCCAGGGCGTCCCTCTCCGGTGCCGGTGCCGACGCCGACCTCGTCTTCACCGCGCATTCGGTCCCCCTCCGTGCCGACGCGGAGTCCGGCCCGCCCGCGGACGGCGGTCACCTCTACTCCCGTCAGGTCCGTGACAGTGCACGGTTGATCCGTGACCACAGTTCCTTCGCGGTCGGGGACGGGGCGGCAGGGGTGGAGCCGGAGGTGGCGTGGCAGTCCCGCTCGGGGCCGCCGTCGGTGCCCTGGCTGGCCCCGGACATCAGCGACCACCTGCGGGCCCGCGTCGCCGCGGGGAACACCCGCCCGGTGGTGCTGTGTCCGGTCGGCTTCCTCGCCGACCATGTCGAGGTGCTCTGGGACCTCGACACCGAGGCCGCGGAGACCGCCGCGGAACTGGGTGTCGAGATGGTCCGGACGGCGACGCCGGGGCTCGCACCCCTCTTCGCGGAGATGGTCGTCGACCTGGCCCTGGGGGAGGGGGCTGAGCGACAGGGGTGCGTCCCCGACTACGGCGTGGGCGTGGACGGTGCGGTGTGCGCCCCGGGGTGCTGCGGCAGCTGACCTGCCCGGTCGTGCCGGGGGACCGGTGCCGCCGCCGGCCGGTGGTAGGCTGACACGAATGGGACGACGAACTGTGATCACCTACGTTGACGATATCGACCGCGAGGAACTCGCGCCTGACGAGGTGCGGACCGTGAAGCTCGGCTACCGCGGCTCCGAGTACGTCCTGGACCTGTCCGAGCTGAACGCGGAGATCCTTGCCGAGGAGCTCGAGCCGTACCTGAAGGTGGCGCGTAAGCTGCCCCGTACCGCGACCGGTACCGCGTCCGCCGGTGCAGGACGGGGAACGTCCGGGAAGGCCGGGGCGTCCACGTCGTCCGCCGATGCCGCACGCAACGGCCGCATCCGCGAGTGGGCGCGCGAGACCGGGCGTGAGGTCTCCGCCCGTGGCCGGATCGCCGCCGACGTGATCAGCGCCTACGAGGACGCACACCCCGAGGACCGCTGATTTCCGCGTAGGACCCCGCCCCCGATCATCTCCCGGTACCCCTGGATGTAGCCGGGGTAGTGCAGCCCGCCCAGGAAACGGCCCAGGGCGGATCCGTCGATGTAGGTGCCGGCGGGTTCGTCCGCTGTGGTCTGCGGAGGGGCCTCGACTCCGAGCTCGTCGGCGATGAAGGAGACGATATCGCCGAGCTCCGCGGGCTGTCCGTCGACAGCGTGCAGCACCGACGGGGGCCCGGCCGCGTCGAGCATCACCTCGAGTGTGCGCACCAGGTCGGTCTCGTGGATCCGGTTGGTCCGTCGGCGGTAGTTGACGGGGGTTCCGTCGCGCACGGTGCGCAGCAGGAACTCCCGTCCCGGGCCGTAGATCCCGGCGGGACGGACCACGTGGGCGCCGAAGAGTTCCCTGGCCAGCGCCTCACCGTCGGCCAAGGTGACCGCCCTCGGTGAGACGGGGCGAGGGGCGTCGTCCTCCGTCAGCGGGCGGTCCTGCGTCGGGCGGTCGAAGACGCCGGTGGACGAGACGAACACGGTCCGGGAGGGGAGGTCGGGGAGTGCGGTCGCGAGGTGGCGGAGTGCGGTGAGGTAGCCGTGCGGGTCCTCCGGCCCGCCGATGCCTGGGGTGAGGGTGACGACCATCGCGTCCACCCGCGGCAGCGGCCCGGGGGCCGGTGACAGCAGGTCGACGGACAGGGGAGTCACACAGGACGGTAGGTCCGCGGCATGGCGGCGTAGAGCGAACACCTCGGCGCCGCGTGCGGTGAGACGTTCCGCGAGCCGGACGCCGACCCGTCCACACCCGGCGAGCAGCACCCGTGCGGGAACGGGCCCACGGACCGTATTCTTCCTCAGAGCTTCTCCGCGAAGAACGGGATGACCTTCTTGAGCGCCTCGCCGGCGCCATTCGGCTGGTCGTACAGGTCGTAGTGTGACACATCGTGGAGTTCGACGAGCTCCTTGTCGGTGGAGGCGGCCTTGGCGTAGATTTCCTTGCCGTCCTTGTACGCGCCGAATGCACCCTGCTTGTCGCCGACGACCACCATTAGCGGCTGGTCCAGCAGCTCATCGGCCAGGTGGAAGGCGTCCCAGCCCAGTGCGGTGGCACCGTGGGCGGCCTCGAACAGCACGCAGCCGTTGTCCTCGCGGCCACGGTCGGTGCGGTAGTAGTCGAAGGCCTCGACGATGTCGATGTCGCCGACGGCGGCGGCCTGCTCCGCGGTCTCGGGCAGCATGCCGCTGACGGCGCTCTCGGCACCGCGGGCCTCGGCGGTGCGCTGGGCGGCGACGCCCCGCAGTGCGCCGATGACGCCGCCCTCGCCGGCGGCTGCGGTCTCGCGCTGCATGCGCCCGAAGTTCACACCGGTGATCGAGACGACGGCCTTGAAACGCTTCTCGGTCAGCGCGGCGCTGAGGGTGTAGCCACCACCGCCGCACACGCCGAGCACGCCGATACGGTCGGCGTCGACGTAGGGCAGGGTGACGAGGTAGTCGACGACACGACGGAAATCCTCGACGCGCTCGGCCGGGTCCTCGCGGAAACGGGGGGTCCCGCCGCTGGCGCCCTGGAAGCTGGCGTCGAAGGCGATGACGACGTTACCGGCCTCGGCCAGCGCGGTGCCGTAGATGTTGCCGGAGGTCTGCTCCTTGCAGGAGCCGATCGGGTGCGCCGTGACGACCGCCGGGTAGGTCTTGTTTTCGTCGAACTCCGGCGGGAAGTAGATGCTCGCAGCGATGTCCCAGTACATGTCGGGGTTGCGGAAGGTGGCGTTCTTGACGTTGGTGGCGGTGGCCATCGTGTTCTCCTCGGTTATGGACGGTAATTCCGGTGTCGACCGGACGTGTACCAGTGTGGCGCGGGTCCGGCGGCCGTACCAGACACGGTTCCAGCCTAGGAAAAATCTTCCTGGGTTATCGGGTTCACCGGCCTCATCAGGGTGGCCAGCCGCTGCTGGGTGGCCGACCCGGGCTCCACGGAGTTGAGGATGAGCTGCTGGTCCGGGGCAGTGCCGTAACGGAAGATCTCCCAGTCGAGTGTCAGGTCGCCGACCTCGGGGTGGTGCAGGACCTTCGTCCCGAAGTCCTGGCGTGCCACGTCGTGCGCCGCCCACCAGCGTGCGAAGTCATCATCGGCGACGGTGAGCTCGCCGACCAGCGACGTCAGCCGGGGATCGGACGGGTTGGCGGCGGCCTCCCGGCGCAGGATCGCCACACACGACCGGGCCACGGACTCCCAGTCGTCGAAGAGCCACCGCATCCGCTGGTCGGTGAAGATCAGGCGGACGTAGTTGCGCTGGTCGGGTGCCAGCGCGCCGAAGTCCACGTAGACCCTGGCCGCCAGCGGATTCCAGGCCAGGATGTCCGTCCGGGGCCCCATGACCAGGGCGGGTGTCTCGGTGAGCTGGTCGAGTAGCCGCATCACCTGCGGCCGGACCGTGCCGGAGTCGGACGGCTGTCCGTCCTGGGACGGCGACACCGCCCCCAGGGCGTGACTGGGTGCCGCAGCATGGTCGGCGAGGGCCCCGAGGTACTCCGCCTGGTCACCGTCCAACTTGAGGGCGGAGACCAGGGCGGCGAGTACGGCGGGGGAGGGCGCCAGACGCCCCTGCTCGATCCGGGCGTAGTAGTCGCCGCTGATCCGTGCCAGGTCGGCGACCTCCTCCCGACGCAGGCCGGTCACCCGGCTGCGCCGGTTCGCCCGGCTGACCCCGACGTCCCCGGGCGACAGCTCCCCGCGCCGTGTGCGTAGGAACGCGCCCATCTCACGGAGGTGCGGCTCCCTGTCTCCGGTGGTGGTCATGCTCCTCATCCTAGGACAGCCGGAGCAGGGACGGGTTCAGAGCCGCCCCAGCCCCTTCAGGACGCCGCGGACGTGCTCGGCGGCGTGCGGCCCCTCGTAGGCCCCGACGATCTCGTCGACCGGCCCACATGAACGGATCTGACCGTGGTCGACCCACAGCGCCGAATCGCACAGCTGCGCCAGGAACTCGTTGGAGTGGGAGGCGAACACCAGGATGCCGGACTTCTCGACCAGTGCCTGCAGCCGGACCCGCGCCTTCTCCATGAACGCCGCGTCCACCGCGCCGATGCCCTCGTCCAGCAGGAGGATCTCCGGCTCGATCGAGGTCACCACACCCAGCGCGACACGCACGCGCATACCCGTGGAGTAGGTGCGCAGCGGCATCGACAGGTAGTCGCCGAGCTCGGTGAACTCCGCGATCTCGTCCATCTTCTTCTCCATGGACTTACGGCTCTCGCCGAGGAACAGCCCACGGATGATGATGTTCTCGTAGCCGCTGATCTCCGGGTCCATGCCCACACCCAGGTCGAAGACCGGTGCCACGCGCCCCTTGACCACGGCGGACCCGCGGGTGGGTTCGTAGATCCCGGAGAGCAGCCGCAGCAGTGTGGACTTGCCGGCACCGTTGTGGCCGACCAGGCCGATCCGGTCACCCTCCTTGAGGTGCAGGTTCACGTCGCGCAGGGCCTCGACGACGACGGTGTTGTCGGAGTTGCGTCCGATGGCACCGCCGGCGGCGCCGAGGAAGGCCTTCTTCAGGGAACGGGACTTGGCGTCGAAGATGGGGAAGTCGACGCAGGCGTCGTAGGTGTCGATGGAAACCATGTGTGTACTCCTTCTAGACCCAGTAGCTCACGCGCGAGCGCCACTGGCGCATGAACACCATGGCGAACAGGGTGCCGAGCACCGTGAGGACGGCGACGATGATCCACGAATGCAGCTCGACCGGTTCATTGATCATGGGGCCGCGGACGACACTGAGGTAGTGGAACAGCGGGTTGATCTCCGCGATCCGGGCACGCTCGGCGACGGCACCCCCCTGCTCCAGCAGTGTCTTGGTGGTCCACACGATCGGGGTCATGTAGAACAGCAGCTGCACCAGCGACTCCAGCAGCGGGGCGACGTCGCGGAAACGGGTGGCGATGATGCCGAAGAACATCGAGACCCACACGCCGTTGGCCACGAGCAGTGCCAGACCGGGGACGGCGAGCAGGACCTCCCAGCCGACCGGGATCTGGAAGATCGCCAGCAGGAGCAGCCAGATCACCAGGTTGTGGCAGAGGATGAGGAACTGCTTCCACACCAGGCGGTAGACGTGCACGCTCAACGCGCTGGGGAGCTGTTTGATCAGCCCCTCGTTGGCGATGAACACCTGTGAGCCCTCGATGATGCACCCGGAGATGAAGCTCCACATGATCAGACCCACGGCGACGTGGGGCAGGAACTCCTTGAGGTCCATCTGGAACAGCATCGAGTACAGCAGGCCCAGCGCCACGGCCATGACGGCGGTGGCCAGGGTGATCCACAGGGGGCCCAGGACGCTGCGTCGGTAGCGCTGCTTGATGTCCTGCCAGCCCAGGACGAGCCAGAGTTCGCGCTGACCGAAGCCACGCTTCAGGTCGTCCCACGCTGCACCGAGGGTCTGGGACGTCGAGGCAGGCGCACCGCCGTTCACCGGTGCGGCGACGAAGCGCTCGTACTCCGGTGCGGTGGCCACCGGGCGGGGGTTTTCTGAATCGGACACGGGGATACGGTACTCCGGAACGGTGCGGTGTGCGGTAATCCGCGCCCGGGCCACCGCCGGTACCACTCATGTCCGTGTGCCGATGTAGTATCGGTGACGTTGCCGGGGCGGCGCGGTCGTTTCCTGGTTTTACTATCGTGACCTGCAAAGATATTTTCGGGTCGTCAGTGCGGTGAGATGCGGAAAGGGGCAGTCGGGAGTGTTCGACATCGCGAGAGTGCGAGGCCTCTATGAATCACTGTCCGAGGGGTGGACCTACCTGAATGCCGGCCGTCGTGCGCAGGTGCCGGAGAAGGTCAGCTCGGCGGTGTCCCGGGCGTTCCGGGCGTCCCCGCTGCAGGGGCAGGACGGCGCGGCCCGCGGCGACCGCCACGTCTCCGCGGCACGTGAGGCCGTCGCCGACCTCGTCGGGGCCTCGCCGGAGTGCGTGGTGCTCGGGCCCAGCCGTGCGACCCTGCTGGGGATCCTGGCCACGGCGGTCCCCGCCAAGCTGCGGATGGGCCGTGAGGTCGTGTTGAGCCGGGTGGACGAGCCCTCCAACATCACCCCGTGGAAACTCGCCGCCGACCTCTACGGGGCCTCGGTGCGCTGGGCGGAGGCGGACCTGACCACCGGTGCCCTGCCGGCCTGGCAGTTCACCAGCCTGATCAGTCTCGACACCTCCATCGTCGCGGTGCCGGCGGCGAACACCCACCTGGGTACCGTCACGGACGTCCGCGCCATCGCCGACATCATGCGGGCGAAGTCGCGCGCGTGGCTCGTGGTGGACGCCGGGGCGTACGCCCCCTACCGGCTGATCGACATGGAGGAGTGGGACGCCGACGTCGTCGCCCTGGACATGGCGCCCCTCGGCGGGCCGGAGGTCGGGGCGTTGGTCTTCCGGGACCCGTCGCTGTTGGCGGAGCTCCATCTCGTGGAACTGCGCCGTGGCCGCCACGCCGCGCCGGAGTCGCAGGAGCTGACCGCCCGACGGGTCGCCGAACTGGAGCGGGACGGCAACGCCCCGGGTCTGCTCGGTGGTGTCCCGGCGGCGGTGAACCACCTCGCGGGGCTCGACGACGAGGCCACCGGCACCCGGCGTGAACGGCTCGCCACGTCTCTGCGGTCCACCGAGGGGTACCTCGGCAGGCTCGCCGGCTATCTCGTCGACGGCCTGCGGGACCTGGAGAACGTGCACGTCGTGGGCGTTGACGGGGAGATCGACACCGACCCCGGGCACGACCACGACAGCTGGGGCACCGCGGACGGCGGCGACGGGCGGCACTTCGGCCCGGTCGACCGGTTGCCGCGGGTCAGTTTCCTCGTGCAGGGCATCGAGGCCTCGGTGGTGGGGGAGAGGCTGCTGAGCAACGGGGTGGTCGCCCAGACCGTCGGGCTCGAGGAGAGCGCCCTGTTCGACCAGATGGGTGTCGCCGAGATGGGCGGCGCCGTGTGCGTGGCACTCGCCCCGCACAACACCCACATGGACGTCGACCACCTGGTGCGCGTGGTCGGCGGGATCGTCTAGCGGGCGACCTCGAAGATCGCCTTACCGGTGATCTCCCCGTCCAGCAGGGCCCGGTGGCCTTCTGCGGCGTCCTGGATCGGGAACACGCGGTCGACATGGTGGCAGATCCGGCCGTCCTCCAGCATCGGCCACACGTTCTCCACCGTCTCCGCCACGATCCGGGCCTTGTCCTCCCGGTCGCGGTAGCGCAGGCCCGTGGCCGAGATATTCCCCCGCTTGGCCAGCAGCTTGCCGATGTTCAGCTCCCCCTTCACACCACCCTGCATACCGATGATCACCAGGTGGCCGTCCGGGGCCAGGGCGCTCACATTGCCTTCCAGGTACTTCGCGCCGATGATGTCCAGGATCACGTCCGCCCCGCCGAGCTCCTTGACGACCTTGACGAAGTCCTCCTCGTGGTAGTTGATCAGGACGTCCGCACCGTAGCGACGGCACACGTCCAGCTTCTCGGGGCTGCCCGCGGTCACCGCCACCCGGACGCCCAGCGCGTGCGCCAGCTGCGTGGCGAAGATACCGATGCCGCCGCCACCACCGTGGATCAACAGGGTGTCGCCCTCGCGCAGGTGTGCCGTCATCATCAGGTTCGACCAGATCGTGCAGGCCGCCTCGATGACGCTGGCGGTCTCCTGCAGCCCGAACCCGTCCGGGACCGGAGTCAGCTGTCCGGCAGGCACGATCGTGTACTCGGCGTACGCGCCGCCCGACAGCAGCGCACCGACCTCGTCACCCTCCCGGTAGGGCATGCCGTCGGGCCGGACACAGCCGTTCGGGTCGACGATCACCCCGGCGGCCTCGAGGCCGAGCACCTCGGACACCCCCTTCGGCGGCGGGTAGTGTCCCTGTGCCTGCAGGGTGTCGGCACGGTTCAGGCCGGCGGCGGCGACCTGGATCAGCACCTCGCCCTCACGCGGTGTCGGGATGTGGGTCTCCTGCCAGTGCAGGGACCGGGGGTCGGCGGGGTCCGTCTGGATGATTGCCTTCATGTTCCCGTTCATGTCACCAGCCTAACCATCAACCGGCAAGCAGGGGTGGGCACCGACGATCCGGCGTCGGTGGGTTAGAATCGCAGACGCGCTGGACGCACCGTGACGCGTGCAGCCGAGGGAGACGTGGCAGAGCGGCCGAATGCACTGGTCTTGAAAACCAGCGACGAGCGATCGTCCAGGGGTTCAAATCCCCTCGTCTCCGCCACAGCGGCCGACCCGCCAGCCGGTTGCGCCGGTGTCACCGATTACGCCGCGGCGTGGGGCCCGCCCGGAAAAACCCCAGTTCGCCGACACCCCCGGCGTAATCCGTGACCACCCTGGCCGGCGCTACTCCAGCACCGTGATCTGCTCGACGGTCCGGAGTCGCAGGGGGCCACCGTCCGGACGGTCGACGACGAGCTCCGAACCCACGGTGGCGGACACCAGGCGTGACCAGTGCATCCTCTCCCGGTGTACCTGTCTCCGGGAGATGTCGAAGACCCAGAGCGCGTGGTCCACCAGGACCGTCGTCCCGGTGTGCTCGTCGCCGGCGAGGCGGAGGAGGTAGACGTGGTCGTCCAGGTCGCTCCGGCGCAGGCCGCTGAGGTCCGGTGCGGAGTCGATGGCCTCCACCGTCGGCGCCAGGACGGTGATCCGGTTGACCAGGCCGAACCGGTGCACGGTGCCGGTGGCGGAGAGCACGGTCAGCGGTTGGCCGACGGCGCACCGGCAGATCCCGCCGTGGCGCCACACCACAGGTTGGGGCGCCTCCGACCCCGGTCCCTGACGCGCAGGGCGGACCGCCGTCCACCAGGGGTCCAGCGTGATCCGGTGGGCCGGCTGTTCGGTCTCGACGAGGTAGCGTCCCGGTGCGTCGGCGGTGAGGATCGAGGGCCTCTCGGCCACCAGCGCCGACAGGACGTCCATGACCTCGTCGTCGGTGGAGTTCCAGCCGATGCCCCGTGACTCCAGGATGCCGTAGAGCTGGGGGAGTGTCAGGTCCGGTTGGCTCTCCCACGCCTGCGAGAGGGTCTCCAGGACGCGGTGGATTCTCAGGGGGTCCTTCACCCTTCCCATGGTAGCGGCCGGCGTCGTGGTGCCGGCACGCGCGTTACGTCCGGGTTGCGGTGGTGCGGGGGTGTACACAGCGGGGAAACTGCTCCGAAACCAGGACGAAACAAACGTCCCAACTAGTGAGATTTTAGCGCGCATTTACTGGGAACATGCTGTTGTATCGTGTTCTGGATAGCGGGGGGATAAGATACAAAGACAACCGCACAACGAGACGGACCCGGATGTGGCGGCGTGACGTGCCGTACGCCACCGTCCGTCACCGGCGCCGGCGGCTCTGAGCGGAGCCCGACCGTGTGCCACCCCCACCGACGACAGGCCACCACCCCAGGCCACGGAGAACCACACTGCACGACCCGACGACCGGAGGATGACCACCCCGTGAACAACCAGCTGAAGAACTATCCGGCGCCCCAGGGGCTCTACCACCCGGTGCACGAGCACGACGCCTGCGGCGTCGCCTTCGTCGCCGACATGCACGGCCGCGCCAGCCACGACATCGTGGAGAAGGGCATCCAGGCACTGGTCAACCTCGAGCACCGGGGTGCCGCTGGGGCCGAGAAGAACACCGGTGACGGGGCCGGCATCCTCATGCAGGTCCCGGACCGGTTCTACCGCGAGGTCCTCGCCGACCAGGGTGTCGAGCTGCCCGCCCCGGGCGCCTACGCCACCGGCATCGCCTTCCTGCCCGCCGCCCGCATGGCCGCCCTGGACGCCATGCGTGCCGTCGAGTCGATCATTGCCGAGGAGAACCTCGAGCTGATCGCCTGGCGCGAGGTCCCCGTCGACGACTCCGCCCTGGGCGCCATGGCCCGCGACGCCGAGCCGATCTTCTACCAGCTCTTCGTCGCCGGACGCGACGCGGAGGGTAATGAGCTCTCCGGCATCGAGCTGGACCGTCGGGTGTGGTTCGTGCGCAAGCGCGCCGAACGCGAGCTCGGGTCGAAGGGGCCGGGCGAGGGGGCCGGGTCCGACACCGTCTACTTCCCGTCGCTGTCCTCGCGCACCATCGTGTTCAAGGGCATGCTCACCACCCCACAGCTGCGCGACTTCTACCTGGACCTCCAGGACGAGCGCGTGGAGTCGGCCCTGGCGGTCGTGCACTCCCGGTTCTCCACGAACACCTTCCCCTCCTGGCCGCTGGCCCACCCCTTCCGCCTGGTCGCCCACAACGGCGAGATCAACACGGTGCGCGGCAACGAGAACTGGATGCGTGCCCGCGAGTCCCAGATCCGGTCGGAGGTCCTCGGCGACATCGAGCGCGTCCTGCCGGTCTGCGACCCCGCCGGGTCGGACACCGGCCGGTTCGACGAGGCCCTGGAACTGCTCCACCTCGCCGGCCGGTCCCTCCCGCACGCGGTGATGATGATGGTCCCCCAGGCGTGGGAGCGGAACCCGTCCATCGACCCGGACGTCCGCGCGTTCTACGAGTACCACTCCTCCCTCATGGAGGCGTGGGACGGCCCGGCCGCCCTGGTGTTCACCGACGGCACCGTCATCGGCTCGGTGCTCGACCGCAACGGTCTGCGGCCCGGGCGTATCTGGGTCACCCGGGACGGCCTGGTCATCGGCGGGTCCGAGACCGGTCTGCTGCCGGTCCCCCCGGAGGAGATCGTGCAGCGTCGCCGCATCGAGCCCGGCCGGATGTTCCTCGTCGACACGGCACAGGGGCGCATCGTCCCCGACGACGAGATCAAGTCCAGGCTGGCGGACAAGCCCTACCGCGAGTGGGTCGACGACAACATCGTGCGCTTCGCCGACCTGCCGCCGGTCGAGTACGAGGCCATGAGCCACGAGCGGGTCGTCCTGCGTCAGCGGGTCTTCGGCATGACCGAGGAGGACGTCGACGTCCTCATCCAGCCGTTGGCCGTCACCGGCGCCGAACAGCTGGGCTCCATGGGCACCGACACACCCGTCGCGGCGCTGTCGGACCGCCCCCGCATGCTCTTCGACTTCTTCTCCCAGCGCTTCGCGCAGGTCACCAACCCGCCGCTGGACTCCATCCGGGAGAAGTCCGTCACCAGCATGTTCACCCAGCTGGGCCGTCAGGTCGACGTCACCACCGAGGTCCCCGAGGCCGCGCACCGCATCCACCTGGAGACCCCGGTCCTGCTGAACTCCACGCTGGCCACCCTGCGCCACGCCGGCGAGCACGAGGGCTTCGGGGACTTCCGCTCCGCGGTGGTCTCCGGGCTCTACCCCGTCGCCCACGGCGGCCGAGGCATGCGCGACGCCATCGAGCGCGTCCGACGGGAGACCTCACGGGCCATCGAGGACGGTGCGACGCTGATCATCCTCTCCGACCGGGAGTCCGACGAACGCATGGCCCCGGTGCCGTCACTGCTGCTCACCAGTGCCGTGCACCAGCACCTCGTCGCCGAACGCACCCGCACACAGGCCTCGTTGATCGTCGAGTCCGGCGACGCCCGCGAGGTCCACCACCTCGCCATGCTGCTCACCTTCGGCGCCGACGCGGTCAACCCGTACATGGCGTTCGAGACCATCGACGAACTCTCCAAGCGCGGCCAGCTCGACGGGCTGGACACCGACGACGGCTGCCGGAACTTCATCGACGGCGCGACTGCCAGCGTGCAGAAGATCATGTCGAAGATGGGCATCGCCACCGTCGCGTCCTACCGCGGCGCCCAGCTGGCCGACGTCACCGGCCTGCACCAGCAGCTCCTCGACGACTACTTCACCGGCTGCCTCAGCCCGATCTCCGGCATCGGCCTGGACGAGATCGCCGCGGACGTCGCCGTGCGGCACCGCTTCGCCTTCCTGCCCCGTCCCGAGGAGGTCGCCCACCGCGAACTCGAGATCGGCGGCGAGTACAAGTGGCGCCGGGAAGGCGAGTACCACCTATTCAACCCGGAGACCGTGTTCAAGCTGCAGCACGCCACCCGCACCGGGCAGTACCGCATCTTCAAGGAGTACTCCGACAAGGTCGACAACCAGTCGAAGCGGCTGGCCACCCTGCGCGGCCTGTTCGAGATGCACAGCGACCGCCCGTCGATCCCCGTCGACGAGGTCGAGCCCGTCTCATCCATCGTCCGGCGCTTCTCCACCGGCGCGATGAGTTACGGCTCGATCTCCGCCGAGGCCCACGAGACCCTGGCCATCGCCATGAACCGGCTCAAGGGCATGTCGAACTCCGGTGAGGGCGGAGAGGACCCCGACCGCTTCGAACCCGAGGCGGACGGCACCTGGCGCCGCTCGGCGATCAAGCAGGTCGCGTCCGGACGCTTCGGCGTGACCAGCCACTACCTCAACAACTGCACCGACATCCAGATCAAGATGGCCCAGGGCGCCAAGCCGGGCGAGGGCGGCCAGCTGCCCCCGCACAAGGTCTACCCCTGGATCGCCGAGGTCCGGGTGACCACACCGGGCGTCGGGCTGATCTCCCCGCCGCCGCACCACGACATCTACTCCATCGAGGATCTCGCGCAGCTGATCCACGACCTGAAGAACGCCAACCCGGACGCCCGCATCCACGTCAAGCTCGTCGCCGAACAGGGCGTCGGCACCGTCGCCGCCGGTGTATCCAAGGCGCACGCCGACGTCGTCCTGATCTCCGGGCACGACGGCGGCACCGGGGCGTCCCCGCTGAACTCGCTGAAGCACGCCGGCGGCCCGTGGGAGCTCGGCCTGGCCGAGACCCAGCAGACACTGCTGATGAACGGCCTGCGCGACCGCATCACCGTGCAGTGCGACGGCCAGATGAAGACCGGACGCGACGTCATGGTCGCCGCCCTCCTCGGCGCCGAGGAGTTCGGCTTCGCCACCGCCCCGCTGGTCGTCGAGGGCTGCATCATGATGCGCGTCTGCCACCTGGACACCTGCCCGGTGGGCGTGGCCACCCAGAACCCCGACCTGCGCAGGAAGTTCACCGGCCAGGCCGAGCACGTGGTCAACTTCTTCACCTTCATCGCCCAGGAGGTCCGCGAGTACCTCGCCGAACTCGGCTTCCGCACCCTGCAGGAGGCCGTGGGCCATTCCGAGTGCCTGCGCGCCGGCGCCGTCGACCCCGGGCACAAGACCGCCGGGTCGCTCGACCTCTCGCCGATCTTCGCCCGTCCCGACAGCCCGTTCATGCACCAGGACCTGTACCGGACCAAGGACCAGGACCACAGCCTGGACGCCGCCCTGGACAACCGCATCCGCGAGGACGCCGGGGAGACGATCCGACGCGCCGCCGCCGGTGAAGGCACCACCGTCTCCCTGTCCTACCCGATCACCAACGTCAACCGGTCGGTCGGCACGATGACCGGCTCGCTGATCAGCCGCGTCGCCGGACGGGACGGGCTGCCCGAGGGCACCGTGAACCTGACGTTCACCGGCTCCGCCGGCAACTCCTTCGGCGCCTTCGTCCCCAGGGGCATGACCCTGACCCTGGTCGGCGACGCCAACGACTACGTCGCCAAGGGCCTGTCCGGCGGCACCGTCGCCATCCGCCCCCACGACCGCGACGGCGCGGTCGGCGAACACCAGACCATCGCCGGCAACGTCCTGGGCTTCGGCGGTGTCTCCGGCGAGATGTTCATCCGCGGCGCCGTCGGCGAACGCTTCTGCGTGCGCAACTCCGGTGTCACCGCCGTCGTCGAGGGCATGGGCAACCACGGCTGCGAGTACATGACCGGCGGACGGGTGATCAACCTCGGCCCCGTCGGCGAGAACTTCGGCGCCGGCATGTCCGGCGGCATCGCCTACCTCATGGACGACGGCACCGGGGTCGAGGGCATGTCCCGGCACATCAACCCCGGACTCGTCGACATCGAGCAGGTCGGCGAGGACGAACTCGACTGGCTGGTCGACACCATCGAACGCCACCGGAGACTCACCGGCTCCACCGTGGACGTGGACCCCCGGTCGCTGATCAAGGTCATGCCGCGCGACTACCGCCGCGTCCTGCAGACCATCGAACAGGCCCGCGAGGCGGGACTCGACGCGGACGGCATCGCCGCCGCCATCATGGAAGGAGTCAGGTAATGGCTGACCCGCACGGCTTCATGAAGTACCCCCGCGAGGAAGCGGCACACCGCCCCGTCCCCCTGCGCCTGCTCGACTGGAAGGAGGTCAACGAACCCCTCGCTGACTCGACGGTGCAGACCCAGGCCGCCCGCTGCATGGACTGCGGCATCCCCTTCTGCCACGACGGCTGCCCGCTGGGCAACATCATCCCCGAATGGAACGACCTGGTCCGCCAGGGACGGTGGAAGGAGGCCTACGACCGCCTGCACGCCACCAACAACTTCCCCGAGTTCACCGGACGTATTTGCCCCGCGCCCTGTGAAGGCGCCTGTGTGCTCGGCATCGACGGCATCGGTGCAGGCGCCGGCGTCGGCGAGCCGGTGGCCATCAAGACCGTCGAGCTGCAGATCGTCGAGCACGCCTTCGAACAAGGCTGGGTGCGCCCGGTGAAGGCCAGCTTCTCCACCGGCCAGTCCGTCGCCGTCGTCGGCTCCGGGCCCGCCGGGCTCGCCGCCGCCCAGCAACTCACCCGCGCCGGGCACGACGTGACCGTCTTCGAACGCGACGACCGCATCGGTGGTCTGCTGCGCTACGGCGTGCCGGACTACAAGCTGGAGAACCGCTGGATCGACCGGCGCGTGGCCCAGATGGAGGCCGAGGGAACCACCTTCCGCACCGGCGTGTCCCCGTCGGCGTCCGACCTCGCCGGCTTCGACGCCGTCGTCATGGCCGTCGGGGCGACCGTCCCGCGGGACGTCTCCATCCCGGGCCGCCACCTGGACGGCGTCCACCAGGCGATGGACTACCTGCCCATGGCCAACCGCGCCGTCGCCGGTGACGTTGATGACGTTGACACCCCTCAGATCGACGCGAAGGGCAGGCACGTCGTCATCATCGGCGGTGGCGACACCGGCACCGACTGCTTCGGCACCGCCCTGCGGCAGGGGGCGGCCTCCGTCCGGCAGTTCGACTACAACCCCGCTCCGGACGCCTACCGCACCGAAGGCAACCCGTGGCCGGTGTGGCCGAAGATCTGGCGTGTGGCCTCCGCCCACGAGGAGGGGGAGTACCGCGTCAGCGGCGACGAGTCCGCCGACGAGATCGTCGCCCTCGGCCTCGCCGCGCGAGAGGTCGGCAGCCCGTTGGGCCACCGCGACCACCGCATCAACACCGTGGAGCTCACCGGCGCCGACGGCCACGTGACCGGGCTGCGCGCCGCGACCTGCGAACGCACCCCCGACGGCACCGTCAACGTGCCCGGCACCGAGGTCGACATGGACGCCGACCTCGTCCTCCTCGCCGTCGGCTTCACCTCCGTCGACACCACCGGCATCATCTCCGAACTGGGGCTCCCGGTCGACGGGCGCGGACGCCTCACCCGCGACGACGACTACCGCACCTGGTGGGCCGAATCCCCCGAGGTACGGGCCACCGGCTTCGACGCTCCCGTGTTCGCTGCCGGAGACGCCGGTCGCGGCGCCTCGCTGATCGTGTGGGCCATCTCCGAGGGACGGGCCTGCGCCGCCGCCGTCGACCGGGCCCTGATGGGCGAGAGCGCGCTGCCGCGCCCCGTCGCACCGACGGACATGCCGTTGAGCGTGTGAGGGTGCCGGGGGAGTAGCCGGGGGAGTAGATTGAACCCCCATGACCGGCGGCGCTCTCCTCAGTATCCTCGTCGCGTGGCTCCTCGCCATCGCCTCGCCCGGCCCGGACCTGGTGCAGATCCTGCGGCTCGGTGCCCTCCGTCGCAACGGCGTGGCCTGCGCCCTGGGGATCATGACCGGCAACACCCTGTGGATCGTCGGCAGCATGGTCGGCCTGTCCGCCCTGATCGCCGCGGTCCCCTGGGTGCTCACCGTGCTCTTCCTCGTCGGAGGTGCATTCCTGGCCTGGATGGGGCAGGGCGCGTTGCGGGGTGGCCTGGCGGAACGACGCGCCGGCGGGACGGTGGTCCCCACCGGCGCGACCACCGGCACCGCCGCCGCCGGTGGGGTCTCCACCCTGGGCGCCTGGCGTCTCGGCCTGCTGACGAACCTGGCGAACCCCAAGGCCCTGGTCTTCTTCGGGGCGGTGTTCGCTGGTTTCGTGCCCCCGGACACTGGGTGGGGGATGCGGCTGATTGTGCTGGTGCTCCTGCTGGTCACCGGCGTCGCCTGGTTCGTGGCGGTGGCCGTGATGGTGTCCGTGCCCGCCCTGTCACGACGGCTGCAGGCCGCGGGGCCGTGGATCGACATCGTCGCCGGGGTGGTGTTCCTGGTGCTCGGGGTGGTGCTCGTCGGTGAGGGACTGCTGCAGGCGGGGTAGGTGTCCCGTCTCTCCCCCACACACATGTCGGAAAATCGCCCTCCCAGGAAGGATTCTCCCCCTGACCCCTACCTGGGAGGGCGATTATCCGACATCCGGGGGCGTGGTCGGGGAGGCTGCACGGCCGACGGTCGTCGCAGATCGCGGCATTCTGGGCCGGGGACTTCCCTGGCACCGTCCGGAGTCGTAGGATGGTCGGCATGCCTGAGCGAGAAGAGCACAAGGTACCGGCGCAGGACGTCCCCGTCCGCGGGGACGACATCCGACTGGGGCAGTTCATCAAACTGGCGAACCTGGTCGAATCCGGCGGCGCGGCCAAGGAGGCTGTCGCCGCCGGTCGTGTGACGGTCAACGGCGAGGCAGACACCCGCCGCGGCCGTCACCTGCGTTCCGGGGACGAGGTGGCGGTTCTTGACGGGGACGGCCCCGACGCCACCCCGGTCGCCGCGGCCCGTGTCGTCACCGGGAGCGGTGACGGCGGAGACGGCGACAGTGACGACTACTTCGACGAAGCAACCGCCGACGACGATTTCGACCCTGACAAGTGGAGGAACCTCTGATGCCCGCTCTCGTAGCGGAGCCAGGAATGCCGATCTGGATCGACCTGGCTACCACCGACCTGGAGAAGGCGAAGGCCTTCTACACCGAGCTCCTTGACTGGGAGTTCGACACGCAGTGCGACGGCTATCTCGTCGCCAAGAAGAACGGGATGCCCGTCGCGGGGCTCGGGGAGGTGCCGGACGACAAGTCGTCGCTGTGGGGCATGCTGCTCTACGCCCCCGACATCGACCATGTCCATGACGAGGCCGTGAAGGCCGGGGCCACCAGCATCCTCTCCCCGCGCGACGTGGGCCGGCGTGGCCGCATGGCCGTCATCGTCGATCCGTCGGGCGCGACGGTGGGTCTGAAGCAGCCATCCGGCGACGAGCCCTTCTTCGCCGCGGGTGAGCCGGGGACCCCGGTGTGGCATGAGCTGCTCGTCGGTGAAGAGTTCGACGCGACGATGAAGTTCTACCACGACCTGGCCGGGTGGGACATCCGTCAGCACAGTGACACCGCCAAGTTCCGGTACGCCACCGGCGAGTACAACGGTGCGCCGTTGTGCGGCATGTGGGACACCAGTGAGCTGGACGAGAATCCGTCGATGTGGACCCTCTACCTCGGCTGCGTCGACGTGGACAAGGCCGCGAAGAAGGTCAAGAAGCTCGGCGGCAAGCTGGTCCGTGCACCGTGGAACTCCGAGCTGGGACGTCTGTGCACCCTCGTGGATCCGACGGGTGCGCTGGTGAACCTGTGCGAGATCGCCGAGCCGACGCCGGAGAGTCTCGAGGACGCCCACGAGCCGGACATCATGGCACCGGGTGCGCCCCAGCCGTGACGCGGTTTTGACGGAGTGCGGACCGCAGGCTGGTCACCGATTACGCCTCCGTCACGAAACGCCCTGACCTGGGTTCGTAAATCACCAGGTCAGGGCGTTTCTGTGTGGGCGTGCCATCCACGCCGGCGTAATCGGTGACGGGCGTCGCCGACACCGCGGGGTCAGAGCTGCGCGGCGAGCATCGGTGCGGCACCGACCGGGTCGATGCCGGCGTCCTCCAGGGCGCGCAGCGCACCCTCGGGGTCGGAGGCGAACCGGGCGGCCGTCTCGCGGTCCACACCGAGGCGCTCGGCTGCGGCGACGGTGGCCGCGGGGTCGGCGGAGAGCTTCGCGGCGGTCTCGGGGTCGACCCCGGCGGCCTCCAGGGAGGCACGCAGCGCGGCCGGGTCGGCGTCGACGGCGGGGGCTGCGGCGTCCTCGGCCGGGGCGGCGCCGGAATCCGGTGCCTGCTCCGGCGAGGGCTGGGACTTCACCTGCGCCAGCAGGGCGTCGGTGTCGACGGTGCCGGCGGCGACCTGTGCGGCGTAGTCGCTGGCACCGAAGGCGGTCAACAGGCGCAGGATGCTGTCGAGGGAGACGTCGCCGCCACCGATGAGCCCGGCGAGCTGCGAGATGTCGACTCCTCCGGCAGGTGCGCCCTGGTCGCCGGCGAGGGACCCGACGAGCTCACCGACCTGGTTGGCGATGTCCCCTCCGTCGGCGCCGAGGCCGAGTGCGCCCAGTACGAGTGCGGCGACGGCGGCGACGGGCATGCTCTGCCCGGCGTCGCGGGCCTCGATGCCGGAGGACGCGAGGACGGCACCCAGCGCCTCACCCAGGCCGGATTCCTGGGCGGCGGCGATGACGGCGTCCGGACCGACGGTGCCGCCCACGAGACCGAGCAGGTTGACCAGCAGGTCGGTGCTCAGCGGCTGGTTCAGTCCGGGCTCGCCGCCGGCGGCGTCCTGGTGCTCGGTCTGGTTGGCGTTCTCGGCCTGGCCGAGTGCGGCGTCGGTGATGGGTTTGAGGGCGTCGACGATGTTGCCGGCCGCGCTACCGTTCGACGGTGCGCCGGTGAGGGCCTGCAGCTGCTCGTCGGTGCCGTAGTAGGTGTTCATGTCGACGTTGGTGTAGATGCCGTCGACCTGTCCCTCGGAGGAGTACTGCCAGAAGGTGACCTCGTTCCATCCGCCGGGGATCTCGGCGGGCAGCGTCGGGTTGTAGTAGGCCAGCCACAGCGGGTATTCCGCGAACTCGGTGGTGTTGGCCATGTCGTTGATCCAGAAGTTGTGGTACGTGTAGATGATCGGGTCACGTCCGGTGAGGTTCTTGATCTCGTCGATCCAGTCGCGGACCCAGTTCTGCAGTTCCACCGGGCCGAGTCCGCCGGACTCCTCCAGGTCGAGGGTCGGGGGGAGCGACGGCTGGACGCCGGTGGCGAGGGTGGCGGCGTAGTGCCGGGCCTCGGCGCGGGGGTCGGTGGAGCCGGGTTTCGCGTAGTGGTAGCTTCCCGGGGTCACGCCGGCGGCCGACGCCTTGGCCGAGTCCGAGGTGAAGTAGGGGTTCACGTAGCCGGTGCCTTCGCTGGCCTTGATGAAGGCGAAGCTCTGGCCGGACGCGGCAACGCTCTGCCAGTCGATGGCGGCACCGCCGGGGTGCTGGTGGCTCGCGACGTCGACTCCGTCGAGTGCCCAGCTGGGCACGGGGAGGACATCGGTGGCGACCAGCGCGGCGACCGTTGCGGCTGAACCGAAGAGGGTTACTGCGGTGAGTCGGGCGGGGACGGTGGTGCGCGCGGTGCGACGCCAGGGGAGAGACAGCATGCGCCACACGATACACACTATTACCAACAATCACACGAGTAACACGCGCCCCGCGTGTCGCATTTCATGTCGGAGCTGCCGAGCCTGTGACCAGGCTGTGACCACAGGAAAAGGCGGGAAAAGGTCGGGAAAAGGCGGGAAAAAGTCTGTCCCCGTGCTCCCTGAGGGGCTCAGGGCGGCACGGGGACAGACTTCTCCGGCCCCTCCGGCGTCTCTGCGATCGCCCCCGGACCGCGCCCGCTACCGTGGACCCGGACCCGCCCCGGGGTATCCCGGCGTCCCGTGCGGCGGCGCCCCCGGTGGCATGTGCTGTACCTGCGGGAATGCCGCGGCAGGCTGCGGTGCCGGGATGCGTTGGTAGATCGAGATGGCGGGGTAGCGGCCGGCGGCGGCGAGCCCCCGCGCCTCCTTCGTCGAGATCACGACGGCGGTGACCAGCAGCGCCGCGCCCAGTCCCCAGGATCCTACGAGGTGGACGACGGTGGCTGCCGTGGAGTCAAGCTGCAGGTTCCACCCGGCGTGCACCATGAATCCGGCCATGCCGGAGGCGAGCACCCACGCCAGTCGTCGACGCCAGGTGAGGCCGGCGGCGTAGACCGCCATCCCGATGCCGAACCCGACCAGGCCGGTGCACACGGCGTGCAGCAGTGGTCCGGCGACGAGGCGGAACAGCCACATCTCGGACACCCCGGCCAGGTCGGAGGTGGGGTGGTAGACGGAGAACATCACCGCGTAGCCGAGGTTCTCGAAGGCCTCGAAACCGATGCCCACCAGCATGCCGGCGACGAGCCCGTGCCAGGGACGGTTCCACCACGCCCGCCCGGTGTGCAGCAGCAGCCACACCCCGAGCGCCTTGGCGAGCTCCTCGGGGTAGGCCCCGCCGAGGGAGAGCGCCACTTCGTCGAGGTCCCAGCTGTAGGACAGTTCGATCAGCCGCTCGCTGACGGTGAAGGCGCCGATGGCGAAGGAACCGGTCATCCCCCACAGCACCGCGGCGCCGGCGAGCAGCCAGGGCGTCCCCCGGTAGATCAGCGTGCGTGACAGGAGGAACCAGGTGACGGCGATGAAGACCAGGGCGTACAGCGAGGCCAGCGCGACGGGGCCGGGCCCGGGGAAGAACACCAGCACCGCCGGTGTCAGCGCGGTGAGGAACAGGCTGCCCAGGGTGATCAGCAGGAAGGACCAGCCGAAGATGTCCCAGGTGGGACGGAGCCGTGGCCGCTGGTTCGGCGGGAAGGAGTCGTGGTGGCGCCGGGGGACGTCGAGGACGCGCCACTGCTGGCCGGGACGGGGACGGTTGTCATGCGGCACGGACGGCACCCCACAGGTGGTCGGCGGTCTCGGCGACGGTGCGTTCGTTCCCGCCGGTGACGGCGAAGGTGTAGAGGACACCGTCGGGCCCGTCGAGCAGGACGGCGGCGGCGACGGTGTACCGTCCCGACCCCGACCCCGTGCCCGACGTCCCGTCCGGCGCCGTGTCCCCGTACTGGACGGGCCGCGTGTCGGCGGGAACGCCGGGGTCGCGCGGTTCCGGCAGCTCGTCGAGGAGCCCGAGCGGGGACCGCAGTTCGATGACCGGGGAGACCCGGAGCCCGTCGGCGCGTCCCGCCAGTGACGGGTGGAGGATCTCGTCGGCGGGCGCGGGACGGAACGGGACGTCGGAGACGTCGGAGGCGAGGACGGCGCGCAGTCCGCGGCGGGCCGAGGGGGCGGCGTCCTCCACCCCGGCCATCGCCACGACGTCGAGGTCCACGGTGTCCCACCGGTTGCTGCCCATGCATGTGGCCTCCAGGGTGCCCGGCAGGATCGCCTCGCCGGTGGCGGCGCACCGGCCGTCGAGACCGGTCAGGTCCAGCGGCGCGAACTCCCAGGTGGTGAGGCTGTCCGCGGCGGCCTCGTTGAGCAGGTACGGTTCGCCGTCCGGGTCGTCGTTCACCGGGACGGCGAGTGGGAGCGCGAGGAGCAGCAGGGCGGCACCGACGAGGATGAACCACCGGGCGGTGCGGTGCGGTCCGACCGCCGCGGGCCGGTAGAGCCCGTCCGGGTCGGCGTCAGGAGGGCCGGGAACCGGTCCGGCGCTCGGGCGGACGCGGGGCGGACGTCCCCACCCGTCCGCCCCCGGGTCCGGGGTGATCGGTGCTACGGGCATTCCCGGGACGTTACCAGATGGTCACGCGCCGGTCCCTGGACAACCACATGCCGTTGTCGGGGGTGACCTCGAAGGCCTCGTAGAACTCCGCGACGTTCGACGCGACCACGTTGCAGCGGAACTCGCCGGGGGAGTGCGGGTCGATCGCCACGTACTGCGCGGCCATCTGCGGCCGGATCGCGGTGCGCCACACCGTCGCCCACCGCAGGAAGAAGCGCTGCAGGACGGTGAACTCCGTGCCGTCGTCGGCACCGTCGACCCCCTCGACCGGTGCGGTGGGGGCGGTGTCGACCGTCTCCCCGCGGTCGGCGAGCCACTTCTTCAGCGCGACCACGGCGATACCGAGTCCGCCGAGGTCACCGATGTTCTCCCCGAGGGTGAAGGAGCCGTTGACCTTGTGGTCGGTCTGGCCCCGCTGCGCCAGGCCGGTGGGCACCAGCCCGTCGTACTGGGTGACCAGCTTGTCGGTGAGTTCGGTGAAGGCGGCGCGGTCGGCCTCGGTCCACCAGGAGTTGAGGTTGCCGTCGCCGTCGTACTTGGAGCCCTGGTCGTCGAAACCGTGGCCGATCTCGTGGCCGATGACTGCGCCGATCGCCCCGAAGTTCCCGGCCATGTCGGCCTCCGGGTCGAAGAACGGGGGCCGCAGGATCGCCGCGGGGAAGGTGATGTCGTTGCGGACCGGGTTGTAGAAGGCGTTCACGGTCTGCGGGGTGGTGAACCACAGGTCGCCGTCGCTGGGCTTGCCGAGCTTCGCGACCTCGAAGTCGTGGTTGAAGTCGGAGGCCGCCCGGTAGTTGGCCAGCAGGTTCTCTCCGTGGTGTGCGTCGGCGCCGAAGGTCAGCCCGGAGAAGTCGCGCCAGGTGTCGGGGTAGCCGATGCGGGCCCGGAAGGTCCCCAGCTTCTCCAGGGCACGCTCCCGGGTGGCCGGTGTCATCCACTCCAGGTCGCTGATGCGGTCGCGGTAGGCGGCCAGCAGGTAGTCCACGAGCTCCAGCATGAGCTCCTTGTACTCCGGCGGGAAGTGCCGGCGCACGAACTCCTGCCCGACCTCTTCTCCGACGGCGCCCTCGACCATCATCACGGCGCGCTTCCACCGGTCGCGCTGTTCGGTGGAGCCGGAGAGGGTGCGCCCGTAGAAGTCGAAGTTGGCCTCCGCGAACACGCGGGGAAGCTTGCCGGCCCGGCCGGTGAGGACCCGCCAGTAGGCCCACAGCTTCCACTGGTCGAGATCCGGAGCTTCACCGTCGCCGTCGCCCGCGCCGGGCACCAGGGAGGCGACGTGCTCCAGGTAGGACGGTTGGTTGACGACCACCGTCGGGGCGACGTCCGGGGTGACACCGACGCCGCGGAGCCAGGCGGCGAAGGGGAAGCCCGACGGCAGGTCGTCCTGCGCGGTCGGGTTGTGCGTCTTCTCCGCGTCGCGGGAGGACACGGTGTCCCAGTGGCCCTTGGCCAGGGCGGTCTCGAACTCCATGACGGCGTCGGCCGCGGTGGCGGCGTCGAGCCCGGCGAAACGGCCGGGTCGGGGTTGTTCCCCGGTCTCGTCGACGAGTCGCAGGAACCGTTCGATGAACTCCCGGTACGCCGCACGGGTGTCCGCGTGCTGGTCCTCGCGGTAGTAGGCCTCGTCGGGCAGACCGAGACCGGTCTGGACGAGGTAGGCGACCTCGTTGCCGCTGCCGCCGGCGTCCTTCTCCGTCCAGAACCCGACGACGCCGCCGACGCCGTGCCGGTCGAGCTGTGCCAGTGCGGCGACCAGGGCGTCGATGTCCCCGGCCTCGCGGACGGGGTCGAGGTCCGGGGAGAGGACGCCCAGCCCGGCCTGTTCGATCCCGTGCGCGCCGTCCTCGTCCATGTACGAGCTGAACAGCGCACCGATGCGCGTGGACGGGTCCGCCGCCTCCACGATCGCCTTGACGTCCAGTTCGGCGCGGTCGCGTAGTTCATGGAACTTGCCGTCGACGGCGCGGTCGGCGGGGATCTCGTGCGACGCCAGCCAGGCGCCGTTGACGTGGCGGTAGAGGTCGTCCGCCGCGCCGGGAACGGGGCCGGTGGAGGCCTCGGTGATGTTGTCGGGGATCGTCGGTGCGTCTGTCGTCTCAGCCATGGGCACCACTGTAGGCATCTGACGGCGGAGCTGCGGATGGAACGGCCACGATGCGGCCTGGAGCACCGGAAAAGTCTGGCCCCGTGCACGGGATCCACCCGGATCCGTGCACGGGGCCAGACTTTTCTTGATCTGCTAACTCAGCCGCATCGGCCCCGGCGACCACAGGCCGGACCTGGTCTCGGTGTCGATGTCGAGCTCGACCGTCTTCGGCTCCTCACCGGTGGAGGAGGCGAACGGGGTTAGCCTGGTGACCACACCCCAGTCACGCTGCCAGTCGTCCTTGAGGTAGGTCGACATCTCGGTGCCGTGGGTGACCATCTGGGTCAGTCCGCCGGCGCCGCCACCGTAGTAGTCCATCACCGGGGCGTGGGCCTTCTTCGCGTCGTGCTCCGGTGAGATCTGGTACTCGGGGACCTCGGCCACACCGACGTAGTGGTTGAACGGACGCTGGGCTGGGAACTGGAGCGGCACCGACCAGTCGAGCAGTGTCGGCGCGTCACCGATGACGTCGTTCAGGGGCGTCAGCGTCGGGACGCGCGGCGGGGTGAAGGCCAACCACTGGTCCGGGGTGACGTTCATGTCCGCGGCGTAGATGCGCACGACCTCGGCGTCCTCCGGGATCTGGTCCATGGGGAAGCGCAGGTTGCGCCACTGCGGTGCCGTGCCGATGTCCAACGGCTCGAGCTCACCCATGACCTCGAAGTCGTCGGAGCCTGCGCCGGTGCTGCGGCCGTACTGCAGCTTCAGCTCCTGGCCGTACTGGCGAACCCCGTTCATGTCGAGGTGGGAGACCTCACCAGCGGCGGAGACGATCAGCAGGGGTGCGTCGTCGCTGCGTTCCGGCAAGGAGTACCAGGACGTGGTGGTCTGGGCCTGGAGCTGCAGGCCGTCGGTGTAGGAGCCGACGACGGGCACCTGGCTGCGGTCAATGTCGAAAGGCAGCTGGGCGTAGGAACCGTTGGCGCCTTGCCGGGGGTCGAGTCCGCCCCCGGGGCCGGTGTCGGTCATGTCCTCGTCCTCGGTGGAGCCGTAGGCGTTGGTGTCGACGGCGGAGGTCTGCGGTGAGGAGCTGGACTCGGAACTGTCGGAGCTCTCCTGGATGCGGTTGGGGATGTTGTTCGGCCCGAAGCCGCGGGAGTCGTCACCGGTCAGGGAGTCGGCGAAGTCGGTGCCGTCGGCGGTGTCCAGGAAGGAGTCGTTGGTGTCGGACTCGACCAGGGCGTCGCCGGCCATCCCGCTGGAGTTACCCGTCAGCGCGGCCAGGTTGCCCTTGCCCACGGAGTAGGCGGGCCACTGGGAGATGAACCCCTTGCCCAGGGAGGCCAGGTTGAACAGCACGACGATGGCGGTGAGGACGGCGATCGGTGCGGCGGCCACCCCGGTGAAGCGCTGTGCCTGGGCTGCCTCGCGGCGGTCGACCTCCCGCAGTTCGGCGTCGCTGGTGGCGTTGGCCTCACGGATGTCGTTGAGGAACCCGATGACCACGCCCACGAACATGACCAGCACGGCGAGGACCATCATGCCGGTGGAGATCTCGAAGCCGGCGATCTGGATGGGCTTGTCCCACCAGGGCACGCCGAAGCTCGAGATGTACCACCAGCCGTTGGTACCGGCAAGGGTGAAGGCGAACAGCAGCAGGCAGGCGCCGAGGAAGACGATGCGGTTGCGGGCCGAGCGCATGGCCATGGTGGACGCGGCGACGGCGGCCAGGGCGGCGAGGCCCGCGGCGATGCCGGCGTAGACACCGAAGTGGTGGGTCCACTTGGTGGGGGTGAACGTCATGAAGAACATGGTGCCGACGACCACGAGGGTCATGCGCAGTGCGGGCCCGTGAGCGGTGCCGGGGACGCGGCGGTTACGCAGCATCGAGGCGACGACGACCGCCAGGCACAGTAGCATCATCAACACGGAGAACCTACGGGGGAAGGACCCGTCCACGGTCTGCTTCAGCAGCTCGGTGTAGCGCTGCGGCTCCTCGTACCAGGACAGGGCGGGGCCGACGGGGCCGCGCACGCTGATGGACTCCATGACGGTGCTCAGGGTCTGGTCGCCGAAGACGCAGATCAGCACGGCGGTGCCGGCGGCGAAGAACGGTGCGATCTGAGCGACGACGGCACCGGTGACCTTCTTCCTCGAGCTCCCCTTTCCGGCGTTGAGCAGGGGCAGTCGTCGGATGACGATCCGGACCAGCCCGGACAGTGCCACGAGGATCGAGGCCACGGCCATGAGCCCGGTGGGGCCGGCGGCCAGCGACAGGGACGCCACGATGACGCCCACCGCGGCGGGCAGCAGTCGGCCGGTGGCGATCGCCCGCTCCATGCAGACCCAGGTCAGCAGGGCGCCGAGCGCGATGACGGGCTCGGGGCGGGTGCCGTTGTTGAAGGTCATCGCGAAGACGAGGAACACCGCTGCGGCGGTCCAGTGTGCGACCTGACGCTGCGCGATCTTCGCACCCAGCCGAGGCAGCACCTCCCGCGAGAGGATCATCCAGGTCAGCAGGCTGGCGATCAGGACGGGCAGGCGCATCCACACCGACGCGGTGGAGACGTGCGTCATCAGGGCCAGCAGGTCGTAGTACGGGGCGCCGAACGGGGACTCCGGCACACCGAACCAGCGGTAGTAGTTGGCCATGTAGCCGGATTCCTGGCTGGCCCGGGCCATGGTCAGCAGGTACCCGTCGTCGGCGGTGTTCGCGCCGATGAAGTACCAGACCACCAGGATGCTGCCCACCACGGCGTCGAGCCAGCGTGGTCGCCACCAGTTCGCGGGAAGGAAGCGTCGGCGGGTGCGGGTACGCCCGTCGAGGATGTCCATGCGGTGCAGGGCCCACAGGGACACGACCATGAACAGCACGCCGAGGACCATCGCGGCGATCTTGATGCCGCTGGGGGTGGAGGTGTACCGCGAGTCGACGGTGACGTCCACCTTCAGGCCGGCGTCGATGGCGGCCTGCGCGTTCTCGGGGGTGTCGGTCATCTCCGTGAAGATGCCGGTGAGCATCGGCCGGATGTCGTCACCGAACCCGCCCTCCAGCGGGTTGCCGTTCTCGTCGGTGGCGTCCGGGATCCAGGCACGCGTGCCCTCGTGGTCGGAGGTGATGCGCAGCTGGGACCCGTCCGGGAGGTCGGCGAGGGTGTCCGTGTCGACGGACAGGGCCACCGAGTTGCGGACCACGACGTCGAGCCCGTCCGGGGTGGACCGGACGAACATGCCGCGCAGCGTCGCCTCTTCCGCACCCTCGGGCACGGTGGACAGGACGGTCGTCTGGTCGCCGTTGAGGTCACGGACCTCCGACAACGGCAGGGTGATGTCCAGGTTCTCCGGGTGGTAGGAGATCAGCGGCGCGTTGACGCTGCGCAGGTCACCGCCCTGGGGCCAGGAGAAGCTGGACTGTTCCTGCTTGACCGGGAGCAGCGGGGTCAGGCAGAACAGGACGAGTGCGGCAATCCCCGACAGCACGGCGATGGCCTTGAGCCGGTCGACCCCGGCTGCCGTCGTGCGGTCGGGGTGTGTCTCAGCGGCCTGTTCGGACACCTCGTCGGGCGCATCGTGTTCGACTCGTGACATAGCAGGACATGTTACGGCAGGAGTCTGGTGAGGGCTAAGCGGTGGCGGGCCGTGTTCCTCACAACCGACGGCTACCGCTGGCGCACCGCGACGACGAACGGTCCGATCTGTTCCAGATCCCACCCTTCGGAGAACGCCGAGGCGTGGAACGAGATGGTGGTGAAGCGGACGTTCGGGTCGTTGGGGTAGATGTCCTCCGACAGACGGTAGCGGAACCGGCCGTCGGGGTCACCGGCACCGGCCTCTCCGTCTGCGTTGCCGCCGCCAGCACCGCCGGCGGTGGCGTCGGCAGCTTGCCCGCGCAGGACGAGGACGTCCGGGCCGGTCCACCCCTCCTTCTCGGCGGCGGTGTCCATCGCCCCGGTGAGCTCGGCCGGGTCGCTGATATCCGCCCACCGCTCGATCTCGGCGTTGCGGTCCTCGAACCGGCCGAGGGGGTTGGCGTAGTGCGCGGTCATGGCCTGGTAGGAGTGGTACGGGTAGTAGGCCATGAAGCTCTGCTCGTCGGTGAGCACCACGGTGCCGGCGCGCTCGCCGCCGAGCCCCAGGGTCTCGTCGATGTAGGCGTCGACGTCGGCGTAGTAGACGGTCGAGTCGGCGGGGAAGAGGTCACCCCGTTGAGCCTCCCCGTCGGTGTCGGAGTAGGCGAGGTCGATGTGCTGGCGCAGGTGCAGCGGGATGTTGATGACGTGCGTGGCCGCGGCGAAGGTGAGCAGGATCGCCAGGACGGCGGTCACCTTGGGGGCGGCGGTCGGCCCCACGAACTGCGGGTAGGCGCGGCGGATGCCGTTGACGCGCAGGTCCTCCAACGCCATCATCCCGCCGGTGACCAGCAGCAGGGAGATCGGCAGTTCCATGCGGAAGCCCAGCAGCGTGGTCCCGGTCAAGGTCGTCAGCATGGACGCCAGGACCCAGAGGTAGCAGACCACCAGTCCGGCGACGAGTGCGCGGACCTGGCTGCGCCTCCAACGCAGCACCATCCACACGATGCACAGCAACGCCAGCACGCCGACCAGGTTCACGTGGAAGAAGGGGACCGGGATCTCGGTACCGGACTGGGGCAGGTAGTGCTGTGCCCGTCCGCTGGCGCCGCGCTCCGAGGTGAGCAGCGCCAGGCCGTAGGGTGCCCAGCCGACCAGGGCGATGACGATCGAGCCCACGCCGATCACCGTCAGGCGGACCAGCGGCATCACCGCGCGGGTGCGCCAGGCGACGACGACGGCGATGACCACCACGGTCAGCGCGGACACACCGGTGTAGAGCGTGTACAGGTTCGCCGACAGGCCGAGGAAGACCGCCAGGCCGGCGATGCCGGGACGGGAGCCGCGGACGGCGCGTCCGGCGAGGACGATCGCGGCGGGCATGCCGAACGCCACCACGGCGGCGTAGGGCTCCTCCGGGGCGGTGTACAGGACGACGGCGGTGGTGACCAGGGCGATGACGCTGCCCAGCGGCAGTGATCCGGTGAGCCGGTGCCACACGGGGACCAGCATGGAGCCGGCGACGGCGAGGGTGATCAGCGACCACGGCTGGAAGGCGGCCCACCCGGCCAGGCCGAGGACGTTGGCGAACAGGCCACCGGTGAGGAACCACAGGCGCGGGTAGAAACTCGGCTCGCCCAGGTACGCCATGTCCTCGAAGCCCGGCTGGTCGGTCATCCGGGTGAAGAACTGGGTGCGGAACGCCTGGTCCACGCTGATGCCGTCGAGGTAGAGGCGGGTGGCCGCCAGCGGCACGGCGAGCGCGGCGATGACGAGGCCCGCCGGGGCGAGCCAGCACAGGACCGTCGCGCCGGCCCGTCGCCACCGCGGCCAGTCGACGACGGGGGTGCGGGCGTGCAGCAGCGCGTAGAGCACCAGGGCCAGGACGACGAGGACGATGACTCCGCCGGCGCTGGCCAGGGCCTTGGTGACGTTCGACGAGGAGTAGGCGGGCAGGTTCGTGCGGGCGAGCACGAACCATGCGGCCAGGGTGACGACGGCGGCGAGGGCGCCCGCGCCCAGGATCTGCCCGCTGAAAGACAGGAACCCGCGACCGGTGCGGTCGGGGTGGGACGCGGTGTCGGTACCGGTGAGTCCGGTGTCGGGGGCTGTCATGACGGCATTTTCTCACAGTCGGCGCCATGACCGGGTGACCGGTGACCGGGTGGCTGCCGGCCGGTCACCGTCACCGGTTGAGCAGGATGCCCCGGATCCCGGAGTGGAACCCGTCGCGGAGGTTGACGCGCTGGTACTCCGTCAGCGTGTACTCGTGGAGCGTCTCGCAGGCGAACTGGAGCAGGGGACGGTCGACCTCGGGCGGCAGGCCGCCACCGCTGAGCACGTGGGCGCCGTCCTGCTGTTCGGTGGTGGCGGCGTTCTGGAACCACCAGACGGCGTACTGCTCGCCGATGTCGAAGGGGTTCTGCTGGCCGCCGGACTGCCACACCTCGGTCGGCAGCGGGACGTACCGGCTGCGGAGACGACGGCGCGGCGCCATCATCGCCGGGGTGGGACGGGAGCCGGCGAGGTCGGCGGGTGAGGGGGTGGCTGCTCCGCCGTCACCGTCGTCACCCTCACCGTCACCGTCGTCGGACGAGACGGGGTTCTCGTGGGAGACGGCGCCCGGCGACGGGTCGGTGACGCGGGCCGGCATCGAGGCGGGTGTCGGTGTGTCACCGGCTGTCGTGTCGGTCTCGGTCGCGTTGCCGGGGTCGCCGACGTCGCCGGTGCCGGTGGTGGTGTCGCCGGCGTCGCCGGTGTCCTCCGTTTCCTCCTCCGTGGACTGGGCGGCAGGTCGACGGCGGACGTCCGGGACGGCGCACGTCCCGGAGAGGTCCTCGACAGGTTCGGCGTCGCCGATGGGTTTGTGCTGGGCACCGGCGGCCCCGGTCTTCAACGGGCCCTCGAGAACCTGCAGCCGCATGCAGTCGGCGAAGTCCTCGCGCGGGTCGAGGATCGTGGTGGAGTCGCAGGAGTAGCGCAGGTTGGCGGACATCGAGTCCCACCCGAAGCCGTACAGGTGCACCCGGACGCCCCGGGAGACGGCCTCCTCGACACCGGGGAGCATGTCGGCGTCGCCGGAGACCAGGACGATGTCGGTGACCTCCCGGGACAGGGCGCTGATGACCATGTCGGCGACGAGCCGGGTGTCGACCGCCTTCTGGGTGCGGCGGTCGCCCCATTCGATGAGCTGGCCCGTGCGTAGCTGGACGCCGTTGCAGGAGCGGAGGGCACGCTGGTACCGGTGCGGCCCGGAGTCGGGGAGCCCGTCGTACCAGTTCTGGCGGTAGACCGGTTGTCGTAGCTGGTCGACCACGCGCGACTCCAGGACGTTCACGACTTCCGGGAGGTCGATCTCGAGCTGTGCGCGGGCGCCGGTCTCCCAGGCGTTGTAGAAGCTGGCGAGCAGGTAAGAGGTGTCGACGTAGATCAGGGTGCGTTCGAGCATCGGAAGGGTCCTCACTAAAGTTCTGTCGTTTGGTCTCCCCAGTGTGCATCAGGTGTGCGGCGCGTGGGGAGGTGTGCTGGTCATTCGGTGGTCGTACGGGCGAGGTGCCGGTCGCCCTTGTCAGAAACGCCGCCCTGTGCGATGGTTGGTTACTGTAGTAACCAACCAACGTGGCGGTGGCAGGGAAGGAGACCGGTCGTGGACGAGACGACGTCGCCCCTGTTCCGGCAGATCGCCGAACTCGTCGAGGACTCCGTCGTCGACGGCTCCCTCCACGAGGGCGACCGGGCCCCCTCCACCAACGAACTCGCCGCCTTCCACGGCATCAACCCCGCCACCGCGCGGAAGGGACTGACCCTGCTCGTCGAGCGCGGGGTGCTGGTCAAGCGACGCGGCCTGGGCATGTTCGTCGACGACGGGGCCCGGGCGCGGATCACCGCACGACGTCGGGACGCCTTCGCCGCGGACTTCCTCGTGCCACTCGTGGACGAGGCGATCAAACTCGACCTGCCCCGCGACGAGGTCCACCGGTTGGTCGACCAGGTCGCAGAAAGCAGAGGACTGTACTCATGACCATCACACTCGTGGACGCGGAGATGTCCTACCCCTGGGCCACCGGCGGGGCGCGCGGCACCCGGCCGGCACCGTCGGTGGTGGGGCCGCTCACCCTGGAGCTCGACGACGGCGTCGTCGGACTCGTCGGGCGCAACGGGGCGGGGAAGACCACCCTGCTCGGCATGCTCGCCGGACAGCTCAAGCCGTCCGCCGGCACCGTCCGCAGCGGCGGACGCGACGCCTTCGACGACCCCGTCGTCCTGTCGGACACCAGCTTCACCGGGGTCGACATCGACTACGCGCCGTCCTGGACGGTCACCGGGATCCTGGACCTCTTCGCCCGGCGGTACCCGCGCTGGGACGCCGCCGAGGCGGAACGACTGTGTGAGGCCTTCGGACTGGCGCCGACCTCCACCTACGGGGTGCTGTCCCGGGGCCAGCGCACCGCGGTCGGTATCGTCGTCGGACTGGCCTCCCACACACCGGTCACGTTGTTCGACGAACCCTACGTGGGCCTCGACGCCCAGACCCGCCGCCTGTTCTACCGCGAACTGATGGACTCCGTGGAGGCCGACCCCCGCCTCGTGGTGGTCTCGACACACCACCTGCCGGACCTGGAACGCATCGTCGACCGGGTGCTGGTGCTCGAGCGGGGACAGCTGGTCCACGACATCGACGCCGAGGACCTGTCCGGGCGCTTCTACCGGGTCACCGGATCCGAAGCACGTGTCGACGCCCTGGTCGCCGACGCGCCGGGACTCACCGTCCTCGAACGACGGGACATGGCGGGGGCGAGCCGGGCGGTCGTCGACCTGGGGAGCGACCGTGCCGGCGGTGGCGCCGCCCGGCCGTACCTCTCCGACCTCGCCGCCGAGCCGGTCGACCTGGAGGAGGCCGTGCTCCAGCTGACGGGAGGTGAGCGGTCGTGACCACCACGACGATGCGCACCCCGTGGCAGCGCCTACGCGCCGACCGTCGGCCGGATTCCACGCTGGTCCTCCTGCTCCTCGTCGGGGTCATGGCGTTCTTCACCACGTCCACGCTGGTGCAGTTCACCCCGGGGTGGGAACCGTGGCCCGCGGTGACCGGCGGGATCCTCTTCCCGGCCCTGTCGGTGTTGCTGCTGGTGCCGGGCCCGGCACGCTACCGGGTGGTGGGGCTGCCCGTGCGCGGGTGGCTCCTCGACCATGGCCTGCTGGTCGCCCTCGTGGCGGTCATCCACCTGGCCTGGCCGGTGTGGGCGGTGGCCCGTCCGACGGACATGTCGGCCGGGGTGCCCGGATGGGTGCCGCTCCTGCCCGCGGCGGCGATCGTCCTGACCGGCGCCGCGATCCTTCACCACCACCGCCACGTCCTGTCCGGACGTGTCGTCGGCACCGGGTACCGCTACGCCGGTACCCCCGTGCATCACCGCGTCTTCCTCGCCCGACGCGGGCCCGTCTCCTGGCGGACGGTCTACCAGCCGGTGGGGACGACCGCGCTGGCGACGGTGGCCGTGTTCGTCGTCTGGATCCTGTTCGACCGGGGCGACAGTCAGTCGGTGACCGGGGCATTCCTGGTCGCGGCCCTGGTGACGGCGCCCGTCGTCGCCGCGAGCCGCAGCACCGCGGCCGCGGTGGGGATGACGCGTCGTGCATGGGTCGGCCACACCCTCGTGGCTGTCGCGGTGCCGCAGGCCGTGGTGGGTGTCGTCGCCACCGTATTCCAGGTGTCGGTGACGGGCGGACTGCCCCTCGGCACGTTCGTCGGTGGCACGGGGTCCGGGCAGCCCTCCACGACGTCCCTCCTGCCGCTGTATCTCGTCGTCGTGGTGTTCATGGCGGTGACCGGCGGGGCCTTCGCCGTCAGCGTCTCCTACGAGGACTGGGGGACGGCGGTCATGTGGCTGATCTTCGTCAACGTGGTGGCGACGGTCGCGGTCGCCGTCTTCGGGGTCACCACCGCGTGGGCCCCCTGGCCGAGCGTCGTCGCCGTCCCGGTCAGCGCACTGGTCGCCTACGGACTGTCCCGGTACGCCGTCCGGCGGGCACTCCTCGGCCAGCCCGACTGGACCATGACCAGCATCATCGGCGGACGACGGGCGCGTCCCACCTGACACCGGCACCCCGCCTCCCGGCACCAGACAAGGAGAAAGCACCATGCATTCACCACAGCACACCACCCTGCCGGACCCGTTGGTCCGCGTGGAGGACCTCCACCGCTCCTTCGGCGACAGGCACGTCCTCCGGGGACTCACCGTCGACCTGCCGCGTCACGGCACCGTCGGGCTCGTCGGACGCAACGGCGTCGGCAAGACGACGCTCATGGGCATCCTCGCCGGCCAGCTCCGTGCCACCGGGGGGACGGTCACCGTCGCCGGCGGGACACCGTTCGAGAACGCCGCGGTCATGAACCGGGTGTGCTTCACCGGGGTCGACGTCCTCTACCCGCCGCAGTGGTCCGTCGCCACGGTGCTCTCGGTCGCCGGCGCGCGGTACCCGTACTGGGACCAGGGGATGGCCGACGACCTGACCGGGCGCTTCGGGCTCCGCCGCTTCGCCCGGATGTCGGCCCTGTCGACGGGACAGCGCTCCATGGTGGGCATCGTCGTCGGCCTGGCGTCCCGCGCACCGTTGACCCTGCTGGACGAGCCGTACTCCGGCCTGGACGTCCAGAACCGCCGACTGTTCTACGAGGTGCTCGCCGACGCCCGGGAGGACGACCCACGCTGTATCGTGCTGTCCACGCACCAGCTCGCGGACGCCGGACGGGTCGTCGACCGGTTGCTCGTCCTCGGCGCTCAGGGATCCCTCAGCCACGACATCGACGGGGCCGAGCTCGGGGAGCGCGTCGTCCGTCTCACCGGCAGCACCGCGAGGATGACCGCCGTCCTGGACGAGGTGAGGAACCTGCCGGGGGCACGGCCGACCGCCATGCGTGACGTCGCCGGCAGCATGTCGGTGGACGTCGACCTCGACGGCGGGGTGTTGCCCGACTGGCCCGGTGTGACCAGGGAACGACTGGGCACCGAGGACGCCGTGCTGGCGTTGACCGGGGAGCCGGAACCATGAGCGGCGCACGTGGCGCACCCGGCGTATCCGTCCACCCGTCCCGCCTCCGCCTGCGGCTGCAGATGTACCCCCGGGTCGAGCACCTGCTGGTGGTGCCGCTCCTCCTCGTGGTCTGGGCGATGCTGTCCTTCGGCGGCGACGGCGACGGCGACGGGTACCGGGGCGTCCCGTGGGTCGCGCTGCTCAGTGGGCTGGCGATGTGGGTCATGGTCCCGGAGAGCGGCCGTTACCGTGCGTTCGGACTGCCGCTGCGGTACTGGACGAGGGACGCCGCCGCTGCGGTCCTGGTGGGCGCGGCCCTGTTCTGCGCGGTGGGGGCCGTCGCGTCCGCCGGATGGCGGGCCTACACCGGGTTCCTCCTCGGCGCCCTCGCGGTCGCCGTGCAGCAGTGCGTGTCGGCGCGCAGGACGGTCCGGGGTGACCGCCGTGTCCCGGCGGCGTCCCGGCGGGCCGGCGGTGGGTGGGCGACGCTGGTCGGCCGTCTGCCGTCCGTCCCGGGACCGCTGCCGTGGCGGCTGGTGTACCTCCCGGTCGGGGCGGCGTCGCTGGCGGCCGTCGCCCTGTTCGCCGGGGGATTCTCCCTGGTCCGGATGACTGTCGGCACGGCGGACGACGGTCCGTTGGACCTGGCGTCGTCGATGCCGCTGACGGTGGTTCTCTTCCCCACTGTCGCGGGCGTCCTGGCCGGTGGTCTGCGTGGCTGGACGGTCATGGGGATACCGGTGCGCCGCTGGCTCAGGCACGCGTACGTGGCCTCGGCGGTGGCCGTCCTGTCTCTGGTTGCCCTGGTCGCGTTGGCGACATCGACAGGCCTCGTCGGCGGAGTGCGTCCACCGGCACAGATGCCTGTCGGACAGGTCCTTCTGACCGTCGCCTTCACCGTGCTCTGCATCGTCGTCGTGCCGCTGATCGCGACCAGCGGTACCGTCCTGATGTCGATGGTCGCCGTCGTCCCGGTCATCGGGACGGCCATGACGGTCGGGACGGCCGACCCGCTCCGCGGACCCGGCCCCGTCGTCGGGGCGGTCGTGGTGCTGGCGGTGTCCGCCACGGTCGTCGCATACACCGCACACACCCTGCTGCGCGGGGACCGGGCACGCCCCACGGGCCTCGTCCAGGCGGCCGAACGTACCTACTACCAACGACAGGGAGCACTGTGATGGGCACCTTCTCACTCCGTGGCGTACGGAAGACCTACGGCACATCCCCGGCGCTCGCCGACGTGACCTGCGATATCCCGCACGGGCACGTCCACGGGCTCATCGGGCCGAACGGGGCAGGGAAGACGACGCTGTTGCGCGCCCTGGCCGGACAGGTCCCGGTCGAGGGCGAGGTCACGATGGACGGTGAGCCGGTCCGGGACAACCAGCCCGTGCTCGACCGGATCATTCTCGCGGGTGCGGATGTCCCGTATCCCGGACAGATGAAGGTCGGGACACTCCTCGACCTCGGCGCGGCGCGGTGGGCGCACTGGGACGGCGACTACGCACACCGTCTGCAGCGCCTCTTCCGCCTCGATCCCGCTGCCCGGTTCGACGACCTGTCACGTGGGCGCAAGACGCTCGTCGGTGTGGTCCTGGGGTTGGCGGCACGGGCGGAGGTGACACTGCTGGACGAGCCCTACCTGGGGCTCGACGTCCAGAACCGTGACATCCTCTACCGGGAGCTCCTCGAGGAGGTCTCCCGTGACACCGCCGCCGCGCGGGCCTTCGTCATCTCCACGCATCATGTGGAGGACGTGTCGCTACTCCTCGATTCGGTGATCCTCATCGACGACGGGCGGACGTCCGGGGCCGTCGACGTCGACGACCTCCTGTCGTCGACCGTCGTGGCGACCGGGACGGCCGGCGCGGTCGACGGGCTCCTCGAGGGTGTGTCGTGTCCTGTCCTGCGTGACGAGGCGGTCGCGGGGTCCCGCCGTGTCGTCCTGGACCTCGGGTCGGGTGTGCCGGACGTCTTCCGGGCCGCCGACGGACTGGACGTCCGGGTCGAGTACGCGGATCTGCCCGAGACGGTACTGGTGCGGGGGCGTCGCGATGAGTGACGTCGTCATCGCCTCACCCTCGGGGCGAATCTCAGCCCGTACCCACCGTGCCCTGTGCATCGCGCAGTTCAGGACCGAAGCCGCCGGCCGGTGGATTTCCGTCGGACTCCTCATGTTCTGTTACATGGTTCTCATCGAGGACATGGGCGGGCCACGCCTGACGGTCGCGGAGGTCCTGTTCGGTGTCCTGGGGGCGGCGGCCATCCCGGTGTTCCGGATGCCCGTCACCCAACTCCGTGCGCTGGGACTGGGCAGGAATGCCCAGTGGACGCACCTGGTGATCTCGACCGTGGCGGGCACGGCCCTCTACCTGGTGTGTGTCGCCGCCATGTGGGGTGTCGCGGTGCTCCGCGGCGTACAGGACGGCCCGAGGTGGTGGCTGCCCGCCGTGATCGCCGTGACCCTGGCCGTCGTCGGTGTGCTGGTGGACGGCCGCAGGATCCGACGGGGCGGCGTCGACGGTCTGGGACGGTCCGCAGGTGACGACGCGTGGGACCGGCTCGCGCGGCACCCCGACGGACACCGACGGGTCATGGAGCGTATGGCCCGGTCGGGGACGACCAGTACGGTCGTCGGGTTCTTCCTGGTGATGGTGCCGGGCCAGCTGGTGCTCCGTGCGATGTCGGACGCCGGTGCGGCGCTGGTAGGGCTCGCCCTGACGGTCGTTCTCGCCGGGACGACGTTATTCGTCCGGGTGGTGCAGGCCGAGCGGGCCGCCGGGATATGGATGGTCTACGGTGGCGCCCCGCGGGACTGGCAACATGCCGTCCTCCGGAGGGCGTGGGTCGTTCCCGTCTCGTTCCTGGCCGTGTACCTCCTGGCGTGGGGGCTCGAACACGGCCTCGGTGCGGTGGGAGGGGACCGTGGCATGCAGATGATGCGGCCCACGGACGGTGCAGGATGGTTCGCCTCCGTGGCGGTCGTGATCTCGTACGCCATGATGACGATAGCGGCGACAACCAGCATGCTTTCCATCACCGTGACGAAAAAACAGGCAGGTCGCAAGGTTGTCGCCGGTATCGTACTGGTGGTCAACCTCGCGTTGGCCGGGTGGCTCACCTACGGGGTCGGTGTCGGCCTCCGGGGCTGGGCCCTGGTGTGGTGTCTTCTCGCCGTCATCGCATGGACGACCGTCGCGGTGGCGATGTTCCTCCGGTCCCGCGGCGCCGTCGAGGTCGGTCCGCGGAGCGGGGTGGAACGGTATTTCGGTCTGGTGTTGGGTTAGTGGTGGTGTGACCTGGTGTTTTGTGTCTGTGGTGGGTGCTGTGTAGATTAATGCGAGTCAGAGCGACCGGCGCTGC
>NZ_JALIEA010000009.1 GCF_022869005.1 Corynebacterium kalidii | reverse complement strand
TGCACGTTTAGGTGACAGTTGTTAGTCACGCCGCGAGGGCGACGTCCTTGGTCATGATGGCCTCGAATTCGATCGGGGTCAAACGTCCCAGACGGGCCTGCCGTCGTCGGTGGTGATAGGTCCTCTCGATCCAGGTCACGATCGCGATCCTCAGTTGCTCACGCGTGATCCAGGAACGCCGATCAAGGACGTTCTTCTGCAGGAGAGAGAAGAACGATTCCATCGCGGCATTGTCGCCGCTCGAACCCACCCTGCCCATAGAACCGACCATGCCGTGGCTGGCCAGAGCACGCAGGAACTTCCGGCTTCGAAATTGAGATCCTCTGTCCGAATGGACCACGCAACCGACGACGTCACCGCGCATCTGGACCGCATTCTCAAGTGCTTGGACAGCCAGGCGGGACTTCATCCTGGAGTCGATGGAGTACCCGACGATGCGCCGGCTGAAGGCGTCTTTGATCGCACAGCAGTAGAGCTTGCCTTCCGCGGTTCCGTGTTCCGTGATGTCCACGAGCCAGAGTTCATTCGCCCGCGTCGCAGTGAACACATGCCGGGTACGACCATGCTCATCGACCACGGCGCAGAGATCGTCATGGGCGGGCGGACCAGGCTTCTTCCCGTTCTTGGCCCGTTTCTTCCCGAACACGGACCACCAGCCATTGCTCGATGTGATCCGCCACGCGGTCCGGTCGGCCATCGGCTCACCCACATCGCGTGCTTCGTCGGCGAGGAGGCGGTGCCCGAACTCAGGGTTATCCTTGTGGGCGTCGAACAGCGCGTTCGCGCGATACGCCTCGACCACCTCGTTCGGGGTGACGGGGTCAGCCAGCCACCGGTAGTAGGGCTGGCGGGAGAGCTTGAGCACCCGACACGTCACCGTCACAGGGATCTGGCCCTACCCTCGTTGAGTGGACAGCCGATTTAGCGGGATCTGTCCCACACGAGAGGATGTCACCATGACCGACAACACCGCTGGCAAGCGACCACGGCGAAACTTCAGCCCCGAGTACAAGCACGAGGCTGCCCGCCTAGTCATCGACACCGGCCGCACCATCGCCGAGGTCGCCCGCGAACTGGGCGTCGGAGCCCAGACGCTAGGTAAATGGGTCGCCGCCGAACGTGCCCACCAGGCCGGGGAACCCACCGGCGAGCTGGATCTGGATGAACGCGCCGAACTCAAACGACTGCGCCGCCAGGTCGCTGATCTGCACAAGGACAATGAGTTCCTGGCAAAAGCAGCAGCCTTCTTCGCTGCCAAGCAGCCACCGACGAACGGTTCGAACTGATGGCGCAGGAGAAGACGAACTACAAGGTCAAGCGTATGGCCCGCCTGCTGGGAGTGTCTCGGTCTGGGTTCTACGCCTGGGCGGCCAGACAAGCGAGAGAACCATCGCCCAGACGCCGTGAGCGCGACGACCTCGACGCGAACGTCCGGAAGGTATTCACCGAATCCGACGAGGTCTACGGCGCTCCCAGGGTGCACGCCCAGCTCGCCCGTGAAGGGATGACCGTTGACCGCAAGACCGTGGCGAAGTCGATGCTGCGCCAGGGCTTGGAGGGCATTAGCCCCAAGAAGTTCTCCCCGGTGACCACGCTGCCTGGTGTCGAGGCCCGCACGATCCCCGACCGGGCACAACGGGCCTGGGACCAGGGTGGACGTAACCGATGCTGGTTTTCCGGCATCACCTACCTTCGCACCGGTGAAGGCTGGGTGTATCTGGCGGCGGTCACCGACGGGCATTCCCGGCGGATCATCGGCTGGGCGATGGACACCCACATGCACACCGACCTGGTGGAACGGCCCTGTGCATGGCCCACACCCTACGCGGTGAGCTGCCCGATGATGTGGTGTTCCACGCTGATCGTGGGTGCCAGTTCACCAGCGAACAGATGCACCGAGTGTGCCAGGACCTGCACGTACTGCAGTCGATGGGCCGGACCGGGGTGTGTTGGGACAATGCGATGGCCTCAAAGTGTGTGGGCCACGTTGAAAACCGAATTCTACGACCGGTGCACCTGGCCCACCCGGGCTGAGGCACGCCAGGCTGTCGCCCGGTGGATTGAGGTGGTCTACAACCGCCGACGGCTGCACTCGTCGCTGGGTTACGTCCCGCCGGTGGAGTTCGAAATGAATCTGTTCAACAAACCTGCTGCTGAGGTGCCCAAGGCAGCTTAGTTACCTGTCCACGATTTGCGGGCAAGGCCAGATCCCTGCGGCGGCGAGCTCTGTCACGAGCGGGTAGAACCTTTTGACGGCAGGTTCGCCTGCGACAGATACGCCGCCGCACGCCGCAGCACCTCGTTCTCCTGCTCGAGGGGCCGGTTGCGCTTCTTCAGCTCG
>NZ_JALIEA010000008.1 GCF_022869005.1 Corynebacterium kalidii | reverse complement strand
TCGAAGGTGATCCGGCCCTTCCACATCGTGCCCAGCCAGTTGAAGAACTTCATGCCGGTCGGCACGGCGATCAGGAAGGTCATGAAGCTGAAGAACGGCAGCAGCACCGCACCGGTGACGAACATGTGGTGCGCCCACACCGCCAGCGACAGCGCCGCGATCGACAGCGTGGCGAACACCAGGCCGACGTAACCGAACATCGGCTTACGGGAGAACACCGGGAAGATCTCGGAGACGATGCCGAAGAACGGCAGGGCCAGGACGTAGACCTCGGGGTGGCCGAAGAACCAGAACAGGTGCTGCCACAGGATCGCGCCACCGTTGGCCGGGTCGTAGATATGGCCGCCGAGCAGGCGGTCGTAGAGCACACCGAGTGCGGCCGCGGTCAGCAGCGGGAAGATCAGCAGCACCAGCAGGGACATCACCAGGATGTTCCAGGTGAACACCGGCATGCGGAACATCGTCATACCGGGCGCACGCAGGCACAGGATCGTGGTGATCATGTTGACGCCGGCGAGGATGCTGCCGACGCCGCCGACACCGACACCGACGATCCACAACTGCGAGCCCACACCGGGCGAGTGGATGGCGTCCGCCAGCGGCATGTACATCGTCCAGCCGAAGTCCGCCGCGCCACCGGGGGTGAGGAAGCCGGTGAGCATGATGATGCCGCCCCAGGTGGTCAGCCAGAAGCCGAAGGCGTTCAGCCGGGGGAAGGCCACGTCCGGTGCACCGATCTGCAGCGGCATGATGTAGTTGGCGAAACCCCAGACCACCGGGGTGCCGAACAACAGCAGCATGATGGTGCCGTGCATGGTGAACAGCTGGTTGAACTGCTCATTCGACAGGAACTGCAAACCCGGGTGGAAGAGCTCCACGCGGATCAGCAGGGCCATCAGGCCGCCGACGAAGAAGAACAGGAAGCCTGTCACCAGGTACATGATGCCGAGCTGCTTGTGGTCGGTCGTGGTCAGCAGCGTCCATGCGTGGCCCCCCTTGAGGGAGCGCCCGCCGTGGGGCCGGGCCTCCGGCCGGAGGTGAGGGGTGCGGTCTTTCTCGGGTGGGGCAACGGCAGTCAACGGTCCAAACCTCCTGAAGCGGCGGTGGCGGACCCGGGCCCGCTGGTCGGCCGGTTCCGTCACTCGGTGTCGGTAGCCTGACTATAGGTTCGGGACGTTTCAGCTGGTGAGAGCGATAAGGTTATGGGGTAATCACTTGCTCTTATGCGCCCAGGGCGACACCCCGGTGAGGTGCTCCGCCAGCGAGTCCAGGTACACCGCGCTGGCTGCACCCGGGTCCCACACCAGTTCGTAGAACATCTCCACCAGCGTGCCGTCCTCCCGGGCGATACGACGCGAGGGCATGCCGTCCAAGACGTGGCGCTCCGGCAGGATCACCGAGCCCATCCCCTTGTCGGCCCACCCCGGCAGGGCGCTGCAGTGGGTCACCTCCATCTCCGACCGTCGCATCCGGTGCCCGGACTCGGCGAACATGTCGGAGACCATCCGGGTGATCCCGCACCCGTGACGGCACAGGATCAGCTCACGGTCGGCGAGCTCGTCCACGGGGACGGTCGCGGGGGTGTCGTCGTCCATCGGTTCGACCAGCACGAGGTAGTCGGAGTCGATCAGCCGGTGGGTGTACCCCGGCAGCGAGCCGAGCGCCGGGACGATGATCATGTCGAGACTCCCGGCCTGCAGGAACTCCTCCAGTGGCTCGAGTTCCGCCTCAAGCAGCACCAGACCGTGGCCGCTCGCCAGGGCCTCCGGGCCGTGGACGGCGTCCTTGAGCTCTCCGACGATCGCCTTGTCGATCTTCGGGGAGACCCCGACCCGCACGGTACCGGAACGGCTGGAGGCGAAGGACACCGCCTCGGTCTCCATCCGGGCGACGTCGGTGATGATCTGCTTGATGCGCGGGAGCACCGCCGCGCCGAACGCCGTCGGCGAGGTGCCCCGGGGGTTACGGAGGAAGATCCTGCCACCCAGGTGCTCCTCGAGCTTCGCGATGCTGATGGACAGTGCCGGTTGAGTGACTCCGAAGCGACGCGCGGCCGAGCTGAACGATCCCGTGTCCGCCACCGCGTCGGCGTAGCGCAGGGATTCGAGTGTGAGTCTGGCATTCATGATGTTTTTATCATAATGCCGCTGACCTGCACCATAAAAGGTTGTCCATAAACACCACATATGGGTGCATAACCGTACCCCCGGTGGCGGAGACCTCAGGCCTGGTCGGTCGGACGGATCATCACGGTGTCGACGTCCATGTGTGCCGGACGGCCCGCCACCCACCGGACCGTCTCGGCGATGTCCTGCGCCGACAGGTTCAGGACGCCGTCGTACACCTGCTCGGCACGCTCGACGTCACCCTTGAACCGGTTGAGGCTGAAGTCCGTGGCCACCCGCCCCGGGTCGATCTGGCAGACCCGCACACCCTGCTCCGCGAACTCCATCCGCATCACGTCGGTCAGGGCGGTCTCCCCGAACTTCGCGGCGTTGTACCCGGCCCCGCCACGGTAGGCGCCCCGGCCGGCGATGGACACGACGTTGATCACCTGCGGTGCCTCCGTCCGGGTCAGTTCACCGAACAACGCCTGGGTGACCTGCAGGGTACCGATGACGTTCGCCTCGTACATCCACCGCCAGTCCTCGACGTCCCCGTCGAGCACCGGGTCCAGGCCACGGGCCCCGCCGGCGTTGTTGACCAGAAGGTCGAGTCCCCCGAGGTCGTGGACCGCCGCCGCCAACGCGTCTACGCTGCCCCGATCGGTGACGTCGACCTGGACCACGTGGGTGGCGGCCTCCGGGGTGTCGCGGGCGATGCGTCCGGCGACCTCCCGGAGCTTCTCCGGACGACGCGCGGCGAGGACGACGTCCCACCCGTCGGCGGCGAGGGCGACGGCGGTGGCCTCACCGATGCCGGCGGAGGCCCCGGTGACGACGGCGAGACGGCGCGCTGAACTGGCTGAACTGTCTGTCTTGTTTGTCATAAGCCCGAGACTAGCGCGTCCGGTGGCATAGAATCAGCGGGTATGAAGCTCCCCAGCATGCTCAACGCCCGCGTGACCCGCGCACAGATCGACCACCCGGTCGTCGCCGCGGCGGTGATCCGGAAACTCACCGGGTCCAGCGGGAAGAAGTCGGGCGCCACCGCCGGTCCGGCGACTGCACCGAGCGCACCGACCGCTGCCTCCGTCCCACCGGTGTTGACCCGCACCAACGGCATCGACGCCGCGAAGGTCGCCGCCGGGGTACCCACCGGGCACTGAGCGGCCCCGCCTCCTACGGCCGCGGCACCAGGTACTTTCCCGCCCCCGGCACGACCTCGACCTCCATCGGCAACGGCGCGAACATGTCGCCGTCGGCGTAGCCGTTGATGTGCTGGCCGCCACGGTCTGTCATCTCGATGCGCACCTTCTTCGCACGGTAGGTGTGCACCCCCTGCTCCTCGACGAAGCTGCCGTCGAAGATCTTCACGAACTTCGTCGCCGCCTTCACCCGCCCCATGCGCTCCAGCACGGTGATGTCCAGGATCCCGTCATGGTGGTCGGCGTCGGGGCAGATGTACATCCCCCCGCCGTAGCTCCTGGTGTTGCCCATGGCCACCAGCGTCATGTTCTCCTCCACCACCGTCTCCCCGTCCGTCCCGGGGTCGAGCACCAGCCGGGTGGGGATCGAGTGGAAGTTGAGGAACTCCGCGACGATGGCGATGTTGTAGCGCATCTGCCCCTTCGGCCAGCTGATGCGGTTGGTCCGGTCGGAGACCAGCGAGTCGAACCCGGCGCAGGCGATGGTGCCGAACCAGTGCTCGTCCCCGGCGTCGTTGCGCATCAACCCGAGATCCGTCGTCGTCGTGAAACCCCGGGCGACGACGTCCGCCGCCCGGCGCGGGTGCGTCGGGATCCCGTACTCGCGGGCGTGGTCGTTGCCGGTGCCTGCGGGGATGATGCCCAGCGGCATGCCCGACCCCGCCTGCTCCTGCAGGGCGAGGTTGATCAGGCCGTCGCCGCCGCACACCACCAACGCGTCGATGCCGTCCTCGGCGACCATGCGCCCGGCCAGTTCCCGGGCGCCTTCAGGGGTGGCCCCCTGGATACTGACCACGTCGATGCCGTGGTCGGCGAACCGGTCCCGGGCGATCTCCGCGGCCGCACCCGCGCCCCCCTTCCCCGCGTGGGGGTTGGTCAGCAGGGCGATCCGCGTCAGGTCGACGTGCCCGACCTCGTAGTCGTTGCTCATGCTCCTGCTCCGATCAGCGTGCCGGGGTTCATGACGCCGGCGGGGTCGAGCCGGTTCTTCACCGCACGCAGGACCTCGAGCCCGAGTTCCCCGATCTCGGCGGCCATGAACGGGCGGTGGTCCGCACCGACGGCGTGGTGGTGGGTGACCGTCCCCCCGTTCTCGGTGAGGGCACGGGTCACCGCGGTCTTCGCCCGACGCCACTGTGCCACCGGGTCACCCTTCTGCGCGGCGACGACAGTGAAGTACAACGAGCAGCCCTCGGCGTAGACGTGGGACACGTGGCACATGATCAGCGCCATGGTGCCCGAGGAGTTCAGGGTGTCCGCCAGCGCCTCGCCGACCGCCTTCTTCAACCGGGGAACGTTCGACCAGTCGGTGCAGGTCTCCAGCGTCTCGCACAGCGCACCGGAGTCCAGCAGGGAGTCCCGCAGCACCGGGGCGTTGAACCGTCCCTGTTCCCAGTGCCGCGCCGGCTCCTCACCCACGCTCGTCGCCCCCAGGGAGAGCAGCAGCTCGCGGGTCTCCGTGTGCCGGGAGGCCGCGTGCGCCTCGGTCCCCTCGTACATGGTGATGCACATGCAGCCGGGCGGGGCCGTGGACTCGCCGGCCTTGTCACCGGAGGACAAGTTGATCGAGGACTCGATCTCGTCGGACAGACGGATCACCGTCGGCCCGGTCCCGGTCTGTTTCACGGCGCGCAGGGCGGCCACACCCGTGGCGAAGTCCGGGAAGGTGAAGGCCTCGTAGCGCTTGACCTGCGGTACCGGGTGGACACGCAGCCGCACCCGGGTGACCACGCCGAAGGCCCCCTCCGAGCCCATCACCAGTTCCCGCAGGTCCGGCCCGGCGGCGGAGGCCGGGGAGGCGTGGCCGACGGTCATCACACCGGCCGGGGTGACCAGGGTGAGCTCACGGACCATGTCGTCGAACCGGCCGTATCCGGCGGAGTTCTGCCCGGAGGAGCGGGTCACCGCGTAGCCGCCGATGGTGGCGTAGGGGAAGGACTGCGGGTAGTGGCCGATCTGCAGGCCGTGGTCGGCGAGCAGCAGCTCGGCCGCCGGACCGGTCAGTCCGGCCCCGAGCGTGGCCAGGCCGGACTCGGAGTCCACGTCCGTGAGCTCGTCGAAACGGGCCAGATCCAGGCTGACCACGGCGCGGAACGTCCGTTCCCCGTCGGTGTCCGCCGGCGTCAGGCCGCCGACGACGGACGTCCCGCCGCCGAACGGCACCACGGCGATACCCTCCGCCGAGCAGAACTCCAGCACCGCGAGCACCTCCGCGTCGGTCCCCGGCGCGAGGACGGCGTCCGGCGCGGACACCACGTGCGCTGCCCCGGCACGCCATTCCAGCAGGTCCAGTGAGGATTTTCCGCGGGCGCGGGGAGCCCGCTGGTCGTCGTCGACCGACACGTGCGCCTCGCCGACGATGCGGGCGAACGCCTGCAGGTCGTCCTCCCCCAACCGCACCGGGCTCAACGTCACCGCCGTGACGGGCACGTCCTTCGCCGCGGTGGCGGACGGGTCCTCCCGTACACCCATCAGCGTGCCGAGCATGGAGCGGGTGGAGTCGCCCAACGGCTTCGCCTCGTCGACGGTGCCCCACAGGTTGAACTTCATCGGGGGCACAGGGACCGAGCTCACAGTGTTCATGGTTGGCAAGATACCCGGTGGCACCACATTCGGGAGGCAAAACAGGCACTTCGGACACGCCCCGTCCCCCCACCTGACTTACCACCCGACTTACCACCTGTCTTACCACCTGTCTTACCACCTACTAAGTAGGGTGGTAAGTCCGGTACCGCTGGCGCGGGCTGCGCTCCGGTTCGGTCCTCTCCACCTCACCGTGCCCGATGAGGTCGCTCAGTGCTTTCTGCACGGCACTACGACTCAGCCCGGTGGCGGCGACGACCTCGGCCGCGCTGACACTCTCGCGCTTCGCCAGCATCTCACGGACCGCGTCCTTCGCCGTACGGTGGCGCTCCCCGTCAGCGACCCTGCGACGCCGGAATATCACGGTGAACCGGGTGAGGTCGTCCCGCACCTCCACGGGAGGCATCAACGCCTTCTCCAGTTCGGTACGCATCACGCTGAACCCGGTCCCCCGGTTCTCCGCGACAGCACCGCCGCCGGGGAAGGAGATGTTCTCCAACAGGGCCGAGAGCCGCTGGTTCCTGCTGGAGCTGACCTCGGGGTCCTCCAGGCTGCGGACGGTCACGGCACCGTAGAGACCACCGGGACTGACCACCTCCAGTCGGTCGACGTACATGTTGACCTGTACCTGGGCACCTCGTGCCGACGGCGAGTAGTCGCGGTGCATCAGCGCGTTGACCACCGCCTCGCGCACCGCGGGAAGCGGATAGTCCGGAAGGTCCCTGCGGTGGACCCCCTCGACGACCCCGGCCGTCCTCATGTTTCTCGCGACCAGTGACACCACGTCGTCCACCTGTTCGGGAATCGGTCCGGAGCAGGTGGCACTGTCCACCAGCCGGATGCCTTCACCCACCTCCCCCTTCGTCGACCCAGGGAAGACCGAGAAGGACACCGTGAGCCGTGGAAAGTACTCCTGGGGGAAGTCCCCGACAGCCAACAGAGCCGCGAGGGTGGGCCGTCCGTCGCGGATGATCCCCAGTCGGCGAAGCGCCGTCTCCTCCCCCTGCCGGAATGCTCGCGGACTGCGTGACCGCTGTCCCTCGAGGTACGCCTCGACCACCTCACCCAGCAGGTCGTCCCGGGTAGCGCCCTCCACGGGCTCCTCGTCCCACTGCGGCTGGGACCGCTCCTCGAGAAGCCGGTCGATCTCGTAGTGGCGGAGACGGACATCCCCGTCGCCGGAACGCAGGAAGCTACCCTGGTACTGACCCGCCGCCGTGATGTGACAGGGCTTCTCCCGCGGTTGCAGTTCGGGGATCTCCGCGACCAGCACCTGCGCAGATTCCGGCCCACCCGGCACCGGAAGGATGTCGATGTCGGGACGCACGACCGGCGTCATCTCGTCGCACCGGGAGAGCAGCTGGTCCCGGGCGGTCACCGCGTTGAAGTCGGGGACGGGGGCGAAGTCGTCCTGCTCGGACAGTCCGACGACGAGTATGCCCCCGTCACCGTTGGAGAAGGCGCTCAACGTGTCCCGGATGGACTTCCCGACACCGCTCTTCACTTCGACACGGCGGTCGTCACTACCGACGATCCGCAGGTCATTGAGGATGTCGGCCAACTCATCTCGCTGCATACCACTCAACTTACCACCCGACTTACCACCTGTCTTACCACCTACTAAGTAGGGTGGTAAGACAGGTGGTACGTCGGATTCATCCCCTCGCGTCACGCCCCACGCATATGCTCGGGACCATGCCGCACCTCAACACCGACGCCACCCGCCTCAACGCCGCCCGTCGCGCCCGCGAACTCGACGCCCTCCGCAGCGGTGACGGCACGACGCACGTCGACCTCGTCGTCATCGGCGCCGGCGTCACCGGCGCCGGCATCGCCCTGGATGCGGCGACCCGCGGGCTGGACGTCCTGATCGTCGACGCCCACGACATCGCCTTCGGCACCTCGCGGTGGTCGTCCAAGCTCGCCCATGGCGGACTGCGCTACCTCGCCACCGGCAACGTCGGCATCGCGCGCCGGTCCGCCCTGGAGCGCGGCATCCTCATGGGGACCACGGCCCCTCACCTCACCCGCGCGATCACGCAGGTCGTCCCGGTCCAGGACCGCTACACCGGCGGGCAGAAGACGGCCCCACGCGTCGGCTTCATCGCCGGCGACGCCCTCCGCGTCGCCGCGCGCACGCCCTCGACCACCCTGCCACCGTCGCGGACGGTCAGCAGCCGACGCGTCGCCGAACTCTGCCCCGCGGTCGACACCTCCGACCTGCGCTTCGGCTACGTCAACCATGACGGCCAGCTCATCGACGACGCCCGCCTGGTCACCGCCCTGGTGCGCACCGCCGCCGGGTACGGCGCCCGGGTCGTCACCCACTGCCGTGCGGTCGAGGCCCACGGGCACTCGGTGGTGCTGCAGGACGTCCTGGACGAGGGCTCGTCCCCGGTCACCGTCTCCGCCGGTGCGGTGGTCAACGCCACCGGAGTCTGGGCGGGACAGCTGGACCCGCAGGTCACCGTCCGCCCGTCCCGCGGGACGCACCTGGTCATCGACTCCGCCGCCGTCGGGAACCCGACCGGGGCGCTGACCGTGCCGGTGCCCGGCCACACCAGCAGATTCTGCTTCATCCTCCCCCAGCAACTCGGGCGCTGCTACGTCGGCATCACCGACGAGGACCTCGGTACCGACATCATCCCGGACGTCCCCGACGTCCCCGACTCCGACGTGCAGTGGATCCTCGACGTGGTGAACCAGGCGTTGGCCGTGGACCTCACCACCGACGACGTCCTCGGCGCGTTCGCCGGACTGCGCCCCCTGGTGCAGTTCACCGACGGGGCATCGGACGGGGAACCGACCTCCACCGCGGACCTGTCGCGTGACCACGTGATCCTCACCGGGCAGGACGAGGACGCCACCCTGGTCACCGTCACCGGCGGCAAGCTGACCGAGTACCGGCTGATGGCGGAGCAGACCGTGGACCTGGTCGCCGACCTGCTCCGCGAGACCGGTGCCACACCGGGCCCCTGCCTGACCACCGGCATCCCCCTGGTCGGCGCACCGGGTTCCGCCGGTGTCCGGGACGTGCGCCCCAGTGACCTCGCCGGCCTACCGGCCTCGATGGTGGAACGCTTCGGCCACGAGGCACCGGCGGTCCTGCGCACCTGCCCGGTGGACCGCCCCCTGGAGCCGGTGGCGCCGGGCATCGACACCGTCCGGGCGGAGTTCGCGTGGCATGTCACCCACGAAGCGGCCCTCACCGTGGAGGACCTCATCGACCGGCGGTCCCGCATCGGACTGGTCGACGCCGACCGCGACGCCTGCCTGGCCACCGCACAGGAGATCCTCGACGCGGTCGGGTAGGCGGGACCGGGCGGAGAACCCCCTGCCTGCCGTACGTCCCCTCACCCCACCGGGGTACTGGCATACTGGTGGGCATGAGTCCGATCCAGCCCATGTCTGTACCCGAGCCCAGGCCCACGTCGGGAACCACCTCGACCACCTGGGCGTCCGTCACCGGGGCCGACCCCGACCACTCACAGCGCTATATCGCCCGGTGGGAGGGGTTCGAGCACGAGGGCAAGGACATCGACGGCGAAGCACGCCTGGTCGACGCCATGGCCCCCCGTCACGCCCGTATCCTCGACGCCGGTTCCGGGACCGGGCGCGTCGCCGTGAGCCTGGCGGCCCGTGGCCACGTCGTCACCGCCGTCGACATCGACCCCCAGCTCGTCGACTACGCCCGGGGCCGCTACGCGGGATCCGGTGTCGAGTGGAACGTCGGTGACCTGGCGTCCTCCGACGACGTGCCGGTCGGCCCCTTCGACCTCATCGTCTCCGCCGGCAACGTCCTGGCCTTCATCCCGGACGCCGCGCACCGCCAAGCGCTCGGCGTGCTGGCGTCCCGCCTCGCTTCCGGGGGACGCCTCGTCGTCGGTTTCGGCCTGTCCCGGGGACGCTCCGTCGAGGCCTTCGACGAGGACGTCGCCGCGGCCGGCCTGCACACCGTCCAGCGGTTCTCGTCCTGGGAACTGCACCCCTTCGACGACGGCGCCGGCGACTTCATGGTCGCGGTGCTGCAGCTCGCCGCCACGGGAGGTGCCGACGATGAGTGAGCCCACCTCCGTGGCCCAGGTCGTGTTCCGCCACAACCCCACGAGTGCCCCGCCGTGGACCTACTACGGCATCAACGCCCCGATGACCGGCGGCGCGCAGAAGCTCTCCGAGGCGAAGTTCGCCGCCACCCGGGACCTGCAGTTCCTCTCCGGCGAGGAGAAGCCGGCGATCCGCAGCTACGCGGAATGGGCCGTCGAGCAGGAGACCGATCCGGAGGCGCTGCCGCACAGCACCCCGGCGATGTACGTGCGGTCATTGCAGGACGAGGACACGAACCAGCGTCTCCACCGCCAGAATCTCGCGCAGGCGTACCTGGAGGGCATTCGTTCCTCCCCGGAGATCCGCACGTCGCTGCCCGCGCTGGTCGCCGGCGGCAACGGTGACGGGGACGGCGACGGTGACGGGGAGGACCACGCCGGCGGCGGCACCGACGGCGCCGAGGGGCCGGCCGACGTCATCCTCGTGACGCTCTTCCCCACCGACCTGCTGGGCGACGCGCTGCTGAACCTGACGGCGATGGACACCGTCATCTTCTGCCTGCCCGAAGGTGACGCCCTCGGTTTCCTGCCGGTCGCCGGACCCGAGGTCTGGCCGTCAGACGGTTCCGAGGGAATGCTGGAGCGCCTCGGCCTGGACGAGTTCGCCACCGTCCAGGACCTCATGGACGCCAGCGACCCCGGGTCACCGGGTCAGTAAGGCGGCGCGTACCCGTAACCCGGGTCGACGTAACCGGGGTCCACGTACCCGTACCCCGGGTCCACGTAGCCGGGGTCGACCCACCCGTAACCCGGGTCGACGTAACCGGGGTCAACCCACCCCTGGTCCGGCACGACCGGCGCCGGGGGTTCTGCCGGGTCCGGGGCTCCAGGCACCTCCCCGCCCTCGGCGTCCTCGCCCGGCTTCGGCAGGCGGAAGACGTCCTTCGGTGCGTCCCCGGCCGGGACGGCGGGCGCGGCATCCGCCGCCTCCTCCGCCGCACGGCGGGACTCCTCCACCGCCATCGGGTCGTACATCTGGCGGGAGAGCTCCGGGGCCAGCATCGCGGCGAAGAGATTGGTGAAGTGCTGGGCGTCCCGGTAGACCAGTACATTGCCGACCACACCGGGGCACCGGCCGTCACGGCACACCGCATCGGTGAGGTCGATATTCGTCAGGTCGAGGCCACGGTAGGCAGCGAGCGCGGGGTTGACCGGTGCCAACGACTCCGCCTCATCCACACCGCAGTCCTCGCCACGGTCCTCGGCGACGCAGAGACGCGCGTTGCCCTGGACACCGGGCGCGTCAAGGACCCACGGGGTGTCCCGCACACCCCAGGTGTGGATGCCCGCGTCAGAGAGCCGACGCACCATCTCGACGTATTCCTGCGGTACCTGGTCCGGCCCGTCGCCCTCGATCGTGGTGGGGCGGGTGACCGTCATGAAGATCCCCTCGGACGGCGGGTTCTCGAAGATGTAGTCCTCGGCCTTCTGCTGCCACTCGCGGCACTCCGGGTAGTCGGAACCGTCCCACTTGGGGATGTCCATGCCGATGACGCAGCCGAGCTTCAGCAACGGCACGATCTTGAAATTGCGCTGCTTGGCGATGAGTTCCAACGCAGGCAGGTAGTGCTCGGAGTGGGAGCCACCGACGAGGTACATGGTGCGGTCGGACTCCACGTCGCCGTAGACACACGGTTCGTCCTCTTCGTTGAACCACTTCGTCATCACCAGGTCGGTGTGGTCGAAGTGGGCGAGGCAGCCGTCCTTCAGCGTGTCGGCGAGCATCGGCGCATCGTCCGACGGGTCCGGCAGAACGGGGAGCCCGTCGGGCACATCGGCGTCCTGCAGGAAGGCATTCGGCCCGGGGTACTCGGTGGGGTCGACGTCCTGCACGCTGAGTTCGCGGGCCCGGTTGTCGATCCGGGCCTGTGCCACGGGGCCGAAGGCGAACACTGCGCCAGTGGCCAGCACCATCACCAGGGTGGCGACGACCTTGCCCTTTGAACGCAGGGAGGCCCGCCAGTAACCACGGTCGAACAGGACCCATGAGCGGTGGGCCTTGGCCTTCTGCCGTAGCGGGGTCTCCACCAGGCGCAGCGTCAACCAGGCCAGCAACAGTGACAGGGCGATGACTCCACAGCCGACGACGGCCCCCTCGGTCGTTCCGAGACTGGCGGTGATACCACGGAGCCCACCTGCCTGGGAAGCGGTGGACGTGGAGAACCAGAAGGTCGCCAGCGTCAGCAACGGCCAGTGCCACAGGTAGAGCCCGTAGGAGACCCGGCCGAGGAACTGGAAGAACCGGCTGTTCAGCATCCGGCTGACGCCGGTGGCGGGTGCCGCTTCCGACAGTCCACCGGTGGACTCCGGGTTCCCGGCGAAAATGACCAGCATCGCGCCCGCCAACGGCACCAGGGTCCACGGCCCCGGGAACTGGGCCGCCCCGTCGAGGAACAGGCCGGTGACGACGATCAGTGTCAGCCCCACGAGGCCCGCTGGCCACCGCACCCACCGCATGGCCCGCGGGATGGCGATACCCAGCAGCCAGATGCCGAAGAGCCCGCCCAGCCCGATCTCCCAGAAGCGGGACAACGGGGAATAGTAGTTCGTCGCCTGGTCATGCTGGCCCAGCCAGGTGGCGTAGCCGAAACTGGCGAGCGTTCCGAGCACGAGCAGCCAGTGCAGCAGTGCGGCCCCGGCCTTGCTGCGTCGACGGAACAGGGTCGCGAGCAGGACGATGGCCAGCAGCGAGCCGAGGTAGATCTGCATCTGCACCGACATCGACCAGATGTGCTGGTACAGGCTGACGTCCCGGTTGATCGCCGTGTACTCCTGGCCTTCGCTGGCCAGGTGGAAGTTCTGGACGTACAGCAGCGACGACGCGGCGTCCGTCCCCGCGTTCACCCACCTGACCTCGGCGTAGACCAGCACCGCCAGGACGAGCGTCGCGCCGACGACCGTGATGAGCGCGGGATAGAGACGCCGGAAGATCCGCAGGAACGACTGTACGACGGTGAGCCCGGCCGGATTCAGGGCGTTGCGGATCTGCGGGGCGAAGAAGAAGATTCCACCGACCAGGAGGAACACGTCCACACCGGAGGAGACTCGACCGACGAAGACGTGGAAGACGACGACCAACGCGATGGCCAGACCCCGGAGCCCGTCGATGTCCCTGCGGTGCGCCGTCCGGGGACGTCCTGCGGACGCTCTGTTCGTCCCTGGCTGCGTGGTGGAAGAGTTCATGGCGCACTAGAGCATACCGCCCCGGACCTTAGTTTCAGAACATATGGCGGGCCCGGAGCGTTACAGGGGGTGTCGCCTGCCGGGCGACAGTGCAGGTGAACGAGGTTGACCGGAGGTGGCTCAGTAGGGCGGGGCGTAGGCCGGTTCGGCCCACCCCGGCGCCACCCAGCCTTGGTCAACGTAACCGGGCCCCACCCAACCCGGCTCTGGGACCGGCTCGGGTTTCGGCAGCCGGCGGACGTCCTTCGGCGCCAACGCCGGCGCCGTCGCCCCGTCCCCGGCACCGTCGGTGGCCCGGACCGCCTCCGCGACGGTGCGACGAAGGTCCTCGACGGAGTCCGGGTGGTACATCTGCCGGGAGAGCTCCGGTGCCAGCATCGCCGACCAGGCGGGCGTGAAATGGTTGCCGTCGCGGTAGACCAGCACATTGCCGACGACTGCGGGGCAGACACCGTCCCGGCAGTAGGCGGCGGTCAGGTCGACGTGGGTGATGTCCAGGCCCCGGTACGCCTCCAGGGCCGGGTTGTCCTCGAGCAGTTCGGCGGCGGACGGACCGCACTCGCCGGGGTCGCCACCGTCGGCGACGCACAGCATCGAATTGCCGAGCTCCCCGTTATTCTGACGCCACGGGTTGTCCCGCACGCCCCAGGTGTGGATGCCTGCCTCACTGAACCGCCGCACCACGTCGACATACCCGTCCGGCACCTGGTCGGGCCCCGCACCGGTACGGGCGGTGGGCCGGGTGGTGGTCATGAAAACCCCGTCGGTCGGCGGGTTGTCGAGGATGTACCCGGTCGCCTTATCCTGCCAGGTGTAGCACTCCCCGTAGTCACCGCCGCGCATCCGCTCGATCCGCATGCCGAGGACACACCCCATCTTCACCATCGGGACGACCCGGATGCCCCGTTCCTTGCCGATGATGTCGAGGGCGGGGAGGAAATGCTCGGAGTGCGATCCGCCGGCGAGGTACATCGTGCGGTCAGAGTCGGTGTCACCGTAGACACAGGGGACGTCCGACGACCCCTGGTCGTGGGTGAGGACGAGGTCCTCCCCTTCGACCTCGACCAGGCAACCGTCGAGGGCGGTCTCCGGGAGCATGGTCTCCTTGTTCCAGACCGCGGCCGGCCGGACATCGACCCCGTCCGGGACGGGTGCGTCCTCCAGGAACGCCTGCGGACCCGGGTAGTCGTCGTACTCCGGGCTGTCCTCACCGACGACCAGGGCGGGCCCGGCGGTGTGGACCTGCACCAGACGTTCCGAGGACAACACCGCGGCGGTGGCGACGACGAGGACCGCCACGGTGACGACCTTCGCCCGTGAGCGCAGCAGCGCGGCCCAGTACCGGCGGTCCCACAGCATCCAGGAACGTTCCGGTTTCCCCTTCTGCCGCAGCGGGGTCTCCACGTAGCGGTGGGTCAGCCAGGCTGCCACGAGGGACAGGACCACCACGCCCGTGCCGACGGCGACGCCGCGTCCGGTACCCAGCGTCGCCGTGATGCCGGCGAGGCCGTCCCCCTGACCGCGGGTGCCGGCCGAGGCGGAGAACAGGTAGGTGGCCAGGACCAGCAACGGCCAGTGCCACAGGTACAGGCTGTAGGAGATCCTCCCCAGGAACTGGAAGAACCGGCCCTCCAGCAGGCGGGTCACGCCCACGGACCCGACGGTGCGGCCCTCGGCTGCGGCGCGGACACGGTCACCGTCCGGTTCGAGGACGGGCGTGCCCGCCGCGATGACGAGTACCGCGCCGACCAGCGGGACCAGCGTCCAGGGGCCGGGGAACTGCGCCGCCCCGTCGAGGAACAGGCCCGTGGCCACGATCAGCAGCAGGCCCAGGACCCCGGCGGGCCAGCGCAGCCAGCGCCACACCCACGGGATCCCGCGGCCGACCATCCACAGCCCGAACAGTCCGCCCAGCCCGATCTCCCAGAACCGGGAGAACGGGGAGTAGTAGTTCATCGCCTGGTCATGGGCGCCGAGCCAGACGGCGTAGGCGAAACTCAGCACGGTGGCGACGGACAAGGTGCGGTGCAGCAACCGGCCCCCCGTCCGTCCCCGCCACCGGGACACCGCCGCGAACACCACGATGACCAGCAGGGAGCCAAGGTAGATCTGCAGCTGCACCGACATCGACCAGATGTGCTGGAACAGGCTGACGTCCCGGTTCACCGCCGAGTACTCCGCCCCCGCGGCGGCGAGGTGCAGGTTCTGGACGTAGAGCAGCGAGGACGCGGCGTCCCCGCCGGCCTGGGCCCACCGCGACACCTGGTAGACCACCAGGGCCAGCAGCATCACCAGCGACACCACGGTGAGAAGCGCCGGGTACAACCGTTGGACGATCCGCAGGACCGACTGCACCACGGTGAGCCCGGCCGGGTTCAGCGCATTGCGGATCTGCGGGGCGAAGAAGAAGATCCCGCCGATGAGCAGGAAGACGTCGACGCCGGCGGAGACCTTGCCGACGAAGACATGGAACACCACGACCAGGGCGATGGCCAGGCCCCGGAGCCCGTCGATGTCCCGACGGTGGGTACGACGGGCCGACCGACGCCCGCCGAGAACGGGTGCCGGCCGGTCCCCTGTGGTCGTGTAGGCCGCCTCCATGTCGACCTCGATACTAAGCGCACTCTCAGCCGGCCCCGGGGTACGACACCCGGAACGTCCACCCGGACCGTCAGGACGTTCCGTACATCTGCCGGCTGAGCTCCGGGGCGAGAAGGGACGAGAACAGTGACGTGAAGTGCTGGCCGTCCCGGTAGACTAGGACGTTGCCCACCACCGCCGGGCAGCGGCCGTCTCGGCACAGCGCCTGGGTGATGTCCAGGTGGGTCATGTCCATGCCCCGGTAGGCCTCCAGGGCCGGGTTCACCGGCGCCATGCTCGACTCCTCGGCGACACCGCAGTCACCGCCGACGCCCTCGGCGACACAGAGCCGTGCATTGCCCTGCACACCAGGGCCCGCCATGTGCCACGGAGTGTCGCGCACGCCCCAGGTGTGGATACCGGCGTCGGTGAGCCGCTGCACCATGGCGACGTACTCGGGGGGCACGACGTCCGGCCCGTTGCCCTCGATTGTGGTGGGGCGCGTCACCGGCATGAACACCCCGTCCGTAGGCGGATTGTCGAGGATGTACTGCTGGGCCCTGATGTTCCACTCCGCGCACTCCGGGTAGGGGTCGCCACTGAGGTGCGGCAGGCTCATGCCCAGTACACAGCCCATCTTCAGGACGGGGACGATCCGGATCCCCTGCTCCCTGCCGACCGTCTCAAGCGCGTCGAGGAAATGCTCCGAGTGGGATCCTCCGGCGAGGTACATCGTGCGGTCCGAGTCGACGTCGCCGTATGCGCACGGGGTGTCGGAGGAGTTGAACTCCTGGGTGAGGATGACGTCCGGTTCGGCGAACCCGGAGAAGCACCCGTCCTCCTGGGTCCGGGGAAGCATCTGCTCCTCCCCTGTGGCGGGGTCGGGCTGGACCGGTGCATCCGCCGGGGCCGGCGCGCCACGGAGGAACGCCTCCGGCCCCGGGTAGACGGCCGGGTCGACGTCCCCCGCGTCCGTGGGCGTGGACTGTGCGTTACGGTGCTCGATAACCGGGCCGAAGGACACGACACCGACCGTCGCGACAACCATGAGCAGCGCGGACACGGCACCGGCCACGCCACGACGACCGTGCACGGCCTGCCGCACGTAGGACGGTGTCAGTGCGGTGGAACGTGCCGGCTTCGCCTGCTGACGCAACGGGGTCTCGATGAACCGGTAGGTGCCCCACGCCAACACGACCGAGGTAACCACCACCACGCTACCGACCATGAGCCCTTCGCCGGCTCCGAGAGTGGCGGTGATGCCGTTGAAGAACCTTCCCTGTCCGCCGGGCTCCGCGACATCGGCGCCATCGGACATCAGGTAGGTGACCAGCACCAGCGCCGGCCAGTGCCACAGGTACAGGCTGTAGGCGATGCGCCCGAGGAACTGCAACGGTGCAGTACACAGCAGTGCCGTCACCCCGGACGCTCCGGCGGCCGCCCCGCCGTCCCCGTCATCCCCGTCCACCGGGTTCCCCGCCAGCACCACCAGCATCGCCCCGACCAGCGGGACCAGCGTCCACGGGCCCGGGAACTGGGCGGCCCCGTCCAGGAACAACCCCGTGCAGATGATCAACACCAGGCCGAGAATCCCGGCCAGCGGGCGCAACGACCGCCACACCGCCGGCAGGACCCGGCCCAGCAGCCAGATACCGAACAGACCACCCAGACCGATCTCCCAGAACCGGGAGAACGGCGAATAATAGTTCGCCCCCTGGTCGTGACCGCCCAACCATGTGGCGTAACCGAAACTGGCCAGCGTGGCGACCACCAGGAACCAGTGCAGTACCTGCGAGCTGCCCCGCACATGACGCCGGAACGCCACCGCCACCAGGACGATCACCAGCAGGGAGCCAAGGTAGATCTGCATCTGCACCGACATCGACCAGATGTGCTGGAAGACACTGACCTCACGGTTGACCGCGGAGTACTCCTGGCCGAGATTCGCCAGATGGAGATTCTGCACGTACAGCAACGACGCCGCCGCGTCTTCCCCGACCTCCGGCCACCGCACCCTGTGGAAGACCAGCAGCGCGCTGACCACGACGACGGTGACGACGGTGATCAGCGCCGGGTACAGACGCCGGAAGATGCGCAGGAACGACTGCACCACCGTGAGCCCGGCCGGGTTCAGCGCGTTACGGATCTGTGGGCTGAAGAAGAAGATCCCGCCGAGCAGCAGGAATACGTCCACACCCGCCGACACCCGGCCGACGAAGACATGGAACACCACCACCAGGACGATCGCGAGACCGCGCAGACCGTCGATGTCCCTACGGTGGCCCCGGTACCGGTGTCGGTGTTGCATGTGTGTCGAATCCATAACGGTCCACATGTTATCCTCGCGCACCGGCCGCCCCGGCGAAGCGCTCCACCGGGGCGTCGGAGGACGAACGGAGGCGCTATCGACCCTCGCACCCGATCATCAGCTTATTCATCTCTGATCTGGCGCTTTGTTGTGTTAAGCAACTTATGGGGTGCGAAAGTGGGAGGGATTGCCGGCGCCCCCGCCCACCACTAGGCGCCGAACGCCGGGTGGTAGCTCACCACCGCCTGCGGGTAGGCCGCTCCCCCGTCCAGACGCAACGCCTGGAAGTAGCGCGCGCTGTCCTCCGGCAGGCCCTCCATCACGAGCCCCTCACGCGCCCGGAAACCGAAACGGTCGTAGTAGGCGGGCTCGCCGAGCAGGACCGCACCGGCAGCCCCGTGCTCCGAGGCCAGGAGCTCCAGCGCCGCGCGCATCAGGGCCGCCCCGATGCCCTCGCCCTGGTGGGGCGGAGACACCGACAGCGGCCCCAGACCGAACCACCGGCCGGCAGCCTCCCCGTCCCCACCGGTGAGCGTCACCGGTGAGGCGGCGATGTGCCCGATCGCCCAGCCGGACCGCACCGCCACCAGCGACAGGGTCAGGGCCCCGGCCTGGCGGAGGGCGTCGATGATCGCGGGCTCACGCCCGTCGGACTGCTCGATCCCGTCGAACGCGGCGGCCGTGAGCGAACGGATCTCGCCGGCGTCGCCTCCGTCGGCCGCTTCAGGGCGGATCACCGGCAGTCCCCGGGCTCCACCGTCGTTCCTGTCCGGAGCATGAGTGTTCATGCCCCGGATTCTACTCAGAAACCGTCGGACGCGGCGTCGAGAGCGGCGATCTCCTCGTCGCTGAGCTGCAGCGTCGTCGCGGCGATCAACGGCGCGACCTGCCCGGCGGTACGCGCCGAGGCGATCGGGGCGGTGACCCCCTTGGCCAGCAGCCACGCCAGCGCCACCGACGCCGGCTCCACCCCGTGGGCGTCGGCGACCTGCTGCACGGCCTCGACCACGACGAACGGATCCCTGCCGTCCTCGAAGTACCCGGCGGTCTGCCCCTCGCGGGCGGCACCGGACAGGTCCTCACGGCTGCGGTACTTGCCGGTGAGCAGCCCCGAGGCCAGGGAGAAGTAGCTGAACACACCCACGCCGTACTCCTCGGCGACCTGCAGGTAGCCGTCCTCGTACCCGGCACGGGCCAGCAGGCTGTACTGGGGCTGGACAGCCAACGGGATGGCGTGGTCCAGTTCCAGCTCGCGGGCGGTCTCGAAGAACTCGCGCATGCGGTCGGTGGAGTAGTTCGACAGTCCGATGTAGCGCACCTTGCCGGAATCCACCAGTTCAGCGGCGGTACGGACCTGGTCGGCGATGTCCACGGACGGGTCGTCGTAGTGGTAGTAGTACAGGTCCACCCGGTCGGTCTGCAGCCGCTCCAGCGACCGGTCGAGGTTCGCCACGACGGTGTCGTGCGCCAGGCCCGGCGCATCCTGGATGGCGCCGACCTTGGTGGCCAGCACGACCCGGTCGCGGTTGCCACGCTCGGCGAACCACCGGCCGAGCACGGTCTCGGACTCGCCGCCGGAGTGCCCCTCGCCCCACTGGGAGTACATGTCGGCGGTGTCGATGAAGTTTCCTCCGGCGGCCAGGAAAGCATCCAGCACGTCGAAGGACCCCTGGACATCCGACGTCCAGCCGAAGGTGTTCCCGCCGAGATTCAGCGGGGTGATCTCGAGATCGGTTCCGGGGACGGTAATACGGTTGGTCTCTGTCATGGCGACCACGGTACGCCCTACCGGAAGCGTGCCGGAACCTCCGGTTCCCCGAGTGCCAGCACCAGCCGCTTCCAGCCAGTACCAGGGTGCGTCAGTGTGCGTGACCGGGCGATACCATGGTGGCCATGAGCACACTTGTCGTCATCGGCGGCGGACCGCGCGGCATCTCCGTCCTCGAACGACTCAGCGCCCTGGTGCGCGACAGCAACCACCCCGCCGCGGACCCCGCCGCCGAGCCCGTCACCGTCCACATCATCGACGACGTCGCCGTCGGCACCGGCCGTATCTGGCGCACCGACCAGACCCCCACCCTGTGCATGAACACCCTGGCGGACGCCGTCACCCTCTTCACGGAGCCGGGGTCATCCGTCGCCGCGCCGGTACTCGAAGGCCCCACCATGTACGAGTGGATCCGCCTGCTGCGCGGCGAGTCCCTGCAGGACGGCCCGGGCGACGCCGACCCGACCGGGGCGAAGACCGCCCTGTTCACCGCCCACCCCGCCACCACCCCGGACGGGTTCGCCGCGGAGATCGCCGACACCCGGCCGGAGTCGCACCCGTCCCGCGCCCTGTACGGCCACTACCTCCAGTGGGTTTTCGATACCGTGGTCGCCCGCCTCCCCGAGGGCCTGGTCCTGGAGACCCACACCACCCGCGCCACCGACGTCACCGCGCTCGACGACAGCCGCGACCGCGTCACCCTGCAGGACGGCACCGTGATCGACGCCGACGCCACCGTCCTCGCCCTCGGCTGGACCGACACCGAACCCGATGCGCTGGAGACCTTCACCGCCCAGTCCGTCGAGCTCTACCCCGAACTCACCTGGGTCCGCCCGGGCAACCCCGCCGACCAGGACGTCCACTCCCTCCCCGCCGGCCGGAACGTGGTCGTCCGCGGCCTCGGCATGGGCCTGTTCGACCTCGTGGCGATGGTGACCGTGGACCGCGGCGGACGGTTCGTCCCCGACGACTCCGCACGCTCGGGCCTGCGCTACGAGCCCTCCGGACGTGAACCCCGCCTCGTCGTCTCCTCCCACCACGGCTACCCCTACCAGCCGAAACCCGTCTACAACGCACTGCCGCCCGCCGCGCGGATGCCCCGGTTCCGCGCCGAACTCGCCGCCGTCCCGTCCGACGCCCCGGCCGGCTCCGTCGACTTCGGCGACCGGTTGTGGCCCGCCCTGCTGCGCGACGCCCACGAGGCGTACTACCGGGTGCTGCTGCGCGAGGACGGCGAGGCCAGTATCGACGCCACCCTCGACGCGGTCATCGCGGTGATCGACGCCACCGACGACCCCTGGACCCTGCACGAGGACCCCGCCCTGGCCGCCCTCGTCCCGGACGCCGCCGACCGCTTCGACATCCCCGGTTTCGCCGACCCCGTCGCCGCCTACCTCCACCGCCGGACGCAGGACGGTGCCGCCACCCCCACCGTCGACGAACTGACCGCCCACATCGCCGACCGGCTCACCCGTGACCTGCACGAGGCGACACTCGGCACCGACTCCGCCGTGAAAGCGGGACTGCAGGTCATCGGCTCGGCCCGCAAGCCGGCCCAGGTCGCCGACCAGCCCGGACGCTTCACCCTGGAATCCCGGCGCGGCGCCTACGCCGAGCTGCGCCGGGTCGGCCAGATGGTCGGCTCCGGGCCGCCCGCGTTCCGCACCGCCGAACTCCTCTGCCTCGTCGACGCCGGCTACGTCCGCTTCCTCGGCGGACACCCCACCGTGGTGATCGACCCGGAGGCGCCGGCGTTCCTGATGTCCTCGGAGTCCACCGGCGACCACGCCGTCGCGGCGACCGCCCTAGTGGACGCCTGGCTGCACAAGCCGTCCGCACGCGACAGCGCCGACCCCGTCACCGCCGCCCTGGTGCGCGACGCACGCCTGCGCCCGTTCGTCTTCGCCAGCGCGGAAACCTCCACCGAGGTCGTCTCGAAGGCCCCGGAGGTCGACCTGGCGAGCACCCGGCTGGTGCACGTCGACGGGACCGTGGACCCGCGGATCCACATGCTCGGCATCCCGCTGCAGGAGGTCCGCGCCGACATGACGATCTCCCCGATGCCCCGCACCGACCCGCTGATGCTGCAGGAGACCGACGCCGCCGCGGTCTCGGCCCTGTCCGTCCTGTCGGCTTCGGTGGCGTCGGTGGCGACGGCGGCGACGGCGGCGACGGCGACACCGAACAGATGATCGACTTCTCGGCGTCCCCCGTCACCGTGGCCCCGCAACTTCTCGGGGCCACCCTGCGACGGGTGACCCCCGACGGCATCGTCGCGGTGACGTTGACCGAGGTCGAGGCCTACCCCGGCGCCGGCGACCCCGCCTCGCACACCTTCAACGGCCCGACACCACGGTGCCTCACCATGTTCGGCCCACCCGGACACCTGTACGTCTACGCCAGCTACGGCATCCACCGTGCGGGGAACCTGGTCTGCCAGGCCGAGGGGACCGGGGCCGGGGTGCTGATGCGGGCCGGACGGGTGGTCGAGGGCATGGACCTGGTGCGTCAGCGCCGCGGTCCGGGCCCCACCGAGGACGGACTGGCCCGCGGGCCGGGGAACCTCGGGGCCGCCCTGGGCCTCGACCTGGCTCTCGACGGCTCGGTGGTCTCGCAGGACGGTGCGGGGGCCGACGGTTTCCACCTCAGCGCCCCGGCCTCCCCCGTCGACTGGGTCGCCGGCCCCCGGATCGGCATCTCGAAGAACAGGGACGCCCCGCTGCGGTTCTGGATCCCCGGTGACCGGACCGTCACCTCCCCGCGCCGAAGGCCCCGGCTGCCGGACTGACGGTGGTCGCCTGGTCCCGGCCCGCCGACGTCGCGTCCCGATGATGTCGCCCCCCGATGTCGGATTGTCGCCCTCACAGGTAGGGGTTCGGCCCCGGATCCTACCTGGGAGGGCGACAATCCGACATCGCGTGCACCGCCGGTACACCACGTCACACCACGTCACACCACATCACACCGCGACACATCTGGGCGCCGACGCAGAGCACCTCCCCGAGCTCCGGACGTAGGCTGGGTGCCACCATGACTCCCACACCACACTCCCCCTCCGCGAACACCGACGCCCATCCCGGGTGGACCTTCGTCGACGGCCTCGCCGACGCCCACCCCGGGACCGTGAAAACCGACTACGACATCCCCCGGACCGACTACACGCAGGCGAAACCCGCCGTTGAACGGCTCGCGCGCGCGGACGGGACCACTGTCGTCCGCCTGGCGTTCCGCGCCGGCGACGTGATGGCCGACCACCATGCCGCCGCCCCGATCCTGATCCTCGGCCAGGTCGGCACCCTCGAGGTGTCCATCCGCCGCGACCCCGCCGAAACCACCGACGGCACCGATGCCGTCACCGTCTCCCCCGGGTCGGCGGTGCACATCGACGCAGGTCGCGTGCACAGTCTGCGCGCCGACGGCCCCGCCACCGTGACGCTGCTCGTGCTCGCCTGACCCCGCCCCTGCGTCAGCGGTGCTTGCACCCGGGCCAGCAGCAGGGGCGACGCTTGCCCTCCTCGAGCTCCTCACAGGTCCGCCGGATCCGGCGGGCGCGGGTCTTCGCCTGCTTGGCGTCCTCCACCCAGCAGATGAACTCGTTGCGGGCCAGCGGGGTGATGTCGGCCCACAGGTCCAGCACGCTCCTGGCCACCGACGGGCTGCCGTCGTCGCCCTCTCCCCGGTCACCGCCGAGGACCGCGGCACGCAGGTCGTCCGGAAGGTCGTGGACGACGCCGCCGGGGACGGCAGGCTCTGAGTCGGCCCCGGAAGCCGAGGACGCCGCGGAAGTCACTGTCTCACTCATGGGACCGAACCTACACCGCACCCCGTCCTGCCGACCAGACCGTGCATTCACACCGCATTCGGAAAACATTCGAAAACATTCACACACATTCACATCCTGGCGACTCCAGGTCCCCCAGGATTGAATCATTCACACACGAGCACTATGATAACCGCATGACCAGCGCAGACAACGTCCGCTCGCTTATCGCCGCAGGCGAGTCCCTGACCGTGGAGTTCAAGAGCCGTCGCGAACCTGGCCGTTTCAGCGAGGACAAACTCTCCGCCACGGTCGCCTGCATGGCGAACGGAGAGGGCGGGCAGCTCCTCATCGGAGTCGAGGACGACGGCACGATCACCGGATGCGCCCCCTGGGACCGGAAGACAGGTGCCACGGATCCCGCGCGACTCGAGGCCCTGATCCAGCACAGGACAGTTCCCCCGGTGGCATGCCAGGTCGAGGTCATCACCGTCGACGGCCATGACATCGTGCAGGTCACCGTCCCTGCGTCACCGTCCCCGGTCGCCACATCCAACGGCCTGTACCAGCGCCGCACGATGCGCATCAACGGCGGGCCCGAATGCGTGGCGATGGACCCCAGCTACCTCTTCAGCCGGTACAACAGCGTGAACGCCCGGGACTGGTCCACCCTCGACGCCGTAGGTGCCACTCTCCAGGACCTCGACACACGGGAATTCGACCGCTTCCGGGCGATGATTCGCGCCAGCGGCGGCGACGACCTGCTCGCCGATCTCCCGGACGAGGACATCCTGCGTGCACTTCGGTTCTACGACAACGGTCCGGATCCGGTGAAGCTCGGAGCAGTCCTCCTCTTCGGCACCCGGTCCTCCGTGGCCAGGTGGATCCCCAACCACGAGATCATCTTCCAGGTCATGGACGGCAACGCGGTGTCGGTCAACCACCGCACCACCTCACCTCTGTTCGCCGCCGTCGAAGACGTCACCGCCCGTCTCGACGTCTACCGGACCGAGGACGAGATCACCCTCGGCATGGTGCGTGTCGCCCTCCCGAACCTTCCCGAGCGGGTCAGCCGCGAGGCCGTGGCCAACGCCCTGATCCACCGCGACTACACCGCGCTCGGGCCGGTGAAGATCCTGCTCGAACGCGAGAGGCTGTCTGTGACCAGCCCCGGCGGGCTCCCGCGTGGGGTCACCCTGGAGACCATCATCGAGGATTCGGTACCCCGCAGTCCGGCTCTGGCCGACGCCTTCAAACGTGCGGGGATCGTCGACAGGGCAGGGCGCGGTGTGCGCCTCATGTACCAGTCCCTCCTACGTTCCGGGCACGGGGAACCCGACTACACCTCGACCACGGACGAACAGGTTGTCGTCGAGATCCCGACCGCCGACACCGACCGGGAGTTCGCCCGGTTCGTCGCCACCTGGCAGCGCGACCACGGCGACCTGGACGTCCGCCAGCTCAGGGTCCTCCATTGCCTGCACGCGGACGGACGGGCATCGTCCGAGGATCTGGCGGCACTACTGGGCGAAAAGCCGACCCGACTCCGGCGCACGGTACACCGGCTCACCGACCTTTCCCTGGTCGAGGCACTCGGTCGCGGGGCGACCAGGGAGTACCGTCTCGGCTCAGCGTTCTTCGATTCGGTGGGCCGCCGGTCGGACTTCATCCGCTCCCAGGACCTCGACGATGTCCGCGCCCGCCAACTCATCCTCGCCTATGCCACGGAGTACGGCTCCGTGACCCGCGCTCAGGCCGCCGAAACCTGCGGGCTCACCGGCACTGCCGTCTACCGCCTGCTCAAGGAGTTGACGAACTCGGGGGAGCTGCAAAAACACGGCACAACAAGGAACACGTACTACACGCTGCCAGAGCGGTGACCTGCCGACCAGACCGTGCATTCACACCGCATTCGACAAACATTCGACAACATTCACACACATTCACATCCTGGCGACTCCAGGTCCCCCAGGATTGAATCATTCACACACGGTAGGCCCGGACGGCGTCCCAGCCGGGGTCGTCCTCCTCGTCGACGACCGTGTCGCCGTACTGCCAGGCGGACGCCACCGCGCGCAGCGTGTTCAGCACCGACCTGTCCATCACCGCGGGTGCGGTGGAGTCCAGGTAGAAGTGCATCGTGTCCGCCCCGGAACGGAACTCGGTGACGGCGAGGATTCCCGCGTTGTTCTCGTCGACGGTGTCGGCGAGCGCCTCCCGGACGGCCGCGGACCGGTCCTCGATCTGCGCCATCGTCAGGTCCGACGACGCCACGGGGTCCGTCCCCAGGGTCACCGGAACATGCAGGTCACAGCCCGGGGCCACGGTCGGGGACAACGGCAGGACGACCCGCGCCGTCCTGCGCGTCGCACCCTGACCTGCGTTGAGGACGGCGTACGCGGGACGCCCGTCCGCGCCCACGGCGTCCTGCGCCATGCGTTCGACGCGGTCCTGCAGCTCGGCCATGCCGACGGAGTGCCCCGGGCTGTGGTCGGTCACGGTCACCCGCCCCAGCCAGCCGGCGGCCCGGCCGGCGCCGAGGGCCTCGTCCAGCATCCGGTGCGCCGCGGAGACGTCGGGTGCCGAACCACCGGCCGGACCGTCCGCTCCGAAGAGGCTGCGCCGCAGCGCATCGGTGGCCGCCGACCCCCAGTTCGGGTGCCACAGTTCCACATGCAGCACGGCGTGACCGGGGGTGATCCCGACACGGCAGGCCGCGGGATCGTAGGTGGGAGCGGAGCTCACAGGGCGTCCAGCGCCTGCCCGAGGTCGGCGAGGAGGTCCTCGATGTTCTCGATACCGATGGAGATGCGCACCAGGTCGTCCGGCACCTCCAGGGCGGACCCCGCCGCCGACTGGTGGGTCATCTTCGCCGGGTGCTCCAGCAGCGACTCCACCCCACCGAGGGACTCCGCCAGGCAGATCAGGCGGGTGTTCTCGCAGAACTGCAGGGCAGGCGCCTCACCGCCGGCGAACCGGACCGACACCATGGCGCCGAAACCGTCCATCTGGGCGGCGGCGACGTCGTGACCGGGGTGGCCGGGCAGGCCCGGGTACAGCACCTGGGCGATCTCCGGGCGTCCGTCCAGGTACTCGGCGACGGCCTGCGCGTTGGCGCAGTGGCGGTCCATACGCACTCCGAGGGTCTTGATGCCACGGTAGGTCAGGTAGGCGTCGAAGGGGCTGGGCACCGCGCCGACCCCGCCCTGGAGGAAGAGGAGTTCGCCGTCGAGCTCCTCGTCGTCGGTCACGATGACCCCGCCCACGACGTCCGAGTGCCCGCCGAGGTACTTCGTGGTCGAGTGCATCACCACGTCCGCCCCGAGTGCCAACGGGCGCTGCAGGTACGGGCTGGCGAAGGTGTTGTCCACGATCAGCTTGGCAGGGTGGTCCTTCAGGGCGTCGGCCGTGGCGGCGATGTCCGTGATACCGAGCATCGGGTTGGTGGGCGTCTCCAGCCACACCAGCTTCGTGTCGGGACGCAGCGCCGCGGCGATCTGCGCGGTGTCCGCCGTATCGACGACCGACATCTCCACGCCCCAGTCGCGGTAGGTGGTGTCGAACAGGCGGAACGTCCCGCCATAGGCGTCGTTGCCCAGGATGACGTGGGCCCCAGGCTTCAGCAGGGCACGCAGGACGGTGTCCGTCGCGGCCATGCCGGAGGCGAACGCCCGCCCGAACTTCGCACCCTCCAGCGCGGCGACGGCCTCCTCCAGGGCCGTGACCGTCGGGTTGCCGCAGCGGGAGTACTCGAAACCGCCGCGGAGCTGTGCGACGCCGTCCTGCGCGTAGGTGGTCGACGCGTAGATCGGGGCGTTGATCGCGCCGGTCTGGCCGTCCGGCTCGTAGCCCGAGTGGATGGCGTTCGTGTCGAACCCGAACGGACGACCCGTGGCGTCGGTCAACCGGGTGCGGGCCTGCAGTGCGGCGGCGCGGCGGGCGGCGGTGCCGGCGTCCGCGCGCGATTCGTGCTCCGTGGGCTGGACGGACCGGTCGTCGCTGCTCATGTGCGCTCTCCTGGGCTGGTCGGTGTGATCGTGGCCATCCTACCGGACCAAGCGGTCTATACCCGGACCCGCCCCTGCGGTTCCGGATCGTCTGGCAGGCTGGACCGCATGACGGACGCACCCACCGCAGACAGTCTCCGCGCCGCCGCCGACGCCGACACCCGCACCATGTGGGAACGCATGGTCGCCGGGGACTACTACCTGGCCACCGACCCACAGATCGCCGCGGCATCACTCGCGGCCCGGTCCGCATGCTTCCACCTGGCCCAGACCGACCCGGCGGACGTGGAGTCGCGGAACCGGATGATCCGTGACCTGCTGGGCAGCGTCGGGGCACGGACCGAGGTGTGGGAGGGCCTCCGCGTGGACTACGGCACGAATGTGCACCTGGGGGACGACGTGTTCATCAACGTCGACGCGACGATCCTGGACGTCTGCCCGGTGACTGTCGGCGACCGTTGCCGGATCGGTCCGGGGGCGAGGTTCCTCACCCCGCTGCACCCGTTGGAGGACCATGACCTGCGCGCCAGCGGGTGGGAGTACGGCGCGCCGATCACCCTGGGCCGCAATGTGTGGTTCGGCGGCGGGGTCACCGTGTGCGCCGGAGTGACGATCGGGGACGACGTGGTCGTCGGCGCCGGGTCGGTGGTGACACTCGACCTGCCGTCGAGTGTCCTGGCGGCAGGGACGCCGGCGCGGGTCATCCGGCAGCTCTGAGCCGGGCTCCGGCCGGGGGCGCCCACGAGGGCAGCGATGTTACGGATGTTACTGATGTGACCAAAGTGGCGTATGTTACTTGTACGAAACTTCTCTCCGGCCACGTCTCCCCCATCACCGAAAGCCCCACGCCGTGACTGTCTTCCGCCGCACGTTCCGCCACCCCCTCCGCAGCATCGTCGCTGCGGCCACCGCCGTCGTCCTCGGTATGACGGTGCCCCCCACCGCCGCCGCGCAGGAGGAACCCCTCGCCGGCCCCGACGAACGCCCCGCCTCCAGCCCGGCCGACATCGACCTCGGCCAGATCGGTGACCTGCTCGAGAACGAGCTGATCCTCGACTACGTCGAACTGTGCCGGTCCGGCGACGGCCCGCCCGCCGATGCAACCGACGCCGCCGACACCACCGTCACCGCGGTCGCCGACTGCAGTCAGTCCACCGGCGACGGGCTCGCCGTCGTCCTGCCCGAGAGCGTCGAGGTCGGTGCCGCCGCCGAGGACATGACCGTCGACCTGGGCGACGACATCACCATCCCCCTGATCGGGACGTTCCGCCTCGGGGAACGCAACCTCATCGAGATCCTCAGCGCCGTGGCCCTGGACAAGGACGGCCTCAGCCCCACCGTCCGCCGGGCCGCCGTGGCCCTCGGCTACCCCAGCATCGAACCCCGCCGGCTCGGCGCCTACAGCACCTACGCGCAGGTCCAGCGGGACGCCGCGCTGCCGTACAAGGCCGCGTACCGCACCGAGAACGGGAAGTGCCTCCGGAAGATCTTCGGTGTCTGCGTCGAATACGAGAAGATCCGGGTCGAGTACGACGCCAACCTCACCGCACGCACCGAGGCCCTGACGATCGCCGAGTACCTCACCGGCCAGAAGTACGACTACACTGCACCGGTCGACCTCCCGGACCGTCCTGCGCCGCGTGGCACCTCCACCGTCATCGGCGACGGGACCCAGGTCGCCGCCTCCATGCGCGGAGGCGAGGCCACGGCCGAGTCCCACGAACTCTTCGGCCTGCCCGGCATCGCACTGGCCGCCGCCGACGAGGAGCGCAGCTCCGTCTCCCACGCCCGGCTCGGCTTCGCCTCCGCGATGAACATGGACGCCGACGAGATCGGCCTGACCTGGTTCGGCCGTGCGATCGGCTTCGACCGCCTCCGCGAAGACGGCGTCGTGGACTTCGCCGGCGAGGAGGTCGAGGACATGATCGACACCGTCGACGACCTCGACGTCCCCGCACTCAAGGAGGTCAGCTGCTTCGGGCTGAACTCCCGGGCCACCGCAGAAGGCCTCGGCACGTGCGCGAACATCCTGGGCACCATCGACACCTACCGGGACCTGCGCGAACCGGAGCCCGGGGAGCACCGGCAGACACAGGTCGGCGTCACCGACGTCACCTCCCTCGTCCTCGGCAACGACGCCCTGCTCAAGCAGCTCACCGGCGACGCCGAGAGCACCCCGTTCCTCGACGACATGATGCACAACCTCACCTCCGAGGACGACCGCCTGAAGTTCGCCAAGGACTTCGTCCGCTTCACCTCCGACAGCTACACCGACGAGGTCGAGACCCCCGTCCTCGACGAGAACGGCGACGCGGTCCTGGACGACGCCGGCGAGCCGGTCACGGAGACGACCACCCGCACCACCACCGCCGCCTGGCTGACCAGCGACTACGGCTTCCGCGAACCCGTCACCGTGGAATGGTCGGGCCACCGCGTGGTCTTCTTCCCCGCCGTCGAGGTCAACGGCGACGAACGTCCGAACTACCTCGGTCTGCCGGAGATCGAGGCCGTCGCCGACGACGCGGACGCCGGCCTACTCCCCAGGGTCAGCCTGGTCACCTGGGACAACGCCTTCGGCCTCGGCACCGTCGTCCTCGACGACCTCTCCCGCCCGGACCGCATCGTGACCAACTGGCTGGACAGCGTGACCCTCGTCGACGACATCGTGTGGCTCAGCGAACTGCTGGGCGGGGCCGACGGGAGCGGCGGTCCTGAGGCCGCCGCGGCCCCGGCGGCCCCGGCGGTTCCTGCACCGTAGCGACCTCAGTCAAGCAGGGGCGGTTTCCCCGAACTTCCCCTTGTCCCACGGAGGGCACACCATGATCTTTCATCGCCCATTCTCACGCCATGCCCGCCGTACCGCAGCCGCCGGCGCACTCGCCGTCGTCGGCGGCGACGTGATCCCGTCCTTCGTGCCCACCGTCGAGGGCGCGGAGAAGAGTGACCTCAGCAAGGTGGAGGCCTACGAGTGGCGCATGATCTGCCGGAACGACGACGAGAACCGCGACAAAGTCGCCAGGTACAGCAGCGAAGAGGTGACGGCACTGTAGCCGTCCGTACCCGCCATCGCGGCTGACGGAGTACCGAAACGAGCATGAGGCCCTCGGATCATGTCGATTCGACGGCTCCATGCTCGTTTTCGTACAGTCCAGGCGCCGACAGGGCGGCGCCCCGCCATCCTTCACCGAATTCCCCCACCTCCTCCGCCTTTGCCTGCAGTACCTCGCTGCCCTCGATCCCTGCGGCCGCAGCGGCATCCGTGGCCCCGGGCAGCTCAGCCGGTTCACGGTGTGTTCATCTCACGGACGCCTGACAGGCCCGTCAACCTCACCGCCGGTTAATCTCCGCGCCGTAGCGTCACAGGCTGAACCTGACGTTTGCACACCGAGAGAGTGAACTGTGAAGAACCCCCGCACGACCCCCGGCCTCCGCAACCTGCCCCGTACCGCCGTCGCCGTCCTCGGCGCAGGTGCGCTCCTGGCCACCGCCGCAGCATGCGGCGACAGCAACGCCGACGACAACGCCGCCGGCGGAAACGCGGACGGGGGCTCGTCGTCCCTCCAGCACCGCGAGGCAGACGGGGACATCACGGCCAACGGCGGCGCCCGTCGTCTCGACGGCGACCAGGGTGACTACGTCCGCGACGCCGTCTCCGCCACCGGCGCCAAGAACGTCATCCTGCTCGTCGGCGACGGCATGGGCGACTCCGAGATCACCGCCGCCCGCAACTACGCCGAAGGTGCCGCAGGAAGCTTCAAGGGCATCGACGCCCTGCCCGTCACCGGCCAGTACACCCACTACTCGCTGAACGAGGACGGCACGCCGAACTACGTCACCGACAGCGCGGCGTCCGGCACCGCGTGGGCCACCGGCACGAAGTCCTACAACGGCGCCATCGGCGTGGACGTCAAGGGCGACCCGCAGGAGAACCTCATCGAGAAGGCCAAGGCCGCCGGCCTGGCCACCGGCAACGTCTCCACCGCGGAGATCCAGGACGCCACCCCCGCCGTCCAGGCCGCGCACGTCGCGCAGCGCAAGTGCTACGGCCCGGAGGACGCCGAGAAGTGCGGCGACGACCTCCTCGACAAGGGCGGTAAGGGCTCGATCTCCGAGCAGTACCTCGAGTCCCGCGCGGACGTCACCCTCGGCGGCGGCACCGAGAGCTTCACCCAGAAGGCGAAGGCCGGCGAGTGGGAGGGCAAGACCCTGCTGGAGCAGGCCGAGGAGCGCGGCTACCAGCTGCCGACCAACGCCGAGGAGCTCGACGCCGTCACCGAGGCCAACCAGGACGCCCCGGTCCTCGGCCTGTTCGCGGACGGCAACATGCCCGTGCGCTGGGAGGGCGACACCGCCGAGAAGGAGGGCTACCTCAAGCCGGCGCAGGAGTGCACCGACAACCCCGAGCGCACCGACGACATCCCCACGCTGGCCTCGATGACCTCCAAGGCCATCGACCTGCTGAGCAGCAACGACAACGGCAAGGAGAACGGCTTCTTCCTGCAGGTCGAGGGTGCGTCCATCGACAAGGAGAACCACGCCGCCAACCCCTGCGGGCAGATCGGTGAGACCGTCGACCTGGACGAGGCCGTCCAGGAGGCGCTGAAGTTCGCCGAGCAGGACGGCGAGACGCTCGTCGTGGTCACCGCCGACCACGCCCACACCAGCCAGATCGTGGCCGGCGTCAGCGAGGACGACATCAAGAAGATCGCCGAGGACAAGGGCATCAGCGTCGAGGAGGCCCGCGCCACCGTGTACCCGGGCCTGTCCCGCAACCTGGTCACCCGCGAGGGCGCGGAGATGACCGTCACCTACGCGACCTCGGACGACGTCGACACCCAGGCACAGGGCCACACCGGTAGCCAGCTGCGCATCGCCGCCTACGGTCCGTCCGCCGCCAACGTCTCCGGTCTCACCGACCAGACCGACCTCCACTTCACCATCACCGAGGCACTCGGCCTCGACGACTGAGCTGACTGAGCCGGGCAGTACACCGGGCAAAACCACCACCCCCGCTATGCCCGGGGGCGTGCGGTGGCATATCGTCACCACCATGAGTTTCAAGAAGCTGACGGGTTCCCTGCTGTTCCGGATCATCGTCGCGATCGTCCTCGGTATCGTCTTCAGCCTCTTCTTCCCGGAATGGCTGGCCCGGGTGTTCGTGACGTTCAACGGCCTGTTCAGCAACTTCCTGGACCTGTTCATCCCGGTCCTTATCTTCTCCCTGATCACCCCGGCCATCGCCGGCATCGGCCGTGGGGCGGGCAAGTGGCTCGGCGTCACCGCCGGCATCGCCTACTCTTCCACGGTCCTCTCCGGCCTCGTCGCCTTCGGCGTCGCCACCCTGAGCTACAACTGGCTGCTGGGTGACGAGAGGGTCGACACCCTCGTCGACATCGACGAAGGCGCCCTGAGCCCCTACTTCACCATCGAGATGCCCGCACCGTTCGAGGTGATGACGGCACTGATCCTCGCGTTCTGCGTGGGCCTGGCGATGACCGCTGTGAAGTCCGACACCCTCCACTCCGCGGCGCGGGAACTCGAGAGCGTGGTCATGAAGGTCATCAAGACCTTCGTGATCCCCCTGCTGCCGGTCTTCGTGTTCGGCGTCTTCCTGTCGATGGGCATGAACGGCAACCTCATCGACGTCATCTCGTCCTTCGCGAAGGTCCTCGTCCTCGCCGTGGTGATGACGGTCCTGCTGGTCGTGGTGCAGTACCTCGTCGCCGGTGCGGTCACCGGCCGTAACCCCTTCACCGCCCTGGCCAACATGCTCCCGGCCTACGCCACGGCACTGGGTACGTCCTCCTCCGCGGCGACGATCCCGGTGACCCTGGCCAGCGCGAAGAAGAACGGCGTCCCGGACAACGTCGCCGGATTCGTGGTGCCGCTCGGCGCGACGATCCACCTGGCCGGGTCGATGATGAAGATCGCCCTGTTCGCCCTGGCCGTGGTCCACATGTTCGACATGGACGTCAGCGCCGGCCAGGTCATCGGCTTCATCCTGCTGCTCGGCATCATGATGATCGCCGCCCCGGGTGTGCCCGGTGGTGCGATCATGGCCGCCGTCGGCGTGCTGCAGAGCAACCTCGGGTTCGACGCCGACCAGATCGCCCTGATGATCGCCGCCTACATCGCCATCGACTCCTTCGGCACCGCCGCGAACGTCACCGGGGACGGCGCCATCGCCCTGGTCGTCAACAAGCTGTCGAAGGGCCGCCTGCGCTCCGACAAGGACGACGAGATCGAGACAGACGGTGTGCTGAACACCAGTAAGCCCTGATGCGGCGACTCGTCGTCGTCACCCACCTGGACGGCGTCTGACCACTCACCGGTCCCCGCCACCGGCGCGGACGGCGATGAGTGCGGCCTCCACCCGGTTCCGGGCACCGGTGGTCCTCAGGATCGACGACACGTGCACCTTGACCGTCGACGCCGCGAGGTGGAGCCGGCCGGCGATCTCACTGTTGGACATCCCCTCCCCGACCAGGTCGAGCACCTCCTGCTCCCGGGCGGTGAGGAGCCCGTACTTCTCCCGTGCCTCCGCGCCGGCGGCCAGCCTGCCCCTCGCTCCGTCGACAAGGAGCCGCCGCGCCACCGACGGGGAGAAGAACGCGCCGCCCGACGCCGCCGCGTGCACGCTCAGCTGCAGTTCCCGTGGGTCGCCGGACTTCAGGACGAAACCGGCCGCCCCCAGCCTGGTCGCCTCGGACACGTAGGAGTCCTCGCCGAACGTCGTGACGAACACGACGGGGACGTCACTGCCGGCGCGCCGCAGCTCCGACACGACCTCCAAGCCGGACAGCCCCGGCATCCGGATGTCCAGCACCGCGACGTCCGGCCGGTGGCTGAGGACGAGGTCCACAGCCGCGCGCCCGTCCCCTGCCTCGGCGACGACGGCCACGGTCGGGTCCGCGTCGAGGACGGCGGACACGCCTGCACGGACCAGCGGCTCGTCGTCGGCCACGAGGACCCTGACCGTACCGGCTGTACCGGCTGTACCCGCTGTACCGTCGGTACCGGTCATCTCCGGTCCCCCCTGACCACGTCCGCGCCCGTCACCGTCCCCGTGTCTGTGCTGACGCAGATCCGGTAGGCGTCCCCGGCCTCGTCGTCGAACAGCGACGCGGTGACCGCGTAGTCACGGCATTCGGTGCCCGGTGCCGCCGTCGGCCGCGGGCTCAACTCACGGTCGGGGAGCAGCCCCTGCAGCTCCGCCACAGGGTCGCCGGGGTGGATCCGTGCGAAGTCCTCCGCGCCCATCACCGCCTCCTTCCGCATGCCCTGACTGAACACCTGGAGTCCGCCCAGCACCACCAGCGCCACCGCGGCGGTGGTCGCCAGAATCGCCGCGACGGTACGCCGTACCGGCCTCCCATGCCCGTCACCGAGGTTACCCGCGGAGGGGTCGACCGACCCGGGCAGGAAGACCTCCACGGTGAACCCGTCCCCGGACACACCGCTGTCGAGCCAGCCTCCGGCGTTGCCGACGTGGTCCGACAGACTCGCCAGCCCCGTCCCCGACGACGGCTCCCCGGGCCCGGCACCGGGACTGTTCCGGTTCCGCACCACCATCGTCGTCCCGGACGCGGCGACGGAGACCTCCACCTCCACCGGCGCCCCGGGCGCGTGACGCGCAGCGTTGGTGAGCGCCTCCTGCAGCACCCTGCTGAGCAGGGACCGTCCGTCCCCCGACACCGCCGAGAGCTGCTCCACCCCGTGGAGCGTGATGTCCGCACCCGCCTCCCGAGCACCCTGGATCAGGGCCGTGAACTCCGCCGGTCTCGGCGGCGGCACCGCCTTCCCGTCCCGGAGGGTCGAGACCGACTCCCCCAGACGGGCGACAGCCTCGGACAACCGGCTGCGGGCCGCCCCGACGGACGCCCGGGTGTCCGCCGACATCGACGGGTCCACCTCGAGCCGCGCGAGCGTGAGCGCCACGAGGCTGAGCGAATGACCGAGTTCGTCATGCAGGTTCTCCGCCAACGCGAGCCGCTCCGCCGCCCGTCGCGACCGGCGTAGCTCGGCGGCGTGCGCGGCCGCCTGCCGCCGGGTCCGCTGCACCAGCTGGACGGACAGGCCACACAGCCACGGCACACCGAGGCTCCCCGTGGAGAACACCAGCGCACTGAGGCCGTCCTGCCACGGCCGGTCCGTCGCCACCCCGACCACGACCGACCCCGCCGCACCCAGGAGGAACGCCGCCGCACCCCACGCCACCGCCCGTCGCCGTGTACCGACGACGAACGCACACGCAGCCGCGGCCAGGACCAGCCCGAGTGCGGGCCGGGGCCAGACCATCGACGCCACGACGACCGCCGTCGCCGCCACCTGGACGAGCAGGGGACCCCGGTCTCTTCTTCGCATGCACGCCATTATCGACGATCCGGGCGGCACCACGGATCCACCCGAGGGTGGATCCCGCACCCCGGGATCTACTACCCCGGATGTAGACGACTCCCGTCCGAGGGTGGATCTGCGGCGGTGGCGCGCTCCGTAGCGTCATCCGCATGAACAGCAAAAACCTGACGACACCCGTCGTACCCGTCGTACCCCTGTTAGCCGCCGCCGTCGTCCTCGCCCTCCTGGCCGCCCTCACCTACCCCGCGCGCGACGACCTCTTCGTCGCGGTCTCGGTGAACTCCCCGGACTCGGTGACGGGCACACTCGCGGGCGCCGTCGCGTCCCGCGGGCTGCTCGTCCTCGTCGCCGCCGCCGGCGCGGGTGCCGTCTGGGCGTTCCTGCGGGACCGGACGGCACTCGCGAGACTCGTGGCCGCCGGGGTCGGTGTCATCGCCGCGTACCTCACGAGCGAACTACTGAAACTGGTGGTGACGGAGGCACGCCCGTGCGCGACCCTCCACGTCGCCACCGTCCTGACCTGCCCGGAGGCCGGGGACTGGTCCTGGCCGTCGAACCACTCCGTCCTGGCCGCCGCCTTCGCGACGGCCTGCGTCGTCGCGTTCCCCCGGTCCGCCGCAGCCGTCGTCCCCGTCGCCCTGGTCGTCGCTGTCGCGCGGGTCGCCGCCGGCGTCCACTACGTCCACGACGTCCTGTCCGGTCTGGCACTGGGCACGGCCGTCACCGTCCTGGCCGCGGTGGCGCTCACCGCGACCGTCCAGCGGATCGTGCCTAGTCCACGCCACCGATCCGGCTCAGCGGCCAGACCTTGAACTGGACCTTGCCCACGATGTTGTCCAACGGCACCAGGCCCTGCTCCGGGTCACCGGCGAGGTTGTAGTAGCGCGAGTCCTTCGAGTTGGTACGGTTGTCGCCCATCAGCCAGACTTTGTCGTCCGGCACGGTCACCGGGCCGAAGTACTCGCCCTGGCAGGCGTCGGACCCGGTGGTCGGGTCCACGGGGTAGGCCTTGGGGTCCAGGGTGAAGGAGTCGTCGACCTTCTCCCCGTCCACCATGATGCCCGGGTCCCCGGCCTGACACTGGACGGTCTGGCCACCGGTCGCGATCACGCGCTTGACCAGAGTGAATTCATCGGGCGCGAGGATGCCGATCTTCTCCAGCCCGGTCTGCAGGCCCTTCACCAGCGGCTGCGAGGAACGGGTGGACACGTAGTCCTCGGACCAGGCGTCCGTCCCGGTGAACACCACGACGTCACCCTGCTCCACGTCACTGAAGCGGTAGGACACCTTGTCCACGAAGATGCGGTCGTCGGTGCAGCCCTCACAGCCGATGAGAGTGGGCTCCATCGACTCCGACGGGATCTGGTACAACCGTCCGACGAAGGTGTTGAACAGGCCGAGCAGCAGTATCGCCACCACGAAGGTGACGAGGTACTCCACCCAGGCCGGGCGCTTCTTCTTCACTGTCGCGGATTCACTGGAGTCAGTCACCCTTGAGAGCCTATCCGCTGAAGGCGAACCAGCGTCCGGCGACCCGCTGCAGCGTCACGTCCATGCCGTAGAGGACCCCGAGGTTCTCCGACGTCATCACGTCGCCGACCGGCCCGGACACCTGGACACCACCGTCCCGAACCATCAGGACGTCCGTGGTGGAGGCGGCCACCTCCTCGACGTGGTGGGTGATCAGCACGGTGGTCAGCCGCGGGTGGGACGCCCGCAGGTCGTCGACCACCCGCAGCAGCGTCTCGCGTCCCGGCAGGTCCAGCCCGGTGGACGGCTCGTCGAGCAGCAGCAGCTCCGGGTCCGTGACCAGCGCACGGGCGATGAGTGTGCGGGCCTTCTCACCCTGGCTCATCTGGCTCCACAGCCGGTCGGCCTTGTCGTCCATGCCCACCAGCTCCAGCATCGCGGTGGCGCGCGCCTGGTGCGGGGCGTAGTCGAAACGCCGGACGTAACCGTTGGACGCCGACACCCCGGAAAGGACCGCCTCGCGTGCCGGGATGTCGTCGAGGCGTTGTTTCGGGTCGACGTAGCCGATGCGTTTCTGCAGTTCACGGACGTCGGTGCGGCCGACCTGCTCACCGAGGACCCGCACGCTGCCGGTGGTGGGGTACAGCCGTGCGCCGGCGAGCTTGAGGATCGTGGACTTGCCGGCCCCGTTCGGCCCCAGGACCGCCCAGTGGCTGCCGGCCGGCACGGTGAGGCTGACGTCCTCGACGAGGTGGTTCTCCCCGCGGCGGACAGTGACGTCGGTGATCTGCAGTGCGTTGCGCTCGTCCATACGGGGTCAGGCTACTCCCCGCCGGAATGACGCGACGCAATCTCCCTGGACGTCCATTCGCCGTCGGTGCCACGGGTGTGGAGCCGGATCGAGACCCGGTCGGCTGACCAGGCTGTCCGGTCGTCGTCGACCTGCAGGTGACTGCTCCACCCGTGGGCGTCCACCAGGAAAAGCACCTCCAGCGTCTCGGGGTCGAGGCGCCGGAGTTCGCTCTGTCCCCGCCTGTCGGAGCTGCGCACCACCAGGCAACCGTCGGCCGTGCTGACGTCGTGGACCCGGTACCCGTCGGCGCTGTCGACCTGTGCGGTACGGGTCTCCTGCAGGTCGTCGTCGAGATAGCTGACCGTCTGGTCCTGCCAGGTCATCAGGGTGTCGCCGGCGAGGAGCAACCGGGCGGGTGAGTCAGACGGGCCCACGGGGATCTCCCGTCGCCAGTCCACGGTCCCGTCGTCGGCGAGGCGGCCGAGTCGTTGGGTGCCCCGGTCCACGGGGACGCCGTACATGGCGCCGTCGGGCATGTGGGTCCAGGATTCCTCCATGTCGTACCTGTTCACCACCCATCCGCCGCGCGGGTGCGGCACGGCGCCGGGGAAGCCGTCCAGCACCGCGGGACGTTCCTCCTCGACGACGCTGCCGTCGTCGCCCACCAGGAAGGTGCGGCCCACCGCGTCCACGCGGCACCCGTCCCCGGCCCTGCCGCGGACGCGGGCGATGTACATCGGCGCGGCGTTGATACGCAGCGGCAACGCCACCGCCGTCGACTCCCCGGTGGCCACGTCAGTCCGCCAGACGACCGGCAGGCGGAGGTCCCCCGCCACAGGACGGGGGCGTCGACCCCGCCGGTGACGGCGAACCCCTGCAGCGCTGTCGGACGCTCCAGCTGCGCCGGTTCCGGCGGTGTCGCCCCGTCCAGGTCCAGGGTGACCAGGACAGGGTCGACACCGAACTGGCCTCCTCCCTGGATCCACACCCTCGGGAGGGAGCGACGGATCGCCGGAACATCGGCTGTCGCGTCCCTGGTCCGGTACCGCAGCCTGGTCACACGTCCCCTGGTCGGGGTCAGCGGAGTCTCCGCAGGTCTGTCGGAGCTCTGGTGGAATCGGCCCGTCAACCGGACCCGCCCCAGGACCGGACGCGGTGCGTCCCACAATGCCGACCACCCGTCGCCGCGCAGGATGATCGACCACCGTCCGTTGGTCAGGCCCACGGGACGGTCCACCGTCGCCTCCTCGGCGTAGGCATCCACCGTGACGACCAGGTCGTCCGGATCGTCCCCCACGTCGTGGGCGTCACCGCTTTCCCTGAACCACAGGAACATGTCCACGGTGCGCCCGAGGTCGTACGGCGGACAGTTCATGTCCATGTACACCCACCACTCCACGGCAACCGGCAGAATCCGGTGGTCGGCAGGTGGGGCAGGTGGTCGGGGCACCGCGGCCCGCTCAAGCTCCGTGGCGACGATCGCACGTGCCCGGGTCGCGTCCACCGGCTGCGCCGGACGGGCTGCACGGACACGGCCCGCCGGCTCACCGGCCCAGGAGAACTCCTCCTCCCCGATGCACTCGGGGAACTCCACGTCGATCAACTCCGCGCGCGTGCTGCGCCCGTCACGCCACGTCGAGGCGAGCGACACCACCACACCGGTCTCCGCGTCCACGACGCACTCCGCGCCGTGGTCGGTGACCGCCCAGGACGCCCTCCCCTCCCGGCTGACGGCGCTGACCGTACCGCGACGCTCGGGGACGTAGCGACGTCGTTCGATGAGCCGGGACCCCACACAGTGCAGGTCGACCCGGCCACCGGTGGCGTCGACGACCGCGCCGTCCCCGTCGCGGACCAGCGTCCGCCGACCGTCCCGGAGCAGCACCGGTGTGCCGTCGGCCCCGGTGACCGACAGTCGCCCGTCCGACCAGAGGAAACGGTAGTCGCCGGCGGGGAGACGGAGGACCTCCGTCGGCTCGTCGGCCTGCACCATCAGGTCCAGGCAGCCGGGGTCACCGTGCAGCCGTAGCGTGGCGCGGACCGGTGGCCCCTCCAGGCCGTTGCCGTGTTCGATGAGCTCGCGCAGTTCGGACCATGTCGGCATAGGGAGAACCCTACCCCGGCACCTCCGGACGACGTCGCGGCGGAGACATGGCGCCCCCGCGCCGGCCGCATCCGGCCCCACCTGCGGCAGCGTCGTCGCGACACCCCGCATGTCATCATGTCACCGCGCTTCTGCTAGGGGCGCAACCCCGCTCCCCCACCCGATCAGGGGTCAAAAGACGCTGGTCAGAGGCTTCTGTAGTGCATCATCCAGATTTTTCGCGATAAACATTGTGTTCCGCGAATACATATTGTAGTGTGAACCACACTTTACATAGTGTGTGTTCCACAACACACTTCACGCCAGCCAGACGGAGGTCGCCTAGCCATGACGACAGCAAACAAGAAGACAGCACCTGCCAAGGGTGGTGTCACAGCAGACAACCAGTTCACCGCCGAGGAACAACACTGGGTGGACAAGAAGAAGTACGCCTGGATCCTCAGCATGGTGCCGGGTGCCATGCCCCTGATCATCTGGGGCATCGTCGAGTGGATGAAGGCCATCAGCGCACCGGAGTTCCTCGTCTCTGCATCGTGGTTCCTCGGCCCCATCGCCGTCTTCCTCATCGTGCCGATCGGCGACTGGGTCCTCGGCCGCGACGGCGAGAACGCCCCCGAGGAGTTCGTACCCTGGCTGGAGGAGACCAAGTACTACCGGATCATCTCCTACCTGTACTTCCCGCTGATGCTCGCCAGCCTTGTCCTGTGCTGCTGGCAGTGGACCTACGGTGGCCTCGAGTGGTACGAGAAGATCGGCCTCGCCTGGACCATGGGCATGACCTCGGGTATCGGCATCGTCGCCGCCCACGAGCTCGGCCACAAGAAGGGCAGCTTCGAGCGCTGGCTCGGTAAGATCGTGCTCGCCATCCCCGCCTACGGCCACTTCTACGTCGAGCACAACAAGGGCCACCACGTGAAGGTCGCCACCCCGGAGGACCCGGTCAGCTCCCGTATGGGCGAGAACGTCTACACCTACCTGCTCCGTTCCATCCCCCGTCAGATCCCCCGCGCCTGGGACATCGAAAAGAAGCGTCTCGCCCGTGGCGGCAAGAGCCAGTTCAACCTCGACAACGACGTCCTCAACGCCTGGTTGATCACGGTCCTGATCTGGGGCGGCCTGCTGATCGGTTTCGGCATCGGCATCCTGCCCTACCTCCTGATCCAGGCGGTCATCGGTATCGCACTGCTGGAGTTCGTGAACTACCTGGAGCACTACGGCCTGCTGCGCCAGAAGCTCGAAGACGGCCGCTACGAGCGCTGCTCCCCCGAGCACTCCTGGAACTCCGACAACCTGACCACGAACATCTTCCTCTACCAGCTGCAGCGTCACTCGGACCACCACGCCAACCCCACCCGGCGTTACCAGTCCCTGCGGTCCGACGTCTACGCCCCCGAGCTGCCCCAGGGGTACGCGACGATGATCGCCACCGCCGCAATCCCACCGCTGTGGTTCGCGATCATGGACAAGCGTCTGATGCAGTACTACAACTACGACACCGAGCGTGCGAACCTCCACCCGCGCAAGGCCGCCAAGCTGCGCGCCAAGTGGGCCGGGAAGGCTCCCGCCGGGACCGCCGCGAAGGAGTCCTGACCCATGACATCGACAGCCCAACCGAACAAGCAGCCCGCCGACCTCGAGGCGCTGCGCTCCACCGGCGGCGCCGACATCCCCGAGAACATGGCGCCCCCGCAGAAGATGACGGACCCGAAGAAGCACTACACGCTGTGTGTCGTGTCCGGCCTGGTCGGTGCCGGTGCAATGGCACTGGGCATCTTCGGCGCCTACGGCACCGCCTACGTCGACGCGGTGGCCCCCTGGCTCATCCTGATCTCGCTGTTCTTCCTGCTCCCGGGTGTCGTCGGGATCTACCGTGGTCCCGGGGTCCCCTCCACCCACGTGATACCGCGCCCGAAGAACCGCAAGCCGATCGACTACGCCGCCGGCGCCGGCGGAGCCGCCGGCCCCGCGCCGACCGCCTGACGCACGACGCCTGACGCCGGGGCGGACCCGTCCGCCCCGGCACCGGCGACTGTAACGACCGCGACGACTGCAACGACTGCACCAGAGAAGAGAAAGGACGGGTGACCACTGTGTCTGTGTACCAATGCCCCCTGTGCGACTACCGAGTCGACACCGAGAAAGGCGACGACGCCGAAGGATTCAACCCCGGTTTCGACTGGGACGCCGAGGTTCCCGAGGACTGGTTCTGCCCGGACTGCGGTGTCCGTGACAAGGTCGACTTCGAGAAGGTCAGCTAGATGACCACCGCGACGGCGGCACCGTCTACCGGCTCAGGAAAGGAGCTCACCATGGACGACTACAAAGTCTACGAATGCCTGCAGTGCGGGTACATCTACGACGAGGCGGAAGGCGACCCCGCGGAGGGCTTCCCGCCCGGCACCCGCTGGGAGGACATCCCCGACGACTGGGAGTGCCCGGACTGCGGAGCGGCGAAGGCCGACTTCGAGATGGTCCAGATCAGCCGCAAGTAGCCGCACGTAGCCGTCCCCGGCACCCACCCCGAGCCCGCACGACAGAAGAGAGACAGGACCAGCACATGACCCAACCCGACCACCAGCGCATCGTCGTCATCGGCGGTGGTGTGGCCGCCCACTCGGCACTCAAGGCCTTCCTCGCTGCGGCCGGGGACACCGTCGGGACCACCAGCGTGGATATCTTCACCCGCGAGGCGCACCACCCCTACCGTCGCCCCTCCGTGAACAAGGACATCCTCATCGACGGCAAGAGCGTCGACGAGGTCGCCCTCCCCGGCGCGGTCTTCGACGGTTCCGGGAACGTGGACGTCTCGCTGCACCTGTCCAGCGAGGTCACCGCTGTCGACACGGCGGCCCGGACCGTCACCGTCGACGGGGAGCAGGTCCCGTGGGACCAGCTGGTCCTCGCCACCGGGGCGTCACCCCGCCACCTCGACGCCGCGTGGCTGGAGGGTCGCGAGGCCCACTACATCCGCACGCCGGAGCACTCGACCGCGTTGCGCGAGTCGCTCTCCGCCCTGGGTGCCGGGGACAACGTCGTCGTCATCGGCGGCGGCATCCTCGGCCTCGAGGCCGCCGCCGGCGCCTCGGCGCTGACCGACGCCACGGTCACCGTGCTGGAGGCGCAGGACGACATCTGCCGTCGCATCATGCCGGCTGCCGCGGCGACCTGGCTGCGGTCCAAGCACACCGCACACGGCATCGACATCCGCTGCGGCCTGTCCGACGCCGAGATCAACGATGCCGTCGCCGAACTCGACCCCGCCGTCATGGTCGTCTCCGTCGGTCTCGACCGTGACGTCTCCCTCGCCCGCGCCGCCGGGCTGGAGGTCGGACGCGGCATCGTCGTCGACGAGTTCGGCCGCACGTCCGTCCCCGGGGTGTGGGCCGCCGGGGACTGCGTCGAGATCCACGCTGAGGACGGCACGGTCACCCTGCCGGAGGACGAAGGCTCCGCCCGGCTGCTCGGCGGCATCGTCGGACTGTCGATCGCCGGGCAGGAGACCGACCGGTTCCTGCTCAGCCCGCCGAAGGGCTGGTCCCGACAGTACGGCGTCATGCTGAACCTGGTCGGCGCGACCGGGCGCCCGGTGCAGAGCGGCCAGCCCGGCCCGTCGAGCAACCCGTCCGACCATGAACTCGTGCTGGTCAGCGAGGAGGACGAGCTGGTGGTCTTCAGCCTGGAGTCCCGCGCCGGTGGCGAGTCCGTGGTCTCCGGCGTCACCACCGCAGGACGCAGTCCCGTCGTCCGCAAGGCGAAGAACGCACTCGGGATGACCATGGGCGAGGTGGAGAACGAGTTCTTCACCGACGGGGCCCTCATCCCCTCCACGAACTGACGGATAGGCTGGTCCCATGCACCCGGGACCGCACATGAGCCAGACGACCGTCGCCGACCGGTGGACCGTGGACACCACCACCGGATCCCTCAGAGGCCACGCCGTGAACCACGGCGTGGCCTTTCGTGGTGTCCCCTACGCCGAACCCCCCGTCGGACCACTGCGCTTCCGCCGTGCGGTGCCGAAGACCCCCTGGGACGGCACCCTCGTCGCCGACCGTCCCGGTGACTACTGCAGCCAGTGGCGCGACGGCCGTCACGGGTGGGTCGGCTCCGAGAACTGCCTCTGGCTCAACGTCGTCGTCCCCCGCAGCGGGACGCGTCCCGGCACCACCGGGACCATCGACCGGGAGGCCCACCGTCCCGTCGTGGTGTACCTCCACGGCGGATCCAACATCCACGGCTCGGCCCGTGAGCCCCTGCTCTCCGGCGAGTACTTCGCCGCCGCCACCGACGCCGTCTACGTCGCCGTGAACTACCGGGTCGGCGTCCTCGGCCAACTCGCCCTGGGGCACGCGGACTCCCTCGACACCGCCACGTACGAGACCAACACCGGGTTGTCGGACATCGTCACCGCCGTCGAGTGGGTGCACGCCAATGCGCGCTCCTTCGGCGGCGACCCCTCGCGCATCACCGTGATGGGCGAGTCCAGCGGCGGGGCGATGGTGACCGCGCTGAGCGCGTCACCGCGGATGGACGGCCTGGTCGCGGGTTTCATCGCCCAGTCGCCCGCCGCGGCGATGGTCCACTCCCCCGCCCAGGCCCGGGACCTGGCCGGCACGGCACTCGAGCTGCTCCGGGACCGTACCGACGCGGACCCGCTGACCGCCGACCACCGCGACCTGGCGTGGTTGACCGAGAAACTCAACGCCGTGTCCTGGGGGACCGTGGGCATCGCCGGTGCCTTCGCCCCGGTCCTCGACGACCTGCTGCCGCGTCACCCTCTCGAACCGGGGGCCCAGCTGGACGTCCCGCTGCTGGTGGGCACCAACCTCGACGAGTACGTGCTGATGCGCTGGAACCGGGTGTCCCGCCGCACGCTGCGGGACCAGACCCGTGGGTTCGCCTCCCTCGTCGACGCGGACCGGGCCCCGGGCGTCCTGTCGACGTTCTACTCCGACGGACGCCGACGGGGTGACGCCGGCCGCTTCATCGGCGACACCCTGTTCGCCGCCCCGTCGATGCGGCTGGCCGGACAGCACCCCTCGGGGCGGGCCTGGATGTACCGGCTGGACCTGACGACCCCGTCCCTCGACATCTCGGGGATCGGCGCGACCCACGCCCTGGACCTGCCGATACTCTTCGGACGCTACGACGCCGGACGGGGCCCCGGGGCGCTGGCCCTGGGCGGGCGCGACCGCATGGCGGCGACGACGGCGGTGATGCAACGGCGGTGGCGGGAGTTCATCCACCGCGGCGACCCCGGCTGGGCCCCCTACCGGGACGGGTTCGCCACGCAGATCTTCGACGCCGGGGAGCAGACCGTCGCCGACCCCGTCCCTGAACTGCGCGAGGCCTGGTCACAGGTGCGGTTGACGGGGTAACCGGGCGACCGGGCTCAGAGGCGGGCGTGGGCGCGGTGGCTGTCACCATGGGGAATATGTCCACTTTTCCGGACATTTTCACCATATCGCCGAGAACATGTCTACTGTGTGGACATGTCCCCCTCCTTCGACCCGATGGTACCGTTCGACGACCTTCCCCCTCTCCCCCCACACGGAGAGATCGAGACTCGGCGTGTGCTCAAGGCGGCCATACGTGCCAGGGAACAGCTCGCCACCTTGAACACGGCGTGCAGGTTGATTCCCAACCCGACCATCATCACCTCGACAATCCCGTTACGCGAGGCGAAGGCTTCGACCGAGATAGAGAACATCGTCACCACGAACGATGAGCTGTTCCGCGCAAGTCAAGGTATCGACACCGCTCCCACCGCCGAAGCAAAGGAAACACTGCGATACAACGAGGCACTACATCTCGGCAACCGGAGCCTTACCGAGCGCCCTCTGAGTGTCCGCACTGCCATCGACGTCTGCAGTGCACTGCAGAACGCACCTGTCTCCATCAGATCGACCCCTGGCACCTATATCGGCGACCGCCGGTCCAACACCCGGACGTATACTCCCCCCTCAGGCGCGGAGACGATCCAACGGCACCTCTCGTCATGGGAGCGATTCATATACACCGACCATGACCTGGACCCTCTCGTGCTCATGGCCGTGCTCCACTACCAGTTCGAGGCAATCCACCCGTTCCACGACGGCAACGGCAGGACGGGACGCATCCTCAACATACTCCTGCTCATCCAGGAGGGTATCCTCGAGCTTCCGGTGCTGTACCTGTCCGGAATTATCGTCCGGCGGAAAGAAGAGTATTACGACCGTCTCCTCGCCGTGACTTCCCAGGGTTCCTGGGAGGAGTGGATCCTGTTCATGCTCCAGGCTGTCGAAGAGGCAGCCCGCGAATCGTCTGATCTCATTAACGATCTCCGCGCGATGGAGGAGAGTATGTCGACCCGTCTCCGTGAAGAGTGTTCTATCGCGCCCGCCAAGGAGCTGGCCGAACTCCTGTTCACGCTCCCCTATATCCGGATCCGGGACATCGAGGCCCATGGACTCGCCAGAAGACAGACCGCTTCCCACTGGTTGACGCAGCTTGTCGACAAAGGAATCCTGGAACAGGCCCAGGCGGACGGGCGTCAGAAACTGTTCATCAACCGCGGTGCCCTCGACATCCTCACCCGAATGTGACCGGGCGACCGGGCTCAGAGGCGGGCGTGGGCGCGGTGGCTGTCTTCCCCTGCCGCACCTTCGAAACCGGACTCCTCGGCGGTGTCCCAGATCCCGCGATCCCAGATACCGGCACGCTTGGCCACGACCGTGGCCGCCAGCGACTGGCCGGTCACGTTCACCGCGGTGCGGCCCATGTCGATGATCGGCTCGATGGCCAGCAGCAGCCCGACACCGGCCAGCGGCAGGCCCAGGGTCGACAGCGTCAGGGTGAGCATCACCGTGGCGCCGGTGGTGCCGGCCGTGGCGGCCGACCCGATCACGGAGACGAAGATGATCAGCAGGTAGTCGGTGGCCCCGAGGTCGATGCCGTAGAACTGGGCGACGAACAGGGCGGCGATCGCCGGGTACACCGCGGCGCAACCGTCCATCTTCGTCGTCGCCCCCAGCGGCACGGCGAAGGACGCGTACTCGGTGGGCACGCCCATGGAGCGTTCCGTGACCCGCTGGGTCACCGGCATCACTCCCATCGACGAGCGGGTGATGAAGCCCAGGGACGTCACCGGCCACACGCGACGGTAGAACCCGAGGACGGGCAGGCCGTTGAACGCGAGCACCGCCGGGTAGATGACGAGCATGACGATCGCCAGGCCCACGTAGATGGCGAGCACGAACTTGCCCAACGAGCCCAGGGCGTCCCAGCCGTAGTCGGCGACGGCGTGGCCGATGAGGGCACCGGTGCCGATCGGCGCCAGCCGGATGATCCACCACAGCACCTTCTGCACGACGGTGAGCAGGGACTCGGTGACGGCCAGGAACGGCTCGGCGGACTTGCCGGCCTTCACCGCCGCCACACCGAGCACGATGGAGATCACCAGCAGCTGCAGCACGTTGAAGCTCAGGCCGATGTCACCGTCGGAGTTCGCCGAGGCGGCGAGACCCAGGATGTTGTCCGGGACGATGGACTCGAGGAAGCCGAGCCAGGACCCGGAGCTGGACGGTTCGGCGGCGCTGGAGGCGTCCACCGACGTTCCTTCCCCGGGGCGCATGACCAGGCCGACGCCGATGCCGACGAGGACGGAGAAGAACGCGGTGATCGCGAACCAGATCAGGGTGCTGGCGGCCAGCCGTGCGGCGTTGGCGACCTTGCGCAGGTTCGCCACGGAGGTGATCACCGCGGCGATGATCAGCGGCGGGATCATCAACTTCAGCAGCGTGACGTAGGTGGAGCCCACCTCGTCGAGGAGTGTGCCCAGCCAACTCTGCTCGTCGTCCGGGAGGTCCGCGCCCTGGGCGCGGGCAATGAATCCGAGGATCAGCCCGATGACGAGACCGGCGATGACCTGTGCGCCGAAGCCGGTGAGCCAGCCGGGGATGCGGCTGGTCCGGTGGTCCTGTGTTGTCGACATGTGTGTTCCTGTCCCTGTCCGTGTCCCCGCCTGTGGGCGGGACGAACAGACTCATCTGTCTGTTGCGTCCATACTGTAACGCCACGGGGCCGGGAATCCATTCCCGGGGCCCGTCCTTTCCTGGAGGTTAACTGTCAGGCAGGTCAGGAGTCCATGTCGATCGGCATCCGGGACCGCCGAGGGCTCGCGGTGGCGCTCGCCGCCGGTATAACGTTGGACGGCAATGAGCCTGACCACCACACGTTTCACCCCGTCTGCCCTGTTCGCCCGGCGTCGTGCCGCCGCCACCGCCACGACGGTCGCCGCGGCAGGTGCCCCGTCCCGCCGTATCCGCACGCGCGACGTCGCCAACGTCGTCGCGGTGGTCACCGCACTGGCGGTCATCAACGTCACCGCCCACTTCTCCCAACTCGCGGCGGTGGCGGCCACCGTACCGGTCGGTGTCGCCATCCTCCTGGCCATCGCCCGCGCCAACGGCATGACCTGGCGCGACCTCGGACTGGCCCGCCACACGCACGGCCGGGGCCTGCTCTACGGCCTGGGGGCCGCCGCCCTGGTCGTCGTGGGCGTGGGCATCGCCGTCGCCCTGCCGTTCACCAGGGAGTTCTTCTTCAACGAGTCCTACGCGAACCTGCGGACAGCGCTCATCGCTGCCCTGGTGATCATCCCCCTGCAGACCGTCCTGCCGGAGGAACTCGCCTTCCGCGGCGTGCTGCACGGCACCCTCGCCCGCATGGGCGGAACGAAGCTGGTGTTCATCGCCAGTTCCCTGCTGTTCGGGCTGTGGCACATCGCCAGTTCACTGAACCTGACGGCGAGCAACGCCGGCCTGACCGCGTTCCTGGGCTCGGGCACCGCCGCCCAGTGGACGGGCGTGGGCGCGGCGGTGGTGGCCACCGCAGCCGCCGGCGCGGGGCTGACCTGGCTGCGTCACCACACCGGCAGCGTGATCGCGCCGATCGGCCTGCACTGGGCGCTCAACGCCGTCGGTGCCCTCGCCGCCGCGGCAGCCTGGCAGCTCCTGTAGGCCCGGGACACGGCCGACGCCCGACCGCCCGACACCCCTCACTCGCAGGCGACGCCGTCGTTGTCGCCGTCCATCTGCGCGCGGTAGCCGGGCTGGCCGCGCAGGAGCGGTGCCGCACCGGCGGCGCGGACCGCGGAACAGTTCGCGTAGTAGGCCCCTGCCCCCGGGTCCGCGGCGGGCACCGCCGGTTGCGGCGCGCGGGGAGCCTCGGGGGCTGGTTCGGGGGCCGGCTCAGGAACCGGTACAGGCGCCGGCTCCGGGGCGGGTGCCGGGGCCTCGTCGACCGGGACGATCCCCTGCGCCCCGCACCTGCCCAGCTCGCGGGCGATCGCGTCGCGTTCCGCGGCGGTCACCCACAGGTCGTACTTCGCCTTGACCTGCACCTGTGTGGCCACATAGGTGCACCGGAACGACCGGTTCGCCGGCAGCCACGTGGCGGCGTCCCCGTCGCTCTTCTGCATGTTCGCCGGGCCGTCGACGGCGAGGAGGTTCATGTGGTCGTTGGCGAGCTGCTCCCGACGCTCCGGCGCGAGCTGCTGGGCGCCCTTCTGCCAGGCGTCGGACAGTGCGACGACATGGTCGATGTGCACGGCGGTGCTGGTGTCCGGCCCGCGCACGAAGTCGATGGTCGTGGCGGTGTAGGGGTCGGCCAGGGTCCCGGCCAGTACCTTGCAGGACCCCTCGCGGCGGACGTCGGTCATGTCCCGGGCAAGCACGTCATTGCGCTGGTCACAGCCGTTACGGTCGGTGTCCTTCCACCGCTGGCCGAATTCGTCGCGGCTGTACCCGGTCTTCGGGGCGCGCCCCTTGACGGCGAGCGTGCCGAGCATGTCCATGGCGTCGCGGACCGCGGGGTCCCCGTGCCCTGACGCGGCCTCGGCGTCCCCCGCCCCGTCCGCACCGGTGGTCTCCGGCGCGGCGGACGGCAGCGTGGGCGAGGCCGTCGAACCGACGGTCGTGGCGGTCGTGGCAGCCGCAGCGGTCCCGTTGTCCCCGGTGTCCCCGGCGCTGCCGCAGGACGACAGGACGAGCGCGGCGGTGGTGGCGAGTACGACGGCGACCGGTCGCCCGATGAATCTCATGTGACCCCTGAGTCTGGTGTGACAATTACTCATCACATACTAAAGGGCGGGGTGCCGGCACCGGAAGTCAGGTGTCACCCCCGCGACGGGGCCGGCCGGCAGCGGGCCGCGACCACCAGCAACAGGATGAAGCACAGGATCCCGGCCAGCCCCTGCAGATTGCTCAGCAGCCAGTTCCCCTCGAACCGGGTGTAGAGCGGCTCGCGGTCACCGAGGTTGTTGTCGAACAGCAGGTTCACCAGCGTCAGCACCGAGACGCCCACCAGGGTCAGCCGGTCGGCCACGGTGCCGGGCCATCCGACCAGCAGTGACGCCAGCAGCCCCACCGCCACGATGATCCCGGTCCAGTGGTGCGTCACCGCGACCGGCGCCGAGATGCTCACCGCCAGCACCATCAGCAGCAGGGTGGACACGGGCCGTCCCGCCGCGGACAACCGGTACGCACCCCAGCCGGCGAGCACGGCGATCACCAGCAGCCCCGGGACCATGACCGTCTGCGCCAGGTCGCCGTCCATCCCCGCGCGGGACATCAGGCCGGTCAGCGCCTGGTTCGGCTCGTACTCCGGGGCCCCGCCGCGCTCCCCGTTGAAGAACTCGTCGGTCCAGTAGAACAAGGACTCCGCCGGGCGCACCACCCACCCCAGCACCACCGTGACCAGGAACGCCCCGGCGGAACGGGCCAGGTCGCCCCAGCGTCGCGACACCAGGAACACCAGGGCGTACGCCGCCGGGGTGATCTTGATGCCCGCGGCCAGACCCACCCCGGCCCCGCGCAGCCAGCGGGGCGTGTAGCCCAGCAGGTCCGCGGTGACGAGCAGGATCAGGAAGACGTTAATCTGCCCGTACATCAGGTGGGTCTGCACCGGTTCAAGGCACAGCGCGAAGCCCAGCAACGCCACCGCCACCCACGGGGCCCGGGCCAGACGGAGCCGGTCGGCGACCATCGCCAGCACGCCCCAGGCAGCCAGCAGGGACGTGACCGTCCACAGGGTCTCCATCACGCTCTCGTCGAACCAGGTCAGCGGGACGAACAGGGCCGCGGCCAGGGGCGGGTAGATGAAGGCGAAACCGCTGCGGGAGTCGAAGTCGTCGCCGTAGAGGCCACCGCCCTCGACGATCGCCCGACCGGCGTCGCGGAAGACACCGACGTCGAGGAGGTAGTTCCCGGCGACATGGCCGACGATCCCCACCAGCTGCCAGCACAGCAGGACCAGGCCCAGCACCACGGCCGCCCCGGCGGCCCACCGCCCGACGGTGCCCTGTGGCGCCCGACGCGGCAGCTCCGCGGAGTCACCGGGGCTGGCGGGACGTGACAGGGTGGCACGTGTCATGGGGCTACTCTCTCCGTGGGTCGCGGGGCCGGTCGGGACCAGGGTGGGTGACGGACGAGGGACCATAGTAGGGATCCAGGCTGAACGGAACCGACCGGCACACTGAAAGACCGCTGTCAGCCGTACTGGGCTGACAGCGGTCAGGGGACGCGACGAGGGTGGGGCCCCTATGCGCCGCCGGAGATGTTGCCGTTACCGTCCTCGAGGTGGGCGCGGATGAACCACTGGAATTTCTCCATCTCGCGGACCTGGCCCACGATGAGGTCCTCGGTGACCGGGTCGAGCTGGCCGATGGCGGAGTCCGCTTCGCGGGTGTCGACGATGACCTTGTCGTAGACCTCGTTCAGAGCCAGGAGGTGCTGCTGCACCGTGCCCTTGTTGATCGGGTACTGCAGCGGGTCGCGGCCCGGTGCGTGGGAGTCCGGGGTACCGACCGGCTCGCCGCCGAGGGCGGCGATACGCTCGGCGACGTCGTCTGCGTCGCCACGGACGCGTTCAACCTCCGGGTCGAGCATCTCGTGCACGCCGATGAACGTCGGTCCGACGACGTTCCAGTGCGCGTGCTTGAGGATCAGGTGCAGGTCGTTGTAGGCGGTGAGCCTCTCCTGCAGAATATCGATGACCTGCTTGGCGTCGCCTTCGGACAGGCCCGGGACTGTGAAGTTACTCATGGTGTGAACCGCTCCTTTCCCTTCCACAGCTTACGCCGTCCCGGAGCAACCCGCCATGTTCACATAATTGTTCTCGCGGACCTGGCGTGGAATGTAGTGTTACCGATATTATGACTTCACGAACAAACCCCTCCCGCGCCCGCCAGCTGGTCCGTAAGGCCCAGGGGCAGGTCATGAAGCGTGTGTTCTCCGGACCGCAGGCGTTCGAGCGGTCCCTCGACGTGTGGCCGCCGTTGGCCGGCGCCGGGGTGAAGGTCCGGAACATCAGCGACGACTGGTCCCGGGGCGACGTGGTCCTGCGGCTGGGCCCGTTGAACCGCAACATGCACGGCGCGGCCTTCGGCGGCACCCTGTTCGCCATGACCGACATCCTGTTCGGGACGTTGGTGATGAAGCGCCTCGGCAAGGACTACGAGGCGTGGACCAGGACCGGTAGCTTCCAGTACCTGAACCCCGGCCGCAACGGCGCGAAGCTCGTGGTCGAGGTCGACGACGCCCTGATCGCCGAGATCATCGGCAAGGTCACCGCCCACGGCTACTACAACGTCGCCTTCACCTCGGTGATCCGCAACCAGGACGGGACCGTCGTCGGGATCGGCCAGCAGGACCTGCACGTCCGGCCCCGCAAGGGCCGCGAGGCCAGCCGGGCCACGGCGGCGGACGGCTCCACCACCCCCCGTGGCGTCGGTGAGTCCGCCCCGCCCCTGGAGCCGCGCGGCATCACCCTGGCCTCCCTGGTCACCGCCGTGGCCTGGCGGGCCTGGGGCAGCGACGCCGACGCCCCGGAACGTGGCGGGAAGCTGAACTCCGTCCTCAGCCACAGCCGCCGGATCCCCCAGCCCGAGGACCAGGCCCGCTACGTCGCGGCCGAGGCGCTGACGACCGGGGCGCTGAGCCGGGAACAGATCCTGGAACTGCACATCCCGGAACGGTTCCTGCCCGACGGGGACGGCGGGGAGCGCGGTAACGGCGGGGACGGCGGGGAGCCGACGTCGTGACCGCCACCCGACCCGACCGCCGTCGCCGGTCGCTGCCGACACGCGTCTACCGCTCCGTGGAGAGCTACGTGACGCGCTACGTCTTCTCCACACCCCAGGGGCTCCAGAAGGTCACCCGGTTGTGGCCCCCGCTGGCCGGGTCCGGCATCCGCTTCCGCGACGTCGCCGACGACTGGTCGCACGGCGAGGTGGTCCTGCGGCTCAGCCCGATGAACCGCACGCCGAACAACGCCGCGTTCGGCGGCACGCTGTTCGCCATGACCGACATCCTGTTCGGCACCCTCGTCATGCGGCGGCTCGGGTCCGACTACCAGGCGTGGACCCGCACCGGCTCCTTCCAGTTCCTCAACCCCGGCCAGAACGGTGCCAGGCTCGTGGTGGACGTCGACGACGCCATGGTCGCGCGCATCCGTGACCGTGTGGCCGCGGACGGCTACTTCAACGTCAGCTACACCTCGGTGATCCGCAACCCCGACGGGACCGTCGTCGGGATCGGCCAGCAGGACCTGCATGTTCGTCCCCGCAAGGGGCGCGAGGCCAGCCGTGCCTTCGCCACCGACGGGTCGTCGACGGCCCGGTCGGCGTCCGAGTCGGCCCCGCCGTACGAACCCACCGGGATCACGCTGGCCTCACTGGTGACCGCCGTGGCCTGGCGGGCCTGGGGCGGCCCGGAGAACGCCGCGGCCGGGGACGGCCGGTTGAACTCCGTCCTCAGCCACGCCCGACGGATCCCGTTGCCCGAGGACCGCGCCCGGTACGTGTGCGGGGAGGTCCTGGCCGACGGGGTGCTGTCCCGCGACGACATCCTCGGGATGCGCATCCCGGAGCACCTGGTCCCCGGGGAGGACGGGGCGGACGGGGTCACCGGTCGCTGACCGGCCCCTGGACCGGCCCCTACTCTGCGCCCTGTTCCGCGCCGGTGTCCCGTGGCAGCACGAACGCGAGGATCTCGGGGAGGGTGACGACCCGCGGGAGGAGTCCGGCGTCGTCGACACCGACAAGCTGCTCGCTCTCCTCACGCATCCGCCGGAACGCCTCGTAGACCGGCATCGACGCCGGCAGCACGAGCAGCTCCCGGGCCAACGGTGCGGCGGTCTCCGTCCTACCGTGCGGAAGGGTGTCGCGCACGTGCACGACCCGCATCACCGCACCGCCCTCCGGGCCCTCCAGCAGGACGCGCATCTGCGCCGTCCTACGGGCGGCATCCTGCACCTCGGCGACCGTCGCCGACGCCGGCAGGTGCGGCACCGTCGTGCCCGGCAGCTCGCCGAGCGTGCGTTGCTGCAGGTCCAGGGCTCCGGCGATCTGCGACTGGAACTCCGCCTCCAGCGCCCCCTCCTCCGCGGAGTGGGCGACGAGGTGGCGCAGGGTGGCGGCGTCGTGGCCCGCGGCGGCGGCCCGGTCGACCGGCTCCACGCCGGAGAGCCGCACCAGACGGTTCGCCACCCGGTTCATCCACAGCAGCAGGGGCCGCAGGAACCAGGCCAGCGTCCGCGCCGGCAGCGACACCAGACGGGCCGCCCGCTCCGGGAAGGCGATCGCCCACGACTTCGGGGCCATCTCACCGACCACCAGGTGCAGGAACGTCACGATGAGCAGCGCCACCAGGAAGGACACCGTGTAGGCGGCCCCGTCCGGGATCCCCCACGCGGAGAACAGCGGGTTCAGCCACGACGACACCGCCGGCTTCGTGACCGCGCCGAGGGCGAAGGTGCAGGCGGTGATACCCAGCTGGGCGGCCGCGAGCATCACGGTCAGTTCGTTCACGCCGCGCAGGGCGGCCCGCGCCGAGGCGCTCCTGTCGGCGATCTCCTCGAGCCGGTGGCGTCGCACGCCGAGGAGCGCGAACTCGACCATCACGAAGAACGCGCTCCCCACCAGCAGCAGCAGGGTCACCAGGACCACGGTCAGGTCATTCATCCCCGGTCACCTCCAGACGGACGAGCAGTTCGGTGGGTACGTGGTTGCCGACCTCGGTCACCTCGGCGACGAGCACCCGGTCCTGCGGCCGGTCGTCGACCACCTCGCGGGGGTCCCGGGGCAGCTCGACCTCGATGACCTCCCCGACCTCGGGCAGGGAGCCGAGTTCCTCGATGACCAGGCCGGCGAGGGTCTCGAACTCGCCGTCCGGGAGCCGGACGTCCAGGACGCGGGAGACCTCGTCGAGGTGTTCGTCCCCGGCGATCCGCCAGGTGGGGACGTCGCCGGGGGAACCGTCCTCCCGGCTGATGTGGTGCTCGGGGCCGTCGTGTTCGTCGGTGAGTTCACCGACGAGCTCCTCGGCCAGGTCCTCCGCCGTGAGCACCCCGGACACCCCGCCGTACTCGTCGACGACGCAGGCCAGGCGGTTGTCCGACTCCTCCAGTGCCGCGAGGGCGTCGGGCAGCACCATCACCTCGGGCACCACGACGGGCTGACGGACCAGCAGGTCCACCGTCGTCGACGGGTCGAGGTCCGGGTCGAGGACGTCGTCGAGGTGCAGGACACCGTAGAGCTTCTCCTCCTCCTCGTGCGTCTCCGGATCCTCCACCGACCCGAGCACGGGGTAACGGGTGTGCCCGCCGGCCATCCGGACGCGGGCCTCGGCCACGGTGGTGGAGGGGCCCATCTCACCCAGCCGCGCCCGCGGGACCATGGCGTGCTCCACCGTGCGGTCCGGGAAGTCCAGGATGCGGTCGATGAGCATCGACAGGTCACGGGGCAGCACGCCGGAGGCGCGGGAGTCGGCGACGATGCGTCCCAGATCCTTCCGGTCGGCGGTGGAGTCCACGTCCTCGACCGGGGTCACGCCCACCAGCCGCAGCAGGGCGTTCGACGACCAGTCGAAGAAGGCGACGAGCCAGCCGAAAAGGAACAGGTAGACCTGGGTCGACCGGGCGAGGGCGCGGGCCAGGGGCTCCGGTGCCGCGATGGCGAGGTTCTTCGGGTACAGCTCGGCGAAGACCATCTGCACGACGGTGGCGACCACCAGCGTCACCGCGGCGGCCACGGCGGCGGTCCCCGCACCACCGATCAGCTCCCCCACCGAACCACCGATCATCGGCTCGGCGAACTCACCGATGAGCAGGCCGGTCACGGTGATGCCCAGCTGTGCGCCGGAGAGCATGAAGCTCGTCCGCCGCGTCACGGAGAGCGCGCGGGTGGCGGACGCGTCACCGGCCGCCGACAGCGCACGCAGGCGCGCCCGGTCGACGGACATGTAGGCGAACTCCTGCGCGACGAAGTAGCCGTTGGCGACGATGAGCGACAGGATGAGGACGATGCCGAGCAGCAGCATCAGCAACGGGCTCACCGGTCACCCCCTGTGGCCGGTGCAGACGTTGCGCGGGGCGGGCGGCCGCAGCCGCCCTTCATACTCGGATACGGACCATCGTCCATGGTGGACGCTCAACTCCTTCGGGTCATGAATACAGGTGCTACGCAGGATACACGATCGCGCGTACCCTCGGCGTGCATGAGTACCTCGATCCCCGACATCCACCGCGCCGCCAACGACCGCTACGCCACCATGCCGTACAACCGCAGTGGCCGCTCCGGGTTGAAACTCCCGGCGGTCACCCTGGGCCTCTGGCACAACTTCGGTGCCGACCGGCCCCTCGACACCCAACGGGCCATCCTCCGACGGGCCTTCGACCGGGGCGTGACCCACATCGACCTCGCGAACAACTACGGCCCGCCGGCCGGCGCCGCCGAGGAGAACTTCGGCCGGATCCTCGCCGCCGACTTCCGCCCGTACCGCGACGAGCTGGTGGTCAGCTCCAAGGCCGGGTGGTACATGCAGGACGGTCCCTACGGCTTCGGCGGGTCCCGGAAGTACCTCGTGGCCAGCTGCGACGCCTCCCTGCGCCGGATGGGCCTGGACTACGTCGACATCTTCTACCACCACCGCCCCGACCCCGAGACCCCGGTCGAGGAGACGGTCGGCGCCCTGGACCACCTGGTGCGGTCCGGCAAGGCGCTGTACGTGGGGATCAGCTCCTACTCCCCCGCCCTCACCCGGCGGGCCGCCGAGGTGGCCCGGGAGCTGGGCACCCCGCTGACGATCCACCAGCCGTCCTACTCCATGTTCAACCGGTGGGTCGAGGACGAGCTGCTGTCCACCTGCGCCGACGAGGGCCTCGGCGTGATCGCGTTCTCCGCCCTGGCGCAGGGACTGTTGACCGGGAAGTACCTCGACGGGGTCCCGGCGGGCTCGCGTCTCGGCGAGCGGAAGATGTCGGGGTCCTTCCTCACCGAGGAGACCCTGGAGGCGATCCGGGCGCTGAACGGCATCGCCGAGCGACGTGGACAGTCGCTCGCCCAGATGGCGATCGCCTGGGTGCTGCGCCGCCCGGAGGTCACCAGCGCGCTGATCGGCGCGTCCTCGGTGGAGCAGCTGGACGACTCCCTCGACGCCCTGGACAACCTGGAGTTCACCGACGGGGAGCTGGCCGAGATCGACCGGTGGGCGGTGGACCGTGGCATCAACCAGTGGGCCGGCGCCACGGAGTCGACGGAGTAGGTGGGGCCGGCGGCGTGGATATCCGGCAGGCCTGGCCATCCGGCGGCCGGCATCCATCGCACCCCATCAGCGCCTTAAATAAATCCGACCTGCACCTTTGCGGACATCAGTAACTTATCGGGTGCGAATGCCGGACCGTCGGCGCACGATGCCCCACCCCACCGCCGCCGACCGGGCCTCAGGACGCGGCGAAGGCGGCGACGACCGCGGCGTTGAACGCCGGCAGGTCGTCCGGGGTGCGGGAGGAGACGATGGTCCCGGCGCCGGCAGGTCCCTCGCAGGTGGGCGCCTCCTCGTCGACCCAGGTCGCACCCGCGTTGACCAGGTCGGTCCGCAGGCTCGGGAACGAGGTCAGCGTCCTGCCCCGGAGCACGTCGGCGTCGGTGAGGATCCAGGCCCCGTGGCAGATCACGCCGACAGGCTTGCCGGCGGTGACCACGTCACGCACCAGCGACACCGCGGCGGCGTCGAGCCGGAGCGCATCCGCGTTGGACGTCCCACCAGGCAGCAGGACGGCGTCGACGGTGGACGCGTCGACGTCCGCCGTCCCAGCGTCCGCAGGCACCTCGGTACCGTTCTTGCCGGTGATCGCCGACCCGCCCGGGGTGGCGACGACGACCGCGGCGCCGGCGTCGGAGACCGCGTCGCGCGGAGAGGTCAGTTCGGAGTCCTCGAAGCCGTCCGTCGCCAGGACGACGACGGTGCGGCCCGTGAGCACCTTCTGGTCGGACATTGTCGGTACCTCCTGTGGGTCGGTTGCTCATCCACCCACGACGGTACGCGCGATGTCCGGCCGGCGTCAGAACAGTCCGGTCGGGCTCTCGTCGTAGGACCACAGCAGGTTCTTCGTCTGCTGGTAGTGGTCCAGCATCATCAGGTGGGTCTCCCGTCCGATACCGGACTTCTTGTAGCCGCCGAACGCCGCGTGCGCCGGGTAGGAGTGGTAGTTGTTCACCCACACCCGGCCGGACTCGATGGCCCGCCCCGCACGGTAGGCGGTGCGCCCGTCGCGGGCCCAGACGCCGGCGCCGAGGCCGTAGTCGGTGTCGTTGGCGATCCGGATCGCCTCGTCGAAGTCCTTGAACGTGGTCACCGCCAGCACCGGCCCGAAGATCTCCTCCTGGAAGCAGCGCATGGCGTTGTTGCCCCGGAGGATCGTGGGCTCCACGTAGAGCCCGTTCTCCAGGCCCTCGACCGTGCGCACCCCGCCACCGATCAGCACCTCGGCGCCCTCCTCAGGGCCCGACTTCAGGTAGCCGGTGATCTTGTCCATCTGCTCCAGGGACGCCTGGGCGCCGATCATCGTTGCCGGGTCCAGCGGGTTGCCGGCCTTGATGGACCGCACCCGCTCCACGGCGAGGTCGAGGAACTCGTCGGCGATGTCCTCCTGGATCAGCGCCCGCGAGGGGCAGGTGCACACCTCTCCCTGGTTCAGCGCGAACATGGCCAGGCCCTCCAGCGTCTTCTCCCGGAAGGAGTCGTCGGCGTCCATGATGTCGCCGAAGAAGACGTTGGGGGACTTGCCGCCGAGCTCCAGGGTGACCGGGATCAGCTTGTCCGCCACCGACTTGTTGATGATCTTGCCGACCTCGGTGGACCCGGTGAAGGCGATCTTGGCGATCCGGTCGTTGGCCGTCAGCGCGGCACCGGCCTCCTCACCGAGACCGTTGACGATGTTGAGCACACCGTCCGGCAGCAGGTCCGCGATGAGCTCGGCGACCAGCAGGATCGACGCGGGCGTCTGCTCGGCCGGCTTGAGCACGATCGCGTTGCCGGCTGCGAGTGCGGGACAGATCTTCCACGCGGCCATGAGGATCGGGAAGTTCCAGGGGATGATCTGGCCGACCACGCCGAGAGGCTCGTGGAAGTGGTAGGCGACCGTGTTCTCGTCGATCTGCGAGAGCGTGCCCTCCTGTGCCCGCAGCGCCCCGGCGTAGTAGCGGAAGTGGTCCACGGCCAGCGGCAGGTCCGCGGCGAGGGTCTCGCGCACGGACTTGCCGTTGTCCCAGGTCTCCGCGACGGCGAGCATCTCGAGGTTCTCCTCGAGGACGTCGGCGATCTTCAGCAGCACCCGGGAGCGCTCCTGGACACTGGTCCTCCCCCAGGCCGGCGCGGCGGCGTGCGCGGCGTCCACCGCCTTGTCGATGTCCTCGGCCTGGGACCGGGCGACCTCGGTGAACACCTTGCCGTCGACCGGACTGATGTTCTCGAGGTACTGGCCACCCACCGGGGGGACCCACTGCCCGCCGATGAAGTTCTCGTAGCGGGGCTTGAAGGACACGAGGGACCCCTCGGTCCCCGGAGCGGCGTAGGCGTTGCTGGCGGTTGCTGTGGTGGTCATGGTGTGGTGCCTCCCATGCAGGTTACGTCGATGACGGTGGGGCGGGCGGTGCTGTGTCGCGCCACCGCCCAACGTAACCCTTTTCCACGGTGATGACGACCACTATTTTTTCATAGTGTTACGTCGGCCACCCGGCGCACCGCCCGGATCACCGCCTGGTGCGGCCCCGCAGCAGCCCGTCCACACCGAACCGTCCTCCGGCGACGGCGCCGACGAGGGCGGCACCGGCCGCCAGGACGAGGACCAGCTCATAGCCGCCCTCGCCGACGAAGATCGTGCCGGCCGCCCGGTGCGCGAACCAGAACGCACCGGCCATGTCTACGACCACCAGCACCGCGACCAGCGGCGTCAGCAGACCGATGATCAGCAGCGCGCCACCGACCAGTTCGACGACCGCGGCGAAGACCGCGGACGCCGTGGCGGCGGGAATACCCATGGACTCGAACCCTTGGGCGGTGGCGTCGATACCGTTGGTGAAGAACTTCTGCCACCCGTGGGCGAAGAGGGTCACGCCGATCGCGACGCGGGCGAGGAGGATGACGACGTTACTGACGGTCGCGGACATAGCGGGGACCTCACGGCCTTTCGTACGGAGAGTAGTTACCCTGCCCACCCTAGAGGAAGTAGTTGACACGTCAACAACTTTGTGACGCAGCACTCACCTCACAGACGCCCGGCGCGCACCGCAACCGGCCACGACACCTGACGCGGCCGGCCGTTGTCCCCCCAGATGTCCACGATGTCCGAGGAGAAGTTCAGGAACAGGTCGGACCTGCCCTGCTGTTCTGCCTTCCGCACCGCCGACCACGTCCCGATGTAACCCAGGAACGCCTCCCGGTCCAGGTCAGCGTCGATACTGAGCTCAGGGACGTCCAGCTCATCGAAGGGGAACGGCATCGTCCGGTACCCCTCGTCGACGTACCGGCGCTCCGGGTCCCAGTACGGCCCGATCTCGTCGTAGTAGAAGCGGCCGAAGCGCTCCTGAACGTCCTGGTCCGAGATCCTCAGGATCCCGTAGCTGACCAGCGCGAGCAAGGCCCCCGGGCGCCCGATGCGCCGGCACTCCGCGTAGAAGTCCGACAACGAGAACCAGTGGGCCGCCTGCGCTGCCGTGACAAGGTCGACCGAGCCGTCTGGCACCGGCAACGCCTCGGCGGAGGCCACCTCGTAGGTGATGTTCGGGTGCTCCGTCGCCGCGGCGATCTGCGACCCGCTCGGGTCGAAGGCGAGGACCCGATCGAAGTAGTCCGCGAGCTGCACCGACAGCTGCCCCGTCCCGCAGCCGACGTCCACCGCCACCCCCGCCGCCGGCGTGTGCTCCGCGAGGAACCCGGACACCTGCGTGGGGTAGGACGGCCGGAACGTCGCGTACTCCGCACCGCCGGTGAACCAGTTGCTGCTGGGGGCCTCCCGCTTGTCAGTCATGTTCCTCAGGGTACCGGCCCAGCGCGGGGGCACCGCGGAATCATACCCTTGGCCAGCCGGAGTCATACCCGGGGCTGACGACCAGCTCGCCCGCAGCTGGAAGTCTCAGAGCTCGTGGACACACACCAGAACCGCATCATCGGACTCGACATCGCCCGCGCCGTCGCGATCGTCGGCATGACCGCCGACCACTTCGGCCCCGCCTCCTGGGCACCCTGGGTGATGGGCTGGCCCTCGATCCTCTTCGCCTTCCTCTCCGGCATGTCGATGGCGTTGATGACCGGCCGCGGTCGTGCGGCCGGCGTGCCGACGTCGCAGACCCGCCGGCGCATCGCCGTCCGCGGCCTGATCCTCCTGGTCGTCGGGATCCTGCTGGCCTCCGCCGGACCGGACATGGTCATCGTCCTGGCCACCCTCGGTGCGTCCTTCCTGCTGTGCACCACGCTGGTCTCCCTGTCCGGCCCGACGCTGCTCGCGCTCGGTGCCGCCGGCACGCTCGTCCTGCCGCAGGCGTCCCACTGGCTGCGGCAGAACGTCTTCCCCCTGACCGGTGACGAGATCGCCGCCGTCCCCCGCCTCGACCACCTCACCTCACTCGACGGCATGGGCACGGCGCTGCAGGCGCTGCTCCTGGACGGCATGTACCCGGTGATCACCTGGCTGCCGGTGATCGTGCTCGGGATGGGTGTGATGACCGTCGGCGTGGACGGCGTCCGCCGCGTGGTCTGGTCCGCGGTCGGCGTGGCCTCGGCCGCGGTGTCCTGCGTCGTCACCTGGGTCGCGGTCGCCCACTTCGACGTGAAACCGATGATGATGGAGTTCATGGGACTGCCGCTGGGCGAGTTGGCGGAATCGGCGGGCATGTCGGAGTTCGGGGCGTGGCGCATGTTCAGCTCGTCGATGGGGACCACGACGAACACCGGGGACCTGTTGGTCAACGGCGCGCATTCCGGGTCCACCCCGGACCTGCTGCTCCACACCGGGATCAGCCTGGTGCTCGTGTGCGCCTGCCTGTGGGCCGGCGACCTGCTGGGACGACGGGCGTTCCCCCTCGCGGCCCTGGGGTCCTGCGCCTTCACCGTCTACGTGGGTCAGGCGCTGGTGTCCGCCGGGATCAACCACTGGCTCCCCGACGTGCAGGACGGGCCCGGCACCTCTCTCCTGCCGCTGACCTGCTACCTCGGCGCATCCCTGGTGTTCTGCATGGTGTGGAAGCACTTTTTCCGGCGCGGCCCGCTGGAGCAGTTCATGCACGTGGCGTCGAGCCCGTCGCCGCGGATGTCGTAGCTGCCGCGGTGACGTGACTGCCTCGGCTGTCGCAGATGTCGAATGATCGCCCTCCCAGGCAGCGGATCAGTGTATTTCGCTACCTGGGAGGGCGATCATTCGACATCGCGGGAAACCGGAGGTGCCGCGCGCTGACCGTCGGCTACCCCACCGGCAGATCCGGCAGCGGGGTGCGGTGCAACCAGGCCTGCCAGACGTCGTCGAGCGGTTCGGGGCTCACCGCGTCGGCGAGGGCCGTGAACTCGTCCGTGGTGCCGAGGCGGTGCCTCCTGGTGTCGGCCCAGGTACGCAGCAGTCCACGGAAGGTCTCGTCGCCGAGGGTGCGCCTGAGCGTCTCGAGCAGCAGCGCGCCCCGCTTGTACACGCGGTCGTCGAACATGTCGGCTGCACCGGGGTCGAGGAGCCTCAGGTCCTGCGGCAGCCCGGCGAGCCGCGCGTGGTGCTCCTCGGCGCACTCGGCGATCGACGGTCCACCGGACTCCTGGGACCACACCCACTCGGCGAAGCAGGCGAACCCCTCGTTGAGCCAGATGTCCTCCCAGCGGGCGAGGCCGACACTGTTGCCGAACCACTGGTGGGAGATCTCGTGTGCGATGAGCCGCTGCTCCGACTCCTCGCAGTGGTTCAGGCCGAAGGACGCCATGCCCTGCGCCTCGAGGGGGATCTCCAGGTCCTCGTCGACGACGACGATCGTCAGGTCCTCCTGCGGGTAGTCGCCGAACCAGTCCTCGAAGACTGCGACCATGTCGGGCACCGGCGAGAACGCCTCGCGCACCAGGCCGGAGTGTGCCGGCGGGGCGACGAGCCGCGCGGAGCCGACCCCCCGCGGGGCGCGTCCGGTCACGGCCCGTGCCCCGGCGCGCACCGCACCGCCGACGACGTCACCGACCGTCGTCCAGCGGAACGCGTACTCCGAGTACTCCCCCACGTTCGCGGCGAGCAGGTACGTCGCCGTCGGCACCCGACTCTCGAACCGCCAGGTCAGCTTGCCGCCTGCCGGTGTGACCCGCCCCGGCACACCGGTCACGGCGACGAAGAACCCCCGGTCGCACGTGAACTCGACGTCGTAGGTGCCGCGGTCGTCGACACGGTCGTTGCAGGGGAACCACGTGGGTGCGCCGCACGGCTGCGAGGCGACGAGCGCACCGTTCGTGAGCTCCTCCCAACCGACCTCGCCCCAGTGCGACCGGCGCGGCGCGGGCTTGCCGGCGTAGTCGATGACGACGGTCAGCGTCGTCCCCACCGGCAGGCGGTCGTCGAAACGCACGTGGAGCGCGTGTGCCCCACGTTTGAGCTGCTTGTGCACCTTCCCGTCGACGCGCACCTTGCCCGCCCGGAGCCCGACCAGGTCGAAGCGCAGGTCACGGGTCTCCTCGAGCACGCGCACGGTGAGCTCGGCCCGCCCCTCGAGGCGGTTGGTGCGTGGGGTGTAGTCGAGGTCGAGCCGGGTGTGCGCCACCGAGAAACGGGGGTCGCCGGAGTCCGGGAGGTACGGGTGCGGGGCAGAGGTCGGGGACATTGTCGCAATCCTATTTCGTCGACTGGTAGGCGCGCACCTTCACCGCACGCCACGGACCGATCGGGTTGCCGCTCCACCGGGAGCCGACGGGCACGCCCTCGCCGCGCATCACCAGCGAGGCGGGGCCGACCGTCGCGTGCGCACCGATCGACGCCGCGGGCAGGATCACGCTGTGCGGGCCGAGCGTCGCCCCTTCCTCGAGTTCGACGCGGTCCATGCTCATGATGCGGTCGTGGAACAGGTGCGTCTGCACGACGCATCCCCGGTTGACGGTGGACCCGTCGCCGAGGGTCACCAGGTCGGGTTCGGGCAGCCAGTAGGAGTCGCACCACACACCCCTGCCGACGCGGGCGCCGAGGGAGCGCAACCAGACGGCCATCGCGGGTGTGCCGACGGCGGCCCTCGCGAACCAGGGGGCGGCGAGCATCTCGGTGAAGGTGTCGCTCACCTCGGTGCGCCACACGAAACTCGACCACAGCGGCCGCTCGCCCGCCCGGATCGGTCCCACGATCACCCACTTCGCGACGGTGGACACCGCCGCGGCGACCGCACCGGCGGCGAGCATCACGACACCCGACAGCAGCAGGCTCCACCAGGGGCCCAGCGTGGACCAGAGCCACGCGAAGACGCACAGCACGACGACGCCGAGCAGGCACGAGACCAGCACCGGGATGAAACGGCAGAGCTCCCACACCGTGCGCGCGATCCGCAGGCCCACGCTCGGGTGGTAGGTGCGCTCGTCGTCGGCGGTCTGCGTCGCACGGCGCAGGCGCGTCGGGGGCGACCCGAGCCACGACGAGCCCGACTTCGACTTGTCGGGGGCGACCGACAGCACCGCGACCAGCGAGCGCTTCGCGACCCGGTGCCCCGGGCCGGCGATCCCCGAATTGCCGAGGAACGCCCGCTTGCCGATGCGCACGGGCGCGATCCGCATCCAGCCGCGGTGCAGTTCATAGGAGGCGACCATGGTGTCGTCGGCGAGGAAGGCGCCGTCGTCGATCCGCGTCATCGTCGGCAGCAGCAGCACCGTCGACGCCTCGACGTTGGACCCGACCCGGGCACCGAGCAGCCGCAGCCACACGGGGGTGAACAGGCTCGAGTAGATCGGGAAGAGGAAACTGCGCGACGCGTCGAGCAGGCGCTCCGTGGTCCACACCTGCCAGCCGACGCGGCTGTGCACGGGGAACGTCCCCTCCTTCACGCCGATCGAGCACAGGCGCACGAGCACCAGGACCGCCCCGGCGTACACGACGCCGACCGCGAGCACCGCCGGCGCCAGCCAGACGAGCGAGCCGAGCAACCCCTGCCAGGGGGTGTCCGCGCCCGCGATCCCGGTCGACAGGATCGCGGCCCCCACGGCGAAGGCCACGAACGGCAGCAGGGCGAGGGCGACCGAGGACACGCCGTAGGCGACCTTCCACGCCGGCACCTGCCGCGGCTTCTTCCCGGGCCACACACTGCCGGAACTTCCTGAGCTCCCTGACCTGCCCCGTGCACCGCCGATACGCACGGCGGGCGACCCGCCCCACCGCTGGCCCGACTTCACCCGGCCGAACACGGCGGAGCCGACGGCGATCTCCGCGCCGTCGTCGATGCGGGTGCCGGGGGCGAGTGTCGACCGCGCCCCGACGGTGACGTCGCGGCCGATGCGTATCCGCCCGACGCGCAGCAGGTCACCGTCGATCCAGTACCCGGAGAGGTCGGTCTCGGGCTCGATCGCCGAGTTGCGGCCGATCTCCAGCATCCCGGTGATCGGCGGCAGCGTGTGCAGCGACACGTCACGGTCGACCTTCGCACCGAGCAGACGCGCGTACGTCGTGATCCAGGGGGCACCCGCGAGACCGACGGCGTCGATCTGGGCGGCGAACTGCTCGGCGATCCACAGACGCATGTGGGTGGCACCACCCCGCGGGTAGTCACCGGGGGCGAGCCCGGACAGCAGCAGGCGGGCCACGAGCGCGGCGGTACCCATGCGGCCGAACGGGGTGGAGACGACGAGGACCGCGATGCCGAGCACCCACCAGGACACACTCGGCATGACGCGGAAGGCGTCGGCGTCGACGGCGGTGAGGACCGTGCCCGCCGTGAGGAGGTAGACGAGCCACCGCACGCCGCCCGCGATGAACAGCGGGATCCCGGCGAGCGTCTGCAGCCACTGGGTGCGTCGCGGTGTCGGGACGGGCCGGCGGAAGGAGTCGGGGTCGTTCTGCGCGTCGGTCGCGGCGACGGCCTTCGCCATCGCCTCCAGCCGCGGCACGTCGTACACGTCGGCGACGGCGAACTCGGGCACCCTGACGCGGATCCGGCTGACCAGCTGGGCCGCGGCGAGGGAACCACCGCCGAGGTCGAAAAAGTTGGCGTCGGTGCCCGGCACCGGCGTCCCGAGGACCGCCTGCCACTGCTCCGCCAGCCACTGCTCGGCCTCCGTGCAGGACGCGTCGATCCCCTCACCCGGGGTGCCCTGGCCCGCCCCGCCCCCGGTCGCCGACGGTGGCAGCGGCCACGGGAGCGCCGCACGGTCCACCTTGCCCGAGGTCCTCGTGGGCATGTCGTCGACGACCGCGAGGACCGGCATCACGCCCGCCGCGAGCCGTGCGGCGAGGTGCTCACGGGCCGCGCCGCGGTCGAGTTCGCAGCCGCCCTCGACGACGAGGTAGCCGACCAGCAACGGCACCCCCGCGTCGCTCTCCCTCACGGCGGCGGCCGCCGCGGTGACACCGGGCAGGTCCTGCAGCGCATTCTCCACCTCGCCGAGTTCGATGCGACGCCCGCCGACCTTCACCTGGTCGTCGGCACGACCGACGAAGATGAGGCCGTCCTCCTCGTACCGCACCAGGTCGCCGGAACGGTAGGCGCGGTCCCAGCCGAGGGTCGGCATCGGGGCGTACTTCTCCGCGTCCTTCGCGGGGTCGAGGTAGCGGGCGAGCCCGACCCCGCCGATGATGAGCTCGCCCTGCTCCCCCGGCGCGACGCGGGCACCCTCGGTGTCGACCACCGCGAGGTCCCAGCCGTCGAGGGGCAGGCCGATGCTGACCGGACTCGTCCCGTCGAGCCGGCAGCCGCACGACACCACGGTCGCCTCGGTCGGGCCGTAGGTGTTCCACACCTCGCGCCCCTCCTCCCCCAGGCGCGCGGCGAGCTCGGGAGGACAGGCCTCTCCGCCGAAGATGAGCAGCCGCACGTTCTCGATCGCCTCGGCCGGCCACATCGCCGCGAGCGTCGGCACGGTGGAGACGACCGTGATGCCCTGGCGCACGAGCCACCCGGCGAGGTCCTCCCCGCTCCGCACCAGCGAGCGGGGCGCCGGCACGAGACACGCGCCGTGGCGCCAGGCGAGCCACATCTCCTCGCACGACGCGTCGAACGCGACCGACAGCCCCGCGAGGACGCGGTCGCCGGGGCCGAGCGGGTCGTCCTGCAGGAAGAGGTTCGCCTCCGCGTCCACGAACGCCGCCGCCGAACGGTGCGTCACCGCGACGCCCTTCGGCACCCCCGTGGAACCGGAGGTGAAGATCACCCAGGCGTCGTCGTCCGGTGCCGGGTCGTCGGCGTCCACCCCGCCCCGGGGTCCACCCTGTGCGTCGCCTACCTGCGCACTCGGCACGTAGCCGTCGTTGCCGACGATGCCGACCGCGTGCGCCTCCCCGAAGACCAGGCGGGCCCGCTCATCGGTGTCGTCGACGTCGACCGGGACGTACGCGGCGCGGGCGAGCATCACCGCGAGAATCGAGACGTAGAGTTCCTGCGAACCAGAGTCGACGCGGACCCCCACGCGGTCCCCCGGCCGCACACCCGCCGAGCGCAACGTCGCCGCGGTCGCCTCGACCGCCTCAAGCAGCTCGGCGTAGCTCAGCGCCCCCGACCCGTCGTCGATGGCCGAGGCTTCGGGGTACGCCTCAGCGGTCGCCCGAAGAATGTCGACCAGGGTCCGGGGAGGTGCCGCGACATCGCCACGTGTGAGCGGCGGTTGAGAATCATCAGTGGGATGCACATCGTCATCCAAGCACAGGTAGGTTAACAACCGGTGACGTGACCTGCGATCACAACTCCAGCCGTTCCCCACGCCAATGCCGCCGCAACCACTGGTCGTGCGAGGCGACGACCACGGCTCCGGGGTACGTCGGGATAGCCTCCTCCAACGCCGTGACCAGTGACAACGACAGATGGTTGTCCGGCTCGTCCAGCAGCAGAACGTCCGGCGGCGCGGCGAGCAGCACCGCCAGCGCGACGCGGCGCTGCTGGCCCAGGCTGAGCTCACCGAGCGGCCGGGACCCGTCCCGCGGATGGACCAGCCCGAAGGTCGACAGCGGCACCTGCTCGGCGAGGTCGTCGCCGAGCAGGTCACGGTAGGCGCGCTCCACCGTCCTGCCCGGACCACGTCCGGCCGGGTCGGGTAGGTCCACCTCCTGCGTCAGGTGCCCCACGCTCACCCCGGCCACGGTCACCGTCCCGGAGGACGGGGCCAGTGCGCCGGCCAGCACCTCCAGCAGCGTCGACTTCCCGGAACCGTTGGGGCCGGTGACCAGCAACTTCTCGTCACCGTTGACGGTCAGTGACGTCCGTGCCAGACGACCGGCGACAGCCACCTCCGACGCGACGAGGACCGGCCCGGTCCGCACCTCGGTGTCCGTGCGCCCCGCGGCGGTCAGTCCGGCGAAGGTGAGCTCCTCCGGGGGTTTACGGACCTGCGACTCCTCCAGTTTCTCCAGCCTGGAACGCGAGTCGTTGACCCGACGCGACACGACCTTCGCGTTCCGGTCGCCGTAGAACTTCTGCGCCATACGGGTCTCGGTCCGGGGCTTGAAGTTCACGTGCCCGACCTGGTGGTTGTCCCGCACCCCGGCACGCAGGCGCTTCAGCTCGGCCTGTTCGTCGCGGTACTGTCGCTCCCACCGCGCCCGGACGTCCTGTCGGGCGGCGAGGTAGTCGGTGTAGTTGCCGGTGTACCGGGTGACTCCGCCGTCCACCCCGACCTGCGAGGGGGCGGGATCCAGGTCGATCAACGAGGACGCCGCGCGGTCGAGGAACGCCCGGTCGTGACTGGCGAACAGTACCGCACCTTTCCAGGTGTTCAGAACACCGGCCAGGTACTGTGTCGCGGCGTCGTCCAGGTGGTTCGTCGGTTCGTCCAGGAGCAGGATGTCCGGACGGTTCAGCAGCAGCCACGCCAGCGACAGCCGTGCCCGTTGGCCGCCGGACAACTCCCCGGTACGGCGGTCCTGCGGCACCGCGGCCAGGCCGAGGCCGGCGAGGGTCGCGGACACCCGGGCATCCGTCTCCCAGACGTCGAGGCGTTCGGCGAGATCCAGGGCGGCGGCGTAGGCGTCGGGATCGTACGGGTCGGCGGCGGCCTCCAGGTCGGCGGCCGCACGACGCTCCGCGGCGACGGCGCTCTCCAGGGCGTCGTGGACGCTCTCGTCGTCCCGGAACGGGGCCTGCTGGTACAGCAACCCGACGCGCGACCGTCCGACGTCCACCGTCCCTGCCGTCGTCGCGCCGACGGGCAGCGACCCGTGCACGGCATGCAGCACGGTGGACTTCCCCGACCCGTTCTCCCCGATCAGGCCGACACGTTGACCAGGCGACACAGTGAAAGAGATATCGGTGAGGACGCGCGTCCCGGCGATCTGGATGGACAGGCCGTCCACGAGGAGCGGGGACACTGCGGCGGCGGAAGGGTGCGTAGACATGGGGAACTCCCTGAGTGGAGAAAAGGTGTGTCCCACCGGGCAGGTGACGACGCCTCGGGCGTGGGACTGTTCAGGGGTTCTACTTCCGCATGGCTCACGAACCTAGCAGCGGGGCGGTCCCTCCGCAAGAGGTCGGGCGGCACGCGCCTCCTGCAGACCGCGGTCACCCCTCGAGGATCCCCTTGATGTTCTGCAGGGTGTCGGTGATCCCGTAGGTGGCGGCGTCGCGACGGTCCGCCTCCTGGGATGCGGCGTCGTCACCGTACTTCTGCCGGAAGTAGGCCTCGCCCTCCCCGGTGAAGGCGGTGAACTCCGTGAGCACCGTGGCGTCCTCCCGACGGTTCACCGGCTCCATCCGGAAGCCCCACCGGGTGCCGCTGGAGGTCACCCGCCAGCTGAACTCCTCACCCGGGAGGGCGGCGGTGACCTCGGAGACCGTGGACCACTCCCGCCCGTCCCGGTGGTTGTGCCCGGTGAACGTGGCGCCGTCACCCCGGTCGTCCGAGTCCCACTCCGCGCGGCGGCACTGGGCGCTCCACTCCCCCGTTCTGGTGACGTCGCTGACCAGGTCGTAGACCTCGGCAGGGGACGCGGCAATGGTGACGGAATCGCTGATCTCGTAGGCCATGGGTCCCAGCGTAGTTCTCCGGCCGACGGCGACGGCACCACGAGCCGGTTTCAGGTGCCGGAATCCCGGAAGTCGTGGCAGCGGATCCCGGATTCTGGCACCCGTTCGCGGCTCTGGTGCGGCTCTGGCGACGGATCGGGCACCATACGTAGGATCTGTGGTCCGCCGTCGGGTCCGAGGACAGGAGAGCGTCCGTGATGCACTACAAGATGATGAACGAGTACACGGTCGACTGGCCGTTCTGGAACGTCTGGGCCACGACGAACGAGCACCCCTCCCTGTGTGCGGAGGAGGACCCTCCCCTCCCGCACCTGCCGGAGGACCTCGCACAGCGCATCCGGCAGTGGGCACGCCAGTTCAACGACCACTTCAGCTGGGAGACCGGCTGGCCGTCCCGCGAGATGGCCCGCGCCCACGAGGAGGAGGGCCGACGGCTGCACGGGCAGGTCGTCGCCGCGTTACCCGACGACATCGTCGACCTCGACTACTGGGAGACCGGCTACACCGCCCCGCCGGCGGCGAACTGACTGCGGTACAGCTCGGTGTAGGCGCCGTCGGCCTCCAGCAGCGCGTCGTGCGATCCCTGCTCCACGATCGACCCGTCGACCATCACCAGGATGCGGTCGGCGTCGCGGATCGTGGACAACCGGTGCGCGATCACGAAGGACGTACGCTGCGCACGGATCGCGTTCATCGCCTTCTGCACCAGCACCTCGGTACGGGTGTCCACAGACGACGTCGCCTCGTCCAGGATCAGGATCTCCGGCTCCGCCAGGAACGCACGCGCGATCGTGATCAGCTGACGCTCACCGGCGGACACCGAGCCGCCGTCCTGGTCGATCACCGTGTCGTAGCCCTGCGGCAACGCGTGCACGAACCGGTCGACGTAGGCGGCCTTCGCCGCGGCGACGACCTCGTCGTCGGTGGCGTCGAGACGGCCGTAACGGATGTTCTCCAGGATCGTGCCGTCGAACAGGACGGCGTCCTGCAGCACCATGCCGGTCCGGGAACGCAGCTCCGCGCGGCCCATCGTGCGCGTGTCCACCCCGTCGACGAGGATCGCACCCGAGGTGACCTCGTAGAACCGCATCACCAGGTTCACCATCGTGGTCTTGCCCGCACCGGTGGGGCCCACGATCGCGATGGTCTGCCCCGGGTCCACCTCCAGGTCGAGGTGCTCGATCAATGGGGCCTGCGGCGAGTACCCGAAGGAGACGTCACGGAACTCGACCCGGCCGCGCCGCGCCGCCGCGACCGGCGCCACCAGCTCCGTCGACGACACCGGCGTCTCCGGGTCGGGGTCCTGCTCCTCGGCGTCCAGGAGCTCGAAGACCCGCTCGGCCGACGCCACACCGGACTGCACCATCGTCATCATGCCGGCCAGCTCACCGAGCGGCTGGTTGAACTCGCGGGAGTACTGGATGAACGCCGTCGCCGCGCCGAGGGACATCTGCCCGTTCGCCACCCGCAAACCACCGAAGACGGCGATGACCACGTAGCTGAGGTAGTTCAGGAACTGCATCAGCGGCATCATCATGCCCGACAGGAACTGGGCTTTCGCGCTGGCCTCGTAGAGCTCCTCGTTGCGCTCGTCGTAGGTCACCGCCATCTCCCCCTGACGGCCGTAGGCCACCACCAGGTCATGGCCGGTGAAGGACTCCTCGACATGGCCGTTGACCTTGCCGGTGTTGGCCCACTGCGCGCCGTACTGCTTCTGCGCGCGCGTGCCGACGATGCCCACGACCACCGCCGTCAACGGCAGGGCCAGCAGCGCGACGACAGCCAACTGCCAGGACACCCGGAACATCATCACGGTCACACCGATGATCATCATCCCCGAGTAGGCGAACTGGCTCAGCGCCTGCTGGAGGGCCTGCTGGACGTTGTCGACGTCGTTGGTCGTGCGTGACAGCAGGTCACCGGTCTGCCGGGAGTCGTAGTAGCTCAACGGCAGCCGGTGGACCTTGCGCTCCACGTCGGTGCGCAGTTCCACGACCACGGCGACGACGATGCGGTTGAGGATGAACCCCTGCGCCCAGTTGAACACCCCGGCGACGAGGTACATCCCCAGCACGATGCCGATCAGCCGGCCGAGTTCGGTGAAGTCGATGCCCGCACCCGGCTCGTCGTTCCACACCGACAGCACCCCGTCGTAGATCACGTCGACGGCGTCGCCGAGGACCTTCGGCGCGTACACGGTCAACACCACGCACACCACCAGCAGGACGAACACCCACGTCAGCGCGATCTTCCGCGGCGCCATCAACGCCACCATCCGCAGTGCGGACGGCCAGAACGCCTTCGCCGAGCGCGGCGCGGACTCGTCGCCCCGGTCGGCGACCTCCGGAGTCTCTGTCATCTCCGTGTCACTCATCGCTGTGCCTCCATCTGCGATTCGACGATCTCCCGGTAGGTCGCGCTGGACCCCAGCAGCTCGTCATGGGTTCCCCGGGCGACGATGCGCCCCTCGTCCAGCACCAGGATCTGGTCGGCCCCACGCACCGTCGACACCCGCTGCGCCACCGTGACCACCGCGGCATCGCGGGTCATCGGGTGCAGCGCAGCGCGCAACGCCGCGTCGGTACGCACGTCCAACGCGGAGAACGAGTCGTCGAAGACGTACACCTTCGGGGCCGCGACCAGCGCACGGGCGATGCACAGACGCTGACGCTGCCCACCGGAGACGTCCGTACCACCCTGGGCGACCGGCGACGCCAGACCGCAGGCGTCACCGTCGCCACGCTCACGGACGAACCCGTCGGCCTGCGCCACGCGCAACGCCTCCCACAGCTCGTCGTCGGTGGCCCCGGTCCGCCCGAAACGCAGGTTGGACGCCACCGTCCCGGAGAACAGGTACGCCTTCTGCGGCACCAGCCCAACGTAGCGGGCCAGGTCCGCCCGCGGCATCGACGCCACCGGCACCCCGTCCACGAACACCTCGCCGGACGTCGGCGCGAACAACCGGGGAATCAGGTTGACCAGCGTGCTCTTACCCGAACCGGTGGCACCGATCACCGCGGTGGTCTGCCCGGGACGCACGGTGAAGCTGATGTCGTGCAGCACCGGGGCGTCCGCACCCGGGTAGGTGAACGACACGTCCCGGAACTCCAGCTCGCCACGCGCCTGCGCCGGGGACACCGGCTCCACCGACGGATCCGCCTCCGGCTCCGTGATGGACGGCTCATGGCCCAGCACGTCCTGGATACGCCCGGCGCACACGATCGCACGCGGCAGCATCATCGCCATGAACGACGCCATCATCACCGCCACCAGGATCTGCAGCAGGTACTGCATGAACGCCGTCAACGACCCGACCTCGATCGCCCCGTCGGCGACCCGGTGGCCGCCGAACCACAGCACCGCCGCCGTCGCGGCATGCAGCACCAGCATGATCACCGGCCCCATCAGCACGAACACCCGGCCGACGCGCTCGGACACCCAGGCCACGGCCTGGTTGGCGTCCTCGAACCGCCTCGTCTCGAACTTCTCGCGGACGAACGCACGGATCACCCTGATCCCGGTGATCTGCTCACGCATCACACCGTTGATCGCGTCGATCCGTTCCTGCATCGACCCGAACAGCGGCACCAGGCGGGCGACCATCACCCCGACCACCACCAGCAGCACCGCGACCGACACCCACACCAGCCACGACAGGCCGGCGTCCTCCCGCAGCGCCATGACGATGCCGCCGACGCACATGATCGGCATGGTCACCATGAAGCTGAGGAACATGACGAACACCATCTGCACCTGCTGCACGTCGTTGGTGCCGCGGGTGATCAGCGTCGGCACACCGAAGGTGCCCATGTCCTGGGAGCTGAACCGGTCCACGCTGCGGTACACGTCGCGACGGATGTCACGCCCCACCGACATCGCCAGACGTGCGGCACACCAGGTCGCCGCGACGGCCGCGATGACCTGCACGAACGCGACGCCGACCATGACGCCGCCGGTCGACCAGATGTAACCGACGTCGCCGAGGGACACGCCCTTGTCGATGATGTCGGCGTTGAGACGGGGCAGGTAGAGCGTCGCGAAGGTGGCGACGGTCTGGAGGACGAGGACTGCGGTCAGCAGCCCCGGATACTGTCGGGCGTAGAAGCCCACGAGCCGGAGTAATTGCACCCGGACAGTCTAGAGACAATACCGCTGACCTGCCAGGAAGCATAGGTTTAGCAGTGCCCGGGACGGGCGTGGGCGGCCGGGTTGTTCTGACCGGGAGCACAGGAGCACGGGGCGGACGGCGAGCACGGGGTGCGCGGCGGATTGAGCCTACAGGTCACGAATCCGGCGATTCGATGACCTGGGCACTCAACCTGCCGGGTGTGCGGTCAGAACAGTCCCGCTTCGTCCAGCACCGCCGCCGAGGCCGACATCCCCAGTCGCGTGGCACCGTCGGCGACCATCGCCTCGGCGGTCTCGAGCGACCGGATCCCGCCGGACGCCTTGATACCCAACCGTCCGCCGACGGTCTCGTGCATCAGCCGCACGGCCTCCACCGACGCCCCGCCGGCAGGATGGAAACCGGTGGAGGTCTTCACGAAGTCCGCGCCGGCCTCCTCGGCACACCGGCAGGCGGCGACGATCTCCGCGTCGTCGAGTGCGGCGGACTCGATGATCACCTTGAGCACCGCCGGTGCCGGGACCTCGGCACGGACGCCCGCGATCTCCCTGGTCAGCTCATCGAGCCGCCCTTCCTTCACCAGGGCGAGATTGATGACCATGTCGACCTCCGCGGCACCGTCCGCCACGGCCCGGGCCGCCTCGGCCGCCTTCACCCCGGGCTTCACCGCGCCCGACGGGAAACCGACCACCGTCGCGACCTGCACACCCGTGGGTGCGGCCACCGGCAGCTGGGACGGCGACACGCAGATCGCGTAGACCCCCAGCTCGCCGGCCTCCGCGGCGAGTGCAGCCACGTCGGCGGACGTGGCCTGCGGCGTGAGCAGTGTGTGGTCGATCAGGCGGGCGAGTTCGGTGCGCTGCATGGTCTGCAGCCTACCGGCCGGGCCCCGCCCCCTGTCCCCCTAATCTCACAAGGTTCCCCGCTTCTGCCGAATCCTTGTGAGATTAGAGGGTGCCTAAATTAACAATCCGCAGGTCGCGACCGATCGGCGGTGGGGGTGCCGGGAGCATTCCCCGCGTGCTTTGGGGCAGCGCACGGGGCGCGGCTACCGTTATGGTTTCACCACTGTCGTCCTCTGAGAGTCCTCCCGTCACGCCCATGGCCACCAGTTCCCGCCCGTCCATCGTCCTCACCGCCCCGGGTGGCGCACCCCCTGCACCCGGGATCACGCGGACTCCTTTGCCGCCTCGAGCCGCCGAGCCCGCCGAGCCCGCCGAGCCCGCCGAGCCTGCCGAGCCCGCCGAGCCCATCGTGCTCGCCGCTCCGACCGGCCCGCCGCCGGCACCGGGCAACGCCGCCGGGGGGTCGGCGACGGTGGAGTCCGACCTCGGCACCACGGTGGCCCCGGAACCTGACGTCGAACAGGAACCCGACCAGGCCCCCGAGCCCGTCCGCGAGCCTGCCCCCGCACCGGCAGCCGCCCCTGCGCCTGCACCCGCACCGGCAGCCGCCCCCACACCGGCCCGGGCAGCGACGATCACACCACCGCCGGCCCCGGCGCCGTCCACCCCGGTCCTGAAGCCGGGACGTATCCGGCGCGTCCCCGGGCTCGACGGCCTGCGCGGCATCGCCGTGCTGGCCGTGGTGGTGTACCACTTCTTCGGCGACGTGCTCCCGGGCGGTTTCCTCGGGGTGAACGTGTTCTTCGTCCTCTCCGGGTTCCTCATCACCTCCCTGCTGGTGCGTGAGATCGGTGCGACTGGCCGTATCAACCTCAAGGAGTTCTGGCGGCGGCGTGCCCGACGGATCCTGCCGGCGGCCGTCACGGTCCTGCTGGTCTCCACGGCGGTGGCGGGGGTCATCGGCGGGGACGTGACGGTGGCGCTGGTGCCGCAGTTCCTCGGGTCGCTGTTCTCGGTGAACAACTGGGTGCAGATCGCCCAGTCGAACAGCTATTTCGCCGACACCACGCCGCAGATCTTCATGCACTACTGGTCCCTGGCGATCGAGGAGCAGTTCTACGTCCTGTGGCCGTTGCTGCTGCTGGCGTGCCTGTGGTTCGCGCGGCAGGTGCGCCGTCGGAACCGCATCGGACGCACGGCGGGGCCGTTCCGTGTCGCGACGGTCGTGGCCACGGGGTTGGGTGTCGCGTCCCTGGTGGCGATGATCGTGCTGCACGATCCGGACACCGACCCGTCCCGGGTGTACTTCGGGACGGACACCCACGCCTTCGGCATGCTCGCCGGCGTGGTCCTGGCGCTGGTGGCGACGTCGGCCGGGGCGTCATCCGCGGATTCCTGGCCGGCGTTCTCCCCCGTGGGTGCGTCGCGCCGGTCCGCGGCCCTGGCGTGGGTCGGCGGGACGGTGGCCCTGGTGGCGTTGGCCGTCATGTTCCTCACGTTGCCCGACACCGACCCGCTGACCTACCGCGGCGGGTTGTTCCTGGCCTCGCTGCTGTCCGTGGCGCTGATCGCCACGTCGCTCAGGGAGGCGGGGCCGGTGGCGGGGCTGCTGCGGTGGCGTCCGCTGCGCTGGTTCGGGGAGCGGTCCTTCAGCCTGTACCTGTGGCACTGGCCGGTGGTCGTCTTCGCCCGGGCGCTGATGCAGGAGCCAGGGTCGGACGTCCCGGACTGGGCCGTCGGCCTCGTCGCGACGGTGGTGAGCCTGGTGCTCAGCGAGGCGTCCTACCGGTGGGTGGAGACGCCGCTGCGCCGTCACGGCTACCGCCGGACGCTGCAGTCGCTGGGAACCACGAAGCTGCTGGCGGTCCCGGGCGCGGTCCTGGTGGTCACCCTGTTCGCGGGCTCCGCCCTGGGGCAGAGCCCGGAGAAGTCGGAGCTGGAGCTCCAGCTCGAGGAGATGGCCGCCCTGCAGGACGACGCCGCCGCCCGGCAGGACGATGCCCCTGCCCCGGGTGCGGCCGCACCCGGCCTGCCGTCCGGCGACGAGATCACCGCAGTCGGCGACTCGGTGATGCTGGCGTCCACCCTGGCCCTGCAGCAGCGGTTCCCGGGGATCAGCATCGACGCCGAGACGTCCCGCCACTACACCGGGGGCGAGGAGCCGATCGGCGCGATGGCGGCGAACGGGACGCTGGGCGAGTACGTGGTGCTGGGATTCGGCACGAACGGCCAGGCTTTCGAGGGGCAGCTCGACCGGATCGTCGAGACCATCGGCCCAGGCCACAAGATCATCCTGGTGGTGCCCTACGGCTACGTGGAGGGGATCGCCCCCGCCGCGCAGCAGGCACTCGACTACGCCGCGGCCCACCCGGACGTCTACCTGGCACCGTGGTGCCAGTTGGCGCTGGAGCACCCGGACGCCCTGATCGGCGACGGCGTCCACCCCAACGACATCGGCCAGGGCTACTACGCCGACGCCGTGGAGGACGGCCTGCGGCAGGCCGCCGCGGGCAAGAAGGACCCCTCGATCAGCTGCGCGCTGTAGCCGAGAGGCGGTCGCGGACGACGGCGAACCCCTCGGCCCAGGCCAGCAGGTCCCGCAGGAGCCCGGCGAAGGGGGCCGTGGAGGTCTCCTGCGGGGCGAACACGCCGTCCTCCACGTCGGTGAAGATCGAGAACGCGGCGATGTCGCGGACCGTCGCCGCGCGGAAGTTGGCGAACACCGACCGCCATGCCTCGACGGCGCGCACACCTTTGTCGGCGCCGTAGGAGACGAAGGCGACCGGCTTGTGGGCGAACTCGGAGCCGACGAAGTCGATCGCGTTCTTCAGCGGGCCGGGCACGCTGTGGTTGTACTCCGGGGTGACCACGATGTAGCCGTCGAACGGTTCCAGCGCCGCGCCCCAGGCCTTGGTGTGCTCGTTGGCGTAGCGGTGCGCACCGCCGGGGATCTCCTCGTCGAGGACGGGGAGGTTGTAGTCGGCGAAGTCGATGACCGTGCTGTCGACGTCGGCGGCGTCGAGCTGCTCCTTGACCCAGGCGACGACCTGGGGGTTGAAGGCGCCGGGACGGGTGGATCCTGCGATGATGCCGATGCTGGTCATGGTTGTGCTCCTTGGGGGATGGTGGAGTCAGCGATTATATTGCCAGCCCGACGATACCATAGTTGACATGTCAACTACATTGCCGTGGCGTGGTCCCCGCTGGCCTGCCCCGACCGGGTCGAGCGCTGCTGCGTCCACCGGTACACACCCAGGATGATGCCCACGAAGACCAGCGCACCGAGCCACTGCGACGCCCCGGTCCAACCCTCGGGCATGATCGCCAACGCCTCGGAGTCGCCGGTACCGGCGATGATGCCCGCGTTGAGCACACCGAAGAGGCTCTCGCCGACGATCAGGCCCGTGGCACCGAGCACACCCAGCCGCTTCGCCGTCACCGCGTTCGCGCGGCGGTCGGCCCACCGGTTGTAGAACCAGCCGAGGAAGGCGCCCACGGGGATGATCAGCGTGAGGCTGATCGGCAGGTACATGCCCATGCCCACCGCCAGCGGCGGCAGGCCGAACCGCTTCCCCGACATCCGGCGGACCACCTCGTCGACGACGATCACGCCGATGCCGATCAGCGCGCCGAGCCCGATCAGACCCCAGTCGAGGGAGTCGCCGAAGATACCCTCTGCCACCGAGGACAGCAGGCCCGCCTGCGGTGCCGCCAGGGCGTCCGGACCGGCGCCCGGGGTGCCGGCGAAACCGAAGGCGCTGGCCATCAGCCCCATCACCGGCGGGATGATCAGCGACCCGAAGACGACACCGATGATCAACGCCGTCTGCTGCTTCCACGGGGTCGCGCCGACGAGCTGACCGGTCTTGAGGTCCTGGAGGTTATCGTTCGAGATCGTGGCGACGCCGAAGACGACCGTGGCGGTGAACAGGGTGTAGGCGACCAGGGCGGTGGGGTGACCACCGTCGTCGTTACCGGTGACCAGCTTGATCAGCAGGGCCGCCAGCAGCACCGCGATGACGCCGACGCCGGAGATCGGGCTGTTGGAGGAGCCGATCAGACCGGCCATGTAACCGCACACCGCCGCGATGACCAGACCGAGCAGCAGGACGAACAGGATGCTCAGGGTGATCAGCGACCCGGTGTGGTGGCTGACACCGGTGCCGCTGAGGAAGGACCACAGCAGCCACCCGATCGGCAGCATGAGCACCAGGACCCCGATGACCAGAACCTTCATCGGGATGTCCCGCTCGGTGAGCGCGACCTGCTCGCCCTGCTTCCGTGCCCGTGACGCCGCCAGCGACGCGGCGATGCCCCGGACCACCGGGCCGATGATCTTCAGCAGCGTCCACACCGCGGCGACGGCCATCGCCCCGGCACCGACGAACCGCACGTCGCTGGCGAAGGTCGCGGAGACGGCCTCGGAGATGTCGCCGACCACGGGCAGTTCCCCGCCGGTGAAGACCGGCAGCAGCACACCGAAGGAGATCAGAAGGCCGACGATCATCGCCACACCCACCGTGGGACCCACGAGGTGGCCGACGCCGATCAGCGCCAGCGACAGGCTGGAACCGACCATGGTGCCGCCGGCGCCGACGCGGAACGTGGCGGCCAGCTCAGAGGTGGTGACCTTCAGCGCCGAGAGCAGTGACATGCCGGCCGAGGCGAGACCGCCGACGATGATGGCGCGCAGGCCGTCGCGGTTGCTGCGGTTGTCGGGGTCGGAGGAGTCGTCCTCACCGACCTTGAGCACCTCGGCGGCGGCCACGCCCTCGGGGAACGGCAGGTCCGAGCCGGTCACCAGTGCGCGTCGCAGCGGGATGGAGTACAGCACGCCGAGGACGCCGCCGATGAGGCAGACCAGCATGGTGGTCCAGTAGGGGAAGCCGGTCCACCAGCCGATCATGATCAGACCGGGCAGCACGAAGATGATCGCCGACAGGGTGCCGGCGGCGGACGCGATGGTCTGCACGATGTTGTTCTCGGTGATGCTGTGGTTCTGCAGGCGGCGCAGCACCGCCATCGAGATCACCGCGGCCGGGATGGAGGTGGCGAAGGTCAGTCCGACCTTCAGCCCCAGGTAGACGTTCGCCGCGGTGAAGACCAGGGTGATCAGACCACCGAGGACGACCGCGCGGACGGTGAGCTCGCGGATCGGGGACGCAGGTTTGTTGTCGGCCATGTCGTCGGCTCGCTTTCACGGACGTGACGGCGCCAGGTCATTGTCGCGGACTCATCGTCGCGGACCCGGCGCCGGTGACGTCATCGGTTCAGTTGTGGGACCCGTGAAACTCTAGTCGCCCGTCCGACAGATACAACAGCGGGCTATATTCCCCCGGGTGCGGCCCGCCCCAGGAGATCGGCGACGGTCTTGGACACCATCGCCGCACTGCTCATCACCGTCAACTCCAGCTGGTCGTCCCCCATCGCGCTGGCCGGGCGGTGGATCAACGCCCGCACCACCCAGTCCGGTTCCTCACGACTGCCCAGGTTCACCAGCGCCGCCGTCGTCCCGGTGACGTTGTCGTTGTGCGCAGCCACCGCAGAGGCCAGCGACTCCAACTCCGGCCGATCCAGCCCACCGATGTACACCCCGGTGTCGACCAGCACCAGGTCGTGCACGACCGTCACGTCGATGTCGTAGCCGTTCCAGTGGAACCCCACCCGCCTGCTGCCGTCACCGTCCTCCAGCACCCGGTCCTCTGTACCTGGCCCGAACAGCAGCGCAGTGAGCCGCTCCGGGGTCACCGGCGTCGCCTGGGACGCCGGCAGCTGCGCCCCGACGACGTCGATGAGCCTGCCCGCCAGGGACGACGGTTCCACCGGGTCGCCGGCAGCGCCGGCCGCATCCGTGTCCGGGTGGGCGGTCCGTGGGGCGTGCGGCCACGTCTGCCCGACGATCTCGGCCAGCTGCTCCCCCAGCCCGGCAGCCATCGGCGCCCAGTCAGTGATCTGTTCCTCGGTGAACCCGCCGAAACCAGCGAGTACGGTGTCCAACGCCATGCGCGTGTGCCCGGCCCCGTCACGGTAGAGCTGCAACCGAGGTGCCGCATTCGCCGCGTTAAACAACGTCACCGACAGTGCCACCCCGAACGGGTCCTCCCCGTCGAGCACACCGTCCCACTGCGCCCGGGCGATCAGGATCGGCGGTTCACCACGCCCGGGTGCCGCACCCACCGTCGCGGAGACGGTGACGGTGATGTCGTCGTGACCGGGCACCGGCAGGGCGAACACCGCGTCCGCCGGGGCCGGCTGCCGACGCTGCGGGATCTGCGATGCCGACGTCGGGGCCGCCTGCTGTGCCTGTCGGTTGTCCCTGGACTTTCTCTTCCACAGTGCCATGTGAGTTCGTTGTCTCCTCGAGGTGTTGCCTGGGTGTCTTACCTGTGTGCGTTGGTGATGCGCTGGGCCTGAGCCGAGGCCATGCTGCCGACCATCGCTGTATCCGTTGTCCCGGAAGCGGCGACGGTGAACGTGACGCCGTCGACCGTGGCGGTGACCGTGGTCATCGTGGAAGCGACACCGTCACCTTCGACAGGCTGGCCGTTGACCTCCACCCCGGTCAGGGTGACCCGCGCCGCCCCGAGCACCTCGGCCCCGTCGACGGTGATGTCCACCGGTTCGGCGGTGTAGTGCTGCACACCGTTGTCGGTCTCGTCACTCATCGCCCGGGTGAACTCCGCGCACTCGGAAACGTCCGCCGGGAACGAGGCCGGGTCTGTCTCGTCGGTGGTGACCATGACGACCACGCCGTCCTCGTCACTGTCGACCGGGGTGTAGCTCGCGGTGGCGGTGGTGCCGGTCGGGCGGAACATCCAGTCCATGACGGTCAACGGGTCCACCGCAAGCCCGGTACACTGCAGCGGTTCAGCCTGGGTCGCCTCCCCCAGTGCCTCACCGCCGACGAGTCCTTCCGCGTCGGCGAGTTCCGGGTCATCGGACAGCTCGCCGAACAGCTCGGCCAGGGACGGCTCGTCCTCACCCGTCGGCGGGATGTACTCGTAGCCGGCGGGGGTCAGCGTGTCGTCCACGATCAGGTCCGCCGGCGCCGTCGAGGCGGGCTGTCCGGCATCCGGGACCTCCACGGCGGAGCTGGCGGTCGTGGCGTCCGGGCTCGACGGGGTCGAATCATCGCCGCCACAGGCGGACAACCCGAGACAACCGGCGGCCAGCACCGCCATGGCGATAGTCCCGTGGCGGTGACGGGACGGGGAGGACGTGTTCATGGGCATCTCGATTCTCTGTGGGTCTCGTAGGGGGTGTCGTCAGGCGTCGGTGGTGGGGTTCAGCCGGTGATCTCGTCGGCGAGGGCCATCATGCAGTCCGCGACCAGTTCGCAGGTCTGCGACACCGTCGCCTGCAGCTGCCGGTCGGTCATCCCCGCGCCGACGAACTGGTGCAGCGCGTAGATCACGGAGGTGGACCCGTCGGAGTTGCGGTGCACCACCGCCACGGCCCCGGCCCGGTTCGTCGACCACCTCCAGGTCACCGGTAACAGCGGGTCTGCGTTCTCCGGGTCAGCGAGCATCACCTCGGCACTGGACGACACACTGAGCACGTCACCGTTGACCGCGATATTCACCGCCGGCTGTCCCCACCGGATCCGCAGTACCCCGTCATCGTCCACCGGCGAGAGTTGCCCGGACCGGGACGCGAGATCCTCGGCGATACGGTGCGGGGTCACCGGTGTGGTGTCACCGGAGGCGAAACCGGACGCGTTACCCGGGGTGATGAACTGCGCCGCCATCTCCTCGGTGGCGGCCACCCCGCGGTCCTCGCCACCCAGGCCTACCCCGCCAGGTTGGGCCACGATGTCCGGTGCGTGCCTTTCAGCCTGCGGCCACTGCTCGTCGAGCCACTGGTTCAGGTTCATCGCACCGAATACGACGGCCCGAAGGTACTCGTCGAGCTGTGCGACAGTATGGCCCTCCCACCAGGTCATGATCATTTCCCCGCGCAACCGTGTGTGGCCCTGACTGTCCTCGTAGGAGAACACCCGCGGGGCGACGAACCGATCATTCCAGGCGTTGACTAGGCGTTGGATATCAATCGGGTCCAGGCCATCGAGAACTCCGTGCCAGTCCATCACCGCATCGTGGGTCAGCGGAGACTCCGATGACCCCGAGACCTCGATGCGCAGGTCGAGCCCGTCGAGGTCCAGTTCATCCAGCCCGATCGCCGCGGACTGCAACCACAGGCACGTAGCGCCGTCACTCACGGCGGTGAGGCCAGCACCAGAGGCCACGAGTTGGACGGCCTTGGCCGAACCCGCGGCATCGGGAGTGCCCGGTGTGACGCCACCGGTTGGGGCCGAGGACGGAGAGTCTTGGTCCCGAGCCTTGTGCGAAATAGTATTTTTTCTACCAAGTCCGAACATTATCCTAACCTCTAGATCAATATAGTGTTGTCGATGAACTCGTCAGCGCTCCAGTACCCGGAATCCCACCAGCAAAGGGAATCACCAAGCGCTATCGTCACAAAATCCTGCGGAAGAACTACCGTGGAATTTTGGACGACCGCTTTGACACCGCGAGCGTTCAGCGCCGAAGCAAAATCCGACGGCGACGGCACATCGTCGCCACGTAGTGGTATCCCGAGGAACGTGTGATCAATCTTCGACTCGACATAGAGCAACTGCGCAGTTACACATTCACCATCGCGAACCATTGACACCACGAGGTTTATTTAGAATATATTCCGAGTAAGCCTCGCAGGCTGCTACCCGCACCGACAACTCCTCAACGAAGAGAATCGTAGGATCGAATTCACGCATCCTCTGCGACGGGGGAGCAGATATTCATCGGACATCAAATGGCACAGATGAACTCACTCGGAGTGTACAATTTAGGATCAAACCATCTAATCACACATGCCTCCTCCTCGACAAAATACAATACGACTCTATGGTCGGGAAGTGCGATATAATCGGCCGTCAGAATCGAATCCTTGTCAGTCGCGCTAATATTCTGCCTAATTCTCGCAGCAACATCATTCAACGAGACATCGAAGAACGTATCCCCTTTCTCCAGCTGGACAACAGATACACTCGTTGCGGCGTTTGATTCGAAACCAATAACACACTCCCTTTCTTCACCATCGACTTCAATATAACCCGAGATCATATCATTCCATTGATTTACGGTTTCCCTTGGGTCGGAGAGTATACTTATGTATTCTTCCCTGGAGAGTCCGGTGGCGAGAGGAAATGCAGAAAGTGTCGAGAATTCCACAGCTATACCCCCTGTGATCTTAGTGGTTTTCCGGTGCCTGGATGCACCGTAACCAGGCCCATTTCGGCAGCATAGTCTATCATCTCCTCCAATGCAGTGTTGTACTTGCCCGCGAATTCCTGTTGGATATAACGATACTCTTCAGCGAAGGCCTCATCGTAGTTGCCCTTCTCCATGAGATCCTTTTGATGTTCTCGATACTTCGCATTTCCTGGGTACATGGGGTGACTAAGGGTTCGCCTATGATCTTCTTTCGTCATCTGAATCGATGGCGCATTTCCATATTTTAGATTACCTGGCATAATTCCAGGGTTATTTCTGATAACCGCCCCTGAGATGATGTGGTGTCGCTGGTGTGCCACGTCGTTCCATTTACCGGTTGCAAGGTGGTCGAAGTTCCCTCCTCGATAAGGACGCTCCTGAGTCGGCTTGATTGAGCAACGCGCGGGTCCTCGTTGCGAGAAATCAAACCTCGAGAGCCCTAACCCCTCTTGTCGGCCGTAATCTAGAAGGTTCCTAGTTGTCGAACTGTGCGAAAAGGCGCCCTGCTGCCAAATCATTGACGCGGATGCCCGAGCTGGGCAGTTCGGAAGATTCTTTACCGATTGACTTCGTTCGGCGTTGCGGGCTCGTCGCGCTCGGAATGCATCACGCACATCGCCAATTTTTCCGACCAGTTGGCGGACAGCGCCAACTAACTTTCCAGCCTTAAGGATCTTTCCGAACCCAGGGACGTTGATTGCCGCCATAAGACAGCTTGATACGGAGCCGCCAAAGCATCGTCGCAGGTCGTTAACTCCTAAGAACTCCAAGATCGTGTCGATAACAACTGGCCCGACGACTCTCTTGAGCATGCTGATGAGGTCCTCATCCGACTCGGGAGTCGGTTTATCGATAAGTTCTGCTTCTTGGGCTGCCTGCACCGCAGCCTGTTCAGCAAGATCTTTGGCGACAGCTGCCTGATAAGCATCATCAGCGGCCTGGGCCGCACGAGCAGCGTCTTGGCCTGCGGCCTCAGCAGAGGACCGTGCGGAGGCTGCTGAACTAGCTGCTGCGGTGGCTGAGGCACGGGCATCGACGGCATGACTAGTCGCCTCCGATGCATTTGCTTCTGCTTGAGAGGCGTCGGACTCAGCTGCTGCAGCTGCTTGATGAGCCCGCGCCTGTTGCGCTTTGGCATAGTCCAACGACTGCTGAGCGTACCTGAGATGATCGCCTGCTATCCGGGCGGATTCCTGGGCGTGCCCAGCGAACTCTGCCGCATCGTTGGCATACTGGCGAGCCCTAGAAGCCGAACCAAGCGCATTTTCGTGGGCCGCTTGGGCGTTCGCGGCGAACTCGCCAGCAAGATCGGCGGCTCGCCGGCCTACCGCGAGCATCGAACTTATGTTTGCGTCATGAGTAACCCGCTGCTCGTCCATCGCTGCTCGGCGATACTGCTCAACCACTATAAATTCATTGAGACCAGCTCGGTCCCCTACGACAGCGGCTTCTGCCGCTGCTTGAACCTCAGGGCCACCAGTCTCGGCTAGGTCATACGCCTGCTTAACCTGATCACTCCACCGTGCCTTCTCGTATCCCCCTTCATTCACAAATTCATTGAGATCTTCATACGTCCCACTTCGAAGAGCGTTATCTGCTGCAGATATGGTACGCTGACCAGCGGTCTCCCGTAAATTCCAGGTAGCTTCTCTCAATCCTGGTGTACGGAGTTCTGTAGCGCGTTCTGTAACGAACCAATTAACGGTTTCTGCGTCTGCGTTGGCGAATTCACCTGATTCGATACGGAGATCCTCATTGGGGTCGGATTCCCACCAATCCCGCAACAGTTGACTCTCATCTGCGCTGACCGCAGCCGGGTACCCGCTGAGAGCGAACATCTTAAGGTCATCGTCGTATCCCGATTCCAGCGCAGTCTGAGCTGCGCCAGCCACATTAGGACCTCCCACGAGCGCGGCAGCAACGGTTGCTTCGCGAAGCGTGGCGATGTCCCCCGTGAACTCCCGTGGATCCGGGGCTTCTTCCTTCTCGCCTTCGTCCCCGGGCACGCCCTCTCGGGGGCCACGCATTCCGGGCCCATCCACGCCAAGAGAGTCCAGTTTCTTTCTCAGTTCCGCCCTGCGTTCGTCCTCCTCGCGTGCAGCAGCATCGAGAGCGTCCTGCGCAGCACGCGCATCCTCGGCCTCACCGCGCAGGAAGTCTTTCTCAGCAGCGGCCCGGTCATCAGCAACAGCCCGCGAGATCTCATTGGCTGCCTCTGCAATATCGATGGCTTCATCCGCTGCCTTCGCCGCCGCAGCAGCATCCTCGGCGTGTTTGCCCGACATGCGTGCCGCGTACTCGGCCTCACCGGCATACTGAGCAGATTCCTCAGCAGCACTCGCCGAACGACGAGCATGCTCAGCCGCCTGCTTCGCCGCATCACGCGCCTTGTTCACCAGGTCCTGGATACGCACAACCAACTGGTCAACCTGATTCGCAGCAGCCCTCGCGCGACCAGCGGCGGCACGAGCCCTGGCCGCACCCGCACGTGCCTCGGCAGCCGCAGACTCACTGACACCAGCAGCTCCGGCAGCCTCAGAAGCCGCCGCAGCCGCGGCCTCAGCATTGCCAGCCGCGGCAGATGCTGCGGCACCCGCGTTGCCGGCATGGCGAGCAGCAGTGTTGGCGTGCCGGTAGGCCTCTTGGGACAGGTCTGCTGCTTGAGCAGCACTGTTAGCCTGCTCTGCAGCGATGCGTGCAGCCCGGGCGTCGCCGGCATTACGGGACGCATCCGATGCTCGTGCGGCAGCGGTGGCCGCCGCGGCACGCGCCTGACTGGCAGCAGCGGCGGCCCGCGCCAGCGCATCAGCGGTCTGCTGCAGAGCGATGCGTGCCTCCTGGGACGCTGCCACCGCCTGATCCGCCACACGGGCAGCCTGGTTGGCAAGCTCACCCGCAGTTTTCGCGGCGTTGCCAGCCTTCACCTGTTCCTTGTCAGCAGCGATAGCTTCATCACGGGCCTTCTGTGCGGCACGCCGGGCATTCTCGGATGCCCGCGCAGCATTGTCGGCCTGCTGAACCGCGAGGCTGTTGGCCTCAGAGGCCTTCTTGGCCTCCGTGATCGCCAGATTCACCAGCTGGCTGGTGTTCATCTTCTCGGCGTCCTGGGAGGCCGCGACGAACTGGCCGTAACGCAGGAACGTGTCAATGGCCGTGTCAGTGTTGACTCGCAAGGCTTCCTGGGCCCCGGCGGCGACACTGGGCAGCTCAGAGGTCGACAGTTCATAGACCTCACGACGCTTGTCGTGGGTACGCGCAGTGTCCGCACCAGTGGCGGCGAACTCCGCCAACGCCTCGGCACTGTTGTCCTTCAGCGCGGCATCCGCCGCCCGCTTCAGGGCTGTCCCCCGCGGGGCCTCAGCAGCCTGCCACGCTGTTGCCCGGTCATCCTGGGCTTGAAGCTCCTGCCACCCGGCATCAATGAATTCGGCGATGGCCTCGGTGTCCCCGGCGCCGTCATTGGCATCCAGCAGTTCAGTGACCTTCTCCTGAACCTTCGGACCACTGATTGCGGAGATCGTCACCAGGATCTGACGCAGATCCTGGTTCTGAGCGGTCTCCAAGCCACCGTCCTTGTATGCCTCGAAGTCTGCCTCTGAGCCGGCCAATGCTGCGGCGGCGGCATCGCGGGAGGCAGGGAAGTTCGACTCGAGCATGTCCACGGCGAACTGCCTCGCATCAGCCGTATCGGTGATGTCCAGCTGTTCGGCTGCTTGCTCTTCGGCCTCCTGCTGCACCTGCTGGTTCTGCTCGCCCTGGGCGACCGCCAACGCACTGGACGACTCAGCGATCAGCGCGAGCGCCACAACAGTGGACAGGATGATCGGCAGCCACAAACTGACCCGTGTCTTCAACCGGGTCAACAACAAGGAGGATGGAGAGCTCATCAACGGGGTGTACCTGTTCTCTAGAAGTGCTTAACTGTCCGACTACTTGCCGGGAAACGCCAGGGCGGTGTCCACGAACCACGTGGACTCAACATTGCGGGTCGTCGTGGTGGTCAGCGGACGGTTCGTTCCCGACCCCGCACTCAACACCCGCGACTGGTCAGCCGCAGAAGCCAGGTACTTACCTGTCACCGGAGTCGCAGCATCGGTGGCACACCACGTCGCCGCCGTCGGATCCGGGTCCACCGACGCCGCCACCCCGGTCCCCGACGTGGTGTGCAGGTAGGTGTCCGGGTACGCAGCGGACTCCAGACTGATACACCCCGACCCGTCGAGAGCATCAACCACCGTGAAAGACCCGTCCAGCCGGTCGGTGAACCCACTGTTACGCGTCAACGGCGAGGTGACCACACCACTCCAGTTGATCCGGGCGACCTGCCCGGACACACGGTTGCCCGCAGAGCGCAGGGAGACGACATTGTCGTTACCCTCGGCATCCGGGCCGGGCTCCAGCTCCCCGGTCGACGGCCCGTTGGGTGAGGACACCGGAGAGACCTGCAACTCCACCACCGTCGAACCATTACGGTCCACATCAATCGAGTGCACCTCACCAGGGGCGACGGTGGCCTGCCAGTACACCGCCCCATCAGGCAGTTTGAACGCCACAGACACCGGGCTGGTCAGGTTGTTGACCACACCATAGGAACCGGTGATGTTCACTGCCACCCACCCGGAAGCCGCAGTGAGCTCGTAACAGGCCGCCATGCCAGGCACATCGAAGGAATCGACGCGCACCTGAGGGTTGGACGCGTTGCAGGTCTTCTCACTCAGCCCGCCGTCACCGGCTGTGGTGGACATCACCGACACCCCCGGCGCAGCAACTGCAGTACCCGCAGCAGTCACTGCCAGACCAGTCGCGGCGACAGTGGTCATCGCGGCGAAGAGGCCACGTTTCGCGGCGGTGGTGATCCTGGTGGCAGTGGTGCTGCGCACCGGAGAGGGCAGGGATGTGTCGGTGGAGGTCATGACGAGAAAGAATCCTTGGAAGTCAGGTGGGGTGTCTGCGAGGTGCGCGGGCGTGGTGCCGACGACGACATACGGCACGGCACAGGGGATGTGTCCTGTGATCGAGGCGCAGTCAGCTCTCGGCCGAGGAAGTCAGCAGGGACTATCGGCGAGGCCGGGGGATCACAAGGGCGCGTAAGTGGTCTTGGCGGTCTCGGCACCACTACGCAGGTTCGTAGCCAACTCCGGCCACACCTGGGCACCGACGTGATCAGAGACAAACGGACCGGCCACACTCGTGGACTCCGTGGTGCCGAACGCCTCGACGATCAGGCGGACCCAGGTCTTGTCCGAACTGACGTAATCCGACTCACTGACGGTGTCGTCGAACAGCATCTGCCCGTCAGCGTCGCGGACCGCCCCCGGAGCCGTCACCGTGTCGAAACGGATGTTGAGCTTGCGGCCAGCACCCTCAGGATGACCATTGTTGGTGACCAGGGTGACACCCTCGTCACCGATACGATCCACCGTGGCGGTACCACTGCGCCCGCCCATCCCGGTCAGGGTGCACACCGCGCCGGTGGTCAGCACATCAGGACACCCGGTCAGCGGGAAGTAGTCACCCATGTGCTGAATCAACTCACGGTGCATCCCATGCGGTGCCCAGCGGGGCTGGGCATCGGTGGTGAACAACGGGATGGTCTGGCGGTAACTGGAGTAACGGGCATTGTCATAGCGCTGCAAAGCCACCCCGGTCGGCTCGAAGGACTGGATCGACCCGCCGACGAAGTCCTGCTTGATCCCACCATTGGCTTCGTACGGGTCCGAGGTCGGGTAGCCCAGCGTGCCGGTCTCCCACCCATCGGCCTTCCACAACTCACGGATCTTCCCTGTCACCGGATGCGCACCATAGGAAGGGTGCCAGTAGATCGAGCCACCCTCGAAGTGGTTGAACCGGCCCCGACGGTCCGGCGGGGTTCCCTCGTCGGTGGTGGGGTAGCCCAGATCGCCGGCCTCGTAACCCAGATCAGCCCACTTGTCGAAGATCAACCCCTCGATGTGGTGGGCATCCGTCGCCGGCGACCAGTAGATCGACCCGCCCTGGAAATGATTGAACCGACCCTTGCCATCCGGCGGGATGATCTGGTTGGTGCGCGGGTAGCCCAACCGTCCGGCCTCCCACCCCAAATCACCCCACTTAGCGCGAATACGGCCCTCGACCCAGTGAGCCATTCCATTGTCGACCCTCGGGTGCCAGTAGATCGCCGTGGAATTCTTCGCGAAGTTCTGGAACCGGCCGACCCGATCCGGCGTGACGATCTCATTACCGGTCGCGTTGCCGAACTTACCGACCCCACCGTAGCGGACGTAGGTGTCGGCGATTTTCCCGCGGATCCAATGACCATGGAACACATCAGCACTGGCGGCCGGGGCAGTCACCGCGACCGACGCCGCGATCACCCCGGCAGCGAGGGCGGTGCGTGCAGTCGAACGCAGGCCCCTGAGCCTGGAGAAGGAGAGAAACGTCATGAGCACACACGTTATAAGGAAAACCCGTGGTTCGGCGTGGGTACGTCGAAAAACCTTCCACTCCCCTTCCCTGCTTCGATACGGAAAAACAGGATACTGTCAGGTCACCGGGGGTTAACGCCGTTCGCTTCACGAACCCAGAGTGTGACATACTCCACTCCCGGCCGTCACAGGCCAGGCTGGACAGCCCCGCACTTACTTATCTTCTCACGTCCAACTACCCGCCCCCGAACCCCCGAGCCCCCACGGACCCGTGGGGGAGCCCCCGCTCCCCCAGGCCCGGACCACCGGCGCAGGGTCAGTCGGCGATGGCCTCCAGCGGCTTCACCCGCGAGGCCTTCACCGCAGGCCACGCCGCGGCCACGACTCCGACCACGCCCGAGGCCACGACCATGCCCACGACCTGGCCCCACGGCACGGCGGTCTCGGTGAGCCCCTCCCCCGCCAGCACCTCGAGGAACGCCCACCCCAGACCCAGACCGACGACGACACCGACGAGGGCGCCGTAGAGCGAGATCTGCACCGCCTCCAGGGTGATCATCCGCCGCACCTGGCCGCGCAGGGTACCCACCGCACGCAGCATGCCGATCTCCTGCCGCCGCTCGATCACGTTCAGCGCGAGGGTGTTGATGATGCCGAGCACCGCCACGATCACCGCCAGCGCCAACAGGGCGTAGAGCACGTTGAGCATCTGGTCGATGAGCACGGCCTGTTCACCGGCGTACTCCTCCGGGGTGAGCACCTGGACCACGATCTGGTCGGCCGTGGCCTCCTCCAACCGGTCGCGCAGCGTGTCCGCGTCGACCGAGCCGTCGCCGGTGACGAAGACGCCGAAAAGATTCGCCGAGGCCCCGCCGCCGAACTGGGACGCCAGCGGTTCCAACGCCGACCACGAGACCATGTGCTGGCCGAAGAGCTCGTTGGGCTCGTAGGTCCCCTGCAGGGTCACCTCGCCGATCTCGCGCTCCGGGCCGTCCGGCATGCGCACGGTGAGCGGCAGCTCGTCGCCGACCGACCAGCCCTCGTCGGCGGCGACCTCGGCGTCCGCGATGACACCGGGCGTGTCCAGGGAGAGGTCCCCCTCCACCTGCACCAGCCCGCCGGACACCGTCGGGTCGCCCTCCGCGACCCCGGTACCGCCGCTGAATCCGCCGACGGTGACAGGCAGGAAACCGTAGCCGGCGGCGGCCTCCACCCCATCCGTGTCACGGGCCGCGTCCAACGCGGACTGCGGCACCGGGAATGAACCGTTGGACGGCCCGGACAGCACGTAGTCCGACTGGACCGAATCACCGACGAATCCGCTGATGGACGCCTTCATCGAGGCTCCGAGCATCCCGATGCAGGCGACGAGCGCCACGCCGAGGGTCAACGCGAACGCGGTGGTCGCGGTGCGGCGCGGGTTACGTCCCGAGTTGGTGGCGGCCAGGCGTCCGACCTGTCCGAACGGTGCGCCGATGATGCCGCCGATGGCCCGGACCACCGGGATCGACAGGGCCGGGGACAGCAGGAAGGTGCCCAGGACCACGCCGAGCGCACCGACGCCGACCAGGGTCGCCCGTGGCCCGGTGTCGGCCCCGCTGAGCAGGACGCCGGCCGCCGCGGCGGCCACGCCCGCGAGGAAGAGGACGACGCCGACGATGGTGCGGCCCCGCAGCGGAGAGCTGGACGACTGGTCTCCGGTGCGCATCGCCTCGACCGGACGGACCGAGCCGGCACGCCGGGCCGGGGCCCATGCCGAGACCACGGTCACGATCACGCCGAGGACCAGCGGCAGCAGTACCGAACCGAAGGTGACCGACACCCCGGTGTTCGGCAGGCCCGCACCGGTGGCGCCGATGACGGCGTAGATGGCGTGGGTCAGGCCCACCCCGGCGAGCACACCGAGCAGCGACCCGATGACACCGACGACGACCGCCTCGAAGACGACCGACACGGTGAGCTGCCGGGACGCCACGCCCAGGGAACGCAGCAGGGCGAACTCGCGCATGCGCTGCGCGACGATCATGGAGAAGGTGTTGGCGATGATGAAGGTGCCGACCACCAGGGCGATCAGGCCGAAGGCGATGAGGAAGTAGTTGACGAAGCTGAGGGCCTGGTCGATCTGTGCCGCCTGCTCGTCGGCCACCTGCTCACCGGTCTTGACGTCGACGTCCCCGAGCTCCGGATGGTCGGCGGCGAGGCTGTCGCCGACCTGTGTGGCGAGTGCGTCCGGGCTGGTGCCCGGAGTCGCGGCGAGGGAGAACTCGCGGCCGGTGGAGCCGTCGGTGAAGGTGTCCACGTAAGCGGATTCGTCCATCATCAGGCCGAGGAACCCGCCACCGTCGATGTCGATGTCGTAGATTCCGGAGACCTCGACCCGGTGACTGCCGGAGGGGTCGACGACCGTGAGCTTCTGCCCCACGGCGAGGTCGTGTTCCTCGGCGGCGGTGCTGTTGACGGCGACCTCGTCGGGGCCGCGCGGCGACCGGCCGTCGACGATGCCGGTCTCCGGGCCGACGGCGTCGTCCGGGTCGTACCAGGCCATGACGAACGCCGGCGCACCGCCGGTCTGCAAGGTCTGCGGTGTGCCGTCCTCTCCGTCCTTGTCGACGGCGACGACGACGGTCGTCTGGTCACTGAGGTTCACCTTCTCCACACCGGGGACCTCGGCAAGGTCGTCGGCGAGGTCCAGGGGCAGCGCCGACCCGGACTGCGGGGCGGACACCACGACGTCGATGCCCTTGGTGGTGGATTCGGTGAGGGTGTCGAAGGTCTTCTGCAGCGAGGAGGTGAACATCAACGACCCGGCGATGAACGCGGTACCCAGCACCACGGCCAGGACGGTCAGAACGAGCCGGATCTTGTGGGCGGCGAGGTTGCGCAGCGAGACACGGCGCATGGTGGATGCGGACGATACAGCGGACATGGCTGTCACAGCCCTTCGATACCGGTCATGGTGGACAGGATCTGCTCCACGTCCGGGTCACGCAGTTCGTGGACGATCCGGCCGTCGGCGAGGAAGACCACCCGGTCGGCGTAGGCGGCGGCCTTGGCGTCGTGGGTGACGATGACCACGGTCTGGTCGTCCCGGTCCACCGCGGTGCGCAGGATGTCGAGCACCTCGGCCGAAGAGTTGGAGTCCAGGTTGCCTGTCGGTTCGTCGCCGACGATGATCTCGGGACGGGCGACGAGTGCGCGGGCGCAGGCGACACGCTGCTGCTGTCCGCCGGAGAGCTCGGACGGGCGGTGCCCCAGCCGGTCGGTCAACCCGAGCCGGGAGGTGATCTCCCCGAACCACTCCTTGTCCACCTTGTCGCCGGCGATGTCGATGGGCAGGGTGATGTTCTCCGCCGCGGTGAGGGTGGGCACCAGGTTGAAGGACTGGAAGATGAACCCCAGCCGGTCCCGGCGCAGGGCGGTGAGTGCCTTGTCACCGAGCCCGGAGATGTCGGTGTCGCCGAGGAAGGCGGACCCGGACGTGGGGCTGTCGAGGCCCGCCATGCAGTGCATCAGCGTGGATTTCCCGGAGCCGGACGGGCCCATGATCGCGGTGAACTCACCGCGGGTGAAGTCGACGGTGACGTCGTCCAGGGCGGTGACGCGGGTGTCACCCGCGCCGTAGGTCTTCGTCAGGCCCTCGGCGCGGGCGGCGGAGTGTGCGGTGGTCGCGGACGTCCGGGGTTCCACTGGTCTGGTCCTCTCTCGCGGCGGGGAGAACGGTTCTCCCTGTCAGTACTTCACGAGGGTAGGGGTCCGCGGGCGTCCGCACATCCGGGATGCCCCTGAGATGTGTCCCTGAGACGTGTCCCGGGGCCGTCAGGACGAGCGCCGCTCGGACCGCCGGACCTGCCACGCCACTCCGCGCCCGACGCCACGCAGGACGGCGAGGTACGGAATCCGGGTGAACCGCTTCGAGTACCAGCTGACGGTGGCGAAGCCGTCCGGGGTCACCACAGTCCGGCGCGCCTCGATCCCCTTCACCGCTCGGCGCGCGACGATCTCGGAAGTCAGCCAGGTTCTGCTGAGGAGCACGCGGGCCACTGCGTCCATCTCGTCGTCGTCGCCGGTCAGCGAATCAGACAGACGGGACCTGAAGAACTGGGGGCAGATCACGGTGGTGCTGATCCTGCGGTGGCGCAGCTCGGCGTCCATGGTCTCCCCGAGGGCGACGGTCGCCGCTTTCGTGGCGTTGTACGTCGACATGGCGGGCGCGTGGACCAGGCCTGCCGCGGAGGCGGTGAGCACGATCCGTCCTCCTTCCCCGATCTTCGGGACGAAGGCGCGCAGCCCCCGGACGGATCCGAGGACGTTGATCTCGAGTGCCTTCCGCCAGGTGTCGACCGTCGTCTCGGTGATGCGCCCGCCGACGGCGATGCCGGCGTTGCTGACGAGGATGTCGAGGGACGTGACCGCGTCGGCGGCCGCCCGCCAGTCCTCGTCGCTGGTCACGTCGAGAGTCCGGTAGATCCAGTCCCCGCTCAAGGAGCGGACGCTGGACGGGGTGTCCTGGTGGAGGTCGGTGAGGATCACCCGGTCACCTTTGGCGAGGAACTGCCTGGAGATCTCCAGGCCGAGCCCGGACGCCGCGCCGGTCACCAGTACCGTGCGCGGACCGCGATTCTTCGGCATGAACATGGTCAGTGCACCGTCTCTTTCAGGGTGGTGGCGGCGTCCTCGTCCACAGCCCGGACGCCGGGGAGGAAGCGCTGGTACTGCTCCGCGAACTCCTGCGGGTACTCGAGTTGAGGCATGTGGCCACAGTCGTCGAAGACCACGGCGTCGCGTACGTCGACCTGCTCCAACCCGGCGCGGAAGTCGCGGTACGGCAGGAAGGCGTCCTTCGTCCCCCAGACGAGCATCACCGGGGTACGGTCTGCCGTGGCGCGGGTGAACCGGGCGACCAGGTCCCGACGCCACCCCTCCCTGATGCCCAGCGGCGAGCCCAGCTGGCGGATGAAGGAGTGGAACGTCGACGCGCGGTGCGGGTGCCGCGCGATCCGGCCCTGGACGTCCAGGCGACGGCGGGTGACCGCCCCGCGACGGCGTAGCACCAGGTGTTCGACCGGCTGGTACACCGCGCGCAGACGCGTGGTTGCGGCGTTGAACCGTCCCAGGCCGGGCACGGCGATGAGCCGGAGCAGCGGTGAGGTGCTGTCCCCGAAGCCGACCGGGTCCACCAGGGAGACGCTGGCGACGTCATCCGGCCGCTGGGCGGTCATCTCCATCGACAGGGCCCCGCCCAGGGAGTTGCCGACCAGGTTGACGCGGGACTCCCCGAGTTCGTCGAGGACCTTCCACAGCAGGGCGGCGGTGTCGGCGAGGGTCACCCGGGCGGCGGGGTCGCTGAACCCGAAACCAGGGACGTCCAGGGCGATGTACCGTCTGTTCGCGCCGATGAGCCCGGCCTGGTCGTCCCAGTCCTCCAGTGAGCGCCCGATGCCGTGGATCATGACCACGGCGCCACCGCCGGCGCCGGACGGTCCGCCGCACCGCACCCGCACCGTCCGGCCGTCCACGGTGACGGTCCCGGTGGGCGGGAGGTCACGGGTGTCGGTCTCGACGAAGGGGGCGTCGGTACTGACCGTCTGGACGTCCGGCCCGGGCGGGGTGCCGCCGACCTGCTCCAGGCAGCGTTGCCCGAACACCATGTCGCGGCGCTGGTCGCCGAAGGCCAGCTCCGGGAGTTCCGTGAGGTAGTTCTGGGTGTACTGCCAGGGGGATCCGTCGCCCTGGGTGGGCAGGCGGTGCTCCCCGCGCCTGATGTAGCCGGCGTCGAAGTCGAGCAGGGGGCGGTCGTTCCTCCCCGGCAACAGGGCCGGGCTGTAGTACTCCTCGCCCGTCTTCCACAGCCTGACCATGTAGCGGGAGACCATGTCGGAGCGCAGCGTCCAGGACGCGTTGACGTACCCGACGGTGAAGCTGAAGTTCGGCAGCCCGGCGAGCATGATGCCCCGGTAGAAGACCTGACGGTGGTTGTCGAGGGGCTCTCCGTCGATGCTGAGGGTGCCGCCGCCGAAGACCTCGATCTCCAGACCGGTCGCCGTGACGATGATGTCCGCCGGGAGCTCCTTGCCGGAGGTCAGACGGATCCCGCTGTCGGTGAACCGGTCGATGGTGTCGGTGACGACGTGGGCGTTGCGCTTCAGGGCGGTGAAGATGTCACCGTTCGGTGCCTTGCACACGCGCTGGTCCCAGGGGTCGTACCGGGGGGTGAAGTGTTCGTCGATCTGCTCGTTCGACAGGTAGGGACGCTGCATCAGGCGTAGTGCCGTCCGGAACAGCCGGGGTGCCCGCTGGGCGAGCACGTACTGCGCCATGTCCCGGGCGGCATGGTTGAGGCGGGCGACGCGGTAGGCCGGGCCGGCGGGCAGGAGTGTCGTCCAGATGCCGCTGATGATGTCGACCTCGGGGAGCGGGGCGACGTAGCTGGGGCTGCGCTGCAGCATGGTGACGTCGGCACCGGCCTTCTCGAGGGCGGGGATCAGGGTGATGGCGGTGGCACCGGACCCGATGACGACGATCCTGCTCCCCCGGCAGTCGAGGTCCTCGGGCCACTCCTGCGGGTGGATGATCTGGCCGGTGAAGTCCGCCTCCCCGGGGAACTCCGGGCGGAAGCCCTTGTCGTGGGAGTAGTACCCGGAGGCGTAGTGCACCCGGCGGGTGTAGACGGTGCGCTCGCCCTCGGCGGTCACGGCGGTGACGGCGTAGAGGTTCTTGTCGGTCTGCCAGTCGGAGTCCTTGATCCAAGAACCGGTGTGCAGTCGCTCCAGGGCACCGCAGTCGCGTGCGACGTCACGGATGTACTCCTTGATGTCCGGCCCCTGCCCCAGGGTGCCCTTGTGCGGCCAGGGGCGGAAGGGGAACCCGAAGGTGGCCATGTCGGAGTCGGAGCGGATGCCCGGGTACGTGAAGGTGTGCCAGGTTCCGCCGAGGTCGTCGTGGGTGTCGTGGATCTCCCACGACCAGTGGGGGAAGTTCTGGGCGACGTGGTGGGCGAGGTCGATCCCGGAGAGGCCCGCGCCCACGATCAGCAGATCGAGCGGCTCGTCGGGCGTGCCAGTTTCTGTAGTCATGGCTACACCATAGTTATATATCGGGAAGGATAGCGGTTCTTCCGCGAAGTTTCCCCGGGAGGCACATGACGTACAGTCGTCGGCATGGACTTCACCCCCGAGCACGCCGTAGCACTGCCGCAGGGCGCCTGACACCACGCGACCGCCGATGACCGCAGAAACCTGGAGCATCGCACACCCGTCCCTCGGCTGCATCGAGGTGTCCACCGGCACCGAGGACGAGTTACGCGCGCTGGACCCGGACTTCCCTCAGGGGAGGAAGGCGTCGAACTCCCCTCGCCTCCTCGTGCAGGTCGGGGGCACCGTCGTCGCGCGGCGGAAGTCCCTGGGCAACGTGAAGATCGACCTCTCGAAGGAGACGCTCTCCGACCCGGACAAACACCCCTCCCCCGGGGAGTACGGCCACCAGGAGGGCCTCCTCCGGCCCGTCCTGGAGATCGAGTCGAACTGGATGGACACCTGGGTCCGCAGCGTCACCCTCCGCGTCCGGGACACCGTCGTCCTGCTCGACGCGCCCGTGGGCTCACGCGCCGCGAAACGTCAGGCGGCGATGGAACGCTCGGCGTTCAAGCGGTGGCTCTACCCACTGCTCGCCGGGGTGGGCAAAGGCGGCTGGGCGATCGCGGTCATCGTCCTCGGTCCCCTGGTCGCGGGACTGCTACGCCGGCTCTGGCAGTGGTTGTCGCAGTACCTCCCGGACTGGGAGATCAACCTCCCCTCGATCCCCTGGCCGGACATCACCCTCCCGTCCGTCAACCTGCCGTCGATCCCGTGGCCGGACATCACCCTCCCGAGCTGGGACGCCCCCTGGTGGGTGGACGTCCTCGCGGAGTACTCGAAGGTCTGGGTGCCGGTGGTCGTCGGTATCGGCATCGGCGTCGCCGCCATCCGGAACCACCGGCGTTCGGAGCAGACGAAGGAGGAGTGGACGAAGGAACAGGCGGCGCGTACCGACGCCGGACGCTCCGCCGTCGCCGCGGCACTGGAGGCGCCGACAGTCCGGGCGGCGCAGGTGTTCCGCGCCAGGATGGACCAGTTGGCGGCGTCCGACGGCGGCTGAACAGGCGCTATCCGAGCGCGTCGACGAGGGTCTCGGCGAGCTTCTTCGACGACTGCGGGTTCTGGCCGGTGTAGAGGTTGCCGTCCCGGACCACGTGGGGACGGAACGGGATCAGCGCCTTGCCGTACTCGGTGCCGATCTCCTTGAGCTTGTCCTCGAGCAACCAGGGGGCCTTCTTCGCGAAGGAGTTGACGAGCTCCTCGCGGTTGGACAGTCCGGTGACGTGCCGCCCGGCGAAGGGGGTCGAGCCGTCGTCGTCGACGGTGGCCAGCAGGGCGGCCGGGGCGTGGCACAGCAGCGCCAGGGGCCGTCCGGACGCCAGCCGGTGGGTGAGGATCCTGCCGGAGAGTTTGTCGACGGCGAGGTCCTCCATGGGCCCGTGCCCTCCGGGGTAGAACACCAGGTCGTAGGAGTCGACGTCGTCCGTGGTGAGTGCGTGCAGGTCGACGGGGTTCTCAAGGACGGGGGCGAGGTCCTCCAGCTCGGTGCGGAACCTCTTCACGGTGTGCGGGAGGACGCCGCCGGTCAGGCCCAGGCTGAGCTCGTCGACGACCGGTGTGGCCGCCCCGGGGGTCGCCACGGTGACGTCGAATCCGGCGCCGGTGAAGATCCCGTAGGGGACGAGGAACTCCTCGGCCCAGAAGCCGGTGGGGTGTTCGGTTCCGTCGGTCAGGGTCCAGTGCCGTGCTGCCGTGACAACCGTCAGGACGTCGGTCATGGAGATGCGCCTCTCGTGGTCCCACCCTGTGGGGCAGGTGGTCCTGCCGCGCAGCGGTGGGCGGTGGTGTGCGTTCCGGCCGTGTGCCGGACACGGGCCCAGGGTAGAACCAGATGTAAACACTGTCAACACCCACGACCGCCGACCACCAGAACAATTCCCGAGGTGCCGCCCCTACCCCGCCAGGCCGAGCACCGCGGCGACGGCGGCACGGACCCGCCCGTCGCGCTGGTCGGCGGGCTCCGCCGGGAACTTGCCGTCCAGATGGAGGAACGCCAGACCGTGGGCGGTCCCCCACAACCCCACGGCGAGATCCCCGACGTCGGCACCGGGGTAGATCCCCCGGAGACGGTCGGTCAGCGCAGCCTGCAGCGCGCCTGCCGCCTGCACCCGCTCGTCGTTCTCGTCGTCGCACTCGCTGCCGAACATCAGCCGGAACATCCTGGGACGTTCCACCGCGAAGCGGACGTAGCCGACCGCGAAATCCGGCAGGTCCTCCGGGCGCGACGGCGCCTCACGCCCGGCGAACAGCTCCTCGCCGAGCGCCCGGAAGCCGTGGGCGGCGACGGCGGACTCCAACTTCGAGCGGTCCGGGAAGTGACGGTACGGCGCGGTCTGCGAGACGCCGGCCCAGCGCGCGACGGCCCGTAGCGAGAAGTTCTCGCCCTGTTCCAGCATCTCCACGGCGGCATCGATCAGCGCCTGCCGGAGGTTGCCGTGGTGGTAGCTCTGCGTGGCCGACACCGGTCCTGATGTTGACATCGCTAACATCCTCTCCTAACGTCATGTGAGCACCGCTCACATACCCCGATCACAAGGGAAATCATGTCACATCCGCTATTCACCCCACTCACCCTCCCCAACGGCCAGGTCCTCCCCAACCGCATCGCCAAGGCGGCCATGGAGGAAAGGATGGCCGAACCCGGCCAGCTCCCCGGCACCAGGCTCAACGCCCTCTACCGCACCTGGGCGCGCGGCGGCGCAGGCCTGCTGATCACCGGAAACGTCATGGTCCACGACGCCGCGCTCACCGGCCCCGGCGGTGTGGTCCTGGACAAGGACACACCCCTGGAGCCGTACCGGCAGTGGGCCACCGCCGCCCACAGCGGAGGCGGGAAAGTGTGGATGCAGATCAACCACCCCGGCCGCCAGATCCAGAAGAACATGCCCGGCGTGGTGTGGGGGCCGTCCGCCACCAGGGTGAACACCGGCCGCACCAGTGCACTGTTCACCGTCCCCGAGGAGATGACCGGGGAACAGATCAAGGCCACCGTGGAGCGGTTCGTCGAGACCGCCCGGCAGGCCGAACGCGCCGGCTTCGACGGCGTGGAGATCCACGCCGCCCACGGCTACCTGCTGTCCCAGTTCCTGTCGCCGCTGTCGAACTCCCGCACCGACGACTGGGGCGGCAGCCTGCACAACCGCGCCCGCCTGCTGCTGGAGATCACCCGCCGTATCCGCGACGCGGTGTCGGCCGACACCGCCGTCGCCGTGAAACTGAACTCGGCGGACTTCCAGCGCGGAGGTTTCGACAAGGACGACGCCCGCCAGGTCATCGCGTGGCTCGCCCCGCTGGGCGTGGACCTGGTGGAGCTGTCCGGCGGCAGCTACGAGAGCCCCGCGATGACCGGCAACCCCGCCGACGGGCAGGACCCCCGCTCCGCCGCACGGGAGGCGTACTTCCTGGAACTCGCCGAGGACCTCGTCGCCGACAGCCCCGTCCCCCTGATGGTCACCGGCGGCATCACCCGTCGTCCCGTCGCGGAGAAGGTCGTCGACAGCGGCGTCGCCGTCGTCGGCATCGGCACGGCACTGTCGGTGAACCCGGACCTCCCGAACGAGTGGAAGGACGGCACGGCGGGCACGGACACGGCCGTCGTCCTGCCCGCCACCGGCATCAGGGACAAGGCACTGGCGTCGGCGGCGTCGATGGCCCGGGTCCGCCACCAGCTGCGCCGGTTGAGCGCCGGACGTCCGGCCAGCACCCGTACCAACGCACTGTGGGCTTTCGGCCTCGAACAGGTCCGCGACACCGTCGCCCGTCGGCGCTACGCCACTTGGCTGAAGCAGCGTCACCCCCTGGCCTGACCGGGCTCCCCCTGCGGCGCCCGCCCGTCCGACCTATAGTCGGGATGCCCGGTTCCACCCCCTCACGAGCGGACCCACCAATGAGAATCATCGACGGACACGACTGGTCGCCAGACGGCACAGACGGCGCGCTCACCGCGTGGCTGCCCTCCCCCGCCATGTCCTCCACCGCCGCCACCGCAGCCACCGACCCCACCCCGGCGTCCTTCCTGCAGACCGACCACGTCCGCGGCGTCCTGGCCGGACGCGCGCAGGGCCGACCGCACCACGCCTACACCTGCTCGGTGGCGACGCTGCCCGGCGTCGTCGACCGGGCGCGGATGACCCGGGCGGTCAACGCCTTCGTCGCCGCCCACGAGGGCCTGCGCTCCACGCTGACGGTGGACGGGGACACCCCCGACGGCCCGATCCGTCGCCGCACACTGCCGGCCGACGCCGTCGACCTCGTCCCCACGCCAGTCACCGGCACCGTCACCGAACTGCTCTCCACCACCGCGGTCTTCGACCACTCCCCCGCCCTCGCGGTGGTCACCGCCGCCCGGGCCGACGGCCGCTCCTTCGACCTGCTGCTCGCCCTCGACCACGCCTCCGGTGACGGGATCTCCCAGATGACCGGCCTGCTGGAACTCATGGCCCGCTACACCGGTGCCACGGACCCGGCCGCGGAGGCACTGACGGCGGACACCCACCCCAGCTTCCTCGACTACATCCGCGACGAGCAGTCCCGCGCCGCGACCGTCGACGACGACTCCCCGGGGGTGCGCGCCTGGCGCGGACTCTTCGACGTCACCGGCGGCCGTGTCCCCGGGTTCCCGCTGCCCACCGGCATCGTCGACGGTGAACCGCAACCGGTCGTCGGCATCGCCGCCCCCCTCGCCGACCGTGACCTCACCCGGCGGTTGCGCAGCCTCGCCCGCGAACGCGGGGTCAGTTTCAGCACCGTGGTGTACGCCGCCCTCGGCCTCGCGCACGCCCGGCTCACCGGGGAGACCCACTACGCCACCGTCGTCGTGTCCGCCACCCGCGGGCGCCGCTACGCCGTCTCCCAGGGCTGGTTCTGCAACTTCACCCCGCTGTACTTCCCGGTCACCGGCACCACGGTGGAGGACGTCCTGCCCGAGGTCACGGCCGCCCAGGCACGGATGAAGGCCGCGTTGGACGAACCGGTGCACGCCTCCCTGGGGCACCTGATCCTCAGCGGGCAGGTGGACCCGTCGGTGATGGGCAGCCCGCAGATGGTCACCTACCTGGACCTCGGGTGGTTCGAGGAGCCGGAGGGCGCGGACATCCGGCTGTTCACCGGCTTCGGCAGGACGTCCAACGCCAACCTGTGGATCCACCGCAACGCCGACGGGCTGGGCCTCGGCTGCCAGGCGCCGGACAACCCGACGGCACGGGAGTCGGTGGCGACCTACGCCGCCACGGTCCGTGACATCCTCGCCACCGTCTGAGGCCCAGGCATGGACGTCACCTACCTGGAGAACGTTCCCCTGGACGGGCCGTTCACGGAGCTGGAACTGCACTGGTCCGGAGAATCGTCGGGGCCGCGCTTCCCCCTCACCTTCAACCAACGCAACCACCTGGCCGCCGTCGCCGCGTCCGGACGCCCCACGTGGATCGGCGGGACGCTGGGGATCCCGGACGGAGTCCCGCTGTCCACCATCGCCGGGGCGGTGCGCTCGGTCGTCGGCGGGGCGGACGCCCTATGCGCCGTGGCCTGCGGTGATGACCAGCAGGAGTTCACCGCCGACCAGCTGTCGGTCATTCCCGGTGAGGTCCGTCCCGACGCCCCCGCCGCCGCGGAACTCGAGTCCCTGGTGGCCGGGCGTTGCCGTCCGGGCCGGGTTCCCGGGCTGTTCTTCGCGACGTGTGGGGATGTCCTGCTGTTCGGCATCGACCACTTCCACGCCGACATGCTCAGCGTGGCACTGTTGCAGCGACGCCTGCATGACGCGCTCCATGGTCGCGCACTGCCCGGGGCACCCCGGTTCCTGGACACGGTGACGGCACCGCGACCGGCGCCGGACGATGCGGCGATCGGGGTCTGGCGTCGCTTCCTGGACACCACCGGCAACCGGATCCCTGCGTTCCCGGTGGAGCTCGGTGTCGCCGGCCCCGCTCCGGCCAGCCCGGTCCACGACGTGCGGCGTCTCCTCGACGACCCGGGCCAGTGCACCTTCGCGGTGATCCTGGCCGGTCTCGCCGAGGCGGTGGAACCACTGAGCGGTTCCGCGGAGTTCCCCACGGTCATCCCGGTGCACACCCGTGGCCGCCGCGGCGACGAGCGCCACGGGACGGTCGGTTGGATGGTGGGCAACGCCCCGGTGATCGCCCGGGCCGGGGACGTCGAGACCACCGCCGGGTGGCTCCGTGACGCGGTGACCGTGGCCGGGTTACCGCTGGAGACGATGATCCGTGAGTGTGCGCCGGAGCTGCCCGACGGCGCGGTGCCGATGGTCTCGTACACGGACCTCCGCCGACTCGGCACACCGTTACCGCAGGCCAGGTACGTGTCAGCGACGTCGCCGACGGACACGGTGCAGTTCTGGTTCTCCCGGACCGTGCACGGCCTGGACCTGCGGACGAAGTACCCGGACACCCCGGAGGCGCGCCAGGTCATGGATGGGGTGCTGGGCGGGCTGGAGCGGGCGCTGGGCGGGAAAAGTCTGTCACCGGGTCGCTGAACGCCCGGGAGACCGACCTGGCGACGGACTTTTCCACCCGTGGCAGAGCAACCGGTCCAGCGGCAGAGCTGCTGGTTGATCTGCACCCGGAAATCGCCCGCCGCCTCTGCCACTGGACCGTTACCTCTGCCACCCCTGACGCCGAGGAGATCGTCAGAGCATCACAGGTCACCGCCGACCCCACCCCACCGACCACGAAAAGTCTGTCACCGGGTCGCTGACCACCCGGGAAACCGACCTGGCGCCAGCCTTTTCCACCAGCCCTTTTTCCACCAGCCACCGTGACGCCGTCCTACAACCAGCGGACCACGTCCCTGTCCCACTCCAGGCCCCAGCGGCCGAGTTCCTCCCGCACCAGCTCCAGCAGATGTCCGGCGTCGCGCACGTGGACGGGGTCCAGGGACGTGAAGGACAGCGACAGCGAGCCTCCGGACCGCACCGCCCATGCACTCACTCCACCACGGCGGGCCGCGAGTTCCCGCGCGGACCCGGCGCGGATCACCGAGCGCAGGGCGACGTCGCATCCGTGGTGGTCCAGCCCCAGGCCGGTGAAGGTGTCCGGTGGTTCCCCCAGGTTCGAGGCCAGGCATACCGGGGTGGTGGCCCCGGCGCCGGCACGGCGGACCACGCTGTCGGGCAGGACCTGGGCGATCTGCGCCATGGCGGCGACGCGGTCGGGGCCGGTGCGGGACCCGACCTCCCGGTACGCGGCTTTCGCTGCGGCCCGTAGTTCCGTGAGGTCGGCGTAGCGTCCGGGGTCCAGCCGGACGGTGACGGTGGCGCCGGTGGTGGCGTTGGCGCGCAGGTCGTCGGCGGAGTCACGGACGGACACGGGTACCGCCAGCGGCACGGTGTCGCCCTCCTGCATCCGCCCCGAGCCGACGAGGACGCCGAGCGTGACCGCCTGGAAGAGGGTGTTGGACGTGCCACCGCGTGCGGACGCCGCCTCGTCGAACCGGGTGGCGTCGACCCGCACCGCCACGGTGGGCACCTCCGCCGGGCCCACCGGTGCCGTCCCGTCGTTCGGTGGGACGGGGACTCCCTGCCGGGAGGGGGTCAGCAGGGAGACCAGGGCCCGTCCGACCGCGGCGGGCAGGGACAGGGCGTCGTGGACGGTGTGGCCGCGGCGTCCTGCGCGGGGGGTGGTGGCGTGCCCGGTGACGGCCTCGGTGACCGCGTGGATCATCGCGGCACCGTCGGCGACGACGTGGCTGCGCACGAGGGAGACGAGGACGTGGCCGTCGGTGGTGGGCACGGCGCCGAGTTCCCAGGCGGGCCCGTGGACGCTGTCGACCGGGGTCTGCAGCCGGTCGTGCAGCCAGTCGGCGACCTGCCCCGGGGTCACCGGGTCACGGTCGATGCGGACGTGCCCGGCGCGCGGGGTGTACACCCACCGGTCGCGGACGGGTCCGCGGGTGCGCCGGACGAGGCGGGACAGCCGTCCGGCGGTGAGGTTCCGTCCCAGCCCGGCGAGGCGGTCGAGTACCGGCCCGGTCGCGTCGACACGCCAGATGACCTGGGGTACCACGGGCACGCCCAGGAGCTGCTCCATGACGACGAAGAGGTGGTCGTCGGCGGTGAGGTGCCGTCCGTCGGGCAGGTGGGCCACCGGGTCACGCCTCGCCGACGGGTTCCCGGGCCGGGGCCGCGCCGAACGGCAGCGAGGACGCGTCGCCGTTGTCCACAACGCTGTGCAGGACGGTGAAGTACTCGGCGACGAGGGCCCGCACCGAGTCGCGGGTGCAGGGGGCGTCGGGGAAGCGCATGGAGATGTTGACCCCGCCGGCGGTGCGGACGACCCAGAGGTAGACGTCGGTGGAGCTGTAGGCGACCCCGCGTAGCGTGCGGTCGTGGGGTGTCCAGTCGTCGGCGCCGGGGATGAACCGGGTGTCCACGTAGGAGACCACGAACCGGGGCGGCTCGATGACGCCCAGCAGTTCGGCGACCCTCGGGTACGGGTAGGCGACGAGGTCGCGGTTCTCCTTCACCGCCGCGGTCGTCGCCGCCAGGGCCTCGGGGAACGTCGCACCGCGGGGCATCGGGTCCTCGACGGGCATCAGGCCCACGAACCATCCGGCGGACAGGGCGAACTCCGGGGAGGTGCGGGTGTGCATCGGCATGACGTAGCGGAGGGTGTCGCCGCACAGTCCGTCGCGGTCGGCGCGGGCGACGGCGACCTTCAGGGCGGCCAGCAGGCCGGTGACCTGACTGCCGCCGTGGCGCTTGCTGATCTGCCCGAACACGGTGGCGTCCACCTCGTTGAGCAACCACATCGACGTACTGACCTGCTTGACGTCCTCCTCGACGCCGGCATGGGCCCCGGCCAGGGGAAGCCGCGGTGTGACAGGTGCCCCGTCGTCCCCGGCGAGGACGTCCCGCCACCGCTGCACCACGGGGTGGTCGACGGTGAGGCTGTCGGCGAGTTCGCGTTCGCCCCGGCTGTAGTCGACGTGGGAGCCGGCCAGGGGGAGTTCCGGTGTCCGGCCGTCGAGGTGCGCGGCGTAGATCTCGCGCAGCTCGGCGATCGAGACGATCTGGGTGTAGGCGTCCATCACCGCGTGGTCGGCGGCGAAGACCACGGTGAACCACCCGGCGGGACTGTCGGGACTGTCGGGGCGGATGCTGGCGACGGTGAGGTGGGGCCAGCTCAGGGCGGAGACGCCGGTGGCGAAATGGTGGTCCAGCACGTCCCGGACGCTGTCGGCGTCCGGCAGCGCTCCCAGGGGCCGGGGGACGACGTCGACGGCGTCGGCCGGGAGCGTCTGGCGGTGCAGGGCATCCCCTTCCACGCCGGAGTCGCCGGCGGTCGCCGCTACAGCGGTGGTGCGGTACGCCTCGTGGCGCACCATCCAGGCCCGCAGGGTGGCACCGAACGCGTCGGCGTCGAAGGCGTGGTGGATGCGGAAGGCCGTGCCGATCCAGTTGTCGCCGCGGGGGTCACGCGGGGCACCTGCGTGACCGAGCGACTCGCGGACGTGGGCGCGGACGTGGGCTTCGTGGTTGACAGAGAGTGGACGCGGGTCGACGGTCCAGGCGGCGGTGGCGGTGGGGGTCCAGGCGGTGACGTCGCCGGCGTGCAGCCGATACGCCGACAGTTCGGTGTACTCCATGGAGAGGGGTCCTTCCGGAGGATCAGAGGTGAGGTGACGTACGGGAAAGGAGTGTGGAAAGGATTCTGGAGAAGGCGGGAGTGCCAGGGCTCCGTGATAACACGGTTCGGGAGGCACCGCAGCCGGTGGAGCCCCCGTCGTGACCGACGACACAGTGGGTGCGACGGGCGGAGGGCATCCCCGGCGGGCGTAGCGTGGGGAATGAACGGGGCGACAGCCCCGCGTTCGATTCCTGTAAGGAGGAGCACATCATGCGCGCAGTGTCCTATGTCCGGAACAACACCGTCGAGGTGCAGGAGAAACCCGTTCCGGAGATCGGGGCCGACGAGGTCCTGCTGAAGGTTGCCGGAGCCGGACTGTGCCACTCTGACCTGCACATCATCGCCGGTGGCGACGACAGCCCCCTGATCGGTTCCACACTGGGCCACGAAGTGGCGGGTGTCGTCGAGGCGACCGGCGAGGCGGTGACCGGATGGAACGTCGGTGACAGCGCCCTGGTCGCCCTGGTGCTCAGCTGCGGCGAGTGCGACAAGTGCCTGGCCGGCCGCGACAACGAGTGCGAGGTCGCCAGCCCCCGCGGCTCTCTGGCCCCGCTGTCGCCCGGCATCGGCTCGCCCGGTGGCATGGCCGAGTACCTCGCGGTGAAGGCCCACCACCTCGACCCGCTCGGTGACCTCGATCCCACGGTCTCGGCACCGTTGGCGGACGCCGCACTGACACCGATGCACGCGGTCAACAGCGTGCGCGACCGTCTCGTCGGTGGTGCCACGGTGGTGACCGTCGGTCTAGGCGGGCTCGGCCACGTGGGCCTGCAGATCCTCGCCGCCACCACCGGCGCCCGCATCATCGCCCTGGACACCGACCAGGGCAAGGTCGACTACGCCGCCGGACACGGTGCGGACGTCGCCATCCTCAGCGACGCCGACGCGGCGTCCCGCATCATGGAGGAGACCGGCGGACGCGGCGCGGACGTCGTCCTCGACTTCGTCGGCGTGCAGCCCACCGTGGACCTGGCCCTGTCGGTGGTCGGCGTGGGCGGTGCGATCCGCTTCGTGGGACTCGGCGGTGGTTCGTTCACCTACGACGCCGACAACTCCGCGATCCCGTGGGGCGTGAACATCGAGCGCTCCTACGGCGGCACCCGTGCCGACATGCGGCAGGCGGTGGCTCTCGTCCAACAGGGGAAGCTCCACCTGGAGACCACGACCTACCCCCTCGACGACGCGGCACAGGCGTTCGAGGACCTGCGGGACGGCAAGGTCGCCGGCCGTATCGTCCTGGTGCCCTGACACCCGGCCGCGGACCTCACGTTCCGGCCGTCCGGTGCGACTACGGTGTGTGAAGACGATGACGACCCCGACAACACCTTTCGAGCAGGCCGTGACGCGGCACGGCGCGACCGTGCTGCGGGTCTGCCGTGCCGTCCTCGGCCCCGGGCACGACGCCGACGACGCCTGGTCGGAGACGTTCCTGGCGTTGCTGCGGGCCTGGCCGGAGCTGGAGGACGGGACGAACGTGGAGGCGTGGCTGGTGCGTGTCGCCCACCGTCGGGCCGTCGATGTCACGCGGCGTCGGGCACGGCAGGCGGTCCCCACCGACACCGTGCCGGAGCAGGTCTCCGACCTGGGCGTCCCCGGTCGGGCGGACACCGGACTGTGGAGCGCGGTGGCCTCACTGCCGGAGAGGCAGCGTCTGGCGGTGGCGTACCACTTCTTCGGCGGTCTGCCCCACGCCGAGACCGCGGCGCTGATCGGAGGGAGCGTCGACGCGGTCCGCCGGGCCAGTTCGGACGGGGTCCGGGCGCTCCGCCGCATCTACGACGACACCGAAGGAGAGCAGCGATGAGTGCTGACGTCCCCCTGTCCCCCACCACGTTCCCTGCCGACGCGGGCGACCTCACCCGGCTGCAGGCCCGGCTCGCCGCCGACGCCGCGGAGTCCGGCCTGTTGGACGTGGCCTACCGTACCGTCGACTCCCCGGTCGGCCCGCTGCTGCTGGCCGCCACCGACCGGGGGCTGCTGCGGGTGGCGTTCGCCCGGGAAGGCTTCGACGAGGTCCTGGCGGTCCTGGCGGCGAAGGTGAGCCCGCGGGTGCTCCGGGCCCCACGGCGTCTGGACGCCGCCGCCGCGGAACTCGACGAGTACTTCGCCGGGACGCGGCAGGAGTTCGACCTGCCCCTGGATTTCGCCCTGTCCTCCGGGTTCCGGCAGTCCGTCCAGCGCTATCTCCCGCACATCGGCTACGCGCAGACGCGCTCCTACCGGCAGGTCGCCGAGGGCGTCGGCAACCCGAAGGCGGTGCGGGCGGTGGGCACGGCGTGTGCGACGAATCCGCTGCCGATCGTGGTCCCCTGCCACCGTGTCCTGCGCAGCGACGGCAGCCTCGGCGGGTATCTCGGCGGGCTCGAGGCGAAGACCGCGTTACTGGCCCTGGAGAGCACCGGACACTGACCATTGGTTTCTTCCGGGATCCCGTGTAGTGTGAACAGCGGTTACAGTTTCTGATGTTGTTTTTCCCTTCCGAGTTCCGGGAGGAATCAAGTTCACGGAAGTTGTCTTGAGGACGCGAACTTGTTCCTTGCGGAACATTCGGTCGACCCAGCGTGCGGAATAATCCGGATGCTGACACTGAAGAAGGGCTGATCACATGATCAACGGCACTGTCAAATGGTTCAACGCTGAAAAGGGCTTCGGCTTCATCTCCCCCGAGGACGGCTCCGCTGACGTCTTCGTCCACTACTCGGAGATCCAGGGCGGCGGCTTCCGCAGCCTCGAGGAGAACCAGAAGGTCACCTTCGAGACCGAGGACGGCCGCAAGGGCCCGGCCGCGGTCGGCGTGACCGTCGTTTAAGGACGACCCCACCGGACACGACCCCGGCACCGTCACCGACGGTGCCGGGGTCGTCCTGCGTCTACCCGGTGTCGAGGACGACCATCCAGATCGCGATGTGGTGCAGCCCGGCGGCGATGATGGTGCCGGCGTGGAAGACCTCGTGGAAGCCGAACCAGTGTTCACTGATCGTCGGCCATTTCAGGGCGTACACCAGCGCCCCGGCACTGTAGATCACCCCACCGGTGATGATGAGGACCAGCTCCGGCACCGTCAGCCCGTCCCACAGGATCCGCATCCCGAACAGGGCGACCCATCCCAGGCAGAGGTAGATCGTCACGGACAACCAGCGCGGGTGGGTGATCCACAGGATGTTGACCGCCACGGCGAGCAGCGCGGTGACCCAGCACAACACGAGGATCGGCGTCCGGTTGCCCGGCGCGTCGGCCCCGACGAACACCGGCCCGTAGGTGCCGGCGATGAAGATCGCGATCATCGCGTGGTCGGCCCGGCGCCACCACTGGACCGACCCCTCGCTCTTCCAGGGGACCCGGTGGTACAGGGCGGACACCCCCAGCATGCCCGCCAGGCACAGGGAGTAGACGGCGGTGGCCACCGCCAGGCCGGAGAACCCGGTGTTGGCGAAGGACAGGACGGTGAGGCTGGTTCCGGTGCCGAGGAAGAACCAGAACGCGAACAGGTGCAGGTACCCCCGCAGCACCGGGCGGGGCCCGCGGTAGAAGACGGGGCGGGTGCCGGACATGGTGGGTCTCCTCACTCGCTGCCGGATTCGCTGCCGGATTCGCTACGCAGCCGCGGCTCGACGCGGGCCTCGGGCCGCAGTCCGGACTTGTCCCGGTAGAAGTCACGGATGCGGTCCATGTCCGCGGTGACGTCCCCGGTGATCACGATGGTCGGGCCCAGCCCGGTCGTCCGGGTCGGTCGGTCGACGTACCCCAGGGTGACGGGCAGGCCGGTCTGTTCCGCCAGCCGGTAGAAGCCGGACTTCCAGTGGGTGTGGGCCCCGCGTGTCCCGTCCGGTGTGATGACGACAGCGGTGGCGGAGTCCGCGCTGACCTGTCGCACCAGGTCGCCGACGACCTCGCCCGGGGCGTCCCGGTCGACCGGGATCCCGCCGAGGGACCGCATCACCGGGCCGCGCCATCCGCGGAACAGGCTCTCCTTGCCCAGCCAGCGGATCCGGATACCCAGTTTCCAGGCGATGCCGAGCATCAGGATGAAGTCCCAGTTGGAGGTGTGCGGGGCGCCGACGAGGATAGTGGGGCTCCGCGGCGCCGGCTCGGTGACCAGCCGCCACCCGGTCACGGCCCAGAAGACACCGGCGATGAGACGTTTTGTCATCCAGCCGATACTACAGGGGCCGCGACGGTGCCCCGCGCTGGTCGAACCGGCGTCACCCGGTGGCGACGAGCAGCAGGCTGAACACCCCCAGCGCCACGGTGCAGACGGTGAGGACGACGACAGCGCCGACGGAGGCGGTCAGCCGGTTCCTGGCGACGCCGACCGCCGCGTCCCGGTAGCGTCTCCGCTGGCCGGCGTAGATGCCGAGGGCGACGAGGGTGAGGCCCACGGTCACCCCCGCCACCGCGGTGCCGTGCTGCGGTACCCACCGCAGTGTCACGGCCGCGGCCACCAGGTACGCCAGTGACGTACGCGCCCAGGCCATGCTGGTGCGTTCGGGCTGCAGGCCGGGGTCCGCCAGCGGGATCGGGGCCCCGGCCGTCACAACGCCACCACGACCAGCAGGACCCCGGCGATGAGCAGGGCGGTCAGGGACAGGGCGGGGACGATCGCCGGGGCCGGGAGGGGACGTTCCTCCCGCATGGCGCGCTCCACGCGCAGCCACCGGAACGCCGCACCGGCCGCCAGCACGATCCCCAGGCCCAGGGCCACGAGGGCACCGGTGTTGCGCAGGTCCGCCGGGACGGTGTCCATGGGCAGCGCCTCCAGAGCGACCCCGCCGGCGATGAACGCCAGGGCGGTGCGCATCCACGCCAGGAAGGTGCGCTCGTTGGCCAGGGTGAACCGGGGGTCCGGCTCGGTGCCGGTCGGGAACAGTACCTTCGCCAGGGCCGGGCGGTCGCCGTCGGGAGGGGACGGGGTTCCTTCTGCTGGGCCATTCACGGTGCCCAGTCTAGGCTCCCGGCTCCGATCCGCCGAGCCGTGGGCGCGACTCCGCTGTACTGTCGCCTGTAGCAGGGCCTGCAGGTCAGGCTTCCCCGTGTACGGAAAGGGTGGACGCAACCATGGTCGACGACCGCCGGAACGTCGAGCTCAATCCTCTGTTCGCCCGCGTCGGCGAGGCCACGAGTTTCCCCCGCAACCGCATTCCGGAGGCCGAGGCGCTCCCGGAGACCGCCTACCAGGTCATCCATGACGAGGCGATGCTCGACGGCAATGCGCGGATGAACCTGGCGACGTTCGTGGGCACGTGGATGGACGACTACGCCGACCGCCTCTACCGCGAGGCGTTCGACAAGAACATGGTCGACAAGGACGAGTACCCCGCGACCGCGGACATCGAGGACCGGTGCTGGCGGATGATCGCCGCGCTGTGGAACGCGCCGGACCCGGACAACACCGCCGGGACGTCCACGGTCGGCTCGTCCGAGGCGTGCATGATGGGCGGGCTGGCGTTGAAGCGCCGGTGGCAGCACCGGCGCCGCGCCGAGGGTGCCCCGACGGACCGTCCCAACCTCGTGATGTCCTCGGCGGTCCAGGTGTGCTGGGAGAAGTTCTGCAACTTCTTCGAGGTCGAGCCACGGTACGTGCCGATCTCGGAGGACCACAGGGTCCTCGACGGCCATGACCTGGCATCCTACGTCGACGAGAACACCATCGGGGTGGTCGCGATCCTGGGGGTGACCTACACCGGCATGTATGAACCGGTGAAGGACATCTCCGCGGCGCTCGACCGCATCCAGGACGACACGGGCCTGGACGTGCGCATCCACGTGGACGCCGCGTCCGGCGGGATGGTCGCACCGTTCCTGCAGCCGGACCTGGAGTGGGACTTCCGCCTCCCCCGGGTGGCGTCGATCAACGTCTCCGGGCACAAGTACGGTCTGGTCTACCCCGGGATCGGGTGGATCGTGTGGCGGGAGGCCGGGGACCTGCCCGACGACCTGGTCACCCGGGTCAGCTACCTGGGCGGCGACATGCCGACCTTCGGGCTGAACTTCTCCCGTCCCGGCGCGCAGGTGCTGCTGCAGTACTATCTGTTCCTCCAACTGGGGATGGAGGGGTACCGGCGGGTGCAGCAGAACACCATCGACGTGGCGCGCTACCTCGCCGGTGAGATCGGCGCACTCCCGGACCTGGAGCTGTGGAACGCGGCGCAGGACATCCCGGTGTTCGCCTGGCGGCTCACGTCCGACCCGGACCGGCGGTGGACGCTGTACGACCTGTCGGACCGGCTGCGCATGAAGGGGTGGATCGTCCCGGCCTACCCGATGCCGGACGACCTCACCGAGGTCACCGTGCAGCGTATCGTGGTGCGCAACGGCATGAGCCACGACCTGGCGTCCTTCCTGGTCCGTGACCTCCGTGCCTGCGTGGATCATCTCAACCGGGCCGACGGCGGCCCGCCAGACGACCGGCGCGCAGGCTTCCACCACTGAGAGGACAGGCACCACGGACAGCACAGGCAGCACAGGCAGCACGGGCATTCGCGGCACCGTCGGCGGGACCCCGTTGGTTCTGCTGGAACGGCTCTTCCCCGGCCCCGGCCGGGTGTGGGCGAAACTCGAGGGGTTCAACCCCAGCGGCAGCGCGAAGGACCGGACGGCCGCCGCGCTGCTCGACTCCGCCCTGGCCTCCGGCGCGCTGGAGCCGGGCGGCTGTGTGGTGGAGTCCAGCTCCGGCAATCTCGGGGTCGCCCTGGCCCGGGACTGCGTGCTGCACGGCATCGATTTCCACTGTGTCGTCGACCCCCGGGCGAACCGGCAGACCGTCGCGGTGATGGCCGCGCTGGGTGCGACGGTGCACCGGGTGACCTCACCGGACCCGGAGACGGGTGACTGGCTGGCGGCCCGCAGGTCACGGGTGGCCGACCTGCTGACCCGGCTGCCGGGGGCGGTGAATCTCGACCAGTACTCCAACCAGGCGGCGTTCGAGGCCCATTCGTCCGGGACAATGCGCGAGATCGTCGGGCAGCTGGGACGCGCGCCGGACCGTCTCCTCGTCGCGGTGAGTACCACGGGGACGATCGGCGGTTGTGTGCGCCACCTGCGGGAGACCGGTGCGGCGACGCGGGTGACGGCGGTGGACGCCGTCGGGTCGGTGTTGTTCGGCGGCCGGCGCGGGGAGAGGGTGCTGCCGGGGTTCGGTGCCGGTGTCGTCCCGGGGCTCGCGTCGCTCACCCCTGTCGCCGACGTCGTCAGGGTCACCGCCGGTGACGCGGTGTGCGGGGCCCGGGCGCTGGCCCGCCGGGAGGGGATCCTCCCCGGGGCGTCGGGCGGGGCCGTCGTCGCCGCTGCCGGGGCGGACCGGCGCAGCGGCACCAGCGGTACAGGCGGCACGGACACGGTGCTGATCCTGCATGATTTCGGCAACGCCTACACGGACACGCTGTACAACGACCAGTGGGTCGCGGAGAACATCGGGGAGGTCCCGGAGTGGAGATGAGGATGGACATGAGTCAGGTGGACGTGAGGGTCGCGGTCGTCGGTGCCGGGCCACGGGGGCTGTGGGCGGCGGAGGAGCTGCTGGCCCAGGCATGGGACCACGGCGTGCGCGTCGCCCTGGACGTGTGGGACGACCGTCCGCCCGGTGCCGGCGCCGGCTACGGCCCGGACCAGCCGGACCACTGGACGCTGAACGTGTCCTCGCGCATCGTCGGCAGTGGCCTGGGCGCTTTCGACGACTGGCGGCGCGGTCACGGGGACGCGGCGTCGGACCCGTTTCCGCCGCGGTCCCTGGTGGGGCGCTTCTTCGCGGAGTCGTGGGAGGCGTTGCTGGCCACCGCGCGGCGCCGTGCGGCGTCCGGGTGCACGGTGCGGGTGGTGCCGCGTCGCGTCGCCACGCTGCGCCGCGACAGCGGGGAGAACGCGGGGAAGGACGCCGGGTGGTTGGTCGACGACCACCGCTACGACCATGTGCTGCTGGCCACCGGCCACGCGCCGTCGTGGCCCGGTGCCCTGCCCGCCAGTGTGCCCGGCGCTTCCGGTCCGGTGCCGGTCGTCGGCGTCTACCCGCCCGACGGGCTGCGGACCGTCGCCGCGGGCTCGGTCGTGGACGTGCGTGGCGCGGCCCTGACCTTCGTCGACGCCGCCCTGGAGCTCGCCGTCGGACGGGGTGGCGCCTTCGTCACCACCGGCACCGGGACGGTCTACCGTCCCGGTGGCACCGAGCCCTCGGCGATCCGCCCGGTCAGCCGGACCGGACGGTTCATGACGGTCAAGCCCGACCCGTCCGGCGCGCTGGCGGACGTGCTGCCTCCCGACGGGCTCGCCGCCGAGGAACGTCGGGTACGCACGAGCCGCACCACCGGGGAGCTGCGCGAGGCCGTCGCGTGCGCCGCGGACCGTCTGCTGGTCACTGCGGGTGGCCGGCCCGCCCCGGACGAGGTACGGCGGGTCGTCACCGGCGGTGACGGGGGCGGCGACCCGGTCGCCGAGCTCCGGCACTCCCACGCGGTGGCCACCGGGCGGGCGGCGCCGGACGCGGCCTGGGCCGTCGGCCACGCCTGGCGGGTCCTCTACCCCGCCGTGGTCTGGCGTACGTCCTACGGCCGCCGCCGGTCGCTGACCGGTGTCGACCTGCTCGCCCGCACGCTGGAACGCGTCGCGTTCGGGATGACCCCGCAGAACGCCGCCCGGTTGCTGGCCCTGCTCGACGCCGGCGTCGTGCACCCGCCGGTGACGGCCACCGTCGGGACGCTGTCCCCTGCCGCCGACGTGGTCGTGGACGCCGTGATCCCGCCGGCCGGGCTGGTCCCCGGCACGCTGGCCGCGACGGTCCCCGGGATCGACGCAGGAGGCACTGAAGATACAGACACCGGGTGGGTCGACGAGGACGGGTTCGTCCGGGCCCTGGACCAGCTGGCGGTGATCGGCCGGGACGCCGACGCGGCGCTGACCGGCGCGGACTCGCTCAACCGTGGCCTGCACGACGTGGTGCCACGGTGGGCCCGACGGGTCGTCGCCGAGCACCGCCGCCGGCACGTCGACGACCCCGGGGCCGAGGCCACGGTGCCGTTGACCGCGCGCCTGGAACCGTGGGCCGTCGACCTGCTGTCCGACCGGCGCCGGTGCCGGGAACTCGTCGACACCTACGGCTCACCGGTCAACGTGCTGCGGACCGCTCCCATGGTGCGGAACATGGCGGAGCTGCGCGACGCCGGCGCGGACGCGGGCGTGGACACCCGGGTGTTCTACGCCCGGAAGGCGAACAAGGCGCTGTGTTTCGTGGACACCGCGGTCCGGGCGGGGCACGGGGTCGACGTCGCGGGCGAGCGGGAACTGCGGCAGGTGCTGGACCGGGGTGTGCCCGGCGACAGGGTGATCCTCAGCGCGGCGGTGAAACCCGACCGGCTGCTGCGGCTGGCGGTCGACCACGGCGTGACGGTGTCGGTGGACACCGTCACCGAACTGGCCCGCGTGCGTGACCTCGGCGCGTCCGCCGGGAGCCGTCGGCCCCGTGTCGCCCCGCGGATCGCCCCCGACCCCGACCTGCTGCCCCCGACCCGCTTCGGGGAACGGCTCCACGTCTGGGCCGACGCCCTGCGCGACGGTGCTGACGGGGTGGACGCTGTGGACGTGGTGGGTGTGCACCTCCACCTGCACGGGTACTCCGCCACCGACCGTCTCGTCGCGCTGGAGGACGCCCTGCGTCTGACCGACACCGCGGTGGAGCTCGGACACCGGCCGGAGTTCGTGGACCTGGGCGGTGGTGTGCCGATGAGCTACCTCGACGACGGCGCACAGTGGGCGGCGTTCCGACGCGCCCGGCAGGCGATGGTCGACGGCACCGGGCAGCCGTTCACCTGGAAGTCGGACCCGTTGGCGACGACGTACCCGTTCCACCAGTCCCCGGTCCGGGGCGGGTGGCTGCGCGGGCTCCTGCACGGCCGGGTCGGGCAACAAGGCCAGCAGGGCCAGCAGGAGTCGGCGGCGGAGGCCCTGGTCCGCAGGGGTCTGCGGCTGCACCTGGAACCGGGACGGTCCGTCCTCGACGGCTGCGGGGTGATCCTGGCACGGGTGGCGTTCCTGAAGGACCGCAGCGACGGTGTGCCGTTGGTCGGTGTGGAGATGAACCGGACGCAGTGCCGCACCACCTCCGACGACATCCTCCTCGACCCCCTCCTGGTCCGGACGCAGGACGGCCCGCCCGAACGTGCCCCCGGCACGGAGGGTTTCCTGGTGGGCGCCTACTGCATCGAGGACGAGGTGATCGTCCGCCGGCGACTGCGCTTCCCGGAGGGGATCTCCACCGGCGACGTCGTGGCTATCCCGAACACCGCCGGGTACTTCATGCACATCCTGGAGAGCGCGTCACACCAGATCCCCCTGGCCCTGAACGTGGTGCTCGACGCCGACGGGACCGCCCGGGTCGACGACATCGACGACAGCGACGACAGCGACGACAGCGACCGCCCCTAGCGACCACCCGTGGCAGGAAAGGGAACAAACCGGGCGGTTGTGCGGTTGACTCCGGACATGACACTCATCACCGACCGCACCGCCCGCACCGACGCCCCCGTCCTCGACGTCATCGCCGACCGCTGGAGCCCGCGCATCTACGACCCCCACTCCCCCGTCGACGAGGACGCGCTGCACAGCGCCCTCGAGGCTGCGCGGTGGGCGCCGTCGGCCTTCAACCGTCAGCCGTGGCGCTTCCTGGTCACCCGGCGCGGCAGCGCGTCCCACCGGGCCGTGCTGGAGGCGTTGGTCGAGTTCAACCGGGGGTGGGCACAGGACGCCGGTGCGTTGGTGGTGGTCCTCGCCGAGACCGTCGGCGAGGACGGTCGCCCGCTGGCGGAGGCCCGCTACGACGCCGGCCAGGCGGCGGCGTACCTCACCCTCCAGGCGCACGCGGACGGGCTGGTGGTGCACCAGATGAGCGGCTTCGACCAGGCTGCGGTGTCGCACGCCTTCGGCCTGGGGACGGACCTGACCCCGCTCACCGTCATCGCCGTAGGGACCCCGGGGGACGCCGCCGGTGCCGACGAGGCCGTGCTCGCCCGGGAGAACGCCCCGCGCACCCGCCGGCCCGTCACCGAGTCGGTGCTGGTCAACGACTGACGGTCCGGTGGGAGGACCGGGAGGAGCGGGACGAGGCAGGCAGCCGCGGGGTGGTCGTCACGCTGCGGTCCATCTCCCAGACCAGTACCTCGGCCCGGTCCTGACCGTCGGTGCGTCCGTCGGCGAGGGCCTCGATCCGCAGGGCGCCGCCGTCGACGACGCGGGCGGCGTCCCCCTCCTGCAGGTCGTGGGCCTCCGGGGTGTGCAGACGCACCGCTCCGGAGACGACGAAGACGTGCGCGTAGCGGGCGGGGTCGGTGGTGACCGGCCGTCCGGGGACCGGGCGTGCGGCCCGCAGCCGCGCGCCGGACGTCCGGATCCGCAGCGCGGCATCAGGGTCGGCGCCAGGGTGGGGGCCGCCGGCGGCGACCGTGACGAACTCCCCGGCGGCGGAGGCAGCGTCCAGGGCGTCGTCGAGGTCGGCGACGGCGTGGGACGGGTCGACGCCGGCCTCGTCCGTCGGCAACCACATCTGGATGACACGCACCGTGTCCGTCGAGGTGAAACCGGCGGCGTTGGTCTCGGCGTGGCGCACTCCCCGACCGGCGGTGATCGCCTCGGCCTGGCCGGGCCCCAGGACGGTCTGCGTCCCGGAGGAGTCCCGGTGCCGGAGCCGGCCGTGCACGATCCAGCTGACGATCTCGACGTCGGCGTGCTGGTGCATGTCGAAGCCCTCGCCGGGTTCGACGATGTCGTCGTTGTGGATCAGCAGCAGGCCGAAGGCGTAGTCGGTCATGCGGGTCGACCCGGTGGCGGGGAACGACTGGCGGGAGACGATGTCACTGCCCGGCCAGCGGGCCCGGTCACCCGACGGGATCACTGTGGTGGCCATGTCAGTTCCTGTCCCGGGGTGCCGGCGGGTGCCCCGACGCGATGGAGACCCTGTTGTAGGCGTTGATGAGCACCACAGCCCACTCCAGGGCGCTGAGCTGGTCGTCGTCGAACTCGCGGGACGCCGCGGCGACGGCGTCGGCGACGCTGGTGAGCCCGGTGCCCGGCTGCGGCTCGGTCAACGCTTCGGCGAGTTCCAGGGCCGCACGCTGCGGCGCGGTGAACAGCTGTGAGGTGTCCTGCCGCCAGCTGGGCAGCAGGTCCAGGGTCTGCTGGTCCACGCCCGCGGCCCTGGCGGCGGGGACGTGGACACTGAGGCACGTCGGGCAGCCGTTGATCTGGGAGACCCGCACGTTGACCAGCTCCACCAGGTCCAGCGGCAGGCCGACCGCGGCGTAGGAGGTCCGCGCGGCACGGACGGCGCCGTTGAGTGCCCGGTAGATCTCCGGGTTCGTCTTGTCGATGTACGGGCGGGTCATTCCTGTCCTTCCGGGTGTGCGGGCCGGTACGGGTCGGCACCGGCGCGGGCGACGGGCCCCGGGTTGCTGCGGGGGCGCAGGCGTGTCCCGGGCAGCTCCGGTGCCGGCAGCCGGAACGGGCCGTCCGGGTGGTGGGGCACATAGCCGTGGGTCTCGCCGAACCGGTCGCCGTGTGCATTCCATTCCTCACGGTAACGACGGATCTCCGCGTCGTCGCGGCCGATGAAGTTCCACCACATCACCACGTCCTCACCGAAAGGCTCCCCGCCGATGAGGATCACCCGTGCCGGGGTGTCCCCGGGGTTGGCCACCGTCACCGACTCCGCACCGGTGCCGGTGTAGGCCAGTTCCGTCCGCGCCACGGCCACGCCGTCAACGGTGACGTCGCCGGTGTCGACGAGGACACCGTGCTCGAAGCACGGGTCGACGTCGAGGTCGAGGACCGCCCCCGGTGCCAGGCGGAGCTCCGCGCCAACCAGCGGGGTGAAGGTCGGCACCGGCGACGCCGACCCCAGCAACGTGCCGAGGAACACCAGCGCGGAACCGCCGTCGAACGTCACCGGCGTCGGAGCGTAGTGGTCGAAACGCCGCGGGCCGTGCCGGGCGTCCTCCGGCAGGACCGTCCACAGCTGGACGCCGTGCAGGGTGTCGGTGGTCTCCGTGGAGACCTCGGAGTGGCAGATCCCCGCGCCTGCGGTCATGAGGTTCAGCTCGCCCGGGCGGACGAGTTCGTGGACGCCGTGGGAGTCGTCGTGCCGGATCTCCCCGTCGAACAGCCACGAGACGGTCTGCAGGCCGGTGTGCGGGTGCGGGGCCACGTCCATGCCGCCGGTGGCCGCCACCGGGTCGGGGCCGTAGTGGTCGAGGAAACACCACGCGCCGATGAGGCTGCGCCGGCGTTGCGGCAGGGTACGGTGCACCGTCATGGCGCGTGGCCCGCCGAGGGGGACGTCACGCGCCGTGATGATCTCGACGGGTCGCTCGTGCGTGTCGGACATGTCGGTCCCTCCGGTGGAGTCGTCGCCAGGAACATAGTTGATACGTCAACTATTTTTCAGTGTAGCGCATCCCCGTAAACTGGGCACCGTGCCGAAGAGAGTGACGCTAGCCGAGATCGCCGCCAAGGTCGGCGTGTCCGCGACCACCGTGTCCCTGGTGCTCAACGACAAGCCCAACTCGCGGGTCGGCGAGGAGACCCGCGAGCGGGTCCTCCATGCCGCCCGGGACCTGGGCTACCGTCCCAACGCCACCGCCCGCGCGTTGCAGAGCGGACGGTCGGACACCATCGGCTTCCTCTCCGACGAGGTCACCGTCACCCGTTTCGCCAGCTCCATGATCCGCGGCATCCTCGACACCGGCCGTCGCCGGAACCAGGGCGTGCTCATCGCCGAGGCCGGCACCCACCCCGGCGCGATGACCGAGGCTCTGGACAACCTGCTGCACCAGCCGGTGGACGCCCTGGTCGTCGGCCTGATGCGCTGCCGCCTCGTGGACCTGCCACCGGGCGGACACGACCTCCCGCGGGTCATCGCCAACGGGATGGCCGACGGGATACCCGCCGTCGTGCCCGACGAGTACGCCGCCGGCCACGCCGCCGTCAGGCACCTGGTCGACGCAGGCCACCGACGCATAGCCCTCGTCGGCCGCCCCGCCCACGACATGCCCCCGGGCGAATCCACGACCGTCCCACGACGCATGGCCGGCATCGACGACGCGATGTCCGGTGCCGGACTGACACTGACGGGCGAGCACCGCGGCGCCGAATGGGAGCCGGCGCTCGGCCACGAGGGCGGGCACGCCGTCCTCGGCACCGACCGTGACCGGCCCACGGCGGTCCTCGCCGCGAACGACCGCGTCGCCTTCGGCGTGTACCGGGCAGCCGCCGAGCTCGGGCTGGATATACCGGCAGACCTGTCGGTGATGTCGTTCGACGACGAGCCGCTCGCGGAGTACCTCCACCCCCGTGCGACGACGATGCGCCTGCCCTACCGCGCGATCGGGGAGACCGCGGTGTCGCTGGCCATCGACCTCGCCCACCGGGACATCACCGAGGCACCTGCGGAAACACTGGTCCCCATGCCACTTGTCGAGCGCGACTCGGTGGCCGCGCCGCGGCACTGACCCCCGCACCGTCCCCTCACACCCCCGGCCCCGCCGACTGCGGACGCCAGCCGTCACACCCCTGCCCGACCGGGGGGTACTTGCCTTCGCGGATGTGGTGCTTTAACGTTTGATCACATCAAGTGACTCAGCTCACCCACACCACCGCCCACACAGGGAGATCACGTGTCCAGATTCACCGAGGCATTCAGGAACGACTCCTACCTGCACAAGTCCTTCACCATCCTCATGTTCTTCGCGTCCTGGGGGATCTGGTGGTCCTTCTTCCAGATCTGGCTCACCCAGGAGGACCCCGGCCTCGACCTGTCCGGCGGCCGGGTGGGCACCATCTACGCGATCAACTCCGCAGCCACCCTGGTCCTGATGTTCGTCTACGGCACCCTGCAGGACAGGCTCGGACTCAAGCGCCACCTCGCCGTCACCCTCGCCGCGCTCGCCACCCTCGTCGGCCCCTTCATGGTCTGGGTCTACGAACCACTGCTGGGCAACGACTCCACCTTCCTGCTCGGCGCAGTCCTGGGCTCCGTCGTCCTCTCCGCCGGGTTCATGGCCGCCGTCGGCCTCTACGAAGCCCTCACCGAGCGCTACAGCCGTAACTTCGGCTTCGAGTACGGCCAGGCGCGGGCCTGGGGCTCCTTCGGCTACGCCGTCGTCGCCCTGCTCGCCGGGTTCCTGTTCAACGTCAACCCCCACCTGCTCTTCTGGCTCGGTTCGGCCTTCGGTCTGGTCAACCTGGCCCTGTGGGTGCTGTGGCGTCCCGAGGACAGGATGACCAACGTCAGCGAGACCGCCACGGACACCGACGCCGACGCGGCCATGCCGTCCCTCCGGGACATGCTGGCGGTGTTCCGCGTCCGGCACCTGTGGGCCATCATCCTGATCGTGATGCTGTCATGGACCTTCTACACCGTCTTCGACCAGCAGATGTTCCCCGACTTCTACACCAGCCTGTTCGACACCAAGGCGCAGGGTCAGGCCACCTACGGTGTGCTCAACTCGGTCCAGGTCTTCCTCGAGGCCGCCATGATGATGGTCGTCCCGCTGATCATGCTCAAGATCGGGGTCCGCAACACCCTCCTGCTCGGCTTCGTGGTGATGTGTGTCCGCATCGGCGGCTGTGCGGTGGTCGACGACCCGGTCTCGGTGTCCGCCATCAAGATGCTCCACGCCCTCGAGGTGCCCCTGTGCATCCTGCCGATCTTCCGGTACTTCACCCTGCACTTCGACCCGAAGCTGTCGGCCACGCTGTACCTCGTCGGGTTCCAGGTCTCCGCCCAGATCGGCAACATGCTCTTCTCCGCCCCGCTGGGTGCCCTGCACGACAACATCGGCTACCAGCCCACCTTCCTGATCATCGCCGGTGTCGTCGCCACGGCGGCCGCGACAGCGTGGTTCGTCCTGAAGCGCGACCACGAGGACGTCAACGGCGAACCCTTCTACCGTGACTCCGAACTGGCCGCGATGCGGGCAGCCGACGACACTGACGACACCGACGACACCGACGACACCGACGACACCGACGACAAGGAGAACACCAATGTCTGACACCGACACCACCATGAACGCCGCGCTGGAGAAGGCGGAGGCCGGCGTCCGGCGGATGCGTGCCGCCCGCGACGACCGCTGGTACCCGAGCACCCACATCGCCGCGTCCGCCGGGTGGATCAACGACCCGAACGGGCTGAGCTTCGTCGACGGTCGTTACCAGGTGTACTTCCAGCACCACCCCTACTCCACCGAATGGGGGCCGATGCACTGGGGACACGTCTCCAGCGACGACCTCGTCACCTGGCGCCGCGAACCCATCGCCCTGGCCCCCTCGACCACCGCCGACCGGGACGGCGTCTTCTCCGGCTCCGCCGTCGTGCGGGACGACGGGGCACTGGCGGTGGTCTACACCGGGCACCGGTTCCGCAACGGTGTCGACGAGGACGAGGGCAACCTCCAGGTCCAGTGCCTCGCCGTCTCCACCGACGGCGGACGGACCTTCAGCAAGGAGGGCACCGTGATCGACTGCCCCGAGGGGTTCGTCCACTTCCGTGACCCGAAGGTGTGGAAGCAGGACGGACGGTGGTTCCTCGTCGTCGGCGTGTCCACCCTGGACCGCCGCGGACAGGTGTGGTTGTACACCTGCGACGACCCGGAGCTGACGACCTGGGACTTCGACTCGGTGCTCTACGAGGCGGCGGACCCGAACGTGTTCATGCTCGAGTGCCCCGATTTCTTCCCGCTCTCGCGGTCCGGGGAACCCGCCTACCCCGGGGACCCCGACGTGCGCTGGGTGCTGGTCTTCAGCCCGATGGGCGCGACCCCGCACGGTTACACCAACCGCAACGGCAACAACGCCGTCTACGTCGTCGGTGACTGGGCGCCGGGACGACCCTTCACCGACGTCTCCCCGGACCGGCCCAGCGATTCCGGTGCGAACTACTACGCGCCGCAGACGTTCCAGGCCCCGGACGGCCGCCGGATCCTCTTCGGCTGGATGGGGTCGTTCACCGCGCCGGAACCGACCCGTGCCGCCGACGCGTGGTGCGGACAGTTCACCGCCCCCCGCGAGCTCCGGCTCTCGGCGTCCGGCGACTCCGTGTCGACCGTCCCTGTCGCCGAATACGCCCGGCTACGGCAGGACACCGTGGCCACCGGGCCGGTCAGCGTCGGGCTGAACGAGGACGTCGTCCTGGCCGAGGACATCCGGAACTCCGCCGACATCGAGCTGGAGATCGACCTGGACCGCACCACCGCCGAACGGGTGAGCCTGCTGGTGCACGCCACCCCGACGGGTAACCACACCGCGGTCAGCTGGGACAGCCAGTCCGGACGCGTCTGGCTGGACCGGCGGCTCTCCGGTGCCGGCGACCGCGGCTACCGGTCCGTCCCGGTGCCGGCGTCCGACGGGACGGGGGATGCCCCCACCCTGAGGTTGCGGGTCATCGTCGACCGCGGATCGGTGGAGGTGTTCGTCGGCGACGGCGAGGGGGTCATCTCGTCGGCCGTCTTCCCGCCGGAGGGCCCACGCGCCCTGGTGCTGTCCAGCGAGTCGGGGACGGCGGAGCTGCCGACAGTGACGGTGCACCGGCTGCGGTCCATCTGGGAGGACCCCGCCGACCGCTGAGTCACCGCAATCACCGTGGACGGCGCCCACGGGCTTGTACGCTGTGGACATGCCTACCCGCCCCGGATCCCCGGAGAACCCTCTCGACCTGCTGATCGTCGGTGCCGGACTCTCCGGCGTCGACCTGGCGCACCACGTGTCACGCAACTTCCCGCAGTGGAACTGGGAGATCCACGACGCCAACGACGACCTCGGCGGCACCTGGCACACCTTCACTTACCCGGGCATCCGCTCCGACTCCGACATGGCGACCTACGGATTCCCGTTCGCCCCGTGGCCCCACGACGGCACGCTGGGGGCGGGCGCGGACATCAAGGAGTACATCCGCGACGTCGCCCGGGACTGCGGGGCGCTCGACCGGCTGCACACCGGCTCCTGGATCCGCGACGCGAACTGGCGGACGGACCTGGGCATGTACGAGGTCACCGCCGTGACCGCCGACAGCGGACGCACGGTCCACGCCCGGCGCGTCCACTACGCCTCCGGGTACTTCGTGCACGGCAGGGGCCACCGTCCGGAGTTCCCCGGGGAGGCGGACTTCACCGGCCGGATCATCCACCCGCAGCAGTGGCCCGCGGACCTCGACTGCGCCGGCACGCGGATCACCGTGATCGGGTCCGGTGCGACCGCGGTGACGCTGGTGCCCGCCCTCGAACGGCTCGGGGCGCAGGTGACGATGCTGCAGCGCAGCCCCACCTACGTGGCGCCGATGCCGGCGGTGGACACCATCAGCGCGTTCTGGCGGAAGGTGCTGCCGGCGAAGCGGGCGTACCCTGTCGCCAGGCTCACCCACGCCGTCCGCGACATGGCGCAGCACACCGTGGGCCAGCGCGCCCCGTGGCTGTTCAGCCGGGCCCTGCGGCGGATGCAACTGCGGTACCTGGACGCCGGGACGATCGACCGGCACTTCACGCCCCGGCACAGACCGTGGGAGAAGCGGGTGTGCAAGGCGCCCGACGGTGACATCTTCGCGGCGCTGGGCGGCAATGCGCGCGTGGTCACCGACACCGTCGACCGCTTCACCGCCGGCGGTGTCCGGGTGGGCTCCGGTGAGGAGATCCCCGCCGACGTCGTCGTCACCGCGACCGGGCTGGACCTGCAGGCGTTCGGTGGCGGGACCCTGAGCATCGACGGGCGTGAACTGCCGGTCAACGAGCAGGTCTTCTACCGTGGCATGATGCTGGCCGGGCTGCCGAACTTCAGCTTCACCGTGGGCTACATCAACGGCTCGTGGACGTTGCGCTCGGACCTGGTGTCCCGCTACATGGTGAAACTGTGGAAGAGCGGGCAGGAGCCCTACCGGCCGGCCGCGCCGACGGTCCCCACCGACCGGCCGTTGTTCGACTTCGCCGCCGCCTACCTGCGGCGCAGCGCCGACAGGTTCCCCCGGCAGGGGTACGCCTCGCCGTGGGTGTACACGCAGAACTACCTCCGGGAGCTGCTGGAGTTCTCCCTCGGCGACCAACGGCGCGACATGGTGTTCGGTGAATGACCGGTGCACGACCGGTCGCGGTGTCGGCGACGGCCGCTGCCGCCGCGGTGCTCTACGCGGTCGTGTGGGTCGGCTGGGTGCAGGGCTGGGCGTGGGTCGACGGGCCTGACGGCCGTGCTCTGGCGGCCGCCCACCGTCTGGCACAGACGCACGGCTGGTGGGTTCCGCTGTGGGACGGTCTGAGCAGCGTCTCCGACCCGGCGGTCTGGCGGGTGCTGGTGGTGGTGCCGGTGGTGCTGGAGCTGCGTCGCCGCCGGGTGCGGACCGCGGTGTTCCTGGCGGTCTGTGTCTGGGGCAGCGGGATCGTGTCCGTCGTCGCCAAGCACCTGGCGGGCCGGGAGCGGCCGGTCAGCCGGCTCGTCGAGGCGTCCGGCATGTCGTTCCCGTCCGGTCACGCATTGGGCGTCCTCGTCGCTGTCGGCGCGTTGCTGGCGGTGTACGCGCATCTGGTGCGCGGGTACGGGCGCACCGCCGTGGTCGTCGGCGGTGTCGTCCTCTGCGCGGCGGTCGGTGTCGCCCGGGTGGCCCTGAACGTGCACCACCCGTCCGACGTCGTCGCCGGGTGGGCGCTGGGGTTCGCGTGGCTGGTGGCGTGCCTGTGGGTCTACCGGGGCCGGTACACGGGCAGGACCCGGTAGTGCGAGACGAATTCGGCGCTGGACCGCGCGTCGCCGACCTCCCCGTCGTGCGCCACCGGGGTGGGCTCCCCGAGCACCTCGACGCGGAACACCGGCCGGTGCAGCTCGTGGTAGAGCGGGCTCTGGCCCAACCGCCCGGTGAGCAGTGACAGGGTGATGCGCAGACGGGCGAAGGGCCGGCCGATCTCCAGTATGCGCACGTCCAGCAGCCCGTCGCCGACGCTGTCCCGGTCGACCGGGGCGAAACCGGTGGGCCGGTAGACGGAGTTGCCCAGGAAGAACAGGGAGGTGGTCACCGTCGTGTTGTCGTACCGGATCCGGACGGCCTGGTCCTCCTTGAGCACCTTCCACGCCGCGACGGCGGAGGCCAGGGTCTTGCCGATCTTCCCCTCGTACCGCTCGCGGGTGGTGACGAACTGCGGGTAGGCACCGATGCTCGCCGTGTTCAGCAGCGTGGTGTCGCCGTCCAGACTGACGACGTCGACCATCTCCAGTGTGCCGGCCCGCACCGCCGCGACCGTCTGCTCCGTGGTCGCGCAGCCCATCTGCTTCGCGAAGTGGTTGAAGGTGCCGGCCGGGAACACCGCCAGGGGTGTACCGGCCCGGAGCGCGATACCGGCCGCCGTGGCCACGGTGCCGTCACCGCCGGCCACGCCGAGGACCTCCGCCCGCTGCGCGGCGCTCTCCAGGACCTCGACCACGTCGTCCTCCGGGGACAGGGCGACGATCTCGGCCGCGGGGAGGGCCTTCCGGACGTGCGTGAGCACCCGCTCCCCTGTGCCGTCACCCGAGGCGGGGTTCACCACCAGGACGAGGCCCTCGCCGTCCGGACGCCCGGGGTGGTCGGTGTAGAGGGGTTCGGTGGAGACGTCCGTACGGGCGGTGGGCGGCGGTACCAGTGCGCCACCGATCACGGCGATGAGGGTCCCCAGGCCCCACCCGGCGACGACGTCGCCGGGGTAGTGCGCACCGGTGTACACGCGGGAGAATCCGACGAGCCCGGCCAGGGCCCCGAGGCCCGCACCGACGGGGGTGTGCTCGACGGCCGCGCCGACGGCGAAGGCTGCGGCGCTGGCAGAGTGCCCGGACGGGAAGGAACTGGAGCGCGGGTAGCGGCGGATCCGCCGGGCGAGGGGGACGGACCGGTGGCCCGGCCGTTCCCGCCGCCACGACCTCTTGGCCAGCTGGTTCGCCACGAGACTGGTGCAGGCGAGACTGACCAGGCCCCGGGTCGCCGCCCGCTGGAGCGCTGGTTTACCCGTGAGCGCCATGGCACCGGCGGCACCGATCCACAACCGTGAGTAGTTCGCTGCGGTGGTCAGACGCGGGATCACCGCGTCCAACAGGGGGTTGTCCGCTCCCGCGACAGCGGCGAAGACATCGTGGTCGAGGCGCCGCAGCCCGGCCTTGACCTCGTGTACTGCGGTTCTGCTGCGCTGATCTCCCACTGTCTGGCCCTTTCGCTGGTCCGGTTCCCGGTGAACTCATGGTACCTGGCGGGCCGGACACGGAATCCCGGCTCAGTGGTGGGGGCGTCAGCCCGCCCCGCCGACGCCAGTGCCGATGAACTGGTCGTAGCCCAGCTTCGCCGACATCGCCACGACCACCACGAGGATCACGACGCGGACGAAACCGGCACCCCGGCCGATCACCATCCGTGCGCCGATCTGTGCACCGATGACGTTGGTGACGGCCAACCCCAACCCCAGGAGCCACAGCACCTCACCCTGCAGCGCGAAGGTGACCAGGGCACCGAGGTTGGTGAACACGTTGATCACCTTCGCCCACGCGGCACTGGTGATGAAGTCACGACCGAGCAGGCTGGTGAAGCCCAGGATGAGGAACAGACCCGTACCGGGGCCGAAGGCACCGTCGTAGACGCTGATCGCGGCAATGAGGGCGATCAGGCCCAGTAGCGTTCTCGAACTGGCGCGGTTCGTTGCTGATGATGATTCCCCCTGTCCGAAGGAAGGGCGGAACAGGATGAACACACCGACGGCGACGAGGAGCACGATGATCACCGGGCGCATGATCTGTTTGTCGACGGACGACGCGATCATCGCGCCACCGGCCGACCCGGCGAGGGCCAACGGCGCGTAGCGCAGTGCCTTGGTCGCCGAGGGTGCCTTCCGCACGAGGACGGCGGCCGAGCTCGCGGTACCGAATATCGCCGCGACCTTGTTGACGCCGAGCGCCTGCGCATTGGACATGCCGGGGTTCAGGATCATGACCAGGGGAATGAGGATCAGTCCGCCTCCGCCGACAACCGCGTCGACCCAGCCGGCGGCGAGGGACCCGATGAGCAGGACGGAGATGACGGTGGCAGACAATGACGCACGCTTCCTGACGGTGGGACGGACGGGCCGGCGGGTCCGGGACCTGACCCGCCTCCGTAGGCAAGGGTAGGGCCTGACGCCCTGAATGTCTCCGGGAGTGCCGTTAACATCGGTTGCCGACACAGGAGGTCGATTCACTTGTCCACCACATCTGCCAGGGCAGTCCCCCACACCGCGGCAGTTCTCGCCGCGGGAATGCTGTTGCTGGGTACCGCACTCACCGCCTGCAGCGCCGCGGACGACCCCGACGCCCCCACCGCCCCCATCACGTCCACCCAGACCACTGTCACCACGCAGCCCGCCAGTGACCTACCCGCCCCGACGACGGCTGAGTCCCACAACGGGGACGACGACACCAAGGGCTCCCCCACGGACACCTGCTCGGGTCTCACCGGGGACGAGGCTGTCGCCCGCTGGGCCAGCGATGTTCCACCGAACGCCGAGAACTACCCGTGGGCCCCGGCCTGGGCCGAGACCGACGGCTACGACTCCTGCGCCGACCTCTCCTGGATCATCCTCCCGATCGAGGGTGGAACGGTGTCCTCGCCGTACCAGATCATGCTCTTCCACGACGGAGGCTATCTCGGTACCGCCACCTCGGAGGCCTACGGCTTCTACCCCACGGTCTCGCGGGTCGATGACGCGACGATCTCCGTGACCTGGCACTGGCCGCGTAAGGGTGAGTCGAATGCCGGGGCCTCCGGCGAGTCCACTGCGCAGTTCACCTGGGACGCCGCGACCGGAAGCGTCGCCATGTCAGGCGAGGTCCCGCCTGTGTAACCGTGGAGAAGTACCGCACTCCCGGTCTCCGGACGGCGGACACGGAGGTGGGATCAGACTGCGATTCTGAGTCCACCTGTGACACCGACGAGGTGCGCATGTGTCGACGGTGAGGGTGTTGCGGTCGATGTCAGCCCCCGCTGAGGACGGAGCCTGGACAGAATTCCGGTCAGCCGAAGGCCTCGAGCTCGCGCTTGACGACCTTACCGATCGGGTTACGCGGCAACGGCCGGTCCATGAGGACCACGTCGCGCGGCACGGCTGGGGCCATGAAGTTGTCCCGGACGTGCTCGCGGACGGCGTCCTCGGTCAGCTCGACAGACCCGTCGGTGACGACGTAGGCCTTGACCCGCTGGAATGTCTCGTCGTCCTCCACACCCACGCAGTAGGACTCGGCCACACCGTCGAGCCGGTCGATGATGTCGGAGACCGAGGTCGGCCAGATGTTCTCGCCGCCGACGATGATCATGTCGTTGTTACGGCCCAGCACCCGCAGCCGACCGGACCGCGGGTCGATCACGCCCTTGTCACCGAGGCTGAGTAGCCCCCGGGTCACATCCTCCCGATCCCGGGCGCCCAGATAGCCCTTCATCGACATGGCGTTGCGGGCGTGGACCACACCGACCTGGCCGGGCTCGACCTCTCTCCCACTTGCGGGGTCGAGCAGTTCCAGCCGACCGTTCCACACAGGGTGGCCGGCGGTCAACGGATCCTCCCGCAGATCCGACGGACTGGAATAGGACACGAGCAACCCCTCGGTGGATCCGTAACCGGAACCGAGGATGTACCCGTAGCGCTCCTGCAGGCCACGGACCAGGTCCTCGCTCATGGCGTTACCTGCGTTGAGGATGAAACGGAGTGAAGAGGTGTCGTACCTGCCGGGGTCGGAATCGTGGACCGCGAGTTGCTCCTTGAGAAAGACAGCGGAACTGATCAGACCCTCACACCGGTACGTGTCCAGCTGGTGGAGGACGTTCTCCGCGCTGAAGGTGCGCTGCGTGACGATCGTGCAACCGGCGAACAACGCAATGCACGAGGCTCCCCACCCGAGGACGTGGAACATGCTCGCGGTCATCTGCAGGGTGCATCCTGCCTTCAGCCCGCAGGACTCCACCGGGGGACCGAGGACTCCGAGCGGCACATGCGGTTCGCCGTGTCCCACCGCCTTCGGCGTGCCGCTGGTCCCCGAGGACATCAGGACGACTCCACCCTGAACGGGACGACGACCGAAGGTCACGTCCGTCGTACCCGGCGTGGCCCACAGGTCACGGAATGTGGGGAAGGCGATGTCAGTCCGCGCATTGTCTCCGACCCAGGAATGGCAGACACTGACCCGTGGACTTTCGTCGGGAATCCTGGAGTCGAACTCTGAGTCGACGAAAAGGAAGCTGATGTCGTGTTCTTCGACGATGTTGGCAATCTGCGTTCTGCTGGCCCCGACATTCAGCAGGAAGACGGTGAACCCAACATACCCTTTTGCTGCGAGAGGAATGAGGAATCCTCTGCCGTTGCGCGCCATTATGCCTACCCGGCTGTTGGCGTCGACCCCGTTGGCGACGAGCGCCTGCGCGGTGAGTACCGCCTGGTCACGCAGTTCAGCGTAGGTGAGCTCACCGTCGTCATCGACGAGGGCAACCCGGTCAGGGAATCGCGCCGCTGCGACCTCAAGCAGCCCTGACAGGGATGCTCCATAGCGGATGAGACTCCTGGCTGTCGCAATCCCGTCCTCGGCCGTAAATCCGTTGAAAAATCCGGCAGATACCGCAGCCCGCGCACCACGGAGAATACCTTTGGTGTCGAACACAATCTGCTGCACCCTATTTCTCACTTTACAAATTACCTTTCCTCGCACCTCTTCGAATGCAGGAAACCATACTGCGTGTCGACCCCGACTGCAGACCGAACCCTCGAATCCGGCAGGCGACGGGTGGGTCTGCTGCATGGATAGGTGACATCTGATCTGGCTTGCCTGGGAAGGCCGGCCTGGAAGGATGATCGTTATGACCAAGCCCTATCCCCAGGAG
>NZ_JALIEA010000007.1 GCF_022869005.1 Corynebacterium kalidii | reverse complement strand
TCGAAGGTGATCCGGCCCTTCCACATCGTGCCCAGCCAGTTGAAGAACTTCATGCCGGTCGGCACGGCGATCAGGAAGGTCATGAAGCTGAAGAACGGCAGCAGCACCGCACCGGTGACGAACATGTGGTGCGCCCACACCGCCAGCGACAGCGCCGCGATCGACAGCGTGGCGAACACCAGGCCGACGTAACCGAACATCGGCTTACGGGAGAACACCGGGAAGATCTCGGAGACGATGCCGAAGAACGGCAGGGCCAGGACGTAGACCTCGGGGTGGCCGAAGAACCAGAACAGGTGCTGCCACAGGATCGCGCCACCGTTGGCCGGGTCGTAGATATGGCCGCCGAGCAGGCGGTCGTAGAGCACACCGAGTGCGGCCGCGGTCAGCAGCGGGAAGATCAGCAGCACCAGCAGGGACATCACCAGGATGTTCCAGGTGAACACCGGCATGCGGAACATCGTCATACCGGGCGCACGCAGGCACAGGATCGTGGTGATCATGTTGACGCCGGCGAGGATGCTGCCGACGCCGCCGACACCGACACCGACGATCCACAACTGCGAGCCCACACCGGGCGAGTGGATGGCGTCCGCCAGCGGCATGTACATCGTCCAGCCGAAGTCCGCCGCGCCACCGGGGGTGAGGAAGCCGGTGAGCATGATGATGCCGCCCCAGGTGGTCAGCCAGAAGCCGAAGGCGTTCAGCCGGGGGAAGGCCACGTCCGGTGCACCGATCTGCAGCGGCATGATGTAGTTGGCGAAGCCCCAGACGATCGGGGTGCCGAACAACAGCAGCATGATGGTGCCGTGCATGGTGAACAGCTGGTTGAACTGTTCGTTGGACAGGAACTGCAGACCCGGGTGGAAGAGCTCCACACGGATCAGCAGGGCCATCAGACCGCCGATTCCGAAGAAGATGAAGGCGGTGATGATGTACATGATGCCGAGCTGTTTGTGGTCGGTCGTGGACAGGAGTGCCCACGCATGGCCACCCTTCTTCGACTTCCCACCTTGAGGAGCAGGCCGATCTGGGGAGACCGGCTGGTCTTCCCTGGGCGCTACTGCGGTCATTCAATCCTCCTGACTACGCGGTGTCGTTCGTCGGGACGACACCCAATGAATGAGCTGCACAGCGGGCACCTAGTGGCGTTGAGACGTCACCCGTCACGGGTCACCCGCACAGACTGGGACCAATACTAATCGGTCAGCGCCGGCATTAATAGCCGGAGGCCCCCGTCGCCCCCTCGTTGACGCGATCGGGGGTGCATCCCCGCCTCCGCTCCCCCGGTGCCCCGTGACGCGGACACCCCGCCCTCCCGGAAGGAGGACGGGGTGGACACCCTGGTGGCGGGGTCAGAAGTCCCAGTCGTCGTCACTGGTGTTCTCCGCCGTGCCGATCACGTAGCTCGACCCCGACCCGGAGAAGAAGTCGTGGTTCTCGTCACCACCGGGGTTCAGTGACGACAGGATCGAGGGTGAGACGTTGGTCTCGTCGACGGGGAAGAGACCTTCGTAGCCGAGGTTGTTGAGCGCCTTGTTCGCGTTGTACCGCAGGAACCTCTTGACGTCCTCGGTCCACCCGAGGTCGTCGTAGATGTCCTCCGTGTACTGGCACTCGTTGTCGTAGAGCTCGAACATCAGCTCGAAGGTGTGCTCCTTGAGCTCCTGCTGGCGCTCGGCGGACTCCTTCTCCAGCCCGCGCTGGTACTTGTAGCCGATGTAGTACCCGTGCACCGCCTCGTCCCGGATGATCAACCGGATCAGGTCGGCGGTGTTGGTGAGCTTGGCGTGGGACGACCAGTACATCGGCAGGTAGAAGCCCGAGTAGAAGAGGAAGGACTCCAGCAGCGTGGAGGCGATCTTCTTCTTCAGCGGGTCGTCGCCCCGGTAGAAGTCGAGGATGATGTCGGCCTTGTCCTGGAGGTTCCTGTTCTCCTCGGACCAGCGAAAGGCGTCGTTGATCTCCGGGGTGGAGGCCAGGGTCATGAAGATCGACGAATAGGACTTCGCGTGCACCGACTCCATGAAGGCGATGTTGGTGTAGACGGCCTCCTCGTGCGGGGTGATCGCGTCCGGGATCAGACTCGTCGCCCCGACCGTGCCCTGGATGGTGTCCAGCATCGTCAGACCGGTGAAGACACGCATCGTCGCCTGCTTCTCGGTCTCGGTCAGGGTCCCCCAGCTCTGGATGTCGTTGGAGAGCGGAACCTTCTCCGGCAGCCAGAAGTTCGCGGTCAGCCGGTCCCACACCTCGAGGTCCTTGTCGTCCGGAATGGTGTTCCAGTTGATGGCGGTGACGGGGCCGCCCTGGGTGTGGTGGACGGGCGAGTGAGGCTGCCGGGACATTGTCATGTACCTCTCCTGAGGAGCGAGTGATGGAGCGTAGAGCATCCGCCGACCCCGGGCCGGATGGCCGATCGACGGACACGGACGCCAGCCATACTAGCCCTGAAAAGACGGTCGCGCGAACATCCGCACCCGCCCCTCCCGACCCCCTGGGAGGCGTCACGGAAGACCGTCGACCACCCCCGAAAAGGGCTATCTGACATGAGCCGACACTAACCCGTTCACGGGCCCGACACGACCCCTCCCCCACCCCGGACGACGCCACCACCGGGCAAACACCGCGACAACCTGCACATATCCCGCCCCCACCGAAGGTAGCACAGGCAACGCACAATTAGGGCAGACACGCCTTTTTACCTGCACATATAACTGGTTGGTTAGCCTGAACTGGCTAGAGAAAGGTTTAGACGATCAGTACCGTTACCACCATGAGCATCAACGAGAAGTTCCAGGAAGCCGTCAACCAGCAGGTCGTCGCCGAACACCAGGCGTCCCTCATCTACACCCAGCTGTCCTACGAGATGGACCGACTCTCCTTCCTCGGCATGCGCGACTGGTTCCGCACACAGGCCGACGAGGAGCGCGAGCACGCCGCGAAGTTCGCCTCCCACCTCCTCGACCGCGACGCCCGCGTCGACCTCACCGACATCGACCTCCCGTCGCTGAAGATCGCCACCCCGCTCGACGCCTTCGAGGCCGCCCTCAACCACGAGCAGAAGGTCTCCGAGATGATCCGCAACCTCGCCCGCACCGCGGACGAGACCGGCGACATCGACTCCCGTCAGCTGATCAACTTCTTCCTCGCCGAGCAGATCGAGGAGGAGTCCACCATCAACGACATCATCGACTGGATCAAGACCGTCGGCAACGACGGCTCCGGCCTGCTGCGCATCGACGCCAAGCTCGCTGCACGCGACGGAGAGTAGTCTCTCTCCCCTCCACCCCCGCGTCCGCTTCCGGCTCACCTGACGCGAACACCCCGGAGTCCACGTCCTGGACTCCGGGGTGTTCGTGTCCCACCCGTCGGGCGGCGTCAGAGCATGCAGCTCACGCAGCCCTCGACCTCGGTGCCGGCCATGGCCGTCTGCCGCAGGCGGATGTAGTACAGGGTCTTGATGCCCTTGCGCCAGGCGTAGATCTGCGCCTTGTTGATGTCACGCGTGGTCACCGAGTCCTTGAAGAACAGGGTCAACGACAGCCCCTGGTCGACGTACTTCGTCGCCACCGCGTAGGTGTCGATGATCTTCTCGTAGCCGATCTCGTAGGCGTCCTCGAAGTACTCGAGGTTGTCGTTGTCCATGTGCGGCGCCGGGTAGTAGACGCGGCCGATCTTGCCTTCCTTGCGGATCTCGATCTTCGACGCGATCGGGTGGATCGACGACGTCGAGTTGTTGATGTAGGAGATCGAGCCGGTCGGCGGCACGGCCTGCAGGTTGCGGTTGTACAGGCCGTCGGCCATCACCGCCGCCTTCAGTTCCGCCCAGTCCTCGGCGGTCGGGACGTGGATCGAGGACGCCTCGATGATCGCGGCGACCTTCTCCGTGCGCGGCTGGAAGGTGGCCGGGTCGTAGGAGTCGAAGAAGGCACCGGAGGCGTAGTCGGAGTTCTCGAAGTTGCGGAACGCCGTCCCCCGCTCCCGGGCGATGGTGTTGGACGCCTTGAGGCACTCGTACATGACCGCGGCGAAGTAGGCGTTGGTGAAGTCCAGGCCTTCCTCCGATCCATAGTGGATGTGCTCGCGGCCGAGGAAACCGTGGAGGTTCATCTGCCCCAGGCCGATCGCGTGGGACCCGTCGTTGCCTTCACGGATCGACGGCACCGAGTCGATGGAGGTCTGGTCGGACACGGCGGTGAGACCACGGATGGCGGTCTCGATGGTCCGGGAGAAGTCGTCGGAGTCCACGGCGGCGGCGATGTTCAACGACCCCAGGTTGCAGGAGATGTCCTCACCGACGTGGGAGTAGGTCAGGTCGTCGTTGAACTCGCTGGGCGTGGAGACCTGGAGGATCTCGGAGCACAGGTTCGAGTGGGTGATGCGCCCCTCGATCGGGTTCGCCTTGTTCACCGTGTCCTCGAACATGATGTACGGGTAGCCGGACTCGAACTGGATCTCGGCGAGGGTCTGGAAGAACTGACGGGCGTTGATCTTCTTCTTCCGGATCCGCGGGTCCTCGACCATCTCCTCGTAGTGCTCGGTCACGGAGATGTCGGCGAACGGACGACCGTAGATGCGCTCCACGTCGTACGGGGAGAAGAGGTACATGTCGTCGTTACGCTTGGCGAGCTCGAAGGTGACGTCCGGGATCACCACGCCCAGCGACAGGGTCTTGATCCGGATCTTCTCGTCGGCGTTCTCCCGCTTGGTGTCGAGGAACTTCATGATGTCCGGGTGGTGTGCGTTGAGGTACACCGCGCCGGCGCCCTGACGCGCGCCGAGCTGGTTGGCGTACGAGAAGGAGTCCTCCAGCAGCTTCATCACCGGGATCACACCGGAGGACTGGTTCTCGATGTGCTTGATCGGGGCCCCGGTCTCACGCAGGTTGCTCAGCAGCAGCGCCACTCCGCCGCCGCGCTTCGACAGCTGCAGTGCGGAGTTGATGGAGCGGCCGATCGACTCCATGTTGTCCTCGATACGCAGCAGGAAGCAGGACACCGGCTCACCGCGCTGCGCCTTGCCGATGTTCAGGAAGGTCGGGGTCGCCGGCTGGAAACGGCCGCCGATGATCTCGTCGACCAGGTTCCCGGCCAGCTCGATGTCGCCGTCGGCCAGTCCCAGGGCGACCATGCACACACGGTCCTCGTAGCGCTCGAGGTACCGCCGGCCGTCGAAGGTCTTGAGCGTGTAGGAGGTGTAGTACTTGAACGCGCCGAGGAAGGTCTTGAAGCGGAACTTGTGGGAGTAGGCACGCTTGAACAGGGCCTTGACGTCGGCGAACTCGTACCGTTCGAGCACCTCCGGGTCGTAGTACTTGTTCTCCACCAGGTAGCCGATCTTCTCCTCCAGGTCGTGGAAGTAGACGGTGTTCTGGTTCACGTGCTGCAGGAAGTACTGGTTGGCGGCCTCGCGGTCCTTGTCGAACTGGATCCGGCCGTCGGCGTCGTACAGGTTGAGTAGTGCGTTGAGCTGGTGGTAGTCCAGCTGGTTGGCCTGCTGGACCGGCTCTGCGACGGTCTTCCCGAGTTCGGTGGTCATGACTCTCCCGTAATGAAAAAGATGGTGTGTATGTGACTGTGTGTTCTGTTGTCGGCCGTCTACGTCATGCCACGGCCTCCCAGCGTCCGTCCTGCCGGAGCGCGTCCTCGAACTCGGACAGCCCCTCGTTGACCCGGTCGACATCGGCCGGTGTGCCCATGAGTTCGAAGCGGTACAGGTAGGGCACGCCGCATTTCGCCGCGATGACGTCGCCCGCCCGGCAGAAGTCCTCACCGAAGTTGAGGTTGCCCGACGAGATGACGCCGCGCAAGAGGGCACGGTTGGACGGGTCGTTGAGGAACCGGATGACCTGTTTGGGCACCGGGCGCGAATCGGCACCCGTGATCGAGGCGCCGCCGCCGTACGTCGGGCAGATCAGGACGAAGGGCTCGTCCACCGTCAACGCCGGGTCCTGGCGGCGCAGCGGGATCCGTGCGGCGGGCCGTCCCAGCTTCCGGACGAAGCGGTCGGTGTTGCGGGTGGTGGAGGAAAAATAGACGATGAGCATGGATGACTGTCCTTTCTATTTCTCACTGCCGTCGGTGAACCGGGCAGGAACGTAGGCCAGGAAGGACGGGACAACCGCGACAGCGACAATGGTACCGACAATCACGAGGACCCCGCCGACGAGCGTCGCGGTCCCTGCACTGAACAGGGATCCGGCCCATCCGTGCAGCATGTCCGCCAGCCGGGGACCACCGGCGACGACTATCAGGAACACGCCCTGCAGGCGCCCGCGCATCCGGTCGTCCGCCGCCTCCTGGAGCATCGCCGACCGCTGGACCGAGGAGAACATGTCGGCGACACCGCCCACGACGAAGGCCACGACGGCCACCCACGCCCACAGACCGACCCGGCCGTCGGCGAGGTTCACCGCCAGGCCCATGACGATGATCGCGGCGCCCCAGCAGAGCACCGAGACCACGATGCCCGCGCCCTGGCGCCGCAACCTCGTCACCGTCCCGGAGAAGACCCCGCCGACGACCGCACCCAACGGCACGGCGGCGAAGAGGAGCGCGTAGAACAGTCCGCCGTCGCCGGTCTCCCCGAAGTCCACGGAGGAGATCTGGGGGATCAGCGCCCGCGGCATGCCGAACACCATGGCGATGAGGTCGATGACGAAGCTCATCAGCAGGATCGGCATCGCCGCGAGGTAGACGAACCCTTCGGCGATACTGCGGAACCCGGGGGTACGCCGGCGCCGGGCCGTCGCGTCCGGCGCGTCCCCCGGCTCCCCGCCGAGATCGGGTGGCAGTGCCGGCAACTTCACCACCGCCCACAGCGTCGCCGCCAGACAGACGGCGTCGAGCAGGTACAACAGGGCGAAACCGGTCACCGGGATCAGCAGACCGCCGAGAATCGGACCGACGATCGCGCCGGCCTGCTGCACGGTCATGTTCAATGACACCGCGGCCGCGACGGAACCCTCCGGCACGATACGGGCGGTGATGGCCGTCCGGGTCGGCTGGTTCACCGCGAAGAACGCCTGCTGCAGGGCGAAGATGCTGAGCAGCAGCCAGACGTTGTCGAGCCCCGAGGCCGCCTGCGCCCAGAAGGCGACCGCGGTGACGATCAGGCCGACGGTGGTGATCATCAGCAGGCGCCGGCGGTCCATCATGTCGGCCAACGCGCCGCCGTACAGGCCGAAGACGATCAGCGGGACAAGCCCGAAGGCGCCGGCCAACCCGACGTAGGCGGAACTGCCGGTGATCGCGTAGATCTGCGCCGGGACGACGATGATGTTGAGCTGGGCCCCCACCACCGTGATGATGTTGGCCGTCCACAGCCGACGGAAGTGCGGCGACTGCAGCGGCGTGGTGTCGGCCAGCATCGACCGGAAAGCCGCTCCGCCGGGACGGCGCTCAGAGCGCGAAGCCATGAATAACACCACTCCAGGGTTCGTTGACGATCAGACATGAAAAGAGGGAAGGACGCTGCACGTCGCAGCGTCCTTCCCGGTGGTGCCCGGCCCCGTGGGGCCCGGATCAGGCGGCTGCTGCGTCCAGTCCCTTGATGCGGTCCGGCCGGAACCCGGACCAGTGTGCGTCCTCCGTGACGACGACCGGGGCCTGGAGGTGGCCGAGCGCCATGACGTAGTCACGGGCCTCGTCGTCGAGGCTGATGTCGACCATCTCGTAGTCCAGCCCGGCCTTGTCGAGAGCCCTCTTGGTGGCGGTGCACTGGACGCAGGCGGGCTTGGTGTAGACGGTGATCATCGAGGCGCTCCCTGGAGAAAAAAACGGCGGACGGTTCTGCGGTGAGTGCCCGGTCCAGCAGTGCCACCGGGAAGTCCTGTGGCCCCGCCCCTGCCGGGCTGATGACGACGACACTACACCGGAATCGGAGCGGGGCACAACCCGTACTCCTACGAGATATTGGGGTAATAACATCCGCGAAATACAACATATAGTAGTTACAAGGCGCGTATTCGCAGGTGGCACAGCGGCGCCGACACTACATGTTGGGCCCCGAAGACCACGGTTGTAATTCCACCGGTGGCCCTCCCCTCCCCCAGACGCGAAGAACCCCTCCCGGCCGTCCCGTGAGGGACTGGCTGGGAGGGGTCCGACGACGCGGATCCGCGGATTCTAGCCCTGGCGAGCCTTGAAACGCGGGTCCTTCTTGTTGATCACGAAGACCTTGCCGTGGCGGCGGACAACCTGGGCGCCCGGCTTGTTCTTCAGCGACCGAAGGGACTTACGGACCTTCATCGGGCGCTCCTTTCTCGTCGTGCGCCCCGGGCTGCTCACACAGAACCTCGGCGCGGTGTTGATCGTGATTGATCGGATTTGATCAGGCTTCCCGGACCGAAGAGACCTGACCGGGGAAGCGACGTGCGAGCCCGGAAAGCCGGGTCGCGACACAGCACGACAGTTTAGCCGGAGACAGGGCCTCAGCCAAACCGGTCGGAAAACCAGCGAAGGAAGGGCTCACCCCACCGCTGTACCGCCGGCGTCTCAGAACACGAACTGCTGCAGGATCAGCGCGGTGAAACCGAGGTACCAGACGACCACCACAGCGGCCGGCATCCCGACAGCGGCCACACCGGAGGACTGCACCCCGCCGCGGTCCAGGCTGCGCGACCGCGCGACACGCACCACGGTGGACACGAACAGCGGAAGCACGACCGCCCACACGACCATGCAGTAGGGACACAGCGCCTCGATCTCGTAGACGGCCTGGTAGGCCAGCCAGTGGACGAAGCCCACCGCGAAGACCAGGCCGGCCAGGAAGCCGTACCAGAACCAGGCGCGGAACCTCGCCCCGGCGAACAGCGCCACCCCGATGGTCAGCACGACGGCGAAACCCACCAGGCCGATGAACGGGTTGGGGAAGCCGAAGGCGGCGGCTTGACTGGAGTTCATGACATCCGTACACGACACGACGTCGTTGAGGGTGCAGGCGGGAGTGAACCCCACGTCCTGCAGGAGCATGATCTTGTCGTGGAGGATCAGGCCGGACATGAAGATCCCGACGACGCCGAACAGGACGAGGCCCGCGGCATACAGCCTCGACGCACCCCACATGCCTGGGGTGCGTGCCTCGGGACGCGTCTCTACTGCTGTACTCACTGGGTCTCCCATCGGATGTGACGTGGGCACGGCGACTGCCGCGGCCCCACCTGCAACACCTGTAATTCTCGCACATCCCGGACGCAGAACCGCAACATCTGTAACCGACCTCTCACCACGTGTCACCTGCGGGTTTGCACGGTTCGCGGGCCCTGGGGTACGTTATATCTCGTCCGCAGCGAGGAAGACATCTTCTTCACTACAGCGTACGGGGCTATGGCGCAGCTGGTAGCGCACCACACTGGCAGTGTGGGGGTCAGGGGTTCGAGTCCCCTTAGCTCCACCAACGAGGTCCGGCCCCGCTCTCCACACGGAGAGCGGGGCCGGACCTTTTTCCGTATGCCCACCGGGGCGCGTACGCCCCTTACCCCACCTCTGTGGCAGCCAGGACAGCAGAACGCCCCCCACCATCGCCGTGGAGAGAATGCCGGCGATATGTGGGGGCGTGGCGGACGACGGCCCAGCAGACGACGCCGGGTCAGGTCCTGCCGGGCCTACTCGGCGTCGGACGACTCCGTCTCGGTGGCGGCGCCGGACTCCTTCGGGGCGTCGGCGTCGGCCTCGTCGCGGCCGATCACGTCCGGCACCCAGTCCTTCAGCTTCGACGGGTCCTCCGGGTCGCGCTGGACGGTGAGGTACTCACCGTCGATGTACAGTGCCGGCGTCCCCGCCTGGTCACCCATCAGCTCACGCAGGCGGTCACCGTTGGCCTGGAGGCTCGGCTTGTACTTCTCCATCACCGACTCGTCACGGATCGACTCGACGACGTCCGACTCCACCCCGAGTTGTTCGGCGGCGTCCGCGAGCTCGTCGAAGCGCCAGTCGCGGGCGACCTCCGCCTGGTCAGTGAAGGCCTTGTCGTGGAAGGCCCAGAACGCACCGGCGTCGCCGGTGTCGGCGATCGCCATCGCGACCGCACCCGTCCGGGACGACGACTCGTTGCCGTTGCTGTCCAGGAAATTGACGCTGTGCAGATTGGCGTTCAACTGACCCGCTTCGACGGCAGCCTGGATAGAGTCCCCGTCGACCTCCGAGAGGTCGGCACAGTGGGTGCAGCTGTAGTCCTCGTAAACGTCCGCCGTCGGAACGTCTCCGCCACCACCGTCGGTCGAACGGAGCTGGATGACACCGTCCTCCACCGCGACCGAGAAGGACACGTCAGCTGCGCTGAGCTCGATATCGGAACTCTTCCGGCCGTTGAAGACCATGAATCCGATGAACACCACACAGATGACGACGAGCGCCACGATCCCCCAGAGGAAGCTCCGGTTCTTGTCGTTCGGCGCCTTGATCTTCTGACTCACAAACCTCAACCTTTCACGGTGTTCTCTCTCCTCGTCCCGGCATTCACGCAGGACGTAACCGCGTCCACCCTAGTCGTCGGCGGCGGCGGAGAGCCACACGGCGATGCCCCCGGTAGCGCCATTCCCAGCAAACTGACATCCCCGGCTCCCCGACTCACAGTGGGTGCACAGCTGCAGGCCCGGCACCCCCGTACGGAAGTACCTCGGGGGTTCCTAACACGACGGAAACGTACGCGGGATATCTTTCTCTCATGGAAACCACCGAACAGTTGACCGCCTCGGGCTTCGAAGACGGGTTGAGCGCCACCGCCTCCTTCGTCTGGGGACCCTGGCTCCTCATCCCCCTCCTCTTCGCCACCGGTTTCGTGCTCACCATCCGGCTGCGCGGCGTCCAGTTCCGAAAACTCTTCCCCGCACTACGCCTCGGGCTCATCGACCGCTCGGACGAGGGCGGGAAGGGCGACATCTCCCAGTACCAGGCGCTGACCACCGCGCTCGCCGCCACGGTCGGCGTCGGCAATATCGTCGGAGTCGCGACCGCCATCTCCATCGGCGGGCCCGGCGCCCTGTTCTGGATGTGGATCACCGGCCTCCTCGGCATGGCGTCGAAGTACTCCGAGGCGTTCCTCGGCGTCCGGTTCCGTGTCACCGACGGTAAAGGCAATATGTCCGGCGGCCCCCAGCGCTACCTGGAGCGAGGCATCAAAGGTCCGGTGGGCAAGTTCCTCGCCTGGTTCTTCGCCATCGCCGCGGTGGTCGCCTCCTTCGGCATCGGCAACATGACCCAGGCGAACGCCGTCTCCGAGAACCTGGAGAAGTCCTTCAACGTCGACCCGACCGTGACCGGGATCGTGATGTTCATCCTCATCGGCGCCGTCCTGCTGGGCGGGATCAAGGCCATCGGCCAGGTGACCGCGGCGTTCGTCCCCCTGATGATCGCCATCTACATCATCGGCGGACTCGCCGTCCTCGCCATCAACGCCGAGGGCATCCCCGAGGCCATCACCCTGATCTTCACCGATGCATTCACCGGCACCTCCGCCGTCGGTGGTTTCGTCGGCTCCGGCATCATGCTGGCCCTGCAGCTGGGTGCGGCCCGCGGCATCTTCTCCAACGAGTCCGGCATGGGCTCGGCCGCAATCGCCGCCGCCGCCGCGAAGACCACCCACCCTGTCCGTCAGGGCCTGGTCTCGATGACCCAGACCTTCATCGACACCATCATCGTCGTGACGTTCACCGGACTGGTCATCATCTCCAGCGGGGTCTGGAGCGAAGGCGAGGACCGTGCAGGCACCATGACCGCCGACGCCTTCACCGCGGCACTGCCCGGCGACTGGGGTGGCCACATCGTGACGATCGCCATCGTGTTCTTCGCGTTCTCCACGGTCCTGGGCTGGTCGTACTACGGAGAGCGCTGTGCACAGCGCATCTTCGGCGACTACGCCACGGTCCCGTACCGCATGCTGTTCACGTGCGTGGTCGTCGTCGGCGCCACGATGGAGCTCAACGTGGCCTGGACCTTCTCCGACCTGGCGAACGGCCTGATGGCACTGCCCAACCTGGTCGGTCTGCTGCTGCTCTCCGGGCTCATCGCCCGCGAGACCAAGGCGTACCTGGACTTCGACCCGAAGCTCACCGCGTCGGCGACCGAGGTGGAGAAGTTCCTCATCGATCAGAAGTCGCCCTGGCGCTGACCTCTGTCAGCACCAGGGCGACCACCCCGGTCAGGCCCGGTCAGGCACAGCTGACCTCGGCCTCGAGGTCGGCGACCCCACCTGCGTTCGGGTCGTCGTCATCGATCTGGACCTGCCCGTTGACGCGGTAGGTGTCACCGTCGACCTCCACGGTGGCCTCGCGCTCCTGGGCGTCCGTGGACTCCCACTCCACGCGGTCGAGGTCCACGCTCAGCCCCTCGACCCGCGGCTCACCGCGGAGATCGAGGTCGATGTCGACGCCGTCGCCGCGGGTGTCACCGCGCAGCTCGATCTCCAGCTCGCCGTCGTCATCCTGCCGGCACTGCACGTTCGGGAACTGTGCGGCACTGTCGTTCCCGTTGAAGACCAGGGTCGACACGCTGCCGCTGCCGCTGCCCTGGGCCGGGGCGGCGCCGGTGGTCTGGGCGGGGTCGTTCTGCGACGTCATCTGGTCAGCGTCCTGGCCCGCGGTCACGGTTTCGGTCACGGTCTCCGGCGCGGCGGTGTCGTCGGAAGCGTCGTTGCTGTCGTCACTGCAGGCGGCGAGCGCGCCGACGACGGCGATGCCCATGGCGACGGCGACGGCACGGCGCCGGGTCTGTGCGATATTCACGACAGGTCCTTTCTCCGGTGAATGCTTTCCCCACGATCGTAGCGGGAACTCCCCTCCCCTGTCGGCACACGCGCTGACCGCAGCAGCCCCATCCTGGAGAGCACCTGCGGCACCACGCGGCCGAGAAGCGCCACGACCAGGGAAATCACGGCCCCGCCGAGAGCCAGGCCGGCGAGGACGTCGTGCACGTAGTGGACCCCGGCCGCGACACGGCTGAACGCCGCGGCGACGGCGAGCGGGACCGTGAACCACCCCAACCGGGGCACAGCGAAGGCACAGGTCACGGCGAACGCCGCCGCGAGCGTGGAATGGTTCGACGGCCACGACCAGCTCCCCGCCTCGGGACACGTCAGCACAGTGAGAACATCACCGGCCGCGCACGGCCGCGGCTCCCGGACGATGCTCTTCGTCACCTCGCTGACCAGGTAGGCGGTGATCACCCCCACCCCACCGGTCACCAGCCGCCCCAGCACCTCGTGGTCACGGAGGAGCGACCACACCGCGACGACGGCGGCCGTCGCGACGAGGACGAGGAGCCCCACCTCGGTGAACACCTCGACCGCACCGTCCAACGGTGACCGCGCGGTCCACTCCGCGACCGCCCGGAACATTCCGTCCCGCGCCGGATAGGTCACGAGGCCAGCCAGCGCCAGGAGCAGGACGACCGGCCCGGCGACCCGCGGGCACGCAATAGATCTCGCCATGGCGGAGAACGCTACCAAGCGCCGCCCTCCGATCCCAGACGGCAGCATTCGGCAGCATTCGGCAGCGTTCAGCGGCGTCACCCATGAAGTTTCGGTTGACAACCCATCGGGCCACATTTACACTTACCGAACGATCGGTCAGTAGCGGACCGAGACAGCAACCGGAGGGAACCATGACCGCCACCACCACACCGGACCAGGGGTTCACGGAGCTCATCGAGAATGACGCCCGCATCGAATCCACGGACTGGATGCCCGAGCAGTACCGCAAGACCCTGACCCGTCAGATCTCCCAGCACGCGCACTCGGAGATCATCGGGATGCAGCCCGAGGCGAACTGGATCTCCCGTGCCCCCAGCCTCCGGCGCAAGGCGATCCTGATGGCCAAGGTCCAGGACGAGGCCGGCCACGGGCTCTACCTCTACTCCGCCGCCGAGAGCCTGGGGACCGACCGCGACACCCTGGTCGCCCAGCTGCTGGACGGCACCGCGAAGTACTCGTCGATCTTCAACTACCCGGCACGCACCTGGGCCGACATCGGCGCGATCGGCTGGCTGGTCGACGGGGCCGCCATCGTCAACCAGGTGCCGCTGTGCCGCTGCTCCTACGGACCGTACGGACGGGCGATGGTGCGGGTGTGCAAGGAGGAGTCCTTCCACCAGCGCCAGGGGTGGGAGATCCTCCACTCGCTGGCCAACGGCACCCCGGCCCAGAAGCAGATGGCGCAGGAGGCGATCAACCGGTTCTACGGCCCCGCCCTGCAGATGTTCGGCCCGCCCGACGCCGACTCCCCCAACTCCGAGCAGTCGATGGCCTGGAAGATCAAGCGGTTCTCCAACGACGAACTCCGTCAGCGTTTCGTCGACACCATCGTCCCGCAGGCCGAGGCGCTCGGGCTCAGCTTCGACGACCCCGACCTCGTGTGGAACGAGGAGCGTGGCCACTACGACTACGGCGAGCTGGACTGGGACGAGTTCATGTCCGTCATCAAGGGCCACGGGCCGTGCAACACCCAGCGCATCGAGCACCGGCGTCGGGCGCACGACGACGGGGCGTGGGTCCGGGAGGCCGCCGCGGCGTACGCCGAGCGTCCCCGCTCCGTCGACACCGCCCTGGTCAGCGCCTGACGATCAGCCCCCAGACCAGCCCCCGAGCACACACCACAGAGAAGAGGAAACACCATGTCCACCAACTGGCCGCAGTGGGAAGTATTCGTCCGGTCGACCCGCGGGCTCTCCCACGTCCACGCGGGTTCCCTGCACGCACCGGACGAGACGATGGCGCTGCGTAACGCCCGTGACCTGTTCACCCGGCGCAACGAGGGCACCTCGGTGTGGGTCGTCCCGTCCGCGGCGATCACCGCGTCCGACCCGGACTCCAAGGGCGGGTACTTCCAGTCGTCGTCGGGAAAGAACTACCGGCACGCCACCTACTACACCGCCTCCGAAGGGGTGAAGCACCTGTGAGCATCGTGAGCACCGATTCCGCCACCCACATGTCCGTCGGCGACGCGATCACCGCCGAGCAGGTCACCGAGATGATCGCGGGCACCGGCCAGACCGCCGCCCCGGAGATCGCCGACTACACCCTCCAGCTCGCCGACGACTCCCTGATCCTCTCCCAGCGGCTGGGGTGGTGGATCTCGCGCGCCCCGGAGATGGAGGAGGACGTCGCGCTGGGGAACATCGCCCTCGACATCCTCGGCCACGCCCGTTTCCTCTACACCTACGCGGGCAGTGCCTGGGGGAAGACCGAGGACGACCTGGCCTACTTCCGTGAGGAGGAGGACTTCCGCTCCAGCCGGCTCGTCGAGCAGCCCAACGGCGACTTCGGGCACACGATCGCCCGGCAGCTGATCTTCAGCCTGTACGCCGGTGAGCTCTACACCCGGCTGTCGTCGTCCACCGACGCGATGCTCGCCGCGATCGCGGACAAGGCCGTCAAGGAGGTCAGCTACCACATCGACCACGCCGTCCAGTGGATGCTGCGCCTCGGCCTAGGCACCGGGGAGTCCCACCGTCGGGTACAGGCGGGCCTGGAGTCCATGTGGCCGTACAAGGACGAACTGTTCGTCGACACCGCGGCCGTCGACCGCGCGGAGGCGGCCTCGCCGGGCGCCGTCGTCCGGCCGTCGGAGCTCAGGGAGGCCGTGGACGCCCACCTGTCGACGGTGATCGAGAAGGCGGGGCTCTCGGTGCCCACGGTCCCGGCGGCCGCCGACCTGGGGTACGCCCGCACGGGACGGTTCAGTGAGCACCGTGGCTATCTCGTCACCGAGATGCAGTCGCTGGCCCGGCAGCACCCGGGGGCGACATGGTGACCGCGGACCCCGTCACCCGGACGGTGTGGGACGCCGCCGCGACGGTCACGGACCCGGAGATCCCCGTGCTCACCATCGCCGACCTGGGGATCCTGAGGAAGGTGACGGTCGAGGGGGACTCGGTGACGGTGACGGTCACACCGACCTACTCCGGCTGCCCCGCCATGTCCACGATCACCGCCGACATCACCGACGCCGTCGCGCGCACCGGTTACGACCCCTCCCGGATCCACGTCGAGACGGTGCTCAGCCCCGCGTGGACCACGGACTGGATGACCGAGGACGGCAAACGCAAGCTCCGGGAGTACGGCATCGCGCCGCCGACGCACCGGTCGGTCCCGGCCGGGCCGGTGACCCTCCAGCTCGGGCTCGGCCGTCCGGACGTCCCCTGCCCCAGGTGCGGGTCCCACGCCACCCGGGAGCTCACCCGCTTCGCCTCCACCTCCTGCAAGGCGCTGTACGTGTGCGGCGACTGCCACGAACCCTTCGACTACTTCAAGGTGCACTGATGACGACTACGAACCCCCGCACCCGTGCCCGGTTCAACCCGCTGACTGTCTCCGAGGTCCGGCCGTTGACGGAGAACGCCGTGGAGGTCTGCTTCGCGGTGCCGGACGACCTGGTCGCCGACTACAACTACGTCCCGGGCCAGTACGTGGCGCTCCGTGCGACCATCGACGGCACCGAGGTGCGCCGGTCCTACTCGATCTGCGCGGCACCGGTGCCCGGCGAGATCCGGGTGGCGATCAAGAAGACCCTCGGCGGTGTCTTCTCCACCTGGGCGAACGATACCCTGGCCCCCGGCGACGTCATCGAGGTGATGAACCCGCAGGGCGCCTTCACCCAGAAGGTGCGGACCACCGCGATGAACGACGCCGCCGGGCTGGTCTCCGAGCAGCTGGACCACAACCCGCGGGCGCGGCTCGTCGCGTTCGCCGCCGGCTCGGGGATCACCCCTGTCATGGCGATCGCCACGGCGACGCTGGCCGGGTCGCCGGACGCCACCTTCGAGCTGATCTACGCCAACCGGTCCACCGTGGACGTGATGTTCGCCGAGGAGATCGGTGACCTGAAGGACCGGTACCCCGACCGGTTCACCGTCCACCACATCCTGTCGCGCGAGAACCGGACCAGCCCGCTGCACACCGGGCGGGTCGACGACGAGAAGCTGTCGGTGATGCTGGACCGGATGCTGCGTGCCGGCGACGTGGAGGAGTGGTTCCTCTGCGGGCCGTTCGACATGGTGCAGCGGGCGCGCGACGAGCTGAAGGACCGCGGTGTGCCCGAGGAGCTCGTCCGGTTCGAACTGTTCACCACCGGGAAGCCGTCGAACCCGGACGGACAGCACGGACGCGTCGTGGAGGTCAAGGACAACGAACCCACCTACGAGATCGGGTTCACCCTGGACGGCTCGTCCTCCACGGTGGCCTCCCCCCGGTCCGCCCGCGAAACCGTCCTCAACGCCGCCCTACGTAAACGCCCGGACGTCCCGTTCGCCTGCGCCGGCGGGGTCTGCGGCACCTGCCGGGCGAAACTGGTGTCGGGAACCTGCGACATGGACGAGAACTTCGCGCTGGAGCCGGACGAGGTCGACGCCGGCTACATCCTCACCTGCCAGTCCCGTCCGACCAGCGACGAGGTGACGGTGAACTTCGATGCCTGACACACACGACCCACACGACACCACCGGACCCTCTGGACCCTCCGCCACCGTCTCCCTGTCTGTGGACGGTGCCGTCGCCGAGATCGTCCTCGACGCCCCGGAGAAACTCAACGCACTCACCGCCGCCGACCTCGACACGCTGCGTTCACTGCTGGACGAGGCCACCGCGCGGGCGCACCGCGGCGAGATCCGTGCCCTCCTCCTGCGGGGCGAGGGCCGCGGGTTCTGCGCGGGCCGCGACGTGACCGGTACCGACCCCGACAACGACGACGCCGCCGGGTACCTGGCCACCCTCGAACCGACGCTTCACGCCCTGTCGGACTTCCCCGCACCGACCTTCGCCGCGGTCCAGGGTGCCTGCCTCGGGGTGGGACTGGGGCTGGCCATCGCCTGCGACGTGGTCCACCTGTCGGAGACCGCGAAGATCGGCTCCCCGTTCGCCGCACTCGGGGCGACGCTGGATTCCGGGGGCCACGCCTACCTCCTCTCCCGCCTCGGACGGCACCGCACCCTCGACCTGATCTACAGCGGCGACCTCATCAGCGGGGAGCAGGCGGTCCGGGAGGGGCTGTTCTCCCGGGCCGTGCCGAAGGACGAACTCCTGGAGTTCACCCGTTCAGCGGCGCGGACGGCAGCGGCCGGGCCCACGGTGGCCTTCCGGGAATCCGCGCGGCTGCTGGCGGCCATCGACGCCGGTTCCCTCAGTGCCCGCGACGCCCTCGTCCTCGAGAACGCCGCCCAGGTGCGGCTGTCCCGCACCCCCGACTACGCCGAAGGTTTCCGTGCCTTCCAGGAGAAACGGACCCCTGTCTTCACCGGAAAGGCCCACCGATGACCCACCTTGACCCCCGCTCCGCCTACATCGTCGAGGCACGCCGCACCCCCGTCGGACGCTACGGCGGCGCCCTGGCGTCGGTGCGTCCCGACGACCTCGCCGCCGCCGTCGTCTCCGACGTCCTGGACCGCTCCGGCGCCGACCCGTCCGCCGTGGACGAGGTGGTCCTCGGCAACGCCAACGGTGCCGGCGAGGAGAACCGCAACGTCGCACGCATGGCGTGGCTGCTCGCCGGCGGGCCCGAGAGCGTGCCCGGCATGACGGTGAACCGTCTCTGCGCCTCCGGCATGAGCGCCGTCGCCGACGCCTGGCACAAGATCGCCGCCGGTGTCGCCGACATCGTCGTCGCCGGCGGGGTGGAGTCGATGACCCGCGCCCCGTGGGTCCAGGAGAAACCCGCCAGGGCCTGGGCATCGCCGGGGCCGGCCTTCGACACCTCCATCGGCTGGCGGTTCACCAACCCGCGGCACCTCGAGGTCGACAAGCGGACCCTGTCGATGCCGGAGACCGCCGAAGAGGTCGCCGAGGTCAGGAACGTCTCCCGCGCCGACGCGGACGCCTTCGCGCTGCGCTCGCACACCCGCGCGCTCGCCGCCGTCGAGGCCGGCCACTTCACCGCCGAGACCACCCCGGTCACCGTGCACGGGCGCAAGGGTGCCGTGACCGTGGTCGACACCGACGAAGGCCCCCGGGCCGACACCTCCCTGGACCGGCTGGCGGCACTGCGGCCGGTGGTGCGTCCCGACGGTGTCGTCACCGCGGGGAACTCGTCGTCCCTGAACGACGGCGCCTCCGCCCTGCTCATCGCCTCCGGTGAGGCCTGCCGGCGCCACGGTCTCACCCCGCGCGCCCGTATCGTCACCGACGCCACCGTCGGCCTGGCCCCCGAGATCATGGGCATGGGCCCGGTCCCGGCGACACGCAAGGCCCTCGACCGGGCAGGCTGGGACATCCACGGTCTCGACGCGGTGGAGCTCAACGAGGCGTTCGCCAGCCAGTCCCTGGCGTGCATGCGCGAGCTGGGCCTGGACAGGCACGACGACATCGTCAACGCCTCCGGTGGCGCCATCGCCCTCGGCCACCCGCTGGGCTCGTCGGGGTCCCGGCTGGTCGTCACGCTGCTGAACCGGCTGGAACGGGAGGACGGGCACCGCGGCCTGGCCACGATGTGCGTCGGCGTCGGCCAGGGGACGGCCCTGCTCATCGAGCGGGTGGACGCATGACCTACTCCACGCTCACCTTCACCGACGAGACCCACGGCGACGCGACCTACGCCCTGGTCCGGCTGAACCGGCCCGGGGTACGCAACGCCATCGACCAGGAGATGGTCGACGACCTCCACGCCGTGTGCGCCGACCTCGAGGAACGGCCCCGCACACTGGTCGTCACCGGCTGCCGGGTCGACGGCAGGGACGGGCCGAAGGGGATCTTCGCCTCCGGCGCCGACATCACCCAGCTGCGGGAACGCCGGCGCGACGACGCCCTGCGGGGCATCAACTCGCGGATCTTCGACCGTGTCGCGGCCCTGCCGATGCCGGTGATCGCCGCGATCGACGGTGCCGCGCTGGGCGGGGGCGCGGAGCTCGCCCTCGCCGCCGACTTCCGTCTCGGCACCCCCGGCACCCGCTTCGGCCAACCGGAGACCGGACTCGGCATCATCGCCGCCGCCGGTGGACTGTGGCGGCTCAAGGAGGTCACCGGCGAACAGCTGGCCAAGGAGATCCTCCTGGCCGGACGGATCCTGTCCGGCGAGGAATGCCGGGACAACGGGATCCTGCTCTCCCTGCACTCCCCCGACGACCTCCTGGACGCCGCGGCTGCACTCGCCGGGCGCATCACCGCACAGGACCCGCTCGCCGTGCGTGTCTCCAAACGGGTCTTCGCCATGCCCCGCGACGCCCACCCGCACGTCGACGACCTCGCCCAGGCGATCCTGTTCGAGTCCCAGGGGAAGTTCGACCGCATGCAGGCCTTCATCGACAGAAAGAGGAAGTAACGTGACCGAACCCGACCACCACACCACCCTGCCCGACGCCGTGGGCGTCATCGGCGGCGGACGGATGGGCGCCGGCATCGCCCACGCATTCCTCGTCGCCGGCTGCACCGTGACCGTGCTGGAGGCCACCCCGGACGCCGTCGCCGCCGCCCGCGGGCGGATCGCCGACCAGGTCCAGGCGTCGGCCGACCGTGGCAAACTCCCCGGTTCACCGGAGGAGACGACCGGCCGCCTCACCGTCACCGAGACCACCGGGGACCTCGCCGGATGCGGCCTGGTCGTCGAGGCGGTCCCGGAGGACATGGCGGTCAAGACCGAGGCGCTCACCCGTGCCGCCGCCGTCGTCGGGGACTCCACCTGGATCGCGACGAACACGTCGTCGTTGTCCGTCGACGACCTCGCCGCCGCGGTCGGGGACGTCACCGGGCAGCCGGAACGGGTGTGCGGACTGCACTTCTTCAACCCGGTGCCGGCCTCGAAGCTGATCGAGGTCGTGCTCGCCGACGCGACCTCCGCGGAGCTCGCAGCACTGGCCCCGGCGTGGGTCACCGCCCTGGGGAAGACACCGGTGGTGGTGAAGAACCGTCCCGGTTTCGCGTCGTCCCGCCTCGGGGTGGCGATCGCGTTGGAGGCGATGCGGATGGTCGAGGAGGGGGTCGCCTCCGCCGAGGACATCGACAACGCCATGACCCTGGGGTACAGGCACCCGGTCGGCCCGCTGGCCCTGACCGACATCGTCGGGCTCGACGTCCGCCTCGGCATCGCCGAGTACCTGGAGTCCACCCTCGGCGAGCGGTTCGCGCCTCCCCGGATCCTGCGGGACAAGGTCGCTGCCGGGGAGCTGGGGCGTAAGACCGGGAAAGGTTTCTACGAGTACCCGGCCTGAACAGGCCGGAGCTGGCCTGAGCTTCCGGCTCAGTCCACCGTGCGGTCCCGCCCGGCGAGGACGCCCGAGACGAGTAGCAGCGACTCCGTGACCAGCAGCACGACCATCGCCGGGGTCCAGGACCCGGTGGCGTCGTGCAACGCGCCGACGGCGACCGGGCCGGCGGCCGCCAGAAGGTACCCGACGGACTGCGCCATCCCCGACAGCGACGCCGCACTGTGGTGGTCGGCGGCACGCAGCCCGAACAGGGACAGTGCCAGCACGATCCCGGCACCTCCGCCGACCCCCGCCACGACCGCCCAGAGGGCCGTCCACCCCGGTGCCAGGAAGATTCCGAGCGTCGCGACCATCAGCATCACCGAGACGTTGGCGGCGAGGAGACGCTGGTCCGGGAGCCGGGTGATGACCGCCGAGCAGATGATGCTCCCGAGGATCCCGAAGGCGTTGAGCAGGAACTGGTGGGTCCCCGCTGCCGTCCCGCTGACCCCGGCGTCGGTCTCGATCGTGGCCAGCCAGGTGACGAGGATGTAGAAGTTCGTCGACTGCAGACCCATGAACGCGGTGACCTGCCAGGCCAGCGCATTTCTCCACAGGGGACGACGGTTCCGTGCACCGTCGGGCCGCTCCTCCGGTGCCGGCGCACCAGCACCCCCACGTGTCTGGCCACGCAACTGCGGGAGGAGGACACCGAGGGCGATGAGTGCCAGGCCCGCCCACATGCCCAGTGCCAGCCGCCAGTCGAGACCGGTGGCGCCGGCGACCGGGACCGAGATCCCGGCGGCGACGGCGGCGAACCCGGACTGCACCGCCGAGTAGGCACCGGTGACCTGGCCGATCTTCCACGGGAAGTCGCGTTTGACCCACGCCGGCAGCACCACGTTGAGCACGGCGATGGACACGCCCACCAGGACGGTACCGACCCACAGCAGCGCCTGGGGCGGTACCGACCGCAGCACCAGCCCCACGGCGAGCACCACCAGTCCGACCGCGGTGAGCCCCTCGATCCCGACGCGACGCGCCAGTCGCGGCACCAGCGGCGAGACCAGGGCGAACGTGAGCAGCGGAAGACTGACCAGGAAGGACGCCGCGGATGCCGTGATACCGAGATCGTCCTCGATGCCGGCGAGGACCGGGCCGACACTGGTGATCGCGGCACGCAGGTTGCCGGCCACGAGCAGGATGCCCGCGACGACGACGGCGACGTGCACCGGTCGGGACGTCGCGGCGGCGTGGACGGTGCGGGCTGCCTGAGTCGCCGGAGTCGCCGGAGTCGCCGGAGTCGCCGGACTCATTCGACCTCCTCCCCACGGAGCTGTGCCGCGTAACGCCGGACGAGGGCGACCGTCCGGTCCGCGGCCTCCGCCGCGCCCTGCGGGTCGTGGGCGGCGACCGCGGCCACGACGGCGCGGTGGCCGTCGTCGATCTCCACCAGCCGGCTGTCGCGGTCGGCGACGTCGACGGCCGGGTCGACGAAGTCGAGGAGCGCCTGCTCGTTCCCCCGGATACCGCGGTAGAGCTCGGCGAGCAGGCTGTTCCCCGAGGCCTCCATGAGCAGCCGGTGGAACTCGATGTCCGCACGGGCGTACTCGCTGAGCGACGTCGCCTCCTGGCGCGGGGCGAGGGCCGCCTGCAGCTGCGCCACCTGCTCGCCCGTCGCCCTGTCGGCGGCGAGCCTGGCGCCTTCCCGCTCGAGGATGGCGCGGACCTCGGCGACGTCCTCCGGCGTCTCCGGGCTGTGCTCGCCGACGTGCCGGGCGAGGGTCGGGGCGACGTCACTGGTGGAGACGACGAAGGTCCCGTAGCCGGCGCGGGCCCCGAGCAGTCCGGAGTGGACCAGGGCGCGCAGTGCCTCGCGGACGCAGTTGCGGCTCACCCCCATGTCCTCGGCGAGGGCGTTCTCCGAGGGGAGCAGTGAACCGACCGGGAACTCGCCCTCCGAGATGCGGGTCCGGAGCTGCCCGGCGACGCGCTCGGACAGTGTCTGCCGTGATTCGATTCTGACCATGTAAGGGGAGCCTACCGTCATCATGTCAAATGTCCAACATTTGACATGATGACGGGAAGACGCCCCGGGTCACCCCGCGTCCACGACGAGGTTCGTGATCCGCGCCGTACACAGACGCCGGCCGTCGTCGTCGGTGACGACCACCTCGTGGGAGCAGACCCGGCGTCCGAGCCGGATCGCGACCGCCGTCGCGGTGACCGTCCCCGACCGGGCGGACGCGTGGTGCGTTGCGTTGACGTCCACCCCGACCACCGCCCTACCCTCACGCGAGGCGTGCTTCAGCGCCGCCCACGACCCGACCGCCTCGGCCAGTGCCACCATGGCACCGCCGTGCAGCAGTCCGAGCGACTGCCGGTTCCCCGCCACCGGCATCGTCGCCACGACCTCCTCCGGACTCTCCCGGAGGATACGCACCCCCATCTTCTCGTCGAGCTCACCGAGCCTGATCCGCCACATCCCGTCGTCCATCCGTTCTCCTCCCGATCTCCTCCGTCGCGCCAACTGTGTGTTGGCTCACTTCTTTCCTGTGCGATACCATACCCATACCGACCGATCGTTCGGTAACCATGTACCGCAGAAAGGACACCCGTGACCGCTTCCGCACCTGCACAGGCCGACGTCACCACCCTGCCCAGCTACATCGCCGACCGGTGGATCACCCCCGACCCGTCCGCACCCGGCGCGCGGGTCACACCCGTCACCGACGCCTCGACCGGGGCGACGACCGCACAGGCCGTCGCCGACGGCTCCGTGGACATCGCCGCCGCCGTCGACCACGCCCGGACCGTCGGACAACGCCACCTGGGCGAACTCACCACCCACGAGCGGGCGCTGATCCTCAAGAACCTCGCGCTCCACCTCAACGACCGACGGGACAGCCTCTACCGGCTGTCCTTCGCCACCGGGACGACCAGCCGCGACAACCTCATCGACATCGACGGCGGCATCGGCACGCTCTTCGCCTTCTCGTCGAAGGGGCGGCGGGAACTCCCCAACACCAACGTCATCCCCGACGGCCCCGTCGAGGTCCTGAGCAGGGACGGCAGCTTCGTCGCCCGTCACATCCACACCGCGATCCCGGGCGTGGCTGCACAGGTCAACGCCTTCAACTTCCCGGTCTGGGGGATGCTCGAGAAGTTCGCCCCCGCCTTCGTCGCCGGTGTCCCGTCGATCGTCAAACCCGCCACCCAGACCGCACCTGTCGCGGTGGAGTGCGTCCGACTCATGACCGAGTCCGGCCTCCTGCCCGACGGGTCGCTCCAGCTCATCACCGGCGGCGGCCGGGACCTGGTCGACCACCTCGACGAGCGCGACCACCTCGCCTTCACCGGCTCCGCCGACACCGCCCGGCTCCTCCGCGGCTCCGAGGCGGTCCAGAGCCAGGGCCTGCGCTTCTCCGCCGAGGCCGACTCCCTCAACGCCGCGATCCTCGCCCCCGACGCCACCCCGGGCACCCCGGAGTTCGACGCCTACATCCGGATCCTGTTCACCGAGATGACGGCGAAGGCCGGCCAGAAATGCACCGCCGTCCGCCGCGCCGTCGTGCCGTCGGCACTCGTCGACGACGTCGTCGACGCCCTCGCCGCGAAGCTCGACGAGAAGGTCGTCCTCGGCGACCCCCGCGACGACGCCACGACGATGGGCCCGCTGGTCTCCACCGACCAGCAGGCCGACGTCGCCGGCGCCGTCCGGTCCCTCGTCGACGCCGGCGCCACCGTCCGCTACGGCGGCGGGGTCCCCGAGGGGACGCGCGGCGGCGCCTTCTTCTCCCCCACGATCCTGTCCGTGGACGACCCGCGGACACCCGCCGTCCACGACACCGAGGCCTTCGGCCCCGTGGTCACCGTCCTCGGCTACGACGACAAGGGCACCGGGGACGTGACCGAGGCGGTCGAACTGACGAACCTCGGCCGCGGCTCCCTGGTGGCCTCCCTCGTCACCGACGACATGGACACCGCGGCCACCGTGTCCCGCGGCATCGCCGCCCTGCACGGGCGCCTCCACCTGGTGAACCGCCAGGACGCGAAGAGCTCCACCGGCCACGGCTCCCCCCTGCCCGTCCTGGTCCACGGCGGCCCCGGACGCGCCGGCGGCGGCGAGGAACTCGGCGGCGTCCGCGGCATCACCCACTTCATGCAGCGCACCGCCGTCCAGGGCTCCCCCGACCACCTCACCGCCGTCACCGGGGAATGGGTACGCGGCGCCGCCACGAACACCGTCACCCGGCAGGACATCGACGCCGGCACCGGCGTGCACCCCTTCCGGAAGTCTCTGACGGAGCTGCGCATCGGCGACCAGCTGGTCTCCGAACCGCGCACGGTCACCCTGGACGACATCCGGTACTTCGCCGACACCACCGGCGACACCTTCTACGCCCACACCGACGAGGCCGCCGCCACCGCGAACCCCTTCTTCCCCCGCCGCGTCGCCCACGGTTACCTGCTGGTCAGCTGGGCCGCAGGACTGTTCGTCGAACCCGCCCCCGGACCCGTCCTCGCCAACTACGGACTCGAGAACCTGCGGTTCATCACCCCCGTCAGCTACGACGACACCATCCGGGTCACGCTGACGGCGAAGCGCATCACCCCACGCGTCACCGACGACTACGGGGAGGTCTGCTGGGACGCCCTGATCACCAACCAGGACGGCGAGACCGTGGCCACCTACGACGTGCTCACCCTCGTGGAGAAGGAAGACACCACCTACGCGACCTGGGGGCAGTGATGACGACACCCGAGACGATCCTCGCCCCCGGCGTCGCCGACGACCCCGCCTTCGACTGGGTGCGGACCATGTTCCGCGACGACCGGGCCTCCCAGCTGCTCGGCGTCACCATCACCGCACTGGAGGACGGGGTGTGCGAAGGCGAGTTCGTTCTGCGCCCCGAGATGTGCAACGGGCACGGCAACGCCCACGGCGGCTTCCTCTACGCCTTCGCCGACTCCCTCTTCGCCGGCGCCTGCAACTCCGGCGGCCGACCCGCCGTCGCCGCGTTCAACACCATGCACTACATCGCACCGGGCAAGGAGGGCCAACGCATCCACGGCCGCGCCGTGCAGTCCGACACCTGGGGACGCAACGGCATCACCGACGTCGAACTCACCTGCGACGGCCGGGTCATCGCGCAGTTCCGCGGCACCTCACGCGTCGTCGCCACGGGGTAGCCCCCGGCTGTACCTGTCTGTACCTGTCTGTACCTGTCATAGCTGTTCACACCTGCTCTCCACCGAATCCCCCTGGAGTCCCCCGTGACTACACTCACCCCGGGCGCAACGCCCGCGCCCGAACCCACCGACACCGGACGTCCCGCCGACGGCCCCACCGACCTCCGCTCACCCGAGCGCCGTCGCGAGGAACGCCGGGTCCTCGCCGGCACGATGGTCGGCACCACCATCGAGTGGTACGACTTCTTCATCTACGCCCAGGCCGCGGCCTTCGTCTTCGCACCCCTGTTCTTCGAACCCGTCGGGTCCCAGAGCACCCTCGCCCAGATCTTCTCCTGGGCGTCACTGGGCATCAGTTTCCTGTTCCGCCCCCTCGGCGCCGTGATCGCCGGCCACCTGGGCGACCGCTACGGGCGCAAACTCCTGCTCGTCCTCACCCTCGTCGGGATGGGACTCGCCACCGCCCTGATCGGCCTCCTCCCCACCTACGCCTCCATCGGTGTCGGCGCGCCGATCCTGCTCGTGCTGCTCCGCATCCTCCAGGGACTGTCCGCCGGCGGCGAATGGGGCGGCGCCGCCCTGATGGCCGTCGAACACGCGCCACGGGAGAAGCGTGGCTGGTTCGGCGCCTACCCGCAGATCGGCGTGCCGCTCGGCCTCATCCTCGCGACCACCTTCATGATGGTGCTGACCAGCTCCATGTCCGACGAGGCCTTCCTCTCCTGGGGATGGCGCATCCCGTTCCTCTCCTCGATCATCCTGATCCTCACCGGGTACGTGATCCGCCGGGCCGTCGACGAGTCCCCCGTGTTCGTGGAGATGCAGGCCCGCAAGAAGGAGGCGTCCGCGCCCCTGAGCTCACTGTTCCGGTACCACTGGCGCGGTGTCGTCCTGGCCGCCCTGATCTTCGCCGGCACCAACGCAGTGGGCTACATGATCATCGCCTTCTTCTCGTCCTACGGGACCGCCGAACTGGGGATGACGAAGACCGCCACACTGGTCGTCGCCCTGTGCGGCGGCGCCGTGTGGCTGGTCTTCACCTTCCTCGGCGGCTGGATGTCCGACCGGATCGGACGGCGCGTGACCTTCATGGTCGGCTACGCGCTGCTGATCGCCTGGCTGATTCCGATGTGGTCGCTGATCGACACCGGCGACACCGGCATGTTCATCCTCGCCGTGGTGATCCTGGGTATGGCGCTGGGACCGTGCTACGCACCCCAGCCGGCCCTGTACGCCGAGATGTTCCCCGCCGGCGTCCGCTACTCCGGCACCTCCATCGGCTACGCGATCGGCTCGGTCATCGGCGGGGCGTTCGCACCGTTGATCGCCCAGCTGCTGCTCGACTCGACCGGCCGGTCGTGGACGATCGGCCTGTACCTGGCGGTCGTGTGCGTCATCTCCTTCGTGGCAGCCTGGGCCGTCCCGAAGTCCGTCGAGAAGGGCGACCTGCGGGTGTGACCGCCCACCGGTCCACACCGGGCCACACCGGCCCCAGACAGGCTCTGGCCAAAGACCGTCCCACAGGACTACGCTCATAGCGGTGGAATTCAGTCGTCCCCGTCGACACGTTCGTGACCTGCGGATACCGCAGGTCAGACTCTCTCCGGCCCAGGCAGTCGCCGTCGGATTCCTCGCGCTCATCGCCGTCGGCACGGTGGTGCTGAGCCTGCCCGTGGCGTCCTCGTCCGGCGACGGGACGGACCTGGTGTCGTCGTTGTTCACCGTCACCTCCGCCGTCACGATGACCGGACTGGTCGTGGTCGACACCGGTTCGCACTGGAGCGGTCTCGGGCAGGTCGTCATCCTGTCCCTCATCCAGATCGGCGGCTTCGGCATCATGAGCGTGACGTCCCTGGCCGGCATGCTGCTCACCGGTCGCATCGGACTACGCTCCCGGCTCTTCACCCGCGCCGAGAACCGCTCGCTGAACACCGGCGACATCGGCCGCACAGTGCTGGCGACCCTGCTGATCACCGTCGTGTGCGAGGCGACGGTCACGGTGATCACGGCGGCCAGGTTCGCCTCGGCCTACGGCATGCCGCTGCCCCGGGCATGCTGGGAAGGCCTGTTCCACGCGGTGTCCGCCTTCAACAACGCCGGGTTCGGACTGCGCAGCGACAGCCTGGTCCCCTACGTCGGCGACGCCTGGATCATCCTGCCGTTGGCCGCCGCCCTGATGCTCGGCGGTCTCGGCTTCCCGGTGATCGCCGAACTGTGGGGACGCCTCCGTGCGACGGTCCGACGGACCCCGTACCGCCTGCGGAGACTGTCGGTCACGACGCGGGTCACGGTGACCGGGACGGCGGTCCTCGTCGTCGCCGGCGTGGGCATGGTCGCCGCCCTGGAGTGGAACAACACCCTGGCGGGTCTGCCGACAGGCACCAGGCTCCTCGCCGCGTTCTTCCAGGGGGTGACCCCACGCACCGCCGGATTCAACTCCCTGGACTACGGCGAGTTCCACCCCGTGACCCTGATGGGGACGGACCTGCTGATGTTCATCGGCGGCGGTTCCGCCGGTACCGCCGGCGGCGTCAAGATCACCACCGTCGCGGTGCTCGTCGCCGCGATCGTCGCCGAAGTCAGGGGCCAACGTGTCGCCACCATCGGCCACCGGAGCATCAGCCAACCCGTCGTCCGCCAGGCGCTGACGGTCGCCGCGGTGAGCGTGGCACTCGTCGTCGCCGCCGTCGGGACGGTGCGTCTGCTCGAGCCGCAGTTCACCGGCGACCAGGTGACCTTCGAGGTCGTCTCCGCGTTCGCGACCGTCGGACTGTCCACCGGCATCACCGCAGACCTGGGCACCGCCTCGCAGCTGGTGCTGTGCGCGTTGATGTACCTGGGCAGGATAGGCCCGGTCACCCTCGTCGTCGCACTCGCCGCGAGAAACAGCGCACGTCGTTTCACCTACCCGGAAGAGAGGCCCTTCATTGGTTAAGTCACTACGCCGCGTCCGCGGACGCATCGACCTCCCACCTGTCGTCGTCCTCGGCCTGGGGCGGTTCGGCGCCTCGCTCGCCGAGGAACTGACCTGCCACGGGGTCGAGGTCCTCGGCATGGACTCCGACGCCCGGCCGGTGCAGGAGTGCTCCGGCTTCCTCACCGACGCCGCGGTGGGCGACACCACCGACCGCGAGACCCTGGTGCAGTTCGGCGTCCACGAGGTCGAACGGGTGGTTGTCGGCATCGGCTCGGACCTGGAGTCCTCGGTGCTCACCGCATCGAACCTGGTCGAACTGGAGGTGCCGAGCATCTGGGCGAAGGCCGACTCGGACGCCCACGCCAGGATCCTGACACAGGTCGGGGTCCACCACGTCGTACGGCCCGAGCGTGACACCGGACGCCGCGTGGCCCACCTGCTCGGAGGCCGGTTCAAGGACTTCGCCCAGTTCGACGAGGACTACGGGATGATCAAGCTGACCCCGCCAGACCTCCTCGTCGGGACGTCGGTGGACATCGACCGCCTGTGGGAGAGGTACGGCGTGCGGGTGGTGTCGGTACGCCGGTCCGACGGGGCATGGGTGCCCTTCCACTCCGACCGGGTGCTGTGCCGCACCGACCAGATCATCGTGGCCGGCAACCCCGAGAACCTGGAGCGGTTCGCCAACAGGTGACGGCGGGGTCCGGCTGCAGCAGGCGGCGTCCTACGCCTTCGGCCGGTTGTCGACCAACCGCGTGGCCTTGCCCTCCCCGGTGTCCAGCGTCGCGAGGACCTCGACGGCCGTCGAGACACCGATACGGTTCTTGATCTCACGGTTCAGCCACGCCGCGGCGTCGTCGCGGTGATGTTCGCTGAGTCCGTCGGCGGCCTCCACCTTGATGGTCAGCGTGTCCATCCGCCCCTTCCTGTCGAGGACGCACTGGTAGCGGGGCCGCAGGTCGGTGTGCTCGGTGATGATCTCCTCGAACTGCGAGGGGAAGCAGTTGACGCCGCGCAGGATGATCATGTCGTCGTTGCGGGCGAGGATCTTGTCGATACGACGCATCGAGCGGGCCGTCCCGGGCAGCAGCCTGGTGAGGTCGTGGGTGCGGTAGCGGATGACGGGGAACGCCTCCTTGGTCAACGAGGTGATCACCAGCTCCCCCACCTCGCCGTCCGGCAACTGCTCGCCGGTCTCCGGGTCGACGATCTCCGGGTAGAAGTGGTCCTCCCAGAAGGTCAGGCCGTCGCGGGTCTCGACGCACTCCTGGGCGACCCCAGGCCCCATCACCTCCGACAGCCCGTAGATGTCGGTGGCGGTGATGCCCATGACGTTCTCCAGTTCGTCACGCATGCCCGCGGTCCACGGTTCAGCACCGAAGATCCCGGCCCGGATGGACGTCTCCGCGGGGTCGATCCCCTCCTTCACCATCCGGTCGACGATGTTGAGCATGTAGGACGGCGTACACATGATGCCGTCGGGCTGGAAGTCCTGGATGATCTGGACCTGACGCTCCGTCATGCCTCCGGACGTGGGGATCGCCGTCGCGCCGAGCTTCTCGACTCCGTAGTGCACGCCGAGGCCGCCGGTGAACAGTCCGTAGCCGAACGCGACCTGGATCTTGTCGCCGGGACGCATTCCGCCGGCACGGAGTGACCGGGCCACCAGCTCCGACCACGTTTCGATGTCTCGGTGGGTGTAGCCGACCACGGTGGGACGTCCCGTCGTCCCGGACGAGGCGTGGACACGGGCGATCTGCTCCTGCGGCACGGCGAACATGCCGAACGGGTAGTTCTGCCTGAGATCCTCCTTCTCGGTCATGGGGTAGTTCGCCAAGTCCGCCATCTCCCGGAAGTCGTCCGGGTGCACACCGAGGTCGGTGAAGGCCTTCCGGTAATGGGGCACGTTGTAGTACACGTGCCGTAACGTGGCCTTCGTCCGGTCGATCTGCAATGCCGTGATCTCGTCACGGGAAGCGTATTCAATGTCCAGCTCCGGGCCGCCGCCGGCGGCACGGTTCGTGATCAGCGCAGTCATGCTCACCATCTCTTCTCGCAGTGGGTCGCCCTGTACCTGCCGACCGTTCGGTCGGTAGATGGGATGGTCGCTATCCTACACAAAACATGAGCCATGTCACTAACGGGGCCGAAACTATCTGGCGGGCGTGCGACGGCTACGGCGCGGCTACGTGACGGCTCCCCGGCGCCTACGCGGCGATACCGCGGAAAACCAGCTGCACAACGTTGTCCTGCAGCTCCCCCACGCCCGTCGCCCCGCCCGACACGAACCACTCCACCACGGAGTTCACCATGCCGAGCTGGAGTCGCGCCTGGAGGCGGGCGTCCACGTCGTCGCGGATCTCCCCCGCCTCCTGGGCACGGACCATCAGGTCCTCCAGGAACCGGGTCAGCTCCCGTCGTCGTTCGAGGGCGGCGAGTTCGACCGGCGAATTCCCCCGGAGTCGGAGCAACAGGGCGACGTAGGGACGGTCGTCGATCGCCAGGCGGACCGACTCCCGCAGCAGGTACGCCAGCTTCTCGCTCCAGGTACCCTCCAGCGACTCGCAGCGGTGCCGTGCTGCCTCCAGGCCAGCCAGGGCCCGATCGGACGCCACCTCGAGGATCTCCTCCTTGGAGGTCACGTGGTGGTAGATCCCCGCCTTCGAGATTCCCAGCTCCTTGGCCAGCATCCCCATGCTGGTGGCCTCGTACCCGCGGCGGTTGAAGACTTCGACGCATGTACGAAGGACGGTCTCACGGTCGTAGGCGCTACGCCCTCGGGCCTCGGCCACCATAATCGCTCTCCTCACCATCGTCGTTCCTCAGACTGTACCGGCGCAGCGCGCCGACACACCGCTCCAACCCCCGGAAGCGGGCAGACGAGGTACGGACGCGGAGGGAACGCGACTCAGAAGTTACTTCGCAGGAACCCGTACGCAGGATTCACCCCGCCATGTCCAGCGTAGCTCGCGACATGCGCATACTGGCCCGGGACGAGACCGAAGGGAACCTCGGTGACCATGCTCCTGCTCTCGGCCCCGCGGACATCGGAACTGCCCGTCGCCGCCTGGTCGACGGCGGTCATCTCAGTGAGCTCGTCGGCGTGGCTCCGCGTGTTCCGCGTGCGCTCATCGGAGTTGCAGATGTAGTCGTTGCGGTCACAGATGTCCATGACCCGCCCGGCGAGCTCACCGTAGCCACCGGGGAGCGCCCCGAAGACCCCCTCTCCACCACGGGCCGACCCACCTTCCACGGAATCCGCCCCACGGTTGGGACTGGAGATCACCGCGGCGGACCCGAACCTGTCCGCGCTGATCGGCCCGCGACCATGGCCGATGTCGGCGGCGACGCGCGAGGCCACGTCCGCCCCGAGGGAGTAACCGGTGAGGCTGATCGTCGACGACGGGCACTGGGCTGCCGTACGGGCGATGAGCTGACGGGTCTTGGCGATGCCGTCCGCCTGGCTGTCGGTGTACGCCATGGAGACGAACGGCACCGTGTTGTAGCCGACCGTCCTCGTCGTGGAGGTCCCGAACTTCTCGAGCCGCGCGCCCAAGTCCGAGGTGTAGGCACCGACAGGCAGGTTGTCCGGGAGCCCCGGCATCGACTGGCCGCCACCGGGGACGATGACCACGATGTCCGGCTCGCACCGCGGGATCGCGGGCGTGGCCACGACGCCGGTGGAGAAACCGACGGCGGCAGCGGCCGGCGCACCGACGACAGCCAGCGCGAGCGCTGCCGCTGCAACACTGACGAGGGGACGGAGACCGGAACGGCGGGTGGAACAGTGACGGCGTGTGAGGCGCACGAATACTCCTGGGGATGTTTACTGACCCGACATGAAACAACAGGAGAGATTATAGGCGGTCCCGTCCCTCGCGGGACTCTTGAACCCTGAACAACCGGCCACGCTGCTCCACCCCGACGCTCGACCAACTCCACGGCACTGTTGGAACGGCGTCGGGTACCGACCGAAATGCCCCTCTGCCCCAAAGGGCGCTATATAAAGCAATGCCCTGCCCCCAGGGCGCGTCATGTCATGACAACGAAAGCCTCACCGCGGCAACGACGTGGCAGCACAGGGTACTGACGGCGTCCATTTGCCGCTGCCTGGTCCAGCACAGAACACCCCTGTCACCTGCGCAGACAGACAAAACCCCCGGTCGGCGTGACCGGGGGAAGTGCCTGTAGTGGAGCCGCCGGGAATTGAACCCGGGTCCTTCGCGACCTCGCCAGGGCTTCTCCGTGCGCAGTCCGCGGTCATCTCTGCTCGACTCTCCGGGTCATGCGGACGTGCCCGGATGATGAGCCCAGTCGCTCTGAAATGTCCGCTACTCGCCCGAACGACAGGACGGCAGCGTCAAGTCCCTTAGCTGATGCCAGTGACCGGGTCAGGGACCTACCCGGGCTGACAGACACGCGGTCGCTGATTAGGCAGCGAGGGCGTAGTCGCGCTGAGTGTTCTTCTCGGCGCCTATGAGTTGCCGCGACGCTTACGGTGGTCTCCAGCCTGCACCGGCACGCTTCCCCTGGCTCAATGCACGAAGTCGAAACCTGATCGACCCCGGTGACTTTCGTCAGTCCTGCATCCCTGTCACCGGAAAGCTCGGCGGTGGCAGGATCACTCATCCTACTGCGGTTGAGCTACCCTGGTCAACCCGCCGGCTCAGCCCTGTATTCCCTTGATCCGCCGGCCGACCTCACGGGTGGCCTCGCGCTCCTCGGTGCGGCGTTTGATGTCCTGACGCTTGTCGTAGTCCTGCTTACCGGTGGCCAGTGCCAGCTCCACCTTCAGACGCCCGGAGACGAAGTAGAGCTGCAGCGGGACCAGGGTGTTGTTGCCGTCGCGGACCTTCCCCATCAACGAGTCGATCTCGCCACGGTGGAGCAGGAGTTTCCGCACCCGGCGGGGCGCGTGGTTCGTCCACGTCCCCTGCGCGTACTCGGGGATGTGGAGGTTACGCAGCCACACTTCACCGTCGTCGATGGTGGCGAAGGCGTCGACCAGGGACGCCTTGCCCTGCCGCAGCGCCTTGACTTCGGTACCGACGAGGGCGACACCGGCCTCGACGGTGTCGAGGATGCGGTAGTTGTGGCGGGCCTTACGGTTGGTGGCGACAACCAGCGGGCCGCCGTTCTTCGTGCCGGCTTTGCCCGACTTGGCGGCCTTCTCGCCCTTTTTCCGTCCGGAATCCACCGGTGTGCTCTTCTTCGCCATAGCCCGACGAAGTCTACCCGCTTACTTCTTCACGTACCAGCGCAGTGTGACCTGCGCAGTCACCCCGGCGACGAGCGCCCCCGCCAGGACGACGAACGGCGACACCAGCCAGATGTCCGCCCCGGTGATCCTGGCTATGAGGTTCGCGTCGTACAGGGAACCGAGCGCCTGGTCCAGCAGGAAGGTCTTGCCCAGCAGCAGCGCGCCGACCGACAGCAGCGAACCGATGAGCGAGGCGAACACGGCCTCGAGGATGAACGGCGCCTGGGTGTACCACCGGGTCGCACCCACCATGCGCATGATGCTGGTCTCCTGCCGTCGGGAGTACGCCGCGAGCTGCACCATGTTCATGATCAGGAAGACGGCGGCGACGGCCTGGACGGCGGCGAGCACGAAGCTGGCGTTACGTACCGCGTCGAGGTTCTGCGTCGCCCCGCGCAGGTCGTCCTGCTGGTCGACGATCGTCGACACGCCCGGCTTCTCGGCGATCTCGTCGATGGGGCTGGTGTCCAACGGGTCGGCGAGGCGCACGTGCAGCGCCGCGGGGAAGGCGTCCCGCGAGGTCTGCTCCACCAGGACGGGGTCGGACTCGCCGAAGAGCTCCACGAAACGCTGGTAGCTCTGGTCCTTGTTGCGGTAGGTCACCGACTCGACGTCGTCGTCGGCGTCGAGGGTGTCGCGGATGTCCCGGCACGCCTCGCTGGAGCAGTCGAGGTCATCGGCGGAGATCTCGTCGTCGAGCTGGACCATGACCTCGATGCGGTCGAGGTAGAGCTCCTTGGTGTCGGCGGTCATGTTGGTGATGAGCACGCCGGTGGCCAGCAGCGCCAGGGAGATGGCGGTGGTGATGACCATCGCGACGGTCATGGTCACGTGGCGGGCCAGCCCGCCGAGTGCTTCCTTGAGGACGAAACGGATCTGCATGGTCGTGTTCCTTCCTATCGCCCGACGGCGTAGATGCCGTGGGCGTCGTCGCGGACGAGCTTCCCGTTGGACAGTTCCAGGACGCGACGGCGCATGGAGTCGACGGCGACGTCGTCGTGCGTGCTCATCACGACGGTGGTCCCCCCGCGGTTGATGCGGTTGAGCAGCGCCATGATCTCCGCGGACGTGTCCGGGTCCAGGTTGCCGGTCGGCTCGTCGGCGAGCAGGACGAGAGGACGGTTCACCGTGGCCCGCGCGATGGCGACGCGCTGCTGCTCACCGCCGGACAGTTCGTCGGGCATGCGCTGGCTCTTGCCCGCCAGCCCGACCATGTCCAGGACCTCGGGGACGGACTTCTCGATGGCGTCGCGGCGTCGGCCGGTGACCTCCAGGGCGAAGGCGACGTTGTCGTAGACATTCTTGTTCGGCAGCAACCGGAAGTCCTGGAAGACGTACCCGATCTTCTGGCGCAGCTGGGGGGTCTTCCGCCTGGGGAGGGTGTTGACGTGGAAGTCGGCGACGTGCAGGTTGCCGGCGTCGACCTCCTCCTTCCGGATCATCAGCTGCAGGAAGGTCGACTTGCCCGACCCACTGGGGCCGATGAGGAAAACGAACTCCCCTTTTCCGATCTCGACCGAGATGTCCTGCAATGCCGGCCGGGTGGATGTCCGGTATGTCTTGCTGACCTTGTCGAATGTGATCACGTCGCTACCGTACCCGACCATCTGTGACAAAAGAAACGCATGTGGCTGGTGTGACAATTCTATCTCTGTGCATATCCTGCGCGTCCCCTGCCAGGTTGGTAGTCTGCTGCCCCATGACGCCACAGGAGACCCCGACCCCGTCGGGCACAGTCGAGACGTCGCACACACCAGAGGCCTCTGGAAGGAAGGCCAGACCACACGGATTCCTCGGATGGATCGAATGGCTGGGCAACAAACTGCCCAACCCGTTCTGGCTCTTCGCCATCCTCGGCGGACTCGTCCTCGTGATCAGTTGGCTGGGATCACTGGCCGGATGGTCCGCCTCCGACCCCCAGTCCGGGGACCCCGTCGAGGTGACCAACCTCCTGACCACCGACGGCCTGCACCAGATCGTGACAGGCGTGGTCACCAACTACACCGACTTCCCGCCGCTGGGCGTGATCATCACCGTGATGCTCGGCGTCGCCGTCGCCGAGTACGCGGGGCTCATCAGCGCCCTGGTGCGGGCGATGGTGGCGAAGACCGGCCCGAAGACCCTGACCTTCGCCGTCGCCCTCGCCGGGGTCACCGGATCGGTGGCGTCCGACGCGGTCTACGTCATCGTCATCCCCCTCGGCGCCATGGCCTTCCACGCCATCGGGCGCTCCCCCATCGTCGGCGCTATGGTGGCCTTCGTAGCGTCCTCCGGCGGATTCAACTCCTCCCTCGTCCTCAACATCACCGACGTCCTGCTGTCAGGGCTGTCCACCTCCGCCGCGCAGATCGTCGACCCCGACTACGTGGTGAACCCCCTCGCCAACTACTTCTTCGTGATGGCCTCCGCCGTCGTGCTGGCCGTGATCATCACGCTGCTCACCGAACTCTTCATGAACAGGCGCATCCACCAGCTGGTGGACCACGACCACGTCAACTACGACGAGGTCGCCTTCACCGACGAGGACGGCAACGAGACCACCGACCTGACCCTCAAGGAGGCGGAGGTCCGGGGCCTGAGGATCACCGGCCTCGTCAGCCTCGTGGGACTGGCGGTCTACTTCGCCCTGCTCTTCGTCTCCGGGTCCCCGCTGCAGGGCGAGGGCGGCTCGGTGATGGACAGTCCCCTGATCACCGACATCGCCGTGCCCATCGCCCTCGGGTTCTTCCTGCTCGGCACCGTCTACGGCGTGGCCGTCGGCTCCGTGACCTCGGCCTCCGACATCCCGGAGTTCATGGTGCGGGGGCTGAAGACCCTGCTGCCGATGATGGTCCTGTTCTTCGCTGTGTCACAGTTCCTGGCGTGGTTCCAGTGGTCCAACCTGGGCCAGTTCCTGTCCATCAAGGGCAGTGAGCTGCTGCAGACCTGGGACCTGCCGCCGGTGGTGCTGTTCACCGGGTTCCTCGTGATGGTGTGCCTGCTCAACATGATGATCACCTCCGGCTCAGCCCAGTGGGCACTGATGGCGCCGGTGGTCGTGCCCATGATGATGTACGTCGGCATCTCCCCCGAGGTCACCCAGATGCTCTTCCGCATCGGCGACTCCACCACGAACATCATCACCCCGATGAGCCCCTACTTCGCCCTCGCCTTCTCCTTCCTCAGCCGGTACTACCGGAAGGCCGGCCTCGGGACACTGCTGTCAATGTCGATCCCGTACTCGATGGCGATGCTGGTCGGCTGGTTCCTGTTCTTCCTGGCCTGGTGGGCGCTGGGTATCCCCCTCGGCCCCGGTGCCCCGATGGAATACCCGGCGAACTAAGGCCGACGACCCCATGACCGACCCGATACCCGACCCCACGTCCGACCCGGTGGCATCCGCCTACGGTGCCCGGGCCGACGAGTACGTCGACGCCGTCGGCCGCATCAGCCATGCAGAGGAGGCGGACCTCCGTCTCGTCGGCACCTGGGCGCACCGGATGGACGGTCCGCTCGTCGACGTGGGGTGCGGTCCCGGACAGTGGACCCACTGGTTGCACAGCCGCGGCGTCGATGTCGAAGGGGTGGACCCGGTGCCGGAGTTCATCGACCTGGCCCGGCAGACCTATCCGGAGGTCCCCTACCGTCTCGGGCAGGCCCGGGACCTCGGTGTCGCTCCCGGTTCCCTCGGCGGGATCCTCGCCTGGTATTCGCTGATCCACCTCCCGCCGGCCGGCATCGACGCAGCACTGGCCGAGTTCGCCCGGTGCCTGCGAACCGGCGGTGGTCTGCTGCTCGGCTTCTTCACCGCCGGGACCCGGACCGTGTTCGACCATGCCGTGGCCCCCGCCTACTACTGGCCCGTCCCCGCCCTGGTGTCGCTCGTCGAGGACGCCGGGTTCACCGTCACCCACGCGGCGGAGAGGCCCGGGCGTCCGGGCCGTGCCCACGGTGAGATCACCGCGGTCAAGGCAGGACCACCTCGTCAGCTACACTCGGCCCCATGACCGGCCGTCTTCCCTTAGCAGGTAAAACCGCGCTCGTCACCGGTGTCTCCCGACGGCGCGGCATCGGATTCGGTGTCGCCCGGACACTCGCTGCTCTAGGCGCGAATGTGGTCATTCACCACCACAGGGACCATGACCTTCGTCTCCCGTGGGGCGGGGATGATCTGGACGCGGTCCGGGACGGAGTCCGCTCCTCCCTCTCCGGCGACGCACTCTTCTCCGACGTTCCCGCAGATTTATCCGATGCGGCGAACATCGACGCCGTACTCGACGCCGCATTCGCCCTCACCGGACAGCTGGACATTCTGGTCTGCAACCACGCCCGCAGCGGTGATGACGGCAGCATCCTTGACATGACCGCGGACCGTCTCGACGCATTCTGGAACACCAACACCCGCTCTTCACTGCTACTCACCGCGGAATTCGCCCGCCGGAAGTCAGGTGCCAGGACAGAACACCCGGCGCGTCCCGGCGAACCGGTACCGTCCAGAGGGCCTTTCGACGAGCCGGTCGGCCGTGTTTTCTGGATGACCTCCGGCCAGCTCGATGGGCCGATGCCCGGTGAGGTCGCCTACGCCACCAGCAAAGCGGCACTCGCCGGAGTGACGAAGACTGTCGCCGCGGAACTGATGCGCCTCGGCATCGTGCTGAACACCGTCAATCCCGGCCCCGTGAACACCGGCTATCTTGATGCCGACACCAGCGACCGGGACCTGGATGCGCTCGACGAACGATTCACTTCACTGCCCTTCGGGCGGGTCGGCGTCCCTGACGACCCTGCGCATCTGATCGGCTGGTTGTCGACTCAGGACGGTGCCTGGATCGTCGGCCAGGTGCTGACCAGCGACGGCGGCTTCAGCCTCACCTGAGGCCACGTCCCCCCTCGTCCCCACCTCCCCGGCCCCGGTGGCGGCCCCTACGTCCCCTTGACGTTCATCACCTGGCGCAGCTTGTGCAGCACCGTCACCAGGGGCTCGGCGTCGGCCATGACCACGTCGATGTCCTTGTAGGCGTCGGGGATCTCGTCGACGAACGCGTCGCCGGGACGGTAGACGATGCCGTCCATCCGGGCGTCCAGGTCGTCCGCGCTGAAGCGCTTCCGCGCCTGGTTCCGGGAGAATCGCCGTCCCGCACCGTGGGGAGCGGAGCGCAGCCCGGGTGCGAATCCACGCCCCTCGACCACATAGGACGCCGTCCCCATCGAGCCGGGGATCAGTGCCTTGACACCCTCGTCGGCGCGGACCGCACCCTTCCGGGTCAGCCACACCGTGCGGCCGTAGTGCCGTTCCTTGACCGTGTAGTTGTGGTGGCAGTTGATCCTCTCGGTCTCCTCCACGGGCTGTCCGACCCATTCACCGAGCAGCCGGGAGAACCTGTCCATCATCTCCTCACGGTTCAACCAGGCGAACCGCTGGGCCCACGCGAGATCGCGCAGGTAGGCGTCGAACTCCGGGGTCCCCTCCGGGAGGTAGGCCAGGTCGTCGTCGGGCAGCTGCACCCAGAATGTGCGCATCAACCGCTGGGCGGCCTTGATGTGCTTCTGGGCGATCTTGTTGCCGACCCCGCGCGACCCGGAGTGCAGGAACATCCACACCCGCTCCTCCTCGTCGAGGCAGAGCTCGATGAAGTGGTTGCCGCCGCCGAGCGAACCCAGCTGCTGACGCCACTTCGGCGAGTGCCCCAGGTCCACCCCGGTCTTCTCGGCGTGCTGCGCGAGCTCCCGGGTCCGGGCCTCCGCCGAGCTGCCCAGGTCCCAGCCGTTGTACCGCCCCGGGGGACAGCGGGATGGTGCGCTCGATGGCGTCGCGCAACTCGGTGAGGTCGTGTCCGTCGAGGTCAGCGGCGGTGAAGGAGGTCCTCACGCCGATCATCCCGCAGCCGATGTCCACGCCGACGGCGGCGGGGATCACCGCGCGGTGCGTCCCGAAGACGGTGCCGACGGAGGAGCCCTTGCCGAAGTGCGCGTCGGGCATCAGGGCGACGTGGGGGAAGACGAAGGGCATGCCGGCGAGCTGGCGCGCCTGGTCGAGGGTGTTGTCGTCGACCTCGGAGGCGAAGCTGAGGAGCTTGTTCTCCTTCAGCGTGACCCCCGGTACGTCGACGGAGTCAGTGGTCATGATGGTCGTCCTTTCTGGTGAAAGGGCGGCGGAGTCAGGTGCGCGTCCGGGGCGTTCGGTCGCCCCTGCCGTCGGCGGCAGGGTCGCGGAGTGAGGTTCCAGGGAAACCAGGGGAAACCCAGGGAAAACCGGGGCATACCCGGGGCGTACTCACGTGACGGTCATCCGGACGGGGCACTGACGCCCCGCCCGGGGAAAACGGGTGGGAGTCAGCGGCAGCGCTGGAGGCTGCGGTGGCTGCTCGATAGCGGCCACTGCGAAAAGGAGGCGTGCAGCGTCGACAGCACCGGTAGATGCTTCGCTTTCATGCCGCTCTCCTCAAGCTGCTTGTCCGGGATCCGACCCGTCGGTGGTCTCTGGGCCCGGGGCATCGTCGCTCCGGGCCCGTCGATCATGGCACAGTCCCGCCGGTTCGACAAGGGGCGGCCCCGGTCCCCTCCCCCGCACACGCGACCCCCCGGGGTGCAGAGACCCTAGGCGTCGTCGCCCTGCTGCTCGGCCATCCGCCAACGAATCCCGGCTTCGAGCAGCCCGTCGATCCCGCCGTCGAGCACCTTGGAGGGGTCGTTGACCTCGAAGTTCGTCCGCAGGTCCTTGACCATCTGGTACGGGTGCAGCACGTAGGACCGCATCTGGTTGCCCCAGGAGTTCGACCCGTCGCCGCGCAGGGCGTCCATCTCCGCGGCCTCCTCCTGGCGCTTACGCTCCAGCAGTTTCGCGGCGAGCACCCGCATGGCGGACGCCTTGTTCTGGATCTGCGACTTCTCGTTCTGGCAGGTCACGACGATGCCGGTGGGGATGTGCGTCAGCCGTACCGCGGAGTCGGTGGTGTTCACCGACTGCCCGCCGGGGCCGGACGAGCGGTAGACGTCCACGCGCACGTCGTTGTCGTCGATGTCGACGTGGTCGGATGTCTCGACCACGGGCAGCACCTCCACCTCGGCGAAGGAGGTCTGGCGGCGTCCCTGGTTGTCGAAGGGGCTGATGCGCACCAGGCGGTGGGTCCCCTGCTCCACCGACAGGGTGCCGTACATGTAGTCGCCGTGGACGACGAAGGTCGCGGACTTGATGCCCGCCTCCTCCGCGTAGGAGATGTCGTAGACCTCGACCTTGTGCCCGCTCTTCTCCGCCCAGCGGGTGTACATGCGCATGAGCATCTCCGCCCAGTCCGCGGCGTCGACGCCACCGGCGGCGGAGCGGATGTTCACCACGGCCTCGCGGGCGTCGTACTCGCCGGAGAGCATGGTGGTGACCTCGAGGGAGTCGATCTCCTCCCGCAGGTCGGAGAGTTCGGCGTCGGCGAGTTCGGTGGCCTCGGCGGCTTCGTCGCCTTCGGACTCCTCGGCCATCTCGTACATCACGGGCAGGTCGTTGAGCCGGTCGCGCAGTCCGCGCACCTTCTTCAGGCGCGCCTGGACGTGGCTGAGCTGGCTGGTGACCTGCTGCGCGTGGTCGGGGTCGTCCCACAGTGACGGGTCGGCGGCCTGGTCCTCGAGTTCGCGTGCGCGTGACTCCAGCTCGTCCAGGTCGAGCACCTTCTCGATGGTGGTGAGGGTGGAGTCGAGGTCGTCGATCGCGGAGATCACATCGGGCTGCATGGTCGTCCAGTCTACTCACCCCGGGCTCGGCACCGGGGGCGGACCCCGTGCACAATGGGACGCATGAACTCCCCCATCCCGGCAGACGCACTGCAGGCCATCACGAAGACGTTCATCATCTCCCATGACCGTGACGACGACGGCACCCTCGCCCAGGCCCTCGTCTACAACGCCGGGCGCCTGGCGTGGCGGATGCGCGAGGCCGGTGTCACCACGGAGTTCAAGACCTCGGTGTCCGACGTGGTGACCGCCGCCGACCGCGCGGCCGAGGACTTCGTCGCCGAGGTGCTGCGCACGCTGCGCCCGCAGGACGGTCTGCTCGGCGAGGAGGGCGCGTCCGCCGAGTCGGCGTCGGGACGTACCTGGGTGATCGACCCGGTGGACGGCACCTACAACTTCACCACCGGCTCCGACTACTGGTGCTCGGCGTTGGCCCTGGTCGACGGTGACCCGGAGGACCCGGAGAAGCTGCATTTCGGCGCGGTGCACCGTCCCGCGATGGGCTACACCTGGTTCGGCGGCCCCGACGTCCCCACCACGCTGGACGGCGCGCCGGTCGGTACGCTGCCGGACCTCCCCCCGGAGAAGTCCTGCCTCAGCGGCTACCTGCACCCCACCGACATCGCGGCCCCGGAGCTGAACCGGGTGTTCACCGGCACGGTCCAGGATTTCGCGACGGTCCGGTTCAACGGTTCTGCGTCGGTGGACATGGCCGGCGTGGCGGCGGGGAACGGGGCCTGCTGGTTCCAGCACAGCGTGCTGCCGTGGGACCTGCTGCCCGGCCGCGCGTTGATCGAGGGCGCCGGCGGGCGGTGTGAGCGGGTCAGCGCAGGCGGGAAGCTGTGGTCGGTGGCCGGCTCCCCCTCCAGTGTCGGACATGTCGTGGAGACCCTATCCTTGGAGCCATGAGCGCACCGAGCCCTGAAGCGAACCCTGACTCGACCGGCACCCCCGACTACTCCGACGACCTGACGCTGGCGTTGTCCCTCGCCGACGTCGCCGACAAGGTCACCCTGGACCGCTTCGGCGCCGGGGACCTGGAGATCACCACCAAACCCGACCTGACCCCGGTGTCCGACGCCGACACCGAGGTGGAGCGGCAGCTGCGCGAGGTGCTGTCGACCCGCCGTCCCGACGACGCCGTGCTGGGCGAGGAGTTCGGCGGGGACACCGGGGACTCGGCGAAGACGGGCCGCCAGTGGGTGATCGACCCGATCGACGGGACGAAGAACTTCGTGCGGGGCGTGCCGGTGTGGGCGACGCTGATCTCCCTGGTCGTGGACGGCACCCCCGTCGTCGGGGTGGTCTCCGCACCGGGCCTGGCCCGGCGGTGGTGGGCCGCCGAGGGCATGGGCGCCTGGGCCGTGTTCAACACCGGTGAGGCCCGTCGCATCGCGGTCTCGAAGGTCGCGGACCTGGCGGACTGCTCGGTGTCCCTGTCCTCGTTGGGGGGATGGCAGGAGCTGGGTCTGCGTGACCGGCTCATCGCCCTGACGGACGAGTCGTGGCGGCTGCGGGGATTCGGCGACTTCTGGTCCTACTGCATGGTGGCCGAGGGGGCGGTGGACGTCGCCGCGGAGCCGGAGGTCAACCTCTGGGACCTGGCCGCCCTGGACATCCTCGTCCGGGAGGCCGGCGGCCGGTTCACCGCCCTCGACGGGACCCCCGGCCCGTACGGCGGCTCGGCCGTGGCGAGCAACGGGCTGCTGCAGGAGCGCGTCCTCTCCGCCCTGACGCCGGAACCGGGCACTCCGCGGCACCCCGCCCCCTGATTTTCCGCTACCGTGGACAGCGAGAACGACTACCGACACCGGATCCTCGAAAGGGCGTCAGCTGTGACTTTCACCGTCCCGAACCCCACCCCTGTGACGAAGACGCCGGAGTGGCAGGCACTGGTCGCCCACGCGACGCGGTTCAAGGGGACCACCCTGAAGGACCTCTTCCGTGAGGACCCGGGCCGGGCCGGCGACATGACGTTCGACGTCGGACCGCTGCACGTCGACCTCTCGAAGAACCTCGTCGACGAGAACACCGTGCGCCTGCTGCTCAACGTGGCCCGGGCGAAGGGGATCGAGCAGTACCGGCAGGCACTGTTCAACGGTGAGCACGTGAACACCACCGAAGACCGCGCGGCGCTGCACACCGGGTTGCGCGTGCCCATCGACCAGGACCTCAGTGTCGACGGGCAGGACGTCGCCGCCGACGTCCACCACACCCTCGACCGGATGCGGGAGCTGGCCAAGGCCCTGCGCAGCGGTGAGTGGCGGGGTGCCACGAACCACACGATCAAGAACGTGGTGAACATCGGCATCGGCGGCTCCGACCTCGGCCCGTCGATGGCGGCGCAGGCACTGCGCGAGTACTGCACCGCGGGCATCACCCCGTACTTCGTCTCCAACGTCGACCCGGCGGACATCACCGCCACGCTGGACGGCCTCGATCCGGAGTCGACCCTGTTCGTCGTCTCCTCGAAGACATTCACCACCTCGGAGACCCTGGCCAACGCCCACAGCGCGAAGCGGTGGCTGCTCACCGAGTTGAAGCGGACGGGCCTCGACACCGACGACGAGGCCGTGGTGACCGATGCCGTGGCCAGGCACTTCGTCGCGGTGTCGACGAATGCGGACGAGGTCGCGAAGTTCGGCATCGACACCCGCAACATGTTCGGCTTCTGGGACTGGGTCGGCGGACGGTTCTCCGTGGACTCGGCGATCGGCCTGTCGCTGATGGCCGCGATCGGGCCGCGGGACTTCATGGAGTTCGTCGCCGGTTTCCACGACGTGGACAACCACTTCTACTCCGAGCCCCTGGAGATGAACGCGCCGGTCCTGATGGGACTGCTCGGGGTCTGGTACACCTCGGTGCTGAACTCCCAGTCCCACGTGGTGCTGCCGTACTCGCAGGACCTCAGCCGGTTCCCTGCCTACCTCCAGCAGCTGATGATGGAGTCCAACGGCAAGTCCGTCCGCATCGACGGGGAACTCACCACCGTGGAGACCGGCGAGGTCTACTGGGGTGAGGCAGGCACCAACGGTCAGCACGCGTTCATGCAGCTCATCCACCAGGGGACCCACCTGATCCCCGCGGACTTCATCGGGTTCGTCAACCCGCACACCGACCACCGCAGTTCCGACGGGGAGACCAGCATGCACGACATGCTGCTGTCGAACCTGCTGGCCCAGTCGCGGGTGATGGCCTTCGGCAAGACCGCCGAGGAACTGCGTGAGGAGGGCGTGGACGAGGCGCTCATCCCGCACAAGGTCATGCCGGGCAACCGTCCGTCGACCACGATCATCGCCGACAAGCTGACGCCGCGCACGCTGGGCTCGCTGATCGCCCTCTACGAGCACATCTGCTTCGTGCAGGGTGTGGTCTGGGGCATCAACAGCTTCGACCAGTGGGGTGTGGAGCTCGGCAAGAAGCAGGCCAACGAACTGCTTCCCCTGCTGGGCAACAACACCGACTCCTCCGACGTCGACACCGGGGACCCGTCGACCGATTCGCTGCTGCGCCACATCCTGCGCAACCGGAAGCGGTAGAGCACCGGGAGGACGGCCCGTGAAGCGCGCCTCGGGACGCCCACCGACGGATCAACCGGATCCCCGCATCGTCGATGCAATCCTCCCGCTGCTCAGGATGCTTCGCGATGAGTCCCCCGTCCCGGCCTCCGTCCTGGCCGGGTGGACACAGACGACGAAGCAGGCGGCGCTGGTACTGCACGCCCTCGACTACCTGCAGATGGACCCGGACACCGGCATCACGATGACCCGCCTCGGGTCCACCGCAGCGCATCTCTTCGCCTCTGCTGACAGCGTGTGCGTCGAACGGTTGCTGGCCTTCACCGAGCACAACGGGGGCCGGGTATCGGTGGCCCAGGCTCCGCGGACGGGAGGATTCCTCGACCATTCCGACCACCGGGAGGTCGCCACCCTGCTGGAACAGACCAGCTCCCGTCTGACCCGGCACCGGACCGAGCTGTTGCGCCAGCTGACCACCATGTCCGACGCCGCTTTCGTCGACACACTCAAACGCCTGGTGACGCGGTATGTCCCCGGCAACGTAGACAGGGACGCCGTAACTGTCGTGGGCGTCGACGGGAATACCGTGGACATCGTCGTGGAACGGACCGACCCCGCCACCCGGCGCCACTTTTTCCGCACCGTTTGTCCCTCCGGCAGGCCTCTGATCCGGACCCGCGATACGCAGATCTGCGCGCGACATGCCCGTGACCTCGGGTGCGACGACGCGTACATCCTCACCACGGGAGGTTTCACGCCGGGCGCAGGGGCCGACAACTCCGGCGGCATGGGGCCTGCGCACCTCATCGACGGCCGGCGACTCACGTCGATGCTGACCTTCTACGACATCTCCCCCGTCCACGATCCATCAGGCTCGGGCTGAGCACCCCGCGCCCCGTCACCTCCACCGCCTCCTGAGAGCCCGGGGCGTTGGTGGTTTCTCACCCAGAAAACCACCAACGCCCCGGGCTCTCAGGCTGACTGGGCCGGGGGACGTTCCCAACCCCCGGCCGATACCGCAGACACCGCCGACACCGCCGCCACCGCGCGTGCCACGGCGTTTCTCACCAGCTCACGGAGCTTCCCGGGGCTCCGCAGATGCTCCTTGGTGAACCGCAGAACCTCCCACCCCATGTCACGCAGCGCGAGAAACTGGTCGAAATCGACATCGGTCTGCCCTGCAGCCTGGTGGTGTGCGCCGTCGTAGTAGAGGGCGATCCTCAGGTCACGACACCCGAGGTCCGGCAGAGTGTGTCGTGGCCAGTCGCCGGGTGCGCCGGGTTCGAGGTCGACCCGGGTCTGCGAAGTCCAGGTGTACGGTTCCGGCAGCAGGTCCCGCACCATCAGCCTCATCACCGTCTCCATCGGTGACTGCGCACCGTCGTCGGCGAGGTCGAGCACCCGGCCGAGGGCCTTCCGGTCGACCATGCCCGCCGCTGCCCCACGAATCTGTTCGCGGGTGACCCAGGTGCACTGGGCGAAAGCGTCGGTGAACTGCACCGCCCGGACCTCACGTCGTGTCAGGTCCGGGACGTCGTGGACCCACCAGCTGTGGCGTCCGGTGAGGATTGTCCACAGGCACTGTGCGGCGGCGACCGCCGGGGCAACGACCCGCAGCCGTGGGTAGCCGGCGACCGGGCAGGTGGTGTCGAGGTTCTCGGGCAGGGGCCGGATCACCGGGTGCATCGGTGAGGCCACGGCGTGTGCCGTCACGGTGGACCTGCGGTTCTTGGTCCCGCTGTGCAGCAGGACCGGGGCGTGGTCCGCCCAGTCCGGGCGTAGACCGTACACCGCCGCCGCTCCCCATCCCCCGAGCACCGCGTCCGGGCGGGTGAGGTGGTGTCCTACCGCGCGGGTGACGATGTCGCTGCCGAACCCGCCGAACGCCCAGGGGTCATGGCCGGCCTCCGGTATCGGCACGACGGCGTTGTACGCCACCTGGATGTACCGGTGCCGCAGTTTCCAGTCGCTGACGGTCCCGGATGCCCGTAGTTCGGACCGGATCACCGGCATGACCTCCGGCAGCCGGCGCCAGGTGTGCTCCGGCCCTCGCCCCGGTCGGGTGGTGTCCCCCATGTGTTCCCCTCTTCCCCTCCACGATCCGGCGGTTCCGCCGGAGACCCCGAGTAGACGGCATCCCGGGTGTCGCCGTCCAGTATCTGTCCCCCGTAGCGGGATTCCTGTGGACAACTTCCGCGCGAAGACCGCAGCGGTATCCACAGGGGCCCGTGGCATTGTTGGTTTCTCCCCGGGACAACCGACAACAGCCCGGGCTGGTGGAACGCGGGTCAGCCCGGCTGGCACACCGGGCACCACCAGATGACCCGTTCCAGTTCCCCGTCGTCCCCACCGGCGTCCACCCCTCCCAGGAACCCCTTCATTATCGGGGTACCGCACCGGCGGCACGGTTTCGCGGCCCGCCCGAACACGTAGTTCCCCATCCCGGGTCGACGGTCTCCGGTGAAGACGCGCCTGGGCTCGCGTCGGTTGTCCCACATCACCCTGCGGGACAGGTCCAGCAGGTGCGCGGCCGTCGCCTCGGCGTCCGGGCCGGTACCCACCGGGCGGCGGGGGTCCACACCGCCGAGGAAACAGACCTCGGCCCGGTACTCGTTGCCGATGCCGGCGACGTTGCGCTGGTCCAGCAACGCCGCCCCGATGCTGCGCTCCGGCCGGTCGAGGACACGACGCAGGGCCTCGTCGCGTCCGGGGACGGTGTCCGCCCAGTCCGGCGCCAGGATGTCCGGGCCGAGGTTTCCGGTGACCTGCGCGTAGTCGTCCCGGTCGAAGAGCCGGACGAAGCCCAGGCTGTGGCCCACCGTCTCGATCTGCGGCCCACCGTCGTGTTGCGGGGTCAGTCGCAGGACGACCCGGGCGGTGTGACCGGGGCGGCGCCACCGGGCCCCGGCCGCGTGGATGGACCACACCCCCTCCATCTTCAGGTGGGTGTGCAGGATGCGCCCGTCGAAGTCCATGAAGAGGTGCTTGCCGTAGGGCCATACCCGGGTGACCTGCCGGCCGGTGAGGTCCTCGGTGGCGAACCGGGGCACACGGATGTCGGAGCGGGTCACGGTCCGGCCGGTCATCCACTGCATCCGGTCGGAGAGTTGGAGTACGGAATCACCTTCGGGCACGGGCGCACCCCCTCCTGTTCCTGTTGTCACCGGTCACCGTGTCACGTGTCACCGGTCACCGTGTCACGCCCAGGGTACGCCCTGGCTGCAGTGCCGATCGCACCGTCACCGCACGACCAGCCCCTTCGGGGTCAGGCGTGCCCCGGCCTCGGTCCACGCCGCGGTCGCCGCCGACATCACGTCCACACCGTTGATGCGCTCCACGGTCACAGGGGACAGCCGTCGGGCCTGCACCGCCTCGGACAGGACGGTGACCACCGCGGCGACGTCCCCGGGGTCGGGTACGGCCGGGCTGTCGGACAGTGCGGGACGGGTGAACACGGTGACGGTGCGGCCTCCACGGGTCAGGTGCGCCAGGAGCCGACCGGCCCGCAGGACGACCAGTGCGCCGGCACCACGGGTGGGCCGGGGGACGTCGTCGCCGGGGAGTTCCGGCCACGGCACCGCCGCCCCGTACGGGTTGGCCGGGTCCGACGCCGCCAGCAGCACCGGGCCGGCCGCCGTATCGACGACCGAGGTATCGTCCTCGGCGCGGCGCAGCTGGTCGATGACCTCCCGGGAGGCGAACTGCGCCCCACCCAGACCGTCGACGATGTAGCCGCGCAGTACCGTGCCGTTGTCCTCCCAGGCGGTGAGCATGCGGTAGGCGGCGGCGAACCCGCCCTCGGTGTGCTCGGCGGCCACCGCGCCCCGAGTGACCACCGCGTACCGGTCCAGCCAGGCCTCCCCGGTGGCGATCGCACGGTCGGTGGCCGCCCCGGCGGGTTCGGGCACCTGTGACCACCGTCCGGGCACCCCGGAGTGGGCGTTCATCGCCGCCCGGCGCGCCCGTACCTCCTCGGACGCCACGGTCTGGGCGAAGGTGCTCCTGCCCATCCGCAGCCGCCGGGTGGTCCCCCTGCCCCGGTCCCGACGCGGAGCCTTGTGTGCCCCGGAGCGTGCCCCGGAATGTGCCCCAGCACCACGGGACGTGCCGGAGCCGGGGCGGTCGGTGATCCCGGTGCCGGCCAGGCGGGCGCGGACCGGTGCGAAGGAGTCCGGCATGAGCATCCCTGCGTCGAAGAGTTCCCAGATGGCGGCGTCGACCGTGTCGTGGCTGTGCGGTGTGGCCTCCCCGGCCAGGCCGCGCTCGATCTCGGCGGCGAGGAACGCGCCTCCCCCGCTGACACGGTCACGGATCAGCATCGCCACCGGTCCCAGGCCGTCCGCCACGGCGCCGCCGTCCCCGCCACCGTCCCCGTCCGCCGCACCGTCCGCCGGCCCGTCCACCAGCAGTGGCGCCAGGTCCGACGGCAGCAGCATGATCCGCGGGTCGGTCGCCGAGGTCGCCCCGGCGCCGACGACGGACACCTCGCCGGCGGCCACGAGGTCGTCCAGGTCCGTCGGCCGGTAGTCGGGGATCCGGGCCGGCAGCACCACGGTCTCCCATGCGCTCGCCGGCAGTGCGACACCGGCGAGCTGCTCGATGACCCCGGGCAGGTCCTCGCGCGCACCGGTGCCGAGTCCGTGCCAGTCCGCCAGCACCGCGGCGTAAGTCTGCACGCTCACCGGCTCCAGGGCACCACGGGCCTTGGCCAGTGTGGCGGCACGCAGCCGGCGCAGCACGCCCGAGTCGACGTACTGGTCCCCGTCCCGGTCCTGCCCCGTGTGCGACTCCAGCCGACGTCCACTGACCCAGCGTTTCGCCAGGGAGTCCGCCGTCGCCACACCGAGTCCGAACTCCGTGGCGATGTCGGCGGCGGTGAACGGGCCGTGGGTCCTGGCCCAACGCAGGACGAGCTGGTCGAGGGCGTCGGTCACCGTCTCCCGTGCCGCGGCGACCCCGGGTGGCACGGGGATCCCCAGCCCGTCGCGGAGCAGGGCCGCGTCCTCCACCACCGCCCAGCGCAGCACTCCGCCGACCTTCACCTCGCAGACCCGCCGCGGGATCATCGTGCGCACCTGCTGCAGCACCGTGCCGTCCGGGTCCTCGGTACGCCGGGCGACGTCCTCCGGCGCGAGCGGCCCCAGGGCGCGGAGCATGTCCACGACCTGCTCGGCAGAACGGGCACGCCTGCCCTCCGACAGCCACTGCAGCGACTCCACCACCTCGTCGACGACACCCGGGTCGAGCACCAGCCCCTCGCCACGGGCGCCGAGCACCGCGGCCAGCAGCGCCGGGTCCACCGTCAGCGCCGCCGCCCGCTCTGCGGAGTCCCCCTCGTAGAGGAACGCCCCGGTGTAGCTGAACAACAGCGACTCGGCGAAGGGCGACGGGGTGTCCGTGGTGATCTCGGCGACGCGCATCGACCGGGTCCCCACCGCCGCGACGATCTTCTCCAGCGCCGGCAGGTCGTAGACGTCGCGCAGGCACTCACGCATGGTCTCCACCATGATCGGGAACTCCGGGTGCGGCCGGGCCACGTCCAGCAGCTGGGCGGCACGCTGGCGCTGCTGCCACAACGGCTGACGCTTCCCGGGGTTCCGTCGCGGCAGCAGCAGCGCCCGGGCCGCGCATTCCCGGAACCGTCCGGCGAACAACGCCGACGACCCCACCGACTCCGTCACCTCGGCGACGACAGAATTAACGGAGTTACCGGAGCCACCGTCCCCGCCGCCGGTGAGCAGCTCAATCCCCGGCGCCTCCTCGGTGTACGGCAACCGCAGCACGATCCCGTCGTCGCCGGCGACCGCCATGGCGTCGATACCGGACCGCCGCGACAACGCCGCCCCGATCGCCAACGCCCACGGGGCGTTCACCGACCGGCCCCAGGGACTGTGCACGACGACCCGCCAGTCGCCGACCTCGTCGTGGAAGCGCTCGATCAGCACCGTCCGTTCGTCCGGGACGACCTGTGTGGCCTCCCGTTGCCCCGTGTAGAACGCGTCGAGGTTGCCCCGGGTGTTGTCGTCCAGGAAATCCGCGGCCCGCAGATCCCCATCGACACCACGTCCCCACGCGCGCCGGGCGGCACCGATCACCGGCCCGAGTTCGGCCGGGCGCCCCTCGGCATCCCCCACCCAGAACGGCAGCCGACCGGTGTGGCCCGCCGCCGGGGTGACGATGACCTGGTCGCGGGTGATCTCGGCGATCCGCCACGACGACGCCCCGAGGGTGAAGACGTCGCCGACCCGTGACTCGTAGACCATCTCCTCGTCGAGCTCACCGACACGGCGCCCGCCGGTGTTCTCCCCGTCCGCCGGGAGGAAGACGCCGAACAGCCCCCGGTCGGGGATCGTCCCGCCGGACGTCACCGCCGTGCGCTGCGCCCCGGGGCGGGCCTCGAACCGCCCGGTGGCGGCGTCGTAGACGACCTTGGGACGCAGCTCGGCGAAGTCGGTCGACGGATACCGCCCGCTGACCAGCTCGATGACCCCGTCGAACGCCTCCCGGGGCAACGCGGCGTACGGGTGGGCCCGCCGGACCGTCCGGAACCAGTCCTCCACGTCCACGGTGGTCTCCCCGTCCCCGCCGGCGGCGGCCTGGGCGGCCACCGCCACCGTCTGCTGCGCGAGCACGTCCAGCGCATTCGACACCACCTGCAGCGGTTCGAGCTCACCGGCGAGCATCCGGTCGACGACCACGGTCGCCACCTCGGCGTCCTGCCGGTGCAGCGGGTACACCGTGGCCCGGGACACCGCCCCGACCGAGTGCCCGGCGCGCCCGCACCGCTGCACCGCCGAGGACACGCTCGGCGGCGCCCCGACCTGAACCACGTGGTCGACCAGCCCCATGTCGATGCCGAGCTCCAGCGACGACGTCGCCACCACGCAGCGCAGGGAACCGTCCTTCAACGCCGCCTCGATGTCGGCACGTTCGTCCTTCGACACCGACCCGTGGTGGGCGCGGGCGATGACCTGCGGGGCACCGGACACCGCGGCGGACTGCGCCATCACCTGCGCGGGGTCGCGCCGGGTCGGTGCCGCGAGCGACTCCGGATCGTGCTCCTGCGCCCACATCTCGTTGAGGGCGCCGGTGAGACGTTCGGCGGTGCGCCGGGCGTTGACGAAGACCAGCGTGGACCGGTTGGTCATCACCTGCCCGTAGATCGCCCGCTGGACGTGCGGCCACACGGACTTCTGCTGCGGCAGCGCCGACTCGCGGTCCACACCGGAGGCGACGCGGCTGCCGCTGCCCGCCTCGGTCACCCCGCCGACGCCCTCGCCGATGAGCGACGGGCCGAGCAGCGCCTCGTCGACCACCTCGTCGACCGCCCCGTACTCCTCCTCCGTCACGTCCTCGCCGCCGGCGGCCAGCACGTCCTCCACCGGCGGCGGGTCACGGAAGTCCTCGACCACGCTGCGTACCTGCACGTCCCACCGCTTGTGGGACGGCGGGTTGACCACCGTCACCGGACGGTCCCCGCCGAGGAACGCGGCGACGGTGTCGACCGGGTTCACCGTGGCCGACAGGCCGATGCGCTGCACCGGGGTGTCGCGCAACCGGTCCAGCCGTTCCAGGGTGAGCGTCAGGTGGGTGCCCCGTTTCGTGCCCGCGACGGCGTGCACCTCGTCGACGATGACGGTGTCGACGTCCCTGAGCGTGCCCGCCGGCTTCGACGTGAGCATCAGGTACAGCGACTCCGGCGTGGTGATCAGCACGTCCGGCGGGGTGCGCAGCAGCTTCGCCCGCTCCGCCTGCGGGGTGTCGCCCGAGCGCACCCCGACGCGCACCGGGGCGATGTCGGTGCCGGTGGCCGCGGCCGTCCGCGCGATCCCCGCCAGCGGGACCTGCAGGTTCCGCTCCACGTCCACGCCCAGCGCCTTCAGCGGGGAGACGTAGAGCACCCGGGTGCCGCCGCCACCGTCCTGCCGGTCGGTCATCAGCCCCTGGGACGTGAGCCTCGACAGGGCCCAGAGGAAGGCCGCGAGGGTCTTCCCCGACCCGGTCGGCGCGACGACGAGGGCGTTGTCGCCCCGGCTGATGGCGTCCCACGCCTGCGACTGCACCACCGTGGGCTCGGTGAAGACCTCCCGGAACCAGGTGGCCACCGGCGTGGAGAATCGGTCGAGCGGGTCTCGGGGATCGGTCATGCCCACCAGTCAACCACGCGGGCCGGACACGAGACCGCCGCACGGGACGGGACGGAACCGGCACGGAACCGAGACAGAACACGGAACTGCGCCGCCACTGCGACTACACTAGGGCGCCATGACGCGTTTCATCGACGACGATGCCCTTGCCGGCCGCCTCGCCCAGGGCACCGGAGAGATCCTCAAGGGGGTCCGGAACGTCGGGCTGCTCCGGGGAGGGGACCTGGGCGCGGCCGGGGACGCCATCGCCCAGGACTGGATCGCACGCTGTCTGGCACTGCACCGCCCGGACGACGCGGTCCTCTCCGAGGAGGCCACCGACAACCTGTCCCGGCTCGACCAGGACCGGGTCTGGATCATCGACCCGCTGGACGGGACGCGCGAGTACGCCGGCGTCCGCCAGGACTGGGCGGTGCACATCGCGCTGGCGGTGAAGGGCACCGTGACGGTCTCCGCGGTCGGCATGCCCGACCTGGGGCAGGTGTTCACCTCGGCGGAGTCACGCGCCGTCCTGGGCGCCCCCACCGGACGTCTCGTGATCTCCCGCAACAGCACGCCGGACGTGGCCCCCCACATCGCCGACGCCCTCGGCGCCGAGCTCACGACCATGGGGTCCTGCGGGGCGAAGGCCATCAGCGTGCTGCTCGGCGACAACGACGCCTACATCCACGCCGGCGGGCAGTACGAGTGGGACAACGCCGCCCCCGTGGGCGTCTGCCAGGCCGCCGGGCTGCACTGCAGCCGCCTCGACGGGTCCCCCCTGGTGTACAACAACGAGGACACCTACCTTCCCGACCTGCTGATCTGCCGGCCCGATGTCGCCGACGACATCCTGGCGGCCGCCGCGGCGTTCTCCGCGGAGCACGGTTCCTACACCACCGTGTGACACCGCGGCCGGTAGAATCGGCGGGATGAACTACCTGCGCACCACCGGCGGTCAGAAGGACCGGACGGACTCCCCCTCCCCGGTCGCCTACGGTGGCCTCGCCGTCGCAGGCGCCGCGGCGCTGGCGGCCGCAGCCGCACTCCCCGCGCTCACCGCGGACCTCCTCCAGCGGCGGGGACGACGGGAACGTGAGGCTCCCCGGCCCGGCACCTTCTCCGCCACCGTGGGTGACTCGGAAATGACCGTCTACACCGACGGCCGTTCGCTCTACGACGACATGATCGCCGCGATCGACGACGCCCGGGACATCGTCCTCATGCAGAACTACCTGTGGAAGGACGACGACGACGGGCTGGCGTTCATCCGTGCCCTCAACGCCGCCGCCGAGCGCGGCGTGGAGGTGTACGTGATCTACGACGGCTTCGGGAACATGGTGGTGCCGCGGTCGTTCTACGACAACTTCTCCGACAAGGTCCACGTCGCACGGCTCCCCTTCGCCTCACGGCGGCTCTGGACCGCGCCGCTGCGCAACACCGGGGTGAACCACTCGAAGATCCTGGTGCTCGACGACCACACCGGGTTCGTCGGCGGGTACAACATCGGCTCCCAGTTCGCCGGGCATTGGCGGGACACCCACGTCCGCCAGGTCGGGCCACAGCCGTGGGGGCTGCGCAACGCGGTGGCCCGGATCTGGAACGAGAAGTGGCCCGACGACGGGGACATCCCGTGGACCGCCCCCGACAGCTGGGACTCCAGGGTGCAGGTGGTGGCGAACCTGCCGGTGCAGCTGGTCTACCCGTTGCGGAACATGTACCTCACCGCGATCGAACGGGCCCGGGACCACATCTGGATCACCACCGCGTACTTCATCCCGGACCAGCAGATCCTGCAGGCCCTGTACCGAGCGGCGGACCGCGGTGTGGACGTGCGCCTGATGGTGCCCAAGGAGTCCAACCACATGATCGCCGACTGGGTCAGCCGCGGGTTCTACGCCGAACTGCTCGAACGCGGCGTCACCCTGCACCTGTACGCGGCGACGATGATCCACGCGAAGACCGCCACCATCGACGGTGAATGGTCCACCGTCGGCACGGCGAACATCGACCGCCTCTCCCTGTCCTTCAACTACGAGACCAACGTGGAGGTGACCGACCGGGAGTTCGCGGCGACGATGGAGAAGGTGTTCCTCGCCGACATCGAGCACTGCGAGACGTTGACCTCGGCGTCGTCCCGGTCCTGGCGCGATGACCATCCCCTGTCCCGGGTCGCGGAGATGGCACTGATGCCGCTGAGGAAGGTCCTGTGACCCGGGTGGTGGCCGGCCCCTTCCGGAACCTATCCTGGTAGCCATGAGTTCGGACTCCCCCATCCCCACCCCGTACGAGGACCTGCTGGCCGAGATCCTCGCCGACGGAACCCCCAAGGGCGACCGCACCGGCACCGGCACCCGTAGCCTGTTCGGCCGGCAGATCCGCTACGACCTCTCGGCCGGGTTCCCCCTGCTCACCACGAAGAAGGTCCACCTAAAGTCGGTGGTCGGCGAACTGCTCTGGTTCCTGCGCGGCGACTCCAACGTCGCCTGGCTCCACGAGCACGGCGTGAGTATCTGGGACGAGTGGGCCGACGCCGACGGCGACCTAGGGCCGATCTACGGCGTGCAGTGGCGGAGCTGGCCGACCCCCGACGGCAGGCACGTGGACCAGATCGCCGCCGCGCTGGAGACGCTGACGGCGAACCCGGACTCCCGGCGCAATATCGTCTCGGCGTGGAACGTCTCCGAACTGGACAACATGGCCCTTCCCCCGTGCCACCTGTTGTTCCAGCTGTACGTGGCCGACGGGAAGCTGTCCTGCCAGCTCTACCAGCGCAGTGCCGACATGTTCCTCGGCGTCCCGTTCAACATCGCCAGCTACTCCATCCTGACCCACATGTTCGCCCAGCAGGCGGGCCTGGAGGTCGGCGAGTTCGTCTGGACCGGTGGCGACTGCCACATCTACGACAACCATGTCGAGCAGGTCGAACGACAGCTCAGCCGGGACCCGCGCCCCTACCCGACGCTGTCCCTGACCAAGGCGCCGGACATGTTCAGCTACACCTTCGACGACATTTCCGTGGAGGGCTACGATCCGCACCCGGGCATCAAGGCCCCCGTGGCGGTCTGAGGGAGAGACGACACCGTGAACCACAGCACCACCCCTGCCCTGACCCGTGACGACCTGCGTGCCGCCGGCCTGCCCGACGGCGTGGAGATCGCCATGATCTGGGCCCAGACCACCGACTGCGTCATCGGTGACGGGGCCGACATGCCCTGGTACCTTCCCGAGGACCTCGAACACTTCAAGAACTCCACCGTGGGCGCCCCGGTGGTGATGGGCCGGATCTCGTGGGAGGCCCTGGACCCGCGCTTCCGTCCCCTCCCGGGACGCGACAACGTCGTGGTCACCCGGAACGCGTCCTACGACGCCCCCGGAGGCACGGTGTGCGCCACGATCCCGGAGGCCGTCGCCGCAGCGCACCGGGTCGCGACGGAGCGGACCTCCGGCGACGTGCCGACCGTCTGGATCCTCGGCGGCGGCGAGATCTACCGGCAGTGTCTGCCTGTCGCGGACCGCGTGGTGGTCACCGAGATCGCCTGCGGTGCCCCCGGACGGTTCACCGTGACCGCACCGGACATGCGCGCGACGGTGCAGGACGGTTCGTTCACGGTGTCGGACGGCCCGTGGCTGGAGTCCGACCGGGGCACCGCCCTGACCGGCGAGGACCCGTTGCGCTACCGGATCTGCGAATACACGTCCACGACAACCCCCGACCACGAGGAGTAACCCCCCTGATGTCCGTCACCCTGTACACGACCACCTGGTGCCCGTTCTGCCAGCGCCTCACCGCCGACCTCGACGCCACCGGCACCCCCTACGAGCGCATCGACGTCGAGGAGAACCCCGACGCCGGCGAGTGGGTGAAGTCCGTCAACGACGGCAACCGGGTGGTGCCGACCGTGAAGTACTCGGACGGCACCCACGCGACGAACCCGCCCGCCAACGACGTCCGGGCCAAGCTCGACGCACTGGGGTAGGCCTCCCCAGAAGCACATATTTTGTGAAGCATTTGTGCGGCTCCCGTCCCCGGGCAACCGTCGCACCGGTTCACGACCCACCCCCGTTAGGCTCCTGCTTAGATGCATGTCAGGACGACCTGCGGGGGTGTATTACGTCTCGCTCCCTGCACAACCCCCGTTCCACCTTGAAAAGGTTTCCGCCGGTTCTGTAACTTGTCACCCATCCACAGCTCGCCTGTGACCATTATCACTCACAAGAAAGGGAGCCGATGTCGACACCCGACCTGCGGCACACGCCGTCCCCCGAAGAGTTCATCGAGGCTCAGAGAAGCCCCGAGTTCCAGGAGCTTCGGAAGAAGCAACGGGGGTTCGCCTTCCCGGTGACGATCTGCGCCCTGCTCTGGTTCGGGGCGTACGTTGTTCTCGCCATGTTCACGCCCGACCTGTTCTCGGGGAAGGTCCTCGGCAACATCAACGTCGGAGTCATCCTGGGGCTGCTCCAGTTCGTGACGACCTTCGCCATCACCTACGCCTACGTGAAGTTCGCCGACCGAGAGATCGAGCCACGGACCTCCGCTCTGCGTGACCGCCTCGAGCGCACCGGCGACTTCGCCCAGGCGTGACCGCCGGGCGTCCAGGATTTTCTGACGACCCCGAACTGAGAGAAAACATGCAGACACACCTTCTTGCCCAGTCAGACGCGGGCAACCCCATCCTCAACATCGCCATCTTCATCGGGTTCATCGTCATCACCATGGCGATCGTGACCCGGGCCAGCAAGTCCCAGCAGAAGGACTCCGCCAAGGACTTCTACACCGGTGGCGCCAGCTTCTCCGGCACCCAGAACGGCCTCGCCATCGCCGGTGACTACCTCTCGGCGGCGTCCTTCCTGGGCATCGTCGGCGCGATCGCCCTCCAGGGTTACGACGGATTCCTCTACTCGATCGGCTTCTTCGTCGCCTGGGTCGTCGCGATGCTGCTCGTCGCCGAGCCGTTGCGTAACACCGGCAAGTTCACCATGGCGGACGTACTGTCCTTCCGCCTGAAGCAACGCCCGGTGCGCCTCGCGGCGTCGTTCGCGACCCTGTTCGTGTCGCTGTTCTACCTGATCGCCCAGATGGCCGGTGCCGGTTCCCTGGTGTCCGTGCTGCTGGACATCCACGAGAAGCCCGCCCAGGCCGCCGTGGTCGCCGTGGTCGGTGTGGTGATGATCGCCTACGTGCTCATCGGTGGCATGAAGGGCACCACCTACGTCCAGATGATCAAGGCAGTCCTGCTGTGTGCCGGTGTGTTCATCATGGCCGTCATCATCATGGTGATGGTGAAGGGCAACTTCTCCGAACTGCTGCAGATGGCCATCGACAAGCACGCCGAGGCCGGCACCGCCAACCCCGAGGGCATCCTCGAGCCCGGTATGAAGTACGGCGGTTCGCTCATGGGCCAGCTCGACTTCATCTCCCTGGCCATGGCACTGTGCCTCGGTGTCGCCGGCCTGCCCCACGTGCTGATGCGCTTCTACACGGTGCCGACCGCCCGTGAGGCCCGCAAGTCCGTGACCTGGGCCATCGTCCTGATCGGCGGCTTCTACCTGCTGACCCTGATCCTGGGCTACGCCGCCGCCGCGTACGTCGGTGTCGACCGGATCCAGAACGCACCGGGTGGGGCGAACGCCGCCGCACCGCTGCTGGCACTGGAACTCGGCGGATCGATCTTCATGGCACTGATCTCCGCGGTCGCCTTCGCCACCGTCCTGGCCGTGGTCGCCGGCCTGGCGATCACCGCCTCGGCCTCCGTCGCCCACGACTTCTACGACGCGGTCATCCGCGGCGGCAAGGCCTCCGAGGCGGAACAGGTCCGGGTCTCGAAGATCACCGTGGTCGTCATCGGCGTCGCCTCGATCATCCTGGGCATCCTCGCCATGGACCAGAACGTCGCCTTCCTGGTCTCCCTGGCCTTCTGCATCGCCGCATCGGCGAACCTGCCCACCATCCTGTACTCCCTGTACTGGAAGCGGTTCAACACCACCGGTGCCGTCGCCTCGATCTACGTCGGACTCGTCTCCTCCTTGGTCGTGCTGTTCTTCTCGAACTCCGTCTCCGGTACGGAGACCGCGATGTTCCCGAACGCCGACTGGACCCTGATCGACCTGACCAACCCGGCGATCATCTCCATCCCGCTGGGCTTCCTGGCCGGCATCGTCGGCACCTACCTCGGCAAGCCGGACAACAAGGACGCCCTGCAGGCCGAGATGGAGGTCCGCTCCCTCACTGGTGTCGGTGTCGAGGCCCCGGTCGACCACTAACACCGACCACCACCCAGCGACTCCCCCACCGACCACCACCCGCCACGGTCACCACCGCACCGTCCCCTCCGCCCCACCACGGCGGAGGGGACGTCTGTATTTCAACCCCCGGGACCACCGACCGGTACGCTCAACCCCATGACAGACGCCCTCGTCTCCTTCGCATGGATCGCCGGTGCCGGACTCCTCGCCCCGGTCCTGGCCTTCCTCACGGGCAAACGCGTTCCCGCCGTCGTCTTCCTGCTCATCCTGGGCCTGGTGATCGGCCCGTTCGGCGTCGGTCTCGCCAGCGACGGCGAAGCCGTCGGCCTGTTGCGCGAACTCGGGCTCGGACTCCTCTTCCTCCTCGCCGGCATGGAGATCAACCCGTCGATGCTGAAGTCTCGCCAGGGTGGACACGCCCTGCTCACATGGGCCCTTTGCCTCGTCCTGAGCATCGGCGGCGCCATGGTGCTCACCTCCGGGGACATCGGAGTATCGGTCGTCCTGGGGATCGCGCTGACCTCGACCGCACTGGGCACGCTCATGCCGGTGCTGAAGCAGAACGGGCTGGGCGGGACCCCGGTCGGCAACAGCGTGATGATCCACGGCGCTGTCGGCGAACTGGCCCCCGTCGTGGCCATGGCCGTCCTGTTGTCGGCGCGGACCACCTGGGCCAGCGCCGCGGTGTTGGCCGCGTTCTTCGTCATCGCGTTCATCGTCGCGCTGCTCCCCCGGACCGTACGGACGCTGACACCCTGGATCGGGTGGGCGATCCGCGACGGTGCCGGTTCGACGAACCAGACCGTGATCCGGTCGGTCGTCCTGATGCTCGCCGTGCTCATGGCCGTCGCCGCCGTCTTCGACCTCGATGTCGTCCTCGGCGCCTTCGCCACCGGCATCATCCTGCACCAGATCGTGCCGGACACCTACCGTCCCGGGCTGGAGAAGCAACTGGAGACCGTCGGCTACGGCGTGTTCATCCCGGTGTTCTTCGTGACCTCCGGCATGGCCGTCGACACCGGCGTGATCGCCGACCGGCCGTGGTTCGTCCTCGCCGTCGTGCCGGTCATCCTCCTCACCAGGGGTATGCCGATCTTCCTCCGCGAACTGTGGATGAACACCGGCTCGGAGCTGCACGGCTGGCGCGAGAAACTGGAGATGTCCCTGTACTCGGCCACCGGCCTGCCGATCATCGTCGCGGTCACCGGCGTCGCCACGTCCTCGGGGATCATGGACCAAGAGGAGGCGTCCCTGCTGGTCGCCGGTGGCGCCCTGACTGTCCTGGTCTTCCCGCTCCTCGCCCCGGCGGTCGGCCCGTCGCGGACGACGATCCCCGGCTCCCCCACCGGCGACGCCTGACACAGGGGCACCGCGTTCCCCGTCACCGACACAGACGCGCTACACTGTTCCGGTGCGCCCCAGTAGCTCAGGGGATAGAGCACCGCTCTCCTAAAGCGGGTGTCGCAGGTTCGAATCCTGCCTGGGGCACGACACAACGCAGGGGCCGGTCGTGACAACCCGTCACGGCCGGCCCCTGCGGCATTCACCCTCGCCGCTACCCCGTCCTCCCCTGCCGTGCCGGCCACCAGACACGGTCCCCGAGAATCCGGGTCAGCGCCGGCACCAGGAACGAGCGGACCAGGAACGTGTCGATCAGCACACCCAGCGAGATGATCACCGCGAGCTGCACCAGGAACTGGATCGGAATGACCAGCAACGCCGCGAACGTCGCCGCCAGCACGATGCCCGCACTGGTGATCACCCCGCCCGTACTGACCAGTCCACGTCGTACCCCGTCCGCGGTCCCGTGCACCATGGACTCCTCCCGGACCCTGGTCATCAGGAAGATGTTGTAGTCGATCGCCAGCGCCACCAGGAACACGAAGGCGTACAACGGCACCGACGGGTCGGAGCCACTCGACCCGACGAGTGCGAAGACCGCCGCACCGATGCCCAGTGCCGTCCCGAAACTGAGCACCGTCGTCGCCAACAGGACCAGCGGTGCGACCACCGAGCGCAGCAGCAGCGCCAGCATCACCGTGATCACCAGCAGCACCACCGGGATGATGACCGCCCGGTCGGCGACGGACGTCTCCTTGGTGTCCAGTTCGGTGGCCGTGGTCCCGCCGACCAGTGCGCCGAGGTCACCGACCTCGGCCCGGATCTCGCGGACGGTGTCCTCGGCGGCATCGGAGTACGGCGAATCCGCGAGCGTGACCTCCAGCAACGCCTGCCCGTCCACCACCGACGGGCCACGTCCTGCGCCGTCCCCGACTGACTGGACACCGTCGAGTGCTGCGATCGCCGTGTCGACGGCGTCCCGGTTCTCCTCGGGGACGAGGACGTACGTCGGGGCTCCGGCACCGGCCGGGAAGTGCCGGTCGAGGGTGTCCTGACCGTCGCGGGCGTCGCTCTGCCCGATCACGTAGTCACTGGTGGGGACCCCGTCGGCGTCGAGGGTGGCCAGCCCGGCACAACCGGCGAGGAGCAGGAGCACCACACCGACGGCGATGCGTCGGGGTGCACGCGCGACCAGGTCGGCGACACGGTCCCAGACCCCGCCCGGCGCCGGCGCTTCCGCGGTTCCGGTGGTTTCCGCAGCCTCGGTGGATTCCTCAGCGGGACTGGGGACGCGCGGCCAGAAGACCCTCCTGCCCAGCAGCGCCAGCACCGCGGGGAGGAACGTCAGCGAGGTGAGGAACGCCGCGACGATACCCACCGCCGCGACCGGCCCCAGCCCGGCGTTCGACGCCAGGTCCGACAGCAGCAGGCACAGCAGTCCGGCGATCACCGTGGCCGCCGACGCCAGGACGGGTTGCCAGGTGCCCCGCAGCGCCGCCACCGTCGCCGCCCAAGACGTCCCGTGCCGGCCGAGCTCCTCACGGAACCGCGCGGTGTAGAGCAGGCCGTAGTCCGTGGCCGCGCCGATGACCAGGATGAACAGGATGCCCTGGATCTGCCCGTTGATCATCACCACCCCGGAGCCCGCCAACGCCACGTTGACCAGCACCGCGGCACACAGGGCGATCATCGACCCCAGCAATACGATCAGCGGCAGGAACGGTGACCGGTACACCAGCACGAGGATCACCAGCACCGCGGCGACCGCCACCAGCAGCAGCAGACCGTCGATCCCGGCGAACGCCTCCGACAGGTCCGCGCTGAACCCCGCGGGGCCGGTGACCTGGGCCTGCAGTCCGCCCGGGAGCGCCGACGCGAGTTCGGCCCGCAGCGCGTCGACGGCGTCCGCCGGCGCGGCCGACTCCGGCGGGACGACGATGACCTGCACCGCCTCCCCGTCCTCCGACGGCAGTGGCGGGCTCGCCTCCGTACCGGACGTCCCGGTCGCCCCGTCGACGGCGGCCGAGAGCTTCCCCGGCAGGTCCCCCAGGTCACTCAACACGGCCGGGTCGAGCGTCCGGCCGTCGGTGTCGCCGCCCTCGGCGGTGACCACGACGATCGCCGGGGCCGACCCGGAGTCCTGGAAGTCCTCCAGCCGGGCACTGACCTTCGTCGATTCAGCGGATTCCGGCAGGAAGGAGGACTGGTCGTTGGTGGCGACCTCACTGATCTCGCCGAACTTCGGCCCGCCCACCGCGGCGACCCCCAGCCACAGCAGGATGAGCAGGGCGGGGAGCACGCGCCTCCGGAACGACCGGGAACGGGTGGGTGGGGCGTCCGGCATGGTGCACTCTCTTCGGTCGGGGACTCGGATCCCCTAAGAATGCCAGAGTCCGCCCGTCATAATTCGGTACACGAAAACGCCCGAGGTGCAGTCAGGTTCCGCTGTGCACCCTCAGCAACGCCTCGAACCCACCGGCGGTGTCACCGGTGACGCCGGTACCGTCCGTGCCGGTCATGCCGGTCACACCTTCTACCCCTGCCCCGACGACAGGTTCCGTCCGCAGTTCGGCCGCCAGCTCCGCCCCGGCGCGGGCGACGCGGGCCTGCAGGTCCCCGGATTCGCTGGAGTCCCCGTACTCCCCGGTGGCGACGAACACCCCGGTGGGCAGCACGGTGGCCTGCAGGAACGACAGGAGAGGACGCATCGCGTAGTCCAGCACCATGGAATGACGCAGCGTGCCGGCGGTGGCGACCAGGGTCACCGGGGTGCCACGCAGCGCGTGCTTGTCGAGGGTGTCGAAGAACATCTTGAACAGCCCCGCGTAACTGCCCTGGAACACCGGGGTCGCGGCGACCAACGCATCGGCGCGTCCGACCAGCAGCCGGGCGTCCTCGAGGGCCGGCGTCGGGATCATGGTGGTCATGAACGTCGCCAGGTCACCGGCCAACGCCCGCAGGTCGAGCACGCTGACCTCCAGGGACTCCCCGGTGGCCGCCATCCCGTGTTCCGCGGCGTAGGCGACCCGGGTGGCGATGTCACGGGTGGTCGACGGGTTGCTCAGACCCGCGTTGACCACGACGAGCTGACGGGTACTGCGGTCGGTCACTGCAGGCTCCTCTCCTTGGCGGGTTCGATGTGGTGGATCGGGTGGTCGGTTCCCGCGGCCACGAGGGACGCGTGGGTCGGCGGGCCGCTGGGGACGTGCGCGGGGCGACGGGCCTCCAACTCGCGCCGGAGCACCGGCACAACCTCGGTGCCCAGAATCTCGATCTGCTCCAGCACCACCTCGCGGGGCAGTCCGGCGTGGTCGACCAGGAACATCTGCCGCTGGTAGTCGCCGACGGCGTCGGCGTACCCGAGATAGCGGTCGATGACCTGGTCCACCGTCCCGACGGTCAGGGGTGTCATCCGGGTGAAGTCCTCCATGCTCGGCCCGTGCCCGTAGACCGGCGCGTTGTCGAAGTAGGGCCGGAAGAAGTCCTTGGCCTTCTGCTCCGTGTCGCCGATGAACACCTGCCCGCCGAGACCCACGATCGCCTGGTCGGCGGCGCCGTGGCCGTAGTGCTCGAACCGTTGCCGGTAGGTGTTCACCATGGAGGCGGTGTGCTCGATGTTCCAGAAGATGTGGTTGTGGAAGAACCCGTCGCCGTAGTACGCGGCCTGTTCGGCGATCTCCGGGGAGCGGATCGACCCGTGCCACACGAACGGCGGGGTGTCGTCCAGCGGCCGGGGCATGGACGTGAAGTTCTGCAGCGGGGTGCGGAACTCGCCCTTCCAGGAGACGTCCCGGCTGCGCCACAGCGTCCGCAGCAGGTGGTAGTTCTCCACCGCCAGCGGGATGCCCTTGCGGATGTCCTTGCCGAACCAGGGGTACACCGGTCCGGTGTTGCCGCGTCCCATCATCAGGTCCATCCGGCCACCGGTGAGGTGCTGGGCGTAGGCGTAGTCCTCCGCCAGGCGCACCGGGTCGTTGGTGGTGATCAGTGTGGTGGCGGTGGAGAACCGGATCGTCTCCGTCTGGGCGGCCAGGTGCGCCATCAGGATGGGCGGGTTGGCCGGGGCGACGAAGGGAGGGTTGTGGTGCTCGCCGGTGGCGAAGACGTCCAGGCCGACCTCCTCGGCCTTGCGGGCGTACTCCACCGTCGCCGAGATCCGCTCATGCTCGGTGGGGACCTGTCCGGTCGTGGGGTCGGGGGTGAGGTCACCGATGGTGAAGATTCCGAAGTCCATGACCCCATGATCCACCCAAAGTAGATGACATGTCAACTACTTTCGGCGGCCCCATGCCCGCACCACCCGGTGCACGACCTCGATCAGCACGGCGCCACCGGCGCCGACGGCCAACCCGAGCGTCGTCAACGACGGGTCCCCCGGCTCCAGCAGCACGAGTTCCCGCAGGAAGGGGACGGTGAACAGCACCACGTACCCGGCCACGCACCCGGCCAGCAGCAGGAGTTTCCACCACACCAGAGGACGCGCCACGATCCCCAGCACCCACAGCCCCATCACGATCAACGCCAGCAGGACCGCGGTACCGGCCTGGGCCCGTTCGAGCCCGGGGGCGTCCGCGCCGGGGTACACCACGAGCCACATCGTGACGGCGATGCCGCCGATGAGCACCCCCGACGGCACCGCCAACGACAGCACCCGGTGCAGGAACCCGTCACGTGGACGCTCGTTGTTGGGCGCCAACGCCAGGATGAAGGCGGGGATGCCGATGGTGAACCAGCCGGTGATCGTCACGTGGATCGGCTGGAACGGGAACGAGATCCCGGAGACCGCCACCACCAGGGCCAGCACCACCGAGTAGACCGTCTTGGTCAGGAAGAGGTTCGCGACCCGCTCGATGTTGCCGATGACCCGGCGGCCCTCCCCCACAACCTTCGGCAGGGCGGAGAAGCGGTTGGTCAGCAGGACGAGCTGCGCCACGCTCCGGGTCGCCGGAGCACCGGCACCCATGGCCACCCCGATGTCGGCCTTCTTGAGCGCGAGGACGTCGTTGACCCCGTCACCGGTCATCGCGACGGTCCGGCCCGCCCGGTGCAGGGACTCCACCATCTGCCGCTTCTGCTCGGGGCGCACCCGCCCGAAGACGTTGGCCCGGGCGACCTCGGCGTCGAAGTCCGGCTCCGGCAGCCCGTCCAGGGTGCGGGCGTCCACGGCGACGAGTTCGCGGTCCGTCGCCCCACGGGCCACGGCCGCCACGGAGTCCGGGTTGTCGCCGGAGATGATCTTGAGGTCGACCCGCTGCGCATCGAAGAAGTCCAGCGTCTCCCGCGCATCGGGACGCAGCTGCTGGCCGAGTGTGACGAGCACCGGCTCCTCGAGCGACGGGGCGTCGGCCATGCCGTCCCCGCCGTCCGGACCCGCCAGCGTGCCGTCGACACGTCCGAACGCCAGCACCCGCAGGCCCCGTTCACCGAACGCCGCCGCCGTCTCGCGCGCGGCCGCCGTGTCGCGACCGTCGGCGAGCAGGACGTCCGGGGCGCCGAGGATCCAGGCGTGCCCGTCGCACTGCACGCCGGAGTACTTCCACCGGGAGTTGAAGGGGATCTCGGTACCGTCGAGCGGCGCAGGCGCGTCGCTGGCGGCGAGGATCGCCTCGGACGTGGCGTTCCGGTCCTCCTGGGTGGCCACCAGCCTGCCCAGCATCTCCCGCACCTCGGCGGGCACCGGTGCCCCGTCGGCGGTGTAGACCCCGTCCAGCCCCATCTCGTTGGTGGTCAGGGTGCCGGTCTTGTCGGTGCACACCGTGTCGACCCGGGCGAGCCCCTCGATCGCGACGAGCTCGTTGACCAACGCCTTGTACTTCCCCAACCGCACCACACCGGCGGCGAAGGCGATGGAGGTCATCAGCACGAGGCCCTCGGGGACCATCGGGACGATCGCCGCGGCCATCGACAGGATGGATTCGCGCAGTCCGGTCCCCGACCGCACCAGCTGCGTCCAGATCGTGAGCACACCGGTGGGGATCAGCAGCCACGTGATGACGCGCAGGATGCTGTTGATCCCGCTCATCAGCACCGAGTCGGTGAGCGAGAACTCGCTGGCCTCCGCGGCCAGACGTGCGGCGTAGGCGTCGTCGCCCACCTTCACGGCACGGAAGACCGCCGTCCCGCCGGTGACGAAGGAGCCCGAGAGCACCTCGTCCCCGATCCCCTTCGTCACCGGGTCCGGCTCACCGGTGAGCTGGGACTCGTCGACGGCGAAACCGGACTCCGCGACCAGCAGCAACGTGCCGTCGACCACGATCTCGTCGCCGGACCGCAGCACGATGAGGTCGTCGACCACGACCTCCGACTGGTGGACGGTGATCCGCTCCCCGTCACGCAGGACAGTCGGCCGGGTCTCCCCGACGATGCGCAGGTTCGCCAGGGTCCGTTTGGCCCGCAGCTCCTGGACCACACCGACCGCCGAGTTGGCGATGATCAGCAACCCGAAGGCGGCGTTGATCCAGGATCCGGTGGACAGGACGATCACGCACATCACGCCCAGGATCGCGTTGACCCGGGTGAACACGTTCGCCCGGACGATCTGCCCTACACTGCGCCCGGTACCCCGGGTGACCGTGTTCGTCAGCCCCTGCGCCACCCGCCGGGAGACCTCGGCCCCGGTGAGACCGGTGAGCGGCACCTGTGTGGCCCGGTCCATCGTCGGCTACCTCCCCTCGAAGACGGGCGGTCGTTTCTCCTCACGTGCCCGGCGCGCCTCCGCGGCGTCCCCGCTGAGCCAGCAGGCGCCGCCGAGCCGGTCGATCTCCGCGGCGAGGGCCTCGTCGGGGTCCGGGTTGTTCATCGCCATCTTGAAGTACTGCATGGACATCGGGGCCTGCCGGGACATCGTGCGGGCGAGCTCCAGGGCGTCCTCCGGGGGGCCGCCCAGCACGGCGAACCCGTTGGCCACGGCGGCGCTCTGGCCGACCTGGGCACCGGCGATCAGGACGTTGCGCGCCAGGGACCCGCCCAGCAGTTCCACCGTCCGACGGACCGTCCACCGGTCCAGGCTGAACCCGTGGTGCACCGCCGGTATCCACACACGCGCCTTCGGCCCCATCACCCGCACGTCGCAGGCGAGGAGGAGCTGACAGCCCGCACCGACGGCGGGGCCCTGCACGTCGGCGACCACCGGGACCGGCGCCTCGGTGATCGCCAGGATCATCCGCTCGATGGCGCTGAAGAAACCGGTGGCGTACGCCCCTCCCTTGAGGTTGGCGCCCGCGCAGAAGGCGGGGCCCTCGGCGCGGAGGAGGATGACACGCACCGGGTCGTCGTCGGCGACGAGGGCCTCGACGGCGTCGGCGACGGCGGTACACAACTCCGCGTCGATCGCGTTGCGCCGGTCCGGACGGGTGAGCGTGACCACGCCCACGGCAGGCGCTACCCCGTCCCGCGTCACCCGGATCCCCGCGTCGGGCGGTGTCTGCTGTCCGTCTGCCATTCCCTCATCTACCTCTCACCGTCGCACCGGTCGTCCGGTTCTTCTCCGGTGCCCCATTGTGCTCCCATTGTCCTCCACAGTGCGGACGGCGGCCGGAGGACACCGCAAATGAGGGGTACCCGGCCCTACTCCGTGACGTCGTCCGGGAGGCCGAACGCCGCCTCACGCGGGTCGGCCCCGACGCGCCCCGCGGCGGCCGGGTCGTCGTCCAACGCGGTGATCCGGGCGATCTGTTCGTCGGTGAGCTCGAAGCCGTCGACGTCGAGGTTCTGCCGGACGCGCTCCGGATTCCGGGAACGGGGGAAGACCACGATGCCCTGCTGCAGGTGCCACCGCACGATCACCTGGGCGGGGTGCACCCCGTGGGCCTCGGCGATCGCGGTGATCACTGGGTGCTCGAGCAGTCCCCGCCCCAGCGGCGACCAGGCCTCGGTCACGATGCCGCGCCGGGCGTCGTCCGCCCGTTGCGCGGCCTGGGAAAACCCGGGGTGCAGCTCGATCTGGTTGACCGCCGGGACGACGCCGGTGGCGTCGATGATCTCGTCGAGCACCTCCGGGTAGAAGTTCGAGACACCGATGGACGTCGCCTTGCCCTGCGCGCGGGCGTCGATGAGGGCCCGCCACGCCTCCACGTAGCGCCCGTAGGACGGGACGGGCCAGTGGATCAGCCAGAGGTCGACGTGGTCGAGACCGAGGTTCGCCAGCGAGGTGTCGATCGCCTCGGCGGCCTTGCCCGGTGCCTGGTCGGCGTTCCACAGCTTCGTGGTGACGTAGAGGTCCTCGCGGGTGACCTCCCCGTCGGCGACGGCGTCCGCGATGGCGCGGCCCACCTCGCTCTCGTTGCCGTAGGCGGCGGCGGTGTCGATGTGGCGTGCCCCGGCGGTGATCGCCGCGCGGGTCGACGAGTAGGCGTCCTCCGGGGAGAGTTCCCAGACACCGAGCCCGAGCTGGGGGATCTCGTGTCCGTCGTTGAGGGTGACTGTCACCTGGGTCTGTCTCGTAGCTGTCATGCCGACCAGCGTAGGCGTCCGGCCGCGCTCGTGCACTGAGTGGACAAGGTTGACAGATCATTGGGTTTATACAACACTTTGTGGCATGTCCCCGAAAAAGAAACCGGCGCTCCCGATCCACAACCGGATCCGGGTCCTCCGTGCGGAACGGGACATGTCACGCACCGACCTGGCCACCCTCGTCGACGTGAACCCGCAGACGGTGGGGGCGCTCGAACGGGGCGACCACTCCCCCAGTCTCGATCTCGCCTTCCGGATCTGCGAGGTCTTCACCCTGCCGGTCGAAGCTGTCTTCAGCAGGACCGAGTTCGGGCCGATGTCCACCGAGATCTACCGGAAGGAACAGTGATGCAGCGATGAGCACCGACAACGCCGTCGCCACCTGGGCTGAACGACGCACGGAACGCAAGGCGGAGCGCTGGGCCGCCCGGGCGGAAGACATGTCGACCCGTCTGCCGACCTGGAGGACCGAACGCCGCGTGCGGCTCCTGATCAGGATCTACTGCTGGTCCCTGGTGGCAGGCCTGGCCACCGCCGTCACCCAGGTCTTCTGGACCCCGGCCCTGTTTGCCTGGGTGCCGTTCACCCTGGCCCTCTGCGTGAGCTGGACAATGCTGCGCACCGTGATCAACACCCGCGACGCCGCGCCGGAGACCGAACTCGACGAATACGAGTCGAGGATCCTGCGGACGTGGCAGGTCGCCGCTTACGGCTGGACCACGGCGATCCTCTTCACCGTCAGCATGTTCATGATCTTCGTGGCGGTCATCGCCCCGGACAGCCTTGACCGGTGGGTGTACACCGCCGGTCTCCTGTGCGTCCTCGGCATGCTGTCCGCCACGGCAGTCCCCACCATCGCCTACGCCACGACCTTCGGTCCCGTTCCCCCGCCAAACAACTAGTCTGGCACCCACCACCCTCAACCACGAGGAGAACCTCATGCCCACCCTCGAGCTCGACCGTCTCAACAAGACCTTCGGGAGCGGAGACTCCGCCGTCCGCGCCCTGACCGACATGAGCTTCACCGTGCACACCGGCGAGATCTACGGATTCGTCGGGTCCAACGGCGCCGGGAAGTCGACGGCCATGCGCATCGCACTCGGTGTCCTGGCCTCCGACTCCGGGGAAGCCAGGGTCGACGGCACACCCGTCGACGACGACATCCGGCGCACCATCGGGTACATGCCCGAGGAGCGTGGCCTCTACGACAAGGAGCGCATCGCCGACCAGCTCATCTTCTTCGGCCGGCTGCACGGAATGACGAAGCAGTCCGCGACCTCCGCCACCACCGACCTCCTCGACCAGCTCGGGCTCGCCGACCGCGCCGAGGCCAAACTCCAGGAGCTCTCCCTGGGCAACCAGCAGCGCGTCCAGTTGGCCGCCTCCCTCGTCCACCAGCCTGACCTGCTCATCCTCGACGAGCCCTTCAGCGGCCTCGACCCCGTCGCCGTCTCCGTGATGAGCGACATGCTGCTGTCCAAGGCTGCCGAGGGCGTGCCGGTGCTCTTCTCGTCCCACCAGCTGGACCTGGTGCAGCGGCTCTGCCACCGGGTGGGCATCATCACCAAGGGCCAGATGAAGGCGGAGGGGACCGTCGACGAGCTGCGCAACCGCGGCCCCGTCCTCTACGAGGTCGACACCACCGCCCGCGACTGGTACCCGGCGGGCACCCGCGTGGTCGAAGACGACGGGAACTCCGTGGTCCTCGACGCCGGCGACGTCCCCGACCAGCAGATCCTGCACGCAGCACTCGACGCCGGCACCGTCCACGGGTTCACCCGCCGCGTCCCCGACCTGACCGATCTTTTCAAGGAGGTCGTCTCCTCATGAGTACGCGAACAACGTCCGGCTACTCCCGTGCCCGCGCGATCGGCACCGTCACCGGCCGCGAGATCCAGGTCGCGATGAAGAACAAGGGCATCATCGCGACGTTCATCATCGTCATCGTCGTGGTCGTCGGAGGAATCTTCGTCCTCAACTACTTCAACGACCGGGACTCCGGGAACCCCTCGCTCGCCGTCTCCGGCGCCGAGGCCACGGTGGTCTCCGAGATCGCCGGCGACGGCGTCGACGTCAGCAGCGTCGACGACCGGGACGCCGCGGTGACGGCCGTCGAGGACGGCAAGGACGCCGCGCTCGTCCGCACCGACGACGGCTTCGAGCTCCTCAGCGACGGCACCCCCGACGCGGCGCTGTCCGCCGCCGCCCAGGCCGTGGCGGCCACCCTCGCCCAGAACGACGCACTGTCCGCCGTCGGCGTGGAGCCGGCGGAGTTCGCCGCCGCACTGCCCGACGCCACGGTGACCCCGGTCGACCTGTCCGCCGACGCAGACGAGGACAACACCGCCGCCGTGGTGACCACCATGCTCGGCACCATGGTCGTCCTCACCTTCATCATGACCTTCGCCGGCAACGTCGGCGGACGCGTCACCGAGGAGAAGTCCTCCCGCGTGGTCGAGATCATCCTGGCGACCATCCGTCCGATCGACCTGCTCGTCGGCAAGGTACTGGCCATGGCGGTCATCGGTTTCATCGGCACCGTCCTGATCCTCGGTGCCGCGATGGCGGCACTCCGCGCGACAGGCATGCTCGAGGACGTCCGGATCGACGCCGCGACATTACCGGTGCTCCTCGTCGCCTTCATCCTGGGCATGCTCTTCTTCAGCGCCCTCTACGCCGCGGCAGGCTCCATGGTGAGCAAGGCGGAGGACCTGGCCAGCACGCAGATGCCCGTGATGCTGCTCTTCTTCGCGGTGATGTACCCGCCGATCTTCGGGTGGAGTGCACCGGACTCCACGGTGATGCAGGTGCTCTCGTGGGTGCCGCCGGTCTCCCTCGGTGTCGCCCCGATGCGCTACGCCTCCGGCGACATGTCCCTCGGCCTGCTCGTCGCGTCCTACGCCCTGCTCGCCCTGACCACCCTCCTGGTCCTGCTGGTGGTCGCCCGCATCTACCGCGGCTCGATCCTCAACAACGGCAGGAAGCTGACCTGGCTGCGCGCCATCAAGACCGGTTAACGTCCGGGGAGGCCCCCTCCTCCGGGTGTTCACCACGGTGAAACAGGGCGGAAACGCCCCACCCGTTCACTGGGGACCATGATTGACACCGTTCCCGCCACCACCGTCGACGAACTCAACAGGATGTCCCCCGACCGGGTCGCCACCATGGTCGGCGACCTGCTCTACTCTCCCCCGCTCGGCGCCGCCATCGCCGCAGCCGCCCCCTTCCGCAGCCTCGAGCACCTGCTCGACGCCGCCCACCGCGAACTGCTGCGACTCCCGCGCGTCGAGATCCTCGCCAGCATCCAGGCCCACCCCGTCCTGGGGCAGAAAACGCCGGACGCGTACTCCCGCGAGGAACAGTCGTTCATCCTCGACTCCCCTCCCGAGGTCCTCGCCGAGATCGCCGAACTGGTGGACCGCTACGAGGAACGCTTCCACCACAAGTTCCTCGTCTGCGCCCAGGGCATCGGCGGACACGAGGTCCTGCTGCTCCTGCGCCGACGTCTCGACAACCCCACGGTCACGGAATGGGAGACCACCGTGCGCGAACTCGGCAGGGTCAACGTCCTGCGGTTACGCACGGTGGTCCGCTAACTGTCCGGAACGTACCGGGTCACACGAGGCTGACCACACCGTAGACCGCGAGCACGAGCCCGAAGGCCACGGCCGCCTCGATGGTCTGCTGGACGGTCCACACCCGCAGCGTGGTCTTCACGTCCATGTTCAGCAGGCGGCCGACCAACCAGAACCCGGAGTCGTTCACGTGGCTGGCGATCACGGAACCCGCGGCGAGCGCCATGACGACACAGGCGACCTGGACCGCGGACATGTCGCTGTTCATCACCCCGTCCGCCACGAGTGCGGCGGCGGTCGTCAGTGCCACGGTCGCGGAGCCCTGGGCCACACGGATCGCGGCGGCGATCAGGAAGGCCGCGAAGATCAGCGGGATACCGACGGACTCGAGGGACCCGGCGATGGCGTCGCCGATCCCCGTGGCGCGCAGGACGCCACCGAACATCCCGCCGGCACCGGTGATCAGGATCACCGAACAGACCGGTCCGAGGGCACCGTCGACCGTCTTCTCGATCGCGGTACCGCTCTTGCCCCGCCGGAAACCGAGCGCGAGGATCGTCACCAGCACGGCGATGAGCAGGGCGACCGGGGTCTGGCCGAAGACCTGCAGCGCCTGCACCCAGCCGGCGTCGGCGTCCACGGCGCCGACCGAACCGAGTGCGTCGAGGCCGGTGTTCAGGAGGATCAGCAGCAACGGCAGCACCAGCAGGAACACGATGAGTCCGGCGCTCGGGGGCTGCTCGACGTCCTCCTCCTCGCCGACCATCTTCGCGAACACTGCGTCAGGGACGTCGATACGCTGCCGTTTCGCCGCGAAACCACCCCAGAGGTGGCCGGAGATGAACCAGATCGGGAACGCCAGTACCAGGCCGAGGAGCATCACGATACCAAGGTTCGCCCCGACGAACTCCGTTGCCGCGACCGGCCCCGGGTGCGGCGGCAGGAACACGTGCATCACGGACAGCGCGGCCGCCACGGGGATACCGACAGCCAGCAGGTTCAGTCCGAGGCGACGTCCGACGGCGTAGATGATCGGCACCATCAGCACGAAGGCAGCGTCCATGAAGATCGGGAAACCGACGAACAGGGACGCCACACCGAGGGCGAACGGGGCCCGGTGCTCACCGAAGATCCGGATCATCGTGTCGGCCAGTGCCTTCGCACCACCAGAGGTCTCGACGAGGGCGCCGAGCATCGCGCCGATCGCGACAAGCAGGGCGACGTTGCCGAGTGTCCCGCCGAAGCTGTCGACCATCGTGTCGACCAGGTGCGCCGCGGGGATACCGGCGGCGATCGCGGTCAACAGGCTCACGATGGTCAGGGAGAGGAACGCATGGAGCTTGAACTTCATGACCATGAGAAGGAGCAGGGCCACGGCGATCACCGCGAGCCCGATGAGCCCTCCGGGGCCGAGCCAGCTCTCCCAGCCGGTCTCTTCGATCCACTGCACTGCGGGGTCCTTCCGTCGTCGGGGTAGAGGGAGGTGTCAGGGGCGCGGCACAGGCCCCGGGCGGCCCCGGGCGGCCCCGGGCGGCACAGGCGGCCCCGGGCCGACGGTCCCCCTGTGCGCCGCGCCCCGTACTAGCGGGCGTCGACCAGGTCGATGATGAAGACCAGGGTCCGGCCGGCCAGCGGGTTGCCCGCGCCGGCGGGGCCGTAGGCCAGCTCCGGCGGGATGGTCAGCTTACGGCGCCCGTTGACCTTCATCCCCGGGATCCCGTCCTGCCACCCCTGGATCAGGCCGGTGAGGGGGAACTCGATGGTCTGTCCACGGTCCCAGGAGGAGTCGAACTCCTGCCCGGACTCGTAGTCGACCCCGACGTAGTGCACCTCGACCATGCCGCCGGGCACTGCTTCGGCGCCGTCGCCGACGGTGATGTCCTCGATCACCAGTTCAGAGGGTGCGGGGCCGGCCTGGGGCTCGATGGTGGGCTTGCTCATGGGTGGACTCCTGAATATTCGAGGGCAGACTAACCGTCTCAGATTACCAGTCTCCCGGCGGCGGCCCCGATACGCCGCGAGCCCGGCCCCTGCGGTGAGGCAGGAGCCGGGCTCGGGTGGTGTCCGGTGACGGAACGGAGGCGGTGGCCGCCGTCCTAGCGCTTGTCGCGCGGGACGAAGGCGCGGTGGCTGGCACCGGTGTAGATCTGGCGCGGACGGTTGATCTTCGCCGTCGGCTCGTTGATCTGCTCCAGGTAGTGGGCAATCCAGCCCGGCAGGCGGCCCATGGCGAACAGGACGGTGAAGAAGTCCGTCGGGAAGCCCATGGCGCGGTAGATCAGGCCGGTGTAGAAGTCGACGTTCGGGTACAGCTTGCGGGAGATGAAGTAGTCGTCGTTGAGGGCGATCTCCTCCAGCTTCATCGCGAGGTCCAGCAGGTTGTCGCCGCCGAGGTGCTCGAGGATCTCGTGTGCGGACTCCTTGACGATGGCCGCACGCGGATCGTAGTTCTTGTACACGCGGTGACCGAAGCCCATGAGCTTGACGCCCGGCTCCTTGTTCTTCACGCGGTTCATGAAGTCGGTCGCGTCGTCACCGTTGGCGTGGATCTCCTCCAGCATCTCCAGGACAGCCTGGTTGGCGCCGCCGTGCAGCGGGCCGGAGAGGGCGTTCACGCCTGCGGCGATGGACGAGTAGATGTTGGCGTGCGAGGAGCCGACCATGCGCACGGTCGAGGTGGAGCAGTTCTGCTCGTGGTCGGCGTGCAGGATGAGCAGCTTGTCCAGTGCCTTGGACAGCACCGGGTCGACCTCGTACTCCTCGGTCGGGTAACCGAACATGTTGCGCAGGAAGTTCTCCCGGGCGTTCAGCTTGTTGTCCGGGTACATGTAGGGCTTGCCCTTGGACGCGCGGTACGCGTAGGCCGCCAACATGGGTACCTTCGCCATCAGGCGGTAGGTGTTCTTGGCCTGGAAGTCCTTGTTCAGCGGGTCCAGCTCGTCCTCGTAGTAGGTCGCGAGGATGTTGACCGAGGACGCGAGGACGTTCATCGGGTGAGCGTCACGCGGGAAGATCTTGAACTGGCTCTTGAAGTCCTCGTCCAGCAGCGTGTGGCGCCGGATGTTGGCGTTGAAGTTCTCCAGCTCCTCGTCGTTCGGCAGTTCGCCGTTGATGAGGAGGTAGCTGACCTCGTTGAAGGTGGCGTTGTTCGCCAGGTCGGCGATGTCGTAACCGCGGTACCGCAGGATCCCTTCGCCACCGTCGATGTAGGTGATCTCGGAGAGGGTGGAACCTGTGTTCACGTAGCCGGGGTCAACGGTGGTCAGGCCGGTTTCGGCGAGCAGCTTGCCCAGCGCGAACCCGGAGTTTCCTTCGTTGGCCTTGACGATCGGCATTTCGTATTCGCCACCGGGGTAGTGGAGAACGGCCTTGTCCTGGTTGTCGGAAGCCATTGACAGCCCTTTCGTTTATTCAGGTACTTCGATGCTTTCGGTTGTGTCCCCTGCGCCGGAGATCACCGGCCCGGGCCCAGCCTCGAGCCGAGCGGCCCGGCGTGAGTAATGCTCATGCTGCGGACCGTGGACGATCGTGGGATAGGACACACTGTACCCAATGCCTCGCGCACAGACACAGTAGGCCCGTACTGTATCCCCGTTCGCCACCCCCGGTCCATCCCGGAGTGTGGGACGTCCGGTTCCACGAAATGGCGCGACCGGCTAGGCTGGCGACGTTCCCTTACGACCCGTGCTTGGAAGACCAGGAAGAGACCAGAAAGCCTGTCATGAGCGACCAGTTCCCCACCCTGCCCGAGAATCTCCTGCCCGCCGACGGACGGTTCGGTTGCGGTCCGTCGAAGGTCCGCCAGGACCAGATCGACGCCATCGTCGCCGGTGGCCGCGACATCATCGGCACCTCCCACCGTCAGCCGGCCGTGAAGAACCTCGTCGGATCCGTCCGGGAGGGCCTGTCCACCCTCTTCAACCTGCCTGAGGGTTACGAGATCATCACCTCCCTGGGTGGCGCCACCGCGTTCTGGGACTCCGCGTCATTCGGGCTGGTCCGCAACCGGTCCGCGCACCTCACCTACGGTGAGTTCTCCGGCAAGTTCGCCACCGTGTCGAAGAAGGCACCGTGGCTGGACGCCCCCGAGGTCTTCGCCTCCGAGCCCGGCACCGCCCCCTCCCCCAGCCAGCTCGACGGTGTGGACGCCGACCTCGTCGGCTGGGCCCACAACGAGACCTCCACCGGCGCGATGGTCCAGGTCACCCGCCCCGCCACGGACGCCCTCGTCGCCATCGACGCCACCTCCGGCGCCGGCGGGCTCCCCGTGGACATCGCCGAGACCGACGTCTACTACTTCTCCCCCCAGAAGTGCTTCGCCTCGGACGGTGGCCTGTGGTTCGCCGCCTTCTCCCCGGCCGCCCTGGAGCGCGTCGAGGAGATCGCCGCCACCGACCGCTACATCCCGGCGTTCCTGGACCTGAAGACCGCGGTGGACAACTCCCGCAAGAACCAGACCTACAACACTCCCGCCGTCAGCACCCTGCTGATGATGGACGCCCAGGTGAAGTGGATGAACGCCAACGGCGGGCTGGACGGCATGGTCGCACGCACCTCCGAGTCGTCCTCCATCCTGTACTCCTGGGCCGAGGCCCGCCCGGAGGCCTCCCCCTTCGTCGCCGAACCGTCCAGCCGGTCGCTCGTGGTCGGCACCATCGACTTCGACGAGTCCGTGGACGCCGACGTCATCGCGAAGACCCTGCGCGCCAACGGTGTCCTCGACACCGAGCCGTACCGGAAGCTGGGACGCAACCAGCTGCGCATCGGCATGTTCCCGGCGATCGACCCGGAGGACGTGCGCACCCTCACCGCGGCGATCGACCACATCCTCGACTCCGGTGTCGCGGCCAGGTAACCGCCCCCCCGCGCCTGACTCACCCCCGGAAGCTCACCGTCTCCCGGGGGTTTCTGCGCTACTGTGGCGGAAAACACCCAGTGGATGGAGGTCCCACCGATGCAGGAACTGCGGTTCGTCAAAGACGACAGCGACCGGGCGTCCCTCGTTCTCCGTGTGGCCACCGACGGCGGTGACCACACCGACGAGACCGACGACACCGACGTCGCCGAGTTCTTCCTGCCGGTCACCGACGAGCTGACCGAGTTCCTCGGCATCGCCGCCGCCACGTCCCCGGATACTGCGGACACCCCGGACACCCCCGATACCGCGGACACCCCGGACAGCGCCGACGAGACCTCCACCGACGGCACCCCCACCGCGGAGGCCACCCCCGTGCCTGAACCGGCGGCCGTCCCGACGCGGGAGCGCATCCACCTGCGTCCCAAGGAGATCCAGGACCGCATCCGGCACGGTGACACCGTGGAGCAGATCGTGGCGGACACCGGTATGGAGGACCGCCGGGTCCGCCCGTTCGCAGTGCCCATCGCGATGGAGCGTAACCGCATCGCCGAGATGGCCCGGGACGCCCACCCCGTCCGCGCGGACGGCCCCACCGACAGCCCGCTGCGCGAGGTGCTCGCCGGTGCCTTCGCCGCCCGCGGGGAGAGCCTGCGCGCCGCGGAGTGGTCTGCGGCGATGGACTCCTCGGACCACTGGGTCATCTCGGTGAGCTGGACGAAGGGCAACCGCGAGGGTGCCTCCCGGTTCGTCGCGGACTTCCGGTTCGTCCCCGGCGAGGACGGGCCGGCGACCGCGGAGCCGGTAAACTCCGTGGCCTCGGACCTGATCGACCCCCGGTTCGAGCGTCCCGTGCGCACCGTCTCACCGGTGATCCCGTCCAGCCGGCGCGACGACATCGCCGACTCCGACCAGGCGGACGACGCCCCGGGCGCCTGGTACCCCGACGACGGTACGACGGGCGACCGGGTCGGCGGAACCTCCCTGGACGCCCGCCGCGGCGCCGACGCCACCCGTCCGGACAACGCGCCGGTGGACCCGGACGCCGATCCGACGGCGGACGCCCCGGTCGACCTCTTCGGGCGCCGGAACCACCCGTCCGGCGGCGACGGTGAGGCCGACGGCGGCGACTCACCCCGGCGACGGAAGAAGGCCGTGACCCCGCATTGGGAGGACGTTCTGCTCGGGGTGCGGACGAACCCGAAGGCCAACGGCCGGAACAAGAAGAAGTAGGCCGCCGTGGGCTCCCCTGACACCGTCGTGACCCTCTGGTTCGCCACCGCCGCCGTCCCACGGGACGTGCTCACCGCCGAACCGACCCCGGACCGTGGGTTCGCCCGCAAGTACCTCGCCCAGCTGGGCGTCCGCCTGGAGGCGGTGGAGAAGGGGGCGTCGACGGCCTTCGGCGACTTCTCCTCCCCCACGCACATCGGCGACTTCGACATGAACCGGTCCGCTCCCCCGGGGCGCCGGGAGTTCTACATCGGCGGGTACCCCGGGTTGTCGATCGTGCAGACGGTCCTTCCCGACGCGGGCCTGCTGTCCGAGGTCCCGCTGCCCCTGCGGGACCTCATCGCCGCCGCGGACATCTACGTGACCTGCCGCACTCCCGACGACCCGGACGGGCTCGGCGGTTTCGCCCACTGGTCGGGTGGCGTGCTCAAACGCTGCTTCACCGCCACGCGCGACAAGATCCTCGAGGACACCGGCCTGCCCGAACCCTTCGAGGCCCCGTTCTGGGAGGGCAACGTGGAGTCGTCGGGGATCCAGCTGCCGTTCCGCCCCGGGGAGTTCGCGGCCGCGGCGGAGGAGTACTGGCTGGGGTTCCGTGTGGAGCGCGAGGGCATCGACATCCCGGTGTGTGCCTTCGCCCTCGACGGGCGTGCCACCGCGTGGTCCGGACGGCGGGCGCCGGAGCCGGAGACCGGTCCGGCGGCCCACCGGCCGGTGCATCCTGCCGCACCGAACACCCCCGGCTACGACGACTACGCCGACGGCAAGGAGTCGAGCATCAGGGCCACCTCCGATCTGCTCAAGGGTGCCGCACTGTCCGCGGTGACCGGGGTGGGCCACGGTGTGCGGGGCGGGGTGCGGCTGCTCCAGACCGGCTCCCGACGCATCGGCGACGAGGTCCGGCGCCGCGCACGCAACGCCGGTCGCTGACCCCGCGTCCGACAATCGCACCCCATAACGACCTTATGACAGCAAAACTCCAGGTCAGTTTCTCATTAGCGTCCTAAGGGGTGCGATGACCGACGCCGTCACCGGCTCGCCGACCAGCCACCCCGTCCCTCAGAACTGCGCGGCGTAGAACCCGATCGCCGCCGACGTCGCCACGTTCAGCGAGTCCGTCCCCGGGGCCATGGGGATCTTCGCCCGCACGTCCGCCGCACGCATCGCGTGTTCGGTCAGTCCGGGCCCCTCGGCCCCGACCATCACCGCCACCTTGTCGGCACCGGCGACCGCCTCCGCCAGGGTCCGGTCCGTGTTCGGCGTCATCGCCACCACCCGGTACCCGCGGGCCTGCAGGTCGGCGAGACCACGCTGCCAGGTGGTGGGCCGCGCACCGACGTGGGCGAAGGGCGTCCGCAGCACGTGCCCCATCGACACCCGCACCACCCGTCGGTACAGCGGGTCGGCGCATCCCGCCCCCAGCAGGACGGCACCGACGCCGAGGCCGGCGGCGTTGCGGAACAGTGCACCGATGTTCTCGTGGTCGCCGACGCCCTCCAGCACGGCGATCACCCGGTTGTCGGGGCCGAGCCCGTCCAGCACCTCCTGCGTCGACGGTTCCTCCACCCGGTCGGCGGTGGCCACCAGGCCCCGGTGCATGTCGAATCCGGCGACCTCGGCGAGCACCTCCCGGGTGACCTCGTACAACGGCACACCGTCCAGACCGCGTGCCACGTCCGGGTCGCCCGCCGCCACGTCCCGGAGCTGCTCGAGCCGGTGGGCGAAGCCGACGACACAGCGCACCGGGAACCGGGACGCCGCCAGCCGCGGCACCACCAGGTTGCCCTCGGCGACCACGAGGCCTTTCCCGCCGGGCAGGTCGGGACGTCTGTCGGAGGAGTTCAGGTCACGGACGTCGTCCAGCCGCGGGTCCGCCGGGTCGGTGACGGGCACGGGGTCCTGCATGTGTGTCACCCGACCGCGTCCATGATCGGGTCGATCGCGAAGTAGACCACGAAGAGGGCCGCGACCAGGTACATCAGCCAGTGCAGGGTTTTCCCGCGTCCGGTCACCAGCGCCATGACCGCGTAGGCGATGAAGCCGATGCCGATGCCGTTGGCGATGGAGTAGGTGTACGGCATGATCACGATCGTCAGGAACGCCGGCAGGGCGATCTCGAACCGGGAGAAGTCGATCTCGGTGATCTGGCCCATCATCATGGCGCCGACGACGACCAGCACGGGTGCGGCGGCCTCGATCGGCACCACGGAGTACAGGGGTGTCAGGAACATGGCGGCGAGGAAGATCAGGCCGGTGACCACGTTGGCCAGGCCGGTGCGTGCACCGTCGCCGATGCCGGCGGCGGAGTCCACGAACACGGTGTTGGACGAGGCCGACACGGAACCGCCGACCGCGGCACCCGCGCCCTCGACGATCAGCGCGGTGCGCAGGTTCGGCAGGTTCCCCTGCTCGTCGACGAGCCGGGCCTGTTTACCCAGTGCGGTCATGGTGCCCATCGCGTCGAAGAAGTTCGCCAGCACCAGGGTGAACACCAGCAGGCAGGCGGACAGGGCGCCGACCTTCGCGAAGGCGCCGAAGACGTCCACCGCGCCGACGAGGCTGAGGTCCGGGACCGAGCCCAGGGAGTCGGGGATCTCCGGGGTGGCCATCTGCCAGCCCTTGCCGTCACCGAAGTCGCCGGTGAACGCCTGGACGACCATGGCGAAGACGGTGGTGACGATGATGCCGATGAACAGCCCGCCGCGCACCTTCTTCGCCACCAGGATCCCGCAGACGACGAGGCCGAGCACGAAGGTGGCCGTCGGCCAGGAGGCGATGGAGCCGTCGATGCCCAGCGAGACCGGCACCGTGGTCCCGGCGGCGTCGGGGACCCGTCGGACGAACCCGGAGTCCACCACCCCGACCAGGGCGATGAACAGGCCGATGCCGACGCCGATCGCCGCCTTGAGCGACGGCGGGATCGCGTTGAAGACCGCCTCGCGGAAACCGGTGACCGCGAGGATCACGATGATCACGCCGTCGATCACCACCAGGCCCATCGCCTGCGGCCAGGTCAGTCCCTCGGTGGCGACGAAGGTGACGGCGACCAGGGTGTTGATGCCCAGACCGGCGGCGATGCCGAACGGGTACTTCGCGAAGACGCCGAAGGCGATGGTCATCACCCCGGCCGCCAGGGCCGTCACCGCCGCGACGCGCGAGGTGCCCAGGACGTCGCCGTTGCTGTCCTCGACCGTGCCCAGGATCAGGGGGTTGAGGATGATGATGTAGGCCATCGCGAAGAAGGTCACGACGCCGGCACGGACCTCGGTGCCGACCGTCGAACGACGTGCCGTGATGTGGAAGTACCGGTCAAGGGCCCCGGTGGCTGGTGCGGCGGTCTTCTCGCCGGTGGATTCTGACATAACTAGTAAGAATCGCACCAGGCAGGCCTGCGTGCAAGCGGTGTGGCAGCATGGAGCACATGACCTCTCGCGTTCAGTCTGCGCCGCGTGGCGCGGCCACGGTGTCCCTCCTGACCACCGCCGTACTGGCGGTCACGGTGGCCGGGTGTTCCGCCGCGGACGAGGCCGAGCCCGTGCCGGACGTCCCGGTGCTCACCGCCGAGGTGCTCGCCGAGCACCCCTTCGACTCCTCTGCGTTCACCCAGGGCCTCGAGGTCATGCCGGAGGGTGACCTGCTGGTGTCGACCGGGCTGAACGGCGAGTCCCGGATCTTCCGGGCCCCCGTCGACGACGTGACGTCCCCGTCGGTCGACGTGGACCTCGACGAGCGGTACTTCGGTGAGGGGGCGACGCTGCACGGCGACACCGTCTGGCAGTTGACGTGGAAGTCCGGCGTGGCCTTCGCCCGCGACGCCGGGACCCTGGACGTGACCGGGACGGCCTCCTACGAGGGGCAGGGCTGGGGGCTGTGTTCCGACGGGGACCGCCTGGTCATGTCGGACGGCTCCCCCACCCTGACGTTCCGGGACCCCGCCACCTTCGAGGCGACCGGCAGCGTGGAGGTCACGCTCGACGGCGAACCCGTCGAGGAGGTCAACGAGCTGGAGTGCACCGGCACCGACGACGACCGTGAGGTGTGGGCGAATGTGTGGCACTCCGACCGGATCCTGCGGATCGACCCGGCCACCGGCGAGGTGACCGGCGTCGTCGACCTGGACCTGCCCGCCGGGGACGAGGACGGTGCCGACGTCCTCAACGGCATCGCCGCGACCGGGACCGACGGGCGCTTCCTCGTGACCGGGAAGCTGTGGGACACCCTCTACGAGGTGGAGTTCCGTGAGGACTGACGGCGTGATGGCCCGGTCCGCCAACCGGGTCTGGGGCCTGATGGGTGCCGACGGCGCCCGCGAGTCCGGGCTGACGGCGCTGATGTACACCTCCATCGCGAACTTCGCGGTGGACGCCGTCCTGGCGGTGTCCCTCGCCGGCACCCTGTTCTTCTCCGCCGCCGAGGCGGAGTCCCGGACCTCGGTCGCCGCCTACCTGCTGGTGACGATCGCCCCCTTCGCCCTGCTCGCGCCGCTGATCGGCCCGGCGCTGGACAGGATCCGCACCGGCCGACGGTTCGCCCTGTCGCTGACCTTCGCCGGACGGGTGATCCTCGCGGCGGTGCTGCTGCAGAACTTCGGTTCCTGGATGCTGTACCCCGCGGCCCTGGGCATGCTGGTGCTCAGCAAGTCCTACGGGGTGCTGAAGTCGTCGGTCACCCCACGCGTCGCCCCGGCGGAGCTGGACCTGGTGCGGGCGAATGCGCGCCTCACGATCGCCGGACACATCGGCGGCTCCCTGGTGGCCGGTGGTCTCGCCGCGGCGATCGCCTACCTCATCGACCCGCAGGCCGCCCTGTGGCTGCTCATGGTCGTGGCCCTGTCCGGGATCTACGGGTGCGCCCTGATCCCCTCGAGCGCCGAACGCGGCAGCGACGAGGTCACGGTGAGCCCGTTCATCCCGGACGAGCCCCCGGTGGACACCGCGACCCGTCGGGGTGCGGCCGCCGGCACCGTGGTGTCACGGTGGCGCCGCTCAATCAGGGTGCGGTTCCCGGACGCGGCGCGCACGTGTATGTGGGCGACGGCCCTGCAGCGGTGCGGGACCGGGTTCATGACGATCTACATCGCCTTCGTCGCCAAGTCCTCGGCCCACCTGGCCGCGTTCGACCAGCTCACGATGCTCGCGGCAGTCGGTGCCGCCGGCGGCGTCGGCACGTTCGCCGGCAACGCCCTGGGTTCCCGGATCCGGTTCGCCCGCCCCCAGGCCGCCGTCCTGGTCCTGGGTGCGGTGTCACTGGGGGCCGTGGCGTGTGCCGCCGTGTGGGACGGGACGGTCACCGCCGCCGTGGCCACCGCCGTGCTGTCTCTGGGCAGTGCGATGTCGAAGGTGTGTCTGGATGCGGCGATCCAGTCCGGGCTCGCCCCCTCGGCGCAGGCGTCGGCGTTCGGCATCTCCGAGACGTCGCTGCAGCTGTCGTGGGTGTTCGGCGGCACTTTGGGGATCCTGCTTCCCCCTGAGCTCACCGTGGGTATGGCTGTCCTGGGGCTGGTCGGTACAGTGATGTACGTCAATGTCATCGCCGCGGCGCGTGGTGTCGGTCTGGGAGCCCTGATCGGTCGGGCGAGGAGTTCCCGGTGAGCAGGTAGACGGTCCCGACCCCCGTGGACAGGAGTTCCCCACCGAATGAGCACCGAGAAGCAGACGAAGAAGGCGCGGCGCAAGGCCGCCCAGCGTAGGCAGTACATGATGTTCGGGGCGATCGTGCTCCTGGTCGTGGTCGTGGCCGGCGCGGTGCTGGGGTACCAGCGCTGGAGCCAGAACCGTCCCGGTCCGGACCCGCAGGACCTGCGGGTCACGGTCACCGACGCCTCCGGCGAGGAGACCGAGTACGCGCCCTTCTCCGTCTGCCAGCGGTTCACCGGCGACTGCGAGGAATCGGAACAGCAGCCGGTGGAGATCGGGCCGGACGACGAGATCACCCTGTCGGTGCCCGAGGAGGTCAGCAGCCAGGACTGGTCGCTGCTGCAGATCTACGACGATCCGGCGGCGAACTCCGAGAACACCTGGGCCGCCGGTGAGCGCACGGAGGTCACCGTCCGCGGTTCCGCGGAAACTGGGGACGGCGGGGACGGCGCCCGGCTCAGCGTGGTGGAGGTCCACGCCCTGGTCCTCGGTGAGGATGACGGCGAGGAGGTGCCCTACGGCGTGGTGTGGGCGTTCGGTACCGGCGTCGAGTCGGCCCCTGCCGGGGACACCGGGGAGTGACCCGGGCGGCGGCCCGCCGCCCGCCGGTCAGCTGTCGAGTTCGCGGGCGATGGTCCGCAGGATCTCGGCGACCTGGCGTCCTTCCTTCCGGTCGGGACGCCGTCCCGCCTCAAGGCTGGGCTGCACGCGGGACTCCAGCAGGGTCACGGTGTCCTGGACCAGCTCGTGGAGCTTGTCGGGACTGTACTTGTGGTTCCGTGCCCCCTTCTGCGGGGCCGAGGGCGGCCCGTCGTCCAGCACGCTGACACGCATGGCCTGCGGACCCTTCCGCGCTTCGGCAAAGTCGTATTCGAGCCGCTGTCCCTTGTGCAGTTCGGTGACACCGTCGGGCAGGACCTGCGACCCGACGTAGACGTCCTCGCCCCCGGGGTTGGACACGAAGCCGAATCCCCGGTCCGGGTCGTACCACTTCACTCTTCCGGTCGGCATGATTGTCGCCCTGTCCTTTCTCTACGTACCACTACGTATGTGTTGCTCGTGTTGTTGCTGTTGTTCACAGCCGGGGAACACGCCAGTCTACCCGCGGCCGCGCGCGGGCCAACATCCCCGCCGTAGGCGCCGATGTGACGAAGGTCACAACAGAATAATAACGGTTCGATAACGTTCGAGACACGGAACGGTAACACACAGGGCAACGGCGGTTTTCACCCTTTCCACGACCTGGCTCACATTCTGCCTTCCGGAGCACAATGCGGCCTGAACAGCCACGAATCCGACGGATCAGCGTGACTCAATCGTGACAAACCGTTACTGTCAGACCCCAGCAATGAACACCGCGGTGACCCACGGGACCCGATCACCGCACCACCGACTCCGAAAGGAATCACCCCACATGGGACGACACACCATCCGTAACAGCAGCTTCAGCACCAAGCGCCTCGCCGTCGCCGGCATGGCCACCCTGGCACTCGGTGCCGTCGCCGCTCCGGCAGCCAACGCCGCCCCCGACTCCGACTGGGACCGTCTCGCACAGTGCGAGTCCGGTGGCAACTGGCAGATCAACACCGGCAACGGATACCAGGGTGGACTGCAGTTCTCCCCGAGCACCTGGAGCGGCCACGGCGGTGGCGAGTTCGCACCGTCCGCCGACCAGGCCTCCCGCGAAGAGCAGATCGTTGTCGCCGAGCGCGTCCTCGCCGCACAGGGCTGGGGCGCATGGCCGTCCTGCTCTGCCCAGCTGGGCCTGAACTCCGCCGCCGAGCAGCGCTCCGCCCCGGGCGCCCCCGCCGCGGACAACTACGCCGCCAACCCGCAGGCCGCGGCCGCCGACCTGAGCAGCCAGAACGACGCCCTCGCCATCGACGGCGTGTGGGAGAAGGTCACCGAGGCCTTCGCCGCCAACGGCATCGAGGTCCCGGCCCAGCTGGAGGCCCTCTACAAGGACAACCGCGCCGCCCTCAACGACCACTACACCGCCGGTGTCAAGCAGGCCGAGTCCGCCGCCGACCAGTACAAGGCACTCGCCGCCAACCTCGCCTGATCCAGCCAGGTGAGCCGCGTCCCCGCCCCTGCGGGACGCGCGCACCCCGCGCCCCTCTGAGGCGCGACATCCGGGTCCCACCCACGAAAAGATCGTCGCCCGGGCTGTTCTTCCTCGTCATCGGAAGGAAACAGCCCGGGCGACGACCTTTTGTCGTACCGTCCGGCCCTCGGCTAGCGGTTGATCACCGTGTACGGGTGCACGTACGGAAGCTTCTCCGCGGGCACCGGGATGTCGACGTCCCCGAACGGGCTCAACGCCCCGGCGTCGTCGGCCACGAGCTCGGTGACCGCGTGCTTACCTTCGGGCAGGTTCTGCGGCCAGCCCGGATCAACGTAGTGCTTCTTCTTTGCGTCAGCCATGGGGTCAATCATTCCACAACCGTGCCGATCAGGCGACTTTCCGACGGTGCCGACCACGGCGAGGTGTACACCCGGGTGGACTCCGACGGGTAAAGTTACCGGCGTTATGCCTGACTCCTTCCCCACCTACGCCGACTGGCTGTCCGGACACCCGGACGACGTCCTCGTCGACCTGCTCTGGCGCCTGCGCGCCTTCCACCCCGGGTCCCTGGGGTCGGTCTCCGACGTGGCCGCGTTGCGACGGCTCGACGCCACCGGGCTCGCCGTCCTGCACGCCCTCGTCGCCGCCGGCGCCGACCACCGCCCGGTGGAACTGGAGGAGGTCACCGCGACCCTGGCACAGCTGTGGGACGACGCCGGCACCGACCCCGACCACCGCGCCGACACCCCCACCGTCCAGGCGACACTGCACACCCTGGCCACCTGGGGGCTGGTCTTCGGCCCGGCACTGACGGTGTCCCCCCAGGCCCCGGACACCCCGCCCGGGCCGGTGAAGGTGCCCGTGCACCTGCCCCCGCTGTTCTCCGCGACCACCGACCTGCCCTGGGTCCTGGTCGACGGGTACCGGTGCCCGATCCCCACCGACCAGCTGCCGGCGGTCCTCGACGCCCTGCCGACCCGTCAGCGTCGCCTCCTCGACACCCTCGAGCTCTCCGGCGGGATCGGGCACTCCGCCACCCTCGACGACCCGGACCGTCCCCTGGCCCGGATGATCTCCGCCGGCCTGCTGGACCGCGTCGACTCGCAGACCGCACGCCTGTCGCCCCGGGTGTCGGCCTGCATCGCCGGACGCGTCGTCCCCCGTCCCGGCGGTGACTTCAGCCCGCGGGAGGACCCCGCCCACCCCGACACGCACCCTGACGCCCGCACCGACGCCACCGCGGTGGCGCGGGTCGTCGAGACCGCCCGGCTCGTCGCCGACGTCCTGGAACAGGTCGGGAACACCCCCGTGCGGCCGCTCAACGCCGGCGGCGTCGGGGTCCGCGAGATCGCCCGGCTGGCCAAGGCACTGGCCCTCGACGCCGCCGTGGTCAGCGACACCCTCGTCCTGTGCCGCCACGCCGACCTCATCGCCGTCGGCCTGCCCGTCCCCGCCCCCCGCGACGTCGTCGGCGACGGTGACTTCTGGTGCCTGAGCGAACGCGGCGCCACCTACCTGTCGGCGCCGCTGTCACGGCGCTGGGCGATGCTCCTCGACGGATGGCGCCACAGCCCGCACGCCCCGTGGCTGGCCGGAGGCACAGGGGGCACCGGAGGCACAGGGGACACCCGGGACACCGGCGCCACGGCCGGCGCGCACCTGCTGCAGGACTCCCTCGACGTCCCCGGGGCCGCCGCACTGCGCGGTGTCGTCGCCGCGGGCGGACGGGTCATGACGGCGGAGGAACTCTGGCGGGCCCGTCCGTCCGTCGCGGCGGTGACCCCCGTCGCCGCCGTCGACAGCGTCCACGACGAGGGCGTGATCCTGGGCCTGTCGGCGGACGGGGAGGCGTCGTCGGCCGCCCTCGCACTGGCCGCCGTCGCCGCCGACGGGGACGACTCCGACAACTCCTCCGCCGAGGACCGGCTCACCGCGGCCCTCGCCGACGTCCTGCCGCCCCCGGTCGGCATGCTGATCATCCAGGGCGACATGACGATCCTCGCCCCCGGCCTCCTCGACGCCGACACCGAGGCCCGGCTGCGCACCTTCGCCGACGTGGAGTCCACCGGCATGGCCAGCGTATGGCGGGTGACCAGGGAGAGCATGCAACGCGCCGTGGAGTACGGGGAGACCGCCGAGGGCATCGAGGACTTCCTCGCCGGCATGGCCCCCGACGTCCCCCAGTCCCTCTGGTACCTCGTCCAGGACACCTTCCGCACCCACCGTCCCGACGCCCCCGTCATCGGCAGCACCGCCGCCAGCGTCCTGACCGCACCCGACGAGAAGTCGATGGCCGCGATCATGGACACCGAAGCGGCGGAGAACACCGGCCTGCGACTGCTCTCCCCCACCGTGGCCGCCAGCTCCGTGCAGCTGTCGCTGATCGTCGAGGCACTCGAGGACGAGGGGGTGACCGTCAACGTCGACGGCGGCGGCACCGGACGCGCCACCGCCGCACCGGTGTTCTCCACCGTCCCTGACCCGCAGCGCGCCGTCACGTCCTTCCCCCAGGTCGCCGACCAGCTCGCCGGGGCGGTGGAGGGGTTCCGCCGCACCCGCCAGAACGAGGACGAGGACGCCGGCCACAGCGGGGACACCACCCGGGTCAACGACCCGCGCGCCATCATGGCCGCCCTGCGCCACGCCTACGACGCCGGCACCCCGGTGGAGATCAGCTACGTCGACGCCACCGGATCCGCCGTGCACGAGTGGATCTCGGTGGTCACCATGAGCCCGGTGTCGATCATCGGCGTCACCGAGGCCGGGGGCCAGTCGCTGCACATCCAGCCGCACCGGGTGGCCTGGGTCGCCACACCGGTGCAGACCACGGACAGCTGACGGACACCTGACGTCCACGCCGGCACCGCGTAGAATGGCCTGGTTGCACCAACGGCAACGCACACCTGCCCCAACCCCTGTGAGGAGGCATCCGTGGGACTCGGTGACGGCCCGCTGATCGTCCAGTCGGACAAGACCGTACTGCTGGAGACCGGGCACGCCCAGGCGCAGGAGGCCCGTACCGCGCTGGCCCCCTTCGCGGAACTGGAACGCGCGCCCGAACACGTCCACACCTACCGGATCACCCCGCTGGCCCTGTGGAACGCCCGCGCCGCCGGGCACGACGCCGAACAGGTCGTGCACGTCCTGGAGACCTACTCCCGGTTCCCCGTCCCCCAGCCGCTGCTGGTCGACGTCGCCGAGACCATGGAACGCTACGGACGGCTCACCCTCGCCAGCCACCCCGCCCACGGGCTGGTGCTGGAGTCGACCGACCGCGCGGTGCTCGCCGAGATCCGCCGGCACAAGAAGATCCGCCCCATGCTCGGCGAGGAGATCGACGAGGACACCCTCGTCGTCCACCCCTCCGAACGAGGACGGCTGAAGCAGGAACTCGTCAAGGTCGGCTGGCCCGCCGAGGACCTCGCCGGATACGTCGACGGCGAGGCGCACCCGATCTCCCTGTCCACCGAGCAGGAGGACTGGCAGCTGCGTGACTACCAGGAGATGGCCGCCGAGTCCTTCTGGGCCGGCGGGTCCGGCGTGGTCGTGCTGCCCTGCGGCGCGGGCAAGACGATGGTCGGCGCGGCGTCCATGGCGAAATCCCGGACCACCACGCTGATCCTGGTGACCAACACCGTCGCCGGACGGCAGTGGAAGGACGAGCTCATCCGCCGCACCTCCCTCACCGAGGACGAGATCGGCGAGTACTCCGGCGAGAAGAAGGAGATCCGCCCGGTCACCATCGCCACCTACCAGGTGGTCACCCGCAAGACGAAGGGCGAGTTCCGTGCCCTGGAGCTCTTCGACTCCCGCGACTGGGGACTGATCATCTACGACGAGGTCCACCTGCTGCCCGCGCCGGTGTTCCGGATGACCAGCGACCTGCAGTCGCGCCGTCGCCTGGGCCTGACCGCCACCCTGGTGCGCGAGGACGGCCGGGAGGACGACGTCTTCAGCCTCATCGGCCCGAAGCGCTACGACGCCCCCTGGAAGGACATCGAGGCCCAGGGCTGGATCGCCCCCGCCGACTGCACCGAGGTCCGCGTCCAGCTCACCGAGTCCGAACGCATGGTGTACGCCACCGCCGAGCAGAACGAGAAGTACCGGCTCGCGGCGTGCTCACCGACCAAGAACCGGATCGTCCGTCGGATCCTCGACCAACACCCCGACGAGCCGAAGCTGGTCATCGGCGCCTACATCGACCAGCTCGAGGAGCTCGGCGAGGAGCTCGACGCCCCGGTGATCGACGGGCGCACCACCACCCACCGGCGCGAAGAGCTCTACGACGCCTTCCGCTCCGGCGAGCTGCGCGTACTGATCGTGTCAAAGGTGGCGAACTTCTCCATCGACCTGCCCGGCGCCTCCGTCGCCGTCCAGGTGTCCGGCACCTTCGGGTCCCGGCAGGAGGAGGCCCAGCGGCTGGGACGGATCCTGCGTCCCAAGCCCGACGGCGGCCCCGCCTACTTCTACTCCGTCATCGCCCGGGACACCCTCGACGCCGACTACGCCGCGCACCGCCAGCGGTTCCTGGCCGAGCAGGGGTACGGCTACCGGATCATCGACTCGGTCGATCTGTAGCCCGACCTGTCAGCCTGTAGGATTGTCCGGCGTGATCCCGTTCAACTTCACCGTCGACGAGCCCTTCGCCCGCAAACACAACGAGTTCTTCCGTGACTCCCGCCGGTTCCAGTGGTCGGCCGGGCTGATGGGCGCGACGATGGTCGCCGCCGCCGTGGTCCTGTTCGTGGTCGTCGACGCCGGCTGGGCGGTGATCGTCGGCATCGCCGCGTCGATCATGGCGCTGATCTGCTTCATCATGGTCCCGGTGTTCCCCCGCCAGCTCGGCTCGCCGCAGCAGTACTACGACAGCTACGACCTGGCGCCCACCGTGATCGCCCAGGTCAACCCGCGTGACGTGGTCCTGATGGCGCTGGTGGACACCGCTGCCACCGGCACCGCGTCGTCCCGTCCGGCCCTGGCCCTACGCACGGTGACCTCCATCCCCGGTGTGGAGCGGACCGTCGGCGAGCGGGTGCCGTCCATGGCGGTCACCGGGATGCGCTCGGTGGGTCACCAGGACCACTGGGAACAGATCTCGCCGATGCCGGTGGCGTGGGGGACGCAGGACCGGTCCGTGATCGCCGCCGCGGAGAAGGCGGTCCCCGAGGCGGAATGGGCGCGGCTGGAGTCGCTGATCGACCGGCTGCAGGACGTCCAGAAGACCCGTAACCTGCTGCTCGAGCTGGACTGAGGGTGGGGGTGGCGGCGGCCGGCTGGCGGCCAGCCGGCGGCCGGTTGATCATCGCACCCCGTCAATTCCTTAACGATCTACGACCTGGGGTTTTCCTAGGGTAATCGCCTTATGGGGTCCGATTGTTGCGGCGCCGGCACAGGGCGATCCCCTCGGCGACCGTGCACTCCAGCAGATCGGGGTCCCGCAGGTGCCCGTACGTCAGCCGCAGCACATGCCACCCCAGGTTCGCCAGCGCCGCGGTCACCCGGGAGTCCCGGTCACGCCGACCACGCTCCAGATGCCCCGCGCCGTCGTACTGCAGCGCCAGCTTCAACGTCGGCGACCCGAGATCCACCCGCGCCACCACCCCGGGCCCCGCCACCTGCGGGGAATGCACCGGATCAGCCACCGACCCGTCCCGGTGGATCACCAGCTGGGAGATGAAGTCCCCGCCGAACATCCGCGCCACCTGCAGGCGCATCACCGACTCCATCGGCGACTCCGCACCCCGGTCGGCCATCGCCGCGATCCGGGCCAGGTCCCGCTGGGAGTACTGGTCCCCGCAGGCCCCGACGAACGCGGACGGGTCGCAACCGAACAGGTCACAGGCGGCGTCGACGAACTGCACCGCCCGCACCGTCCGGTCGTCGAGCCCCGTCCCCGGGGGAACAGCCCAGACGTGGTCACCGGCACGGAGGGAACGCAGGCAGTGCGCGACGGTGAGCGCCGGCGGGGTGACACACAGCTCCGGCATCTCCCGGTCCACCCGAGACCGGGGACGCACCGAGGCCAGCGTCCCCTCCCGGCGGTACCTCGACACCTCCCGGGTCGTCGTGGCCGACCTGCGCCGCCCACCCGAGAGCACGCAGGTGTCCGCGTCGTCGCAGAAGTAGGCCATCCCCCAGACCCGGGCGGCACTCCAGCTGTGGGCGGTCCAGTCCGGACGCCGCGTCACGGCCATCCGGATCCGGGTCAGCGCGTCGAGCTCGTAGCCCAGACCCCGGGGATGGTCGGCGGCACCCCACCTCACCTGCTCCGGTGAGCGCAGCGCCCCGTTGGGCACCCACAGGTCACCGACCTGCGTGAAGTCGTCCTCGATACTCCTGCCACCGCGCATGCCCCGTCGGCGTCGTTCGATGTTCCCCCTGGTGTCCGGCCGCCACAACGGCCGGTGGTCGACCCGCCCGTGCAGCCTGCCGATGATCTCGTCGTCGAGCCTGATCCCCCGGTACGCCATGTCCGTGCCCCCGTGTGTGTCCCTGTATGTGTCCCCGTCCACCCCCGTGGACTGCACACCAGGGTAGCCGGTCCGGCGACGCCGCCTCCGTACCCGGGCTCAATCGCACCCCATCAGTAGCTGCTCCATATCTGACCAGGCACGATGCAGGCGTCAGCATCTTATGGAGTGCGATCACCGCCGGACTCCGCCACGCTTCCGCTACCCTGGACTTTGTTGAACAATCCCCGTCCCCGTCCCGTCCCCCACCCGGCGCGAGAAACGGAGTCCCCGATGACCACCATCGACCTGAACGCCGACCTCGGTGAGACCACCGACGGCATCGCCGTCGCCGACGACCCCGCCATGATCGCCCTGGTCTCCAGCGCCAACGTCGCCACCGGGTTCCACGCCGGCGACCCGCACCACATCGCCGCCACGGTCCGCGCCGCCGCGGAACGCGGGGTCACCGTCGGGGCGCACATCGGCTACCGGGACCCGGGGAACTTCGGACGCACCGCCGTCGACATCGACCCCGCCCGCCTCGCCGACGAGACCCTGTACCAGATCGGCGCCCTCGACGCGCTGGCCCGGGCACACGGCACGAAGGTCAGCTACGTCAAGCCCCACGGCGCGCTGTACAACACCATCGTCCACGACGCCGCCCAGGCCGGCGCGGTCGTCGACGGGGTCCGCGCCTTCGGCGACCTGCCGCTGATGCTGCTGCCCGGCGGAGTGGCCGTCGACCTCGCCGAGAAGAAGGGGCTCCGGGTGGTCAAGGAGGCCTTCGCCGACCGGAACTACACCCCCGGGGGCACCCTCGTGCCCAGGACGGACGACGACGCGGTCATCCGGGACCCGGCTGCCGTCGCCGCCCGCGTCCTGCAGGTCGCCACGACCGGGGCGGTGACCGCCGTCGACGGCACGGTCCTGCGGGTCGACGCGGAGTCGGTGTGCGTCCACGGCGACTCCCCCGGCGCGGTGGAGCTGACCCGGGCGGTCGTCGCGCGGCTCCGCGCCGAGCGGGTCGGGATCAGGGGTTTCCTGTGACTGCCCCGGTAACGGCCCCGCTGATCCACCGTGTGGGCACCCGTGCCCTGCTGGTCGACCTGCCGGACCTGCCGACGGCGATGGCGTGGCACCGTCGTCTGACCGACGTGCCGCTCGACGGTCAGCGGGACGTCGTCGCCGCCGCACGGACGGTGCTCCTCGTCCTCGACTCCCCCTCGGCGGTGCGCGCGGCCATGGAGCTGCTGCGCACCGCCGACCCCACCGCCACCTCCAGCGATCCGGTGACCGGGACGGCACGGACCGTCACCGTCGACGTCGTCTACGACGGCCCGGACCTGGGGACCGTCGCCGAGCTGCTCGGCACCACCGTCAACGGGGTCGTCCGGCACCACACCTCGACGACGTGGACCGGGGCCTTCGGCGGATTCGCCCCCGGGTTCACCTACTGCGTGGGGAGGGACGTGCCGTCCGTCGCCCGCCGGGACACGCCCCGCACCGCCGTCCCGGCCGGCGCGGTCGGCCTGGCGGGTGAGTTCTCCGCGGTGTACCCCCGCAGGTCACCGGGCGGATGGCAGGTGATCGGCACCTCGGCCACCCCGGTGTGGGACCCGTCGGCCGACGAGCCAGCGATGATCCGCCCCGGCGACCGCGTGGTGTACCGGGCGGTACGCCAGCGGGTGGAGGTCTGTCCGGCTGCACCGTCGGCACCGTCAGCACCGTCGGCACCGTCCCCCGTCGCGGCGTCGCAGGACGCCCCGGCCCTGACCCTGACCGACACGGGCCTGCTCACGCTCGTGCAGGACGCCGGCCGCCCGGGACACGGCGGGTTGGGGGTCACCCCGTCCGGGGCGGCGGACATGGCGTCGGCGCAGGTGGCCAACGACGTGGTGGGCAACCCTCCCGGCGCGGCCGTGCTGGAGAACATCGGCGGGCTGTCGTTGACCGTGGACGGCGGCGGGGACGCTGGGGACGGCGGCGCCGATGCCGTCGTCGCGGTCACCGGCGCGGTGGCACCGGTGACCGTGGACGGGCGGGCCTGCGGGCTGGCCCGTCCCCTGCTGCTCACCGCAGGGTCCACCGTGACGGTCGGGCCCGCCGCCACCGGGCTGCGCAGCTATGTCGCGGTCCGCGGCGGGATCCGGTGCGACGGGGAGGTCCTGGGGTCGGTGTCCACCGACATCCTCTCCGGACTCGGCCCACGCCCCCTGTCCCCCGGCGACCCCGTCGTCGCCGGTGACGCCCCACTCCGCCCGACCCGTACAGGCACCAACCCGCTGCGCGTCCCGGACGTGCTCCGGGTCGTCGCCGGCCCGCGGGACACCTGGTTCACCGACGGGGTGGCGGCACTCACCGGCCGGGAGTGGACGGTGAGCCCGTCCTCGGACCGGGTGGGAGTGCGACTGTCCGGCCCGACGGTACGCCGCTGCGCCAACCGGGACGGGCAGGAGCTGCCGAGCGAGGGGATGGTCGCCGGCAGCGTCCAGGTCGCCCCGGACGGCCACCCCGTGCTGTTCCTCCGGGACCACGCCGTGACCGGCGGATACCCCGTCATCGCCACCGTCATCACCGAGGACCTCGACGCCGCCGCCCAACTGGCGCCCGGCGCCACGGTCAGATTCGAGGAGTACCAGTGACCACCGTCCCAGCCCTGTCCTCCGTCCTCGTCGCCAACCGCGGCGAGATCGCGGTGCGTGTCGCCCGCGCCGCCCACGACCTGGGTCTCCGCACCGTCGCGGTGTACACCGACGCCGATGTGGGCGCCCTGCACGCCGGGATCGCCGACGAGGCCCACGCGGTGCCCTCCTACCTGGACATCGACGCCCTGGTCGACGTGGCCGTGCGCGCCGGGGTGGACTGCGTGCACCCCGGCTACGGGTTCCTGTCGGAGAACGCCGGCTTCGCCCGGGCCGTCCGGGACGCCGGGCTGGTGTGGGTCGGCCCCTCCCCGGAGACGATCGAGACCCTCGGCGACAAGATGGCCGCGCGCCGGTTGGCGGAGCAGGCCGGCGCTCCCCTGGCCCCGGGCACCTCCGAGCCCCTGACCTCCTGGGAACAGGCCCGTGACTTCGCCAAGGAACACGGCCTGCCGATCGCGGTCAAGGCCGCTTTCGGTGGCGGTGGACGTGGACTGAAGGTCGTCACCGAGGACGACGGGATCGCGGCGGTCGAGGGCGCCTTCGCCGCGGCCGGCAGGGAGTCACAGGAGGCGTTCGGCCGTGCCGAGTGCTTCGTGGAGAAGTTCCTCACCCGCCCCCGGCACGTCGAGGCGCAGGTGCTGGCGGACACCCACGGCGCGGTCGCGGTGGTCGGCACGCGGGACTGCTCCACCCAGCGTCGCTTCCAGAAGCTGGTGGAGGAGGCGCCCGCCCCGTTCCTCACCGGGGAGCAGCACCGGCTGATCGTCGACGGTGCCCGCGCGATCTGCCAGGCCGCCGGCTACGTCGGCGCCGGGACGGTGGAGTTCATCGTCGCCGAGGACGGCACCGTGTCCTTCCTGGAGGTCAACACGCGTCTGCAGGTGGAGCACCCGGTGACCGAGGCGGTGACCGGCGTCGACCTCGTCCACGAGCAGTTCCGCATCGCCGCCGGGGAACACCTGACCGTCGAGGCGGACGCGGACCCCGTCACGCACGGCCATGCCGTGGAGTTCCGGATCAACGCCGAGGACGTCGCCCACGGTTTCGCCCCGTGCCCGGGCACGGTGACCCGTTTCGAGGCCCCGACGGGCCCGGGGATCCGGGTGGACAGCGGTGTGCGCTCCGGGTCGACGGTCCCGGGGTCCTACGACTCGCTGCTGGCGAAACTCGTCGTCTGGGGGCCGGACCGGGCGACCGCACTGCGGCGGGCCCGCGCCGCCCTCGACGAGTTCCGCATCGAGGGGGTGCGCACCGTGCTGCCGTTCCACCGCGACATCGTGCGTGAGCCGGCGTGGACCGCGCCCGACGGTGCGGTGGACTTCCGCATGTGCACCGACTGGGTCGACCGCGAGTACGTGCCGGGCGCCCACACCGTGTCCCCCGAGGTGTCCTTCGAGGACGTCTACGCCGACCGGACGACGCTCGCCGTGGAGATCGACGGGACGCTGCGCCACGTGCTGGTGCCGTCGGTGCTGCTGCAGGGCGGCGGGACTGACAGCCGCGGCGGGACCGACGGTGACGGCAGCGCGACGACCTCCGACCCCGACCCCGGCGCCGTCGCCGCGCCGTTCGCCGGCACGCTGGTCGAGTGGACGGTGCAGGACGGCGACGCCGTGGTCGCGGGTCAGACGGTCGCCACCGTCGAGGCGATGAAGATGGAGTCGCCGGTCACCGCTCCGACCGACGGCACCGTCCGGCTGCACACCGAGGCCGGGGCCGTCGTCGCCCGCGGAGACGTGATCGCCCGGGTCACGCCGTGACGAGTTGCGCGGGGGTGTCCCCGACCCACGGCAGACAGCGGTAAGCGCCGTCCCATCTGACTGCGGCGACCTCCGGCTGCAGTCCCTCTTCGGCATGCATTCCGACGGCATGTTTCCATCCTCTTATGCAGGCGGAGTCTGCGTGGTCCCGGCGTGACATTGCGGGGGCTCCATCCTTCACCCATCGCCTGAGAATAATCTGAGTAGCATGCCGTGACGTGCAACGACTCAACCCCCGACCCCCGGTGATTTCAACGCTTGATCCACTGTTTTCACCCCGGTTCCATGAGAAGAACCCTCCGCCACAGAAAAGGAGCGTCGTTCTCCATGACAAATCCGGACACTGGCGTCCAGGCGACACCGCCGACCCCGTCAACACAGACAACACAGACCCTCAGGCCGCGCACCACCGCGGTCCTCCTGCTCGCCGCAGTCCTCCCGTTGATCGACTCCAGCCTGGTCAACGTCCTGCTCCCGGCGATCGGACACGACCTCGGCGCCCCGGAGAGCTCCGCACAGCTCGGCGTCTCCGGCTACATGCTCGCCGCCACCGCCGGCATCGTCGTCTCCACGACGTGCATGCGTCGCTACGGCGCCCGGAACGTCTGGATCGGCTCTGTCCTGGGATTCGGCCTGGCCTCCGCGCTCGTCGGCGCCAGCGCGACGCTCCCGGTCTTCGTCGCCGCCCGTGCTCTGCAGGGCGCCGCCTGCGGCTTCATCATGCCTGCGGTCCAACAGATCGCCGCGGACGTCGTGGGACGCGAGGGGATGCGGGCAGCGTTGGCGACCATCGGACTGCCGGCGGTCCTCGCCCCCGCCTTCGGACCGTTGCTCGGAGGCGTCCTCGTGGACGCAGTGGGGTGGCGCGTGTTGTTCCTGGTCAACGTACCGGTCGCCGTGATCTCGCTGCTTCTGGCCCGGGGCGTGCTACCGCCGGGCACCGGCACACGGGCACCGTTGGGGTTGGGACAGGCGCTGCCGGGTGTTCTCGGCATGGTCGGCGTGCTCTGGGCCGTCAGCTCACTGGGCACGGGATCCACGGGAATGATCCTCCTCACCGTGGTGACGGCCGTCGGCCTGCTTGTCGTGTTCTGTCTGGCCGATCTGCGCTCCGCGGCGCCCGTGCTGGATGTGTCGCTCTACCGCGGACGTGCGTTCACCACGGTGATGCTCCTGAGCCTGATCGTGGGAGCGGTGTTCTACGGCACCCTGCTGTCGACCTCGTTGCACGTGCAGGCCGGGCTGGGCCGACCGGCGTGGGTCGCCGGTGTCCTGCTGGGCGTTCAGGGCCTGGGCGCGTGGGCGGCCCGCAGCCTGGTCAAAGGGCCGTTGGCGTCCGCGGACGCGTTCCCCGTCATCGGGGCCGGCCTGCTGATGACCGCAGTGGGGACACTCGGTGTCCAGGCCGTGACGTCATGGGGCACGGGCGCGGTAACCGTGGCAACCGTCAGTTGCCTTGTCCGTGGCCTGGGCATCGGGGCCTGCACCCTGCTGACGCTCTCGGCCGCCTACGACGTCGTCGAGGACGCACAGGCGCCGGCCGTCGGTGCACACACCCGTCTGATGCTCCAGATCGGCGGAGCATTCGGCACCGCCATAGTCGGTGTGTGGGCAGGGTCCGCCCTCGGCCTCGGTCTGCTGGTCGGCACCGTCGCCCTCGTCGGCGCAGCTGCTGCCGCCGGGTTGTGGCGGCTGAGGTGCCGTACGATCGACAGGTATGGATGACCCCGCCATCGTCGGTTTCCGCCTACGCCACGTCCGCGAGGAGCGGGGTATGTCACAGGCCGCACTGGCGTCCGGGATCTGCTCCGCCAGTGCGGTCTCCCGGTGGGAGTCCGGGCAGTGCGTTCCGTCCGACGAGATCATCGTCCAGCTTGCCGACCGGCTCGCACTCCCCGCCGAGGTACTCACCCGCCGGGACTTCGATTCCCGACTGCTCACCTCCGGCGACGGCTTCGGAGAGGTGGTCGAGGCCTCCTTCGACACGGGCCGAGACACTGCCGGGACCTCTCCGATGGCGTCCTGGATCTCCCGGGTACGGCAGGTGTCCCGCCATGCCGATCCGTGGACGTCCGGCCCGGATCCACGGCCGATGGTCGACGATCTCGCGGTGGATCCGCTCACCGTCTCTGTTCCGGTCTCGGTGGAGACGGTGGAGTTGCTCGACGCGATGGTCCGGGTCAAGGAAACGCAGGACCGGGAGACCGTGGATGCTCTGGCCGACACGCTTTCCTGGACCGTCGATGCCCCGGAGGTCATCCGGCGGACAGCCCTGGAGACCGTCATCGCGGTACTCGTCGGCGTCGGAATGCCCGTCGCCGCGCGAGGTGCGGCGGTCCGGACCGGCCTCCCCCGCATCACCGCGACCACCGCCGCATTGTTGACCTGGGACGGGTCCTCCGACGACGGCCTGCCGCCGGTCGCCGCAGACCGCAGCGCCCGGGACGTGGCCTTCGACGTCCTCTCCCGTCTCAGGGACATGCCCGGGGACGACCGGCAGCGGGTCGCGGCACTGGTCGCGGCCTCGTGCCCCGGCGACGGCCTCGTGAGCCTGTGGGCCGGGTGACGGGGCCGGTCCACTAGACTCCGACACCATGCGCGCCCAGACCGCCGCCCAGCAGCTCCGCCTCGCCGTGTCCGCCGGTGAGTTCGCCCCGGGCCAGAAACTCAGCGAGGTCGCCGTGGCGGACCGCTTCGGGATCTCCCGCAACACCCTGCGCGAGAGCTTCGCCATGCTCCTCGCCGACGGTGTCCTCGAGCGTATCCCGAACCGCGGCGTCTTCATCGCCTCGCCCGGCGCGGAGGACGTGCGCAGTCTCTACCTCGCCCGGGCCGTCGTCGAACCCGGGGCACTGCTGTGGGGCAGCGACCTCGACGTCGACGTCCTGCACCGGATCGTCGCCGAGGCCGAGGCGCACCGGCGCGACGGTGACCTGACGGCGACGGCGGCGGCGAACCAGGAGTTCCACCGTGCTGTAGTCGCCGCGGCGGGGTCGGAGCTGCTCGACGAGGAGATGGAGCGGCTGCTCGCCCGGATGCGGCTGGTGTTCCTGCAGGCCGAGCAGCGCGACCCCGGCTTCCACGGCGGATTCGTCGCGGTCAACCGGGCCGTCGTGACCCTGCTGCAGGCCGGCGAACGGCAGGATGCGGCGACCCGCCTGCGCGACTCCCTGCTGCAGACCCGGGAGACGCTCGCCGCCCTCATCGGGTGAGAACCCCCCCCCCGTCAAAGGTCCGCGGCGTCGCCGGTCTCCAGGAACCTCAGCACCCAGTCCCGGTACCCCGCGGCGTCGAGCCCGTTGTCCGCCAGCCAGGTGTCCGAGTAGTACTTGTCGAGGTAGCGTTCCCCCGAGTCGCAGATCAGGGAGACCACGCTGCCCTGCTCCCCGGCGTCCACCATCTCGGCGACGAGGCGCAGTGCCGCCCACAGCCCGGTCCCGGTGGACCCTCCGGCCCGGACACCGGTCGTCCGCTCCAGTGCGTGGACCGCGCCGATGGCCGCGGCGTCGGGCACCGCCATCATCCGGTCGACGACGCTCCCGGTGAAGCTGGGCTCCACCCGCTGGCGTCCGATGCCCTCGATCCGCGACGGCGCCCCGGTGGTCACGTCCGGGTCGCCGGCCTCCCACCCCGGCTGGAACGCGGAGTTCTCCGGGTCGGCGACGCACAGGCCGGTCATCCGTCCGGTGTAGCGGACGTAGCGTCCCAGGGTCGAGGACGTCCCGCCGGTGCCGGCGGTGGCCACGATCCACGTCGGCTCGGGGTGGCGTTCCATCGCCATCTGCCGGAACACCGACTCGGCGATGTTGTTGTTCCCCCGCCAGTCCGTCGCCCGCTCGGCGTAGGTGAACTGGTCCATGTAGTGCCCGCCGCTGCGCCGCGCGATGTCGGCGGCGACGGCGTACACGGTGGACGGGTCGTCGACGAACCGGACCTCGGCGCCGTACGACCTGATCAGGCGGACCTTCTCCGCGCTGGTGGACGCCGCGACCACGGTGATGAACGGCACCCCGATGAGCCGGGCGAAGTACGCCTCGGAGATCGCCGTGGACCCCGACGACGCCTCGACCACCGGCGCACCTGGCCGGATCCACCCGTTGCTCAACGCGTAGAGGAACAACGAGCGGGCCAGCCGGTGCTTCAACGACCCGGTGGGGTGCGTCGACTCGTCCTTGAGGTACAGGTCCACACCCCAGTGCTCCGGGAGGGGCACCGACAGCAGGTGGGTGTCGGCGGACCGGCACTGGTCCGCCTGCACCTTCGCCACCGCGCCGGCGAGCCAGCGGCGGGCCTCCCCGTCGTACCGGTTGACGTCACGCATGTCCACCCCCGCTACCGCCGGGCCAACCACGCCGCGTCGTCGCCGACCCGGCGCCGCCACACGTCCGGCGCCCCGATCAGGTGCTCCGACAGGTAGGCGCGGAACAGGTGGTCCGGCGCGCAGGAGGTGAAGAACTCCTGCACCTGCGCCGCCGGGGTGCCGCGGGAGTCCTCGGACGCCACCGACACCAGGGTGGGCACCTGTGCCAGCGCCGGGGGTGCGGCCAGCAGGTCGTCGCCGATGCGCGGGGTCATGGCCAGCAGGAAGTCCGCCTCCTCGACGACGTCGCGGGCCAGCCCGAACCCGGACCCGAAGGTCACCAGCCCGGTGCGCTGGTCCGGACGGTCCCAGCCGCGTACCTCGGCGAACGCCGCGGCGACGGCGTCGCGCGTCCGCTGCGGGGACGCGTCCTGCCCGTACGCGGGCAGCGGGTAGAGCAGGTCCACCACCGTCACCCCGGACTTCTCCGCCAGCGCGGCGAACAGCGGCAGCCAGAGCTGGTCGTGGGACTCGGCGTCACCGAACCAGCCGGGGCCGCCGTGCAGGCTCACCGCCACCGCCCCGGTCGGCTCACTGGGAGTCAGGACGGTCCCCGGCACCCCGGCGACGGTCACCGGCTCGGCCGACGGCCCGGTCTTCAGGAACGCCGAGGTGGGCATGGCGTGGTCCAGGCCCGCGCCGAGGACCAGCAGGCTGCAGTGGGTGATCAGGTCCGGCACCCGCGCCCACAGCCGTTCGGTGCGGTCCTTGAGCTCGGCGGTGACCCCGTCCGGCGAGTCGGCCGCCTCGTCGGTGGTCAGCGACCGGAAGATCTCCGGGTAGCTGTCCTCGAAGAAGGTCAGCAGCTGGGTGAGCTGCTCGCGGGGGCTGATGCCGTCCCGGCCCGCCTGGACGTCCACCGGGTGGCCTTTCGGCAGGGTGGCGGGGTCGGTCTGCTCCAGGGGGACGGTCTCGTCCGGGTCCGCCCCGGTCGCGGTTATCGGCTGAATGCTCATGACCCCATACTATGGCTGCATGGCATCCGAGTATCACAGCCCCACCCACGTCCCGGTGCGCCCGGTGCGCCCGGCGTCCCGCGTCGCCGGAGTCGGCCCCACGGTCTTCGCCACCATCACCGCCGAGGCGGTACGCACCGGTGCAGCGAACCTCGGCCAGGGCTTCCCCGACGAGGACGGCCCGGCGGAGATGCTGCGGCGCGCCGCCGCGGAGATCACCGGCGGCAACAACCAGTACGGCCCCGGGCGCGGCCTGCCCGAGCTCCGCGTCGCGGTGGCGGACGACCGGCGCCGCCGGCTCGGGCACGACGTGGACCCGCAGGACGTGCTGGTCACCGTCGGTGCGACCGAAGGCATCGCCGCCGCCGTCCTCGGCCTGGTCGACCGGGGCCGGGAGGTCGTGGTGCTGGAACCCACCTACGACGCCTACTCCGCGGCGATCGGGCTGGCCGAGGCCGTCGCCCGGCCCGTCCGCCTGCTGCTGGACGGCGGACGCTGGCACCTGGACCGGGAACGCTTCACCGCCGCGGTGGCGGACGGGCCGGCGGCGGTGATCCTCAACTCGCCGCACAACCCCACCGGCACCGTCCTGGGGCGTGCGGACCTGGAGTTCATCGCCGACACCGTGCGCGGCACCGAGGTGGTCGTCATCAGCGACGAAGTCTACGAGCGCCTCGCCTTCGACCGCCCCCACACCGCGTTCGCCACCCTGCCGGGGATGGCGTCGCGGACGGTGACGCTGTCCAGCGCCGCGAAGTCCTTCAACGTCACCGGCTGGAAGACCGGGTGGGCGATCGCGCCGCCGCCCCTGCTGGACGCGGTCACCGCGGCCAAGCAGTTCCTCAGCTACGTCGGGGTCACCCCGTTGCAGCCGGCGGTGGCGTGGGCCCTCGACAACGCCGACGACTGGAGCGACGCCTGGGGCCGCACGCTGCGCGACCGGCGTGACCGGCTCGCGGACGTCCTGCGCGCCACCGGCCAGGACGTCCTGCACAGCGACGGCACCTACTTCCTGGTCAGCGACATCGCCCCGCTGGGTCTCGGCCTGAGCGCCGCGGAGTTCTGCCGGGCGCTCCCGGAGGCCGTCGGGGTCGCGGCGATCCCGGTGAGCAGCTTCGTCACCGGGGAGGACGCGGGGACCGGCACCCTCGTACGCTGGACGTTCTGCAAGGACGACGCGACGCTCGACCTGGCCGCACAACGGCTGCGCTCCGCCGACTGGACGCGCCTGCAGCAGATCGTTCACTGAACACTACGATGGTGCCTATGACTCACATCCGCACCACACATGTTGGTTCCCTCCCCCGCACCCCGGAACTGCTGGCGGCCAACCACCGCAGAAGTACCGGCGACATCAGCCAGGAGGAGTTCCTCGGCATCCTCCAGGACGGTGTCGACAAGGTCGTCCGCCGCCAGGTCGATCTCGGCCTCGACATCATCAACGAAGGCGAGTACGGCCACGTCACCTCCGGCGCGGTGGACTACGGCGCCTGGTGGAACTACATCTTCTCCCGCCTCAGCGGGCTCACCATGACCGACACCGACCGGTGGGCCAACGCCGAGAAGGTCCGCTCCACCCCCGGCAACATCCGCCTGACCTCCTTCCCCGACCGTCGCGACCGCGCCGCCTTCGCCGCCGCCTACGACGACCCGGAGTCCGGCATCTTCACCGGCCGCGCCAAGGTCGGCAACCCGAAGTTCACCGGTGAGATCGGCTACATCGGCGCCGAACAGGTCGACGCCGACGTCCGCCTGCTCACCCACGCCCTGTCCGCCGCCGACAAGACCGCCGCCGACGGCTTCATCGCCGCGATCTCCCCCGGCTCCGCCGCCCGCCTGACCGACGAGTACTACGGCGACGACACCGCCCTGGTCAACGCCTGCGCCGACGCCCTGCACCACGAGTACAAGGCCATCACCGACGCCGGACTCACCGTCCAGATCGACGCCCCGGACCTCGCCGAGGCCTGGGACCAGATCAACCCGGAGCCCTCGGTCGCCGACTACCAGGCGTGGATCCGCATCCGCATCGACGCCATCAACCGGGCGCTGGCCGGCCTGCCGAAGGAGCAGACCCGCCTGCACATCTGCTGGGGCTCTTGGCACGGCCCGCACACCACCGACATCCCCCTGGCCGACATCGTCGACGAGATCCTCCGCGCCGAGGTCGGCGGCTTCTCCTTCGAGGGTGCCAGCCCCCGCCACGCACACGAATGGCGTGTCTGGCAGGACCACCCGCTGCCCGAGAACACGCTGATCTACCCCGGTGTGGTCTGCCACTCCACCAACGTCGTGGAGCACCCGCGCACCGTCGCCGACCGGATCCTCACCTTCGCCGAGGTCGTCGGACCCGACCGCGTCGTCGCCTCCACCGACTGCGGCCTCGGCGGCCGCCTGCACGAGCAGATCGCCTGGGCGAAGCTCGAGTCGCTCGTCGAGGGCGCACGCCTGGCCAGCAAGGACCTGCTGGGCTGACGACCTGGCCGGGCGGGGCAGGGCCTGTCGCGACCCCCGGGGTCTACTCCCAGCGGGGACCACCGGCTGTGACGCCAGTGCGCCGGTGGCGACGGTGGCGCCGGTGGCGCCTGTGGCGCCAGCCTGTTCACCATCGTCGACGCCTCCCCCTGTCGCCGGCGACGACCACCGCCCCGGCTGCTGGCCGACCTGCCCATGGCCCGTTTCCCGCCTCGCCTACGCATCCGGCTACCACGCTTCACCTGCGCTGAGGCTTCCTGCGACCGGAAGTTCTTCCAGACCTCGGAAGCCCTCTGCGCCTGAGAGCCCGGGGCGTTGGTGGTTTCGATGCATGGAAACCGACAATGCCCCGGGCTCCCAGGCCGAGCCCGTCAATGCTGCCCGGCCCCACCTGGACGGAATCCAGCCCCTCGGCGTCGACCAGCACATGTGGGAACGCACCCGCAGACCCCGGGTAGCCGCATTCGAGTCTCACAGTACTGGTGGAACTGACTCCAATCGTCGACGGGCACGGACCGTGCACCGTTGATCGGCTTCCCCGGGGTGCAGTGCCGGGCTTCTGCGCGCCTCATTGGCTGAACCTGATCCGCAGTTCCGGGCCGGGGTGAAGGTCGCGAAGAGTGACAAGGCTACGCCGGCCTTCATCAAGGAGTTCAGTTCGTGAGCTCCAACGAGAGCTCGGCAGTGGCCGGGTCCGCCCGAGCAACGGAGCCAAGTTCCTCAGTGCAGCGACGGAAGTCTCACGACCGGACGGGGTTCTGGGTGATCAACCCACTTTCCTGCACGGACGCCCCGTCAGCCCCTGTCACGGAACGCATGGTGCCGAGCGGGTCCGATGAGGTGACTCTTGTGGCCCAATGACGGCGGCTGAGGGCAAGTACCGTGCGAATGTCAGATAACGGGGCCAGACGCTCGTCCTGCAGGGGATCAGGAAGCTGCAGACTACCGGTGGGAAACGCCCATAGCCGCGAAGGCCACCGATGGTGCCACTGCCCCACAATTCCTTTGCCGGGCTGCTCCGGAGTGACCGAACTCGGCCACTGCTCTCCTAGATCTCTCTATACCGGACCTCGACGAGTTGTGGGGCCTTCAGTGCCATTCCTGGCTCTGTGATGACCACCTGCGGTCGCCACCTCGCCCTCGTTGCGCTTCCGTTTGTTCCGTCGGTGGCCGACGAGGACTTCGACCAACCCATGGCACTGACCGCAATCCGCATGATCTTCACCGACCCAGTCACCGG
>NZ_JALIEA010000006.1 GCF_022869005.1 Corynebacterium kalidii | reverse complement strand
CCCTGTGACGGTGACGTGTCGGGTGCTCAAGCTCTCCCGCCAGCCCTACTACCGGTGGCTGGCTGACCCCGTCACCCCGAACGAGGTGGTCGAGGCGTATCGCGCGAACGCGCTGTTCGACGCCCACAAGGATAACCCTGAGTTCGGGCACCGCCTCCTCGCCGACGAAGCACGCGATGTGGGTGAGCCGATGGCCGACCGGACCGCGTGGCGGATCACATCGAGCAATGGCTGGTGGTCCGTGTTCGGGAAGAAACGGGCCAAGAACGGGAAGAAGCCTGGTCCGCCCGCCCATGACGATCTCTGCGCCGTGGTCGATGAGCATGGTCGTACCCGGCATGTGTTCACTGCGACGCGGGCGAATGAACTCTGGCTCGTGGACATCACGGAACACGGAACCGCGGAAGGCAAGCTCTACTGCTGTGCGATCAAAGACGCCTTCAGCCGGCGCATCGTCGGGTACTCCATCGACTCCAGGATGAAGTCCCGCCTGGCTGTCCAAGCACTTGAGAATGCGGTCCAGATGCGCGGTGACGTCGTCGGTTGCGTGGTCCATTCGGACAGAGGATCTCAATTTCGAAGCCGGAAGTTCCTGCGTGCTCTGGCCAGCCACGGCATGGTCGGTTCTATGGGCAGGGTGGGTTCGAGCGGCGACAATGCCGCGATGGAATCGTTCTTCTCTCTCCTGCAGAAGAACGTCCTTGATCGGCGTTCCTGGATCACGCGTGAGCAACTGAGGATCGCGATCGTGACCTGGATCGAGAGGACCTATCACCACCGACGACGGCAGGCCCGTCTGGGACGTTTGACCCCGATCGAATTCGAGGCCATCATGACCAAGGACGTCGCCCTCGCGGCGTGACTAACAACTGTCACCTAAACGTGCAGCAGACCCTATCGGCGCCGTGCTGGGGGTTAGTCACCAACGGGTCGCTCAACTGCTCAGCAGCAGGCAACCCACAGTCGAGCACTCACCGAATAACAGTCGACGGGATCGCACAGCACGTAGCGCGTAGATGCCGCCAATTCCTGAGAAGGACGTGGTGCGGTACTGTTGCAAGGTGAGGTCGGCGGTGCATCATGCGACAGCACTCTCCTGAGATACCTATTCCTCACGGAAGTGTTCAGAGCGATTTTGAAGATCCCGGATCTCGCATACTCGCGCGCGGTCACTGAAGGTCTACGTCGTCAACTCATATCACCTACACGTTCTCCCTTGTAAAAGTAGTTCCCGGCCGGCGGTACACCACCCACGTGACAACGGCCATCAGCAGGTACGTCCCCGCGAAGACCCAGAAGGCCGTGGTGAAGGAACCCGTGGAGGACTCTGAGAGATTCAGGACCTGTGGGATCGCGAAGCCACCGAAGCCACCGACTGCACCGATGTAGCCCATCGCCGCTGCGCTCTTACGCTCGTGACCGACCGAATCGTCTGCGGGGACGGACAGCTCGAAGACCGTGGGGATCATGCGGTAGACCGAACCATTGGCCAGCCCGGTGAGCGTGAACAGGACCAGGAACAGCGCCAGGTAGCCGCCGAATGTGACCGTGTCCAGCATCAGCACCATGATTGCGGTGACGACAGCCATGCATAAGAACACCGCGGTACTCACGCGTGCACCGCCGACACGGTCCGCCAGCCGCCCCCCGTACGGCCGCGCGAGTGAACCGACCAGTGGACCGAGGAACGCGAGCCCCAGTGCTGCGCCGAGAACGGAGAAGGAGGAGAAGGCCGGGAACTGCGTGTTGATCAGGGTCGGAAAAACCGAGCCGAAGCCCATGAATGAGCCGAACGCCCCGACGTAGAGGAACGCGATGATCCACAGGTGCTTCTCCTTCAGCGCGGACAGGGAGCCCTTTATGTCGTTGCTCGCGTTGGACAGGTTGTGCATGTACTTCCGGGCTCCCCAGGCTGCAAGCAGGATGAACGGGATCCAGATCAGGCCGGCCATCGGCAGATTCGGTGTGAAGGCACCGAACGCGAACAGTGTGACGGCGACGGGGATCACCAGTTGCGCGACAGCGACACCGAGGTTGCCGCCGGCGGCGTTGATACCGAGGGCCTGCCCTTTCTCGGCCTTCGGAAAGAAGAAGGTGATGTTGGACATCGAGCTGGCGAAGTTGCCGCCACCGAGTCCCGCCGTCGCGGCGATCACGTACAGAATCCACACCGGTGGATTTCCCGCCATCAGAATGACCGTGGTCGCCACCGTCGGAATGAGAAGGAGCAGTGCGGAAATCACCGTCCAATTACGCCCGCCGAATACCGCGACGGTGAAACTGTAGGGGATCCGTACCGCCGCGCCGACCAGCGGGGGAAGCGACACGAGCCAGAACTGCTGAGATGACGACAGGTCGAAACCGGTCTGCGGCAAGAAAATGACCATCACCGACCACATCTGCCATACAGCAAAGCCGAGGAACTCACAGAACACCGACCACAGGAGATTCTGACGCGCCGTCGGACGTCCGGGCCCGTTCCAGAAGGTGGGGTTCTCCGGCTGCCAGTTGGTAATCCATCCTCCCCTCTCGACGACGAGCCGGTCGTCGGGTCTGCCTGTCGTCGAGTCGGCGGTCTGTCTTGTTCGTTGCAGTGTTCGTTCGGCACCGGGGGTGGTTGTCACGGGACGTTCTCCAGTCGACCTTGGGGGTACGGTTCGTGGGATCCCTCCACTTATATCTGCCGCACCGTCGTCCGGAAAGCGCGGAAATAATAACTTAACTGCAGCTAGAACACCATTTCCGAGTGTTGTCGTCGGAATCATACGGATGTGTCGTACTGCTCTCCGACAGCGACGGCTCTGCGTGCGCATCCCTCTCGTCAGGGTTCCCACCTTCGTGAGAAATTGTTGCCGTCGGCGTAATTGCGCACAGATCGCAGTGAAATACGGACCGTTTAGCGTCGTCGCCATGGTTACTACTTCGGCTGGGACAGTAGAGACAGTGTGCGGCTACTGCGGCGTCGGCTGCGGGCTGACGTTGACTGCGGGTACGGACTCCAATGACGACACCGTACTCAGTTCCACGGGCACGAAGAACCATCCCGCCAACCGGGGACGGTTGTGCACCAAGGGAAGCACCACCGCCGATCTCCTCAACGCCGGCGGACGGCAGACCACGGCCATGATCGACGGCCGACCTGGTTCCGTCGACGCCGCTCTCACCGAGGTCGCCCGCCGGTTCACCGCGGTGCGTGACGTCCACGGCGACGACGCGGTGGCCTTCTACGTCTCTGGCCAGATGTCGCTCGAGTCGCAGTACGTGGCGAACAAACTGGCAAAAGGTTACTTCCGGACGAACCTCATCGAATCAAACTCCCGGTTGTGCATGGCCAGCGCTGCCACCGGCTACAAACAGTCGCTCGGTGCGGACGGCCCGCCCGGGAGTTACGACGACCTCGACCACGCCGACGTCTTCCTCGTCATCGGCTCGAACATGGCTGACTGCCACCCGATCCTGTTTCTGCGGATGATGGACCGGGTCAAAACGGGCGCGAAGCTGATCGTGGTCGATCCGCGGTGCACAGCCACGGCGAAGAAGGCCGACCTTTACCTCCCCGTTCGTCCCGGCACCGACATGGCATTACTCAACGGCTTGCTGAAGCTGATAGTCGACGCAGGACACATCGACAGAGGGTTCATCGAGGAGTTCACCGAAGGATGGGAGGACCTCCCCGACCACCTCACCGGGTACCCGGCGGAGAGGGTTGCGGAGATAACCGGGGTCGCAGAAGGTGATCTTCGGCAGGCTGCGGAATGGATCGGTTCGACCCAGAACTTCATGAGTCTGTGGACGATGGGGCTGAACCAGTCGGTGCACGGGACCTGGCACACCACGGCCCTGTGCAATCTCCATCTGGCGACCGGGGCGATCTGCCGTCCCGGAGCTGGGCCTTTCTCCCTGACGGGACAACCGAACGCCATGGGCGGACGCGAGATGGGGTACATGGGTCCCGGTCTGCCCGGACAGCGGACGGTCCTCTCCCCCGCCCACCGGTCCGAGGTGGAGGAGATCTGGGGAATTTCGGCAGGAACGCTGCACGACAACCTTGGTAGCGGCACCGTTGACATGTTCGACGAACTGGAGAAGGGCAGGATCCGGGCGGTGTGGATCATCTGCACGAACCCAGTTTCCTCCATGGCCAACAGATCACGGGTTACCGACGCACTGGAGAAGGCCGATGTCGTTGTCGTTCAGGACGCGTTCACCGGTACCGCCACCGCCGAGTTCGCCGATGTCGTCCTGCCGGCGGCACTGTGGACGGAATCCGAGGGGGTGATGGTCAATTCGGAGCGGAACCTCACCCTCACCACGCCTCTGTTGGACGCTCCGGGTGAAGCGCTCCCGGACTGGGAGCTAATCTGTCGGGTCGCACGTCACATGGGCTTCGACGGGTTCGATTTCGGGGAGCCGTCAGAGATCTTCGACGAGATCCGAAGGTTCCACAATCCACAGACGGGGTGGGACCTGCGTGGGGTCGACTACGGACTTCTGCGTACCGGTCCTGTGCAATGGCCTGCGCCTGAGGGCAGCGAAGACAGCGAAGACACAGCTACTCGGCGTCATCCTGTGCGCTACATCAACGACGGCATCAGCCAGCACCTCTACACCGATGCAGACGGTCGCACTCCCCGTCTGGCATTTCCCACCCCGAGCCGCCGGGCCCGGTTCCTCGCACGACCGTACCTCCCGCCCGCCGAAGTCCCCGACGAGGACTTCCCTCTCATCCTGACGACGGGACGTCTGCCGCACCAGTGGCACACCATGACGAAGACCTCCCGGGTGCCGAAACTTATGAAACTCAATCCGGAAAGCTTCGTACAGATCCACCCCGCAGACGCCGGTGAGCGCGGTATCACCGACGGTGACCTAGTGGAGGTCTCGTCCCGCCGGGGGACGGTCCGCGTCCCGGCACGGCTGTCTGACGACATCACACCGGGGACATGTTTCATCCCCATGCATTTTCCGGACGCGGCGGTCAATGCCGTCACCAGCGACGCCGTGGATCCAGAGTCGCTGCAGCCAGAGTTCAAGGCCTGCGCGGTGGCTGCGGAGAAGGTCCCGCAGCCGGAGCAGTCGGGGCGAATTGACCTCGTCGACGAGGTGTTCCGCACCGGAGCGGCCAGGGAGGCGCTCAGCGGGCTCGACGACAGCGGCCGTCTCTACCTTGACGGGCTGCTGCACGCGCTTCGTGTGAACCCGCCGGATGGTCAGCTTCCCACGGTTCCTCCACGGGCTCCGTTGCCCGGGCCGGCGAAGACCTGGATCGACGGGGCACTGGCCGGGCTCTATTCACGGACCCCGCTACAATCGCCCGCGGCAACGAAAGTCGCTGCACCGGAAGCTGCCGGGGAAGGTCCCGTCGTCACCGTCGCGTGGGCCTCGCAGACCGGGACCGTCGAAGACTACGTACCCTCAGTGACCGCGGCGCTGGGCGCTGCGGGTCGGCCGGCCCGGAGCGTTTGCGCAGAGGACCTGGACACCGATGACCTGACGGGGACGGTGCTCTTCGTCGTCTCATCGACCGGCGATGGGGACGCCCCCGACAACGGTGAAGACTTCTGGGCCACGCTGTCGAGGCGCGACTCGCCCCTTCCACCGCTGTCCTATGCCGTGCTCGGATTCGGCGACTCCTCCTACGCGGATTTCTGTGGTTTCGCCCGCAAGCTTGACAGGCGCCTCGCCGAACTGGGGGCGACCCGGTTGGTCGGGTTGTCCTCGTGCGAACCGGACTTCGAGGCTACCGCGACACAGTGGCTGGAGTCCGTTATCGCAGCACTTGCCGGTACCGGGGGTGGTCAACGACGTTACTCCCGCGGTAACCCGCTGGACGCTGTCCTCCTGGAGACCACCAGACTGACCGAGCCCGGGTCCTCGAAGGACGTCAGACGGGTGACTTTCGAGCTCCCGGAGGATACGCTCGATTACACCGTCGGTGATGCCCTCGGGGTCTGGCCGCAGAACCGTCCTGAAGTCGTCGACGAATGGCTGTCGCTCACCGGGCTTGCCCCCGACACCACCGTGACCCTCGACGGGGAGAGCCTCACTCTGGCTGAGGCACTCAGCTCCCGGGTCGACATCACGACGATCACCCCTGGTGTCCTCCGCCTCCTCCACCGCCACCACGGGGAAGTCGGATTCGCCGGCATTGCAGACGACCTCGACAGGTTGGCGGAGTTCACCTGGGGACGGCACCTCAGTGACCTCCTGGTCACCCATCCCGTCAGCATCGACGCCGCGGAATGGATCGCCACCCTCCCGCGCCTGACTCCACGGATGTACTCGATCTCCTCGTCACCGCACACCGATCCCCGACGCGTGGAGATCACCGTGTCCACGGTGGCCTTCACCTTCGACGGACGACGGCGGCGTGGCGTGTGCTCCGGCTTCCTCGCCGACGCCTCCCCCGGCGCCAGGATGCGGATCTTCATCTCCCCGAACAGAAGGTTCAGCCCGCCACAGGAACCGTCAACACCGGTCATCATGATCGGAGCGGGGACCGGGGTCGCGCCGTTTCGGGGTTTCCTCCAGGACCGCAGACACACCGGCGCCACCGGCGACTCCTGGCTGTTCTTCGGCGAGCGCCACGAAGCCACCGACTTCCTGTACCGTGAGGAGCTCACCGAGATGCGTGACCTCGGCGTCCTCACCCGCCTGGACACCGCGTTCTCGCGGGACCAGGCCGAGAAGGTCTACGTCCAGGACCTGATGCGACGCAATGCCGGGGAACTCTGGTCCTGGATCACCCGCGGCACCCACCTCTACGTCTGCGGGGATGCGACGCGGATGGCCCCCGATGTGGACGAGGCCCTCCGCCAGATCGTCGGCGAGTACGGCGGTATGACACCGGAGGCCGCCACGGATTTCATCGCGGCACTCACCGCCCGACGCCGCTACGTGCGGGACGTGTACTGAAACGTGCACCGGCCGGTGTTTCCCGCACGTGTCAGGTTTCCCACACATCCCCCCGCACCGTGAACCGGGCGTAAAACAGTGCTCTCAACAGTGTCTCCGCAAAGAAATGACACCTACCGTGACATGCATGAACACACAGCACAGCTCCGCGTCCCCCGGGAGCACCGACAACACAACCAGCACCGGTCGTATCGTGATCGTCGGGTTCGGAATGGTCGGACACCGGACAGTCACCGACATTCTTGAGCGTGACCCCGCGGCAGACGTCACCGTCATCTCCGGCGAGGACGGTCACGCCTACGACAGGGTCGCCCTGTCGAGCTACGTCTCTACCTGGGACCGTGCGCTCCTGGAACTGACTGGCCTGCCCGAGTCCGTCTGTGTGCTCCATACCCGTGCCACCGGTATCGACCGGGACAACCACACCGTCTCCTGCGAGGACGGGACGTCCGTGGACTACAACCACCTCGTCCTCGCGACCGGTTCCTACGCTTTCGTGCCACCTGTCCCCGGAAATGAACTCGACGGGTGCATGGTCTACCGGACCGTGGACGACCTCGACCGTATCCGTCAGCACGTCGAAAAAGCACGGGCGGACGGACGTGCGCCCCGTGGTGCCGTCATCGGTGGTGGCCTGCTCGGTCTCGAGGCGGCGAACGCGCTGAAACTGCTCGGCGCCGAGCCCCACATCATCGAGCGCTCCCCCCGGCTGATGCCGATCCAGGTCGACGCCGACGGTGGCGTCCTGCTCGCCGACAAGGTCCGTGAACTGGGTGTGACCGTCCATCTCGGCACAGTGACCACCCGGATCACGGACAACGGCACCACCGGTCGTCTGACCATGGAACTCTCCCCCGACGACGGCGACGGCCACGGAACGGAAAGCACCTCGTCCGACCTGTCCGTCGACATCGTCATCTTCTCCACCGGAGTGCGTCCCCACGACAGCATCGCCGGCACCTCCGTGCCGGAGCCTCTGGAAACGGCGCCGCGTGGAGGTATCCTCGTCGACCGCCTGTGTCGCACCAGCGACCCGGACATCAGCGCCGTCGGCGAGTGCGCTGCGGTCGACGGTGTCTGCTACGGACTTGTCGCCCCCGGTTACACGACCGCCGGGATCGTCGCCGACCGACTCACCGGACGCGAGCCGACGTCCTTCGAAGACCCGGACATGTCCACCAAGCTGAAGCTCATGGGTGTGGACGTCGCCAGCTTCGGCGATGCCCATGGCGCGACCGACGGAGCCCGACCGTTGACGGTCAATAACCCGTTCAGCGGCTCCTACGGGAAAATCGTCATGGACAAGGACGGGAAGAAACTGCTCGGCGGCATCCTCGTCGGTGACTGCACGTCCTATGCGATGCTGCGTCCGATGGTCGGCTCCGAGCTGGAGAACCCGATGTCCTTCCTGGCGCCCGCCGGTGCCGATGGCGGTGCCGCGGTCGGCGTAGGTGCGCTTCCCGACGACGCGCAGATCTGCTCCTGCAACGCCGTCTCCAAACGCGACATCCGCGACGCCGTCGGTGACGGTGCCTGCTCTGTGCCGGACCTAAAGACCTGTACCCGGGCGGGGACGAGCTGCGGTTCCTGTGTCGGCCTGCTCAAACAGCTGCTGGATGCTGAGGGCGTGGAGCAGTCCACGGCCCTGTGCGAACATTTCACCCAGTCGCGGGCAGAACTGTTCGAGTGCGCCGCAGTCTCCGGGATCCGTGATTTCCCGAAATTCATCGCCCGCTTCGGTTCCGGTCGGGGCTGCGAGATCTGCAAGCCGACGATGGCGTCGATCTTCGCGACCCTGGACACCGGCCACCACGTTCTCGACGACGGGCACGCGGCCCTGCAGGACTCCAACGACCGCTTTCTGGCTAACATCCAACGCAACGGCTCCTACTCGGTGGTACCCCGGATGCCGGGTGGTCAGGTCACCGCCGAGCAGCTGATCATTGTCGGCGAGATCGCCCGGGACTTCGACTTGTACACCAAGGTCACCGGTGCCCAGCGCATCGATATGTTCGGTGCCCGGGTCGACCAGCTGCCGGCGATCTGGCAGCGGCTCGTCAATGCCGGCATGGAGTCCGGTCAAGCCTACGGTAAGGCATTACGTGCGGTGAAGAGCTGTGTGGGCACAGACTGGTGTCGCTATGGACAGCAGGATTCGGTGAAGATGGCCGTCGACCTGGAACTTCGCTACCGGGGTCTGCGCAGCCCCCACAAGTTAAAGATGGGTGTCTCCGGCTGTGCCCGGGAGTGCGCCGAGGCCCGCAGCAAGGACGTCGGTGTCATCGCCACCGAGCACGGATGGAACTTGTACGTCGGCGGCAACGGCGGGGCCACCCCGCGTCACGCCGAGCTGCTCGCCGGGGACCTCGACGAAGAGACACTCATACGGTACATCGACCGCTACATCGGTTTCTACGTCCGCACCGCGGACCGCCTCCAGCGCACCGCGGCATGGCAGGAGGGAACCGAGGGAGGACTGCAGCACATTCGTGAGGTCGTCTGCGAGGATTCCCTGGGCATCGGCGCCGACCTGGAGGACTTCATCGCCCACCACGTCGACGACTACACGGATGAATGGAAAGCCGTGCTGGACGACCCAGAGAAGCTACGTCGCTTCGTCTCCTTCGTCAACGCCCCCGAATCCCCCGACCCGACCGTGCAGTTTCAGAAGCAGGACGGCCGTAAGGTGCCGCTTCCGCTGCCGGAACTGCGTACGGCTGTCTGACACCCCCTGACATCCCCTGACACCCGGGAGAGAATCACTACTATGCCTGCGACAACCACCAACCCCACTGACGACTTCGTCCCCGTCTGCCTGGTCGACGACCTCGAGGAGAATCTCGGCTCCGCCGTGCTCCTGGACGACGGCACCCAGATCGCTCTGTTCCGTTGCGACGCTGCAGTGTACGCCGTGTCGAACATCGACCCGTACATGGGTGCTGCAGTCATCAGCCGTGGCATCGTGGGGGATTATGACGGTGAACCGACCATCGCCTCTCCTCTTCTCAAACAACGCTTCCGTCTCACGGACGGTCGGTCGCTGGAGGACGACTCCCACATTCTGACCACCTACCGGGTGGAGATCCGGGACGTGGATGGTACGGCACGGGTCCTCCTCGCCGACTGAGTACGTACCGGGGCTGGAGCCTCCGTGACCGGACTTCTCACACACTCGCGCCGCACGCTGAAAGAACTCTGACCCACACCCGTAGCTCCGGGGATCAGCCGGAGAAACACCCTGTTCCTACCCTCGGCAGTGACGAAGTCGACGATCATGACGATCATGACGATCCGCACTGCAACCTGGAGGAACTCCCGTGACTTTCGTGATGGGCGGACTCGACGTCCGCGACAAACTCATCGTCCTGGTCGGCGGCGGTGACGTGACCGCGCGGAGTGCAGAGAGGTTTCTCACCGAAGGTGCGGTCCTGCGCATCATTGCCCCGCGTCTGACCGGTGCTGCCGCCGAGCTACTCCACGTCACAGACCGGGAACGGATGAGCTGGGTGCCTCGCCCGTTCCGGGATACGGACGTCGACGACGCCTGGCTGGTCCACACCGCCACTGGTGTCTCCGACGTTGACACGGCGGTGGACACCGCCTGCCGTTCACGCCGGATCTGGTGCATCGACGCCGCCGATGCCCTGCGCGGGACCGCACGTCTGTCCGCTGAAGCCCGTCACGACGATCTGGTCGTCGGTACGTTGTCCACCGGTTCCCCGGACCCGCGACGCAGTGCCAGCGTCCGATCGGCAGTGCAGAAGCTCTTCGAACGAGGCCTGCTCCCGGACCGTAAGATTCGCAACCGGCAGGAATGCTCGGACGAACAGCACACTGGGTCGGTGACCCTCATCGGCGGCGGGCCGGGTCCCGGTGACCTGATGACGCTGCGCGGCTACCGGGCGCTGACACAGGCCGATGTCATCGTCCACGACAGGTTGGGACCGACAGACGTACTCGGGGATCTCGGTAGGCACGTCGAGGTCATCGACGTCGGCAAATCGCCCGGGAACCACCCCGTCTCCCAGCAACGGATCAACGACATCCTCGTCGGACGTGCCCGTCGCGGGCTCCGTGTCGCCCGTCTGAAAGGCGGCGACCCGTTCGTGTTAGGACGTGGCGGCGAAGAGGCACAAGCCTGCAATGCCGCCGGTGTCCCCGTGGAAGTGATCCCCGGGGTGAGCAGTGTAGTTGCCGCCCCGCAGGTTGCGGGCATTCCTGTGACACACCGGGGTACGGCGGATAGCGTTCATGTCGTGAACGGTCACCGACATCCCCGCCCTTCCACTCTCGCCGCCCTCCACGACGACGGGACAACAGTCGTCGTCCTGATGGGTACCTCGACACTTCCGGACTTCGTCGCCGCGTCACTGGACGCCGGGGTTCCCTCCAAACGTCCGGTCACCATAGTGGAGAACGCACACCGCCCCGGACAACGGTGCCTAAATACGACTCTCGGCTATGTCACTGAGCTCGCCACATCGCAGTCAGTGAAGAATCCGGCGGTGATCGTGGTCGGCGAGGCTGCACGCCCGGGCCTGTTGACCGGTCAGGACGACACAGACGACACAATTGTCCAGGGCTACCTGGGCCCCCTTGCCAAGGGAGTGTCAGCATGACCACAGCACGTCAGATTTCTGAAGTGCTCGAAGGCTGCTCCATCCTGCTGCCGGTGGACCGCCGCTCTGGCGAATTCGCCTCTGCCCTGCACCGTCACGGCGCGACCACGACAATCGCCCCACCGCTGACCATCACCTCACACTTCGACGACGCCGAGCTTCTGGATGAGACACACCAGCTGTTGGGCAACCCGCCGGACATCGTCGTAGTAACCACCGGCGTGGGTTTCCGCGGATGGATGGACGCCGCGGAACAGGACGGCATCCAGGAACAGCTGATCGAGTCGCTGCGACATACGCAGATCCTGGTCCGCGGTCCCAAGGCCCGCGGCGCGGTGCAACAGGCTGGTCTCGACATCGACTGGGTGGCGGAAACCGAGACGTCATCAGAAATCACCGATTATCTCCTGGCCGAGGGCGTACGCGGCCGGAGAGTGGTGATCCAGCACCACGGCGAGGGCGACGAACACATGGAGCGCACGCTGATCGTCGCAGGTGCAGAAGTGCACGGGCTAACCGTGTACCGCTGGGGTGCGCCGCCTGATCCTGACCTGGTCGGCCGCACAACGGGCATGGTCGCGGCGGGGAACGTGGACGCAGTCCTGTTCACGTCTGCCCCAGGTGCCCGGGCGTGGCTGCGCATCGCTGAGCGGCTGGGGACCCTACCGGCGATCCTGCAGATGGCCGACAAACGCACGTTGTTCGGGGCCGTGGGCCCGATCACCGCCAGCCCGCTCGTGTCCCGTGGTATTGAGCCTGCAGTCCCGGAGCGGTACCGCTTGGGCGCACTAGTGCGCGAGACCGTCCACAGGATGGCCGGTCCCGATACAGCAACGGCGACGGCGTTCGGACCGCTGCACGTGCGCACGGGTGGAGCCCTGCTGGACGGAAAGTTCTTCCCGCTCGGGCGCGCGAGCTCTGATGTGCTGCGTATCCTCGCAGCCCGCCCCGGCCATGTGTTGTCACGGACAGAGATTGCCGAAGAACTGTCGTCCGGGGTAGTTGGTGGTCGAGCCGACGGGTGGGCCGAGGAGCAGACAACCGAGCGTGCCGTCGAAGTCACCGTGGCTCGAGTTCGTGGTGCCCTCGAGTCCCCTGACCTAATCCAGACCGTGTACAAGCGCGGATATCGCTTGGCACTTCCGATGCAATAGCCACCCGGAATTATCTAATACTGGTGATCAACTCAACGACCTCGACAACTACTCCGTTGCTTTGGCAGCTCGCCAGGCAGCCAGCTCATCGAACAATGCCGGGCTATCGGATTGGGAAGCAAACGCGGTGATAGTACCGTTCAGCTCCGTGTGGATCTCACACCGCTGATCGATGGGAACGGGCCGGCACGGTTGATCGACATGCGACCCGGGCGCGGTGCTGAGGTTCTGCGTACCTGGCTGCAGCAACGCAGCGAAGCATTCCGCGAGTCGGTTCAGTTGGTGAGCATGGATGGGTTCACCGGCTACGCCACGGCCGTGGACCATGCCCTCCCAGCGGCGAGGAAGGTCATGGACTAAGTTCCATGTCGTGCACCTGGCCGCCGACAAGTTGACGGGGTGTCGGCAGCGACTGCAGAGGGAAACCACCGGGCGGCGTGGACGCAAGGATGACCCGCTGTACAGGCACCGCGGGGCCCGGCTGACCAGGACTGATTATCTCACCGACCGGCAGAAACAACGCCTGGATCTGCTGGGGGCTGTTGCAAAGTGGAGCTGGCGGTGCCCGGACACCGAACGAGGAGGTGGCCCACCTCCCCCCGTAGCCCTGATCTCTCAGGCGTCTGCGAAGGCCTTGGCCACGATCACCGCACCCGGGTTCGCACACCCGAAGGCGAACATTCTGCCTTGGCCATTACACAGCGCGTGCATCGCCTCCATTCCTTGTAGCCCCCCCCCCCCGGTACGCCGACACTGGGGTCTTGAACCCGCCGCCTTTGGGCCCCAGGATCCGTTTGAGCCGGCCGTGATCCCCCTCGATCACGTTGTTGAGGTACTTCACCTGCCGATGCTCCACTCTCGTCGACCGCTTCTCCTTGTCAATCAGCGCTGCGATCGCCGCTGTGTAAGTGGGTGCTCTGTCGGTGCAGATCACCCGGGAACCACTATCAGGGCCGCGGCGACCAGCACCGCGCAGCGCTTCTCCCAGAAACTTCGTTGCTGTCTGCGTGTTACAGCGGGTGGACATGTAGAAGTCCAGGGTCCGACCGTCCTTGGTCACCGCCCGGTAGAGATAACACCATTTTCCGCCGACCCGGATGTAGGTTTCATCCACCCTCCATGAATCCGCGAACCAGGGCGAGGTTTGGCGGTACCAGCGGGTCCGTTTATCCAGTTCGGGACCATACTTCTGCACCCACCGATAGATCGTAGTATGATCCACCGCTGCCCCGCGTTCGGTGAGCATCTCCTCAAGGTCTCGGTCGGACACCCCGTAGCGGCAGTACCATCGCACCGCCCACAGGATCACGTCTTTCGGGTAGTGGCGACCGGAGAAGATGCTCATACCGGCTGAGACTGACCTCCCCATCACGACTTTGCAACAGCACCAAGAGACATGCCCTAGCTGGCGCCGCCCACCGGCACGCCGCGAAGATTCTTGCGCAGGATCTTGCCGGTGCCGGACTTCGGGATCTCCGCGACGATCTCGACCATGCGCACCTTCTTGTACGGTGCGACCTGCTCGGCGACCCACTCCATCAGGGCCCCGGTGTCGATCTCCACCGGGTGCCCGTCACGGACCTGCGCCACGACGAACGCGCGGGGCAGTTCCTCGCCGTCCTCCTCACGGATGAACCCGACGACGGCAGCGTCGGCGACATCGTCGTGGGTCATCAGCAACGCCTCGAGTTCGGCCGGGGCGACCTGGTAGCCCTTGTACTTGATCAGTTCCTTAGCCCGGTCCACGACATACAGGTTGCCCTCGTGGTCGTACTCCGCCACGTCGCCGGTGCGCAGCCACCCGCCCTCCAGCAGGGTGTTCGCGGTGGCCTCCTCGTTGTCGAGGTACCCGAGCATCACCTGGGGGCCACGGACCCACATCTCGCCGGCCCCCGAGCGTTCCTGCTCGTTGCCCGGCGGCAGGATCTCGCCGAGGGCGTCGTCGGTGAGGTCCACCACCTTGCACTCGGTGTTCGCGACCGGCAGGCCGATGGAGTCCAGCGGCGTCGTCCCCCGGATACCGGTGTGCGTCACCGGGGAGGTCTCCGTCATCCCGTACCCCTGGACCACGGTCACCCCGAGCCGCTCCTGCACCGCGGCGGCGAGCGCGTGGTCCAAGGCCGCGGCCCCGGACAGCAGGGTGGACAGCTTGTCCAGGTCGTAGTCGTCGACCAGCGGGTGCTTCGCCAACACCACCGCGATCGGCGGAGCGACGAAGGTGAAGTCGATCCCATGGGCCTGGTGCAGCTCGAGGAACCTCTTCAGGTCGAACGACGGCATGGTCACCAGGTGCGCCCGGTTGGCCAGGGTGGTGTTCAGCACCGTGTTCATCCCGTAGATGTGGAAGAACGGCAGCACCGCCATCACGGTGGAGTCCCGGCCCTGCCCGTTCGCCACGACCTGCGGCAACGTCTGGAGGATGTTGGCCACCAGGTTCGTGTGGCTGAGCTTCACGCCCTTCGGCACGCCGGTGGTCCCGGAGGAGAACGGCAGGACGGCGACGTGGGTCGCCGGGTCGAAGGAGACCTCAGGTGCGGGGTGCCCCTGCTGCAGCATCGCCGCCAGTCCCCGCTCACCGTCGGTGAGGTCGATGACCGCGTCGTCGGGAAGCCCGGCGTCCCGGGCACCGGTGACCCCGTTGGTCCCCAGCAGACCCACGGTGAACAGCAGGGACGCCCCGGACAGGGTGATCTGCTTGGCGACGTCCTCCGCGGTGTTCAACGAGCCGACGGTGGTCACGGACGCCCCGGCGCGCATGATCCCGTGGAAGGCGACGGCGAAGGCGTGGGTGTTCGGGCAGTGCAGTGCGACGACGTCGCCCACACCGATCCCGCGCGCGGCCAGTGCCCCGGCGAACAGGTCCACCTGCCGACGCAGTTCCCCGTAGGTGACGGTGACGCCCGTGGCCGCGTCGGTGATCGCCGTGCGGGCCTCGTCCTCCGGAGCGAGGGTGCCGAACACCTGGTCGTAGACGCTGACCGCGGGGATGTCGATACGGGGGTACGGACTCTCGACTGGCACTGTGGCTCTCCTGATCTCTCGGTGCGGCCGGGGACACTCGGTGGCCCCGGTCACATCTTTTCCGTTGACGACCAAACTATCGCGTCGCGCCCGCACCACGCAGGGTTTTCATCAACCGTGCGCGCCCGGCGCGCCGAGCGCCACGGCGAACCTGCCGAAGACCTCCCCGGGGTCCAGCCCCGTGAGCACCCGCGCATTCGCCGGACGGCCCCAGTAGGGTCCGGTACCGCCCTCCCCCGTCCAGTCGGCGACGGTCGTCCCGCGCACCAGTTCCGGGTCGGTGGCGACGGCGACCGTCGCGTCCCGCACGGTGGCGTCCACCGCGCCCAGCATCACCATCGCCGCAGCCAGGTCGTGGATCTGGGCGACGTGGCCCACGCCCACGGACTCGTGGAACTCGAAGTAGAACCGCAGGGCGTCGCGCAGCATCCGGGCCCGTCGCGACGTGTCGCCGCGTGTCCACCCGTCGAGCCGCTCCGGGGTCAGCACCACCTGCTCGGTGACGTTCAACGGACAGATCACCGGCGGCTCGGCCCCCTCCGGCCAGTTGTCCACCGCGAACGCCAGCGCATGGGGGTCGACCCAGGCGTTCCACTCCGCCGTCGGGGTGGTGTTGCCCGGGTAGAGGAACGCACCGCACATCAGCGTCACCCGGGCCCGCCGCAGGATCCCGGGACGGTGCTCGACGGCGTACGCCAGGTTCGTCGCCGGCCCCGCGACGAGCAGGTGGTCAGGAGACGCCGCCTCCCACGCCGCCACCGCGTCGGCCGCCGTACTCGCCGGGGCCGCCGTGCTCACTGGGTCCATCTCCCGCACGGCAGGAACCCAGTACCCCAGCCCCTCGGGACCGTGGGTCTCCGGGGTGGTCGTCAGCGGCAGCACCCGCGGCACCGCCGCACCCGCGACGACCGGCACGTCCGACGCCCCGCAGACATCCAGCACCTCCGCGGAGTTCCGCGCGGCCAACGCCGCGGTGGTGTTCCCCGCCGAGGTCGTCACGTGCAGGTCGATCTCCCCGGCGCGGTGCCGGGCCGCCAACCAGACCAGGGCGAGGGCGTCGTCGATCCCGGTGTCGACGTCGGCGACGACCCTCACCGCTGCACCGTCTCCGCCGTCGCGTCGACCCACTCACGGGCCAGGAAGCACGCGTCCCCGTCGGTGAACGCCGCGAGGTCCTCCACCACCGTGGCGAGGTCACCGGCATGACGCCGGAAATGTGACCGCGCCGTCCGGTACTCCACGACCCAGCCGTTGCCCAGCAACGCCGCCTGCACGAAGCGGACATGGCCCAGAGGCGTGTCCGCCAAGGGCGACGGCCGCCCGGGCAGGCCAGTCTCGACGACCAGGTAGGGGATGCCGTCATCGGACCGTCGCCGCCGGTCGGCGTCGTCCTGCAGGGCGGTACGCACGCTGTCGGCGTCCACGTGCGTCGACACCGTACCCACCGAGGAGCGCATCCGCAGGCCGCGGTCCACCCCCGTGGAGTTCACCCAGATCTGCTCCATGTCGTCGACCATACACAGCCCCAGTTCACAGGCCTTGTCCTGCAGGAGCCGCCCGGTCTGCTCCGCCTCGGACAACGGCAACGCGACGTGCAGCGAGTCGTTGACCACCGCCACGGGGAACTCCACGAGACCGAACGGCCCCCCGGCCTCCGTCCGCTCTCCCCCGCCGACGTCGCAGTGGTCGTTCACCCACTCCGCCAGGGTCGCGACCCCGCGCGGCGCAGGACGGCCCGGGTGCGGGTTCCCCGGCCCCAGACGGTAGGCCTCCGGGTCCGTGGTCGCACTCATGTCGTCGCCGAGTCCCTCGTGGATACAGTGCGCCTCGGCACGCAGATCCTCGTCGGCACGGTAGGTGTCACCTGCGTGGGGTCGGAAGAAGAGGAAGCCGAGGGTCATGCCCACCTATTCTATGGTGACGCGTATCACGTTATCTCCGTTGGGGTGGTGAACTACCCCCGGACGGGCGATCCCCGTCACGTGGCCGGGTACACTGCCCGCCCATGAGAGCAGCAGTCGCCGACCGCCCCGGCCCCCTCGCCGAGGTCGTCACCGTCCGGACCGTCCCCGACCCCGGCCCGCCCGGCCCCACGGAACTGACGATCCGGATGACCGCCACCACCGCCAACCCGTCGGACGCGGTCACGGTCTCCGGCGCCTACCCGTCGCGCACGTCTTTTCCCCTGGTCCCCGGTTTCGAGGGCGTCGGTGTCGTCGAAGACGCCGGCCCCGACGTCCCGGCGGGCGTCCGTGACCTCGTCGGACGCCGCGTCCTCCCCCTGGGCAGTCCCGGATGCTGGCAACAGCGGCGCACCGTCGAGTACTCCTGGTGTGTGCCGGTACCGGCGGACCTCGACGACCGCACCGCCTGCTTCTCGTACATCAACCCGCTGACCGCCTCGCTGATGCTGTCCCGGTACTGCCGTGACGCGCGGTCCGTGCTGGTCACCGCCGCGACGTCCGCCATCGCCGGACATCTGGCGGAGCTGCTGACCGAACTGCACGGACTGCGGCCGGTCGGCCTGGTCCGCGGGACACCCGGGCACACGGTCGCCGACCCGGACCGCTGGAGCCGCGTGATCAGCACCGCCGACCCCGACTGGCCGGCCCGGCTGCGCGCCGCGGTGCCGGACGGGCCGGACGTGATCCTCGACTGCATCGGTGGCCCGCTCGGGAACGACCTCGTCGACGCACTGGCCCCCGGCGGCACCCTGGTGCTCTACGGCCTGCTGTCCGGCGAGCCGCTGCCACACCAGTGTTTCGACCGGTGCCGCGGCACCCGGGTCGAGATGTTCCGGCTGCGCGACACCGTGCACACGCTGCCACGCCGGGACCTGCCGGAGCTGTTCACCCCGGTCTTCGGGCTGCAGCGCCGTGGCCTGCTGCATACCCCGGTGGCGGCACGGACCGGGTTGGACGGGCTGCCGGGGCTGCTGGGCTCCGGGGTGGGGGCTGGGGCTGGGAAGATCCTCGTCGACCCGTGGGCGTGAGCAGGTAGGGGCGCACGCAGCAACCCCGGAGGATGGTGCGACCGTCCTGCGGGGTTGCTCGCTGACCGGGGTGGCCGGGGTGGCGGCGGGCTGACCTGGCTGGCGGCGACACCGGAGCCAGAGAAGGCCAGAGAAGTCTGGCGCCGGGCACGTACCAGGCACCGGAAACGACCCGGGCCCAGACTTCTTCCCGGTCTCATCCCCGGTCTCATCCCCGGGGATGCCGGGACGCCTCCAGCCGCTCGGCGATCTCCACGGCATCGAGGCACTGGCTCGTGGGGATCAGCAGGGTGTCACCGTCCCTGGTGAACGACACCGCCCGACGCTCCAGTGCCGCCGACCGCGAATCCTCCCCCACCCCCATGTCCGGGACGAGGAAGTGGGGCGTGCGGCCCCGGGTGCGGCCACCACGCACCGTGCCCACCGGGATCACCGGCGCCGCCAGGTCCCACCCGAACCCGCCGGCGGCCAGGGCCCGAGCCACGGCCCGGGCACCCCGCGGCAGTCCGACGGCCCCGGCGACCTCCCCGTAGCCGGTGACCTCGCCGTCACCGATGAGTTCCAGGACCTCGCGGACGCGGTCGTGCAGGTCGTCGTTCATTCCCCGGTCAACCGCCTCCGGTAGAACACCGACCGCGACACCCGGTCGGGGTACACCCGGGGCGCGTCCTCGATGTGCATGCGTTGTGCCCCGTTCTTCTCCATCGACCGGCAGGAGCGGCGGTTCTCCACGTCCGCACGGAACCACACCTCCCGGACGCCCGCAGCCTGCAGGGCCGTGTACATCGCCTCTTTCAGCTCTGTGTTCGCCGCCCCGCCATGTCCCCTGGCCGCGGGCACCACCCACGTGTAGCCGAGCATCACGGTACCGGCGTCCCGGTCGGTGTTGTAGACGGTGGTACAGGCCACGGGGACGTCACCGTCCCACAGCGCATAGGTGCGGCGGGTGTCGTCGGCGACGAACTCCGCCAGCGGGAACGGGGAGGACGTGAAGAAGTGGAAGGTCTCGTCCCGGGCGTCCCGGGGCAGCGCCGCCTCGACAGCCTCGACAGCATCCACAGCACCGGCGTCCCGCGCGGAGACCAGCCGCATCTCGCGGCCACCGGCGGCCGGGAAGCGGTCAGGCAGCTCGGGCCAGAACATCAGCCGTACAGGGTCAGGCGAGGACGTCGTTGATGACGATGGTCTCGTCGCGCCCCGGGCCGACACCGACGTAGGAGATGCGGCAGCCGGAGAGCTCCTCGAGCCGGTTCAGGTAGTCCTGCGCCTTCTCCGGCAGGTCGGCGAAGGTGCGGCAGCCGGAGATGTCCTCGTCCCAGGCGGGCATCGTCTCGTAGATCGGCGTGGCGTGGTGCACGTCGGTCTGGCTCATCGGCATCTCGTCGTGGCGGACACCGTCGACGTCGTAGGCCACGCAGATCGGGATCTCGCCGATGCCGGTGAGCACGTCGAGCTTGGTCACGAAGAGATCGGTGAAGCCGTTGACCCGGGAGGCGTAGCGGGCGATGACCGAGTCGTACCAGCCGCAGCGGCGCTTACGTCCGGTGTTGACGCCGAACTCGCCGCCGGTGGTCTGCAGGTACTCGCCCCACTTGTCGAATAGCTCGGTGGGGAACGGGCCTGCACCGACGCGGGTGGTGTAGGCCTTGATGATGCCCAGCGAGCTGGTGATCCGGGTGGGGCCGATGCCGGAGCCCACGCAGGCGCCGCCGGCGGTGGGGTTCGAGGAGGTCACGAAGGGGTAGGTGCCGTGGTCGACGTCGAGCATGGTGGCCTGGCCACCCTCCATGAGCACGGACTTGCCGGCGTCGAGCGCCTCGTTGAGCTCCAGTTCGGCGTCGATGAGCATCGGGGTGAGGCGCTCGGCGAAGCCCATGAAGTACTCGACGATCTCATCGGCGTCGATGGCCTTGCGGTTGTACAGCTTCACCAGCATCTGGTTCTTCTGGTTCAGCGCGCCCTCGACCTTCTGCCGCAGGATCGACTCGTCCATCAGGTCTTGGGCGCGGATGCCGATACGCGAGACCTTGTCCGCGTAGGACGGCCCGATCCCCCGGCCGGTGGTGCCGATGGCGCGCTTGCCGAGGAAGCGCTCGGAGACCTTGTCGAGGACCTGGTGGTAGGGCGCGACGAGCTGGGCGTTGGCGCTGACGCGCAGGCGGGAGGCGTTCGCGCCGCGGGCCTCGAGCCCGTCGATCTCCTCGAAGAGCGCCTCGAGGTTCACCACGCACCCGTTGCCGATGACCGGGACGGCGTTCTCGCTGAGCACACCGGCGGGAAGGAGCTTGAGCTCGTACTTCTCGCCGCCGACGACGACGGTGTGGCCGGCGTTGTTACCGCCGTTGGGCTTGACGACGTAGTCGACCCGGCCGCCGAGGATGTCGGTGGCCTTGCCTTTCCCTTCGTCGCCCCACTGCGCTCCGACCACGATAATTGCTGTCATTGGCTCTGCCGTCGCTTTCCGTTCCGGTTCCGGGTACGTTGACCAACTGAACAGTGTAGCCGCTCACCGTGTCCGGTCCAGCATCTTCGTCCCGTACTCTGGACGACCATGACAACCGTTGTGCTCGCGTGCGGACCACGCGCCGCAGATCTGGTCGGCGCCCTCGTCGCCGACGCTGTCACCCTCCCCGACCTTCCGGGACGTCGTGACCTGCGGCTTCTCGACGATCTCGCCGCCGCGCACCTGCCGGTCGACGACACCCCCAGCCTGGAGGAGATCGCCGCGGCGCCGGACGTCCCCCACCAGGGCGCCCCGCAGTTCGCGCCGCAGCGTCCGGACCGTCCGGTGCGCGTGGTCGTGGTGGGCACCGACGCGGCACTGTCCGCGGTGGTCACCCGGCTGATGCGGATCGACGCGATGTGGATCTCCGTCGGCTTCGTGCCGGTCGTCGGCGACGGCGACACCTCGGTGGTGGCGCGGAACTGGCAGTTGACGACGGAGGACGCCTCCGGCGGCGGACCGAGCGTGGCGGCCCTGAACTTCGCGATGACCGCGCCGGTACGCCCCACCGCGGTGGTCCGCGACGACTCGGGGCTGGTCACACTGGGTTCCGCCGAGATCTTCCACGGCGGGGCGGAACTCGTCGGCGAGATCATCGTGGATTCCCGGACGCTGTTCGCCAACTCCTCGGCACGGGCGTGGGACGGGCGCCCCGGGGCCTTCGGCGCCCGGCTCGTCCCCACGGTCGACGCCCCGGGCCTGGCCGCCACGCGGCTGGTGACCCCGTCGACGTGGGACGCCGAGGCCGCCCGGAACGTCCCCCGCCGTCGACTGTTCCGTCGTCCCGCCGAGCCCGGCGGCGTGGACCCGGACGTGGTGATGACCGGACGGGCCCTGCAGGCCGGCGGGGTGGAGCTCACCGTGGTGCGCGACGGGGTCGTCCACCCCCGTCCCACCTCGAAGGTGACGTTCTACCGGCACCTGCGCGACGGTCAGTTCGTGCGACGGTGACGGGCTACCCCGCCCGGACCATCGACACGTGCGGGATGCCGCCCTCGTCGTACTCCTCGCCGTAGGCCCGGAACCCGTGGGCCCCGTAGAGCCCGGTGATGTAGGTCTGCGCGTGGAGCACGATCGGCTCACCGGCGTGCAGCTCCACGGCCCGCCCGATCAGGGCACCCGCCAGCCCACGGCCGCGGTAGCGGGGGTCGGTGGCCACCCGCCCCAGGACGCGGCGGACGGGGTCGGCACCGGGGACGTTCCACAGCGCCGGCACCGAGAGGGTCCGCAGGTAGGCCACGACCTCGCGTCCGCTGCGGATGAACAGGTGCAGGGTGCCGTCGTCCAGGTCGCGCCAGTCGAGCTCCTCGTCCTCGACCTTCTGCTCGCGCAGGAAGACCTCGGAGCGCAGGCGGGCGATCGCGTAGACCTCGGTGGTGTCGAGGTCGTCCCAACGCTTGACGATGATGTCGGACAGAACGGTTGTTGCCATACCGATACTGTATCCGACGGGATCGGATACCCGGGTGGCGCTAGGCCCGTTCGCCCCCGTTCCGACCGTCCCGACCGTCCCATACCTCCGGCGGGAACTGCGGGTCCTCCACGGTGGGCTGCAGCACGGACATCGCCGACTCCCGCGACATGCCGCAGATCTGGAGGGTGTCGACGATGATCGACCGGCACTGTGCCAGCACGACGGTGCCCGACAGGCCCGAGTCCTCGGCGACGGAGAGGTCCGCGGCGCCGGCCAGCACCTGCAGCCGACGGGTGATCTCCGGGATCTCCATGAGCTCCTGTCGGGTGCCCCTCGTACCGCCCGAGGCGTAGAGGGTGCCGAGGTTGCCCAGCGCGTCGGAGAGGTCCCGGATCAGTCTGGGCAGGTCCGGTTTCGGCGTGACCCCGTCGCCGACCATGATCTCGGCGCGTCGGGCGAGGACACGGGAGTTGCGCATCACGTTGTCCACCGGCACGAGGATCCGCTTCATCGACCGGGCGTAGCGGCGCGCGGACCAGTAGATCGGCGAGATGTTGACGACCTCGTCGCCGCCGCCGACCGAGGACATCAGCTCGTCGACACCGGTCTGGGTGCTGCGGGCGGTGACCAGTGCCTCCCTGATCAGCTTCTCGTCACGGTCCTCGATGCCCTGGGCGACGTCGTCGAGCACCAGGGCCGCCTTGCTGATGAGGCTGGCGACCTCCCGTCGGGCGGTGCGTAACGGGCTGTTCGGGATGACCGCGACGACGAGCAGGCCGACGATGCCGCCGATGAGCGCGTCGACCATGCGCTCCCAGCCCGCCTGGTCCCCCGGCGGGATGAGGGTCGCCACCAGGACGGCGGAGCTCGCCGCCTGGTTGGCGACCATCGGTCCCTTGTCGACGAAGACGGCCAGTAGCATGGCGACGAACACCGCGACGGTGATCTGCCAGGCGCCCTCCCCGATCTGGGAGATGACGAGGTCGCCGATGCCGATGCCGACGGCGACGCCGATGACCAGTTCGAGTCCCCGCCGGGCCCGTTTGCCGCCGTAGGCGCCGAGGCTGATGACCGCGGCGATGGGCGCGAAGAACGGCTGTTCGTGGCCGACGATGTTGTGGGCGATGTAGAAAGCCAGGCCCGCGGAGACCGCGCACTGCAGGGCGAAGACCGAGCTGCCCCGCACCCTGTTGACCCGCTCGACGACGGCGAAGCGCCGGAGGGACTCCGCGGCGGACTTCACCCCGGCGCGCGCCCGTTCCCGTTGGCGTTCCCGGGCCCGCCTGTCCCGTTGTTTGCGGCTGTCTGTCATGGCGTCCATTGTGACATGTCCCGTTGCGGCACCCGTCCCGGATCCTGTACACATGTACATGTACAGATGTCCATCAACAGGAAGGCCGCAGACGTGCCCACACCGGACCACCCGGCGATACCCCGACCCGGCAAACGCGACCCCGCCGGCCGCCGTGCGGCGATCCTCGACGCGGCCGCCGAACTGATCTGCGAGAAGGGCGCGTCGTCACTGACCCACCGGGCGGTGGCCGCCCGCGCCCACGTCGCCGTCGGGTCCACCACCCAGTACTTCGACAGCATCGACGACCTCCGCGACGAGGCCTTGCAGACCCTCGCCGACGAGACCGAGGAGGAACTCGCCGAGATCGCCCGGATCCTCGGCAACCTCGACAGCCCCGCCGGAGTCGACGAGGTCATCACCACCTGCGCGCAGATCATGGCCGACTTCCTGGAGGACACCCGCCAGGTCCGGGCCAACATCGCCATGATCAGCACCGCCATGACCGACCCGTCGCTGCGCACGCTCGCCCTGCAGTGGTCCGACCAGCTCACCGACCTGCTCGCCGGACGCGTCGGCCGGGCCCGCGCCTCGGCGGCCGTCGCCTACATCGACGGACTCACCGTCCACGCCGCACTGCACGACACCCCGACCGACGCCGCATCCGTCGCCGCGGTGCTCACCGCACTCCTCCACATGCCCGACCCACACCAGGAGCACTCACCGTGACCACACCGACCGGCCCCACCGCCCGCCGCCCCCGTCCCGCCGACGGCATGTCCCGCACCGCCCGCTGGGCCGCCACCGCCGTGCTCACCGCCAGCCTGCTGGTGATCACGATGGACATGACCATCCTCAACATCGCCCTGCCCGAGATGTCCGCGGAGCTGCAGCCGACCTCCACCCAACAGCTCTGGATCGTGGACATCTACTCCCTGGTCCTCGCCGGACTGCTGGTGTCCTGGTCGGCGGTGGCCGACCGGTGGGGACGCAAGAAGATGCTGATGCTGGGCTACAGCTTCTTCATCGTCGCCTCCCTGCTGGTCCTCGTCGCCGACTCCGCCGCCCAGATCATCGCGATCCGGGCCTTCCTGGGCGTCGGCGGCGCCATGATCATGCCCCAGACGCTGTCGATGATCCGCGTGATCTTCACCGACCTGAAGGAACGCGCCACCGCACTGAGCATCTGGGCCGCCGTCTCCGGCCTGGGCGCGGCCTTCGGCCCCCTGGTCGGCGGTATCCTGCTGGAGCATTTCAGCTGGCATGCCGCCTTCCTGGTGAACGTCCCGCTGATGGGGCTGGCGATCATCGCCGGGTATTACCTGCTGCCCGAGTCCACGGTGCCGGACCCGGGACGGTGGGACGTCTTCGGCGCCGTGCAGTCCATGGTGGGCATGGTGCTGCTGGTGTGGTCGGTGAAGGAGTTCGGCAAGGAGGCGTCGTTCGCCGTACCGGAGGCCCTGGCCGCCTTCGCCGCCGCCGTGGCGGTCCTCGCCTGGTTCACCGTGCGCTGCCTGCGTAGCGACTCACCGCTGCTGGAGCTGCGGCTGTTCCGCAACCGCCCCTTCACCGCCGGGATCATCGCGGCCCTCGGCTCGACGTTCGCCATGATCGCCGCCCTGTTGCTGCTGGCCCAGTGGCTGCAGCTCGTCGACGGGGCGAGCCCGATCGAGACCGGCGTGAAGCTGATCCCCGTCGCCGTGGCCGCCGCCGTCGCGTCCATCGCCGCTCCCCCACTGAGCCGTCTGGTCGGCTCGCGCGGCGTCCTGGCCGGTGGCCTGGTCCTCGCCGGTGGAGGACTGCTCTACATCGGCCTGACCCCCGGCGACGTCACCTACCCGACGATCCTCGCGGCGATGGTCCTGGTCGGGGCCGGCGTGGGCTCACTGGCCATCGCCTCGGCGATGATCATGGGCGGCTCCCCGGAGGACAAGGCGGGCAACGCCGGCGCCCTGGAGGAGGCCTCCTACGAACTCGGCGCCGTGCTGGGCATCACGGTGCTGGGGAGCGTCTCGGCGCTGGTGTTCCGCGACCACCTGCACGACCTGGCCTCCGGGCTCGGACTGCCCGGTGCGGTCGTCGACCCTGCCGGTGAATCCCTCGGCGCCGCGATGCACATCGCCGAGGAGGCGCAACTGCCGGCCCTGGCGTCCAGCGCGGCCGAGGCCTTCACCGACTCACTGCAGGTGGCCGGCGTCATCGGCGGTGCGCTCATGGTCCTCGTCGGCACCGCGGTCTTCCTGATCACCCCGAAGGGGACGCAGGCGGCGCATTAGGACATGTCCGGGCCCGCCGGACCGCCCCACCCTGACCTGCTCAGACGGTGATGTCCGCCCACACCCCGCGGTGGTCCGTCCCCTCGACCCGCACCGTGCCGGCGTCGGTGCAGGTGGCGTCCCGGACGAGCACGTGGTCGATCCGCACCAGCGGGAACCGGTCAGGCCACGTCGGCGCACCCGCCGGCCGGTGCACCCAGCCACCGCCCTCGCACCTGGTCAGCCCCGTGTGGTCGAGGAGGTCCCGGAACTCCGGGTGGGCGACGGTGGCGTTGAAGTCCCCCGCCAGGACCAGCGGGATCCCCTCGTCCGGGAACCCGCCTGCCAGCCTGCCGAGGTCCTCCCGCCACCCGGTGACCAGGTCACTGAACGCCGGCGGGAGGGTGTGCACACCGTAGACGTCCACCGGTGTGGACCCCGCCAGCCGGACCGACGGGGTCTGGTGCCCGGTCAGCCCGTGGTCACCGGTGACCCGCGACGGCGCCGGGGCGTCCTGCCGGACGAGGACGGCCGTGCCGGACGCGCCGCCGCCCTCCTCGACAGGCGCCGTGGCGGTCAGCCCTGTCCCCCGCGCCACCGCCGAGACCTCCGCGGGAGAGGTCTCGGTGAGGACGAGGAAGTCCGGGTCGAGTCTGCGGGTCTCGTCGATGACCGACGCGTCGTCGGCACCGTTGAAGAAGGTGTTGAGCGCCATCACCCGCAGCGTCTCCCCCGGGGCGTCACCGTGCGACGCCTCCCCCAGGGCGCCGGACCGGGTGGTCACCGTACCGACGGGCAGGACGACGCCCACGACGAGCAGGACGGCGACCACGGACCACCATGCGGCGCGTCGTCGCCACGCCTGCCAGCACACCACCACCAGGCAGAGGAGCGCCCCGAGGACCGCGACGGGAAAAACCGCCTGCGCCGCGGGGACGAACCGGGCAAGGCTGTCGGGCAATGTGCCGGTGACCCGCCACCACGGGGTGGACGCCCAGACCAGGAACAGGACGAGGGCGCCCGTCGGGACGGCCCGCAGCAGCCGCCGCACCGTCGCCTACGCCTCCGGAGACGCCCCGTCAGACCCTGCAGCACCTGAGGACATGGCCTCGGCGGCGCCCGGGTCGCAGTCGTTGACGAGGTTGAGGCACCGGATGTACTCGTCCTCCTCGCCGATGGCCTGGGCCGCGGTCGCGAGCATCATGATCGCGCGCAGGACGCCACGGTTCGGCTCATGGGCCCACGGCACCGGGCCGGTGCCGCGCCACCCGTTGGAACGCAGCGCGTCGAGCCCGCGGTGGTAGCCGGTGCGTGCGCAGGCGTAGGCGGTGACCTTCTCGGTCCCCTGCCCCGCACCCTGGGACAGGTGGTAGCCGGCCAGCGCGGCCCACACACCGGAGTCCTTCGGGTTCGCCACGGCCAGGGTCTCGAGCTCCTCGAGGGACTCCGACCCGGTCACCGCGGTGGCCAACTCCACCGGCAGACGTACCTCCGGGTGCTCCGCGCCGAAGAGGTCACGGCCCTTACGGATCTGTTCCGCCATCGGTTCCCCGCCCCTTACTTCGACAGCGTGGTGCCGACGGAGTGCAGGTCGCGGCATGCCTCGACGACACGCTCGCTCATCGCGGCCTCCGCCTTCTTCAGGTAGGAACGCGGGTCGTAGACCTTCTTGTTGCCGACCTCGCCGTCGACCTTCAGCACGCCGTCGTAGTTGGCGAACATGTGGCCGGCGACCGGACGGGTGAAGGCGTACTGGGTGTCGGTGTCGACGTTCATCTTGATCACGCCGTACCGCAGCGCCTCCTCGATCTTCTCCTTCTCGGAACCGGAGCCGCCGTGGAACACGAAGTCGAAGGGCTGCGCGTCCTCAGACAGGCCCAGCTTCTTCGCCGCGGTCTTCTGGCCCATGTCCAGGACCTCCGGGCGCAGCTTCACGTTGCCGGGCTTGTACACGCCGTGGACGTTGCCGAAGGTGGCGGCCAGCAGGTAGCGCTGCCCCCGGTCACCGGCGCCGATGGCGTCGACGGTCTTCTCGAAGTCCTCGGCGGTGGTGTACAGGTTGTCGCCGGCCTTGGCCTCGACACCGTCCTCCTCGCCGCCGACGACGCCGATCTCGATCTCGAGGATGATGTTCGCCTCGGCACAGCGGGGCAGCAGGTCCTTGGCGATCTCGAGGTTCTCGTCGATCGGGATGGCCGAACCGTCCCACATGTGGGACTGGAACAGCGGGTTCTCACCGGCCTCGACGCGCTTGCGGGAGATCTCGACCAGGGGACGGACGTAGGTGTCGAGCTTCTCCTTCTGGCAGTGGTCGGTGTGCAGGGCGACATTGACGCCGTAGTGCTTCGCGGCCTGGTGTGCGAAGTGCGCCAGCGCCTCGGCACCGGCGACCATGTTCTTCACACCGAGCCCGGAACCGAACTCCGCGCCGCCGGTGGAGAACTGGATGATGCCGTCGGACTCGGCGTCCGCGAACCCCTTCAGGGCCGCGTTGATCGTCTCCGACGAGGTGCAGTTGATCGCCGGGAAGGCGAAACCGCCCTCCTTGGCCTTGTCCAGCATGTCGCGGTAGACGGCGGGTGTTGCGATGGGCATGGGTGTTCCTCCGTGTGTGGTCGACGGGTGGGGTTCCGCGTTCTCCGTTCAAGTATGCCGTGCTCCGGCGGATCTGTCAGTCGCCCTCACCCCTCCGGGGTCACCCAAGGTCCCGGCGGTGGATCATTCGCCGTCGTCGGTGACCGCGGCGGCGGCCTCCATGAGCATCCACCCGGAGAGCTGGACCGACAGGTCACGTTCCGGGATCTCCGCGGAGGCGGCGGAACCGGCCAGCGCGGCACCCATCAGCCCGCCGGCCTGCGGCAGGACCGCGTCGCCGCCCCAGGACGCGGGGAACACCGGCAGTCCGTCGACCTCCAGGCGGTAGCGCCACACCGACTCCGCCGACCGCAGGACGATCCGTCGGGCCAGACGCCGCGTCGCTGCACTGGCCCGGTCGTCGCCGGGCAACGAGGTCGCGACCAGGGCGAGGTAGCGGGCGAGGATCCCCTTGAACAGGCCGTTGTCCCCGCCCTGCGCCTTCCAGTCCAACGACCAGTTCGGGTTGGTCATGTGGTGGGAGACGGCCTCGACGAGCCGGTGCACGCGGGTGAGCGCCTGGGTGCCGACCGGGTCCACGGCGTCCATGTCGATACCGGCGGCCCGTCGCTGGGCGCGGGCGAGCTCCAGGTTCGCCCCGATCATCACCCCCTGGCAGTAGGCGTGGATCTCCGGGACGGTCTCCGGCCCCGAGAGCTTCATCTTGATCCCGTCCATCACCAGGCCGTCGGTGTCGATGAGGTTGGCGTGGACCCAGTCGACGAGCTGCTCGGCCAGCTCGACCCGGCCCGTCCGGGCGGCGAGGATCGCGACCGGCCCGTTGGTGGGCACGTTGTAGAACGTCTCGCCGACACGCCACGGCATGACACCGGTGAGGGGGTCGACGCCGTCGAAGATGTCCTGTTCCAGGGCGTGACGGTAGCGGACCTTGCCGTAGCGGTCGAGGCGCTCGACACGCTCCAGGGCGAGGGCGAGCCACGCCTTGTCGTCGTAGTAGCTGTTGCGGGTCAGCCGGCCGAAGTTGCGTATCCGCATGCCGCGGACGGTGCGCCGGATGAAGCTGAGGCGCAGCCGGGTGTTACGGCGCAGGGCGGCGTCGACCTGGCAGTCGATGTAGTGGGCCTGCCACCAGTAGTGCCAGTGGTAGAAGAGTTTGTCACGGGTGGTCGGTGGCCACGCGACGACGGCGAGGTTGGTCCGGGGCACGGCCCAGAGCCGCCCGCCGTGGCGTTCGGTGATTGCCTGCTCGGCAAGATCTGCGCGGTGGTCCCAACGTTCCTGCATAACTCATATTGTGCATGCGCACCGGCCCATTCCGCACGTATTGGTAGCCTGACCACATGAGTGATACGGGTGACGCGGGCGGCGCCGGTGACGCACGTGGTGTGGACAGGTTACGCCTCAGCGACAACGACAGGGTCCACGCGCTGAGCGCGTTGGGGACCCACTTCGCCGACGGCCGCCTGGACGAGCACGAGTTCGACGAACGCTCGGGCACCGTCGCCGAGGCGAAGACGGTGGGCGAGCTGCGTCCACTGTTCACCGACCTGCCCGGCGGGCTCCCCTTCGACGCGCACGGCTCGGCCGTCGCGGTACCGGGGCAGGACGACGTGGCCGCGTCCTCTCCCGGAACCGGGCCGTCCCCACGCGACGCGGAGGTCGCCGAGCTGGAGAGCCTGCGCAGGCGGGGAAAGCTGGTGCAGACCATCGACGGGGTGGTCTTCGGGGTGACGCTGGTGACCTTCCTGGTGCTGCAGTTCGTCGTCGACCTGAGCTACGCCTGGATCGTATGGCCGTCACTGGTGGTCACCCTGTCGCTGCCACGGATGCTGCTGAAGTACTCCGACGAGGACGAGGAACTCTTCGAGGAGATCAAGGAAGCCGACCAGGAGACACGGAAGGACCGGCTGCGCCGGGCCGCCGAGCGGATGCAGGAGCTGGAGCCCCGGGACAGGCGCGACGAGGACTGACCGCGTGACGGTTGCCGACTGAGACCGGAATCGCGCAAAACCTTGAGCCCCTTAAGTGATTATGTAATGATCGATCCACCGGCGACGGCTGAGTATGACGTCCTCAGTCACCGTCGCTCTGTTTCTGTCATTATCTTCCGCTGCCTTCCGCACCATCACAGGAGAGTGCCCGATGTCCCACACCAGTCCGTCCATGCCCACCCGGCCGTCCGCCCTCCGCCGCTGGGCCACCCGCGCCACTGTCGCCGCCGCCGGCGCCGGTCTCGTTGCCGGCCTCGCCGCTCCGGCCGCGAGTGCCGCGCCGGAAGCTGAAACCAAGGCGCTCACTGTTGCGTGCCGGATCAACCACGACGTGAGGATCGGCCCCGTCTTCGGCGGGTACACCGAGGGCAACTGCCGCACCCAGCCGGGCATGTTCTACCGCGGGATCGGGGGCACCCCCGATAGGTACTCTCTCGGCCAGGTCTTCCTGCCCGGTGGCGCCAGCTACTCCGCCTGGGTGGACAAGATCTGGTAGGCCAGAACATCCCCATCACGCCCCGGGGTCTCAGCCGCTCCGCCGCCGTCCCGTCAGGTCACCCGTCCCGCCGGCGCGCCAGGACAACCGCGACCACCGCTGCGACAACTATCCACCCGACCAGAACCAGCGCCCCGCCCACCGGGCCCAGCACCGCGTCGGGCCGCGACCGGTACAGCATCGCGCCGGCCTCCCCCGGCAGCCAGCGGGCGTGCTCGGTGACCGCGGCGACCAGCGGAGGGAACACCACCACCAGGGCCAGCAGCCCGACCAGCGCCGGGACCATGTGCCTGACCGACGCGGTGACGAGGTGGGAGAACACCCCGACCAGGACGAGATACACGGCGGCACCGAGCAGGCGGGCTGCGTCGTCACCGGGGGTACTGCTGCCGGAGTCTCCTGTCACCGTCGCCATCAGTACCCCGCTGCCCAGCGTCAGGATCACCGCGCCCGCCACCACGGTGCCCGTGGCGACGGTCTTGCCGAGCAGCAGGTGCCCGCGACGGGGCTCCGCGGTCAGTGTGGTCCGGAACTGCCCCCCGGCGTACTCGTGCGCGGTCGGCAGGATCCCCAGCAGGATGATGCCGACCTGCAGGAAGGGAACGATCTGCAGCACCGGCATATCCTCCGACGGCCCTCCCATCGCCGCGGTGAACACCACGGTGAAAGCCACGGTCGCCAGGACTGTCACGGTCACCGCGGGGAGGGTGCGCAGTTTCTCCAGCTCCGCTGCCGTGGTGCGCGCGATGCTCCGCGTCGGTGTGGCTGCCGGCGTGTCTACGGTACCCATCACGTCACCCGTCCCGTCGTTCGAAGACGACACCGGCGATGACCAGCATCACCAGCGTCCACGCCAGCATCACCAGCGCACCGGGCAGGGGTTCCAGGCCGCCCTCGGCACCCTCGATGCCGAAGAGGTTGCGTCCGGCCATGTCCGGCAGCCAGTTCGCCAGCTCGGTCACCCGGCTCAACAGGAACGTCACCGACACCAACGAGCTGTTGGCGATGAAGACCACCAGGGGGATCGTCCCGCTGCGGGTCAGGACGGTGACGGCGAAGGCGATCAACCCCATGCACGCCCAGTACAGCGTCGCCCCGCCGGACCGCAGCAGGGCGTCCGACAGCGACACGCTCTCCTGCGCCACGGACCCGGTCACCACCCACGCCACACCGACCGACGCCGGGACCGCCACCAGGGCCGTCGCGACTACGAGGGCCACAACCGTGACGACCTTCGAGACCAGCAGGTCCACCCGGCGCGGGGACGACACCAGGGTGGTGGCGATCTGACGTCCGCCGCCGGACTCGGCACGGTCCGCGGTGTACTCGCTGCCGATGACCACCACGCCGATGACCAGCGCCCCGATCACGCCGGTGATCGGCATCGCCGTGACCGCGGACTCGAACGGCGAGGTGCCTGACGAATCGGCGATCATGTCCTCCTGCCCGGAGGACACGGCGCCGCGCACGCTGACGGCGTTGAGGACGGCCAGGGCCACCGACCCCACCACCGTCACGGCCGCCCCGGCCCACACCGCGGGGAGTGTGGCCGCCTTGCGCAGTTCCGCACCGACGGTCGTCCTCATCGCCGCACCCCCGTTCCGCCGGTGAGGTCGAAGAACGCGTCCTCCAACGTCGGGTAGCCGCGAGTCACGTCCGCCACCGGGCCGGTGGCGACGATCCGCCCGCCGGTGATCACGACGAGGTCGTCGGCGATCTCCGCGACCTCCCCCATCAGGTGGCTGGACAGCAGGACGGTGCCCCCGGCGTCCGCGTGCGCACGCAGCAGGCGGCGCAGCCACCGGATGCCCTCCGGGTCGAGCCCGTTGACCGGCTCGTCGAGGACCAGGACATCCGGCTCGCCCAGCAGCGCGGTCGCCAGGCCGAGTCGTTGCCCCATGCCCAGGGAGAAGCGTCCCACCCGGGTGCGTGCGGCGTCGGTCAGGTCGACGGCGGCGAGGACCTCGTCGACCCGGCCCGACGGGATCCCGTTGCTGCGGGCGACCCAGGCGAGGTGGTTGCGGGCGGTGCGGGAGCGGTGCGCGCCCGACCCGTCCAGCAGCGAACCGACGCGGGTGACGGGACGGTCCAGCGACGGGTACGGCCTACCGTCCACCAGGGCGGTGCCCGAGGTGGCCCGGTCGATGCCGAGCAGGATCCGCAGGGTGGACGACTTCCCCGCACCGTTCGGCCCCAGGAACCCGGTCACCGCCCCGGGACGGGCCTGGAAGGAGACGTCGTCGAGGATGGTCCGTGGTCCCCGCGTCTTCGTGAGACTGTCGATTCTGATCATGACACCCATCCCACCCGGCGGGCGCGCCGTCAGTCATCGGCCCGGGGACCGGACTTCGCGCGGACCCCACGGACCGTGGTCCCTCGTACCGTGGTCCGATGTGGGCGTCGTCGCCGGCGGATAGACTCCGGAGCTATGCATGATGACCGGCCGACCTGGCGTTCGCGGACGTGGCTCGCCGCGACCGTGGCCATCGCCCTGGTGTTGTGCGGGCTGCTGGCGATGGGTGTCGACAGCCCGGCGGCCGCGTGGACGGCGGTCCTGGCCGCGGTGGGGACGAGTCTCGCCCTCGCCGCGGGCGCGGCCCTGAAGGCCCGGTCGGAACGGCGTCGCTACGAGGCGGAGCTGGAGACGTGGGCGGCGGAGAAGGCCACGCAGACCGAGCGGCTCCGCATCGCCGGGGAACTGCATGACCTGGTCTCCCACGGTCTCGGCCTGATCACCGTCCGCGCGGCGGCGGCGTCGGGCGCGACAGGCCCGCAGGGTGACGCGGAACGTCGGGCCGCGTTGGCCGACATCGAGGCGGTAGGGCGGGAGACGACGACGGAGCTGCGCCGCATGCTCACCGTCCTGCGCTCCCCGGACGCCGCGCACGACGCGCCGGACGCGCCGCTGCGTCCCGCGGAGACGCTCGGGGACCTTCCGGCGATCGTCGACGCAGCCGTCGGCGCGGGCGTCCCGGCCGAGCTGCGGCTCGGCGAGCTCGGCCACGTCTCCCCCGGCGTGCAGGTCGCGGTGTGCGCGTCGGTGCGGGAGGCACTGGCCAACGTCCTGCGCCACGCCGGGCAGACACCGGCGACGGTGGACGTACGACGCGACGGCAGCGACGGCGGGGACTCAGGGGACGTTGTCGTCACCGTCACGGACGCGGGCCCCGCACCCGACCACCGTCCCCAGCCCGGGGCGGGTCACGGACTGTCCGCGTTACGCCGGCGCGCCGAGGGCCTGGGCGGCTCCCTGACGACGCTCAGACAGGCCGACGGGTTCCGGCTCCGCCTCCGTTTCCCGGACGGTGACCTCCGGTGATCCGGGTGCTGGTGGTCGACGACCAGCCGTTGCTGCGCCACAGCCTGCGGCTGATCATCGACGGCGCGGACGGGTTGTCCTCCGTGGGCGAGGCGGCCGACGGTGAGGACGCCGTCCGGCAGGCGCGGACCCTGCTCCCCGATGTCGTTCTGATGGACATCAGGATGCCCGGTCAGGACGGCCTGGAAGCCACCCGCCGGATCACCGCCGATCCGGCGCTGGCCGCGACGAAGGTGATCGTGCTCAGCATGTTCGACCTCGACGAGTACGTCCACGAGGCGTTGCGCGCCGGTGCCAGCGGATTCCTGCTGAAGGACGCCCGGCCCGACCAACTGGTCGACGCGGTGCGCCGGACCTGTGACGGGGAGTCGTTGTTCGCCCCGGCGATCCTGGCGCGGCTGGTGGAGCACTTCGTCCACTCGCCACGCACGGCCGCCGGTGGTGGGCGGGTCGCGGGCCTGGCGCGGTTGACCGCCCGGGAGACCGAGGTGCTCACCCTGGTGGCCCGGGGCCGGTCGAACGGCGAGATCGCCGATGACCTGACCATATCGATGCGCACGGTGAAGACCCATGTCGGCAACCTGCTGGCCAAACTGGACGCACGGGACAGGGCGCAGCTGGTGATCGCCGCCTACGAGGCGGGGATCGTGGGGCGGTGAGGGTGGTTGGGTTGGTGAGGCGGTCGCCTGGGCCCTTACCTGGCCATTCCTTGGCCATTCCCTGGCCAATCCCTGACCCTCCCTTACCTGGGAGCCCGGGCCATTGTCGGTTTCCGGGCCTCAAAACCACCAACGCCCCGGGTTCTCAGGCGCACACGGGCCCGACGGCCCCGGCCGGGGGCTGCCACCCCGGACCTTTCCCCACCTGTACCCGTCCTGTATCCTGAGCTCGGTGGCTCGATCCACCACACGCACTTCCACGTGACGACCACGTGAATCATCGCGGAGAGGCCTGACCAGATCAGGACATGTCCGGATGGGGTGTGGCGCACGACAGCGCCGACTTCACGCCACCGATGCCCCGCCATCGGTCGAGGAAAGGACACACCATGCCGTCATCATCGTCGTCTAAGGACGCGAAGAACCTCTCCCGGGTACTCGACAAGATCGCCGGGATGGACGAACCACGCCGGTCCGTCATGCAGCACGCACACGACATCATCATGGCCGCGGCCCCCGACCTGAAACCCCGGATCTGGTACGGGATGCCTGCCTACGCCGCGTCGGCAAGTACTCCGGCACTGGTGACACTCCGTAACGACGAGCGGCTCAACCTCGCCCTCACCGAGAAAGTCACCACCGCCCCTGCCGGGGGCGCAGACGGGACGTTGACGCCCGCCGCATGGTACTTCGACAGCATCGATGCGGATGCCGAGAAGCGGATCGCCGAGATCGTACGCTCCGCAGTCTCCTGACCCCCGGCAGCGACCCCCGCCGCACGACCCACCCGGCTCAGTACGCGAACTGCCACATGTAGCGTCGGCCCTCGAGCGCGTACCCACGGACCGCGGCGTAGTGCGCGGCCAGGCGGAACATCAGCGCGTAGAACACCAGCGGGGCCACGAACCCACGCTGGTCACCGTCAATGCCGGGCAGGTCGAGGTCACGGCTGTCCAGCACCACCGTCTCCCCGGAGTACCGGGACAGGAAGTCCAGTGCGCGCTCCCCCATCGGGCGGGTCGCGTCCTCGCCGAGGAACAGGAAACTCCGCGTCTCGCTGTCGAAGACCTCGAAGGGCCCCTGGAAGAAGGTGTTGGCGTTGATCGTGGCGGCGTGCATCCACTGCATCTCCTGCAGGAAACAGGAGGTGAAGGTCTCTCCCGGCCCGACGAGCGGCCCGGACGCCACGAGGTAGGTCACCGGCACGTCCTTCATGTCCGCGGCGATGCGTGCGGCGCGGGGTTCGAAGGCGTGCACCGCCGCCTCGAGCGCTTCCGGCAGCGCCTCCAGGGCGGCCAGTTCCCCGGCGACGTCGACCCCTTCGCGCTGCAGCACCGCCAGCGCCACCAGCTGGAGCAGCAACTGGTTTGCCCAGCCGGACGTCCCGACGAACGCCGTGGGGACGGCGTCCGCGAGGGGTGAGTCGCCGCCCATCGTCACAGCGGCGACGTTGGCGCCACGCGCCACCGCCCACTGGGCGGCACGCACGGTCTCGGGGGTCTCCCCCTTCCCGGAGAAGACGAGCACCAGCGACGTCCCGTCGACGCCCCGTGGTGCGCGTGACACGAACTCGGCCGGGTTGACGTGGTCCGACGCCGTGACGGCCCGGCTGTCGAGCACGTACTTCATCGCCGTCAGCCCGGCGAACGACCCGCCGGCGCCGACGAGGTAGATGTGACGGAGGTCCGGGATGTCACGGACCCAGGCGGCGATGCCGTCCCAGAGGGACAGCCCCTCCCGGAGGGTCGGGACGTAGTCGTCGGGGATCGCGGCGGGGGTGGTGGGGCCGAGGTAGGTTCCGTCGGTCATGGTGGTACTCCTTCTGGTTGTTGCCTGGTTGTCAGTGCTGGTTGTCAGTGCTGATTGTCAGTGGGGGCTGTGTTGTGCGGCGACGGTGTCCGGCGCGGGATGCCCGAACGCGGAGACGGTCCCGCAGGTCGTGGCGGCGGCCTCGGCGGCGGCGGCGAGGAACTCCGGTGGGGCCTCGTGGCGCAGCAGTCCGGTGAGCACTCTCGCGAGGAAGGTGTCGCCCGACCCGAGGGTGTCGACGACGTGCGTGGGTGTCGCCGCCACGGACCACTGCCGGGCCCCGTGGAACAGGACGGCACCTGCGGCTCCGCGGGTCACGAGCACCCATTCGGCGCCCGCCGCGGTGACGGTGCCGGCCAGCTCGGCGACCTCGGTGTCGGTGAGGCCGCCGCCGGACACCGTGGCCAGCCAGAGGTGCGGGGCGACTGCGGCGATACGCCGTCGGTCCCCGTAGGTGGAGAAGTCGTAGGACACCTTCGTCCGGGAGCCGAGTTCGGCGACCCAGTCGTCCATGTGGGAGGACGCGCCGACGTGCACCGCGTCCGCCCGGGCGATCGCCGCGAGGTCCGCCGCGTCCGGGGTAAACAGTGACACCCCCAGGTCGGATCCGAGGAAGACCCGGTCGCCGTCACGGTGTCCGATGAGACACCACGCCGTCTGTCCGCCGGGAACCGTCCTGAGCAGGGAGGTCCCGACGCCTTCGGCGTCGAGGGAGCCGGCGATGAGCGTCCCTGCGTCGTCGTCGCCGACGGCTCCGAGGTAGGACGACGTGAGGCCGGAGCGTCGGGCGAAGACGGCGACGTTGACGCAGTTTCCTCCCGGGTACATCGTCTCCAGCGCCTGGTAGCGGTCGACGACGTTGTCCCCGACGGTGATCAGGTGGGGGGATGCCATGGGCTACTCTCCCCGGCGGAAACGCGACGGACGGAAGGTGTCCAGCAGCGGTGACGCGACACCGTCCGCGATCTCGGTGGCGAGGAGCTCCCCGACGAGCAGCCCGAGGGTCGCCCCGGAGTGGCTGAACGCGGTGTACAGGCCGTCGACCCCGTCCACCCGGCCGACGACGGGTTCCCCGTCACCGGGGATCGGTTTGTAGCCGGCGCCGATGTGGTCGAGTTCCAGGGTCGGGTGCCCGGCGAGGACGGCCGACGCCTCCTCCATCAGCCTGGCGACGACCGCGTCGTCGATGTCCAGCGAGCCGTCCTCCGCGACCCGGACGGTCTCCTCGGACCATCCCGAGTCCATGACGAGGCCGCCGTCGACCGCACGGCGGATCGCCACGTTCGGGGTGTTCAGGACGGTCTGCAGGTCCGACTCCACCGGCCGGGTCACGGCGACGAAGGCGGCGGGGCTGTCGTCACCGACACCGACCCCCGTCTCCCCCAGCAACGCCGGTGTCTGCGGCCCCGCGGCGACCACGACGGCGTCCGCGTCGATCCGCGAGCCGTCCCCGGTGGCGACCGCCGTCGCCCGGCCGTCCCCGGTGACGACGCTGCACCGTCCGGCGTTCTCGACGACGCGGCCGCCCCGGTCACGCACCTCGGCGGCCAGGACGCCGATGACGGTGGGCAGGTCGACCCACCCTTCACCGGGGTTGAAGATCGCACCTTCCGCCGCGACGGCCCCCGGGTCGATGCCGGGGACCAGGTCGGCGGCCTGGTCGGCGCTGACCCACACCGAGTCATAGCCCAGGGAGCGTTCATGGTCGTGGCGGTCCCGGAACGACTCCCCGTCGCCCGCCCAGGTCAGCCCACCGGAGAATTGCAGGGCGTCCGCGTGTTCCGGGTGGTTCAACCGCCAGGTCTTCCACCGGTCGATGCCCGCGAGCCGGAGGGTGTGGTACGGCAGGGAGCGGTGGCCTGCGGTGTTCAACCAGGCCAGGGACCGTCCGGACGCTCCGGACGCCAGGGCGCCGTCGGTCACCAGGGTCACCCGGATGTCCCGGCGCGCCAACTGGACGGCGGTGGAGACCCCGAAGATCCCTCCTCCGAGGACCGCGACATGACCGGGGGTGGAGTAACTATTCACAGCTCGTGCCTTTCAGTTGATGATTCGTTCGATGGTGTCGATGACTTCCAGGACGGCGAGGGGGCCGAGGGGTCCCGCCGGGTCCACGGGGACGGGTGCCCCGGTGGTGATCGCCGCGGCGAGAGACCGGTAGAACGCGGCGTAGTCTCCGTCGACGGTGGCGACGGGGTGCCGTTCCCCGCCGGTGCCGAGCACGCCCCACCGGCTGGCCGGGGTGGTGGCGAAGCCGTCGTCGCCGGGGCGCATGCCGTCCTTCAGCTGGGTCTCCTGCGGGTCCAGGCCCCAGCTCGTGTAACCGGCGCCCGAGCCGGCCACGTGGAAGCGGGGGGCCGGTGCCGGGGCGACCGCACTCATCCACAGGTGGCTGCGGACACCGGAGGCATGGTGCAGGGCGACGAAGACGTCGTCCTCCGCGCTGACCCGGGGACGGCGGGTGTCGAGCTCGGCGTACACGGCGCCGGCGTCGTCCCGGACCGGCCCGAACAGCTGGAGGGCCTGGTCGATGAGGTGCGTGCCGAGGTCGTGGAGCAGGCCACCGCCCTGGGCCCGGGTGCTGGTGGTCTTCCACGAGGCGGCGGTCGTGCCCTGGTCGGGTTTCCACCACTCGAACCGGGACTCGAAGCGGTGGACCTCGCCGAGCGTGCCCTCGGCGAGGAGCTTCCTGAGGGTCAGGAAGTCGCCGTCCCACCGTCGGTTCTGGAACACGGTGAGGAGCCGGCCGGCACCGGCGGCCTTGTCGACCAGGCGCCTGCCGCCTGCCGCCGACAGGGCGAAGGGTTTGTCGACGACGACGTGCAGGCCCGCGTCCAACGCCCGGGCGGCCATCTCCTCGTGGGTCCCGCTCGGGGTCCCGACGACCATCAGGTCGTACTGCTCCGGGTGGGCGAACACCTCGTCGGCGCTGCGGAGCAGGCGTGCGTGCGGGTACTCGGCGGCGGCCTGCCTCCGACGCCCGTCGTCGCCGGTGACGATGGCGCTGACCTCGTAGGAGGAGTCCGCGGCGAGGAAGGGTGCGTGGAAGACCCGTCCCGACGTCCCGAAACCGAGGACCGCGGTGCGCACAGGTGGCTGGCCCGGCATCTACAGCACCTCCGACAGGAAGGTCTTGAGCCGCTCGCTCTGCGGGTTGTTGAAGACCTGGTCAGGCGTGCCGGCCTCGACCACGCGGCCTTCGTCCATGAACAGGACCTGGTCGGCGACCTGTGCGGCGAAGGCCATCTCGTGGGTGACCACGACCATCGTCATCCCCTGCCTCGCGAGACGTTCCATCAGGTCGAGGATCCCCTTGACCAGCTCCGGGTCCAGCGCGCTGGTGGCCTCGTCGAAGAGCATGACCTCGGGGGTCATCGCCAGCGCGCGTGCAATGGCCACGCGCTGCTGCTGGCCGCCGGAGAGGTCCCGCGGCTTGTGGTCGGCGCGCTCGGCCAGCCCGACGTCCAGGAGCCTCTCGCGTGCCACCGCCGACGCCTCCTCCTTTCCCATCTTCTTGACGTTGCGCAGCGCCATCATCACGTTCTGTTCTGCGGTGTGGTCCGGGAAGAGGTTGAAATGCTGGAAGACCATCCCGACGCGGCGGCGCAGGTCGTCCTCCTTCATCGCGATGGCGTCCTCGCCGGCGAGGGTGACGGCCCCGGACGCCGGTTCATGCAGCCGGTTGATCCCGCGGAGCAGGGTCGACTTCCCGGAGCCGGACGGGCCGATGATGCATGTCGTGGTCCCGGGTTCCACCTCGACACTGACACCGTGGATGACGGTGATGTCACCGAAGGAGAGGACGAGGTCCTGGATCGAGAGGCCGGACCCGTGGTACTCACGGCCTTCCCCGGGTGCTGACGTCGGAGTGGGTGTGTTCATGGTTGTCCCCTATTCGTTGTCGGTGCGGTCGGTGCGGTCGGTGCGTGTGGTTCGTGCTGTGCCCTCGGTGCCATCTCCACCGGAGGTCGGCATGGGCGCGGCGGACACCGCGTTGACCGCGGCGACCTCCTCCAGGCCGCTCACCGGGGCGGACGGCCTGCGCCTGGAAGAGCGCAGCCGGTCATCGAAGTAGTTGACCAGGTGGGTCAGCGGCACGGTGATGACAAGGTAGAAGATCCCGGCGAGCAGCAGCGGCGACAGGTTGCCGGTGAGGACGGCGGCATCCTGCCCGACCCGGAACAGCTCGCGCTCACTGGTGAGCAGCCCGAGGAAGTAGACCAGGGACGACGCCTTGATGACCGAGATGAACTGGTTCACCAGGGCGGGGAGGACCCGGCGGATGCCCTGCGGGATGACCACCAGTCGCATACCGGAGCTACGTGACATGCCGAGCGCCCTGCAGGCCTCCAACTGGCTCTTGTCGACCGACTGGATGCCGGAGCGGAAGATCTCGCCGATGTAGGCTCCGGCGATCAGGCTCAACGCCAGGATCCCCAGCGGGTACGGGGTGGCGCCGAAGATCTCCTGGCTGATGCGTGCGAAGCCCTGGCCGATCAGCAGGATCGTGACGACCTCGGGAAGGCCGCGGAAGATGTCGGTGTAGATACGTGCCGGGTAGCGCAGCCACCGTGACCTGGATATGCCCATCACGGCGAGGATCATGCCGAGGACAATGCCGATCACGGTCGCGATGACCGCGAGGATCAGCGTGTTCTTCAGTCCCGTCCCGATCATGTGGGGCAGTACCTCGCCCATCGCACCGAAATCCAGGAAGGTACTCCGTAGGTTCTCCAGCCAGTCCATGATGTTGTCCTTCGTTCAGCGTCGGTCGGGGTTGGTGGTGGCGTCCTGCTCGTCGGAGGGCAGGTACATCGCGGGCATCGGGGTGTCGGGGAAGTACTTCTCGTGGAGTCGCTTCCATGTGCCGTCCTCCATCGCGTCACGCAGACCCCGGTTCAGGGCCTCGCGGAGCTCGGGACGGTCCTTGGCGACGGCGAACCCGGCCGGGGCGTCGAACGACGGGACGTCCTCGATGCTGGTGAAGTCCGGGGTGGTGCCGAGGTAGAGCTTCGCCGACTCGAAGTCGAGGAAGTAGGTGTCGATGGTGCCGTTGCGCAGGGCGGCGGTGCCCGCGTTGTGTTCGGGGAAGCGGACGAGGTCGGCCTCGGGGAAGTTCTCGACGGCGTAGAGTTCCTGCAGCGAGCCCTGGGAGACGCCCATCCGGGTGCCCGCCAGATCGTCCCGGCTGGTCACCGGCCCTCCTTTCGTGCCGAGGATGGTGAGGTAACCGGCGAGGTACCCGTCGGAGAAATCCACGGTGCGCTGGCGGTCTTCGGTGATGCCGATCGCGGCGACCCCCACGTCGAACATGCCGGTGGCCACACCGGGGAGCACGGAGGCGAACTCCTGTCCGGCGAAGTTGACGTCCTCGATACCGATACGGTGCGCCACGTCGGTGAACAGCTCGACGTCGAATCCGGTGAACTCACCGGCCATGTTGGCGTACGTGTAGGGCCGGAGGTCCCCGACGGCGGCGACACGGAGGCTGCCCGGGGAGATGAGTCCGTAGGGGTTCTCGTCACTGCCGGGGGTCGACCCACAGGCAGCCACGGCGAAGCCGACCAGTGCCGTGACGACGACGGCGAGCAGGCTCCGCAGCGGCGTGCGGGGGCGTGCGCAGGGTTTCACGATGGTCCTCTCGTCGGTGCACTGATGTGAGTCCGGTCTCACTTTGGGTCTGATACCGGTCTCAGTTGCGGCAACAGTAGACGTGACTCAGATAACATGTCAAGAGGTAGTTTCGACAGGAGGACAACACATGGCCGACACCCCCGCTGGCAGACAGCGCGAAGTCACCGTCACCGATGTCGCACGTCTGGCCGGGGTGGGGAAAGCCACCGCCGCCCGCGCCCTCGGCGAATACGGGCACGTCAGCGAGGAGAAACGCGAGCTGGTCCTGGCAGCCGCGGAACGTCTCGGCTACCGTCCCAACGAACTCGCGCGCTCGATGAACACCGGGCGGACACGGACCCTCGGGGTCATCGTCGGCGACATCGAGAACTCGTATTTCGGGAACGCGACACGCGGGATCACCGACGTCGCCCGCCGTGCCGGGTACGACGTGATCCTGCTCAATACAGATGAAAATGTCACCGTCGAGATCGAGGCCGTCCGGGTCCTCACCGAGAAACGCGTCGACGCGATGATCGTCTCCCCCGCCTCCGCCTACGCAGTCGACCACCTGCAGCACCTGGTGGACACGAACTACCCACTGGTCCTGCTCGACCGGACGATCGCGGGCCTGCCGGCACCTGCGGCGGTGATCGACATCGTCCCCGCCGCCGAAGAGGCCACCGCGCGGCTCATCGCCCTCGGCCACCGGAGGATCGCCTTCCTGTCGGCGCTCACCACCGACGGGATGACGTTCCACGGCCTCCCGCTGGGGGTGTCCTCGGTGGCCGAACGCATCTCCGGGATGCTCGCCGCCCTCGAGGCCGCCGGCATCCGGCCCGACCACGACCTCCTACGGTTCGGCGCCGTCGACCGTGCCTCCACCGACCGGATCCTCGGCGAACTCCTCCAGCGGGACGCACCCCCCACCGCCCTCGTCGCCTCGGACAGCACTGTGGTCCGGGACGTACTGGCCGCCCTGAAATCCCGCGGCCTCCGCGTCCCGGCCGACATCTCGCTGGTGAGCTTCGACGACACAGGCTGGGAGGAGTTCACCGACCCGCCGCTCACCGTGGTCTCGCAACCGGTGCACGCGAACGGCGAGGACGCCGCACGCATGGCCCTGCGGATCCTCGGGGTCGACGTGCTCGGGACCGGTGACAGCGCCGGGCACGGCGACCGGCTGACCGCCCACCTGGTGGAGCGCAGTTCACTGGGACCGCCGGCCTCCTGAGAACCCGCGGCGATGGTGGTTCCGGTGGAGCGAAACCACCAATCCCCCGGGCTGACGGGTCACGCGGGCCCCGGTCCCATCGCCGGCACCACGACCAGGGTGAAGGCGACCGACAGCAGGACGAGCACGGCGAGGCTGAGGACGGTGAACCGGAGCCGGTCGCGGATCACCCCGGCGAATTCGCGGATCACCGCGCTCGGGTAGTAGTACCAGGCGGTAGGCGCGCCGACGGCATGTGCGTTCATCCCCAGGGTCCTGGTCAGCAGGGCGGCACGGAACACGTGGTAGCTGCTGGTCGCAACGACCACCGGCGAGGAGGGGTCGTCGAGGAGTGCGCGGGAGAACCGAAGGTTCTCCTCGGTGTTGCGCGACCGGGTTTCGGCGACCACGGTGGCCGGGTCGGCGCCCTGCCGGATGAGGTAGTCGCGCATAGCCTCCCCTTCGGGCCGTGGCTCGTCGGGTCCCTGTCCACCGCTGGCGATGATCACGGGTGTGCCGTGGAACTGCCTCTGGACGGCCAGCCCGCGGTCGAGTCTGGCCGCGAGCAGCGGCGTGACGTCGCCGTCGATCAGACCGGCACCCAGGACGATCACCACCTCCGGTGGCTTACGGATACGCCGCCACCGGTAGAGCAGTGAGGCGGCGGTGAAGGCGGCGAAGATGAAGCCGAAGTAGAGCACGACCAACGTGGCCGACATGTGTACCGCGTACCGGACCATGCCGACGGCGTCGGCGCGGGGTGTGTCCGACGGGGCGAGCATCCCGAGCGTCGTCGGCAGGAACAGCAGGCCCACGCCCGCGATGAGGGCGAGGGCGTTGCCCAGCGAACGGCTCTCCCTACGCAGCACGGTGGCGCCCGAGTACAGCAGGAACAGCACTAGCAACGGGTACCCGACGACGATGCCCAGCAGGAGCGTACCGATCACGATGACGCTGGCGACCGTGAGCGGGACCAGGTTGCCCCGTTCGGCGAACAGCAGGCCCACCCCGAGGGCGAGCAGCCCCAGGCCCATCGTCAGGTAGACAGGCGTGGCGATGCGCCGACCGTCCCGGATCAGGCCGACGACCCCAGCCGCCAGGAGGACGGCCCCCAGGGCGGTGACGACGGCCAGGACGACGGACGGTGCTGCCATGGAGACTCCTCGTACGACGCTGGGACGGTAACGGAAGAAAACGGTCTGCCCGTGCCGGAGCCGGGCAGACTGCCAACCGTAGCTGATCCGGATGTCGCCGCAGGTACCACCGGCGTTCGCGGTTCCGCTGACGGATATGCCTTCGGAAACTAACGTAAACGGCGTAAACCATGTGATTCCATAACCATGCTGTACATAGAATCTCTCCGAAGGAGCACCATGAGCGCATCCACCCCTGCCGTCACCCTCACGCAGATACCCACATTGGCGAAGGGGACACTGCCGCTGTTCAAGTCCGGGGTCCTCGGACCCATGTCGCCTGTCGCCATGGGCAAGGCCCTCAAGTACATCTACCAGTGGGAGTTCCTGCCCGCCGGCATCCTCGCCCTCGGTGCGGCGCGCGACCCCCACCACACCGCCATCATCGACGACGCTGGCTCCATAACCTACTCGGAACTGCATGAACAGACGAACCTGCTGGCGAAGGCCCTCTACCGCTCCGGGATCCGGGAGCGCGACAGGATCGGCGTCCTGTCCAGGAACCACCGCGGGTTCATCATGGCGCTGTGCGCGCACGGACGTCTGGGCACCGACATCGTCCTGTTCAACACCGGTGCGTCGGCCCACCAGACCCGCGCGGTGATCAAGGAGCAGAAGATCGACCTGCTCTTCATCGACGAGGAGTTCATCCCCCTGCTCCCGGCGGGGTTCGACGAGTGCCCCGTGATCGTCAACTGGGAGGAGAACCACACCACGGCCGCGCGGATCCCGGAGGGGCACCAGTACGACGAGGTCGAGTACGCGGGCAACGTCGCCGAGGCGACGGCCACCGCGAACCACGCGACCAGGAACCCGGACTGGCCGACGTTGACCCAGGTCCTGCGTTCCACCCCGCACGAGCAGAAGATCCCGGCCCGTCCGCGCCGTGGACGCACGATCATCCTCACCTCCGGCACGACCGGCACACCCAAGGGCGCACGGCGGCCGGAACCACGGACGTACCTGCCGGCGTCGTCGATCATGTCGCGGATCCCGCTGAAGCAGCACCGCGGGTACTACATCGCGGCGCCGATGTTCCACACCTGGGGCTTCGCGCAGATCCAGCTGGGTCTGGCACTGCGCAGCACCCTGATCCTCCAGCGCCGGTTCTCGCCGGTCGAGGCGGTGAAGCTGATCGAGGCGAACCGTCCGGACGCGATCGCGATCGTGCCGACGATGCTGCGGCGCCTGCTCGCGGCCGTGCCGGACGACTTCAACCCCGGGACCCGGGTCATCACCGCCTGCGGCGAGGCACTGCCACCGGCGGTGATCGAGGAGACCACCGCGAAATTCGGCAACGTGCTCTACAACCTCTACGGCTCCACCGAGGTCAGCTGGGCGTCCATCGCGAAGCCGGAGGAGCTGGCCGAGCACCCGACCACCGCCGGCAAGCCGCCGATGGCCACCGTCCTGAAGATCTTCGACGACAACGGCACGGAACTGCCCGAGGGCGAGATCGGACGGATCTTCGTCGGCAACGACATGCTGTTCGAGGGCTACACGCGCCCCGGCGTGGACAAGGAGACCATCCGGGGGCTCGTCGCCACCGGCGACCTGGGGTACTACCGGGACGGGCTGCTCTACATCGCCGGACGCAGCGACGACATGATCGTCTCCGGCGGCGAGAACGTCTTCCCGCAGGAGACCGAGGATGTCCTCTACGGACTACCTGAGGTCGAGGAAGTCCACGTGCAGGGCGTCGACGACGCCGACTTCGGCCAGTCCCTCTGCGCCTACGTCGTCCTCGCCGGCGACGCGGCCGGGACCGACCGGGAGGCCTTCACAGAGAAGGCGAAGGCGGCCGTCAAGGACAAGCTCGCCCGGCACAACGTCCCCCGCAGCTACGTCTTCCTGGAATCGCTCCCCCGCAACGCGGTGGGCAAGGTCGTCCCCCGCGAGCTGCCGGACCCCGCCGGGGAGTAGCGGCCGGGGCGCTCACAGCCGGTCGAGCAGGTCCGCCACCCGGGCGGCGATGTCGTCCCGGATCAGCCGCATCCGTTCCGCACCGTCGATCCCCCGGTCGGACGGCTCGTCGGTGGGCCACCGTTCCAGCGTCCCGACGGCGTCGGCCGGGAGCTCGAGCTGCGCCTGGTGCCCGACGACGATAACACGGTCCGCCCGTCGCAGGAGCCCCGGGTCGACCCCCTTCGGACGGTCGCCGGACATGTCGGCGCCGACCTCGGCGACCGCCAGCTCCGACTGCCCGTTGAGCCGGTCACCGGGGTGGGTGCCTGCGGAGTGCACCTCGACGGCCTCCCCGGCGCGGTGCCGGGTCAGGGCCGCGGCCATCTGGGACTTACCGGCGTTGCTGACGCAGACGAACAGGACGCAGGGACGGGTGGTCATGACGGGACGTGCTCCTTCGGTCGACGGGTGGGTAGCGGCGCGGTGGGGTCTCCGGCGAACAGTACCGGCCCGGCCCGCCGCATGACGTACACGAGCGCGACGAGGACGGGGACCTCGATCAACGGCCCGACAGTGCCCGCCAGCGCCTGGCCGGAGGCGGCACCGAACGTCCCGATGGCCACGGCGATCGCCAGCTCGAAGTTGTTGCCCGCCGCGGTGAACGCCACCGACGCCGACCGGGCGTAGTCGAGCCCCGACACCTTCGCCGTCACCAGTGCGAGGGCGAACATGCCCAGGAAGTAGATCACCAGCGGCACGGCCAGCCGCGCCACCGCCCACGGATTCGCCGCGATCTGCTCACCCTGGAGAGAGAACAACAGCACGATCGTGTACAGCAACCCGATCAGGGCCAGTGGGGAGATTCTCGGCAGGTAGCTGTTCTCGTACCAGTCGCGACCCTTCACCTTCTCCCCCAGCAGGCGTGAGGCCACCCCGGCGAGGAGCGGGATGCCCAGGAACACCAGCACCGAGGTCACGATCGTCCAGAAGGAGAACTCCGCCGAGGTTGTCTCCAACCCCAGCCAGGACGGCAGTACCTGCAGGTAGAACCAGCCGAGCACCGCGAACATGAGCACCTGGAACACGGAATTGATCGCCACCAGCACAGCGGTGGCCTCCCGGTCGGCGCACGACAGGTCGGACCAGACCAGCACCATGGCGATGCAGCGGGCGAGTCCGACGATGATCAACCCGGTGCGCAGTTCGGGCTGGTCCGGAAGAAAGACCCAGGCCAGGACGAACATGAGCAACGGGCCGACGATCCAGTTCAGGACCAGCGACACGCTCATCAGCCGGGTGTCCCCGGCGATCCTGCCGGCTTTGTCGTACCGGACCTTCGCCAGCGGCGGGTACATCATCACCAGCAGACCCACCGCGATAGGGATGGATATGCCGCCGATCTCCAATGCCCCCAGGGCATCCCGGAGGCCGGGGACCGTGCGGCTGATGACCAGGCCGGCGGCCATGGCCAGGATGATCCAGACCGGGAGAAAACGGTCCAGGAACGACATCCGGGCCGGCGCGGCGTCAGATCTCGGTGGTGGGGTCACGGGCCTCGTCCTCGCTCCATATCGACAGTGGTCAATATCAGAAGGTAGTTCCCGTATCGACATTCGTCAATGTAGCGTGGTGACCATGAGCACCGCCCAGCCCCTGCCCGCCGCTGCCCCGGACATCGAGCAGTGTTGTTCACTCGGGACCGGCCCGCTGACCCAGGACGAGTCGGTGCACTACGCCGGGCTGTTCAAGGTGCTGGCGGAGCCGGTACGGCTGCGCATCCTGTCGCAGCTGGCCGCCGCGGGATGCGAGCCGGCCAGTGTCGGTGAACTCACCGGGATGATGGGGCTGAGCCAGCCGACGATCTCGCACCACCTGAAGAAGATGACCGAGGCAGGCCTGCTGGCACGCCACCGTGACGGTCGCACCGTGATCCACCGGGTCCGGCCCGAGGTCTTCACCGCGCTGCGGACCGTGTTACAGATCGGCTGAGCCCCGCCGCCTCGTTCACCCAAAGTTCACCCGGTCCGCGTTGACCGGGGTGGCCCGAGGTTGTCAAGATCGTCACGTGCCCCGAACCCCGCCCCACGGCCGCGACGTACGACCAGGAAACACAGGAGCAACCTGGGAGGTCTTCCTCGTTTTCCTCCGCCTCGGCCTCACCAGCTTCGGCGGCCCGGTCGCCCATCTGGCGTTCTTCCGCGAGGCCTTCGTGGAGCGCCGCGCGTGGTTGTCCGAGAAGGCCTACGCGGACCTCGTCGCGCTGTGCCAGTTCCTCCCCGGCCCCGCGTCGTCCCAGGTGGGGATGACCATCGGACTCCAGAGAGCCGGGTACGCCGGGATGTTCGCCGCGTGGTTCGCGTTCACGATGCCCTCGGTCGTGCTTCTCGTCGCCTTCGCCTACGGCCTGGCCGCCGTCGGCGACCTCTCCGACGCCGGCTGGATCGACGGGCTGAAGGCCGCCGCCGTCGCCGTCGTCGCACACGCCGTCCTGGGTATGGCCCGGTCTCTGACGCCCGACGCACCCCGGGCCACCATCGCGGCGGCGGCGATGATCGTCGTCCTGCTCTTCCCCGGCCCGGCGACCCTGGCGATCGCCGTCGCGGTGGCCGGCCTCGTCGGTTTCCTCTGGCTCACCCCGCAGGAGCAGGCCCCGCGGGCGGAGGACGCCTTCGCGGTCCGGGTGTCCCGACGGACCGCTGTCGCGTGCCTGGGGTTGTTCGCCCTGCTGCTGGCCGGGCTTCCCCTGCTCGCCGCGTGGACGCAGAACGCCTACCTGTCGCTGGCCGACGTCTTCTACCGCGCGGGGTCGCTGGTCTTCGGCGGCGGCCATGTGGTGCTGCCGCTCCTGCAGGCGGAGACCGCCGGCCTCGTCGACCCCGAGGTCTTCCTCGCCGGGTACGGGGCCGCCCAGGCGGTCCCGGGGCCGTTGTTCACCGTCGCCGGTTTCCTCGGCGCATCCAGCTCCGGGACGGTGACCGGCATTGTCGGCGCACTGGTCGCCACCGTGGCGATATTCCTGCCGGCCGCGCTGCTGGTGGTGGGCACGCTACCCTTCTGGGAGGCACTGCGGGGAAACGCCGCCACCCGCAGGGTACTGACGGGCATCAACGCCGGGGTGGTGGGCATCCTCGCCGCCGCGCTGTACGACCCGGTGTTCACCACCGGAATCCTCGGCAACGGCGTCAACGCCCTGGTACTGGCCGTCGCGGCGTTCGTGGCGCTCCACAGCTGGAAGGTCCCGGCCTGGGCCGTGGTGATCGCCGCGGGCGCCCTGGGGTGGGTCGTTTTCTAGGGGACCGTCACCGGAAACCGCAGGTCAGGGGACGCTACGCCACCAGGTTGTCCGACGCCCACTTCAGGTGCTCTGCGACTGCGCGACGGGCCGCCTCCGGGTCACCGGCCTCGATGGCCTTCACGATCTCCATGTGCTTCCCCACGTCCATGTTCCCCACCGCACGCTCCACCCCCGCATACATGATCGACATGCGGATCGACCCCTCCAACGACGTCCACGAGTGCAGCAATGTCGCGTTGCCGGTCAGGCTGCACAGCGCACGGTGAAAGCTGAGGTCGCACTCGATGCGGTCATCCAGTCGTTCGGTCCCGGCCTCTGCCATCCGGTCCAGTGCGGACTGAAGTTCCGCGACAGTCCCCGTGCGGTCGTCCTGGAGCGCCAGCTCAGCAGCAGCGAGCCCCTCCAGCGCAGAACGGACGACGAAGATCTCGCGGATCTCATGTGCCTCGAGGCTCCTCACCGACAGGCGACCGCGATCCCCCAGGACGACGAGTCCCTCCTGCTGCAGCTGACGGAGCGCTTCACGCAGGGTCCCTCTGCTGATACCGAGCTGTTCCGACAGTTCGGTCTCGATCAACGCACTCCGGGGCGGAAGACCTCCCCGGGTGATCGCCGTCCGCAGCGCAGACAGCGCCTGCTCCCGGAGATTCGTCTTCTTCAGCCCCAGAAGAGCATTCTGCTTCTCCGACACGTTCCACGTCCTCTCACACCACTGCTGACAGTCGTCAACCGACATAAGAACTGTACATCGACAGCGGGCAAACGCAGCACGAACGCAGTGACCGGGCCGCACGGACCGGTCAACCTACACCATCGCTCCGCACCTGCAGGCTTTCATTGTCGACAGTTAACCGTTACCGGTTGACAATATCTCGCGAAGGGGGGAGTCTTGAATCACACCAGTTTCACCGCTATCGGACAGATCACAGGCGTCCGGCGAGACAAAAAAGAAGGAGCAGGACCACATGTCACTCAGCACCCCACCCGAGATCGGCCAGCGCACTGCCGTGGTCACCGGAGCCGCCTCCCCCCGCGGCATCGGTCAGGCCACGGCCCGCCGGTACGCCCGCGAAGGCTGGGCGGTCGTCGTCCTCGACCTGGACGCGGCCTCCGCGCAGGCCGCGGCAGAGTCCATCGCCTCCGAATTCGGGGTCCCCTCCGCCGGCTTCGCCTGTGACGTGACCTCAGAGGACTCCGTGGCAAACGCGGCACAGACCATCGTCGACAGCGACCTGCCGCCCGTCGGGGCCCTCGCCAACATCGCGGGGATCCCCTCCCCCTCGGCATTCGAGGAGCTCGGACTCGACGAATGGAACCGCGTGATCGCCGTCAACCTCACCGGCAGCTTCCTGACCAGCAAGGAATTCGTCCCGCAGATGATCGCCGGCGGCTACGGCCGGATCGTCAACATGTCGTCGGTCACCGCACAACACGGGGGCGGGGTCTTCTCCAGAACCGCCTACGCCGCCGCGAAGGCCGGCGTCATCGGGCTCACCCGTGGCCTGGCGCGTGAACTCGCCGAACACGGCATCACCGTCAACGCCGTCGCCCCGGGGGTCGTCGACACCGACATCCGTGCCGGGTCCGACGACGAGAACGAGCGTCGACTCGCCCAGGCTGTGCCGCTCCGCAGGCAGGGCACTCCGGACGAGATGGCGGCGCTGTTCGTCTGGCTCTCCAGCCACGACGCCGGCTACATCACCGGCACGACCCAGAACATCAACGGCGGCTCCTACATCAGCTGACGGTCACCGCCCGTAGGCCACGACAGCGGGCAGAGAAAAGTCTGGCCCCGTGCACGGATCCGGGTGGATTCCGTGCACGGGGCCAGACTTCTTCTGTCACGTCCCCGCCCGGGGAAGCTCCCCGGCCGCCATTGTCCGGAAGCTCGTCAGGACGCTCGTCAGGACACTACGGGACGACGACCCAGAGTCCGCACGTGATGGCAAATCCGGTGAGGGCAAGCGTCAGGCCCATGACCGACCAAGTCTTCAGCCCATCGATGACGGAGAGACCGAGGTACCGCGTGGTGATCCAGAAGGCCGAGTCATTGACGTGCGTGAGGGAGTTCGATCCACAACCGATCGCGATCGTCAACAAGGCGACCTGGACGACGCTGTAGTCCCCCGACAGCACGGTCGCCGCGATGATGCCTCCGGTGGTCTGCGCAGCGACCGTCCCCGAGCCCTGCGCCGCCTTCAACGCCGCAGCAAGGAGGAACACCAGCGGCAGAATGGGCATACCCGTCGCAAGGAGCGCGTCGGATATCGCTTCGCCGATGCCGGTGGCCGTCAGAACTGCCGCGAATACCCCACCGGCGCCGGTGACGAAGACCACGACCGCTGCCGGACCAAGCGCGTCGTCCATGATTTCGGAGACCTTCGCACCGCGACGCTTATGCCGGATCCCCAGGAGGTAGTATCCGAGCACCGCAGCCACCAGGAGGGCGAAGGCCGGGGCACCGATGAAGCTCGTGTACTCAAGGGCCGCATGCCCGTCAGGAAGAACCAGGTCAGTGACCGTTCCGACCGCAATCATCAGCAGCGGAAGGAGGATACACAACAAGACTTCCCATGTTGCAGGAGTGGTCACATGGGCCGATTCATCGTCGACACGACCGTCGGCATCATCGCCATCCCCTCCGGCGTCACCGCCACCACCGTCACCGCCACCACCGTCACCGCCACCACCGTCACCGCCACCACGGACCGGTTGCGCATGTGCCGATGTCGAGACAGCTGCGAATCGCCGCGCGACATCGGGCGTCATGACATAGTCCTTCAGGTTCAGGAACTTCGCCATGTAGACCGCCACGAACCCGACCGGCACCGCGACAACCAACCCGACCATGAGCAGGACACCGACGTCTCCGCCGAGACTTTCCGTGGCCGCAGTGATTCCGGGATGCGGGGGCAACGTGTTGTGCAGGTAGACCATGAAAGGAGCAATGGGGAGTCCGAGGATCACCGGACTTCGATGCCCCGCCATCCGGGCGAAAGAATAGACGATCGGCACCAGCAGGATGAAAGCCACGTCATAGAAGATGGGTATGGCGACGAGTGATGCGGCGAGGAGAAGTGCGGTTCCGGACCGTTTCTCCCCGAGACGGCTCCGGAAGGAATGTGCGAGAACGGCAGCGGAACCGGATTTCTCCAGGATCCCGCCCAGCATCGCCCCGAGACCGACGAGGAGCGCCACACTTCCCAGGGTGCTTCCCATGCCGTCGATGATGAGTGGCATCACCTCACTCGGCGACGTCCCGGCGGCCAACGCCGTGACGACCGCGACGGCAAGCAAGGCGATATACGCGGGCCACTTCATGACCGTAACCAGAACGAGAAGGGCCACGATAGCGACAATCGCGAGAACTATTAAGTAACCGGCACCCATGGTGCCCCCTTTCACGTAAGCGCCCGGATGCTCACATCGGAAAGAAAATATGACGCAAACAACGCCTGCCATCACTGCAACATAGCAGCACGCAACGATTCCTCACCGCAGCCTCAGGCACTTACCCTTGAATTTTCCCGTGCCCCTCGGAGAAGCACGCGTACCGGACCAGAAATTCATCAACCCTGACTGGAACGAATGGTTCGTTCCATTGCCCCAGCACTGATTCCGTAGCGCTCCTCGAGGGTGGGGAGCGCGCCCGCACTCGGGAATTCATCAGGTAGTGCGATCGGCGTGATCTTCCGGCCGACGCCGTTCCGCGCGGCAGCTGACGCCACGGCAGAGAAGAGCCCGCCGACAACCGAATGGTTCTCCGCGGTGAACACCGGGCGCTCGGAACGGACGATCGCGTCGATGACCGCCTTCTCGTCGAGGGGCTTGATGGTCGCCAGGTGAAGAACCTCGACCTCGATACCGTCCCTGTCCAGCTTCTCAGCGGCCTCCAGGACACGTTGGGTTGCGAGACCGGAGCTGATGACCAGGGCATTCCCTCCGTCCCGCAGCTTCCGGGCCTTTCCGAGCTCGAACTCCCCGTCGTAGTTGTGCAGGATCTTGGGCACCCGCCCCCGCAGGAGACGCATATAGGTCGGTCCGTCGACCGCCGCCATCGCCGGCGTCGCCGCCTGGATGTCGGTCGCGTCACAGGGATCGAGGATCGTCAGGTGCGGACACGCCTGGAGGATCGCCAGGTCATCGAAGGCCATGTGACTGGGACCGTAGCCGGTCGTCAGCCCGGGCAGGGCACACACGAGGTTGACGTTGAGTTTCTGCTCGGCGATGTCGAGGAGCAGCCAGTCGTAGGCTCGACGGGTCGCGAACACGGAGTACGTGGATGCGAACGGTACGAAACCCTCCTGCGCGAGTCCCGCCGCTGCACCCATCATCGCCATCTCGGCCATGCCCACCTGGTAGAAGCGATCTGGGAGCGCGTCACGGAAGATGTGCATGTCCGTGTACTTCGCGAGGTCCGCCGACAACCCGACGATGCGGTCGTCGTTCTCCGCGGCGTCGAGCAACGCGTGCCCCAGGGGTGCGGACACCGTCTCGACACCCTCGCCCGCCACGTCGGCGATCATCGCGCCGGAGCGCAGGACCGTTCCGCTGTTCTTGTCACTGACCATTGCCGAATCCTTCCTTGAGCTGCTTTTTCACCTGTACCCACTCCTCTTCGTCGACCCTCATGAAGTGGAGCTTGTCCCTGTTCTCCAGCATGGGGACCCCCTTCCCCATCACGGTCCGACAGACAAGCACGTGGGGTCGTCCGTCCTCGGCGGCGCGGGCGGTCTCCAGGGCCCGGATGAGAGCCTCGATGTCGTGGCCGTCCACGTCATGCGCGGTCCAGCCGAAGGCTTCGAACCGCCGTGCCGTCGCGGAACCGTCCAGCAGTTCGCCAGGCCGCGTCGAACCGTCAGCCTGCTGACCGTTGACGTCGACGACAGCGACGATGTTCTTCAACTTCAGGTCACCGGCGACCTTGGCGGCTTCCCACGTCGACCCTTCGTCCAGCTCACCGTCCGACAGCAGATTCACGACGATCTGAGAACCGCCCTTCCTCGCCAACGCCATCGCGGCACCCAGCGCGATCGGAAGACCGTGACCGAGTGAACCTCCCGAGATCTCGACACCGGGCGTGTAGACCGCCATCGCCGACATCGGCAGCCGGGAGTCATCCGCGGCGTAGGTCTGGAGCTCCTCCTCCGGCAGGAACTTCGCCTCCACCAGGGCCGCGTAGAGGGCGAGACCGTAGTGCCCCATCGACATGAAGCACCGGTCACGCTCCGGGTCCGCGACGTCGTGTGGGTTGAGAACCAGCTGGTCGGCATAGAGGACCGCCAGAATGTCCGCGAGATCCAGAGCCTGGCCGATGTACCCCTGCCCTTGGAGTTCCGCCTGCGTGATGGCGTACTGCCGGATGCGGTACGCCGATTCCCGGATCCGCTGCACGCGTTCTGGGTCGATGACGTCATGAGCCACTGTCATTACCCGTCCCTTTCGTTGTCAACTGTTAACAATGCACCTGTACAGTGTGACCTGGATCGCAATCATTGTCAACAGTCAACTTTCCCCATCGTGATCACACGGCAGCGAAGGCCGTGCAGGTCTCCCCGTGACACACTCGCCCACCGCCCCAGCGAACAACCGCGCTGGACCTCATCGGGCAGGACTCACCTCTGACCCGACCCTGGGTTGTTCGAGGTGAAGCCCGACCCCCGCCCGGAATGCCCCGCACCCCGCAAATACCTGTCCGCACTGCGCGAAAACGTCACCCAACCTTCGGACGGGTACGGGTCAACAACAGCCGGATAGTCCATGTCCAGCTGTTGCACGACGGGACCGATGTCATCCGTAGCACCGTGTAGCGACCCAGGCATCGACCCAAGGACAAAGAGGGGCGAGTGACCCTGGCGTGCCAGACATCAGCCAACAACACCACCACGAAATGGTGAAACACCAGATCAGTGCCGGCCAGCCGCTCATCACCTGTCCGATAACGACTGAGGCTCGCCGCCGCACTCTACGACCCGGTGTTCACCACCGGAATCCTCGGCAACTGCGTCAACGCCCTGGTACTGGCCGTCGCGGCGTTCGTGGCGCTCCACAGCTGGAAGGTCCCGGCCTGGGCCGTGGTGATCGCCGCGGGCGCCCTGGGGTGGGCGGTACTCTAGGGGCGCCCCCACATAAACATCGGTACGCGCAGCGATCAGACCAACGTCCCCAGGAAGAAGCCGATGGCCGCATAGACCACACCCCAGAACAGGGCATTCGTCACGATAGGTTTGTGTGGCCCGACGGGAAGCTTCTCGGGATCCGAGCCGCGCCCCTCCTCGAACCTCGCCTTACGCTCGGCATGCGCCTTGCGGCTTTTCGGGGTTGCCATCGCCCATGCCAGCGCCGGCCCTCCGAGCCCACCCATCAGCACCGCCATGATGATCGATTCCACCGCAACTCTCCCTCTCTCGCGCTTTTCCTTGCCACGGGCATGCCGTGTTAATTTGTACACTGTACAGACTAACATAGCTTCACAAACACAAGGAGAATGATCCCCATGCTCACCACCCGGGCCAGAATCTTCGGCGTCGGCTGCGCCGCGGTCACACTGACACTCCCCCTGGCCGCCTGTTCCGGAGGGCAGAGTGTCCACGAGGCATGCCTGCAGACGAACATCGCCCTCTCAGCAACAAGGGTCGCACTGGACACCAACCTTGAAGCTGAGGCACAGAGTGCCGCGCAGGGCGGAGACATCGACCTCAACGAGGTGTACGCCGAGACACTCGCCCCCGGCACCGAGGCCCTCGAGCGCGCACAGGACGATGTCTCGAACAGCGAGGTCAAGGAAGCTCTGGACCGTTTCGCAGAGGAGTACCAGGCGTACGTGACCACCATCGCGGAGGCCGACCTCAGCACCTATGCGGCGTTCCACCAGCTCGACCCCGACTCAGGCGAGTACCTCCAGACCGTCGATGAGGTAGAAGCCACGTCCTTGGCGCTGCAGGACAAGATCACGGCGCACATGGAAAGTCTCCACGAGTCCAGCAGCGCACTCGTCGACGTCTGCAAGGAGTAGACTGCACCCGTAAACTCCGTGCGCGACCGATTCGGGAGAGGTTTTCGTACAGCACCCCATGGCGGATCACCAGGCGAAGAGGGGCCCACGCGGCGACATCAACCAGGACATGATCCTCAGGGCAGGTGACCGGCTCCTGCGTAACCGGGGCTCCCTGGAGGGCGTGTCGCTACGCGCGATCGCCACCGAGGTGGGGGTCGCCACGAACGCGCTGTACACCTACTTCCCGTCGTTGGCACGTATCTGGCACGACCTCGGGGACGAGCGTCTGGGCATGCTGCACCCGGAGGAGCTGCTGTCGTCGACCTGCCGGCACTGCGCCTTCCTCAGTCTCGCACAGCGCGCCCAGGAGATGATGACCGTTCCAGGCACACTCTCGCTGCTGCGCCACCAACCGATTCTCGGCACCCACTCGTTCCGCCTCAGTGAGACGATCCTCGCCCTCACCGCCGACGCCTGCGTCAATCCCCGTGACGCCCACGATCTTCTCCTCGCCTGGTTCTACGGCAGCATGTCGCTCCTGGAGGAGGGGTGGACGAGCGCGACCGACGAGATCAGGTCCCATAATGAACTCGCCGATTTCCCGTTGGTCGCCGCCAGGTCCGAACCGGACCTCGCCGCCCAGTTGGACGCGATTCTGCGGGGGATCGGAATCATGCACACATGCGGTGTCCGCTGAGCCCGCCGACGACTCCCGATCCCGTGCGTCACGCCCCCTCGCCGCCGAGCCGGCCCGAGAACCGGTCGAGGCGTTCCTGGCTGGCGCCGTCGAGACCGATGATGTCGACGGTCTTTCCACGTGCCCGGAACTTCGTGGTGATGCTGTCGAAGGTGGCGACCGTGGAGGCGTCCCACACGTCGGCCTCCGTCAGGTCGATGACGATGTGTTCGGCCGGGTCGGTGTAGTCGAAGCTGTAGACGAGGTCATTACTGGAGGCGAAGAACAACTGCCCGTGCACCCGGTAGGTACGGGTGCCGATCGCGCCGTCGTGGTCGGTGTCGAGTTCCGCGACTTTCTCGACGCTCACCAGGTGGGCGACCCGTCGGGCGAACATGATCATCGCCGTGACGACGCCGAGCACCACGCCGATGGCCAGGTTGTGGGTGGCCAGGGTCGCAACCACGGTCACCACCATCACGGCCGTCTCACTCAGCGGCATCATCGGCAAGGTCCGTAGGGAATGCCAGTCCATGGTGCCCACCGACACCATGACCATCACCGCGACGAGGGCCGCCATCGGGATCAGCCCGACGATGTCACCGAGGGCGACGACCAGGATCAGCAGGAAGATTCCCGCCAACAGGGTGGACAGGCGGGTGCGGGCGCCGGAGGAACGCACGTTGATCATGGTCTGTCCGATCATGGCGCACCCTCCCATGCCACCGAACAGGGAGCTGACGATGTTGGCGACACCCTGCCCCCAGCCTTCCCGGGTCTTGTCGGAGTGCACGTCGGTGATGTCGTCGACGAACTTCGCCGTCATCAGTGACTCCATCAGGCCCACGAGCGCCATGGCCAGGGCATAGGGCGCGATGATCGTCAGGGTGTCCAGGTTCAGCGGGACGTCGGGGACGAAGAGGCCGGGCAGACTGTCGGGGAGCTCCCCCTGGTCGCTGACGTCGGGCACACTCCAACCGCTGACCACGACCACGACGGTGATCAGGACGATCGCGACCAGCGGGGCGGGGATCACCGTGGTCAGCTTCGGGAAACCGACCATGATGACCAGGCCGACCGCCACCAGTGGGTAGACCAGCCAAGGCACGCCGAGCAGGTGGGGAAGCTGGGCGGTGAAGATCAGGATCGCCAGGGCGTTGACGAAGCCGATCATCACCGAGCGGGGGATGAAGCGCATCAGCTTGGCGACCCCGAGCACGCTGAGGGCGACCTGGAAGACGCCCGCGAGCAGGACGGTGGCGATGAAGTAGTCCATGCCGTGGTCGCGGGCGACCGGCGCGATCACCACCGCGACGGCACCGGTGGCCGCCGAGATCATCGCCGGCCGTCCGCCCGTGAAGGCGATGGTCACCGCCATCGTGAAGGAGGCGAACAGCCCGACCCTGGGATCCACACCGGCCAGGATGGAGAACGAGATGGCTTCCGGGATCAACGCGAGTGCGACGACCAGCCCGGCGAGTACTTCGGTGCGCAGGCGCGGAAGTGAACTGAACGCGTAGCGGAACGAGGCGACGACCCCGGTCGGGGCGGGCGGGTCGGATCGCGTGGCCTGGTCGGCGCCAGACTCAGTGGTAGATTGGGTCACGAAGAACCTCCGAGAATAGTGGGTCCAGGCCCGCTGAGACAGACGACCTGGCGAGACATAGTGAAATCAGCATTAGAGCGAACTCTACCGTAACGGTAGGGTTTCCCGGAGGCAATCCCGGTGCGCTGACAGCGCCCCGTGGCAGGACGGCAGAGGGAGCGGACATGGCGGTACACGGCAGCAAGATCGGCCAGGTCGCCGACGCCACAGGCATGTCGATCCGCACCTTGCGCCACTACGACGAACTAGGAATCGTCAGCCCGTCCGGCCGTAGCGCAGGCGGCTTCCGCCTCTACAGCGACGGGGACGTGGAACGGATCCTGCTGATCCGCCGCATGAAGCCGCTGGATTTCACACTGGAGGAGATCGGTGTCTTCCTCCGCGCCGTGGACACCCTCGCCTCGACAGATGCCACCCCAGCCGACAAGGAACACGCCAGCCAGCTCATCGCGGACGTCCGTTCACAGACCGGTGAGCGCCTCGAGAAGCTGCGGACCCGGGTCGCGTACGCCGAGGAGTTCCTGACCCAGCTCGACGAGCTTCCCGACGAGGCGTGACGCCCCGTCCGGGAAACACCTTCTACACCACCGCCCCCAGCTGCTCGGCGATGAACCGCTGCCCGGCCTGCGAGGGATGGATGATCATCTTGTAGTCCGGCGTGGTGGTGTCGACGAGACCGGCGATGTACCGCTCGGCGTCCGGGGCGCAGGAGTCGTGGCCCCGGCTGGCGGCCTTCAGGTCCACGAACCTCGCCCCGATCTCCGCGGCGGACTGCCGCTGCATCGTCTGCACCGCGCTCTCGGCCGTCGCCAGGTACGGCACCGACAGACCCGCGGGACGGTCCGGCACCACGTTGACGACGCAGTACCGGTCGCCGTCGCCGATCTGCGGCATCCCGCCGACCACCAGCGAGGCGCCCGGGGCGACGGCGCGGACCCGGCGCGCCGCTTCACGCATGTCCGCCCGGTACGCGTCCTGCACCGCATCGACGTCGGTGACGTCGACACCGTCCTTCTGTCCCCACGGGCCGAAGTTGTTCAGCCCGACGGGAAAGATCACCGTATCGGTGTCGGCGGTGAGGTCGCCGGCGGCGATGCTGGCGTCGATCCGGTCGAGCATCGTGCGGGACGTCTGCGCGGTGCAGGACCAGTCACGCACGTCCACTCCCCTGTCCCGGAGCAGACGCGGCCAGTTGTCCGGGGCCTGGAGGCACTCCTTGCCCGACGCCAGTCGGCCGGTCCTCGGGTAGTCGGCGAGGAACGGCTTGAGCTCCTCGTACTGGTTCGCCACGCCGACGACCTGGCTGGGGTTGGCGGTGTAGGAGTCGCCGTAGGTGACCACCGTGGTGGAGGCCGGCGCAGCCTCGCCGGCCGCTGCGGCGGGACCGACGGCCGCGGACGACAGCAGGCAGGTGGCGAGAACGCCGGTGATGTAGGGGATACGGGTGAATCGACGCATTGAGGGGTGTCCTTCCGGGGAGAGTCCGGCCGCCGGTGCGACCGGCCACCCAGAACTGTATCCCGCAGACGGCCGGCCCACAGGGTGTGCGGGAACGTCGGCAGCGTCAGCCGCGCTTCCCCGTGTCACTGAGCACGGCGTGGGTGTGGCGGATCATCATGTGCGCCAGCTTCCGGTTCGCCCGCGCACCCAGCACCGCCCCGACCCCGAGGGGCAGCATCTTCGCGAAGGCCGCACCCGCCATGCGTCGGCGCAACTGCCGAAAGGCGATACGTCCCAGCCGTGAGTTGATGGTCCTTTTCTCCGCGTCGCTGGCACTACCGAGCTTCCGGAGCCCCTTGACACCCTTCGCTCCCGAGGCCGCCGAGACCGCCTCGTTGCCGGCGGCGCCGGCGATGCTGAACAGGATCAGGCGTCGACGTGCCTCCCGGTGGCTGATGTCGATTCCCCGCAGCCGCGCACTGGACAGGGTGTACAGGGCGAAGACCTCCACGACGCCGAGGGCCTCCCCGCTCGCTGCCCCCATGCTGAGCAGCGTCCCGATTCCGGGGAAGAACGCCAGCGCACCCGTCCCGGCGCCGGTGCCGGTCGCCAAGGTCCGGAAATGACGGTCGATGACCTTCTGCTGCCGGTCGACGGACTTCCTGCCGTGCCGTTGCCGGATGTAGCCGACGTACTTCTCGATCGCCGGGGCCTGGATCTCGGAGGCCTTGTCCACGGCCTTGAAGAACTGGCGGGCGAGCTTCCCCTCCGGCTCGTCGAGGTCCGCGATCCCCTTGAGTGCTTCCCTGGACTCGGGGGACAGTTCATCGTCGCCGACCTCGGGGGCCTGGGTCCGCACAGGGTCGACCGGAGTGGAGGCGTCGGCATGACGACGGGAGAAAGGCTTCGGGAGCTTCACGGTGGTCCTCCGGTGTGTTGGCGGTGTGCTGGCGGTGTGACCGGGTCGATTCTAGCGACTTCGCCGGTCCATCCGGCGTGCTAAATATTCACCGTCAGGTACCACACCGTGCCTGGCGATGCCGGGCCGAACCGGGCCGAACCGGGCCACGGTAGCCTGGAGCACCATGGACGACTCCGCGCGCCCCACGCTCGATGCCTCGCTCAGCGGTGCTGAGTTCCGTCGCTGGTACTGGTTGAAGGACGAACTCGCCGACGCCGCCCGCGCACTCGGTATCCGCTCCACCGGGAGCAAGGACATCCTCTCCGCCCGTATCGCCGCCGCCCTGGACGGCGCCCCCTTCACCGAACCGACGTCGACACGACGGCCGTCGACGCCACAGCTTTCCGGGCCGCTGACCGCAGCGACCGTGATTCCCGCGGGGCAGCGGTGCAGCCAGCCGGTACGTGCCTGGTTCGTCGAGCAGGTCGGCACGTCCTTCCGCTTCGATGCCGCGATGCGTGGGTTCTTCTCCCGCACCGACGGTACCCAGACACTGCAGGACGCCCTCGACCACTACCGGGCCACCCGCGACCCGGCACCGACCGACATCGACGCCCAGTTCGAGTACAACCGCTTCACGCGTGCCTGGCACCAGGCCAACTTGACCGGATCCCGACGCGAACTCTCGGCCGCGTGGCAGGCCTACCGGAGCCTTCCCGTCGATGAGCGCGGACACGCCTGATCTGCGGCGCACAGACCACAGCGGTCACGACGGGGACCGGCTCACTCCCGACTGGCGTCATCCGACGGACCGGGGCCGTCACCGTCACCAACGACAGGGTCCGCGGCAGCGCCGAGCTCCCGCAGTAACTCCAGCCCCTGTCGGGCCCAGGCGATCTCCATCTCCGCTCTGGCGACCCTCCCCTCGTAGGCGAACCGCTTGAACGCGATGGTCTCGCAGTGCCTGTCCTCCGGGGTCCTCGCCAGTCGCCGGACCAGGTTCGGGCTGGTTCCGGCGTCGATCCGGTTGAGCTCGTCCCGGGCCAGGGACTGCTGGGCCTCGAAGTGGGAGATGTGCTCCCTCAAGTTGTTCTCCGCCACCCCTGGCGCAGCCATCTCGAAGTAGGCCGCCTTCAGCCGGGCGGGGTCACGGTCCGGAACGTAGACGATGGGCTCGGCCTGCCACTCACGCAGTGCCGTCAATCCCAGGTCGTTGATGGAGTACTCGGTCTTGGTGACGCCCTTGGACCCCCAGGGAACCTCCCGGGTGTCCAGCAGCCCCTCCTTCTCGAGCCTGCGCAGTTCCGGGTAGATCTGCGAGTTCGCCGCATGCCACAGGAAGCCCACCGACGACGCGAACCTCTTCGCCACGTCGTACCCGGTCATCGGGCCGGAAGACAGCAGTGCAAGCAGCGCGTTCCTTAAGGTCACGCCCCCGTTGTACCCCACCGGTCACACAATCCCAAGCACACCGCCGCCGGGACGCGACGACCCCCGCACCCCACCATTTGACTTACCCCACAAAAGCACTTAGTTTGTGATGCACGACACTGACTATCTATCGACTTAGATAGTCGCCTAGACATTCGTTCCTGGAGCCTCATCATGACAGCACCGTCCACCGCCGCCACGACCGCCAAGATCCTCTCGCACCCGCTCAACGCCTGGTACGCCGCCGCATGGGACCACGAAGTGACCGCCAAGGGGATCACCGCCCGCACAGTCGCCAACAAACCCCTCGCGCTCTACCGCACCCAGGACGGCCGCGCCGTCGCGCTGGCCGACGCGTGCTGGCACCGCCTCGCCCCGCTGTCCAAGGGCAAGCTCGTGGGACGGGACGGCATCCAGTGCCCGTACCACGGGCTCCAGTACAACTCCGCCGGCCGGTGCACCGCGATGCCTGCCCAGGAGACCCTGAACCCCTCGGCTGCCGTCCCCTCGTACCCGGTGGTCGAGAAGTACCGCTACGTGTGGATCTGGCTCGGTGACCCCACCCTCGCCGATCCCGCCCTGGTACCCGACATGCACCAGATGACGCACCCCGACTGGACCGGCGACGGAAGAACCATCGCCGCTGCCTGCAACTACCAGCTCGTCCTGGACAACCTGATGGACCTGACCCACGAAGAGTTCGTCCACGCCTCGTCGATCGGCCAGGACGAGCTGTCCGAGGCGGAGTTCGTCACCACGCACACCGAAAGCTCCGTCACCGTGACGCGCTGGATGCGGAACATCGACGCTCCGCCGTTCTGGAAGAAGAACATGAACGACAAGTTCCCCGGCTTCGACGGCAAGGTCGACAGGTGGCAGATCATCCACTACTACTACCCCTCCACCATCTGCATCGATGTCGGCGTCGCCAAGGCCGGGACCGGCGCCCCGGAGGGGGACCGCAGCCAGGGCGTCAACGGCTACGTGATGAACACGATCACCCCCGAGACCGACCGGTCCTCCCACTACTTCTGGTCGTTCCAACGTAACTACCGGCTGGACAGCCAGCTCATCACCACGCAGCTGCGCGACGGCGTCCACGGCGTCTTCGGGGAGGACGAGGAGATGCTGACCGCCCAGCAGGACGCCATCGACGCCAACCCGGACCACGAGTTCTACGACCTCAACATCGACGCCGGCGGTATGTGGGTGCGTCGCATCCTCGAGGAGGCACTCGCGGCCGAGGACCGTCTGAACATCCCCACCACGTCCCCGACGAAGAAGGCGTAGCACCGATGGCGATATCACACTCTGTCACCTGGCAGGACGCCACCGTCGCGGAAACCTCGACGGTCGCCGAGAGGATCCGCCGGATCACCCTGCGTCCGGAGGTCCCCCGCCCCGTCCGCCCCGGCGAACACGTGAAGGTCCTCGTCGACATCGACGGGTCGTCCGCCACCCGGTCCTACTCCGTCGTCGACGCCGCCGACGACGGCTCCGAGATGTCGCTCAGCGTGTTCCATACCCCGCACTCCCGGGGCGGTTCGTCGTACATGCACTCACTGCGTGCGGGGGACCGGCTGCGGGTCAGCGCCCCACTGCAGGATTTTCCCCTGCGCATCGGCGCACCTGACTACATTCTCGTCGCCGGCGGCATCGGGATCACCGCCATCCGCGGCATGGCTTCGCTGCTCAGGCGTCTCGGCGCCGACTACGTGATCCACTACTCGGCACGGTCCCCCGAAGCCATGGCCTACCGGGACGAGCTGCGGAGCGAGCACGGCGACCGACTCCACTGCTACCTCGACTCGGACGGCGAGTTCCTGGACATCCCGGGGCTCGTCGCCGCGGCCACACCGGGGACCGAGCTCTACATGTGCGGTCCGATCCGTCTGATGGACGCGATACGACGGGCGTGGGGAGCGAGCGACCTGGACCCGACCAACCTGCGTTTCGAGACCTTCGGCAACAGCGGCTGGTACGCACCCGAGCCGTTCTCGGTGACCATCCCGCGGCTAGGTGTTTCCGCGACTATCGGGGAGAATGAATCGATCCTCGAGGCACTGGAGGGCATCGGTATCCCGATGATGTCGAGCTGCCGCCGAGGTGAATGCGGTCTATGCCAGGTCACCATCCTTGAAACACAAGGTCAGGTCGACCATCGTGACGTGTTCTTCTCCGACTCCCAGAAGGCCACGTCCACCCGGATGTGCGCCTGTGTCTCCAGGCTCGTCTCCGACACACCGTCCCACCCACCGGCCGCCGGCGACGGCGCCCGGATCAGCATTGACGTGCCCTAGAAAGGCAGCACCCCATGAACATCCGACAAGCGATCGACACCACCCCGATGGGTGGACTCCAGTGGTACATCATCGGACTGGCCACCCTGCTCAATGCGCTGGACGGCTACGACATCCTTGCCATGGCCTTCTCCGCCACGTCCGTGACCGCGGAGTTCGACCTGAGCGGCAGCCAACTCGGTCTGCTCCTCAGCTCCGCCCTGGTCGGCATGGCACTCGGATCGCTGATCCTCGGCCCCTTCGCCGACCGGCTGGGACGGCGCCGGATCCTGATCGCCGCACTGGTGCTCAACCTGTCCGGCCTCCTGCTGACGACGACGGCCGGCTCCCCGGTGGAACTGGCGATCTGGCGCGTCCTCACCGGCATCGGCATCGGCGGCATCCTCGCCACGGTCACCGTGATCACCAGTGAGTTCTCGAACAACAAGAACCGTGGGCTCGCCGTGAGCATCTACACCGCCGGTTACGGCGTCGGCGCGACCGTCGGCGGCGCACTCGCCACACAGCTCATCCCCGCCTTCGGCTGGCGCGCCGTCTTCTTCGCTGGGGCCGCCGCCACCCTGCTCTCACTCGTCCTGGTCATCGTCAGCATCCCCGAATCGGTGGACTACCTCCAGGTCAAGCGTCCAGCCGGCGCCGAGGAGAAGATCCGGAAGATCGCCCGGCAGCTCGGCAAGGACGGTGTCACCGACGTGGCACCGTCGGCGACGGAGACCGGGTCGGTCAGCCTCTCCAGCCTGCTGGTGGGCACCGTCCGGACGACGACCCTGAAGCTGTGGACCGCGTTCTTCATCATCATGTTCGGCTTCTACTTCGCCAACACCTGGACCCCGCAGCTGCTGGTGGAGTCCGGGATGTCCGAGAACCAGGGGATCATCGGTGGACTGGCCCTGACCATGGGCGGCACCTTCGGGTCCCTGATCTACGGTGTGATCACGGTCCGGTTCGACGCGCGACGCACCCTCATGGTCTTCTCCGTGGTGTCCGCGGCGACCCTCGTCGTATTCATCACCACCACGTCCGTGCCTGCGCTCGCCTTCCTCAGCGGTGTACTGGTCGGCATGCTGCTCAACGGCTGTGTCGCCGGGCTCTACACTGTCACGCCGTCCGCGTACCCCTCGGCGCTGCGGACCACGGGTGTGGGCTGGGGCATCGGCATCGGACGCTTCGGCGCGATCCTCGCCCCGATCACCGTCGGTGCCCTGCTCGACGCCGGGTGGACGCCGGTCCACCTGTACTGCGGGGTGGCGGTCGTCGTCATCCTGGCCGCCGTCGCACTCATCGGCATCCGCCCCTACCTGGGGACCGCGTCGTCCGGGAACGACAACGCCTCGACGCCCGGGCTCGCCGGAGAAGACCCCGACACGGCACCGACGGAGGATCCCGCGGCCGCCCGCTGATGGTCGGGGTTCACTGTATGGGACCTAACCCCACCCGGGTATGATCCCGTCCTCTGGCCGCGGTGCCCGCGTCTCGGCGTCCACCCCGGTCGTCCCGGGCCCGTGCCGGCTCCCGCGAGACACCGGGCGCGCACTGGCCAACAGCAGGCCTTCGAGACCTCACGCAAGGTAGCGGAGGCCAGATAGCTCTAGGCGTTCAGCCGCGCGACCTGACCGTCCGCCAGATGCTGGACGACGGCGTCGTCGACATCCCCGACGGCCAACATGTCGAACGTCCGGTCCCCCACGGTGCCGACGATGTAGCGGGCCGTCTGGCCCACCGCTTCAGCCCCGATGTCCTCGCCGTCCATGAACAGCCCGGTCACCGTCACGTCGGCGGCAGTCAGCTCGTCGGCACCATCGACGCTAAGATCCACCGGCGTCGCCTGGAACGTCTTCGACATGGCGCCGAAGGCACTGTCCGAGTCGCTGGTGAACTCGCCGCACCCGGCCACATCGGGCATTCCGCCCTCCGGGGCCCCGGTCGTCACCCGCACGAAGACACCCGACTCATCGTCCTCACCGAATGTGAAGGACACGACGGCAGTCTGGTCCGCCGGCTCCATCATCCACTGGAAGACCATGCCCGCGTCGACCGCCAGGGGCGCACACTGCGGCGGTGTGACGACTTCTCCGCCCTCCGCGTCGTCGCCCCCGAACAGGTCGCTGAGGTCCTCGTCGCTCTCCGAGCCTGCGGATTCATAGGTGTACCCCTCCGGCGCGCTGGCCTCGTCCAGGATCAGATCGGCCGGGGCGTCGGATGCGGGCGGGTTCTGCAGTGCCTCCTGCGATGCCGCGTCCTTCCCGGACGCGTCGGAATCATCCGAACCGCACGATACAAGGACACCGGAGACTGCCAGCGGCAGCACGGCGAGGGACAGGGGCCTGGCGAAGCGACGGATCATAGGGGTCGGCACATCCTTAACTCTCTGAAACATGTAGTCCGGAGGAATGTACCCCGTCGGCGTCCGTATTTCTCACTTATGCTGATAGCTCACCACGCGTTCCCCAGGTCCGCGTGCTGACGGACCCAGGTGTGCATGGCGATGCCGGCGGCGACGCCGGCGTTGATCGACCTCGTCGAACCGAACTGGGCGATCGACACCGTCAACGCCGCGGCGTCCTGCGCCTGGGGCGTCACCCCCGGCCCCTCCTGGCCGAACAGCAGCAGGCAGCGTTCCGGCAGCCGGGCGGTCTCCAACGGCACCGACCCCGGGGTGTTGTCGACAGCCACCACGGTCAGGTCGTGCTCGCGGGCGAACGCCGTCACCGACGCGGTGTCCGGGTGGTGCATCAGGTGCTGGTAGCGGTCGGTGACCATCGCGCCACGCCGGTTCCACCGCCTACGCCCCACGATGTGCACCGTGTCCACCGCGAACGCGTTCGCCGTACGGACTACGGTGCCGATGTTCGAGTCGTTCTCGAAGTTCTCGATCGCGATGTGCAGCCGGTGGCGGCGGGAGTCGATGTCCGCGACGATCGCCTCCAGGCGCCAGTAACGGTAGCCGTTCACGACATTGCGCCGGTCCCCCTCGGCCAGCAGCTCCGGGTCGAAATGGGCGTCCTCGGGCAGCGGGACGCCCGGGTACTCCTCGCTCCACGGACCGACGCCCACCGGGTGCTCGAACCACTCCGTGGGGCCACGTCCGGACGGCTGCTCCGCTGGCTCGTCGCTCACTTCTTCTGCCCCGTCAGGCCCTCGACGATCAACAGCTGCGCGGCCACGTACGTCGCCATGACCAGGCCGTCCACCAGCCCGTCCAGACGCTGTACCGCCGGGAAGCCACCCCGCAGGAACGCCAGGCGCGCCAGGATCAGCCCGTCCGACAGGACGAACAGGTTACCGCCGAGGCCGAGCCCGGACAGGTCCGCCGACGAACCGTCCGTACGCGCCTGCGGATCAGCGGCCAGCACCGAGGTGGCCGCCAACGCCGTGCCGTAGCCGGCGGCGGCGGGAAGGGCCGCCGGCGCACCCGTCGCCGCAGTGACCATCCCCGAGACGAGCACCGGCACACGCAGCACCACCGTCGACCGGCGGGGACGGTGACCCCGTCGCCACAGCTCACCGATGTAGGCCACCTGGTTCACGCTGAACGCGGCAGAGCCCCGGTTCAGGTTGCGGGCGCGGACCGCCGGGTCGTCGCTACGGCCGTCGTCGCCCATGAGGATCACGTCGCCCAGCAGACCACCGGCGAGCCCGGCGAGCACCACGGGCAGACGGTTACCCTGAGTGGCGCGAGAGGCACAGGCGGCACGGGTGCACGCGTGGGCACCCAGCAGCGGCATCAGCGTTGGCTTGACCACCCGGGTCATCCGGTCGCCACGACGTCCGGCCGCGGCCGCCGCCACCGACGCCGCGCCGGCGGCGAGGTACGCCGCCCGCCACAGCCGCATCAGGCCAGTCCCAGGTCTTCCAGACCGAGCAGGCTGCGGTACTCCACGCCCTCGGCCTCGATGACGTCCTTCGCGCCCGTCGCGCGGTCCACGACGGTGGCCACGCCCACGACCGTGGCGCCGGCTTCACGCGCCGCGGCGACGGCGGTCAGCGGCGAGTTCCCGGTGGTGGTGGTGTCCTCGACGACGAGCACACGCCTGCCCTCGATGTCCGGGCCCTCGATCCGACGCTGCATGCCGTGCTTCTTGGTCTCCTTGCGCACCACGAAGGCGTCGACGCCGTCGCCGGCGTGCATCACCGAGGTGGCCACCGGGTCGGCACCGAGGGTCAGCCCGCCGACGGCGACGTAGTCCCAGTCCGCGGTGAGTTCACGCAGCAGCTCCCCGATCAACGACGACGCCTCGCGATGCAGGGTGGCCCGACGCAGGTCCACGTAGTAGTCGGCCTCCTTGCCCGACGACAGGGTCACCCTGCCGTGGACGACGGCGAGCTCGGTGACCAGCTCAGCGAGTCGCTGCAGTTTGTCGGGGTTGACGGTGGGCGTGCTCATGGAGGCGTCCTTACATCTCGTACGGCTGTGACGGCTTACTGGTGAGGATCTTACGGGGTTCAGTTGTCCTCGGGGTCAACGACCTCGGCGTCGACCTCCGGGTAGTCGTGGCCCTCCCCCGGATCCCCCGCGCGACGGGCGTGACGTGCCGACGGCGCACGGTGCCGGCCGCGCGCGCCCTGCCCCGGCACCGTGCCGATGATGTCGACCTCCGCCGAGGTGGTGCGGACGGCGTCGGTGTCGGCGGCGGTAGCAGTCTCTGTGTCGGTGTCGGTGTCGGTCTCGTCCCCGAAGATCGTGGAGCGCTGCCCGGACGCCCGGATCACCCGCGGGCCACCGCCGGAGATCCTCCGGCTGTGCTCCGGGTCCTCCCCGACCGCGGGGATGGCGTCGGCGCCACCGGCCTCGCCGTCCCCACCGTCGCCGCCGTCGCCGCCGATCCTGTCGTGCTCCGGGAAGCCCGAGACATCACCCATCGTCTGCGCCTCGGAACGGGTCGGGAAGTCCACCGGGGTGGTGGAGCGTTCCATCCGTGGGCGGGACTCCCCGGCGCCCGCGGTGGCGGCGTCGTCGGCAGGGACGTCGTCCACGTCGGCCGGCGCGGCGTCCGGTGCGACCGCGTCCGGGACGGCGCGCAGGTGGCCCCGCTGCGTCGCGCCTTCGTCCGGGTCCTGCGGACTGCCGTCATGGCCGTCATGCCCGTCATGGCCTCCGACGGCGGCGTCCACCGTCCCCCGCACCCGCGGGCGCGTCGGATCGGCGTTGGTCATGTCCAGTTCCTGCGAGGTCACCCGCGGGGGCAGCACCCTCGACGCCGCGACCAGCGCGCGGCCCTGGAAGATCACGTGGTCCCAGATCGGCGGGTCGGTCCGCCGGGACATCCGCATCGTCACCCACGTCGTGCTGAACGCGATATCCGACACCGACCCGGCCAGGGCGTGCAGTGCCGCGTCGACCCGGCTGTCGAGCATCCGGTCGAGGGCGCGGTTGTCGGAGGAGTAGCCCGTGTACGGCGGACGGTCGCACAACTCGGAGTGGCGCATCCCCGCCGGCATCGCCGCCCCGTCCGACAGGTGCACCTGCACCGGGGAGAAGACCTCGCGCCGCAGCGCCACCACGGTGATCCCGTTGACCTCGGCGAGGTGGAACTGATGGCCGCCGGTGAACCCCGAGACCAGGTCCCGGGCGACGGTGGTGGAACCGGCGGAGGCGTCGTCCCGGACCAGGGCCATGAGGCTGTCCGGCCACTCCCCCGGCAGGTAGCGGTCCTCCTTGGCGTACTCGTAGCCGTGGGAGTGCGCCCACTGACGACGGGTACGACGCCCGGCGAACAGGCCGGACGAGTACGTCTCCGACGTCTCCGCCGACTCCGCTACCTCGGCCTGGGCAGTGTCTGCTGACCCGGCGGCGCCGGTGGTACCGCGGGACTCCGGGATCGGTTCGCCGACCTGCGCCGTCTCCGGTGCTGTCCCCTGCCCCGTCGCCGGCGCGACGTCCTCCGCGGAGTCCGCCGCAGCATCCGCCGCAGTGTCGGCCAGGGACTCCTGCGCGGGTTCCCCGTCCACCGGAGCGGCCGTCTCAGCGACGTCCTCCCACCCGGACGTCGGCTCCGGTGCAGAAGGGGCCCCGTCGCCACCGGACGGGCCCGACGGAGCTGTCGGTCCTGCCGTCCGGGGCCGCGGACGTCGGGCCTGCGACTGGTTCGACGCACGCCAGAACAGGCCCGCGGCGAAAACCAGCAGCGCGAACCCGAGTACCAGAGCGACAACAGCGACAGTCATCATGCCAAGCATAAACGAGGCGGCCCCCGACGGACGATCCCCGACGGGGGCCGGCGGGCCCCGCGCAGCCGCGTCCTACTGGTTGGCGGCGGCGTAGGCCTCGTGGTCGAGCAGGTCACCGTCGGCCGGGGCGGCGGACACGGTGACCTCGTAGAGCCAGCCGGCACCGTAGGGGTCGTCGTTGATCACACCGGCGTTGTCCTCCAGGTCCTCGTTCACCGCGGTGATCTCGCCGGACACCGGGGCGTAGATGTCGGAGACGGACTTGGTCGACTCGACCTCGCCGTAGGGCTCGCCGGCCTCGATCTCGGTACCGACCTCGGGCAGCTCGACGAAGACGATCTCGCCCAGGGCCTCGGCGGCGACGTGGGTGATGCCGACGCGGACGGTGTCACCCTCGGAGACGTCGGTGGAGTTCACCCACTCGTGCTCCTCGGAGTACAGGCGGTCGGTGGGAAGTGCGGTCATGGTTTTCTCCTCAGGGGGGTCAGAACAGGGAGTACAGGGTCTGTGACGGATGGGGGGATATTACGGCTGACGTGAGTAGAACGGCAGTGCGACGACGGTGTAGGGGTGTGCCTTGCCACGGATGTCGACGGTCACCGTCGACCCCACGGCCGCCGCACCGCCCTCGGCGGCGGCGTCGGCGGACACATAGCCCATCGCCACCGGGTAGCCCAGCGTCGGCGACAGGGCGCCGGAGGTGACCTCACCGAGACGGTGACCGTCGGCGTCCTGGATCTCGTAGCCGCCGCGGGCCGCCCGACGACCCTCGCCGACCAGGCCGACCAGCGTCTGCCGGGTGCCCTCCTCCTTGGCGCGGACGATGGCGTCGCGTCCGACGAAGGAGTCCTTCGACTTCGTCGCCGCGAGGATCCCCAGCCCGGCGTCCACCGGGGTGAGGTCCCTGCTCAGCTCGTTGCCGTAGAGCGGCATGCCGGCCTCCAGACGCAGCGTGTCGCGGGCGGCCAGCCCGCAGGGACGCACCCCGTGGGGCTCGCCGGCGGCCAGGGCCGCGTCCCACACGGCGGTCGCCTGGGCGCCGTCGGTCCCGTTCCCGACGAAGATCTCGAAGCCGTCCTCACCGGTGTAGCCGGTGCGGGCGATGACCGCCGGGACGCCGGCGACGGTGCCCTGGAACGCGGCGTAGTAGCCCAGCCCGGCGACCGCGGCCTCCACGGTGTCCTCGGGACCCGAGGCGCTCGAGGCACCCGAGGCTTCCGGGGCGTCGGTCACGCTGTCGACGATCTCCAGCATCACCGCGGCGGCCTGCGGGCCCTGCACGGCGATCAGCGAGATGTCGTCGGTCTCGTCGGTCAGGGTCACGTCGAAACCCTCCGCCCGTTCCCGCAGCGCCTCGGCGACGGCGGGGGCGTTACCGGCGTTGGGGATCACCAGGTACTCGTCCTGCGCCAGGACGTAGGTGATCAGGTCGTCGATGATGCCGCCGTCCTCGGTGCAGATCATCGAGTACTTCGCCTTGCCGACCTTCACCGCGGACAGCCGCGAGACCAGCGCGTGGTCGAGGAAGGCCGCGGCGTCCGGCCCGGTGACCCGGACCTCACCCATGTGCGACAGGTCGAACACGCCGACGGCCTCGCGGACCGCGCGGTGCTCCTCGAGCTCCTTGTCGTACTTCAGGGGCATGTCCCAGCCGCCGAAGTCGGTGAACTTCGCGCCGAGGGCCTCGTGGACCGGGTGCAGTGCGGTGTGCTTGGTCATCAGTTCTCACTCTCAGCATGGGCGTCGATGTCGAAGTCCTCCAGCGGCGGGCAGGAGCACATCAGGTTGCGGTCGCCGTAGGCGTCGTCGATCCGGCGCACCGCGGGGAAGTACTTGTCGCGGCGCAGCGTGCGCACCGGGAACGCGGCCTTCTCGCGGGAGAAGTGCCCGTGGGAGACGGCGTCCTCGAAGTCGTCGCGGATGACGGACTCGGCGGTGAACGGCGCGTGGCGCAGCACGGAGTCCTCCACGGCGACGTCCCCGGCGATGACCTCGTCGATCTCGGCGCGGATGGTGCGCAGGGCGGTGATGAACCGGTCGAGCTCGTGCTTGTCCTCGGACTCGGTCGGCTCCACCATCAGGGTGCCCGCGACGGGGAACGCCAGGGTCGGGGCGTGGAAGCCGAAGTCCATGAGCCGCTTCGTCACGTCCGCGGCGGTGACGCCGGACTGCTTGGTCAGCTCACGCAGGTCCAGGATGCACTCGTGGGCGACGAGGCCGTTCTCCCCGGTGTACAGGGTGGGGAAGCTGTCGGCGAGCTGACGGGAGATGTAGTTCGCGTTCACCAGGGCCATGCGGGACGCCTCGGTGAGGCCCTCGTCCCCCATCATCGCGATGTAGGTCCAGGAAATCGGCAGCACGCCGGCGGAACCCTGGTACGCGGCGGAGACCGGCCGGCCCTCCCGGACGCCCGGCTCCACGGTGACGTCGGCCCACGGGTCGGACGGCAGGAACGGGACGAGGTGCTCCCCCACGCACACCGGGCCGACGCCCGGGCCACCGCCGCCGTGCGGGATGGTGAAGGTCTTGTGCAGGTTCAGGTGGCTGACGTCGCCGCCGAACTCGCCCGGCTGCGCCAGGCCGACCAGCGCGTTGAGGTTCGCGCCGTCGATGTAGACCTGCCCGCCGGTGGCGTGCACCTTCGCGCACACATCGCGGACGTGCTCCTCGAACACACCGTGGGTCGAGGGGTAGGTGATCATGATGCCGGCGATCTCGTCGGCGTACTTCGCGATCTTCGCGTCGAGGTCGTCCAGGTCGATCGACCCATCCTCCGCGTTCTTCACCCCGACGACCTTCAGCCCCGCCAGGGCGGCGGACGCGGCGTTCGTCCCGTGTGCGGACGCCGGGATCAGGACGAGGGTGCGCTGGTCGTCACCGTTGGCGACATGGTAGCGACGGATCGCCAGCAGCCCGGCGAGCTCACCCTGCGAGCCGGCGTTGGGTTGGACGGAGACCGCGGCGTAGCCGGTGATCTTCGCCAGCCGGTCCTCCAGGTCGTCGATGAGCTCCCACCAGCCGGCGGCCTGGTCGGCCGGGACCATCGGGTGGATCCCGGCGAACTCCGGCCAGGTGATCGGCTCCATCGACACCGCGGCGTTGAGCTTCATGGTGCAGGAGCCCAGCGGAATCATCGTGCGGTCCAGCGCCAGGTCCCGGTCCGCCAGACGACGCATGTAGCGCATCATCTGCGTCTCGGACGACACCGAGTGGAACACCGGGTGGGTCAGGATGTCGTCGGTGCGCAGCAGGTCGGCCAGCGGGCCGTCCTGCGCGGTGAAGGACGTGGTGTCCACCGAGCTGTTCACCGACGCGACGACCTGCAGCAGGTCGGCGATGTCGCCGTCGGTGGTGGACTCGCCGACGGAGACACCGACGTGGGTGTCGTCGACATGGCGCAGGTTGAAGCCCCGGTCACAGGCGGCGGCGACGGTGGCCGCGGCGTCCTGCACCTCCACGGTGACCGTGTCGAAGAAGCGGTCGTGCGCCAGCGTCAGCCCCGCCTCCGACAGGCCGACGGCCAGGGCGGTCGCGCGGCCGTGGACGGCCGTGGCGATCTCACGCAGACCCTGCGGGCCGTGCCACACCGCGTAGAAGCTCGCGACCACGGCCAGCAGCGCCTGCGCGGTGCAGATGTTCGACGTCGCCTTGTCACGACGGATGTGCTGCTCACGGGTCTGCAGCGACAGCCGGTAGGCCGGGGTGCCCTCCGCGTCGACCGACACACCCACGATGCGCCCCGGCAGCTTACGCTGCATGTTCTCCCGGCACGCCAGGAACGCCGCGTGCGGGCCGCCGAAGAACAACGGCACACCGAAACGCTGCGCCGAGCCGACCGCGATGTCCGCACCCAGCTCGCCGGGCGAGGTGAGCAGCACCTGCGCCAGCAGGTCGCAGGCCACGGTGACCAGGCCGTCGCGCCCGTGGACCGCGGCGATGACCTCGGCCAGGTCGTCGCGCACCCCGCCGGTCGTGCCCGGGTTCGAGACGACGACACCGACCAGGGCGTCCTCACGGGCGGCGACGACGTCGGCGGTGACGTCCACGACCTCCACCGGGATGCCCACCGCGGCGGCGCGGGCACGGGTGATGTTGATGCTGGAGGCGTGCAGGGCGGCGTCCAGCAGGACCACACCGTCCTTCTTCGCCGCCTTCGTGTTCAGCCGGGCCATCATCTGCACGGCCTCGGCGACGGCGGTGGCCTCGTCCAGCAGGGACGCACCGGCGATCGGCAGGCCCGTGAGGTCCTCGACCATCGTCTGGAAGTTCAGCAGCGCCTCGAGCCGGCCCTGGGAGATCTCCGGCTGGTACGGGGTGTACGCGGTGTACCAGCCCGGGTTCTCGACCACGTTGCGACGGATCACCGCCGGGGTGACCGTGTCGTAGTAACCGGCGCCGATGAGCTGCTTCTTGACCGTGTTCTTCGCGGCGAAACCACGCAGGGTGGCCAGGGCCTCCGTTTCGTCCAGCGCCGGGGCGAGGCCGATCGGCCCCTGCTGCGCGATGCTGGCCGGCAGGGCTGCGGCGGCGAGCTCCCGGGCACTGCCGTACCCAAGGGTCGCGAGGATCTCGCCGGTGGCGTCGGCGTCAGGGCCGATATGACGGTTCGGGAATGCGTCGTGGGGCGTTGCCATGTGTCAGGGGGTCTCTTCCTGTGTGCTGTCGTGCGGACACGGGTGTACTCCCTCCCCACTCTGTCGATGGTGCCTGAGAGCTTTTTCTCCTTCGGCGGCCGAGCCACGGACGACGGTGACCGGCTCTTTCCAGAGCTGCCTCGCCACAATGGTGCTGGTGCCTGAGAGTGTCGACGGGGAGGTGTTGCTCCTACGGCGGCCGGCGCTGGACCTGGCCTCTCCCACAGTGGCTGCGAACGGCGGATTCAGTTGTGGATGATGCGTCGAACGGGGTCAGTATAACCGTAGACGTGACCTGCCACACCCTCATCGCCTGATTGTGGGCCCCTGCTCGCTCCCCCTGCCGGGGTGGTGGTGCGGTGGCGGTCGGGTGGTGGTGTGGTGTGTTCGCGCCGTGTTCGGGTGCCAGGATCGGGATTCCGCCGACAGCGGATCGCCGATTCCGGCACCCGAAACCGGAACCGTGTCAGACCGGGTCAGGCCGCGAGCACAGCCGCCAGGACCGCGGGAATGACCGCGATCCACCCCGCGCACCAGTAGCCGAGCATCCCGACGGGCACCCCGCCAGTGATCCCGTCCTCGATGACCGTGAAATCGTCGTTGGTCCGGGGTCGTCCCCGGTGCAGTGCCCCCGACACGATCGCCAGCGCGGCGAGCACGGCGAAGACGAGCGGCGAGGCCGGCACCCCTAGTAACCACTGCGCCCCCACACCGGCCACGGTGAGCACGCCAAGGACCGCCCACCGCCACAGCGTCTCACCGGGCACCCCCAGTGCGGTGGCACGCCATGCGGCCGAGGCCAGCACCGCCCACAGCACGAGCACCACGGTCCGTGTGACAGGCGCGGATCCCGGCGCCGCGACGATCCCCAGCAGAGTGACCACGGCGAGGAGCGCCGGGATGTAGGACCGTCTGCAGATCCGCCGGACCATCACCGTGGGCAGGACAGGTCCCCGCACGGGACGGGCACGGACCGTGGCGTTGCGGAGCCATCCGGCCGCGTAGATGTTCGCCGCGGACTCGGAGTCGAAGAGCATCGGCGACGCCGAGAACATGGCCCGAGTGATGCCGTCGTCCAGCATGCGGGGCAGCCGTCGAGCATGACGGACGCCGGCGACCCACCGCAGCGCGGCGACGAGAACCCCGGTGACGACGGCGCCGGGAATCCCGGCGAGCAGGTAGCCGGTCAGGATGCCGGTAACGCCGAAGGCACCGACCTGACGGACACCGACGGTATCGATCCCGGGGAACGTCCCCCGTGGCCGGTGACCCCACTCCCACCGGTCCCGCTCCACGGCACGCAGGGGCAGCATGCGCTCGGCGACGGCGGTGAGCAGGACGAGGGCGACGACGGCGCAGACGACCCTGACGACGATCACAGTGCGATGACCCCGTCGGCGGCCGTGACGATCTGCGGTGCATGGGTGGCGACGACGACCGCTGCCCCGGCCTCGCTGCACTCCCGGAGCCGGCCGCACAGGTAGTCGATCCAGTCGGCGTCGAGGTGCCTCTCGGGCTCGTCCAGCGTGACCACCGGCGCCCGCTGGACCAGCTGCAGGCCCAGGTAGGAGCGTTGTCGCTGACCGCTGGAGAGCCGACTGGGCAGACTGCGGAGCAGCGGCGTGACCGCCCAACGGTCCACCTCGGCGTCGACCTCGTCGGCGCGTCCGGTGACCTGTGCCGTCAACGACACGTGCTCGCCGATGGTCAGGTCCGGGAAGAACGACGGCTCCGAGAGGTGGATGACCGCCCCGGCACCCTCCGGTGACGCCGGGTCGAGGTCCCCGTCGGGGCCGTGCACCCGGACGGTCCCGTCGAGGGGTTCCAGCTCGCCGGCCACGGTGTCCACGAGGGTGGACTTCCCGGCACCGTTGGCACCGGTGACGGCCACGATCTCCCCCGGATACACCACCGTGTCCACCGTCCCGACGACATCCCGGTATCCGAAGGTGCAGTTCACGGTCAGGGCGGGCACGGTGTGGGGAGACATCGAACCCGACAGTACCTTAACCAACCCGCTCCGGGCTGCCCGGGCGAGCGCCGGAAAAGTCTGAGCCCGTGCACGTTTCAGGGGCTGTGGCTGCACGGTGACAGACTTTTTCCGCACCGAACCGGCGCAGCACGAGGGTCAGGCGGGTATCACTGGTTACATGACGAAAACATCCTTCCTCTCCCGCTACCGCACCCCCAGGCTCCCCGTCCCTCACCAGGGGGACACCGCACTGGTCACCGGCGCCACCTCCGGCATCGGCCACGCCACCGCGAAGGAGCTGGTCAGACGTCAGTTCCGGGTGATCGGCACCTCACGCACCCCCGACTCCCCGACCAGCCGCGCCAACGCCCCGGACGGGGTCGAGCTCATCCCGCTGGACCTGGAGGACCCCGACTCCATCGCCGCCGTACCCGCCGATCTGGAGAAACTCGGTGCCGGGCCGGTCACCGTCCTGGTGAACAACGCCGGGGAGAGCCAGAACGGTCCCCTCGAGGAACTCCCCCGCGAGGCACTCGTCCGGCTGTTCCAGGTGAACGTCATCGGCCATGTGGAGCTCACCCAGCTGCTGCTCCCGCAGATGCGGGACGCCCGGCGCGGACGCGTCGTCTTCGTCGGGTCGATGCTCGGCAGCTTCCCCCTGGCCTACCGGGGCAGTTACGGAGCCTCGAAAGCCGCGGTCAAGGCCTTCGCGTTCTCCGCCCGGCGCGAGGTCAGCCGCTTCGGTATCGGGGTCAGCGTGATGGAACCCGGGGCCATCAACACCGGGCTGTCGGAGCGTCGCACCATCTACGTCGACGACCACGGCCACTACGCCGAGGAGTTCCGGACGATGCTGAACCACCTCAACGACAACGAGGCGACCGGGATCTCCGCCGCGGAGGTGGCCGACGAGATCCTCAAGGCCATCTCGGACCGCCGCCCCCGGCCCCTCTACGCCACCGGATCGAGTTCACGTCTCGCGTTCCCCGCCGCGCGCCTTCTGCCCCGCGACACCATGGGCGGGATCATCGCCGCAAAGCACGGGCTGTAGAAGGGGGTCAGGGACGCCGGGAGTATAACAGGTCCCGCCATGGGCGTGCGGACAACGCCACGACCGCGGCGCCGACGATGCCGGTGAACATGCAGGCGCCGGCGATCACGTTGACCCACAGCAGCATCCCGCTGCCGAGCACCAGTTCCAGCATCACGACGACGGCACCGATCGTGCCCACCCAGCTCAGGCCGGTGAACACCCGGTTGACCGGGTGCCGGGCCGGGCCGAAGTAGCCGCGTCCGGTGAAGACGACCGCGCTGAGCATCAGCAGGATCAGGACGCCGAAATACAGGTAGAAGATCAGTGCCCCCCACTGCGGGTTCACCCGGTCCCCGAGACGGGTGACCCCCAGCAGCATCAACAGGACGCACGCCACGGTGGTGAATCGACGGAACATGGCACCAGCATAGGCGTTGCCCGGGTCAGAACCGGAACAACACGTCCCCGGGTTCGGACGGCTCCCCCGCCATCAGCACCTCCTCGACGCCGCCGTCCTGCTGCATCATCACCACGGACACGATCGGGTCGAAGCCGAGCCGGCCGATGTACAGCGGTGCGTAGGTGGTGACGCGTTCGCCGACCCGAACCCGGTCCCCCTGCTCCACATGCAGTGAGTAGCCCTGTCCGTCCAGGTGCGCGGTGTCGATGCCGATGTGGACCAGCACCGGGATCCCGTCGTCGGTGAGGATGAGGAAGAGGTGCGGCATCAGGCGGGTGACCACGCCCTCCACCGGGGCACAGACGGCCACGTACTCCACACCGGGATCCGGGACCACAGCCATCCCCGGGCCGACGGTCCCGGCGGCGAACAGCGGGTCGGGAACCGCCGACAGCGGGGCCACGGTGCCCGGCATCGGGGTCACGACGTCGATAGTCCCCAGGCACTGTCCGGCACCGGTGTCAGTGGCGTCCTGCTTCGCTGCGTCCTTCATGGGGACCTCCGTATCCTCGTGCGGTGCGTGTGTGGCGCTGGCAAAAGAATAGACCGCGGGCGGCCACCGGCGTGGCGTAACCGCGTAATTTCGGGCGGAAAAGCGCCAGGTATCAGCCTGTGTCAGCCTGTGTCAGCCTGTGTCAGCCTGTGTCAGCCTGTGTCAGCCTGTGTCAGCCTGTGTCAGCCCAGTGCCACCGGACGCGAACGGTCGGACGCCCACTGCGACCATCCCCCGATGTAGTGGCGTGCCACCGGCAGGCCGGCGTGCTCCATCAGCGCGATGAACAGCGCCGAGCTCACCCCGGAACCGGAGTAGACGACGGCCTCGGCGGCCACGTCGTCGCCGGTGACACCGTGTGCGGCCAGACGCTCGCGCACGACCTCCGGGGCCGGGACGCGTCCCTCGTCCAGCAGGTCGGCGACCGGCACCCCGATAGCCCCGGGGATGTGCCCGGCCCGACGGTCCAGGCGTTCGCGCAGCCCCTCGTAGCGGTCCGTCGGACGGGTGTCGATCAGCAGCGGTGCCGCCGCCCCCGTGGCTGCCGTGGCCGAGATCTCCATGACGTCGGACAGCCCGACGGTCGGCATCGTCGGCGCCCCGCCGGCGAGGATCTCGAAGGTCCCCCTGCCACGCAGACACCCGATCCCGGCGGCGATGTCGCCCCCGGCGGCGAGCCAGGCCGGCGTCCCCCCGTCCAGGATCCGCACGTCCGTGACACCGGCCCACCGCAGCACCCACCAGGCGCGGGCGGCGTAGATCAGCCCTCCTCGGTCGTAGATGCGCACCGGCTGACCGGGCCGGATGCCCCAGTCGTCGATGTGCTGCTGCAGGACGTGCCGGTTCGGCAGCGGGTTACGCCCGGCCTCCGGGGACGGCGAACCGGAGAGCATGGTGCCGGGGTCGCAGAAGAACGAGCCCGGGATATGCCTGGTCACGTAGAGGTTCCAGGCAGCGTTCTCGCCCCATTCCCAGTCCGAGTCGAGGACGGTCACGGGTTCGCCACGGGTACTGGCCTCGAAGAGTTCCTGGGCGGGGATGAACGGTTCGGCAGGGGTTCCGGCGGGAAGGTCAGCGTGGCTCAGCGTCATGGGGACCAGTTTACGAGGGAAAGCGCCCCGCCGCTGTGCCGAGGTCGTCCCGAGGTCGTCCCGCGGTCGCGCCGAGGCCGCAGACGCCCGCCCGGCACTCCCCCGGGGTCACAACCAGCCGCGTTCCCGGGCGATCCGCCACGCCTCGAACCGCGTCGAGGCACCCGTCTTCCCCATCGCCGAGGACAGGTAGTTGCGGGTCGTGCCCGCCGCCAGATGCACCGCCGCGGCGATCTGCTCGACCGACCCGCCCTGGCCCGCGACCTCGAGCAGCTGCGCCTCCCGCTCGGTCAACGGCGACTCCCCCGCCCCGATCGCCGCCGCCGCGAGCTCCGGGTCCAGGTAGCGGCGCCCGGCGTGCACCGTACGCACCGCCGTGGCGAACTCCTCCGCCGAGGACGTCTTCGGGACGAACCCGAGCACCCCGCCCGCCAGGGCCCGTTTGAGCTGGCGCGGTCGGCCGTGGCTGGTGACGATGAGCACCCGCACCCCGTCCGGCAACGCCCCCGCGGTCTCGATGCCGTCCTTCCCGCCCATCTGCAGGTCCATGACCACCACATCCACCTCCGGACGGCGGCGGCACCAGTCGACCGCCTCCTCCCCGGAGCCGAGGACGGCGACCACGTCCAGGTCGTCCTCCAGCGACAGCAGCGTCGACAGGGAGCTGGCGACCAGGGACTCGTCGTCCACCACGACGACGCGGATCACGGCACGACCGCTCATGGACTACTCCTTCAGGCTGAGGGTGACATGGAAGAGACTACCGTCGCGCTCGGCGACGAGGGCCGCCCCGAGCGGCTCCGCCCGACGCCGGATCCCCGCCAGCCCCGACAACCGTTCGATACCCCGGGTCACGCCGTCGTTGCTCATCGTGACCGACCCGGTGCCACCGTCGGTGGTGAACACCAGGCGTACCCACGTGGCGGCGGAATGGCGCACCACGTTCGTCGTCCCCTCCCGCACCAGCCAGGCCGCCAGCTCACGCATCGGCGCCGACAGCGCCGTCGGGTCGCCCTCGACCTCCAGACGGACACCGGCGCTGTCCAGCAGCTCCCGGGCGCCCTCCACCTCCGTGGACAGGTTCACCGCCCGGTAGCCGTCGACGACCTCGTGCATCTCGGTGACCGACGTGCGCGCCAGCTCCTGCAGCGCCGCGAGCTCACCGTCCAGGCGGTCGTCGCCGCGGCGGGCCAGGGCGCGGGCGAGCTCCGCCTTCACCGACATCGCCGCCAGCCGCTGCCCCAGAGTGTCGTGCAGCTCCTGGGAGAACCGCAGCCGCTCCTCACTGACCTGCAGGGCCGACTCCGTGAGGCGCGCGCGGTCCAGCTCCTTGGCGATGCCCACCGTCCACGCGGACAAGGTGGAGGTACACAACAGGAACGTGGCGAAGAACATCGGCAGCCAGGACGTCTCCTGCCACATCACCACCGACGTCACCAGGGAGAACGCCACGGTGACCGTCCACCGCCAGGGCAACCACGCCAGCACGGTCAACGGGGCCAGGATCACCGCGGCGAACGCCAGGCACATGCCCGTCAGCGCCGTCGACCCGTCGCCGACGAGGTAGGTGACCACCCCGCCACCCCAGACCACGGCGCTGAACACCGCGGTCGCCACCACCAGGCGCTCCGTGGGCCGCCGCGGCCTGGTGTTGAACTCGGGACGCCGCTCGACGACCACCAGACCGGCCACGACCAGCACCAGGACGACCGCTCCGATCACCAGCAGCTGCCAGAGGTCGAACACCCGCTCCCGCCGGGTGGACAACACCGGGAGCGCGACGGCGAACACGCCGAACGCCAGCACCGCCGACTGCACCGACAGGCGGGTGTAGACGATGAGCTTCGCGCCCGCCCCGAGGCCACGCCAGGTCCGGCGCGGGCTGGTGACGGACTGCAACACTGTCGGGTTCATGGGCTCCATTTAATCAGCGGCGGTCACCCTCAGTGCCGGACGTCCCACCGGACGTACCGCGCACCCGCCCAGACACAGACCCCGGCCCAGACGACCAGGATGAGCATCATCTGCCAGGTCTCCCCGAGCACCTCGCCGGACGTCAACGGAGCGACGTCGTTCATGCGGTCCACCGTGGTGTTGCCGGCCCAGCCGTACTGCAGCAGATCGAAGATCAGGGCGAACGGTGTGCGGGCCAGGACCTCGTTGACCCCCTCCGGGTACATCTGACGGAAGTTGCCCATCGTGGCGAACATCAGCAGCATCACCGGCATCGAGGTGATCTGGGCCGCCTCCGGGTTCTTCGTGAAACCACTGGTCACCAGGGCCAGGCCACTGGTCACGACCAGCCCGAGCAGGACGGCGACGATGATCGGCACCACGTTCACCGGCCCCGGCGCGCCAAGGGCCATGAGCAGGCCGGACATCACCACGGTGAACAGCACGGTCAGGACCGCGCCGGGGAAGGACGAGGAGCCGAGGATCTCGACGTCCCGGGCCTCCCCGGTGCGCAACCGCTTGAGCACACCCTCGTCGCGCCGGGTGGTGACCATGGACAGCACGGTGTAGAACTGCACGAACATCAACGCGAAGAGCAGGAAGTACTCCATCGCCACCGCGCTCGCCTGGATCTTCGACTGCTCGTCGTCGCCGGAGAGCACGAGGTACATCGCCAGGCCGAAACCCATGGGAAGCAGCGTGGCGTTGACAAGCAGCGTCTTGTTGCGGAGGAACTGCAGGCTCTCGGCACGCGCCAAGGAGGTGAAGCGCCTGACAGGGGATCCCCCAGGGCGGGTGGAGGTGCGGGCCGTGGTGGGGGTTGTCGCGGTACTCATGGTGCTTCCTTTCAGACAGCGGTGTCGGCGCCGGCGATCTTGCTGAAGACGCGCTCGAGGCTGGCGGGGCGGGCGGAGAAGTGGCCGAGGGTGACGTCGTTGGCGGCGGCCCAGTCGAGCAGCCGGTGGGTATCCCGCTGCAGGTCCGAGGTCTCGATACGCAGATCGTCACCGTCGCGGGTGACCTGCGCGCCGGGGAACGTCGGGAACACGTCCTGCACGCGTCCACCCGTGGCCTGCGGGAGGGTGAAGCTGATCTCGGCACCCTCGGTGGCGGCGAGGTCGTCCAGCCGCCCCTCCACGGCGATCACGCCCCGGTCCATGATGGCGATCCGGTCGGCGAGCCGCTCCGCCTCCTCCAGGTAGTGGGTGGTGAGGATCATGGTCACGCCACGGTTCTTCAACGACCCCAGCAGCTCCCACGTGCGGCTGCGCGACTCCGGGTCCAGCCCGGTCGTCGGCTCGTCGAGGATGATCACGCTGGGGTCGTTGAGCAGCGCGCACGCCAGGTCGAGGCGCCGCTGCTCGCCGCCGGAGAGTGATCCGACGCGGACGTCGGTGCGGTGGCCCAGGTCGACCTCGTCGAGGACGCCGTCGACCGGCAGCGGGGTGGAGCAGGTGCCCGCCCACATGCGCATCGTCTCGGCGACGGTGAGCTCCTTCGGCAGGCCACCGGACTGCAGCATGATGCCCAGTTCGGGACGGATCCACGCCCGGTCGGCGACAGGGTCCTTGTCGAGGACACGGACCGTGCCGGCCGTGGGTGCGGCGAGCCCCTCGACGATCTCCAGGGTGGAGGTCTTCCCCGCGCCGTTGGTGCCGAGCAGGCCGTAGACCTCGCCGTGGTGGACGTCGAAGGAGACGCCCTTGACGGCGGTGTAGGCGTCCTTCTTCTTTCTCGACTGGTAGGTGCGTGTCAGGTCCCGGACGCTGATGGCTGGTGTCGTGGTCATGACCCCCATCCTGCTGGTTCCGCGATGCCCCAGGTAGAGGGGTTTGTCATGGGCTGGGCCGCGGATGTCACAGGTTCCGCATGACAGATGTCATGCAGCGGCGGGACGGCGGCGCGACGGCGGCGCGACGGCGGCGCGACGGCGGCGGGACGGAGCAACCCCGCAGGTCGGTCACACCGTCCTACGGGGTTGCTCTGTCGCGGGGGCCACGCCTGACCGTGGTACGCAGAAAGGCACCGTCCTGTACCCGCAGTCAGGATCGACCGCGGGCACAGGACGGTGCCTGTCTCTCCGCCGGAGCGGGGGCCGCTACCCCTCGTGCTCCACGGACCCGATGGCCAGTGCGTCGGCGGTGGGGTCGGCGACCCCGTCCACACGCGGCACGTCGACCTGCACCGTGTCACCGTCGCGCACGTCGCCGGCCAGCAGCTTCTTCGCCAGCGCGTCGCCGATCGCCTTCTGGATCAGGCGGCGCAACGGCCGGGCACCGTAGGCCGGTTCGTAGCCACGCTCGGCGAGCCACGCCTTGGCGTCGTCGGTAACCTGCAGGTCCAGGCGCCGGGCAGCCAGTCGCTCGGCGAGCTGGGCGACCTGGATCTCCACGATCGAGGTCAGCTGCTCGGCCGACAGGGCGTCGAAGATGACCACGTCGTCCAGGCGGTTGATGAACTCCGGCTTGAACGCCGCCTTCACCGCGTTCATGACCTGCTCGTCCGAGCCACCGGCGCCGAGGTTCGAGGTCAGGATCAGGATGGTGTTACGGAAGTCCACCGTCCTGCCCTGACCGTCGGTCAGGCGCCCTTCGTCCAGGACCTGCAGCAGCACGTCGAAGACGTCCGGGTGGGCCTTCTCCACCTCGTCGAACAGCACCACCGTGTAGGGGCGGCGCCGCACGGCCTCGGTCAGCTGTCCACCGGCGTCGTAGCCGACGTATCCGGGGGGCGCACCGACCAGTCGTGCCACGGAGTGCTTCTCGCCGTACTCCGACATGTCGATGCGCACCATGGCGTGCTCGTCGTCGAAGAGGAACTCCGCCAGCGACTTCGCCAGCTCGGTCTTGCCCACACCCGTCGGCCCGAGGAACAGGAAGGAACCGGTCGGACGGTCCGGGTCGGCGACACCGGCACGGGACCGCCGCACGGCGTCCGACACCACGGTCACGGCCTCGTCCTGCCCGACGACGCGCCCACCGAGCACCTTCTCCATGGCCAGCAGCTTCTCGGTCTCGCCCTCCAGCATCTTGCCGGCGGGGACACCGGTCCACGCGGAGACGACCTCGGCGATGGTGTCCGGGGTGACCTCCTCGGTGAGCATGCGCTGCTCCTCGGCCTGGGCTGCCTCGTACTCCGCCTCACCGACCTGCTTCTCCAGCTCCGGGATGCGGCCGTAGCGCAGTTCGGCGACACGGGCGTAGTCGCCGTCGCGTTCGGCGATCTCGGATTCGGTGCGCAGGTTGTCGAGTTCCTCCTTCAGTTCACGCAGACGGTCGATGGCGCCACGCTCGTTCTCCCAGCGGGCCATGAGCCCGTTGAGCGTCTCACGCTCGTCCTCGAGTTCGGCACGCAGCTTCGCCAGACGGTCCTTCGAGGCCTCGTCGGTCTCCTGGCTGAGGGCCATCTCCTCGATCTCGAGGCGTCGGACGACGCGTTCGGCGTCGTCGATCTCCTCGGGACGCGAGTCGATCTCCATGCGGAGCCGGGACGCGGCCTCGTCGACCAGGTCGATGGCCTTGTCCGGGAGGAACCGGCTGGTGATGTAGCGGTCCGACAGGGACGCGGCACTGACCAGCGCGGAGTCCTGGATGCGGACACCATGGTGGACCTCGTAGCGCTCCTTGAGTCCGCGCAGGATACCGACGGTGTCCTCCACCGTCGGCTCGCCGACGTAGACCTGCTGGAAACGGCGCTCCAGCGCGGCGTCCTTCTCGATGTACTTGCGGTACTCGTCGAGGGTCGTCGCACCGACGAGACGGAGTTCACCACGGGCGAGCAGCGGCTTGATCATGTTGCCGGCGTCCATCGCGGATTCGCCGGTGGCACCGGCGCCGACGATGGTGTGCAGCTCGTCGATGAAGGTGACGATCTCGCCCTCGGCCTCCTTGATCTCGTCCAGGACGGCCTTGAGCCGCTCCTCGAACTCGCCGCGGTACTTCGCACCGGCCACCATGGAGCCCAAGTCGAGGCTGATCAGCGTCTTGCCCCGCAGCGACTCGGGGACGTCGCCGGCGACGATACGCCGGGCGAGCCCTTCGACGATGGCGGTCTTGCCCACGCCGGGTTCACCGATGAGCACGGGGTTGTTCTTCGTGCGGCGCGACAGCACCTGGACGACGCGGCGGATCTCCTGGTCACGTCCGATGACCGGGTCGATCTTGCCTTCGCGGGCCCGTGCGGTGAGGTCGGTGGAGTACTTCTCCAGCGCCTGGAACTGGCCTTCCGGCTCCTCCGTGGTGACCTTGCGGTTGCCGCGGACGGACTCGAAGGCGCCACGGATGGCGTCGAACGTGCCGCCGCGGGCGTGCAGTGCCTTGGCCGCCTCAGAGTCGCCCTTGGCGATGCCGGCGAGCAGCACCTCGGTGGAGACGTAGGTGTCGCCGAGCTCCTCGGCGAGTTCCTGGGCGGCGGTGAGGGCGTTGAGGGCGTCCCGGTTGAAGTTCGGGTTCGCCAGGCCGGAGCCGGAGGCCTGGGGGTAGCCGGCGACGAGGTCGCGGGCGTCACGCAGGACACCGTCGGCGTCGACGCCTGCCGCCTGCAGGACGGGGCGGGCGATGGAGTCCTCCTGGTCGAGGATCGCCACGAGAAGGTGGGCCGGACGGATGTCCGGGTTCCCGTTGGCACTGGCCGACTGCAGTGCAGCCTGGAGTGCCTCCTGGGTACGGGTGGTGGGTGTGAATCCGCTCATCGTCAGTCTCCTGTTCTGCGTGTGCGTGCCGGGTTCTACTTTAGCGCGTCAGTATCAACTTTCGCTTACGGTCATTCCAACGCCAGTCATCTTGAGTCTGTTCCACTCAACCTTACTTTCTGTGTGTGATGTACGACACTTTTCCCGGGTGGACCGGAGGATCCGCGACGACGTGTCACAATGGTCCCCATGACAGACGAGAGGGGACGCGCGACCACCGACGTCGCCGCGCTGGACGCACTCGGTCCGGCGGTCCGGAGCGCCCGCACACGCATCGACGGCATCACCGCACGCGCCCGGGACCACCTCCGGACGCTCACCTCCCCGCTCGCCCCGGACCACTCACCCGCCACCGCTACCGGTGCGGCCGTGCCGCCGGCACCAGTCCCGCCGGAGATGCTGCGCCGGGCCATCCTGCACGCCGCGGACGGCATCGTCGCCGGCCAGACGGCGTTCACCGCCGACCACACCGCCGACCTCGCGGACATCGGCCGGGACATGCGCAAGTACGGGGTGACGCTGGCCCACTACGAGGCCGCGGCGGAAGCGGCCGGACGTGCCGTCTGCGAGGAGTTCGGTGTCCCCTACCCGGGGGTCGGCCTGACCTACCGTCGCGCCGCCGAGCTGGGCATCCCCGACGGACTGACCGAGCTCCTGCACGTCGTGGACGACGCCGTCCGCATCGTCGCCCTGGGCGCCGTCGAGGACGACGAGGCCGGGATCCCCGCGTGCCTGTCGGCGACGGTGCTCGACGTCGCACACCGCACCACCCGGACCACCGTGGTGCGCCTGCAGGCGTCCTCGCCGGAGACCGGCTGGGCGGGCCAGGCACTGGAGGTACGCACCCCGGCCATGCCGGACGTCTGGCACCAGTACGCCTCCGCCCTGCCGCCGAACCCGGCCGGCTACCTGGAGTTCCACTGCCCCGCGGCCGCCGGCGAACCGGAGGTCGGCGAGACGTGGGTCATCGCCAACCCGACCGGCGGCCTTGGGGTCCCGACCGGCGCAGACTCCCCCGCGACCGTCGTGATGATCGCGGTGAACACCGGACTCGCCGCCCTGCGGGCACTGGTCCTCGACCTGTCCAGCCTGGACGACCCGCCGCCGGTGCACCTGTTCTGGGGCGCCGACACCTCCCGTGACCTGCACAGCCTGGGGGACCTCCGGGGCCTGGAGGCCGGATTCCCCTGGCTCACCGTCACCCCGGTCGTGGTCGACGAGGACCACGTCACCGCCGCGGAGGCCGCGCTCGACGCCGCGTTGGGACGGACGCCGGGGGACGGACGACGCGACGGCGCCTTCGTCCTGGTCTCCGGCGACGACCCGGACACCGTCCGCCGACAGGTCCGCATCCTCACCGACGTCGGCGTCGACCCGGAGCAGATCATCGCCGAGCCGTGACGGTCCGCTACTCCCCGGTGGTGCCCCGGCGGCCGATCTCCAGGTCCTGACGGTGCCCCTTGAGCACGGGCAGTCCCTTGCGGACCTTCTCCACGTGGTTCGGGTCGATGTCGACCATGAGGATCTGGGCGACGTAGCCGGACTCGGCCAGACGTGCACCACCGGGGCTGACGATCACGGAGTGGCCGATGCCCGTCGGGCCGTCGTTCTGGCCGTACCGCTCCGGGGAACCCGGACGTGCCTGGCCGGCGGCCACCACGTAGCTGGTGGTGTCGAGGGCGCGTGCGGCGGTGAGGGTGCGCCACTGGTCGAGCTTGCCCGGACCGTCCGTCCAGGCGGTGGGCACGACCATGACGGTGGCCCCCTCCTCCGCCAGGGCGTAGAAGTGTCCGGGGAACCGGATGTCGTAGCAGGTCGCCAGGCCGATGGTCACGCCGTTGACGTCGTAGGTGACCCGGCGGGTCCCCGGCTTGACGGTGTCGGACTCGCGGTAGCCGAAGGCGTCGAAGGTGTGGATCTTGTGGTAGTGCTCCGTGCCCTGCGGCCCGGTGATCAGCAGGGTGTTGTGGACGCGACGGAACTTGTTCGCCTGGCCCGACCCCTCCACCGGTTCGGCCTGCAACTCCCCGGAGGGAAGCCGGTAGACGGTGTCGGCCGGGGTGAACATCCCGACGACCGCCGTCGTCCCGGCGTCCGCGGCCGCCTTGGCGACGGCCCTGGCGAAGGGACCGTCGAGCGGCTGGGCGACGACGTCCAACCTGCCCGCGTCGAAGGGGAACATCGCAGCCTCAGGGAACACCACCAGGTCAGCGCCATTCTCGGCGGAACCGGCGATATAGGATCTGATCTTCTCGAGGTTCTTGTCGACGTCCGGCACGGAGTTCATCTGGATGACGGCGATGCGCATGCTGCCAAGGGTACGTGACCGGTCTAGGATTGTCGGGTGAGTTCTTCTGTGGCCCAACGTTCCCCGTCCCGGGTGCTCGACGCACTCCGGAGCCCCCGCCTGCTCACCGTGGAGATCCTCGGCGGTCTGGTCACGGCGTTCGCCCTGATCCCGGAGTCACTGAGTTTCGCGATCGTGGCGGGGCTGGATCCGATGATGGGCCTCTACGCGGCGTTCACCATGGCGTGCGTGACCGCGGTCCTCGGCGGACGCCCGGGCATGGTGTCGGGGGCAGCGGGGTCGATCGCCCTGGTGATCTTCCCGGTCGCCCGCGATCACGGGGTGGAGTACCTCCTGGCCACGGTGATTCTCGGCGGCGTGCTGCAGATGGTCATGGGCGCGTTGGGGGTGGCCAAGCTGATGCGCTTCATCCCGCGGTCGGTGATGGTGGGTTTCGTCGACGCGCTGGCGATCCTGATCTTCTCCGCACAGCTGCAGCACCTGTTCGACGTCCCGTGGCTGGTGTACCCGTTGACGGCGGCCGGGCTGCTGGTGATCATCGTGTTCCCGAGGCTGACGACGCACTTCCCGGCCCCGTTGGCGTCGATCCTGCTGATCACCCTGGCGGTGATGGTGTTCAGCTGGGACGTGCCGACGGTCGGCGACCAGGGCGAGCTGCCGACGTCCTTCCCCGGGTTCGGCGTGCCGTCCGTGCCCTTCTCCCTGGAGACACTGGGGATCGTCGCGCCTTACGCGGTGGCCCTGGCCCTGGTCGGCCTGATGGAGTCGCTGCTGACGGCGAAGCTGGTGGACGACCTGACGGACACGCACTCGGACAAGACACGCGAATCCCTGGGCCAGGGTGCGGCGAATGTGGTGACCGGCTTCTTCGGCGGGATGGGCGGCTGCGCGATGATCGGCCAGACGATGATCAACGTGAAGCAGGCCGGCGCCCGGACACGGATCAGCTCCTTCCTCGCCGGGGTGTTCCTGATCGTCCTGTCGGTGTCGTTGTCAGACCTGGTGGGGCAGATCCCGATGGCCGCCCTGGTGGCGGTGATGCTGGTGGTGGCGTTCACGACCTTCGACTGGAACAGCGTACGTACCCTGCGGGTGATGCCGCTGTCGGAGACGGTGGTGCTGCTGGTGACGGTGGTCTCCACGGTGCTCACCAACAACCTGGCCGTCGGTGTGATCCTCGGGGTCCTCACCGCGATGGTGGCGTTCGCCCGCCGTGTGGCGCACCTGACCAGGGTGGTGCAGACCGACGGGCCGGGCGGCGGACGGTACCGGGTGGAGGGGCAGCTGTTCTTCGCGTCGTCCAACGACCTGGTGTACCAGTTCGACTACGCCGGGGACCCGGACGAGGTCACGGTGGATTTCTCGGGCGCCACGGTGTGGGATTCCTCGACGGTCGCCGCCCTGCAGGGGGTGCGCGAGCAGTATGCGCGACGGGGCAAGTCGGTGAGCTTCACTGGTCTGGACGCCACGAGCCGGGGGTACATCGACCGCCTGGAGGGCCGGCTGGGCTGACCTCGGCCTCGTCCGGGTTATGCACAGGGCCGGGGTGGTTCCGCGGCGAATTCGACGAAAGTTGTCCACAGGTTCGCCCGTCGCCGCCGCGGCCCCTTCTCCTTCCGCGTGCTCCTGTCGTAGTCTCCGTGGACCGCTGTTCACCGGATGCTCCAGGAGGCACCATGACGACCGTGACGACCGTATTCGGCATCGACCCTTCACAGGTCAGCGCGACAGCACACGCGTTGGACGCCGAGGCGTCCGAGGTGGCGGCGACCGCGGAACACCTCGCCGACGGCGTTCCTCCCGCGGCGTCCCTGCCGGGTGGACGGACCGTGGCGGCACTGGCCGAAGGGGCGGGCAGGGTCGCCGCGGCGGTGGACGGGGAAGCGCGGGTGGTCGAGGTCGTCAGCCGGGACCTGCGCACCTTCGTCGAGGCCGTGGACCTCGCAGAACAGGATGCGGCGGCGTCGTTGACGGCCACCACGCCGGGAGGTGGGCGCTGATGGACGTCCACGACCTCGCCGCGGCACCGATGGAAGACGCCGCCGAGGCCGCCGGACGGTGGACGTCGGCGGCACACCGGGCGGACTCGGCGGGAACGGCGGTGCGGAGGCACGGTGAGCTCCCGGGATGGACCGGCAGCGCGTCGGACGCGATGCGCCACCGCCTCGACGGTTCCGGAAACCGGCTGCTCGCCGTGTCGGTGGCGGCCCGGTGGGTGGGTACCGTCCTGCACCACCACGCCACAACGCTCGCCCAGGTCAAGGCACAGGTCGCCCCGGTCCTGTCCCTGTCCCGCGCCACCGGGATGCAGGTCTCCCCGGCCGGCACGGTGACCCCTCCGGTGCCCGTGCCACCGTTGAACGCGGTCGCGGCCGCCTCCTCACTGGTCCTGCACGCCTGCCGCGCCCTCGCCACCACCGTGGACGGCGCGACGGCGTCGGTCGTCTCTGCGGCATGTTCGGTCCGCGACGCCCCCACGGTGTCCGCGGTGGACCTCCGGACCCCGGACGCCGCCGCTGCCACCGCAGAACTCGTCGCCGCCCCCGGGGCCACCGCCACGTCGGTGACCATTCCCGGGGGACTGGCCGGGTCACTCGACAGCTCACGTGAAGAGGCGTTGCGCCGTGCGGTGGTCGCCAGCCGGCAGGAGCTGGCGTTACGCGGACTGGACCCGGACGCCGTCGGGGTGTCGGTGCAGCAGATCGGCGGGGAACCGACGGTCGTCGTCGGCGACATCCGGACCGCGGAGAAGGTCACCACGCTGGTCAGCGGTGTCGGCTCCGCCTCGGACGGTGCCCTGGTGGGCTCGGCCGCAGGTGCGGGCCGCATCGCCGGCTCCGGACACGCCGTCGTCGCCTGGCACGGCTACACCGCGCCGGGCACGGTGTTCCACGGGATGAGCCCCACCTACGCCGGTGCCGGTGCCCCGGCGCTCCGGCGTATGCAGTCGAGCCTGCGGGAGACGTCGGCGGAGGGCGCTGAGCTGCAGGTGGTCGCCCACAGTTACGGCACCACCCTGGTCGGGGCGGCGGCGCGTGACCCGTCCGCTCCCCTGGCCGCCGACACGCTGCACCTGCTGGGCAGCCCCGGTGTCGGGGTCGACCGGGCCGGGCAGCTGCATGTCGACGCCCTCGACGGGGACGCGGAGGTCCACGCCTGGCGCGCTCCTGGCGACCTCATCGGTGCGGCGACCGGGGCGCTCGGCGGTGTGCACGGGGTGGACCCCACGTCCGCGGGGTTCGGGGCCGACACCGCCGACGGGATCCCCGCCGACCGGCAGGGTGGCGTGGTCGGACGTATCCTGGGGCGCATGACCGACGGTTACCTGTGGTTCCGGGGCGAGTGGGACTCGCACAGCAGTTACCTCGCCGACGACCACGTCCTGGAACAGGTGCGCTGAATGTACCCGGTGATCGTCGTCGGCGCCGGGCAGGCCGGCCTCGCCGCGGCACACGCCCTGGCCCGCCGGGGGTTCACCCCGGGTCGCGGGATGCTCGTCCTCGACGGCAACGACGGGCCCGGCGGGGCGTGGCGGCACCGGTGGGACTCGTTGACCCTGGGACGTGCCCACGGCATCGCCGACCTGCCCGGGCTCCCGATGCCACGTCCCGACCCCGCCATCCCCGCCTCCCGGCTGGTGGCGGACTACTACGGGACCTACGAGGAGACCTTCGACCTGCAGGTCCGGCGTCCGGCGCGCGTGATCCGCGTCGAGGGGGACGCACCGGGGCCACTCACGGTGACGGTCGTGGTCGACGGGAGGTGCGAGCGGCTGCAGACCAGGATGCTGATCAGCGCCACCGGCACCTGGACGCACCCCTACATCCCCTACGTGCCCGGGATCGACACCTTCGCCGGGCGTCAGCTGCACACCACCGACTACACGCGGAAAGAGGACTTCGCCGGGGAGCGGGTGCTCGTCGTCGGCGGTGGGCTCAGCGCCGTGCAGTTCCTGCTGGAACTGCACGAACCCGGCGGGGCGGCGTCCACGGTGTGGGCCACGCGCCATCCACCGAACTTCGTGGAGCGCACCTTCGACAACGACGACGCCTCCTGGGGACGCGACGTGGAGCGGCGGGTCCGCGCGGACACCGAAAGCGGCCGACGCCCGGCTTCGGTGGTGCGCAACACCGGCATCCCTCCCCTGCCCGCCTACCTGGACGGTGTCGCGGACGGGACGCTGGTCTCCCGCGGCATGTTCACCGGCATCAACACCCGTTCGGTCACCTTCGGCGGCCCGGACCCGGCGGCCGACCCTGTGGCACAGCAGGAGCTGGTGCAGCCTGCCAGCTGGCGGCCTTTCCCCGCGGGGCACCGGGAGCCGGTGGACGTGATCTTCTGGAACACCGGTTTCCGTCCGGCGTTGACCCACCTGGCACCGCTTCACCTGCGGGAACGTGGCGGCGGGATCACCGTGGCCAACGAGGTCGAGGTGGTGCGCGACCGGCGGGTCCTGCTGGCCGGGTACGGGTCGACGGCCTCGACGGTGGGGGCGAACCGGGCGGGCCGCCTCGCCGGGCAGGTGGCGGCACAGCGCCTTGTGGAGATGCCGGACACGCCATATAGTTGACATATCAACTACTTCCGTCCCTCAGGAGACGTCATGAAAGCCTTCGGGTTCCTCAGCTTCGGCCACTACGACCTCGGGGCGTCCGGCCCCTCCACCCCGGGCCGCACCATGCCCGGCGCGAAGGAGAACATCAGGAACGCCGTGGAGATCGCCGTCGGCGCCGACGAGATCGGTGCCAACGGCGCGTACTGGCGTGTGCACCACTTCGCCCCGCAACACGCCGCCCCCATGCCAATCCTCGCCGCCGCAGCCGCCCGCACCTCGCGCATCGAGGTCGGTACCGGCGTGATCGACCTGCGTTACGAGAACCCCCTCCACCTGGCGGAGGAAGCGGCCCAGCTGGACCTGCTCGCCGACGGCAGGGTCGCGCTCGGCGTCTCCCGGGGATCGCCCGAGCCCGTGGACCGCGGATACGCCGAGTTCGGCTACCACCCGGAGCCCGACGACCCGAAGGGCGCCGAGATGGCGCGGCAGAAGTTCGACCGCTTCATGTCCGCCGTCGACGGACAGGGCATCGCGACCGCCCTCCCCCTCGACCAGCAGTACCCGCGGATGTACCAGCCGAATGCGCAGGTCCCGGTGATGCCCACGTCACTGTCACTGCGTAAGCACGTCTGGTGGGGCGCCGGTTCGCGCGACACCGCCGTGTGGGCCGCGCAGAAGGGGGTCAACCTGATGAGCTCCACCCTGCTGACCGAAGCCAACGGGGACGAGTTCTCCGACCTCCAGGCCGACCAGCTGCGCCTGTTCCGGCAGGCGTGGAAGGACGCCGGGCACACCTGGACCCCGCGGACGTCGGTGTCCAGGTCGGTGTTCCCGATCCTCACCGACACGGACCGCCGCATGTTCGGCTCCGGCGACGACGGCGGGGTCGGCTACATCGACGACAGCACCGCCACCTTCGGACGGACCTACGCCGACGAACCCGACAAGCTCGTCGAGCAGCTGAAGCAGGACGCGGCGGTGATGGAGGCCGACACCCTGATGCTGACGATCCCCAGCCAGCTCGGCGTGGACGCCAACCTGCGGATCCTGTCTGCCTTCGCCGAACACGTCGCCCCGGAGCTGGGGTGGGAACCGAACACCGACGGCCCGGTACAGGGCTACCCCGTCTAGGAGACCGGGATCCCGTCCAGGATCCCCGGCCCCACGCATCGCCCGTCAGGTCAGCGAGCCGGCGGTGTCGTTGCGCGGGGCGGACACGTCCGCCCAGCCCGGGAGCGCCGGCGGGGTCGGCACAGCGGCCCCGTCCCGTCGCCGCCCCTCCAGCAGCGCATGGAGCCGCAAGGCGATGTGGAACGCCGACGACGACCAACCGTCGTCGAGGACCCCGCCGACGACGTCGCGGATGCGCTGCAGCCGGTAGTGGAGCGTGGCGCGGTGGATGAACAAGCTGGCGCTGGTGGCCGTGGTGTTACGCCCGTGGTCGAGGTAGCTCAGGGCCGTCCGCCACTGGTCGGCGTTGCCCGCCATGGTGAGCCGGTGGGCCTCGGGACTCAACGCCTGGACCGTGGCCCCGGTCAACTGCCACCCGTACAACAGCCTCCACGCTCCGGCGTTCTCCCAGGACAACGGCTGCTCACCCAGCCCCGCCAACGCGGCGACCTCGGACAGGAAGCGCGCCCTGCGCATCGACCCCTCGGCCACGCCCGAGCTCTCGATCTCGGAGGACCCCACCGCCTCGACACGTGCCCCCGTGCTGGCCACGGCCTGTCCCAGGTCCGTCGCCACCCGGCAGGACTCCACCGCCGAACGGCTGCGCTCGACGACGACCAGCACGTCCTTGCCGTCCACACCCCCGACCCCGTCCGACACGAGGAACGGCCGGAGCGGGTGAACCCGGCCGAGCTCGAAGAGCAGACGCTGGAGCACGTCGTCATCGCCCTGCCCGACGGCGTCCAGCCGGGCGGCCGGCCCCTCCAGGCGCACGACCTGGACCGCGAGCGCACCGTCCTCGGGCAGGTACCCCTGTTCGACGGCGCGGGCCACCGCCCCCTCCACGCCACCGAGGATGTCACTGGTCAGGGTCCGCGCGCGGCCCGCCCTGCCGACCGCGCCGTGCGGACCGCCCCCGAGCAGTCCCGCCAGGGTGCCCGACAGCGCCGTCGCCGCCTCGATCTCCTCGTCGGTCACCGGCGGCTCGTCGAAGAGCCACAGGTACCCCAGCAGACGGTTGTTGCGGCGCACCGGGAAGCAGACGCGCGCCAGCATATCGAAATCCGGGTTGGCCGGTAGCCGCACGTGGGAGACCGCGTCCTGCAGGCCGTACCCGAGCATCCACGGCACCGGCTCCGGCGGCGACGACCGGTCGATGATCGCCGCGATCCGCCGGTCGTCGATCGCACCGATCTGGGCACTGGCGCACACCAGCTCGAGCGCCGGGTTGTCGACCGCCACCGACCGCCCCAGCGACTCCGCGAGATCGTCCACCAGCTTCTGCACCTGGGTGAGGTCCCAACCTGCACCGTTGCTCTTGTACGACATATGTCAAAACTAACTTCAACCGAATGCTGGTGACAAACCATCCTGTGATCCACGACCATGGCCTGCATCCCGATGGCCTGGATCACACCACCCCGGGTGATCCGGTCGGACACCACCGAACACAAGGAGACCACGTGGACCGCAGTATCTTCACCCCGCTCGAGAAGGCAGGCCTGACGACCCTGAAGCTCCAGTACAACTGGCGCACCGACGAGCACACCCTGTGCGCCGCACGCGAGTGGGACACCGAAACCGACTTCTCCCGCTACAACGCCGACTTCACCGCCTACACCACGCTGAGCCACGACGGCGAGTACCTCAACACCGCACAGGTCCGGGAGCTTTTCGCGGAGCACGGCCTGGCCGACTACCTCGACGAGGTCCTCGACCTGGTGCGTCAGGGCCGCCACGAGGGCATCGAGGCCTACTTCCACGCCGGCAAGAACATCCGCTTCATGTGCCACCAGCACAGCCGCCGCCTGGGACTGCGGAACAAGCACCACGCCATCATGGCCGGAGGGACCCGTCGCCACCCGCTGTCCACCCCGGAGATCGACGTGATCAGCGACGGGCTCAACCTCGGCCGCGCGATGAGCTTCAAGAACATCGCGGCCGGCCTGGACTTCGGCGGCTGCAAGACCACCGTCCACACCGACGGGATCGACCTGGACGACCTGGAGGCGCTGGGCTTCCTGGCCTTCGCGATCGACAGGTGCCGCACGATGACCAGCCCGGACCTGGCGTTCCCCACCGCCATGGCCGACGCCATCAACGAGCACTTCTCCATGCAGTTCACCAACGGCCCGAGCTCGCCGATCGGCGCGAGCGGCAAGCCCACCGCCTACGGCACCTACCTGGCCCTGCGGGAGGCCGTGCGCTTCACCGAGGGCGACGACGACCTGACCGGCAAGACCGCGGTCGTCATGGGCCTGGGCGAGGTCGGCTGGTACCTCGCGGAGCACCTCATCGACGCCGGCGCCCTGGTCACGGTCTCCGACCTGGACGCCGACCGGGTCACCGCCCTGCAGGACAAGCACCCGGACGCGGCGGTGGACTCGATCCCGGTCGACGAGGTCCTCACCCACGAAGCCGACATCTTCTGCCCGGCGGCGATCGGCGGCCTCCTCGACGACACGACGATCGCCGGGCTCCGTTACCGGTACGTCTTCGGTCCGGCGAACAACCAGATCAAGGCGACCAACCAGGCCGAGGAGGAGCGTCTGGCACAGCTGCTCCAGGACCGCGGGATCCTGTTCCAGACCGAATGGTGGCACAACACCGGCGGTGTCTCCGGCGGTGCCGAGGAGTACCTCAACGGCGCCGACGCCTCCCCCGAATCCCTGCGTAAGCGCGTGGAGGACATCATCCCCCGCAAGACGCGCGAGAACCTCGAGCAGGCCCGGGCCAAGGGGGTCACCCCGACGACCAACGCCTACCTGACGTGTGTGGAAACCCTCTACGGGGACGTCTAGCCCGTCCAGCGACTCCGGCCGCTGCGTCCCCTGCGCCCCCCTGCGCCCCCTGCGCCCACCACCACACCACCACGAAAGGTGCACCGATGACTGTCTCGGTCACACGGCACGTCCCACCACCACAACCACCGTCGACGCCCCCTCGTGGACCGGCAACCACCGGGTCCGCGTCCCCCGGCACACCGGGGGCACCGGAGGCACCGACACCGGGGCGCGCCACCGTCCCCCACCCCGACAACGCCGGACGACCCGGACGGCCCGGACGACCCGGAGGGATCTGACATGACCGACCACAGCACACCGACCAGCACACCGACCAGCACACCGACCAGCACACCGACCAGCACCCGGCCACAACACCAGACGTTCGGGGACGTCTCCACCGTGTTCGGCCGCATCAAACACATCCTGCTGTTCACGGGCGCCCAGTGCTCGTTCTTCATCGGCGCCGGCATCGCGACCGGCCAGGAGAGCATGCAGTACTTCACCGCCCACGGGTGGTGGGGCATGGCCGCGATCATCGTCGTGATCGTCCTGTTCTCCTGGATCCTGTCGTCGTTGACGGAGTGGGGCAGGCGACACCGCGACGACAGGGTCGACCCGTTCGTGGACATCTGCGGAAAGTTCCTCGGCACGATCCTGCGTATCTGCGTCCCCGTGTTCGTCTTCATGATCGCGGTCACGATGTTCTCCGGCGCCGGGCCCCTCGTCGCCGACGTCTTCAGCCTGCCGATCTGGGTCGGCACCATCAGCATGGCCGTCATCGTCGCCGTCACCCTCATGCTCGGCTTCCGCAACCTCGTCGAAATCATCGGACGCATCGGGCCGCTGGTCATCGTCATCATCGCCGTGGTGACCGTATGGGTCGTCATCGAGAACGCCGGCGCACTGCAGGACGCGAACGAGAACCTCGCCCAGTACCCGCCGACCAAGGCCACCGACAACTGGTTCCTCGGCACCGTGCTCTACTGCACCGCCGTCCTGATCATCGCCGTGCCCTTCCTGACCCGTCTCGGCCGCACCGACCGGGCTGTACGCACGACGGTGGCGCCCAGCACGCTGACCGGGTTCGTCTACGGCGGGGTCATGGCCGTGTGCGCGCTGGCCCTGCTCGCGACGCTGCCCCGGACATTCGACCAGGCGACGCCGCTCGTCATGCTCGGTATCGACCTCGCCCCGTGGCTGGGCTACGTCTTCTCCGGAATCACCCTGCTGGGCATCTACTCCACGGCCGCCCCCATGCTGTGGACCGTGGCCGACCAGTTTCCCGTGAAAACGGGTCCCAGCTACTCCGCCATCTGCCTCGTCCTCACCGTCGCCGCCCTGGTCGGCGGACTGACACTGCCATTCGAGGACCTCGTCGGCTTCGTCTACCCCTCGACCGGCTACTTCGGGCTCGTGTTCTTCGGGATGATGGCGTTCCGCCAGGTCGTGGCGCGGGTCCGCCGGCGACAGCGGCACCCCTCCGTCGCCACCGGGGAGCAGGCCCGCGACGACGTCCCCGCCCACTGACGAACCCCGCCACAGCACCTGTGACCGTCCCCGTGGCTGTCCCCGTGGCCTTGCACGCCGCGGCCATGGTGTCATAGGTGCGCCGCCATCCCCCGGCCCGCCCGGACGGGACCAGACACCTTCAATCCACAGAGGAGAAATGACGATGCGCGTCACAATCGGTGACTTCCTGCTGACACGACTCAAGGACATCGGGATCACGGAGGTGATCGGCGTCCCGGGCGACTTCAACCTGAACCTCATCGAGCAGATCGACGAGACCGACGACCTGCGCTTCGTCGGTACCTGCAACGAGCTCAACGCCTCCTACGCCGCCGACGGCTACGCACGCTCGCGGGGGGCGTCGGCCCTGCTGACGACCTACGGCGTCGGAGAGCTCAGCGCCCTCAACGGCATCGCCGGGTCCGCGGCCGAGCACGTCCCGGTGATCTCCATCGCGGGGGCACCGCCGCTGTTCGCCACCGAGGGCCGCTACGACCTGCACCACACCATGGCCGACGGGAACTTCCGCAACATGCTCGACAGCATCGGCGAGTTCACCGCCGCGGCCGTGCGCATCACCCCGATGAACGCGGTGGAGGAGATCGACCGCGCCCTGCACACCTGCCTGCGGGAGAAGCGCCCCGTCCACGTCCAGCTCCCGTCCGACATCTCCCACCTGACGATCGACGCCCCGGAGACCGCGTTCGACCCCGCACTCCCCGCCAGCGACCCGGAACGTCTGGAGTCCGCACTCGAGCGGATCCTGGAGCTCTTCCGCGCCGCCCACCGGCCGGTGATCCTGGCCGACCTCGACGCAGACCGGCACGGCTTCGTCCCGCTGCTCCAGGAGTTCGCGGAGAAGACCGGGACGCCCTACGCACACCTGAGTTCCGGAAAAGGGCTCCTCGACGAGCAGAGTCCCCTGTTCCTCGGTGTCTACAACGGCCGGGGCTCCGCACCGGAGGTCCGCGAGGCCGTCGAGACGTCCGACTTCCTGGTCACCACGACGCCGCGTTTCATCGAGGCCAACTCCGGCGCCTTCACCCACAACCTGCCGGCCGGGGCGACAATCGATGTCGGCGACCAGCACGTGAGCATCCACGGCGAGCACTACGTGGGGATCACCGTGCTGGAACTCCTCCAAGAACTGGTCGAACGCGTCGACACCGGCCCGGCCGCCACCGCGTCCACCGCCCCGGCCACCGCGTCCACCGCTCCGGCGGAGACGCCGGACTGGGAGGTACTCCCCGACGCACCCCTGAGCCAGGAACGCATCTGGCCCCGGTTCGCCCGGTTCTTCCGGACCGACGACGTCGTCATCACCGAGGCCGGGACGTCCACCATCGGCCTCGGCCCGCACCCGCTGCCGTCCGGGGTCAAGTACATCAACTCGAGCATCTGGGGGTCGATCGGCTTCACCCTGCCGGCGTTGCTGGGGAGCCAGCTCGCCGCACCGGAGCGACGCCACCTCCTGTTCATCGGCGACGGCTCGTTCCAGCTGACCGCACAGGAGCTCTCGACCATCCTCCGTGAGGACCTCGCACCCGTCATCGTCCTGGTCAACAACCGCGGCTACACCATCGAACGCCTGATCCTCGGGATGAACTCGGCGTACAACGACATCGCCGCATGGAACTACGGCCAACTGCCCGCCGTGTTCCGGCCCGACACGACGATGGTGTCCTACTCCGCCTCGACGGAGGGCGAACTCGAGAGGGCTCTCGACGACATCGAGAAGTCCCCCCACGGGGCCTTCCTCGAGATCCACCTCGACCCGGAGGACGCGCCTGCCGGACTGAAGTCCTTCGGCCCCATGACCGCCGAGTTCGACTACGGTCCCCGGGGTCCCCGGAACCCCTGACCGGGACGTCCCCGGACACCGCCGGACGTCCCCGGACGTCCCCGCACACTGCCGGAAGGTACCCTCGGTGCATGCTCCGCGTCGCCACGGTCAACGTCAACGGGATCCGCGCCACCCACCGCCGGGGGTTCGGTGACTGGTTGGCGACCCGCGGCTGCGACGTGGTGACACTGCAGGAGGTGCGGGCCCAGGCCGACAAGCTCCCGGACGGGGCGTTCGGCGACTACCACGCGGCGGTGGACACCGGCGACGTCGCGGGACGCAACGGGGTCGCCGTCCTCACCCGCCAGGCACCCGCAGCCGTACGGTCCTGGAGCGGTACCGCGCTGCTCGCCGGCCCCGGCGCGCTCCGGGAGGTCCCCGCGCCGGACCGCGTGACGCTGGCCCGGGAACTGCGGGCGGTCGCCGGCCAGGGCCGCTACCTCGAGGTCGACCTGGCGGACCACCCGGTCACGGTCGCCAGCCTCTACCTCCCCAAAGGCGGGCTCCCCGCGGAGCTGCAGCGTCCCGGGCGGATGCGCGAGGCGCCGGACGGCGGTGCCCGCTACAGGCGCAAGATGGCCTTCATGGCCGGCTTCTCCCGCTACCTCACCCGCACCCGTCGGGCGGCCACCGCGGCAGGACGGGAGTTCCTGCTGACGGGGGACCTCAACATCGCCCACACGCGTCAGGACCTCGCGGCGTGGCGCCGCAACCAGCAGAACGACGGTTTCCTGCCGGAGGAGCGGGAGTGGTTCGGCGACCAGTTGTCCGCCCGCACGCTCGTCGACGTCGTCCGGCGGCTGCACCCGCAGGAGGACGGCCCGTACTCGTGGTGGTCCTGGCTCGGCCGGTCCTTCGCGACGGACGCGGGCTGGCGGCTGGACTACCACCTCGCCACTCCCCGTCTGGCACGGGCCGCGGTGGGCGACAGCGTCGACCGGGACCACCACGGCGTACGGCTCTCCGACCACTCCCCGGTCGTCGTGGACTACGACCTGGCATGACCACCGGCAAGATCGACCTCAAGAAGACCCTCGACGCCTACCGCGACACACGGGGGACGTTCCGCGTCGTGGACGTGCCGACGTTCCGGTACATCATGGTCGACGGACACGGCGACCCGAACACCTCGCCGCTCTACCCACGGTCACTCGAGGCCCTCTACCCGGTGGCGTACGCGATGAAGTTCGCCAGCAAGCGCGACCTGGGCCGCGACTACGTGGTCCCGCCGTTGGAGGGGTTGTGGTGGGCCGAGGACATGGCGGCGTTCACCACCGCCCGGGACAAGTCGCGCTGGTACTGGACGATGATGCTCATGGTGCCGCCGTGGGTCGGCCGCGACATCTTCGACGCGGCGGTACAGCAGGTGGCGGCGAAGACGGCGAAGACGGCGAAGACAAAGGCGACGCCGGAACGGCTGGGCGACATCCGGCTGGAGGAGCTCTCCGAGGGACGGTGCGTGCAGACGCTCCACATCGGCTCCTTCGACGACGAGGCCGCCGTCCTGGAGCGGATGCACGGGGAGTTCCTCCCCGCCAACGGACTGCGCCTGGACGGGACCCACCACGAGATCTACTTCAGCGACCCACGCCGGACGGCACCGGAGAAGCTCCGCACCCTGCTACGCCAACCGGTCGCGCCGGCGAGTGCACCTGCCCAGGACAGTCCCGGGCCGTCTCCGGTATGACTGGACGACATGAACTCCAGCGCCTCCCCAGACCTGCGGACCACGTCCACCCGCCGCCACGGACACACCGTCCGGGAGCACCACCTGACCGTGCCTCTGGTCCACCCAGGCGTACACACCCCCGGCGCGTCCACCTCCCCTGACCCCCGCACCATCGAGGTCTACGCCCGTGAGTACGTCCCCGACGGCGGCGAGGACCGTCCCGCGCTGCTGTTCCTCCAGGGCGGCCCCGGCCACGGTGCTCCCCGGCCCGTCGCGGACGGCGACGGCGGCGTCCTGTCCGGCTGGCTGGGCGAGGCGCTCCGCCACTACCGGGTGTTCCTGTTCGACCAGCGCGGCACGGGACGCTCGACGCCGGTCGACGTCGCCGTCCCCGAAGCGCTCGGCCCCACGCCGCGGGACCAGGCCGACTACCTGACCAGGCTGCGTGCCGACAGCATCGTCGAGGACGCCGAACTGCTCCGTGACGCCCTCGGCGAGGAGCCGTGGTCGCTGCTCGGCCAATCCTTCGGCGGGTTCTGCATCACCACCTACCTCTCGCGGCGTCCCGGAGGGGTGCGGGAGGCGTTCTTCACCGGCGGTCTGCCCGGGTACATCGCCGACCCACACACCCGGGTGGATGACATCTACCGGGCGACCTTCGCCAAGACCGCGGTCCGCAACGACCGGTTCTACGCCCGCTTCCCCTGGGCGGAGCAGCGTGTGGCGGAGATCTGCCGTCACCTCGACGACACCGAGGAGACGCTGCCCACCGGGGAGCGTCTGACCTCGCGCAGGTTCCGCACCGTGGGCATGGAGCTGGGCCGTACCGGCGGGTTCGACACGCTGGCCTACCTGCTGGAGGACCCGTTCCGCAGTGTCCCGGGCAGCCCCGGTGCGGCGGGACGGCGCCGGCTGCGCACCCCGTTCCTCACCGGCCTGTCCGCGCACCTCAGCGTGTCGGACGCACCGTTGTACGCGGTGATCCACGAGACGATCTACGGCGTCGACGGTGCCACGGACTGGTCGGCCCACCGTGTCCGTGAGGAGGTCCCCGGCTTCGGCGAGCACGCGGGACGCACCGACGGTCCCCTCTACCTCACCGCCGAGCACTTCTTCCCCTGGCAGTTCGAGGAGGACCCGGCGCTCCGGCCGTGGAAGGCGGTCGTCGACCTCCTGGCGGCGAAGGACGACTGGACGCCGCTGTACGACGCCGCGCAGCTGCGGCAGACCGAGGTGCCCACGGCGGCCGCGGTCTACCTGGACGACATCTTCGTCCCGTTCGAACTGTCGATGGAGACCGCCGCGACGATCCGGGGCCTGCGTCCCCACGTCACCAACCGGTGGGAGCACAACGGGATCAGCCAGGACGGTGCCGCTATCCTGCGCCATCTGCACGCGCTGGTGAAAGATCACTGATCCGGGATAGTCTGTCTCCCCGTGACTGACACCTCCACAGACCCCGGCAGCTCCAGTACCCGGGAGCACCCGGCCCGACGGGACACCGTCCGCCTGCCGACCCTGGTCTCCCTGATCGTCGGCTCCTGCGTGGGTGCCGGTATCTTCGCCCTGCCGCAGAACATCTCCGCCGTGGCCTCGCCGGGTGCCGCGGTCATCGGCTGGGTCGTCACCGGCATCGGCATGCTGTGCGTGGCCTTCGTCTTCCAGGCGTTGGCGCACCGCAAGCCGAAGCTGGACTCCGGGGTGTACAGCTACGTCCGGGGTGGACTGGGCGACTTCGTGGGCTTCGCCTCCGGCTGGGGCTACTGGCTGGGCAGCATCATCGCCCAGGTCGGCTACGCCACCCTCTTCTTCGGGTCCCTCGGCCACTTCGTCCCGCTGTTCGCCGACGGGCAGTCGCTGGTCCAGGCGTTCTTCGTCTCGGGGTTGAACTGGGTGATCTTCCTGGCGCTGTCGCGCGGGGTCCGTCAGGCGGCGGTGCTGAACGTGGTCACCACCGCGGCGAAGCTCCTGCCGATCCTCGCCTTCCTCGGGATCCTGGCCTTCGCCGGGTTCCACACCGAGGTCTTCACCGCGGACTTCTGGGGCTCGGCGGCGACCTTCGGCGCCGACGCCGATGAGGCGTCTAGCCTGTCCGACCAGGTCAAGGGCATGATGCTGTTCACGGTGTGGGCGTTCATCGGTGTCGAGGGGGCGTCGACCTACTCCCGGCGCGCCCGCCGACGCAAGGACGTCTCCCTGGCGACGCTGCTGGGCTTCCTCACCGTGTTCCTGCTGCTGGTGATGGTCAGTTTCCTGTCCTACGGTGTCGCTCCCCGCGAAGAGCTCGCGGCGATGGGCGACAACTCGATGGCCGAGGTCCTCGAACTCGTCGTGGGCCCGTGGGGTGCCGGGCTGGTGTCGGTCGGCCTGTGCATCTCCGTGCTGGGCGCCTACGTGTCCTGGCAGATGCTGTGCGCCGAGCCGATCACCCTGATGGCGCAGGACGGGCTGCTGCCCCGCCGGCTCGGGTACGTCAACCACCGCGGCGCGCCGGTGGTCGCCCAGCTGTTCTCCGCAGTGGTCATCCAGCTGTTCATCGTGGTCTTCTACCTCAACGAGTCCGCCTACACCACGATGGTGCAGCTGGCGACGTCGCTGTACCTGATCCCCTACCTGTTCTCCGCGCTGTACCTGGTGTTCCTGTGCACCCGCGGGAAGGGGCTGTCCCACCCGGACGCGGGGACGAAGTTCGACCTCTCCGGACCCACCGTGGACTCCCGCACCAACCGCGTGCACCTGCTCACCGGGACCCTGGCATTGGTGTACTCGCTGTGGCTGTTCTACGCCGCCGACGTGAAGTACGTCCTGATGGGCATGGTGCTGATCGTGCCGGGCATGGTCGCCTACGTCATCACCCGCCGCCGCGCAGGTGGACGGGTGTTCAACCCCTTCGAGTGGGTCATCGCGGTGGGCGTCACCGTGGCCGCGGCCGTCGCCGTGGTCCTCATCGTGCAGGGCACGCTGAGCCTCTAGACCTGAGCATCTAGACTTCAGCCTCTAGACTCCGGGGTATGACCCACCACCGCTTCGCCCAGGTCGACGTCTTCTCCAGGGAGCCCTTCCGGGGCAACCCCGTCGCCGTGATCCTCGATGCCGACGACCTCACAGAGGAGCAGATGCGGCGCATCGCCCGCTGGACGAACCTGTCGGAGACCACGTTCGTCCTTTCGCCCACCGGGGATGCTGGGGGCGCCGGGACGCCGGCCGACTACCGGCTGCGGATCTTCACCCCGGGCGGGGAACTGCCCTTCGCCGGCCACCCCACCCTCGGCAGCGCCCACGCGTGGCTGGAGAACGGCGGGACGCCCCGACGGTCGGACGTGATCGTCCAGGAGTGCGCCGCGGGCCTGGTGGAGGTCCACCACGAGCCCGGGGCCGCGGCCCCGCTGTCCTTCACCGCCCCGCCCACGACCCGGTCGGGACCGCTGTCCGACGACGACCTCGCCAGGGCCTGCACCGCCCTGCGCATCGACCCGTCCGACGTCGTCGCCCACCAGTGGGTGGTCAACGGCCCACAGTGGGCGGCGGTCCAGCTCGGGAGCGCCCGGGACGTGCTCGACCTGGAGCCGGACTTCAGCGTCGTCGACGACATGGACATCGGTGTCTTCGGCTTCTACGGCGACGCGGACCCGGACCGTCCCGCGGACCTGGAGATCCGCGCGTTCACCCCGTCCGACGGCATCGGCGAGGACCCGGTGACCGGTTCCCTCAACGCCTCCGTCGGCCAGTGGCTGGTCCGCACCGGCGTGGTGGACGGCCCCTACACCGCCGCCCAGGGCACCGTCCTGGGCCGGACCGGACGGGTACGGGTCACCCCGACCGGGGACGGCGGCGTGCGGGTCGGTGGCGCCACCACCACGCTGTTCAGCGGCAGCGCGGTGCTGCCTGAGCCCACCAACTGACCCGGCGCCTCCTGTCCCCCCTCCCCCGATGTCGGATTGTCGCCCTCCGGTGCAGCAGTCAGGCCCGAAACCCTGCCTGGGAGGGTGATCGCGCGACATCGTCGGATCGCAAGGGTGCGCTCGCCCGAAGCAACGTGCCCCGTGGGACTCGACCGTGAAGACCATGGAGACCGTGCATCCCACGGAGCAACCCCAGGGGACGGTGGGACCAACCCCCGGGGTTGCCGTCTCGCGAAATCAGGAGCCACGGGAACAACCCGCCCACACCCCTACCGCACCGACGTCGACGACATTGAGCGCCTCGACCGCCTCGACCGCCTCGACCGCCTCAGCCTCTCCGAGACCGGCCGTATCACCTACGACCTTCCCCCAGGGGGCGTAGGTCCCCGCTCCCCACCACCGAGAATGTACCGTCGGAAGCGAACCCAGATGAGGAGAGGGACAACGTGGACAGCACAGGGAACACCACACCCCCGGACGACACCGGCGGCGAGGCCCTGCAGGAGCGTGCCCGGGTACGCGCCCGGGAGCTCCCCGTCTCGGAGCTGACGCACCCGTTCGGCCCGGAGTGGGACGTCTACAAGGTTCGGGGCAAGGTGTTCATGCTGCACACGGAGGTCACCGGCGAGCCGATCGTGATCCTCAAGGCCACCCCGGGCGACAGTCTGGCCCTGCGGCAGCAGTACGCGGACATCACCCCCGGCTACCACATGAACAAGAGGCACTGGATCACGCTGCACCCCACCGGGGCCCTGCCTACCGGGCTCGTCGACGAGCTCGTCACGGAGTCCTACCTGCTGGTGGTGGAGACGATGCCGCGGGCCCGGCGTCCCGTCGACCCCGCGACCTTCGCCCGGGACGCTCAGGACCGCCGCTGACGGTCAGCGTCCGTCGCCCGACGCGGCGTCCTCTCCCCCGTCGCCGCCACCGCGTCCCCGGCGGCGGCGCTGCTCCCACAGCACCACCGCGGTGGAGCGGGGGACATGGACGATCTCACCACGACGCCCGCCCCGGGCGGACTGCTCGGCCGAGGCGAGCCGCAACCGCAGCTCGTCCACCTCGTCCCGGAGGTCACGCACCTGGTTCTGCAGGTCGATGATCGCCTTGATCCCGGCGAGGTTCACCCCCTCGTCGTGGCTGAGCCGCTGGATCTCCTGCAACTGCTCGATGTCGTCGCGGGAGTAGCGTCGCCCACCGCCACTGGTGCGTTCGGGCGAGACCAGCCCCAGCCTGTCGTACGTGCGCAGGGTCTGCGCGTGCATCCCCGTGATCTCCGCGGCGACGGAGATCACGAACACCTCCCGGGACTCGCCCGGGTCGTCTCCGTTCCGGTCACTCATCGTCAATCACCAGCTGCCTGTCAGTTCCCGGACCAGCCCGCACGGGGGTCGAAGCCGGTCCGCTTCTCCTCCTCAGCGTAGTGACGCAGCGCACTCGCCGCGCCCTCGTCGAGGTTCTTCGGCACCGCGACCTTCACCGTCACCAGCAGGTCGCCGGAGGCGCCGTTGCGCTTGGTCACGCCACGGCCCCGGACGCGCAACGTGGTGCCGTCCCCGGTGCCGGCCGGGATCTTCACCCGTACGCGGGTGTCCAGGGTCGGCACGGTGACCGCCCCGCCGAGGGCGAGCTCGGTGAAGCTGACCGGCACGGTCATCTTCAGGTCGTCGCCGCTGCGGGTGAACAGTTCGTCGGGCCGCACGTGGACGGTGACGAAGAGGTCACCGGCGGGACGTCCGCGTTCCCCGGCCTCGCCCTGCCCGGCGAGCCGGACCTTCTGGCCGTCGACGACACCGGCGGGCACGCGCACCGTGATCGTCCGGGTGCGGGTGACCCGCCCGGTGCCCGAGCAGTCGCTGCAGGGGTCCTCGATGCGGGTGCCGGTGCCGTTGCAGTCCGGGCACGGGCGCGAGAACCCGAAGGCGCCTCGGTTCTCGGAGACCACGCCGGCGCCGGAACAGGTGCCGCACCGGGCGCTCGAGGTCCCGGGCGTCGCACCCGAACCGTGGCACGTCGTACAGGCCGCCGGGCTGGTCAGCCGGATCGGGACGGTGACACCCTTGGTCGCCTCACGGAAATCCAGGGTGATCTCGGTCTCGACATCGGCGCCCCGGGACCGCCGCTGGGTACGCGTCCCGCCGCGGGACGCCCCGGACCCGCCGAACATGTCACCGAAGACGTCGCCGAAGCCACCGCCGCCACCGCCGGCCCGGTTGAACAGGTCGCCGAGGTCGAAACCGTCGAAACCGCCGGCTCCACCTGCTCCACCGCCACCGGGGGCACCACCGAAGCCGCCGAAGCCGCCTCCCGGTGCGCCGTAGCCGCCGCTGGCGACCATCTGCTTCAGTTCGTCGTACTCGGCGCGCTTCTCCTTGTCACCGAGGACGGAGTAGGCCTCGGAGGCGGTCTTGAACCGGTTCTCGGCCGCGGTGTCCCCCGGGTGTGCGTCGGGATGGTTCTCCCGCGCGATCTTGCGGTACGCCTTCTTGATCTCGTCGGCGTCCGCGGTGGACGACACGCCGAGGTCGGCGTAGTAGTCCTTGTCGATCCACTCCTTCTGGGCCACCTGGTTCCTCTCTTCCTGAACAGTTCCCGGTTGTGCCGGGTCTCCGGTCGTGTGCTTGTCTCTCCGGGGGCCGCCGTCACTGTCCGCGGGTCCCGGAACCCTCTCATGAAACTTGAGCCTATCACGCTAAGGTCTATCTCCTGCAACGCATGACGCACCGCCGTCATTCCCGCCTGTTAGGCTGGATTCCCATGTTCTCCAGAGCCGGCCGGAAGCGCCCCACCACTCGGCGGGTCGTCGACCCGGAGGCACCCGACACGATGTTCCCCCACCTCGCCCGATGGCGCGCCGACCTGGTACGCGAGGAGGCGATGCGCACCCTCCACGCCGAAGGTTTCGACACCTCCTGGACGGCCGACGGCGGCATCCGTGCCACACCCGCCGATCCACGGCTGCACCGCGTCATCAGGCTCGACGGCCTGGCGCACCGCATCGCCTCGGCACCGTACATCCCCTCCCCGGACGTCACCGCACTCGTGCGGGACTTCGTCACGGCACTGCTCGCCGAGGCCGACGTCGACGGCGTCACCGAGGCCGAGTTCCTCCGCCGGCTGCGCGTCCGGCTCGTACCGCAGAGCACCCTGGACGCCGCGCCCGGCACCGTCGCCGACGCCGCCCGGGACTTCACCGGGGACCTCCGGGCCTCCCTGGCCCTGGAACCCGCGGACGGTGCAGGTCCGGCGACCACCCTGAACGACCTCGCCCTCGCCGCCCACGGCACCGCCACCGCCGGCCAGCTCGACGACCTCCACCGTGTCGCCCACCGCAACACCTGGCAGGACCTGGACGACGCCACTATCGAGGTCGCCACCGTCGACGAGATGGCCGGGTTCGCTGAACCCACCGGGTCTGCCGGGTCTGCCGGGGCCGCCGGCTCCACCGGGGCCCGCCTCCATGTCATCGAGTCGGACTGCCGCAATCTCGCGAGCGCCCTGCTGTTCCTCGACGACCTGCTGCCGCGCTGGCTGCCCGACGTCGACGCCTCCGCCGGGGTCATCGTCGCCGTCCCGCACCCCCGGATGCTCCTCGTCAGCGAGGTCGCCACCGGCCAGGAGCTGATCGACGGCATCAACACCATGACCACGGTCGCCCTCACCGAGCTGATGTCGACACCCGAACCGCTCACCGCCCGGCTGCACCTGGCCTACGACGGCCACGTCCACGCGTTCACCGACGTGACCATGGACGAGGAGGGGCAGCAGATCCTCCAGGTCGAACCGGACAACTACCTGTTGTCGCGCCTCGAGGGCGGGAACTGACGCCCGGACCACGATGCTCTACCGCGCGGTGTGACCGGGCGATAGTGTGGATAGGCATGTTCTTCCGAAACGGCCCGAAACGGCGCACCGGTCGGCGGGACGCCGCCCCCACCGCACCGGACGGCATGTTCCCCCACCTCCCGCGGCACCGCGCGGACTTCCTCCGCCAGCAGACGCTGCGCCTGCTCGACGACGAGGGTTTCGACACCACCCTGCGGGAGGACGCCGTGATCGAGGCCCGCCACGTCACACCGGCGGAGAACCCCGCGGACGCCCCGGTGCCCGCGACGTTGTTCATCGGGTTGGAGGCGCTCTCCCTGCAGCTCGCCGACGCCGGCGCACACGCCAGCGGGTCCGAACTGCTCGACCTCATCCGGCGCCACATCCGGTCCCACACCTCCTCCGCCGTCCGTCCCGGCCCGACGGCGTTCTCCGCCGCCGACTTCCTGCGCTACCTGCGCATCCGGCTGACGACCGCGGAGACACTCGGGGCCATGTCCGGCTCCTTCGACGACGCCTCCCGCGCCCTCGCGGGCGACCTGCATGTCTCACTGGTGCTCGATGCACCGGACAGTGTGGTGGTGCTCGACGACGCCGCCCTGGCCGCCCACGGTTCGGCGACGGCCGAGGAGCTCGGCGACCTGTACCGGGTCGGCTACCGCAACACCTGGCAGGACCTCACCGAGTGCCGTGTCACCACGACACCCGTGCAGGAGTTCGTGCAGGGTTCGGTGAACGGAGCCCGGAGGGAGGCCGGGCAAGGTCATGGCGCCGGCGTGGACCCGGCCGCACGGTACTGGACGGTGGAGTCCGACTCGTTCTTCCTGACCAGTGCGGTGGAGTTCCTCGACGAGATCCTGCCCCGCTGGATCCCCGACCTGGACACCTCGGCCGGGGTGCTCGTGGCGGTCCCCCACCGGCACCTGATGCTGGTGCGCGAGGTGAGCACCGGACAGGACCTGGTGGACGGCATCAAGGCCATGAGCACCGAGGCGCTGACCCGGCTCCGGAGCAACGCGGGTCCGCTCAGCGCCCGGCTGCATGTCGCCCACGACGGAACGTTCACCGCGGTCACCGACGTCTCCACCAGCGTGGACGGCCAACAGGTCGTGGCCATCCAGCCGGACGCCTACCTGGCCTCCCGCATCGAGTCCTGAGCTGTACCGCGGGGCGGGGATGGCGGTCAGCCGAGGCTACCCCCAGCCCACCCGAACCCAGACAGCAGAAAAGTCTCCGCCCGTGCACGTCAATCGGAGAGAAACGTGCACGGGCGGAGACTTTTGCGGCCGATGGGCCGCCGGAATGCCGGACCGGCAGACCAGCAAACCAGTGGCCCGTCCGGCCAGACGGCCCCGCAGTCGCCTACCGGTCGGCGATGACCACCATGGCGGTCCGCAGCACCCGGTCGCCCATGCGGTAGCCCTTGCGCAGGACGGTGCCGACGGCCTTGTCGTCACCGCTGGAGGCGTCCTGCACGGCCTCGTGCTTCGACGGGTCGAACTCGTCGCCCTCGGCACCGAAGGTCTCGACCTTCAGTCCCGCCAGCACGGAGTCCAGCTTGTCGGCCACGGCCTTGAGCGGCCCGTTGAGGTCACCGTGCTGCTCGGCGAGGTCGAGGTCGTCCCGGATGGGCAGCAGGGACGCGGCGACGTCGGCCTTGGCCGCTTCACCGATACCCACCCGGTCCCGTTCGGTACGACGACGGTAGTTCGCGTACTCGGCGGTGACACGCTGCAGGTCGGCGGTGCGCTCGGCGAGCTGGATCTCCGCGTCGGAGAGCTCACCGGAGTCGTCGATGTCAGCCTCCGCGGTCTCGGCGACGCCGTCCTCGGAGTCACCGGCGAGCGCCTCGGCCACCTGAGCGTCGGCACCCTCGGCGACGACCGCGTCCTCTTCCGGCGTGGTCTCGGCCAGGTCCGGCGAGGTGTACTCCTCGTCGGTCACGGCCGGGTCACCGGGGTTGTCGGGCATGGTCACTTGGAATCATCCCCGGACTTGGTCTCGTCCTCGTCGACGACCTCGGCGTCGACGACGTCGTCCTCCGCGGAGGCACCCTGGGCACCCTCGGCACCCTCGGCGTTGGCGGCCTCGGCCTCGTAGATGGCCTTGCCCATCTCCTGGCTCTCGGCCGACAGCTTCTCGACGGCGTCCTTGACGGCCTCGATGTCGTCGCCCTTGAGCGCCTCGTCGACGGCTGCGGCAGCCTCCTCGACCTTGGTCTTGGTCTCCTCGGAGACCTTGTCCTCGCTCTCGGACAGGAACTTCCGGGTCTGGTAGGCCATGGACTCGGCGGAGTTACGGACCTCCTGCTCCTCGCGGCGCTTCTTGTCCTCCTCGGCGTGTGCCTCGGCGTCCTTCACCATCTGGTCGATCTCCTCCTGGGACAGACCGGAGCCGTCCTGGATGGTGATCGAGGTCTCCTTGCCGGTGCCCTTGTCCTTGGCGGTGACGTGCACGATGCCGTTGGCGTCGATGTCGAAGGTGACCTCGATCTGCGGCACACCACGCGGGGCCGGGGCGATGCCGCCGAGCTCGAAGGAGCCGAGCAGCTTGTTCTGCTGGGCCATCTCGCGCTCACCCTGGAAGACCTGGATCTGCACGGAGGGCTGGGAGTCCTCGGCGGTGGTGAAGGTCTCCGACCGCTTGGTCGGGATGGTGGTGTTGCGCTCGATGAGCTTGGTCATCACGCCGCCCTTGGTCTCGATACCGAGGGACAGCGGGGTGACGTCGAGCAGCAGCACGTCCTTGACCTCACCGCGCAGGACGCCGGCCTGCAGGGCGGCGCCGACAGCGACGACCTCGTCCGGGTTGACGCCCTTGTTCGGCTCCTTGCCACCGGTCAGTTCCTTGACCAGCTCGGAGACGGCGGGCATACGGGTGGAACCACCGACGAGCACGACGTGCTCGATCTCGTCGACGGAGATGTCGGCGTCCTTCAGCACGGCCTCGAAGGGCTTCTTCGTGCGGTCGAGGAGGTCCTGGGTGATGCGCTGGAACTCGGTGCGCGACAGGGTCTCGTCGAGGAACAGCGGGTTCTTGTCCTGGTCGACGGTGATGTACGGCAGGTTGATGCTGGCCTGCTGGGAGCTGGACAGCTCGATCTTGGCCTTCTCCGCCGCCTCACGCAGACGCTGCAGGGCCATCTTGTCCTTGGACAGGTCGACACCGTGGGCGGTCTTGAACTTCTCGACGAGCCAGTCGACGATGCGCTGGTCCCAGTCGTCGCCACCGAGGGAGTTGTCGCCGGAGGTGGCGCGCACCTCGACGACACCGTCGCCGATCTCCAGCAGGGAGACGTCGAAGGTACCGCCACCGAGGTCGAAGACCAGGATGGTCTGCTCCTTGTCGCCCTTCTCCAGGCCGTAGGCCAGCGCAGCCGCGGTGGGCTCGTTGACGATACGCAGGACGTTCAGGCCGGCGATCTGGCCGGCGTCCTTGGTGGCCTGACGCTGGGCGTCGTTGAAGTAGGCGGGCACGGTGATGACCGCGTCGGTGACGTCCTCACCGAGGTAGGACTCGGCGTCCCTCTTGAGCTTCTGGAGGGTACGGGCGGAGATCTCCTGGGCGGTGTACTTCTTGCCGTCGATCTCGCTGGTGGTCCAGCTGTCGTCGCCGATGTGGCGCTTGACGGAGCGGATGGTGCGGTCGACGTTGGTGACCGCCTGGTTCTTCGCGGACTGGCCGACGAGCACCTCACCGTTCTTGGCGAAGGCGACGATCGACGGGGTGGTCCGGGCGCCTTCGGAGTTGGCGATGACGGTGGCCTCGCCACCTTCGAGCACACTGACGACCGAGTTGGTGGTTCCCAGGTCGATACCGACTGCACGTCCCATAATGACTTCCTCCTGCTGTTCTTGAGCTTGTTAAGTGAGTCGCGCTCAAGTCTGCACCTGACATTCCGAGGTGTCAACCTGAGTTGAGTGCTTGCGACTCAATGTCTGACATACCGTACAACCCGCGGCCCCGGAAAGTTGTTCCCGATCCGCTCAACTTTTTTCCGGACGGTGGCGGACTCCCCTAGGATCGACGTCCATGAGCCTGCAGATGCGCCTCCTCGCCGCCCTGTCCGCCCTCCCCGGACGGAGCACCTGGTCCTCGGCGGAGAACGTGCGCGACCTCATGGAACGACCCCGTCCGTCGGCACCCGTGCCCCACGAGCTCTACCAGGTCAACCACGTGGTCACCGACACCGTCACCACCGACGACGGCACGTTCACCACCCACAGCCTGGTGCCGGCCACCGACGCCCCGCGGGACACCCCGCTGGACATCTGCATCTACGTGCATGGCGGCGGCTACGTCCAGGGCCTGGGCACCGTCCACTGGAACCTCGTCAGCGACATCGCCGGCGCCGGGACGAAGGTCGTCGTCCCGGACTACGGACGCGCGCCCGGGTACGAGGCCACCGCCGCCGCCCGCCTGCTCGACGCCGTCCTCGAACGCGCGGTCGCCGAGGCCGACGCCGCCGACCTGGGCATCCGCCTGGTCGCGGACTCCGCCGGTGCCGGACTCGCCCTGGGGTGGATGCTCGACCGGCTCGGGCGTGCCGGGACCACCGCGTCCCAGGCCGGGCGGATCCGCCGGATCGACCGGGTCGCCCTGATCTCCCCCTGGCTCGACGCGACCTGCGACAGCCCCGGCACCGAGGACCTCGTCGCCGCCGACCCCCGCCTGAACCCCGACGCGCTCCGCGTCGCCGGCGAGGCGTGGGGACGCCAGGCGGGCGTCCGGTCGGTGCTGGTCAGCCCACTGACCGCGTCGGACGAGCTGCTGGCGTCGCTGCCGGAAGTGCACACCTGGAGCGGCACGCGGGACGTGCTGCACGCCGACGCCGCACTGCTCGCCCGACGCACGGGGTGCCCGACCACCGTCGTCGACGGTGCCCTGCACAACTTCCCGCTGCTACGCACACCGGAGGGACGGGCCGCACGCGCCGAGGTCATCGCGTTCCTGGCGTCCTGACGACGGCGTCAGCGTCCCCCTGCATCGCACGACGACACGGCCGACGCCGCCGGGGATTAGGGTGACGGTGTCCGGCGGTTAGAATGGACCCGACCGTTCCATGCGCCGATGCCATTCGGCCCGCCGCAGAACCGTGTGACGAGATGAAGAGACCAGATGAGTAACCCCTCAGACCCCCAGCGCCACCACGGTGCCGACCTCCCGCGCGACACCGACGCGTTCGAGGACACCGAGTTCTCCATGGGCGACCGGACGGGAGCCGCGGAGACGTCCGTCGGCGGTTCCGGCGCGCCCCGGGGGGCCGAGGGCTACGACGCGGAGGTCGCCTCCACCGGTGACGGGCAGGAGACCAACCGTGAGGTCATCGACGCCGAATCGACCGAGGTGACCGACGGGGCCGAGGGCGCCGACGGGACTGAGGGGGCTGCCGCGGCGCCGCTGGGTTCCGCCCGCGACCCCGAGGTCACCGGCATCATCCCGATCGTCGACGACGAACGCATCGCCGAGCACGAGCAGAAACTCAACGACACCACCGCGACCACCGTCCTGCCCACGGCCGCAGCAGTCGGCGCAGCCGGCGCGGGAGCCGCCGCCTCGGACGGCACCGCAGCCGCCGGCACCGGCTCCTCCGACGCTGACGACGCCGCTGGTGCCGGCTCGTCCGACGACGGCTCCGGGGCGGACGGCCCGCCGCCCGGCGACGGCTCACGCCCCTGGTACGCGCCGTTCCCCACCTGGGGCTGGATCCTCGTCATCGGTGTCGGACTGTCCGTGGTCGGCGCGGCGACGGCCGTCGCACTGATGACCTCCGGCGACGAGGACGAACGGCACTCCCCGTACTCCAGCGTCGTCCCGGAGTACCCGCGGCCCAAGGCGTGGGACTCGAAGAACCCGATCGAGCCGGCTCAACCCGACAACAGCGCCGGCTACTACTACGAGCCTCAGCCCGAGAAACCGGAGGAGTACGCCCCCTCCACGGCGGAGGAGACCGAGGACGCCGCACCGTCCAGCCGGGCGCCCTCCCCCAGCGAGCCGAACCCCGGGAACGGCGGCGGCACCGGCGGAAACGGTGGCAACGGCAACGGCGGTGGGAACACCGGCGGCGGCAACGGCGGTGGCCAGACCACCCCGGGCAACCCCGGCGACGGCAACGGCAACGGAGGCGGTGACACCGGCGGCGGAACCGGGGGTGGCGGAACCGGCGGGGACACCGGTGGCGGGACCGGCGACGACACCGGCACGGGCGGCGACACCGGCGGCACCGGGACCGGCGACACCGACGGGGCCACCGGCAACTGACCACCCTGATCGGGGCAGGGGTGGGGCAGGATAAGGGCAGGATCAGGGCCCGGTCGACAGCCGGCGCCACCCAGTTCGGGCAGTCGGCTGTCACCGCGGCGGGGTGACTGGCACAATTGCTGGAATGAGCACTGAAGAGAAGAACGCGACAGGGGCCCGGCAGCCGCGCCCGCTGGACCAGTCGACGAAGCTCCAGAACGTCCTCTACGAGATCCGTGGCCCGGTCAACGCCGAGGCCGAGCGGATGGAGGCGGACGGTCACCGCATCCTCAAGCTCAACACCGGCAACCCGGCGGCCTTCGGGTTCGACGCGCCGGACACGATCGTGCAGGACATGATCGCCGCCCTGCCGTACGCGCAGGGGTACTCGCAGTCGAAGGGGATCCCCTCGGCCCGCCGGGCCATCGTCGCCCGCTACGAGATGGTCCCCGGTTTCCCGGCGTTCGACATCGACGACGTGTTCATCGGCAACGGTGTCTCCGAGCTGATCACGATGACCACCCAAGCCCTGCTCAACGACGGCGACGAGGTGCTCATCCCCGCGCCGGACTACCCGCTGTGGACCGCGGCGACGACCCTCTCGGGCGGCAAGCCGGTGCACTACCTCTGCGACGAGGAGGACGACTGGGCCCCGTCGATCGAGGACATCGAGTCGAAGATCACCGAGCGCACCAAGGCGATCGTGATCATCAACCCGAACAACCCCACCGGCGCGGTGTACAGCCGCGAGGTCGTGCAGAAGATCGTCGACATCGCCCGTGCGCACTCCCTGCTGCTGCTGTCCGACGAGATCTACGACAAGATCCTCTACGACGACGCCGTGCACGTGAGCACCGCGTCGCTGGCGCCGGACCTCCTGTGCATCACCTTCAACGGCCTGTCCAAGGCCTACCGTGTCGCCGGCTACCGCGCCGGCTGGGCCGTGATCACCGGGCCGAAGGAGCACGCGAAGGGCTTCATCGAGGGCCTCACGCTGCTGGCGTCCACCCGGTTGTGCGCCAACGTCCCGGCCCAGTACGGCATCCAGGTGGCGTTGTCGGGGCGGCAGTCGATCGACGACCTGGTGCTGCCCGGCGGACGTCTGCTGGAGCAGCGCAACACCGCCTACACCAAGCTGAACGAGATCCCGGGGATCAGCGTGGTCAAGCCGATGGGCGCGTTGTACGCCTTCCCGAAGATCGACCCCGAGGTCCACGAAATCCACGACGACGAGCAGTTCATGTTCGACCTGCTGCGCTCCGAGAAGATCCAGATGGTGCAGGGCACGGGCATGAACTGGCCGTCCCCCGACCACTTCCGGGTGGTCACGCTGCCGTGGAAGCAGGACCTCGCCGAGGCCATCGAACGGCTGGGGAACTTCCTGTCGTCCTACCGCCAGTAGGACGCCCCGGACGTGAACGCCAGTTCCAGGACGCCTCACCGTCCCCGTCGGCTGCCGCCTGTCCTCCGCACCCGACGTCTCACGCAGCTCGGCGTGATCGAGACGGTACTGGCCACCGTCCTCACCGTCTTCGAGCTCGCCTCGACCCCGGACGACGCGTTCGTCGGCACGGCCCTGCTCGCCGGGGCCACCCTGCTCCTCGTCGCCGGCACCGCGAGGATCCCGGTCGCCGCGTCGATGCTGTCGCTGCTGCTCGTGCTCGCGGCATTCGTGGTCAACGCGGCCGACGGGGTCGTCCCGCTGTACTCGATCTTCTTCACGATGCTCATCGTGGAGATCGTGGCCGCCTGCGGACAGATCCTGCTGGGCGGGTCGCTGGCGTGCGCCCACTGGGCGCTCTCCGCGGTCGACCCGCAGGCCGGCGCCCTGTCCACGGACGTCACCGCCCTCACCCTGGTCGGTGCCATGCTCGCCGCCGCATTCCTCATCGGGTGTTTCCGGGCCAACCACGCCCGGCAGCAGGAGAGGCTCCGGACGTCCCTGGCCGAACAGGAGCGGCAGCAGCGCCTGGAACTGGCCCGCGAGCTCCACGACTCCGTGGCCACCTCACTGACCAGTGTCGTCATGCAGGCGCAGGCCCTGACCCTGCTCCCTCCCGGCGACGGGGCGACCCACCGGGAGGGGCTCGACAACATCTCGGACTCCTCGCGCGAGGCACTGTCCAACCTGCGGACGATGCTGCGGCTGCTCAACGAGAACCCCAACCGCACCTCGTTCCGCACACGCGTGGCCAGCCCACCCCTGGAGGTCGCCATAGCCAGGATGCGGCAGGAGCTCGAAGCGCATTCCCTGGACCTGCGCCCGACGGTCGACCTGCCGGACGACGTCGCCGCGGTGGTGAACGCGACGGACGTCCCGGGCATCCCGGGTACCACGGGGACCCCGTGGATCGACCGGGACACCGCGGTCAAGGTACTCACCGAGATGACCGCGAACGCGGCGAAACATGCCGCGCCGCATACCACCGTGGACCTGACCTGCACTGTCCAGGACGGTACGTTCGTGGTCACCATGGTCAACGCCGTGCCGTCCCGCCCCGGACACACCACGTCTCCGGACGGCGACGATGTGGTGTCGACGGAGATGGGGGTGGGCTCCATGCGCGCGCGGGCGACGAAAGCCGGGGGTACGTTGGAGGCTGGCCTCACCGTCCCCGGTGATGAAACGGGCAGCGTGCGGACGGGGGAGGGTCCTGCACTGGGGGGACCGGAGTCCCGCCTCTGGCGTACCACCCTCCGACTGCCTATAGTCGTTATCAAATCTTGATAAACGCCCCTCACCCCGATCCTAGGAGCAACCGTGCCCATGTTGCCTGCTCACGGCCGCCGTCTTCTCCTGGCTGCCACCACCGTCGCGCTCACCGCCGGACTGTCGACAGGTGTCGCCGCCGCCGACGCCCCGGGCTCCTCGTCCTGGGTCGACTCGAAGCGCGCCATCTCCGACATCGCCAGCTGCAAGTACCACCCGTCCCTGCCCTGGTGCCGTAAGCGCTGAGGACGACCAGCCCCCTGTCTGACATGCCTTCTCCCCCTGTCCGTCTGCTGATCGTCGACGACGACCCCCTCGTCCTGTCGTCGCTCCGCCTCTACTTCGGCTCACCCGCCGGCGCGTCGATCGACCTGGTCGGCGAAGCCACCAGCGGCCCCGAGGCGCTCGAGCTCCTGGCGGCACACGCGGCGGACACACCGGTCGACGTGGTCCTGGCCGACATCCACATCCCCGGCATGGACGGGGTCGAACTCCTCGGACACATCCGCCAGCTCCCGGACCCGCCGGTGTTCGTGGCCATGACCGCGCTGGACGAGGAGGAGACGATGCTCTCGGTCCTCGCCCAGGGCGGGCGCGGCTACATCCTGAAGAGCGCGCGCCCCGAGTTCATCATCGACACCGTCCTCGCCACGGTCAGCGGCGGCACCGTGGTCAGCCCGCAGCCGGCGTCGAACCTGGTCCGGCACCTGACACCGGAGGTCCGGGGAGACCGTCCCGCCGCCGAGGCCGAGCCCCCGACGCCGGAACTGTCGGTACCGTCGGGGCCGTCGGGGCCGTCGGTGCCTGCGTCGTCGCTGCCCCGGATGTCCGCCGCCGAGGAGACCACCCTCGCCCTGCTCTGCATCGGACTGTCGAATTCCGAGATCAGCCGGAGGACCGGGCGCTCGTCGAGCACGGTGAAGAAGCAGGTCTCGCAGCTGCTGGGGAGGTTCGGCGCATCCACCCGCGTACAACTCGCCGTCCTCGCCGTCGGCGCCGGGTTCCGCCCGGACGACGTGGTCTGAGCCCCCGAACACGCCCCACCGAACACGTCAGTAAGGCGGCAGGGACACCCCAGTGCGTTGCCATGGATCTTTAATCCACGGCTCGTAGATTGAATGTCAGCGCCTTCGGAGGCCACTGAGACACCGTGATCACGGTGGTCACCGGAGTCACCGCCCGAGTACCGACCGTCGCACCGACGGCCCCCGACGGAAGGACCCGTATACGGCAGTTGAGCATTCTCCTCTTGAAACGTCAGCGCCCCGCCCCCGGCAGCAGTCATGCTCCCGGGGGCGAGGTGTGTGTGGAGACCGCCGACGCCGCTACGGACGGAAGTTCAGGTACGCCTTCGACGGCGTCGGCCCCCGCTGCCCCTGGTACTTCGAGCCCAGTGGGCCCGAACCGTAGGGGGACTCGGCCGGGCTGGACAGGTTGAAGAGTGCCAACTGCCCGATCTTCATCCCCGGGTAGAGGGCGATCGGCAGGTTCGCGGTGTTCGACAGCTCCAGGGTGATGTGGCCGGTGAAACCGGGGTCCACGAACCCCGCCGTCGAGTGGGTGAGCAGGCCGAGCCGACCCAGGGACGACTTGCCCTCCAGGCGGGCGGCCAGGTTGTCCGGCACCGTCACCAGCTCCAGGGTGGAGCCGAGCACGAACTCGCCGGGATGCAGGATGAAGGCCTCGGCGGCCACTCCCCCGTCGTTGACGTCGGTCCCGTCCTCGCCGGTACCGTCACCGACCTCCACGAGGGTGGTCAGGTCCTCCTGCGGCAAGCGCGGGTCGATGTGCGTGTACCGGGAGTTGTTGAACACCCGGAAGTAACGGTCGAGACGCACGTCGATACTTGACGGCTGGATGAGGGTCGGGTCGAACGGGTCCAGGGCGAGGTCGCCTGAACCGAGGGCTGCGCGGATGTCTCGATCGGAAAGAAGCACGTCACCTACCCTAGCGGACCAACCCCTACCCCGTTGTCTCACCCCGTCGCTCGACTGTGTTAGAGTCGTCTGCAGTGCGCAAGCATGACCGCCGATGTAGTTCAATGGTAGAACATCAGCTTCCCAAGCTGAATACGCGGGTTCGATTCCCGTCATCGGCTCCACAGCACGTCCAGAGGGCGTCCCCGGAAAGTTCGGGGACGCCCTCTGGTCGTCGTCGGGGGGTACGGCGGTGGGTGGCCGCCCGACACTCAGCGCTTCAGCAGACCGGAGTCCTGCAGCAGTTCCTCCACCCACGTACCGTTCAGCTTCGCGCGCAGCCTGGAGGTGATGAAGCGCGGCACCGGCAGCGGGAACCTCGATGTCAGAGGCTGCTCCTCGAGGCTCCTGCGGTCCCGGAGGTGGTAGGTCGCCTTCAGCAGTTCACGTAGGTCGTAAACCGAACCGAAGACCTCGGGGACCCCTCGTTCCACACCCATGAACGTGTACACGGCCTCCATGGCGGTGCGCACGGAGTACTCGGTGGTGAACACCGTGTCCCGCGACGGGGACTCGGCGAAGTTACCGATGAAGGCGAGGTTCTTCGACCCCTCCGGCACCACGTCCGGACGGTCGCCGGCGCGCCGCGGCATGAAGTACGACGTGATGTACGGCATGTACACCGGGTTGGTGTTCACCGACTCATGTGCCGACATCTCCGCGATCTGGTCCACCGGGACGCCCAGGTGGTAGAGCCATTCCCGGGTGATCTCCTCGCCGGTGCAGTCAACGATGGGCTTGCGGACGTAGTCGCCGTCGACGTCGGAGTAGAGGGCATAGATCCACACGACGATCTCGTTCTCGTTCTGCGACGTGAAGTGCGGCTGGCGGTGGACCGCGAAACTCAGCAGCCAGGACGAGTCCGTGACGGTGATGATGCCGCCGGTGTTGACCTTGCCGTCGTGGAGGGAACGCTGGGTGAGTCGTTCGATGAACGGCTCGACCTTCCCGTCCTTCAGTGTGGCGGTGGCGGAGACGTACCAGCTCTTCTCCGGGAGGTTCCGGTAGAACACCCCGGGGCGTCCGAAGTCCTTCGACTTGGCGGCGAGGTTCTCCCACAGGTTCCAGGATCCGCCGGGCTCGGTGGTCACGGGTGCCGACGTGTCGTGGTCGCCGTAGGTGGTGGACTCGGTGATGGACCCGTTCGTCACGAACACGACGTCGTCCTCGCTCAGCGCGATCGTCTGCACGCCGTCCCCGGTCTCGACGTGCAGCGCCGTGGCCGTCTTGGACGGTCCGTCGATGTCGACGTCGATGTCGACGACGGTAGTGCCGTAGCGGACGTCCACGTCGTGGTCGAGGAGGTACGTCAGCACGGGGCGGACCATGGAGTCGTACTGGTTGTAGCGGTTGAACTTCAGCGCCGTGAAGTCCGGCAGCCCGCCGGTGTGGTGGATGAACCGCATCACGTAGCGGCGCATCTCGATCAGGGAGTGCCATTTCTCGAAGGCGAACATCGTGGCCCAGTAGAACCAGAAGTTGCTGGCGAAGAACTCGTCGGAGAAGTAGTCCCCGATCGTGCGCCCCTCGAGTGTGTGCTCGGATGCCGTGACCAGTTTGACGATCTCCAGCTGGGCCTTCTCCGTGAGGGTGAAGTCGCCGTCCGAGGGGACGCGGTTGCCCCGCTGGTGGATGAGGCGGCAGTTGGAGGAGTTGGGGTCGTCCTTGTCCAGCCAGTAGTACTCGTCCAGGTAGGACGCTCCGGGGATCTCGAGTGACGGGATCGAGCGGTACATGTCCCAGAGGCACTCGAAGTGGTTCTCCATCTCGCGTCCGCCGCGGGTGACGAAACCGATGTCCGGGCGTTCGGCACCGTCGAGCGAGCCGCCGGCCACCGGGAGCTCCTCGATGAGGTGGATGTTCGTGCCCGGCATCTGCGCGTCACGGATCAGGAAGGTGGCCGCGGCGAGCCCCGCGAGCCCCGTCCCGACGATCCAGGCGTGCCTGTCCTCGATGCCCTCGGGTTTCCGCGGGCGGGCGAAGGCCTCGTAGTTTCCGTTGGAGTAGTACATGTCGGTCCTCAGCTTTCTACCGGGTCGTGCCCGGGGTGTCGGGGAGCAGGCGTGGGACGACCTTCCCGGAGTCGTTGCGTGGCAGGGTCTCGACCCGGACGATGTTGTCCAGGGCGCAGAACCGGTTGACTCCGGCGAGGACGGCGTCGTTCAGTTCCCCGTCGGTGATCTCGTGGTCGGTGACGATGTAGGCGTCGAGCGTGGCCACCAGGTCACCCTGGTGGCCGATGACGAAGGCGTCCCGGATCTGGGGAAGGGTCAGCAGGAACTCCTCGATGGCCCGGGGGTGGATGTTCTCCCCGCCCCGGATGACCATGTCGTCGGCGCGACCGCAGACGTAGAGCCTGCCGGAGTCGTCGATGAACCCGGTGTCCCCGGTGGACAGCATGCCGTCGACGACGTCGCCGGAGTCCTTGTCGGAGAGGAACCCCAGGGAGGTCATGGAGTTCGACGAGTAGATGACGCCGGTGCCGCCGGGCGCCACGGGGCGTCCGTCGTCCCCGATGATCGCCAGACGCACCCCCGGACCGGGACGGCCCGCGGTGGTGGGGTCGGCGGCCAGGTCCGCGGCGGTGGCCAGGGTGATCTGGCCGTGCTCGGTGGAGCCGTAGAAGTTGTGGACCACGCCCGTGCCGTCCCCGAACCGTGCGTTGAGTTCCACGACGAGCTCCGGCGGGATGGCGTTGCCGGCCGAGACGATGTAGCGGATCCCGGACACGTCGACACCCCCACCGACGCCCGCACCGACGTGCTCGCCGACGCCGGCGAGGATCTGGCGCAGGTAGACCGCCGCGGAGACGATGCCGGTCACGTCGTGGCGGACGATGTCCCGGATGTCGGTCTCGCTGTCGAACCAGCGCCGGGTGAGCAGGGTCGACCCGGTGGCCATGGAGATGTGCAGGTTGAGCCACCCCCACGCGTGGAACAGACCGACGGACAGCTGGATCACGTCGCCGGAGCGGAACGGGATCCGCTCCAGGATGCTGCCGAGTACCTTGGGTGTCCGCGGGACCGGCAGGACGACGGCCTTCGGGACGCCGCGGGTGCCCGACGACATGATCACCGTCGACCGCTGGGCGGGGCGGCCCGGTAAGGCGACGTGTCGGTACTCACTCCGTCCGGCGGCGACGAGGGACTCCAACGAAGCCGGCTGGCCAGGCTGGCCCGGCGCGTGCGCTTGCGCGTCACCGGACCACTCCGCCACGGTGACCTTGTTGGCCGTGGAGAGCTTCTCCAGCACCTCGGTGAACTCCGCGTCGATGAAGGTGACGCTGCTGGGGTAGTCGTCGGCGATGTCCTGGAGCTGCGTCAGCGATGACCCGGGGTTGAGGATCTTGGCCTCGGCACCGAGGTAGGCCGCGGCGATGAGCGGCAGGACGAGGCCGCGGCTGTTCCTGGCGATCACCGAGATCGACGAGATGTCCGCCCCATCCGGCCCGTCCGGCTCCGAGTAGGTCCGCAGGCTGCGTGCCAGTGCCCGGGCCTGGTCGCGGAGTTCCGCGTAGCTCAGGGAGCCGTGGTCGTCGATCAGGGCGGTGCGGTGCGGGAACGAGGTGGCGCTCATCTCCACCAGGGCGGCCAGGGACATGCCCCACCTGCCGACGGCTCCGATCAGTCCGGCGGATTCCCGCGGTCCGCCCGTCCTCAACACCCCAGCCCGGACCAGTGGTGGGAGCGACCCGAGCATCTGGGTCACCTGGGTACGTGCGGACACGTGTGTGCCGTGTGTGCGCATGCTGCCTCCTTCAGGCATCGTGGGGCCTCTGTGGGGCCCGGTTTCTCCCCGGGAACCGGAGGGGGTCAGAAGGTCGCCGCGATGGTCTCGGCGGTGTGGGTGACACCCCTGTTGGTCATGTGGACCGGCAGGTTGTAGCCGGAGACGTTCGTGGTGTCGATGACACCGGCGATCAGGCGGGCGTCGTCCGGGGCGCATTCGCCGCGTCCTGCGGTGGCTCCGCGGATGTCGGCGAAGACGACGTTGTCACGCGACCGGGCGGCCACGAGTTCCTTCGACCAGTCGTGGATGTTGACCTCGGCGTCGCGGATCCAGAAGGCGGGGATCCCGATGTCACCGGGGATCATCGCGACGTGGAGGAGGCACTGTTCGGCGGTCTCGGGCTTCGAGATCGTCGGGTAGTCGGCCACCGTGATCCGGGCGTTGGGGGCGGCGGCCCTGATGCGGTTGATCGCGGTGTTCATCGCGTTGGTCCACAGGACCTTCTGCTCGGCGTAACGCTGCTGGAGGTTGACGTAGGTGTCGGGCAGCCCGTTGGCGAGGACCTTGCCCATCAGCCAGCTGTAGGAGTCGTTGAACCCGAACTGGATGACCACGTTGGTGGTGGCGGCGTCGAGGGCCTTGTCCGCCAGGGCGTTGTCGATCTCCCCGTTCAGCGTCATCGCCGGGGTCCCCGGCGTGTACGCCATGGCTCCCGGGCAGGAGTAGTCGCGGACGGTCAGACCGGTCATGCGCCCGATCTGCCGGGGAGCGTTGGTCGAGGACTGCCCGCACCCGTGGGCGGTGTACCGGGACAGGGGCGCCGCCAGACCGGTGTCGATCGGGATGCCGGCCTGTTCCGCCGCGGCGCGGACCTTGGCGCCGACGGTCTCTGCCGGGGTGGGGTTCGAGAGGTAGGAGTCACCGAAGGTGACGAGGTTCCCGGCGTCCGCGGCTACCGCCGGCGGTACCGCGACGACCGTGCCCGCCGCCGCGACGCCCCATGCCGCCACGAGAGCGAGGGCAACTCCCCTCACCGACTTTTTCCCGGCCGTGATATTCTTCAGCACTGGAGTACCTTTCCTGCAGAAATAGTGCCCCGTGGGAGAATTGAGACCGTGGCAGGCGGTATTCTCCCCGATATTCAGGGGCAGGACGTGGTCACGGTACTCCAGCAGCTGACCAGCGGCGACAATTCGGGGGGCCACAGAAAAGCCGTCCGTCATAAGTATTCGTCATATCACCACGGTACTGCGGACGTGATACTCGACCGGGAACGGAATTACGGCATGATTAATATTCTCCCGGCATGCCCCCGGTCCCCGCCGCCGCGCCTCAGGCCTCCCCCACCAGACGCTCCCACAACGCGGGGTCGAAGGTCGTCGGCGACACGTACGCCATATGGCGGACCGCGTTGTCCAGCTTCGCCCGCCACACCTTCAGCGCCCCGTCGACGTTCCCGGACAACAGGGCGTTGAGGATGTAGCGGTCGTCGCCGACGATGCGGCGCACCGCCGGGGTGTAGTCGAGCTGCAGCACCGAGATGAACATGCGCAGGCGCAGCGTGAGCGCGTGGAACACCCGTGACGACTGCGGCAACCCGCTGGCGTCGGCGAGGGTCTGCTGGAAGTGCAGGTCCGCGCCGTCCACGTCGGAGGCGGTGCCGTGTTCGGCCGCGGCCACCACCGCCCGGAGCGCCAGCTGGGGTGCCAGCATCTGCTGACGCGAGCGGCCCGAACACGCGCGCAGCAGCACCCGACCGACCTGCAGCCGGGCCGCGTACAGGTCGATGATGTCGCTGCCGGTGACCAGTGGCAGGGCGAAGGCTCCGCCGGACGCGGTGAGCAGCCCGTCGTCCACCATCCGGCGCATCGCCGACCGGACGGCGGAGACCGGGATCTCCATGTGCTTCGCCAACCGGGTGCTGGTCACCCGGTCGCCGGGCCGGAACCCGGCGTTCATGATCTCCTTACGCAGGGCGATCGCGATCTGCTCGGTGACCGAGAGTTCGTTCTGCAGATGTCTCGGTGTCGCACCCGCCCGGGCGTTGGTCGGCGGCGGGTACTCCGCCAGAGATAAGTAGTTCGAGTCAAAATCCGCGTCGATTTTCGTCCGACGTGCCCCGGGCGCCCCGGATTCGGCCCGCTCCCACTGCAGTCCGTGCAGCCCGTGGCCCACCGCGACGGACACCTGTGCGAGCAGGTCACCGGGTATCGCGTCGACCGTGGGCGCGCACGCGTCCAGGACGGCGGAGAGCTGGCCGAGGAAGCCGTCCCAGCTCTGTCCCCCGGGTTCCCACATCACCCGGACGACACCGGCGGCCGGGTTCTCGTCACCGGCGTCGAACGTCGCCTGACTCTGCGGCCACCCCGAGACCCCCGCGACGCGCAGCGCCGCCATCAACGACGTCGCCCGCCGCGCCGACGCCTGACGCTCCCCGCTGCGGGCGTCCCGGTCGGCCGCACCCCGGTCCTCGAAGAGGAGGGTCACCCGCGGGTACTCGACCCGGAAACCGGTCATCCACAGACCACCCGAGGCGGACACCGGATCCGTCACCGGGTCCGTCACCGACTCGGCCGCGCCCGCGCGGATCCGCCGCATCGCCCGACTGACCACGGGCTGACTCAACCCCGTCATCAACGCGATACGGCGGGTGGAGTAGTCACGGCCGCCGACGCGGGGACCCGCCGTCGCGAGGACACCGGCGACGATCTCGTCGGCCACCTCCTGGATCCGGGGACGCCCCCGCCGCGGTGCCTCATCCGTGTCGGCGGTGCCCGCGTCGACGGGGGCCTGGTCCTGGGTCATGGACACATCGTGCCACAGCATTCACCCCACACACGACATTTTTGACTCAAAGTAGCGCTGCCGCCGGAACTGGGGCTCCCCGCGATGCGGACATAGCGGCGATACTCGACCAGTATCAGTGGAAACCGATCACGACAGATCACGACGACTTCCGAGGAGGACAACCATGACGACCGCGGACCCCGCAGCTGACAAGGCGACGACCACCACAGGCTCGACTGCGAATACCGTGAAGACGGCGGACGGGCACGCCGGCGTCACGACCGACCACCTCGCCCCGCTGGCCGACGCCGCCGTCGCCAAGGTCACGGCCTGGCTCAACGCCAGCCGCGCCTCCGACGTGAAGACCAACCCCTCCGCCGAGCGCCTCTCCGCCGTGCTCTCCGACCCCAACGGCCTCGACTTCACCGTCGGCTTCGTCGACCGCGTCGTGCGCACCGAGGACCAGCGCGCCGCCGGACGGGCCCTCGCCGAACTCGGCACCATCATGCCCGACACCCTCAGCGCCCTGGACAAGGCGCAGATCCGGATGGGCTCCGCGCTGGCCCCGGTCATCCCGCAGGTCGTGGTGCCCGCCGCCCGCCACCGGATCCGGTCGATGGTCGGCCACATGATCGTCGACGCCCGCGACAACAAGCTGGGCAAGGCCGTCGCCGAACTCACCGCCGGCGGACACCGCCTCAACATCAACCTCCTCGGCGAGGCCGTGCTCGGCGAGAAGGAGGCCGACAACCACCTCGAGGAGACCCGCCGCCTGCTCGCCCGGAAGGACGTCGACTACGTCTCCATCAAGGCGTCCTCCATCGCCTCGCGCATCAGCCTCTGGGGCTTCGACGACACCGTCGACTACATCGTCGGACGACTCACCCCGCTCTACATCGAGGCCGCCCGCGCGCCGAAGGGCTCCAAGTTCATCAACCTGGACATGGAGGAGTACCGCGACCTCACCCTGACCATCGCCGTCTTCCGCCGCCTGCTCAGTCTGCCGGAGACGAAGAACCTCGAGGCCGGCATCGTCCTGCAGGCCTACCTCCCCGACGCGCTCGGCGCGATCCAGGAGCTCGCCGCCTTCGCCGACCAGCGCGTCGCCGACGGCGGTGCCGGCATCAAGGTCCGCCTGGTCAAGGGCGCCAACCTGGCGATGGAGACCGTGCACGCCGAGGTCGCCGACTGGCCCGTCACCACCTGCGGATCCAAGCAGGCCACCGACGCCAACTACAAGCTCGTGCTCGACTGGACCATGCACCCGGAGAACATGCGTGGACTGCGCCTCGGCGTGGCCGGCCACAACCTCTTCGACATCGCCTTCGCCCACCTGCTCTCCGTGGAGCGCGGCGTCTCCGACCGCGTCGAGTTCGAGATGCTGCAGGGCATGGCCACCGAGCAGGCCGAGGCAGTGAGCTCCGACGTCGGACAGCTGCTGCTCTACGTCCCCGCCGTGCGCCCCCAGGAGTTCGACGTCGCCATCTCCTACCTGGTGCGCCGCCTGGAGGAGAACGCCGCCAGCGCCAACTTCATGTCCGGGATCTTCGACCTGGAGCCCGGCAACGCGATCTTCCGTCGCGAAGAGGCCCGCTTCCGCTCCTCCCTGGACGACCTCGGCGAACTGATGGAGGAGAACGGCTACACCGCCCCGCTGCCGAACCACCGCCAGAACCGCGCGACCGAGGTCGAGCCGTCCTCCGACGAGCTCGCCGCGTCCTACACCTCCGGCCTGCCCGTCTTCCACAACGAGCCGGACACCGACCCGTCGCTGCCCGCCAACCAGGCCTGGGCCGCGGACGCCATCGCCACCTCCGCCACCGACGGCTGGCTGGACGCCCAGACCGCACCGGTCATCGTCGCCGACGACGAGGTCGACGCCCTCGTCACCTCCACCCACGACGCCGCCGCCGACTGGGCCGCCGTGCCCGCCGCCGAACGGGCCGCGATCCTCTACCGCACCGCCGACCTGCTCGCCGCCCGACGCGGCCACCTGATCTCGATCGCCGCCGCCGAAGTCGGCAAGGCCGTCTCCCAGGCCGACACCGAGATCTCCGAGGCCATCGACTTCGCCCGCTACTACGCGCACTACGCCCTGGAGCTCGAGGAGGTCGACAACGCCAGCTTCACCCCGGACAAGGTCGTCCTGGTCACCCCGCCGTGGAACTTCCCGCTGGCCATCCCCGCCGGCTCCACCTTCGCCGCGCTCGCCGCCGGTGCCGCGGTGATCCACAAGCCGTCGAAGCCGACCCCGCACTGCTCCATGGCCATCCTGGACGCCCTGTGGGACGCCGGTGTGCCCCGCGACGTCCTGCGTGGCGTCTACCCGGCCGACCGCACCGCCGGACGCAGCCTCGTCAGCCACCCGTCGGTGGACCGCGTGATCCTCACCGGCGCCTCCGAGACCGCCGCGATGTTCGAGTCCTGGCGCCCCGAGCTCAAGATCAACGCCGAGACCTCCGGCAAGAACGGCATCATCGTCACCCCCGCCGCCGACCGTGACCTCGCCGTGGCCGACATGGTGTACTCCGCATTCGGCCACGCCGGCCAGAAGTGCTCCGCGGCGTCCCTGGGCATCCTCGTGGGCAGCGTGTACTCCTCGGAGCGCTTCCGCCGCCAGCTCGTCGACGCCGCGTCCTCGATGATCGTCGACTGGCCCACCACCATGCGCGCCGACATGGGCCCGCTCACCGAGCTGCCCAGCGACAAGCTCGAGCGCGCCCTGACCACCCTGGAGGACGGCGAGACGTGGCTGCTCAAGCCGCGCCAGCTCGACGACTCCGGCCGCCTGTGGTCCCCCGGCATCAAGGACGGCGTGAAGCCCGGCTCCTTCTTCCACCTCACCGAGGTCTTCGGCCCTGTCCTGGGCCTGATGAAGGCCGAGGACCTGGACGAGGCCCTCGCACTGCAGAACGCCACCGACTTCGGGCTGACCGGCGGCATCCAGAGCCTCGACCCCGCCGAGGTGCGCACCTGGGTGGAGCGCATCGAGGTCGGCAACGCCTACGTCAACCGCGGCATCACCGGCGCCATCGTCCAGCGCCAGTCCTTCGGCGGCTGGAAGCAGTCCTCCGTGGGCCTGGGCTCCAAGGCCGGCGGCCCGAACTACGTGATGCTCATGGGCAGCTGGGCCGACGACACCACCGTCCCCGCCGACGTCGCCCCCACCGGCTCCGCGCCGGTCGACGGGTACATCGCCGAACTGCAGCGCAACGGCGCACTGTCCGACGCCGACGCCGCCTGGCTCGCCGAGGCCGCCCGGTCCGACCTCAGCGCCTGGGAGACCGAGTTCGGCACCCCGCGTGACGTCACCGGCCTCACCGCCGAAGCGAACATCTTCCGCTACCGGCCCGCCCACATGGTGCTGCGGGTCAGTGCGGACGCCCGCCCCGTCGAGGTCGCCCGCGCCGTCGTCGCCGCCCACCGTGCCGGCTCCCCCGTCCGGGTCGTCGTCGACCCCGCGGTGAGCCCCGAGGTCACCGACGTGCTGGCCGTCTCGCCCCGACTGGGCGTCGGCGAGCAGCAGGTCACCGCCGACGACGACTCCTTCGCGACGCGGCTGTCCGCCGGTGTCCTCGACGACGGTGTCGGCGCCCGCGTGCGTGTCATCGGCACCCGGAACCCCGAGACGCTGGAGAAGCTCGCCGACCGGCCCGAGGTCTGCCTGCTCGACGACGAGGTCACCGCCTCGGGTCGGGTCGAGCTGCGCCTGTGGCTCAAGGAGCAGGCCGTGTCCATGACGCTGCACCGCTTCGGCAACCCGAGCACCGAGTTCCACGCCCTGGCCGACGAGATCCGGCGCGGGTAGGGCGATCCGGGTGGCCCGGCCTGGGCTGGTCCTGGGCTGGGTTTGGCGGGGCCCGCCGCGCCGCCGCGCTGCTTCCGGCACCTTCGCACCCCAGAAGACTCTTCTGTAAATATGACCTGGGCTTTTGCATTGTTAAGATGGTTATGGGGTGCGATGACCGCCGGGCCGACGGAATACCCGCCCAGGCACGCGTGTTGACCGGACCATGAACATCGACATCTGGTCCGACGTCGCCTGCCCCTGGTGCTACATCGGCAAACGCCGGTTCGAGTCCGCCCTCGCGGCATTCCCCCACCGCGACGAGGTGACCGTCACCTGGCACTCCTACCAGCTCGACCCGACGTTGCCCGACCACGACGACCGGTCGGAGGCGGAGTACCTCGCCGCCTCCAAGGGGATGCCCGTCGACCAGGTCCGCCAGATGTTCGGCCACGTCGCGGAGCAGGCCGCCGCCGAGGGCCTGGAGTACGACTTCGACGCACTCGTCGTCGCCAATTCGATGAAGGCGCACCAGCTGATCCAGCTGGCGAAGGAGACCGGCGGGGAGGGCTCCACCGCCGCCGTCGACACCGTGGAGGAGGCCCTGTTCCGGGCCCATTTCGAGGACGGTGAGGACATCGGATCGGCGGACGTGCTGACCCGCATCGGTGTCGAGGCCGGGCTGGACGCCGACGCCGTCACCGCCGAGCTGGAGTCCGGGTCACGGATCCCCACGGTCAGGGACGACGTCCGGCGTGCGTCCTCGCTCGGGCTGAACTCTGTGCCCACCTTCGTACTCGACATGGAACTCGCCGTCCCCGGTGCCCAGCCGGTGGAGGTCTTCACCCGGGCGCTCGAGCAGCAGTGGGAACGCTCGCATCCGGCGCCGACCACGCTGCCGACCGTCCCGGGTGCCCGCGACGGCGGGGCCTGCGGACCGGACGGCTGCCCGGTGTAACCCCCTGCCCCCGTGACGGCTACTTCGTCCCCGTGCCGTCCTTGCCGCGGATGAAGACCACGCTGGCGACGGCACCGACCACCGCCAGGACCGCGGCGATGATGAAGATGCCGTGCAAGCCGTCGATGAAGAAGCCGAGGGTCTCCTCGGCGAAGGTCGGGGACCTCTGGGCGATCTCCTGGAACAGTCCGCCCTCAGCCGCCTGACGGAGCTGGCTCTCCATCGCCGGCGGCATCGCGGGCGGGAACTGCATCCCGTCGATGCCCGCGTTCACCCGGTCCGACAGGTACGCCCCGTAGACCGCCACGCCGAAAGCGGTACCCAGCGGCAGGGCGGTGTTCGCCAGCCCGGTGGCCATGCCGGTGCGCTCGGACGGCACCACCGCCACCGCCAGGGACATCACGTGCGGCAGCATCAGCCCGGTCCCCGCGCCGAGCACCAGGTACATCGGCAGCAGGTCCGCCCACCCGGAGTCGACGTCCATCACCAGGCCCAGCATCAGCCCACCGGCGACGACCAGCATGCCCACCGCCTGGACCACACCGACCGGCACCCAGCGCACCAGGGCGATCCCCGCCGCCGAGAAGAGCACCATCGGCACCGCCAGCGCGCTGGAGACGTAGCCGATCTCCAGGGCGGACAGCCCCAGCTGGCCGGCGAGCCACAGGATGAGGAAGGGCATCATCCCGAAGCTGAACATGCGGGAGGCGAAGGCGTTGAAGGTGACGGTGGAGAACGAGGGGATCCGGAACAGCCGGAAGTCGACCATCGCACGGTCACGCTTGGAGAGCTCGAACAGGATCAGGGCGATGAACAGCAGGATGCCGGCGGTCAGCGCGGCGATGATGATCTCGCTGGTCCACCCCTGCTCCTGCCCGTCGATGATGCCGTAGTTGACCAGCACCAGCGAGACGATGATCAGCACGATCGCCCACGGGGAGATCCGGGCGCCACGCACGGCACCGGCGGCGCCCGTAGTGCCCGGAGCACCCACCGCCCCCGCGGCCCGGCGCGCCTCCCGTTCCTGCCGGTGCAGGTCGGGGATGAACACCAGGGTGGCGACCATGACGAGGATGCCGATCGGGATGTTGATCGCGAAGATCCACTCCCAGGTGCCGGTCTCGACGAGCAGTCCGCCGACCAGTGGGCCGAAGGCGCTCGCGGCACCACCGATGCCCATCATCGCCGCGACGGCGCGAGTGCGCTTCGCTGAGGATGTCGGGTCGTCCTGGTCGAAGGCGTCGGCGAGCAACGGGGTGCAGGTGCCGAAGACCAACGCCCCGCCGGCGCCCTGCAGTGCGCGGAAGCCGATGATGCCGGCCTCGGTGCCGGTGAGCACGCAGCCGATCGACGCCCCGAGGAACAGGACGTGGCCGATGAGGAAGATGCGTCTGCGTCCGATGATGTCCGACAGGCTCGCCGCGGCGAGCAGGAGGGAGGCGAAGGTCAGGCTGTAGGCGTTGATGACCCACTGCGCACCGGACAGGGACAGTCCGAGGTCCGCGGTGATCGCCGGAAGGGCGACGAGGACGATGGTGATGTCGATGGTCATCATCACCGTCGACAGGGCCGCCACGGTGAGACTCCAGCCCACGGGACGCGGGGCGGGTCGCCGGTGGCGGCCGGCGGTGCGTCGTGGTGACGCCGGAGTGGGCGCCGGGGTGTTCTCAGTCATCCTCTAACTGTATCGGAGGTGAAAAGGCCACCCTTGACCCAACTCCCCGGGAGCCGTCCCAGACCCAGGGTAAGGACGTAAAACACCCGGCAGCGGGCGGGGTCCCCGACATTCACACAGCATGTTAAGAAAGTAAGTTAAGCATATGCTTGCTGAATTTCCACCCCCGGGCGACAGCCCGCCCGTCCGAACGTAACACACGCGGAACAGAAACGATAGTGCACCTGTACTGGGTGTATGCTGTCACGATTCTCGGGGGACGCCAGCAGGGTAGCCAGGTGGCCACCCCCACGGCACGTCGACCGCCATTGCAGATGGCCAGGTGGCCTGCCTATCTTCATGGCACGCCAGCAACGGGGCGGCCGGGAACCCGGTCCCTGACCTGGCATACAACTCAACAGCCCACCGTCGGCCACCCCGGGTACAGCACCCCTCAACGCCCACGTCGCACCGTCCCCCCTCTCCTCTCTCCGATGGTGCCTTCCGCGTGGAAAACGCCCGGAGCCTCTCCCCCACGACCCCGGCGGTGCGGTACATGAGAAACAGTCGAGCCCGCCACAGGGAACACTCCCCGGTGGCGGGCCCAGCTGCACGCGGGGCACCCCACGGTCGGACGGCAACCTCCGTCCCGCACCGCATCCGGGCACAGAAAAGCCTGTACGCGACAGAACGTCACATACAGGCTCCAATGAGGCGGAACGTCAGATCACAGACCGCCGAGCAGCAGGTGAAGAAGATCGCCGACGATAGCAACAAGACCAGCAACAAGACCCATGATGATTCTCCTTACGAGGGGTGAGTCCCGGCATTCCCGGGAACTAGTCGCTACGTTAGGGCTGCTCTGTAACCGGCCGGTTTCACCGGCACTACAGTTCCGTTAGAGCTGTTTCAGGTCAGCCGCGGCAGGTCACGATCGGCGACGGGTCGTACACCGTCGTCGTGGTCTCGCGCGAGACCACCGCGCCATCGAGGTCACGCACCGTGCGGGTGTCCGTGACGGTGAAGCCGCGTCCACCCGAGGACGGCGAACAGTTGTCACCGGACAGCTCGATACGCTCTGGGTCGGTGAAGTTCGTGCGCGGGCCCGGCTCGGACTCGACCTCGACCTGTTTCACCCCGCGCAGGTCCACCGTCAGCGAACTGGAGTCCGCGCGCGCCTCGATCAGCACCGGGGTGTCGAAGGGGTTCTTGAACTGCAGGTCGATGGCGCCCTCGAAGACCGTGGCCTCGCGCCCCGCCGGATACCTGCTGATGTAGTAGGAGTGCGGGGTGTGCGCCACATCCTCCATCCCAGCGAAGTAGGACGCGTTGTACAGGGTGGTGGCGAACTGGCTGATGCCGCCGCCGACCGCCGTGTCCGCGTGACCGTCCTGGATCACGCCGGCGTCGACGTAGCCCTGCGCCTCCCCGCGCGGTCCGGTGTGTCCGTTGAGGCTGAAGGTCTCGCCGGGCAGCACGATCGCCCCGTCCACCTGCTCGGCGACGCGACGGATGTTCACCCCGGAGTCGGCGGCGAAGCCACCGGAGGTGAAGGACCCGACGACGTCGTCGAAGCTGGCCTTCTCCGCCATCTCCGTGGTGTAGGTGGCCTTCTTCTCCTCGTAGGTCACCTCGTGACGACGCTCGGTCGTGTCGAGCAGTTTCTCCTCGATCGGGTCGAGGGTCTTCTCCCAGTCGATGAGCACACCGTCCTGCGACGGCGTGACCTCGAGGTCGCGTCCGACACCGGTGAACCCGGCGTTACGGAGCTCGACCTCGGTGTCGCCGAGCTGTTCGTCGAGGATCTCCCGGGCCGCGTCACGGTCCCAGTCGACCCGGAAGTCACCGTCCTCCGGGACGAAGGTGACGATGCGTCCCATGTCGGCCGGACGCAGCACACCGTCGGTGTCGTCACGGCCCGCGAAGACGACGTCACCGTCGGTGACCTTCCCCGCGACGTCCCGGACGGCCCGGTCCGCGGCGTCCCGACGGACGTCGGCCTCGGTGACGTCGGCGTCCACGTTGACCCGACGCCGGTCGTTGAGCCAGTTGTCCCGCACCGCCGTGCGCACTTCCCCGGGGTCCACCGTCTGCCCCGCGACGTCGTCGACGACCTCCGGCGTACCGGTGTCGTCGATGGACAGCTGCGCGTTCTCCGGCTCGCGGGTGAGCTCCTGCTCCACGCGGGTGAGGGTGCGGTCCAGCAGTTCGTCGTTGTAGGCGCTGACCGTGCCGACCTCACGCTGCTGGAAGAAACTCATCACACGGGTGACCGGGTTCAGCGGCTGCTGACCGGCCTGGTCGATCGTCGCCGCCCAGTCGACGGACAGCCCCGACTGCGCCGGGTCCAGGGTGGTCGACATGTCGCCGGCGGTCACCTCTACCTCGGCACGGGCACTGTCGGACAGTTGGTTCTTCAGCCGGGCTTCGGCCTGCGCCGTCGACATCGACCCCACGTCGACGCCACCGACGGTCACCCCGCGGGGCACGTAGCCCTCCGTCATGATGATGTCGGTGGCGTAGAGGATCCCGCCCAGCCCGACAATGCCAGCGAGGGTCCACACCGGCCAGAGCCGACGCTTCCGCCGGTGCTTACTACCCTGGGAGCCCCACTGGTCCCCCGACGGGTCGGCCGATCCTGTGGTGCTGCTGGCGTTGGGGTTTCGACTGCTCACGACAATCACAATAACCCGTCATATTGCCCCGGCGATACCCGAGACCCGGGCCGCGCCCCGGGTCCGGCACCTCAGACCGCGCAGAGCCGTCCGGCGGCCTCCGTGAGCCGGCCACGGTCGAGTTCCCCGTTCTCCACGGCGGCGACGAGCCCGGCGACCGTCGCCGGGACGTCGGCGGCGGTGGACGTCAGCGGGGCGTCCGCCCCGGCCCGCAGCGCCTGCACCACCGCCTGCGGACCGTCGTGCAGGTCGGTGATGGCCTGCATACCGGTAAGGTCGTCGGTGAAGACGATCCCGTCGAAACCGGGACCCTTCTCCCCACCGGCCCCGCCGGCTCCGCCGTCCCCGCCGATCCCGTCGCGCAGCAGCGCGTACGCCGCCGGGTTCAGCGACGACGGGGTCTCAGCGCCGAGGACGCTGCCGTCACCGGTGTCGAGCCCCGGGGTCTGCATGTGGCCGACCATCACCGCCACGCCCGGGATCTGCGACAGCTCCGCGAACGGCGCCAGGTCCGCCCCCATCTCCCCGACCGGCGGGGTGGTGACCGTGCCTTCGTGCGAGTCGCCGGTGGCGTGCCCGTGGCCCGGGAAGTGCTTGATCACCGGGGTGACCCCGGCGTCGAGCAGTCCGTCCACCGCGGCGCGGCCGTAGCCGGTGACCACACCCGGGTCGTCGGAGAACGCCCGGTCGCCGATGGCGTTGTCGCTGATCGACTCCCCGCCGGCGAGGTCCACCACCGGCGCGAAGTCCATGGTGATTCCCAGCTCACCCATCTTCCGGCCGTGCTCGGCGTAGATGCCGCGCACCTCCTCCGGTGACCTGGTCTCCGCCAGCTCCCGTGCGGACGGCAGGTCGCCGATGACCGACCCGAGCCGTTGGACCTGGCCGCCCTCCTCGTCGACGGAGACGGTGAGCTCGCCACCGGCGTCCGCGGCACGCTGTTTCAGTGCGGAGATGCTGCGCCCCGGGTCGCCCTGGCCGTCGAGGATCGACAGGTCGGTGGACGACCCGATGAAGATGTGGCGCACCCCGGCGTCAACCGCCTGCACGGCGTCGTCGAAGCCGACCACCCCGACAGCCAGCGTGGACGCGGCGAGGGTCGCCAGGTCCTGTTCGCCGTCGACACAGGACGTGGGCTGCTCCGCAGGCGGCGTCGCGGGGTCCGACGCTGTCGCCGAGGCCGCGGGGGACGCCGCGGTGGTCGGCGCGTCGTCCGTCGTCCCGCCCGTGCCACCGTCCTGCGGGGAACAGGCCACCAGGCTGAAGGCCAGCACCCCCGCCGTCGCGACGGCGAGGACGGTGGCCGGGGTACGGCGTCGGGCAGTCACCACGCGTGACCTCCTCTTTCTCGTGTCGACCGACGGGGCGCCGGACGGATGTCGGACGAATGTCGTCCTCTCCCTCCCCGACCGTACTACGCTCGTGGGCATGGCTAGCGAATCCAGGAATGAGACACCTCGAGCCGGCTCCTTCTCCGGGGACACCGTCCTCATCGCGTTCGACGGCTCCGACGAGGCCCGTGGCGCCATCGACTACGCAGGACGTTTCCTGTCGACGAAGAACGCCTACATCCTCACGGTGTGGGAACCGATCCACCGGCAGGCCGCCCGGACCGCCGGCATGAGCGGCATGATGCAGCACGACTGGTCGGCCGTGACCGACGACACCGAGGACCCCGCCTACGCCGACGCCGTGGCGATCTGCCGGGAGGGCGTGGCGCTGGCCGAGGCACGGGGGTTCGCCACCGAACCGTTCCTCGTGGAGTCCGCCACCGCGATCTGGAGCGCGATCGTCGACGCCGCCCACGAGCTCGACGTCAGCATCATCGTCGCGGGCTCGCGCGCGTTGAGCGGCTGGCGGTCCCTGCTGCAGTCCAGTGTGTCCGACAGCCTGGTCAAGCACGCCGGCCGCGCGGTGCTGATCGTCCCGCCGGTCGACGACGACACCGACGCCGGGACCGACACAGGGACCGACGCAGCCAGCGGAAATGGTCCGGACGGGGCGACCGGGTAGTATCATCTGGTGAATATCGTCCGACGCAGCACCACCGACCACCACTGACGGGAAGACCATGCCCACCGAGACTGACTCCCAGCCCCGCCGCACGCTCGGCCCCGCCATCGCCTCCGCTGTCGTCGGCGTCGTCCTCGGCGGCGCCGCGGCGCTGTTCGCCGGCAGTGTCGCCGACTCCTCGGACCTGCCGTCGAACAAGATCGCCGTGGACGACGCGGTGATGGGCTCGGTCCAGTACGGCGAGCGTCGTTAGGCAGCACAGACAGGACTGGCAGGTGTGACACTCTCCCGTCGCGGCTGGGGACTCGCCGGGCTGCTGTGGCTCCTGCTCGCCCTGGCCCAGGAGCCGGGGCTCACCGTCGCCGACACCAAACACGACCTCACGGCGAACCCGTGGGGTTTCCTCACGCAGGCCCTGTCACCGTGGACGGACGTCTTCCCGCTGGGGCAGCTGCAGAACCAGGCGTACGGCTACCTCTTCCCGCAGGGCCTGTTCTTCGCCCTGCTCGACCCGGTGCCCGACTGGCTGACCCAACGGTTGTGGTGGGCGCTGCTGCTGTTCCTCGCGTTCGCCGGGGCGGTCAGGCTCCTGGAGGCCACCGGCACCGGGTCGCGGGTGTCACGCCTGGTGGCGGGGGTGCTGTTCGCGCTGGGCCCGCGGATCCTCACCACGCTCGGGGCGATCTCCTCGGAGGCGTGGACCGTGGCGCTGGTGCCGTGGATCATGCTGCCGGTGGTGCGCGTCCTGCTGCCCGGGCCCGCACACGGGCCCGCGACACGACCCACGTCACGGCGCCTCGCCGCCGCCGGGCTGGGTTCGGCCATGGTGGTGTTGTGCCTGGGTGCGGTCAATGCGGTGGCGACGCTGGCCGCGGTGGTTCCCGCGGTGCTGTGGTGGCTGGCCCAGGGGGTGTTCGCCACCGCCGGTGGTGCCGGCAGTGCTGCTGAGGCGGCACAGCGTCGGCGCACCGCCTGGCGGTTCGCGGCCTGGTGGGTGCCGGGGGGCGTCCTCGCCTGTTTCTGGTGGGTCGGCCCGCTGCTGGTCCTGGGGCGGTACTCCCCGCCGTTCACCGACTACATCGAGGCCTCGGGGCTGACCACCCACTGGTTCAACCTGGGCGAGGTCCTGCGCGGCGCGACGAGTTGGACGGCCTTCCTGTCCACGGAGCGTCAGGCCGGCTTCGCCGTGGCCACCGAGGCCGTGTTCGTGGCGGCGACGGTGGCGGTGGCGCTGCTGGGACTGGCGGGGCTGGCCGGGGCGCGGGGCCGGATGCCGTTCGCCGGGTCGTGGTTGGTGGTCCTCGGGGTCGGGCTGGCGGTGTTCGGGGTCGCGGCCACGCCGTTCTCCCCGGTCGCCGAGCAGGTCCAGGGGTTCCTGGACGGCGCGGGGGCCCCGCTGCGCAACCTGCACAAGTTCGACGCCCTGGTGCACCTGCCCCTGGTCGCCGGTGTCGCCCACCTGTTGGGCGGGCTCACCGTCCCCCGGGACGCCGCGTCCTGGCGGCATCCGGAGAAGAACCGCCCGGTGGTGGTGACGACGGCGGTCGTGCTGGTCGTGGCGGCCGCCACCGCCCCGGCGTGGTCCGGACGGCTCGTGCCGCAGGACGGCTACCGGGCGGTGCCGTCGTCGTGGCAGCAGGCCGCGGACTGGCTCAACGACCCGGCCCACGGTGCCGACGACACCCGCACCATGATCCTGCCGGAGGCACGTTCGGCCCGTCAGACCTGGGGAAACACCCGGGACGAACCGGCGCAGGCGTTACTGGACGTGCCGTGGGTGGTGCGCGACGCCGTCCCGCTGGTGCCCCCGGAGGCGATCCGGGGGCTCGACGGGCTGCAGCGTGAGTTCGCCGCCGAGGGGGCGTCCGGCGCGAACCCGGCGCTGGCCGACGCCCTGCTGCAGCAAGGTGTGGGCTACCTGCTGGTACGCACCGACCTGGCCCGGGCCGCCGACACGCCCGGCGCCCGGGTCGTCCTGAACACCCTCACCCGGTCCGCCGCTGCGGACGGGTTCACCGAGGTCGCCGATTTCGGTGGGGGCGACATCCGGATCTTCCGGGTGGACGGTCAGGTGGACGGTCAGGCGGACGGTCAGGCAGGGGCCGGCGGGCCGAGCGGTACCCGCGTGGTCGGTGCCGGGGACCTGGAGGTCACCGCCGGTGGCCCGGAGGTGCTGCCGCGTCTCGCCGCCGCCGATGCCGCGGCGGGGCACGGCCCCCGCGACCGCATCCTGGTGCAGGACGTGCCGGACGGACTCACGGGTGCCGCCGGACCGGTCGGCCGAACCCCGGAGACCGTCACCGACACCCCTGCCCTGCGGGAACACAACTACGGCAATGTCACCGGGGCGGAGTCCGACATCCGTGCCGCCGACGACGCCCGCAGCACCCGCAACCCGGTCCGGGACTACCCCACCGGGCTCGCCGACTCCGACCTCACGCAGGTCCGGGAACGCGGCGGCAGGGTCACCGCGAGTTCCTCGGCGGCCGACCCGACGTCCCTCAACGGTGCGGAGCCGTACTCCGGCCCCTCGGCCGCCGTCGACGGTGTCGGGGAAACCGCGTGGCGGCCGGGCACCGGTTCCCCGGTCAACCAGACGCTCACCCTCGAGCTGGACAGGCCGCGCAGCCAGATGTCGCTGTCGGCGCGCACGCCCGGCAGCCCGCTGCGGGTGCAGGTGACGACCTACCTCGACGACGAGACCGTGGCCTCGACGACCACGCTGGTGCCGGGTTACCGGGAGGCCGACACCACCGTCCGTCCCGTCGTCCTGCCCAGTGGCGAGGCCGACCGGGTGGAACTACGGATCGTCGGTTCCTGGGGCGACGCCGGTCTCAGCGAGGTCACGCTCACCGAGCTGGACAGCGGCCGGGACGTGACCCCCCGGCGGGACATCGTCGTGCCGGCCACGGACCATACGCCCCGGCGGTGGGTGCTGGGCCAGGAGGTCTACGAGTTCGAGATGCGCCGGACGATCACCGTTCCCGGCTCTGGGCCGGTGCCCGTGACGGTGACCTCGGACCGGTGCGCGGCGGGACGGCAGACCGTGAGCACCGTCGACGGTGTGCCCGTGGCCTGTGGCGACAGGGTGCTCCTCGACCCGGGCGAGCACGAGGTCCGCAGCCGTGACCGGTGGGTGTCGCTGGACGTGCAGGACAGTGCCGCCGGTGGCACGGGTACCGACGGTGGTGACCGGGTCGTCGTGACCTCCACGGCGGTGAACCCCGGGCGCGCCGCCGAGTTGGAGGGCACGGCCCTGGCCCCGGTGACGGTCAACGGGTGGCAGCAGGGTTGGGTGGTTCCCGCCGGTGCCGCCGCAGGGATGTCCGACACCGAGATCGCCTCGGCGGTGGACGTCCGTTTCACTGCCACGGACACCTACCAGCGGTGGTTGGGTGTGGGCCTGGTCGGCGCCCTGGTCCTGCTGGCGGCCTGGCTGTTCGCCTGGTGGCCCGGCCGGCGTACCCCCGGCGAGCGCCTGGAGGCGGAGGGTCCCGGTGGCCGTGTCGGGCCATCCGGACGCGTGCTGGTCGGCGCCGGAATGCTCGCACTGTGCGCCGGTATCGCCGGGTTTCCCGGGGTCGTTGTCGGCGCGGTGACGACGGCGCTCGTCGTCGGTGTCCCGGCTGCGCTCCGACGTCTCCCGGAGCGGTCCGCGGCCTCGCGAGGCGTCCGGGCCCTGTGCCGGCTGACGCGACCGGTTGCCCTGGCGATGCTCCTCGGCGGTGCGGGCGCAGTGCTGATGGTGCGTGGTCCATGGGGCGGTGACTACGCCGGGTACTCGTGGGTCACCCAGTTGCTGTTCCTCGGGTGCGTGGTCGCCACGGTGTGCGGGGCGACTGGCGGAGGACGCGCCGGACGGTCCTGAAAGGCCCTAGCTTGCGTCTCCTGGGAGCCCCGCCATGGGCGCCCCAGCGCACCTCGGTACCCTCCGGGGCACCCCCGAAATGAGGTAATCCACCAAACACACATAGACAACGTTGTAACGACACAACGTCCGCTGAGATTGATCTGTGACCTTTTCGTGACCACACGGTGAACATTGCTCACCTGTCCTCGCAGGACAGCCTCGCGCGGACAGTGGCCCACGCCGGAAGTGCCCGGTTCCCAGCAGATATGGTTTCCACCGGCTATGTAGATGACACATCAACTACCCGGGCCTCAGATCTGCTGCATGAGACGATGTCGACGCCCCGCCGGCTCCGACCTGCTCTCACTGCGAGGACAGGGGTTCGCATCCGTGATGAAAATGTAATGATATTTCACCCTGCTTTTGTCTGGAGCGTCCGTTACGTTGTCGCCATGACGTTTACCACCGAGACCGCAACCCCGACCGCACGCAGGACCAGACGCAGGCCCGCCCGCACGATCGCCACCGCAGCCGCCAGCATCGCCGCGGCCACCACCCTCGCGATCACCGCGATCAGTCCGGCCGCCGCCGCACCCACCCTGCCTGATCTGCCCGATCTGCCGTGGCCGGTGCCGGTCACCGGTGGCCCCACCGACCTGCCCGACCACCAGGTGTCCCGCACCACCGCCGACGGCTGGGTCCTGCACGCCGCCACCACCGACGAGTCGATCAACATCGCCCCGCCCCTGGACGCTTCGGCCACCACCGGTGAAGCCTTCGCCACCCTCACCGGCAACGTGTGGATCGACGGTGACGGTGCCCCTGACCTGACCGGGGCGATGTTCGACGCCGGCTACCAGATCGGCTGCGGGGTCGACGTCTCCGGCGGGGTGGACGTCGAACTCGCCGGCACCGCGGGTATCGCCCCGCACGCCGACGCCGGCATCGAAGGCGGTCCCCATGTGCAGGTCGAGCTGCCCAACGTCACCGGCGTCTCCGCCGGCGCTGA
>NZ_JALIEA010000005.1 GCF_022869005.1 Corynebacterium kalidii | reverse complement strand
CCCTCGGCCGGGGACACCGCCCGGTCGAACGTGCGCCAGGTCATCCCCTGGAACACCACCGTCACCGACGACAACGGCGACTCCCGGCAGGTCCGGGTCGTGGACACCCCCGACGGCCCGGCGGTGGTCGCCGACGACGGCACCGCCACCGGTGAGGTTCTCACCACCGACACCGACTCCGGGGTCACCTCGACAACCCGCCGGGACGGCCTGGAAGGCCGTCAACTCACCGACCCCGACACCGCCCGCGCCGAGAGTGCCGACGACACCGATACAACCCCGACGTCCGAAGCAGCCCCGGCCGGAACCCCCGGTGACCACGCCGCCAACGGCGCCAACGGCGCCAACGGCGGCAACGGTACTGACGGTGACGGTGATCAGGGAGGCAATGGTGGTGACCTGCCGGTCGGCCCGTTGGGTGCCGGAGGTGTCCTCGCCGGGGCCGCCGGGGCGATTCTCGCTGACCGTCGACGCCGCGATGGCACCCACCGCGGTGACATCAACTGGGGCAATGGGCGCGAACAGTCCCTGATCCTGTTGGAAGGCCCAGACTCCCCACGCGAGCACCGCTTCGACATGGATGTGCCCGACGGCGGCAAGATGGTGAAGAACCCCGACGGCAGTGTCGACGTCCTCGACGCCGACGGTAACGTCGTCGAGCATGTCAAAGCCCCGTGGGCGTTTGACGCGCTCGGCCGACCGGTGGAGACCCATTTCGAGGTCGACAACGACAACGGCACGTTGGTGCAGGTCGTCGACCCGGACCGCACGACTTTACTGCCGATCCTGGCCGACCCCGACAAGCAGAAGAGTGGTGATGCTTCAGCAGCCCAAGGCGCTGTCGCTGGGGCGCAGATAGGAGCTTTGGCCGCTACAGACGATGATACCCCGACGGGTGCGGCCGCCGGGGCACAGGTTGGAGCCCTAGTAGGCAATGCTTCCCCCGAAGCCGGGGCCGACACTCCTCCCGTCGACAGCAACCAGAACCCACCGCAACCCGACCCTGAACAGCGGCGACAGGACAACAACAACCTCAGCATCGCGGCCAACAGCAACCAGAACCCGGCCGATGTCGACGGGGATGCTGATAAGGAGATGCTCGGCGCGATAGACATCACCGGCAGGGAGGAGGGGGTGCCGTGGAAGGAAGATCTCGGCAATGGTGAAGAGGCTGAGCGGGTCATTGTCCCTGGTACTGGTCGGCAGACCGTGGATTCGAGAGTCACCGGCGGACCCAACGGTGACAATGACATCCGTACCACGGCCAACGATCTTAACGGTGTAGATATCTGGTCGCACGAGGAGGAAGGTGGTGGCAGCTACGCGCAGACAGACAACGATAATGACCGACTAATGACCCAACGCTTCGACCAGGCTCCAGCCGCAGGTGAGACGGCTACGCCGTCTGTGACCTCTGAGGCCAACGCCGACAACTCGCAAGGCACGGTGGTGGCCGACAATCCGGACGGTAGTCAGTCGTATGGTGACTACCAGCGCACCGGTGACAACCAGTATGAGATGGAGGTCACCAACCCGGACGACACTACCTCGGGGATTCAATCGACCCAGCGTGACGATGCCGGGGTGAGCACCCGAGTCGACGACCAGGACGGCTCACGGGTGAGTACCGACGGCGGAGCCCCTGTTCCTCTGGACGACGCCGGCAACGATATCTCGCAGAACGGTGACCCGGACCCGAACACGGGGAGGTTCTACGACCCTGAGAGTGGTGAATGGGTCAACGGTGCTGTCCTTGGAGGGGTACCGGTTCACCGTGGCAATGACAGTAAACTCACTGACCCTGACGGCAACGAAGTCACTGTCGGGACCAACAGTGAAACCGGAGAACCAGAAGTGTCCGTGACCGACCCCACGTTCGGGACGTCTGATATTGCCGGGGCGATAAACAGCACCGGAACTAGTATCGGTTTTGGAGCTGCGGAGGAGTCCGCTAAGCGCGTGGGCTCTGAGGCTGATGATCTGCTCCGTGCAAGCCGCTGGGGATCGCGTGCGTTTACCGGCGTGGGAGCAGTCGCAGGTGCTGAGATTGACCGCCAGCAGGGGATGCCTGCGGAAGAAGCTTACATATCAAACTTGGCTGGTGGCGCTGTCGGTCTGGGCGTGGGTGCAGTTGCCACCCCTGCTATTGCTTCTGGTCTCGCGGCGGTAGGAGTGGCTGCTGCCGCACCCGTAGCCGCGCCAGTTATTGCTGTAGTAGGAGCCGCCGCAGTGGCTACGGCAGCGGGAATCGGCATCACTAAGGGAATACAGGCACTATGGAACTGACGTACGTGCGAGAACGGAGCGTCGCATCTGCAGCATCTGGTTGGGCTGTCATATGTGCAGTTCCCGTTTTCTTCTACTACTTCCGAGTTTCCGATGGGCTATTTTCCATTGTAGATATTGCGGCGTTCACAATCGCCTCAGTGTTCGCTATTTTTTGCATGTCATACTCTGCGGTGCCACGGATATTTTATCGGTATGTGCAAAAACCAAAAGGAGTGGAAGTTAGATCATATCTGACTTCCTTTCTCGTCATCTCCATCTTGGCCCTTGTTCCGATGTTTACCCAGATAGCGCTATCCAACAGAGAAAAGTCCCCGGTGACCTTCGCAATTTTTCTTTGCCTTTCGCTACTTACGCTGGCGACGGTGCTGGTTTACATTGCTACAATACTAAGATTGGAAAGCAATGGCTGCTCGTCGGTATACGTTTGCGATGAAGGGATCTTTCTTAAATACGCCGACATCGCCATTTATTGGGATGATGTTACAGATTACAGAAAGTCCCCAAATAAGGGCTACAGAGTGTACTACAGAAACGGGTCACAATCGCAGTTCTTAAATCACATAACGTGTGGGAAGTTGGATATCGGGAATATCCTAGAAGCCAGAGTGGGTGCCGGGTCTTAATTGTTTACGGCCCACGCTGGTGGTGGCGTCATCACCATCGGCCACAGTGAGATCGGCGTTCGTTTCAGCTGACGGGCCCGGTGTCACCCGCGGATCTTTTGACAGGGTGGAAAGACCCTCTTCCGTCTGCAGCTATATGCATCTCCACCCGCCAAGAAGGCCCCATCCCCCCCTCAGTCATGGCGCACGAATCGCGAGCCGAAACACCTACTTTGCCGAGGGTCTTCATCTGGTCGGCGCAAGTTGGTTTGATATACTGATTTCCTCGCAGAGTGCCCTGCCTGCGGATGGGGTATTGGTGCAGCGAGTATTCAACTCGCCGGCCGATGGTCCCGAGCCACAAATAACGGATCTTCCCGACGAGGTAGTCCGTGTTTTGTGTAGCCGTCCTGGAGGGCAGTAGCCGTCATACCCAACTGGAAGATCCGAATACTCGTTTTTACGATCATAGCCGTGCCTATGACCTGGTACGGGTACCAGTATAAAGCGGGAAGCGGCGTAATGGCGACGGCCATCAGTACCCTGTTCACTCTCGGAATCTCGTCGATTCTGCTACCTGGGACTGAGCCGGCACACTTTCCAGAAAGGCTAGGGCGCTATTTCACCAGAGTTGACAGTGCTTCGTCAGGTCTAAGGATGGCTTCATCTTGGAAGGCCTGCGTTCTGGTGATTGGCCCAATTGTCCCGTTACTTACTTCAATAACGCTTGCAGGATTGTTTGATCATTCGTTCTTCCCTGATCGACCGACGTGGGAACTGCACTACACGCTACTCGGTGCTCTGTGCTTGGCACTCCTGATATTTACGGTTTTGTTTATCCCGGTCGGGCTGTGGTGCACGGTGTCACAGAACCACGTCGTGTGGGCATGGACGTACTTCGGAAAAGATGTGTGGGTCAGAGAATACTCGGACGCAACGATGGTGGAGTACGCGAGTACCAACGGCAGTGCCGGCGGTCCGGTTGTGACGATCAGTTACAGCGACGGGGAGGGCGGGCGTCCGACAGCGAAGCTGAAGTTCCGGAATCTGGTGGACTGCACCCGCGAAGAGTTCGGCGATCTGCTGGCGGTATACTTGGGGGAGCCGGAACGTCGAGTGCCTGCCCCAACGACGGGCAGTATGTTCTGGTAGGGCCCCATCCAGCTACCCACCGTGGGCAGCATCGACAGTGCCGTTCGTCGCTCCCGTATCGGAGCCTCCGAAATCTCTCGGGGCTTTCAGTCCCTCAACCGATATCTGAGACTTCGCTGCAACGAGTCCCGTAGCGTTGAGCTTCCACGGCTCTTGTCGATTTATCGGCTCTTCGCGTTCTAGAGTGCATTGATCTGGCCCTTCAGCTGTCCCGAATGCATCAGTGACCTCAAGATGTAATGGTCAAGATTTCGGAACCCCAACGCGATCCCGCGCAGATGCTCGAGCCGTCCATTGACGGCCTCGACCGGACCGTTGGACGCTCCGACGTCGAGATACACCAGGATGTCCACCCGACGACGCCACAATGTACGCCCGAACTGCGCCAACTCCTCCAGTCCCTCAGGTAGGCCCTTGCGCAGCGTGTCGATCACCCTACGCATCAGCTCCTTGCCCCGGGACCGGTCTGGATGCCCGTACGCGCCGTTCAGGTTCTGGTAGAACCCCCAGGTGACCTGCAACGCGACATAGTCGTCGTCAGTGGCCCACAGAAGATCCAGTCGTTGTTTCTGCCGCTCGGTGAGGAAGTTCGTCCTGGTAAGCAGCGTCCGACGGTGCTTGTACAGCGGATCGTCCTTGCGTCCACGCCGCCCCCTGGTTTCACGTTGCAGGCGTTGCCGGCATGCGGTGAGCTTCTCGGCGCCCAGATGCACCACGTGGAACCGGTCCAGCACCTTCGTCGCCGCGGGGAGGGCATGGTCCACGGCGGTGGCGTAGCCGGCAAAGCCGTGCCACTCGTCACGACCTCGACGGTGTCCCGGAACTACGGGTCACGTTCCTGCAGCCAGGTCTTCAAGACGTCTGCGCTGCACCCGGGGCGCATGTCGATCAGGCGTGCCGGCCCGGTTCCGTCGGCCAGTGGGGTCAGATCCACCAGCACGGTAACCATCGAGGACGGCTCGTCAGGACGGCGGGTGTGTTTCCACACGTGTTCGTCGACTCCCAGTATCCTCACGCCAGCGAGGTGATCGCTGGAGTCGTAGACAAGGTTCCGGCACGCCTGAACCGCGATCTTGTTGACCAGTTCCCAGCCCCCACCTAGGGCTTTCGCTGTCGCGGACACGCTCATGCGGTCGACGGTGAGGCGTTAGAGGATCCAGCGGGTCACCCGCTGGGTCAGTTTCGCCCCGTCGTCAGCACACGCCAGTGATGCCTGGAAGGTTCTCCGGTCGCAGGAGTCGTTGGTGCAGGTGAACCGCGGGACCCGGACGTGCAGCCGGGTCGGGAAGCCCACCACCGGCAGATCGACCAGCTGTCGAGTGATGTGATCTCGTCGGGAGCCCGGTTGGCCACAGCCAGGGCACTGGTCGTCGACGGCGACCGGGGTGGCGTTGATGACGGTGAACGGGCCGGCATCGGCGGCGTCCGTGATGGTTAATCCGATTTCAGCGGTGTAGTGCGATGGTGTCGGCGACGAGATTGCCAGTAGGGTGCACTGTAGGGTCCTGGTTCGGTCAGATGAAGGTGTGGTAACTCTCATCTTGTACTGGCCAGGGCCTCTACATGTTGTGCCACACCGCAGCAACCCCACCCTATGCTACGCACTCCCAACCGCGAAGAGCCCGCAAACCGAAACGAATAGGGGAAATTCTTGCCAAAATTGAGCAGCGCAAGAGATTCAGCAATCAAGACCACCCTTCGCGCTTTATGTATCATAATACCAACCCTGGGGACTCTTTCCCTGTTTCACCTTGACGCCAACAGGAAAATCCTCACAATTGCCCTCTGCTATTTCCTCTTTCTTTTCGTGATGATAATACCAGGAGCATTCACACCAAATGCGAGCCCAGTAAGCTTCGTATCTAAAAGAAACCTTCCGGATGGCGGCGTTCGATTAAAAGGTTATTTAATTCATATATTTGCATTATGGCTAATACTCTTCGAAATAATTCTAATTATGCTAGCCTTCGGGATCGGCACCGACTCCAGGCGATGGTACACCGTAGTCACGTGCTCCGTCCTGTACATCCCTGTAATCCTCTGGATCATCCGCTTACTGATACGCGAAAAGAGCCTCGCAGTAACCCTCGAAATACGGAGAGAAAACTTGTCCATTCTCACAATGAAGGACCGCCACATCGAGACAAAGTTCATCAAGGAAATAAATGTTAACGACCGTCTCATAAAACCAACCATATCCATCATATCGCGCGAAGACTGCGACGCAAAGGACGTTGACGCGGCTGCTTTTGCACCCTTTCTTCCTATCGGAACAAGGAACCTAGAATCCCTACTGATCCAGACTCTACGACCGGTTCCAGACGTCATGAAAAGATGATATGAAGGCCCCGTCGGCGAGATCACCCTGTGCCTCAGCCAAGTCGCTGCTCCCGCCACCACCGGTTCACCGCCCGGCGGGCAGGGTCCTCCACCAGGGCGTAGCTCAACGCCGCGACCGGAACCGTGATCGCCACCGTCGCCACGAGAACAAGCACCGTCTGGCCCTGGAAAAGCCCCACCCCCAGGAGCGGGAACACCAGCGACAACATCGCCATGTGCCACAGGAAGATCGAGTACGACCACCGGCCCAACGCCTGCATCACCGCCGAATCCAGCACCCTCGAGGCCGGTGTCACGGCCCACGGCACGATCAGGCTGGCGGCGAAGACCAGGCCGTAGAAGTTACGCCGTGCGAACTCACCGTCCCCCGCCGTCACCAAGCCCTCCGGCCCGTCCACCGCAGCCACGAACACCGCCAGCACCGCCAGCAGGATCCAGATCCACCGTCGGCCCGCCCACCGTCGCACCCGCCGGGCAGCCCTCTCTCTACGGTCGCCGCCAGCGTCAGCCAGCCATCCCTCAAGTTCGGCGGCCAGCAGTCCCGCGCCGAACCACGACAGGAACGCCCACGGCATGATGTGCGCGTTCACCGGCGCGTCGTGCCAGGCAACGAACGGCCACACGTAGCTCAGCGCCCCCACCCCGAGAATCGCCACGACGCGGACCCGGCGGCTCCGGCGCCCCACCGCCAACGCCAGCAACGGCATCAGCAGGTAGAAGAACATCTCCACGCACAACGACCACAGGTGGGTAAGTCCGCCGACCAGACCGTCCGGCACGTAGTTCTGCATCAGCAGCAGGTTCGCCGCCGTCGCCACCGGCCCCGGCGCGCCGCCCTCCGAGGCCACCGGGAACAGCAGCAGCACCACGACCACGGTCCCCCAGTACGCCGGCATGATCCGGGCGAGCCGCTTCACGTAGTAGGACGCCCACCGGGTCTCGCCGGCATGCCGCCGCCACAGCAGGAAGCCGGACAGGGCGAAGAAGACGGGGACGAAGAAGTCCAGGCGGGCCATCATCCTGTTGCCCAGTGCCCCGGTGTCGTTCCCGGTCTGGAAGGCCACGTGGGCGACGATGATCCCTAGTGCCGCGACCGCGCGCATCCCCTCCAGGGCGGGGAGGAAGGGTTTCGGGGACCGGCTCGGCGTGCTCATCGCCGTTCAGGTTACCGTGGTGGCATTGCATTACCGAGATTTCCGGAGCTCTCCAGAGCTTTCCGGATCTCTCCCGACGCACCCCGGGTGAACGTCCGTCACCGGCGTCGCTCTCAGGACATTCCCCGGGTGCGTTCCTCCCCCACATCCTACTTTCAGCCGGTAAAGTAGCCGTGGACACATCGCTCTCTGACGTACACCAGGACAGGAACCAGGCCACATGAAGAAGGTCTTCTCCCACCTCGCCATCATTCTCGGCGCCGCGCTGCTGGTCATCGCACTGGCCTTGCCGACCTACGTCCTCCCCAAGGGCAAGGTCATCCCGAAGGACATCGAATCGGCGACGGTCACCAAGGTCACCCCCGGTATCCTGACGGACGCCGGAGCGCTCGCCGCCGACAAGCCCGTGGCCGGCAAGGAGTCCCTGCCCGAGTGCCGCGGGGAGAACAAGGTGGTCAGCTGCTTCATCTGGCCGGAGACGAACATCCAGTCCCAGCGGTTCGTGATGGCCCAGGACCCCACCGACGACGACGTGGTCACCCTGGAGGCAGGCGGCACCGTCTACCAGGCCGACCTGCCTGAGCCGGAGAACCTGCTGTCCGCCGAGATCGACCGGGTCACCCTGGACCGCAAGACGGCCATGCCCGTCGACAAGCCGACCTCGTCGCTGAACATCACCGCCCCCGGTGTCGAGGGCAGCAACGTCCAGGAGGACGTCCCGCAGTTCACCCGCACCGGGCTGCAGTTCCAGTTCCCCTTCAACACGGAGAAGAAGGCGTACCCGTACTTCGACCACCGGCTGATGGAGACCAACGACATCGACTTCGTCGACCAGGAGAAGATCGACGGAGAGACCGTCTACCGCTTCGAGCAGGAGATCGGCCCGTCGGAGATGTACCCCAACGTCGAGGCGATGCTCAAGGGCGACGGTGAGCTGAGCGCCGCCGACCGCCAGTCGCTGGGTTCCCTGAAGCTCTCCTTCCCGGCGGCGAAGTGGGGGCTCACCCCCGACGAGGTCGAGGGATGGGACGCCGAGGATGCCGGGGATGCCGGAGAGGCCGGGGACGCCCCCGCCGCCGGTAACGACGACGAGGCGAACACTGACGCGGAGGCGGACGCAGAGGCCGGATCGGACGCGGACCTCGGCCCCGATGTCGAGATGAGCCGCTACTACACCGTCCACCGTGTCCTGCGGGTGCAGCCGGACACCGGCGTCATCGTCCACGGTGCCGAGGAAGTGTGGATGTTCTACGCCCGCGACGACGAGGAGGCCGCGGAGATGGCCAAGCCGGAGAACCGTGAGCGTGAACTCGCGAACCCGACCCGCACGGCCTTGTACTACCCCGGTGAGTTCAACGACGAGACCCACGACAGCCAGATGGCACGGGCGAAGGACGGCCTGAAGTCCATGGACCTCATCGGCACCTACATCCCGTGGGCCGCCGGGATCATCGGCGTGATCCTCCTCGTGATCGGCTTCCTGCTCTCCCGGTCCGCCGGCCGGCACCGCGGTTAGACGCCGCCGGCGCTCCCCGTCCGGCCCCCGTCCGGCCGGCCCGGCGCCCTCCTGGCACCGATTACGCCTCCGTCACACAGCGACCTGCGGTTTTACCGGCCGGGCGCCCTGGCGGGGCGTAATCCCCTGCACACACCTACGATGAGACGATGACCACGCAGGACCACGGCCCGTCGCCACACCCCGGCAGACACCGACAGCTCCTGCTCCACCTCTGGTGCATCCTGCTGACCGCCGTCGTCTTCTGGCCCTTTCTGGCCACCCTCGTCAGCTACGCCGCCCCCGGCGGTGCCACCACGTCGTTGATCCTGCGCGACATGGTCGTCCCCCACACCATGGCCCTCAACGACCTGGCCACCGGACGCGACGGGCTCCCCCGCGCCATCCCCCAGGACACCGTGCTGGCGTGGCTCTCCCCCCTCCTGCCGCCGCCCGCGACGGCCAGCATCCTGATGCTGGCCGGGGGGTACCTCGGCGCACTCGGCGCGGCAGGACTCGCGCTGCAGGTGGGCGGACGGCAGGGGGCGCGTACCGCCGCCGCCGTCGCGCCGCTGGTCACCGTGTGGAACCCCTACGTGGCCGAGCGGCTCCTGCAGGGCCACTGGTCGGTCGTGCTCGCCGGTGTGTTGCTGCCCTCCGTGGCGTTGTGCGCTGTCCGCCGCACACCGTGGTCTGTCGCCGCGCTCGTGGCCCTGCTGGTGGTCTGCTCGCTCACCCCGACAGGACTGATCCTGGCGACGGTGACCGCGGCGGTCGCGGCCCTGCTCTCCCCGACGCCGGCACGCCGGCTGCTCACCGTCGCCGGCGTGGGCGCCGTCCTGTCCCTGCCGTGGCTGGTCCCGACACTGCTGCACGTGGGCGCCGGGGCGACCCGGTCCGATGCCGCCGGAGCGGCGCTGTTCGCCGCCCGCGCCGAGTCCGGTGTCGGCACGGTGGGCGCGTTGGCGGGGCTCGGCGGGATCTGGAACGCGGACGCGGTACCGGCTTCCCGTGACGCGTGGGCGCCGGTGAGTACCGGTGCCGGGGTGGTCCTCGCCGTTTTGGCGGCCGTGGCCGCGGTCCTCCTGTGGCGTCGCGGGAACCGGCGGGGCGCTCCCCTGGTGTGGCTCGCCCTGACTGCCGTCGTCGTGCCGGCACTGATGTCGACCGGGCCGGGTGTCGCCGTGACCGGGTGGGCCCTGGAGTACCTGCCGGGGGCGGGCCTGGTCCGTGACTCCCAGAAGTTCGTGGTCCTGGCTCTGCCCGGCCTGATCGTGCTGCTCACCGCCGGGATCACCCGTGCAGCGGGGACGGGCCCGCGCGCCCTGGCCGCCACCACCGCCACGGTGGTCGCGCTGACGTGGGTCAGTGTGCCCGGGCTGCCACGGGACCTCGCGGACCTCGCCCCGGTGGAACTCGACGCCGGATACGCCGGGCTCGCCGACCAGGTGTCGGACTGGCAGGAGGAGAACGCGACGACGGCCAGGATCCTGCTGTGGCCACCCGGGAACTACCGGGTGACCGAGGGGCGCCCTGCCCTGGACCCGGCGTTGAAGATGCTGCCCGGGCGCCCGCTGGACCCCGGGTACCTCATCGTCGACGGTGAACTGGTCGACGGGAACCCGGGGACCGTCGGTGCCCTCAGCGACCTCACCGCCGGGGAGGACACCCTGGCCGACAGGGGCGTCGACCTGGTCGTCATCGACAACGGCGGTACCGACGGCGCCGACGACACCGGGGTGCAGGCCGTCCTGCGCCACCACGAGGAGATCTGGTCGTCCGGACGGTGGAGCCTCTACGGAACCGCCACGCCGGAAGCCGGCTGACGAAGTACGGACGTCAACACCCGTGCGCCCCGGAGTTTCCCCGCACGAACTCTGAAAAACGCGCTTTCGCACTCTCTGACCTGCTGATACCGTTTCCCTCCGACGCGCGGCCCATCCCGTGCGTCGTCCCATGAGAAGGGGAGTAGTTCCCGGTCATCCCGGCCGGAGATGTGTCGACATACCGGCCACGCCCACGCGCAGCCCGGCACCTCACCTGCCCCGCGCAGGCGAACGAGACCTTCGGCCCAGCACATCCCTGCCGGAACAGCCGAGAAGAGGTCCCGACCCCCATGACAACCACCCAACTGCTGCTTATCGCCGTCAGTGTCTCCGCCGACGCCTTCGCGGTCTCCGTCGTCCAGGGCACGACGATCCGCGAACACGTCCTGCGGCGCATCCTGCTGCTGTCACTGGTGTTCGGCGCTTTCCAGGCCGCCATGCCCCTGATCGGATGGACCGTGGGCTCGTCCGTCGCCGACCTCGTGACCAGCGTCGACCACTGGATCGCCTTCGGACTGCTCGCCGGCATCGGGGCGAAGATGCTGGTCGACAGCTTCGCCGCGGGGACCGAATCAACCGGATCGACAGCGGCGGTGTTCACCGTCCGTTCCGTCCTCACCCTCGGCGTCGCGACCAGTATCGACGCACTCGCCGTCGGCATCGGCTTCGCCCTCGTGCCGGTCAACATCCTCGGCGCCGTCGCCGTGATCGGGGTGACGACGTTCCTGGCGTCCCTGCTGGGCGGCTGGCTCGGCCACCACGGCGGCCGGAAACTGGGGCGGCCCGCCACCTTCATCGGCGGAATCGTCCTCGTCGCCATCGGCGTGAGCATCCTGGTCGAGCACCTGGACGTACACTTGGTACCGTGACCTGTCCGAAGGAGGTTCCATGTCCGGGCACCGGTACAGCCAGGCGCCACACCGCCTTCGGGGACGTCCTCTAGCCCCCTCCGTCATCACCCTCATCACGGCCGTCTGCTGCCTCGGTCTTGCCGCCGCCCTGGCGAAACTACTCCCCCGCGACACCGCCGATGACCTGTATCCGTTCATCAGCGCGCTGGCGGCGGGAGGCATCCTGTTGATCGTCGTCGCCGGTGTCGCGGTGGTGAGCGTCCGGTGGTCGAACAGGGTTCTCGCACTGGTGACAGTGGTGTGTCTCGTCATCGCGGCGGTCGCTTACCCTACATCCCAGGCAGAGCAGGATCTTCCGGTCGTCGTCTCGTTCGGCACACTCTACCCACTCGGTGGCACGCTGGGGCTGGCATGCCTGCTCGTCCTCGTAGTCCGTGTGACACAGACGCTGGTCCGGAAGCGTCCGCCCGTCACTCCACGAGGCCGGTGAGCAGTTCCTCCCATGCCGCACCGGTGCGCTCCCAGGAGAATGTCCCGGCGCGACGGCGTGCCGCCTGCCCCAGCTCCTCCAGACGTGACCGGTCCTCCATCAGCTGGCCGAGCGTGTTGATCAACCCGCCCTCCGAACTGACCAGGATGCCCGTGACCCCGTCGACGATGCTGTCGCGCAGCCCGGCCGAGGTCCTGTACCCCAGCGTGGGGACCCCGTGCAGTCCAGCCTCGATCACGGCCAGTCCCCACCCTTCCTTCCTGCTGGGCAGGATGTGCAGGTCAGCTCGTGCCAGGATGCGGTGCTTCACCTCCTCGGAGACATGGCCGTGGAACACCACGTGCCCGGCCACCCCGAGGTCCTCGGCGTGCCGGCGCAGCCGTTCGGACCACCACCCGTCGCCGATGATGTCGAGGTAGGTCTCCGGATGCGCCGGAAGCACGCTGGCCAGGGCGTCCATGGCGTGCTCGATCTGTTTGTGCGGCACCAACCGCGACAACGTGACGAGCCGGAACCGTCCGTGATGCCCCGGGGTATCCGTCGGGACGGCGTCGGTGGGGCCGGGGACGTCGACGCCATTGCGGATGACCGTGATCCGTCCCCGCTCCACCCCGAGTTCCACGAGTTCCTCCGCGCTCGGCTCAGAGACCGTCACGTAGGGGGTCCGCCGGTGCACCCACGGTGACAGCCGGGACTCGATGAACCAGCCGAGGCGCGACAGCACCGGGCCAGCGACGGGCCACTGTTCGCGGTGGCAGTGGTGGGTCAGCAGGACGGCGCGTGCACCGTCGCGTCCAGCCCCGGCGACGACCCGGGCGAAGAAGGGGACGCCGTTCTGGGTGTCGACGACCACGTCCGGGCGTCCGGACCGCAGCATGTGCCACCAGGCCCGCGGGTACACCGTCAGGGCCCCTCCCCCACGGCTGTAGGTGACACCGTTGCGCTGCTCCGACGGCGCTGACCCGGGGTAACGGGCGGTGCGGAAGGTGACCTCGTGCCCCTGCCGTGCCAGGTACTCCGCGACACGCTCGAGGTAGACCTCGCTGCCACCGCCCTCGGGGTGGCCGGAATCTCGCCAGCACAGCAACAGAACCTTCATGACCGTTCTCACGATACAGGGCGGGTCCGCGGCGGCCGTCGCACCGCGCATATCAACGGGTCCCCCGGCGACTGGGGTGACCGACTGCCGCCGCACAATGCACAGTCACAGCGTTATACACAGCTTCAAGGGATCCCGTACTCTGCGTCACCGAGAGACTGCCCTCCTGAAGCTATCGTTCTGTCCATGGGGGAACAATGGTGCACTGGAGACATGGCAGACGAGACGCTGCGCACTCCTGGACAGCCTAGCTTTAGCCAGACAGACCATCAGCATGAATCACGCAGCAGCTGTCGGGGCCGTCGAGAACATCGACCGGACGCTGTACCCGGCGTTGGTCGCCGAGTTTCAGGGGTTCTGCCGAGACCTACACGACGAGACGATCTCTACCATCTCCGAAGAAGCATCGTGGCCGACCGAACAACTGGCAGCTCTCGCAACCGCTGCCATAAGAAAAGGCCGGGGACTCAACCACAAGAATCCGTCCCCATCGGTCATAGACGAGGACTTCCGATCCCTCGGCCTGCCGATCTGGCGGCGTGCTCAGCAGCTACACCCCGAAGACTACCCGGGCTGGCGGGCATCGCTGGAGACACTGGTCCGGATACGGAACGCGGTGGCCCACAGTGACCAGGAACGAATCGACCTCTTCTTCACCAAGCGCCAGCTGACCTTCGCCTACTGGGAACACACGAGAAAGCTGCTGACGGAACTCGCCATTGTGATGAACTCGGTGGTCAGGACATACTTGGTGGAGATCACCATGGTCACCAGCCGAGGAGAGGACCGTGACTGGCGATGACTAGCCCCAATGCGACAGACCCGAAAGCCGGCGACACCGTCCGCATCGTCTTCGGCGTCGACACGGTCGACGCTCTGGTGGTCAGGGTCGAAGGCGACAAGGTCACCATGCAGATCATCTGGAACGACCCCACCACCCCTGAAGAGGACATCGAGCCCGTCTTCGTCACGTACCCCCGTCAGCTGGTCATGCCCAAGGAGTGACCCCGGTCTGGGATCATCAGGACATGCCCTCGGATTCTCCCGGCCCGTCCTCCCCTTCCGGACTCCCCACCCTGCGCCGACGCGCGACACTGCGCCGTTCCCTCGGCCTACTCAGTGACTTCCGTTTCGAGCAGAGCGACCCCGACCGGTTCTACGGCCACCTCGCCGAGGACACCGTCGGGCTCATCGCCGACCTCTGGAACGACGCGTCCGGCGCCCCCCTCCACGAACGCCGCATCCTCGACGTCGGCGGTGGCCCCGGGTACTTCGGACGCGCCTTCGCCGCCGCCGGGGTGCATCCGGGTGACTACGTGACCTGTGAACCCGACGTCGGGGAGATGGCGGCCGCGGGGATCCGCCTGGAGTCCTCGGTGCGTGGCTCAGGCATGGACCTGCCCTTCGCCGACGGCGTCTTCGACGTCGCCTACTCCTCCAATGTCGCCGAGCACGTCCCGGATCCGTGGCGGATGGCGGACGAGATGCTGCGTGTGACCCGGCCGGGCGGGCTGATGGTCTTCTCCTACACCTGCTGGCTCGGACCGTTCGGCGGTCACGAGACCGGCCTGTGGGAACACTACGTGGGCGGGGAGTTCGCCGCCCGACGGTACGAGAAGCGGAACGGGCACCCGCCGAAGAACCGCTGGGGCGAGAGCCTGTTCAACGTGTCCTGCAACGACGGCCTGCGGTACGCGCGGGAGGTCTCCGCAGGGCGGCGGGACGCCGACGCCGAGGTCCTCGCCGCCTTCCCCCGCTACCACCCGTGGTGGGCGTGGTGGATGGTGCGTGTCCCGGGCCTGCGGGAGGTGGCGGTCTCGAACCTGGTCCTGGTTCTGCGGAAACGCGCCACAGCATAGCTTCACGACACAAAACCGCAGGAAGACGGCACCCCCGAACCCCGCCCGAATGCCACACGCAAACAGATATGACGATAGAGTGATCAGCGACACATGTTGCACACCGATGTCGTCGCACCAACAAGTGAGGCAAGTGAGGACCGTCATGACGAACACCAGCATCCCCGAGGCTTTCATCTACGAAGCCGTACGAACTCCGCGCGGTAAGGGCAAGCCCGGCGGCAGTCTCCACACCGTCAAACCCGTCGACCTGCTCAGCGGGCTGATCACCGAGATCCTCGACCGCAACCCGGGTCTGGACCCGGCGGCCGTCGGCGACATCATCTCCGGCGTGGTCACCCCGGTGGGCGACCAGGGCATGGACATCGCCCGCACCGCGGCCCTGAACGCCGGCCTGCCGTACTCCGCCACCGGCGTGCAGGTCAACCGCTACTGCGCCTCGGGTCTGACCGCCCTGAACCTGGGCGCAATGAAGGTCCGCTCCGGCTGGGAGGACCTGGTCCTCGCCGGCGGTGTGGAGTCCATGTCGCGGGTCCCGATGGGCTCCGACGGCGGCGCGCTGGCCATGGACCCGGAGACCTCCTTCGCCAACGACTTCATCCCGCAGGGCATCTCCGCCGACCTCATCGCCACCCTCGACGGCCTCACCCGTGAGGACCTCGACGCCTACGCCTCGCGTTCCCACGAGCGTGCCGCGAAGGCGTGGGAGGAGAACCGCTTCGCCAACTCCGTCGTGCCGGTCAAGGACCGCAACGGCGTGACCCTCCTCGACCGCGACGAGACCATCCGCCCGGGGACCACCCCGGAGAAGCTCGCCGGCCTGCGTCCCGCTTTCGCCTCCATCGGCGAGATGGGCGGGTTCGACGCGGTGGCGCTGACGAAGTACCCGCAGCTGGAGATCATCAACCACGTGCACCACGGCGGCAACTCCTCCGGCATCGTCGACGGTGCGTCCCTGCTGATGATCGGCTCCGAGGCCGCCGGCACGAGGAACGGCCTCACCCCGCGCGCCCGGGTCGTCGCCGCGGTCACCACCGGTGTGGAGCCCACGATCATGCTCACCGCCCCCGCCCCCGCCGCCCGCGCGGCCCTGGAGCAGGCCGGCCTCACCGCCGACGACATCGACGTCTGGGAGATCAACGAGGCGTTCTCCTCCGTCGTGCTGCGCGCCCAGCGTGACCTGGACATCCCGGACGAGAAGCTCAACATCAACGGCGGCGCCATCGCCATGGGCCACCCGCTGGGCGCCACCGGCGCGATGATCACCGGCACCGCCGTCGACGAGCTGCACCGCACCGGTGGACGGTACGCCCTGATCACCCTCTGCGTCGCCGCGGGCATGGGTGTGGCCACCATCATCGAGCGCGTCTAACCACTGCTGAACCCCGATTTTCTCTAGGAGATACACCTCATGAGCGACAACATCATCGCCTGGGAGACCGACGGCAACGGCGTGGTCACCCTCACCATCGACGACCCCAGCTCGTCCGTCAACACCATGAACGACGCCTTCCGCGACTCCATCCGGGAGACCGCCGCGAAGCTGCAGGCCGGCGTCGAGGCCGGCGAGGTCAAGGGTGTCGTCGTCACCAGCGCGAAGAAGACCTTCTTCGCCGGTGGCGACATCAAGACCATGATCAAGGCCACCCCGGACGACGCCGCGGCCCTGCGTGAGCAGATCGACGGCATGAAGGCCGACATGCGCACCATCGAGACGCTCGGCGTCCCGGTCGTCGCCGCCCTCAACGGCACCGCGCTCGGCGGCGGCCTGGAGATCGCCCTGGCCGCCCACCACCGCATCGCCGCGGACACCCGGGGCGCCAAGTTCGGCCTGCCTGAGGTCACTCTCGGCCTGCTGCCCGGTGGCGGCGGCGTGGCCCGTGTGACCCGCATGCTCGGCATCCAGGACGCCCTGATGAAGGTGCTGACCACCGGACGCCAGTTCAGCGCCGAGGCCGCCAAGGAGACCGGCCTCATCGACGAGATCGTCCCCGCCGACCAGCTGATCGACGCCGCGAAGGCATGGATCGCCTCGGAGCCGGAGGCCTCGCAGCCGTGGGACCGCAAGGGTTACCGCATGCCGGGCGGCACCCCCACCACCCCGGCGCTGGCAGCGATGCTGCCCAGCTTCCCCGCCAACGTCACCAAGCAGATCAAGGGTGCACCGATGCCCGCCCCGCAGGCGATCCTGTCTGCCGCGGTGGAGGGCGCACAGCTCAAGCGTTTCGAGGACGCCACTGCCGTGGAGACCCGCTGGTTCGTCTCCCTGGTCACCGGCCCGACGTCCAAGAACATGATGCAGGCCTTCTTCTTCGACCTGAACCACTGCAACGGCGGCGGCTCCCGCCCCGTCCAGGAGGACGGCACCCCGTACCCGGCCACCACCTTCACGAAGGTCGGTGTCATCGGTGCCGGCATGATGGGCGCCGGTATCGCCTACGTCGCCGCCAAGGCCGGCATCGAGGTCGTGCTCAAGGACATCTCCGAGGAGAACGCGCAGAAGGGCAAGGCCTACTCCGAGGGGCTGGAGGCCAAGGCACTGAAGCGCGGCAAGACCACCGAGGAGAAGTCCGCGGCACTGCTGGAGCGCATCACCCCGACCGCCGACTACGCCGACCTGGCCGACGTCGACCTGGTCATCGAGGCCGTCTTCGAGAACACCGAGCTCAAGCACAAGGTCTTCGCCGAGATCGAGGCGGCCGTGCCGTCCACCGCCGTCCTGGGGTCCAACACCTCCACCCTGCCGATCACCGGCCTGGCCGAGGGCGTCGACCGCGCCGCCGACTTCATCGGCCTGCACTTCTTCTCCCCCGTGGACAAGATGCCGCTGATCGAGATCATCTCCGGTGAGAAGACCGACCCGGCCACCCTGGCCAAGGCCCTGGACTTCGCCCGCCAGATCCGCAAGACCCCGATCGTGGTCAACGACTCCCGCGGGTTCTTCACCTCCCGGGTGATCGGCACCGTGCTCAACGAGGCGATGCGCATGCTCGTCGAGGGTGTCGACCCGGCCGTCATCGAGGCCGCCGGACGCCAGGCCGGCTACCCCGCCCCGCAGCTGCAGCTGCAGGACGAGCTGAACCTGAAGCTGGCCCGGAAGATCTCCGCGGAGACCACCGCCGCCGCCGAGGCCGCGGGCGTGACCGTCGACGACGGTGGCGTCACGGCCCTGGTCGACGCCATGCTGGACACCTTCGACCGTCCCGGCAAGCTCGAGGGCAAGGGCTTCTACGAGTACGACGAGAACGGCCGCCGTGCCGGGCTGTGGTCCGGCCTGCGTGGCGAGCTCCGCGAGAAGCTGGGCGTCACCCCGGTGACCGTGCCCGACGGCGAGGCCACCACCGCCGGATCCGACCTGGACTCCACCGTCGCCGCCGGCGGTGCCCCGACGCTCAACGACCTCATCGAGCGCATGCTGTTCATCGAGGCCCTGGAGACCCAGCGCTGCATCGACGAGAACGTGCTGACCTCCGACGCCGACGCCAACATCGGCTCGATCCTCGGCATCGGCTACCCGGCCTGGACCGGCGGCAGCCGCCAGTTCATCGTCAACTACGTCCGCCCGTCCGCCGCCGCGCTGCCCGCCGACGCCGGTGACGACTACCCGACCAGCGGTGTCGCCGGGTTCGTCGCCCGTGCCGAGGAGCTCGCCGCCGCCTACGGCGACCGTTTCGCCCCGCTGGACTCCCTGAAGGGCTAGCGGCTCCCCTTCCCCCACCCTGACGACGGTCACTGCCCGACAGTGACCGTCGTTCTGTATTCATAGCCGTCTGACAGCGCGCACGCAGTATCATCGCCTATATTTGTTGGAGCATTTGCCCGTCATCATCGTATGAAAGCTCCGGAGGCCCCGTGTTTGATTCCGTCGTCGACTGGGCCGTCTCCCTGATGGACACCCTCGGCGCCGTGGGCGTCGGCCTCGCGATCCTCGTCGAGACCGTGTTCCCGCCGGTCCCCAGCGAGCTGGTGCTCCCCCTCGCCGGGTTCACCTCCACGCAGGGCGAACTCAACGTGTGGGCCGCCTTCATCGGCGCCACGACGGGGTCCCTGGTGGGCGCATGGCTGCTGTACTGGCTGGGGGCCGCGGTCGGTGCGAAACGCCTGCGGGCCATCGCCGAGCGGATGTGGCTCACCGAGGGCGCGGACGTGGACAAGGCGCTCCACTGGTTCAGCCGGTACGGGGAGACGTCGATCCTGCTGGGACGGCTGGTACCGGGTGTGCGCAGTCTGGTGTCGATCCCGGCCGGCGTCCACCGTATGGGGCCGGTGAAGTTCTCGGTGCTCACGCTGATCGGCTCGGGCGTGTGGAACGGCGTGCTGATCTGGCTGGGCGTCGCGTTGGGGGAGAACTGGACGGCCGTGTCGGACGTGATCAACCGCTACTCCACCTGGGTGTACGCGGCCCTCGTCCTGGCCGTGGTGGGCTTCGTGGCGTACCTGGTGGTGCGCGACCGGCGCCGTAAGGCACGGCGGTTCAGCGACAGTTCATGACCGGGACACCGGCGGGACAGACCGGCCCCCTATGTTCTGTCCGGTCATGGATACCGACAACACGCCCCCGCCCAAGAGAACGACCCGCCGCTCCTTCCTGAAGGGAGCCGTCGCCGCCGGAGCAGCTGCGGCGGCAGGTGCGGTCTCCACCTCCCTCCTGCCGCCGTCACTGCTGAACCAGCTGGCCACCGCCGCCCCGGCGGGGTCCCTCCGGGATCTCGAGCACGTCATCTTCCTCATGCAGGAGAACCGCGCCTTCGACCACTACTTCGGGACGCTGCGCGGCGTCCAGGGGTTCGACGACCCGTCCGTGCTGAGGCGCCGCGACGGCGGGACCGTCTTCGAGCAGCACGACGGGGACGGAACCACGGTGCTGCCGTTTCCCATCCGCGGCTCGGCGGGACGCCAGTCGATGGACGCCGAGAACGTCGACGCCCTCAACCACGAGTGGGAGGGTGGCACCGCGGCGCTCAACGGCGGCTGGTGCGACAACTGGATCGAGGCGAAGACCGCCTCGACGATGGCCTACTACGACCGCGAGGACCTGCCCTTCCACTACGAGCTCGCCGACACCTTCACCCTCTGCGACCAGTACTTCTGCTCGGTGCCGACGAGCACCTCACCGAACCGCAACTACTTCTTCTCCGGCTACACCGGACCCGAGCCGGCCTCGCCGGACGAGCGTGCCGTGGACAACCGCGCCTACGAGGCGACCCACCCCGGCTACGACTGGCGGTGCCTCGCCGAGACCCTGCAGGACGCCGGGATCGACTGGCGGGTCTACCAGGAGTGGGACAACTTCACCGACAACAACCTGGAGTACTTCACCTACACCAGGGCGATCGCCCGCAAGGTGTTCCCCGGCCCCTTCGCCACCGGGGAGACGTACTACTCCGCGCTGCAGAAGGCGCGCGACGTCGGCGCCGACGCCCTCGTGGCGGCGATGGAGGCACGGCTGGCCCGCAGGCTCGACGCCCTCAGCGACACCGAGCGCACCATCTTCGACCGGGCGCTGTACCGCTCCGAACCCGGGACGACGACCCAGCGCCTCGCCGCGGACATTGCCGCCGGGACGCTGCCGGAGGTCTCGTGGGTCGTCCCGCCCAGCACCGAGTCCGAGCACCCCTCGGCGTCCTCCCCGAGGGCGTCGGCGAACCTGGTCTACCGGATCCTCGAGGCGCTGGGCGACAACCCGGACGTGTGGCGCAGGACCGCGCTGGTGATCACCTTCGACGAGAACGACGGGTACTTCGACCATGTGCCCCCGCCCCGGCCGCCGGAGTCGGAGGAGGACGAGTGGTACCGGGGTGAGGCGTTGGGGTTCGGCAACCGTGTCCCCACCCTCATCGTCTCCCCGTGGACGGTTGGCGGGTTCCGGTGCTCGGAGGTCTTCGACCACACCTCGGCGGCGCAGTTCCTGGAGACGTGGAAGGGCATCGAGGTGCCGCTGGTCTCGGACTGGCGACGGCGCATCAGCGGCGACCTGACCAGTGCCTTCGACTTCCGTCGGCCGCGTGCGTTCACCCCGGTGGGGGCGCCGGCACCCACCGCCGGACTGGAGCCCCGGTGGCTCCCCGAGCCGCCGGCGACACCGTCGATGCCCACCCAGGAGCCCGGGGAGCGTCCCCGGCGTCCCCTGCCTTACTCGCTGTCGGTGGCCGCCACGCCGCGTCCCGACCGGTCGGCCGTGGAGCTGACGATGCACAACAGCGGAACAGCGACGGCGAACCTGCTGGTCTTCCCGTTCCACACGCCGGACGGAAAGGTCACCGGACACGACGTGCTGGGGTCAGTGACGGTCGACGTCCCCGTCAGCACGGACGCTGACGGGGACGGACGGTACGACATCGTGGTCGCCGGCCCCGCCGGCTTCCACTTCACCGCGCGCGGCTCGTTGGGCGGCCCGGTCGGACCCTAGCCGACCTTGTAGCCGTCGGCCTCGAGGGTCTCCTTGGCGGTGTCCTCGGACTCGGCGTTCTTGAACTCGAGGATCGTGTCCTGGTGGTTGTGGTCGTAGGCTTTCTGGCCCTTGCCCTCGGCACGGAGCCTCAGCAGCTCCTCGCGCTGCTCGCGCGGGGTCTGCGGGACACCGAACATCCGTCGGGCGACCTCGGGGGTGTACACCTTCGGTGTCTCGGCGGGGATCCCGCGGATCGCCGGGTCGATGTAGCGCTCGGCACGGGGGCAGATCCTGCCCACGACCCACATCACGGCACCCGGGGACTTACTGAATGCGGTCAAGATGGGCTTCCACAGCGCGAACATCGCCGCATCCATGGCCTTGGACTGCTTCAGGCCCATCATGCCGCGCATCCAGTGCGGGTACGTCGCGATGACACTCCGCCGGAACAGCGGGCGTCCGATCATCCGCAGAGGCTTCGGGAGGTCGACGAAGGCGTTCTCGAAGGCGTCGAGGATCTCGGAGATGTTGTAGACCGCCGCTTCCGAGGCCGAGAGCTTCTCGCGCCAGCTGTCGAGGTACGCCTGCACCTCGCCACGGGTGGACGGCACGTCGTCGAGGTCGATGGGCTGGAACTGTGCCGCGATCTTCATCTGGGCCCAGTACTCGTTCTCCTCGTCGCGGGAGAGTGTGCCGGGGCCGAACTTCTCGTAGACGTACAGGATCGAGTGCCAGGCGGTGACCAGGATCCACAGCTGCGAGGACGGCTTGTTCGCCTCGTAGTCGTTCCCGGTCACCGGGTTCACGCCGTAGGATCGGTCGTGAACCTTCATGAGGATGTCGGACATCCGGGTCACGGTCTGTGCGTCGGCGAAGGTGACGGCCGCGAAGTACTCCATGGTGCGGTCGTAGCGCACGGGCATGCGCTTGATGACCTGACCGGAGGCGTCGACGGCGGCGACCAGGTCCGGGTCGAGGTGCTCGATGGTGACGGCACGGAAGAAGCCCTGCAGCGCGGACGCCGGGTAGGTCCAGACCTTCCAGGCGACCGAGCCCGGCCCGAAGAACCCCTCGTCGGCGCGGACCAGGGTGTCCCCCTTCCCGCCGCGGCGGAACCTCCGGGGCGTGGTGTCCTGTGCCGCAGTGGGTGCGTCGTTCTCATGGCCGGAGATCGGACATGCCATGGTGTCCTCCATCGTGTCGTAGCGAACTTGTAGTGATCACCACAGAACGCTACTCGAGAAGGAATCGTTGTGGAACGGAAACAGGAAACTAGTCCGACGACGTCGACCCCGCCGCCGGACGCGCCGCCGGATCCCCTGGCGCGACGGAGTCGTCCCCGGCCTCCCCGGCCTCTGCAGATTCCGCGGCCTCCCGCACCGTCCTGGCCCGTTCCATGTCACGGGCGAGCTGCTCCTCCGCCTTCTCGATGGCCACGGTGTCCCGTGTCTCCACCTGCAGGCTCTCCTCCGCCGGCAACCCCGCCTTCAGCTGCCGGACCCGTTCGACCTCACTGTCGACCACGGCCCCGAACAGCAGCACGATATTGACGATGAACAGCCACAGCATCAGGATCACCACGCCGGCCAGGGCACCGTAGGTGATGCTGTAGTTCCCGAAGTTGACGACGTAGAAGAAGAACACCACCGAGGCCAGGACAGCGCCGGCGATCGCCAGCACGGCCCCGGGACTGACCCACCACATGCCCTTGACCCGGATGTTCGGCGTCGTCCGGTACAGCAGCCCGACGAACAGGATGACGACGACGGCAATCACACCCCACCGTGCCACACCCCAGACCCGCAGCGTCGTCTCCTGGAGACCGACCAGGGAACCGAGCATCTCCGCGATCGGGCCGGAGACACCGAGCGCAACGAAACCGAAGGCCATGAGGACCAGTAGAAAGGCGGTGAGCAGGTACATCTGGACGTTGTACTTGATCAGACCACGTCCCTCAGGGGCGCCGTAGATGCTGTTCATCGCCCGGCCGAAGGTCTTGACGTACCCGGAGGCGGTCCACAGGGTGGTCAACAGGCCGATGAACAGGCCCAACCCCGCGGCCGAGGTGTTCAGGATGTCCTGGAGCACCGGCTCCACCGCTCCCCAGGCGGATGCCGGCACGACCCTCTCCGCCTCGTCGAGCATCGACACCACGCTCTCCTCGCTCTGGCCGAACAGACCCAGGATCGACACCAGGGCGATGAGCGCAGGGAAGAGGGCGAGCAGTGTACGGAAGGCGAGACTGCCGGCCAGGTCGATGCACCCGGTCGCGAGAAAGCGCCGGAACGACCGGCCGGGGACGTACCGCCAGGCAGGGGCCGAGGAATGAACTGAAACGTCGATGGTCACAGGTTAGCGAAACCTCCGCACTCCCCGCGACAGGACGCGCCCCTACACACCCCGTCTGACGTCGATCACCCAGCCGGCGTCCCCGACCGCCTCGAACCGGGTGACCTCGTGACCGTCCGTCGCCGCCCACCGCGGCAGGGCGTCGGTCGCCTGGGTGCAGTCGAACTCGATGACGAGCTCGTCCCCGACGTCGATGCGCCGGATAGCGTCCTTGGCCTCGATCAACGGGAACGGGCACACCGCACCCAGGGTGTCCATCCTCCACCGTCCGTCGCCCAGGTCCGTGAGACCCCCCTTGTCACGGGACGCGCCGACCAGGCCCACCGCCGCGGTGTTCAGCACCGGCGCGGTGAGCACCGCGGTACCGGACGACGCGGCGGCAGCGCCCGTCATGACCTGTGCGGGGACCGTTCCGCCCGTGCCGTCGGTGCCGTCGGTGCCGTCCTGTGCCGACGGGGCGTCGTCCTGCGGGTTGTACGGCTGGTCCGGCTTCAGCCAGATCTTCGCGGCGGCACCGACGCCGAGGGCGATCGCGATGATCGCCACCCACCCCTGGTAGCTGAACAGGGACGTCTGGACCATCCCGTTGCCCACGGTGCAGCCGCCGGCCCACACGGCACCGACGCCCATCATCACGCCACCGGCCACGGACCGCACCGCCTGCCGGCCGTCCGGGACACGCACACGGAACTCGCCGGACGCCTTGGCGGCGATGAAGGAGCCGACGAGGATACCGAGGACCAGCAGCACACCCCAGTTCCAGTTCGCCGGGTTCGCGGTGGTGATCCAGGACGCCACGTCCGCCGACGGGGTGGTGATGCCGAGACCGGAGTTACGGCCGGTCGCCGCGGACAGCGGCCAGGCGACGACACCGATGACACCGACCACCGCCGCGGTCACGTAGAAGTGCCACGGCTTCTCGGTGAGCAGGTGCGCCAGCCCGGTCTTCTTCGGGGCGAGGGTGGCCGGTGTCGGGGTCGCACGGTCGCGGGCGACGTAGTGTCGGACCATCATGGCCGTGACCACGACGATCAGCACCACGAACACCCACGGGGTGACCCCCAAGGTCTCCGGGACGGTCGTGGCCTCGACGGTGTACCCGCCGAGCCAGTCGTTCATCCCGGACAGCGGGCCGTAGTTCATCGCCGCCGCCGACAGGGCGTACATCGCCAGGGCGATCCAGGAGCCGACGAGCCCCTCGCCGGAGCGGTACCACGTGCCGGACGCACAGCCGCCGGCCAGGACGATGCCGAGACCGAAGATGACACCGCCGACGACCACGGCCAGCGGCGCGAAGTCGCCGACCGACGGTTCGATGACCCCGGCACTGGTCAGCGCGGTGAGGCCGACGGCGTGGACGGCGATCACGACGAGCAGCGCGGTTACCCCGCGCCACGTCCGCTGGGTGAAGATGTCGCGGAGAAAGCCGGTGACGCAGAACCGGCCGCGTTGCATGACGAAGCCGAGGACGGCACCGACGGCCAGTCCGGTGATGAGCATGAGGTTCCTCCCTGGGATCCGCCAATGGACAGATCGGTCTGTTTGCGACTATGGACCCTACACGGGGCCGATATGACAGACAAGGGGTGGCACAGGGCCCCCGGACCTGCGCAGAGACCGATCCGACCCGTCAGCGTCGCCCGGCCTGGACCTTCTTCGCCGCCTTGTTGGCCGCGACCGTCCCCACGACGACCGCCACGGTCTGGAGGCACACGGCGGTCAACGGCACAGCGACCAGCGCCTCGGGGACGTCGTTGCCCGAGACGACGAAGCCGAGGATCAGCGCCACGGTGATCACGGTCATCACCACCCCGAACCAGCCGGACACCCTCATGTGCGGGACCGCCGCCCGATGGCCGGCGTCCCACGCCTCGTCCGAGGACAGGGTGGACGGCACCCGCAGGCCGTAGATGTGGTTCCTCCGGAACGTCCCCGCCGCGGACCTGCGGGCCATGTCGAAACCGATGGCGGTCACGAGGACGAGAGCTCCGAGCGAACTGAGTACGGACACCACTCTGGGGCTCCTTTTCATCGATCCCGGACGCCCCTCGCCCTCCTCGGAGACGAGGCAGCGCAGGATGTACACTGTTTTCCAAGGGTAAACTCTTCACCACGTTTCAGGAGAATCCGTACCATTGCGCGCCCGTACCTCCATGTCCGCAGTCCTGGCCACCCTCGCAGTCACCGCCGGTGGGCTCCCCGTCGCCGCCGCAGGCACCGCCGTTGATGCCCCGACCGGGGGCGTCGCCCGGCCCGCCGTGTCCGACGAGATCACCTGGGAGGCCTGTCCGGAGCTCGTCACCGTGGAGACCGCCGAGTGCGGACGTGTCGACGTGCCGATGTACCACGCCGACCCCGACGGTGCGGAGATCTCCGTCGGCTTCGTGCGCATCCCCGCGTCCGACCCGGACTCCCGCCGCGGCGCACTGTTCGGCAACCCCGGAGGTCCCGGCGGCGACGGCTACTCCTTCTTCGGCTACGACGGGGAGGGTGCCATGTCCTGGCCCGAGGAACTGCGGAGCGAATGGGATCTCGTGGCGGTACAGCCCCGTGGGCTCACCGGCTCGACCCCGGTGGACTGCGACCACGACCCCGGATTCGACCCGGTACGCGCGCAGCTGGAGCCCGGGGCGTACCTCAAGGCCGCCTGCGAGACGGGGACGCCGGGGTACACCGACGCCCTGAACACCTCCGAGACAGCCGACGACTGGGACGATGTCCGCGCCGCCCTGGGCGAGGACAGCATCTCACTTCTCGGCCTGAGCTACGGAACCCATCTCGCCTCGACGTACGCCACGAAGTACCCCGACCGCACCGATCGGACGGTCCTCGACTCAGGCTTCGACACGAAGCGTGCCTGGGCCGGTGTCCTCGACGACCAGTCCGGCGGGTACACCGGCGCTCTCCACGACTTCCTGCAGTGGACCGCCGACAACAACGACACCTACGGCCTCGGCGAAACACCGTTGGAGGTGTACCGGGCCTGGTCGCGGGTGGTCGTGGAGGAGTCCGGGACGAACCCGACCGTCGTACCGCCGCCGGCGCAGGTCGGTGACCTGCCCCAGGGTCTGCAGTGGGCCGGCCAGCCCGCCGCCGACGTCCTCACGGCGACCGGGCATCCCCGGGCACAGCTGGAGAACCTCTTCCGCATGGTCAGCGCGCCCGGCGCCGTCCAGAGCACCTCGATGACCCTGGCACTGACCCGGATGATGCTCCCGTCCCCGAACAGCTGGGGGACCCTGGCCGGCATGGTCGCCGGCACCGAGGACGTCCCCGACATCGACGAACTCGCCGCCCAGGCCCAGGACCCGTCCGCCACGGTCCCCGTCTACATGCAGGCCATGGTGATCTGCAACGAGAACCAGGTGGCACCCGACTACACGCGCATCCCCGGGGCCGTGTGGAACGGCATGGTCGTCCAGGATCCGTTCGTCGCCCCGGGTGACATGGCCGCCGCCGGGATCAGCTGCTCCGGCACCACACCGGACGCCCCCTTCGTGGACATCAACGGCGACGGTCTGGACACCCGTCCGCTGCAGATCCAGGGCACCGGCGACCCGCAGACCGTCTACCGCACCCACCGTCCGATGGCGGAGGCGATGACCAGCCACGTCATCACCGTGGACGGCCCCGGACATGCACAGGTCGGCGTGGGCAACACCGTCGTCGACGACGCCGTCGTGGAGTACCTGCGTACCGGGCACACCGACGTCACCTCCGCTCCGTCACGCCCGATCGGCTGAACCAGCCGAGGTGCGCCGGAACCCACCGGAGCGCGCCGGAGTGGGTCAGTCCTTGACCTCGGTGGCGTGCAGTTGCTCGTCGAGGTCCGCCGGGTCCAGGTTCGCCGCCGAGAACGTCGAGGTCAACGGCAACCGTAGGTCCAGGTCGGTCCCCGGGCACAGTTCGATCTTGCCCTCGGCGAGGGTGAAGTCCAGGACATGCCCGCCGGAGGTCCGGTCGTCGTCGATGAAGTGCACATGGCAGCCCGGCACCGAGATCCCCTTCTCGAACACCGGGGTGCGGAAGCCCGCGATCACCCCGGAGATGTCCGTGAAGCGCTGCTCCGCGTCATCGCCCACCGCCTCCGTCATCGGCGGGTACGGCTTCGACTGGCGGACGACGGTCCGCGTCGTCACCTCGCGGAACCGCCCGGTGATCCGCACGGCGTACATGTAGTTCGCCGAGGGCGTCATCTCGTCGATGAAGTCGGACAGCTCGGAGCGCCGGATGTCCTGCGGGGCACGGCGACGGATCCGTGGCACGAAGTTCGTCGCCACCGCGTACGGGCTTTTGGCCTCCAGGTCGGCGCGCACCGCGGTGCCGTCGTGCCGCAGCTGGTAGCAGGTGCCGTCGACGATCACCATCTCACCGTCGAGGGCGTCGAACGTACCCAGGCCGAAGTTCCCCTTACCCAGCAGCTCACCGACGGTCATCTCACCGTCGTAGATGCCGTCGAGCAGGGCGGTCATCAGGGAATTCTGGAAGATCGTGTGGCGGGTGAGAGGACGGTCAGTCATGCCGCCCAGCATAACCGTGATTCAGGAACCGACCCCGGAACCGGACCCGGGACCCAGCCCTGCAGCGATCTCCTCCCCGATCCGTTCCAGGATCGGCAGCGGACGCCGGATGCACTCCGCCACGTCCGGCTCGTGGTCGGTGAGGCTGTGGACCGCCACGAACAGGTCGGACGCTCCGAGCTGGTCCTGTCCGCACACGGCGACGACGGGGACGCCGTGCCGACGGGCCCGCTCGGCGACTCCGGCCGGCGCCTTGCCGCCGAGAGTCTGCGCATCGAGCCTGCCCTCACCGGTGACCACCAGGTCCGCCCCGTCGAGGGCCCCGGTGAACCCGGTCTCGTCCATGACCAGTCCCACCCCGGAGCGCATCCGCGCCCCCAGCAGCGCCATCGCCATGAACCCCAGTCCACCCGCGGCACCCGCACCGGGCCGCCCGGCCACCCCGGACGTCCCCACCGTATCCTCCACCACCCGGGCGAAACGGCGCACCGCGTCGTCCACCTCGTCGATGTCGCCCGGCACCAGACCTTTCTGCGGCCCGAACACCGCCGCCGCCCCGTCCGGCCCGCACAGCGGGTTACGCACGTCGGAGGCGACCAGAACCTCGACGCCCTCCAGCCGGGGATCCAGTCCGGCGGTGTCGACCGTGGCGACGTCCGCCAGCCCGGCGACCTGCTCCACGGCCCGTCCGGCGTGGTCACGGAACTCCACGCCCAGGGCCCGGGCCATACCGAACCCCGCGTCCGTGGTGGCGCTTCCGCCGAGACCGAGGATGACCCGCCGGGGCCCGTCGTCGAGCGCGGCGCGGAGGAGGTCGCCGACACCCCAGGAACCCGCCTGCCGGGCGTCACCGGGATCCGGGGTCGCCCCGTCCGGCGACACCATGTCCAGCCCGCAAGCGCGGGCGACCTCGATCACCGCCGTCGGCACGGCGGCTGGTGAATCGGCGGGGCCGTCGGGGCCGTCGGGGCCGGCTCCCGGGGACAGGCTGTACTGCGATGCGACGGGGAGGCCGTCGGCGCCACGCACCGTCACCGCGCGGCGCCGGAAACCCAGGTCGTCGAAGACCTCGAGGGTGCCGTCCCCGCCGTCCGCCAACGGCACCACCACCGTGTGGCAGCCCGCCGCCGCGAGCCCGCGGGCCAGCGCCTCGCCCACGGAACGCGACGATGCCGACCCCTTGAACGCGTTACAGCTGATCAGGATGGTCGGCATCGGTACCGGGGGTCCGCGGTGCGGCTACGCCTTGGCCTCGGCCACGCGCTGCTTCAGGGCGCGGAACTGCTCCCAGACCTCCTCGGGGACCTTGGGGCCGAGGAAGGTGAGGTACTCGTCGTTGTCCTCGATGTCGCGGGCCCACTGCTCCGGCGGCGCGGTCAGCGCGGTGCGGATGTCCTCCTCCGGCTCGGTGACACCGTCCAGGTCGAGGTCCTCGTAGCGCGCGGTGTGGCCGACCACGGTCTCGTCGGCGCCGACCGTGCCCTCGATGCGCTCCACGATCCACTTGAGCACACGGCTGTTCTCGCCGAACCCGGGCCACAGGAAGCGGCCGTCGTCGCCACGACGGAACCAGTTGACCAGGAAGACGTCCGGCATCTTGTCGCCGCCCTTCTTCCCCATGTCGATCCAGTGCTGCAGGTACTCGCCGGCGTTGTAGCCGATGAAGGGCAGCATCGCCATCGGGTCGTGGCGCAGGGTGCCCACGGCACCCTCCTGGGCGGCAGTCTGGCCGGAGGCCATCAGCGCGCCGACCATGGTGGCGTGCTCCCAGTCGTAGGTCTGCGACACCAGCGGCACGGTGTCGGCACGACGGCCACCGAACAGGATGGCGTCGACCTTGACGCCCTTCCAGTCGTCGTACTCCGGTGCGGCGACCGGGCACTGTGCCAGCGGCACGCAGTAGCGGGAGTTCGGGTGGGCGGCCTTCTCGTCAGAGTCGGGCGTCCAGTCGTTGCCCTTCCAGTCGATGAGGTGGGCCGGGGCCTCGCCGCCGATGCCCTCCCACCAGACGTCGCCGTCGTCGGTGAGCGCGACGTTGGTGAACAGGGTGTTCCCGGCCTCCATGGTCTCCATGGCGATCGGGTTGGAGCCGTAGCTGGTGCCCGGCGCGACGCCGAAGAAACCGTTCTCCGGGTTCACGGCGTAGAGGTGGCCGTCCTCACCGAACTTCAGCCAGGCGATATCGTCGCCGACGACCTGGGCCTTCCAGCCCGGGATGGTCGGGGTGATCATCGCCAGGTTGGTCTTGCCGCAGGCGGACGGGAAGGCGCCGAGGATGTGGTAGTCCTTGCCCTCCGGGCTGGTCAGCTTCAGGATGAGCATGTGCTCGGCGAGCCAGCCCTCCTCCTTGGCCATGACCGAGGCGATACGCAGGGCGTAGCACTTCTTGGCCAGGATGGCGTTTCCGCCGTACCCGGAACCGTAGGACCAGATCTCCTTGGTCTCGGGGAACTGGGTGATGTACTTGGTGTCGTTGCAGGGCCACGGCACGTCCTGCTCGCCCGGCTCCAGCGGGGCACCGACGGAGTGCAGGCAGCGGACGAACGCGCCGTCGGTGCCGAGCTTGTCGAGCGCCTCCTGCCCCATGCGGGTCATCACGCCCATGGAGAGCACCACGTAGGCGGAGTCGGTGAGCTGCACGCCCAGTTTCGGCTGCGGGTCGCTGATCGGGCCCATGCAGAACGGGACGACGTACATGGTGCGCCCACGCATCGAGCCGGCGAAGTGCTCGGACATCTCCTCCTTCATCGCCGCCGGCGGCGCCCAGTTGTTGGTGGGGCCGGCGCCTTCCTGCTTCTCGGAGCAGATGAAGGTCCGTGACTCGACGCGGGCGACGTCCGCCGGGTTCGACCGGGCGAGGAAGCTGTTCGGGCGCTTCTCCTCGTTGAGCTTGGTCAGCGTTCCCGCCTCGACGAGTTCACCCGTCAGGCGGTCCCACTCCTCCCGTGACCCGTCGACGAAGACCACGTTTTCCGGCTGGAAAAGTTCGACTGCCTCGGTAATCCAGGCGAGGAGACCCTCGTGCTGGGTGGGTGGCTGGCCGACGAGCCCGGGAATGGTCATGAAAACTCCTGACGAGATGTGTTTCAGAAATGTTCTGAGGGATGATGAGGTCTTCTGCGCTTCACAAGACTAACCCCAGTTCCCCCTGTCCACACATTCCCACCCGCGCGCGTCCCACGACCCACGCCCGTTTCCGGGGGTAGCCGGGGGGATGCCGACCCAGGCGCCGTATCGTCCCCCCTGCTCACCGGCACTTTCGGATAAGCCTACCACCCCCTCTGCGGCGGTGCCCTGCCCGTCACCATCCACCGCCGATGTGACAGAAGACACATCTACGTGTATCTCCGCCGTGGCTGATCCGTCCTCCGCGTGGTCTCCCGCATGGTCCTCCGCGTGGTCGTTCACGCCGTCACTCATGCAGTCCTGCCGTCGCCACGACGACCACCCGCCGTCGAAGGTGACCACCGACAGGGTGTCGACCCGGCCGTCCCCGTCGGTGTCGGCGCAGATGGTCATGCCGGTCTCGTCGGTCAACGTGACCGACTCCTCACCCGGCAGGCGGTGGGACACCGGCAGACCGAAGGTCACGTCCCCCAGGTCCAGCAGCAGGCCCTCGCCCGCCTCCACCTGCCCCGCCGACACCGGGTCCAGGTCCGCGGCCCCGGGCAGTCCCGTCTCCTCCCAGCCGGTCATGACGCACCCCCGGGCAACCGTTCCGCGACCGGCGGGACGACGATCCGGGCGACGACGTCGGTCACCGTCGCCGCCCACCGCCGCCGCAGGGACGCCGCCCGACGTGCCGCGGCCTGCTCCCGGCGCGCCGCGCGCCCCGTCCACCACCGCGCGACCGCGGTCGCCGTCATGACGAGGACACCGGCCGCCACCGCGGCGACCGGGGAATCCGTCAGCCGCACCACGCCGGCCGCCGCGGCACCTCCGGCCCCGAGCGCGGCCGCCACCGTCACCAGGTGCGGCACCGTCCCACCCGACGGCGCCGACGTGCCCTCCTCACCGGTGCGCTCCGCCGGGGCGAGATTCGGCATTTCGACCCCCTGCTCCAGCACCGCGACGGTGAGCCGCGCCCGGAACATCCGGTCCAGCTCCTCCGTGCCGGCTGTACCTGCCGTGCCTGCCGTGCCGCCTGTGCCTGTGTCGAGCAGCTCGGTGGCGATGCGCTCCGCCGCGAGCCGGACGGCGATACGCACCCGGTCCAGCCGGTCGGCGTCGGCCCGTCGGGCGTCCGCCACCCAGCGTTCCCGGTCCACCCACATCCCGTCGACCACCTCCGCCAGGCCCGCCAACGACCGTTGCCCGGCGTACCCGTCGTCGCCCCACACGCAGTGCACGACCCCGGCCTCCGCCGGGAACGTGCCACCGTCAGGGCCGTCAGGCCCGTCTGTGCCATCGGGTCCGTAGACCACCACCACGCCCATCGCGTCGCGGACGGCACGGACGACCTCCCTGTCCTCCGCGGTGACCGTCGACGACGTGACGACGGCGACGACACCGTCCGCCTCGCCGGGCCCGGCGCCGGCGGCGAACCGTCTCCCCCGCCGCGCGGTCGCCGTCCCGACCCCCGCCGTCACCTGCTCGACGGCCCGCGCGTCCGGGCCGATCACAGAAATAACCGTCACACTTCCCCCTAGTTCCCTGTACCGCTGTGTTCTGCCACAATGAGGGGGATGTCTATTCCCGATAACCCCCCAGCACCGCGTTCGGGTGGCCGCGGCCGCCCCCTGCAGACCGAGTTTAACGACGGACGCGACTATCCGCGACTGGGTAGCTTCAGTTTCCGCCGCGGCACCCTCACCGACAACCAGGAAGCCGTCTGGGAAGACAACTGGCCGTCGCTGGGCATCGAGCTCACCGACGACCTGACCGACCCGGTCGACCTCGACAGCTGGTTCGGACGCACCGCCCACGACACCATCGTCGAGGTCGGGTCCGGCACCGGCACCTCCACCGCGGCCATGGCGCCGTTGGAGGAGGACACCAACGTCGTCGCCGTGGAGATCTACCGTCCCGGCCTGGCGAAGCTGCTCGGCGCGGTCGTCCGCGGCGACATCGGCAACGTCCGCATGGTCAAGGGCGACGGGGTCGAGGTCCTGCAGCGCCTGTTCGCCCCGGGCAGCCTGGCCGGCGTGCGCATCTTCTTCCCCGACCCGTGGCCGAAGGCCCGCCACCACAAGCGCCGGATCATCCAGACCGGTACGCTGCATCTCATCGCGTCGCGCCTGCGGCCCGGCGGGATCCTGCACGTGGCCACCGACCACGCCGACTACGCGGAGTGGATCGACGACCTCGTCGAGGCTGAACCCGACCTGGAGTACCTCGGCTGGCCGGAGGACGACACGGAACGGAAGAACACCGTCCCGGTCCTGACCGACCGGCAGATCATCACGAAGTTCGAGGGCAAGGGTCTGGACAAGGACCACACCATCCGCGAGTACCTCTGGAGACGTCGATGAGCGACAACGACCCGCTGTCCTACACCGGTCAGCCGGAGCGTTCCCCGCTGTACCTGCTGGTCTGGGACGCGCCGAACATCGACATGGGTCTGGGCTCCCTGCTGGGAGGACGCCCGGACGCGGTGCACCGTCCCCGCTTCGACGCCGTCGGGCGGTGGCTGATCGACGTCGCCCGCGACGCCGGGGACGCGTCGGACGCATCGGACGAGGGCCCCGCGCCGGTGCCGGAGGCGACGGTGTTCACCAACGTCGCCCCCGGCTCGGCCGAGCAGATCCGCGGCTGGGTCGACGCCCTGCGCAACGTCGGTTTCGCCGTCTTCGCGAAACCGAAGTTGACTGAGGACTCCGACGTCGACCCGGACATGCTCGCCCACATCCGCCGTCGGCGTGACGAGGGCGTGCTCGACGGCCTGGTGGTCGCCAGCGCCGACGGGCAGAACTTCCGGGAACTGCTCGAGGAGCTCGCCGACGAGATCCCGGTGACCGTCCTCGGGTTCCACGAGCACGCCCACTGGGCCGTGGAGAACGACACCCTGGAGTTCCTCGACCTCGAGGACATCCCCGGTGTCTTCCGCGCCCCGCTGCCGCGCGTCAACCTCGACTCCCTGCCGGACGACGGTGCATGGCTCCAGCCGTACCGGCCACTCTCCGCACTGGTCCGCTGAAAGGAGCCTGCCCACAGTGTTCACGAGATGGGGCGACTTCGCCTTCCGTTTCCGTCGGATCATCCCCGCCGTCATCATCGCCCTGATCGGTGTGCTCTACCTGGGGGTCGGCACCCAGCTGGGCGACCGGATGAGCCAGGAGGGGTGGGACGACCCCCACAGCGACTCCACCCGCGCGGCCCAGATCGAGCAGGAGACCTTCGGACGTGACGCGTCCGGCGACGTCATCGTCCTGGTCACCAGCGACGGCGCCGACCTGACCGACCCTGCCCTGCAGGAGAACGTCACCAGCCAGCTCAACGCCATCGCCGTCGGCAACCAGGACGCCGTCGCCGGGGTGACCAGCTACTTCGACACCGGTCACGAGCAGATGCTCGCCGAGGACGGCTCCTCTGCCTTCGCCGCCATCAGCCTGCATGGCACCGAGGACGAGGTCCTCGAGAACTTCCGCGTCATCGAGGACGACCTGCACTCCATCAGCGTCGACGGCGCCACCGTGGAGATCGGCGGTGCCACCGCGGTCGCCGGTGCCCTCGACTCGGGCATGGGCGACGACATCCAGCGTGCCGAGCTGATCGGCCTGCCGGTCGTCGCCCTGCTGCTACTGGTCATCTTCGGCAGTGTGGTCGCCGCCTTCATGCCGTTGATCGTCGGTGTGCTGTCGATCCTGGGGTCCATGGGCATCCTGTCGGTGCTCGCGGGCATCACCCAGGTCAACACCTTCTCCCAGTCGGTGGTGACACTGCTGGGCCTGGGTCTGGCGATCGACTACGGCCTGTTCATGGTCTCCCGCTTCCGGGAGGAGCTCGCCGAAGGCAACGACACCCGCACCGCGGTACGTAACACCACCGCCTCGGCCGGCAAGACGGTGGTGTTCTCCGCCCTGATGGTGGCCGTCGCCCTGTCGAGCCTGCTGATGTTCCCGCAGGCCTTCCTGAAGTCGGTGGCCTACGGTGCGATCTCCGCCGTGGGTCTCGCCGCCCTGATCAGCGTGGCCGTGCTGCCCAGCATCTTCGCGATGCTGGGCCACCGGATCGACAAGTGGACGATCATCCGCCGGGGACGCACCCGCGATGCCACCGTGCAGTCATGGTGGGGCAAGGTCCCGGCCTTCGCGATGAAGCACGCGAAGCTGATGACGGTGGGCATCGTGGCCCTGCTGATCCTGCTGACGATCCCGCTGAGCGGGGTGAAGTTCGGCGGCATCAACGAGACCTACCTGCCTCCGGACAACAGCACCCGCGTGGCGCAGTCGCACTTCGACGAGGACTTCCCCGAGTTCCGCACCGACCCGGTGAAACTGGTCGTCGAAGGCGACAACGCCGCCGTCGGCGAGGTCTTCCAGAAGGCCAACGCCGTGGAGGGGCTCACCGGGACGTTCCAGGTCACCCAACCGACCAAGGGCGGGGTGACGGTGCTGTCCGCCGGCATCGCTGACCGGGACGACAACGACCGGGTGGTCAACGAACTGCGCGACATCGCCCACGGCCTCAATGCCGACGGAACCGTCCTCGTCGCCGGCACCCCGGCGATGGAGATCGAGTCGATCGAGGCGCTGTTCGACAAGCTGCCGTGGATGCTGGTGTACATCATCGCCGCCACGTTCATCCTGCTGTCGCTGGTGTTCGGGTCGGTGATCCTGCCCGCCAAGGCGGTCATCATGAACCTCCTCGGCACCGGCGCGACGCTGGGCATCCTGACCGCCCTGTTCGTCGACGGTGTCGGTGCGGACCTGTTCAACTTCTCCCCCGGCCCGCTGATGAGCCCGGTGCTGGTCCTGATCGTGGCGATCATCTACGGACTGTCGACGGACTACGAGGTGTTCCTGGTGTCCAGGATGGTCGAGGCCCGGGCACACGGGGCCTCGACACCACAGGCCATCAGGTTCGGCACGGCGACGACCGGCGGCATCATCACCGCGGCGGCGTTGATTATGATCGTGGTGGCCGGGGCGTTCGCGTTCTCCGACATCGTGATGATGAAGTACATCGCCTTCGGCATGATCGCCGCCCTGGTCATCGACGCGACGGTGATCCGTATGCTGCTCGTCCCCGCCGTGATGTACCTGTTGCGCGAGGACTGCTGGTGGGCACCGAAGTGGGTGACCGCGCTGTCGAGGAAGATCGGCCACAACGAGCAGCTCGAGGGCTTCAGCCACGACAGCACGATAGCCGGGCCCGCCACCGATACTGCCACCGCCGCCGACACCGACGAGGCACCCGAACCGGTCACCGTCGGTGCGCCGGCAGACCCGTCCGAGGTGTCCCGTCCCGCTGGCGCGGTCGTCTCGCGCTCCCCGATCCCCGAGGCGTACGAGGCCCCTGAGGCACCCCTCGACCCGGCCGACCATGCCGATTCAGTCGGCCTGTCCGACTCTGTCGACTCCGCCGACCCGGCCGACCCGGACGCGGACTTCTACGGGGCCCACGCCACCACGGACGGGGCGATCCCCTTCACCGAGCTCATGCGCCGCCTGCAGGATGAGCGAGAGCGCCGCGAGAAACGGGAGCACTGAGCGACATCATGGCACCGAAACGCAGGTCGAGTCAGCTCCGCCACCACTGGCGGGTCTTTCTCCAGTGGGTGAAGGACCCGCGGGTGCGGGCACTGATCACCCTCATGCTGCTCGGCGCCATCATCTTCCTCGCGCGCGACCACTACCACTTCCTCGAGGAAGGGTGGGCGGCGATGCTGCAGGCCAACAACTGGTACATCCTCGCCGCCGTTGTGGCGATGGGGTTGTCGATGGTCGCCCAGGCCGAGGTGATGGTCGCGCTGCTGCGCCCCGCGGGCGTGCCGGTGAAACGCAGCAGCGCCAATGCTCTGGGGCTGTCGGCCAACGCCTGGTCCTCAACCTTCCCCGGCGGCCCGGCGATCTCCGCGGCGATGATCTTCCGCGAGCAGATGAAGTGGGGCGCCACCGGTGTGGTCGCCAGCTGGTACCTGGTGATCTCCGGGGCCCTGTCCGGCGCCAGCATGGCGTTGCTTGGCTTCGGCGCGGTGTTCTTCCTGCAGGCGAACGTGCACGTGTTCTCGCTGACCGCGTCCCTGCTGGTGCTCGTGTCGCTGATGCTGGTGGCGAACTGGGCCTCACGCCACCCGGACAAGGTCCAGGCGAAGCTGCTGTCCGCCATGACCTGGTTCAACACCAAGCGCCGGAAACCGGCGGAGCGTTTCCACGAGCAGATCCGCAGCTTCGCCCAGCAGCTCCGGGCCGTCGACCTCTCCCCGAAGTGGCTGAGCTACGCCGTCTCGGTCTCCCTGCTCAACTGGGTACTCGAGATCGTCTGCCTCTTCCTCTGCATCCTCGCCATCGGTGCGGAGCCCAGCATCGCCGGGGCGATCCTGGCCTTCATCGTCGCGAAGCTGATGGGCCAGGCGCAGATCACCCCCGGCGGTCTCGGCCCGGTCGACATCACGCTGACCACGATGCTGGTCGGCACCGCCGGGCTGGGTTCCGGCCAGGCCGTCGCGGCGGTGATCGTCTTCCGCATGGTCAGCTTCGCCCTGCTCACCCTGGTCGGCTGGCTGGTGTTCCTGTGGACGTTCGTCCGACCGGAGGAGGAGGGCGCCGACGACACCGGCGATCCCGGACGCCGTCGATCCGGTACAGGGCTGACGGTCCGGCAGATCACCGGCGGCTCCGCGGCCCGGGACCCGCGGCACACGACGAGCGACCAGGACGACGGGGTCATCGACCGCCTGCCCCGGTACCCGGGCCACCAGGAGACTGACGAGCGTCGGAACCGACAGGACCATGGTGAGCCGCGGCATACCGACGCCCCGGAGCCGGAGACCGACTGAGAACCCCGACGTCACAGTCGAGGGCGCCGGGCTCACGGTCACGGGGATCCCCGATCCCCTGCCCGGACTGCGGTAAGCGTACGCCGCAGCGACGATCAGCAGCGGCAGGATGAAATACCCCGCCAGCCAGTCCCAGACCGGCCAGTTCCAAGTCTCACAGTGCGTTGATCCGGTCCTGCAGCTGTCCGTTGATCGCCTCGACCGGCCTGTTGGATGCTCCGATGCCGACGTACGCCAGGATGTCCTCCCGTCGGAGCCGCAGTGTCCCCCGAGTTGCACCGGCGCCTCCACCCCCCTCGGCAGCCCCGTGCGCAGAGTGTTGATCAGCCGTGTCATCACCTTCTTTCCCTTGGGCCTGCACGGATGTGAGTACGCGGCGATGACCTCCTGGTAGAACCCGCAGGTGACCTGCAATGCCACGTAGTCATCGTCGGTGTCCCACAGCAGGGCCCGGCAGTGCTTGTACAGTGGATCATCCTGTCGTCCCCGTCGTCCGGAGGCTTCCTTCTGCAGTCGTTGACGACACCCCGTGAACTTGTCGGCGGCCAGATACACAACCTGAAACCCTTCTATGCTCACGACCTGCATCCCGGCCCGGAACTGCGGATCATGCTCAGCGAACCAGGTGCGCAGAATCTCGATACTGCGCCCCGAGACGTATGTCGATCAACCGTGCCGGCAGGTGCCAGGCGGCCAGTGGAGTCAGATCCACCAGGACCGTGACCCTCGAAGACGGCTACCCGGGGTCTGCGGGTGCGTTTCCACCCGTGCTCGTCGACACTGAGGGGCCGGCCCCCTCCCGGATGGGTCCGGGCAGCATTGACGGGCTCGGCCCCTGGGAGCCCGGGGCATTGTCGGTTTCCGTGCATCGAAACCACCATTGCCCCGGGTTCTCAGGCGCAGAGGGCTTTCCCAGAGGGCTTTCACTGTCACCGCAACACCCATGGACGTCGACCGCGAGGCGCTGGTAGGCGCCAGCGAGTCGCCCGACCGGTGAGTCTCGCCCTGTCGTCAGCACAGGCCGGTGAGGTCTGGAAGATCTTCCGGTCGCAGGAAGCCTTAGCGCAGGTGAAGCGTGGTAGCCGGATGCGTAGGCGAGTCGGGTAGCCGACCGTGGGCAGGTCGACTAGCTGCCGGGGCAGTGGTCGTCGACGGCGACCGAGGTGGCGTTGATGATGGTGATCGGTCCGGTGTCGGCGACGAGGTTCCCTGAATGGGGCACTTCTAAGGTCCTGGTTTGCCTCAGCTGGTGACTTCGCAAACTCCCCTCTTGCACCGGTCAGGGCTTCCTCCATGTTGTGCCACACCGCGGTCACCACCCACACTAGGTAGGTGTCGTGACACCCAGCAGCTTGGGAGCGAACCCGGGTCACGAGGCTGCTGGGGCCAGCCCCATGTGAGTCCACCTCCCGTCCACCCGGGGGCGCGTACACGGAGCAACAGCACCATGTCGCGCCGACCACCTAGAATGGAGGTCATGACGAACTCCCCCGACGCGACGTCCGGCCCCGCAGGCCCCCTCTCCGCCACCGCCGGCATCTCGACGACGATGGCCCTGGCCGTCGACGCCATCGCTGTCCTGGTCTTCGCCCTGTTGGGCAAGCTCTTCCACGCCTCCGACGGCTTCAGCGTGCTGGGCTGGCTGGGCACGGCATGGCCGTTCCTCCTCGGCCTCGCGGTCGCCTGGGCGGTGCTGTTCACCGGGGTCCTCCGCCCGGCGCCGGGCTCGGGGCTCGGGATCCTCATCGTCACCTGGTTCGTCGGCATCGTGGTGCGCGGCATCGTGACCATGTCCGTGGCGTGGGGATTCGTCGTGACCTCGCTGATCTTCCTGGGCATCCTGATGCTCGGGTGGCGGACGGTGGCGTCCTTCGTCAGCCGGCGACAGTCCGCGTCCTGACGAACTCCAGGAAGTCCGCCACCGGCGGCACCAGGTCCGCCGGCGCCGTGCCCGCGCCAGCCGACCAGACCACGCCGAGCTCGCGGACCCGCTCCGTGTCCAGGGGGATCACGGACATGCCCTCCATCTGCAGGTTCGGGTCCCCCAGGGGCAGCAACGCCACGCCGAGCCCCGCGGTCACCAACCCCGCCACCGTGGTCAGCTCCATCGACTCGAAGACCAGCCGGGGACGGAAACCACTGTCGGCGGCCAGGGTGTCGAGCAGCAGGCGGGTGCCGTAGCCCTCCAGCATCGCGACAAACGGTTCCTCGGCGGCCTCCGCCAGGTCGATACTGTCCCGGCCTGCCCACGGGTGCCCGCACGGCACGGCGAGGCCCAGCCGTTGCTCCGCCACCTCCTCCCAGCCCACGAGACCGTCCCGGATCGGGCCGACAGGACACGGGCCGACGATCGCCAGGTCCACCGTCCCCGCCGTCACCTGGTCCACCAGGTCGAGTGCGGCCCCCTGCACCAGCTCGAAGTCCACGGCGGGCCGCCGTGCCCGGAAGCCGCGCAGCAGGTCCGGCACGAGCCACGTCCCCAACGAATGCATGAACCCCAGCCGGACGGTGCCGCGCTCCGGGTCGACGAGACGGCGCACCTCCTCCACCCCGGCCCGCCACGTGTCGGTCGTGGCCCGCGCCGTCGCCGCCAGGACCTCGCCCCGCCGGTTGAGGACGAGGTGACGGCCCCGCCGGTCGAAGAGTTCGGCCCCCACCGTCCGCTCGAGGGCGGCGAGCCGGCGGGACAGCGTCGACTGGCTGACACCGGTGGCCACGGCGGTGTCCACCATGTTCCCGGTCTCCACCAGGTCCAGGAACCAGTCGAGGTCCACCGGTGCGGCCATACGGTCACCCTCCTATGCGTCAAACGGGACAGAGACGTCATGGTAATGCATTTTGATCGTCGGTGCGGAACACCGACGATGGGTGCATGGACGCGACCGACACCCCTCCCCGCCCGGGACTCTCCCCCGGCGACCCCGGCTACCGGCGGATCATGCTCGCCGCCGCCACCGCCGGCCTGGCGAGTTTCAACGCCATGTACCTCACCCAGTCCGTCCTGCCCGCCATCCACGACGGGCTGGGGGTCTCGCCCACCACCGCGGCGCTGACCGTCTCCGCCACCACGGGCATGCTCGCCGTCACGGTCATCCCGGTCAGCATCCTGTCCGAACGGATCGGACGTCGCCGCGTCCTGCAGGTGTCGGTCGTCGCCGCCGCCGCCCTGAGCCTGCTCCTCGCCGCCGCACCCGGCATCGGCACCCTGGTCGCCGTGCGCGCCCTGCAGGGCATCGCCGTCGCCGGTGTACCTGCGGTGATGATGAGCTTCCTGTCCGAGGAGATCCACCGCGACCACCTCGGACGGGTGATGGGCCTCTACATCGCCGGCACGACCCTCGGCGGCCTGCTGGGCCGGCTCGTCCCGTCCAGCGTGCTGGGGTTCACCGACTGGCGCGGCGCCGTCCTCGCCGGCGGGGCCGTCGCATTGCTGCTCGGGCTCGTCTGCGCCTGGGCGCTACCACCCCAGCGGAACTTCACGCCGAAGACACTGACCCTGCGGCACGAGCTCGCCGCCTTCCGACGCCACTGGCGCGACCGCCGGCTCATCGCCCTGTTCATCCTGCCGTTCCTGATGATGGGCAGCTTCGTGTCCCTGTACAACTACCTCGGCTTCCGCTTCACCGGGCAGTTCGGCCTGCCCGAGGCCGTGGCCGGCGCTGTGTTCCTGCTCTACCTCTCCGGGACATGGTCGTCCGCCCGCGCCGGTGCACTGGTCGCCCGGTACGGGGCGGCGCGGGTGCTGGTCACCGGTGTCGCACTGACCACCGTCGGCCTCGCCCTGGCCCTGGTCCCGAACCTGGTGATCACGGTCCTGGGCGTCCTGGTGTTCACCGCCAGCTTCTTCGCCGTCCACTCCACCGCGTCGACCCTGGTGGGGCAGATCGCCGACCGCGACCGCGCCGAGGCGTCCTCCACCTACGTGATGAGCTACTACCTCGGCTCCTCCGTGGTCGGATGGCTCTCCGGGTACTTCTTCCAGACCGGCTGGGTCGCGCTGATCGTTGTGCTCGTGGCACTACAGGCGACTGCGCTGGTGTTGTGCCTGATCACCACCGGTCGGACTGGATCAAGGTGACACACCCCACTACAATTTACGAATTCTTCACAGAAACAAGTACGACGGCGTTACGATGTTCGGCAGTCGGCTTCATATATACCAACCGAGGGTCCGCGGACAGCGTCCCTCATCTACGGAGGAACGAACATGGGACACACCAAGGGAAAGCGGTTCGCCGGGGTCATGGCGGTCGGACTCCTGGCCACGGCCGGAGTGGGCGTGGCCATGGCCCAGGGAGGCCTGTCCGCCAACCTGGCCCTGTCCAACACTGTCTTCAACCAGGAGGTCAGCGGTCTCGACGCCACCGGCGTCTCGATCTTCGGCGGTGTCGACAGCCAGCATGACGGCGACACCGGTGTCGCCCGCCTGATCTTCGAGGACGCCACCATCACCGACATGTGCATGACCGCACCGCTGAACCTCCCCGGCCTCGGCGAGAAGCGCTTCCAGATGCTCGTTCCCGGCGAGAACACCACGGCCGAACACCTCGTCCTCGGTTCCCCGGGGCTCGTCGGTGGCCTGAGCCTGTCCAACGCCCAGATCGGTGTCGACGCCAGCCAGCTCGACGACGAGGCACCGGCCGGCTCGTGGGGCCTGCACGCCGACGGCCTCAACGCGAAGGACCAGGTCATCAAGGCCACCTCCATCGCCGCCGACAAGCTGACCGCCGCCGGCTCCAAGGTGGGGATCGTCGACGCAGACAAGGCTGAGTGCTGATGTCCGACGACTCCACCACACCCCCGGGTGTGAACGGGGCCGGGGGTGTCTCCGACGACACGACGTCGACCGAGACGGTGGAGACCACGGAAGCGTCCGGCACCACCGAGCCCCGTTCAGAGAAGCTCGAGAAGCAGAACCGACGGTTCAGCACCTGGCGCAAGGAACGTCCTTTCGGCGCGGGCCTGCTGATGATGCTCGCCGGCATCGTGATCATGGCCCCGGCCTACCTGTCCTTCGAGATCTCGAACATCCAGATCCAGATCTCCACCATGGGCGGGGTCTCCACCCTGGTCATCGGCATCCTGCTGATCACCTGTGGCCTGATGTGCTGGTTCCGCGGTGAAGGACGGATCCTGGCCGGTGTCGCCGCACTGATCCTGTCGATCCTGGCACTGTGGCAGTCCAACTTCGGCGGCTTCGGGATCGGCCTGATCCTCGGTCTCATCGGCGGTGCCCTCGCACTCGCCTGGGACCCGCAGTCCCGGGAGGACGCGAAGACGGAGAAGGCCGCGAAGAAGGCGGCGAAGAAGTCCGGTAAGGGCGGCGGGAACGGCACGGCCGGCACCGCCGCTGGTGCTGGTGCTGGTGCGAAGTCGGTCATCGCCGTCCTCGCCGCCGTGGCCGTCGGTGTGGGCGTCCAGACGCCCGAGGCACGCGCCCAGATCCCCGGTCTGCCCGAGTTTCAACTCCCGGAGCTCCCGATCCCCGGGCAGGGCAACGGCGACGGCAACGGGACCGGCGACGGCGGGACGGACGGCACCCCGGGGGACAACAGCCCCCGGCTGCCGAGCCTGCCCCCGCTGCCCGAGGCCCCCGACCTGAACCTCCCCGAGTTCCGGATGCCCGACGGCAACCGGCTCCAGGAGGACCTGGACAACTCCCTGGAGAAGCTCGGCGTGGAGATCCCGGGGCTGAACGTGGCCCCGCCGGCGCCCGTGTCGACGATGCAGCCGCCCTACGGCGGGACGTTCACCATCAAGACCGACACCGCGAAGATGACGCCGGGCATGAAGCTGTCCTACGTCACCCTCGACACGCTGCAAGGGCCGAAGAAGGCCCTGCGTATCGACGCGGACCAGGCGGTCATGGAGAACCTCCGGGTGCAGTTCCCCAACTCGCTGGGCACCGACCTGCTCGACGACACCGAGGGCGCGACCAGTACCCTCACCGGGAACTTCCATATCTTCGTCCAGGAACTGACGATGACCCTGGAGCTGCTCGGCGTGGACACGATGATCCCGGTCACCATCAACGCCGACTGGGCCCCGGACGACATCGCCAAGGAGCTGTCGAAGATCGGACTGGGCCTGCCCGACCTGCTGTCCGGCAAGACCCGGGTGCTCGACGTCCGCCTCGAGACCTACCACGTCATGGCCGACCACATGGACTACCCCCACAAGAACATCGGCCCCTGGCACGAGAACTGACCCGTCGTCCCCGCCCGTCGTCCCCACGACGCGGCCCAGACGGACGAAGACCCCGGACAGTGCAACTGTCCGGGGTCTTCCCGTGCGCGCGGTGCGGGTGGGCGGCGGGGCCACTCACATCGGCATGATGGTGTGCTTCTTCTCCGGCTCCAGCACCCGCTTGTCCCGCAGCAGCCGCAGGGACTGACGCAGCCGCAGGCGAGTCTGCGAGGGGTCGATGATCTCGTCGACGTAGCCGCGCTCCGCGGCGACGTACGGGCTGGTCATGTTCGCGTTGTAGAAGTCCATGAACATCTTCTTCGCGGCCGGTCGCTGCTCCTCCGGCAGAGCCGCGAGCTGACGGCCCTGGATCATCACCGCGGCGCCTTCGGCACCCATCACGGCGATCTGCGCGGTCGGCCACGCCAGGTTCACGTCCGCACCGAGGTTCTTCGACCCCATCACCGCGTACCCGCCGCCGAACGCCTTGCGCACCACCACGGTCATCTTCGGCACCGTCGCCTCCACCATCGCGAAGCCCAGCCGGGCACCGCGGTGGATCAGCCCCAGCTTCTCCTGTTCCGCGCCCGGCAGGTAGCCGGGTGTGTCCACCACGAAGACCAGCGGGACGTTGTAGGCGTCGCAGATCCGGATGAACCGGGACGCCTTGTCGGCGGCCTCGGCGTCGAGACACCCGGCCAGCGACATCGGCTGGTTGGCGACGACTCCGACGGAACGTCCGTCGATACGGGCGAAGGCGGTGATCACGTTCTGGCCGTAGTCCGGCTGGACCTCCAGGACGTCCTCGTCGTCGAAGATGCGGGTGAGCACGTCCATCATGTCGTACCCGGAGTTCGGGTCGTCCGGGATCAGGCCCACGAGTTCGGCGTCCCGGTCGTCCAGGGCGTCCGGCGGTGCCGGGACGTGGGGCGTGGGCTCAAACGCGCTGCTCGGCAGGTGCGCGAGGAGCTCGCGGACGTAGCTGAAGGCGTCGTCCTCGTCGGCACCGACGTAACTGATGTTGCCGTTGGCGGCCTGGACCCGGGCGCCACCGAGGTCCTGCATGCTGATCTTCTCGCCGGTGACGGACTCGATGATCTGGGGGCCGGTGACGAACATCGTCGTCTGCTCCTCTACGGCCACCAGGAAGTCCGTCGTCGCCGGGGCGTATACCGCGCCACCGGCGCAGTTACCCAGCAGGACGGAGATCTGCGGCGACTGCCCCGACAACGGCAGCTGGCGCCGGGAGATCTCCGAGTACATCGCCAGCGACATCACCGCGTCCTGGATGCGGGCGCCGCCGGAGTCGTTGATGCCGATGACCGGGCAGCCGATCCGGGTGGCCATGTCCATGACCTCGCAGACCTTCTTGCCGAAGGTCTCGCCGACCGAACCGCCGTACACGGTCTTGTCGTGGGCGTAGATGGCGACGGGGCGCCCGTCGACACGGCCGTAGCCGGTCACCACGCCGTCGCCGTAGGGGGCGTCCGGAGTGCCGGGGGTGCGTCCGAGGGCGCCGATCTCGGTGAACGACCCCTCGTCCAGCAGCGCGTCGATGCGCTGGCGCGGGGTGGTCCGGCCTTCCTCGTCACGTTTCTGCCGGGCGCGTTCGCTGCCCGGGTCCTGGGCCTCCTCCAGCCTGGAGTGCAGGTCCTCCAGTTTCTCGGCGGTGGACCGTCCTGTACCGGGGGCGGTGCGTTCCGCGGCGGCGGTCTCGTCGCCGAACCAGGGGTGTTCCGGTGTTCCTGTCATGGGTCCCACGCTATCGCACCCGGTTCCGCTCGGAGAGGTCGCGCAGGTGCTCGGTGATCCGGGCACCGACGATGCCGATGGCCGGTTCGTCCGGGACGGCCAGGTGGTCGCCGGCGAGCTGGACGAGCTCCAGGTCGTCGACGACACCGTCCCACCCGCCGTCGGCGGGGATGTCGGCGAAGGACGGCTCCAGTTCGATCGCGCCGTCGTGCATGCCCTCCGACTTGAAGAGGGTCACCGGTGCGGTCACCTGCGACCACCGTTCGAAGTCCAGCGTGTTGAGGATCCGGGTGTCGACGAAGCTGGCCCGCTGGTGCTCCAGCACCCCGGCGGCCAGGCCGTGGGAGGAGGCGTCGGTGTTCTGCAGGAACATCGTCATCATCCCGATGAGCGCCTCCTCACCCTGGCTGTCGAGCAGGTCGTGGGGCACCGGCATGTCGATGCCGTAGGTCTTCTTCGCGAAGGCGGAGTAGCGGTCCCACCGTGCGTGCATCTCCTCCGTGGTGTCCGGCGCCGGGGTCGTTGGACGCACCAGGTCGAGCAGTTCCAGGTGTCCCACGGTCACCTCGCCCGAGGTCTCCAGCCGGTGGGCGACCTCGAAGGCCAGTGCACCGCCGAAGCTCCAGCCGCCCAGGACCACGGGTCGGCCCTCCGCCAGCGCGGTGATGTCGGCGACGTAGGCGTCCGCCCGCTCGTCGAGGGAGCCTTCCAGCCGCTCGACGCCGTAGACGGGGACGTCAGCGGGCAGCCGGCGGGTCAACGGCTCGTAGACCACGCTGGAACCACCGGCGGGGTGGAAGAGGAACACCGCGGGGCTCTCCGAGCCCTCGGGACGGGCCCTCAGGACCCGGATGTTCCCGTCGACGGAGGTCTCGAAGACGTCACGGACCAGGTTCGCCAACGGTTCCAGGGTCCGGGCCGCGCTGACCTGCTCCGGGGTGATCTCCGCCCCGGAGCGTTCGCTCAGCCGGGCGGCGACGGCGGCGGCGGTGGGGCCGTCGACCGGTGCCAGGGTGCTGGTCACCCCGGCCGGGGCCACACCGGTGAGCGAGGCCCAGGTGCCGAAGACCATACGTTCCGAGGCGTCGCGCGGCGCCACACCGACGCCCTCACCGGCACCGGCGGTCTCGCCGGTGCGCTCCGGACGCGACGTCGAGTCGGCGGCGGCAGGTTCCGCAGCGGCGCCGGCGTCGGCGGCTTCCCCGTCCTGCTGCTCGTGCACCATCTGCTCGACCAACGCGATGACCTCGTCCACAGAACCGTCGCGCAGTGCCTGCACGTTCAGCGGGGGCAGGGCGAAGTCGTACTCCACCCGGTTCTTGATGCGCATGCCCATCAACGAGTCCAGGCCAAGGTCGATCAGCGGCAGCTCACCGGGCAGGTCGTCGATGTCGTAGCCCATGGACTCGGAGACGATGCTGCGCAGCCGGTCGGCCACGGTCTCCCCCGACTCCGGGTCCCACCGCTCGGCGTCGGTGTCCACCGACGGCAGAGCATTGCGTCCGGGCTGCTGCCCGGCCTGCCCGGCCTGCCCCGCCTGGGCCACCTGGGCCGCTGCGTCGCCGGCGGCCTGCCCTTCCTGTGCCTCCTGCACCGCGCGGGACTCAGCGGCGGCGGCCCCGGTGGTCGGCGACGCGGCGAAAGCCTCGCCCGCCAGGCGGGACTCGCCCCGGTCGCCGTCCATGGCGTGGACGTGCACGCTCAGTCCGCCGAGGGTGCGGGTGACCAGCGTGGTCACCTCACCGTCGGTCGGCAGGGTGCCGTGGGTCTCCACCGCGGCGAGGACCGCGTCCGGGACGACCGCGCGCGCAGCCGCCTCGGCGACGGCGTCGACGCTGGGTACCTCCGCCGCGGAGACGGCGAACGCCGTCCGGCCGTCCGGCAACGCCACCCGGCGCCCCGGGAGGCCACGGACCGATCCGCCGCCGGGGCGTGCGGCGGTCCAGTACCGCTGCAGGTTCCAGTGCACCCCGGGGATGCCCGCCACCGCGCGACCGGGCAGCGCCGGGCGGCCGTCGACGGCGTTGAGCCGGCGGAAGTCCACGTCGGCGCCACGGACGTACAGCTCACCCACGGTGGCCAGGAGCGTGTCGATGCTCGGCTCCTTGCGCTTGAGCAGGTACATCAGGCTCGACTCACCGGCGTCGTGGGCGAAGGCGGTGTTCATCATCGGCATGAGCGCAACCGGGTTCGGGGAGAACTCCACGAAGGTGCGGAAGCCCTCGTCGAAGAGCGTGCCGGTGGCGTCCGACAGCCACACCGGGTGCCGGGTGCACCGCAGGAAGTAGTCGGCGTCGTGCACCACCGCGCCCGGACGGTACGTGACGCCACGGTCGACGCTGCTGTAGACCGGCGTGTGGATCGGCAGAGGGGTGATCCCGCTGATCTCGGCGTGGAGTTCACCGAGGATCGGGTCGAGCATGCTGGTGTGCCCGGCACCCTTCACCTTGAGCATGCGGGCGAACTTGCCCTCGCCCTCCAGGTGGGCGACGAGGTCGGCGACCGGCTGGGCCGGCCCGCCGACGGTGGTCATCCCCGGCGCGGCGTACACCGCCGGTTCCACGGCGGCGAACTCCGGGTGCTCCTTCTGGAACTCCACGAGGTCCTCTACCCCGAGTTCCACCACGGCCATCGCGCCCTGCCGGTCCTCGGGCAGCAGGGTCTCGCCCTCGCCCATGAGGCGCGCGCGGTGGCAGGCCACGGTCACCGCGTCCTCCATGGACAGCCCACCGGCGGCGTAGGCCCCGGCGATCTCACCCATCGACTGACCGACGACGGCCGCGGGACGCAGACCCAGGCCGGTCATCAGGTCGGTCAGGGCGATCTGGATGGCGGTGATGCCCACCTGGGCGGTCTCGGTGCCGAAGGTCTGTGCGTCGTCGAGCATCATCTCGACCACGGAGTAGCCGGCCTCCTGCCGCACCACCCGGTCGACCTCGTCGAGCCGTGCGGCGAAGAGCGGCGACAGGGTGTAGAGCTCCTTGCCCATCTTGCGGTGCTGCGAGCCGAACCCGGAGTAGACCCAGACCGCGCCTTCCCGCTCGGGGCTGTCGGCGACGCTGATCCCGGCGCCCTTGCGGCCCTCGGCCAACCGGGCAAGGCCGGCGGCCGCCTCGGCGGTGTCGTGTGCCAGGACCAGGCCGCGGGACCGGGCGTGGTTCCGGTTGCCCTGCACCGCGGCGGCCCCGGCGAGCACCGCCTGTCCGGACCTTCCTTCCAGCCACGACGCCAGGTCGGCGGCAGCGGTCCGACGGCGCGACGGCAGCAGGCCCGAGACCGGGAGCAGACGCGGCAGCGGGCGCCCCCCGGCGGAACCGTCGGCACCGTCGGTGCTCTCCTGCACCCCGGCCCAGTCGAAGGCGTCCGGCAGAGACGGGGTGGCCTCCTCGGCCGGGGCGGCCCCCTCGGGGGCGACAAGGACGACGTGGGCGTTGGTGCCACCGAAGCCGAACCCGGAGACACCGGCGACCGGCGCACCGGAGTACTCCGGCCATTCACGCGGGTCCTCGACGACCTCGAGGTGCTCGCGGTCGAAGTCGATGTACGGGTTCGGGCCGGTGAAGTTCACCGTCGGCGGGAGCACGCCGTGGCGCATCGCCGCGACGACCTTGATCACCCCGGCGACACCGGCGGCGGCCTCGGTGTGCCCGAAGTTCGTCTTCGCCGAGCCGAGCAGCAGCGGCGAAGCCACGTCGCGGCCGGCACCGAGCACCTGGCCCAGCGCGCCGGCCTCGATCGGGTCGCCGAGGATGGTGCCGGTGCCGTGCGCCTCGACGTAGTCCACCCGCGACGGGTCGATGCCGGCGTCGGCGTAGGCGGACTCGAGGACGGCTGCCTGGGCCTCGGGGTTCGGTGCGGTGAGTCCGTTGGAACGGCCGTCCTGGTTCACCGCCGAGCCGGCGATGACCGCAAGCACGTCGTCGCCGTCACGTCGGGCGTCCGACAACCGCTTCAGGACGACGACGCCGGCGCCGTCGGACCGGACGATGCCGTCGGCGTCCTCGGAGAACGCACGGATCCCGCCGGTGGGGCTCAGGACCCCGAGTTCGGAGAACGCGACGGTGGCGAAGGGGGTCGCCAGCAGGTTCACCCCGCCGGCGACCGCGACGGAGGAGTCGCCGTCGCGCAGTGAGCGCACCGCCTGGTGGATCGCCACGAGGGAGGACGAGCAGGCGGTGTCCAGCGCGACGGAGGGGCCGCGGAAGTCGAAGGCGTAGGAGATGCGGTTGGCGATGATCGAGGTGGAGTTGCCGGTCAGGGCGTACGGGTGTGCCTCGGACGGGTCCGCGGTGATGAGCATGCCGTAGTCGTTGTTCGAGGTGCCCATGAACACCCCCACGTCACGGCCGCGCAACCGGTTGGCCGGGATGGCGGCGTTCTCCAGCGCCTCCCAGGTCAGGGACAGCAGGATGCGCTGCTGCGGGTCCATGTTCGCCGCCTCCACCGGCGACAGCCCGAAGAACTCCGCGTCGAAGGAGGCGATGTCGTCGATGTAGCCGCCGGTGAGGACGGCCTCGGACATGCGGCGGGACATCTCGGGGTCGTCGGCGTACTCGCTCCACCGGCCCTCGGGGAGCTCGCCGACGCCGCTGCGGCCCTGCTCGAACATGCGCCACATGCCGTCGACGTCGTCGGCGCCCGGGTAGCGCCCGGACATGCCGACGACCGCGATCTGACGGTCCTGCGGGCTCAGCCCGCTGCCCTGTGCGCCGTCGTCCCGGCCGTCCCGGCGCCCGTCGGACACGGCGCGGGACGCACGCGCGCCACCGGCCATGACGAAGCTCGCCAGCGCGGCGATGGTGTTGTACTCGTAGGCCACCGTCGCGTCGAGGGCCACCCCGGTGAGACGTTCCAGCTGCCCGGAGAGGACCACCACGTCACGGCTGGACAGCCCGAACTCCTCCATGGGCCGGTCGTCGGTGATGTCGGCGGCATCCAGACCGGTCGTGGACTGCACCCAGTCCCGCAGCCAGCCGCGCATGCCGGCGGCCGTGGTCGGTGCCGGCGCGGCGGCTGACGGATTCGCGTTCCCGGGGGTTCCAGACGTTTCAGACATTTCGGAGTAGTTCATCCTTACTCATGACGGACAGTGGAGGGGCGGCCGGAACGGGTGCGACGGCCACCATCAACATAAGATCGACGGTGGCCGTCGCCACGCTACAGAAGTCTCACTGTAGTCGACTACCGGTTGAACCGACCGTCGAGATAGGCCTTCGCGCAGACGCGTCGGGCGATCTTGTTCGCCGAGGACCGCGGGATCGTGCCCTCGTCGACGATGCGGATGTCGGCGGGCTGGACACCGTGGGTCGCGGTGACCGCCGCCCTGATCTTCGCCACGGCGTCGGCGTCGCCGTCGGCCGGTGCCTCGGGGTCCCGCTCGGCGACGACGACCAGCTGCTCGGAGCCGGAGTCGTCGCCGGCGTTGTCGACGAGGTCGCCGGCGACCGCGAAGGCGGCGAGGACGCCCGGCAGGACGTGGCCCGCGGTGGCGTCCGCGGCCGTGGCCTCGATGTCCTGCGGGTAGTGGTTACGACCCGCGACGACGACGAGGTCCTTGATCCGGCCGGTGATGTAGAGCTGCCCGTCGACGACGACCGCGAGGTCGCCGGTGCGCAGCCAGTTGTCCTCCGGGGCGCCCTCGGCGGCGGAGTTCTCGGCGAGACGCTTGTCCACGGGCAGGACGTTGCGGAAGGTCTCGGTGGTGTCCTCCTCGCGGTCGAGGTAGCCGGCGGCGATGTTGCCGCCGTGGAGCCACACCTCGCCGACGGACCCCTCGGCGAGCTCCTCACCGGTGGCGGGGTCGACGATGGGCATGAAGAGGGAGGGGCCGGGCTCACCGACGCTCATGATCGGCACGGCGTTGGCGGTGTCGTCCCCGGAGACCTCCACGGCCCGGCCCTCGGCCAGCTGCCCACGGTCGAAGACGCGCAGCTTCGGACGCTCCTCGGTCTGCGGGGTGGTGACGAACACCGTCGCCTCGGCCAGGCCGTAGGACGGGCGCATCGTGGAGCGGCGGAAGCCGAAGGGCTCGAAGACGTCGCAGAACCGGTCCACGGACTGCAGGCTGACGGCCTCGGCGCCGTTGATGATGCCCTCGACGTGGCTGAGGTCGACGTCGGCCAGGTCGGAGCGCTTCGCCGGGTCGGCGTAGCGGGAGGCCAGCTCCAGGGCGAAGTTCGGCACACCGGAGTAGACGTTCACGCCGTCGCCGCGGTCGGCGAGCTGGCCGATCCACCGGCCGGGGTCCTGGATGAAGTCGCGCGGGGCCATGATGTCCTGCGGGATCCCCAGGATCAGCACGAACGACGACAGGATGATGCCCATGTCATGGTGGAAGGGCAGCCAGTTGACCAGCCGCAGCGGGGTCTTCAGCTGGGCGGCCTGGAAGACCTGCAGCACATTGGTCACGATGCTGCGGTGGGTCAGCACCACGCCGGCGGGCGTGCGGGTGGACCCGGAGGTGTACTGGAGGAACGCCGGGTCGCCCGACTTCGGCGCCAGCTCCGGGTGCTCCATCATCGCCATCATCGGGTTCTGCCAGTCCTCGGCCAGCGAGTCCGGCAGGGCGTCGACCGTGAGCACACGGGGACGCTCCGACGAGGGGAGGGAGGAGAAGTGGCTGCGCACGTGCCCGGCCGAGGTCTTGTTCGTCAGCACCACGGTGGGCGTGGACGACTCCAGGACCGCCGACAGGTGGTCGGCGTGGCCCGGCTCGGTGGGGTCGTAGAGCGGCACCGGCACGGTACCGGCGTAGAGGGCGCCCATGAACCCGAAGAGGTACTCGGGGCTGTTGTTGGCGAGGATCGCCACCCGGTCACCGCGCTCGGTGACCTGCTGAAGCCGGACGCACACGGCCTTGATGCGAGTGTTGACCTCGGCACGGGTCCAGGTCACCGCCTGCCCCTCGGCACCACCGCTGAAGTCGTGGAAGGTGATCAGCGGGGTGTCCACCGCACCCTCCATCTGTGCCATCGTGTACAGCATCTCGCACATGGCCGAGAGCGAGAGCTGGTCCGGGATCGCGATCTCGCCCTTGTCGTCGTAGAACTGTGCCATCGCGGCGCTGATGTCCATCAGGTATCCCTCATTACTGTGTGGGTAGCGGTCGTCGTACGTGGTTTCTGCAAAGAACTCACGTGGATTCTATCGTCTCGCCCACCCCGCCGCGGGAATTACCGGCCCTCGGCGATGATGTCGCGGACCCAGTTGTTGATCCATTCCGGCACGGTGCCGCCCTCGACGACGGTGCCGTTGCTGGAGTACTCGGCGTGGACCTTGTTGGCGTCGATGAGGTCGTTGGCCCGCTGCACGGCGTTGCCGATGTCGCGCGGCGCGCTGCACACCAGGTCAGCCGGGGCGCAGAACTGCAGGGTGTTGTCCTGCAGGGCGCCGAAGCCCTCAGGACGCGGCCCCCGCATGGACGCGCCCGGCACGATCGGCGCGACGAGCGCGCCGACGGGGCTCAACGCGATCTCCGCGCCGATGCCGGTGACGTCGGGGCTCCCGATGAGGTTGCCCTTGCCGTCCTCGCGTCGGCCGTCGGCGATCAGGGCGACGCCGGCGACGGCGTCGGCGGGCACGGTGGAGTGGCCGTTGCCGATGGCCGTGGCGAGGTCACCGGTGAGCACCGCGCCCTGGCTGAACCCGACGAGGATCATGCGGGTCGCCGGGCAGCTCTCGTGCACCGCGGTCATCTCCCCCTCGAGCCTGGCGTAGCCCTGGTTGCGGGAGTCGTCGTAGGACATCTCCCGCAGGGCCTGGATGTTGCGGAACTGCGCGGCGTAGGGCAGCGTCCAGGTCTTCAGCTGGCCGCCGTCGACCCCGTCGCCGAACTCCTCCTGCAACGGCCGGGTGACGTTGAGCAGCAGGGAGTGGGGTCGCGACGACGGGTGGATCGGATCGTCCTCCGGCGTCGACTCCCACGTGCCGGGGGCGGCGAAGAGCTGGTAGTCCGGGCAGGTCGCCGGCTGTTCGGGATCGGTGGTCCGGGTCGGGCCCGGCCCCGGTCCGGGCCCGGCGGAGTCGTCGGGCCCGCGGTTGACCCACTGGCCGATGCCGATGACCAGGACGACGGCGAGGACGAGGGCCGCCACGACGGTGAGGAACTTTCTCATGGCCAGTCAGAGTACCCGGTGTTCCTGGCAGTGATCTGGCAGCCCGGATCTAGCAGCCTGCCGACCGGGCGCGGCGGTCAGTCCCGGCGGACCGTCCCGTCGGTCAGTCCCGGCGGACCGTCCCGTCGGCGTCCTGGACGAGCGTACCGCCCTCGAAACGCACGGACCGGGAGCCGTCGGGGTGCACGGTCTCGTCGCCGAGGATGAAGCCCAGCTCACCGCCCTCGAAGCCCTGCTCCCGGTAGGCGTCGAAGAGCGGCCCGTGGTGGATCAGCGCGGTCCCGTGGTCCTGCGACCAGTAGATGACACCGTGCTCGAAATCCGTGAAATGGCCCGGGGTGGACGTCGCACTGTGATTGCCCACCGGGAAACCCAGCCCGTCCCGCACCGGCGCGTCCAGGCCCAGGTACCGCTCGGCGATCGCCCCGTGCAGCATCCGCACGTCACCGTCCGGGGTGCGCACGGCGACGCCGTGCTCGAAGCGCTGCACCTGGCCGGTCCGTCCGGCGACGGTGATGTCCTCCTCCGGCGCGACCGGGTAGCCCCACGGGCCGTACTCCCAGTTCGTCGGGCCCCAGGCGTCGATGATGTCCTGCTTCACCGTGACCGGGCCACGGCCGTCCTGGACCCGTGACCAGTAGATGTAGCCGTGCTCGAACCGTGCCCAGGCTCCGCCGTCGCGGGCCCAGGAATCCGGCTCCAGCGGGTAGCCCAGCCAGGAGTTGGGGCCGCCGAGCTCACGGTACTTCGCACCGGTACGGCCCCACGTGGCCACGGCGCCGTTGTCCGGGTCCGCGCCGTCCCTGAGGTAGACGACCCCGCCACGGAAGTCCTGGGCGGTGCCGGTGACCTTCCCGCCGCGGTCGCGGATCTCGTAGACCCCACTGATGCAGTCGCCGAGGTCGTAGTTGTTGTGGTTCGTCCGGTAGCGCTCGACCGCCTCGGCGAACGCGCCCTCGGCCTCACACTGCACCGCGGTGTCGGACTCCTCGAGCCCCAGGGCGTCGGCCATGTACGGCCACGCCTGCTTCATCTCGTACTCCCAGTACGGCCAGATGTGGGTGCCGTTGGGACGGAACTTCGTGACGGTGTCGACCCCGACGGCACGGGCGAAGTTCACGAAGGTCTGGCTGGTCACCCGGGACGCCGCCTCCATGGCACCGGAGTTGATGTCCGCCGCGCTGCCGGGGAAACTGCCCTCGGCGTCCCAGGCGCCGGCCAGGCCGTTGCCCGCCGCGACGTACACCGTGGTGCCGGCCCGCCGGAAGTTGCCCACCAGCAGCTTCGGGTCGTGGGTGAACCACGCCGGCGAATAGTAGTTGCCCCACATCCGGCGGGCGTCGTAGCCGGCCTGGCCCGTGATCATGCCGAAGGCGCGGGGCATCAGCGGCGACGACGTGTCGAGGTAGCCGGAGAACGAGGCGGCGAAATCGAACATCTCCGCGTTCCGGCCGGCCAGGATCATCGCGCCGGTCGCACCCATCGACAGGCCGTTGACCGCACGCCGGTCGTTGGTGCGCCAGCCCTGCTCCAGGACCGCGGGGAGTTCCTCGGTCAGGAAGCTCTCCCACCGGAAGTGCTTCCCGCCGTCCGGCGCCTGCCAGTCGGTGAAGAACGACCCGCCGCCACCGACGGGCAGGACCAGGTTGACGTTCTTGTCGGCGTAGAACCGGACGGCGTCGGTGGCGTAGGACCAGGCGCTCTCGTCCTCGCTGCTGTAGAGCGGGCCGAGCTGCCAGACCGACGGGAAGGTCTTCTCCGGGGCGCTGTACCAGTCGCGCGCCAGGTGGACCTGGACCTTGACCGGCTGGCCCGGCATGGCGGCGGAGTTGATGTGCAGCATCACCCAGCGGTCGGTGATCCACTCGACCTTCTCCACCGACACGCCCTCGGGCAGGCCCGGCAGATCCTGGCTGGTGACGGACAGGGGCTCACGGGCCGGTGCCGGACCGGGGTCCATGAACGCCAGCGGGGACGCCTCCGGCGCGGTGTCGGCGGGGGCGTCCACCGCGGCGGCGGCCTCGTCGGACACTCCGTCGGGACGTTCCCGGCCGTCGGTGGCGTCACCGGGTGCGTCAGGTGCAGCGGGTGCGGCAGGGGGCGTGGCGGGGTCGGCGGGGTCGGCGGCTGCCGGTACCGCCGGCGAGAACACCAGGGCACACGCCAGCAGGGTGGCGGTGACCCGGGCACGCCGGGACAGGCGCAGGGACACGGGGACTCTCCTCGGAAGACACAGGGGACCTAACCCCTGCTCCATCGTGGCGAGACTCAGGATTTATACATGCCGACATAAATTTCTACCCCTGGGTGACTGACGTCACCCAGGGGTAGGTCACCATCTGCGCCTGAGCGGCCGCTCAGGCGCAGTAGTTCTTCTCGGCGGCCTCGACGATGATCCGCTGCGCCTCCTCGGCGGGCACCGTGGTGAGCTCCTGCACCTCGAGCTGCCCGGCGATCATCGGGACGGCGAAGCCCTCGCGCCCCTCCTCCTTGGCCAGGCACTGCTCGCGCGCGGCGGCGATGACCTGGTCCTGGATCGCGGAGTCCTCCAGGTTGATCTCCCGGTCCTTGAGCTCGGCGAGGAAGGCGTCGTCCTCCGCGGTCCGCGGCGCGACCTCCCCACCGGGCTCCTCGACCTCGTTGACCTCCCCGTCGCGGGGGGCGTCGCCACCGGAACCTGTGCCCGGCGCCGGGGCCGGCGAGGACGACGCGGCGGACGAGGACGGCGAGTCGCTCTTCGACGGGGACCCGTCGGCCGACGAACTCACGCTGGGGACGCCGCCGTCCCCCTCCTCACTGTCCACGGTGGAGTCGCCGCCGCAGGCGGCCACGCTGCCGGCCAGCAGCAGGGCCGCCGCCACCGAACCGACCTTCGTCGCCGTCGCCGCGCGGGCGTGGCGGAATGTGCAGACACTCATCGCGGATCCTTCTGGATGTTGCCGTTGACTTCACGGATCTCACCGTGCTGGAACTTCACGACCTCGCCGCCGGCGGGGATGCCCTGCTGGTCCTCGACGGGCCAGCCGAAACGTCCCTGCTCGTACCGGTCCTCGCCCCAGGCGTCGAAGATCCGGCCCTTCCGGATGATGTGGGCGCCGCTGGAGGCCGACCAGTAGATGTTGCCGTGCTCGAACTGGGTGAACGCGCCACCGTTGACCTTGATCTCCTCGGAGCGCGGGAAGCCCAGACCCGAGTCGGCGGGGCCGCCGGCCTCGAGGTACTTCTCCCCGATCTTGCCCTCGATCATGCGGACCTTGCCGTCCTTGTCCCGCACGGCGACACCGTTCTGGAACTTCTGGACGGCACCGCCACCGGGCACCTGCTCGACGGCGGCGACGGGGTAACCGAAGGGGCCGGTCTCCCACTTGCTGCGGCCCCAGGCGTCGACGATGTCGTTCTTCACCGCGACGGCACCGGTCTGCGGCGTCCAGTAGACGATGCCGTTCTCGAAGCGCTGCAGAATGCCGCCGCCCTTCAGGCCGGACTGCTCTTCACCGGTGGGGTAGCCCAGCCAGCTGCCGGGACCGCCCATCTCGGAGTAGCGGGCGCCGATCCGGCCCCACGACGCCCACGCCTTGTCGGCGCCCTTCTTCCAGTAGACCCGGCCGTTGCGGAAGTCCTGGACCTTGCCGCCGTTGGCGGCGTCGTACTCGTTGGTCGTGCAGGTGCCCAGGTTCTGGCTACGCTGCCGCTTCTCCGCCTCGGCGATCTTGCCCACCGCGGCGCACTTGGCGCCACGGTCCTCCTCGGACAGGCCGAAGGTCTGGGCGATGTAGGGCCACGCCTGGGTCATCTCGTACTGCCAGTAGGGCCAGTCGTGCGTCCCGGAGCTGCGGTACTTGGTGACGACGTCCACGCCGGCGCGGTTGGCTGCGTTGGCGAAGGTCTGGGTGGTCATCCGCGACATGGCCTCCAGGCCGAAGGCCGCCGGGTTCGCCGGGTAGCCCGGGATCGGACCCTGCTGGTCGTACGGTCCGGCGTTGCCGTTGCCGGCGGACAGGTACACCGTCATGTCCTTGAGCGCGCCGACGTGCTGCTTCGGGTCGTTCTCCTTCCAGCGCTGCGAGCCGTACGGGCCCCACATCCGCTGGGCGTCGTAGCCGGCGCCGTCGTTGGTGGCGTAGTTGATCGCCTGGGGCACGCCCGGCGAGGTGGTGTCGAGGTACCCGGAGAAGGACCCGACGAACTGGAAGAGCTCAGGGTGCCGGTGGGCGAGGTTCACCGCCGCGGTACCGCCCATGGAGATACCGGTGATGGCGCGCTGCTCGCTGGTACGCCACCCTTCACGCAGGACGGCCGGGAGCTCCTGGGTCAGGAACGTCTCCCACTTGTAGGTCTTGCCGGGCTCGGGCTGCTGGTCCCAGTCGGTGTAGAAGGAGGAGTTGCCGCCGACGGGCATCACGACGTTGACGTTCTTGTCGGCGTAGAACTGCTGGATGTTCGTCGACAGCGTCCAGCCGGACTCGTCGTCGCGGGCGCGCAGACCGTCCAGTGCCCAGACGGACGGGAAGTCGCGGTCCGGCTGGCTGTACCAGTCACGGGCCAGGAGGATCTGCACCAGCACCGGCCCCTCGGGCATCGACGGGGTGTTGATGTAGACGTTCGCCCACCGGTCGGAGAGCCACTCCACGCGGTCGACGTCCACACCCTCGGGCAGACCGGGCAGGTCCTGGTCGGTGACGTCCTGCGCGGGACGCTCCGGGACGTTGTCCGGGTCGAGGTAGTCGCCGAGGCCGGTGCCGTTGGCACCCTGACCTCCTCCCAGGGAGCCCTGGGCGGCGGCCGGTGCCGCCAGCGGCACGGCGAGCGCCACCGACAGCGGCAGCGCGAGGACGGCGGCACCGACGCGCCGTGACGTCCGTCGGGACGGACGGGTGGCGGGGGACTTCCCGGTGCGGGTGTTCGCGGCAGTTCTCATGGTGGTGGCGTTCTTCCTTCGTCGGTGCGTCTCGTCAGGATCGGCGGTGTCGGCGGCATCGGACCCCCGCAGCGGGTTCCCCTCCCACTGCCGGGCTCCGGTCGGAAACCGGTGTCCGCCACAGCTGGCCGTGACGGCGACACCGGCAATTATGGCAATCCGGTCACCGGTTTCCCGGGACAACACGCCAAAACCTTGAAGTTTTACTTGAGACTTAGCTTCTGCCGGAAGTCTAGCACCCCCGCCGGGCCCGCACCGGGAACCGGCCACCCCAGGGGGTCAGGAGAGCACGAGGATCCAGATCGCCACATGGTGCAGGCCACCGGCCACGATCGTCGCGGCGTGGAACACCTCGTGGAAACCGAACCACCGCACCGACGGATTCGGCCGACGCAGTCCATAGACCACCGCACCCAGGGAGTAGATGATCCCGCCGACCACGATCAGCACCCCGGCGACCAGCGGGATCGTGTCGACGAACCCGCCGACCTTCAGCACCGCCAGCCAGCCCAGCGAGAGGTACACCACCACGTCCAGCCACCGCGGGTGGCCGATCCAGAAGACGTTCATCACCACCGCGGCGACCGCCAGCACCCAGCAGACCGGGAGAATCCACAACCCCTCCGACCACGAGTCGAACGCGAACACCGCGATGGGCCCGTAGGTCCCGGCGATGAAGATGGCGATCATCGAGTGGTCGGCGCGGCGCCACGCCTGGACGGTGGTCTCACGGCGCCACGGCACGCGGTGGTACAGCGCCGACACGGCGAACAGGCCGATGAGGCAGAGGGAGTAGAGCACGGCGGACCAGGACAGGGCGCTGCCGCCGTGCAGGATGAAGGAGGTCGCGGTCAGGGCCGTGCCCGTGCCCGCGAAATACCACGCCGCGTTCTCGTGGAGCCGGCCCCGCAGGAGCGGCCGGTCTCCCCGGTCCACCGGCCGTGGACGACGCCGCTCCCCTGGCTCCTTCGCTTCTGTTTCCATACTTTCCCAGTGTATGCGTGCGGCCCGGGAGATGTCGGTCATCTCCCGGGCCGTCCCCCAACCGTCCTCCGCGTCAGGATCCCCCTTACGTCCCGCTTATGTCAGCAGACCAGCTTGCCTGCGCGGTAGCACACGTTCAGCGCGTCGAGGATCTTCGGACGTGCCTTCTGCAGCTCCGGGGTCCACAGCGTCCAGTTGTGCACGCCGACCGTCGGGTAGCTGGCGGTCACGTTCGCACCGGAGGCCCGCGCGGCCAGTTCGAAGGTCGCGGTGGAACCGCGGGCCCCCCACTCCAGGCCGATGCCGGCGATACCGCCGACCGGGTTGGCCATGAAGTCGTCCCGCGGCCCGGGGATACCGGCGGCGGCGGAGAGGTACACCGGCATGCCCGCCAGCTTCGGGGCGTTCAGCAACGGGTCGTTCGCGAACCGGGTCGGGTGGAGCGGGTGGCCCCACATGTCCCAGATGTTCGCACCCGGGGAACCCTCGTTCATCGCGAACTGCAGCGCCATGTACATGCCCGGGGCCGTGGTGTTCAGGTAACCGGACAGCGAGGTGACCTGCTTGAACTGGTTACGGTGACGGGAAGCCAGGTTGATCGCGGCAGTGCCGCCCATCGACAGGCCGACCAGTGCGTTCTTGTTGGGGCTGATGCCGAAACCGCTCTGCAGCTGGGCGGGGAGCTCGCGGGTCAGGAAGGTCTCCCACCGCGGCTTCTTCGGCGTGGTGGTCCCGTTGAACGGGCCGATCCAGTCCGCGTAGAACTGGGAGGCGCCGCCGACCGGCATGACGACGTTGACGTCGTCGTTGACGAACATCTCCGGGGCGTGGCCCAGGTAGGTCCACGCGTTCCAGTCGTCACGGGCCCGCAGGCCGTCGAGCAGGTAGATCGCCGAGTCGCTGTTGGAGCGCTTGATCTGGACCTGGATGTCCTGACCCATCGCCCCGGAGTAGAACCAGCAGTTCTGGACGAAGTGGTTGTAGTTGGCCCAGGTGCAACGGGGGCCCAGGATCCCGCGGTCGTCGGCGCTGGCCGTCGGGGTCGCGACGGCGGCCAACCCGAAGGCGGTCCCGATCGCGACGATCAGGGCCATGATCTTACGGCCCAGCGAGCCGGTCGCGGACCGGTGCTTTCCGGTGGCAGTCGTCATGTTTTCCTTTACGTGCTTTTGTCAGACGGCGGCGCCGGTGTCGTCACCGCCGTCATTGCCTACAGTGTCCGGAACGTTACCAAACAGTGATCTTTTCCGCCAAGGATATCGGCCAGTCGTCCTCCAGCGTTACGCCAGGGGACGTCCAGCTACGCCACAGCGGGGATCACGTAGACGGCGACCGCGATCGTCGCCACCCAGATCAACGCCAGGGCCTGCAGCGTCCGGTCGCTCAACGCGATCTCGTCCGGCGCACCGCCGTCGCCACGGTCGACGTCGGCGGCGTACCGCAGGATCGCCACCGTGAACGGCACCATCGAGACCTGGTACCAGACCGCCGCGTGGCCGGGGTGCTGCTGGCTCATGTCGAAGCCCCACAGCGCGTACGCCAGCACCACGGCCGTGGCCGCCAGCGTCCAGACGAACCGCAGGTAGGTCGGGGTGTAGCTCTCCAGGGACTTGCGGATCTTCGCCCCCGAGCGCAGCGACAGCTTCAGCTCCGCGTAGCGTTTGCCCGCCGCCATGAACAGCGAACCGAACGCGGCGACCAGCAGGAACCACTGCGACAGGTCGATACTCGCCGCCACACCACCGGCCATCGCCCGCAGCATGAACCCGGAGGACACCAGCGCGATATCGATCACCGGCTGGTGCTTCCAGCCGAAGCAGTAGCCCAGCTGCAGCACGATGTACACCGCGATCACGATCGCCAACGACCCGCCGTTGGACGCCAGGAAACTCAGCCCCACCGCCCCGACGATGAGCACCACCGCCATGGTGTAGGCCAGGCCCACCGGCAGGACACCCGCCGCGATCGGACGGAACCGTTTCGTGGGGTGCTGCCGGTCGGAGTCGACGTCCTTGGCGTCGTTGACCAGGTAGATCGACGACGCCCCGAGGCAGAACACGACGAAGGCGATGATGATGTCGGTGATCACCCGCCCCTGGAAGAGCAGGTCGCCGCCGGCCGCCGCCGGTGCGGCGACGACGAGAACGTTCTTCACCCACTGCTTCGGGCGCAGCGCCTTGAACATCGCCTCCGGGAGGTTCCGGGGCGCGCGGTGGCCCGGGGCGTCTGAAGTGCCCGCGGCTCCCGCGGCCGAACCACCCCCGGACTCCTCGCGCGCGTAGGTCCGGTCCTCCCACGCCGCCGGCTCCTCGAGACCTGAGGTGTGCGGCTCCGACCCGATGAACGCCTGGCGTTCACCCGGGCGCTCGTTCGTGTCGTGGGTTTCGGTGGGGTCGAATTCCGGATCCGTCCCGGGACGAGTCATCGCTTGATCTCCTTCGCAGTTCGGTGGACGGCCTTCTCCGTCGCCACGCCGAGGGCAACACCGGCGAGGACGTCGGTGGGGTAGTGCACGCCGAGCACCAGGCGGGACGCCATCATCACCGGCACCCCGGCCAGGGGCAGACGTGAACCGGTGATCCGGCTCAGCGACGCCAGCGCCGCGGCGGTGGACGTCGCGTGGGACGAGGGGAAGCTCAGCCGCGACGGGGTACCGACCCCGACCCGGATCCGCGGGTCCGACGGCCGTCGCCGCCGCACCACACGCTTCAGGACGACGGACGCGGCGTGCGCGGCGAACGCGGACACCCCGAGCTCCACCCACGGCTCCACCGTCCGACCGCGGACAGCGGCCACCGACGCCCCGGCACCGGCCAGGGCGAACCACCCGAGCGCGTGCTCGCCGAAATGGCTGAGCCCACGGGCCGCACCCAGCACGACGGAACCCTCCGGGTCACCGGGGACGAGTGCGTCCTGCACGGCGACGAGGACATCCGCCTCCGGGCGCCCCATCAGCGCTCCCCCGGTTCGAAGATCCGGGCCCAGGCGTCGACGCTGGTCAGCTCCGGGTGGGCGACGCGGTAACGCTGCCGCATCTCGTCGAAACGGGTCGCGACCTCCTTCTGCAGGCGGGCGGACTCCGTGGCCAGCTCCCGGGCCTTGTCGCGGTCACGCTTGCGGTAGACCACACCGGTACCGTCGGCGGTGGTCACGGTCACGCCGTCGAGACGTCCCAGGGAGAACCACCGGGCCTCGATCGGCGGCAGGTTGACCTGCGGGACCTCGTGGTGGTGCGGGTCGGCCGGCCGCAGGTTGTTCGCCACGACCTTCGCCAACCGGGTCACCTTCGCCAGCGGGGACAGCGGGATGTCCGTGAGCTTCGCCGGACCGCCGTCGGCCGCCGGCAGCGTCGACGACGACGGGACGACGACGGCGTCCGGGTACTGCTTGCGCAGCGCGTTGATCCGCGGCAGGGCCGTCTCCAGGATGTCGAAGAGCTGGTCGGGCCCGGCGAGGAAGTCCTTCATCGCCTCGTTCTGGATCGCCACGGTGGAGTACTCCAGGCACATCAGGTGCTTCGCCGTGGCCTTGGTCATCGAGGCGATGATGCCGGTGGGGCTGCCCTCGTGCTGGAGGGCGGCGACGATCAGGCGGTTACGCAGGTGGAAGTACGCCTGCCAGTCGATCGCGTCGTCCTTGTCGGACCAGGCCATGTGCCAGATGGCGATGCCCGGCCACGACGCCGTCGGGAAACCGTGGTCCCGGGCACGCAGCCCGAACTCGCCGTCGTCCCACTTGATGAACAGCGGCAGCGGCTGACCGACCGTGTCGGCGACGACCCGCGGGATCATGCACATCCACCAGCCGTTGTAGTCGGCGTCGATGCGGCGGTGCAGGTCCTTCGAGTCGACACGTTCGCCCGAGGCGTTCGTGCCGTACTCCCCGCGGTCGCGCAGCGGGTGGTTGTAGAAGTCGTGGTCGTAGTGGGTGTGCGGGGCCGCGGTCCACATGAAGCTGCCGCGGTCGATGATCTCACCCATGGTGTGCAGGTGGCTGCGCTCCTGCAGGTTCAGCATCTGCCCGCCCACCAGCATCGGCGAGGCCGCGTAGCGCGACGCCGCCAGGGCGCGCAGCACACTGTCCGGCTCGATGGCGATGTCGTCGTCCATGTACAGGATGAACGGGCTGTCCGTGCCACGCTCCGGGTGCCGCGCCTCGTACATGATGCGCGAGTACCCGCCGGAACCACCGAGGTTGCCCTGCACCGGCATGCGCAGACGGTCGCCGAAGTGCTGCTCCACCGCCGGGAACCCCGGCTCGTCCTTCGGGTGCTTCGTGCCCTGGTCCGGCATGATGAGCGCGTCCACCACCGAGTCGACCACCGGGTCGGAGGACAGCGCCTCCAGCGCGGCGACGGCGTCCGCCGGACGGTTGAACGTGGGGATGCCGATGGTCACCCGCGGCTCCGGGGCGGGCAGGAGGTCGCCCTCCTTGAGGGTCGTCGTCTCCCCCGTCGCCGGGTCGGTGACGACCGTGTCCGAGACGACGCGCTGCTCGCCGGCGTCCCTGGTGGCGAACCAGCCGGCACTGTGGATCGTGGTCTCGGACTCACAGGTGATGTCGAACCAGATCCAGCCGCCGTCCTCGAACGGCGCCAGGGACACGGTGAACTCCGCGACACCGTGACCGCTCCCGTCGACCTCGACGATGCCGCCGGTCACGGCGATACGCGAGCCGTCGATCTTGGAACGGTAGATGTCGATGCGGGCGTCGCCGGTGAGGTCGACGCGCAGCTGCACCTCGTCGAGCTGGCTCCAGCGGCGCCAGTAGGACGCCGGGAACCCGTTGAAGTAGCTCTCGAAGCTGACCTCTTCCCCCGCGGGGATCCGTGCGGACGTCCGGGACAGTGCGGTCACACGACCCGGGGTCTGCTCGTTCTCCACGATGTAGAGGGAGCGGACGTCCCGGGGTTCTCCCCTCTTCGGCAGAATGACCCGGGCGAGGCGCCGCGGGTCGTAGCGATCGTCACGGCGATCGTCGCTCATCTCAGTGGTTGCGCTCATCAAGTTCTACGCCGGCCTCCGTTAGACAGTTGTACGCCGACGATTATTCCCCATCATCACGGTCCGGACGTAGTCGGGCACGCGGATTCCACCTGTGAATCGCCTGCGAGAGGCTGCGGGACGCTGGGGGACGCTGGGGGGCGGCTGGGTTAGTGCTCGGTGGGTGCCGGGTGGGTGCTCGGTCGGTCGGACGCGACGGCCCGGCGCGACGGCAGAGCTGTCAGCCCTGTGGCAGAGGTGGCGGTCGATTCCAGACCGCAGATCGACCAGGCCCCCTGCCCGGTCGCCCGACAGGTCTGCCACACCGGCCCCGACGGCGATGAACCGGCAACCTACCCGGGAGTATGCGATGTCCTTTACCATCGGAAAGCATGACCGCCGACATCCTCTCGACCGACGACCTCGCGTTCCTCCTCTACGACTGGCTGGACGTCGAGTCTCTGACCGAGCACGACAGGTTCGCCGACCACTCCCGCGACACCTTCGACGCCATGCTGGACGCCTCCCGCACCCTGGCGCACACGTGGTTCCGCCCCCACATGCGAGCGTCGGACCAGGATGAACCCACCTTCGACGCCGAGGGTGTCCACACCCACGAGGCGATCGCCCCGGCACTGCGGGCCTTCGCGGAGTCCGGACTGACCGCCGCTTCCTTCGGCGAGGAACACGGAGGCGTGGACCTGCCGCTCACCGTGTCCCGCGCCTGTTTCGCCTGGGCCCAGGCCGCCAACATCGCCACCGCCGCCTACCCCATGCTGACCATGGCCAACGCCGCACTGATCCTCGCCCACGGGACGCCGGAACAGGTCGCCACCTACGCTGAACCGCAGCTCGCCGGGCGGTACAGCGGGACGATGTGCCTGTCCGAACCGCACGCGGGGTCCTCCCTGGCGGACGTGACGACCGGTGCCCGGCGCGAGGCGGACGGCACCTGGCGGATCACCGGGACGAAGATGTGGATCTCCGGGGGCGACCACGGGATGACGGACAACATCGTCCATCTCGTCCTCGCCCGCACCGGTCGCGCGGAGGACGGTGTGAAGGGCCTCAGTCTCTTCATCGTCCCGAAGTTCCTGACGTCCGGGGAGCGCAACGACGTCGTCCTGGCCGGCCTGAACCACAAGATGGGTTACCGCGGCACCACGAACACGCTGCTGAACTTCGGCGAGGGCGCCCACACCCCCGGCGGGTCATCAGGAGCGGTGGGGTATCTCGTCGGTGAGGAGAACCGCGGGCTGCAGTACATGTTCCACATGATGAACGAGGCCCGGATCGGCGTGGGCACCGGTGCCGCAGCCCTGGCGATGACGGGCTACCTGGAGTCGCTGGACTACGCCCGCAGCCGTCCGCAGGGCCGCCCTGTCGGGGCGAAAAACCCTGCCGGACCGCAGGTCCCGATCATCCGGCACGCCGATGTCCGGCGCATGCTGATGGCGCAGAAGACCTACGCGGAAGGGTCGATGGCGTTGTGCCTGTACGCCGCGCACCTGGTGGATCTGGCCGCGACCTCCACCGGCGAGGAACGGCGGCGCCATGAGCTGCTCCTGGACGTCCTGACCCCGGTGGTGAAGAGTTTCCCGTCCCAGTACGGTCCCGCGGCCAATGACCTGGCGATCCAGGTCCTCGGCGGGGCCGGGTACACGCGCGACTACAACGTGGAGCAGTTCTACCGGGACAACCGGCTGAACCCGATCCACGAGGGAACGCACGGCATCCAGGGCCAGGACCTGCTGGGACGCAAGGTCCTGATGCAGGACGGGGCGGGGCTGCACCTCCTCGCCGACACGGTCTCGGAGACGGTGAAGTCCACGGCGCTTCTGTTCCCGGAGTTCTCCACGGCTCTCGCCGACCGCCTACGGCGGCTTCTCGAGGTGACCGGGGCCCTGTGGCAGGACGGGGACGCCACCGCCGCGCTGGCCCACGCCACGGACTACCTGGAGGTAACCGGGCACGTCGTCGTCGCCTGGCTCTGGCTGGACATGGCGTTCGCGGCGGAGGCTGCGGGATCGCCGCTGGCGGAGGGGAAACGGGCTGCGGCGCAGTACTTCTTCACCTGCGAGTTGCCGAAGGTCGACCCCGTCCTCGAGCGGCTCGGCGCCCGCGACTCCCTACTCAACGACCTGGACGAGTCGGTGTTCTGACCCCATCCCGGCAACCCCACAGGTCGGTGGGACCAACCTGTGGGGTTGCTGCGTCGGCAGGCGAGAAGGAACCCGGAGCCGGAGAGGCCCCACTACCCCAGCATCTGCTCGCGGACCTCGACCCGGCGCACCTTCCCGAGCTGGTCGGCGGGCAGTTCGTCGAACACCTGGAACACCCGCGGGACCTTGTAGCGCGCCAGGCCCTCCCGGCAGTGCTCCTTGAGCACCTCCTCGTCCAACCTGGCGCCGTCGGCCAGGACGATGCCGGCCGCCACGGTCTCCGAGCCGTCCTCACGCGGCAGCCCCACCACGCTGGCCTGCGCCACGGAGGGGTGCTCGGTGAGCACCTCCTCCACCTCCGCGGGGTACACGTTGAACCCACCGGTGACGATCATCTCCTTGATGCGGGAGACGATCCGGACGAAACCGTCGGCCTCCTTCACCGCCATGTCGCCGGTGCGGAACCACCCGTCGACGAACGACGTCGCGTTGGCGTCCGGACGGTTCAGGTAGCCGCCGAAGACCTGCGGACCCTTCACCACCAGCTCGCCGGCCTCCCCGTCAGGCAGTTCGCGGGACGGGTCGTCCTGGTCGACGACGCGCACGTCCGTGTCCGGGAACGGGATCCCCACGTACCCGGGACGCCGGTCGGTGCTCATCGGATTGCCCACCACGATCGGCGAGGTCTCCGTGAGCCCGTAGCCCTCGACGAGCAGCCCGCCGGTCATGTTCTCCCAGCGCCGCACCAGCTCCACGGGCAACCCGGAGGCGCCGGAGAAACTGGCCTTGACCCCGGAGATGTCGATCTTCTGCTGCTCCGCGATGTCCATGATCGTCTGGTACAAGGCGGGCACACCGGGCACCCAGGTGGGCTTCTGCTTCTTCATCGCCGACGCCAGCAGGGGTTTCTCCGGCGCCGGCAGCAGCAGGACCGTCCCGCCGATCAGCGGGCCGAGGGTGATGTTCATCGTCAGGCCGTAGGCGTGGAAGATCGGCAGGGCGGCGAGCATCCGCTCGGCCTCCTCCCCGTCGCCGAGCCCGGGGACCCAGGCACGTCCCTGGATGATGTTGGCGCAGAGGTTGGCGTGGGACAGGGCGGCGCCCTTCGGCGTGCCGGTGGTCCCGGAGGTGTACAGCACGATGGCCGGGTCCGTGGGCGCGACCTCCGCGGTCTCGATCAGGGCCCGACCCTCGGACTCCGAGGCGTCCTTGACCAGGTCGGCCCACTCGGTGAGCCCGTCGGTGCTGCCCTGCAGCTTGTCGCGCATGGCCCGCACGGGTTTCACCGGCAGCTTCAGCGCCGCACGCAGGTAGACCGGCATCGCGCGGGTGACGGTGACCGGGATGATCTGCTCCAGCGGGGCGACGGTGCGCAGCTCCCGGGCCACGTCCACCGCCTTGTCCCAGAAGATGCCGACCTTGGCGCCGTGGTCCTTGAACGCGACGGTCAGCTCACGGGCGGTGTAGAGCGGGTTGTGCAGCGTGGCGGTCGCGCCGAGGGACAGCACGGCGTAGAAGCTGATCAGCGCCTGCGGACAGTTGGGCAGGGCGATCGCCACCCGGTCGCCCTTGCGGACCCCGCGGTTGTGCAGCATCGACGCGGCCTTGCGGACCTGCCGTCCGTATTCCGCGTAGGTCAGGGACGAGCCGAAGAAGGTCATGGCGGGACGGTCCGGCCAGGTCTTCACCGCATGGTCGAAGATGGCGGCGAGGGTGCGTTCGTCGTCGCCGTCGTAGGCCAGTTCGGGACTGGTCCACTCGGGGTAGTACCGCTGCCAGGGCCGGGGGCTCGTGCTGTCGCTCATGACCCCACAGGTTACGCCTGTATGATCGGTCTCCCTGATTCAGGCACCACCGACCGGAAGGGTCACCACCATGTCCACCTGGCTCAACCCCTACCTCAAGTTCCGTGACACCGCCGCCGACGCCCTGGAGTTCTACGCCGGGGTCTTCGGCGGGAAGGCGGACATCCTCACATTCGGTCAGGCCGGTGCGGCCGACACCCCCGAGCGTGAGCCGCTGGTGATGCACGGCCACCTGGAGACCCCCGACGGGTGGACCTTCATGGCCTGCGACACCGCCGACACCGACCCGCGCGAATTCGACGCGCCCCCGGTCGACCTCTGCATCGGCGGGGACGCCGACGAGTACGACAAGGTCGCCGGCTGGTTCGCCGCCCTCTCCGACGGCGGCACCGTCTTCCTCCCCCTGGAGAAGCAGATGTGGGGCGACTACTTCGGGCAGCTCCGGGACAGGTTCGGCGTCTCCTGGATGGTCAACGTCGCCGCCGGGGAGCAGCAGGGACAGTAACCCGGACCGCCTACCCACCAGCCTTCAGCAACGGTTCAGCCTGCCCGTGGGACACTGGAGACCATGCGGATTCTGCTGGTGGATGACGAGAAGCGGCTCGCCGACGGTGTACGTCGCGGCCTGGAGGCCGAGGGCATGGTCGTCGACGTCGCCCACGACGGCGCCACCGGGCTGGACATGGCGTCCGACGCCGACTACGACGTCATCGTCCTCGACGTGATGATGCCCCGCATGAACGGCTACCGCGTCTGCCAGTCCCTCCGCGCCGACGGCGACCACACCCCAATCCTGTTCCTCACCGCGAAGGACGGGGAATGGGACGAGGTGGAGGGCCTCGACACCGGCGGCGACGACTGGCTGACCAAACCCTTCTCCTTCCCCGTCCTCATCGCCCGCGTCCGCGCGCTCGCCCGGCGCGGCGGACGCGAACGCCCCGCCGTCCTGCAGGCCGGCGACCTCACCCTCGACCCTGCCGCCCGGCAGGTGTTCCGCGGCGACGACGAGATCACGCTCACCGCCCGCGAGATGGCGGTGCTGGACTTCCTGCTGCGCCGCCGCGGCGAGGTCGTGACCCGGCGGGAGATCCTCGCCAACGTGTGGGGTGACTCCTTCACCGGCGACGCCAACATCGTCGAGGTCTACGTGGGGCACCTGCGCGCCAAAGTCGACCGTCCGTTCGGGCGCCAGGCCATCGAGACGGTCCGCGGCGTGGGCTACCGGCTGTCCGGGACCGGTGGCTGAGCCGTGGGCCGACCACGATTCCGACGCCGCGCGTCCCGCTCTATCCGCGCCCGCGTCACCGCCGGGGCGACGGCCTTCGTCACGCTCGTCCTCGTCGTCAGCGCCGTGGTCGCCGTCCTGGTCCTCGGCCGGGTACTCACCGCCTCCGTCGGGGAGTCGGTGGACCAGGACCTCGAGTCCCTGACCTCCCAGATCGACGAGAACCCGTCACGGGCGGTGGGCGTGGTCGCCGCCATCGACGACGACCAGCTGGTTCGCTGGGAGAGCCACGCCACCGGTGCAGGCACGGTGGTCAACGACGACGAGGCCCACCTCCTCCCCACCCCCGGTGACGCAGGTCAGCGCGTGACCGTGGACGGCGAGCCCTACCTGGTGATGTCGGAGACCACCGACACCGGCACCCTCACCGTCGCCCGGACCACGGAACACGTCGACGAGACCGTCGGCGCCGCGACCGTCCTGCTGGCCGTCGCCGTGCCACTGGTGGTCGTGCTGGTGGGCGCCGTGGTGTGGATCGTCACCGGCCGTGCGCTGCGTCCGGTCGAGCGACTGCGCCGCCAGGTCGACAGCATCACCGCCGAGGAACTGTCCCGCCGCGTCGACGCCGGCGACGACGAACTCGGGGCACTCGCCGCGACCATGAACCGCATGCTCGGACGCCTCGAACACTCCCAGGCGGTGCAGCGCAGGTTCGTCAGCGACGCCTCCCACGAACTCCGCTCACCACTGGCGACGATGCGCCAGCACGCCGAACTCGGCGCGTCCTACCCCGACGCCACCTCCCTGGGAGAGCTCAGCGAGGTCGTCATCGACGAAGGCGAACGGATGCAGAACCTCGTCGACGGGCTCCTGCTGCTCGCCCGCCTCGACGAGAACCACAGACCCCCGACGGAACCGGTGGACCTCGACGACGTGCTGCTGGCGGAGGCGGACCGGGTGGCACGGGTCAGCGGACACACCGTGGACATCTCCGGTGTCGGGGCCGCCCAGGTGACGGGCAGCCCCCGCCTGCTCGGCCGGGCGGTGCGCAACCTCGTCGACAACGCCGCACGGCACGCGGAATCCCGCATCGTCCTGACCCTGCGGACCGACGACAGCGCCGACCCAGTGGTCGTGCTGAGCGTCGCCGACGACGGCACAGGCGTCCCCGCGCCGGACCGGGACCGCGTCTTCGACAGGTTCACCCGGCTGGACGAGGGACGGGCCCGCGACGCCGGCGGGAGCGGACTCGGACTCGCCATCGTCAAGGAAGTCGTCGAAGCACACCACGGACACGTCACCGTCGAGGCAAGCCCGGACGAGCCGACCCGCGGCGGCGCCCTGTTCACGGTCGTCCTCCCCGCCGACGGTTCCTGAAGAACCGTTCAGCCCGCTTCAGGGAGGGTTCAGTACCTGTCGGACATAGTGAGGGCATGACATCGAACAACGCACCCCAGAACCAGCCCAACGAACCAACCACCCAGGCAATACCTGCGGCGACTCCTGAGGCAGCTCCTCAGGCAAAGCCCCGCAAGAAGCGCAAGGGCCTCCTGGTCGGCGCCGGCGCAGTCGCCGCCCTGCTGATCGCCGGAGGAATCGGCTACGGCATCTCCGACGCCGACGACGACACCGAGGAGGTCCGCACCGTCTCCGCCGCCGAGAACCGCGGCAACGACAGCGACGACTGTGACGACCGTGACGGGCGTGATGACCGCGATGACCGCGGTGCCGGCGACAGCCGCGATACCGCGGGGTCGGACGTCGCGTCGTACCGGGACGCCGCCGAACAGGCGATCGCCGAGGCCGGCGGACGCGGGGCCAGCTCAGTCAGCCTCGAAGGCAACGGCCACGAGGTCGACGTCGAACTGGATGACGGCGGGTCAGCCGAGGTCCACGTCTCCACCGACGGTGCCATGCGCATCGAGACCGAAGGCCCCGACCGCTTCGACCAGGACGACCCGACCCTCGACCTGGCGGCCCTGGACAAGATCTTCGACGCGGCACTGGCGGCGTCCGGCGAGGCCGGTGTCCGTGACGGGGTCGTGGACTCCGTCTCCGCCTCCGACGACCGTGGCGTGACCTACGAGGTCAGCGTCCGGGGCACCGACGGCCACGAGTTCGACGTGGACCTGGCCGAGGACCTCTCCGTGGTGTCCACCGACATCGACGACTGACGGCCGGGGAGCCTCCCCTTCGCTCCCGTCCCCCTTTCCCCCGGATGTCGAATGATCGCCCTCCCAGGTAGGTCACAGGCCGAAAAGCCTGCCTGGGAGGGCGATCATTCGACATCTCGTGACCGACATCTGCATCTGCCACCGGTGACCGCCACCGGCGGGCGGCTACAGCAGCGGGGCGACCTTGTTGTCGTACATGCTCAGCGCCGCGCCGATGGCCATGTGCATGTCCAGGTACTGGTAGGTCCCCAGGCGTCCGCCGAAGAACACCTTGTTGTCCGTGGTCTCCGCCTCGGCCAGCTCGCGGTAGCGCAGCAGCTTCTCGCGGTCCTCGGGGGTGTTGATCGGGTAGTACGGCTCGTCCCCGCCCTCGGCGAAGCGGCTGAACTCCTTCATGATCACGGTCTTGTCGCCGGGGTAGTTCTTCCGCTCCGGGTGGAAGTGCCGGAACTCGTGGATGCGGGTGTAGGGGACGTCCGCGTCGTTGTAGTTCATCACCGGGGTGCCCTGGAAGTCGCCGGTGTCGAGCACCTCGGTCTCGAAGTCGAGGGTGCGCCAGCCCAGCCGGCCCTCGGAGTAGCCGAAGTACAGGTCCAGCGGGCCGGTGTAGACGACCGGGGCGTCCGGGTTCGCCGCGCGCAGCTCGTCACGGACGTCGAACCAGTCGGTGTCGAGCCGCACCTCGATGTTGGCGTTCTTCGCCATGTTCTCCAGCCACGCGGTGTAGCCCTCCACCGGGAGACCCTCGTAGGTGTCGTTGAAGTAGCGGTTGTTGAAGGTGTAGCGCACCGGCAGACGCGAGATGTTCGCCGCCGGCAGATCCTTGGGGTCGGTCTGCCACTGCTTGGCGGTGTAGTCGCGGACGAAGGCCTCGTAGAGCGGGCGGCCGATCAGCGAGATGCCCTTCTCCTCGAGGTTCGTGGCGTCCTCCGGGTTCAGCCCGTCGGTCTGCTCCTTGATCAGTTCACGGGCCTCGTCGGGGCTGTAGTACTTCCCGAAGAACTGGTTGATCAGGCCCAGGCCCATGGGGAACTGGTAGGCGGTGCCGTCGTGCATGGCGAACACGCGGTGCTGGTAGTCAGTGAAGTCGGTGAACTGGTTGACGTAGTCCCAGACCTTCTTGTTGGAGGTGTGGAACAGGTGCGCCCCGTACTTGTGGATCTCGATGCCCGTCTCCGGCTCGGCCTCGGAGTAGGCGTTGCCGCCGATGTGGCTGCGACGCTCGACGACGAGAACCCTCTTGTCCAACTGGCTGGCGGCGCGCTCCGCGACCGTCAGCCCGAAGAACCCGCTTCCGACGACGATCAGGTCATATTCACTGTTCCGGTCACTCATGGTCAGTAACGATACAGGCCGTGGCCTGGCCGGGTGCGGCGCCATGCCGGTGGCTCTACTATGGAGCGCCATGAGTTCCCGTGCAATCGAGCTGCCCACGACCATGCCGGCCGTCGCGGTCACCGGCGAGTTTCCCGTGGACGACCCGCGGTGTCTGACCGACGTGGTCGTCCCTCTTCCCGAGATCGGCCCGCGTGACCTCCTGGTCGAGATCCAGGCGGTGTCGGTGAACCCGATCGACACGAAGATGCGCCGCCGGGCCGGCGAGGCGCTCGCGCGGGGCGAACAGCCGATCCTCGGCTACGACGCGGCCGGCGTCGTCCGCAAGGTCGGTGAGGACGTCGGACGGTTCAGCGTCGGCGACCGGGTGTTCTACGCCGGCAGCCAGCTGCGCGACGGCACCAACGCACGTTTCCACGCCGTCGATGAGCGCATCGTCGGCCACCGCCCCACGACGTGCTCGGCGACCGAGGCCGCCTCCCTCCCCCTGACCGCGCTGACCGCCTGGGAGGCCCTGTTCGAGCGGCTGGGCGCGTCGATCGACTCGAACGGTTCCCTGCTGGTCCTCGGCGGGGCCGGCGGTGTCCCCAGCGTGATGATCCAGCTGGCGCGGGCGCTCACCGGCCTGACGGTGATCGCCACGGCCTCCCGTGAGGAGTCGCGCGACTGGGTCGTCGAGATGGGTGCGCACGAGGTCGTCGACCACCGCCGGAACCTGGCGTCGCAGGTCCTCGACCTCGAGCCGGACGGCATCGACCTGGTCTTCACGTCGAACTCCTCCGGTCACGCCGAGGAGCTGGCGGAGATCATGACGCCGCAGTCCCGCCTGTGCCTGATCGACGACCCGGAGGACTTCCAGATCGCGCCGTTCAAGCGGAAGTCCATCTCGATCCACTGGGAGTCGATGTTCACCCGTACCGCCTTCGACACCGACGACGTCGACGAGCAGGGTGTGATCCTCGACCGTGTCGCCGGGATGGTCGACGACGGCCGCCTGATCCCCACCGTCGGTGAGACGATGATCGGGATGAACGCCGCCACGCTGGCCGAGGCGCACAGCGAGATCCAGCGCGGGCATGTCACCGGCAAGATCGTGGTCCGGATCTAGACTGCGCGCGCCGCGGAGGTTGGCCGCACGACTCACACTTGTACAAGTTAAAGTCACACTTTTACAAGTGTAAGTTGCACACCTGCAGCGCTATCTCAAGTGGCACAAACTGTAGAACATGGTCCGCACACCGCACGCGGTGACGGCGGTCCCCCTCAGAACCACTGCTCCAGCACCTCGGCGACACCGTCCTCGTCGTTCGACGAGGTGCGGTGGTCGGCGACGGCGAGTACCTCGTCGACGGCATTGCCCATGGCCACGCCCATCCCCGCCCACCGCAGCATCGCCAGGTCATTGGGCATGTCCCCGAACGCCACGACGTGGGCCGGGTCGAGTTGCGGCACCGCCCGCGCCCCCGTGCCTGCCGCGCGGCCGTCCCCCAGCGCGTGTGCGACCCCGGACAGCTTCGAGACCCCGGGCACGTTGATCTCCAGCAGACCACCGCTGAACGACCACGTCACGTGCGCCACCTGCGGGTCGACGACCGGGTTGACCAGGTCGAACAGGTCCGCGCTCCCCATGCTCGCGTGACGCACCAGCAGCTTCACCGCGGGGACGGAGCACAGGTCGGCCAGGGGCTCCACCGAGTGTTCCTCGGTGTCCCAGGCGTGCGGGTACTCCGGCTGCACCGCGAAGAGTTCCTCGGCCCGGTCGAAGGCACTGCGCCCCGCGCGTTCCACGGCGAAGGTCACCGGGGGCAGGCCGCGCTCGGCGAGCCACGGGCCCGTCGTCTCCGCGATCGTCGCGGTGACGCCGGCCAGCACGTCCGCCGGGAGTTCCGCGGCGTAGGTGATCCGGTCGGTGGCGGAGTCGTAGACGACGGCACCGTTGGCGCACACGCACATGGGCCGCAGGCCCAGCTGTTCGATCACCGGCAGCATCCACCGTGCGGGGCGTCCCGAGGCCGGGATGAACGTGACCCCCGCCGCCACCAGGCGGTTGATCACCGCGCAGGCCCTCGGCGACACCCGCTCCGCGGACGTGACGAGTGTGCCGTCGAGGTCACTGACGACCACGGTCGGAGCGCCCGGCGCCACCGGTGCGGAGGTCACCTAGCGTCCCAGCTTCCCACGCAGACGCCCCAGCACGGACTTCTTCTTCTCCGGCGTCACACCCGCCGCCTTCTCCGCGTCCCGACGGATCCGCTCCTCCTTGCGCTTCGCCGCGTCCAGGCGGTCCTTCTCCGTGGCCTCCTCCAGAGACGGGGCGGAGCCGCCGAGCGAGGCCGGCATCCAGTACTCACCGTCGGGGAACGGGCCGAACGCCTCGGCGTAGCGGGCCCGGGACGTGTCGAGGATCCCGACCATCGACGCGTGCAGGCGGTCGGTCACCTCCCTCGGGGACCCGTCGAGGTCCACCGGCTCACCGACGCTGATGATCAACGAGGCGTTCTTCGGCCGCCAGATCGGCTTGCGGCCCTTGGTCCAGATACGCTGCGACCCCCACAGCACCACCGGGATCAGGGGCACGCCCGCGTCCTGCGCGATGCGCGCCGCGCCGTCCTTGAACTCCTTGATCTCGAACGACCGGGAGATCGTGGCCTCGGGGAAGATGCCGATCAGGTCGCCGCCGGCGGCCCGGCGCGTCGCCTCACGGACGGACCCGGCACCGTCGGCCCGGTCGACCGGGATGTGGTGGCAGCCCGACATCGCGGGACCGGCGACCGGGTTGTCCCAGATCTCCTTCTTCGCCATGAACCGCACCAGGCGTCCGCCGTTCACCGCGGAGGGGATCCCGCCGAACACGAAGTCCCAGTACCCGGTGTGGTTCACCGCGAGCACGGCCCCGCCCTCGGTGGGGATGCGTTCCGGGTGATGGATCTCGACCTTCAGCCGCTGGACGTGGCGCATCCAGAACTTGGCGAAGGGGATGATGATCCGCCCGTAGAAGGGCTCCTTCGATTCCGGGTGTGCGGGTGTGGTCGGCACACCGGTGGGGATCTCGAAGCCTCTGGGAATCCACATGCCGTGTCACTTCTCCTCGTTGTGTCGCGCGGTCACTGCTGGGTTCACTTCGGGGTCAGGACGTCCTTCCCCACGAACGGTCGCAGCGCCTCCGGCACGACAACGGAACCGTCGGCCTGCTGGTTGTTCTCCAGGATCGCGACGAGCCACCGGGTGGTGGCGAGGGTGCCGTTGAGGGTGGCGGCCGTCTGCGCCCGGCCATCCCCATCACGGTAGCGGGTCTTGAGCCGCCGTGCCTGGAAAGTGGTGCAGTTCGAGGTGGAGGTCAGCTCACGGTAGGTCTCCTGGGTGGGGACCCAGGCCTCCGTGTCGAACTTGCGGGCGGCCGAGGAGCCGAGGTCGCCGCCGGCCACGTCGATGACGCGGTAGGGCACCTGGACGGCGGCGAGCATGTCCTTCTCCATCGCCAGGAGTTCCTGGTGCTGCTGCTCGGCGTCCTCCGGGCGGCAGTAGACGAACATCTCGACCTTGTCGAACTGGTGGACCCGCAGGATACCGCGGGTGTCCTTGCCGTAGGAGCCGGCCTCGCGGCGGAAGCAGGACGACCAGCCCGCGTACCGCACCGGACCGTCGGACAGGTCGATGATCTCGTCCTTGTGGTAGCCGGCCAGGGCGACCTCGCTGGTGCCGACCAGGAACATGTCGTCGGCCTCGAGGCGGTAGATCTCGTCGGCGTGGGCGCCCAGGAAGCCGGTGCCCGCCATGATCTCCGGACGCACCAGCACCGGCGGGATCATCAGCTGGAAACCGTGGTCGCGCGCCTTCTGCGCCGCCAGCTGCAGCATCCCCAGCTGGAGCAGCGCCCCGTCGCCGGTGAGGAAGTAGAACCGGGCGCCGGAGACCTTCGCACCGCGTTCCATGTCGATCAGGCCGAGGGACTCGCCGAGTTCCAGGTGGTCCTTCGGGGTGAAGTCGAACTCGCGGGGTTCGCCGACGTGCTCGAGCACGACGAAGTCGTCCTCCCCGCCGGCCGGGGCGCCGCTGACGACGTTCGACAGCGCCATCTGCAGGTCCTGCACGTCCGCCTCCGCGGCCGACTGCGCCTCGTCGAGCTCCTTCACCGCGGCGGACCGTTCCTTGCCCTCGGCACGCATCTTCTCGCGCTCCTCGTCGGAGGCGTCCTTCATGGCCTTGCCCATGGACTTCGAGAAGGCCTTCTGCTCGGCACGGGCCGTGTCGGCGGCGGCGATGGCCTCGCGACGCCGCTCGTCCGCCTCCAGGAGCCGGTCGACGAGCGCCGGGTCCTCGCCACGGGTGCGTTGGGATTCACGGACGACGTCGGGGTTCTCCCGCAGGAACTTGAGATCAATCATGCCCAGTAGTTTAGCTACAGTGGTCTGCACAGTGTGCAGCCAGTGCACGGCGCTGCCCGAGATTTCCCGTGATGTTTTCCAGTGATGTCCGGTTCCCGTGAGAGAATGCGTGTTATGCCGTCCAGCACCCCGTCATCCGCCACCGACCGTCCTGCCGACGCACGTTCCCGCAGGGGACGCCGCAGGACGGTCACCGTGCTGCTCACGGCCGCCCTCGCCGGCGGTGTGGGTGCCGGTACGTACGAGTACTTCGCGCCGCAGGGGGCGTCCGTCGTCGCCCAGCGTGGGGCGGACCGTACCGAGGAGGCGCCGGAGCTGGTCACCTTCACCGACGCCGACACCGCCGACTGCGTGAACTGGTCGCAGGACGGCGACATCGCCACCGACTTCGCCGTCGTGGACTGCGCCACCCCGCACCGCTTCGAGGTCGCCACCCGGGAGGACCTGTCCCAGTACCCGACCAGCGAGTTCGGGCCGGAGGCCCCGCAGCCGGACCTGGAGCGCCAGGGGAAACTGACCTCCGAGCTGTGTGAGGGACCTACCCGCACCTACCTGGACGGGCGTCTCGACCCGCAGGGCCGGTACTCCATCGTCCCGATCCTGCCGCCGGAGGCCGCGTGGGACGGCGGCGACCGCACGATGCTGTGCGGGGTCGCCGTGCCTGACGCGGACGGGGTGTACGCCGAGACGACGGGACGCGCCGCCGAGACGGACCAGTCCCCCGCCGAACCGCCGGAGACGTGCATGCGCGCCCGTGGGGACGAGGTGGACGTCGCCGACTGCACCCAGCCCTACTCCTGGCAGGTGACGTCCGTGGAGAACCTGGGCGACACCTTCACCGGGGCGTGGCCCACCATCGAGGAGCAGAACGACCACCTCGACGCGGTGTGCACCGCCGCCGCCATCGCGTTCCTCGGCGGCGGGGACGACGAGAACCTTTACCAGTCGACGTTGACGCCGTTCTGGACCACGCTGCCGCAGGAGTCCTGGAACGCCGGCTCACGGACCGTCAACTGTGCACTGACCAAGGCCCGGGACGGTGGCGGCTTCGCCGACCTGCAGGGCGATGTCCGTGGCGAGTTCACCATCGACGGCAACCCGCCGAAGGAGCAGCCGGAACGGAACCCACGCCGCGACGAGGCGAGCCGCACCGGGGGCTCCGGGGACTCCGGCGGCACCGCCGGTGAGGCGCCGTGATCGAGGTCAGCGACGACGACTTCGAGGACCTGGTCGACCGCGGGCTCCGGCTGATCCCGCGTCAACTGCTCGACGCCCTGGACAACGTCGCCATCGTGGTCGAGGACCACAACGAGGACGACCCGTCGATCCTCGGGCTCTACCACGGCGTGGCGCTGACCGAACGCTCCGTGGAGTGGCCCACGTTCCTCCCCGACAAGATCAGCATCTACAAGGACGCCCTCTGCCGGTACTGCTCCAGCCACGAACAGCTCGTCGATGAGGTGGCGGTCACCGTGGTCCACGAGATCGGGCACCATTTCGGTATCGACGACGAGCGTCTGCACGAACTCGGCTGGGGTTAGGCCTGGGGTTAGGCCCGGGGTCAGCCCTGGGGTCAGCCCGCCCGGGGCGGCTCCCCGGCCCCCGCCCAGTCGGTGACCTTCCATCCCCCGGCGAGGGCGTCGCCGAGGTCCTGCGGCGCCACGGCCCCGCCCAGGTCCGGGACCTCCAGGTCGACCCGCTGGGTGTTCGGCAGCAGGGTCCGCACCGCGAACTCGGGGTCGACCCGCCCCAGGTAGGCGGCGACCAGTCGGATCACCGCCCCGTGGCTGACCACCGCCAGGTCGGCCCCGGCACCCTGCGCGGCGGCCAGCACCGGCAGCAGGGTGCCCAGGAACCGTCCGACGACGTCATGCCCGGTCGAGGCGCCGGGCACGGGCACGTCCATGGAGCCGCCCAACCATTCGGCGAAGGTGCGGTGGTAGTGGTAGTGCGACTCCGGGTCCGTGCGCATCTCGTACCGTCCGGCGGGGATCTCGGAGATCCCCGGCACCGCACCCGGCATGACCAGGGGCAGGAAACCCGCGGCAGACCCGACCGGGGACGTGCCGGTGGTTCCGCGGCCTGCCGGTGGCCGGGTGTCGCCGCCGCCGAGTGCCGCCGGCGCCTCCGCCGAGGGCGCCTGGTCCGGACCGATCTCCGCGTCCCCGGCCCCGTCGGTGACCTCGAGTGCGGCGAGCCGCGCGACGGAGTCGGCGAAGGTGCTGCCCGGCGCGGTGTGCTCCAGCCGCAGGCCTCGTCCGGTTCCGCCGAGGACGATGCCGGCGGCGGTCTGCCGGGCACGCAACGCCTGCGACGACACCATCGCCAACGGTGTGTCCGGCCCGTCGCCGGCGAGCCGTTCGCCGGCGGCACGGGCCTGTGACCAGCCAAGGTCGGTCAGCGCGGCGCCCGGCAGGCTGGTGTCCAGGGCATGGCGGACGTTCGACGTGGTCTGGCCGTGGCGGATCAGCAGCAGTCTGGTCACGGCCGGTCACCGTCCCCAGCCTTGTCCCCAGCCTTGTCGCCGGCCCGGCCCAGGCCCTGGACCCAGTCCCATGACGCGGCGTAGTCGGGCGGCACCGAGCCGTCCGGACCGTCCTCGCCACCGACCCAGCCCTCCTGCGGCCAGGAGCCGAGGAACCGGATGCGGTCGCAGTAGCGGTGCAGCCCGGCCAGGGCCTCGGCCACCGCACAGTCCTCGAGGTGTCCGACGAGTTCCACGTGGAAGTCGTAGGTGCCCGCCTTCTCGCGGGTCGGCCGGGACTCTATCCGTGACATGTCGACCCGACGGGTCGCCAGTTCCATCAGGGCCATCACCAGTGAGGCAGGCACGTTCGGCACCTGCAGCACGATGGCGGTACGGTCGTGGCCCGTCCGCGGCGTCGGCTCCTGCGGCAGCCCCACCAGGACGAAGCGCGTGCGCGCGCCGGCGATGTCCGCGACCCCCTCGGCGAGGGACTCCAGCCCGTGGATGTCGCCGGCACGTGCCGGTGCGGCCGCGGCGTCGGCCTCCCCGGCGGCGACGGCCGCGGCGGCGGCACCGTTGGAGCTGGCGGGGATGAACTCCGCATGGGGCAGGTGCTCGGCGGCCCACCGCCGTACCTGGGCGCGGGCGACCGGGTGGGTGGTGAACGTCCGGACGTCCTCCAGCCGCGTCCCCGGACGGACAAGGACGGAGAAGACGACGGAGACGTCGTGCTCACGCAGGATCTGCACCGGGGCGCCGTCGGCCAGGGAGTCGAAGGTCTGTGTGACCGGCCCGTCCACGCTGCTCTCCAGGGCGACGACGGCGCGGTCCACCGTCCCCGCCCGGACGAGGTCCAGGGCCTCCGCCGGGGACGTCACCGGACGGTGGGTGACATCCGCCGGCAGGTGGCCGGCGGCCGTCATGTCCAGGACGGCCTGTTCGGTGAAGGTTCCACGCGGGCCGAGGTAGGCCACCGTCTCGATGTCACTCATGACACCAATCTACCGGGCGCCGGTAGTGTGTCCGACATGAATCCCCCACCGTCCGCCGGCGGCACCGAGGCCGCGGCACTGCGTCTGGAGCGGCTGTGCGCACGCACCGGACTGTCCCCCGCCCAGCTCGGGGTGGTCAGGATCTACGACCGTGCCCACGAGGACCCCCGGGAGTTCGGCCCGCTGCGTGGCCTCGACGTCCTGGTCAAGGACCTCAACCGCGTCGCCGGCGAGGTGACGACCTTCGGCTCCGTGGGGCACGACGTCGTCGCCGACGCCCACGACACCGCCGTGCTGCGACTGCTGGAGGAGGGTGCCCGCCTCGTCGGCACCAGTGTGACCGCCGAGTTCGGGGCGACGGTCTACACCGAACCTGCCTACGGCCCCGGGCCGGTGAACCCGGTCGACCGGCGGATGACCACCGGCGGGTCCTCGTCCGGTGCGGCGGTAGCGGTGGCCCGTGGCGTGGTCGACGTCGCCCACGCCAGCGACGGTGGCGGGTCGATCCGGGTGCCGGCCGCGGCGGTGGGGCTGCCCGGGCTGAAGCCCGCGCACACCGTGGTCGGCGGCGGACTGCCCGACCCGGCGGCGCAGGGGGTCATCGCCCGCGACCTCGACCTCACCGCCCGCGCCCTCGGGCTTCCCCGGTCGAGCGCCCCGACACGCCCGCTGCGGGTCGGGCACACCAACCGTCCGTTCCACACCACCACCGCCGTGGACCCGACGGTGGCCAACGCCACCGCGGCCGCCGCGTCACTGCTGGTCACCCACCCGGCCGTCAGCGGAGTGCGCCCCGTGGCCGCCCCGTACCCGGTGGAGCACTTCGGTGTCTTCTCCCGCATCATGGCGGCACGGTGCCGGGACCTCCCCGACCCCGCCACACCGATGCCGCGGTGGTTGCGGCAGCGGGGACGGGAGCTGACCGGCGCGGAGGTCACCGCCGCCGCCGAGGCGGTGGCGGTGTTGCCGGAGCAGGTGCTCGCCGCGTGGGACCGTGTCCCGGACGGTGCGGACAGCCCGTCTGATCCCGTGGATGTCGTCGTCACACCGATGCTGGCGTGTGCGCCGCCGCATATCGGGGCGTTCTCCGCGCGTTCCGCCCCGGACGCCGGTGGTGACCCCGCCGAGGACTTCCACGCGCAGACGGCATGGACGCCCTGGGCGACGCTCTGGAACCTCACCGGGTGGGCGGCCCTCTCGGTACCGCTGGTGACCCCCGACGCCGCGCCCGGACGGTGGCCGGTCTCCGTCCATCTCGGGGCGGTCTCCGACCGGGTCTCCCCCGCCGAGCTCCTGGACCTGGCACGCCACCTGCAGCGGAGCATCGCCGGGATGGTGGACGCCGACACCTCGGTCCTCGACGCCGTCACCGTGGACGGCCCCGGCGACCTCGACGCCGTGCTCGGCGAAAGTACAGGGGCCAGCTCGGGGGCCAGCTCAGGGGCACGGCGGTGAACCGTGCGGACCAGCGGGCAATCCGGTGGGAACTCCTCATCGTCCTCGCCGTCACCTTCGGCGCCTCGGGGGTGCGTGCGACGCTCCGGCTGCTGGAGGCGGCCACCCTGCCGGAGGACCTCAACAAGCAGACCACCACCCTCAACGCCCGCCAGTCCACACTGACCTGGCTTGACCCGGCGTTCCAGCTGATCTCCACCGGTGTGCTCGTCGCGTGGGGCGGGCTGGCGCTGTTCCTGCTGCTACGGCATGTGCCGCCTGCGCTGGCGGGACGGCCCGGCGCGTCCGGGGTGCACCTGCGCCCCCGGTGGCGCGACATCGCCCCCGGCGCGGGCCTGGCTGCGCTGATCGGTGTCCCGGGCCTGGCGTTCTACGTCGGCTCGGTGCAGCTGGGGTTGTCCCGGGAGGTCATCCCCACCGGGCTGGACCGCAGTGTCCAGGACCTGGTGCTGCTGGTGCTGAACTCGTGGGCGAACGGCGTCGCCGAGGAGCTGCTGGTGGTGGCGTGGCTATGCTGCCGGCTGCGCCAGCTCCGGCTGCCGTGGATGTGGGTGTTCCTGGCGTCGGCGGTGCTGCGCGGCAGCTACCACCTCTACCAGGGCTACTCGGCGGGCCTGGGGAACATGGTGATGGGCCTGGTGTTCGTGTGGTTCTTCTACCGCACCGGCCGGGTGTGGCCACTGGTCGTCGCGCACGGGCTGATCGACACCGTGGCGTTCGTGGGCTACCAGGTGCTGGGGTCGACGCCGGGCCTGTGACGTGCACCGCTGGCCCGGCATCCACGCATTCCGGTCAGCCGAAGGCCTCGAGCTCGCGCTTGACGACCTTGCCGATCGGGTTACGAGGCAACGGCCGGTCCATCAACACCACGTCACGGGGCACGGCCGGGGCCATGAAGTTGTCCCGGACGTGGTCACGGACAGCGTCCTCGGTCAGCTCAGCGGAACCGTCGGTGACGACGTAGGCCTTGACCCGCTGGAACTTCTCGTCGTCCTCCACACCCACACAGTAGGACTCCGCCACACCGTCGAGCCGGTCGATGATGTCGGACACCGACGTCGGCCAGATGTTCTCGCCGCCGACGATGATCATGTCGTTGTTACGGCCCAGCACCCGCAACCGACCGGACTGCGGGTCGATGACACCCTTGTCACCGAGGTCCAGCATGCCGTCGCGGTAGTCGGGCTTGTCGCGGTTGCCGAGGTAGCCCTTCATCGACATGGCGTTGTGCGCGTGGATGATACCGACCTCGCCGGCGGGGACCTGCTTACCGGTATCGGGGTCGAGCAGCTCCAGGCGGCCGTTCCAGACCTGGTGGCCGGCGGTGGTCGGGTCCTCGACGAGGTCCTGCGGGGTGGCGTAGGCCACGAGCAGGCCCTCGGTGGAGCCGTACCCGCTCGACACGATGTTGCCGTAGCGCTCCTGCAGGCCGCGGACGAGGTCCTCGCTCATGGCGTTGCCGGCGTTGAGGATCCATGTCATCGACGACAGGTCGTAGGAGCCGTCGTCCACGGCAAGGACGTCCTTGAGGAAGACCGCGGAGCTGAGCATGCCGGTGCACTCGTAGTCCTGCACCTGCTGGAGCACCACCTCAGGCTTGAACACACGCTGGGTGACCAGGGTGCATCCGGCGGTGATCGCCAGCACGGCCGCGCCCCAGCCGAGCACGTGGAAGAGGCTGGCGGTGAGCTGGAGCCGGTCGCCGGCCTTGACCTCGAGCCCCTTGAGCACCGGGCCGAGGACGCCGACGGGGAAGCTCGGCTCGGTGTGCTGCACGGCCTTCGGCGTACCGCTGGTACCCGAGGACATGAGGATGACGCCGCCCTGGGTGGGGCGGGACGGGAAGGCGTCGTTGTACGGTCCGGGGCTCGTCCAGAACTCCCCGATGGTCGGGTAGTCGATGTCGGTCCGGTAGCCCTCGGCGACGTCCGCGTGGATGAGGGTGGCGCCGAAGTCGCTGAGGTCCTCGGGGAACCGGTCGTCGAACTCGGAGTCGAAGAAGATGGCGTCGAGCTGGTGCTCCTTGACGATCTCGGCGATCTGGTTCTTGCTGGCCCCGACGTTCAGCAGGAAGACGGTGTAGCCGAGGTAGCCCTTGGCGGCCAGGGGGAGCAGGAACCCGCGTCCGTTACGCGCCATGATCCCGACGCGACTGTCCGAGGTGATGCCGTGGCTGGCGAGGGCGTGGGCGGTGAGCCTGGAGTAGTTGGCGAGCTCCTGGTAGGTCAGCTCACCGTCGTCGTCGACGAGCGCCAGCCGGGAGGGGAAGCGGGCGGTGGTCCCCTCGAGAAGGCCCGCGAGGCTGGTCCCGTAACGCCCCAGTGCCTTCGCCACCCCCAGACCGCCGGCGGGGGTCGACCCCTTGAGGAATCCGGTGTCTACGAAGGCCTTGGCCCCTTTCACGGCGCCTTTGAGGTCATAGGACAGCTGTTCGAACACTGTCGCTCCTTTTCTGGGGTTGTCGTTCATCGGGCTCGGTGTGCACAGTAGGTCCGGAAGACACGGTGAGCACGGCAGGCACGGCGCGTCGACGGCCGTGGTCGCTCTCCGCGTCCCCCGGGGAAACATACGCGTGGCGTGGCGTGACCCCTGACGAGGGGGTGCCGCGCCGCACGCGGGGTCGGCAAACTACTTTCGTCCACCATACCGGCGACAACCCCTCCGGCGTTACCCGGTGACACCCGGCGACCCCGGGACCGGGTGCACCACACGAAGAAACATGCGCCTCATCTGCCACTTCAGCCACAGGGGTTACATTTTCGGGGATTAGTGGATAAAGTCACGGTAATGTAACGTCGTTGCCCCCGGGAACGGTAAAGCAGACCGGATCCGTCCACGGCATGTCGGGGACACGCCGGGACACATGACACCTTCAGGAGAGGAACCTCAGAAATGAGCGCACGACACCGCACGGCATCGCGGGCAGGCCGCCGCATCGCCGGACTCGCAGCCGCCGCCGTGGCCACCGTCGCCGCCCTGTCCGGGACGCTGCTCTCCGCCCCGGAGAGCCAGGCGGCCCCCGGCAACACCGTCGTCCTCGGCGACTCCATCGTCGCCAACCCGGACATCTACAACTACCTCGCCGGCAAGGGTCTGCCGCTGCCCGACCCGATCCTGAGTGGTTCCGGCTGCGGTACGGACAACCGCTTCGCCAACTCCTACGCACAGGCGTCCGGCCAGCATGTCGACAACTACTCCTGCGCCGGCGGCTCCTACCGCACCGGCGGCATGCACGTCTCCGAGCAGGCCGACCGCGCCAACCGTGGCGGTGCCCTGAACGCAGGCACCCGCGAGGTCGTCATCTGGGCGGGCGCGAACGACACCTACCCCTACGTCCTGGGTGAGAAGATGCCGGTCCCGCAGATCGAGCGCCAGCTGCGCGACTCGGTGAACCGCACCGTCACCAAGGTCAAGCAGCACGCCCCGAACGCCACCGTGAAGGTCCTGGGCTTCCCGCACATCACCAACGGCGCCGGCCAGGTCTGCCCGATCAACCTGATCCCCAACGTGCAGGTCCCCAGCGCGCTGATCCAGATCTCCGACATCGAGTGGGGCCTGGAGCGCGCCCTGCGCAGCGGCGCCACCAGCGCCGGTGCACAGTTCGTCGACCTCAAGGGCCCGAGCCGTGGCCACGAGATGTGCTCGAACGACCGGTGGGTCGTCGGCCTGATCGACACCACCTCCGAGCGACGTAACCTCCCGCTGCACATGACCGACACCGGTCTGCGCGCCATGGGCCGCGCCGCAGCCAACGCCTGACACGTCCCCGGTGTCCCCCGGCCGGGGCCCGACAGTCCGTCACGGACCGTCGGGCCCCGGCTTTTCGCGTACCCGGCGCCGGCAATCAGCAGCCGGGGTACGGCTCTACCGGCTCTACCGGTTCTACCGCCTACGCTTCTTCTTCCGCTTCTGCGCCGCCGACTCAGCAGCCTCAGCAGCCGCAGCGGCCCGGGCCGCCCGGTTGGCGGTACCGACGACGGGGATGATGCTGACGAGGACGATCACGAAGGGGACGACCCCCAGCGCGGTCACCCATGCGCCCTCGAAGATGAACGAGAGGATGATGATCACCGCCGCCAGGACGGAGACCCCGAGGGTCACCGTCCGCGCCACCGGGGCGGCGGCCTCGTGGCCCGCCGCCCAGGCGCCGTCACTGGCTTTCGTGGCCCGGGTGCGGATCCCCACGGCCCCCGATCGTGGCAGGTCACCTCGGGCAGCGGCCTTCGTCACCTGCGAGAACACCATGGACAGGACGACTGCCATGACCGCCGGGAACGCCACCGCCATCAATGCATCACTCATGTGCAGCATCCTACGGGACTCCGTTTTCCAGCCGCCCAACCCGTAGTATGTCCCCATGTCACCTACCCCTCCCGAGAACAGCGGCCGTCCCCGAGACTCCGTCGCGCGCGACAGGAACGGGCGGCCGATCCTCGACCGCTACGGACGCCCCGTACCCCGTCGCCCCTCGGACGGCCCGTCGGCGCGCCCCTCGGGCGCCGTCCCGCCCGAGGACGCGACCCGGGTCTACGGCGGAGGACGCGGCGGTGAACGCGGGGCCGAACCCCGGCACCGCGCGGAGCCGCGGAACCAGGGCGAGCCGCCGCAGTACCGTCGACAGCCGGAACAGCCGCCCCGGCAGGCCCCGTACCAGCCTGTCCAGCAGCACCAGCAGTACCGGCAGCCGCCACAGCAACCGGAGCAGCCACAGCAGCCCTCCGGTCCGCCGCCCCGGTCACGGCGGCCACGGACACGTCGGCGGATCCGTCCGTTGCGGGTGCTCGGCGTGCTCCTCCTGGTGGTGCTCCTCGTCGTCGGCGGTACCGCGTGGTGGGTCGACTCGAACCTCAACCGTGTCGACGCGCTCGCCGGCTACGACGGGCGGATCGGCAACACCTCAGGGACGAACTGGCTGCTGGTAGGGTCGGACTCGCGGGACGGCATGAGCGCCGAGGACGGTGAGCGCTACGCGGCCGGCGACCTCTCCGAGGGTGGGGCACGCACGGACACGATCATCGTGGTCCACGTCCCGACGTTCGGCGGGAAACCGACCATGGTCTCCATCCCGCGCGACTCCTACGTGTCGATCCCGGGCTACGGCGAGGGCAAGATCAACTCCGCCTTCGCCTTCGGCGGCCCGCAGCTGCTGCAGCAGACCGTCGAGGGCGCCACCGGACTGCGCATGGACCACTACATGGAGATCGGCTTCGGCGGGTTCGGCAAGATCGTCGACGCCGTCGGCGGGGTGGAACTGTGCCCGGACGAACCCATCGACGACCCGATGGCCGGCCTGAATATCGAGGCCGGCTGCCAGGAGATGGACGGGCCGACCGCACTGGGCTACGTGCGCACCCGCTACACCTCCGCGAACGGTGACCTGGACCGGGTGGAACGTCAACGTGAGTTCCTCGGCGCGGTGGTGTCGAAGGTGGGGTCCCTCGGCACACTGGTCAACCCGTTCCGGGTCTTCCCCCTGGTCAACGCCTTCTCCGACGCGCTGACGGTGGACGAGGGCGACCACGTGTGGCACCTCGCCAGGCTCGCGCTCGGCATGGTCCGCGGCGCGGACCAGCAGACCGTGCCGGTGGGCGGTTTCGCCGACACCGACGCCGGCAGCGTGGTGCTGTGGGACGACGCCGCCGCCGAGGACCTGTTCAGCGGGCTACGCTGAGCACGTCGGACCCGGCGGCGGGCGCGATGGGGGGACGGTCAGTTCAGGACGGCGAGGGCGGCGTCGTAGTCGGGCTCGGTGGTGATCTCCGGGACGAGCTGCGAGTGCAGGACGGTGCCGTCGGTGTCGAGGACGACCACCGCGCGGCCCAGCAGGCCGGCGAGCGGGGAGTCGGTGAGCGTGACCCCGAAGTCCTCACCGAAGGACGAGCGGAAGGCCGAGGTGGCCTCGACGTTCTCGATGCCCTCGGCGGCACAGAAGCGGCCCAGGGCGAACGGGAGGTCCTTCGAGACGGACACGACGGCGGTGTTCTCCAGGCCGGCGGCGCGCGCGTTGAACTCGCGCTCCGAGGCGGCGCAGACGCCGGTGTCCACCGAGGGGAAGATGTTCAGCACCACGCGCCGGCCGCGGAGCGAGTCGCCGTTGACGTCCTTGAGCGCCGCGGAGACGGTGGTGAAGTTCGGCGCCTTGTCGCCCACGGCGGGCAGGTCACCGACGGTGTGTGCAGGATTTCCTTGGAATGCGGTATCAGCCATGCCCCCATGGTGGCACAGATCGGCCGTCAGCGGATCGTGACCTCACGGGCGATGATCGTCTGACGGGACTTCTGCTCCTCGGCGGTGAGCGCGCCGCCGTCGGCGATCCCGGCCAGGGCGTCGGAGATCCGGGCGTCGAGCTCCTGCAACGGCGCGGCGAACTCACTGGCGTCGACGGTGTTGTCCAGGTCGAACACCGGCACGAGGATGCCGTGGGTACGGAAGACACCGGCGAAACGGGTGTCCTCGCCGAGGTTCAGCTGACCGGCGGCATGCACGCGGGCCAGGGCGGGGAGCAGCTGCGCCTCCGTCTCCGGACGGACCCAGCGGATGTGCGCCTTCTCGCCCGGGTCAATCCACCATGCGGACCCGGTGATCTCCGCGTCCACCCGGACGCTCGGCAGCACCGACGCGTTGGCCTGGTCGAGCGACGCGACGACCTGCGGGTTGGTCCGCTGGTCCTCGGTGAGCCACCAGTTGAAGTCCCTGCACACCTCGATCTCCGGCTCCTGCGCCGCGACCAGCAGCGACGACAGCGCCGGCTCGGTCCCGTCGGCCACGGCGACGTCCAGGCTGCTGCCCGGCTCGGCGGTCCGGGCCCACTCCAGGGCGAAGGCCAGGTCGCGGTTCGGGTTGTCGCCACGGTGCTGGGTCTGCAGGGCGACCAGTGCCTCGCCGCCCTCGTCCTCGGCACGGACCAGCGCGGCAGCCGCCCCGGGCAGGACCGTGCAGACCTTCACCGTGCGGGTGAACCCGGCGTCCTGCTCCGTCTCCGCGGTGAAGTAGGCGGACGGGACGAACTCCTGCAGCGCGATGAGGTCGGTCTCGGCGGCGAACCCGTCGTAGGGGCGCGGGTCGCGTTCCAGCGCGGCACGCTCCGCGGCGCGCTTGGCGAGCTTCGCCTGGCGACGGCTCATGCCCTCGGGCAGGTCGTCCTGGTTCTGGTTCTTCCTGTTCTTCTTAGCCACGGCCCACAGTCTAGCGGTCGGGGCCATCGTTCAGGGGAGCCCCACCGCGTCCCCGACCACCCGCCGGGCCCGGTCCGGGTAGTCCGTGGCGACCCACCGGACACCGTGGCGCCGCAGCCACAGCAGGTCGTCGTCCCGGTTGGCGGTGAACACGTAGGTCCGGTCGCCGGCGCCGACGACGTCCTGGGGCGCCTCCCTCGCCCGGTGCACCGACAGCCCCTGGGACGGGGCGACGCCCGCGGGTTCCCACCGTTTGAGCAGGCGCCACAGGAGGTACTCCTTGTGCAGGTGGATGCGGTGGATACCGGGGTTCAGCGCGGCGAAGCGGGCCAGCGAACCGTGGTCGAAGGAGATCAGGTGCACCCGGTCGGCCAGCTCACCGTCGGCCATCCCCGCCGCGTGCAGCTCCCGGTTCATCGCCGCCTCCAGGCGCCCGTCCCGCTCCCGCACACTGCCCAGCCGCTTGGTCTCCACGAAGAGCTCCGGACGGTACTCCCCCGAGCCTGCGTCCCGGATGAACTCCAGCAGTTCGCGCAACGTGAGGATCCGTTGGGGACGCCCGGCGGTGCCGACGTTGAACTCCCACAGCTGTGCCAGCGGCATGTCCGCCACGGCCCCGGTGCCGTCGGAGGTGCGGTCGACCGTGGCGTCGTGGATGACGACCGGGACCCCGTCCGCGGTGAGCCGGATGTCGCACTCGACCCCGTCCGCCCCGAGTTCGACGGCGTGTTCGTAGGCGTCGAGGGTCAGTTCGGGCCGGTATCCGCTCGCCCCGCGGTGCGCGATGATCTTCACACACCCATTGTTACCCGATCCCCGCCATGGCGACGGCGGCCGCACTGTACTATCGGTGCCCGTGGAAGATTTTCCGGCAGGTGCCCGACCCCCACTGGTGGGGGGCACGGGACGGGGCGTCCCGAGTAGACCGGTCAGCGACACGGCACTGGTGTTCGAGGGTGGGGCGATGCGGGCCGCCTTCTCGTCCGCGATGGTGCAGGCCCTGCTCGAGGAGGGGATCCAGTTCGACTGGACCTACGGCAACTCGGCGTCGGCCGTGCACGTCGCCACCTACCTGTCGCACGACACCCGACTGGCGCGCGACTACTTCACCGTGTTCCCCGGCGACCCGCTGTTCGGCGGGATCCGGCCGTTCCTGCGCGGTGACGGGTTCTTCAACGCCCGCTACATCTTCGGCCCCGACGCCCAGGTCGAGGACCGCAGCATGGTGCCGGACTGGGACGCGATCACCGCCAGCCCGGGCAACTTCCGGATCTCCGGTTTCAACGGACGCACCGGCGAGACCGTGCACTGGGCCCGGGAGGACATGCACGGACTGGACGATTTCCTGCGCCACGCGCGCGCCTCGGCGTCGCTGCCGATCGTCATGCCGCCGACGAAGATCGGCACCGAGGTCTACTTCGACGGTGCCTTCGGGTCCACCGGGGGCATCCCCGTGGACTCCGCCATCGAGATGGAGGGGTTCGACCGCTTCCTGGTGGTGATGACGCGCACCCGCTCCTACCGCAAGAGCGCCTCGAAGTTCACCTGGTTCGTCAAGCGGGCGTTCCCCCAGTACCCGGCGCTGGCGCAGTCCATGCTGGACCGGCACGCCCGCTACAACCGGACCCGCGACTGGATCTTCGAGCAGGAGCGGCGCGGCAAGGCGTACATCTTCGCCCCGCACCGCATGCCCCTGGGCAACGGCACCCGCAAGCTCAACGAGCTCGCGGAGACCTACGAGGCGGGCCTGGCGCAGGCCCGCGAGGAGATGCCGCTGATCCGTCGTTTCCTGCGGGTCTGAGGCGGCGCACGGCTACTCCCCGCCCCGGAGGTCGAACACCCCGGCGTCGTCCATGACCTGCTGCAGGGTGTCGGCGGAGGTGTCGAACTGCTCCTGTTCGATGTCGTCCAGGCCGAGCTCGATGACCTCCCGGACACCCCGGCTGTTGACCACCGCGGGCGTCCCGATGTAGATCGCCGGCGCGTCGTCCCGCCCGTACTCGCCGTCGACCAGCGCCGACACCGGCAGGACGACATCCTCGTTACGCAGGACGGCGCGGGTGATCCTGGCCAGGCCGACACCGATACCGAAACTCGTGGAGCCCTTGGCGTTGATGATCTCGTAGGCCGCGTCGCGGGTACGCCGGAAGATCTCGCCGACGCTGTCCCCGCCGTCCGGCGACTGCGCCAGCCGGACGGGCAACGGCACCCCGGCCACCGTGCCCGCGGAGAGGACCGGCAGCTCGGTGTCACCGTGCTCACCGATGACATAGGCGTGGACGGAGGTCGGTGCGACCTGGAAGTACTCCCCCAGCGCGGAGCGGAACCGGGCCGTGTCGAGGATCGTCCCCGAACCGATGACCTGGTTCGACGGGACTCCGGCGATCCTCCAGGTGGCGTAGGAGAGGATGTCGACCGGGTTGGTGGCCACCAGGTAGACGCCGTCGAAGCCGGAGTCCCGGACCCGGCCCACGATGTCGCGGAAGATGGACACGTTCTTGTCCACCAGGTCCAGGCGGGTCTCCCCGGGTTTCTGTGCCGCCCCGGCGCAGATGCACACCACGGCCGCGTCGGCGCAGTCGGTGTAGTCACCCTGGGTGACCCGCGTGCCGTAGCCGGACCACGGCACCGCGTGGTTGAGGTCCTGGACATGACCCCAGGTCTTCCGTTCGTCGACGTCGATGACGACCAGGTGGTCGCAGAGCCCCTGGTTCACGAGTGCGTAGGCGTAGGCGACGCCCACGTCGCCCGCCCCGATCAGAACGATTCTCGTACCTGTGCTGGTTCTCACGGCTGCTCCTGCGGGGGTAGGTCGGCGGGCCAGTGCCACGGTGGATTGAATCCCAGCGTACGCCGGGAACGGGATCACCGCAGGTGGGATACCCCGGAACCGTCGGGCCATAATGTTCTTGTAATTGAACTTCAGTATTCAATGTGTAAATCATTGCGAGCGGCACGGAAACTGACCAGACTGGTGGACGGAAATAAACGGTTACCCTGAACGAAAGGATCGAGAACATGGCTGTGTACGAGCTTCCCGACCTCCCCTACGACTACGACGCCCTCGAGCCGCACATCTCCGCCGAGATCATGCAGCTGCACCACGACAAGCACCACGCCACCTACGTCGCCGGCGCCAACACCGCCCTCGACGCCCTGGAGAAGGCCCGCGAAGACGGCACCAACCCCGACCAGATCCGCGCCCTGTCGAAGAACCTCGCGTTCAACCTCGGCGGCCACACCAACCACTCCATCTTCTGGAAGAACCTCTCCCCCAACGGCGGCGGCGAGCCCACCGGCGAACTCGCCGAGGCCATCGACCGCGACTTCGGCTCCTTCGACAAGTTCAAGGACCACTTCTCCTCGGCAGCCCTGGGCCTCTACGGCTCCGGCTGGGCCGTGCTGGGCTACGACCACATCGCCGGCCGCCTGGTCGTCGAGCAGCTCACCGACCAGCAGGGCAACATCTCGGTCAACCTCACCCCGCTGCTGATGCTCGACATGTGGGAGCACGCCTTCTACCTGCAGTACAAGAACGTCAAGGCCGACTACGTCAAGGCCGTGTGGAACGTGTTCAACTGGGACGACGTCGCCGAGCGCTTCGCCGCCGCCAAGGCCTGACC
>NZ_JALIEA010000004.1 GCF_022869005.1 Corynebacterium kalidii | reverse complement strand
GTGTGGGAGAGTAGGTCGCCGCCGGCATTGTTCTTTTGTGTGGTGTGTGGTTGCAGCAATCGTTGTGGTTGTTGTGGTCACACACCACTTTTTTTTATGCGTGTGTGTTTGTGCGTGGTGGTACCCCTTGGGGTGGGGTGGGTGCCGGTGGGGTGGGTGCACCCCGACGGGGGGTTTGTCGGGGTGGGTGGGTGTCTGAACGGGCGTCACACCAGGGGTATGACGCCCTACGCCCCGAGCAGGGCGGGGATGACTTAGAAGTCGGTGGAGGTGTAGGCGGTGTGGAACGTCCGTTCATCGCCGGTGACTGGGTCGGTGAAGATCATGCGGATTGCGGTCAGTGCCATGGGTTGGTCGAAGTCCTCGTCGGCCACCGACGGAACAAACGGAAGCGCGCCGTCGACATCCCAGAGCGCAGCGTCGCTGAGCTCGCCGTAGAGGGGGTCGGCAACGATCGGCGTGCCGAACAACTTCATGTTCACCCGCAGTTGGTGCGTCCGCCCGCTGTGGGGCTCCAGGGTCCACACCACCCGTTGCACGCCGTCAGGGCCCGTGGCGCCGAGACGGACCCCGGTGACCCGGGTCTCCGCGTTCGGGACATCGTCGGTGAGGAACGTCGCCATGCGGCCACGGAGCTTCACCATGTGGTGACGGAGCGTCCACGGATCGCCCGGAGTCGGTTCACGGTAGTCACCCGCCGCACTTCCTGCGGCGAACGCGCCTTCGGGTACCGGGAGGCGAACCAGGTCGTCGGAACCTGTCCGGGCGCCCCCGAGCCGCTCGGCCCACCCCGGCGGTGCCGGGGTCACCGCCTCATAGGTCTTCTGTACGCTGCGGCTCTCGAAGAGACGCTGGTATGCCCCACGGACGTCCTGTCTCGTCGTGAAGAGCAGTACCCCGCGGGTCAGACGGTCGAGTCGGTGCGCCGGGGACAACACGCTGATCCCGAACTGACGGCGTGCGCGGACGACAGCCGTCTCGGTGATGTGCTGGCCGCGGGGCAGCGTCGACATGAACGGAGGTTTGTCGACGACCAGGAGGCGTTCGTCCCGGTACAGTTCACGGAGCTCGCCGGGGACACGGCGCTCCGGCGCTGGCCGTCGGTAGAACCAGATGAACTCACCGGCGGCCACCTGTTCGTCGGGGGCTAGGACGTGGCCGTTGTCCAGGCGCACAGCTCCGTCGGAGAAGCGCTCGAGGACCGCCGACAGGTCGTCCGTCGGGTCGTGGTGCTGTTGGGTGGCGATCAGCCGCTGGACGACCTCCAGCGCCGGCGCCTGGACCTCGACCCGGACGCGCGACGGGTTGAGGCCGTCGACTATTGGGAGCGGTGGATTTCTCAGGCTATGCTCCTGTCCATGGATATCTCACAGATCATTGACTTTCTTCAGACGACGCTCGGCCAGGCTGTCCTCGGGGCCGTGGAGACCGTCTACGAGTTCCTCTTCCCGAGCAACGCCCCGGGGGCACCGAAGCCCTGAGCCGGAGTGCCCGACGTCGGATAACTATACCTCCCCCACCTACCCCCGGTGACCGGACCCGGAGCGGCGCGGCTACCCCTGAATGGGAGGTTTGCTGCAATGAACCTCTCATCGGGGGATAATGGAGGTGCAGAAGGAAGCCACCTACCTGAAAGGGGTTCCGAGATGTCGGACGCCAAGGCCACCAATGAAATCGTCGTCGCAGTTGACGGCTCTGACGCAGGCGCCGCCGCCGTCGCCTGGGCAGCCAACGCCGCTTCCAAGCGACACGCTCCGCTGAAGCTCGTCACCGCCTACACGATGCCCCAGTTCATGTACGCCGACGGGATGGTGCCCCCTCAGGAGCTTTACGACCAGCTCGAAGAGGAGGCGATGGCGAAGATCAACGAGGCGCGCGAGGCGGTCCGCGCCTTCGACGAGAACATCGAGGTCAGCTACTACGTCGCAGAGTCTACCCCCATCGACCTGCTGCTGCAGCTGTCCGAGGAAGCCGACATCATCGTGATGGGGTCGCGTGGGCTCGGTGGCCTCTCCGGCTTGGTCCTCGGCTCGGTGTCGTCCGCCGTTGTCTCGCACGCGTCCTGCCCGGTGGTGGTGGTCCGGAAGGACAATGACGTCTCCCCGGGCAACAAGTACGGGCCCGTCGTCGTCGGTGTGGACGGCTCGGACGTCTCCCGTGCAGCCCTCGACTACGCGTTCCGCGAGGCGGACGCCCGCGGGACGAAGCTGCGTGCGGTCCACAGCTGGGCTGACGCACAGGTCCAGACGAGCCTTGTCGGGCTCGCCGCTGTGCAGAGCCAGCTGGACTCGATGTCCGCCCAGGAACGCCAGATCCTCCGGGAAGAGCTCGCCCCGATGCGCGAGAAGTACCCCGATGTCGAGGTCGAGGAGGTCGTCGACCGCGACCGTCCCATCCAGGTGCTCAAGGACAACTCCGAGGACGCGCAGCTCCTGGTCCTCGGTTCCCACGGGCGCGGCGGATTCCGGGGCATGCTGCTCGGCTCCACCTCACGGGCACTTCTGCAGTACGCCCCCTGCCCGATGATGGTCGTGCGTCCGACGAAGTAGCCGTACGTCGAGCACCACCGGTGCCACCCCCGTCGACAGGCTCTCGGGGGTGGCACCTGCTTGTGTAAAATACGGTTGGAACGGCGGGTATGTCCCGTCGACAGAACTACCCCGCATATATGGAGGGACGACATGGCCAGCTCCGGTTCCACGACGACCGAGGGCAGTGGTGCATCCCCGTCCAAGGCGAGGAAGACGGCGAAAAGCCCGTCGACGTCACGTCGCCGTAACCGTCCGGGGCCGCGTCAGCGGCTGCTGGCCAGCGCGACGCACCTCTTCACCACCGAAGGCATCCGTGTCATCGGTATCGACCGCATCCTCCGGGACGCCGATGTCGCGAAGGCGAGTCTCTACTCACTGTTCGGCTCCAAGGACAACCTCGTGGTGTCCTATCTGGAGGAGCTGGACAAGGACTGGCGCGACCGCTGGCAGAAGATGTGTGAGGACCGGCCGAAGCCGGAGGACCGCATCCTGGCCTTCTTCGACATGTGCATCGCCGAGCAGCCGGGCGAGAACTACCGCGGTTCGCATTTCCAGAACGCCGCCAGTGAGTACCCGCGGCCGGACACCGACAGCGAGCACCGTATCCGCGCCGCCGCCCTCGAGCACCGCCGGTGGTGTCGCGACACCATGGCGGACCTCCTCACCGAGAAGTTCGGCTACGCCTCCCGTACCCTTGCGGACCAGCTGATGGTCTTCCTAGACGGCGGCATCGCGGGGGCGAAGATGAACCGCACCGTCACTCCCCTGGAGACGGCCCGTGAGCTCGCCAAGCAGCTGTTGTACACCGCCCCGATGATGTACTCGATCTGACCCGACCGCGACCCGGTGGTGCCGGGAGGTCAGTGGTCGAGGCGGTGACGGCCCCGGTAGGGGCGGTGGGGCGCCTCCTCGTCCGGCTCGGGACGGCGGTGCCTGCCGCCACCGGAGGTCGGTGCTGCCGTGGGGCGCGCGTGGGCGTCCTGTGACACCGGCGTGTTCTCCGCGGCGTCAGCCATGTCAGCCACGTCAGCCACCTCGGCGACGGGATCTGCGCGGTGCTCCGGCGCCGTTCCCGTGTCCGTCCCCGGCGTACCGGTGTCCGTAGCGCCGGCTTCCGCATTCGCCGCCTTCTTCTCGGCGATCGCCTGGCGTTGCAGTTCCCGCTGCTGTGCGCGACGTCGCGCGCGTTCCAGCTTCTCGCGCTTGACGATTCTGTCCGTGGCCTCCCGGTCGGCGGCCTCCTCCTGGGCGAGCCGGTCACGTTCGGCGATCGCCTGGGCGCGGATGTCGTCGAGGGACGACTGCCGCAACGTCGCCTTGAGCTCCTTGTCCCGGGCGGCACGGGCCCGTGAACGTTCGGCGAAGTCCTTCCCCGCCTGTTTGATCTCCCGGCGCCGCCGCTTACGTGCGGCACCGACCTCGGCGCGGTGCTGCCGGAATTCCTCGGAATAGGGCACCTGGCGGTCCAGTACGCGGTGCAGGCTGATGTTCTGCGTCATCGTCCACAGGTTGTTCATCACCCAGTAGCACATGATCGCCGCGGGGGCGGGCCCCGCGAGTCCGAAGACGATCGGCACGAGGATGGCGACGGGTGCGAGGAAGAATAGGAGTTTGAACGTGGCGCGCGCTGTGCCGTTGTTCTCGTCGAGCGTCATCCAGTTACGGTAAATGGAATACGCCATATTCAGCGTGGTGAATACCGCGGCGGTAATGCACAGCGGGAGGGCGAACGCGAAGACCTCGCCGCCGGTGGTACCCAGAAAGGTGAACTGCTCGTCCGACATCGTCGAGTACGCGGCGAGGGGGATGCCGAAGATATCGGCGTCGAGGAAGTGTCCCACGTCCTCACCGCTGAGGGCGCCGATTCCCGCGTGGGTGGTCGCCTCCAGGTCGGAGGGTCGGGCGACCTGGAGGAGAATGCGGTACAGGCCGATGAAGAACGGGATCTGGATCAGGGTCGGTACGCAACCGTCCCGAATGCGGTAGCCGTTCGTGAGTTGCAGCTCGCGCCGTTTCTTCAGCAGCTCTTTGCGCTCGGGTGGGCTGAGCCGGTCCCTGTACTCGTCATCCAGCGCCGCCAGTGCCGGCCGCAGGTTCACCAGAATGCGGGTCGAGCGGTAGGCACGGTAGGCGAACGGTACGAGGAAAAGGCGGACCGTGAGCACCAGGAGCGCGATCGACGCGGTCCACGCGGTGGTGTCGGAGGTGCCCATGGCGGTCAGCGCCATGTGCCACAGCTTCATCACTGCGGATACCGGGTACTCGATGAACTCCACGTGTCGAGGATACTGTGTTTCCCCGGACAAAGACGTGGCGGAGGGGTTATTCGGTGCCGGTTCCGGCCACCTGCAGGTCAGATGGACGGCTCTCCCGCCGGACAATGCTCGTCACCCCCGGTACCGTACCCGCACCCCGCCCCACCCGTGCGGGGCCGGCCGGGGCCCAGCCGGGGGAGAGACTCAGCGGTCGGCCGGGTTGGCGGCCTCGTAGGCGTCGATCACTTCGCGGGCGATCTGGCCGCGGCTGGAGACCGTGAGGTTGTTGTCGCGTGCCCACTCGCGGATCCGGCGGTTACGGCCGGAATCGGACTTGCCGGTGTTTGCGGCGGGGCGGCCACGGCCACGGGCGCGGGTGACCTTCGTCCCTGCGGCGATGTACGGCTCAATGGTCTCGGCGAACTTCTGCGCGTTCTCCTCCGACAGGTCGAGGACGTAGGTGGAACCCTTGTAGCTGAATTCCACCACGTTCACTTCGTCCGCGGTGAGTGCCGTGTTGTCGAGATCGTCGAAGAACTGGGTGACTTCTTTACGTGCCATGGTTTCCGATGCTTCCTTCCGGAGGATGACGCTATTGGATAGGGAAATTATGGCATAGGTACATGCCGCTATCCGGAAGTGTAGCGGAGAGGGCGGTGAATTGTCACCTCTGATTACCGGAAAGATCAGGCCTTTTCAGCAAACTGCCGGTCCAGCAGATCCAGCTCCGTGGAAACACTGGACGTGAGGTTGCTGGTCTGCGACGCGGACATTCCGGAGGCATTGTCGAGGGAATTCTCCAACTCGTCGAGCCTGGCGTTCGCGTCCTTCACGAAACCGGCCGGCAGTTTCCCGTGCGAGAGCCGGAGACGCATGTCGGCGATCCGGGCGCGCTGGGGTGCGCCGACGCCGACGAAATTGGAGAATTCCGCCGTGGTGCCCCGGCCGGTCCCCTGCTGGGACAACTGGGTGAATGCCCGGTACACCAGTGGAATGGCGACCGGCAACAGCGCGCGGACCGCACCGGTGTAGCGCAACATGGTCTTGGCGTTGAACCGCCCGGCCTTGAGCTGCTGGACAGTGGCCTCGGCCAGCTTCGCGTCATGCTTGCGCTGCGCCTTCAGGTCGCGGGCGTCCTGCTTACGAACCTTGCGGGCCATCTTCTGCAGGTACTCCTCCTTCTTCCGGTCCAGCTTCGCGGTCTCACGGGCCTCGGTCCGGGCCTGGACCTTCGCCGCTTTGTAGCTCGCCCGTTTCTCGTGCCGCCGCTGTCGTGCCGAGGTGAGGATTCCCATAACCGATATGCTCCCGTGCCTGTCGTTGTGCCGCCTGATGCCGGCCGTTTTCTCCGTGCCAGTCTACTCAATAGTATGTGGGCGTATGTGGGAGTATGAGGGCACCGACGCGACGGCGGCTCCGGCCCCGGTCACCCCGGCGGACCTGACCGGCTGCCGGCACCGCCGCGTCCTCACCCGTGCCCTGCCTTCCGGGCGTGTGTCGGCGGAGTCCACGCCGGACGGGATCGTCGACCGCGTCGTCAGCAGGTACCGTGCCCGGTTGCGACGAGAGGCCGTCGCCGCGACGCTGCCCCGGGAGCCGCGCTTCGGCGAGCGGCTCGTCCCCACCCGTGTCGACGTCGACGACGACGGGACCGCCGAGGAGCAGACGCTGGAGGCGTTGGCCGCCGGTACCCGGCTCATCGTCGGCGGGCGTCTCGCGGACGGCGCACTGGCCTGCGACGTCGACCTGCTCGTCCGTACCGACGCCGGCACGGGCCCCACCACCGACATGACGTACATGCCGGTCACCGTCACCTCCCACACCGTGGCTGCGACGGCGGCACCGCGCGCGCCGCGCCGCGACACCGGGGTCCGGGTGGTCGACGTCGCCGCACTGGGCCTGGCGCGGCCCCTGCCGGCGGACCTCAAGCACCGGAGTACGCCGGTGGACTCGCAGAAGGTCGCGGTGGCCCATGTCCTCCTCGGGGTCCTGGGGCTGGCCTCCGGTGACGTCGGTTTCATCGGCGGGGACCTCGCGCGGTGCCTGGTGATCCCCGCCGAACGGGTGGTGCCGGGATTCGTCCGCGCCCTGGAGGCCCCCGTCCCGGAGGCGCCGACCCGCGTGCGCGAGTGCGGCACCTGCTGGTTCCACAACCACTGCCGGGCCCGTCTGCTGCGCACCGGGGACCTCAGCCTGATGCTGCCCGGCGACCGGGCGACCCGGTGGCGCGAGCAGGGCATCGACACCCTCGGCGAACTGGCGGAGGCCGGGCACGGCGAGACGTCCGCGCTGGCGACCGCGTGGCTGGCCGGCGTGGGCTATCTGCGGCGCCCGTTGCGGCGGTGGATCGTGCGGACCGATCTGTGGTGCGGGCACCCCTTCCGCATGCCCGCACGCCTGGTGGACGGCGAGGAGCCGATGGCCGAGGAACGTGCCGACGCCGTGGAGATCGACGTGGACATGGAGGCGCACCCGGACCGCGGGACGTTCCTGTGGGGCGCATTCGACGGGTCGGTCTACCGCTCCTTCACGGATTTCGGACGCTCCGGCGACGACGGGCGCCATGTGGCGGCCTTCTGGACGTGGTTGTCCGCCCGACGCGCCGCCGCCGCAGAGGAGGGGCGGGTCTGCCGGGTCTACTGCTACTCCCAGCAGGGGGAGAACCACTGGCTGCGCCACTACGCACGACGGTACGGCGGCACGCGGTACCCGTTGGCCGACGGCAGGGTCGCGGAGATGCCCACCGCGTCCGAGGTCGACGACTTCCTCGCCTCCGACGAGTGGGTGGACGTCTTCGACCTGGTGCGGGCCGCCGTCGCGGCGAACTCCTCACTGGGGCTCAAGGCGGTCGCCCCCCTCGCCGGGTTCACCTTCAGCCAGGAGGACGTCGACGGGCGCGTTGCCGTGGACCTGTTCGAGGTCGCCGTCGGCGGGGACGGGGCCGCCGCGTCGGCGGCGCAGCGCACCCTGGAGCGCTACAACGCCGACGACTGTTTCGCCACCGCCGCCGTCCGGAACTGGCTGCGGCGGGGCGCGCCGGGAATCCCCGCGCTCTCTCAACCGTTGGACAGGGTATGAACTTCCTCGACCGCATCATCGCGATGAACGCAGCACAGTCGGACGGCCCGTTCCGGGCGGAGCGGCCGACCGCCGACACCGCCCTGTCCGGTGGCAGCCACCCGGTGCTGGAGAACCCCCGTCCCCACACCGTCCTGGGGACACCCGTCACCGGACCGTGGAAGGAGGGGCAGGAGCACGTGGTCGTCGGACTGGGGTGTTTCTGGGGGGCCGAGAAGCTGTTCTGGCAGCTGGACGGTGTGGAGTCCACATCGGTGGGCTACGCCGGCGGCTACACCCCCAACCCGACCTACCGGGAGGTCTGTACTGGACGGACGGGCCATTCCGAGGTCGTGGACGTGGTGTTCGACCCGGAGCGGATCGATGTGCGCGCCGTGATCCGCGCCGGGCTGGAGAACCACGACCCGACCCAGGGCGACCGGCAGGGCAACGACCTGGGGTCGCAGTACCGGTCGGTGATCTACGCGACCACCCTGCGGCAGCGCGACATCGCGCGCGAGGAGGTGGAGGCCTACGGGAGGAAGCTCGCGGAGGCGGGCTACGGTGCGGTCACCACGGAGGTCTCCCTGTTGTCGGAGACCCCGGCCGGGGAGTACTACCTCGCCGAGGACGAGCACCAGCAGTACCTGGACAAGAACCCCGGCGGTTACTGCCCGGTCCACGCCACCGGCGTGACCTGCGGCTAGAGCCGGTATCCGGCCGCGGTGGGCTCCCGTCAGTCTCCGGTTGATTCCGGTCAGCCCCGGCCGACCTGGGCGATGTCGGCGCCCAGTACGTCGACGAGGTCCCCGGGCGCGATCTCGATGTCGAGGCCACGCCGGCCTCCGGAGACGAAGATCGTGGCGTGGTCCCGCACGCTGGCGTCGACGACGGTGGGCAGGGCCTTCTTCTGCCCGACGGGACTGATACCGCCGACGACGTAGCCGGTGGAGCGTTCCGCGTCGGCGGGGTCCGCCATCGCCGCCTTCTTCGCCCCGAACGCCGTGGCGACGGCCTTCAGGTCGAGCGTCATCGTCACCGGGACGACGGTGACCGCCAGGCTCCCGGCGTGGCGGCCACCGTCCAGGGTGACCAGAAGTGTCTTGCAGATGCGGTCGGTCTCCACGTCGCCGAGGGCTGCGGCGGCCTCCGCACCGAAATCCGTGACACCGGGGGTGTGCTCGAAGGTGTGCACGGTGAACGCGGTGCCCGCGGCATCCAGGGCGAGTGTGGCCGGGGTGCCGCCGGTGCTGCTCTTCGTCTTCTTCCTGCTCACCTGCGCCAGTCTACCGGCGGTGACCGACGGCGCCGGAAACCGCAGAACCCCGCTCCCCGGTAATACCGGGGGCGGGGTCGGTCGACGGGCCGGGCCGGACACGGCCCGTCCCGGAAGGGGGGAACGGAGGTCAGGCCTTGGCGGCGGCGAAGCGCTCGGCGACGTCGTCCCAGTTGAACACGTTCCACACGGCCTTGACGTAGTCGGCCTTGACGTTCTTGTACTGCAGGTAGAAGGCGTGCTCCCACATGTCGAGCATCAGCAGCGGGGTGAGGTTGACCGAGATGTTGCCCTGCTGGTCGGTGAGCTGCTCGACGACCAGGCGGCCGGCGATGTGGTCGTAGCCCAGCACGGCCCAGCCGGAGCCGTAGAGGCCCAGGGCTGCCGAGGAGAAGTGGTCCTTGAACTTGTCGAAGGAGCCGAAGTCGCGGTCGATGGCCTCGGCGAGTTCGCCGGTGGGCTCGCCGCCGCCGTTGGGGGAGAGGTTCTTCCAGAAGATGGAGTGGTTGGTGTGGCCGCCGAGGTTGAACGCGAGGTTCTTCGACAGGGCGCGGATCTGGTCGGGGTTGGTGCCGTCTTCGCGGGCCTTCTCCAGGGCGTCGAGGGCGGTGTTGGCGCCGGCGACGTAGGTGGCGTGGTGCTTGTCGTGGTGCAGCTGCATGATCTCGGCGGAGATGTGCGGCTCGAGGGCGTCGTAGTCGTAGGGGAGGTCGGGAAGCTCGTACACAGCCATG
>NZ_JALIEA010000003.1:2500-6985 GCF_022869005.1 Corynebacterium kalidii | reverse complement strand
GCAGCGCCGGTCGCTCTGACTCGCATTAATCTACACAGCACCCACCACAGACACAAAACACCAGGTCACACCACCACTAACCCAACACCAGACCGGTGATGCGGCCACGGCGCAGCGTCCATGCCCCTCGTGCCCGCCCTCGGCCCCGGAGCACAGAGCGGCACCCGGATCATGCCCACCTGGCTGGCCCAACCTGCATGCCTCCGTGTCGGGGAAACCCCGGACCAGAGGTCGACCGACGAACGGGGAAGGTCCCGGAGGCGGAGACTCCGTCGCGGTGTGCCGGCGGCCGCCGTGCCGTGGCGCCGACGCTCGGGGCACCTGTCTCAGCCGCACGTCGGCCCCCGTACCGACCGCATGCGGCCGGCCCGGCTAGTTGCCAGACTTCTCTCCCCGGAACCGCTCCGGCAACCGATACTGTTGCCCCGGGTGAGCGCGGCGGAAGTTCATCATGTCGTGGAAGATCTCCGCCGAGGACCGGTTGTCCCTGTTGCTTTCCGTCGCCGTCAACGTACCCGCAGACACCTCGTCAGCGGGATGGACCGCCGGGAGGAGCGACTGCGCCAGGAACGACGGGTCCACCGTCGCTGCACCGACATAGCGGGCGGCATGGACCTGCTCCGCGCGAATAGCGGTCCAGTCCACCGCCCACCCCGAGTTCCGCAACAACTGGTCGAAGAAGAAGCGTTGAGTACGGCTGTTTCCGTCCCGGAACGGATGGACCATCGTCATCTCCGACCAGTGTTCTGCGACGGTGTAGACCGCCGCATCCACCTCAGTCGTGGACGGCGGGCGGCGGACGATGTCCCGCAGGACCCTGTCGAGCTCGTTGTCGACGAACTGGGCACGACACATCGCCATCCCCATCGCCCTGACCTCCGTGGTCCGGATATCCCCGGCCCACGGGTAGACGTCCCCCAGAAGGAAGGCATGGACCCCGACGAGGTCGGCGCGGGTGAAGCTCTTCATCGGAGCGCTGTCTTCCAACCGGGCCAAACGTGTCGCCGCCAGGCGACCGGCGACGCGGTCCAGCACTTCCGGGTCAGAGATACCGAACAGGTTCTCCGGGGCATCCCACGGATCACGTGCCATGCCAGCCGACCTGTCAGGCGCTTGCGGCAATGTGGCGGCGCAGCTCCGCCGCGCGGGCGGAATTCCCCAGACCTTCGTCCTCGAGGATCTCGAGGGCGGCCTGGTCATCGGAAATCTCGCCACGGAAGATCCGCCGGCAACGGGTCGAGTCCTCCGGGGTCAACGGCTGGCCTGCCATCGTCATCGACGCCTCGACGGCGGCGAACTTCTGATCCTCCGTGCGGTAATCCTTCACGGTCTTTCCACCCTTCCGTCGTTCTCGCTGACCCCTATCCTATCACGGGACAGCCACGCGGTAGCCGCGAAAAACCAGATCTACCTGCAGGTTATGGACGAAACAAGACCAACTGCCAAGGGCCACCGGCAGATGACCGGGTCACCTGGACCCGCAGCCTAGGGCCAAGGAACCCGCGGTACCGCGTCGGCCACGCGGTGGTGCGCCCCCACACCCCACACGTTCGGAAACGGGCATAAAAAAAGTGGTGTGTGACCACAACAACCACAACGATTGCTGCAACCACACACCACACAAAAGAACAATGCCGGCGGCGACCTACTCTCCCACACCCTCCCAGGTGCAGTACCATCGGCGCAGGCAGGCTTAGCTTCCGGGTTCGGAAAGGGACCGGGCGTGACCCCGCCGCTAAAACCACCGACAAAAACACAAGAACAAAACACACACCCACCCGACAAACCAAGTGGTGTGCTGTGCCGTTCCAGACACTGCACAATGAACGCGAATACCAACAACTTACGCAACAAGCCAACTTCAAGCCATTACAATAATGTCATCCTCGGTCAATTAGTACCGGTCACCTCCAACACTCACATGCTGTCCAGATCCGGCCTATCAACCCCGTCGTCTACAGGGAACCTCAAACGAAACCTCATCTCGAAACAGGCTTCCCGCTTAGATGCTTTCAGCGGTTATCCCTCCCATACGTAGCCAACCAGCCATGCCACGGGCGTGACAACTGGCCCACCAGAGGTATGTCCAACCCGGTCCTCTCGTACTAGGGTCAGCCTTTCTCAAGTTTCAACGCGCACGGCGGATAGAGACCGAACTGTCTCACGACGTTCTAAACCCAGCTCGCGTGCCGCTTTAATGGGCGAACAGCCCAACCCTTGGGACCAACTCCAGCCCCAGGATGCGACGAGCCGACATCGAGGTGCCAAACCATCCCGTCGATATGGACTCTTGGGGAAGATCAGCCTGTTATCCCCGGGGTACCTTTTATCCGTTGAGCGACACCGCTTCCACAAGCCGGTGCCGGATCACTAGTCCCTACTTTCGTACCTGCTCGACCTGTCAGTCTCACAGTCAAGCTCCCTTGTGCACTTACACTCAACACCTGATTACCAACCAGGCTGAGGGAACCTTTGGGCGCCTCCGTTACTCTTTGGGAGGCAACCGCCCCAGTTAAACTACCCACCAGGCACTGTCCCTAACCCAGATCATGGGCCGAGGTTCAGATATCCAGCACGATCAGAGTGGTATTTCAACAACGACTCCACAACCACTAGCGTGACCGCTTCACAGTCTCCCACCTATCCTACACAAACCGAACCGAACACCAATACCAAGCTATAGTGAAGGTCCCGGGGTCTTTTCGTCCTGCCGCGCGTAACGAGCATCTTTACTCGTACTGCAATTTCGCCGGGCCTGTGGTTGAGACAGCAGGGAAGTCGTTACGCCATTCGTGCAGGTCGGAACTTACCCGACAAGGAATTTCGCTACCTTAGGATGGTTATAGTTACCACCGCCGTTTACTGGGGCTTAAATTCTCCGCTTCGGTGAAAACACCTAACAGGTCCTCTTAACCTTCCAGCACCGGGCAGGCGTCAGTCCGTATACATCGACTTACCGTCTTCGCACGGACCTGTGTTTTTAGTAAACAGTCGCTTCCCTCTATCCTCTGCGACCCACACCAGCTCCAGCCGAAAAAGCCTTCACCAGCACGGGCCCCCCTTCTCCCGAAGTTACGGGGGCATTTTGCCGAGTTCCTTAACCACAGTTCACCCGATCGCCTTAGTATTCTCTACCTGACCACCTGTGTCGGTTTGGGGTACGGGCCGAATGTGCACATCGCTAGAGGCTTTTCTCGACAGCATAGGATCACCAACATCCCCGCAAACGGGTACGCATCACGCCTCACCCACAATGAACCCCGGATTTACCTAGGATTCGGGCCACACGCTTACACCACAATCCAATAAGTGGCTCGGCTACCTTCCTGCGTCACCCCATCACTTGGCTACTACCAACTCAGGTCCCACGCATCCACACACAGCAACCCACAAAGTAGGCCACCACACGCTTCAGGGCGGTTAGTATCGCTGATTCACCATGGTCGCACACACACGGGTACGGGAATATCAACCCGTTATCCATCGACTACGCCTGTCGGCCTCGCCTTAGGCCCCGACTCACCCTGGGAAGATTAACTTGACCCAGGAACCCTTGGTCATCCGGCGGATGAGGTTCTCACTCATCATTCGCTACTCATGCCTGCATTCTCACTCGCATAGCGTCCAGCACTGGGTCACCCCGCACCTTCACTCGCCACACGACGCTCCCCTACCAACCCACCAAAAGGTGAGCTCCGCGGCTTCGGCGGTGTACTTGAGCCCCACTACATTGTCGGCGCAGGACCACTCGACCAGTGAGCTATTACGCACTCTTTCAAGGATGGCTGCTTCTAAGCCAACCTCCTGGCTGTCTTCGCGATCCCACATCCTTTTCCACTTAGTACACCCTTAGGGGCCTTAGCCGGCGATCTGGGCTGTTTCCCTCTCGACTACGAAGCTTATCCCCCGCAGTCTCACTGCCGCGCTCTCACTTACCGGCATTCGGAGTTTGGCTGATGTCGCTAAGATGGTAGTCCCGCTAAACCAACCAGTAGCTCTACCTCCGGCAAGAAACACACGACGCTGCACCTAAATGCATTTCGGGGAGAACCAGCTATCACGGAGTTTGATTGGCCTTTCACCCCTACCCACAACTCATCCCCTCAGTTTTCAACCTAAGTGGGTTCGCGCCTCCACGACGTCTTACCGTCGCTTCACACTGGCCATGGGTAGATCACCCCGCTTCGGGTCCAGGACACGCCACTAACAACACACTAGTTAGTATTCGCTTTCGCTACGACTACCCCACACGGGTTAACCTCGCGACGTGCCGCTGACTCGCAGGCTCATTCTTCAAAAGGCACGCCATCACCCCACAAGGAGGCTCTGACGGATTGTAGGCACACGGTTTCAGGTACTATTTCACTCCCCTCCCGGGGTACTTTTCACCATTCCCTCACGGTACTAATCCGCTATCGGTCACAACAAGTATTCAGGCTTACCGGGTGGTCCCGGCAGATTCACAGCAGATTCCACGAGCCCGCT
>NZ_JALIEA010000002.1 GCF_022869005.1 Corynebacterium kalidii | reverse complement strand
TGATTGCTTGTTAAATATCGTTCTTTTCTTATTGTGCTGCTGGTTGGTGTTGATGTTTGTCGGCTCGTGCCACCCCCCGTGGTGCGGGTTGATGTTGATTGACATTTTTTGTCAGTAGTTCAGTATATTTTTTTGTTTGCCAGTATGTTCAGGCTTTTTGTAGGGCTGATATGCTTTTATGGAGAGTTTGATCCTGGCTCAGGACGAACGCTGGCGGCGTGCTTAACACATGCAAGTCGAACGGAAAGGCCCTGCTTGCAGGGTACTCGAGTGGCGAACGGGTGAGTAACACGTGGGTGATCTGCCCTGCACTTCGGGATAAGCCTGGGAAACTGGGTCTAATACCGGATAGGACCATCGTTTAGTGTCGGTGGTGGAAAGTTTTTCGGTGCAGGATGAGCCCGCGGCCTATCAGCTTGTTGGTGGGGTAATGGCCTACCAAGGCGTCGACGGGTAGCCGGCCTGAGAGGGTGGACGGCCACATTGGGACTGAGACACGGCCCAGACTCCTACGGGAGGCAGCAGTGGGGAATATTGCACAATGGGCGCAAGCCTGATGCAGCGACGCCGCGTGGGGGATGAAGGCCTTCGGGTTGTAAACTCCTTTCAGCAGGGACGAAGCTTTTGTGACGGTACCTGCAGAAGAAGCACCGGCTAACTACGTGCCAGCAGCCGCGGTAATACGTAGGGTGCGAGCGTTGTCCGGAATTACTGGGCGTAAAGAGCTCGTAGGTGGTTTGTCGCGTCGTCTGTGAAATTCCGGGGCTTAACTCCGGGCGTGCAGGCGATACGGGCATAACTTGAGTGCTGTAGGGGAGACTGGAATTCCTGGTGTAGCGGTGAAATGCGCAGATATCAGGAGGAACACCGATGGCGAAGGCAGGTCTCTGGGCAGTTACTGACGCTGAGGAGCGAAAGCATGGGTAGCGAACAGGATTAGATACCCTGGTAGTCCATGCCGTAAACGGTGGGCGCTAGGTGTGGGGGTCTTCCACGACTTCTGTGCCGTAGCTAACGCATTAAGCGCCCCGCCTGGGGAGTACGGCCGCAAGGCTAAAACTCAAAGGAATTGACGGGGGCCCGCACAAGCGGCGGAGCATGTGGATTAATTCGATGCAACGCGAAGAACCTTACCTGGGCTTGACATATGCAGGATTGGCACAGAGATGTGTTGTCCCTTGTGGTCTGTATACAGGTGGTGCATGGTTGTCGTCAGCTCGTGTCGTGAGATGTTGGGTTAAGTCCCGCAACGAGCGCAACCCTTGTCTTGTGTTGCCAGCACGTTATGGTGGGGACTCGCGAGAGACTGCCGGGGTTAACTCGGAGGAAGGTGGGGATGACGTCAAATCATCATGCCCCTTATGTCCAGGGCTTCACACATGCTACAATGGTCGGTACAGTGGGTTGCGATGCCGTGAGGTGGAGCTAATCCCTTAAAGCCGGTCTCAGTTCGGATTGGAGTCTGCAACTCGACTCCATGAAGTCGGAGTCGCTAGTAATCGCAGATCAGCAATGCTGCGGTGAATACGTTCCCGGGCCTTGTACACACCGCCCGTCACGTCATGAAAGTTGGTAACACCCGAAGCCAGTGGCCCAAACTCGTTAGGGAGCTGTCGAAGGTGGGATCGGCGATTGGGACGAAGTCGTAACAAGGTAGCCGTACCGGAAGGTGCGGCTGGATCACCTCCTTTCTAAGGAGCTTTTTGGTTGCAGGCCTTTCTTGCCTGCCTGTCACTGTGTTGTGGTGGGTGGGGGTTTGCGTAGTCTGCGTGTTGAATCCGGGTGGAGATCATTGCCGGGTCATCGTTTGTTTGTCGCACAGCTTTTGTGTGGTGTGGTGGGGAGTGCTTGGGTTTGTTGCGTTGTTGGGTGTCTGGGGCAGCATGCTCCTAGTGTGTGGGCATCTTCTTGTCTGTTGGCTGCGCCTGTGTGGTGTGGTTGGTGGGTGTGGGTGTCGTGTTGTTTGAGAACTGTATAGTGGACGCGAGTATCTTCTTTATTTTATGCAATTTTGTAGAGTCATCTTTTGTTTGTTTTAGTGTTGTCTGTGAAGGGCGCACGGTGGATGCCTTGGCACAATGAGCCGATGAAGGACGTGAGAGGCTGCGAAATGCCTCGGGGAGTTGCCAACTGAGCGTTGATCCGAGGATGTCCGAATGGGGAAACCCGGCCGTGGTTATGCGCGGTCACCCGCTGGTGAATGTATAGCTGGTGTGGAGGGAACGCGGGGAAGTGAAACATCTCAGTACCCGTAGGAGAAGAAAACAATAGTGATTCCGTGAGTAGCGGCGAGCGAAATCGGATGTGGCTAAACCTTGTGTGTGTGATACCTGGCAGGGGTTGCATGTGGGGTGTTGTGGGGTCTTGTGTGGTGGGTCTGTCAGCCTGCCGCCTGTGTGTGTGGTGTTAGCGGAAGTGGTTTGGAATGGCCTGCCGTAGACGGTGAGAGTCCGGTACGTGAAAGCATCATGCATGTGGGTTGCAAGTGTCCCCGAGTAGCAGCGGGCTCGTGGAATCTGCTGTGAATCTGCCGGGACCACCCGGTAAGCCTGAATACTTGTTGTGACCGATAGCGGATTAGTACCGTGAGGGAATGGTGAAAAGTACCCCGGGAGGGGAGTGAAATAGTACCTGAAACCGTGTGCCTACAATCCGTCAGAGCCTCCTTGTGGGGTGATGGCGTGCCTTTTGAAGAATGAGCCTGCGAGTCAGCGGCACGTCGCGAGGTTAACCCGTGTGGGGTAGTCGTAGCGAAAGCGAATACTAACTAGTGTGTTGTTAGTGGCGTGTCCTGGACCCGAAGCGGGGTGATCTACCCATGGCCAGTGTGAAGCGACGGTAAGACGTCGTGGAGGCGCGAACCCACTTAGGTTGAAAACTGAGGGGATGAGTTGTGGGTAGGGGTGAAAGGCCAATCAAACTCCGTGATAGCTGGTTCTCCCCGAAATGCATTTAGGTGCAGCGTCGTGTGTTTCTTGCCGGAGGTAGAGCTACTGGTTGGTTTAGCGGGACTACCATCTTAGCGACATCAGCCAAACTCCGAATGCCGGTAAGTGAGAGCGCGGCAGTGAGACTGCGGGGGATAAGCTTCGTAGTCGAGAGGGAAACAGCCCAGATCGCCGGCTAAGGCCCCTAAGGGTGTACTAAGTGGAAAAGGATGTGGGATCGCGAAGACAGCCAGGAGGTTGGCTTAGAAGCAGCCATCCTTGAAAGAGTGCGTAATAGCTCACTGGTCGAGTGGTCCTGCGCCGACAATGTAGTGGGGCTCAAGTACACCGCCGAAGCCGCGGAGCTCACCTTTTGGTGGGTTGGTAGGGGAGCGTCGTGTGGCGAGTGAAGGTGCGGGGTGACCCAGTGCTGGACGCTATGCGAGTGAGAATGCAGGCATGAGTAGCGAATGATGAGTGAGAACCTCATCCGCCGGATGACCAAGGGTTCCTGGGTCAAGTTAATCTTCCCAGGGTGAGTCGGGGCCTAAGGCGAGGCCGACAGGCGTAGTCGATGGATAACGGGTTGATATTCCCGTACCCGTGTGTGTGCGACCATGGTGAATCAGCGATACTAACCGCCCTGAAGCGTGTGGTGGCCTACTTTGTGGGTTGCTGTGTGTGGATGCGTGGGACCTGAGTTGGTAGTAGCCAAGTGATGGGGTGACGCAGGAAGGTAGCCGAGCCACTTATTGGATTGTGGTGTAAGCGTGTGGCCCGAATCCTAGGTAAATCCGGGGTTCATTGTGGGTGAGGCGTGATGCGTACCCGTTTGCGGGGATGTTGGTGATCCTATGCTGTCGAGAAAAGCCTCTAGCGATGTGCACATTCGGCCCGTACCCCAAACCGACACAGGTGGTCAGGTAGAGAATACTAAGGCGATCGGGTGAACTGTGGTTAAGGAACTCGGCAAAATGCCCCCGTAACTTCGGGAGAAGGGGGGCCCGTGCTGGTGAAGGCTTTTTCGGCTGGAGCTGGTGTGGGTCGCAGAGGATAGAGGGAAGCGACTGTTTACTAAAAACACAGGTCCGTGCGAAGACGGTAAGTCGATGTATACGGACTGACGCCTGCCCGGTGCTGGAAGGTTAAGAGGACCTGTTAGGTGTTTTCACCGAAGCGGAGAATTTAAGCCCCAGTAAACGGCGGTGGTAACTATAACCATCCTAAGGTAGCGAAATTCCTTGTCGGGTAAGTTCCGACCTGCACGAATGGCGTAACGACTTCCCTGCTGTCTCAACCACAGGCCCGGCGAAATTGCAGTACGAGTAAAGATGCTCGTTACGCGCGGCAGGACGAAAAGACCCCGGGACCTTCACTATAGCTTGGTATTGGTGTTCGGTTCGGTTTGTGTAGGATAGGTGGGAGACTGTGAAGCGGTCACGCTAGTGGTTGTGGAGTCGTTGTTGAAATACCACTCTGATCGTGCTGGATATCTGAACCTCGGCCCATGATCTGGGTTAGGGACAGTGCCTGGTGGGTAGTTTAACTGGGGCGGTTGCCTCCCAAAGAGTAACGGAGGCGCCCAAAGGTTCCCTCAGCCTGGTTGGTAATCAGGTGTTGAGTGTAAGTGCACAAGGGAGCTTGACTGTGAGACTGACAGGTCGAGCAGGTACGAAAGTAGGGACTAGTGATCCGGCACCGGCTTGTGGAAGCGGTGTCGCTCAACGGATAAAAGGTACCCCGGGGATAACAGGCTGATCTTCCCCAAGAGTCCATATCGACGGGATGGTTTGGCACCTCGATGTCGGCTCGTCGCATCCTGGGGCTGGAGTTGGTCCCAAGGGTTGGGCTGTTCGCCCATTAAAGCGGCACGCGAGCTGGGTTTAGAACGTCGTGAGACAGTTCGGTCTCTATCCGCCGTGCGCGTTGAAACTTGAGAAAGGCTGACCCTAGTACGAGAGGACCGGGTTGGACATACCTCTGGTGGGCCAGTTGTCACGCCCGTGGCATGGCTGGTTGGCTACGTATGGGAGGGATAACCGCTGAAAGCATCTAAGCGGGAAGCCTGTTTCGAGATGAGGTTTCGTTTGAGGTTCCCTGTAGACGACGGGGTTGATAGGCCGGATCTGGACAGCATGTGAGTGTTGGAGGTGACCGGTACTAATTGACCGAGGATGACATTATTGTAATGGCTTGAAGTTGGCTTGTTGCGTAAGTTGTTGGTATTCGCGTTCATTGTGCAGTGTCTGGAACGGCACAGCACACCACTTGGTTTGTCGGGTGGGTGTGTGTTTTGTTCTTGTGTTTTTGTCGGTGGTTTTAGCGGCGGGGTCACGCCCGGTCCCTTTCCGAACCCGGAAGCTAAGCCTGCCTGCGCCGATGGTACTGCACCTGGGAGGGTGTGGGAGAGTAGGTCGCCGCCGGCATTGTTCTTTTGTGTGGTGTGTGGTTGCAGCAATCGTTGTGGTTGTTGTGGTCACACACCACTTTTTTATGCCCGTTTCCGGTTGGGGGTGTTTGGGGCGCACCACCGCGAGGCCGACGCGTCGCGGATGTCCGGGAGGGGCCGGAGCATTGTTTCGTCGGGTCGACGGCGCATACTGCTGGTGGCAGGTGGACCGCTGCCCCGCGGCTCGGCGGGTGCGATCGTGGTCTTCGATGGCCGTGGGCGATGTCCACAGGCTCGTCGGAGATCTGTGTGTTTCGCTGGCCCTCGCCCTCACCGTTCCAACCGTCCGGAGGGGACCGGAGGTGGAGCTCATGCGCCTGGTTCAGCGACGGAATTGGGGCGAATAGCTGTCCGGTCGCTATTCGAGTGATGTCCTAGACCGTCTCTCTTAAAGGCGCGAGCCGGGCAACGACGGCCGACTGAACTGCGCCGGCGGGATCCTTCTTCCGGTCAGTGACCTGGTCGATCTCTTCGGGGATGGGTGTCCTGATACCCCCGGGACCGTAGATACTCCCGTAGATGCTCCCGGGTGCCCTTGGTTGGGCAGGCCCTATCGGCCAGCGCCGCATCCGGAGTGGTGCGTGGTCCGGCACCACCGCCCCGGGACACCCGGATGTCATCGACGACCTCACGCAGGACGGCACCGTCTTGCGGTGCCCGCCGGTGACCACGATCGACAACGGCCGGCCGGCACCATCGACTCCGGCATGGATCCTGGTGCTCAGGCCTCCCGGTGCCCGGCAGGTTCAGTCGGGCAGCAGCCCTGAGCGCCCTAATTCGTGTAATTCGCCTGCGCCCCCCTGCGTGCAGCTCGGGCGTGGCCGTGTCCGTGCCGTCCTGGTGGGGCACGGTTGATTGTCGCATCCACTGGCACCGTCCAGTCAATCTCACTGGCGGCACCAGTGTCAGCGAGGATTCTGACCAGCGCCGTGTCGCAGGTGCCGTCGGCGGTGTAGCGGCGGTGGCGTTTCCGCACGGACTACCATGCGCTGAAGTAGTCGGGTAGGTCACGCCAGGCGGTAGCGGTCCGGTATCGGTAGATGACGCCTCCGGCGACCAGGCGGTTGTCGCGAAACGCTCGCCCCTGGTGGCCGTCCGAGGAGGGCAGGAGTGGTTCGATGCGGGCCCACCGGGCGTCAGTGAACAGGTGGAGGGATTGTCCGTCCTTGCTGTCCAGGGTGTCATCTCCCGGATCGACTTTTTGAGAGACATGCCCTAGTGGGGCGGCCTGTTGGAGAGGGGCGGATACCGAGGACACCTTCTGACTATCAACCCCGTCCTGGGACTGCTCCCGGCCCCCGCGTGATCGGTGCACCGGGGAGGTGGGGGAGGGGACAGCCTGCGTCGGCGATCGGGGACCGAAGGCTATTCGCATCGCGGCGTTCTCTGTGAAGTGTGTCGTCGTTAGCGAGGGGAGTGCATGACCCGCAACGGATGGGGCGGGCGTCCCGAGGTACCCGTCCCTGCTTGCGGGGAACGGGCCCCACAATTCACAGAACCGAGGCACCGCAGAGAAGGTCCGGGTTTCAGTTGGTCCGGGGCGCAGCGTGTGCGGCTCCTTTGGACAGACGGGTAATGCGGAGTGCACCCCGGGGATGCTGCTGCCGTTCTCCTCGAGGTTGGCGTCGGGCATAGTGGAAGCTGGCGTCCTGCAGTCGGTGCCCGCCCCAGCCGACAGAACCAGGATAGGGATGCACCTCGGCGGGAAGCGCGGGATAGGGATGCGGGGCTTTACCCCAGGGCGGGGTACGGACCGTGGGGGTCGGCGGTCGGGCGGTCTCGTATCCCCGACGGAACCCGTCGGGGAACCAGGGTGTTGCCCGTTTCTGGAGCTGTCTACGACTGTCGATGCGGACACCGGATCGACGTTCTCGCCGTTCCCAGCATCCCTGGGGACGGAGTGACGAGGCATCTACGCGGAGCGCTGACGCCGGTATGGGACAGGAGCGGAGCTGCTCCGGTGGGACACGACTACCCACTGGTGCAGTCGGCCCGGTGGTCGTCGACCGGTAGACAGAAGATTTCGACGGAGTTGAGTGCAGATGTTGGCCCCTCCCCGTCGGGACATTGGCCCGCGTTGGCACGACGGGGTGCGTCCAGGCCATCAGCGATGCAGTATGTGTGCAGGGGAGGGGCGCAGGGTGCGGGAACGAGGAGGGCCGTGAATAAGACTGTAGGCGGATCCACGTCCCACAGGTGGAGCTCTATGAGGTGTGGTGCGATGGGCGGGGCATGGGAACTCACCCTCATGGGGCCGCGATGCCCCGAGGACAAGGACGAATCCGTTGTTCAACCGGCAGGATGCGCGGGTGCTCACCAACGCCATGCGTCGCGTCACCAACCGAGACGAATCCGGGGAACGGCTGCCGCACACGAGGAGGCCCGGGATCCCAGAGTGGTCGGACGTGGCACGGCTCCACGAGGGACCGGCATACGGGATAGCTGGATTCCAGGTGACCTGTCCATGAACGGCGACGGCGCCGCCGGAGTAAGGGGCATACCGTCGCGGATCCGGACCGATTTCGGAAGACGCGGCTCTGACCTGGTGTTTTGCGTGTCGGGAGGGTGCTGTGTAGATTAATCCGGGTCAGCGAGACGCCGGGACAGTGTCCGGGTGGTGCTGGTGCAGGGTGCAGGTTGTCGTCGGGTGTTTACCGGCGGGTTGCTTGTTGGCAATGTG
>NZ_JALIEA010000001.1 GCF_022869005.1 Corynebacterium kalidii | reverse complement strand
CGGACCTGCCGGGAGTCGCCGTTGTCGTCGGTGACGGTGGTGTTCCAGGGGATGACCTGGCGCACGTTCGACCGGGCGGTGTCCCCGGCCGAGGGACCGGTGGTGTCGGTAGCTGTGCCGGGCTCACTGGTGTCCCGCCGCTGGTCCATGCGGTCGGCCAGGCCGGTCCGTGGCCCGCCGAGGTCCATGTCCTGGCGGTACTGCCCCTCGGGCTGGTCGAAGCCCTGGTAGTGGTGGGTGCGCCCTGCCCCGGACTCACCTGCACCACCAGCACCGTTACCGTTGTCCCCGCCGCCGGGTGGTGGTCCCGGTGGCAGGGTCGGGGTGGGGATGTCGTGGCAGGCGAACGGGGGCCACTCGTTGCCGGTGGGCTCCTGGCCAGGATGGGCGGCCCGCCAGGCGGTTTCCATCGCCGCGTTGTATTCGGCGGTCTGGCGTTGGCACCGCTCGGCCGGGGTCTCTTGGTCGGCGACGGCACTGCCGGTGGCGGTGAACAGCAGTGGGGTGGACAGCAGTCCAGCGGCGGCGAGGCCGGCGGCGTAGCGACGCAGTCGGGATTGACTGGGCTGACCGGGCTGGTGGGGTGTGGTGGTCACGGGGGCGTTTCCTTATGTCCGGTGTTACCGCTGCGAGTTCGAACCGGCGGTGGTGGCTTTGGTCCACAGGGTCATGAACCCGGAGACCATCAGTCCGCCGCCGATGATCATCACGATGATGTAGAAGAACATCACCGGGACATAGCCGTAGGTGTCGATCGGTTCGGCGATGTGCTCGGAGAACGTCAGTGCAGCCAGGACGACGAGGACACCGATGATCAGTTTCGATACCGGGATCCACATCGGTTCGGTGGTGGTGTCGTCTTTCCCGTCGTTCTGGTCGGTGTCGGGGGTACTGGCGGTGACCGGCAGAGACGCTGGCGTTGGCGTCGCTGATGCGGTGTCGGTGGGCTGGGTGGTGGTGCTCATGGGTGAATCACGGATCCTCAACGGGGGTCAGCGTCGCCGGCGACCGTGCCGGTGTCGTCAATCCTGGTCAGTCGGTGTGTTGTGCGGTGAATGGTTCCCGTCGACGCGGGTGGATGTTTCTGCACCCTGCGCGCGCACTCGCGGGGTGCCGACGGACAACGTGGGACGGTTGATCAGTGCACCGGGAGGTTCCACTGGTTCAACACGAGCCCGCTGTAAACGTTGCCGTCAGGGGCGGCGACACTGCCGATGAACCACGCCCCGGGGTATGTCCCTGCGCCGGGGGTGTACTCACCGGTGGCTGTACGGCAGTTGCCGTCGGTGGTGCCGGCGATAACTGGGCCGACGCGCACATCGTGGTAGACGATGCAGTCCACCGTCGTGCCGTGGGCCATGTAGGTGCCCATCGTCGCGGCGGCACTGGTGGGGGCGGTGATCCCGGCGGTGACCGTGGCGGCGGCCAACGCCATCGCGGCGGCGCCGGCAAGGCGACGACCACGGCGGGGGCTGCGGTTGCGGGTGTTGCCGGTGGTGGTTGTCGAGGTCATGACAGCTGAAAACTCCTGGGTAGATGGTGTCGGGACAGGCGGTCTCGTCATAGAGACCAGGCCGGGCGACACCGGGTCGAAAATGCCGGTGCGTACCGGTGCGTACCGGTGCATACCGGTGCTTTGGGCTGGGTGTTCTAGCGGATGCGGGTGGCGGTGCCGTAGACACTCACCGCGTCGACCGAGGTCGGGGAGGTGGTCGACACGGTGACGTACGAGCGGATGCTCACTGGTCCGGCGCATCCGTTGACCTGCAGGTGTGCGCCGGTGAATCCGGCGGAGGCGCG